>CP073750.1:0-2400000 GCA_024398135.1 bacterium SCSIO 12643
ATGGGCAAAATTTATGAAGACGTTTGGAGCAAGTGTTTAGACATTATTCGGGACAACGTAAGTCCTCAAAGTTTTAAAACTTGGTTTGAACCTATTAAAGCGGTTAACTTAAAAGGCGACACATTAACAATTCAAGTTCCTAGTCCCTTTTTCTATGAGTGGCTGGAGGAGCATTATATTACTTTATTAAAGAAGACCATTAAAAAGGAGTTAGGTCCTCGTGGTACTTTAGATTATAGTATTATAATGGAGAACTCTGTGTCTTCCAGTAAGAAGCCAACTCAGGTAACCGTTCCTGCCAGTAACAGGTCAGCTGCACGCAATCCAGCGATCTCAGTTCCTATGGAAATAGGCGCACGTGGAATAAAAAATCCGTTTATTATTCCAGGTTTGAAAAAAGTAGTTGTGGATTCTCAATTAAATCACAATCTTTCTTTTGAGAATTACGTGGAAGGCGAGTGTAACCGTTTAGCACGTTCTGCAGGTTTTGCTGTAGCAAATAAACCGGGAGGAACTTCATTCAATCCATTATTTATATATGGTGGTGTTGGATTAGGTAAAACGCACCTGGCGCAGGCTATTGGTTTGGAGATTAAACACAATCATCCTGAAAAAACTGTACTGTATGTTTCTTCTGAGAAATTTACACAACAGTTTATCGAATCTGTAAGAAACAATACACACAATGATTTCATCCACTTCTATCAAATGATTGATGTGTTAATCATTGATGATGTACAGTTCTTTGCTGGTAAGGAAAAAACACAGGATGTATTCTTCCATATCTTCAACCACTTGCACCAATCAGGTAAACAATTGGTATTAACAGCGGATAAACCACCAATTGAAATGCAAGGTGTAGAGCAACGTTTATTATCTCGTTTTAAATGGGGATTAAATGCGGATTTACAATCTCCGGATTTAGAAACACGTATCGCAATTCTTCAAAAGAAAATGTATACCGAAGGTATTGAATTGCCAAAAGAAGTTGTGGAATACCTGGCTTACTCTATCAACACGAATGTTCGTGAGTTGGAAGGTGCTTTGATTTCTTTGATTGCGCAGTCTTCATTGAACAAAAAGTCAATCACATTAGATTTAGCTAAGCAAATGATTGACAAATTTGTGAAGAATACGGCACGTGAGGTTTCTATTGAGTATATCCAAAAAGTAGTTTGTGATTATTTCAATCTACCAATGGAATTATTGAAATCTAAAACCAGAAAACGTGAAGTTGTTCAGGCAAGACAAATTGCCATGTTCTTCTCTAAACAAATGACTAAAGCTTCTTTAGCAAGTATTGGAGCACATACCGGAGGAAAAGATCACGCAACAGTATTACATGCTTGTAAAACAGTAAACAACCTGATTGATACGGATAAACGTTTTAGAGGTTATATTGATGACTTACAAAAGAAAATTACTTTACAGTAATTTCTCTTCAAGATAAAAGAAAAGCCCGACCAAAATGGTCGGGCTTTTTTAGTTTATAACAATATGGATTACTACTCTACTTCTTCCAATATTTTATACGGAGTTTGATTTATTGCCGCTTTTATTTGTTCTTCTGTGCATTTACTTTCATCATAGAATACTGTAACCTGCTGATGTTTTAACTTGATATATCCTTCTACTTCTTCTAACGAGAAATTGATGATTCCTGAACAACAGGATTGTTTAAACCCTTGTAGACGATAGGTCTTTTGGACTATCTTATTTGAGACTTCTGTTTTTTCTTGAGTTTGGCTCATTCCTATTTCAGGAAATATACACCACATGGCTGTGGCCATAAAAGCTATTGTCTTTAAATTTTTCATTGATTTTAAATTAATTGAATACATATGGAAATATTAAGATGAGAATGGTGAGCACTGCTATACTCCACAAAAAGGCTTTTGACTGAAAAAATGACACAGTTTTTCTTTCAGTTTTATTGAGTTTGGAAAACTCTTCGTATGCATCCAACTCACAACACTCATTTTGTTTTTGAGGGAAATATGCCCGGTACAGGTTATAACTAATGGATAGTAAACTAAATGCTATTAAGTAGTTTTTTATACTCGATAACCATATCAATTGTGAGGCGGTTACACCTAACATTCCTGCCAAAGACATCAATGGCCCAATACAACAGGTACAAGCTGTGAGTGCTACAAAAACTGCACTCACAGATGATATAAATGATTTCATAATTGGGATTTAAAAAATGAGATTAAAGAAAAAACCGGATAAGATCATTCCTATACCGATCGTAGAAAAGAAGGCGATAATCAACTTTTTCTGCATGACCTTTTTAAGTAATAGTGCCTCAGGAAAAGACAAGCCAATGGATGCCATCATAAAAGCAATGGCAGTACCTAAAGGCACTCCCTTATCAACCAAAGATTCTATAATTGGTAACACGCCCACAGCATCAATGTATAAAGGGATTGCCAGTAAAACAGCTAGTGGAACCGCCAATGGATTTGACTTGGATATATAAGTTTCAAAAAACGACTCCGGAACATATCCATGAATAAAAGATCCAATTGCTAAACCAATAAAAATATATGGAACCAACTTTTTTAGTGTGGTTTTGGCTTCAGCATGAATTTCAGGTACATGTTCCACAAAAGATCTTTTGTCTTCAATATTCTCTACTTTATTTTCTCCCAATTGCTTAATCCATTCCGCTACATATTTGGACATTCCTAATTTTTCAAGAACAATTCCTCCTACCACACCTAACACAATTCCTGAAGTGACATATATGACTGTAATTTTCCAACCATATGATACCCAAAAGATCGCAATCGCAATTTCATTTACCAATGGTGAAGTAATCAAATACGATAAGGCAATCCCCAATGGAATTCTTGCCTGCATCATTCCTACAAAAAGAGGAATAGACGAACAAGAACAAAATGGTGTGACTGCCCCCAACAAAGCAGCTAAAACATTACCAAACCCAGATTTTTTGTTTCGCTCCAAATACAAACGAATCCTGTCCATCGGTAAATAGCTCGTTACTATTCCCATAAAATAGGTAACCAAAATGACCAGTACAATAATCTCAGTAAACCCCATTATAAAATAATGAAGTGCATTCCCAAACAAGCTCTGTTCTACAATTCCCAGTAAATCATAAACCAAATAATCAGCCATTTGAGAAAGTAACTCTGTGAACCTTTCCATAGATTTTGATTATATGATAGATAATAATTTTTCTTCTGTCCAGTACTTCTTATAGTCGTATACTTTACCGTTTACCACTATGGAAGGGAATATCATGGTACCATACACCATAGTATCTTCCAACTCAGACAATTCTTCAATTTTAACTTCTAAATTGTTCTTCTTTGCTATTCTCTCAATTTGAGATTTAATCGGAGATCCAACTGCGCAACAAGATGAGTGCAATATTTTTATTTCTGTTGTTTTCATGACTTTAAGATTTTCATTTGTAATGAAGTCTTAAATCAGACACAAAAGACACAGAATTTTAGAGTTATTTTTTCACCAGATACATAAGTGCATGTATCACAATGAATTATTTTTTATTTCTTTTGAGATTTTTTGAAGAGGTTCGCACGAATGTTTAATGGTACATCTGATAAAGTTTCCATTTTTATCGTATTCAATATCGCAACATTCAATAAATAAATTATGAAGTTTTTTTCGACCACGTTGTACACGCATTTTGGTTGCAGAAACGCCTAATCCTAACCGCTCAGCTATTTCTTTCTGTGGCACGCTATCAATATCGCTTAACATTAAAGGAGTTCCATATTCAGCGGGTAATAATTTTATCATTGGAATGATATAATCTGATACCATAATTTTTGAAAAAGCATCATCAACAGCCTCTAATGCATCATCGACTTCTACCACTATTCTACTCTTTTTATAATGATCGTATATGGTATTTCGGCTTACCTGAAAAAGCCATGCTTTGATATTTTCAATCTCAATAGACTTTTCATGAGACTCTACCAATTTTAGCATTACGTCCTGAACGATATCTTCCGCAACATGTTCATCGCCTACTTTCTTCAATACATACGCTTTCAAATAAGTATAGAACTCTTGGACCACATCACCAATATTGCAGCACTCCTCTTTCATACTACAAACTTAAGTAATCAATCAAAAGCAAAATTGGTCGTAATTCCAAATCGTACCGCCCAATTGGTAAACGGATCATCCAATGTATTAGTCACTACCTCTACCCTAAAGATTCTAAATAGATTGTTTAATGTATACCCAAACTCAGCATAATGCAGATCATTGTAATGCGTATAGAGATAGTTGGCAAATAGATTTTCTTTTAATCCGGTCATTCGCACAAAAAAGAGCTGAGTGAGTAATAACTTTCTAAACTCATAATTCAATAATACCGAAGCATATGCATCAGCTGTGCTGTTTCCATAATAAGATAACATTCTATACTGTGTAGCTGGATTTGAATTCACAAATGGTGACTCATTCCCCATAAAATGTACGAAATCAACAAAATCAACATGAGTGGTATCCCCCCTAAAATCTCGAATTCCTCCGTAAGCATTTATACGTAACCTTCTGGCTCCTCTCACTTTCATGTAATGCGTAATTCCTAAACTATAGTCGGAAAATCCACCTAAATCATTTTCGGAACGAATACCGTGCTGATATCTCAACCATAAAGTCGGTGAAGAATGATCTCTTAATCTCTTTTTACCGTTTCTTACATAGATTTTTTGCCAGGGCCTAAATTCCGTTTTAAAGTCCAGATTTAACAATTCCGATTTAGTCACATGGGTATAACCATTATATTCTTCGTTTTGAGGAATATTTGAAGTATATCCTCTATTATGATACTTGATAAAAGTAAAGTCAGTAGTATTTTCTAATTGTTGTCGTTCAGCATATTGAACAGATGCTTCTAGTTTCCATTTGGTTGTGAGGTTTTGCGCCCATCTAAACTTCACATACTGCTTCTGATACAGTTTCATAAAGTTATCTTGCATAAACAAAGAAGTAAATGAATTCAACAACGGACTAATTGGTTCATCACCGTTAATCTGCACATCCATTTTACCACCGCTCAATTCAAAAGAACCTCTCCTCAATCGCTCTCCGTATATGTATCTTAAATGCATTTGTCCCAATAACGTTGTTCTGGAAAAGCCATAATGCGTTTCTCCTGTTACTTGAAGCAAACTGGAATCCTGAAATTTATATCTATACCTTAGATTCGCTCCAACTAAAAAACCATCTACAGTGTTAAAACTTACAGGCACAGAGACATTTAAACTACTGGAATCATTAAATCTAAAAGTATGTCCTCCAAAAAACAGTTCCAAAGGGGAAAAAGTAGCTTTCTTGATCGAATCATTTTTTGCTTCTTCTATATCTGCAATCATGATACTATCTAGCTTTTGATAACCTCTTACTTCATGAGAATCTAATGGAACAGAACGCACTTGCGCCCAATAAGCAGAATCTTTTTTGTTGGCCATCGAATCAATAGTGAAATTATAATCAATGACTACATCTTTCTCTTCTTCAAATTCTTCATCTACCTGTTCTTCATACTCTTTCAGCATTTTCTTGAGCTGCTTCCGGGTCACCTTTGCACTTTTTTTAGTTGATCGTGTTGAATCTGATCCATTTTGCGCATTGGCTTGCGCATCCATTTCCTTATCCAGGCGTTCGATTTCTTTAGCTAAATCCTTGTCTATTTTTTCGTCTATAATCTCAATATCCCAATTCAAATCCGGATTTACTTCTACTACATAATCCCCTACCGTTGCCAAATAATTGTATTCAAAGTCCACTCCGAAATAAGACCCCGTGACGTCAAATTTCAATGTGACCGGAAGCCAAATTTTGGGTTTTATTGGCGCATAAACCCCTCGAATCCACACTTTAATACCTTCCTCATACGTCACGAAATTGATCCTGTAAATATTCCAGTCATTCTCAACCAGATACAGATATCCTTCCACCACGTTGTCTCCACTAGAACGAGGAATCACCTGAATTTTATTAATCGTATAACCACGATCTTCGAATGACTCGATATACTTAAATCGATAATAGCTAAAAGCTTTTTTAGAAAATGGAGATATCATTCCCGCTATCTCAGGTTGATAGAATGAACTGAATATAAAACTATTCTGTGCTGAGTTATTACTGGAGCCACTTGTTCTTGTAGAGATCACCTCTTGCTTGTAGGTGTTCGGTCTTTCGTATCTCACATTAGTTACTGTTTCAGAAATATATGCAGTAGTAGAATCAAATCCTTCTTCCGCTAATTTTTTACGAATAAAAAAAGGTGCATCTATGACTCTACCTGAGCCTTTCATATACACCTGAGCTGTATACCAGTTTAATTCTTGTAAATGTACGGGAGCTTTTGCTATGGCTTTTCGCATCAATGTATACGCAGGATCTTCCTTTCCAGCATATACCGTGGCTGATCTTAATTCCACACTCTTATCCTGCAATATCACATCCAGAGAAACAAATTCACTTCCAACGGTAACACGCTTAGAAATCGTTTGATACCCCAAATATTGAAACACCATATTATATGTTCCTGGAGCTAAAATAATTTCAAAGTATCCACTTTGATTGGTTGTTGTTCCTGACTGAATTTCGTTAATATAAATGGTTGCATAAGGTAATACTTCTCCTCTCGAATTTGATAAAGTTCCGTTGATACCTCCCGCAAACAAAGAGATAGAGCAGCAACATAAGATTGCAGTAAGCAGGATTTTGGTTTGTTTCAGGTAATGTACTTTTTCCAATGAATATTGATTGTGAATTGAATACGCAATGTACTTAAAAATGAATTATGTAAAAGCCATCTAGAATGCTATATTTACCGTTCAAAACAAAATCTATGCTACGATATATTTTACTATTTATTACCGGACTTTCAATTTTATCTGTGAATGCACAGGAAAAAGAAAAATCGGGTGATTTAACTATGGTTAAGGGGCAATACCTCGGGATTGCAAAACCTGATCAGATTTCGGTTCCTGAAAGCCATGTTCCTACTCCACAAGAATATTATGAAATTGAAAACTTTAAAGATAGAAATCGGGTAAGCCCGGTTGAACGTAATATGTATCCTAAGATTGATCCATTATGGAATCCGAATCAGGGAATTTCTACGCAAAGAGTTCCTACTTCATCATTGTTACAATCTTTTAATGGGATAGGTTATACCAATGTCAATCCACCTGATCCTTGTGTAGCAGCAGGAAATCAATATGTGATTCAAATGGTAAATGGTTCCGGTGGCGCAATCTATAATGTGTATGATAAATCAGGAAACTCTGTAACAGGAAACTTAAGCTTTGACAATATGTTCACTGGTTTTTCAGGTTTAGGTGATCCTATCGTAATGTATGATCAACTGGCAGAAAGATGGTTTTTAAGTGAATTCTCAGCTTCTGGTAATCGACTATTGGTTGCAATTTCGGTAACGAATGATCCCATGGGAAATTTCCATACGTATGTTTTCCAGGCAACCAACTTTCCTGATTATCCAAAGTATTCAGTATGGCCTGATGGATATTACTGTACTTCTAACGAAAATACCAGTGCCATTTATGCTTTCCAAAGAGACTCTATGTTGGTAGGAGCACCAGCAAATATGATTCGTCAATCGGTTGCGGATTTATCGGGTTTTGGATTCCAGACATTAACTCCAGTAACTTTTGATGGAGCATCTATGCCTGCTTCAGTAAGTCCTGCTACATTTTGGAGACATGTAGACGATGAAGCACATTATCCCGGAAATGCAGACCCATTCTCAGATTATCTGGAATATTGGGAGTTTACTCCAGATTTTGACAATATAAATAACTCTGTATTTGCAGGTACTAAAACCATTTCGGTCACCGATTTTGATTCTGATTTAAATGGTTATTTCTCTTTCTCTGCCATTACACAAAAAGGTTCTTCTGTTCAATTAGATCCTTTAAGAGAAGTTTTAATGAATCGAATGAATTACAGAAACTTTGGACTTTACGAAGCTATGGTGGCATGTCATGTTACTGATGTTGATGGTAATGACAGAGCGGGAATCAGATGGTATGAATTTAGAAAAACACCAACAACCGATTGGTCCTTGTATCAAGAAGGGACCTACTCTCCTACTTCTGAAAGTCGTTGGATGGCATCCATAGAAATCAACTCCAACGGATCTATTTGTTTAGCTTATTCTGTAGCTGGTACCAACACCTTTCCTTCATTGAGGTATACAGGTCGAAATGTTTCTGATTCCTCAGGCGTCATGACCTTACCGGAACAAACTATTGTGGATGGAACGGCTGCAAATCTGAGCAATCGTTATGGAGATTATGCCGCTATGACGATCGATCCTGCGGATGATTCTACATTTTGGTTTACCGGAGAATACAATGCTGCTTCCAGCTGGAGCACAAGAATTGCGCATATTCAACTATCGGATACTTGTTCCGGACTTACAGGAACTACTGTTCTTACCGGGGCCTTTACTTGCCCGGATGATGCTACTGGACAGGTTATGGTGCAAGCCATTGGTGGAAACACCCCAAATTACAGCTACAAATTAGATCAGGGAGTGTATCAAAACTCAAACATGTTTTCTCAACTAACACCAGGAAACCATTCGGTTTTTATTAAGAATGGCTCCTGCATCGCTGAGGTTCCGTTTAATTTGGTTGGTCCGGATACATTTGCTTTTCAAGAAACCATAATTCCGGTAACCTGTAATGGGAATACGGATGGGATTATTACTCTTACCGCTTCAGGTGGATCTGGGAACTTATTATTGAGTTCTGATAGTATCAATTGGGGTACCAGTAATATTTTCTCATCACTGGATACAGGATATTACACATTCTATGTAAGAGATGATAGCAATTGTATAGGTACTTCTCAACCCATTTATGTATCTGCTCCGGGTGATATCTCCATTGTTGATTCTATTGTTCCAACAACCACAAATGTGTCAAATGATGGCTCAATTGTCTTAAACGTTTCAGGAGGAAATCCGCCTTATGAATACAGTCTGGACAATATCACCTATCAAACGAGTAATATTTATACCGGACTAATTTCCGGTATTTATACGGTTTACGTGAAAGATACAAAGGGTTGTAAAGGGACTTCTCAAGTCAATCTAAAAGTGACATCAGTGAATACCATTACAATCAAAAAGGATATCTCCATTTATCCTAATCCTTCATCCGGAATCGTAAATGTGGTATTTACCAATATCACTACGGGACATCCTGTTCAATTTAGAATTACAGACGTATCCGGAAAAACGATTGCCGAAAAAACTATTCGTGCAACCAGATCCAGAACAAATGTTCCTTTTGATTTAAGCCAACATGCTAAAGGCGTTTATATTTTAAATATTTCTGATCAGAATAGCACACAAACCTTTAAAATTGTATTGGAATAATACATTGAAGGTTTACGCATGATAGATAAAGCACGGGAAGTACTTCAGAAATACTGGAATTACCCGGATTTTAGACCAGATCAAAATAGAGTCATCACGAGTATTTTAAGTGCTCGTGATACTATTGCTTTGCTTCCAACCGGAGGCGGTAAATCCATATGTTATCAAGTTCCTGGGATGACTCTAGATGGCGTCACCATTGTTATCTCTCCTTTGATTGCTTTGATGAATGATCAGGTAAGCCATCTCAAAAAAAACGGAATTTCGGCTATTGCAATCACTTCCGGAATGAGTTATCGAGAAGTAGATATTGCACTGGAAAATGCGGTATATCACAAATACAAGTTTGTTTATGTTTCTCCTGAACGTGTAAATACGGAATTATTCCAACAGCGATTAAAAGTCATGAAAGTCGCTTTATTTGCTATTGATGAAGCGCATTGTATTTCGCAATGGGGCTTTGACTTTCGTCCGAATTATCTCAAATTGTCAAAGCTTCGGGAATTACAACCCAAAGTTCCCATTTTAGCTTTAACTGCGAGTGCTCCACCACAAGTCGTAAAAGATATTGGCACATTTCTACAGCTTTCTGATCATCAGCTTATTCAAGGTAACTTTTCTCGACCAAATCTTTCGTATTACTTTATTAAAACGGATAATAAAACAGATAGAATTCAAAAGATTCTTCGAAAAACTGAAGGTGCAGGAATTGTATATTCACATACCAGAAAAGACACCAAAAAGCTCTCTGATTGGTTACAATCTCAGTCCATTCCTTCTACATTTTATCATGGTGGTCTTTCATATCAAGATCGCGAAAACGCACGTCTATTGTGGATGAAAAACGAAAAACCTTATATATGTGCCACAAATGCCTTTGGAATGGGGATCGACAAACCCGATGTACGTGTTGTCGCACATTATCATCTCCCCCTCTCTATAGAAGCCTATTATCAGGAAGCTGGTAGAGCAGGACGCGATGGTGAAAAAGCCTGGTCAATTGTACTATTCAACAATGCTGATCTAACCGAAATCCGCAACAGATTGGAGCGTTCTTTCCCGGAACTCAAAACAATTAAACATATTTACAAAGTCCTTACGAACTTTTATCTTTTACCTCCCGGAACCGGTGGTGGATCTTCTTTGCCTTTTCAAATTACGGAAATTTGTCAACGCTATAATTTAAAACCTGGTGTGGTTTACAATTCGATAAAATTCCTGGAGAAAGAAGGTTATATTTCTTTAAGCGATGCTGCGCGTACACCTTCCAGAATCATGATTACAGCTTCTCAAAAGACATTGTATAACTATAGATTAAAAGATCGAATTGTCGGAGAAACCATAGAAGTTCTACTCCGCTCATACACTGGTCTATTTGATGATTTTCAAGTAATCAACGAAACCTTATTAGGTCAACGTACCCAACAAAATCGGAGAACTATTGTGCAACATTTCAGACAACTGAAAAAACTGAATTTGATTGATTATCGTGAACAAACGGAAGTTCCCTGGCTGACTTTTACTGAGAATGCGGTTATGGAACAAAATCTACGGATTAGTCCTGAAAACTACCATCTACTCAAAAAAATGGCACATCAACGTTTAGATACTTTTATAGAACTCTTAACCTCAAAAAATGAATGCCGAAACAAAATTATCCTGAGATACTTTGGTATTGATGAGCCAGATGATTGTGGAATTTGTGATGTCTGTATCAAACGTCAAAAAAAACCTATTCCTCAATCTAAAGAAGCAAAAATTGAGCGTATTCTAAATCTAAAATCTAAGGGACAGAAAGATCTTGAAATTATTGATACTTTTCCAGTATCGGATAAAAAAGAGATTATACAACTCATACAATTCCTTAAAGATGAAGGGCGTATAATTTAACTTTAGTCGCATATAATACGTCTACTAATTTGAACGTTTAAACGTCAACTAAAATTATTACAACCTTATGAAACGCTTTGCTTTAATAATTACCGGACTTTTATCCACCCTTTTAATTACCTCTAGTTGCTGCAGAAAAGTAGATTGCTTTGTTCAAAATACTCCAATGCTAGAGATTCATTTTACGAACTTTGAACCTACAGATAAATCATTTGTAAACATTGTAGATTCTAACTCAACAGTTTTGGAACAATATTATCCTGTTACCGGTGATGGAACATTAAATGTTAACCTGGACAAAATCATCAACAATTATTACGGTGAAAACAACCCCGTATTTATAAACATAAAAACAACTAATCGTGAGGATGTTATATCTCAGGTACAAATCTCACAAATTCAGAGTACCATAAACTGTAAGAGTTGTATGTTTTCCACGCATACCCAAGAGGTTACTTTATACGAAAATTGGAAATTTCGCTTAAATGGTGATTTAAAAACGGATACGAAAGAGGTCTTTATAAAAAAATAAACTATCCCCCTATTCGAATCATACTACGGTTCTCCTGATTTTGAACAGGATCGGCAAAATCTTCGAATTGGGTCATACCGCCTCTGGCCTGCTTTTTATTCCAAACGCCATTCAAAATGACTTCCTTTAAGGGTTGACCACTTCGATAGGCCCCAAGAATATCTGTTTCAGAATTTGAAAACAAGCAGTTTTTCATTTTTCCATCTGCGGTTAAACGAATTCGATTACATGTATCACAAAATGGATTGGACACTGTACTAATAACTGCAAACTTTCCAATAGAATCTTTTATTCGATAATTTTTAGAGGTATCATTTGGTGCGTCTGATACACGTTCTACGTTCTCTTCTCCAAAATAATTTTCTGCTTTATGAAGAACATCCTTTAGCGTGATTCCATCTTTATTCCAGTCCCATTTATTCCCGCTAAATGGCATAAACTCAATGAATCTAACGGTTATCGGTAAATTTCTACCCCATTCTATGAAATCAACTATTTCATCATCATTGGTTCCCTTCAGCAATACTACATTGATCTTGACATCAAAACCTCTTCGTATGGTTTCATGGATATTATCCATGATGATCTCAAATTTATTCCGTCTGGAAAGTTGATTCATTTTTTCAGCCTGAAGCGAATCCAAACTGATATTTAACGCAGTACACCCTGTACGTTTTAAAAGGTCCCAATGTTGATTCAATAAAATAGCGTTAGTGGTCATCCCTAAATCTACATTTAAGCTCTGCAATCCTTCCAGAATAAAGTCTAATCCTTTACGCATCAAAGGTTCCCCTCCAGTCAAACGAATCTTACGCACACCTAAATTCACGAATTCACGAGCAATGTCAATGATCTCCTCATTACGCATAATATGCGACTTTGGAAGTAGAGGTATTCCTTCTTCCGGCATACAATATGTACAACGTAAATTACAGCGTTCTATCAGAGAGATCCGCAAATAACTATGAACCCTATCGTATTGATCAATTATCATGTCTGGCACCCTTCATGATTCTAAACAGGTGTAATACAAATGGAAATACCGCATCTACTGATTCCTGAGCTCCTCTGGTAGAACCTGGTAAAGCCATTACCAAAGTCTGTTCTTTTACACCTACCAAACTTCTGGAAAGCATAGCAAATGGCATTCGCTCCTGACCATAACTTCTGATCGCCTCAGCAATTCCCGGAATTTCCATATCCAATAATGGTTGAATAGATTCTGGGGTTACATCTCTTTTTGATAATCCGGTTCCACCGGTATAAATTACCAAATCCAGATTCTGATCCACATATGTATTTAGTCTATCCTGAATGTCTTCTTTTTCATCCGGAATGATCACATAATCTTTAACCTCTACCTGAGAATCTTCCAATTTGGCTATGATCGCTTTTCCTGCTTTATCCTCTTTTTGCCCTGCAGAAATGGTGTCTGAACATACAATCACCGCTGCTGTTAAATCCGTTCTAAAACGGTCTTTAAAATCAGATTTACCACCTTTTTTCTTCAGTAATCTGATGTCTCGAATCTCCACCCCTTTATCAATTGGCTTTAACATATCATACATGGTTAGCGCCACCACACTTGCCCCATGCATCGCCTCTACTTCCACTCCCGTTTTATAGATGGTTTTTACGGTCATCCTGATACGAATTTGCAATCCGTCAATTTCATAATCAATACCAGTATACTCAATAGGTAGCGGATGACAATCAGGCAAAATTAGAGGCGTATTTTTCACCCCTAATAATCCAGCTGCTTTTGCCATTTCAAATACATTCCCCTTAGGCACGGTATTATTCTGAACAGCTGTAATAGTATCTTCTGAACTCACGGTAACTGTGGCCTGTGCTGTTGCTTCTCTTAAAGTATTTATCTTGTGTGTTATATCAACCATTTTCGTCTTTTCTATGCTTCGCATTTCATCACCACAGGATCTCCGTAGCCATGCCATAACTCGCATTGATTGTACTTGGATTCTAATTCTTTGGGAATTTCATTAGATACTTCAAATCCCAGTTTTTTAAAATATTCGGGGATTACTGTAACTAAATATAATTGAGGATATAATTCGCGTAATTTCTCAACAAGCAACATACTCAATCCTTGTCCACGATAAGTTTTAACGACTCCCAATGTAGCCAATTCGTATAACGTCCCTTTCGGAAATATTCTGGCAAAAGCCGCTACATAATTTGAATCTTTGACAATAATAAACTGTTCTCGACTGGCATCGGTCACATCTAATTTCATTGAATTTGCCAATTGAATGACTTGCTCAAATTCCGCCTCAGAAGGCTTTCCTATTTCCATGGTGTTGTTATTTTAAATTCTACATCGGCCCCATCCTTATATCATTCCCTATTTCTAATTTTTATTTCCTACTAATTATTTACTTTCCATTGATGACTCTCGTCTTCAAAGATTTCTTTTCCAAAAATTGGCGCTTTTTGCTTAATCTCTTCTACCAAAAATGCTAAAGCCTCTCGTGACGGCAATCGGTGTGCTGAAGATACAAAAACAAACAAGCAAATTTCTCCAGTTTTTACTTCTCCCAGACTATGGTAGATGTGCATACAACTCAAATCAAACTTTTCAAAAGCTGCTTCTCTAATATCATGCATGATTTGATTGGCCATCTCCTCATGTGCGGTATATTCAATGGCTTTTACTGTTTTATCTTCAATCTGATCTGCACGCACCTGCCCCAGAAAGATTTCATGTGCACCAATTTGTGTTTTTGATTGATGAGCCGCTATCGACTTCGCAATCATATCAGGTGTTATAGCACCTTCTCTAAATACATTTTTAATTTTTTTCGTCTTCTCCATTCTTATATTCTTAAAAATCAGCCTCCGGCAAATGGCGGAAAAAAAGCGATTTCATCCCCATTTTGTAGTTCTATATTCTGCTGAGTCATTTTTTGATTTACCGCTAAAGCAAAATTCATCTCCTTCAACTTCTTGTTAAAAGATTCTAGTTTGTCTTTGAGTTCATACAAATAGGTCTTTTTACCTACTTCCAGCTCTTCAGCTGTTTTTTGCATGATTTCCGCTATTGCTCCGAAGTATAAAATCTTAATTTTCATATTTCTAACTTCTTAAAACTTCTTTATAATCTTTAGGTGTATTGATATTTCTAAGTTGTTTGGTTTGTTCCGCATTTGCTACAACCGTTTTATACTTCATTTGATACACCAATTCTGTAATCTTTAACCTGTTCTCATTCAAAGCCAACCTCCAGGTTTGCTTAGTACTCTTATGATACAACGCTATTAATGGATGGATTTTCCCTTCAGTTTCAAAAACCACTGCTTCATAACCTTCCTTCGTATTCCAAAGCATCTTTAAAACCTCTTCAGTCACCAATGGTGCATCTACTGAAATCACATAAAACCAATCTGTTTGAATGTGATCTAAAACAGAAGTGATTCCGCCCAGAGGACCTAAGTCCACATATTCATCTATGACTAATTGAGACGCATACTTTTTATAATTCACCCTATTGTGTTTTGCAACAGATATCCATATTTGGGATGAAACGCTTTTTAAAGTATGCATTAACTGATCAATGAATGAACGTCCATGCATATTCAAAAGCCCCTTATCTTCACCCATTCGAGAGCTTTTTCCTCCCGCCAAAATCACTATGGAAACATCTTGAATCATTAATCGTTAAAATCCATTTCGGCAAATGCCTGATCCATAAAAGCATTACATTTTTCTTTTAATACCAAATAAGAAGCAATTGCTTTCTTTCCTTCTTTGGTTACTACGGTTCCTCCTCCTTTTTTCCCTCCGGTTTGTCGTTCAACCAATGGAGACTTAGCCTGAGAATTCATTATATCAATCATCTTCCATGCTTTTCTATAAGAGATATTCAACTCCTTTGAAGCCGCACTAATAGAACCATTTTTATCAATCGCTTGAAGCAGTCTTACCCTACCCTCACCCAGATAAGTTCCTTCTTTGGAAGAAATCCAAAATCGTGATTTAATATGATACGTATTCTCCATATTCGTTATGCACACAAATATATAACGATAAATAGGATTAAAAACATGACTTTCATCGTATTCCTGAAAAATTGGTCACAAAAAAAGCCGCTGGAATTATCCAGCGGCCTTCTTTATCAATTTTATTAGGTTCTTATAATTTAATCGCTAATCCTCCATGGATTAAAGCTCCTCCACCTAATCCGAACTCTAAACCTAATCCGATGTTATCCGTGAAGAAGTATCTTCCACCAAGTGCCAATCTAAATGCAATTGGAATTGGGTTTGATAAAGATGAATCATCTACATAGCTTGGGTCATTTGTGGTTACATTCATTTTCCAACTACTATATCCTGCACCTACTGCAGTATATGCATCAAACACATCACTTTGTGCGAAGTGGAAATTAAATTTACCCATTGCTCTGAATCTTGGTACGCTTACTTCATAGTTGTAAGAAGTACTTAGCGTATCTGTCCATTTTGCGGTTGTATTGGTATAATTAATATCCAATCCAAAACCAATTTTATCGGTCAACATATACTCTCCTCGAATTCCAATTGGGCCTGTACCTGTAACTGATACACTTGGTTCGTTGTTGTAAGCAGATTTTAATACTGTGGTATATAGATTAGGGAATCCATAATACACATCGAAAATAGCGGTTCCTTGTTCTACCACCTGGGCATTTAAGTTTGTTTGAGCTGTTCCAAATAGGATTACGGTCAATGCCATTGTTTTTAATACTAGTTTTTTCATATGTCTTAGTTTAATTAGTAATTATTTCGATACGAATTAAAATATCCTATACCTAATAACCATGAAAAAAAAAGACTAATTTTGTTAAAAATTAACAAACACAAAAACCTAAAAAACAATTAGTTAAACCCAAAAAACCAAAACGGCACACTATTTGTTTTTCGCCCCGAACTTTCTCATTAAAATTGAAAAAATGGACGCGTAAAATGTCCTATTTGAGATTTTTTCCTTTAAATTTTCGAATAATCAAACGGGTTCCTTTGTCGTAAAAAATGTAACTCCAAACCCAATTGATAAACACTACCAAGCGGCTTCTGAAATCGACCAGTAACATCAAATGGACAAACATCCACGTAAGCCAACCAAACAACCCTCCGAACTTAATAAACGAAAGATCCACCACAGCTTTATTTCGACCGATGGTAGCCATAGTCCCCTTATCATTGTACACAAAAGGTATCATCTCCTTCCCTCTCGCTTTCAGATTAAAGTTTTTAGCTAAATGTGCTCCCTGTTGCTCAGCAACTGAAGCCAACATAGCATTACCTTTAGGGTATAGATCTGTTTCTATCTGTGCGATATCTCCGATGGCATAAACATCTTCAACGCCCTTCACATCATTACACTCACCAACTACAATACGCTGTCCCCTGGTTTTCTCAATTTTCAACCCCTCAGGAGAGCTTCCCATAATCCCGGCAGCCCAAATTAAGGTTCGCGCTTCAAAGTTCTGTTTATTGGAAATAACTGTCCGTCCATCGTAATCTTTTACCATCGTATTCAACCAAATGTGAATACCACGTTGTTTCAGATACTTTTCAGATTTTGCTGAAGATTCGGCACTCATATTTGCCAGTACCCGATCATTGGCCTCCAAAATATGAATCTGCATTCTCCGAATGTCCAAATCCGGATAATCATTAGGTAAAACCTGCTCTTTAAGTTCCGCCAATGCGCCTGCCAGCTCTATCCCGGTAGCTCCAGCACCAACGATTACAAAATTCATCAGACTTTCGCGCTCAACCAAATCAGTCGTATTCAAAGCTTCCTCAAAATTCTGAATGATCAAACTCCTGAGGTTTAATGCTTCCACCAGACTTTTCATGGGCATGGAATATTTCTCAATATTCTTCATACCAAAATAATTGGAAGTTGCTCCTGTCGCAATGATCAACTGATCATACTTGATCTTCCCAATTGAAGTTTCGATAAATTTACCTTCTGCATCTACACGATGAGTTTCTGCCATCCTAAAAAAGAAATTCTTCTTTCCTTTGAAGATTTTTCGAATCGGATATACAATAGAATCCGGTTCCAAACCACTACTGGCTACTTGATATAATAAAGGTTGAAATGTGTGATAATTATTCTTGTCCAATAATACCACTTGATATTTGGAAGTATCAATTTTTTTACAAAATCGAAGACCTGCAAAACCACTACCAACTACAACGATTCGTGGTAGATCAATGTCAGGGATATTCATATCTGAAACGTTATTAAAACGATTCAAATTTAGGCTTTTTTGACTACTATTTGATTTCTGAAATTACTTTTTTAGATAGTTCTAAATTCATTTTATTGATAGTGGAATAAGTTTAAGCAATCTTAAACAAATACTACTTTTTCAACTTAATATGTCCTAATTCAATCCCAATTCCAACTCTGGCTAAAATGGTAAATACGAATGCGCCCATTGCCCAGATGGCTATGGTAATTGCAATTTCAATAATACTTGGAGTGTACTCTACGATTTTGCCCCATTGTCCAGGAATAAATCCAGGTACTATCAACCCAAATCCTTTTTCTACCCAAATTCCGGCAAAAAGCATTAAACATGCGATGTTTAAGAATCTACCACGCCATTGTTTTACGGTTAGAATTGCAGTAGCTACCACATTCAATAAAATTCCGGTCCAAATCCATGGAACTAATGCATTGTGTCCTTCTAGTCCAAAGAATAGATACTGTGCACTGATACTATGATGAGTAGGGAAATAGAATTCTTTAAACAACTCTGAAATCAACATGATTAAGTTAATCTGAGCTGCTACTGTTACTACCATTGAGATTTTATCAATGGTTTTTTGAGTAATCTCATAAGCTGTCCATCTTCTAATCAATTCTAAAATGATGATGATCAAAGCTGGTCCAGCTGCAAAAGCAGATGCTAAGAATCGAGGCCCTAATAATGCGTTGTTCCAGAATGGACGTGCCATAAGTCCTTGATATAAGAATGCTGTTACCATGTGGATTCCTACCGCCCAAAATACTGATAGAATTACTCCGGGAACATATATGGATTTCTTTGGCGTTTTTCCTTGATATCTACAATATAGGATATATGCAGGAATCGTAAGGTTAATGGTTAAATATCCCAATAATACGATCACATCCCAACTCAACATAGAATTGGGCCAATTCAATGAGCCAATCCCAGGAATCATATGCCACAGATTAGCAGGCCCACCCATATCCACGGTTACAAAAGCCATACACATGATCAAAGCAGCTACAGCCAATCCTTCTCCAATCAATACCGCATTGGCGAAATCAATATCTTTTAAAATATAGGTTGGTAAAACCAGCATCACAGCCGCTGCCGCAACTCCAACCAAGAATGTAAAATTGGAGATATAAAGTCCCCACCCTACATTATCGCTCATTCCTGTTACGATCAAGCCCTGATCGATTTGAACATAATATGCCCAGGTTCCAATAAGCATTACTGCACTGAGCACACTCATCCATATATGATAAGTAGCACTACCTGAAGTAATGAATTTAAAACTATCTTTTATTAACGATGAGGATACCTTTAAAAATTGCATTTTGAATGTTTTACGCGTTATTGAATTAGTCCATGTAATACCAAAACTTAGGTTCCGTACCTAAATCTTCTTTTAAACGAAAAACCTTTTTATTTTCCAGGATATATCTGATTTCACTTTCAGGGTCTAGAATATTACCAAAGGTTCTGGCTCCGGTCGGGCATGCTTCTACACAAGCCGGATTTTTACCATTTCTGGAACGTTGCACACAGAACGTGCATTTCTCCATCACTCCTTTTTTACGTAACCTATTTCCTAAATAGTGCTGTTCTTTGTTCACTTCTTCTTCCGGAACATTAGGTTGTTTCCAGTTAAATCTACGCCCATCATATGGACAAGCTGCCAAACAATATCTACAGCCCACACACCAGTCATAATCAATCACCACGATTCCATCTTCTTCCTGCCAGGTTGCTTCTACCGGACATACCTTAACACATGGTGGGTTTTCACAATGGAAACACTGAGTTCCAATATAGAAATGGCCTTCTGCTGGAACTTCATGCGAAAAGGTATCATCCGCCATTTCAAAATTGATCCCATTTTTTTTATCCATTTCATGGATTCGGATATACTGCATTTGCGTATCCCGATCCTGATTATTCTCTTCTACACAAGCACTAATACAATCACCATATCCCTGACATTTACTCACATTAAAGGCATAGCCAAACAAAGTCCCGGGAATCGCTTTTTTATCACTCAAATTGATTTTATTTCCTGTACGTTGACTATACATTTTGGTTAATCGTTCAATAGTCGCATGACGCTCTTCATCGGTCATCAGCTTGTAATTTCCTTTGAAGTACTCTTGCCACTTGTTATCCGAACAACTGGTTCCAGTTAATGCCGTAGTTGCCAATGCACCTCCAACCAGCGCTTTTAAACTCGATCTTCGGTCTACTTTTTTCTCAAATACCTGACCTATACCATCACTTCCTTCAGAAGCAGGATGTTCAATCCCGTTGTTAAACAATTTCTGAAGCTTCTTTAAATTATCTATTATCATAATACAAGTCTATTTTTTAGCACGTTGCTCCATCATTCTGGTGTTGATTCTACTTGGTTGTTTGTGCGGAAACCCAGGTTCATGTGGGTTATGACAATTTACACAAGTATTCTTCACCACCGGTTTTGCCCATCCGCCAATGCGTTTTCCATGCGCTCCGCCTACCCAATCTTCATATTCCATTTGATGGCATTGTGCACATAATTTATAACTCTCATTAAACGAAATTTTCTGATTGGTAATAGAATGCAATTCATCCATGTTTTCATTGCCATGACAACTGGTACAGTTCATCACCTCATCAGATGCGTGCTTTAATTGAATATTCCAGTGAGATTTTTCTCCAATTTTAGGTTGTATCGCTTTCAAATCAGCCAATGGCTCATTGTGACACTCTGAGCATTTATACGAAGTAATTTCACCAGTACGTTCAGGAATTGCAAAATGTCTTCCATCTAAGTTTACACTTACCGTGTCTAAAGAAGCCAAATGTCTTATAGAACTTACATTTGCTGAATCGTTAAATGCAGTATGCTCAATTTTTTCAAATACTCCATGATGTCCACCATGATGATTATTCATAATAATGGAACTCAGCATAGAACCTGCGACCAATACTACTACGACTATTACGATTGAATATATCCAGGTTTTCATAATTATTTAAGTTCTTTATAAAAGTCTTTAATTTCTTTTGACTGCTCGTTTAATGCGTGACACTGACGACAGTTTACACGATCAGGGTGTGATACTCTGATCTCTTCTGAAGCTGCTGGTCCTGCATGACAAGACAAACAATCTCTACGCATATCCAATTCATGTGGAATAGTTGGAGGACTTCCTTCTAAAGCATGGTTATGGATGCTCACAGGTCTTCTTTTATCCTGATCCCAATTGGTCTCTTTAAATAGTCCATCAGCCAAAACTGCAGCATGACATTGGCGACAATTTACTTTCTCGGGATGCGGAACTACTGGTGCAAATGCATCGTAGGTATTCACATATCCTCCATTTTCATGGCATTTCAGACAGTCTTTCCCGCCCATGGTCATTTCGTTAGAAACAGGATGTGGAATATGAGGAGGTGCTCCATAATATGCTCTATGTGCATAGTAATCATCCAGTTTTTTCTCAGGAACCCATTCTTCAAATGTGTTTTGATAGTATCCGGCTGCATTCCAGGTCTCACTACTCCACTTCTCGGTAGGCACCGGAATAGACTTAAACTCTGTTGACGTTACTTTTGCAAATGAACCGGCACTATCAATAGATTTAGATACAATCATCAATCCACCAGACAATAAAAGCACAAACAACAATAATATTACGACCCTTTTCATAGTTTACAGTTTAAGCTTTTTCAACCTTAATGGCACATTTCTTATAGTCCGGTTGTTTTGAAATCGGACAATACGCATCAATAGTCAGTTCATTGATTTTTAGATCTTCATCGAAGAAAGGAACGAATACCATTCCTTCCGGTGGATTACCTCGACCATTAATCATGGCATCGATCACAATTGAACCTCTTCTGGATGTTAATTTCACCTGATCACCATCCAAAATGTTTAAACGCTTCGCATCCGCAGGATTAATTTCTGCATATGCTTTTGGCATTGCTTTATGTAATACAGGAATTCTTCGAGTCATTGATCCTGTATGCCAGTGTTCTACTACTCTACCCGTATTTAACCAGAATGGATATTCCTGATCCGGCTCTTCTGGAGCAGGCTCATAAGGACGTTGCCAAATAATTGCGCGCCCTTCAGGTTTTCCATAAAAATCGAAACCCTCTTTAGAACAAGCTGGATCATATTTAGAATTATATCTCCATTTAGTCTCTTTTCCATCCACAAACGGCCACATCGCACCGGGTTGATTCTTTAAGACTTCCAATGGTGCCATATTATGTTTCTTCCCTTCGTGGTGTTTACGATATTCATTGTAAATCTCCTCGATGTGGGTTTCATCTTTATACGCAAATTGTTTCTCGAATCCCATTCTACGCGCTACTTCCATAATTTGAACAGTATCACTCATAGACTCTCCGGGAGCATCAACCATTTTCTCAAAATATTGGGTTCTACGCTCTGAGTTTCCATATAATCCTTCACGCTCCACCCACATTGCTGATGGTAAAATCACATCTGCAATTTCAGTAGTTGGGGTTGGGTAAATATCAGATACCACTACAAAACGATCTTCTTTTAATGCGCCATCTCTATAGCGATTTAATTTAGGCATGGTCACCATAGGATTGGTTACCTGAATCCACATAAATCTAATATCGCCTCGATCTAAAGCTCTAAACATATCCACTGTATGATTCGATGGCTTAGGGTCAATATTAGTTACTGGTACCCCCCAAATCTTCGCAGCAAATTCGCGATGTTCTTCTTTCATCACCACACCATGTGGCAACTTATGTGTTAATGTACCAACTTCTCTTACTGTACCACATGCACTAGGTTGACCCGTAAGCGAGAAAGGCCCATTTCCCGGACTCGAAATCTTACCTACTAATAAGTGTACATTATATACCAAATTATTGATCCAGGTACCACGTGTATGCTGGTTCATACCCATACACCATAATGACATCACTTTCTTATTGGCATCACCATACAACGCTGCCATGTATTTTATGTCTTTAACAGATACACCTGATATCTTAGATACTTTTTCAGGAGTATAGTCTTTTAAGAATTCTTTATACTGTTCAAAATCAATTTTGGTAGCCTCATCCTTAAACTTGTAATTTTCTTCCAGTCCGTAACCCATATTGGTTTTACCGCTCATGAAATTCACATGCTGAGCCACAAACTCGGTATTCATCCATCCATTATTAATAATCTCATAACAAATGGCATTTGCAACCGCTAAATCTGTATTTGGTCTGAATAAAATCGAACGATCCGAAGCTCTACTGGTTCTTGTGGTTCTAGTTGCAAAATCAACGATAGTTGCACCATCTTTGATTTTACGGTCCAATAATCTGGAGAACAATACCGGGTGCATTTCTGCCATATTATTTCCCCACAATACAAATACATCAGCATAATCAATATCTTCATAACAGCCCATTGGTTCGTCCAAACCAAATGAGGTTAAAAATCCGGTTACCGCACTGGCCATACATAAACGTGCATTGGCTTCCAGATTATTGGTACCAATACATCCTTTCATAAATTTAGAAGCCACATATCCATCTGGAATAGTCCATTGACCAGATCCATACATAGATACCGCATCTTTACCATGATTCTTAATCGTCTCCTGCATTTTAGAAGCCACTAAATCCAAAGCATCTTCCATGGAAGTTTCTACCAGCTTTCCATTCTTACGTACCCAGGCACTTTTTAAACGGTCCTTTCCATACATAGATATAATGGAGTGATATCCTTTCATACAACAAAGACCTTTATTTACCGAAGATCTTGGATCACCTTTTACAGCAACTGCTTTACCATTTTGTGTTCCTACTAATACACCACACCCTACACCACAGAATCTACACGGTGCTTTTTTCCATTCAATATCACCTTGTAAATCAGAAATCAAATTCTCTTGTTCATAGGCAAACATAATGCCCGGAATCATCGTTGAAGCAGCCATCATTGCCGATGCTGCCGCCATTTTCTTTATAAAACTTCTTCTATCCATTTTCATGATCACAGAATTTATTTAGATGTCAAAACCCGATACCAGGGCCATATTTTTTATTTCAGAAATTGCCTCAAACTTTTGTTCTAATTCTTTCTCTTCAGCAATAGAAGATGTATCTGTTACCAGCACTATAATGTCTTCGTTGGTAGAGGGATTTAATTCGCAAAAAGGAATCTTTTCTAGCTTTTGAATCAGTTGTTCTTTTTGTCCATCCATAGGATGCACCAAGTAGCTTTTAATCGGCATAATCCAATTTTTTTAATTGTCTCTTTCCAAACTTAGCAGGTCATATCTGACGAAAAGATGATATAAATATCCTTTATTAATGATTTAGATCAACCCCTTTCAAATTTAGAAAATCATACACTCTTAAAAAACAGCCAGTTATAAAAACAGGTTAATTTATACCTAAAAATCGGTAATTTTTGTCACGGAAAATTTTGTATAGCAGATGTGACTTTTCTCACAAAACTCATCATATAAAACACCTAAAAATTATCATTATATGATGTCATTAATTTAGCTGTTAGGCATCATATTTCTTAGATTTTGTTCGATTTTGAGTTCCGGATTTTTATAAATTTTAAAGGGGCTTTTGTTGGTCCTTCCATTGTCTGAAAAATGTCATATAAATTATCCCTGATCAATGTCATGAATTCACTTTTTGAACCACCCTAATTTAGACCCGTTCTAAATAAAACACATGAAAAATATATTTGTACTTACACTATCCGGTCTTCTATTCTTAGCTGCTTGTAAAAAAGAAGACCCTGTGCCCACTCCTACTCCTAAAGCTACTATCCCATTTACCGGAATCTGGGAAAGAAGTTTTCAAGCCGGACCAGGAAATATGCAAACTGTGACATATTCAGTCTATCAAGATAGTATAAGATATGTATTAGATGGTCCAATTGGTCAAGCTAACTATGTGCTTCATAGAGACACATTTTTATTAGAAGACAATCGATTTATTGGTCACACCAATGCCAACTTGTATTATCTCATATTCGTTAAAAGCATCACTGCAGACTCTATACATTTATATAAGGAATTAGTGACTAGTGTAAATAATGGCATGACCGTAAACATTCCAAGCGATACCACTACCCAGAATCACGGTTGGGGAACATATTCAAGAAAGTAATCTTTTAAAGTTTAATTCACTAAGTATCTGAAGATGCCAGAGATTGTTTTATACGCCATCATCTATTTCACATTAGCCTTGATTTTCTATAGTATTGGTGTTTGGAGCGAACGTCTTCAAAAAACATTAAAACCCTGGCATCTTCTTTTCTTCTGGCTTGGACTCATTGCTGACACCCTGGGAACCATTTATGTAAAACAACAGGTAGGAATCCTTATTTTCAATCTACATACACTTACAGGGATGCTCGGCCTGATGTTCATGATCATTCATGCCATCTGGGCCACCACAATTATCATTAAAAAAGACCCTAATAAGTTATATACATTTCATAAATTCAGCCTATTGGTATGGTTTATTTGGTTAATTCCGTATTTCACCGGATTAATCAGCGGAATGACTCGTTAACAAAACTTTACACTCCAACCTACTCTTATTTTAACCGACAGCAAACGTTTACAAATGACTAGTAAACGACTAAATACCGAATAAGATTTTGTTCGCATTTCATATTTGCATCATCAAATTATTTCAACAACAACTGGCGAAATACAATTATTAATCTTTTAATCTCAATACGTTATGAATACGCTTAGAAACAAAGTACAATTAATCGGACGCTTAGGTCAGGATCCGGAAGTAAAAACTTTAGAAAATGGAAACAAATTAGCCCGTTTTTCAATGGCTACTAATGAGTCTTACAAAAACAAAAACGGTGAAAAGGTAGATAAAACACAATGGCATCATGTAGTTGCATGGGGAAATACTGCTACAATCATTGAAAAGTATGTCACCAAAGGACAAGAAGTGGCTATTGAGGGTAAGTTAAACAACAAATCATACGATGATAAAAACGGTACCACACACTACATTACGGAAATCATTGCCAATGAAATTCAAATGTTATCCAAACCCTAAATAACACCCCTTAGTATACTTAACCCAACATCTACTTCACCCGACAAGGTCTCTGAAACCCTCAGAGACCTTGTATTGTTCTAGATCGCACGAACTATAAAACAACATAATAATTTAAACATCACTCTTTTTTTTCGTTTGGTTTTATTTATAGTTTTACGAACCTATTATTTGCTATACATGAAAAAATACTTGCCGTATATTATCCTGATTGTTGCCGGTTTAGTTCTTTATGGAAATACACTGCAACATGGCTTTGTTTTAGATGATCATGCGATTATTCTTCAGCATAAACATGTTCAAAACGGGTTTGCAGGAATTTCGGATATTTTATCTTCAAACTATTTAAACGGTGTTCAGGAATTCAATGATGGTTTGTACCGTCCTTTGAGTCCTTTAATTTTTGCATTTCAAAATGAGTTTTGGCCCAACTCTCCTTTTCCGGGCCATTTCTTTAATGTCGTCTACGCGATTATTACCTCCATTTTGATTTTCAGAGTTTTTATTGAAGTTTTTAAAAGTTCCATAAACATAGCCTTATTATTCGGAGTATTATTTCTGGCTATACCCATTCATACTGAAGTCGTTGCCAATATTAAAGGAAGCGATGAAATGTTGGCTTTGATCTTTTTATTAGCCAGTATGCTGTTCTTTAATCGATACTTATTACAATCTCAAATCAAAAACCTAATCATTGGGAGTTTACTCTTCTTTGTTGGCTTATTTGCTAAAGAGAGTACATTTCCTTTTGTTGTAATCATTCCACTTACGTTGTTTTTATTACATCCGGATCAAAAGAAACACCTGATGACTATACAGGGAATCACTGGTGTTTTAGGTGGTGTTTTTTTACTAATTCGAAAATTGGTTTTAGATAACATGCCTAATCCTGTGGATGAAGGAAGTCTTTCTGGACTAAACAACTCTATACTTGCAACAGATGATCTTATTGAAAAATTGGGTACCGCTTTGTCGTTGCAAGTTTTATACCTTTTTAAAACGATTGTTCCCTACTCTTTACAACACGATTACTCATTTAACCAAATTCCAATTGTTCCGATTTGGAGTGTATCTGCACTAATCGGATTGATTCTACTTATTGGAATGCTCTTTTTAATGTGGAAGTACCGAACTACAGCTCCTGTTATTAGCATTGGTTTTATCTGGTATCTGGGTGGATTGATTATCGTATCTAATCTTCTATTCCCAATTGGAGCCACATTTGCAGAACGTTTCTTATATACCCCTTCCCTGGGTTTGTGTGTGGCCGCATTTGGTTTTATTCAATATTATAAGCCCAATCTATTCTCGCACAAGAACTTTTGGATTGCTTCTTCGGTTGTGGTTGCGATTTATGCTTTTATAACGATCAATAGAAACAAAGACTGGAAAGACAATTTCACTTTATACACACAGGATTATCCTAAACTGCAAAACAGTGCACGTGGTAATTATAATTACGGTACTGTTTGTCGTGAAGCTAGTTTAGCGGCCACCAATGTTCCTGAAAAGAACAGATTGTTTAATGAATCGGTAACCGCATTGAAACAAGCTATAAAAATATACCCGGAATACTATGATGCCTATAACAATCTAGGTATCGGATTCAATGAGCAAAAAAGATATAAAGAAGCCACGATAATATTGGAACAATTGGTTAAAATGAATCCAACCTACCGCAAAGGGTGGTTTAATTTGGGAGCCAGTTATTATGAAGCTCAAGATTATGCCAATGCTTTAAGAGCATTCGACTCCTACTCCGCTTTAACTACAGCTAATGCGGATGTATGGTACTTTAAAGGAATGTGTTATGGCTTTATGAATGATTTTGAATCGGCCATAGGGAATTTAAATCAGAGTATTCAACTCAATCCCAATCATGTGGATGCTTTGCTGATGCTGGGAAAAGCACATGGGATTCGAAAAAACTACGATCTTTCAGAACAGTACTTTAATCGTGTATTAAGTATTCAGCCAAACAATCAAGAAGCGTTACAAAACTTACAGATGACACAACAAATCAAAGCGATGTCATCTAATTAAGTTCTTAATTATGAAAGGATACTGGAAAGAACTCGTCATTATAATTTCTGCCTTTATTTTGTATGGAAATACACTACAAAATGGCTTTGTATTGGATGATTATTCTGCAATTGTAGAAAATAGATTTGTACAAAGTGGTACAGATGGTATTTCGGATATTTTCAGCACACATTATCGCAAAGGTTATTGGAGTAGTCCTGGAGACCTATATCGTCCTTTAGTTCTATCCAGTTTTGCCATAGAACATCAATATACACAGGGCGATCCTTTCCTACACCATTTGATTAATATTCTATTCTATGCCGGTATTGGAATCATTTTGTTTCATCTCATTTCAAACTGGTTCCCAAATCAACATTCTCTTTTTCCATTATTGGTTGCTTTGCTGTTTCTGGCACATCCTATTCATACCGAAGTAGTCGCAAATATTAAAAGTAGAGATGAAATCATGAGTTTGTTTTTTGCGCTCTCTGGTTTATTGGCGTTGGATAAATACTTCCGTTCTCAAAAGATCAGCTGGCTCATTGTGATGGGAATCGTTTTTCTTCTTGCTTTGTTATCTAAAGAAAGTAGTTTGGTTTATTTGCTCTTAATTCCGTTAACTGCTGCATTCTTCTATGAACCAAAAAAATCAGACTTTTATAGGATCATTGGTATTTTGGTTGTACCTGCGCTATTGTTCTTAAATCTACGTCATAAAGCATTATCCGAGCAAGCTGAAACTTTGCCCATTAAATTATCACTAACTACAGAAGATCCAATTGCACAGCTGTTGCTATCCGGATATCATCTCATTTTGTATGTATACAAACTTGTTTTTCCTTTTTCATTAGCCAGTCAATATCCAGAGTATACACAAGGTCCTTCCTCCTTTGTTTCGGTTATAGGTATCATAGGACTTATTTTCCATGCAGGCCTGCTCTACTATGGATTTAAATGGTTTAAGAATAAAGACATTAAGGGATATCTCATTCTATTTTATTTAATTACTCACTTTTTACATTCTAACCTGATTTTGGTGATTGGAACTTATTTTGGTGAGCGTCTTTTATTTACTCCGTCAGTAGCATTTAGTATGGCTTCCGGATTGTTTATCGTATATCTCATTTCTAAATTCAACTTTAAAACCGCTCGAATTGTTTCGATCGTCATCTTACTTCTTTATTCTGGTATCACCATCAAGAGAAATAAAGAATGGTTTTCAAATACGACTCTGTATGCGGCTGATGTGGTTAAACAACCCGAAAGTGCTTTGTTAAACTACTGGCAATCTTTAGAACTCACAGAAACAGATTATCTGGCTACACTTTCGGAAGCAGAAAGAAAACAAAATTTAAATGAAGGATTAAAGCACTTAGAAAAAGCACTTGAACTCAATCCCAATTACGGTGAGGCCCTTGCCCAGATTGCATTGGTGTATTACAAATCGGGAGATCATGCAAAAGCATTAGTTGCGTATGAAAAAGCACTGGAAGACGGTAAAGGAAGTGTCAATGCTTTAAACAATGTCGCTGCGATTTACTTTGGACAAGGTGATTTTAACAAAGCCAAATCGTATTACGAACAAACAGTAAAGATCAATCCATATCACAAAGATGCATGGGGAAATTTAGGGATTACTTATGCACAAATTGGTGAATTTAATCAAGCGGAAAATGCTTTCCGAAAGGCTATTGAGATTAATCCCAATAATGCGCAATTGTATTTCTATCTGGGGATGACATTAAATCAACTTGGAAAAACAAACGATGCCACAACCTACTTTGAAAAGGCATTTGAACTTGATCCAAGCCTGAGACGCTAATACAACTCTATATGTTGTGGATTCACCCCTACACTATATACGATTGAATCACTAAAATCTGCATGGTAACGGGTAACTTCTCCAGGCTGCACATAATCTTTTGCATCGGTTAGAAATATCTCTCCAGTTTGCGGGTGTGCCAAAATTCCGTAAAAATTGGATCCTGCCTGTACTTTTACTTTCTCATCAATCTTCTTAGAAGTAAAATCATATTGGAATACATCTTTATCAATAAAGTACATTCTGTTATTCATAAGGTCCAATGTCATTTTTAATGGATTTCTTTCCGGAACAAAATCCACCACTTTTTGCGTTTGATAATTTTGAAGGTTAATTTCCTGAATCCCTTCAGGTAAAATGGTTATCAAAGTATTGTTATCATACAATCCGAAATCCACAACACCTGTAGCAAAATCAAATGTTTGTACCGCATTTTCATTTTGAATATCGATGATTCTAACCACACTATCAGACTTTCTTAATACAATGACCTGATTATTCCATTTCATTATATTCTCGTGCCAACCTGTTGCTGGAATCTCTCCGATGATTTTACCTTCATCCAGATTCACCTTCCATATTTTATCTGCATATAAATCGGTCACCCAGGCAATCAATGGATTTTCGCTTACCACAGTCATATATCTTGGTGAATTGAATCCGGTAATCGTTTTTACCGATGAAAAATCTCTCAAACGAACCACTTCAATTTTTGAAGAATTATTCACGATGATATATCCTAAACTATCGTGAATAAACATGGACTGGGGCACATCGCCTAATGGGAAACCATTTTTGGATTTAAACACTTTCTGAGCCACTTCATCAGTAGTAGAATTTAAAATCGAAATAGAACCATTCCCAAACATAAAATTCCCTTCATTCAAAATCAAAACCTGATTCTTCTGCGGAATTTCTCCTCCCCCACCAGGAGTCTGTGGCCCAAAGTCATCGTAGTTTTTAGTACAACTCATGGAGCCGACCAGCAGAAAGGCAAGTAAACCCACCCTCAAAAACCTGTATGTATGAATCCCAAACATTAATTCAAAATATATCTAATCGTAAATTGTCCATTTACACCCGGCATTGGCCTCCAGGCTACAGACATATATTCTTTGTTGAGAATATTATTGATATCCAATTGGAAATCAAAATTCGGCCATTTGTCTTTTCTAAGCTGATAGGTAAACGTTACATCCACCAAATCATACTCCGGTAAATAAGATGAATTTGAAGTCGTAATGTATCTTCTCCCTACAAAATTATAATTTACAAATGCACCCCAATTCTTATATCCACTGCTTAACAACCAATTAGCTGAATGTTCCGGAGTATAAATTAACTGTTTATCCAAAGAAGCATCGTTCACATCCTTATTGATGGATTTCACATATTGATAGCTTGTAGTAAATCCTAACTTCAATTTTGAAACATCCATAGTCACACCTAACTTAGCTTCCCCTCCATAATGCTCCACCGATTTTAAATTTTGCGCACTCCAATATCCTTTATCCGTAGGTTGCCATAAAATCCAGTTCTCTACATTTCCATAATACCCCGAACCATCTACCTTCCAATTCCATGTATTTTGCTTCTGCCCTTCTACATGAACATTCAATTCCAAATTAGACGCCTGTTCAGGCTTTAAATCCGGATTTCCTCCAGGAACCCAAAACAAATCATTTAATGTAGGATAATGTATGTTTTGTGCGGCATTTAACCCTATCACAAAAGTTTTATTTCCTTTAGGTAAGTAGGCTAAACTGAACATGGGTAAAACATCCATATTCCCCGATTCTGATTCGGTTTGATTCCATGACGGTTGGACAAATGCGCCTACTTCCCAATGAGACGATAAATGTCCGTTAATCCCTACTAAAACAGATGAGATCATCTGTTGGTTATTCCCTGAATAGTTCACATTCTCCGCAGTAGCCCAACTCAAATTTGCAGTGGTATTTAACGCCCAATGCTTTGACAGTTCATAATCATAATCTTCTCGGATCTGGAACTTTTTATTAATGGTAGTAGAATTGATTTGCGCTGATGGATCTTTATATTCCAAAACAGAATAATTATAGCCTAAAACCAAATTCGATTGGCTTCTTTTTCCGTAATTCTTCCACCCTATTTGTAAAATCAAATTTTCATCATCTTGCTTTTGTTCCGATGGTGAGACGTCCGTCATCAAGCCTGGAATTTCACGATTAACAATGGATAAAACTCCATTGAATGAAACCGTATTTTTAGAATTTAAATGGTACTTTAAACTTTGCCTAACTCCATGCGAATTCCATTGGGAATTGGTTTGAGATACTTCCGGATAATTAGGCTGTGCTATATTTCTATAACTGAAATCATTCGCCCCATTTTGGAATACATATTTTGTTACTGATTCCCATTTATTGGTTTTGTAGCCATATTTAAATTGAAGCGATTGATTCCCAAAACTACCAAATGAACCTCCTAGTACCAGACTACTTCCTAGCGGAGTTGATTTGGTATCTGATTTTAACATCACACCCCCGCCAATCGCGCCAACACCTTCGGTAAAAGCGGCATTGCCATACTTCACACCAATTTCATCAAAAAGAAAACCGGGTAAAATACTTAAATCACTTTGTCCTAAACTAGAAGGGCTAATGTCTAATCCATTCAGATATATCTTAGTATGCGATGCTCCCATACCTCTAAATGTTGGAGTTTGAATACCCGGAGAACCGTAGGTCTTAATAGAAATCGCACTGAAGTTTTCTAAAACGTTCCCCAGGCTTCTGGTTTGGGCTAAACTTAAAACCGTAGAATCTAACTCAATGGTTTTTAATGCCGGAATTCCTGTGTTGGTTTCGGCTGAAATAATGATCACTTTTAGATCAAGCGAATCTGCTACCTGACTTTTAAGCTGGTAAGGGATCAAAGCCAATGAAATCAACCACAGTGTGAACCCATAAAAAATCGAATTACCTCCCCTTCTCATCAAAGCCGTTTACAGTTTAATGAATCTGGACTGATATCTTTGAGAGGACGTACTTAATGTTACAAAATAAACGCCTTTTGGAAATTCAGATACATCAATTCTATTCTGTCCAAGTGATTGACTCAAAACCACCTGACCTTGCATGTTCACGATTTGAATCTCTATATCCTGTACCAATAATGAAGGATCGATTAAAACCTCATTTACAGCTGGGTTCGGGTATACATTAAACGACAACGGTTCGATAGCATTCACACCAGTAGCTATAGCAGTGTCCATTAAAGCTATGGCATCTAAATCAAATCCTCCTGAACCAAAATCCGTTGGAAAAGGATCATTTATTTTTCTTCCATCACTATCATAGGTTACATAACTATTGTTTAATGAACCTACCACATCAATAATTTTGATATGTGTAATTTGGGTAATATCCAGTCCTAAAACGGTATCCATTATACTTAAATCAAACGGAGTTCCATAATTCAGAGCATACTTACCAGCCAAACCATCAATGTTTGTTGGCTCTAGTGTTTCAAATGTTTGTACCTGATTATCCACGGGAGTCAATGATTGATTCGGAAACCTGTAAAAATTCACACCATCAGAACTTACTTCTACAAAAGCCAGTTCTAAAAAATATCCGGTTCCATTAACAGCTGCAAAACCATTTTCGAAAATCGCAAAATCATCGCCTGGATGGTCTTTTAAAGGACTATCCAAAATAATCGTTGCACTTCCACCATCACCCAAACTTAAGACATCTCCATCTGCTTTCCCATAAGCACTTTGCTCAGTTCCCACATTGGCCAACGGCCCAAATGAATTTCCAATATACTGTAGTCCTCTATCTACCGTACAATTGCTAATCCACCCTACAATAGCTGTAGAATCTTTATGAACTGCTGTCGTACCAATTGAATCTGCTGCTGGTGCAAAAGGTCCCTGTGCCCATACTTCCAACGAAATGCTGATCACTAAAACACTGAGTAATATTTTAAAAACAACTTTCATATAACTTAAAATAAAGCAGCCCATTCGAAACGAATGGGCTGCAAAAATAACTTATTGGATGATTACTCTTTGAGTATGTAATTTACCGCTTACGTTATAACGTACAACATACACACCAGATCTTAAATCAGTCACATCAATTTGCTGTTGATTCGCTCTATTTGTTACTGATTTTACCAATCCACCACTTAAATCAAAAATTTGAACTTCGCTCACTTCTGAGCTTGAAGCTATATTCAATACATTTTTAGCCGGATTTGGATATACACTTACAAAATCATCTGATCCGAATGGATCCTCAGTAGATAATACGATTCCATTGAAGTCATCCATTGCAAAAAACGCTGGAGTATACATTCCAGCACTTCCTACATCAGAAGAGTTCAATTGAAAACTTACGCTATCAATCGTTCCCAGACTGGTTAAATTTACCCATTCCCATGTCGTTACAATGTAATCTTGAGAATTGTCTGTAAATCTAAAATCTGCTAAATAAAAATCTACACTATCCGCAACCATTACACCATCGTTATATCCTCTAATAGTCAATCTGAACCAATCCGGATCATCTCCGGTAGCCCCACCAAATTTCTTTGCAATAGCATCACCATTAGCCATACTCAATGCCGCAAAAGTGGTATTGGTTACAAACACACCTCTAAGTTCTTTATCTTCCGCATCACCAGTAAGTTTTACACCAGTAAAGTTTTGAGATACCACATAATTTGAAGAACCTTTCACACCAGTAGCTGGTCTTGCACTATATAAGTTACCTGCTCCAGCAGTTGTAGAGTCCGTCATATTAGAATATGCAAATCCATCAGACCAATATCCGCCCCACTGGGTATTCCATACATTTTTAAATTCCGCATCACCATCTACAAATACACTTCTAAAAAGTAAATCATCCGGTGTTCCTGAATAATCATTTCCATTCCATACAGAATCAGCTGTAGTGAATCCTAAATCTTCAAAATCGATTAATGCTGCTCCTGTAGATTTTAAGTCATCAATACAGAAGAATGCCGGAGTATTCATTCCCCAACTTCCTACATCTGATGAAGTTAATTTAAAAGTTAAATCCTTTACACTTCCTAAAGACGTTAAATCTACAAACTCCCATGAGTCTACGATATAATCCTGAGTATTGTCAGAGAACCTATAGTCCGCTAAATAAAAGTTTACAGAATCTGTAGTTAAATTACCTGCTGCATCAACCCCTTTAATTGTTAATAAAAACCAATCCGGATCATTTCCTGTAGCTCCTCCGAATTTCTTTGCAATAGCATCTCCATCTCTCATGCTATTCGCTGCATAAGTCCCATTGGTTACATAAATTCCTGTTACCACAGCATTCTCTGCTCCGTTTTTTAACGCAATCTTAGAGTTGTTTTGCGCGGCCAAGTAAGTCAATGAACCATTGTTTCCACTAGCTGCTTTGGCACTATACAAGTTTCCTGGACCTGATGTTACCGAATCAGTTTGTGTAGATTGTGCAAAACCTGATGTCCAATATCCAGGTCCTCCATAGGTTGTATCCCAAACATTAGTAAATTCAGCATCTCCACTAGTGAATTTTGTGGTGAATTTTTTAGGAGTATTTACTCCTGATAAGTCAGACCCATTCCAAAATGAATTTGGCGCTAAAGTCAAAGACTCAAAGTCAGATACTGCCTGAGCCTCAACAGATGTTGTACTTAACAACATTCCAGATAATAATACACCTGCTAATTTGTAAATTTTCTTCATGTGTAAACGTTTGTCTTTTAGGTCACATGATCACTTGATATAAAAATTGAAATTGAACTCATTTTTTATATCGTCTCATCCTAAAAATTTTAAATAATTAATTAATAAAATATTTAGGGATGCCAGAAGGAAACAAGAATTTGGTAGAACACCTATAGAACTTGCACCCTTGCTTTTATCCCGAAAGCAATAAATGTTCGCTACTGGCAGGTCTTCTGACTTATTTCATTTTTCAACACCTTCCCATCCTTATCAGACAGTGGTTTTGCGTGAAAAAACTAAACGTAAACGTCTATTGAAACTTACAGCTGCGGGAACAGTCTCCGATTTACACGGAATTCCCTTTTAATTCTCATTTGAGAAACCAAAAGCGCTGCAAATGTAATTCAACTTTCGGAATAATATGCATATCTAATAAAAATATGATTTTCAACTTACTATGCGTATCTTATCAAAATAATACGCATAAAAAAAGCACTGCAAATGCAGTGCTTCCCATAGTATTATTTAGCCTTAGCTTAGAAGTTCCATCCTAAACGTAAGTTCGCTCCAGCTGCTGGTTGGAAAAATACGTTAGAACCAGTTTTAGTCTCTACCTCATCAGCACCTGCTTGTTTAGTTTTAACTGCTGCTCTTTTGTTATATGCAAAAGAATAACCTAACTCAAGACCTAAGTATAAATCTTTTGCTACATAGTAATCAAAACCTGCTAATAAACCGATACCTGCAGTAAATCCGTTTACGTAAGTCCAAGGTAAGTTGTTACCCACAAAATCCTGTGTTCCGTTTTTCACATAAGATTCTACAATTGCATCAGAAGCATCTAAAGATTCGGTAGTGTACTTGTTAGAACCGTAACCTAAGATCAATTCAGCACCCATGTATGGAGATAATCTATCAGTTCCAGCGAAGTGACGCTCAATACCTGGCTTGATTTGAACCGCCCATTCAAAATAAGATGTATTCGCATCTACATTCTCACCCGCAGAATTTACTAATACAATTGGATTAGAAATGTTTCTAAAACCTAATAAAAAGGTTCCTCTTGTAGCGACATTGCTACTCATCCAGTTTCTGTATTTTAAACCTTGATTTAAGTTGTAAATTGACGGTAAAGCGAAAGTAGGTCCTCCGTTGTTTGCATTAAAGATAGAAGAAGGATCGAATGTCACCTCTAAAGAACTCATACCTGCAGTAGGCTTATAATCTTGAGAAAAACCAGAAGCAGTAAGTCCGGCAATGGCAGTTAAAGTTAATAGTATCTTTTTCATTTTTGTTTAATTTAATTGGTTATTAGAAAACAAAATTAAAAGCCGCTTCCTAAGTTTAGTTCATAAAGTTAAAGTATTATTCAAATACCGGGTGTTGATAAAATCGAACTCCAATCATTCTTGGAGTTCCTAATAATTGTATTATTCCATAAATTCTTGTTAACCTTTTTTAGATTCATGAATGACTCTTCTTGAATCATTTAAATTTGAACTGCTATGTGTACATTGACTTATATTCCCAATGAAAATGATGTCATTATTACTTCTAATCGTGATGAACACTTTAGTCGTGGAAATAGTGTTTTTCCAGTAGATGTAGAACGTAATGGTCTTTCTATCTTCTTTCCACAGGATCCACAAGCTGGAGGTTCCTGGATCGCTGCAGATGAGGATAGAAGAATAACGGTGTTGCTGAATGGCGCTTTCAAAAAACACCAACATCAACCTCCATACAGAATGAGTCGCGGAATTGTTCTATTAGACTCGTTTGAATACTCTGATTTACTGCATTTCTCTAAAGAATACTCTTTAGACAATATTGAACCTTTTACGATGGTGCAATTTCAAATTGGTGAAAACAAAGTAGCTGAAATGAGATGGGATGGACAAAAAGCACATCATCAAAATATGGATCCCTCTACCCCACATATTTGGTCGTCTACCTCATTATATAGCACCGAGGTGAGATGGGAACGTAGACACTGGTTTAGTGAATGGATTCAAAACCCGCCATTAACGCCTGAATTGATGCTGGAATTCCACAAATTTGGAGGTCAGGGAAACGAACGAAATGGGATTACCATGCACAGATCAAACGGAGTACAAACGGTAAGCATGACTCAACTTCATGGAAATTCAAACAGCCTGGACTTCACACATTTCAATCTGATGCAACACGAAACACAGACCATAAAAATCTAGCGATTTTTAGAATGAGAATTTATTCTTATTTAATCCCCATTATATCTTAATAAATAACCTATAATTAAAACCTTCTGTTTGCATTTGCCGTTTATTTTTGCGAGACTCAATTCAAAATAAAATGACAAAACAACTGATAGAATGCGTTCCAAATATTAGTGAGGGACGTGATATGGATAAGATTAATGAGATTGCACATATTGTTGAAACCGTTGAAGGTGTTAAGCTTTTAGATATTGATCCTGGAGCTGCAACCAATAGAACGGTAATTACGTTCGTTGGAGAACCTCAACCGGTTATTGATGCTGCATTCTTATTGATCCAAAAAGCGGCTGAGCTGATTGATATGAGTCAACACTCCGGAGAACACCCTAGATTTGGAGCTACAGATGTTTGTCCTTTGGTACCTATTTCCGGAATTACTTTAGAAGAAACTGCTGAATATGCTCATAAACTTGGTGCAAGAGTAGGTTCTGAACTTGGAATTCCAGGGTATTTCTATGAGAAAGCCGCTAAAACTGAAGTAAGACAAAACTTAGCTAATTGTCGTTCCGGAGAATATGAAGGTTTAAAAGAAAAATTAGTGAATCCGGAATGGACTCCTGATTTTGGTCCTTCTGAATTCAATGACCGTGTGAAAGGTTCAGGAGCAACTGCTATCTCCGCCAGAGATTTCTTAGTGGCATACAACATCAACTTAAATAGTACTTCTACGCGAAGAGCGAATGCCATCGCATTTGATATTCGCGAAGCTGGACGTGTAAAAAGAGAAGGCAACAAAATCACGGGAAAAATCATCAAAGATGCAGATGGAAATCCGGAAAAAGTACCTGGATTACTTAAAGCGGTAAAAGGTATCGGTTGGTATATTGAGGAGTATGGAATTGCACAGATTTCTTACAACTTAACCAATATTAGTATTACCTCAGTTCATGAAGCATTTGACCAAACGGTAATTGCTGCGCATAAAAGAGGTATCAGAGTAACCGGTTCTGAGTTGATTGGTTTGATTCCTCTACAGGCGATGTTAGATGCTGCAGATTACTTCTTAAAAAAACAACAACGTTCTTTAGGGATTTCGGAAGAGGAAAAAATCAAAATCGCAGTAAAATCATTGGGCTTAGATGACCTAAAGCCTTTTCATCCAAATGAAAAAATTATTGAGTATGTATTAAGAGACAAAACCTCTACTCCATTACTTAATATGAATTTGAGAGAATTTGCTAACGAAACTGCTGGTGAGTCTCCAGCTCCGGGTGGAGGTTCTATTTCTGCTTATGTAGGTGCTCTTGGAGTTTCATTAGGGACTATGGTCGCAAATTTATCTGCACATAAACGTGGATGGGATGATCGTTGGGAAGAATACTCTGAATGGGCAGTTAAAGGTGATTACTTCAAAGAAAGATTATTGGCATTGGTTGATGAAGATACCAACGCATTTAATAAAATCATGGATGCTTTTAAACTTCCAAAAGATACGGATGAAGAAAAAGCTTTACGCCAACAAGCCATTCAAGATGCTACAAAATATGCGATTGAAGTTCCAATTCATGTGATGGAAAATGCTTTAGCTTCTATGGAAGTAATGAATGCGATGGTTGATATGGGATTACAATCATCTTTATCAGATGGCGCGGTAGGTGCATTATGTGCGCGTACGGCAGTAATGGGTGCTTACTTAAACGTAAAAATCAATGCTGCAGATTTGAAGGATGAGACTTTTAAAGCAGAAATGCTCCAAAAAGGTGCAGAAATGGAAAAAACTGCCCTAAATTTGGAACAAGAAATTTTGAATAAAGTCAATAATAAACTTTAACACTTTTATTCACAACCAATTTATAACTATGAAAAAATTAATGTTTTACATGGTGGCCGGGATCCTACTTATAGGTGCTGCCTGTTCAAGTTCTATCACTATTACCACGGATTATGACCGTGAAGTGGATTTTACCAAATACAAAACTTTTGGCTTCCTCGAATGGAATAAAGAAAGTAAACAATTGGTAAATGATATTGATAGAAAACGTTTGGAAGATGCTGTGGCTGCCGAATTAGAAGCCAGAGGTTTAAAACGCGTAGATGGAATTGGTGACAGTATGATTGGATTTCATGTGGTTGTAGAAACTAAAACCGGAACCACTTCTTATACCAATCACTATGGTGGTATGGGATACTATGGCTACGGAGGTTTTGGCTATGGGTATGGTTACCCTTATGGTGGAGCCAGTACGACCACCACATCAACGTACAGCTATAACGTAGGTACCGTGATTATTGACCAATACGATTCCAGTTCTAAAAAACTAGTTTGGGAAGGTGTAGCACAGGGTGAGGTTAATCAGGATCGTAAAAACCGTGAAGAATACATTAAAAAGGATATCCAACGCATGTTTGCAGAATATCCGGTCCCTCTTCCGGAACCAACGAAATAAAATTTCAAACAAAAAGGTGTGGCTTTCGCTACACCTTTTTTTATTTTTAGACCTATGAAAAAGATTGCTACGATATTATTTGTTTCGTTCTTAGCTTTTGGAATTCAAGCGCAGGAGACGAATGATAAAAAGTTAACACGTAAGGAGAAAAAAGAAATTCAAAAGAAAGAGAATAACGAAAAGCTTAAAATGCTTTATACGCTCATGGAAGGGCGTATCTGGGTCATTCGTGCGAATGATGTCAGATCGATCAATGGAAACTCTGTAAACGTATCTCCGGATTTAAATTTCGTATATGCAACCAATACTACAGGCGTGGTACAATTGGCTTTTCAGGAATTGATCGGAATGGGCAATAATAATGTTGGTGGTATTACCATAGAAGGTGAAATTACCCGATATGACCTCAAACAATTCAGGGATAACCAACAAATCGAGTGTAATGTTCAGATCAATAATGTGAATGGAGGTTTTGTTGTACTTAATATTAGCATTATGTCCACAGGAAGTACCACAGTTATGGTATCAACTGATGATGGTGCAAACTTCACATTTTCAGGCTTTATCGAAAAACAAGGCGGAGATTCCATAATTAAAGGAAGTTCAGCCAAATAATTTTTTAATAAAAAGGTTTCTGATTTAAATTATAATATTACTTTTGGCGCACCAAATCGGAAACGATTAGGGGAACAGTCGAAAGACATGTTGGTCCGGTAGTTCAGTTGGTTAGAATATCTGCCTGTCACGCAGGGGGTCGCGGGTTCGAGTCCCGTCCGGACCGCTTAAAGGTTTACAATTTTGTAAGCCTTTTTTTATACCCTAATATCATGAATTATTACGTTTATATCATTCGAAGTATTTCGACAGGAAAGTTTTATAAAGGTTATTCCTTATCCCCTTATAATCGTCTTAAACAACATAATAATGGAGAAAGTAGATATACTCAACATTTTTGTCCTTGGGAACTGGTTTTTATTCAGTCTTTTGATTCTAAAACTGAAGCTTTGAAAAGAGAAAAAGTTCTTAAGAAATATTCAAAGAAACAAATTGATAATCTTATTAAATCTCCTCTAAACGAGATCTAGAATATCTGCCTGTCATCCCCAAAGCTTTGGGGACGGGTTCGAGTCCCGTCCGGACCGCTTAAAATTAGAAGAGTTTCATTAATAAATGAGACTCTTTTTTTATGCCATAAACTTTGATAGGACGAGAAGTATATGCTGAGCGAAGTCGAAGCAAGTCCCGTCCGGACCGCTTAAAGGTTTACAGTTTTGTAAGCCTTTTTTTATGCCCTAAAAATCATGAAACATTACGTTTATATTATTCGAAGTATCTCAACAGGAAAGTTCTATAAAGGCTATTCCTTATCCCCTTATGATCGTCTTAAACAGCATAATAATGGAGAAAGTAGATATACTCAACATTTTTGCCCCTGGGAACTTTTATATCTCCAGTCTTTCACTTCTAAAACTGAAGCCTTGAAAAGAGAAAAAGTTCTTAAAAAATATTCAAAGGAACAAATTGTAAATCTGATTAAATCTCCACTAAACGAAATCTAGAATACCTGCCTGTCATCCCCAAAGCTTTGGGGACGGGTTCGAGTCCCGTCCGGAACGCTTAAAATTAGAAGAGTTTCATTAATAAATGAGACTCTTTTTTTATGCCATAAACTTTGATAGGACGAGAAGTATAGTCTGTCCGGACCGCAAAGCTCAGCATAACGTTGGGCTTTTTTTTATGCCCTAAATTCATGAATCATTACGTTTACATCATTCAAAGCATCTCAACCGGGAAGTTTTATAACGGTTATTCATTATCCTCCTTATTTTGGTATCAAAAACTTCCCTACTTCACTGATCCAAATCAATAATTTATAAATTCGCTTCAATGAAAACCAAGTTAAAGTCTAACATATCCAATTTAATTGCTAGAAGCATTGTTTCACTATTTATCTACGGTCTAACTGTTTTAATCATATTAGATTCGAAAATGCTAATGTCTCAAGACGTGAGCTCCATTTCTATGTATGTCTTCTTATTTGGCGCAAATGCTCTAATCTATTGGTATGGGTACAAAGAACCTAACATAATCAAATTTAAAAATGAGAGTCTAATCTTTTATAGTATTCCACTTATTATTCCCAGAACAATTCACAAAACTGAGATTTCGGGTTTTTCGCTATCCACAAGAACTTATCGTACCGGAAAAGCCAAATCATATATTCTGTATTTAAAATCAGGAAAAAAAATATTCATCGTAGATTACCACTTTAACAATTTTGACTTAATTCAAAGAACTTTTAAAAAACATGGAGTTAGATTCTTCGGAAAAGAGCAGGAAAGATATCGTTGGTTATTAAAAAGGAAGTTTAAATACGATATATCGGAATAAATCTATACTAAGTAAACAGTGAAAAACTATCAAAGACATATCTCTAGTTTTTTAATCAGTTTGATTTTCGCTGTATTGGCAGGTAAATCATAAGCCTGGTCATCTAATAATAGAACTAACAAATAAATAAGAAGACCAAATGAAAATCAAATGTGCGTGTGACAACCTGATCATAGATCAAACCGATTATCTCAGTAATAAAGGGTATTTAATATCAGATCTTGATTGGTTTAACTTTTGGGATTCTATCGATGAAGCTATTGAAAATACAGATAAAACACCTAAAGAAAGAGAAGCGATGTGCATGCAGCTAAGAAAACAACGCATTTTCAAAACTCTTTGGGAATGTGATCGTTGTGGAAATTTATTTGTGAATGGAGATGATGGTAACCTGGTAATTTATATTCCTGATAATAAAAACTATAATCAAGTTCTAAATAAACCATCAAAATAACCTGCTAACAACTTTCCCTACTCTTTTAAAGCCATCAACAACTCCGAATAATATTTTTCCTGGGAACTTTTTCTTTTGACTCTTAAACAAAAGCTTTGAAAAGAGAAAAAGTTCTTAAAAAATATTCAAAAGCAACAAATTACAAACCTGATTAAATCTCCACTAAACGAAATCTAGAATATCTGCCTGTCATCCTCAAGGCTTTGGGGACGGGTTCGAGTCCCGTCCGGACCGCTTAAAATTAGAAGAGTTTCATTAATAAATGAGACTCTTTTTTTTGCCATAAACTTTGATAGGACGAGAAGTATATGCTGAGCGAAGTCGAAGCAAGTCTATCCGGACCGCAAAGCTCAGCATAACGTTGGGCTTTTTTTATGCCCTAAATTCATTAGATAAAAAATGTTATTTAAATAAATCGAAGTACTACCAAAGTACTAAATTTGATAGCTATAATCGTAAAATTGCAATAGTTATGACTATTCCCCAAAAAATATCTAAAACACAAATTAACCAAATCAAAAACAAGCCAAATGAAAGCGGTTTAGTTTTTGACAAGTACGGAAAATCCCAAAACATAAATGATTATTCGGATAGAGAGATTTCTGAAATGGCACTTGGAATTTATAAGTATTCAAAAAATATTTTGGTAGACGGAGATTATTTTGTTGATTTAAATAAAGTGATAAATACGAAATGTCAATTAGAGGAAGTAACTTACTATAAAAAACCTACACTAGAGGATTTTAAAACCAATGCTCACAATAGTATAGGTAATATAAGAACCTTTTATATTAAAGACTATTTTCTAATAACCGAAGACGAGATTTTTGGGTTAAAAGAACACAGAATTACAAAATACCTATTTAAAATAGGGTTCCTCAAAAATGGACGGAATAAATTTCGTGGGCTTTACAGCATCTCTAATGATTATAAAACTTTAATACTGGAGAAATATCCAAAGGACTTATTTCATCCCATAAAAAAATACATCAACGGACTTTTTTTCCTCGATGAGTATTACATTTCTAATTTTGTTGTTGAAAGTAAAATAAACATTCACAAAGGAAAATAGAACTGTTAATTTGTTTTATTCATTTCTCTAATAATTTTTATTGTTGATAAAAATGCCTTGAACTCTTTAATAATAAGCCTTAAACCAACCTTTAACTAACACAATAATTAAAATTATATGATTCTTAGTGAAGGAGTATTTTTAGTCAGCCTATTGGGCATTCAATTCATTTTATATTTTCTCTTAACTTTTAAAATTATTAATTGGGCTGTCGGGAAAAAGACCATATTTATTATTGCAGTTACTCTTTGCATAATTGCTCCTTGGTTATATCCCGGTCAAGGAGGCTTAAATGAAGAAACAGGAGAATATATCTGCGGGCTAGCTAGTTTCTTACCAGTTTTAATCTTCTGGTTTATAGGAAATATTGTAAATGTGATTCTTATTTTATTTTTTTCTGGAATAGATTGGTTTAGGAATTATAAATGAAAATTCAATTTAAAATAGTTTTATTGGGGTTAATCAATTCTATTTTGAGTTGGATCATTGCCTCTATAATAAACGCCCATGATCATGCGGGTATTCACAGCACCGGAATGGTTTCTCTAATAGCAATGCTTACTGCTATTGCTATTTTTATTCTAAACGTATCTTACCTGATTGGTTGGATAGTGAAGAATAGAATTATTATTTTTATTGCTTGCCTCCTACCCTCTACTATAGTTATGATTATGCTTTTAAAAATTTATTACGCTGATCCATCTGATGAAGTTATTAGAATTGTTCTATCAACTGTAGTTATAAATCTCTTATTAAGTCTTTGGCCAGCATATTGGATGGTAAAACTTAAATTCAATGATTCAACTTTATGATAATTCTATTAACATAATTCAGAAAATAAAATGATAATATTAAACGTAAGTTTCGGAATTTATGCTTTTCTTCCTCAAGGTTGGATATTCATGACTTCAATTATTCTAATAGAATGTTTAGGTTTCAGCTATCTCTTGACAGGAAAATGGATAAACGATAAGGCTTATCTGACAATTATTATTTCGAATTTAATCAGTGGTATTATCGGAATAATTAGCTCAATGATATTAAACGGAGGATGGTGGTTAACCATATGGTTTCCATGGGTAGGCTCCAATGAAGTTAAAGGAATAGAAGGATTTAAATGGTTTACTATATACTATGTTATTGCGTTTGTTTTGACTATAATTATTGAAGGTGTTATTAATTATTTGATGTTAAAAAAGAGACATACCAAATCACAAATTCTAAAAAAAACATTTGTAGTGAATAGTATTAGCTACTTATTGGGGAGTTTCGTAATGTATTCTTATAGTTTCTAAAACAAGGTATATGATTCAGTTAAGAACAGCCTCAATAGATGATCTAGAACTCTTAAAGTACTGGGATACTAAGCAACACGTGATAGATTGTGATCCGGATGATGACTGGAACTGGGAAACTGAATTGAATAGAAATCCTGAATGGAGACAACAATATGTAGCTGAACTCAATAACCGACCAATTGGATTTATTCAAATCATTGATCCATATCTCGAAGAAACAAAATATTGGGATAACGTATCTCCCAATAAAAGAGTTATTGATATTTGGATTGGTGAGGAATCAGACTTAAACAAAGGTTATGGAACTGAAATAATGCGTTTAACAATCGAAAAGTGCTTTTCAGAATCTAACGTATCCGGTATATTAATTGATCCATTAAAAACAAATACAAAAGCGCATAGATTCTATAAAAGACTAGGATTTGAATTTATCGAAGAACGACAGTTTGACGGAGTTGATTGTTACGTTTTTGAGTTAAAAAAATTGTATAGACTTTAAGTCGGGAGCACTGGCTCTAATATTAATAAAATAGAAATAGCTTATAAATAAGAAGACCAAATGAAAATCAAATGTGTGTGTGACAACCTGATCATTGATCAAACCGATTATCTCAGTAATAAAGGGTATTTAATATCAGATCTTGATTGGTTTAACTTTTGGGATTCCATCGATGAAGCTATTGAAAGTACAAATAAAAACACCTAAAGAAAGAGAAGCTATTTGTATGCAGTTAAGAAAGCAACGCTTTTTCAAAACTATTTGGGAATGTGATCATTATGGAAATTTATTTGTGAATGGAGATAATGATGATTTGGCACTATACATTCCTAATAATAGAAATTATAATCAAATTCTAAATAAACCATCGAAATAACTTTCCCCACTACTTTAAGGCCATCAACGACTCTGAATAATATTTCCCCCAGTTGGATATACTTTCTATAACCGGGTTTAGACTTTTACCCACCTCGGTTAATGAATATTCCACTTTTGGAGGAACCGTGGCATAGGCTTTTCGAGTAATAATTTTCTTTTCTTCCAGATGCTTTAATTCCTTCACCAACATTCGGGTAGAAATATCAGGAATGGCGCGTTCTAACTCTTTGAAACGTAACGTTCCTTTATCCAAAAGCACATACAATATGGCAAACTTCCACTTCCCTTCCAGAGTATTCATTGCCAAGTGAAAAGGACAGTTTAAATATTCTTCTAAAGTTTTTTCTCTCATAGTCTATTGATTATCAACAATACTCACAAAAATGTTATTACTTCCCATTCATGTAACTACTTTCAAAAGTAAAGTTAAGCATCTAGGTTTGCGGTATAAATCTTAAAAAAAACTCATCATGAACATTCAGAAAATATTCAAATCCTCATTTATTGGAATTCTATTTATTTCCACCGTTTCAAGCTGTAATCAAACTACTCACAAAGAAGCAAATACTACAACACCAAATACACCAACTCCACTTGAAGTAAACATCGAAACGAATAAAAAAGTTGTTGCTGAATTTGTTGAAGCCATGAGAACTTCAAACGTAGCCAAATTAAAAACGATGATTACTGATGATTTTAGTTGGTGGATCATCGGAAAACCCGAATATTTAGCTACAGCCGGAGAACACGACTCTAAATACTTCCTGGGATTTTTCAAAGGAACCGAATTATTTCCTGAGGGTGCAGATTTTAAAACGACTTCAATGATTGCTGAAGGAAATACAGTAGCTGCTGAAGCAGAATTCAAAGCCAAAACCGCCATGGGTTCCTATTACGAAAATTACTATCATTTTATTTTTGTAGTTGAAGATGGAAAAATCAAAAGGATGAAAGAATATATGGACACCTACCACGCAAAAATGACATTTGGACTCTAATAATCTTATCATGAACTGGACACCACAAGACATAAAAGATCTAGACGGAAAAACAATTCTGGTCACCGGAGCCAATACCGGACTGGGATATGAAACTGCATTAGAATTGGCCAGAAAGAATGCTTTGGTCATATTGGCCGGACGAAATACCGATAAAATTAATCAAGCAATATCTAATATTAAGTCAGAGATTCCACACGCAAACCTCGAAGCCGGAGTCGTTGATCTGGCTGATTTAGACTCTGTCTCCACATTCGCTGAATCGATTGTGAAAAAACATAACCGCCTGGATGTTTTAATTAATAATGCTGGAATTATGTTTCCACCTCCAGGACGCACCAAACAAGGATTTGAATCTCAATTTGGAGTAAACTACATTGCCACTTTCCTACTCACTTATAAACTCATGGAATTACTTCAAAAAACACCACAAAGTCGCGTGGTTACCTTAAGTAGTATTGCCCATAGAAATGGAACGATTGACTTTGCTAATCTAAAATTGGAAAAGCCATTTGATAAGTTTAGAGAATATGGACAAAGCAAAGTAGCGGATTTAATATTCACATTAGAATTACAAAGAAGACTGGTTAAAAACAATATCGACTGCATTTCAGTTGGGTGTCATCCCGGAATTAGTAAAACCGAATTATTAAGAACGGATAAACCGGAAATGATCAATGAATTTCCTCATATGAGTGCGAATCAGGGAGCCTACTCTAGTTTATATGCCGCCACAGAAAATATTAAAGGCGGAAATTATATCGGTCCGGACGGAGATGGAGAAATTACCGGTTATCCGGCTCCTGCTGCAATTTCAGAATATGCACAAAACGAAGAAATTGCGACTCAACTTTGGATTTATACAGAAAAGGAGCTCAATATTAAGTTCTTATAAAATATTACGGGTTTGATTTTATTTATCTTTGGGTCAAAAAGGTTACCTTGACTTTTTATCTATGAATAAAATCAAATCCATATAAGAATTGTAGGATAATTTATTTAAAAGACCAATGCCCACACCTAATAACCAACTCTTCACCCACCTTTCAGTTGCCCACTTATCTTTTATTCCAACTTTTAAAATGTACTTTTAGACTCTATGATTAAAAGGCATATGACAATCAAAGAAGCGCAATCATTTGCACATAAATGGCTACCCACTTGGACTGGGAATCAACCTAAGCTATTGGTTGACTTTTATTCAGATGATGTGTTTTATTCTGATCCGGGAATACCAAATGGAGTCAATGGAAAGAACAATTTACTATTATACTTTGAAAAACTACTTGGGCAAAATCCTAAATGGATTTGGGAACAAATTGAAGCCATTCCCATGGAAGGTGGTTTTGTCAACAAATGGAAAGCTCAAATTCCGGTAGGGTTGAAAACCATTACGTGTATTGGAGTTTGCTTCTTACAATTTAACACAGAAGGAAAAATTAAACGTAACGAAGTGTACTTTGATCGAACCGAACTTGTGCAGGAAATTTATCAACTCAAAAAGAGAGATTAACACTCATTTTTACTGATAAAGATCAGATTACCAGCTACTATTGATTAAAAAAAGTATTGAACCTTTAACAAATAACAGATAAACCTGTTGATTACTACTATTACACTACTCTCAGCACACAATTCACTTATCTATCTAGATATAAACACTTTGAAAATTTTATTTTTCTGATTTCCTTTCACTTCTAACATATAAACCCCATTAGGCAAGTCACTTACATCAAACGAAAAACTACCATTACTCTTCTGAGATCTAACGACCATTCCATTAATTGATACCAGATTATACTCAATACTTTCAGTATCATTCTTATTAACTTTTATTTTCAATTGATTCTTAGTAGGGTTTGGATAAACATAAATTTCATGACCAATATCCTCGTGCTCTATTCCGACTGAAGTGAATGTATAACATGATGAAGTATCAATACATCCATTATCTATTATTTCTAATGCATAATTTCCACTTTGAGTGACTAAAAAAGTATCATTTGTTGCTCCATTAATAGGCTGCATTGTATTACAATCAATCCATTGAAATGAACCAGTACTAGATTGTGCAATCATCGTATGACCAATTACAGTTACACCAGAATCAATTGTATTAAATGATAAATCTAAAGTTACTACACTATCACACCCTAATGCATTTGGCAATACATATTCTACTCCATTTGTATCTGAATAATATGTTATTCCATCAATCCATAAAAATGGAAAACAAGTCGTGTGAACATCGGTATAAGTGGTTCTACATGATTCCGCAGCACCAACATCTCTTATCCCATGAATCTGAACATTTTGGGCTGACGAAGTATCTAATGGATTTCCCTGATTAATAGATACTGAAGGAAATAGAGGCTCTTTAGAATATGTTAAGCCTCCGTTATATGCTAAATCTCCTAAATTCAAACTTATAGAATCCACGTTCATTTGATCGGTTAATACAGCCCCGTATAAAATTGAATCTTCAAAAATATTATAGCCATCAGATAATATCATTGTCGAATCCACCGTTCTAATATCCTTTCCAAACTCCTGAGAAACTATACTACTACTTACTTCAACTTTTGAAGGCGTTCCCCAATTGGGGCCTGCAGTAACTGCATTTGCGAAACTATTAGTGCTTATATTTTCTACAGTATTATCTACTATGGTAGAGTTTTTAATCTTAATCTTAGATGCACCAACAGCTGCACCTCCATATCCTGTTGGATTTAAAGCAACGTTCTCTATAATTGAAGATTTTTCAATTTTTATTTTTGATGTAATAGCAGCACCACAACATATGCCACTACATGAATTTGCCTTGTTTCTTGTTATACTTGAGTTTAAAATATTAGCTTCACAATGAGCAACATGACTCCAACCGTGTTGACTATGTAAAGAAATTGCCCCAGCAATCTGACCTTCATTATTATCAAAGATCGAGTTCTCAACGTTTAAAACAAGCTTCGCTCCGCTTGAGGATTGCATAAATAATCCACCTCCTGTATGAGGGACTCCTGGATTATTGCTATGCTCAGACACATTTGACCGAATAATACTATTGGTAATATTACATACTACATTTCTAATGACACTTTGATGAATAAATATCATTATTCCGCCTCCATTCCGTTTGGCTCTATTTTCAGATATGATAGAGTTATTTATATCAATCCTACAATTAGTTTGCTTAAACTTATGCCTAATAAATAATCCCCCTCCATTTCCATCTGTTCTACTATTTCTTATAATACAATTCTCTATTTTGATGCTATCCACATCATCAATTACAACCGCTCCACCAGTTGTTAACCAAATACTTGGATAATATCCATTAACCATTACTAAGGAATCTAAAACCAAATAATTAGTATAATTTGCCACAAAAATCTGATTCAGCCCCCCACCAGATATATATAACGTATCAGTGGTATTCTGTAAACCTATGATGGTTAGATCAACACCTATATAAATCTCAGAATTTAATACAATACTATCACTCCCATTCGCTATCAGACTTTGAGCAAACATGACGGTATCCCCATCAGTTGCCTGTCCAACCTTATGTCTTAGTGATCCCAACCCAGTATTATTGGTATTAGTAACTGTTAATATATTACCTCTTAATATGGATACAGTTAATAAAGCAAAAATTAGTATAAGTAGTTTTTTCATAGAGTTTTATTTTTTGACGCATCTTTTAAAAAATTGGTTGTATCAATTATCTAACTTTACGAATTGTGATGCTTCTCAATACTACAACTGTTTTAATAATTTCGCAATAAATTATTCCATGGCATTACATATAATTAGACATTACGCTTTAAATCTCCTTGTCAGATTTCAAGGGATATCTTTTATTTGGAGGTAAATTACCAGAATAAATGCCGGCACCTGAACACACCGATAATTGTAACCACTGTCAAAACAAACTCATCGGTGATTTTTGTTCTAATTGCGGACGTCCAAGAGAACTTCAACGTATAGATCATCAATACGTCCTAACTGAAATTGGGAGCATTTTAAACTTCGATAAAGGGATTTTATTTACTATTCGCGAACTTCTACTCCGACCTGGATCAAATATCAGAAAATTCCTTCGGGAAGATCGAAATCGTTTGGTTAAACCCATTATATTTCTAATTATTTCCTCATTGATTTATAGTATTAGCATCAAATTAACGGGAATTAAAGATGGGTACATTAATTTTAACTCTTACGATTGGGAAGACTCTGTTTTAGTGGTAATATTTCAATGGATATCAAACAATTATGGCTATGCCAATATCCTAATTGCAGTGTTCATTGCACTTTGGATTAAGATCCTCTTTAAGAAGTATGCTTATAATTTCTACGAAATCTTTATCCTCCTCATCTTTATCATGGGGATGGTAATGCTTTTTTACAGTTTTTTTAGTATTCTCGAAGGACTTACCGGTATAAAAATATTGCAAATTGGTGTGGATTTAGCTTTTCTATATGGTGCCTGGGCCATTGGACAGTTTTTTGACTCATCCAAACATATCAATTACCTCAAAGCACTCATATCTTACATGCTGGGCTTTATTTCATTCGTCATCGCCATATTAATTGTAGGAATAACTATCGATTTGTTTATCTAATCGGTCTAAATCCCCTGGCTGGACCTCCCTTTTATTTATTTCAAAAAGTATTACTTTCAGCGCCTCTATAGAACCAAATGAACATAGCAATAATAAATGATATCGGTAAAATCACAGTCTTTTTGCTTGTGTTGCTTTCGGGCTTCTTAATCACGGCAAAATCCAAACGAAAACTACCCAATTATCTGTTTGCAGCTTTTCTTTTGGTGACCTCCATAGATTTAACCGGGCTGTTCATGCCTCTTGCAGAAAACAACTACATTCGAGGGTTTAAAGTTGCGAGTGTTTTACTTCAGATGCCTCTATATTTCTTATATGTCCGCGCTGTATGTTATTACAATTTCAAGCTTCATAAAAAGCATATTTTACACACTGTTTTATTCTTTGGATTTCTTTTACTTTTTATCATTGAAAATGAAATTGAAGCGTATTTTGAAACATTCCAAACCATCTCTAAGCTACAATACTATGGTTATATTATAGGCATTTTTTATACACTTTATAATTTCAAAAAGGTCTACCAGGAAAACTATTCTAATAACTATAATCTCATATACAAATGGCTATTACAAACGACTATTCTATTTTTAATAGGAAACAGTTTCGTAACGATCAGAGAATTGATATCAGAAAACTCTCCCTTTTTGATCAACCTAAACTTTTTTATTAGTCTATTCGCTTTAGGTGTTATCAGTTGGTTTGTACTCAAAGCACTGTATCAGCCTGTATTGTTTGTTGGAATTGATATGGAAATCAATCCAACTAGACCTGCACCATCCACATCTCAAAACGAACCTGAGGAGCTTCAACAACTTTTGGTTTATATGCAAACAGAAAAGCCTTATTTGGATGATCAACTGACTTTACGAAAACTGGCGCTCGGTGTTGATTTCTCCGAAAAAGAATTATCTCAGTTGATTAACCAACATACCGGTAAACACTTTTTTGATTACGTCAATGCATTTAGAATCCAGGAAGCACAAAAACTTTTAGTGGAATCTTCCAAACTTACAGTACTCGAAATCTTATATCAGGTAGGTTTTAATTCAAAATCATCCTTCTATACAGCATTTAAAAAAGAAACCGGACAGACTCCTACAGAATTCAGAAAATCAAACATTTAAACTGAGTCCGACTAAAAATCGAACTCAAATCCCACCATGAATCAGTTCGATTTTCGATAGTCGGACGTTTAACACCCGCTCTCCTTTCACATTTGCGTCAAACCAAATTTTGATACAAATGAAATACTACATTCAAATGGCATGGACCCTTTTACTAGTTAGTCTTACCATCACAGGTCAATCTCAAAAAACTTTACAACAACAAGCAGATAGTTTGTTTTATCTCGAACAACAACATCAAGGTCCGGGAGTAGCAATATCCGTAAATCAAAACGGAAAAATGCTTTACGAAAACCAAATGGGTTATGCGCATCTCGAACACCGAATTCCCATTTCTGATTCCTCCGTTTTTTTGGTAGGATCTATTTCCAAACAATTCACCACTTTCAGTATTCTACTTCTTGAAAGCGAAGGTAAACTCTCTGTTGACGATCCCATTATCAAATATCTCCCTGAACTTTCTGCTATAGAAAGTAAGATGACCATTCGACATCTGGCCAATCATACCAGTGGGTTTAGGAACAACTATGATCTGAACTATCTGAGAGGTTTTTCGGATGAAGACTTAATGAGTCAGTCGAAAATGGTGGTCCTTTTACTTCAACAAACAGGAGTCAATTTCACACCTGGAGAAAGATTCCAATATTGCAATGCAGGTTATACATTGCTTGCTGAAATTGTCAGTAGAGTTTCCGGAGTATCCTTTTCTGACTTTGTACAAACTAATATATTTCAACCCTTAGAAATGCATAATAGTCAGTTTCTGGAAGACCCAACACATTTGATTATGAATAAAGTAAATTCATATTATTTAAGCGAAGACGGTTATCATTATTACCCAATGAATAGAACAGTTGTTGGTTCTACCGGATTATATACCACTACAGAGGATTTAATAAAGTGGCACAGAAATTTTTCTCACTTCAAAGTTGGTGATCCTAACATGTTTTCCAAAATGATCGCTCCCGGTAAGTTAAACTCCGGAAAACAAATTCCATACGGTTTAGGGTTAGAAACAAAAACATATCGGGGCGTACAAGTCATTTTTCATGGCGGTGGTGATGCCGGATTCAGAGCCTTTCTCCTATCTGTTCCACAATATAATTTCACAGTAGCAATCACTGGTAATTTTGAATCCTTTAATCCTTTAAACATAGCTTATGGAATGATCGATATTTTTTTAAATAATGAACTTATTCCTACTCCACCTTCAGCTCCTCCGGTTATTCCTAAGAAACAACTTCAGAAATTTAGTGGTACATATCAGATCTTTCCGGGATTCTATATCCGGATTATAGCTAAAAATGATTCTCTTTATTTCCAACCCTATGGAGCAACAACCGAACTTGCCTTACCCGTTATTTCTTCAAATGAATTTCTTTTTCCGGATCGACCACATAGCAAGATCGTATTTACGTCTGAAGGTCTTAGATGGCATTTTTCGGACTTCTCCTACCCCGGTAAAAAAGTACGTCTCGATCCTCCCAAATATCATGACATCGAGATAAATCAGTTTCTGGGTTCTTTTTACAGTGCTGAATTAGAAACGATCTACACCTTCGTCCAGCAAAATGGAAAAATTATCGCAACACATCCAATCAATGATGATATTGAACTTCATCCTATTGATGAAGATGCATTTATCACCAACACTTCTTTTTTAGGGCGTGTTACATTTATTCGAGATCAAAGTAAAAGGATTATTGGTTGCAAAATCAGTGGGCAAACCGCATATAACATCTACTTTAAAAAGCTAAATTGCGACTAAATCTATCTAAATTCATATCGCTCTCATTTTTATTTAATTTTTCACAATCTGATAATAAAGAGGTTATGTTTTTATTCTAAAATATTTGATTTTTCTAGCTTTCAGATTAAAAATTAATACTACTTTTGGCGCACCAAATCGGAAACGATTAAGGGAACAGTCGAAAGACATGTTGGTCCGGTAGTTCAGTTGGTTAGAATATCTGCCTGTCACGCAGGGGGTCGCGGGTTCGAGTCCCGTCCGGACCGCAAAGCTCAACATAACGTTGGGCTTTTTTTATGCCCTAAATTCATGAATCATTACGTTTACATCATTCAAAGTATCTTAACTGGGAAGTTTTATAAAGGCTATTCATTATCCCCTTATGATCGTCTTAAACAACATAATAATGGAGAAAGTAGATATACTCAACATTTTTGTCCCTGGGAACTTGTGTTTATTCAATCTTTTGATTCTAAAACAAAAGCCTTGATAAGAGAAAAAGTTCTTAAAAAATATTCAAAGCAACAAATTGCAAATCTTATTAAATCTCCTCTAAACGAAATCTAGAATATCCGCCTGTCATCCCCAAAGCTTTGGGGACGGGTTCGAGTCCCGTCCGGACCGCAAAGCTCAACATAACGTTGGGCTTTTTTTATGCCCTAAATTCATGAATCATTACGTTTACATCATTCAAAGTATCTTAACTGGGAAGTTTTATAAAGGCTATTCATTATCCCCTTATGATCGTCTTAAACAACATAATAATGGAGAAAGTAGATATACTCAACATTTTTGTCCCTGGGAACTTGTGTTTATTCAATCTTTTGATTCTAAAACAAAAGCCTTGATAAGAGAAAAAGTTCTTAAAAAATATTCAAAGCAACAAATTGCAAATCTTATTAAATCTCCTCTAAACGAAATCTAGAATATCCGCCTGTCATCCCCAAAGCTTTGGGGACGGGTTCGAGTCCCGTCCGGACCGCTTAAAGGTTTACAGTTTTGTAAGCCTTTTTTTATGCCCTAAAATCATGAGACATTACGTTTATATCATTCAAAGTATCTCAACCGGAAAGTTTTATAAAGGTTATTCCTTATCTCCATATGATCGTCTTAAACAACACAATAATGAAGAAAGTAGATATACTCAACATTTTTGTCCATGGGAACTGGTATATATTCAGTCTTTTGATTCTAAAACTGAAGCTTTGAAAAGAGAAAAAGCTCTTAAGAAATATTCAAAAAAACAAATTGCTAATCTTATGAAATCTTCATTAACGAGATTTAGAATATCTGCCTGTCATCCCCAAGGCTTTGGGGACGGGTTCGAGTTCCGTCCGGACCGCTTAAAATTAAAAGAGTTTCATTAATAAATGAGACTCTTTTTTTTTGCAATAAACTTTAATAGAACGAGAAGTATATGCTGAGCGAAGTCGAAGCAAGTCCCGTCCGGACCGCAAAGCTCAACACAGTGTTGGGCTTTTTTTATGCCCTAAATTCATGAATCATTACGTTTACATCATTCAAAGCATTTCAACAGGAAAGTTTTATAAAGGCTATTCATTAGCCCCTTATGATCGTCTAAAACAGCATAATAATGGAGAAAGTAGATATACTCAACATTTTTGTCCTTGGGAACTTGTATTTATTCAATCTTTTGATTCTAAAACAAAAGCCTTGATAAGAGAAAAAGTTCTTAAAAAATATTCAAAGCAACAAATTGCAAATCTGATTAAATCTCCACTAAACGAAATCTAGAATATCTACCTGTCATCCCCAAAGCTTTGGGGACGGGTTCGAGTCCCGTCCGGACCGCTTAAAATTAAAAGAGTTTCATTAATAAATGAGACTCTTTTTTTTGCAATAAACTTTAATAGGACGAGAAGTATATGCTGAGCGAAGTCGAAGCAAGTCCCGTCCGGACCGCAAAGCTCATCATAACGTTGGGCTTTTTTCACCTTAATCCAACCACTTTTCATATTTGCTCCTATCTCCCTAAATTCATATATTAGTTACTGATTTTCAACACCAAAAACTACTATATTAATTTCTGGGTCTTTGATCTGATTTTATTACCTATACCATGAAAAGAAAAACTTTACTATTAGCCTTCGTTTTATTTAGTCTATATCAAATTCATCCTATATACGCTCAAAATATAGTTTTTAGCTGGGCCAAAAGTGTTGGAGGGACACACAATGATTTCGGTTTTTCGATGGCCGTTGACCATCAAGATAATATGTATATTACAGGTTCTTTCAATGATACTGTTGATTTCGACCCAGGTCCAGCTGTTGCTAATGCTTCAAGTTTTGGTCATCTGGATATTTTTATTCAAAAGCTAGATCCGAATGGTAATCTCATTTGGTTTAGAAATTTAGGTGGAGCAACTGACGATTTTAGCCACTCAATTGCCGTAGATGATTTAGGATTCATTTATATTACCGGAAGTTTCAGCGGAGTTGTTGATTTTGACCCAGGATCTGGAACTTCAAATTTAACGTCAAACGGATTTAACGATATTTTTATTTTAAAACTAGACCAAAACGGAGATTTCTTATGGGCCAGACAAATAGGTTCCACGCAATCAGATGATGGATTATCTATAGACGTAGATAGTTTTGGAAATGTCTATACTACAGGAAGCTTTCAGGGTATGGTTGATTTTGACCCTGGAGTCGGAACTACCAATCTGACTGCAAATCAAGCCCGGGATATATTCATCCAAAAATTAGACCCCAGCGGAAACTTCCTATGGGCCAAACACATGGGAGATTTCGGAACCGATCGAGGTTTCGATATAGAGGTAGATCCTAGTGGTAATCTATATACCACAGGAATATTTGCAGGAACTATTGACTTTGATCCCGGGAATGGAACAAGCAATCTTACCTCAAATGGTAATGCGGATATTTTTATCCAAAAATTGGACGCAAATGGCGATTTCATTTGGGCAAAAAGTTTTGGAGGAATATATGGTGATTTTAGTACATCTCTAGCCATAGATCATAATGGAAATATTTATACGACCGGAGCTTTTGTCGATCTGGTCGATTTTGATCCTGGAGTTGGTATTACTAATCTCAATTCCAATGGTGATTATGATATTTTTATTCAGAAACTGGACGTAAATGGTAATTTTATTTGGGTTAAAAGTATGGGCGGAATAGATAAAGAATATGGGTATTCTATTTCTGTCGACCAGATGGGTAATATCTATAATTCTGGATTTTTCGAAGCTACTGTTGATTTTGACCCTGGATCTGGGATTAACAACCTTACCTCTAATGGATTTCAAGACATTTTCATTCAAAAGTTAGATAGTAACGGTGACTTTATATGGGTTGAACAAATTGGTGGGTGGGGAATTGACGGATGCCGGTCGATTGACGTAAGTGATTCTGGTAATATTTATGCGGTAGGTTATTTCTGGGATACCGTAGATTTTGATCCGGGGATAGACTCAAACTATCTCACCTCAAATGGTATGATGGATATTTTTATGCTCAAATTAGGTTCTTCTTGTTTTAACTCTTATAGCACTGATGTACAAGTGGCGTGTGATAGTTATACCTGGATGGATGGAATTACATACACCTCCTCAAATAATAATGCCACGTACACACTCACAAATGCTTCCGGATGTGACTCTATTATTTCATTAGATTTAACCATTAATGCTGTATCTGATATTTCGGTTTCTCAAAACCAAAATACCCTTACCGCTAATAATACCAATGCGACTTATCAATGGTTAGATTGTAATAATAACTATACCCCAATAACAAATGAAACTTCGATAAGTTTTACGGCAACGGCAAGTGGAAACTACGCTGTAGAGCTCACAGAGTTTGGATGTGTAGATACCTCGGCCTGTATGCTTATCAACAATGTAGGAATAAATGAATCAAATCCAAATCAGGGGTTTGAGTTATACCCTACTCCAGCTACAAACTTTCTCAATATATCTATTTATTCAATATCACAAGCTGTTCATGATGTGACCATTTTTGATACAAAAGGTTCCAGATTAATCGATTTAAAACTAAAAAACGGAGATCAAACAATTGATATTAGCAGTTTAAAACTTGGAATATTTATTATTCAGATCGATAATCAATACGCTAAGTTTATTAAGGAATAGTTCAATTCACCATATACATCTTATGTACGAATATTAACTCAAAAATTGAAGTGATTGATCTTTTACAATTAGGTCCTAAAACCTAGTTTTACCGACCAAATTCAATCAATAAACAATCACTACAAACCAAATAGTTACGTATTTACCATATGGATCATATTGCACACATCGAAAACGAAATTTCCGATTTACGTACCGAATTAAGAACGCACAAACTATATACTGCTTTAAACAGCATTGAGGATATCAAAACATTTATGGAGAATCATGTGTATGCGGTATGGGACTTTATGTCTTTGCTCAAAGCACTTCAAATGAAGCTTACATATGTAAACACTCCCTGGTTGCCTCCTCAAAATGCGACATTGGCCAGATTCATTAATGAGATTGTACATGGAGAAGAAAGTGATCTCAATGAATTGGGCGAACCACAAAGTCATTTCGAAATGTATTTGGAAGCCATGCATCAAATTGGAGCAAACACCAATGAAATAGACGGACTTATTCAGGCAATAACTTCAAGTCAATCCATTGATTACGCTTTAAACGAAATTGATATTGACCGTAAGGTTGCGAATTTTGTGAAGTTCACTTTTCAAATCATTGGGACTCAAAAACCACATTTAATTGCCAGTGCATTTACATTTGGACGTGAAGATGTGATTCCTGATATGTTTCTGGAAATATTAAAAAGTGCCGATCAAAAAAACCAGTATTACAATAAGCTTCGATATTATCTGGAAAGACATATTGAACTGGATGGAGATGAACATGGTCCATTATCATTGCAAATGATCACAGAGCTTTGTCAGGGTGATGATTCCAAATGGAGCGAAACACTCGAAGTTGCAAAACAATCTTTAAGTCAAAGAATAGCTCTTTGGGATGCCATTCATAATTTAATTGTAAATAATCAGCATATATCTGAGACAACAGCCCATTTAGAATCATAATTTTCTTCCGGATCTAAGACCATATTCTATCGGAATACCATAATTTTATAGGTATCTGACAATTAATAATATGATCGGTAGAGTCTTAATATTCTTAGTACTCAATTTCGCAGCACTCGCTTTGGGTAGTTTATTTACTGCCAAAGGTGTTCCTTCTGATTGGTACGTTGGCTTAAACAAAGCTCCCTGGACACCTCCGGGCTGGATGTTTGGATTTGCCTGGACATCCATCATGATTTGTTTTGCGCTGTATATGTCATATTTATGGCCGCAAATGGCTAACAAAAAACTGCTTATCCTATTGTTTGCCGGACAATGGATCCTAAACGTATCGTGGAATCCTGCATTTTTTCATTTCCACCAGGTATCAATAGCCCTAATAATTATAGTCTCACTGACCATTCTAATAGGTTATCTACTACTCAGTTTCTGGCCTATACTAAAATTAAAATCAACTCTCTTATTCCCCTATTTTATCTGGTTACTCATTGCCACGTCTTTAAATGGATATATTTTGTTGAAGAATTAAACTCACTAAAGTATAATGATTTATTATGCCTGTTATAATCCATAGTAACAAACATGTTTATGTAAGAATTCCATTGCTTTTGATTTCATTGATAGCATTTGCGATAAGTCCTATTCTTATAAGCATGATTGGTGCTTTGATCTCAGAATCAATATCAGGTCAGCCATGTAACGAAGCTAATTGTATATGGGGTGCATTTGGATGGTTGTTTATGTTAACTTTCCCAATCGCAATTTTAACTGCTATAATTTTAATGATTATTGTTATTTCTGATATCCTCAAACTTGATAATAAGAATAAACCATAAAACTATTATTTTAATAACCTAAATTTCAATTCCATGGAAAACTACTCCTTTCTTAAAACCAACGACCCGTATGTACTCACCCCTAAAAAACTTGTCAGATATAAACTGGAACTTCTGGAACTTCAAGATGGAGATATACTGATCGATATGGGTGTAGGTGATGCCAGGAGTTTGATTATGGCTTGTGAAATGGCTGATGTAAAAGGAATTGGGTATGAAATATCTTCAGAGATTACCGAAATTGCCAGAAAAAATGTTGCTGATGCTGAATTAAGTAATCGTATAGAAATCATAAACAAAAGTATGTACGATGCGGATTTATCTAAAGCCAATACGGTAATTATTTATTTAACCAGAACCATGTTAGGCGCGATCTCTGAAAAGCTGGAGAACGAACTCCCTCATGGTGCGCGTATTGTGACCCATCAATTTGATTTGCCCGGATGGACTGCTGAAAAAGAATTGGAAGTCACATATGAGGGATGCCAGGCCGAAATGGTTTATTTATATCGTAAAGACTAAAACTTCCTGAAAACCCATATACTGAATTACTTAAATACGACTTATAAACAGCGGCAAAAAGCCTTTCAATTTATGGTTTCATTCACTTTGGTTTTAACCTACTTTTGAAACTTCAATTTCATCACATATGAAGCAATCGCAGGCACTGGACATACTTAAATCAGGAGAAAACGTATTTCTTACCGGATCTGCCGGAGCTGGAAAAACCTATGTTTTAAATCAGTATATTGAATATCTGAAATCCAGAAAAGTACGTGTGGCAGTAACAGCCTCTACCGGTATTGCAGCTACACATATGAATGGAAATACCATACATTCCTGGAGTGGTATTGGGATCAAAGATCATTTAAGTCCTGCTGATCTAAGAAACATGGATACTAAAAAGTATCTAAAAAAGAATCTGGAAAAAGTAAAAGTGCTCATCATTGATGAAATTTCTATGTTACACAGAAATCAGCTCGATATGGTGAATATGGTCCTCAAACACTTTAAAAACACACAAAGTGCTTTTGGTGATATTCAGGTAATTTTTGCCGGAGATTTTTTTCAGCTCCCTCCTATTGGAGATACACCAATCCGTGAGCGCTTTGCATTTATGTCGGCTGCATGGGTAGAAGCCGATTTAAAGGTTTGCTACCTTACAGAGCAATATAGACAAAGCAATAACTCTTTGAATAGCATCTTAAATGAGATTCGGTCCGGTGAGGTTTCTCGAAATTCGATCCTACACTTAGAAAATGCAGCACATACTGTGTTAAAAGACAATTGGGAACCCACCAAGCTTTATACCCATAATGTGGATGTAGATAGAATCAATAAAGCTGAACTAAGCCAGCTTACAGGGAAAACCAAAATATTCAAAGCCAAAACACAGGGGAATCCTAAAATACTGGAAACGTTCAAAAAATCAGTTCAGGCTTCAGAAGTGATTGATCTAAAAATTGGAGCTAAGGTGATGTTTGTCAAAAACAATCCGGATTTAGGGTATATCAATGGTTCTTTAGGAGAAGTGGTTGATTTTGATTCTGAAATTGGTTTCCCAATCGTTCGATTGCTTAATGGGAAAAAAATAACAGCAGTACATGATTCATGGAGCATTGATGACGATGGTGGAAAATCACTAGCCAAATACGAACAAGTTCCTTTAAGATTAGCCTGGGCCATTACCGTACATAAAAGTCAGGGAATGACCTTGGATGCGGCAGAAATAGATTTGAGTAAAACCTTTGAAAAAGGTCAGGGTTATGTGGCTTTATCTCGATTAAAAGAGCTGGACAATCTAAAACTATTAGGGTTTAATCCCACAGCAATCGAAGTAGAACCTCTGGCACTTAAAGCGGATAAACGCTTTTTGGAATTATCTGGTGAAAATGAAATTCGTTTTATTGAGTCTTCCAAACTGGAACAAAACGCTAAAGAATTCATGGAATGGTGTGGTGGACTAACCGATCCAAAGGAAATTGAACGAGAAGCCAGAAAGCAAAAACAAAAAGCTTTTAAGAAGTCTACTTATGAGCAAACCAAAGAATTGGTTGAAAAGGGCTTAAATATCCTTGAAATTGCTGAAGAAAGAGGTTTGGGTGTGAGTTCGATTATCACACATCTGATTAAGTTAAAAGCTGAATATCCGAAGCTGGATTTAAGTCAATTTAAACCCAATGCGAAAGATTTAAAAGTGATTAAAGAAGCTCATCAAAAAGTAATGAAAAACAAAAAACCGGATGAGCCTTTAAAACTCGGAGTTCTGTATAATACGCTTAAAGGCGCTTATGAATATTCCGACATTAAATTGGCACTTCTCTTTATATAACGCGGCATTTATTTGGCTGATCACCTACCAATCCAATTATTATTTTAACTTATTTTCAATTTAAGGCAACTATTTTAACCGCTTTTACGTTTAGTAAGTAGTTTATTTATTGTATTTTAAAATAGATAAACTAGACGAAGAACTTAATACTCGATACGAAATTTTATTTCATAGTTAGTTAATAGTTTTAAGTTAATCAGGGCTCAAGAAAAGATCGCTAAAACCTGGCGATCTTTTTTGTTTTAAGTCCTTTTATATTCTTGCTTGATACGTGAACAATTTATGATATCTACCTTTTAGTTCGATCAACTCATCATGGGTTCCTCGTTCTTCTATCTTTCCTTGCTCTACAACCAGAATCTGATCTGCCTGACGAATTGTACTTAATCTGTGTGCAATCACAAATGTGGTTCTCCCCTTCATCAATTCAGTTAAACTATCCTGAATCATGCTTTCACTTTCGGTATCCAAATTTGAAGTCGCTTCATCCAGAATCAGGATTTTTGGATCAGCCAATACGGCTCTGGCAATAGCAATACGTTGTCTTTGACCACCGGATAATTTCACCCCTCTCTCTCCGATCACCGTTTCCAGTCCATCTTCGAATCTATTGGTAAATTCACTTACATATGCGGCCTCAACCGCTTTTTGAATTTGCACTTCAGTGGCATGTGGACGTGGGAAAATGATATTTTCTCGAATCGTTCCTTCAAAAAGGAAATCATCTTGCAATACAACTCCTAAATTGGCTCGATAACTTGCTAAGGTGACTTTTGAAAGGTCGTTACCATCAATCGTTACTTTTCCGGATTCCGGATTCATAAATGAAGAAACCAACCCGGCAATCGTACTTTTACCCGAACCTGAAGACCCCACCAAAGCTGTAACTGTTCCACTTGGTGCGTCAATATCCACCCCATGTAAAACCTCTTTATCTTCTTCATAAGAAAATGTGACGTTCTCGAATCTAATATCTCCTTTAACGTTTTTCAATTCAATCGTACGATCAGTTAAATCATGTTCTTCAGTTAAATTCATTAACTCTTCTGTACGATCTAATCCCGCAAAACCCTCTGTTAATTGACTTCCGATATTGCTCATTTGCACCAAAGGAGTAATCATAAACCCCAGATAAATCGTAAAGGATAAGAAGTCACCAAAAGTCAATGATCCATCTATCATTTTATAACCTCCCAGTCCCATAATTCCTGCGGATGCCAAACCCAATAATAAAGTGGCAGAACTAGTCACCAAAGCGGTTGAGGTCAAACTCTTCTTAATATTATGATATAAGCGCTCTACTCCTGACTGGAACGTCTTAATTTCTTGTGCTTCGGCATTAAATCCTTTAATCACTCTTACCCCATTTAAGGTCTCCGTCAAACGACCGGTCACCTCTGCATTAATCTTTCCTCGCTCTCTAAAAATTGGGCGAATAAAACTGAATGCTTTCATGGCCACAAAGGCAAAAATGGATACCGGAATCAAAACATATGCGGTCATTTTAGGGCTAATTCTAATCAATAAAAACAAGGAAGCCACTGCGGTTAATGATCCGCCTACCATTTGAACCAAACCAGTACCTACCAGATTTCGCACTCCTTCAACATCTGTCATAATTCTGGAAACCAATTCTCCTGACTTACTGTTATCAAAGAAATTAATAGGCAGTCCCAAAACTTTCTTCTGTACTTTAACTCTCAGTTCCGCAATCAAAAATTGCGCTTCTACACTTAGTAATCTCGTTAATAGAAATGAAGTGATCGCCTGGACAATAATCGATGCGACTACAACCATAAGCACCGTCCACAGCATATCAATATCTTTATTCACTACCACGTCATCAATTAAATACTTGGAAGCACCTGGTAATACTAAACTGGCCAATCGGCTGATGACAATTAATATCAGCCCCACAAACAAAAGCTTTCGTCTGGGCCATACTATAGTTTTAAATACATTGGATATACTGGTAGTAGATTTACTCATCTTAATTCTCAATTGATTGTTTAGGGTACGAAAATGTTTTTTTCATACGGGTGCAAATTTAGAATTATAAATAGAGCCAGTGTTTTAAAAGAATGGTATAGAATTCTTAATTTTCTTTAATTATTCCAACACTTCAAACTTTTTAACCAATTCATTACCGTTTTCGTCCACAACCACTAAAACATGTGTTCCTGCTGATGCAATGATTTCTAATTGATGAAAATCCTGCGTCACCCCAATATAATTACCATCCAGGTGCCAGTAAACTTTAAGTTTAGGATGTCGATGCACCAATTCAAAAACAGCTCTACCCTTTTGACCGGATAATTCTTTAGGAATAAAAATTTTGTTAGGGAATTTAGGGTAAATAAAATCCATTAAATGGTCATCAGCCGCTTCGCAGTCCGGTCGGATGGGTGGCAATGGTTTGTATAATGGCGATTTGATTTTGTAAAACCATTCTTGAACCGGAGGAAGCACAAACCAGCTTTTATGTAAAATCCGATCTGCCGATTCACAATTCATATTCACCCGGTATTGCTCTTGCATATCCACATGTACTTTAATGTGATATGGACACACTTTGGTGTTTTGAATCACATTTGGAATTAAAACAGTATCCACCAGATCACAGTCTTGTGAAGCTTTATGTCCACTTATCGCACAAACTCTGGTCTCCTGATAATCAGAAACAGGTTGTTCAAACCAAACCGTATCCTTTAAATGATCAAATACATCAAACATCACCGGAGCAGCATAACCGGAGCCTGTCAGAGATGCTCGCCCTTCCCCGTCTGCGTTTCCTATCCAGACCCCGACCACATAATTTGGCGTCACTCCAATAGCCCAGGCATCTTTATTTCCAAAGCTGGTTCCCGTTTTCCAGGCAATTTTACGAGACGAACCAAATGACTTCCACCCCGTTCGACTTATCGGTCGATTTACTTCCGTTAACGCTTCAAATGTTTCGTAAATCGCAGCTGCACTCAGGCGATCTGCTCCTACTTCCTCCTTATTGGGTATTTGCTTAAAATGACTACTGAGATACATATTAGAGCGTGAATAGGTTCCCGTTTTATTATAATGCTGTAAACGCCTTACCATTCCGGCATACATACTCGTCATTTCAATAAGTTTTCCTTCGGCTCCACCTAAAATCAAAGACAGTCCATAATGATCAGAATTATATACTAATGAACGCATTCCCATTGCAGTTAAGTCATTATAAAATCGATCTACTCCATGTTGCTTTAGCAATCTTACAAATGGAACATTCAAAGAGCGAGATAAAGCTTCATCGGCAGGTACGGCTCCATCAAATGTCATGTAAAAGTTCTTTGGAGAATAACCTGAAAAGTATGTGGGTATATCCGCAACCAACATTTTAGGCAGTAGTTCTCCCTGACTTAACATCGTAGCATACAGGAATGGTTTTAATAAACTTCCGGTACTTCGTGGAGCTTTGATCACATCTACATCATTTCCATGTTTTTTAGCGGTGGTCGCATTACCCACATAAGCCACTATGCGCCCTGTCTTTGGTTCGAGAATCAGAATAGCTCCGTTATAAATATCATTATATTGATATTGTTTTACATAGCTATTCAGAACATTCTGTGCAGACTTTTGCAAATGCGCAGAAATATCGGTTTGTACTCTTTCTCCATTCTTTTGCTCAAATGCACGATCCAACAGGTGATTGGCATATTGAGGTAAAGGATATGGTTTACCCGGCAAACTTTCCAATAACGCCAATTCCAAATTCTCCTCGGTGAGATATCCTTCCTTTTGCAGTTTCTTTAGCAAACGATCTCTTTTCGCTCTTAAAATTTCAGAATTCTTGCCTGGGTAAATTAATGCCGGAGCATTCGGCAACACGGCTAAAGCCGCCATTTCTGCCCAGGATAAATCATCAGCAGATCGATTGTAGTATCTCCAGGCTGCGGCATCTAATCCTACCACATTTCCACCAAAGGGCGCATTTGAAGCATACAGATTTAAGATTTCAGACTTACTATAATTGATTTCCAAATGCAATGTCCAAAACAATTCGATTAGCTTTTGAGACATCGTTCTGGACTTATTTTCTCGGAGCATTCTGGCTACCTGCATGGTGAGCGTACTTCCACCTTGCCTGATCTTTCCTGCTTTTGCGTTGACTTTAATGGCTCTGTATATTGAAAAAGGATTTATCCCTGGATGCGCATAGAAATATTGATCTTCAAAGAGTAAAATACACTTTTCAAACTTTTCGGGAACCTCCTCCATCGCAGGAAATCTCCATTGACCATCATTCGCAATTCTGGCACCGATTAAAACACCTGTAGAATCTTCCAAAATGGTAGATGTAGGTGATTTAAATTCAGGATTTGGAATAACAAATCTGGATAGTAAAATCAGGAGCAAGATCATTCCTGCTCCCCATTTCAAGCCTATTTTGAATCTTCGCACTTATTCTATTGCTCTCCCGGTTTCACCACCTTCACCCATTGTCCAGCCTCATTGGCATTAATTCTATTGTCATACATCGATTCCGCTTTCACTGCTGGGAGATAATACTCTCCCAAATAAGCGGCATTCAACAGAATTCTAAATGTTTTGGTATGATGATTATTGTAACTCGAAAAACGGCTCAGACTAAAGTATGTATACACACGATCATCACGAATATCCTGATATTCCGGAACATCTGCTTCATGAACATTCGGGCCTTCATCCATTCTGGTATTGTGAATCTCCCACCCTGATGGGAAAATCTGTGTCAACGCCAGATCATTTACATATTCATGTGCATTTGGATTAGTTATCTGCACTTCTGCCATAAAATCCGTTCCTTGTTCTAAACGTGACACATCAATTTCTTCGCCTTGCATATTGGTATATTTCACTTGAATCTTCAAGTTATTCTCAGCTGCAGCTTCTTCTCCTCTTGTAGGCGTTCCTGTAATTACTACTCTCGCATACATCAAACCTTTCCCTCTATTTTCCAACTCAATACTTCCTGAATCTGATATAGGTTTGTGTGTCTCTATATCAATCATTTTCAGCGGTAAAATAGAAGTCATTTGATCTTTCTGTTTGTTATTGATATTGAACGCAAATTTCATTTCTTTCGAAATTCCATTTTCTCCGGCAAACTTTACCATCGCCATCAAACAATAAGCGGTAGTCTGCGTACTCATCCACCTTTTATCAGTCAAAGAGTTTGAGATCTTTTTACTTAAAGTCAAAGCTTCTTTCTTTTTACCCATAATACTCATAGACTCTAAAATCATCGCCTGATCCCGATCAACCGAACCATAAGTGTAGCTATTGGTATAATTCCCATTAGTACCCACATAGGTACTCAAGCCAGCCACCATATCTTCTGCAATTTGCTTTTGACCTGCTAAATAATAAGCGGTAGCCAATCTCCAAAGTCCAGTATCGTCCAAATCATGTTTGGCTTTAAGACGATTCATAGCACCCATTTCAGGTGATCCTGCTAATGCTAAAGTATATAGTCGATAAGCTTGCGCCATATCCAAATACCTTCTCCAATGTGTTCCACGATAAGAAGTCAATGAATATGGATTGTAGCCGTTCGCAGCACGTTTTTGATATGAAATCCATTTGTCTTTCATACCGGATGGAATCACATACCCTTTGGCTTCAGATTCCAGAATAAAATGCCCCACATAAGTAGACCCCCAATCGCTTGAGCGGATTGCCCCAGGCCAAAAACCAAAACCACCTTCTGAATTTTGGAATAATCTCAATCGATCTAATGCGGCTTTCACATTTTCACTGGCTCGCTCAAACGCTCTTTGATCTGTTCCGGGATCCATTACATCTTTTAAGTACAACTGTGGGAATGCTCTGGAAGTGGTTTGTTCTACACATCCATGCGGATAGTCTAGCAGATATTTCAATCTGCGTTCAAAATCAACTGGTGGCATATTGGATAATTCCAGAGTAGCTGAGTTGGTCCCTTCTACTCCAAACAACTGATATCCTGTTTGCCATGTTTTCCCTCCATATACGACTGCATCAATGTATTTCGTCATTGGTGGGTTTGGATTTCGTACAGCCAGTTCTATATCATAACTTGCCTTTTCTCCCGCTCCCGAAACCTCAACATGCACCGTTCCTTTCCCAATCTTCTCTAAAACCTCCAGATCAAAGGTGACCACCTGATCATCAGGTTGTGTGAATGTGATCATTTTTTCTTTGACATAGTCCGATTTAAACATTCCATTGGCTTTTACCTTCACTTTTACCTTTTTCACCTTTTTGTCCATCGCAAAAACGGTAACTGGGAGTTTTACTTTCTCTCCCGGACCTAAAACTCTTGGTAATGTGGCCAATACCATCAATGGCTTTTTAACCGGAGTTGTTTTCTCCGCACTTCCGTATCGCTGATCTTCAGCAGCAATCACCATGGTACGCACCGATCCCACATAATTCGGAATAGAAATCACATGCTCATTTTCATCTCCCGATTTCAATTCAAATGGTCCAATAAACTTAACCATCGGTTTGAATCGGTTGACTTTGTCTTTGTCAGAATTATTCATTCCTTCATCTCCACCAATACTTAAAATACGCTCAATCTCTCCTCCGTATGCGCCAATCACCTCATCATACATATCCCAGGTTTTCACACCTAATGCTTCTCTCGCATAGAAATTTGCATGTGGTTTTGGCGTTTTGAATCGTGTTAAATCTAAGAGGCCCTCATCAACCATTGCCACTACATAGGTCATTGGTTTACCTTCTTTCTCTTTAATAGAGATTTTCAGGTCCGTTTCAGGCGCCAATTCATCCGGCATTTCTATGATTGGTTCCAACTTCGTATCCGGGTCTTCTACTTCAATTGGCATCACGCCATACATACGAATTGGAAGGTTATTTTCATGGGCATGAGGCTGCACCAATGTGACGCTGACATAAGCATTAGGTGCCATTTCAGGAGTAATTTTAATGGTATGATGTAATTCTCCACCTGATACTTCCAGCCATTGCGCATCGATCACTTTCGTTCCGTTTTCAATGGTCACTAATGCACGTCCACTTGCACTGGTTGGGACCACAATCTTAGCTTCTTCTCCCACTTTATACGAATCCTTATTCGTTGAGAAACTCAATACAGAAGCGCCTCCGGGATTTTCCCGGTTTCCACGATTCACCCAGGCTGGCCAATCTACATAGAATATGGTTCCTGTACTATGTCCACCATCTCGATCAATCACACGAACCAGATATCTTCCCCAATCCGGATATTCAATTTGAATCGGAATTTTCCCTTTGCCATTTTTGGTATGTATCACTGTTTTTGAAACCAGATTTTTATACGAGTTTCCGGTATAGTTTGCCAGGTATTCATGAGAAACATCCCACCACCAACGCCAGGATAGCTTGTAAATTCTAACTTCCAACCCAGATATGTCTACTGGTTCCCCATACTCATTTACAGTTCTTACATCAGCATAATAGGTAGAGTCCGTATAATATGTAGCATTAGATTTTGGCTTTGGGAGTTTTACACCAACATAACGTTTAAATGGCGAATAAGGCATTGTAAATCGATCAATACTATAATCCCCTCCTTCCTCAAACACTCGGGTCACAAAACTCGCACGTAACATTCCTGGGGCTGCATCCATGACTTTGATATCCGGTTGAATAATGGCTTTTCCCTCATTATCAATTTTACCATCAAAAATGACTTGTTCACTCGGGGTATATCGTTTAGCGATGTCTCTGAATTGATACTCCGAATATTTTTCAAAAGCAGTAATTCCGGGAGATAATGTCACCGCAATTTTTGCCTTTAAATTCTTTGCGGTAGCTCCATGTAACCATTGTACTGCAAGCTCTCCTCTATTGTCGGATTGGTTTACGGTTAAAATCTCATTATCAAATGTGTATTTGATTTTAAGACGATTCGGTTTAACGGTTTCTATTCTGATATACTTGCTAAATGTGGCTCCTCCCACTTTAATCTTAGCCAACCAGGAACCTGTTAAATCTTCAGGATCAGTAATTACTTTAAAATGATAGAAATCATTCAGTCCATCCTTTTTTACGATTCTCTTCTTTAATTGTCCTCTCGGATCAATCAACTCTAATTTCACCGGATGTCCTTTTGGCAATACATCATTTTCATCTTCTAAAATGAAATTCAGGAATAAGGTATCTCCTGGTCTCCAAACCCCTCGTTCACCGAAGATATATCCTTTAATCCCATCCTGAATCACTTGTCCACTCACATCAAAATGGCTCATAGAAAGAGATACTCCATCATCTAATTTTAAATACCCTTTTTCGCTTCCTTTGGATGCCACCAGCAAAAAAGGTTTTTCGGTTAAGTCAATCCATACCAATCCATCCGATGAGGATGTTGTAGTTCCAATCTTTTGATTTTGGTAATTGTAAATATCTAATTCAACTCCGGATAAAGATTGAGCCGTTCGAAGATCATTCACTGCTATCAATAGCTTTTTGTCTTTTCCTGACTTTACAATTAACCCGATATTACTGGCCAGAATATTCTTACTGACTCCTCGATGTGTTCTGTAATATGCTCTGTTACATGGATTGTCTCTTTCATTCCAGTCGTAATCATAATACCCGTAATCATAGTCATATTCGTCATAATATCCCCATTCATCGTAACGTACTTCTTCATCCCAACTGTCTGATAGTTCTTCATCATCCAATTCATCTTGCACTTCTTCACATGGATAGAGAGAGTAACTCTTTTTAAAACTTAAACTCACGCGGTATATCGCCCCTGGTTCAGCCTGAATCAACTCTGATAAATCCAATGAAAAATTATTCCATACACCATAATCAATAGGTTGTTCACTGGTTAAATTGACTTTCTTACGCAATACAGTTTTTCCGACTCTGGACATTTGATATGAACCATTGAGATTATTTGTTTGCAAGAATTGCAAAATGTTGTTCTCAAATATCCTTGTAATTTTCACATCAACCGCACTCAAATTCACCGCTTCAAATGGAAATATTAATCCGTCTGTTGAGGGTAATATGACGCCTTCTCCATTGATTCTCACTAAAGGTTTTACTTCAATAAATTCTATTTCGTATTTATCTACAGGTTGGAGATTATAGTCTACTGCATTCTTAATCTCCGTTTCAACCATCAGATATCTTACACCGGAAAGTCGTTTCTTCGGATATGCTTTGACAATGTTTCCTGAAATCTCAAATTTAAAGTTGTTATAATCCTGTAATCGAATCAGTCCATTTAAGTCCTGCGGGACTTTTAACGGGTCAGAAAAACTCAATTTCACATGTTGTTCTGGTTGTTGCACCACACTCACTTCCATGAGTTTAAAATCATTCAACGATGGGATTTCATATTCCAATTCTCCCGAGATTTCAATTCCAGCCTCATCTCCGTCCCATTCCAAGAATAGTATCTGCGCATCCACTTTACGTTCTACACTATCCACATAAAATTCATGCAGCGTCCCTGCAGCATCATGCATCCAATGGATTTCAAATGCTTCTGCATTTTGGGTAATCTTTAATAATTTCTCCGCTTCTCCATCATCCAAAAAATCAGCTGTTCTGATATTCCCGGAAAACTTATTCCATTCTAGCTTTTGAGTTTCGTAAGTTGTAATTCCATCGATGTTTACCGTAAAACTCTGTGTTTTGGTTACTACAGAAAACTCAAATACCTCAAAGTTCGGTTTTACATCAGCGACCTTTCCCAACTCAAATTCTATATCATATGTGATTCCTGACTCTAAATAACCATCCGGGATAAAAACCACGGTTTGCTGATCTCTCCAATAGGTTTTTCCGTCCACAGATGGTGAAAAATCAAATAACTCCTCCTTGACTTCTCCATTCATTTCGGTGAAATGTTTACTAGGTTCTGCCAATCGAATCACAAACTCGGACTTCTTCGAAATAACTCCTGAAGTAAACCCGGAAACGTATTGACTAAACGCTGGATCTACTTGTTTGACTTCATTCTTTTTATCGGAGCAAGAGTGAACAAATAATACACTAATAATCAGCAGGAAGTGTGTTAAGTTTTTCTTTAAAGTCATGGTCATTGATTTTGTGTAAAGTAAAAATAAAGTTTAAAAACGTAGGATAAATAGTAGCATTCAGTTCCGCTAGTTTTCAACGGGTTTTCCAAGGTATAGTATGGGGTAAATTGTTTTTTAACTTTTATTATCATTCAAAAAAAACAGCGAACCCAAGTCCGCTGTTTCTTCCTTGTTTTTTTTAAAACCTGGCATTGAGTGATAGAATGAAATTTCGGCCAGCCGCTGATACTCCGGAACTATACGGTCGATAACGTTGATCCGTAATATTCTCTATCCCCGTGCTTACCCAAAATGCTTTTGAAAGCTGATATTTCACTTTCAAATTCAGGGTATACCAGGATGGAGAATAATTGTTACCATCTGCATCTTTTGCATAGATTTCATCTTTATTCCGCTCTTCAACTGCTAAATCTGCAAATTTTCTTTCGCCCTGATAATTCATGTAGAACTGAATATTGAGCTTATCTACATGATATGTTAATCTGGAAATTCCGAAAAATGGTGCCGCATGTCTGGAGGGACTTATACTACCATCATCCAATTCTTCCTTACCTTCTTGAAAATTCAAGTCAGTAGAAAAGCTAAAACCTTCCGGTAGTTTTAATTCCAATCCAAACTGAACCCCATAAACATTGGCTACCGCAGCATTTTGGATAGCTTGAACCTGACTTAATTCTCCATCGTACATGATACTATCCTGTCCATTGATTTGGTAATTTCTACGTACCATAGCATTCTCTAGACGCGTAAAATACCCGGTTAGATCGATCTTTAATATCCCCGCAAAAACCTTAGCCATACCAATGTCCAAATTATAGGCATATTCTGCTTCTAAATTGGGATTAGGCACTGTAACTGCTCCGGGTTCGGAATCAAACACTTTACCTATATCATCCACATTTGGCGCTCTAAAGGCAGTCCCAAAATTGGTTTTAAACACCCATGTATCGGTTGGCCGATACACTCCTCCAAAACTTCCGGTTATTGCGCCATTGCTACTGCTTGATTCCTCAAATGGCAATGGATAAAAAGCCTGATTTTGTCTATAATCTGCTTCTAACATATACTGATTATAGCGTACTCCGGTTTGTAACGTTAGTTTCGGATTCACCTTGAATTCATCATTTACATATGCCGCAATCGACATCCATTGGGCTTGCGGATATCTGGAAGCATCCTTTTGCTCAATTCCTGTTGTAATATCCAAACTCACACCTTCAGATTTGACATCATTTAAAACATATTCCGCTCCATAGAAAACAGAATGACGTTTCCCCATTGACTTAATAAAATCCAGATTTACAGAATACGCATTTACCTTCTCCGTATTTGTGCTCTGATCGACTTTATTAAAGTTTCTGGTGATTCTACTCTCTTTAAACTGTTGTTGCGCCAATCGCACAGTCATGATATCAAAAGCCTTCTTATTTCCTTGATATATTACATTCAAATTATTCATCATCCACTTTTGTGGTCCATAATCCCAAACCGCATATCTAGGCAGCCCGTTTCTCACTCGATTATGTCGATCATAACGTCCATAAGACGAGGTCTCCGAATAATGATATCCATAGACAAAATCCCAGTTGGCATTAGGTTTAAAACGAACCTTCTGCATGAAATTCATCTGTGAATATGCCGTGGGTACCTGAAGCAATTGATCTGACTGAGTGACTACATGATCGATGGAATCTTGTCTTTCGACATAATACGGCTTTAAATAATCATCCGGTCCGTGGTTTCCCTGACGTAAATGGTCATAATCCCATGAACTAAAACTAGTCACCAAAGACCACTTATTCCATCCTATATTTACATCAAAGTGACCCGTTTTTTCTTTGTTCGCAGAAGAATATCTGGTATTCACCTTTCCTGAAACAAACGGTTTTCCATTTAAAGATAATTGAGGTTTCAATGTTTGAAATCCCATCACACCTCCAATGGCGTCACTCCCATAAATTACAGATTCTGGTCCGAATAGCACTTCGGTATTGGCCACAGCAAACGGATCAATGTTAATCACGTTCTGGATATTTCCGCCACGAAAAATGGCTGTATTCATCCGTACACCATCAACGGTATACAAAAGTCTATTGGTCGCAAAACCTCTAATCATAGGGCTTCCTCCTCCTTGCTGACTTTTTTGAACGAATACTTTTCCTGAAATTCCAAGTAAATCTGCTGCGGTTTGCGGATTTTGCAATGCGACTTCTTTACTGGAGATCGAAATAATCTTCTCAGGAATATTTGAGGTAGATTGTCGCCACCTCGTTGCAGAAACCACAGATTCATTTAAACTCAGGTTGGTTTCTTCTAAAACAATTTCAAAGTTTCGAGACTTTAGATCCTCAAAACTCCAGGTTTCTGTTTTATATCCAAGTGACCTGATTTCAATTTCTGTAGCTCCTTTAAATGCTGATATATCAGCTTGCCCGGAAGCATTTGTTGTGGCAAATGCTTTGGGCGATTCGCTGGCCAATGTGACCAGCTCTAATGGTTCCCCGGTTTCTTTATCTTTAATGGTAATGGTTTGAGACCATCCCACGACACAGAAACTCAACAAGAAACCAATCATTATAATTTTTTTCATTATTGATTTTAATTAAGCTTTCATTGTTATTTTATTTCATCAACTCTGATGAAAATAATATGACTTGTGGTTTAGCTTAATTGTGGTGGAGGACTATGTTGCTGTGGATTACACTGTTTTATCGAAAAACAGTAAGGTGTATTTGAATCTTGAAAAATGATATCCTCAGGACTAATTTCTAGTACCTGTTTGTCGTAATAAAGTGTTTTAATGATCTGTTGAATCTGCCACTTTTGATTCTGATTTTGTGGACTTCCATTTAACGCTATCGAAACCAATTGTGCCAACTGTTTATTTAATCTGGTTTCTTTATGATCCCACCAACACCAGTAGATTATAGAATCTCCATTGACTTCGGTTTCCACAATATCATACATATCTCCATTATACTCAAATTCTCTGGAATGTTTCCATTTAAGTTGAGTTTCTGTTTCTTCCTTGCTGAACTTCAATAGGGCTAACTCTTCACGATCCAGATCATGTATCATTTTCCACTTTATTTCACGTTTCACCTGTTTTTTCTGATAATTCAACCACAAATAAGTCACACCAATAGGCCCGACCAATACCAGAAACAATATGATTGACTTAATTCGTAACAAAGCAATGTACGTGTAGAATACGCAAACTTAATATTACTTACGTGAACTTGCTTTTATAGTGAGGGTTAAAGTGATTTTTATTTCTAAATCGTTAATCTTTTGAAATAGCATCCCGTACCGTCAAATCATGATTTTTTATTTGTATTCGACTCTTTTCCCGGATTTATCAATATCAAACCATTCCGATCCTAGTTGGACTCTTGCGTATTTGTTTTTTCTCAGGAACCCCATTGTTGAATCATAAATTGCAGGAATAACCAATTCACCCGCTCTATTTATAAAACCATATTTCCCATTTAATATCACCGGAGCTCTATCTAAACTATAACTTCCAATTTGCTCATATATGGGTTCACAGATAACCTCCCCATCCAGGGTCATTAATCCAAACTTAGATTCTTTCGAAAACATCAAATAATCATCTATCAAATAGAGTTCGCCTTTAATTGGTGGTATGATATCATTAAATTTTAAGTCTGTAAACCGAGATATTCCATTATTCTGCCATAAAATATAATGGTCTTCCGCTTCAATGATATTGTTATGAATCAATGGTAAAACTACTTGTCCTAATGTATCAATAAATCCTACTCCAGTTTCTGACCATACTTTATAAAATCTATTGAATGCTTTTATTTGAACAACACCATTATATGGGTACGTTACGAATGGACCAATAAATCTATATTGATGCGGCACAATCATTTTTTCTGATTTTTTGACCGATTTCAAGTCCCAATCACCAGGCTTATAGGTCTCCATATTATACTGTTTTATGACTTTCCCAGATCGATTTCTTATCAAAATAGGGTTGCCTTTAGGTTTTGGATACACCATGCTCCACGTCAATGCTCTGGGATGTTCTGATTCCAGAATCCTAATTTTTTGGTTCCATAAACCAATGACATCAACTTCAATAATTTGCGTTCCATTATAGAAAGGACGATAAAATACCGTTGGTTTCCTTTTATTCAATTCTTTCTCTGTTTTACTCCAATGTTGCCCCTGACAAGGAACAAAAATCAAAAGAATTAAAACCAATAGAAAATATCTTTTCATACCACAATTTTAAAACAAATCGTGACAACAAAAATTGATCCGTTTTAGGATACTCATATGAATCTAGGTTCTATTGGCAAGTTTTCTTTCTTAAGCTCCTTTTTTCTACAATATTTATGATTCATGAGCATTGATCTTAATGTTTGAATCTCATGAATCAGCTCTATCTTATACATATACATTCGATAAGCACAGTTTCCTTTTTCAAACAAAAGCAGTTCTTTTTGAAGTTGATATTCTGCATTAAGTAATTTCAGTTGTCTTTTGCCCGGAATACTGATGACACTATCATTCCCGTCTTCTTCCTGCGTGACATGATTCTTAATACTATCGCAATGCGACTTTATAAACTGGAACTCACCAACCATTAAATCAATTTTTCGCATTTGGTCTTGAATTTCTCTGAGTTTGATAATTTGTTTCTTTGAAATAAAAATTGCGTTACCCTCTTTAATATGTTGATCAATAGAATCAATCATTTTGATATCAAACTTGGATGATAAAAAATCATTACTGATATCTTGATTGATTTGACATAAATCGTCTTTCAATTTTGATTTCTGCCCCATGCCCAGATTGGCTACAAAAAAGATCAATATGATTAAACTCCCTACTTTCATTATTTCTTTGCCTTCTGTTTTTCATCCGGAAAATCTCCATGATTTTCAAATCTGATATTCAATGTATCTAAATCTCCACGCATGGATTCAATGTTCTGATGGGTTCTATCTAACTGCTCCAGATTCAACTCCTTTATTGGAGCCAGAGCCGCATCTATACGATCCAATGTTTCATTTATGGATTCCAGACTTCTAACCAATTTTTTGTGATCATTCTTAACTACAATTGTTGTTGGAGCCGGCTCTTTTTTCTTCTCTTCTCCCCATGAACTTATGGCAAAATCCGTATGACTATACCAATTATCCAAATTCATCATCCAATGCGGTTTTTCAGGATTTATATTTCCGGCTTCAATAGGTCTGGCGATATAAGCCAATGTAACTAAAACACTCAAAAACCAAACAATCACAAAACCAAATGAAGTATCCGAATTCATGTCGGTATCCTTTTTATCATGATACCAAAACCACAAGAACAAAATGGCAATAATCAATGCATATAGGAGCATATAAACTCCGACTCTCTGAGCGTCTTTCAGATAAACATGGAATATGATTTGTGCCTTTTCATAACGCTCTCTGTACTCCAGATTTTTATGTCTGGAATACAATTCGAATACTTTTAAACTCTTCCCAATATCCACCTCATCACCAAGATCAATATTCTCGAATTCATAGATTTCCGATAATTGTGTTTTTACTTTATCGGTCTTTTCTTTTCTAAGTATTTTATAATTCCATGAGGATAAATTTGAGTTATCTGACTGTTTGTACAAACTATCCATTCTTAAAATAAACTCAGACAACACCAGTACACTGTCTATTTTTTCCAATCTCTGTTTATAAAAATTCAATGTCTTGGTGTAATAGTTTATGGGGTGGTAATAATTCTCAAATTTGGAAAACTGCTCCTCAGGAATCTTACCTTTTAACGCATTAATCGATATTAGGGTATTGTCAATAATTTCACTGTGGATGTACTGGTAATTTGCATTATAGAACTTGTTCAAGCTTTTTTGATCCTCTAATTTTAAATTCGAATTATAGTTTCTAAAGAAAAAAGTCCGAACATTATAATCTGCCTTTAATTTTATCCAGGATTGAATATCAATTGTGCCTTCCTGAGACAATAAAGAATCCGTGTAGTTTCCTTTCGACAAACCTTTTGAAACGTACGCCCATTTATGATTGTCCTTTATCAACTCGTTAATGTTGTGCACATCCGTGCCATCTATCGCCTCAGTTTTTCGATCCGATGTCCTCAAATATTTATACGCTACTAATGGATTAATTTTATTCTTAGAAATCATGGTTGAAGCTTCTTTACGCTCCAGGAAATAGTTTTTGTTACTATGTAGCATCAAAGCTCCATGAAAAGCCAGTAAAATTACCAATACAGTACCTACCAAAATAAGATTAATCCATAAGGGATGATTTCTTTTATCGACTTGAAACAATCTTACTCCCAGAGCTAATACGCCAACGAGAACGATTAGAATCCCACCAAAGGCTACCCAATAATTGTAATTAACAGCTGGAAACCCTCCTAACAAAAATGGGATCACTAAAAGTCCAACAGCTAAATCTTTATAATCATTTTCAACCCTATCCTCTCGTATTCGGTAAAAAGCAAACAAGCTTACAAAAGCATAAATAACTCCTACTCCAACCGCTTCATAAATGAAATCGGTTTTATAGTTCGCCCAGGGTTCTATAAAACTGACTACTCCAATGCCCAAAACGACATCTAATGAGAAAATAACGGTATTGACTTTAAGTAACTTTGCTCCGGACTCCGGATAAAACAACCAGGAAACCAATAACAATTCGGTAATTGCTATGAGTAAATAAAACCAAATGGTAAACTCAAAAAAATTGAACCATGAATAAGAGGAATGAACAAAAAACGGATCTGCTATAAAACCTAAAATTGGAAGTAACTTTAACCCCAAACATAGAATAAAAGCACTGCTTTTATAGCTAGATTCAGAGCGACTTCCTTCATACTGCTCTATCCCCCAAATCCACCAATAGGAAGTGATTAAAAATATGATGGATAAAAAGAATACTATTGAGAAAATCCTCAAAGCACTGTAACTTCCTAATTCAGCTACGTCCCCTAGAATTTCTAATAAATTTGGAAATAATTGGGTAAAACCTCCCCATCCCAGAAGTAACCCAATAAAACCATTGAACAGTAATCCTTTTATTTCATTTAATTTTTCCACCTTATATCATATAGTCTATGGCCAGGTCAGGTCGAACGTATCTAAAGCCATAGTTGGTGTCGTTTGTGGTCCATAATCCACTGGAGTAGGAACCACACGACCATGAGATATGGCTCTTACTGTTCCATCTGACATCACCTGTACTTCTGTAAACCCAAAGTGATTGCCACTATCCAATGTCGTTCCCCCATTTCCGGCAATGATTTGCCAACTTGGAGATGTGGTTGGTTGTCCGGCCCAAAACAAATGCTCATGTGCCGAAAGCATCGCTTCACAATGATGGGTATTCATACTTTGCCAAATATCATGTACCTGATTGGTATCAAATCCCAATCCCGGATCTGAAGTATCACCTGTAGCAATCCCATTTGCATCATATGCAGGTTTATGTCCTAACAGGAATATATGTCCATTTGGATTAGAAGCTCTCCACGTTGAAATATCATTAGTAATCCAATTTACCGGAACTTTTCCCGGTTCATCATAGGTATCTGTATTCATTAATACAAAGTGATCTCCCTTATGATTGATCGAATAGGTTAACTGACTCTCATTATAGATCAAACTATCCGGGCCTCCTATTCCCGGACCATTATTGCCTACAATAAAATCAGACATTAATCGCAACCAAATTTCGTTAGCATATTGATTTGGTACTTCATTGTAATATGGTGGCTCAGAATATAAAAATTCATGATTTCCCGGAATAGCTACCATTTTGATCGTACTACTTGAAATGGCATGTTGATTATACAATTGTTTCCAGGCGGTTAATTGATCCACCAATTTATTGGTATCAATATTTTCAGCCAGAACCAAATCTCCAACAAAAAAGAAATAATCTGGTGTATGTGTGAGGTTTATCGCATCATCAAACGTAGCATTTAACTGAACAATATTGGTATGCGCTGCGTTGTAAAATGCAGATGAATCCCATGCCGGTTTGTTGTCGTGCCAGGAAATCCGGTTACACCCCATCACAATAAAAGAATAATCAATTGTTGGAGCGGCTGGCTGTTTTTCTTTAGATTCGGTGGTATTTTCCGTGGTATTACATCCGTATAAGATAGTTCCTAAAATCAGTAGATATATTGACGTAGCTTGTTTCATAAAATATAGTATAGTATTTAAGATATTCTGCAGGTAGGTTAGCTCGAACTAGTAGGACAGAAAATTACAAAGTCAAAACCTGATTTGGTATCCGTATAAATACGTATTTTATGATTAGGAGAATTTTACCTGTTGACATAAAAAAGCCATCCCAACAATTGGAATGGCTCGATCTATTTTTTAGAATTCTATTTTATCTTTTCTTACCTCCTCGGCCTCCACCTCCAGCAGGTCTTGCAGCAGGTTTAGCCGCAGGTTTTTGACTTGGTTGGCTTGCTGGTTTTGCTGGTTTTTGTTGAGCAGGCTGACTTTGCTGCTTTTGTGCAGGTTGTTTTGCGGGTTGCTGAGAAGGCTGCTTTGCAGGTTGTTTAGACTGTTTATTTTGTTGATTATTCGCAGGCTTTTGTTGCGGTACATTGACTTTACCATCTTTTACATTGCTTTTCTTACCTTGCTTCTCTGCCTCCGTTTTCCAATCTTTTTGTACAGGTTTTCCTGTTGAAGGTGCGCCACTCGCTTTTTTATTGGCACCACTCTGCTTTAAATCCTGACGGTTTTTTGCCCCATCATTTCTTTTAGCGAAAGATTTATCCGGATGTTTTGCGCCATAATCGTTTCGTCTGTTTTTGTTTTGAATATTAACAGCAGTTGTACTTCTTCTAACGGTTGTATGTCGGTAGGTATGATTCACATTTATATGAACATGTACGTTAGTTCTATAACGGTGAGGAGGATATGGATGCCAAGGACGATAATAAGGCGGATAATACCCCCAATAATATGGAGATCTCCATGGATTATAATATGGTCCCCAAAACCAAACATAGATTACCGGAGGGCTCACATATACAGGTTCTATGATGTAATTGCTTCCATACATGTATACATCACCAACTACCTGAACTTGTGTTTCTCCTTTGTCATCTTTTTCTACATCAATAGTTGCAACATCCTGAAAAGTATCTTTTCCCAATACGGCTTGAATCGTGATCAGGTGTGTTTCTTTCTCTGAGTTTTCTACTACTCTTAAGTAATCCACTTCCCCATCTTCGTTTAAATCTAAATTTGAGATTTGTGTTTCCGGATCATTGAGTCTTTTTTCAAAGTCTTCCAAATCCTTGGATTCCCCAAATACGGAAGCTACCGCTTCTAAATCCAGATTATCGCTTATATCACTACTCGTTGCTTCCACCGTGGTCACATCCTGAGCGTGGAGAATTCCTCCAAATAAAAATGCCCCCAGAATTAATATTATATTGAATTTCATTTTCATATCATCCTCTTTTGTATGAAAACCAAAAATAGTTTCTTTAAATCATGCGTCCAATATTATGGGCATATGATAAGATTGATTTTCATCATACTATTTGGATATACGATAATTCAGGTTAGGAAGTCCTTTTGATCGCCATTTCAAATGTTTTCCGCAATCTTTTATTGATCACTTTTTGCGGAGGCGTACTGCGACCATAATATAACTGTGCAAAATCTTCTATATCATTATATGCTACGATGATTTCCTGATTTTCATTTTCGTAAACTAAAAGTTTCTGACAAAATGCATCTAAACCTAATTTCGGACTATCATGCATCGCTTTGCCTCCAGGTCCTGGACCACCAAACAATAAAAGGGTTAATGGCTTAAGTTCAATTCCATACGGTACGGCATCTTTTTGATAATCGATCTCGCCAAACCAACGTGTATCTCCCTGAATTCCTATTATTTCTTTTAACCTCAAGATGGTTGAATCAAATCCGAAATCTGATTTCAAGAATGTAATTCCGTAGTTTTGGTCTACTTCTTTAAGGGAGGTCCTTGATTTTAAATCATCCGGAAATTCTGAGAGTAAACCATTTAAACGCTCATCGTATTCCTCTAGATCAGATTTCGAAACATTATGTCGTCTCGCAATAAAATCAGCTGACGTATAAGCTATGCTTACTTTTTGCGTATCCGGCTCTGAATAACACAATACCTTTAATGGCAAATCCAATGCTATCAAAGGGTTTTCCTGAATCAAACTACTATTCAATTGCGGATCATTAAAAAATGTCACAATCGATGGCGGTGTATAAACGTCTACCTGAGCAGCCAGTCTGGAATGATCAATGGCCATCCAAAAATTTGTAGCTCCTTCCTGCTGCTTCAATTCATTTTGTATCGCATCAACTTTACTATAAATATCTTCTTTGATTTCAGGTGACTGGCATCCTATCAGGGTTAAAATACTTAATACAATAACGCCCCATGAAAGGTTAAAATTCCTAATTAACTGCATAGTATCATTTTAATTCCTTGAAAATTAAAACAATTTCTAACAAATTGATATCCGTGTAAATACGTATTTTCCCGATTACTTTTTAGACTTCTTTTTGCTCGATTTTGCAAACGGATTGAATGCCAAACAAAGGTCTACCCAATAATGTAAATCTTCATCCAAATCAAATCCTTCAGGCTTTACGAATACATATCCCTTCATGGGTCTACCGGTAAAATCCATAGCCAAACATTCTGGCTTTTTTAGTTCTTTTTGATCTGCATCTCCAATCCTGGCCATAAGTAGATCATCACCACTTTTCTTGTCTTTTAAAACACCACACAACATTTTATCATCTACCATAAAACATAGTCCTCCCATCATTCTCAATTCTCTGAATGCTGTACCAGTTTCTTTTAAATACATCCTGATTCGATCTGCTAAAAATTCATCGTAAGCCATATGTTAATCTTTATAAAGTGAAATGACACCTCCATCGGCCATCCATTTGTGATAGTATTTATGATATCGGTCTTCATATAAATCAGATCCGTCCAGCGAATCTACTGAAACCCAATGAAAAGTTTCTACATCTACGATATCTTTTAATTCTCCTATTCCCATTAGAGTATCCGAACCATATAATATGCAAGTATCGCAGTAAAGAGTATGCAACCATCGTACCCGTATTCTTCTTTTATTCTCTTCAGGATCCGGGCTATCTGCAGCACTTCGGTCTTCGGTCCGCAAATACACATTGTCCAAAGAGTCGATATATAACCCATCTCGAACTTCATAATAGGTTCGATCTTTACCTTGATATACATTTCTCTGATGCTCAGAATCTGAACTGCATCGACAAAAAACAATTAAGATCAGATGTAGAATTATAATTCGCATAAAAAAAGCAAGTCATTTACAACTTGCTTTCAAATATACCTTAAATCATGTTTTCCTGAACCGGATCAGGTTGTGTAGCCCAGATATCTTCTCCGGATATTTTAGGCCAAATCACTCCATCAGGCATGGTTCCCAATTCATTCATTATCCGTGTTAATTCCTCATGTAAAAACTGACGTTGAGGTTCCCCGCTCCCTTCTTCCCAGGCCAAATTATTCATCTCCGCTTTATCATTGACCAAATCATACATTTCATACTGGGCTTTCTGTCCATAATGTGGATCAAAATACACAGCATATTTCCACCTTTTGCTCACAATACACCTGATATGAGAAGGTCCCATATCCGCTGGATTTTTAGTGGTTAAATAGGTGTCATCGTATGTAAAATGTACATATTGCTGTACCTCATCTCTCGGATTTAACAAAACAGGTGTTAAATCCTTGCCTTGAAATTTCCAATGATGTTTCTCTACTCCGGCCACTGTGGCTAATGTAGGCATTAAATCAATCAAACCAGACAAAGAATCCGTTTCCAATGGTTCCGGATAAAGTTTTGGATTAGAAAAGATCATCGGAACATTCAATGTTTCACGATATACGTTATACATTTTCTGACGCTGCATTCCGTGCGCCATCCCCATATCGCCATGATCACTAATTCTTACGATTAAAGAATCATCCGTCAAATTATTTTCATCCAGTGCCTGGAGAACTTTATTAATTTCTTTATCAACAAGTGATGTGAGATACGCATAAAACTGAATATATTTTCTGGCTTTTTCTTCAGTTTGAATTGGCCCATTTCCCTGACACATTTTTTTCCAAACCGTTTGTACGTATGGCTTTGTATCCAGACTCTCATGTAAAGAAACCGGAAGTTTGACCTTTATATGCTCAAAGTCAGCATCTTTATATCCAGCTGCTTTATAAAGTGGGGTACCATCTTTCATAAAATTTTTGACAAACCTTCCGGAATCATCAATAAAATCCTTCGGATCTATATCATGTTCTTCAGAAGCTGCAGTTCCCGGATACGACAAAACATCATGCGGGTTGACCAGAGACACTACTAAAAAGAAAGGTTTATCGCCATGTTTGTCTTTATAGGTCTTCAAAAACTCAAGCACACTGGCTTTTTCACGTAAAGCATCAGGAATAGAATCTTCATACCACGCACTATCTCCATCTCCATCAACAAAGCGACCATCGTTGTTAACATTGCCACCTCCGAAATTGAACATTTGCATATCATCTCCTGCATCCGGGTAATTCCAACCATTAAATCTCCACTTATTCGCAATATGTTCTGTATCCACAGGAGTCCAATACAGGTTATCTATTTTATTTTTAGGATTACGTACATTCTCCGTATTGTTTAGATATAAAGCCGGTTTAGTTAAATGCCATTTCCCCTTATACTCCACATGATATCCTGCAGCCTCCATCATTTTCCCCATGTTCTGATAATTTGAGGATAGGATATTTTGCATGGTTTGTTCTGTGGATTGAGGATCATCAAAACCCAACACTTCTTTTACTTTGTGATGTGCCGGATATGTTCCGGAAAACAAAGTCGCCCGGCTTGGGGAACATGTACAGGAATTACAATGCGCACGATTAAAAGTTAAACCGTTGGCCATTAATCGTTTCATGGCCGGTAGTTCTTTATCCGCCCATTCCGGGTCCCAGTTTTGTATCCATGTTTGCTGATCGGTAATGATCATTATGATATTGGGTTGTTTCTTTAGCTTTTCAAATCCCATTGGTAATTAATAGTTGTTAGTGAATAATTTGGATTTTTAGTATGTCCGCGAAAACTACAACTCCCAATCTATTTTCGGTATCAGGGTAAATACGTATTTTACAAACCCTCTAATTAGAGGGTTTGTAATTTAAAAAGCATCCTAATTTCCTATTTCACAACAGGTAATCATTATCTATTCGATGAGATCAAGTCATCAGATAAAAATAGTGGTTTTGCTTCCGTATAGAATGGAACTATGATTTTGCATATTCCCGAATCCAAATCGTTAATTTTTCATCAAAATTATCTGCATTTAACCCCAATAATTCTTCGGTTACATTCATGTATTTATTCACACGATCTTTTCTGCCGCTGGAAACTAATTTCAATACACCTTCTACGCCATGTTGCGTTTCAATTTTATCTACAATTATTCCTGAAATTGTTGATCTTACTGAGATTTCAGTTGAAATATGATCGAATATCTTAGTATTATCATTGAATAACTCCCATAAGCTTACTTCCGGGTTTTGTTTCATATACAACTGAAGCTCTTTAGCCAATTGATCTAACTCAATCATATTTCTATCTGCATCAGTATAATAGGCGTTTCCCCAATAATATGCGACTCCTTCTTCTGCAATCCAGTTACGGTCTTTACGTTCATGGATTTTTGCTGAATAATAATGAAACATATCATGTGAAAAGTCTTCATTGTTTTGAATCGCAAATATGGTTTTGGCATCCACGCCATATCCATCTTGCCACTTTCCGTTTAGATTGACGTAATAATCAAATCCCTGGAGTTTAATAATCTCTTGTCGATTATCACACATATAAAAATCCAGCTCTTCGGGTTTCTGCCCCAATTTGTGGGCAATCTCTGTGTTTTTTTGATCAAATGCTTTGGCTCTATCCAGTTGGATTTCATCTCTAAAATGATACGTAATATTCCCCACTTTTTGCGTCTTCCAATATCGTGTCTGGTAATCCAAAGGAATAGAAAAACGGACATTTCCTTCTCGCTCTTCCGCCAGTAAAGTCAATTCAAATAGCGGAATAATCTGTTCATCTTTTTTCCTAAAATATCCGATGGTCAACCAATACATATGATCTGCAACGGGATATATATTCATTAACTGTTTATCCTGAATTTCCTTTTTGGTCGAATCTTTCTTCAATTCATATCTCTGTAAGGTTTCAAAGGTGGATAAGGTTAATCCCTTTTGCTCTGTTCTTAAATAAATCTCATCCAGTTTTCCTGAAACTAATTGCTTATATAGTCCTTCAATCGCTTGATTTATATTCTGTTTGGTTTGATCAGACATTTCATATCTGATATATTTAGGTTTCAAGACATTATCTTGTGAGATTAATGTCATTTGAGATAGCAATATCCCAATAATTAATAAGGCTTTTTTATTCTTCATATACTTTAATTGGATTCTAGGTTTTTTAAATGTGTTTTAAGTGATTTAAAACTGTTTTTACTCGGTTTTGTTAATGATCATTTTCGTAAAGTTGATGCAAATCCTTTCCCCTGAGTTGCCCACTTTTTGAGTTTAACAAAACCATAAGAAACCCTCCCGGGCATTTTTTGATTTGGGTCAAAATTCAAATGAGATCGCCCTCTTAGATTTGCGATTCATCCAATACATTAAAGATGCGATATATAATTTTTATCTCTATGACTTTACTTTTCTCTTCATGCCAAAAGAAAAGTACTCCTCCTACACCGTCAGAAACAGCTTATATACTTCAACATGATGGGCTTCCAAAACCGGATTTACCAAAAGACAATCCTTTAACCCAATCGGGAATAAAATTAGGCAGAATGTTGTTTTATGAAACAGAACTCAGCAAAGACAATTCTATCTCGTGTGCATCGTGTCATGATCAAAAAAATGCTTTTTCGGATACCAATCAGTTTTCTATTGGGGTCAAAGGGTTACCAGGAAAACGTCAGGCTATGGCTGTTTTTAACATGGCATGGAACAATAATGAATTCTTTTGGGATGGACGTGCTGAATTACTACGCCACCAATCTTTAATGCCTATTGAAGATCCTTTGGAAATGGATGAAACACTAGAACAAGTGGTTATCAAACTTCAAAAAAGATCAGATTATCAATGGTGGTTCAAAAAGGCATTTCCTGACACGCCAGAAATAAATAGCCTCAATATTTCACTCGCATTAGAACAATTCATGTATTCTATTGTTTCCAACCAAAGTAAATACGATCAATACTTAAGAAATGAAGTCCGGTTCACTGCTTCTGAAGAAAGAGGTCGATACTTATATTTTACGGCTTATAATCCTTCCAATCCATCAAAATCCGGAGCCAATTGTGCCATGTGCCACGGTGGAGCCAACTTTGAAAATGATTCTTATATGAATAATGGATTGGACGATGAAAGTGATATCAAAGACCCCGGACGAAAGGCCGTAACAAACTTCTCATTGGATCATGGAAAATTTAAAGTCCCTTCATTGAGAAATATTGAATTAACACCACCTTATATGCACGATGGTCGATTTAATACACTGGAAGAGGTTATCGCGCATTATAATAACGGTATCAAAATCTCCAGTACTACAAGTCTTACATTAACCAGTATTCAACAAAACGGAGGTTTACATTTATCTGTGCAAGATCAAAAAGATTTAGTGGCATTCTTAAAAACATTAACGGACAGTAAATTACTTGCAAATCCCGAATACGCTTCCCCTTTTTAAGTCTAATTCATTATGATTTGATGTAACTGCGGGTTTAAAAACACCATTTTCATTGGGTTCTCACCAAGAATATAGGTTCTTTCATCGGAACCTATTTTTTCCAATTCACTGTTGATAGATTCAGAGAATTTTGTAAAAACGAGATCTGAATATGAATTTGATTCCGGGCTGATTTCTACATTATAGCTGGTTTCTCCAATATTAAATTGATGTTGTACCTGATCATTATTTGAAAGGGTTTGAACTACTCCCATTTCAAGACCCAATACATTCAATGTCTTATTTAGTTTAACATGATCTAATTCCAATTGATGATCTTGCATTTCCAGGCTAAAACTTCTATAGTCAAATTCAATTTCATCCATACAGTTCCAGACCTTTTTAAAATCTCTACAGTTCTGACATGCGCGTATTAATCCTTTACGTGAACTATTCATTTTTCCACGTGGAGTCAGGTTTAGATAACCTGCATTTTCAAGTTTTTTGATGCAGCGTTTAGCCCTGAATCGTCTGATTCTGTTTCGCACATAATCAACCATGGTATTTTGATAACCCATAGCAAATATGACAATCAGACTTGTGGACAAAAGCGCCAGTAATATTGCTTCAAAAATTTTCATTCAGATAATAGGTATATACGGTTACGATTCAATTAAGTTGCGTTGGGTTTACTGCGAATTTACAACGTTATTCTCTATTAAGAATAATTAACTATTCGCTAATTTCATCAACAGATTCAACTTCCATTTTTTCGTTTCCGTAGTCTCATGATATCCAGAATTATGCCAAAAAATTATTTTATTTCATTTCTGAAAAAATCATGTTTTTTAATCGTAGCTTTTTTACATTTATTAACAGTTATATCAAACTAATAAACCATGTGCTTCTTAATAATCCCACATGGATCTCACTTTATTTTTTTCTTCTCTCACCTTCTTCCCTACTAACCTTTCCCATAGAATTAAACCGGATAATTTCTCAATTAGTGTAGTCGGAACTAAAAAATGTTTTAATGATTTATCCGAAGCTTCATTGGCCATTAAAAAAGACCACATTTTGAGTTTCCCTCTTTTATCTTCCGTTAAGATCGATTTGAAATAAGCATTAGGGATCGGGATACTCACTTCATTATCATCATTTTCACCAATACTCTTCACTGGTTTATCAAAATAGAAAATGGGGCCACAAATCACATAGGTTTCCCAAATGTCATCATCCGCGTCCAATTTTCTCACTGCTGCTTCCAATTCTCTCCAAATCCCTCTATTAAATCGTTGATGTTGTGGAGACATATTGGATAATAAGAAAGTCTCACTATTCTGTAGTCTTAATTCATTCTGATTGGCGCTGGCTACTAAATGCCCTCTATCATATCCTGAACCTCTATAGTCGACCAAATCTGCTCTAAAAGCTTCGGGAATTCTATAATCAGGTCTAAAATTATCTATTCGATCAATATCTTTTTTCCCTGAATCTACTATTTCTAAAGCCCATTTTGCCTGCCTGAAATAGTACGAATATCCTAAGGCGTAATGTCTATTAAACAATATTTGATCGGCAGCTGGCATGCCATATCTTGTTTCTCTTTTTAAGCTAGGTAAATCATTCATTTTAAGACCGTATTTAATCTAATTCAACATCCATTATTTGATCTTCTAAAATTACAAAGTGAACACCAAAATGATATCCGTATAAACACCGATTTTTCATGTCCCACCCCTTAAAAATCTCACAAAATCAACACATTACGCTGCATGCATATCTTTTTAATGGTTAAATCTTAATTTGTTAATAGATAATTGAATAACCATCATATTCCTCTTTAAGTTGTTTCTACCTTTGATACTCTTATTCATATAAATTAAATCGATCAAAATGGCAGAATATCAATTTGATCCTAATGGATTACAGCAAAGAATACAACAACTGCTGCCAGATGTTAAGAAACTGGTTTTAGGAGCTGTGGTGATCTTGATAGGTGTCAACTCCTTCTTTCAAATAGACCCGGAAGAAGTTGGTGTCATTACCAGATTTGGTAAATACTCTCGTACGGTAGAATCCGGATTAAACTTCAAAATTCCTTTTACGGAAACGGTATATAAGGTACCTGTAGAAAATCAACAAAAGCTTGAATTTGGTTTTAGAACAACCAATGCAGATGTAAAGTCGGAATACAGACGTTCAAAGGGAGATCGCGAGGAATCATTAATGCTCACTGGCGATCTTAATCTGGCCAGTGTGGAATGGGTAGTTCAATATCGTATTGACAACGCGTATAATTATTTATTTAAAGTTAGAAACCCGGAAATGACTTTACGGGCTATCTCCGAATCAGCTATGAGACAGATTGTTGGTAACCGTACAGTTAATGAGGTGCTTACAGTTGGTAGAGCCGAAATTGGTGGTAAACTGGAAGAATTGATTCAAGACATCTGTAGAGAATATTCTATGGGGGTTAAAATTGACCAGGTGGTTTTACAAGATGTGAATCCACCGGAACCGGTAAAAGCAGCATTTAATGCAGTAAACGAAGCACAGCAAGAAAAGGAGACCTTAATCAATAAAGCCAAGTCGGAATACAATAAGGTGATCCCACGTGCCAGTGGACAGGCCGAAGAAACGATTCAAAAAGCGGAGGGTTATGCCACGGAACGTGTGAATGTCGCCAAAGGTGAAATTGCCAGATTTAACGCGATCTATGGAGAATACGTGAAAGCTCCTGAAGTTACTAAAAGACGAATCTACTTAGAAACCATGTCGGAAGTCATTCCACAAATGGGTAATGTAATCATTACCGATCAAAAAGGTAATGTACTTCCTCTACTTCAAATGCAATTAGATAAATCTCAAAAAACAGAATAATGCAAATCAAATCAACCTTATATTTTATTCTAGGATTCGCCTTTATTCTATTATTGAGTCAAAGTGCGTATGTTGTTCAGGAAAAAGAACAAGTTGTAGTCACTCAATTTGGGCGACCAGTTGGTGATCCTGTATTAGAACCAGGCATCAATTTTAAAATCCCATTTATTCAAAAAGCCAATTTCTTTGAGAAAAGATTTTTAGAATGGGATGGTGAACCGAATCAAATCACCACGAAAGACAAAAAATTCATATTTGTGGATACTTATGCCAGATGGCAAATCACTGATCCATTGCAGTTTTTCAAACGTTTAACCAATGAACGAGGTGCGCAATCTCGACTTGATGATATTTTAGATGGTGCAACCAGAGTCTTTATAGCGAAAAACAATATTGAGGAAGCGGTACGTTCAAGTAATCGTACACCTATTTCTGCAGATACCATGATGAATGCGGTTAAAGATACCCTCCACCCTATTTTTGTGGGGCGTGCAGCCATTCAAAAACAGATTTTAGCAGAAGCAAACCTGCAAACGGCAGATTTAGGCATAGAAATTCTGGATTTTAGATTTAAACGTATCAATTATGTTCAGGAAGTTCAAAACCAGGTTTTTGAGCGAATGAAAAGTGAGCGTTTTAGAATTGCCGATAAATTCCGAAGTGAAGGTCAGGGGGAAGCTTCTCGAATCAACGGACAAAAAGAGCGTGATTTGAAAGAAATCCAGTCTGTAGCTTTTCGTAAAGCAGAAGAAATCAAAGGTGCTGCTGATGCAGAAGCCGCAGCTATTTATGCCAGCGCATACAATAAATCTGCTCAGGCTAAATCCCTCTATGCTTTCCTGAAATCCATGGAAACTTTTGAAAACACCTTTAGCGGGAAAACCTCTATGGTTTTAAATACAGATAATGAGCTGTATAAGTTTTTAAAGAAAATGAATTAACATAAAAGTTGAAGATAATTAATGAAACCTCTTAAAATTGTTTTTTTAGGAACACCTGACTTTGCTGTGGCAAGTCTTAAAGCGATTCATGAATCAGAACACGAAGTTGTTGGAGTGGTCACCATGCCCGATAAAAAAATGGGGCGTGGGAGAAAGCTTCAGGGATCAGCAGTTAAAAAGTATGCTTCTGATCAGGGACTTTTCATCATGCAACCGGAGAAATTAAAAAATCCGGATTTTGTCAACGAACTCCAATCTCTACAAGCGGACCTATTTGTAGTAGTCGCATTTAGAATGCTTCCGGAAATTGTTTGGAATATGCCTGAACATGGTACACTTAATGTTCATGGCTCTTTATTACCTCAGTATCGTGGTGCTGCACCTATCAATTGGGCGATTATCAATGGTGAAAAAGAGACTGGAGTTACGGTTTTCAGATTAAAACATGAAATTGATACCGGAGATATTCTTTTAAGAAAATCTATTCCAATTCTTGAAGACGATAATGCAGAATCCGTACATGATAAGCTTATGGCTATTGGCGCAGAGGCTATTGTGGAAGGGGTACATAAAATAGCAGTTGGAGATTCTAATTTCTTACCTCAATTACAAAGTTCTGATCTCAAATCAGCACCTAAAATTTTTAAATATACTTGTAAAATTAACTGGGATCAGGATATTGAACATATCCACAACTTTATCAGAGGGTTAAGTCCTTATCCAGCGGCCTGGAGTGAAATTCAGATGGCAGATAAAATTTTGAATATCAAAATTTATAAAACACATATTGAGGCTGATAATACTGTTATACCAGGTACAGTATTTACAGATGGGAAGTCAACTTTAAAAATAGCCGGAAAAAATGGCTGGGTGATTATTGATGAAATTCAAATTGCCGGAAAAAAGAGAATGGCTACCGGAGACCTCCTTCGAGGGTATCAGTTAGATCATGCCGAAATCATCTTGTAAAATGAAAAACGCCACTAGATAGTGGCGTTTTCTTATTTATCTAATCTGGTTAATCCGAATTCCAAGCTCCCGTTCAATGGCCCGGAGTTTGGCAACCTCTTTTGCCAGCACAAAACTGATGGCCATACCCTTCTTACCTCCTCGTGCCGTTCTTCCACTTCTATGGGTGTAAAACTCCAATTGAGAAGGGACATCATAATGTACCACGTAATTCAATCCTTCTATATCAATTCCTCTGGCAGATACATCTGTGGAAATCAGAACCTGCAAACTTTTGTTTTTAATGGCTCTTAAGACTTTATCTCTATCTTTTTGATGCATATCCCCTTGTAAGGCATCACAGTTGTAATTTTTAGCCTTAAGTTGTTTAGCCAGAGTCACCGCTGTCTTTTTGGTTGTGCAAAAGATCACACCTCTAGCCCTACCTTGAGATTTTAAGAACTGAATTAACATATCCAACTTGTCATGCTCTCTTACAATTACAAATTGATGCTCGATATTCTTATTTACAATCTCATCCTTACTAATCTGCACATACTCCGCATCCGGACTCAGGTAATTATGAATTATCGCTTTAACATCCTTCGGTAATGTAGCAGAAAAAAGCCAGGTTTGTTTTTTAACTCCGGTTTGGCTTAAAATCGTTTCCAGTTCTTTTTTAAATCCCATATGAAGCATTTCATCTGCTTCATCCAAGACCACCGTCTTTACATGTTCTAGACTTACCACCTGACGCTCCAACAAGTCCACCAATCTACCCGGAGTAGCTACCAGTATATGTGTGGTACGTTTCAGTCTATCCAGCTGTTTCGAAATATGTTCTCCACCATATACAGCTTCAGTAAAAATCTTGTTTTTATGATACTTGGTAAACTTAAACAACTGTTTCGCTATTTGTTGTCCTAACTCTCTGGTTGGGGTTAGAATCAAAGCCTGAATATTTGTGCTTTTCGGATTCATATGATGCAATATCGGAAGTCCGAAAGCTGCAGTTTTACCTGTTCCTGTTTGTGCCTGAACCACAATATCAGATGTATTCTGAATTAAAAAAGGAATGGTTTTCTGCTGAACCGGTGTAGGTTCATAAATTCCAAGTTCGTTAATAGACTTTATATAATCCGGTTTGATTCCCAGCTTTGCAAATTGTGACACTAATTCTAATTTAAAATTGAAATGCAAATGTAAGGATTGCCTTCCATGATACAGGTACAAACCTATCTATGAAAACAAACCTTTAATTTGTACATATGTGGCTCCTATTCCATATTCACCATAATCCGCATCTCTATAAATAATGTTTCCGTGGCTATCGAGAACTTTACGAACCTCAAATTTCAGCACCCCTTCACCTACTCCATGGATCACCACAAACTCAGATACCGATTGATGAATACAAGAATGAATAAACTTTTCCAAACGATTAATTTGAACTTCCAACATTTCTGAATTGGTCATTTTTCCAGGTTGATCAACCAATTCGTGAATATGTAAGTCCAATTCAGGATGGCCTTTTCGACTCATCTTATCAAACACATCCATCGGGATGTGCATAAGTACTTCCTTGATTTTATTCTTCTTTTCAGTGGTCACCAATTCCTCAAAATCTTTTTGATGGGCCTGATGCGTCAAATTATTATCCTCATCTACACGAATCAGACTGGTAGTAGGAAAATCAAATGGGAAACCATCCAACTCCACAGTAGCCGTATTACCACTCAATTGAACGATAGTTCCTTCACCATCTTCATCCAAAATTTTCACATGATCTCCAACTCGAAAAGCCATTCGGCAAACTTAAAAAACTACATTTGCCATATAAAATTATCATTATGAAATTGTCTCATCTTTCGGTTTTAGTTCTATTCTTATTAGGTACATATCAATGTACTTCTTCTAACAAAGTTATCTCGATCAATACCGAATTGGCTGTGATAGAAGCTACAAAAACCCCAAAGGTGATTCGTAACATTCCAGGCGCATTATTAAAATTCACTATTATTTCATCCAAAGACATTACCCTAAATCATATCAGATATTGGGAATATAATGTCCCGGTAAAAATCAATAAACAATCCAATGATACGATTTGGGCAGAAGCTGAGTTCAGAAAGCCTAATTTAATGCGTGAACAGGTTCACAATGAAGAAATGAGTGCCCAACGTCCAATTGACAGTACATGTACCATATTATATACATATAAAGAGGAATCTTTAAAATTGGTCGTGCCTAAACTTAAACTACTTAAAGCAGAATAAACATTTATGAGACATTTGTAACCCGCTGAACATTTAGTCGGATTTACCAAAGGTTTATTACTCTTCGGGAATACATCATTGTATATTGTATTCTCATTTAAAATCCATTGATTATGTCTGATTATACCTATATAGATCAACGCTTACATTTACTATCTCAAATTATTGCCAAAGCCAATAGGTCTTTTATTCCCAAAAGAGATGATGACAGTCATACCAATTTAGGGTTTGATCCTATCAGTAATAGAATTCTGGGTAGATGGATTCAAACTTCATCTGAGCGATTAATGCTAACTTATAACCTGAATTTGCAGGAATTCCAGTGGATCAATGACCATCAGGAAATAAAGGTTACCATTTCATCTAAAAACAAGTTTATTACTCAAATAGAAATGGAACTGATTCGATTATCTGATTCTTTATCTCTTGAAAACTCAGATTTTTCAGCCCCGATGCATTATGAGATTCCAGACTATTCTTTTAAGAATGATCCTATTCCTGAATTTTCATCCGGCCAAATAAAAGAATGGGTACATTATCGAACATTAGCAAATACAGCCAGTTTTGAATTCATCCAGCATGTAGGTATTCATGAAGAAGTACGTATCTGGCCACATCATTTTGATACGGGTATCTATATAGTAGTAAATAAGCAACTAGGAATCGGGTTTGGATTAGCTATGGAAGATGGTCTGGCTAATATTCCATATTTCTATATGTCGGGTTATGGATTAAAAAATGAACTGGAGTATCAAAACCTTTCAGAACCAGGAATCGGTCGTTGGGAAATTGGACCGCATTGGAAAGGTGCGCTACTTCCCATTGATCAAATCAAATCGGATCAAACACTGCATCAATTTATGAAGGACGCGTCAGGTTATTTTTTAGAAACTTCCAGGACTTCTTAGGCCATATTTTGATTATTTGCATTCATTCGTAGCTCATAAATTCATACAAAACAGCTCAGACCCCTTGATATCAGTGGATTTGAGACCCAGTTATTAACAAATGTTGATAGTTTTCAACAAAACGCACCAATTTACTCCTAAATCCTTGCTATAAGTGAGTTATAGCATATATTTGGACAGAGTAATTAAATATTAATAACCTCTTAATTTAAATTATTATGAATAAAGCACAATTAATTGATGCTATGGCTGAAGGAGCTGGAATCTCAAAAGCAGCTGCAAAAAGCGCGTTAGAAGCATTTGTTAGCGCTACTGAGTCTACTTTAAAATCAGGTGGACGTGTTTCTTTAGTTGGTTTTGGATCTTTCTCTGTTTCTAAGAGAAATGCTAGAACTGGACGTAATCCTCAAACTGGAGCTGAAATCCAAATTGCAGCTAAGAATGTAGTTAAGTTCAAAGCAGGTTCTGATCTTTCTGATTCAGTAAACTAATCTGACTTTCAAGAATTTTTAAAAGACTGTTACTTAGTAACGGTCTTTTTTTTTGCCCTATTTTTATCTTTACATTTATTAACACTTTCCCGAAATGCTGCTTTTTAAATTCTTCTACCTTTACTCGTTGTTAGATTGTTTGATGTAACAAAGCGCTATTTCATATCGAGTATTTTAGATTAAATCGCTATATTTCAGACATTCTAATACAACTCGTATCAGAAAATATATATTCATCTAAAAACAATAACATGGGAAAAGGAGACAAACGTTCAGCTAAAGGTAAAAGAGTTATAGGTTCATCTGGTGTTACCAGACAAAGAAAGAAAAGCACTTATGTTGCACCAGCTCCTGCTGAAAAGAAAGTTGCCAAAGCAACAACCAAAAAAGCTGCTCCGAAAAAAGCTACTAAAAAGGCTCCCGCTAAAAAAACCACCAAAAAAGAATAGATTTAAATCAATTTATGGAAATGGTGAAGTCTTCGGGTTTCACCATTTTTTTATGTCTTAACGTTTGTAGCATTTCTATAACTTCTACATTTGAATTTAAACCCAATTCATTAAATAATAATATACATGCTTTTGAAACCGGTACGTCCTGCTCTCCTTCATCTCTTAAAAAGTGGAAAAACTTCATCACCATAAACACATTGAACCATCTGAAGAAACGTTTTCTAAAACTCTCTAAATCTGTGGTGTATAATCTAATTTCCGCAATAATCTCTTTCCAATCCACTGTTTCCAAAAACTTTAATGTCAACTCATCATGAATTTCGGGTTCTGAGATGTACAAGGTATCTACTAACTTCAAAAAGCTTTTCAATCGTTTAAAACTCTCAAACTGTGCTGTTTTATATATCGGAGTTTGGGCTTCATACATTTCCATCATTGCTCTCCCGGTTCCGAAAGGAACTCTAAATGACTGACGTGATGATGGGTAAACATTACATGTAGTCAATGCAGAAACCTCTCCGGCCATCATGAGCTTCAGCATAAACCAAAAATCCTCACCAGCTTTTCTTCGATTCATTCCTCCTTGCAGAACGTAAGCATCACGGGTAACTGCCATGGAAGATCCTACGGTAAATTTAGCATGCGGATGTTCTGCAAATGCCAACCCTGCCTGATAATACCTTAAATGCAATTCATATTGAATGATACTCTCTCTCTCAAAATCAGTCTGATCATTCACAGCTAAAGGATGCTCAAAATTGATACTGCATCCCAATGACTTAGGATGCTTAATAAAGTGATTACGTAAAGACATCAGGTAACTGCGATCACAAGTCGCATCCGCATCAAAAGCGGCTATGATAGGATTTTCAATTTCAGTTCCCTCTAACCTTCGTACCGCTTCATCCATTGCCACTTTGCGTGCCAATCCAGCGCCTGCATGCTTTTTAGGAAAAGATACTGGTTCAGATATCAAAAACTGAATGTGGCCATTGTTCTTTTCCTTTGCCCATTTTGATGCCTGATCAAAAACTTCTTGATTTAGATTCTTTTGATCTATATCCGCATTCTCAGGATGGTTAATCACCACAATAACCTCTACACCACAATCAGGCAAATCAGATTGTAGCAAGGACTCTAAACTTGTGACTAAATTCACTTCAGCATATGCAGGAATTGTCACTACCAGCCCCAGGTTCTTAAGTTTATCCTGCTTAAAGAGGGAATCCGTAAAAGTTTGTCTGGATAAATATTTTTGAATTATTGTCATTATGGTGCTACACGATATTTCTTCCAGGAATCATTCTCTTTTTCGAATACTATTCGATCATGCAATCTGGCTGGCCTACCCTGCCAGAACTCAAAATAATTCACTGTAATAAAATATCCACCCCAATGTGGAGGTCTTGGCACATCTCCTCCTTCAAATTTCTTTCTATACTCATCAGTAAGTCTCATGAGTTCTTCACGGTCTTTAACCAGCTCACTCTGAGACGATGCCCAGGCTCCTATCTGACTTTCTCGTGGTCGTTCTGCAAAATAGGCATCACTTTCTGCACTACTCAATTTCGTTACCACACCCTGAATTCTGATTTGACGCTCCATTTCCGACCAAAATACGTTGGCACAGATGTGCGGATTCTTTTCCAAATCGTTTCCCTTTTTACTGGAATAATTGGTATAAAACTTTATCCCCTCTTCATTCATGCCACGATTGTAAACAACTCTTGATGAAGGTTTATTTTTAGAATCTACCGTTGAAATTACCATGGCTTTAGGATCTAAAATTTGTGACCCTACCGCCTCCTCCAACCACTTCGCATACAGTTCTAGTGGATTATCACCAGCAGCACTTTCATTCAGTTCCTGGGATGTAAATTCATGGCGAATCTTACTTAAATAATTCGAAACCTCTTCTATCATAATTCCTTCTTTTGACCTTTTTCGTGATATAATAAAGCCGGTATCAGAATCAAAGTCAATACCGGATGTATCAATATTCTTCTTACATAAAACAAATATCTGTATTGCTCAGGTTCTGCTTGCCATGCGCCCCATAAAAAGAATGGAAAAAGCGCAATAAATACAATCCCAAGTATAGTACCAGTTAATTTTATCAAATCTCTTTTTTGAAAAATTACCTGAACCAAAGCCAAAGTGAGTAATGTATTAATCCCGTACCTCAACAACATGGCGCTTGAAAACTTCCAAAAATGAATTTCCGGCAAAGGATGGTTTTGATAATCTGGAATATGAAAGAACTCAATCAATGGATCATAAAATAAATGTCCTCCTACGAGTCTAACACCGGCTAGTGCGATGACAATTAATACGATATAGATTGACTTTTTGATCATGAATTATTTGTCTGCTAAAAACTTCACCCAAACCACCCAAAGTAAGAATGTGGTTCCGTATATAATTCCGGGAAAAATATAATCATGTGCCCATGTTGTATAATCCGGTAAATACAATACGATCATTCCTATGAAATAAATTCGAATCAGATTGGCTAAATATAAAATCGTAATTCCCAAAGGTATAAACCACAAATATCTTTGAAACTTACCTTTAAAAGCAATGACAAAGGCCACAAATAAAATCATGACACTTATCGCATTGCATCCTTCTATGAGTAACACCAGGGGTACATCAAAATATCGGATCTCTGCGACAGGACTTTCTCCTGAATAGAATGTGGAGATTTCAGGTAACGACCATGAAAATATTCGAGCCACTTGTTCGGTTACACCCTCGGTAATCATATCAATATGAGTTGTATAATACCCCAGATAAAAATTATAGAGTAAAACTCCAGTGATATAAACTGCGAAAAACTTAAATAGGAATAACCAAACAGCTCTATATTTTCCCAAAAATTCCACTACCACAAAAGTATTCTATATTGGCTATAAATATTCTCAGATCATTAGAAACCTATTACATTTGTGGGCATGAAAAAACAACTTCCTGAAGATTATAAAATTCAACTCGGATACGAAACACCTAAAGAATGGGTAGATGCCGCTATTGAGAATTTTGACGCTTTCTTAGTTAACCACGCTGATAATGAACGTAAAGCATCAACAATGGCCATGAGTTTTATAGCAAAAGCACCGGATAAAACGGAAATCATTGCGGAACTAATCGATGTGGGATTAGAGGAGTTGGTTCATTTCAAACAAGTTTACAAGTTAATGGCTAAAAGGGACTTACAATTCCCAAAGGACATTGAAAAAGATGCTTATATTAATCTCCTGATGAAAAGTTGTCGTTCGGGATGGCGTGAACGTTTTCTAGACCGACTTTTATTGGTGGCCATTGTGGAGACGCGAGGCGCTGAACGTTTTGGTCTGATTGCGCATAATCACCCGGAAAAAGATATCAGAGAGTTTTATACCATGTTATATAAAAGTGAATTCAGACACGGAAGTGTTTTCGTTGAGATGGCCCTAATCTACTACGAAAAGGAAGACGTTATGAAAAGATTGGACGAAATGATTGCTATTGAAGCAGAAATTTGTGCCTCTTTACCAATTAGAGGATTAATCCATTAATTGGTATAGTTTCTATAAAAACGCGGGACAATTTTCTTGCTGATCATCTCTTCTGCTTTTCTATACGCTTCTTTGGATGCTAATGTTTTATTACTTCCCACTCCCTTTACTTTAGTTAGTTTATCCTGATAGACTATACTGTTGTCTTGCGCATTTTTAACAACAACTCTTCCATTTAATAAAACATTATTCAATCCATTCATTACATTGACAAATTGGGTACTGGATTCTATTTCAACCCTTAAATCTGCTGATTTCTTGGAGTCTGCCAGTAAAAATCCCATTTCGGCTGCTTGCAACTCAAAGGCTTTCTTTAAATCTGAATTTCCGCTTTTACTTAAATCCTGTTCATTAGAAGTCACATAAATACTTGGTGCGGTAACTTCCAGCTTAATCAAAGTACTGGGAGCCTTCACATTATCAAAAATTAATGAATTAATCTCATCAGGTCTTTTCGTTCCCATGATCATCTTCTCAAAATCAATTTCAACTTTAACTTCTTGTAAGTTATTGGTACTGGTTACTTTCTTTAATTCAGTAAAGACTGTGCCTTCTAAACTACTCAAACCATCACGCGGACGGATCATTCCCTCAGAATAAGTAAACTTTACCGGAACCTGAGCAATTGGTTTTCCATCAAAATCGGTAATGATAAAACTCAAATCATCAGCATTCACCGCACTTCCCCAAACAGTATTCACCTGACTTTTAACCGGCTTAATATGAAACACGCGTATTCCCTGAGATATTTGAGCAAGAATAAAGTTTCCTAAATACACTTCTTTGGTCCCGTTTATACTCGCTTCCAATGGCTCTGATAAATATGGTTTTATTGGAGTAAGTGCATCAAAATAACCTTGCATTCCGGCTTTGTAATTACCCGCATGCCAGGAATGCCCTGCTTGTTCTAAAACCTGAACCGACATATCTATAGCCTTGTTGATCTTGATTTCCTTATCTTTTTGGTATTGTTCCTTTGACAATCTATAATAAACCCAGTACTCATACTCATTTTCCCAAACTGCAACGGATTCATAATTTTCAATTTGCTGATTGGTTTTTACCTGAATAAACTCTTTGAACTCATCTCTATACTGATTTTCATTTTCAAATGAAAACAACATAGAATTGGATTTCACTTTTACCTGAATTTCCGAAGCCAATTCATTTAGTGCATTTCTCTGTGCCACTATAGAATAACTTGTTGGATTTGCTGTTTTGGATGCCACTCCCACCCCAATATAATACATAGGGTCTGTTGGACGGTTAGTCACCCATTTCGGTTTAATTCCTCCAGTTTTCTGTACCTCCGTTGCAGTTGCTTTTTCGGAGCTACCGCAACCTGGGGTTACTAAAGAAAAACCAACCAAAAGCAATAAAACAATTAAGCTATTCTTCATCCGGATTATAGCTACTGATCCCATCCACAATATTTTTTGAAATTACTTTTAAAACCTCTAAAGACAACTCGTTATGCGACTTTAAAGATGTTTTCTTTGTTCTGACTTTACTGCGCAGTTTTCTTTGCTCAAAAAATGAACTATACACTTCATCTCCTTTGGCAAATGTCATCCCCTTAGATGAAAACTTACCCGGATATAAATTCTTATAATTTCCATTATAATTCACAAAATTGACATAATCAGATTTCTCTTTTCTAACCATATCAGATTTAATCACTTCACCAGTTTCAGTAGAAATCATTTGATATTGAAATTCCATTCTCACAGAAGAAGCTCCTTCAAACTCAGTATAATACACACGTTTATAACGGGTTTCATAGTATGTCTTTTTGGTTTCCGGATTTACTTTTTTCACTTGATAAGATTCAAATCCTTGTCTTCGGAAACTTTCTATCTTACCTCCTATTGGAACGTATCCTACTAACTTTCCTTTCACTAGAATATTGGCTCCCAACAACTCTCCGGTCTGAATATTTGAGCCGGAAGATTCCGCTTGCGCTACATTGGTCTTTTGCTCATCCAACAGAACTTTGTCATTGGAACGATCCAATATTTTAACGAAAGGATCATTTACCTGAATTAAACCGTTTACCACATCTTCCTGTACCATATTTGCATATCCGCCTTTTTGAGGAACATCTGTTTTAAACGGCAATACAGCCACAGTAATACTTCCTTCTTCTAATGCACGCTCTTTATAATCGATCGCCTCTTTATACATTGGCTTTTGTGAAAGAACATTAGACATGATACGATAACATCTACGATATTTCTCTGTATTAAAAGCTTCTATTCCATCCCGATATAATGGTTCCACTGTAGAATGTAAACTTAACTCTTTGACATCCTTGTATTCGGGATCAAGCTTTAAAATCTCTTTGTAAATCAGATTGGCCTCTTTAAACTTCTCTTCATATAACAGATCTCCAGCGGTTTCATAACGCTCGGCCAAATAGACTACCAACATTTCATCATAGTAAGCTTCATAGTACGGTGGAATTTCAACCGAAACAAAATACCCATAACGCCTTTTATAATTCAAAGCTTCCTGGTACTTATATACCGCCTCTTTGTAGTTTGAAACCGAATATGCCTTGTAGAAATCTGTTAGGGTTCGCTCAATTTGAATTTGTCCGGTTTGTTTTAAACCAATTTTCGCATCTACATTTTTGGGATTTCGTTGTAAAGCCTGTAAATAAAAAGCAGCCGCCTCATCATTTAAACCTGCCTCCTGTAAATTCCTTGCTTTTTTAGAATAACTCTTTGATCCTGTGCATCCAGCACCCGTTAAAATGGCAAAAGAAATAACGACATAGTAGATTATTTTCATGTTTAGTTTCGTTGGTTTTCTTCGCATTTTAGCAATGTTTATGCCTAAAAAGCCAAATGTATATCAAAGTTATATTTTGCCATAGCCTTTGCTTCTAAAACCCTCTGAATATTTAAATCTATTAACAGTTTGTTTAAATAAGAAACCGACAAATTTGGAAGAGATAAGCCCTTATCTAAGTCCATTACTATGGTAAGATTTCCAAAGCAATATTCTTTACACAGGAACCAGCTATAAAACAACGCTTTACATCATTAAAAATATTCACGCTTCCTATTGCTTTAACCAAAAGATATTTGCACTTTTGCCGCCCAATTATTTATCCGGAGTTTCGTACTCCACAAAAATAAAGTGCTATATGCCATTAAAATTAAGATTACAAAGACATGGTAAAAAGAGAAAACCTTTTTATCATATTGTTGCAGCTGACTCAAGAGCTCCACGTGATGGAAAATTTGTTGAAAAAGTTGGAACGTACAATCCAAACACAAATCCAGCGACTATCGATATCAACTTCGAGAGGGCTTTACACTGGTTAAGTGTTGGTGCGCAACCTACAGACACTTGTCGTGCGATTTTAAGCTACAAGGGAATCATGTTCATGAACCACTTAAACAAAGGTGTGGCTAAAGGAGCAATGACTCAAGAGCAAGCGCAAGCGAAATTTGACAAATGGATGGAAGGAAAAAATGCTCAAGTTGATGCAAAAGTAGCAAGCTTAGATAAAGCTAAGAGAGAAGCTGCTGCTGCAACACTTAAAGCAGAAACTGAAATCAAAGAAAAACGTGCTGCTGAATACGCTGCTAAAAATGCTGAGTTAGCTGCTGAGGCTGCTAAAGCTAAAGCAGAAGCAGAAGCTGCTGCAGCTACAGATACTCCTGAAGATCAAACTGAGGCTTCAGCTGAAGAAACTACAACAGAAGCTTAATATTTCTGTTCATGGCTCATTCGGGGTATTTTGAGTTAGGTAAAATTGTTCGTCCACACGGCTTTAAAGGAGCTGTAAAAGTGAAATTTACCCACCCTGCCTTAGAGCTTATTGAAATTCCGGAATCAGTTTTTATTGAAATCAATAAAAATCTGGTTCCGTTTTTTTTTACCAAATTTAATCCTCAATCCAACGGTTTTGCCATTGTCCAATTTGAAGACATCGATACTGAAAATGAGGCTAAGAACCTTTCCGGACAACAAATTTATCTTCCTCAAGAATTAGAACCAGTACCCGAAGGAAACGACTTTTATAGTGATGAATTAGTAGGATTCAAAGTGATTGATGCTGTACATGGAGATATTGGAACTCTGGACAATGTCATGGAAGCTCCTGCTCAGGATGTATTTGAAATCTCTCACCCATCCGGAAAAGAAATCATGGTTCCTGTTTTAGGAAATTTCATTCAGGAAATCGATCGTAAAAACAAGATTCTTAAATTAGAAGCGCCTGAAGGTCTGATCGATTTTTATTTAGAATAATAGTTCCATAACCGAGGTATTCTATTGATTCAATTATCCTACTTTTATCGGCTTTAAACCGGGATAAAACTGCAATAGGATTTATTTATCTGTAAGCACATTACAGATTCAACTTACTGTTCTAAATGAAATTAAAGGAAATCAAAATAGAAAGTCAAATCGGATCTATTTGTTTATTCCTACTTGCCAGTATTTTGATTGCTATCTTTAAAAATCCTGATTTTACCTTAGATGATTTTTCAAACTTGTATCTAGGTCAGGCCACTCTTGATGGAATTGATGCTACGAAAAGAGTTTCGTTGCTTTACAACGTTTTAATTCTCTCTGGTTTTATTCTTCCTGGTCTCTATATCTCTATTTCAAAGCTTAAGCAAACAGGCTTTTTATTAAATCGGGACCTACAGACGCTCTCCATTATTTCTACTACGGGTTTCTTTTTAATTCTCGCTGATATCATGCAAATTGAGAATACGTTTACGGTATTCTTCTTTCAATCTTTGTTTGGTTTAACCACCTTATATATCCTGGTCAGAAATCTATTTAATATCGACTTTGCATTTTATACTTTATATCCATTTACCACAACCATCTCCTTTGTATGTCTGCAATTAGGACTTCTTTTATTTAACACCACTGATCTAATCACCCAAAATGCGGTAGTCGTTTACAGTATTATTCTATTTCTGTTAAACGGATTGGTTTATCTGTCCAAAAGAATATTAGGAGTTTCGTATCAGCAAATTTTCAGGTTCTTATGGTTCACATGTTTGATTCCTTTGGTCTCGTTCTTCTCTATTGAACTTCTGTTTTGGTATAAAACAATACACGATGTTTTTATACCGTATAAAATTGTTCTTGCCGGGATTTTGTTTGTGTCGTTTGTGATTAATTTCATATTGGTTCTAAAAAAGAAAATCAATCTCACTCCTACCAAAGCTCTAAACCGATATTTTATTCCCTCGGCATTACTTTCATTTTTACTATTAACTGTATATCTCCCCTTTCAAAAACAACCGCAAGAGCTCTTTGAATTGGCCAATAGTGCGAATGCCATAATGAAAATATTTAGGTTCAATGAAATTCCATTCATTGATTTTTTTAATTCTCATGTCGCATTTGATTTCGTTTTCGGGTCCATTTATACTTTGATTTTCGGATATCAGGAAAATCTGGATTTCTTGTCCTATAATTTCATTTATACAGTTCTTATCTTCTTTATTGTACTCGCATTCAATAAAAAGATTTTTAAATCCTCAATCATTGCATTAATCTTTACTGTTAGTTTTCCTTTTTTCGGAAGTCTCTATTATCACTCCATGATGTTTGGCTTACTGGCATTTCTTATTGCATATCGGCTCGTTAAAGATCAAAGCATTAAAAACTACTTATTTTTATTTGGTAACCTCATCGCTCTCCTATTTTGGAGATTGGATACCGGGATTGCGGCTTTATTTTCAATTGGACTGTTTCTGCCCACATATTTTATTCTGGAAAACCAAAAAGTAAATTGGTCTAATCTATTAAAATCTACAGGTATTACAATACTTATTGGTTCTATGGCGGTTGTCATAGCAGCCGTAATTAAAACGCCTGAATTACTTTGGGATAATTTTATTGGAGCATTAATCTACGTTAAAGCAAATCAGGCGCATGCCTATACTCTGGTGGCCAATCAGATGAATCAGCAGTTTTATTTGTATTACGTCTTTATCCCGGCTTTATCATTTATTACTGTACTCTATATCATTTTTACCTTAAAGAAAAAAGGTACTGAAATATCAACTCAAAATAAGTACTTGCTTTTAGCCTCTTTATTCCTATTCGTTATCTTTTTCTTTAATATCCAAAGAGGAATCATTAGACACGGTTTTATGGAACATACGGAGGGCTTTTTGACCTCCACATTCTTTTTGGCAATAATGCTATTTTTAATGGCTATCAATCCGTTTAAAAGTAAGTCCCATAGATATTTTTTGTTTTTTGGAATTGGCTTCTTTCTCATTACAGTGACCAAATATTTCCCTTTTTCGCCACACAAATCCATGTTCGAAAAGCTATTACGAGAAAATACTCTGGCACAATTGGATTTAAACTTCAATCCTGACACATATTCCAGCAGAGTTATTGAAAACAAAGCATTTGCAAATAAAAATTACATTAACCTAAAAATATTTTTAGATAAACAAACATCTCAAAAACAAACATTTTTAGACTTTTCGAATACTCCGATGTTACATTTTTACACGCAAAAAAATGTTCCGGGTTATTTCTGTCAAAACCTTCAAAATACCGTTGATGATTATCTACAAATTCAGCACTTAAAAATGTTGAATCCAACAGATGTTCCTGTGACTATTTTTTCAAATTATCCTCCAAATGGATATGATCATATGGATGGAGTTCCGGGCACCTTACGTCATTACCTGATTGCGGAATACATATTCAAGAATTACATCCCTTATCAAGTGATTGATCAAAGAAGTATTTGGACCATTCCGGGATTTGCTCCAACTCCTTTATCAGGTCAAATTGATACAATCTCTGTACAACCACAGACGCATCATTATAAATATGCAGCTTTAGCCATTCAAGAACATTTCTCCAAAACTAAAAACCGTAAGCATATCCAATTAATACAAACCATTCCATCTCCTCTTTTAAATGATACGATTCCGATTGATCCTGATGTGCATTCGATATCGCATTTATTCATGAGTATTCAACTTTCTTCTCCTCAAAATTTTCAAAATGTAACGGTTGATCTCTTAAGTCATGATGAAATTATTGCAACAAATACGTTCATAACAAAATCTGATTATAATGCTTATATGATCCGATTAAGCAATCATTATTTGTGGCATAAGGAAAAAGTGACTTCTTTGGTTATCCATTCAAACCAATCTAATATTGCACAAATTGAATTTTACAAAGACTTAAGACTTGAACACTCAAAGTAAAATCTTATTAGACAAAATTTTTGCGAAGACGGCTGCATTTTTATTGAATATTATTGTCCGTATTGTAGGTAAAATTCTTTCCATTGATCATAACCTGGATAAAGAATTTAAAACCATCGCTATCTCAAAGTTCAAGGGTCTTGGAAGTATTCTTCAGTCTACACCAATGATTCATGCGATTCGTCAACGCTATCCTGATGCTGAAATCATATATGTCACTACTCCAGTAAATAAAGCTTTATTGGAAAAAATTGATTGGATCGATACTATTATTCTTGTAGATGATAGCGGATTTTTCAAATTTATCCAGACCAATATCACCGCACTTTTACAACTCATTAAAAAAAGACCTGAGATTTATTTTGACCTGGAAATATATTCGGATTATAGTACGCTATTTACCACTTTTACTTTGGCAAAAAACCGCGTAGGGTTTTATTTAAGATCTAGTTCGTTTAGACTTGGAATCTACACGCATATGATGTTTTACAATTCCAGAGTTCCTGCATCTCAAATCTACCTGCAACTCACAAAACTGATCAATTGTGATACAGATTCTGCTACATTTTATGACTTTTCAAATTATGGAGAACCACGATCCAACCAGTACATCGTCATCAATCCTAATAGTTCTGATTTAAGAGAGGAAAGAAGATGGGAAAAATCCAAGTTTATTGAACTTACCAGGCGAATCCTTAATGAATTGCCCGAGTATGAGGTTTTGTTAATCGGTAGCAAAGGTGAAGCTTCATATGTAAATGAAATTTCAGATGCTATAAATCATCCCAGATTGATCAATACGGCTGGAAAAACCACTTTGAAAGAGCTTATTTCAATCATCAGTCACACCAGTCTACTTATTACCAATGACACTGGCCCAATGCATTTGGCATTTTGTGCGAAGAGCCCTACCGTATGTCTATATGGCCCAAGTGCTCCGGAGAAATACGTAATGAATGATGCTACTTATATCATTTATCACCGTCTGTATTGTAGTCCATGTGTTCATGATTTTGAATTCGCTCCCTGTAATGGTGATAATCAATGTATGAAGTTAATTCAGGTTCAGGAAGTATTTGATCAGGTATTACTGGCAATACAAAAAGAAAAACCACAGACGCTATACAAAAACCCTCCTCATATTTTAAATCAAGAGAAAAAAGTATTCGGGATTATCAATAGATAAGATTCTAAAATTTAATTTTATAACACATCATAAAACTACACTCATGACAACTATAAATCCATATTTAACATTTAACGGCAATTGCGAAGCTGCATTTAATTTTTATAAATCTGTTTTTGGAGGAGAATTCCCTTACGTAGGGAAATTTAAAGACATGCCTGAAAATCCGGAGTATCAACTAACGGAAAACGACATGGAAAAAATCATGCATATTTCCTTACCAATCAGCAAAGAAACCGTTTTAATGGGCAGCGATTCATCTGAGGCATTTGGTAAAGCTTCTGTGGTTGGAAATAACTTTTCTATCTCCATCAATACAGATACCTTAGAAGAGGCTGAACGTTTATTCTCAGCACTATCAGAAGGAGGTCAGGTCACAATGCCCATGAACAAAACCTTTTGGGGTTCTCATTTTGGGATGTTAATTGATCCATTTCAAATTCAATGGATGGTTTCATTCAGTGAAGAAAAAATGGATATGTAATTCTTTGACTTGAGGTTTAAGCTTATTCTTTTGAGAGCATTTATCATCAGTTGCTTTTTGCTATTACAAACTGTTGTTTATTCGCAAAATCAATTTGTGGAGGGTTATTTTATTGATTCATTGGGAACGAAAACAGAATGTTATATTCTGAATATGGATTGGAAAGATAACCCTACTGAATTTTCTTATAAACGCGCATTAAATGGAGAATCTGAAATTCAGACTATCCGTGAAGTAGTAGAATTTGGTATACCATCACAATTTAAATACGTAAGGTTTGATGTTTTAATCGATAAATCCAGTGATCAGATTGAGCATTTAAGTCACACACGTAAAGCCATTTTTGAAAAGGAAAGGCTTTTTTTAAAAGTACTGGTTGAAGGACAAGCTTCTTTATATAGTTATCGCAAGATAAATCTCATCAGGTATTTTTATTCTACAGATACCATCGCAATTGAACAACTGGTTTATAAGCAATATCGGGTTGAAGACAAAAACACCATCTTAAAAAATGAGAAATTCAGGTATCAATTGAAGTTTAATCTTCCTTGTAATCCATCTACCGATTTATTAGCAGAAAACACCAATTACAGAGAAAAGGATTTAATCAAATATTTTATTGAATTTAACTCGTGCAAAGGCGAATACTATTCTGTTTTTGATAATGATGAAGAAAAAGACCTATTCAACTTAAACTTACGTCCGGGAATCCAGTTTTCCACCTTATCCGTATCGAGTAGTTTAACCAGTCTTTACGATGTCCAATTCGAAACGGAAACTGGTTTTAGAATTGGGATTGAAACTGAATTTATACTCCCTTTTAATAACGGCAAATGGGCTATAATCACAGAACCTACTTATCAATATTACCGCTCAGAAGGACACACATCCTCGCAAAATGTTAAAATTGACTATCAATCATTAGAAATTCCGATTGGTTTAAGACATTATTTTCATTTATATCAAGACACAAAGTTGTTTATCAACGGTTTGGTTGTCTTTGATTTACCTGTTAATTCATCAATAGCATGGGAATCTATTCCCGATCAACCTTTAGAATTAAGTACAAACCTTGCACTAGGAGTTGGATATAAGTATAATGAGAGACTTGGACTGGAAATGCGTTATGGGTTTAAAAGAAACATTCTAAATCGATATCTAAATTGGGGGGCTAATTACAATGGGCTTTCTGTTGTTTTAAGTTATACCATTTAATAAATGTTTTCATCCCATTCTTTTTTCACAACAGGTAAACATAACTCAATAGGAGTTTATCTGGTCATATTTATTCTAACAGTGTTTTTCACCAATTTAAGGCAAAACGTTGTTACTAATAATCAATGTGAAATTTGTTCAGATAAAGCAGGGTACTACATGTACTTACCTGCCACATTCCATTGGGGGTTTGGTACAAGTCATTATGAAGAAAGTTTTGAAGAACAACACGGTTATGGATTCAAAATTGACCGAGAAAATGATATTGTAATTACCAAATTCACCAGCGGTGTAGCCATTTTGTTAAGTCCTTTTTACGGACTTGGAACAATTATCGATCGGGTCTTTTCTTTAGGAAATCATCCCTACTCTAGATTTTATTTATTCTTTATCAATCTGGGATCTGCTTTTTATTTAACTCTCGGTCTATATTTTTTACGGAAATGGCTCCACAATTATGTAGACGCAATAAGTTCTTTTTGGACCATTATCACCCTTATTCTTGCTACAAATCTGACTTACTATACGTTGGATGAAAACTTAATGAGTCATTTATATTCATTTACATTGTTTGTCTTGATTCTTTACAGCATTAAGCGATTTTATCAATCTTCACATCTCAAATACTTTATATTATTCTCTTTCGCTCTAGCTCTTAGTATTTTGGTCAGACCCACAAATATTTTGTTCTTGCCTATCGCATTATTTCTGGATATCAAAGATTTTGAATCATTGAAAAAGAATCTATTACAGTTGATTTCTTTTAAAACCATTATTCTGGGAAGTCTGATTCTCCTACTTGTTCTATCTCCACAGATGGTATACTGGAAAATGGCATACGACAAATACATTGTTTGGTCTTATTCGGGAGAAGGATTTACTCTTTGGAATCGACCTGACTTTTTGATTACCTGGTTTTCACCCCAAAGCGGTTTAATCCCATATGTACCGGTTTTTATACTATCTATTATTTTCTGGATAGTTATGTATCGCAGAAAAGCCGCTAATGTCTGGTTAATTCTAATTACTTTTTTAGCCATTAGCTATATGTGTGCTGCATGGCATAATCCATTTTTTGGCGACTGTAATTTCGGTAAACGTCCAATGGTCGAGTATTATCCGGTTCTCTTTTTACCAATAGCATTTATGTTCTCTTATTATCCTTCTTTTTCTATACAAATCCAAAAAATTCTGATAGGCAGCTTAATGATATTTAGCTATTACCATCTTACACTATTTGGTGTTTTTGATACGTGCTTTTATGGCGAGGTATGGGAATGGGATACATTTGGCGCGCTAGTTAAAAAGGCTATTGTTTTAATTCGTTAAGGGTATGTCATTTCAGTTTAAACAGTTTAAAATCAACCATCATCCTGAAGTCTTTAAATTCGGCACGGATGCAGCTTTGTTGGCTACCTGGGTCAATCTTACGCATTCTAAAACAGTATTAGAAGTGGGAACTGGTTCGGGGGTGATCTCGCTCATTATGGGGCAAAGAAACCCTCACGCAAAATATGTTGGCATCGATATTTCCTCTCACGCCATTGAATTGGCTCAACAAAACTTAAAGGACTACCCGCTTCCCACACAAATAGAATTTATGCATTCAAAACTTCAGAATTTTGAATCCTCCATAAAATTTGATCACATTATATCCAACCCCCCTTTTTTTGAGAATAGTACTAAATCGCCTTCTTTATTAAAGAATAACACCAGACATACGGATACCCTCCCACTCCGGGATTTATTGAAGTGTTCTAAACAACTTCTTACTACTCATGGAAAAATAAGCCTTATCTATCCGGTTAGATATCTGGAAGATATTTATTCTATTTGTCAGGAAATTCAGTTATTTCCTCAAAGAGTTCACTTAACCAGAAGTAGACCTGAACGCGATATTAAGAGAGTACTTATAGAATTGGGGGCAACTCCGAATGCAAATCCGGAGCAAACCGAACTCATCATTGAAGGAACCTACAAAGGGTATTCCAAGACAGTTTATGATATGTTTCAACCATTTTACCTAAAACTATAATTTACCTTACAAATCGCAATGGTTGCTTCCAGTCCGGATGTACAATAAAATACATCCCAGCAGGTAAATCCTCAACATTCACCAACCACTTTCCACTTTGTTCAGTCCAATTCAGTTCAATTTTATTTCCAGTAACATCATACACATAACAATCGGAAATGTCAGATTGTACATGCACATTAGAAATCTGTAAGACATCAATTACCGGATTTGGATATAATGACGGTGTCATTTTAAGATGATCCATTGATTCATCACTTAAAACGATTTCGGAATTTCTCATCACCAACCATCGCTCCGGGTCCACTTGAATAAAACCAATTGGTTGATCCCATGTAAAATTAAACCACTGGTTATTTATGGTATTATCAAATGTAATTGACGTATCCGAATTTTGACTTAGGAATTTAAGTTCTACCGGCATTTCAAAGAAATCCACCGAACTATGTGTGGTTACCTGACTTATTTCAACAGAGTAATTGGGCTGACTCCCTGCCAATACTATCTTATAAATAGGATAACCTTCTCCAAAATACCAATCATTAAAGAATTCTGTTAAATCCTTATTACTAGCTGCTTCAAGATGTCCTTTTAGATCATTGGTGGTTACGAAACCAAAATGAAATTGGGGGTCATTCAGGTAATTTCTTAACCCTTGAAAGAAATCATCATCTCCTAATTTCCATCGCAACATGTGCAATAGCATCGCTCCTTTGTTATAGGTTAATCTTGAACTAAACAATCTTCCAAAGTTCAAAGTATCAGTAACAAAAACGCTTCCTCCATTCTGGGAAGTAATATTACCTATTTTACTGCTCTTCCAACTAGACCAGGCTAAATCACTTTTTTCAAATTCATTATACAACCCAGTTAAATAAGTCGCGAAACCTTCATTTAGCCAAAGCTCTTCCCATGAACGACATGTTACAAAATTCCCAAACCACTGATGCGCCAATTCATGTGCAATTAGATCATCATCGAATGAACCCATAGTCGACATCGTCTGGTGCTCCATTCCTCCTCCAATACTACTTTCGGCATGACCATATTTTTCTTCGTGGAAAGGATATGGTGTAAATAGTGAATCAAAAAGATCGAAATAGTCCGCAATATTTTCGTTTTGTGCTTCAGCATAAGCCAAATGCTCCGGATATACATAATTCAATACTGGAAATGAATCACTTCCAAACGGGATGTATTTAGTAAACTCCACATAATTGGTGACCGCTAATGAAACCAAATACGGAACTACTGGATATCTATGTTCCCAATAATATGTCACATCATTTCCTACTGTATCAATATGCGTTAATATCCCCTGGGTTCCTGGTACATTACCTAATGAGGTGGTAATCTGAATGTCTAATGAATCTATTTTATCATTGAGGCCATCTTTACATGGCCACCAGTTTGAAGCTCCATATGGTTGCGAAATGGTCCAAATCTCAGGAATATTATTTCCATGTAATGAATTCACATACGAACCTGATGGATCTCCTTGATAGAATATGGTGATTGAATCTGTAGTATTTGGAAGCAAAGGTCCGGAAAGAACTATAACTACAGTACCATCTCCAGGGCGAATTGGAGTCAGTTGAGTTCCATGATATAGAATCGAATCTACCATTAAGTCATCACTCATATCAAAATACAAATGGTTAATTGTATGTTGATTGACCTTAAAATAAGTTTGAACGCTTCCACTAATGGTATCATTTCCAGGATAGACATTCCAATGAATATCATGATACAAAACATCCACACTATCAGACAATGTAGCTACTCGTTCAGACCTTTGCATCGCTATATTTCTTTCAGATTTTACCAAAGCATCGAGTTTTGAAGCTGAATTATACTGTCCTTGAACAATAGAACCTAAAAGAATAAAAATGCTGAAAAAATAAAACTTCATATAGCAGAAAATTGTTTTGACCGTAGCGTCAACATTGAAATCACATGTATACACGTGTAAATCTAAGCTTTGGTAAACTGAAGTTCAAATAATTTTTGATATACACCATCCTGTTCTAATAATTCCTGATGATGGCCCTGCTCCACTATTTCACCCTGATCCATTACAATGATCTGATCTGCCTTTTGAATGGTAGCCAAACGATGGGCTATGATAATCGAAGTTCTACCTTTTGTTAAGATGTTAATGGCATTCTGAATCAATCGTTCGGTTTCGGTATCCACAGAAGATGTAGCTTCATCCAAAATTAAAATCCTTGGATTGTAAACATATGCACGAATAAATGCGATCAATTGTCTTTGACCTGAAGATAACATTCCTCCTCTTTCCTGAACATTGAAGTCATATCCTCCAGGAAGTTTTGAAATAAACTCGTGGGCACCAACCGCTTTAGAAGCCGCCACAATTTCTTCTTTGGTAATATCCGGATTTCTTAATGAGATATTATTTAAAATCGAATCAGAAAACAAAAAGACATCCTGCAACACTACACCTACGACCATTCGAAGTTCATCCAGTTTATAATCTCGTACCGAAACACCATCTATACTAATCTCTCCTTTCTGATATTCGTAAAACCTTCCAATCAGATTAATCACAGAACTCTTACCCGCTCCAGTTGCACCAACAAAGGCCAGAGTCTGACTTTGTTCAACAGTGAAACTTATATTCCTTAAAATCCAGTTTTCATCGATATAGGCAAACCATACATTTTTAAACTCAATACGTCCGGAAACCTCCATTGCGGAATGCTCTCCCTTTTTCACAATTTCAGCATCAGTATCCAGAACTTTAAAGACACGTTCACTGGCTACCATTCCCATTTGTAAAGTATTGAACTTATCCGCCAATTGTCGAATCGGTCTATACAACATATTGATGTATAAAATAAAAGCCATTAAGGTACCCAAAGTCGTACGATCGGAAATCACATCACCGGCACCCCACCAAACCAGTAATGCCAGTGAAATAGCACTTAAGACTTCAACCACCGGAAAGAATACAGAATTCGCCCATACCGTACGAATATTAGCTTGTGCATGCTGATAATTGATTTTTTCGAATGCTGCCAATTCTTGCTCTTCTCTGTTGAATACCTGAACGACATTCATTCCGGTTAAATGCTCCTGTACAAATGTGTTTAGATTAGATATTGCTGCACGCACATCCTGAAAGGCTTTTTTGATATAGTTTTTAAACCAGTAAGTCGCAATAAACAAAATAGGCATGGGCAATAAAACCGCTATCGTCAGTCTCCAGTCTTCATAAATCATGAATCCTACAACGACTACCAGTTTTAAGATGTCACCTATTATGATCAGAATCCCCTGTGAAAATATATCTGCGATCGTTTCAATATCGGAAACCACTCTGGTTACTAAAGTTCCGATTGGAGTTCTATCAAAGTATTGCAGTTTAAAATTGTTGATCTTCTTATAGATGTCTACCCGAATATCTTTGATCACGGTCTGACCAATCCAATTCGCCATGTAAGTTTGGGTAAATTGTAAAATGGCTTCTAAAACCAATAATGAAACCAATAGCAAAGTGACATTCAAAAGCATAGTTTCGTTCGGAACCAAAATATAATTATCAACCGCATGTTGAATTAAGAATGGTCGAATGGGAGCTAATAAAGCCAGAATAATCACGAGAACTCCTGTCAAAATGAATGTTCCTTTATAGGGTAAAACATAATCCAAAACACGCTTTAATAGCTTTAGATCAAATACATTTCCCGATACTCCTTTTGACATCTATTGATTTATCCAGTTAATTTTAGGAAAGCAAATTTGGCGTATTTATTTTACTTAATACATATCCTTTGATATAATAAATTGTTATTGAATCTAAACAAAAAGGCAGTGTGAAATCCACACTGCCTCTAACTTGATTCTTTATTCTACTTAGTTAATGATCAGTTTTTCATAAGTTACATTTCCTTCACTCTTCAGTGCTATCGTGTAAACTCCAGTACTTAATCTATTTGATTCATTAAACTGAGTTGAAATGATCTCATCTGCTTCTACATAACCATCAAAAATCACATCTACCATATTTCCTGCAAAGTCATATAGTACAATGGTCATTTGAGAAGAATTTCTTACTGAGAACTCTACTGTAAACTCACCGTTTGATGGATTAGGATATACACTTTTTGAAATTAGATTTACTTCAGCCTTGTTTACGCCACTGCTTAAAGTAATTCCATCTTCATCACCTCCATTTTCACTGTTATTTCCATATCCTCGGTAATCGTTTCTATTGCAAACTCCTCCTCCAGTTTTCAGAGTTACACCTCCAGAAGCGGTACAGCCATTCGCATCAGTAACGGTTACCACATATGTTCCGGTACACAATCCACTGATGTCATCTGTGTTATCACCATTGCTCCAGGAATACGTATAAGGTCCTGTTCCACCTTGCATGTAATTGAAATTAATATATCCATTACATGAATACTGTGTGGTAGGATTGTAAGCAGTAAACTGACCTTTCATTTTTGAAGGCTCCGCAACATTAATAGAAACTACTTTAGAACAACCTGCTGCATCTGTTACAGTCACATCATAATCTCCGGCACATACACCTTGAACATCCTGAGTTGTTGCTCCATTTGACCAATTGTAAGTATAAGGTGCTGTTCCTCCATTTACTGTTAAATCAATTGCTCCATCACATAATGGATTCTCATCACAATCGAACTTAAAGTTCCCAACACCACCAGAGTTTTTATAATAGATCACTAATTTCTTCACTCCTGATGCATTCATTGTAATGGTTTGAATAGATCCATCTCCCATATTCACGATGTTCTTAGATACAATTAAGTTATTATTCGCATCATAAGCTTTTGCTGTTCCGTAAGGTCCTCCATCTTTATCGATAAAGTCAAATGAAATCACCTTTCTTGTTTTCACAAATGTGAAAGTAATCTTACCTCCGTATCTTGTATCATCAGGTAGGTCATAAAGTCCATCATTATTATTATCTACATTGTTTTCCGGGAAGATTAGGATGTTTCCTTGATCCACCTCTAAATCAGAATCTCTGGTATTTGACAAGTCAGTATCAAAAATGATCAAATCATGTAATGAACCTGAGTTCGCTACACTTGTTAATGTAAATCCAAGTGAATTATAATTTCCTGACATTACTTCTCCGTTACTGTAGTTCGATAAATCAAACTCACAACTTGTATTTGCTGAGTTACAGCTGTTATCCGTAACCACATTTGAAACCTGAATTGCATTTGGCTCAGTAATTACAACTTGTTTATACGCTTTACATCCATTTACATCGGTTACCGTCACAGTATATGTCCCTGCATCTAAACTATTCACTGTAGCTCCTGATCTTCCATGTGACCAGCTATACGTAAACGGTCCAACTCCACTAGTCGCAGATACCGTTGCACTACCATCAGAAGAACCATTACATGTTACATCACTTTGAGCCACAATGCTTGCTGTAATACCATTGTTAATTGTAATCGTAATCCAGTTAGATTCTCCAATATATCTTGAACAATTGCTTCTTCTTGCACATCTTCTGAATTTAGTTGTTTGTGAAACCACTCCTGGATCATATGACGGTCCATTTGCACCTGGTATCACGGTCTGAGCCTGGCCAGGTATTTTTTTCAACCAAACATATTCTAAGGTTCCTACACCACCTGACGGTAAACTTACACTTGTAATTGGTGCCGGATCGAAACTTCCACAGTTAGACTGTGCTCCTGTGATCACACCTGCACTCGTTACATTACAACACATTGTTGCAATTGAACCACTTTCAGTTGCTGTACATCCATTCGCATCTGTTACCGTTACACTGTATGTTCCAGGTGACAAGTTATTTACAGTAGCAGTAGTTTCGCCATTACTCCAGCTATAAGTATACGGAGCAGTACCAGAGGTTATTACTACATTAGCTGATCCATCATTTAAGTTTGCAGCACAAGTCCCCTGAGTCGTCTGAACTGTTACAGTTACACCACCATGAACAGTCATTGTAATCCAATTGGTTTCTCCAACATACGTAGTACAGTTACTTCTTCTCGCACATCTTCTATACTTAGTTGTTTGTGTAATCATTCCCGGATCATAAGTCGGTCCATTTGCACCTGGTATCACAGTATATGATTGACCTGGTAATTTCTTTAACCAGATATACTCTATTGTTCCCACACCACCTGCTGGTAAACTTACACTTGTAATTGGTGCCGGGTCAAAACTTCCACAGTTTGATTGTGCTCCTGTAATTGCTCCTGCGCTGGTTACATTACAACACATTGTCGCTATAGTGTTACTACCTGTTGCTGTACATCCATTGGCATCCGTTACTGTTACTGAATATGTTCCTGGTACCAGACTATTAATTGTTGATCCTGTTGAACCGTTTGACCATGCATATGTAAATGGTGCTGTTCCTCCTGATACAACTGTATTCATACTTCCGTTGGCTAAGTTACCTCCACAAGTCGCTTGTGTGGCCTGAACTGTCGCACTTAATGCAGTCGGCTCTGTAATCGTTACTTGTGTACTTCCAGTACATCCATTTACATCTGTTACAGTCACTGAATATGTTCCTGCTGATAAATTACTCAATGTAGCTGTAGTACCACCATTACTCCAAGCATATGTAAATGGAGCACTTCCTGTTGCATTTACTGTAGCATTTCCATTTGAAGCTCCGTTACACATTACATTACTATAAGAAACAATATTTGCGGTTACACCACCATGAACAGTCATTGTAATCCAATTGGTTTCTCCAACATACGTAGTACAGTTGCTTCTTCTCGCACATCTTCTATACTTAGTTGTTTGTGTAATCACTCCCGGATCATAAGTCGGTCCATTTGCACCTGGTATCACAGTATATGATTGACCTGGTAATTTCTTTAACCAGATATACTCTATTGTTCCCACACCACCTGCGGGTAAGCTTACACTTGTAATTGGTGCCGGATCAAAACTTCCACAGTTAGACTGTGCTCCGGTAATTGCTCCTGCACTGGTTACATTACAACACATTGTCGCAATGGTGTTACTTCCTGTCGCAGTACATCCGTTCGCATCCGTTACTGTTACACTGTACGTTCCAGGTACCAGACTATTAATGGTTGATCCTGTTGATCCGTTTGACCATGCATAGGTAAATGGTGCTGTTCCACCGGTTACTAATGTGTTCATGCTTCCATTTGCCAAGTTACCGCCACAAGTTGCTTGGGTAGCTTGAACTGTTGCACTTAATACATTCGGTTCAGTAATCGTTACTGAACTTGTACTCGTTGCACCATTAGCATCAGTTACTGTTACACTGTATGTTCCTGCAGCCAATCCGTTGATAGTTGAAGTTGAAGCTCCATTTGACCATGCGTATGAGTAAGGAGTTACTGCTCCGCTTGCACTTGCTGTTGCTGATCCATTAGCATTTCCGTTACAATCTACATTGTTGTTTACTACTGCTGTAGAAGTCAATGCGGTTGGTTCTGTTACCGTTGATGTCGCTACTGCGGTACATCCATTTGCATCAGTTACAGTCACTGTATATGTTCCTGCTGTTAGACCTGAGATTGTTGCAGTCGTTGCTCCAGTGTTCCATGCATAAGTATATGCTGGGGTTCCTCCGTTTGCTGATGCTGCTACTTCTCCGTTAGAGCCTCCGTTGATTAATACGTTTGCGTTTACCACGCTTGATGCGGTTAATGCTGTCGGCTCAGTGATTGTTACTGAACTTGTGCTTGTTGCTCCGTTCGCATCTGTTACAGTTACACTGTATGTTCCTGCTGATAGTCCGTTAATTGTAGCCGTTGAAGCTCCGTTTGACCATGCGTAAGTATAAGGAGTTACTGCGCCACTTGCTGATGCTGTTGCTGATCCGTTCGCATTACCATTACAATCTACATTGTTGTTTACTACTGCTGTAGAAGTCAATGCACTTGGCTCTGTTACTGTTGAACTCGCTACTGCGGTACATCCATTTGCATCTGTTACAGTCACTGTATATGTTCCTGCTGTTAGACCTGAGATTGTTGAAGTTGTTGCTCCGGTTGACCATGCATAAGTGTATGCTGGTGTTCCTCCATTGGCACTTGCTGCTACTTCTCCGTTTGATCCTCCGTTGATCAACACATTCGCATTTACTACGCTTGATGCGGTTAATGCTGTTGGCTCGGTAATCGTTACTGAGTTTGTTGATGTTGCTCCGTTAGCATCTGTTACAGTTACTGTATATGTTCCTGCTGCCAGGTTTGTAATCGTAGCTGTTGTTGCCCCATTTGACCATGCATAGGTGTATGGAGTTACTGCTCCGCTTGCTGATGCTGTTGCTGAACCATTTGCATTACCATTACAATCTACATTGTTGTTTACTACTGCTGTAGAAGTCAATGCACTTGGCTCTGTTACTGTTGATGTTGCTACTGCGGTACATCCATTTGCATCGGTTACTGTTACTGTATATGTTCCTGCTATTAGGTTTGTGATCGTAGCTGTTGTTGCTCCGGTTGACCATGCATAAGAGTATGCTGGGGTTCCTCCGTTTGCACTTGCTGCTACTTCACCGTTTGAGCCTCCATTGATTAACACGTTTGCATTTACAGTTGATGCTGCTACTAGTACGGTTGGCTCTGTGATCGTTACTGAACTTGTACTTGTTGCTCCGTTCGCATCTGTTACAGTCACTGTGTATGTGCCAGCAGCTAATCCATTGATTGTTGAAGTCGAAGCTCCATTTGACCATGCATATGAGTAAGGAGTTACTGCTCCGCTTGCTGATGCTGTTGCTGATCCGTTCGCATTTCCGTTACAATCTACATTGTTATTTACTACTGCTGTAGAAGTCAATGCCGTTGGCTCTGTTACTGTTGAACTCGCTACTACGGTACATCCATTTGCATCGGTTACTGTTACTGTATATGTTCCTGCTGTCAAGTTAGAGATTGTTGAAGTTGTCGCTCCGGTTGACCATGCATAAGTGTATGCTGGTGTTCCTCCATTGGCACTTGCTGCTACTTCTCCGTTTGATCCTCCGTTGATCAACACATTCGCATTTACTACGCTTGATGCGGTTAATGCTGTCGGCTCGGTAATCGTTACTGAGTTTGTTGATGTTGCTCCGTTAGCATCTGTTACAGTTACACTGTATGTTCCTGCAGATAGTCCGTTAATCGTTGATGTTGTTGATCCGTTTGACCATGCATATGAGTAAGGAGTTACTGCGCCACTTGCTGATGCTGTTGCTGAACCATTTGCATTACCGTTACAATCTACATTGTTGTTTACTACTGCTGTAGAAGTCAATGCGGTTGGCTCTGTTACTGTTGATGTCGCTACTGCGGTACATCCATTTGCATCGGTTACTGTTACTGTATATGTTCCTGCTGTCAAGTTAGAGATTGTTGAAGTCGTTGCTCCGGTGTTCCATGCATATGTGTATGCTGGGGTTCCGCCATTTGCACTTGCTGCTACTTCTCCATTTGATCCTCCGTTGATTAACACATTCGCATTTACTACGCTTGATGCGGTTAATGCTGTTGGCTCTGTGATCGTTACTGAGTTTGTACTTGTCGCTCCGTTCGCATCTGTTACAGTTACACTGTATGTTCCTGCTGCAAGGTTTGTGATTGTAGCTGTTGTTGAGCCGTTTGACCATGCATATGTATAAGGAGTTACTGCTCCGCTTGCACTTACTGTTGCTGATCCGTTCGCATTTCCGTTACAATCTACATTGTTGTTTACTACTGCACTTGATGTCAATGCGGTTGGCTCTGTTACTGTTGATGTTGATACCGCAGTACATCCATTTGCATCAGTTACAGTCACTGTATAGGTTCCAGCTGTCAAGTTAGAGATTGTTGAAGTTGTTGCTCCGGTTGACCATGCATATGTGTATGCTGGGGTTCCTCCATTTGCACTTGCTGCTACTTCACCGTTTGAGCCTCCGTTGATTAACACATTCGCATTTACTACACTTGATGCGGTTAAGGCTGTTGGCTCTGTGATCGTTACTTGAGCTGTTGCATCACATCCTTTGCTATCTGTTGCAGTTACAGTATAAGTTCCTGCTGTTAGATTTGTGATCGTAGCTGTTGTTGCCCCATTTGACCATGCATAGGTAAATGGTGCAGTTCCGCCTGTTGCACCTGCAGTTGCTGATCCAGTACTGGTTCCATGACAACTTGCATTAGTTGATGATACAATTGAAGCGGTTACTGTTGGATTTACTTCAATCGCTATCACATTAGATTCTCCTGCATAGAATGTACAAGTACTTGTTCTTGCACATCTGATGAAATATGTTGTTTGAGTCAATACGCCCGGATCGTATGTGGCACTTGTTGATCCTGGGATCATTGTCCAATGTGGATTTCCTACAGTGTTTGGTACGTTCACTAAACTTTGTAACCAGATATACTCTATTACGCCTACTCCACCTGATGGTAAGCTTACACTTGTAATCGGTGCCGGATCAAAACTTCCACAGTTAGACTGTGCTCCGGTAATTGCTCCTGCACTGGTTACATTACAACACATTGTTGCGATGGTATTACTTCCTGTCGCTGTACATCCATTCGCATCCGTTACTGTTACTGAATACGTTCCAGGTACCAGACTATTAATTGTTGATCCTGTTGAGCCGTTTGACCATGCATAGGTAAATGGTGCTGTTCCACCTGTTACTAATGTGTTCATGCTTCCATTTGCCAAGTTACCGACACAAGTTGCTTGGGTAGCTTGAACTGTTGCACTTAATACATTCGGCTCAGTGATTGTTACTGAACTTGTACTCGTTGCTCCGTTCGCATCTGTTACAGTTACACTGTATGTTCCTGCAGCTAATCCATTGATTGTTGAAGTTGAAGCTCCATTTGACCATGCATATGAGTAAGGAGTTACTGCTCCGCTTGCTGATGCTGTTGCTGATCCGTTCGCATTTCCGTTACAATCTACATTGTTATTTACTACTGTTGTAGAAGTCAATGCCGTTGGCTCTGTTACTGTTGATGTCGCTACTGCGGTACATCCATTTGCATCTGTTACAGTCACTGTATATGTTCCTACTGTTAGACCTGAGATCGTAGCTGTTGTTGATCCGGTATTCCATGCATAAGAGTATGCTGGGGTTCCTCCGTTTGCTAATGCTGCTACTTCTCCGTTTGAGCCTCCGTTAATTAACACATTAGCATTTACTACGCTTGATACAGTTAAGGCTGTCGGCTCCGTAATCGTTACTGAACTTGTACTTGTTGCTCCGTTGGCATCTGATACAGTCACTGTGTATGTTCCTGCTGCAAGGTTTGTGATTGTAGATGTTGTTGATCCGTTTGACCATGCAAATATATAAGGTGTTACTGCTCCGTTAGCTGATGCTGTTGCAGATCCATTTGCATTACCGTTACAATCTACATTGTTGTTCACTACTGCACTTGAGGTCAATGCACTTGGCTCAGTTACTGTTGAAGTTGCTACTGCTGTACATCCGTTGGCATCAGTTACTGTCACAGTATATGTTCCAGCAGTAAGGTTTGAAATCGTTGAAGTTGTCGCTCCGGTTGACCATGCATAAGTATATGATGGTGTTCCTCCGTTTGCTGACGCTGCTACTTCTCCGGTTGACCCTCCGTTGATTAACACGTTTGAATTTACTACACTTGATGCTGTTAAGGCTGTCGGCTCAGTGATCGTTACTTGAGCTGTTGCATCACATCCTTTGCTATCTGTTGCAGTTACAGTATATGTTCCTGCTGCTAGATTAGTAATTGTAGCTGTTGAAGCTCCATTTGACCATGCATATGTAAATGGTGCGGTTCCTCCTGTTGCACTTGCTGTTGCAGAACCAGTACTGGTTCCATGACAACTTGCATTTGTTGATGATACAATTGAAGCAGTTACTGTTGGATTTACTTCAATAGTAATCACATTTGATTCACCTGCATAGAATGTACAAGTACTTGTTCTTGCACATCTAATGAAATATGTTGTTTGAGTCAATACTCCCGGATCATATGTTGCGCTTGTTGACCCTGGTATCATTGTCCAGTGTGGGTTACCAACTGTGTTTGGTACATTTACATGACTTTGTAACCAGATGTACTCTATTGTTCCTACTCCTCCTGATGGTAAACTTACACTTGTAATCGGTGCTGGATCAAAACTTCCACAGTTAGACTGTGCTCCGGTAATTGCTCCTGCACTGGTTACATTACAACACATCGTTGCAATTGTATTACTTCCTGTTGCTGTACATCCGTTCGCATCTGTTACTGTTACTGAATAAGTTCCTGGTACCAAGCTATTGATTATTGATCCTGTTGAACCATTTGACCATGCATAAGTAAATGGTGCTGTTCCACCGGTTACTAATGTATTCATGCTTCCATTTGCTAAGTTACCTCCACAAGTCGCTTGTGTTGCTTGAACTGTTGCACTTAATACATTCGGTTCTGTAATCGTTACTGAACTTGTGCTTGTTGCTCCGTTCGCATCTGATACTGTTACTGTATATGTTCCTGCTGATAATCCGTTAATCGTTGCTGTTGTTGATCCATTTGACCATACATATGTATATGGTGTTACTGCTCCGCTTGCTGATGCTGTTGCCGATCCATTTGCATTTCCATTACAATCTACATTGTTGTTTACTACTGCTGTAGAAGTCAATGCCGTTGGCTCTGTTACTGTTGATGTTGCTACTGCGGTACATCCATTTGCATCAGTTACTGTTACAGTATATGTTCCTGCTATCAAGTTAGAGATTGTTGAAGTCGTTGCTCCAGTGTTCCATGCATAAGTGTATGCTGGGGTTCCTCCGTTAGCATTTGCTGCTACTTCTCCGTTTGATCCTCCGTTAATTAACACATTAGCATTTACTACACTTGATGCTGTTAAGGCTGTTGGCTCGGTAATCGTTACTGAACTTGTACTTGTTGCTCCGTTCGCATCTGTTACAGTTACACTGTATGTTCCAGCTGCTAATCCGTTGATCGTTGAAGTTGTTGATCCGTTTGACCATGCATAGGTGTATGGAGTTACTGCTCCGCTTGCTGATGCTGTTACTGATCCATTCGCATTACCATTACAATCTACATTGTTATTTACTACTGCTGTAGAAGTCAATGCACTTGGCTCTGTTACTGTTGATGTTGCTACTGCGGTACATCCATTTGCATCAGTTACTGTTACAGTATATGTTCCTGCTGTTAAGCCTGAGATTGTTGAAGTTGTTGCTCCAGTTGACCATGCATAAGAGTATGCTGGGGTTCCTCCGTTTGCACTTGCTGCTACTTCTCCGTTTGAGCCTCCGTTAATTAACACATTAGCATTTACTACGCTTGATGCGGTTAAAACTGTCGGCTCTGTGATCGTTACTGAGTTTGTTGATGTTGCTCCGTTAGCATCTGTCACAGTCACTGTATAAGTTCCTGCTGATAGTCCGTTAATTGTAGCCGTTGAAGCTCCGTTTGACCATGCATAGGTGTATGGAGTTACTGCTCCGCTTGCACTTGCTGTTGCTGAACCATTTGCATTACCGTTACAATCTACATTGTTGTTTACTACTGCACTTGATGTCAATGCGGTTGGCTCGGTTACTGTTGAAGTCGCTACTGCGGTACATCCATTCGCATCAGTTACGGTTACTGTATATGTGCCTGCTGTTAGACCTGAGATCGTAGCTGTTGTTGCTCCGGTGTTCCATGCATAAGTGTATGCTGGGGTTCCTCCGTTTGCACTTGCTGCTACTTCTCCGTTTGATCCTCCGTTGATTAATACATTAGCATTTACTACGCTTGATGCGGTTAATGCTGTCGGCTCCGTAATCGTTACTGAATTTGTACTTGTTGCGCTATTTGCATCAGTTACTGTTACACTATATGTACCTGCTGCTAATCCGTTGATCGTTGATGTGGTCGATCCGTTTGACCATGCATAGGTGTATGGAGTTACTGCGCCACTTGCTGATGCTGTTGCTGAACCATTTGCATTACCATTACAATCTACATTGTTATTTACTACTGCACTTGATGTTAACGCTGTTGGCTCTGTTACTGTTGATGTTGCTACTGCGGTACATCCATTTGCATCGGTTACTGTTACACTATATGTTCCTGCTATCAAGTTAGAGATTGTTGAAGTCGTTGCTCCAGTGTTCCATGCATAAGTGTATGCTGGGGTTCCGCCATTGGCTGAAGCTACTACTTCTCCGTTTGAGCCTCCATTGATTAATACGTTTGCATTTACAGTTGATGCTGCTACTAGTACGGTTGGCTCTGTGATCGTTACTGAACTTGTACTTGTTGCTCCGTTAGCATCAGTTACAGTTACACTGTATGTTCCTGCAGCTAGTCCGTTGATCGTTGAAGTTATCGCGCCATTTGACCATGCATAGGTGTATGGAGTTACTGCTCCGCTTGCACTTGCTGTTGCTGATCCGTTCGCATTACCATTACAATCTACATTATTGTTTACTACTGCACTTGATGTTAACGCTGTTGGTTCTGTTACCGTTGATGTTGCTATTGCAGTACATCCGTTTGCATCAGTTACTGTTACAGTATATGTTCCTGCTGTCAAGTTAGAGATTGTTGAAGTCGTTGCTCCATTTGACCATGCATAAGTGTATGCTGGGGTTCCGCCATTTGCACTTGCTGCTACTTCTCCGTTTGAACCTCCGTTAATTAACACATTCGCATTTACTACGCTGGATGCAGTTAAAACTGTCGGCTCTGTGATCGTTACTAAACTTGTACTTGTTGCGCCATTTGCATCAGTTACTGTTACACTATATGTTCCAGCTGCTAGTCCATTGATCGTAGCTGTTGTCGCGCCATTTGACCATGCATAGGTGTATGGAGCTACTGCTCCGCTTGCTGATGCTGTTGCTGATCCATTAGCATTACCATTACAATCTACATTGTTGTTTACTACTGCTGTAGAAGTCAATGCCGTTGGCTCTGTTACTGTTGAAGTCACTACAGCTGTACATCCATTTGCATCGGTTACAGTCACTGTATATGTTCCTGCTGTTAGACCTGAGATTGTTGAAGTTGTTGCTCCGGTTGACCATGCATAAGAGTATGCTGGTGTTCCGCCATTGGCTGAAGCTGCTACTTCTCCGTTTGAGCCTCCGTTGATTAACACATTCGCATTTACTACGCTGGATGCGGTTAAGGCTGTTGGCTCTGTGATCGTTACTTGAGCTGTTGCATCACATCCTTTGCTATCTGTTGCAGTTACAGTATAAGTTCCTGCTGTTAGATTTGTGATCGTAGCAGTTGTTGCCCCATTTGACCATGCATAGGTAAATGGTGCTGTTCCTCCTGTTGCATTCGCTGTTGCTGAACCAGTACTGGTTCCATGGCAACTTGCATTAGTTGATGATACAATTGAAGCGGCTACTGTTGGATTTACTTCAATGGCAATCACATTTGATTCACCTGCATAGAATGTACAAGTACTTGTTCTTGCACATCTAATAAAATATGTTGTTTGTGTCAATACACCCGGATCATAAGTAGCACTTGTTGATCCTGGTATCATTGTCCAATGTGGATTTCCTACAGTGTTTGGTACGTTCACTAAACTTTGTAACCAGATATACTCTATTGCGCCTACTCCACCTGCTGGTAAACTTACACTTGTAATCGGTGCCGGATCAAAACTTCCACAGTTAGACTGTGCTCCGGTAATTGCTCCTGCACTGGTTACATTACAACACATTGTTGCGATTGAGGATGTATCTACTAATGAACATCCATTTGCATCTGTAATAGTCACAGAATAAGCTCCTGGATTCAATGCTGAAATCGAAGCCGTAGTATCTCCATTTGACCATAAATAAGAATACGGTGCGGTTCCTCCAGCTGTCAAAGTACTGATACTTCCATCGGCTAAATTTCCACCACAAGTCGCTTGAGTCGTTTGCAAAGTATTTGATAAAGCCGCTACTGGTTCATTTACGGTAAACGTAACCGAATCAGAAACACCATTTGCATCTGTTACTGTAACCGTATACGTTCCTGCGGATAAATTTGAAGCATTTGATACACTTGCTCCTGTATTCCATGCATAGGTATAAGGCGCTACTCCACCTATTCCAGCTAGAGATACCTGTCCTGAATTATCACCATAACATAAAACATCATTTACTTGATGGTTAATACTAATTGAAAGACTACACCAATCTGGCCAGACTATTGATTCAATATCATCATAAGGAGTAATAATATTGCTAGAAGATACAATTGCTAAAGTTTGCGGATCGATGGTGTATATAGTTGTACTTGCTAAGTGTGTTCCGAACATCAATCTTCCATCAGGTCTCATTTCCAAAGACTCCACAGGGCCTGGAAGTGTGTTAGTTAAAATGTTAATGTTTCCGGTAACCGGATCAAATGTGGACAATTCTTTATCATCAGTAGCCACATACAGAACCGATCCGTCTTTACTCCAGGCCATACCGTCAAAATCCAAAGGTGATGAGAATACCATGGTACCTACTCCTGTATTCGTATTAATGGTAATTAAACCATAATCATCTACCCATGCATATAAAACATTCGTCACCGGGTGAAATGCCAATGACACCACATCATCGTATCCTGTGGGACCAATAATGTTAAGGTTTCCTGTTAATGCATCTATACTATAAAAGTATCCATCGAACCCATGTTGGTTATCATTTCCTGATGTTGCATAAAGTATTCCGGTATTTTTATCGATTTCCATACCTTCAATATCCCAACCATCTAAATGAGGTCCAAGATTTGAAACTGTATTACCGTTAAATACATCTACTGTAAAAATTTGAGAATAATCGCTTGACTTTTTATCCTGAACAGCATACAATAAACACGAATTGACCGGTGCTGAAGGCACGGTCATTTTTACCATGTTGGATTGTTCTCCCCAATTGTAACAGGTATTTCTTTTTGACACCCTTATATAATAGGTTGTCTGTGTAATGAATCCTGGATTATAATCTTGAGCTGTTGCCCCCGGAATATCTGTCCAGTAAGGGTTTCCCGGAGTATTAGGTACCGGTACAGTACTCTTCATCCATTTATACTCGATTACACCGGTTCCTCCGGTTGGAAAGTTAGTGTTGACAATCAGGGCTGGATCAAAACCTCCTGGGACACCAGTTTGATTGGAAGAAATTGTTCCTCCATCAGTTATCGGGTCACATAAAATTGATTGTACTGTGAAGCTGTTAGTTTTAGAAATTGCAACGCCTTGCAATAGCAGAAACAACAGTAATGAAATTGTAGTAGGTAATGTTTTTTTCATTCTGTATTTATTTGTGTATGGATGCAAATCTAAGCTCCTTTTTCAATTAAAAAAACGACTTACACCCACGCAACCCACTGTATTACAGCAAAACACCCTATTTTCAAGGATTTAAAAGGGATAAAAAATATTAATTTTGTGATGAAATAGTTTAAAATTGTGACGTTATATTTAAAACGAAGATGTAATAGTTAAAACTCATGACCATTTAGTTAAAAACATTCAGTCTTATAAATTGAATTTTCTCTTAGTTTTTTGATGAAAATCTAATTGAAAAATTTGACCAATAAACACACAAAATATTTTGAGAAAAAAAGACACAAAAATCCCTGAAATTGAAAATATTTTCAATTCATTGCTGAGTTAAGGAAAATAAGAAAGTGTAATTTGTCTATCTGAATTTCTTTTGAAATTCTAGTTTTAAACCTTTGATCGCAACATCAGTCGGAACCTTTTCTAGTTGAGAAATAATATTCATCATTTCTTTCCCTAAATCAACAGCTGTTGCATTTTCAGGTAACCTTGACGCAGCTAAATTGATTAATTTGGTAATTTCATCCTTAGCCATCAAAACAAGCTTCCAGGCTGATAACGAAACATATAACTGCTGTGTCATATTATGCTCATATTCTTGTCTAATCGCCTTTAACATTTGCGTATGCAATGCTCTGGAACTCATTCCCGGTCTCTGCATACGCATCATTAAATTATCAGGTTGCAACCTTTCCAATAACAATATTAAACGTTCGTAAGCCTGCATTTGCAATGGACGCATATCTTGCTTATTCGCTTTGGATATCATCAGCTCATCTCTTCTCTTCTGGTCATCAAAATGATTCTTTAACATGACCTGTACCACCACTACCACTGCTACGGATGGAATTAATATCTTAAATAGGTCAAATAAATAATCTAATGCTGTCATAAACTTCTTCTTTCTTCTACTTTAAAATAAACTAATTTGATTTTGATCTGAATCATCTTCTTGCGCATTTGATTCAGGCTCTTCTTCCGGCTCCTCATATGGCAATGGTTCTGCCGAATCTATTGATTTCACTTTATATTTTGTCAGTCTATTGCCGTGCGCTTTATAACTCTTAATTGCAATAAACTCTTCCATATTTAACATTTCATCTTCACGGTCATTAGAACGTTTATCAAAAGATAGATTGACCATTGGTCTCCAATCCGATGATACTAATTCTAAATAGGAGTCTTCATGTTCAGATATAAAACCTATCTTTTTGGTCGTATCTTCTATTAAAAAGCGTTTTACGTAGAACTGTTCTTTCTCCCCATCCCAATAGATAGCGGTAATCGGCTTTTTAGGATTCCATTTTTCCAAAATCAGATAATCATCATCCACTTTGGTTGAAATATCGAACCCAGTCAATCTATAATGTCCGGATGAAGTAATATGCAGAATTTTATCTTCTCCTTTAAATTCACCCAACAAGTTTCCTCTCTCATCTGAATTAAATCTGGAAACGGTTTCATCAAACCATATTTTCCTTGCCGATAATGTAGAGACTCCTTTTTCTTTTAACTCAATCTTACTAACGATATGTTTGGTTAAAATATTTCCTCCGGCTCCTCTTCCTTTAATCGCAAGTTCTGCAAAGTCATATTCGAACTTGAGTTTTTTGACTTTTCCTGTATTTCGTAATACTACATTTATAACTTCTGCCTCACCATTTGGATTCACCGTAAGATATAACACTTTTGTTTTTGGAATACCCCTGGTTAAATCGTATTCTTTATCACGCGTAATCGATGTCACCTGGAATCTCTTCACACGAATTGGTCCTGTAGCACCATCTTTATATATAAGGTTGTATGTGGTACGTTCATCTCCCTTTTTCCAGATCCCCGCATACAGAATTCCCTTACCTACAAATGTTTTATCGGCTACACGTGTCACACGCATTTTACCGTTCTTTAATATGACAATCACATCATCTATATCCGAACAATTGGTTAGGAATTCACCCTCAGTACGTTTTAAACCGGTTCCTATAAAACCTTCATCATAATTCACCAACAACTTCACATTGGCTGCAGCCACTTTTGTGGCATCAATCGCACTAAACGACCTGATTTCCGTTTTACGCTCCCTACCCTTTCCGTACTTTCTTTTCAGCTCCTTGAAATAATCCACTGCAAACTCAGTAAGGTGCTCCAGGTCATGTTTCACCTGCGCCATTTCGTCTTCTAAGTTCGCTATAAACGTATCTGCCTTTTCTGCATCATGCTTTGTGATTCTTCGCATTGGAATGTCCATCAATTTGGTCAAGTCCTCATCTGTAATTTCGCGAATGAGATGTTTTACAAAAGGCTGCAATGCTTTTAAGGTATAATCCTTAGCTTCATCATACGTTTTTCCATCAAATTCTATATAGATTTTATTCTCAATAAAAATCTTTTCTAAAGAAGATTGATGCCATTTTTCCTGAAGTTCACCCAATTTAATGCGTAACTCCATTTCCAAAAGATCTTTCGTTCTTTGCGCAGAATACTTCAACATTTCAGAAACCCCAATGAAATGCGGTTTTTCATCCATAATCACCGAAGCATTCGGAGAGATCGATTTTTCACAATCGGTGAAAGCATATAATGCATCCATCATCTTATCCGGTGAAGTCCCTGGTGCTAAATGAACCAGTATTTCTACTGAATTAGAGGTGTTGTCTTCAATCTTTTTAACCTTAATTTTCCCTTTTTCACTAGCTTTAACAATACTTTCCATCAAGCTTCCGGTATCCGTGCCAAAAGGGATTTCAGTAATTTTAAGTGTTTTAGAATCTTCTATCTCAATACGCGCTCTAACCTTAATCTTTCCTCCACGTAATCCGTCATTGTAATTAGAGAAATCCGCCAGACCACCAGTTAAAAAGTCCGGTAGAATTTTCACGCGCTTTCCTAATAACGCATTAATCGATTGATCTATTAACTCAATAAAGTTGTGTGGTAAAATCTTACAGGCCAATCCTACGGCAATACCTTCCACTCCTTGTGCTAACAGTAATGGAAACTTAACGGGCTGTGTAATTGGCTCTTTATTTCTTCCATCGTATGACAATTGCCATTCTGTAGTCTTTGGATTAAAAATAACCTCCAACGCAAACTTGGTTAATCTGGCCTCAATATATCTGGAAGCTGCTGCACCATCACCAGTATAAATACTACCCCAGTTACCTTGCGTATCGATCAACAAATCTTTCTGTCCGATTTGCACCATAGCATCTGCGATGGATGCATCCCCGTGCGGGTGATACTTCATGGTATTTCCCACAATATTTGCCACCTTATTGTATCGGCCATCCTCCAATTCACGCATACTATGGAGAATTCTACGTTGTACCGGCTTTAATCCATCATTTAAATGGGGTACCGCACGTTCCAAAATCACATATGAAGCATAATCCAGGAACCAATCTTCATATAATCCAGATACACGAATGACATGTTCCATCTCTACCGAACCTTCTTCAGCAAATTCCGGTTCTTCGTTCATATTGTCGTTTTCTTCAACACTCATTTGTCGATCATTTCAATTCGTTAAAACTCCCTACTTTACCAACTCCTCTTCTACGTCTAATTCAATCTTCAGATTTTCAATAATAAACTTCTGACGGTCCGGGGTATTCTTACCCATATAGAACTCTAAAAGATTATTAATTGGGGTATCTCTTCCTACGATCACCGGCTGTAATCTGATGTCTTTTCCGATAAAGGCTCTAAACTCATCTGGTGAAATTTCACCCAAACCTTTAAATCGTGTGATTTCCGGTTTTCCTTTTAATTTTTGGATAGCGTTTTGTTTCTCCGCATCCGAATAACAGTAAATGGTTTCTTTCTTATTTCTTACTCTAAACAAAGGTGTTTCTAAAACGTATAAGTGGCCACTCTTTACCAAATCCGGGAAAAACTGTAAGAAGAAAGTAATCAATAGTAAACGGATATGCATCCCATCCACATCGGCATCAGTGGCCAATACCACCTTGTTATATCTCAACCCATCTAACCCATCTTCAATGTTTAACGCTGCCTGAAGTAAGTTAAACTCTTCATTCTCATAAACAATTTTCTTAGTCAGCCCATAGCAGTTTAAAGGTTTCCCTTTTAAACTAAAAACGGCTTGGGTACTGACTTCTCTTGCTTTAGTAATAGACCCGGAAGCCGAATCTCCCTCAGTAATAAAAAGTGTAGTTTCCTCTATTCCGTCCTTTTTAGTGTTATAGTGCAAGCGGCAATCACGAAGTTTCTTGTTATGTAGATTTGCCTTTTTCGCACGATCCCGTGCCAATTTCTTAATTCCAGCTAAATCTTTACGCTCTCTTTCTGATTGTAATATTCTCTTTTGAATAGCCTGCGCTGCTTCCGGATTTCTATGTAAAAAGTTATCCAGGCGTTTTGATATAAAATCCGATACAAATACACGCATACTTGGTCCATCTGGTCCCACATCATTTGAACCTAACTTGGTTTTGGTTTGTGACTCAAAAACCGGCTCCATCACTTTTACACTAATCGCAGCAGAAATACCTGAACGGATATCCACCGTATCATAATTCTTTCCAAAGTGATCTCTAATCGTTTTGATATAAGCCTCTCTAAACGCATTTTGATGTGTTCCACCCTGCGTGGTATATTGTCCGTTTACAAACGAATAATATTCCTCTCCATAACTATTCGTATGTGTAATCGCAATTTCAATATCATCTCCTTCCAAATGAATAATTGGATATAGTGGCTCAGCAGATAATTTATTGGTCAAAAGATCTCTCAAACCATTTTCAGATTGAATCTTATTTCCATTGAACAAAATGGTCAATCCACGATTCAGATAAGCATAATTCCAAATCAAACTCTCCACATGCTCCGAACGGTAGTGATAGTTCGGGAATATATTTGGATCTGGTTTGAAAGTCGTCTTCGTACCTTTTCTTCCTGAATAAGGAATCACCTCCGCATCATTTACAATCTCCCCAATGGAGAACTCCGCTTTCTTGGTTTTTCCCTCTCTAAACGATTCAATCAAAAAGAACTCCGATAATGCATTTACGGCTTTGGTACCAACCCCATTTAATCCTACCGATTTTTTAAAGGCTGCACTATCGTATTTTCCTCCGGTATTCATTTTAGATACACAATCCACTACTTTTCCCAGCGGAATTCCACGTCCATAATCCCGAACTTTTACCAGTCCTTCTTTAATACTCACTTCAATGGTGCGACCATTCCCCATAACAAACTCATCAATGGAGTTATCGAGAACCTCTTTGAGCAAAATATAGATCCCATCGTCATAGCTTTTTCCATCTCCAAGCTTTCCGATATACATCCCGGGTCTTAGTCGAATATGTTGCTTCCAGTCAAGTGATTTTATATGATCTTCGGTATAGTTTGTCTCTGTTGCCATGAATATCAAAATTGCGCTAAAAATATTGATTTCATTCAGTTTTTCTAACTAAAAGTTGATACAATTATTAACAAAGTATTGAACCGTTTTTTCGATAATTATTTTATAATTCTTTGCTTTAAAATTCACACTTTAATCATTTTCAATCAATTAGTATTTTAAGCGTCCCCAACAATTCTCATGCATTATTTAACAGCTTTAATTTCTTCATTTAATCACCCAATTTTTGAATAAATCTGAAGGTCAATTTTCAACGCATTAGTTGATCTTTTATTCGATTTATCTGAGGCAGTTTTTCTATTTAAAAATTTAGATACTTTTACCACTCAATTGAATTGAACCTATGCGCATTATCAAATCCCCCATCCTATCGTATACACCACTTATTTTTTCGTTTTTATTGTCCCTGATTTTTCAAATCGGGCAAGCTCAAAATAACCATATTGACAGCTTGCTTAAGGTTTCGAATGAAATGAAATCTCAGGGCACATTGGATTCCAGCTATGCTCAGGTACATTATGACCTGGCTATGAGTTATAATGGGGAGGAAAACTTTGATAATGCAATTGCGCATTCAATTGAAGCGCTGAAATATGTAGACCAAAATACAGACTTACATTTTTCAATTAATAATTCTCTTGGAAGTTTTTATTTGGATAAGGCGGACTATTTGGGATCGTTAGAATGTTTTAAAAAAGCTCTTGCGATTGCCATTACGTTGGATGATCCGATCAAACAAGGAGTGGTTCATTTCAATCTATCTACACATTATGATCATTCTGCAAATAGAGAACTCTCTCACTCACATCTAAAGAAGGCATATGACTTAATGATTGAAGCTGGTGATACCACCAAAACAATTCATCTGTTAAATTCTATGGCCATATTAAATACTGAAGATGGAGACTATGCTGATGCGGAAGATAAATACAAACGTGCTCTGGCATTGGCGAATACAGTTGAGGATCCGCAGTTAGTTTCTACCACCTACAATAACTATGGAAAGCTGTTTTTGGCTATTGATGATACCGCAACAGCTCTGGAATACTTGAAAAAATCCTATGCAATTGATCGGGTATCCGGTAATCAGGCTGAAAATGCAGTGGTGACGTATAATATTGCTGTGATTTATAAAATCACCAACCAACCGGATAGTGCTATTTATTATTATAATCTTGCGAAACAACATAGTAGTAATATCCAACAACTGTACTACTTACAGAGTATTAACAAATCCCTATTTGAACTGTATTACCAGCAGGAAGTTTATGACACATTACCAGAGATTTTTGCGGAATACAGACAGGTTTCTGATTCCATTTTATCGCGTGAAAACCTGAAAAAATATGCAGAAGCGCAGAATGAAATTGAATTGATGACCAATCAACAAGAGTTAAAACTGATCCAGTTGACACAAAAGAATGATAAACAAGCATTGATCTTAATCTCCCTTATCGCTGTTTTACTGGTTATTGTGCTGATGGGTTCCGTGATTGCCAGAAACAATTTACATAAACAAAAAATTGTATCTGAGAATCTGTATCGACAAACTAATGAGCAAAAAGTAAAAATCGAAACTCAAAAGCAGGAACTACAAACCAAACACGAAGCTCTTGAGAAAAATGCGGAGGAAAAAGATCGGATTATGAGTCTTTTAGCACATGATTTACGTACACCTTTCTCATCTATTCACAGTTTAAACCATTTGGTTACTGCTTCCGGAAACCTAACAGATAAACAAAAGGAGTTTTTGGATACATCCAACAAAGTGGTGCATGGAGGTCTGGACTTGATTTCAGATATTTTAGATATCTATAAGCTGGAAAATATGGAGTCTTATGATATCGATGAAATCAATATATCCATGCTTCTGAAAAACTCCATGGAAAAGTTAACTCCTATAGTCACAGTAAAAAATCAGATTCTTACTTCTGACTTTGATGACGAAATTCTATTTAATACCAATAGAGAAATGATTCAAAGTGCCGTGGACAACTTACTTTCCAATGCCACCAAATATTCTGAAAAGGGCAAAGAGATTAAACTTTCTGCCTTTAAAAAGGATAATGAGTTGATTATTAAAATCAAGGATAACGGACAAGGATTTAAAGAAGAAGAAAAATCCATTATTTTTGATCGGTTCAATAAGTTTACCAGATCAACTATTCGAACGGAGCCATCCACCGGTTTGGGATTATTTCTTGTCAAAAGTTTCGTTGAAAAACTTAATGGAACTATTTCAGTTGAATCAGAAAGCGGTAAAGGTTCTACGTTCACTTTAGTTTTTAAAGAGATCTTAGATTAATTCTTTACATATGCGAAAAATATTCTTTGGGTTATTTGCTTTAATTGTCATTGCGGCCCTATCCATTCTACTCTATCTAAAGTCTACAGTTAAAGATTATAATCAGGATATTCAACTGGCGCATTTGCAGCAACCTGCAGAAGTCGTTTTCGATAATTATGGCATTCCGCATATTTATGCGCAAAATGATGAAGATGCATTTAGAATGCTCGGTTATGTTCAGGCTAGTGATCGTTTATTTCAACTGGAGCTTTTAAGAAGAGTTGGTGGTGGTCGTTTAAGTGAAATTTTAGGGAAAGACCTCATCCCCGCGGACAAATACATCCGAACAGTTGGACTTAATGAGAATGCCAAACGTGCAGCAATCGCTTTTGAAAAAGAAGCTCCCGAAGAGGTAAAGAAAAACGTTTACGCTTTTATTGATGGTGTCAATCAATACATTCAGGAAGGTAAAACCCCAATTGAATTTCAAATTATTGGAATTCCAAAAACCGAATTTACTCTGACCGATATCTATCGTATTTTAGGATATATGGGATTTAGTTTTTCCATGGAACTCAAAAATGAACCTTTATATGATTGGATCTACCATAACCTGGGAGCTGATTACCTCAACGATTTAGCTCTAACGCGTTCTGATTTAGATGTTGATATTCCAAGTCAGATTGATTCGTTACCTGATACCACTGACTTCACATCTATCTCTGAGCACATCACTTCTGCATTAGAAAAGTTACCTATTCCTGTTTTTTATGGTTCCAATTCATGGGTTATTAGCGGTCAGAAAACAAAATCGGGAAAAGTGCTTTTTGCAAATGATACGCATATTGGATTTGCACAACCATCCGTATGGCATGAAGTTCATATGGAAACACCCGATCTTAAATTATATGGGAATTTCTTAGCTGGTGTTCCTTACCCTTTAGTCGCTCATAACGATCATCATTCCTGGGGATTGACCATATTCCCTGCTGACGGAACAGATTTATATCGAGAAACCATCAAAGATGGTAAGGTGCTTTACAAAAACGAGTGGACCGATTTAATTACACGTTCTGAAACATTAAATGTAAAAGATCAAGAGCCGGTTATTTTCGAAGTAACCACTACTCCACATGGTCCGATCATCAGCAATCTGGATCAATTTAAAGAAGATTTGTCCAAACCAGTTTCTATGTGGTTTGTTGCGAACCATGTGACTGATAGAAGAATTTATGCCATTGCGAAACTATCCACATCAAAAAACTTTAGTGATTTCAAAAAAGCTGCCGAAGAAATTGATTCGCCTGGACTTAACATTATGTATGGCGATATCGAAGGCAATATCGGTTGGTATGGTGCTGCCAAGTTGATTCATCGTCCGCCACATGTTTCTGGAAAAATCATTTTAGATGGTAGCACTGGAAAAGATGATCCATTAGGATTTTACGACTTTTCGTCTAATCCACATAATATCAATCCGGACAACAACTTTGTAGTTTCTGCAAACAATCCACCTGATTCGGTTAACGGAATTTTCTTTCCGGGATATTATTACCGTGGAGCCAGATATCAAGTGATTGCCGATCGAATCGCTCAAAAAGATGATTGGGACATAGATGCCATGAAAGAATTGGTGATGGACGACACTTCACCATTCTATCCGGAAAATGTAAAAATTATGGCCAATTACATCCAGCCACAAACAGATGCCGAAAAACAAGTCCTTGAAATTCTAACCTCCTGGAATGGCGCACATGGTCCGAAACAAATTGGACCAACGATCTACTACAAAATGATTTACAACACTTTACTCCATACACTTTCAGATGAACTTGGAGAACGTAAATTTGGCTTGATGCTCGCTACTCATATGTATTTAAGAAGTATTACACCTCTACTCCAAAACGATTCTTCAAAATGGTGGGATGATATTCATACCGATACGATAGAATCTGAAGCAGATGTTCTGAATAGCGTCTTTTCAAAAACGGTTACGGATTTAGTCACGCAATTGGGTGATGATCCAAATCTGTGGTATTGGAACAAAGTTCATTTCATTGAACATCCGCATCCGATAGGCAAAAAAGAACCGATGGACCGTGTTTTCAATGTGGGACCATTCCCTGCTGGAGGTGGTGAGGAAGTTGTAAATAAAATTGCTTTCAAACTCAATCCTGAAGGTATCTATATTTCCAGATCTGGTCCGGCAATGAGAATTTTATTGGACTTTAATGATCTCGAAAATTCCATTAGTATTAATCCAACTGGAGCTTCTGGAAACTTTATGAATCCACATTATGATGATCAGGCTGCCATGTATGTAAATGGTCAATTCCGGACTCAAAAAATGGTCAGATCAGATATTATGGATCAGCATGAAGGGGTTTGGAAATTCACATCAAAATAGATTTATGATACAGTATATTATTCAATTTTTAATCGCACTCATTGCATTCATCCATATCTACATTTTATGGTTTGAAATGTTTGCCTGGAATACCCGTGGTAAAAAAGTTTTTAAGCATTTTCCGGATGATTTATTTGAACCTACTACCACTATGGCTGCAAATCAAGGTTTGTATAATGGCTTTTTAGCCGCAGGATTAATCTGGACATTTTTTATATCCAATCCTGAATGGAAAATAAACGTATCTCTATTCTTCTTGTCATGTGTGGCTATTGCTGGCATTTATGGGGCAATCACCGCAGCTAAGAAGATATTTTTTGTTCAGGCATTACCGGCCCTAATCTCTATACTATTAATTTTAATTACTATGTAGGATGTTAGAATTACGCCCCACATGTGAAAACTGCAATCGTGCACTTCCTCCGGATAGTGAGGAAGCCATGATTTGCACGTATGAATGTACATTTTGTAAAACCTGCGTGGAAGAAATCCTGGAAAATGTATGTCCGAATTGCGGTGGAGGTTTTGAAAAAAGACCAATTCGCCCAAAGGGTGGACTTCAAAAATATCCTGCTGGTACGCGAGTAGTTTTCAAGCCCATTGATTTTGATCAATTCTCAAAACGCAAACAAAAGAACATCAACATCCACCCTAAAGATCGATAAGAAACTGATTCATGCAACGGTTTAATATCTGACAAGGTTTTTGTTTCGAATTCAACTTTACAAAATGAATAAGAGAATTGTAGGTATTGATGTGGCTCGAGCGCTGGCTGTTATTGGGATGATCATCGTTAACTTTAAAATGGTTTTTGGACATTCCGGTTCTGAAACATTATACCAGATTTCCAGTATTTTTGATGGTAAGGCAGCTGCCACCTTTGTTGTTTTAGCAGGTGTAGGAATAGCTTTTGCAACCAAAAATTTGTTGGCTCCGGAACATACAGCTCAGCTTATTTCGCGTAGAAATAAAATCTTAAAACGTGCCCTACTCTTATTCGTTATCGGGATTTCTTATATTCCAATATGGCCTGCAGATATCTTACATTTTTATGGTGTATATATTCCAATCACGATCCTGTTAATCAGTAAAAAAAGTAATATCATCTTATGGACGGCTATTGCTTTGGTCTTCTTGTTTCCAGTTTTGATGCTTTTTATGGATTACGAAAGTTTCTGGGATTTTACCAATTACGAATACAATCAATTCTGGACCGTTAAAGGTTTTATGTATAATCTTTTTTTTAATGGCTTCCATCCGGTAATTCCATGGACAGCGTTTATGCTAATAGGATTATGGTGGGGAAGAAATGCCTTACATTCTATTCCATTTATCTTAAAGTCTATGAAAATCAGTCTCGGAATTTTCATTGGCATCCAAATCATCTCTAAAACGGTTATTTACCTACTTGCTGATGGTCAACCGGAAATTGCTCAGGAGCTTTCAGAAATATTAGGCACCAGTCCAATGCCTCCCTTACCCATCTATATGATTTCAGGGGCATCTATCGCTATTTTTATTATTTCTACATGTATTTACATTTCACAAAAATTTGAATCTCATGTCATCATTAAGTATTTGGCTCAAGCCGGTCAATTGGCTTTGACATTCTATGTGGCGCATGTCGTGCTAGGTATGGGATTAATGGAAACTATTTACCCCAATAGTTTAGGCACCTACACCATTACATTCTCAATGAGTTATGCCGTTCTTTTTTCTCTGGGTTGTATTGTATTTGCACATCTGTGGTTAAAACGCTACAAAACCGGACCTTTGGAACGGATGATACATAAAGTCATTTCAATGTAAAAGCGACCAGAGTCATCTACAAACAACATATTTATCCATTTATTTAATCTCTTTGGTTCGTTAATTTTGCGTCTTATTTCCAAAGTATGGGAGATTCAAGAATTGCATCCAACAAGTATATTGATAACAGTCAGGATATTCTAAATATTCAGCAAAAGGTCATCTACTTCCTTCTCAGTATTATTATGGCTTTCGGTTTAACCTATTGGTTATCTGATCCGGAATTAGATCAGGCACAGGTATATGTTATGTTTTTACTTTTCTTATCCATTGGATTATGGGTGACCGAAGCAGTACCTCCCTTTGCAGTCGGGCTATTCATAGTGGGCTTTCTCATCTTCGCGCTGGGTTCTCATTATCAAAAAGTAGATCCCGAAAATGCCACTGAGTACGTCATGAAATACGTTCAAACCTGGTCTAATAGTGTAATCTGGTTAATGCTCGGAGGTTTCTTTATGGCAGAATCCATGCGACAGGTAGGATTAGATAAAACATTGTTTAGAGTCACTATTTCAAAATTCGGAACCCGTCCCAGGTATGTGCTTTTAGGGATCATGTTGGTCACAGCCATTTTTTCTATGATCATGTCTAATACGGCTACCACTGCCATGATGATTGCAGCGATATTGCCGTTTTTGGATACTCTCAAAAAAGATGCGCCATTTGCTAAAGCGATGCTCATCGGTATTCCAGCTGCGGCTTCTTTGGGAGGTATGGGAACTATCATTGGCTCACCGCCCAATGCGATAGCTGTGGAAGCTTTAAACAATCATGGAATTCAATTTGGTTTTTTGGAATGGATGGTGATCGGTTTTCCTACTTCACTGGTTCTCGTTTTTATTTTTTGGTTATTTCTCATTCAAAAATATGTTCCAAAAGTCTCCACTATTGATCTTTCATTTTTAGATCATTTGGATAAAGAGAGCAATTCAAGAATCTTTCAAGTCAAAAAACGGATCGTTTCCAGCATTTTACTTCTCACCCTACTCCTTTGGCTCACTGGAAATGTACATGGAATACCTGCATCGATGATTTCTTTTTTACCCATTATTGCTTTAACCATGTTTGGCATCGTATCTGGTGAGGAAGTACGTAAATTACCCTGGGACACTTTAATGCTAGTGGCAGGAGGCTTATCATTAGGATTAGCTATAAAAGAAACTGGATTAGCAGAATACTACGTCAGTCTGCTAAAAGACTTTGATCTCAACTTTTATGCAATGGTTTTAATTTTTTCGGTGTTGACTATTGTATTCTCTAATTTCATGAGTAATACAGCCACGGCTACCATTCTTATTCCAATTGCCATTATTCTGGCTCCTAACGATCCGTTAACACTTCCTTTGGTAATTAGTTTAAGCGCATCGGCTGCATTATTTCTACCGATCTCCACACCTCCAAATGCTATTGCATTTAGTACGGGAAGAATTGATCAAAGAGACTTTAGACACGGTGGTGTATTAATTGGGTTGATTGGTCCGGTTATCATTATTCTATTGGTTTTACTTTACATTCAATGGATTTAATACATTCGTAGCCTCACACGAAATGGAAAATTCAATAGAAGACATACTAGGAGGCCGATTCAGTAAGGAGAAGTTTATCACGCATATCCAAAGTAATCCTGCCGAATTCCATAAAACTCTTGAAATTTCAATATCCAACTTAAAACCTCAAGCCTGGAGAGCGGCCTGGGTGATCAATCATTGTATGTCTAAAGATGATGAGCGAATTCGTTCGTTTATTGAAAAATATATTCAACATCTGGATCGTGTTGAAGATGGCCATCAAAGGGAGCTTCTGAAGGTGCTATCTAAAATGAAAATTGATGAGGATCAGGAAGGTTATTTATTTGATAAATGCGCAACTATTTGGGAAGATGTTTCTAAAAGTCCTTCAGTAAGAATTATAGCTTTCAGATTCATGGTTCAGGTCGCAGAAAACTATCCCGAGCTAAAAAATGAAATGGGATTCTTTTGTCAGGATCATTATATCGATGAGCTTTCTCCGGGCATCAAAAACTCTTTAAAAAAACTCATCAAATCAGCTAAAATCAATCAAAACATTAACGGCTGAAAAATCACTTCTCCTTTGGTATTCATTTCAATTGCCGGAAATGGAATCTTCACCCAACTTAAAGCAATAAATACGGTTTTCAGAAATTTAGATCGGGTTGGAATTCGTGTAAAATCCACATCCATTGAAAAATAAAATTGTCGGTACCGTTCGAAATATGGTAGCGGTTCTCCATCAATTTCGGTAGGATTTTCATGTCCACCAATCATCCCGTTCGCACCATATCCAAAAGCGACATTGATCCACCTGGGAAATCTTGAAGACGATGGTAAAAACGATCCAACGTTTCCAGATAGCCAGTATGTCTGTCCATTATAGTCCTTCAACATCCTTTCGTTCCAGGAGCTTCCCAATAAATTAGGACGATACTGCGCATATTCTGATGGACTGTAGGATAACTTTAAGGCAAACCTTTGCTCTTTCCAGGTCAATTGTTGTGCTACATATAGTCCACTTCCAACAGTATTTGCGGCCATATCTCCCCAGGAAAAACCCCACCCTTCCGAAAATCCATCCATAACTTCAATGGTGGTTTGATACAACATGGAATATCCGGCACCATATAACGTAGATCTGGTATTATTCATTCCTGACCACCACAAAGCTTCTCGCCCATATAAAGACAATTGATATGCAGTTAAAGTATGCCCTACTTTATCAATTCCTTCCCATTCTCCATTGTCATCAAAAGTGTGGAATTTTCCAGTTGAATATTGGCTGTACCATGTGGCATATAACCCTCCCATGGTAATCCCATAAAATGCAGCCGAAGAAATACCCACAATTTTAACTCTTTTAGAACTTAAGGTATCTGGTCTCCAATCTTGTGGATAATTGGCATATGCAATTACAGCATCGGGATTAACGACCTGTATGCTTTGCTGCGCTATTCCATTCAAACAGCAACATATCAAAACCAGTATTCCTAACGCCTTTTTCAAGTGGCTAAGATACTATGGACATTCACAGATTACAATACAGTGATTAACAAAAAAAGCCGACTACAAGTAATCGGCTTCTCTAATTTAAAATCTTTTAGTGGCTATGTTCTGCCTCTCCTTTCTTCATTTCTGCCATTAGATAATACGCATTGTTGTACGCGATTAAAGTATTGGCTGCGATAGACTGAAGCGGCTTTATTTCCACCCAATCATCATCTGTTACTCCTACGTTAACTTCTATGGGTTTAAACTCCCATTCGGTAACTTGCCCTTCATTTTCCTGCTGAGCTGTGAAGATAAAATACTTATTCCCTTCTCGTACAACAGCGGCTTGTGGCAATGCCAGATTTTTCTGATCATCAACAATAATTCGTCCACGGATATACATCCCAGGAAGTAACATACCATCTTTATTTTCAATCTCTGCATGAATATGAACCGCTTTCGGATCTTGTTCAAAGTTTTTCCCTACTGAATAAATCTCAGCGTATATGGTCTTCTCTTTGCTGCTCTCCACATTAAAAGCAATCATCTGCCCTTCTTTTACCAATGCGATATCCTTTTCATATACCATAAAGTCCGCATGAACGTGGTCAATGTTCACAATTTCAAACAACTCCTTTTGAGGTGCTACATATTGGCCAATTTTCACCTCAACCAAACGTACGAATCCATTAATTGGAGATTTAATCGCAACTTTTTCAGAAATGTTTCCAGCCAAAACATTTTGGGGATTTAAATGCAACAATTTCAGTTGCGCTTCCAATCCCAAAACTCTTCCTTTTAAAGACTGATAGGAAGCACGTACTCTTTGGAACTCCTTTCCAGAACCCACCTTTTCTTCATAAAGTTTCTTTTGGCGTTTATAATCCTCTTCTTTAAATTCCAATTGATTCCAGGCATCAATATAATCCGTTTGTAATTGAATTAAATCGGGATGACTTGCATAAGCCAATATTTGTCCTTTAGATACCTGATCTCCTTCAATAACTTTAATATCGGTGATATTTGCACCAATTACAGTTGATACTGTAGCTTCATTTTGTGGAGGTACTTCCAGCTGTCCATTCGCTTCTACATATGTAGACAAATTCTTTTTTCGAATGGTATCTACTTTCATATTTAGAGAAGCAAACTGTTGAGCCGTAAAATGCACCTTGTCTTCATGTCCTTCACTGTGTTCATGTTGTTCATCAGTTTCACCCGCATGATCATGTTCATGCGAATCTTCCGAGTTTTCCGGATTACAAGCTATCAACAAATAACTTCCCAGAAACATAACCATTAATACTTTTATAATTGATTTCATTTTAATTCTTTTTTACTGAACTCCCAATAGATATTCTAAATTGATAATCGACTGATTATACGCATTTAATGTTTCCAGATAACCGAACTTCATTTGAAGTCCCTGCGTTAAACTCTGGAAGTATTCAATGTATCCAATCCCTCCATTTTCATAGCTTTTTTGCGCGTTTTCAATTAACAAATCAGCCTGTTGCAATGCGGTATGTTTATAATACTTCAAGCTATAATCATATTTCAATACTTGTTGCAGTTGCTTATCGTATTCGTTTTGCAAAACATGAGAATAATAATCGGCTTGCGTTTGTACCATTTCTCTCTGAACATTCTTTGCACGTACATCTGCTTTATATGAGCCAAAGAATATCGGAATAGATATTCCGGCTTGAATCCCTGAAAAACGGTCAGAAGACACTGCTAAATCTCCATTGCTGAGTCTTGAACCATCTAACGACTGATTGAAATATCCGATTTGTAAATCAGGTAAGCTTTTAGCCAATTCTACTTCTTTTTCCGCTTGCGCTATTTCAATTTGTTGCACCACATATTTTAGCATTGGGTTTTGTTGAATTTGCTGTGAATCGGTCAAAGCTGAAAAGTCTCTTTCTTCAAAGATTTTCGGTTCAAATTTCCAGCCAACCGTATCGTGTATCAATGCGCGTAACTGCTCTTCTTCAATGATAATATCCGAATGAATTAAATTCAGATTATTCTTCACTTCCATTGCTTTTGTCTCCGCTGTAACTTTTTCCAAATAGGTGGATGCTTCGGTTTCGTAACGTACATGGGCAGCATAAGCAAACCGTTGAAAAATAGAATCCTGATATTCCAAAAGCTTTTTCTGCTCCAACAAATACGACAATTGATACCAGGATTGTTTGATCTTTTGCTGTAATTCATTTTTAGAAATATCCAGCTGTGCCTGACTTCCTGCAATTCGTTCTTTAGCCAGTTTATTTTGTTTTCCATAAACTGTTGGGAAACTTAAACTCTGATTTAATTCTACTGCAAAATCGTTTCGATAACTATTATACTGCCCGTATCGAAACAACACATTCGTTTTTCCCAGATTCCAGGCTGATTTTTTTCCCAACTCTTCCATTGCTACTCCCTGACGAGCTACAGAAACATTCCCATTACTAGCCAATCCCACTGAAATCACATCTGATAAATCACTTAACACCAAAGAATCAGGTGAGGATTGTGCCATTGAAACTGAAGAGAAAACGGAACAGATCAGAAATACGCCAACACTCTTACGAATTGTAACTTTAAACTGTGTTTTATTTTCCATCCATTTATATAAAATTGGTAATACAAAAAGTGTTAAAAATGTAGCAGTGATCATTCCTCCAATAACTACCGTAGCTAATGGTCTTTGAATTTCAGCTCCGGCCGAGGTTGAAATAGCCATTGGCAAAAAGCCGAATATATCAGTCAATGCAGTCAATAGAATCGGTCTGATTCGTCTCTTTGCTCCAATGCGAATTCGTTCCGATAAACTCAGACTTTGGTCATGTTTGAGTTCATTCCAACCGCTAATCAAAACCAATCCGTTTAATACGGCTACACCAAACAGTACAATAAATCCTACTCCTGCTGAAATACTAAATGGCATATCCCGCAACCATAAGGAGAATATTCCTCCAATAGCAGCCAGAGGAATGGCCATATAAATCATCAATGTTTGTTTTACAGATTGTAGCGCAAAGAAGATCAGGATAAAGATCAAACCCAATGCAGCTGGTACTACCACCTTTAATCTTCCGGTAGCCCGTTCAAAATTTTCAAATGCACCTCCATAACGGATATAATATCCGGGGGGTAACTCCAATTGACTTTCCAGTTTATTTTGAATATCGGTTACCACAGACTTCACATCTCTTCCACGCACATTCACACCTACATATGTTCGTCTATTGGTATTGTCTCTACTGATCTGCATTGGGCCGGAAACATAACTGATTTCCGCTACCTCTTTTAGAGGGATCTGCGCCCCACTTTCCAGATATACATAAAGATTCTTTACATGATCAATTCCATCACGAAAGGATTGATTTAATCTCACAACCATATCAAATCTTCTTTCACCTTCGAATATGACTCCGGCTTTGCTCCCAGCAAATGCCGTTTGAATAATCTCATTTAAATCAGAAACGTTTAATCCGTATTGTGCCAATTTGTAACGATTGTACTTAATCGTAATCTGAGGTAACCCACTGGTGGCTTCTACTTTCATATCCGCTACACCATCAACTGTGGAAATCAAACGCCCCATTTCTTCAGCTTTTACAGCCAGTACGTCTAAATCCTCTCCAAACAACTTCACCGCTACATCTTCACGAACTCCGGTTAAAAGCTCATTGAATCGCATCTCTATAGGTTGTGTAAACTCATAATTTACTCCTGGAATCTGATCTATTTCCGATTTAAGCTCAGCAATCAGCTTTTCCTTAGTCATTCCCGGTCTCCACTCACTTTTAGGTTGAAGAATCGCAAAGCAATCTGCGATATCCATCGGCATAGGGTCCGTAGGAACATCTGCTACACCAATCCGGCTTATGACATGCTCTACTTCAGGAAAATTCTGCTTTACAATCTGCTCCACTTTTGTAGTGGTTTCTATGGTCTCGGACAATGAACTTCCCGGTTTAAGAATCACATGAAAGGCAATATCTCCTTCATCTAATTTAGGAATAAACTCTCCACCCAATTGCATAAAGCTAAATACAGCTAAAGCCAATAAAGTCAAAGCAGAAATAATCATTGCTTTAGAATAATACATCGTTTTCTGAAGCACCTTTTCGTAGGCATTTTCTAAATATTTCACCAACCGATCTCCCGGAGATGGTTGGCTTTTAGGACTTACCTTTAAGAACCATGCTGACATCATGGGCACATAAGTGAGACAAAGGATCATCACACCCATCATCGCAAACATAAAAGTCAATGCCATAGGCTTAAACATCTTCCCTTCTACACCTTGAAGCGCCAGGATTGGAATAAATACGATGAGAATAATTAACTGGCCAAAAAATGCCGAATTCATCATTTTAGAAGAAGATTCGATAGCCACCGCATCTCTGGATTTCGTATCCATTTGATGGTTTTTCACCACCTTTTCATGTAACAGAAATACGGTTCCTTCTACAATGATTACCGCACCATCGATAATAATTCCAAAATCAATGGCTCCTAAACTCATCAGATTGGCCCATACATCAAACACATTCATTAGGATAAATGCAAAAAGTAACGACAATGGAATGGTTGAAGCTACAATCAAACCTCCTCTCCAATTTCCTAAAAGGAACACCAATATAAAGATCACTATAAGCGCCCCTTCAATGAGGTTTGTGCTTACCGTACCGATGGTATTTGAAATTAATCTACTTCGATCTAAAAATGGTTCTATACGCACACCTTCTGGTAAAGATTTCTGAATTTTCTCAACTCTGTTTTTAACCGCTTCAATCACATCATTGGAATTCGCACCCTTCAACATCAAGATCATTCCTCCTACAGCTTCACCCTCACCATCTTTGGTTAATGCGCCATATCTAATCGCCTTCCCATATTGCACAGTAGCCACATCATTAATGGTCAATGGGATATTATTTTCCGTTCTTAAAACGATTTTACGAATATCATCCAGGCTTCTGGCTAACCCTTCCCCACGAATAAAATTGGCCTGATGATTTTTTTCTATATAGGCACCACCCGAATTTTGATTATTAGCTGCTAAGGCTTCAAATACTTCTGACATGGTTACACCCAGGGATTTCAATTTCTCCGGACTCACAGCCACTTCATATTGCTTTATATTTCCTCCAAAGGCGTTTACCTCAACAACACCCGGAACCATGGCCATTTGACGTCTGATAATCCAATCCTGAACGGTTCGCAAATCACTTAAAGAATATTGATCTCGATATTCTTCATCTACCTCTAAAGAATACTGATAGATTTCTCCCAAACCTGTTGAAATTGGGCCGATTTCAGGTGTTCCAAAACCCTCTGGTATTTCTGAAGCCACCTCGGTTAACTTCTCTGCTACCAGTTGTCTGGGTAAATACGTTCCCATATCATCTTCAAAAACAACGGTAACCAGAGAAAGTCCGAATCGAGAGATAGATCTGATTTCTGCTACTCCTGGTAAATTAGACATTGAAACCTCCACCGGATAGGTTACAAATTGTTCAATATCTACGGTTCCCAGATTAGGTGCCTGCGTAATGATTTGCACCTGATTATTGGTAATATCCGGTACGGCATCTATGGGGACTTTGGACATACTCCAAATCCCCATCACAATTATAGCTAGCGTAAACACTCCTATAATTAGCTTATTCCTGATCGAATAAGCGATAATATTATTAATCATAAAATATTCTTTAATTCAACTACAGTTAAGTATTTGCTATCGTTTGGGCATAGCAATCCCTTGAAAAGTTGAATTAAGCCCTAGGCGGCTTGAATAAAGAAGAAACAGGATTTTCTGTTTGAGAACAACGATAAATCGTTTTAATGGTTTGAACGGGTTCTTCTGCTAATGTTTGTTCAAAAGCCATTGGTAATTGAAAGTGTACGTGACAACAGTGACAAAAACATAATGGGGAACATCCATCCGATTCACTATCGTGATTATGTTCATGAGACATTTCCGTATGCACATCATTTTCCACAGATATATCATCTGCACATGGCCACCCTGCCAATGCCAACATATACAATGAAAATATGAATACTATTATTCGCACGTAACAAATGTAATTTGTTTTACCTAAATCTAAAACAAAGAAATACTATGATTTCGTTAATGATCTGATGACGTTTTCATGAAATTTTGAAACAATCATACTATGAAAGTATGGATAGAACTTATCTCTAAAAGTGGATACCCCCTTAAAATATGAACTATGAATAACTTTGGTCTGTCCTGAAGAATGTGGTTCAAATTGAATTTCCTGGATTCCCGCAGTCATTCCATTTTCTATATAACTAAATACAATTTGGAAATTCTCCCGATCAATTTTTACGATCTCCTGCGACATGCACAATTTCTTCAGCCCCAGAATAACTAAATGGATGTAATACACCTGTCCGACTTGCGCCCCTGGAAAATCATCTCCCGGATAATACACCTCTCCGGAGTTTTTATTTAATGCCAAACCAAATGAGACCCATCCACCACTATTCCATGCTATATTGGGGTCTGCTTGAATGTAGTGATCAAAAACTTCAGTAATCCCAGCAGATGCTATGAATTCATCTTGTACTAAACCATGTTGGTCAAAGTTGGAGTCTTTAGGGATGGTAGATTTTAAATCTTTAAAAGATACCACACCAGCGTCCATTTGATCCTGAAGTAGTTTTCTAAGTAACGGAAATTTTAATCGGGATTGATCTATGTCGGATAATTTCATAAAGTCATCGAAAAACTAAATGAAAGTACAAAAACTAAATCGATTGGCACATTTTGACTGTTAAATCCGCCATTCGCGCGGCATAACCTGATTCATTATCATACCAACTCGTGATCTTTACCAATCGGTCCTGAACTTGCGTAAGTGGTGCATCATAGATGGATGAATATTTATTTCCTACGATATCACTTGATACAATTGGGTCTTCATTGTATTGTAAAATCCCTTTGTATTGGTTTTGTGCGCTTTCTTTAAACGCAGCATTGACCTCCTCTACTGTTACATCTTTTTCAATGATACAAGTCAATTCAATTAACGACCCGGTAACCACAGGTACTCTAAGTGCACTCGCATGTAGTTTACCTTTTAACTCCGGAAGTACCACACCAACTGCTGTAGCCGCACCTGTCGTGGTCGGGATAATGTTTTGTGCAGCCGCACGTGCACGTCTTAAATCCGAATGTGGCGCATCTTGCAGTCTCTGATCTGCAGTATATCCATGGGTTGTTGTGATAAACCCATGGGAAATACCCCATTTCTCATTCACCAATTGGACTACGGGAGCCAAACAATTGGTGGTACAAGAAGCATTGGAAATCAAGTCTATCTCAGGAGTTAAAATCTCATCGTTCACACCTAAAACCACGAACGGTACATTTCCACTCTTGGCGGGTGCTGAAATTACCACTTTTTTAGCTCCTGCTTCAATGTGCTTACGTGCTTTTTCCTCTGTTCTAAAAACTCCTGTACATTCTAAAACCAAATCTACCTCTTGAGTTTTCCATGGCAACTGATCCGGATCACTGATCTGGGTATAAGAGATTCTTTCCTCTCCGATATACAATGTGTTTTCATCTGACTTTACCTCTTCCGGGTAAATGCCATGAGCAGTATCATATTTAAAAAGGTGCGCAATGGTTTTACTATCAGATAAATCGTTTACCGCAACAATTTTCACTTCAGAATTCGCTAATAAATTGCGCAAGGTCAATCTACCAATTCTTCCCATTCCATTTATCGCAACCCTTTTCATACTTCTCCTATATTTTGAAGCACAGAAACGCATGTTTCTGTGCTTTATTATTTTGCTTTAATCTTAAACTCGATCCATCACTTCCTTCACTACATTTTCCGCAGTGATTCCGAACTTCTCATATAATACTTTATACGGTGCAGAAGCTCCAAAAGTGTCCATACCTACAATACCACCGTTCATTCCAACGTATTTGTACCATGGCATAGTTGATCCTGCTTCAACCGCTACACGATTGATACAAGATGCCGGTAAAACTTCATTTTTGTATTCTGACGATTGCTTTTCGAATAAATCCATTGATGGAACAGAAACGACTCTTACTTTAACACCTTTAGCATTTAAAGTTTCTTTCGCTTCTAATGCGATTTCAACCTCCGAACCTGATGCTAAAATAATTGCAGTATATCCTTCATCCTCAGTTAAAACATACGCTCCTTTTGCAGTATGCTCCGCAGAAGCGTAGGTTCCATTACTACGATCTAATACAGGTAAATTTTGACGTGTTAACACCAATGAAGTTGGACCTGTAGTATTCTCTAATGCCAATTTCCAGGCTTGTGCCGTTTCATCTGCACACATAGGGCGAATCACTGACATATTCGGAATCGATCTTAAAGAAACCAAATGAGACTCCGGTTGGTGTGTAGGGCCATCTTCTCCTAAACCAATAGAATCGTGCGTCAATACGTAAATCGCCTGAACATTCATCAACGCAGCCATACGCATAGCTGGACGCATATAATCTGAAAATACGAAGAACGTACCCGCATAAGGAATTACCCCTCCATGTAAGTTCATTCCATTCATAATCGCTCCCATCGCGTGCTCTCTAATACCATAGTGCACATATCTTCCTTCTCTGTTATCCGGAGTGAAAGCTGTTTCCGACTTAGGGAATGTTTTATTTGATGGGCTTAAATCTGCCGAACCACCAATTAATGCCGGAATTTTTTCGGCTACCGCATTTAATACATCACCTGATGCTCCACGGGTTGCTACAGATTTTCCTGCTTCAAACTGTGGTAAATCTAAATCTGAGTAATCTGCATCTCCTGAAATCAACGCATTTAATTGTCTACCTAGCTCCGGATATAAGTTTCCGTAATTAGATAATTGCATATTCCATTCTTCTTCCGCTTCAATTCCTTCATCGCCTGATTCTTTACAGAATGTGGCCACTTCTTCCGAAACATAGAAATCTTCTAATGGTAAGCCAATGGCTTTTTTAGTAATTTCTAACTCCTCTGCTCCTAATGGCTCACCATGCGCTGAAGATGTACCTGCTTTTTTAGGACTACCAAAACCAATGGTTGTCTTACAAGCGATAATTGATGGTTTTTCTGTTTCCTCTTTCGCAATGTCAATCGCCTTATCTACAGCATCTAAATCATGTCCATCACAAGATTGTACATGCCAGCCGTAAGACTCAAAACGTTTTAAGGTATCCTCAGAAAAACTCAAGTTGGTATCTCCATCAATCGTAATATTATTGTCATCATATAATACAACCAACTTACCTAGTTTATGGTGTCCTGCTAAAGAACATGCTTCATGAGAGATTCCTTCTTCTAAATCTCCATCACCTACAAATACATAAGTAAAGTGATCGATGATTTGATTATCTTCCTGATTAAACCTTCCAGCTAAAGATGCTTCTGCCATAGCCATACCTACCGCATTCGCAATTCCTTGTCCCAAAGGACCTGTAGTTGTTTCCACACCAGGAGTAATATGATTTTCCGGGTGTCCAGGAGTTTTACTTCCCCACTGACGGAAATCTTTTAAATCATCAATAGTTAAATCATATCCATACAGGTGTAGCAAACTATAAATCAACATACTTCCGTGTCCATTAGAAAGTACAAATCTGTCGCGATTAAACCACTTTGGATTTGACGGATTATGATTTAAGTGATTGGTCCATAATACTGCTGCAATATCAGCCATTCCCATAGGCATTCCCGGATGTCCTGAATTTGCTCTCTGAACCCCGTCCATAGACAATCCACGAATAATTTTAGCTGTTTCAGCAATCATATTTTTTGTTGATGACATGTGAAGATTTTAATGTTATAAATATGGGGGGCAAATTTAATAGTTTAACCGTGATTTACGGATGTAATGTTTTCACAATTTCATACGATTTACAAACATATTGGGCCTGAATTACGTAAATACCAATTGGAAATCATTTTTTAATCTTTTAGTAATTATTTAATGTTCACAAAACGTAGTATAACTTCACAAAAATTAGATTTATGCTGAAATACTTTTTTGACTATATTTGGGACATTAACTATATGTTCTAAATAAATCAGTTTTAATATGAAAAAACAATTACTCTTTGCACTTGCTACTGCTGTAACGGTGGGTAGTTATGCACAGACCAGTACTCCGGACATGAATGGAGTAAACATTGCAATGCCGTATACCAAGAAAATGATCGTTGGTAACGAGCAAGGGCCTGTAAACAGAGCTTCTGGAGGTGGTAATTCTATTGCGACTTCTAGTAACGGTACTACAATCGGTACAACCACTTACGATCTTCAAACAAATGGTTCTGTACAAAACAGATTAGTAAAACATGCTGACGGAACTATTTCTGCTGTTTGGACTTATTCTAATGCTTATAGTCTTGCTGCTCCAGATCGTGGAACAGGATATAACTATTATAACGGTACTGCATGGGGAGCTGCTCCAACTGCACGTATCGAATCTGAACGTGGTGGATGGCCATCTATGTTAGGTGTAAACGGTGGTGAGGTAAATTCACTTCATAACACTGCTTCTGGTCCAATTACTATGAACAAAAGAGCCACTAAAGGTACTGGTTCATGGACTGAAACAGATATCGTTATTCCAAACAACAGTACGGATTTGATCTGGAACAGATCAGCTGTTGGTGGACCAAACGGACAAACTATTCACATGGTAGCGGTTACTGCTCCTGTAGCTAACCAGGGTACTTTATACCAGGGGCTGGATGGTGCTCTAGTATACTTCAGATCTTTAGATGGTGGGGTAACATGGGATCAACAAGGTGTGGTTTTACCAGGTATGACTTCAAATGAATTTGTTGGTTTTAGTGGTGATTCTTATTCAATCATGGCTAAAGGAAATACAGTTGTAATCGCTGTATTCGAAGACTGGGCAGATTCTTTCATCATGAAATCTACTGATAACGGTAACACCTGGACAAAAACTTTATTTATCGATTTCCCTCTTGATATGTATGTTGCAAATCAAGCTGGTGGTTCTGACGTTGACGGTGATGGTAATGCGGATACATTAACCACTACTGATAACGCTGGTGCGTTGGTAATTGATAACAACGGTATGGCTCACGTATTTTATGGTAACATGAGAGTATTAGATGCGGATTTAACTGATGCAGGTACTACTTTCTTCCCATATACTAACGGGTTAAAATACTGGAATGAAAACATGCCAGCGGATAGCGCACAATTCATTGCCTGGGCAGAAGATTTAGATAACGATGGTCAGGTAGCGAATACTAACGAGACTAATATTGCACAATATTTTACTTCATTGGCTTCTTTCCCAAATGCATCTATGGATGCTAACGGTGCGATCTACGTAACTTACTCTGCTTATATGGAGACTTTAAGTAACGGAGACCAAAGTTACAGACACATCTATTTAGTAAAGAGTGATGATGGTGGTTGTACATGGAACCAATTCGAAGACATGACTCCAAACGATAACTTCGCAGAGTGCGTATTCCCTTCTATTGCGGATATTACTGATGATAGTGTAAGATTCATTTATCAAGAAGATATCGAGCCAGGTTTAGCCGTTCGTGGTGACGAAGACGCTTATGGTGATAATAACATCGTTTATATCGCTGTTCATAAAAACTCTTTGAGTTCAACTACTTTAAACTGTGTAACATGGGTTGAAGGTGATACTGCTTTCTGTCCTGGTGCTAATGCAGTATTTGAAGCAAGCTGCGGTACTTCTTATGCATGGTCTACTGGTGCAACTACTGCAACTGAGACGATTACGTCATTTGGTACTTTTACTGTTGATATTACTACTTCTTGTGGTACAACAAATACACATACAATTACAACTGCACAACCAACTAATCCTCCGACAATCGTTAAAAACGGAGATGAATTCATTTGTGGTGGTGGTACTGCAACTCTTGGTGTAGATCCAGTTACTGGTGGTTCTTATTTATGGTCTACTGGTGCAACTTCTATTACAACAACTATTAATGCTGCAGGTACATATACTGTAACAGTAACGAATTGTGGAGGTACTTCTACTGAAACTTTCACTATTACTACTGAGCCAACTCCGGCTAATACTGTAAATGCAATTGGTCAAACTACTTTCTGTGAAGGTAGCGGATCTTTAGTTTTAAGTGCACTTGAAGGTTCTTCATGGTTATGGTCAAACGGAGCAACTACACAGTCTATTACTTTGAACTCTGCTTCTGAATCTGGATCATATACTTGTGATATTTCAAACTCTTGTGGTGATATGGTAACTTCTTCTGCTGTTACTGTAACTATTCATCCACAACCTGCAACTCCAGTAGTAACTTATTCTGGTAGCGGTGTATATACATCTGATGCAACTAGTGGAAACCAATGGTACTTAGATGGAAACATCGTTCCTGGTGCGACTGACCAAACTTTTAACGCTACAGATTATCAAGGTTCTACCGTATCTGTAATCGTTACAAATTCTGATGGTTGTACTTCTGAAGCTTCTGCAGGTGCTGTAGTTGGTTTAACTGAAATCAAAAACACATTAAACAACGTAAATGTGTATCCTAATCCAAACAATGGATTATTTGATGTAAACTTCAACGCAGCTGTAGCTGGTACTTACGAAATCAAAGTTTCTAATGTTGTAGGTCAAACTCTAGTAAGAAAAACTGTTAGCGTTTCTGGAAACATGAAAGTTAACATGGATGTGACGAACTTCAACACTGGATTATATTTTGTAACTATCGCTAGTGAAGGCGAAGAAAACGTTTACAAATTAATTGTTGAATAATATTCAGATTTATTGAACATAGAAAGGGCGGCAAATAATTTTGCCGCCCTTTTTTGTTTTAAACAATTATATCTCTAATCCACATTTAAAGTCATTGACTTATAACCATACGATTTACCCTCAATCCTAAACATATCCTGTACATCGCTTAATAAATAGAACCCTAATTTTTCATACACACGAATCGCTGGACTATTGATACCTAAAACATCTAAATCCAACCAACTTATACTTGAATCGTTTTTACAATAGTCTATTACAAAATGAAGTAATTGCTGTCCAATCTTTAAGTTTCTGAAATTTCGATCTGTTCCCATGCCCAGCACTACTCTATGCGCTGTATTGGGTTCTTTACGCAAACGAATATCAATATGCCCTACAATTTGATTGTCTTGATTTATGGCCACCCAAAGTTTTCGCCAGCCTATTTCTCCTCTCTTTTTATCAAATCCTTCTCTGAATTTTTTTGCCCACTCATTTGTAAACTTTGATTGTTCTTTAGAGAGTGGTAGAAAAAACAAATCATTATCTCCATTTTCAGATAAATGAACACTTAAGTAATCCAGGAAATCCTTAAGATCTTCTTTACTTAGCTCCTCTATTCGTATTGCGTGCATTGTTATATTTCCAGTTTAGAGTTTCTTCATACTCAGGAGCTGTTAAAAATACATCTCCCAAATGGATTTTAGATATAAAACCATCCTAACATTTACTTCTGGATTAGGGAGTCTTGCTAATATCCTTATACTCCTTGCGTTTCCAAATCTCCGTATACGGATAACCATCCATCGTCATTTTTACCTGTAGTGTATCCCCTTCTAAAGTAAATTCAGCAGAATACTTTTTATCTCCAGGCATGTAGATATTTCCATTGGAATATTTTCCATTTGCATATGTAATCCCATCTAAAAAATAATCCTCTTCGTTTCCCTGTGCTTCGTATTCTGAATTCCCATCATTGTAATAATGCATTTTTCCAATGTACTCGTCTTTATACTTTAGTATTTCATAGATCGCCATATAATAATCATTCTTTACTTCCCAGATTCCAATAATACTATCCCCCGGGCTAGTGCCTAAAATTGTTGATTTCACTTGCTCCGTTAGGCGCTCTTCCTCTGCATTTGTGGTATCCATAACTTCTTGATTTGATTCTATTTCTGTTTTTATCTCAGTGATACTCTCTGCCACCAATTGTTCTTTATGCCTTTGCTTTTCTCCTTTACAAGCAGTAAATGAGAATATCAACAGACCTATTACGATAAAGATTTTTGTGTTCATATTTTCCTTTTTATGATTTGAATTATTTGTAAAACTTGCTTAGATCAATGCAATTAGGGTACGATGTTTTTAATACGCTTTGAAATTTCTGAAAGGCGCAACCAATGTTGATAATATAAAGGGAGGCTCACCACACTTTCAATGTATTGATAGACATACATTATGAGGGCAAATAAAGCGCCATATTGGACTCCTTCGCTCGCTGAAAAGTAAATGGTAATGATGAGTAAAATCATCATGATCAACCAACTAATCGAATAGTTTATGGTTTCGATATCAGACAGTTTTATATTCCACCTCATCAACTTTAACAAATGAAATCGTAATCCTGATTGCTGGTTAGATCGAATGACATCAACCTGAGACTCCAGCTCATTATTAAATTTATGATTATAATCCAGGGTCCGCCCCCCACTTAATACATAAATAAATAACACTACTGCTCCGGTTACCAAAGCACCAAGAAATGTATTCCAGCTCAAAAAAGCTAAAATCGTCATTACACCAATTAATCCTATACTGTGTTGAACAATCATGGGTAATTCATTTTCAGCAAACCGCACCATTTCAGCCAACATATTCAGGCGGGCAGTTTTTAAAGAGTGTTTTTCTTTTGGAATGAACTTTAACACGATCGTACTAATTCTGATATAAATCTTAGCATAAAATCGGGAATCAAAATACCTTCGAAATCCTCCCATAATAATCAGTAATCCGCCTAGCAGTCCCAGGTTCCATATTCCTGACAAGTTTTTATGGAGCATTCCATCAATAGCCTGACCAATGAAATATGGAAATAAGACACCCAATAAAGCTTCAACAATGATGATTAAAATAGTAAACCCTAATCGCCATCGAAACTGATATATAATCTCTCTAATATCCATACAAGTAGTTTAAAACGAGTTCAGAATATAAAATGCTCCATAGGGATAAGACAATCCACAGAATGGTAATCACCCAAAACATGATAGGGTCTTCATCTCTGCTGTAACTATCCATGAAAAAGGTATATCTGGTTTTAATCCCATGGAAACTCCAGAAGAGAAATAACGCGGCAAAATAGAAATTGAAATGTTCATACCATAAAGCCACAGGTAATAGCAGCAAAGCGATAAATGTTTTCCATTTCGTTTCTTTTTTACTTACTGTTTTAGAAATTGCAGATAATTCCGGTTGAGGTTCATCCTTTTTTTTTACTCCTTCTCTTTTTTCTCTATTCCACTTTTCTGAAGTCTGATAGACTTCCCAGGTCCCCATTTCCAATTCTAACGGACTCATTTTAGCGGGTTGAAATACCGCGTGCGAACCATCATATTTAGACCAGTCTTTCGTTAAAATACGCCCCTCCGTATCTAATTTATTAAAAGTCTCTGAACCCGGAAACGGGATCATTAAATGCGGATATACCACATCAATATCTATGTCCTTTATAAAATCTAAAGTTTGATCAAAAATTCGGTGGTCATGAGCATCAAATCCAAAAAGGAAATCTCCTACCACCTCAATTCCATAGCTTTTTACAATTTCGACATATTCTTTTATCTGATTGGGCTTCACAAACGTTTTTCCTTGTTCTTTTAACGCTTCTTCGGATGGTGTTTCTATTCCAAACAATAAAGTCTTCACACCCGCCTCTTGTGCGGCTGCCAATAGATCTTTGTTCTTCGCAATCAAAACCGTGGTCTCCCCGTAAAAATTCATGTTTAAGGGAGCTAATGCTTTAAACAATTCCATGGCATATCTCTTATTCTGCGTCAGGTTATCAGAATGCAATTCAACCCATTCCACACCAAGCTTTTTCAGTTCTTTTAGTTCTGCAACAATATGTGGAATGGGACGTAAAGAAAATTTATCAAAGAATTGGTGGACCAAACAAAAATCACAATGCATTGGACATCCTCTACTCACCACAACCGACCAGGTCCAATTGTATTCCGAAACCGAAATTATATCGGTCGGATACGGTTTCAATTCTGCCAAATCCAATTGAGACGTTCGTTTGTAGGACTTCTTTAAAGTATTGTGTGCGATATCTTTAAAAATATCTTCCCATAGCCCCTCAGATTCACCAAGAATCAAAGTATCTGCATTTTCAGCAGCTTCATCTTGAAAAAAGAATGTGTGTAATCCACCTAATATGGTCACCTTTCCCTTTTTACTAAAAGCTTCTGTGATTTCATAAGCTCTGTACGCATCAGGCGTTGACATAAAAACAGCCACTACATCCGCATTTGAATCCAAATTGGTTTTCATACCAATGGTTTCATCGCACATCTCAATCTCTATACCCTGAGGCATGGCTGCAGCTGCGGAGAATATGTTTTGGGGCGGACCACCGGTTTCAGCTTTATACTCCGAATAAGAACTTCCGGCAGAGGCTTTAATCAAATATATTTTCATGGTCATAAGGCTTTTAAATTCAGTGTAATTCGAATAACCAGATTTAAATCCGGTGAATTACAGTACGAACTTACATTTGATTCATCAGAAACTTTTTGACCTAAATCAAGAAGTGCCTTATGACCTGATATTTCTTTCCGTTTTAGAAAAATGCTTGATTACATAGGCCCCGGGTTAATCGCAATAAAGATTCCTACTTTAAACCTCTATCTCATTTTAGGGTAGATAACTTCCCTCCTAGCCAAGCCATTGGAATATATGCCAATAGAAGATCGGTAACTACAAACCACGTTGGAGCAGGAATCATATTGGCAGCCACAATACCTCCAATTAAAAATATACCTCCCATTCCCATCGCAAACGCCATCTTATGATTTTTAGCGATCAAGCTTACAGACCATGCCCCGGCAAGGGTTCCCAAAGCATGCGCTAAAAATGGAAATATAAAATACTTAAAACTCAGTGTGGGCATCACTCGTTTTAAATCTTCAAGATTATTCGGATCAATACCAACTATTGGAAAGGTATTGTGTCCTAATTTGATCAATGCAAAATTCAAAGCATGCCCAATTAATAATCCAATGATAACGGCTAAAATGTTTCTTAAAATAGTTTTCATGACTTGTTTCGTTCTGGAGAATAATTTATTGTTCTGCGTATTTCTTAAATGCGGTCATGTACTTTATAGACTGCTTTTTAAACATAGGCTTTAATGCAAATCCCAACCACTTCATTATACCCTTTAACTCCATGGTGGTGTGACTTGTTTGCTTCACCAGATTTTCAGATACCTGTTCAAAAATTAATTCTACAATATTCTGTCCCATTTTACTATCGTAAGCAAACTTGATTTGATTCGGAAGATTTTGTTCTACGATAGATTCTATGATCACCATTTCCTTATTGTTGAACAAATAATTCAGATTTCGCTTAGATCCAACCTTTCCAAATTGTCCATCAATTTGTTCTGTGTTTTGCAAGCCTTCGGTCCATTCTTTGGCTCCATCCGGAGCAATAATTTTCTCTGCTACATGGCTTAATGAACCATTAATTTCGTTGGATAAGGTATATTTCATCACATTACTTTTTGATCTCTTTTACCGGAATGCAGAAGTCTAAATCAAAATAATCCCAATTCAATACATGCTCCCGATCTCTGAAAACTTCTAATCCGGGAAGATGTTCAGGTTCATAAGAGCTATTGATCAACCAATGATTAAACATAAAATTAATTGCGGTAGCCACTTTATTAAAATCACCCGAAACTGTCGTTACCGCATATTTACATTTAGGCAACACCTTAGTTTCGATACCACCACCCTTTTGTACCACAAAATCATGAGGTATGGTGATACATACCTCATAAGTATATTTCTCTTTGGGAGTCACATACGGGTCATCTTTTGACATTCCAAATATGGTTCCTGTCTCAAACAGTCCCTGACTTTTAGCCCACTCTATGATTTCTGAATATACTTTCAAAACAACACCTTCTTTAAAAGAATCTTTGACTCGGATAAAGGCAATTTTCCGTTGTGGAAATTCTTCAATCCTCACCGGGAAATCGTTTTTAAACTCCTCTGCATTCTCCGAACAATAATATTGATCTATATCGTGCAATTCTTTGCGAATCTTGCTATTCTCTATCGCACCACCATTTCTGTAGATACTGGGTGCACATCCAAAATACTGTTTGAAAGACCTGGACAAAGTCGCAGGTGAGGAAAAGCCACATTCATAGGAAATCTGAGCAATGGAATCCTTAGAGAACTTCAGTAATCGGGCTACTTTTTCTAATCGCACACGATTCGTATAATCAAACACTGATTCTCCAGTAACTGCTGTAAAAATTCTATGAAAATGATAGGATGAAAAAAATGAAACCGAAGCCAATTCATCCAGCGAAATTGACCGATCTAAATTATTGTTGACATAGTCCATAGCCAGATTCATCCGGCTTTGATATATTTCGTTTGATGTACCCAATTTGATTCTTTAAACATGTTACAGATGGTTAAAGGTACATTTCTTGGGGATATGTCATAGACTAATATTAGTTTCATCACGATTATTGAAAACCAACCATTCAAAAAGCGCGTACCATTTAATTTACAATAAAATACAAAAACACTAAATCTTTTAATTGGTAATCATAATCTTTTTATTGATTTGATGATCGCCATTAATGATTTGAATATGATAGATTCCAGCTGCTAAGTTTTGGGGTAACATTATCTCATTTTCACCAGATTCGAGTTGGGTTTGCGTGGTAAAAACTAAATTTCCAACAGCATTGAACAACCTGATTTGAGTATTACCACTTCCATTTAAAACCCTTGATAACCTAATAGTTAGCTTAGTTTGATAAGCAAATACATTAATTGATTCCTGAAGTGGATTCCCTTCTACTGAATTTACATAATCAAAACGAAGTACAAACCTACCCCAATTATCAAACTCATTTGTCTCAATAATTTGCGTATCACTATCAGTGGTATAAAACAGATAATACAACGCAGTTTGAATTGGAGTTGGATAACTTATAACTACATTTCCGTTTAAGGTATCTCCAACAGTAATAGCTACTTCGTTTACATCTTTTATTAGTTGATCTCCTACTCCATAACTATCATCATCGGACCAGTAAAATGAAGTTTTAGATGGTATCCCATCTAATGTTCCTGAATTTAAGATCTGATAATTAATGGGTACCGTTGAATGTACTAACTGTATATCGATTGTATCAAAATTTTGATCCAGTGCCGTATAGTTTACATATGGAGAAAATGTTATTACGAATACACCTGTATTATTATTTTCATCGATCTCGATTATGTTTTGATCTGCATCAATTTCATAAAATAAATAATAAGACCCGGTATATCCAACACTTGGATAGTTAATATTTGCAGTTGTATGCAGTGTTGTTCCTGATTGAATATGTCCTTCTGTTTTGTTTAAGACCAACTGGTCGTTAACGTCTAATATGGAATCCGTAGACCAATAAAATTTAGTTTTGGTAATCCTGCCATTAGTCTGTCCAGAATTCGTAATCGAATAATCAACTACAAAGCTCGGATTTGTTGCTAAAATTTGCTTTGGTTCCATCCATTCGTTAGCAATATATTCTGACTTAAATGTTTCTACCTTAAAATTATCTACTCGCATTCCCTGAACATATCCACCACTATAAATATTATGATTACTGCGATACACATATCTAAAAACAACATCCTTTTTACCTCCAAAATAAGATGCACCGATCGCAGTTGAATCGAGTACCGGAGCACTTTGCCCACCTGTTGGCGACCCTGTCCAACCTGGACCTCCAAGCTCATGTAGATTAGAACTATTATACCAATTGTGTGCTACACCCAGATTCGTATTAAGCACCGTCCAGGAGGCACCACCATCGAGAGAATACTCCATGTTTCCACCATCCTTATCATTAATACCATGGCTTTTACCTGTACACAATAAATCAAATGATAAATGCACACTATCATATTCAATAAAATCAAACGCAGGTGACTCCAAATAAAAATATGGATTTTGTATCCAGCTTCCACTGGATTGTGGTTCAGTAGACCATTCATTAGATTTTCTGAATGATTGGTATACCGGCTCACCAGGAGCAACAATGTTTCGCCATCTGTAGGCACCAATATTATTCGTATATGGATCTATAGAATATTGGTGCCAGCCATTTATCACAGGGCTATTAAAGTCATTCATATAAGGGTAGCTCTTAATACTATCTAACGATAAAGGCCAATATCCACTATTATTTGTTTCATTCGATTCGGTATTGGTATTGGAAACATCCAGTTTATACAACAAGTATTTATAAGACACTAAATTACTCGGAGCATTGAATGCATTATTGCTATAAAAATGCATATCTGGTTGGATCTCATTAATAATGTCCGTGCCTATTAAAAGATCAGATGAACTCCAAACCGTATCCTGAGAAAGATAGAAATTAACCGATGTTGGATATGAAAGGTAATTCCCATTATTTTTGATATGCATAAAAAATTTAATTTCATTAGCTATTGAGCTAATCATCAAAGATTTTTTATATTCCACATCCAAATCAATAAATGCCTCCCGAATTTCAAAATTATCGATCATTGCTCCTTCCATTGTCCCTCCCCCATTATTCGGTCCAGTACCTAGATTATATCTAAACTGTACCTGTGGTTGTCCTACCAAAAAACTTAGATCCAGAATATATCTTGTATTTCTGGTAATATCACGACCATTATACATTTCAAATGTGGTAAATGCACGTTCTTCAACATCAAATAATAATTCGGTTGTACTGGCCATGTAATAATTTTGATCCAATCCGGACTGATAATTTTTCATGTAATACCATTTATTGTACGATTGATTAGTGGTATCTAAGATCTCCCATGTTGCTCCACCATCAATAGAGTAACTCATATTGGCCTTTGCCTCAAAACAATGACACATTCCATTACTATGAAGTTTCATATCAAATTCAATTACCGGGTTAATCGCAGTAGAAAAATCAAATATCGGAGTATATAAATGCATTCGACTAAACGGATCTACTTGCCCTATATCATTCGTAACCCAGACTTTTGTTCCCGAAAAAGCAGTATCTAACATCACACCATTGGGAGAAGTCCATTCCCAATTGTCGTTACCAAAAGACGCATTATGTCTCCAACCATATATCTGTGTTTCAAAGTCGTTGTAATATGGAACCCCTTGTGATATGGTTTGATAGAGTTTAAAATATCCTTCATTGTTATACTCGCGCATTTCATCAACCATATCTGCAGTATCCAATACATAGATAATATAGTATGTTCCAGTGGATGAAGTCGGTTTGGTATATGGGAAATTGACCCAAAGTCTTGTAGTATCCGATATAATCCCATCTTGTCGTACACCTAATAATGGATCAGATGAATCCAAAACTGAATCGGTTGACCAGTAAAAAGCTGTTACAGTTGGAATTGTTGATTTCAACCCGGTATTACACAATGTATATTTTAATGTATCTACATTTACAGATTGATCGGTAAATCTATTTTTCAAATTACCTTCAATAGATAAATCGGGCTTCGGTTTTCCAACATAAATGTCATCTAAAACCATATTCAATCCGTTGTATCCACTCGCATTTCCATTATATATTCGAATACGCACATCCTTACTTGTATCAGCATGTACAGGAAGATACGCATTGTAAAAGTCCCATGTATTATTTCTCATCCTAGGAATATTAACACCTGAATACACAGTATTGCCACATCCCACTTTATATTTAATCGGAGTATAATTTGGATCTATCAGATTCTCTTTAAGCTTATACCAAAAAGAAATAACGGTTGAATCTTCTGTACTTAAATCTAAATGAGGGCTTTGCAAATACCCTAGATTATTGGAATTAGAATTAATAATACTCCAAACGGTATTTCCCGAATGTGTTCCTGAGTAATGCACCCTATTACCCGGTTCTCTTTTCCAATAAATCTTATTGGCACCACCTGTTTGCCATAGAGTATCAGTTGACTCAAAATCGGTAAAATACGGAACAGAATAAATAGTATCAATGATTAATGTTGCCATTCCAAGATTATCATTTTCATACGACTCGGTCAATACTGAATCCGCATCTACCTTGTAAAAAATATAATACGTACCGGAACTAATATTTTGTGGCATTGGAATCGTAATATCCCACTGACCAGAGTTTTGTACATTAGCACTTTTTGTTGCAATAAGCGTATCTCCAGTGTCAAAAACAGTATCTAAAGACCAGTAATAATCAGTTTTGTTTATATACGATGCAGGTAAAATCTTGTTATAAAACAAGAAAGTATTAATGTCAAAAGAAGTACATTCTTTTGTTGCTTTAAATGGATGAGATTGTACCGCATAAACATTCGGTAAATCTTCTTCGATTGTAAAATTATCAATAACCCATCCTTCTCCTGTAAACGAATTGGAATGACCACCAAACTTAAAACGAAATCTAACATCAGATTCTCCTGATACAGTATCCAAACTATGAAAAGACTGCACAAATGGATTATATGATGCAAAATTAGCATGACACCATGCCGGTCCGCTATGACCATAGCAATTAGCTACATTGTACCAATTATATTTTTCGGTATAATCTCCGTTTAAAACTTTCCATATTTGTCCGGAATCAGTTGAAAACTCTATAATACCTCCTCCATATGGCGCCACCACTTCCATTTTAAAAAAAATACCTACCCGATAGGTTTTGGTAGTATCAGACAAATCAAAAGAGGGTGTCTCCAAACACATCTTAGAATTAAAACTATATTGACCATTTAGATTTGTACCCCAAACATTTGGGGATGAAAATGGAGTATTTAGTTTAGTTCCAGTTGGAGCGCCCCATTCCCATTCATCCGTTCCAGTTAATGCATAATGAGACCAACCTACAGTATCTGAAGGACTATCGAAATTATTGTAATATGGTAATGGCATTTGCGCATTTACAGATATGAACAGGCAAAATACAAAACAATTAAGGGCTACTACTTTTTTCATTTTAATCAGTAACTTTTTGTTATTAATCCTAGGGAATTATCGTGGGCAAAGTTATCTAATAATAAAAAACACTACTATTTTATATCAAACAATTACATCCTATTTATAGCTCTAACAAACTATAGCCTCAACTTCAAAACCTTATCCTGAAAAACATTTCCTACAAAAGCCGTATCATTTTTTACAACTACCACACTAGATGCTGAGATTTGCGTACCGTCATTTTCATACACTTTCTCCACTTGATACTTCCCTTTTACATTTTCAATCTTAAAAAACTGAGATGGGGAGATTTGCGTAGAGTCTCCTGCATGCGTTACAAATTGAAATAATTTCGGATGAGTCGCTACCCAAATTACATCATTTTCATCCACATCAATATTATCTACTCCTGTATCTAAATCCAGCGTTTCTTTTAATTTTAAATCTCCTGTTGATTTATTTCTATCCAACACAAACACCTCATGTCCGGTAGAATGCGATACATATAAAGTACGTCCGTCATTCGATAAATTCACTCCATTGGCATACACCATCCCCTGATGAACTTTACGTGCCTTAGTCCCATCATAATACAACAAATAGGAATATGGCATTCTAAGATAATCTTCAACCATCCTTCCATTCTTAGAACTGTTCCCATGATCATTGGTTACATAAAACTGGTCTATTTGATCTCCCACAATATCATTTGGACTAAACATCAATGGATCGGTATACGTTTTTATATGATTCAGGAAATCAGATTCTATTTTGAATAACTCAATAGAATTTGTACCATTTCCATGATTGACCACATAGAGATATTTTTCCTGATTCAATTCAAATAGTGAAATCCCGTGTGGTTTTAAATCTCCGGAATAATCGGTTCCCATTTTGATGGGTTGATCTCCATTTCGTACATCCAGATAATAAATGCCATCTTTTCCATGATCTACACCATTATTCTTAGCCCAACGATCTAGAGCCGAGATATACAGGATATCTTCAGCCCTATCCCATTCCAAATCCTCGGTACCCCAAATCCCCCGATAAACTTCTAATTCCGTACCATCAAATTGGTTTTTAACGCTTTTAAAACCTCCTGCTTGCAAATACGTATCGAATAAAAAATACACGACTGCGATTACAATCATGATCCCTACTTTCTTTGATGTGTTCATTCTCCTTGCTTATGAATTAAATCTCCTTTGGTTAATTGTTCTTGCGCTATATCAAAGGTCCCCGCATAGATTTCCCCTTGATAATTGATAATTTTCCCTTTTTGTTCGGCATCCCATCCGGATATATAAAACAACTCTGCTTTCGGGTCAAAGTAAATCAACATTTGCTCTTTATGCTTGTTGTTTACATGAATCAAAATCTTTTGATCTGTCTTGTTTCCTCTTAAAGTATACTGATAATCACCTAAAGCATATTCTTTTACACCAAAGATCCCCTCCTTAGGATAATCTAACATGATCACATTTTCCAACAATTTATTCTTACGGAATTTTCCCGCATCTGGATTTTTACCATCTCCAAATAGGCATGCTCCAAATCCCCAATAATCTCCTTTAGAAAACTCACCCACGTATATATCCCCTCCGTAAATCACCGTAGCTCCCATTCCATTTAACTGGTCATCTTCATAATATCCCAATCTGATTTCTTCAACTCTTCCTTCAGCATCTTTAGAAATCTGTACACCCAACCCCTTAAACGCACCTTCAAAAATCTCTCCGATATACATTTGTCCATTCCCAAAGCTATACGTTCCATAACCGTGCGGCACATTACCTACAAATGTGCCTTCATACCAGGAACCATCTTTATATTTCATGGTACCAAAACCCTCTGCAATATCATTTTTAAATTCCCCGATATACACCAAATCTTCCTTGGTTAATGTGCCTTTGAACTTTTCCCCATTTCTGAATTCACCTTCGAATATATATCCACAATCACATTTAAATTTTCCGAAACCATTTTCACAATCTCCTTCTAAACATTGTGCATTTACTGCAAACGAAAGCAACACAAGTAAAACACTCCACAACCCATTTATATATTTCATCTTTGTTATCAACTAATTAACAGTCTGATTCTAAAAACTCATTTCTGCTATCCAAAATGAAGCCACTAAATTATAACTATGTTTGTAAAGAACATCCCCAATAGCAACATATGGATATCAGACAGACATTATTAGATACAGAAATGATTATGAAAGATTTTATCAGCATGATCATTACTGAAAGTTGGGGGAAAAACTGGATGACCGAAAGTGGTTTATCAGAAGAGCGTCTCAAACAGCTGAATCAAATCCGTTTGGGATATGAAGAGGAGTTCAATCCAATCACTACAGAAGGTCGTTTATTGAACTACTGTAATTTCATGGATTTAATTACTATTATTGATACCCATTGGAATAATCAGTTTGAAATTGCTTTTGGAGAATTGGATAATCTGAAGGCTTATCTTAAAACCTTACAAAAATTTCAAAATCCGGATGCTTTTAAACGTCCGTTACTCAGTTTTGAAAAACACTTTATCCTTGGGGTCACTGGTACCATTAGAAATAATATAGCCGTATACCGCACCTGGAAAGAAGTAGGGAAAGATGGTTTCCCGGTAATTGATTCGGTACAGGACAATTTTGCCAACCTCTGGACCATGGGGTCTCCCAAAAAACTAAAAACACAACTTTCTTTATCTGTAGGTGATCAATTGGAATTTATTATTCTAGCCACTGATCCTAAAGATGAAGAATTAGAATACCGTTTGTTCCGTCAAAAATGGCAAACCGGAAATGTGATCCAATATACCATAAAACAAAGTGACCTGGGAAAAGATATCTCTTTCCATATTGGTGTAAGAAGTCGCAGAAAACATCATGCATATCCATTGGGATATGATGATCGGGTTACTTTTGAGTATCATATTTTGCCCAGTGGAGAATAATCACTAGTCTTCTTTTTTTGTATAAATAGTTTGTGTGGGGAAAGCCATTTCCAATCCGTTGGCATTAAATTCTTTTAGAATTTTTAGATTCATTCCTGATCTTACACCTAAGATATCAGCACCTTTCCGGATATAGTAGATAAATGTAATTCCTAAAGAGAAATCTCCGAAATCTGTAAACGCAATATGCCTTACTTCGTCTACTCCCTCAGTTGTTTTATGGATATCATCTAATATAGACATTGCCTGTTCCATTTGCTCTGGTGTTGTATCATAAGTCAGCCCCAGATTCATTACCACTTTCCTGGTAGGCTCCAATGTTACATTTTCTACCATCCCATCCGTAAACTTTGAATTTGGAATGGTGACAGTTCTTCCCTCTAAGGTTTTTAAACGCGTACTTCTTAGACCTATTTCAGTTACGGTTCCATCAAAACCATTGATTTTGATTCGATCATTAATCTTAAAAGGTTTGTCTGTAAATATGGTAAATCCACCAAAAATATTGGAGATTGAATCTTTAGCCGCCATTGCAAATGCCAAACCACCAATACCCATACCCGCTATAATCGCGCTTACATTATAACCGGCATTATTTAATGCTACAATAACACCTAAAATCCAGATCACCGTACGTACCCCTTTTTGAACCACGGGTAACAATTGATCATCAAAATCACTTTCGGTCTTTTCCGCCATAGGTAACAAATACTTTTCTATTACGGCATCTATCAAACGTACCAATAACCACGTAGCTCCTACTGTTACAATAAAATAGTATACCGCACCAATCATATCATCAATAGCATCTGTAAAATGTAAACGTTCCAAACCATACCAGCTGGCTAAAACAGCAACTATAAACACGGACGGTTCTTTACTGGCCTTTAATAAAAGGTCATCTAATGATGAAGCCGTTTTTTGGGTAAATGACTCCGCGATCTTATTTAAAAACCAATGAAATATTCTAGCAATAATGACTGCTCCAAATATCATGGACAAGCTTATCGCCCAGTTTTCTAACGTATTGTGATAAAATTCTCTTGACAAAAATTCTTGTAATCCTTCCATTATTAAGTCATTTTAATCCAGTTCTCTAACATTTTATTTCCCTGTGGTGTCATTACCGATTCCGGGTGAAATTGTACGCCATACAACGGCCACTCTCTATGTTGAATTGCCATCACTACATCGGTTTCATCTTCTGCTAACTTTTGAAAACAAACGGGTAATTCATTGGTGCGTATTCCCCAGGAATGATATAACCCTACCTCCTCCTTTGAATCTAATCCATTGAACAAGGACTGATGATGGGTAATTTTTATCTGTTTGGACTCACCATGTCTTACAGGTTCTAAATTAATCAGTTCTCCACCAAAAAATTCTATTAAAGCCTGAAACCCCAAACATACCCCCAACATTGGGATTTTGTCATGATATTCACGGATAACATCCATCATCAATCCCGCCTCATCCGGTAATGCCGGACCCGGTGAAAAAATTATTTTATCAAATGATGCAACATCTGAAATATTAAACCGGTCATTACGCCAAACAACCAGTTCATCAACCATTGGTTCAATGGCATGAACCAAGTTAAATGTAAATGAATCGTAATTATCGATAAGTAAAATACGCACGATGCAAAAGAATAAAATCTATTTGCTTGATAAACATGAAAAATACAATAGTTTAAAAATTGTTAACGAAAACTAAAATTTTTACAGTCACATCAATTATACGTATCTTCACGCTGCCTATCTCTATCTAAACATCCAGTATTATGAAAATTACATCTCTACTCCTCGTCTCTTTTTTAATCTTAAGTGTGGGTGCCATTGCCGGAACCAATGATAAATCTGAATATTTTATTTGTCACTTTAATAAATGCTTCACCGAATTTGAGCTGGATGAACTCAAAGAAGATGGATTTCATGTGTTCGAACAGGACAGCACTTCTAACATTGTTTATGTAAAAGCAAAAAAGAATCATGCCCAGTTTTCAAAACAACTTAAAGAAAAAATGAAGGAATTGATCATGGTTGATAAAAACGGTAACCGTACATATATCGTAGAAACCGTTACTGAAGATTCACCGGAATTCCTTAAGCTCTTCTTCAACTTTATATAGTAAAACCTTTTTTCATAATATGAAGCGGATGATTTCTCATCCGCTTTTTTTATGCCCTAAACTTTAACTACACCTATATAAACCATCTTATTTCAGCGTTTTACAATCCCTCCGGTTTCCCCTTAGTTTAAATTGTACCGTTAGAATTTTCTTCCCTACCATTCATCCAACACATTTTACCATTAATCATATTAAATTAAAAAAATACACTACTATGTTTTGCATAGTACCTTCTTTTAGACATATATTTGCATAACCAATTAATAGTTATAGCAAAATACTATACAAAAAAAACAAACTAAAACATAAAAGGATGAAAACAATTACTACAATAATCATGGCAACACTCATCTTGGCCTTCACCAGCCATGCCGGGTCTGTCAGTAATTCTTCCGAATATTTTATATGTCATTTTAATGATTCTATTTCAAATTCGGATATAGACGAATTAAATCAACAAGGCTTTCAGGTATTCGAACAAGACACTCAAAATCTTGTTTTATATGTAAAAGCTCAAGCCTCTGCCCGATTCACAGAATACTTAATGAAGAGAATGAAATCACTGGTGCAGGTGGATCAAAACGGACAAAAAACATACATCGTTGAACAAGTAACGGAAAGCTCCCCGGAATTTCTAAAACTATTCTTCAACTTTATATAATTTGAAAATGAAGTATCATAATAAACTATCAAAACCAATCGCATGAAGATAGAAAACACAAAAGCACAAATGCGAAAAGGGGTTTTAGAGTATTGCATTTTATTGTTTATCAAAGACAATGAATTATACCCTTCGGAAATCATTGCCAAACTAAAAGAATCAAAACTGATTGTTGTAGAAGGTACATTGTATCCCCTTTTAACAAGATTGAAAAATGCGGGTATTCTCACTTACAGGTGGGAAGAGTCAACATCGGGACCACCACGTAAATACTATAGTTTAACTCCGATTGGAGAAACTTTTACCAGTGAGCTGTCAGCCACCTGGGACGGATTAGAAAAAGCAGTTAAATCGGCACAAAAAAGAAATAAATAACCTGACAATTATTTTAAAATGAAAAAGACATTAACAATAAATCTAGGCGGATTGGTATTTAATATCGATGATGACGCTTTTGTAGTCCTAAAAGGCTACCTCGACACCATAAAGGGATACTTCGATAATTCTGAAGGTCGTGATGAAATTATGACTGATATTGAATCCAGAATCGCAGAAATGCTTCAGGAGAAAATGCACGGTGGTAAAGAAGTGGTTAACACCAACGATATCAACGATGTGATCTCTGTAATGGGACAACCTGAAGATTATATTTCGGAAGATGAAATGGAGGATGCTACACACACCGCTGGGTCATCTAACTCAGGTTCTTATCAGGAAAGAAAGAGAAATACATATACTAAAAGAAGGTTATTTAGAGATACTGATGACAACATGATCGGTGGTGTGGCTTCAGGAATTGGATATTACTTTGGAATTGATCCATTGTGGATTCGCTTACTGTTCGTCATTGCCTTCTTTGCCGGATTGTCAGGTGGTTTAATCTATATCATCTTATGGATCATCATGCCAGAGGCACGTACCTCATCTGAAAAGCTCGCCATGCGTGGCGAGCCTGTCACCTTTGACAATATAGGAAAAACCGTGGAAGAAGAAATTCGAAACGTAAAAAAAAAGCTCAACAATTTAGACGAAAACCACGTTAGAAGACATTCAAGCAGCATTCATTCCGCCTTTTCCCGCCTGGGACATTTTATAGTTAGCATATTAAAATTTGCACTTAAAGCAATTGGGAAAATTTTAGGATTCTTTTTTATCCTATTTGGCGGAATGATTTTAATTTCAATTTTGTTTGGCACCTTCGCCCCTATCAACAATGTGTTCTTTGACTCCAACGATGAAGTAGTTGGCTATAACTTAATGGAACTTTCCAGTTTATTCTTCTCCTCAGGAGGTGATTTCTGGATGTCTGTTTTCGGTAGTGTATTACTTATCGGAATTCCTTTCTTAGCATTATTATTTGCTGGGTTCACATTGCTATTCAACACACGTCTTCCTAAATATACCGGATTAGCAATGGCTGGAGCCTGGGTATTGGGAATCATCCTTACTTCTATTGGAGGTATGCGTACCGGAATGGACTTCACTAAAGAATCTTCCATTTCAGAAGTTCAAACTTTAAGTCACGTGGCCAACGATACTTTCTACTTTGATATTCTGGACGACAGACAAATCGTAAAACGTTCTAAACATGACAGAGCTTACGATGAGTTTTTCAAAATGCGCGATGGCGAATTGACCATTGACGGAATTGAAGTAGATGTGTTAAGATCAAATACCACCTATCCGGAGATTGAGATCATCAAAGGTGCACGAGGAAGGTCTTTTGAAGTCGCTGATGATAGAGCTGAGAACATCAATTTCTCAGTAGTTCAGGATTCTAACGTAATCAAAATCAATCCTTATTTCAACATTGATGTGGAAGATAAATGGAGAAATCAAAACGTAAAAGTGAATCTGTATTTACCGGTTGGAAAAACGATTTTCATTCCTAAGAGCTATAAATATTTGATTTACGATATCCAGAACTACCACGATACTTATGATCGTAATATGGTTGAGTTATACTGGACTATGACCGATTCAGGATTGGTTTCACCAAAAATCATGGAACAGGAGAAGTTAGAAATGGAAGATCTGGAAGCATTAGAACTTCGAGAACTTGAGCGCAAACTGGAAGAAGGAGTTGAAAAACTCGAAAAGCTTGAAAAATTAGAAGTTACGGTTACTGCGGATGATGAAGAACATACGCTCACTATCGAATAACATTCATTATTCTTGGGTCTATTTTATTAGTTGTTAAATTACGTTTGGTCAGGCAAACAAATTCTAGACGAGAATATGTAAAAGGCTACTTCTTAGTGAAGTAGCCTTTTTTATTTTAAATCCATTTTTTCAGCCTTTTTCATCTAAAAAATCAAAACCTCCTCTCCAATCAATTTTGAGTTAAATAACTGATTACAAACGTACAACTCTATCCTACGGAAACTCTTTATATATGCCGAAAATGCATTACTTTTGCAACTCGTAAAAACCTATAAAAATTGGCATATATGGCAGAGGTAAAAGAGGCTCAGGAAGATATTGACGTGATGACTCCACAAGAGTTAAAAAACGAAATCTTAAATGATTATAAAATAGCTAATGAAAGTCGCCAAGCAAGTCTATTAGGTCGTAGAGAAGTTCTTACCGGAAAAGCAAAATTTGGAATTTTTGGAGACGGTAAAGAAATCCCTCAAATTGCTTTGGCAAAACAATTTCAAAAAGGTGATTTTAGATCCGGGTACTATAGAGATCAAACCTGGATGATGGCTGCAGGAGTTTTAAGTTTAGAAGAATTCTTCAGTCAATTATATGCAAACCCAGACCCAAAAGCAGAGCCTAATTCATCAGGTCGCCAAATGAATTGTCACTTTGGTACGCAAAGTTTAGATGAAAACGGTGAATGGAAAAACTTAATGTCCCAAAAAAATTCATCTTCTGACATCTCTCCTACTGCCGGACAAATGCCTCGATTGTTAGGTTTAGGGTTGGCGTCTAAAGTGTATCGTAACAACGAATTATTACATACTCCTAAATTTGAGCAATTTTCAGTAAACGGAAATGAAATCGCTTATGGTTCTATCGGTGATGCTTCTACTTCTGAAGGTCCATTCTGGGAAACATTAAATGCGATTTCAGTATTGGAAGTTCCTGTTGTGATGTCTGTTTGGGATGATGGTTACGGAATTTCAGTTCAGAAAAAATATCAGACCACTAAAGCAAGTATATCTGAAGCTTTAAAAGGTTTCCAAAAAGAATCCGGAACAAACGGTATGGAAATCTTCAGAACTAAAGGTTGGGATTATGCGCACTTATGTTTGACTTATGAAAAAGCAGCTGAAACTGCACGTAAAAACCATACTCCGGTATTGGTTCACGTAGAAGAAGTGACGCAACCACAGGGTCACTCTACTTCTGGTTCGCATGAGCGTTATAAAACACCAGAGCGTTTACAATGGGAAAAAGACTTTGATGGTATTTTAAAATTCAGAGAATGGATTTTAGAAAAAGAGATTGCTACTGCTGAAGAATTAGACGCTGTTGAAAAAGACGCTAAAAAAGCAGTAAGACAAGCAAAAACTAAAGCATGGAATGCATTCTTTAATCCAATTCAGGAAAACAAAAAATTAGTTCTTGGGTTAATGAAAAGCATTGCTGCGAATAGTAGCAAAAAAGTGTTCATCGACCGGGTGATTGCTGAATTAGAAAACGAAGACGAAGCATTACAAAGAGAAGTAACTCAAGCAGTACGTAGAGTGATTCGTTTAAGTCTGAATGAAAATACGGCTGAACGTCAACAGCTGATAGGCTGGTATCAGGAGCACAGCAAAAAAATGGATCAGGCGTTCCATACTTATACATTCTCAGAGTCGGAAAAATCTCCATTAAACATTGCTGGTGTAGCACCGCAAGTAAATGATGAATCTCCAATGGTAGATGGTCGTCAGATTTTAAGAGACAACTTTGATATCATCTTGGAGAAATATCCTGAGGTATTGATCTTCGGTGAGGACTCCGGTAAAATCGGTGGTGTAAATCAAGGATTAGAAGGATTACAAGAAAAATATGGTGAGTTAAGAGTTTCCGATACCGGAATTCGTGAAACTACCATTGTTGGTCAGGGAATTGGAATGGCCATGAGAGGTTTAAGACCAATTGCTGAGATTCAATATCTGGATTACATTATGTACGCTATTCAGGTTATCTCTGATGATTTAGCTACAGTTCAATATAGAAGTGGTGGAAAGCAAAAAGCACCACTCATCATTAGAACGCGTGGACACCGTTTAGAAGGTATCTGGCACTCTGGTTCTCAATTGGGAACAATCATTAATGCGGTTAGAGGAGTTCATGTTTGTGTGCCACGTAACATGACACAAGCTGCAGGATTCTATAACACTTTATTAGAAGGTGATGATCCGGCAATTGTGATTGAATCATTAAATGGATACCGTTTAAAAGAAAAACAACCACAAAACTTAGGAGAATACAAAACACCTCTGGGTAAGATTGAAGTGCTAAAATCAGGTACAGATATCACTATAGTGACTTACGGTTCTATGGTAAGAATGGTAGAAGAAGCTGCACGCCAGTTAATGGAATTAGGAATTTCTGTTGAAGTAATCGATGTTCAGACCTTATTACCATTTGACTTAGATCACGATATTCTGGAGTCATTAAAGAAAACCAACAGGTTATTAATTGTGGATGAAGATGTTCCTGGTGGATGTTCTTCATTTATCATGCAACAGTTATTAGAGAAACAAAATGCATATCGTTACATGGACTCTCAGCCGAGTACATTAACCGCAAAAGAGCACCGTCCTCCTTACGGATCAGATGGTGATTATTTCTCTAAACCTTCATTAGAAGACATCGTTGAGAAAGTATACGAAATCATGAATGAGGTAGATCCGGCAAAATATCCGAGTATCTACTAAACGAAATTAAAAAGAGCGCTAAAGGCGCTCTTTTTTGTTTTATACCATTTGATAAATTTGAACAGTTCTTTGGCGTACCCTTCGACTCCGCTCAGGGTACTAAATGTTAGACATTATAATTTTTAACCCTCAGATGTCCAAATTATTGACAAGTATCTAGTCTTTGAAAATAATTGATATGTTCTTTTTTGCTTGCCCAAAAAAGAACGAAAAAAAGGCACTTTTGGAAAGGCGGTTCGTAAACGACCGTGGTTCTTCCACTTTACATGCTATGGTCACATTCGTGACCGCAATTCCAAGCTACAGAACACTACCGCTGATCCAAAAGGGATAAACTTTATACCGATTAAGTAATTTCATTAAAGCTGATCTATTCTACTGGTTTGATTTCGCAGTAACATATCTACAGTAACCAGTGCGGCCATAGCTTCTACAATAGGAACTGCTCTGGGAACTACACAAGGATCATGTCGCCCTTTAGCCGCCATTTCTACATGATCTTTTTCATTCGATACTGTTTGCTGTACCTGACCGATAGTTGCCACCGGTTTAAAAGCCACTCTGCACAATACCTCTTCCCCGTTTGTTAATCCACCTTGTACACCACCTGAATGATTGGTTTTGGTACGTACCAGTTTATCCTGTACTTCAAACGCATCGTTATGGATACTTCCTTTCATTTCCGCAGCAGCAAACCCTGAACCGATTTCAAAACCTTTTACAGCATTAATTCCTAACATTGCGTGTCCTAAAGCCGCATGAAACTTATCAAATACAGGTTCACCCAGTCCGGCAGGTAATCCCACAATTTTAGCTACCACAACTCCACCCAATGAATCTTTTTCAGCAATGGCAGATTGAACAGCAGCTTCCATTTTTTCAGAAATAGTTGAAACGGGGCATCGTACCAATGAGTTTTCGCTTAAAGCAATGTCTCCAAATGCGATATCCTGCTCCATAACTACCGGACCAATTCGTTGAACATAAGCCCCTATCGAAATTCCTTTAATCGCTAAAATTTGTTTGGCAATTGCTCCAGCTACTACACGAATTGCAGTTTCACGCGCAGACGACCTTCCTCCTCCTCTATAATCACGAAAACCATATTTAGAATCGTATGTAAAATCCGCATGAGACGGACGGTATACATTCTTGATCTCTGAATAATCTTTTGATCTTTGATCTTTATTCTGAATCACAAATCCAATTGGTGTCCCTGTGGTCTTGCCTTCAAAAATACCAGAGTAAAACTCAACCTGATCTTCTTCTTTACGTGGTGTAGTCAACTTAGACTGTCCGGGCTTTCTACGATCAAGTTCTTTTTGAATTTGTTCTAAATCCAATTCCAATCCCGCTGGACATCCGTCAATGATGCCGCCTATTGCTTTTCCATGGCTTTCACCAAAAGAAGTCAATCTAAATATCTTCCCAAACGTATTGCTCAAAGCTCTTAGTCTTTAAGATAATTACTCTTATCTGATGGCGCATCGGAATCCGACAACTCCACATCCGTAGCCATGTACTTGGTCTCACCTAACCATGGAAACAAAAAGTACTTCTCTTTGTAATATAACTTCACGTTCCTTCCGGTCACCGCATCAATTTTCTTCAATAATTCAGGATCATCCGGTATAGAGAATTCAAAGCTTTCGTTCAACGGACTTTTTCCTTTTACTGCTCCAAAAACATTCAAATTCAATTGTCCTTCATAGGTTTTAAAGATCGTTCCTCTTCGGCTTACCTTGATAATCGTTCCGGCACGTACACCTTCGCTATACACGCCAAAATATCCAAATGCCATAATTCCAATTAAAACTACAACGACAATAGCCAATACTTTTTTCATAATCTAAGTAATTCGGTGTTAATTAAGCTTCTTCTTCCCAAATCATGGATAAATGTACAATAGTTTGTACAGCTTTATGCATATCCTGAACGCTAATCCATTCCTTTTTAGAGTGGAATGCATGTTCACCCGCAAAAATATTAGGGCAAGGTAATCCCATAAATGACAATCTGGATCCATCTGTTCCTCCACGAATACTACCGCGTTTTACCGGAACTCCAGCACGATCTATCGCTTTCATGGCATAATCTGCCACTTGCGGATGTTGATCCAAAATATTCTTCATATTTCGGTACTGCTCTGTCACTTGAAACTTATACGTAGATGCCGGATATTCATGCATTACATTTTTCACCACATTTTCCAACTCTTGTTCAAAAAGCGCCAATTCCGCATCGACAAATGAACGAATGATAAATGTAATACGTGCGCCTTCAGCTGTCGAGTTACATTCCAATGGGTGGATAAACCCCTCTCTTCCTTCTGTAGATTCAGGAGTCAAACGATCTTTCGGTAAATTCGCTAAAATATCCCCCGCAATGCGAACTGCGTTTTCCATTTTTCCCTTGGCAAAGCCGGGATGTGCACTTACTCCAGTAATATCAATTACCACACCATCCGCTGAAAATGTTTCATCTTCGATAGATCCTAAGGTTTCACCATCGATCGTGTAACCGAAATCAGCACCAAGTTTTTCTAAATCTACTTTATCAGCTCCTCTCCCAATCTCCTCATCCGGTGTAAACAATACTTTGATCTCGGCATGCTTGACCTCCGGATTTTGCACAAAATATTGTACCGCATCCATGATCTCAGCCACACCCGCTTTGTTGTCTGCTCCCAATAAAGTTAAACCAGAAGCCGTAATAATATCATTTCCAATTTGCGCTTGCAAATCGGTATGCTCACTCGCTTTGATCACTACAGAATTATCATCCGGTAAAACGATATCAGAACCATCATAGTTTCTATGTATAATCGGTTTCACATCCTTTCCGGAAGCATCCGGTGAAGTATCCATGTGTGAACAAAAACAGATCGAAGGCACATTCGATTTATCCGTATTCGCAGGAAGTGTGGCATATACATAACCCCATTCGTCCATATGGGCATCTTCCAAACCTAATTCTTTTAATTCTCCGACCAATACCTGTGCTAAATCCTTCTGTTTCATTGTCGAAGGAATGGTCTTTGAATGTGGGTCACTTTGGGTATCTATTTGAACGTATTTGATAAACCGATCAACGGCTGAATGATTGATTTGCATGTTAAAATGACTTTTGGATTTTTAAATTATCACAATCTCCACAAAGATAAATTCCAAAGCTCAAATAAAATGTGTTTTCTATCCAAAAGACCAATTTAATAATAGGAATGCGGCCAATTCCATTCCCCAGGCAACACCTAAATGAACAATCAAACCGCCATAAATATTACGTGATTTGTAGGACATAACACCTAATGCAAATCCACCAAAAACTGAAGAAATGATTTCCAGCATGGGTTTACCAAAATGCAGCACGGCATACAAAGAGACCATAGGTAAAATAACTTCCTTCCCAGCAAACCGCGATAAAGCAACCACCATATATCCTCTAAACATTAACTCAACAGCAAAGAAATCGAAGCCATAGCACGATTCAAAGGTCAAAACCTTCATCCACTCTGTCCATCCGGAAATATGAACACTCTGATATTTATAGCTGGGATAATAACGTAAAAAATCTTCTCCTGAAGCTGCAATAAAGACTATAGGAATTAATAACGAAGCCAGAATTAAATAAGATTTAATGGAAGCTTTATTAATATTCACTCCATAAAATTCAGGTTTAAAATGTCTCGTTGTGAAATAAATCAGAACCAATGGAATGACAATACTGAATAAACTCCCCAGATTAGAAATACAGGAATAATAAAACCCATATCCGTGTTCATGCGGAATAATTTGATCCAGATATTTCAAAGTATAATATGAAGAATCCACAGATATTAATAACACTCCCAGAAATCCATAAACCAGGTACTTTTTATTCGCAATTATTCTATCCTTTGTTTGAAAAATGGAAATCAATATTACCGGGCCAATAAAGGCCAATGAATTCATTAAGACATACCTGAATGTTCTCTGAAGTGAATGTTCAGACAACTGAAGAAACTTTCGGAAAAAATCAAAGTATTCATTGATTCCTATAACTCCGAATATGAAAAGTAAAACCAGAAGGTGGGTTAACCAATGGAATTGTGTTGAAAAATATGATTTAAAGTAGTTAAGCAATACTTTCATAATACCTTTTCATAGAAAAAGGGCGTCAAAATACATATTTAGTCCACCTGACGGGTTAAATATTTAAATTCTTAATGGTAAGTTAATAATCGATTGATTCTTCTTTACAACAAAGACTTACAACGACATCAACCCTTCAATTTTCTCTGCTTTGTGATAGACTGCAATTACATCAGCACTGCTTTGCATCATCTCTTTCCCGGATACACTTACGTATTTTCCCGTTTTAGATTCTCTAAATGTTACAGTCGCTTTTGATGTAAATAAATCTTCGACCAATGCTAAACTGTGATTGTTATTGGGGATGATAAACTTAAACAAATAAGGACTTGGAAACTGGTGATGGTCCTCTAACTTCTGCTCTAATTTTTTATAAAACTCTTCTTTCTCTGACATCTACTTAGTGCTTTGCTGCAAAGATAAAATTCAACATGCAATTAATAGACTTTCGGTTGGATTTAGTTTGGAGGGTTGAGTTTGGAGTGGTGAGCTTAGAGTGTTGAGGTGAGAGCAATGAGTATAGAGGGAAGCGTCTATAGTAATGAGTTCATAAGAATAGAATATTAATTTTTCGATTTGTTAATTGTAAACTTTCTTAAGATTAGAAAAAGAAGCACAAACATTATAAGCTGAATTAAAAATACTGGATATAAAACATGACCATCCATAAACCTATACCCAAAAGATATTGCGGAAACAGGTAATGTTAGTGTCAATGTATAAAGCGACCATTCTCCATAGAGTAAATCATCAGGATACACTGAGCAAACTGCCAACGTCCCGATTCCAACATAGAAAAGAGAAAACAATAAAATTGGTTTGTTACGAATTCCCCTACTCATTTACCTACAAATAAAACTAAAAGTGTTGAGTGGGGAGTTTGGGGTGGTGAGTCAAGATGTATTCATTTTCAACTGATCAACTGGAATCAAAAACACAGTTTGAAAATGCTAATTATCGAAAGTAAATTATGGATCTCCTGATCTATATCCCCTTTCGTCACTCACAAATCTAACCTCAACTCACAACTCCCCCTCAATACTTAATGATCTACTCAATACTTTTCCTCAATAACTTTATTCGAACTTCAATAATCCGCACCCCTCATTACTCAATACTCATTCCTCTCTACACTCTATTCCATCATCTGAATCTGAAATCCAAACATTCCTCCCAAACTGATCAATTCTTCCACTTTTAGTAGTGTACCTGATTTAATACGTAATACACGATCTTCATCTTCCAAATCAATGGTCCACTCTTTTACATCAGTATGTTCCTGAAACAATAACTTCAATACATCTACTTGAAAAGATGTTTGAATGTTGGTTTTAAAAACCATCCAATCATTTCGTTCTGAAATAAATATTTCTGTTTCCCGTAGTAAGCTATGCTCTATCATCTGTATCAGTTTGTGGTTCTTGAGGTGCTTCTCGATCATTTACGCGTTTGATATAATCCTGGTAAGCGGCTTCACCTTCTTCTTTCCAGAATTTATCGTATAAATCCCATTTAGAGAATTCTCCTTTACGCTTACCCCATTCCGATTTCTTTTTCTTTTTGTGAGATCCTGATCCTCCCGAACCAAATCCACCAAATAACAACTTAGCCAATACCAGAATTCCTACCGCTTGCCAATACGTTATGGTGGTTAAACCAAATATTTCAGGAATCAAAGCATTCCATAACCACATGATGGCAAAGCCAAATAATGCCGCAAATCCTATGACGGCTATTATTCCGAAAATAACGATCCCAACAATTTCAATTGGACTTCTGGACCTCATACTGTGCTTAAAACAATTCATTTCTATAGTTTTTAAATCTTTAATATTCTTTTTTCAATTTTTGATGGAGAATGGACAATGCACGATGTCTACGCGACATTAAAGTGCCTTCCGGGACACCAGTTTTCCGACACAATTCTTTATAACTAAAACCCTCAAAGTCAATGGCAATAATGACTTGCTTATATAGCGGTTTTAATGCCGCAATGGCCTGAATCAACGCCTCTTTCATCGGCTCTGAATAAGAGTTGTCAGATGTACCGTAAAACAACTCTGCAAATTCTTCCAGACGCGATTCACTTTCGTCTTGTAAAGAATCACTTGGTTTTCTGGTACGCATCGTATCAATAATCTTATTCCGAATCGCGTGATACACCAATCCCGCCACATTCTCTATCGGTGAAGAACTATCAGCCCTGGTAAATAATTTCAAAGCCACGTCCTGAATCAAATCTTCCGCATCCCGGTCTGCATTGTCAGAAATTCGTGATAACACATAGGACCGGAGTCGATCGTACTCCTGACCAAAGAATGCATTCAGTTTTTTATTATTATCCGATTCTGACATTTATGAAAGCCCTGTTTCAATGCTCTTCATCTATAAAGACGAAGGCTTTTTAAAATCTTGCATTTATTTCAAAATTTTTCAAAAAATAATTGAAATCACCTCGACAAGGTATGCCCTCCTCAAATACTTTTCAACGTAAGTAGGTGATTCTACCTATTTTATGAAAACAGGTTTTTATACGCTTTTAATTATTTATTGATCCATAGAGATTTGTGAGGTAATCCAAAAACAACCATTCGATGGAGTAGCTACTATCACTTTACGGTTACAAAGGCGGTATCTGAAAAGCCTGGTAAACAGAGTAAGAAATCAAATAAACTTAATTATTATGTCACAAATAACATTAGAAGCATTAGGAAAAGAAAGAGGGCTTTATTTAAGCCACGCATTAGATAAAGTATGGTTACAAACAGGAGTTCAGGGATTGGGCGAAGTGTTTGTATTGGAAAAACGTGGAGACCGTGTTGCATTAGCCTGTACTGGCGGTGAGCAAGGTAAATATTTAAGCCATGCTTTCGAGAAATTATGGTTACAAGATGGTATTCAAGGCGAAGGCGAAGAATGGATCATGGTTGACCATGGAAACGGAAACGTATCTTTCAACTGCTTAGGTAAAGAAACCGGATTGACTTTAAGTCATGCATTTGGTAAAATGTGGCTTCAAAATGGTTACCAGGGCGAAGGTGAGCTTTGGGCAATGAGAAACTATTAAAATACCCTTCAACATCAATCAAAATCCGGATGGTGAATAACTATCCGGATTTTTTGTCAATATCATTGATCTATCTAGCCAATCTACGATATGCTAAGGTATCCACATCACTTTCTTCAATAATCCAAATGTAACATGGTCTTGCAATTTGATCTAGATATTGAATAAATTCTCGTTCCTTCTTCAACGCCTCCTGACGCTTTCTCTCTTGATAAAACAATTGCATGTATTCTAAATCTTTCTCAATCCTATTCTCTTGTTTATAATTATTAAACTTTCGAATAGCTTTCTTTACTTCTTTTGGAGAATGTTCTGCTAAACTTATCTTTAATTTCAGTTCTTTTCCTGTTTGAAACTCCTGAATTTTCATAAATACTTTTTCATCTTTATAACCTATCGCAATGCATATGGCAGTTTCTTTTTGAGGCATTAACATATCTCTATTTTGACTATTCCCGACATGAAAAATCACATTATCTGATGAATTCAAACGATATATACTTTTTATTGATGAATACACCACATAGGTATAAACCTGATCAAATTTCTTCCCGTTCTCAACCTTTACTTCAAGACCATATCTTGCCCATGTTTTAGGAATAGTCCCCCTATCAATGTTTAGCCATCCGGTATCCGTCCATTCAAAACCATAGGCTTCCATTCGGTGTTTCTCACGCGCAAAAAGAACTTCTCTATATTCATCTGCTAATTCTTCCGCTTTTTTATTTTTCGCACCTAATTCTTCCTTTGCTTTTTGTTTCACCTTCTCCAACTGAGATTTGTATTTCTTCAATTGTTTCTCATAATACCCTTTTAATAGTTTGAAATGAATTTCCCCTTCTTTAACTTTAGTGAGTCTCTGTTTTGCGAAATCAGTAAAAACTATACTCATGGAGTCATTTCCTAAAGCCAATGCAGCTGCGCTATCCAGTTCCCATAGGTTTCTATCTAAATTTTTAACATAAATATCCAGGATATCATTATTACATGTTTTAAATATCACCTGAAGTCGCGTTTCAAATTCGCGGGTAGCAATCAAAGTGTTTTCAAACTTCTTATCCCATATCACTTTAATAATTGCCGGATCAATCCCACAGTCACATTCACTATCAACACTTTCCACGGCTGCTTCAACCGCCCAACCATATTCAGATTCATATGATTCTTTTGTATACTCACCATCCACCACGCGACTTTTAGGATTATCATATGGTTCATTGTAATCTGTCCCTACAAACCCTTCGGTTAAGAAACCTCCATCAGAAACGGATAAACTATAATATAAACTATCAACTAGTTCTTTTGTCAACTCTTTATGCTGCTTGTATGGTAAATTTTTAGCTACCGCATTTTCAAATCCATCTGGATAAAAGTCCAAAAGTTCAATATCAATTGGTGTCAGATATTTATCTAGTTCTTTCGGTTCTACCCAGTTCATATTTCCATCCTCATCTCGTATTCCTTTGTAAGCCATCATTCCTGATTTCTTCTTAGCGGTTGGAATTTCAATATATATGGGATTCTCTTTATTGATCGCAAGTCTTTCTCCATTCGAAGTTGCCTCCAAATAAATCATTCCATCCGTTTCCAGCAAATTCCCATCTGAGGTAGTCGTTAAGTTCGACAATACCATTTCTTCCAGAGATAAAGCTTCAGCTAACTCCAATTTCACATTAGATGTTACAACCTCACCTTTCGTATTAATAAAACAGCCTTTAGGTAACACAATCATAGTACCTTTTTGACCTTTCACAACGGTGTCGTTCTTCGCATCAATATCAAAATACTCGCTTTCGACTATTGTTTCTTTAAATGGGTCTTTTTCAGAAAACTTATTTGATGTAATAACCTTACTCTGGTCTCCAACACATCTATAAAGCGTTATGGATAAAAGTGCTAGGATTAGTATTTTAGTTAAGTGTTTTATCATCATTTTAGCTGTTATGTTCTATTTACGTCCAACTCCAGTTTAAATTTACTTGATTGGGAATTCCTAATTGATCAGAGGTAGTCGAAATCCAGTTCTCTAACTCCTGAAGGTTTTGAATCTTTTCTTTAGGGAAAATCAACCCCATTCCTACTCCCAATCGAACAAACAAATATTGTTCCGTTTCAATGATTTCAGTAATATCTTCTACTTTAACCGTAGTATTACCTTTTGAGTTTTCAGAATAGATTTCAGTCTCCCCCAATTGTGTTTTTGTTTCTAATCCATAATGTGATTTGAAATTCTCATCTACAAACGCATTGTAGTGCTTTTTATATTTCCACGCTTCATACTTTGGGTAAAATAAAAACCAAATCAACGACAACACCAGAAATACGATACTCATAGTCGTATCTCCAGTATATCCACCAAAAGCAGCAAAGGCCAGATATATAATTGGGATGATGATTCGTGATCTTTTGCGCTTCTTTTTAATTCGGTCTGATGTGGATGCCACAAGTAATTGAAACATCACATAATCTTCTTTTTCTAAAGCATATTTTAGGTTGACTGTCATATTCTAATAATTTTCATAATCATAGGCCATATAACCTACAACTTCTCGAAGTAATTCTAACAAATTCTTAAATATAGGATCACAATTCTCTCTGTTATTTCCCTTTAATCTGATTTGATTTCCATTGAACGATAATAATAATTCTGAACTCTTTCCATCCATAGTATATGGGTCATCCTTTTCATGAGGTAGGTCCGCTAACTTAAAGGCAATAATCTGTTCTTTAATCTGTCTAAATGAATTATGATCCAATATTATTTGTTTATCGGCAATAGTGTCCCTCCTTGCTTTCTTAAAATTTGAAGTATAAAAAGTACAACGTACGTTTCCTATACTATCAATTGTTGTGATCATTGTACTTACTGACAAATGATGATCTGAAACAAGTTTTAGATTAAACGATTCTATTGTATCATTAGGAAATTCATCTTGGGAAAATCCTAATAAATTAGCTTGTAACAATACTATTAAAATCAAATTCTTCATGAAGAACTTCATATTGATAAACCACCTTTTACTTTCTCAAATACAATAATAAATCTTCCAGTTTAGCTGACGAATCCTGGAGCCCACCAGCTCTATTTCGAATTACCCAGAATTTTTTATGATTGTCAATTAAAGCTTCGAGTTCTTTGGCAAGTTGTTCTTTCTGTTCTTTAGGAATATTCGCTGTTGATTGACCAGAAGCATCCAGACGTGCCAGCCCCAAATGAACTCCAAACAGTGCCAGATTTGCAGCCTGTCGGGTTTCTTTTAAAATGATTTCAGCATCTTCACTTTGCGGTTGTGCCTGATCCAAAACCGCCAATCCTCTTTGAATTTCTTTTTCTGCCAATATCAATCCCTCTTTATTCAGTTTCTTGGTTTGATATTGACCTTTCATAGTCCATTGATATCTGCGAATCATCAAATGAAACGCATTAGAATTTCCTGCCGGAATCCCTGCTTTCAAATACGCATTTCCAAGAATCAACATGGCCTGGGCTGTATTTCCTGTCGGATCATCAAATACATATTTATTTAGGTTATTCTCCAATTGACCTAAACTCTCCTCCCGATAATTCCAGGCATAACTTGCACCCAACAGCATACTGGCATATCCTACTGATCTTGGTTGAAAGTGTCCATAATCTCCCCAATCGGTAATAAGATATCCTTTGGCTTGATTCTTTTGTCCCTCTATCGCGGCCACCTTTAAATTGATAAATGCGTTTTTATTTCTCCCTATTTCCGAACGCCAGGTGGAGGTTCCCGGACATACATAAAAATCCAATCCGGCATTTTTGAATTTAGGTAAGTTCTCATCAAACGGATAAGTTGCTCCATACCCCCATACCAAAGGAATCATGTCTTTAGGAATTTCAGATATCAGCTCCGGGTGATTTAAAATAATATCACCCCAAAATTGAGTCTGTTTTCCATTTTTCTGTGCAATGGTGTTGAGTTGTTTTAAATAATTTAAATACACGTTTCCTTTTCCTAAACTGTCGCATGCAGACTTTGATTTTCCTAAACACAACTCCACCGTTTCATCACATCCGATGTTAAAATACGGACTGGTAAAATTGGGAAGTAATTCGGTATACAACTCCTCCATCAATGCCAATGATTTCGGGTTGGTTGGAGCTAAACTGGTACGCTTTCGCTTCCCCCAAACGGTTTTACAATCGGTTTCGCATTCGCATAAATCCAAATATTCATCGTGCTTTAACCAGTTTTCCAGATGCCCAAAAGAGTTTTGATTCGGTACCAGATCAATATAATGCTGTTGACAGTACGCATTCAATTCCTGAATTTGTGCCGCAGTAAACGGACTACTGTTTTCCCAAACCACTTTATGATTTTGATAGGCAAAAGTATGTTCTGTATACAATTGTAATTCGTTGACCCGCCACTCGGCCAATTGATCTACGAGCAAATACATGCTCTCCATCTTAGGTACTTTGTCACGGCTAATATCCAGCATATAGCCACGTCTTTCAAAATTGGCCCAATCATTAATGTTGATCTCCGGTACTGCCTTTTGTTCGGCTAAAGCATAATCCAGTAATTGTCTCACGGTACGTTCCGCATATCGAACCCCAGCTTTATTTTTCGCTCTAATTACTATGCTTTGATCTGCTATTCGAATCGAATATTCATCGTGTTTTTGATAACTGGAATCTATTTCCAAACTAACGCTCAAATCTCCTACTCTAAAATTCAATTTTGAGGCACTCTTGTTCGAGACCGTATTCAACATATCGGACAGTTCTTTGACTTGAGCTACAGGTACAGCTATTTCTTCTTGACTTTCGGTGTATTGCTGTGGAGGAATAATTAATTGTGCTTTCCACGCTTCACCTGCATATAGATTCAATTGTATCCATCCAACGATACATATCAATAATATCCTCATCTAAAATTTGATCTTTCTTTTGTTTACGTCCTGAAATTAGTCCGTGGCAAGGTACGTTTCTATTTTTAAATGAATACGCATCTTCGAGACAAAATCACATGCTCTTCGAGCACCTGATTTCCCTCAGATGGCTTTGTTTTTCGGTAAGACAAATGATAATTTATATCATTTACATATTACCAACAAAAAAACTCAACAACGATACCAATGTGACAATCAACAACATTACCAAGCATCCATTTCTTGTTTTTCTATCAGACTGCTTTAAATCATCCAAATACTTTAAGGCATTCTCTTCTTTCAAAAAATAGCCTCTCCACGCATTATCTGGGACTGACATCACAAACTTCTCATTACAGATTTTGCATCTATAATTTAACTCATAATCAATTACTCCTTCTCCAGTAGGAACATAAATCTCTACTTTATTTTCCCTTAGTTTTAAATCTAAGTCTTTTTCAAACCTTTCAAAATCATCATGAGAAGGAAAACCTTTGTATTCTTTATTAAAACAATCTGGACACATATCAATGATTTTCCTTTATCAATAGCATTTTACCATCGATAAACACTTTGCGATAAATAATTTTTTCTTTTTTGAATTTAAAAACCACCTTATCAGAGTCAAACTTAATTTTCAGCTTGTAAGCCAATTCTGTGGGAGATTCTAGAGATTGAGTACCCGTCCAATAGTAATGATCATATTTGTCATTCTTTATTTGTTTAAACTCAGTATATTTTCTTTGATTTAGTTGATTTGGGGAATTAAAAACTTCTAAAGTATCTGGACTTTCTATTATCCAATTGAGACAGTAAAAATGATCTTTATTAATTTCAAAATTCTTCCCATTCTGGCCCCAACTTGCCAGGCTGCAAAAGGTTAGAAATACTGCAATAATTAATTTCATAAACTTAATCCTACTTTAAAACCGCATTTCTTCGAAATACCAATTAGAATACCTTTTGACTAAAATAATATGACAAATTGTTTTTTGAGAATATCTCAATTCGTAGACACAATAATGTTTTCCGATACTCACTTCAATAATATCATAACTACAATTAAACTTTTTTAGAAGTCTTATCGATTCTTGATCGTCTTCATCAAAGAAATCTAACAGATCGACATTATCATCATTATCAAACTTTGGATCAACAAGCAAACTTAAAAAGTCATAATCTTTAGTTTTAGCAGCATATTGTAATCCTCTAATAACACTAACAGGATCTTTATGGTCTAATTCGTAAAACCATCTTTCCTCCAATAAACTTCCCTCCGAAATACTAGCATATATCCATGAATTAAACTCATTTAGATTCCAAAATTTATTGATACCATTTTTGGGGCATTTAGGTTTTAAGTAACAGCTTGCACCTTCATAACTCTGAAACCAATAATCACCGATATAGTCAAAACAATTCATTAAAAACTGACTTGATGTTATAACTGTAGCTAAATCTATTTTTCCAAATGATTTAATTGAAACCGAATCATTTTCTATTTTAAGTTCGCCCGAACTTCCATGTAAGACATTATAGCTCTCAGATTTTACATCTTTTCGCAAAAAAAATAATGCAGAAACTCCTTTTTCATATTTAAACCTATGATAATCACATTGCCATTCCTTCCAAAAATTTAGTGTTAACTTTTTATTTCTCTGCTCTTCTCTTTTTATATCATTACGAATTTCTATTACAAATGAGGAATTATTTACCTCGACAATTTCGCCAACCACTATTTCATCTGCTTCTAATGTCAAAATTTCAAATGGTATTCTCGCTTTTTTTGCAGTTAAAAAACTGGAAACACTTAGTGCTAGAATTAATAAAAAGTACTTCATAGGTTATTCGATTTAAAGGGTAATTATTGTTTTCTATTAATATAGACGTTTAATAAAGTATAGAAGATGGTCTCATTAACCATTTCACTTATTCTATTTCAATTTCTGCTACGAACCACTCAAAACCATTTAGTATTTTTAAATATTGGGGCATGCTTTCCATTATACTTTTCTGCTCGGTTTTATAATCAGTAATTATTAAACTACCATGAGTTCTATCATTCCAATCAAACAATCTAAGCGTATCTAATCTACTCCCACACCACATAAATTCATAATACATAGTATAGCCAGGTGGGCCATAAGTCATGCTGAAAGCTTTTAGTTTTTTCGGATAAAAAGTAGGATTTGGGATTTCAATTTTTTCAGAAAAGGTATCGGTTTTTGAATCATATAAATAACAATCATGTATATCCGCCAAACAACATCCTGAAGACGGATACCAATGTATTACTAAGTCAATTGTTTGATCTCCGTTAATATCAAATATGGAATCGGAAACAAAACTCATATTGCCTATCCTCACAACTAAAATGGGACTCTTGTAATGATCCTTTTCTGAATATACATGTATGTATGTTCCTGTAAAATTTGATAGTCGAATGTATTTATGGTTTATCGACTTCGAAAAAACCTTACCCGACATCAATGTTAGAGCATCATTGTCAACATCCTGACTCTCATTTTCTATTAATTTCAAAATAGACAAAGTCGAATTAACACTGTCCTGATCTGACTGAGAAAACGATGTATTTACACATCCCAACATTAAAAGAAAAGTGAACAAAAGCTCTGAAAAACTTTTGCGATCCTTCACTTCTATATTTGAGTAGTCCATACGTTTCATTTAATCTCCTTCATGATCTTTACGAGTCCTTTTTTGATTCCCGTATAAAACTTACCTTTTTTAAACTTTGGAACCATATATTGATCTATGATATACTTAGCTTCCTCATTCGTCAGTTTATCTTCAAGTCCTTTACCTACTTGTATTCTGACTTCTCTAATTTGCTTTCCAAATACAATCAATATCCCATTATTCTTTCCTGCTTTACCTGTCCCCCAATAATTCCCTAAATCCAAAGAATAATCGAATAGCGTTTTATAAGGCGCATAAGATTCAATAGTAACAATAGCTATCTCATTGGTGGTTAATTTTTCATGTTTTACAATCATGCGGTTCAAATGATCTATTTGTCCTTGCTTTAAGATTCCCTCAAAATCATTTACATACCCGATTGCATCGGGGAATTTAAAATACGGCTGCGAATTACTTTGGGAATGGAAGTTCAAAGTAACAATCGCAAATAAACAAGTTAGGATTATTTTTAGTTTCATTTTAAGTTATTAAGTATCGACCAAAATACACAATCCGCATCAGGTTAAATCATCTCTTGTGATTTCTTACGCCAAAAACTGAACGGTTTTGGCTTTTCGCAACCAGGAAATCGCAAAGGCCTCGATAGCCACCACCTCAAATACAAATACATATGGGAAACCTACCTCTACGCCTTGTTTTTCCAGAATCATTAAAACGATCATGATAACAATACTTGCCCAAATAATAATTCCACAGGTCTTATAAAACATATTCAAACCCTGAGAGTTGTTGGACGATAACGTAAATTTAAAATAAGACATATACCCTAACAAAGAGATAAATATCCCAGCTGAACCCAGATGGATATATTTCTTGGTCATATTGTCCACGTGACCAAATAAATACGGGCTATCCGTGAAATGAATAGGCCCCTCAGCATTCATGGAGGTAGTGGGTACCAAAACCACTACAACAGCAAAAAATGCGGCTATACTTGTGATCACATTATCACTAATTTTCTCCGAGGGTAATTTTTCGTACCCCTGATAACTAAACAGCATGATCGCAAAGGCAAAGATGATGGCAATAAAAAATAAACTCGATCGGGTATAATAGTAATGACTAAATGAGCTCAATACCTTTTCTATGTCTGAACCGAAATACAATAAAAATGGGAGCATCATTCCCAATAAGCCAATGTTTCTTCTCTGTTTATACAGTTCTTTTTTGTACGTATCCATGATTGTTGATTTTATAAGTTGAATTGATGCATCTAAATTCGGTGATCTGATTGGAACTTTATATCACGGAATTCGGTGATATTATTCTAGATCAAATCATTGAATAAAATATGGTAAGCTGGTCCGTTTTTTTGAATCACAGTAATTCCAACCTACCATATTCAAATACGTCAAGTTCTATTTTTAATTATCCAATAATTCTGTATTTCTTCGCAAAAACTGCAAAGTAGTTTACGTCCAGTTTAAAATTAGAATTCACTCGAATATCTTCTCTATACACTTCCAAATTATGTCTTCCCGGTTCTAAATAAATGGTTGTTGATGCTGATGAAAAAAATGTTACCGTACTACTTTCTCCTTCAAAACTCATATCAGCTGCTACGCGCTGCCCATTCAGCTTTACATACAACCGGATTCCTGCATTAGCGGTAGGCCCAGAGTAGTTTGCACTTGCACAGGCATTAATAGTTAAAAGACTTGGCACCTTAATCTCAATATAGTCTTGCCATTTATTCTCAGAATAACCCTCAGGGGTTTTATTCATGGCAATGATTCTTACAGGTGAAATTCTTCCGTTTTCAAGTTCCGACTTTTTTAGATCTTCTTTCATGTTTTTGGTTTTAATTAATGATGGATCTAAATACGAGAGTTTCACTGTAATATAAAATCACGGAATTCGGTGATTTTTTCTTTAACCAAATAATAATTAAAAATAAAAGCCATTTAAAGGCTCCAACTCTCATCTCATCAATCTAACTACCTTTGCGCAAATTTTTGGATGTGAATTTTACGGATCTTAATATCAACAACACGATACTTCGGGCGATTGAGGAAGTCGGTTATACGACTCCTACTCCTATTCAAGAAAAAGCATTTCCGGTAATTATGTCGGGGCGCGATATGATTGGGATTGCCCAAACGGGTACCGGAAAAACCTGGGCGTATTTGTTGCCTTTGATCCGAATGTATAAATACACCAAAAGCATGCATCCCACCATGTTGGTGTTGGTACCTACCCGCGAATTGGTTTTACAAGTTGTAGAGGAAGCCGAGAAACTCTCGCAGTTTACCAACTTACGTGTAGGTGGATTTTATGGAGGAACCAACATCAATACCCAAAAAGAAAAAGCTTTTCACGGATTGGATTTAGTGGTTTCTACCCCTGGAAGATTATATGATTTGGGACGTATTGGCGCTTTACGTTTAAAACACATCAACAAACTGGTGATTGATGAGGTGGATGAAATGATGAATTTGGGCTTCCGTACCCAGCTGAATAACATTTTTGAGCTTTTACCTGAGAGACGTCAAAACATTATGTTCTCCGCTACGATGAACTCGGAAGTGGAAAAACTCATCACCGGGAAGTTTATCAGTCCGGTCAATGTGACCATCACCCCTACGGGAACTCCTGTAGAGAAAATTGAGCAACAAGCATTTCATATTCCGAATTTCAATTCTAAGGTGAATCTGCTTCAGTATTTTATTGAAAACGATCCGGACTTTACCAAGGTATTGGTGTTTGTGAAAAATAAACGTTTTGCGGACCGTTTGTTTGAGCGCATTGAAATGGAATACCCGGAATTCAGTCGTGTGATCCACTCTAACAAAATGCAAAACTACCGGATACGTTCAGTAAAAGCATTTCAGGAAGGTCGTTGTAAATTACTGATCGCTACTGATATTATTGCACGTGGAATTGATGTGGATCAGGTGACTCATGTAATCAACTTTGATTTACCGGAACATCCTGAAAACTATATTCATAGAATTGGTAGAACGGGTCGTGCGCAAGAAAGCGGTGTGGCCATCTCATTTGTGGCAGAAACAGAACTGGGACTTTTACATAACATTGAAGGGTTGATGAAGAAGACCATTCCCGTACTTCCGGTACACGAAGATGTAGAAATCCGAGAAGACCTCATCAAAGAAGAAATTCCAGATAACCATGACCGTTCATATGAAGTAGGCTCTAAGAAAAAAGAACTGGCTCCCGGTTTTCATGAGAAAAAAGCCAAAAACAAAAAAACCAATCAGGGTGGTTCTTATCGCGCTAAAATCAAAGCGAAATACAAAAAACCAAAAACGCGAGGACAAAAAAGAAAGAAAAAATAAAGTTGATCAACCTATTTCGGTTTAACTCTTTAACATCCTTCGATTCCCTTCGGCTCCGCTCAGGGACGAAGGACTCCATCTTTCCATGTACTACCAATTAATCGTAGCACCGTAAGAATCGATAAGAAAACAGCTATCTCATCATTGAAGTTTTTCGTTTAATTTGTTTGATCAATTTGATGCAAAAACAATGAATTGGTATAGTTCTTGGTTTCGGCTGCGCGAAAAACAAACTATACATTTGAACAATGAAATTTCTACCTATACTACTGCTGTTATTCCCGCTGTGTCTTTCTGCGCAAACAGATGAGATAATTACCCAAAGTATCCGTGGAACCATTCGTGATAAGGTCACACAATCCCCACTACCCGGAGCATCTATTGTACTTTTAGATGTAGAACCCAAAACCGGAACCACCACTGATGTCAATGGTGAATTCCTGATTCCCAACGTACCTATTGGTCGGGTACATGTACAGATTTCTTATATCGGCTTTAAACCTCAGGTATTACGCAACTTACTATTGACTGCCGGAAAGGAATTAATCGTTAATGTCGATTTGGAAGAACAAGCTTTTGAAATGGACGAGGTAGTCGTTACCGTCAAAACGGACAAACAAAAAGCTTTAAACGAAATGGGTACTGCCAGTGTCCGTACCTTCTCCATAGAAGAAACTGAACGTTATGCCGGGAGTTTAGGCGATCCTTCTCGGATGGCTTCGAATTTTGCGGGAGTCGCTATGGTCAATGATTCCCGAAACGATATCATTATTCGAGGGAATTCCCCGGCCGGATTGTTATGGCGCTTAGATGGAATTGAGATTCCGAACCCCAATCACTTTGGCGCCAACGGAACTACAGGTGGTCCGGTGAGTATGCTCAACAACAATCTATTGACCAATTCAGATTTCTTTACGGGTGCCTTCCCTGCCGAATATGGAAATGCAATGTCAGGAGTATTTGATTTGAGAATGAAATCGGGAAACAATCAAACACATGAGTTTTTAGGACAAGTCGGTTTTAATGGTTTTGAATTGGGTGCTGAGGGTCCCTTCTCTAAAAAACACCGAGGATCGTATATTACCAATTATCGGTACTCCACACTAGGATTACTGAATAATATCGGAGTGAATTTTGGAACCGGAACCGCAATTCCACAATATCAGGATTTGACCTTTAAACTGGACTTCCCTACCGAAAAAATGGGAAAATTCACTTTAATCGGGATGGGTGGTTTAAGTTATATCGAATTGTATGACAGCAAAACCGCGGAAGTGAAACCGGATGAAAACATTGATTATGAACTGCAAGGTGTAGACCTCAACTATGGTTCCAATATGGGCGTGATTGGCTTGTCTCATTTGTATTATTTCAGTCCGAAAACACGATTACAAACTATTGTTTCGGTTTTGGGTTCTCAAAACCTTACGCATATAGATTCGCTGCGATTCGATCAAAACGGATCGATTATCGCCAATTCAAATTACAAATTCTATTCTGCAACTTCTAATGAAGTCAAATACACTGTAGCTTCACATCTGAATCATAAAATCGATTCAAGAAATAACTTTAGAACAGGGTTTTACTTTGATGTTTTTCAAATCTCGTTTCGAGACAGTGTACTGGATTTTGAAACCCGTAATGTAGATGATCGTTATAAAGCGAATGGCGTGATTCCGGTAACCCGTGCCTATTTCCAATGGCAACATTTCCTGAATAAAAGGACCACTGTGAATGGTGGATTGTATACGCAGATTGATCATCGGAACAATGCATTTGCTTTAGAACCTCGTTTGGGAATTCGATACGAACTCAGTCCTAAACATGCTTTAAATCTGGCGTATGGTATGCATTCGCAAATGCAAAACAAGCGTTACTATTTCATGGAAGAGAAACAAAATAATGGTCGATACATTCCTTTAAATCAGGAAATGGGATTGTCTAAATCACAGCAGATTGTTTTAGGGTCTAATTATCAAATTGCGCCCAACTTTAGATTTAAAACCGAAACGTATTTCCAATATTTATATGAAATTCCGATCACCCCTTCTCTACCTGAATTTTCTATGATCAATACAGGAGACAACTACAATAGTGCTTTCCCGGATAGTTTAGTCAACAACGGTACCGGAATGAATTATGGTATTGAGTTTACCTTAGAGCGTTTCCTCAATAAAAACTTCTATTTCCTGAGTACATTATCGCTATTTGAATCCAAGTACAAAGGTTATTCTGAAACTGAACGCAATACCGCTTTTAACGGCAATTTCGTATGGAATGTGTTGGGTGGATATGAACTCCGACTGGACCAAACTAAATCTTTGGGTTTTGATGCACGGATGGTTTATGCGGGTGGCAAGCGATATGTTCCGGTAGATTTAGAGGCTTCTCAGCGTGAATATGAAACGGTATATAAATGGGATGAAGCATACGATCATAAGCATGGGAATTATTTCAGAACCGATTTAAGAATTTCGTTTAAAATGAATGGTAAGAAAATTGATCAGGAATGGGCGATGGACTTACAGAACTTTACCAATTCTAAAAACTTGTATTCTGAATCGTATAATCCGAATACTCAGAAATTACATCAAACGTATCAAACGGGATTCTTCCCGATGTTTTTGTATCGTATCCGATTCTAAAAAGTACGCTTATAAAACTGTTTGGTATCTTCCGGGAGAAGTACTTTAAAATCTAATTCCTCGATTCTATAAATCAACGGTCTGCGTTTTCCATATTCCTCAGGTGGATATACTTCAAACGTATAATCGTTGGTAAAATAAATAGACCATATGTTATATCGAATGGAATCTAATTTAGGAATCATCGCTACAGTATCATTGTATCCCAAAGCCTCTCCCCGGGTTGGAATGGTTCGTAGATCATAAATCCAAAATTCACGGCCTAACATGCCCATTTGGATCAGAATATCTTTTTTAGGATTCATTTCAAATCCACCGGAAGACAATGTAAAGAACACTTCTTTGAGCATTAAATCATAGACTCTAAAATTAGCACAATTGGTTCCACATCCCCAGCCATGTATTATTTGGTTCAGATGATTCCATTCAAAATCTCCGCCAAACCCCGGTACGATTTCGGCCATTTGGGTTAAGGTTTCCAGATTGTATAAAGTCAATCGATAAGCCCCGCCTTTATCTGCCTTATGACGAAAAAAGAAGTATTTTCCATCTGGTGAAATTTCTAAAGTTTTAACTTCTTCCCAGGCCTTAAAATGCGTCACATTCACCTCTTTTCCATTGACTTTGGCATAAATATCATAATAAGCACCATCGTGAAATTCAATGTAGATTTCATGCTTTTGCGCCATAGAAACCTGCAGTCCAATCAACCCAATGACCAATAGTAAAATATGCTTCATGTGTCTTTTAAATCTAATGACGGAAAAAGGAATGATAAAGTATTTTTTAGAAGATTTAATTACAATGTACCTGTTAACTTATAATAGATGGTCGCTAGTATTGAATACACCACAGGAATTCCCCACCACATCTTTTTCTTCACTTTAGGGTCTATATTCTTATTGGTGTATATCTCATAAAAACCAAAACTTAATACCGCCAAACTAAATGTACCACTTATGATCACCACATATTTATTGGATGCCAGATAAGTTGTCGCAAAAGCAAGTAGAGTAATAATGGTTACCAGAAAAACATTTTTTTCCATCCAGGATTTAGCCCCACCCTGAAAAGGTGTAATTGAGTGAACATCTTCCAACCTTCGTTTTATTTCATCATAATCTTCTACACCAGAGTGAATCAAAATAGTCTCCGAGTCACTTTTAACCGTAAGCACTCGTAAATCCGCGGTACCTTCTATAATTTCTATGATTTCATTGAATGGAATCGTTACGGTTGGTAAATTCATTTGTTCTCTAACAATCTGATTTTCTTCGATCGTTAACTGATAACTATAGAAAATTTCCTCTTGTCTTTTCAATTGCTTTTTAATCGTAAAAAACATAATCGCAGACGCCATCATAATTACAAACGGATATGTATACATATCCATAGAATGATCATTTGAATTTAAGTACGCAATTCCAAGTCCAGCTAATACTGCGAATATCATAAGTATTAATACAGTACGCATATACTTTTTCTTGTGTCTCTCAAATGCATTGGGCTTAATAGTGTATACTCTGTCCATATTTCAAGTATTAATTGGGTTTTAATTTATCTTCCTAACAAATCCAGTTCAAAACAAATAAATGGGTCTGTCTTACCTTGAAAAAACACCTCCCCTCGTGTTTGATATCCTCTTCTTTTGTAAAAGTTTTGAATACGCTGATTTTGGCTATATGCGTCTAATCTGATAGATGGATACCCCGACTCTTTCGCATGAGCTTCGGCAAAATCCATCAACTTCTGCGCATAACCATTTTTTTGATATTCGGGTAATACCACTAAACGATGAATCACCATTGGCATATCTTCTTTATAGGTCCACCCAATATTTACATATTGTTCGTCTTGTTGTTCGTCCAACATTATCGCACCAATAATTTGAGCTCCATCAAACAAGGCATACACTCTTCTTTTTTCAATGGATGTACGAATCAGATCCTGCGTGGGGTAATTCTCATTCCATTGCTGAATGTTCTGGGCCAGCATATCATTTCTACAAGCTATATAGATATTCCAGATTTGATCGAAGTCAGCATTTTGGGCTAATTTGATTTCCATATCATTAGACTAGTTTCCATTTAAACATGCTCCACAAATTTAGACGGATTCTTTAAATATCTATCCTATTTCTGTTTTCGTTTTATCGCGAAATAAGCCAGTAAAACAGAGACTCCAACCACGCTCACCAAAATATATACCCAAGATGGAATCGGTAACGGATCTCCTTGCGCATATGAGTGTAACCCGGATAAATAATAGTTTACTCCAAATGAAGTCATGATAATGCTAAAGAACGCTACCACGCTCGCTGCACTAAACCAGTATTTAAATGGTTTGATCACCGGGATCAAACGTAAATGCAATACAATCGCATAAGCCAAAATAGAGATTAATGCCCAAGTTTCTTTCGGATCCCACCCCCAATAACGTCCCCAACTTTCATTGGCCCATACACCTCCTAAAAACGTTCCGATGGTCAGCATATAAATCCCTATCGTCATGGCCATTTCATTCAATAGCGTGATTTCTTTTAAGGCATTCTTTACGGCATCATTTTGCTTTCTTACCAAAATCATCATCCATAAAGAAGTGAAACCTAATAATGCAGATAATGCCAATGGTGCATAACTCCCCACTATAATGGCTACGTGAATTTTTAACCAATAAGATTTCAATACCGGTACCAGATTGGTAATTTCCGGATTGAGCCAATCTAAAAACGCAACAAACAATAGTGTCCCCGTAAACAATGTAGCCAACGGTAGTATAAAATCGGTCTTTTTATGGAATAAGATTCCAAATAAGATGGTCGCCCAGGATACCAGAATCGTCATTTCATATCCATTACTCCATGGCGGATATCCACCCGCATACCAACGGATAATCATATTGGCAGTTTGGACTACAAATAAGAAAGCTGTAAAATACACCAGTCCTTTTTGAATTTTAAATAGTATCAAACGTGGTTTGAAAAGTAATGTGATGGCTATGATTAATAGAATGAGTCCTACGAGTGCATAACTGTAGAACAAATGGAAAAACAGGCGCATTTTATTGTACCATAATTCTGCTTTGATTTGATTTTGAGATGGAATAATGTCTTCTGCGTAATGCTCCTGGTACTTTTTGATGTAACCAATGTATTCGTGTACTTTGGATAAATCTCCCGTCATTCTCGCAGAATCACTCGCATTAAAAACCATTGGTAGGATATTCCGAATAAAAACAGAATCCTCCTGTCCTACACCCAATAAAACAGATTTATCTGTAAACCATCCGTGATTCAAATCATCAGGTTTCGGGAACATCTTCATGTATGAATCAGTTAAGGCCTGATACAAGATATTGAAACGCTCATCTACCTTAATCACTTCTTCCATATGGGCTGAGCGCTGATCGGGCTTGGTATTATACGCTTCATCCACCATATCCTGAAGTTTGTATTGCCCTTCCGCATTAAAGAAGTCTTTAAGCGCCAAAAACTCCGAAGTACTTCCCAATTTCTCTTGAATCAAACGCCCCTTCTCCTGATCAATCTTAATCACTGGTGCAAAGGTCCAAAATTGAGGTTTCGCATGAATGGCCAAAAACAACTGATTGACGTCCAGTTTGGTTTTCACCGAATCATACTGCAAATTGAATGTCGTTTTTCCGGTTAGTTTACGGGTTAGTTCGGATGCCAATGTATTGACCGGCTTGATTCGACCGTCCATGTCTTGCAATAACAATCCACCAAAAGCTTGTCCCACTTCTTTTGGAAATACTCCGGATACCTTTTCAAACTCACCAGAGTTTTGTCCAACTACAGTCAGCGAAAACAATAACAAAATCAATGTGGTCATTCGTTGCTTTTTCACTTTAGCCAATGAACGACTTAAAAACTGGAAACGACTGTCTTTGGCAAACAAACTCCAGATCATCCCTAGTGTCAATAAAAAATATCCCAAATAGGTCACTTGTGTTCCCCACCAGTCATGATTTACGCTCAATACCGTTCCTTTTTCATCCGTATCATATGATGCCTGAAAAAAACGGAATCCTCCGTGATCCAATACATTATTCATGTAAATGGTATATGGAAATTTCTCTGATCCATCGATTACATCTAAATAACTGGAGTATGAGGACGGACTGGTACTTCCAGGATAACGGATCAATTCAAAATCTTTTAAGTACAATGAGAATCCCAGAGGAATAATTTCAGGTCCAATAGCCACACTCACCTGCTTTCCGTTGAGTTTGAATTCACTTGATTTCGATGTTTCTGTAGGTCGGTAATCCAACGCAATTTCTTTATGTTCTCCTTCACTGCTTACATTTAAAATAACTTTATCAGAAAGGGTTCTTTGTAATTTCTTATCCTCTGAAGAAGTATAACCAATTTTGGAATCCGGGTGTGCGCTCTTTACCACAAAACTCATAGCTCCAGCTCTGTATAATGAGGCAAATTTCAAAGGGACTAAAGTATCTGCAGCAAAACTGCCAGAAGTTTGTGTCGCCATTTCTAAAACTTCGGCAGGTACATTAGATTGAATAAACATTTGGTCTCCTTCCAATCGTAATTGTACATCTACCGGATCATTGGCATTAAAGCCAATCATTCCATAAGGTGAATCTATGACCTGCCCCCTTTTCATCACATATGTTGCTCGCTGCCCCTGATCGGCCATCACCACGGTCAATAAATAATCAGCTCCGGCTACAATGTCTTTTTCTGCAAATGGAATATAATCTACGCTTGATACTGTAACATCGTTTAGTGTATATTCAAATTTTGGAGGGGTTAATACGGTTGGTTCTAATCCTTTCACTAACTCTTCTTCATCTACTTTTAGTGTCAGATAGCTTTTATTGCTCCGCATAGTTTCGGTCGCATGTCCCTCCCGGATACTCACCACTCCTTCAAATCCGGTATATCGACTTACGAATGCACCAATGAGCACCACCACAAATCCCAAATGAAAAAATAGCAAAGACCATTTCTCTCTTCGATACAATCTGTATTTCTGAATGTTTAGAAGAAAATTTACCGCCAATAACCCCATGATCAATTCAAACCACCAGGCATCATATACAACTGCTCTCACCGCAGGCGTTCCGTAATCATTTTCTAAAAATGTGCCGTATCCACAAGCAGTTCCAAATATCAATAATATGATCAGGGATATTTTATTGGAACTCAGAAAACCCATCAACTGCTTCATCATGACGCAAAAGTAAAAATGGTGCCCTGGGGCACCATTTTATTATTATTTAAATTTAAATTCTGAAAAAAACTACTCTGCAGATTCTTTCATCCATGTAGGAAGTACATCCTTTTTGAATTGTTCTTTTTCCGCTTCTAATTTTTCCATATCCAATCCAATGTATTCTTGAGCTAATGCTTTTGTCTCAATATTTGGATAAGGTACTGGTTCGTTTAATCCTAAGCTACTTAATAAACGTGCTAATTTCAAACGTGCTTCTTGAGCGATTCTGGTTCCGGAAGTCATAATTCTACTTACTTCTAATGGTGCGTGGAAAGAAGCTCCGTGAGAAGCCACCGCATAATCCCAACGCCATTGTGCGTGACGAATATCCATTAAAATCGGTTTCATTTGTTCTTCAGTGGCACCTAATTCCCAGGCTTTACCTGCTTCAACGTGTGCACGTACCAGCAATTTTTCTAACTCAATCGCTTGCTCTTTGTTCTTAGCTTGTCTTTCATAAACATCGCCTACTAAAGCTTTAGTTTCCTGACGGTGACATACCTGACAAGAATTTGCCGGATTAGCCAATGGAGACTGAATATGGTGATCTGTGAATTTCTGTCCACCTTCAGTTTTATATGGCATATGACAATCAGAACAAGAAACACCACGTTTAGCATGCACACTCTGAGTAAACATTTCGTAACCCGGGTGTTGTGCTTTTAACATAGGAGCTTTACTAATGGTATGCGTCCAATCTGCAAACTCGATATTGTCATAATAAGCTTCCATTTCTTCAACGCCCATACCTTTTTTCCAAGGGAATGTTAAATATGGTACGCCTTCTTTACCAGGAATTTTCTTATCAAAATAATACTCTACGTGACACTGTGCACATACTAATGAACGCATCTCCTGGTGAGAAGCTTCAGAGATATCTTTTCCCATAGCTTCGAATCCTTCAACTAATGCAGGACGAGAAATACGTAAACTCATGTTTTTAGAATCGTGACAATCCGCGCATCCAATAGGATTGGTTACTTCAGGACCTTTGTCTGCCCATTTTCCTTTGTAAAACTCCTCAATACCCAATTCGTTCATCAAACGTGGCACATCCGGACTTTTACAAGTCCAACAAGTACTTGGCATTGGACCAGTTCCAGGACCTGTTGGCCCTCCTGTTCTCAATGTATTATGGATATCGGTAATTGCATATCCGTGACCAATTGGTGCATTATAGTCTTTCGCAAAACCATAACCTGCCCATAGTACAACTAATCTTGGAGACTCTTCTAGCATATCCTTATACCCGTCTTTGCTATTATAGCTTTTGAACGTAGTATCCAGGGTTTGCATGAATGACTGATACTCTCTTGGGAAATATTCCCCCCAAACGGCATTATCAGATTCATTTTCATCAATCTCAATCTTAGGCATGTATGCAAAACGTGCCTCTGCTTTCCGGTTGGTAATATTACTAGCTAATAATCCTAATAAAAATACAACTACAATAGTCACCACCAGGAGTGTCCAATTTCTAGCTTTCATAATTCTACTTTTTAGTGTTGTTTTGGTCGATTTGTTCTTTCATCCACTGTGGTACAATGGACTCTTTATTCTCTTCTTCTGATAATGGTTCTACTTGATAACCCACAGATGACAAGCTTTTTACACGTCCGTGAGGAACTTCACGATGACATTCCCAACATTGTCTATCTGTTCTACTCGCATCATGTCCTTCTATCCAGGCGGATGCCTTAGCATCTGTAACCTGGTCGCTGTGACAACGGATACAATTGGCCTTTACTACTTCCTGTCCTGCTTCATGCATGACGATAACTTCCGGTTCTGCATGTAACGTAAAAATAGTAGCGTGATATAACCCGTCTTTTGCTTTAAAGGCATACTTTCTGAACACATTATCATGGGGAACATGACAATCATTACAATTCGTCACTTTTCCGTGTGAGCTATGATCCCAGGTAATGTATTCAGGTGTCATTACGTGACAGTTAATACAAGTTTTCGGATCATCAGATAAATAAGAAATGGCTTTAGATTCCTGTAAGATAAACAAACCTAAACCGATGACGGAACCCGAAAGTATGATCACCCAGGTTTGCCATTTCTTTGGCGGTTTTAAATTAGAAATAAAGCGCATGTCTAAAATTTATTTTTTAATACTCAAAAGATCTGTTGCGAAGTTGATTTGTAACCACATCCAGTTATTCGTTCCGGTTTTTGCTAAACCGTTTACCGGATCGGCCATATTCTTAATTTGCTTCATTGAATCTGTAGCAAACATTTGAGAATAACCTACGTTGGCAGATACTCCTTTTGTTAATACTACTTTGTAAACTAAATCAATCTCAGTACCTAATCCAGAATCTACTGTTCTGGTTCCAGCAGGATCTGTTAAATCCAATAACTCCACCGGAGACATAAAATAGTGTACAAAAGTTAATAATGAGTGTTTATTGGTCTTACCTAGTTTAAAGTTCGCTTTACCATAAATATCAATTAACCCGGTATTTCTTCCATTTTGGCCATGTGCATTACCTACATAGAAGTAATCCATAAATCCATAAAACTTGTGATTTGTACCATATAGAGGATTCCATGAGTTGTTATTCTTCGCATCTGCATCATGTGCAGTTCCTGAAGCATAATCCACACCAATCGTAATTGGAGTCAGATCAGTTTTGTAAGTAAAGTTCAATGCTACAAAATATGCGCTAATATCCTGATCAGCAACATTCTTACCCATTTGGTAATACATCTCTGCACCGATTTTCCACTTATCACCTTTATATGTAGGAATTAAACCAATAGTTTGGCTACTTACCACAGAAGAATCAGCGATTTTTTCTCTTCCGTCATTGTTGAATAACAAGGAAGCAGATAACTTATCCCAGTCTTTATGCGCCCAAACATACCCCATCATTTTATAATTATTTAGCTGGTATTGACTGAACGACAAGTACTTTGGTTCATTTTGGAACTGGTTAAACGCGAATCCACCATGAACTTTTAATTTTTTAGTAGCATCTTGATACTTGATCACAAATGCATCATGGCTACGTCCTTGTGCAGCCCAATCTAAATTACCAAAGAAACGTGCATTATCATAGTCAATCGCCTGACGTCCTACTTTAAATGCCCAGTTTTTATTCATATAATACTCCCCATATGCTTCATATGCATTGAACATAGAAGGATCCGCCTTATAAATCTGACTTGTGCTACCCCACATACGCACGTCTTGCAGATTTAAATGAATATGAAATTTAGAATTTTTATAATCGAACCAGATTCTAGAACGTTGCTCTACGAATCCAGCCGCTTTTAAAGTATCTGAGAATGGTTTTTTGAAACCGTGACGGTATTCGAATCTCGGTCTGATTTGAGCTCCGATTGTAACTACTCCTGTATCTTTAGGATTTGAATCTCCGGCAGAATCTGCCGCCATGACAGGTTGAAATACAATTGCTTGTACTAAAGCAATTCCGACCCATTTAAGTGTATTTTTCGTAAACATAATACAATTTTTTGTGTAAATATGACTACTCAAAATTACACTACCATGACAATTATTTCAATCAAATATAATGCAATTTCTGTGACTTTAATCACATATTAAATTGTATTAAAGTTTCCTTTTTGTAAAGAAAACCTTACTTATTACTGAATTACAATGCTTTAGAAATTATTATTGTTTTTTACACAAAACGCGTAAAACGGAGAGTTAACGAATATAATCGTCCTTTTGTCAGAATTTCAATTTTAGATTTTAAGGATTTTTTGATATTGAATTTGCCCGTCAGATTTTATCAGTTTTAGCACGTATAAACCCTGTGATAAAATGGATAAATCATTACTTCCCTGAACGAATTCTATTTTTATTTCATGTCCGTATTGATCTAAAAGAATTGCATGATCAAACTGGCTTACAATATTCACAACTCCGCTGGTGGGATTCGGATAAACTAAACCTTGTTCGTTTCCTAATTCTAAAATAGATGTCACATTCGGATTCCAACTATTCCCAATTTGATTTCCCCATAGGTATTCGGCTAGCTCGGGATAATCGATAAAGGGATTTCGATTCTTTTGAAATTTGGTATATATAATCTCATTTCGATTTCTTTCCCAATCGGATACAGGATCATTTCTGTGCCACTCTAATAAAGTTGTCAATGAAGCTTGTAACGGATTTTTGTCACTTTTACTCAATAAGGTATTTGTAAGTTCTAAATCCGGCTCGTTGCCATTTCCTTCATAGCGAACAGCCATATAAAAAATCATTCTGGCCACATCTCCCTTCACCGCATCAGGTGGTTCAAAGGTCCATAAATTAGCATCTCTCTTTGACCCTGTTTGATACCCATCATCTACCACATCTATACAAGATACACAATCATCAAAATTTCGATTATTTCTGGTAGAATTTACACTAATATCACATGGTCTTAAATGATGTACATCAGTCCCTGCTCCTGTGCTGGTTCCAAAATCACCTCGTGACTTTGCCCAAACATGTTCTCTATTCCATCCTTGTCCTCCGTTATACTCCTGTGCCGCATCCACACTTCTTCCAGAATAAATAAGAATGACATTGTTAGGGTTTACGGTATCCTGATCTGTCTGCTTAAGAATATCCCATACATCGGTGGATGATGATGTATACGAATAGGCTTGATGATTACGAATAATCAGATGTAACTCTTGCTTTAAAGTCGCATCACTACTATTAAAAGCAGTTTGATAATAATCCGAAATCTGCCCAAACACATTGGTATAGATCAATATGTTAACTGCCAACAACCCTAACCTTAGCATATACTTATTCAATGAACTGCGAATCTAAGGATTCTATACGAACAAATGCTTACACTATATTTTCTTATGATTAAGTTTACTCTATCTCTTCCGCTGGAACAACTTCCAAATTTCGGATTAAGTAAGTTTCCGTTTCTGCATACTCCTGTATGATCTCAAACGTATTGAGACGAAGTTCTTCTAATTGGTCCTTGAAGATATAATAGTATTGATCTCCCGCATCAAAGCCATCTCTATCTACACGATTTAACCAATTTAGTTGATGTGTCTCTCTATAGAAATTGGTAGCTGGTTCAAATAACCAATGAATACCCAAACTTACATCTGTCTCATTTGGGAAATTATCCTGATGGTATTTCTCCAATGTTTCTACCATGTTTTTAGTATACATGTCATACCCCCACTCCGATGAAGCGTGCCAATCAAACTTAAAAACAAAACTTATAATTGAAGCCAATGCTAAACCGTACATTACTGGCGCCATCCACTTTTTATTTCCTAAAGCCGATACATATTGCGCTAAAAAACCAAAATGAACGAGATACAATGGAATTAGAAATGATGAAAATCTGGCCACCGGATAATCCGCTCCAAGAATCACATGTGACAAGATAATAATGGATGAAATACATATTAGAAGTAAATTCGATACAATTAAGCCCTTATAACTCTCAAAAAACTGCACCTCTTTTTGAATCAATTTAAATATGATCCAAACAAATGTTAAAAGCACAATGAGAACCAATACTATTTTAGCTACAACAAATGCGGTATCTGATAGTCCTAATCCATGTGTTAAGTTAATCGAAACATGTGTCAACGTATTTTCAAAGAAACCCTCCTTTCCTCCAAAATCTAGTTTACTAAATGTGAGTACACGTCTTACCGGTTCAAACAAAATGGCTGTGGCAATCAACAATGGAATAATATGCACTTTGTTTATTTGAAACAGCTCAAACTTGCCTGCTTTAACATAAAACTGCTCCATAAAGATCACTACATTATATACTGCTAAAAAAGACACATAAATGGTGAGCATGGTAAAACTGCTTAAACTCGCTAAAATTGCAGCTGAATGAAACCAGATCAGGTACTTGCGATTTGGTTCCCGCAGATATTCGATCAAATAGTACATTCCCATAATCATAAAACCGAAAGACAATCCGTAACCTCTGGCCACACTAAATAAATCAATCATTGCCAGATTTGAAATCAATAGTGCAAATACAGGTATTGTAATAATTGGATCTTCACTTCGGTAAAGCAAATAGGAATAACGCATGTAAATCAACAAGGCTAACAAATTGGGTAAGCGCAATGCAATCTCCGAACTCCCAAATATCATTTCTGAATACTTCATAGATAGACTATTCAAAATGTGATTATTGGTATACCAATTTTTAAATGAGATGATATCCATAAAACTATCATGAATAAAAGCCAAGTAGGTGTAGCTCTCATCATGGGTAAATGAGGTCATTGAGGCCTTTATAAACATGGCTATAAATAGGATAGCTCCAAGAATTATCACAATATATTTCGCGATATTGGTGTGTTTTATTTCGGACATATAATTCTTGATCTTTTAAATCTCAAACGAAGCAATACTTCTTACATTTTTGATAAAGCGGAGCGCAAAATACACCTTTTCAGGACAAACCTCAAAATGAAGAAAATATTATCTCGACTTCATAAATATAGAGGACAAACTTTCAATGAATATGAGCAAATAAAGGCAACATCAATGTTGAATATAAGTGTTGCATTACAATTTGAGGCATAAAAAATCCCCAGATTCATCGGAACCTGGGGATTAAAGATTTTTTAGATGAAGACTTTAATCTTCTTTATCGTCTTTTTTCTTCTTTTTCTTGACATCATTTACGAACTTCCCGTTGATACTTTGTCCAAGAATAACCACATCTTTAGTTCTGCTGTATTCTTCAATCGCATGTCTCATTTGCTCTTCAGTATCACGAACCAATTTTATACCTGTATTGGCTCCTCTATTTCTTACCTCGATGTAAAATCCGTCTCTAAGTTTTTTCGGTTTAGTTGGAGGTCTTCCCATAATTTACTCTTATTTCTTCTTGTTATAGTGTTTTCTTGTACCAAAACAACGTTTCACACATCACATAAATCATTAATAAACAATTGATTTAATCAAAAATGCAAACACTATTTCAGGTCGGCAATATAGAACAGCAAATTCGATTAATCAAGAATTTTAGGAAATAGTATGAATTAAACTATTAATAATTCTTATACTTTAAAGATATCTTGTAAGATTGGCGTAAGCCCACTGAAAAAGAACTCTACCGCAATTACCATCACAATAAGCCCCATAAGTTTCATAAGCACCCTATTCCCTGTTTCTCCTAAAAACTTCGAAATTCTGGTGGCACTCATAAATATGATGTAGGTAATAAACATAACAAATGCCATAACCAATATAAGTTCAATTTTTTGATCAATTGTATTGGCATCATCCATTAAAACAATAGAATTCGTAATTGCTCCGGGTCCTGCAATCATGGGGATGGCCAATGGTGTAATCGATATATCACTTACATAAGAATTGATTTCCGCCTCATCATTAAATTTCATCTTTCCCAATCGCGCATGCAACATATCCTGCCCCATAATAAAAAAGATAATCCCTCCTACGATTCTGAAACTGTTCACAGAGATTCCGAAAAAAGAAAACATCAACTGCCCTGAAAAGGCAAACATCACCAGGGTAAGAAACGCAATTACCACAGCCTTCCACGCAGTTTTCTTTCGTTGCTCTTCTGTTAATGTAGAGGTCATCCCTAAAAACACCGGCATTGATCCAATGGGGTTAATCAGTGTAAAGAAAGATGTAAACACTAAAATGGCGTAGGTATATAATCCTTCTATCTCTATCATTACTTTTTGGTGCAAATGTAATTGCAGAACGCATTAATTAATGTTCACTATTGTAAGAACATTGTAAGGTTTTATTCGTTTAAGATACTTTACGATGTCTGTAATCATAGTCTTTTAGAAAGTTTTTTGCTATTGTTGTATCTAAATTATCTAGTCATCAGGGTCCACATAAATACATATCATAATCCTAAGCTTCTGTTGAAAATCAAATGGACATTTACGATTCTTTTTTTGACTCTTATTCAAATAGGGAAATCACAGCCTATTCCTGAATCTGTAAACTACATCAATTATACTTTAACAGATGGATTACCTAGTAACGAGACCTATGATGTTTTTCAGGATTCTAAAGGCTATTTATGGATTGGTACCGATAATGGAGTCGTTAAATATGATGGTCACACATTCAAGACCTACACTACCAAAGATGGCTTAACCGATAATACAATTTTTAGAATCCAGGAAGACTACAAAGGACGTATATGGTTTATGACATATCGAAGGAATCTTTGTTTTTACGAGAAAAATGAATTTCACACTTTTAAATATAATGAAAAACTCCAAGAAGCTACGCAAAATCTTGATTTAACCTATACAATCACAGATTTCCATCTAGATTTCAACGAAAATTTAAAATTAACTTTTGTCAATTTATTAAATATGCAAATTGACTCTAACGGTAATATTACTAGCGAATCGATAAAGTCAATAAGATATTTACCCCAAATAACACCCAAAATAGAAGCGACTTTAGATAAATTAATGAATGAAATCAATAGTAATAAGTCTATAATAAACACTGAAAAATGGGGAAAGCTTCATATACTTAAAACTAGCGAATCTACATATATTAGCTATCAAAAGAATCTTTTTACTTGGGATAAAATCAACCACAGATTAATCACATTCCCATTTTATTATCAAACGGTTACAGGAATATGTTCCGATTTTGAAAACGGAATTTGGATTTCAACATTATCCAATGGCATTTTTTATGTTCCCTCTTCACATCTAAATCAATTTGAAATTAACATATTAGAAAATGAACATCTTTACGGAATAGTTCCTCAGTCTGATAACATGATTTTTTCATACGGTCAAGACTCGCACTTTTATGAATTAAGACACCCATATTCCCAACTTACTACTTATTCGAAAAATCTTGATTTTAGAGCGATACCGGATAAATACCTTGTTAAAGGGCTTAAGTTTGAGAACCCCATTTACGTCAATCAACATTTAAATACACCAAATACAATTATTAAACTATCTCCAACAATTACACTTTTAGGTTCTATTCAAGGTATAATTAAAGTTTTAGAGGGAAAACCAAAAAAAGTAGCAAATCATAAGGTAATCCAAATCAACAGTTGGACTACTAAAATAGGGTCTCAGTTTTATGATCACTATTATAATATAACATGGCAATTGTTCCCCTACAATATATCATCAAATAGAATCTTTAAGTTTTATAGAACTAACAAGAATCAAATATTACTAGCAACTACAAATGGCATCTTAGAATTCAATCCAACAAATAATAATATATTAGAAATTGAATCCTTAAAAGCACTCAAAAATTACAGAATTCAAGACATAATTGAAACAAAAAACAACACTCTGTTTTTTGCAACTAAGGCCAATGGAATTTTCACATTAAAAGATAGTATTATTAACTCAATTGATTTAGATTCAGGATTATTGAGTAATACTGTAAATCAACTCGTCTATGATTCCATAAAAAACCAAATTTGGGTAGGAACAAATAATGGTATTTCAGTATTAAATCAAAACACGAAATACGAATGGGTTCCAAGATCCATTATTACAAAACACGATGGTTTAGGATTAACCGATATTAGACAACTGATATTTTATGATGAGTATTTATTATTTGCTAATAACGAAGGAATTGGAAAAATTCACAAAAGTCATCTTGATGATACCTTACCTCCTCCAATCCTTCACATTCAATCATTGTTGAGTAATGAGCACTCTAAAAATATTGATTCAACAATTAATCTTACTCATGATTCCAACAACATCCAAATTAACTATCATGCGATTTCTTATAAATCGCAAAATGATATTATCTATAAATATCAATTAAGTCCAATCAATGATTCCTGGCAAACTACAACTAATGATAATATCATATTTAATGCACTCCCTCCTGATGATTATACGCTTAAGCTTAAAGCCATCAATATTGACGGTGTAGAAAGTGAGATTCAAACTCTACAATTCTCTGTTATCCCTGCTTTTTGGATGACCTGGTGGTTTAAGGCTATTGTGATTATTATTGCTATTATTTTTGGTTATAAACTATCTATCAGAACTATTAAGATTTATAAAACTCAAGCGCAGTTTCAAAAGACCATCAACGAAATGCAAATCATTTCTTTGCAATCAAAAATGAATCCTCATTTTATTTTTAATTCTTTAAATTCTATTCAGAACTATATCCTTAAAAATGAAAAAACAAATGCCAATCAATATCTCCTGGAATTTTCAAAACTGATTCGAACCATTCTTCAAAATTCAGATTCAACAACTATTCTGCTACAGGATGAACTTGAAACGCTTAAAATGTATGTAAATCTCGAAAAAAAGAGAATTAGAAAAGAGTTTAAATATACTGAAGAGATTGACTCCGAAATTGATTTAGAAAAATGTATTATTCCTTCCCTGTTAATCCAACCATATATTGAAAATGCAATTTGGCATGGAAAAGTTTATAGCAATCCCAATGGAGAAATAAAACTATCCATTCATAAAAAGCAAAACACTTTATTTATCGAAATTTGCGATAATGGAATTGGTATTAAAAATGCCGAAGCCAGTAAAGTCAAAAAAACACAACATAAGTCCTTAGGAACTTCTGTAACTAAAAAAAGAATAGAATTACTTTCTGAATTGAACAACGAAATGTCAGATGTAACTATTTCTGAAGCTTTTAGAAACGAAAAGGTTTTTGTAGGTACAAAAATCATATTCAACATTCCTTATGTACTGAAATATAACTCTTAAATTATTAAAACCTGTTTCACATACCAATATCTTTACATATGGATTATTTTAATAATTCTAATAACAAATTCTGGGATTTCTCAAACCATTCCAGAATCTGTTAATTACATCAACTATACACTTAAAGATGGATTGCCTAGTAATGAAACTTATGATGTGTTCCAGGATTCTAAAGGGTATATTTGGATAGGTACCGACAATGGAGTTGTAAAATATGATGGTCATACTTTTATATCATATAACACAAAACATGGTTTAAAAGATAATACGGTTTTTAGAATCCAAGAAGATTCCAATGGTCGTATTTGGTTTATGACTTATAGTAAAAAACTTTATTATCTAGAAAACAATAGAATCCTTCCCTATAAGTTTAATGATAAAATAATAAACTCTATATCAAATCTACTTTCAGGTCATACTATTACAGGGTTTAAAAAATCTGCTTCTAACTCTATCATATTAACTTTAGTTAATTTTTCTACGATAACAATTGACGATAACGGAACAGTAAATACAACTATAGAACCTAATCAATTATCTAATATTGATACTATCACATCTAATTCTATGGCTCAAATAATTAACACGGTCAATAGAATGGATAAGCAAAAAAACTCCAAACATATTTTCCTTACTAATAAACTAGGAAAAGTACATTTTTTCGCAAACAAAAACAGATTTGGAATAGGTACAAATTCTGGGTTAATTATTTTTAATGAGAAACAAATTATTGCTCATTTTTTAAAGGATTATCATATTACCGGATTTACAATAGATAATGAAAATGGAATTTGGGCATCAACATTAACAAGTGGTTTAATATATATTCCAAATAAAGACCTACATTTTTATAAAATATCAAACTCCGAAAAAAATTTAATCAATGGAGCTATTAAACAGGATAATTCCATAATATTCAACTTTGGATCAAATCAAAACTCTCAATATTATAATTATAAGTATGACGAAATTAGTAATGAATTTTCTATAACATCTGATACTATTGATTCTTATCTGACTCCAATAGACGACACAAAAAAAGGTCTTAAATTCGTTAACCCAATACATATCAAACACATTTTTATAGCAGCTTCAACTTTTATTCAAATTGACAACAACTTTATTTTTGCTGATGATATAATTGTTCAATTCAATACTTCATTTAAGTACAAAAAAAAAATAGACCCATCTCAACTTATTATCGCTACAAATTTTTATGGTGAAAAATGGTACTTTGATCGAAATAGACATATACGACCTAAAAAACCTTTTTTCTATAATATTATTAAGCAGAGTGATAAAATTAAAATAAAAAAATTCTTCCTTAGTAAGGATAAAATACTTTGGACAGGAACTCTGAATGGTATTTCTATCTTAAGTCAAAATTTGAAGAACGAATGGACTCCAAGGTCTGTTATTACAAAACATGACGGTTTAGAGCTAGCTGATATTAGACAATTAATATTTTATAATGATTATTTATTCTTTGCTAATAACGAAGGAATTGGAAAAATTCATAAAAGTCATCTCGATGATTCCTTACCCCCACCAATTCTTCATATTCAATCTTTGTTGAGCAATGAATACTCAATGAATATTGACACAACTATCAACCTTACTCATGATTCCAACAACATCCAAATTAACTATCATGCGATTTCTTATAAATCGCAAAATGATATTATCTATAAATATCAATTAAGTCCAATCAATGATTCCTGGCAAACTACAACTAATGATAATATCGTATTTAATGCGCTTCCTCCAAATGATTATACACTTAAGCTTAAAGCCATCAACATTGATGGTGTAGAAAGTGAGGTTCAAATACTGCAATTCTCGATTATCCCTGCTTTTTGGATGACCTGGTGGTTTAAGGCTGTTGTGATTATTATTGCTATTATTTTTGGTTATAAACTATCTATCAGAACTATTAAGATTTATAAAACTCAGGCACAGTTTCAAAAGACCATCAACGAAATGCAAATCATTTCTTTACAATCAAAAATGAATCCTCATTTCATTTTTAATTCTTTAAATTCCATTCAGAACTATATTCTCAAAAATGAAAAGACCAATGCCAATCAATATCTCCTGGAATTTTCAAAATTGATTCGAACCATTCTTCAAAATTCAGATTCAACAACTATTCTACTACAGGATGAACTTGAAACACTTAAAATGTATGTAAATCTCGAAAAAAAGAGAATCAGAAAAGAGTTTAAATATACTGAAGAAATGGACTCCGAAATTGATTTAGAAAAATGTATTATTCCTTCCCTGTTAATCCAACCATATATTGAAAATGCGATTTGGCATGGAAAAGTTTATAGCAATCCCAATGGAGAAATAAAACTATCCATTCATAAAAAGCAAAACACTTTATTTATCGAAATTTGCGATAATGGAATTGGTATTAAAAATGCCGAAGCCAGTAAAGTCAAAAAAACAAAGCATAAATCTTTAGGAACTTCTGTGACTAAAAAAAGAATCGAATTGCTTTCAGAACTGAATAATGAAATGTCAGATGTAACTATTTCTGAGGCTTTTCGAAACGAAAATGAAGATATTTACGTAGGTACTAAAATTACATTTAATATTCCTTACGTTTTAAAATTTTAGAATATGAAAATTACCGCTACGATTCTAGATGACGAATTTGCTGCTGCAGAAAATATTAAAATTTTACTATCTAACTATTGTCCTGAAATTACCATCCTTGGAATTGCACACTCTATCAGTGAAGGAATAAAAATGGTAAAAAAAGACAAACCTGATTTGGTTTTTCTTGATATTTCCATGCCTCCTGAAGGAACTGGATTTGATTTTTTAGATATGTTCCCTAACAGAGATTTCCATGTCATTTTCGTAACAGCCTACGAACAATACAGTCTTAAGGCATTAAAAGAGCATGCATTCGATTATATCTTAAAACCAATTGATTTCAAAGACTTAATCAAATCTATTGATCAATTTAAATCTATTCACTTTAAGAACAAAAAGGAAATTGATCATTCCCCTAAAACCATAACGCTCTCCACAGACCAGGGAGTGCATGTGGTCCGCACGGAAGAAATCTTATTTTGTAAAGCTTCAGGAAGTTATACCGAATTCCATATAGCAGAAAGAGCGCCAGTAATTATATCAAAACCGTTAAAATACGCAGAGTCTATCCTTACTTCTAGTCAATTTAAAAGAGTTCATCGCTCATATCTTATCAACTCAGAGAAAATATCAAAATTTACAAAAGAAGATGGCGGTTTTGTTTATGTTGGCAACGAGGTGATTCCAGTTTCTAAAAAATACTATGACAATCTCTATGATTTAATCTCATAGTCACTGGTTTTCCTTTACAAACCATATCTACAGATTCACTAACTCAAAATACAGGTTCACAAAATTCAGGATTTTGTGTTGCCCAGGTGATATACATTTGGGTATAGGTAAGAAATATTAACCCTAAGATACTTAACCTTATACTTGTTCGGTAGAGACTTCAGAATTTGATTCTGAAGTCTCATTATTTATACTTCTTCATCCATCATGTCTGTTACGACATGATATCTAGGATCTTCAATTGAAGTTTCAATTATGGGCTCCAACTTTGGATGCGCTTTAAGCAATAACATTTTACACTCCGGACTTAGGTGTATTAATTTCAATTCTTTACCTAAATTCAAATACTTATCTGCAATATTACTCACGGCTTCCATCCCCGAATGATCAGCAACTTTAGATTCCATAAAGTCTATTTCTATTCTCTTCGGATCACCCTTTGGATTAAACTTTGAATTAAAATTTTGAATCGAACCAAAGAATAAAGGCCCCCAAATTTCATATACCTTGGTTCCATCATTTTTTGTGCGCTTTCTTGCACGAATCATCGTTGCATTTTGCCATGCAAACACTACAGCAGAGATAATGACTCCCGCGATAACTGCAATAGCCAAATCTTTCCAAACTGTTATTGCAGAAACAGCGATCAAAACAAATGCATCTGCTAATGGGATTTTGTTTAAAATTCTAAAACTACTCCAGGCAAATGTGCCAATTACTACCATAAACATTACACCAACCAAGGCTGCGATTGGAATTTGCTCGATTAATGGGGCTCCGTATAGAATAAAAATTAATAATCCAATGGCTGCCACAACTCCTGATAATCTTCCCCTACCTCCGGAATTCACATTAATAATGGATTGACCAATCATTGCACAACCTCCCATTCCACCAAACAACCCATTTAAAATATTTGCACTTCCTTGTGCAACACATTCTCTGTTTCCCGATCCCCGCGTATCCGTCATTTCATCGATCAGGTTTAATGTCATTAAAGATTCGATTAAACCTACAGCTGCAAGTAAGAATGCCGTAGAAACTATCAGGTCCCAATGCCCCATTATGGTATCCACCAAGCCAAAAATTTGAAATTGGAAATGCGGCAAACTACCTTCCAGACCTTTACCACCACCATCTCTAATGAATGAACCTACAGTTCTTACATCTATCCCACCCAAAATAGTTATTGCTGCAACCACTATAATGGCTGTCAAAGCTGCTGGAATTTTCTTTGTAACCTTAGGCAACCCCCACATAATCAACATCGTAAGACCAACCAATCCTATCATAGTATAGAGCTGCATTCCTTCTAACCATTCTTTTTCACCATTTATGGTTTCTTTGAACATCCCCAACTGCGCAATAAATATGACAATAGCCAAACCATTTACAAACCCCATCATTACCGGGTGCGGAATCAATCTAACGAACTTTCCCAGTTTCAATACTCCAGCCAAAATTTGAATTACTCCCACCAAAAGCAAAGTGATAAACAACCACTGCAAACCGAGATTTTCAATTGGTGTATCCAGCCCTAAACCAACATCATTTCCTTTACGAATCAAATCTACCATTACAATAGCCATCGCTCCGGTGGCACCAGAAATCATTCCAGGTCGTCCCCCCAATAAAGATGTTATTAACCCCATCATAAATGCACCATAAAGCCCGACCAAAGGATCTACTCCTGCAACAAACGAAAATGCCACAGCTTCCGGCACTAATGCCAAAGCAACGGTAAGTCCGGATAATAAATCATTCTTAGGATTTTGTGTGAAATTTCGAGCAAACGAACCCGCAGCCTGTTTAAAACGATTCATAATGATTGATTTCCAATTTTAAAAAAGGCTGCAAAAGTAATTTTTTAATCCACTGATTCGATTAAATATAGAATAAGATTACATCAAGAAAAATACTTACATAAATCTAACAAAAAAGTCTTTTGAAAAGACCAATGCCATTTAAAAGAATGCACTACTTTTGCGCGCGAAAAATAAAAACATAAAAAAATGGCAGGTACTATAACTTACACTATGGTAAAACCTGAAGCAGTTGCAGCAGGTCACACAGGACATATTTTAGGAATGATCACTGACGCGGGATTTAGAATCGTTGCGTTAAAAAAAGTTCATTTATCAGCTGAGCAAGCTGGCGAATTCTACGCAGTACATAAAGAACGTCCGTTTTACGGAGAATTGGTAGAATACATGTCTGGAGGTCCAATCGTAGCAGCAATCGTTGAAAAAGAGAACGCTGTAGAAGATTACCGTAAATTAATTGGTGCAACTAATCCTGCTGAAGCAGAAGAAGGTACTATTAGAAAGCGTTTTGCAAAATCTATTGGCGAGAATGCAGTTCACGGATCTGATAGTGACGAAAATGCACAAATCGAAGCAAATTTCTTTTTCTCAAGATTTGAGAGGTTTTAATATAGTTAATGGATAACTAAAAAAACCTCAATCGTAATGATTGAGGTTTTTTTATGCCATAGTTTTTAACCTTCTACAATAAATTTCAACAACAAGTATCTCTAAATCAATTCATATTAGATTTTTCATATGTTTAGTCAGTTTTTTTGTTGTCCTTGAATCATAAATAAACAGAAGATAAGTCAATACTTTAACCCTACGAACATTTGTAACTTTACATTGTCAAAATGTTAGACTCATTTAATTCTAATACAATGGAAACATTACATAATATTCATGAAATTTTAAGTCAGCCCTGGCCATGGTGGGCAGGAGGAATAACAATAGGAATCACGCTGTTCTTCTTACTTTATTTTGGTAAAGAATTTGGGTTATCCGCTAATCTTAGGACAATGTGTGCCGCAGATGGTGCTGGTGAGTTTTCTGATTTCTTTAATTTCGATTGGCAATCTCAAGGTTGGAATCTCATGGTGGCTTTGGGTGCTATGTTTGGTGGTTATATGGCTGCAACCTACTTTTCTCCTGATCAGGAAGCTCATATATCTCAGGAAACCGTTTTATCACTAAACGAAATCTCTAAAGATGTTCCTGGAGCTCAATTGGTTTATGGTGAAGTACCTATTGTTCCTGCTCCTACTGTAGAAAAAGCCGATATTCCTGATTTTTGGAATCTATATAGCTGGAAGTCTCTGTTTACACTCAGAGGGTTTATCATCATAGTGGGTGGTGGTTTTTTAATAGGTTTTGGATCAAGATATGCAGGGGGGTGTACCTCCGGACATGCTATTTCAGGTATAGCAGACTTACAACTACCATCTCTTGTCGCGGTAATTAGCTTTTTTATAGGAGGGCTTATTATGACCTATGTATTCCTTCCTTACATTTTAAAAATCCCATTTTAATCTGAAAAAGATATATCAACTAAAAATCGATCATCATGAAATTCTTTAAGTATATAATGGTAGGGTTCCTATTTGGTTTTGGAGCCTATAAACTGGAAATGATTTCATTTTTCAGAATTTACGAAATGTTTCACTTTCAAGATTTCCACATGTACGGGATCATCATAACCGGAATCACATTTGGAATTATCATTACGCAGTTATTCAAACTAGGTTTTGTCAAAACCTCTAAAGGGGAACAGAAAATATTCAATCCTAAAGCGCATACCTGGCCAAGATATATTATTGGCGGAATCATTTTCGGAATGGGCTGGGCTCTTACCGGTGTTTGTTCAGGAATGATGTTCGTTCTCATGGGAAGTGGATATACCGTATTCGGTGTTTTTATTGCTGCTGCAATGCTGGGAACATTTGTTTATGGAATGGTAAGGAAACATATTCCACATTAATGACATCTATCCTTATCAAATTCCGATAAATTGACACAAAATTTTGTTGATATATTATGTCTAGCAATATTTGACTGAATCATACCTCTCGTTATTTTCGCGCCAATCAAAGACTAAAATTTATGAAAATCATTGCAGAGGATATTCCTGGTGTTAAACTAATTCAACCTCAAGTATTTGAAGATTCGAGAGGCTATTTTTACGAAAGCTATAATGAAGAAAAATTAAGAGAAATAGGTATCAATGAAAAATTTGTTCAAGATAATCAGTCTCTTTCTAACAAAGGGGTTTTAAGAGGTTTACATTTTCAATTACCTCCAATGGCTCAAGGAAAACTTGTTCGTGTAATCAAAGGTGCCGTTTATGATGTTGCTGTAGATATTCGTAAAAACTCTCCTACATATGGTCAATACTATGGTGTAGAGCTTAATGAAGCTAATAAACTTATGCTTTGGATTCCAGAAGGGTTTGCGCATGGTTTTTGTACCTTAGAGGATCAAACAGTTTTTAATTATAAATGTACCAACTATTACAGTCCTCAACTTGAATCTGGAATTAGTTGGAATGATTCTGACATTGGTATTCACTGGAATATTGAAAATCCAATACTTTCAGCTAAAGATCAAAATAATATCTCACTTAAAGAGTTAGATTCTCCATTTTAAAATTGAATTATTATGCACACAAAATTCTCGAAGTACATCGTAACATTTATAGGTTTACCTCTTGCTTTATACGGGGCAATGCAATTGTTCAGTTTCAGTAAAAATGAAGTTGTTGAAAAAGAAGAATACCAACATTCCTTTAACACGGACTACAAAATTTACGCGCTAAATCTGCCCAATGACCTCGTATTTGCTGAAGAGAGAGTACCACTTCAATTGGTTGATGTACAAGAGAAACTAGATCGTGAATTGCTGGTGAATACTTATTGGCAATCCAATACGCTACTTTACCTAAAACGTGCGCATAAATATTTTCCAATCATTGAACCGATTCTAAAAGAAAATGGGATTCCGTTAGATTTTAAATATTTGGCTGTAATTGAAAGTGGTTTAACCCCTATTGTATCTCCTGCCGGTGCTACTGGTTTTTGGCAAATTATGAAAACTACAGGTAAACAATATGGATTAGAAATTAACACTGAAGTGGACGAAAGATACCATATTGTAAAGTCTACTCAGGCAGCCTGTAAGTATCTAAACGAAGCTTACAAAAAATTTGGAAGCTGGACTTTAGCTGCTGCTTCGTATAATATGGGAATGGGTGGTTTAAATCGTCAAATCACCAAACAAAAAGTAGATTCTTATTACGATCTAAAACTAAATACCGAGACTGGAAGATATGTTTATAGAATCATCGCTGCAAAAGAAATCTTATCAACACCAGAAAAATACGGTTTCCAGTTTAGAGAAAATCAATTATGGAATAAGATTCAAACGGAGCCTCTAACTATTGATACGAGTATTACCGATTTGGCTTCATTCTCAAAGGAAATTGGATTAAACTATAAAATTCTTAAAGAATATAACCCGTGGTTAAGATCTAATAAACTAACGCTTAAGACTGTAAAATCTTATACCATGGATATTCCAAAAAAGGAATTTTTACCATTACTTGTTCAAGAATAGACTTATATAGTGCGAGCAAATATTATCTCGCACTATTTCTCTTTAACCCTAAATCTGCTGAATTGATACATCAGCTTTATCGAGCAAAATTTCTTTCAATTTCAAGATTATTTTATGATCCTGAATATTGGTTTCGTGAAAAGAATTAATTAGCGTTTCTGCGACTCTATAAACTGCCTGCTTAAGTTTATCATCAAATGCAGTATAATGCTCCTCTACATAATCGATAAACGAATTAAACGCCACGTCAGGATCGTATAGATTCTCATTTAAATAATCGAACTCCATTTCAACATAAAACGCTGAATCTGTTCCAAATTCATCCGTGCTATCTTCCAATGGAACCAGGTCTTCTAAAACCAGCTTATGAATTGCTTTAATTTCTGCATCAGTTATATTTCCATCTGCCTTGGCCAGAGCATATAACAACTTCCCTACCTCTGAATAAAAGTTCTTATAAATCATAATCCTCATATTTAAATTTGCACCATAAAGGTAAAAAAATTGCCTTTGTCTATTGCTGATAATCATCCATAAATGATTAATTTAAATTACGTACTTTTATAGATTCAAAACCCAATACAATGTCAAATTTATGTCCCGAATGTGGTGATCCTTTTAAAGGCCGATCCGATAAAAAGTTTTGCTCTGATTCTTGTCGAAACACTTATAACAATAGATTTAACAAAGACTCAACTAACCTGATGCGTAAAATCAATAGAACACTACGAAAAAATAGGCAAATCCTTTCTAAATTAAATCCTAACGGAAAATCCAAAACCAGTAAAAAGACATTATTATTACTTGGTTTCGATTTTAACTACCATACCAATACTTATATCACAAAAAATGGAAACACATACTTCTTCTGTTACGAACAGGGTTATTTACCGTTGGAAAATGATTTGTTTGCTTTAGTCGTTAAGCAAGAATATGTGGGATAACTAAAATGCCCATGCACGACTAAAGAAACTCGCATTGGAAATCAAAAGAGAATCCCCACTGGCATTATAGACCCATCCAGAAAAAGAGCCTTTCACTTCTAAAGCAGAAAAGCCATCATAATTCTTTGCCACATCAGTTATTGTAAATGAATGGGTGGCTTGTGTAGAAAATCCATTTGGTGCTAATGAGGAGCTCCAAAAAACGCTATCAGCATCTATATAATTTATAAAAGCAATTGATGTGTCAGGGTAACTAATTTCAATTGGGAAACTCAGTTTTAAATAAGTACTGTCATTAATACCATCAGCAGTATCGCTTACACAGTTGCGTAACCCGAAACCTATCATCTCTTTTTTTGATGTATCCGAAACATATGCAAAATAGGAAGTGAATTTCATAGTATTTCCTAAACCACAAGGCCCTTGATCCTCTCTAAACACACCATTTCCAACATTGTTTACACTACTCTTCATATCCAGAACAGTCCCCCCTACGGTTGCATTGATGAAATAATTCACATCACTGACAACAACCATACTATCTTCTGGCTGAGGAGGAGGAAATGAAGCATCGACTTTCTTGTTACAAGACATTGTAAAAATCACCGATACCGAGACTAATAATAGTATAATATGTTTCATCAATATAGTATAAAATCAGGTTATTAAGCAAAGTTATATTTTAACTTGATAATGCCTAATTCTGAACAATTCTTCCTTTAAATTGACCTTTCTTCAACTTAATAGAATCTCCAGCTGCATTGTATAGGTAACCCTCGAACTTACCATATGCTATTTTCTGTGAGAAAACGTCATAATTGTTATCCTCAATAGCAGATAGTTCAAACCTTGCAAAAGAACTTGTATTCCCTCCGAATGCAGTACTCCATAACACACTATCCGCGTCTATATAACGAACAATAGCATATCTATCATCATCAGTCATTTTAGGATAATATGGATATTCTCCGACTATTAATACCGAATCGATTTTACTAATATCCTTTAAACTATCCGTTCTTGCACATCCTTTTAAATCAATGTAAATAGACTCTTCCAATTTATTTGGAACCACAAAAGCTGTAGTATGCGCTTGAATAAATTTATTGATATCTGTTGGGCAAAATCCTTCCTCTGCGCTAATGGTCCAATTCGAGTAATTATTAATTCCATTAAAATAGCTAAACGGCACATTGTCTATTTCAACACTCACAAATAAATCTATGGCAACATTGTTTCCACTGGTATCCGATTGATTGGGGTTTACATATGGCTGCAACGCTTCATCTGATTCACACGAAACCAACCAAAACAGTCCTAACAACAGAACTACAAATACCCGAATATCCAATTTCATCACCCTAAATCCTTTCTAATATACTCCATACTGGAATTGGAATTCTCCTCCTTCAATACGTATAGATTCCGTACCATTATATAAAGTCACATCCATTTTTCCCAGAATCACACTTTCACCTAAAACATTTGCAGGTGCTGCAGTTACCGACAAAATTTGAAATGAATCATTTGCCTTAGATCCACTACCACTTAAGGTCCTCCAAACTTTTCCAGTATCATCTACCCATGATATTTCTACACCATCAATAGGAGCCAAAATATCACTACTTCCGTAAGGATAAGTTCCCACATATAACAAACTTTCTTTATCCGGCTTACTTGTAGAATCGGCAATACATTTCAAAATCTTAATTTCTAATGTATGTGTTCCACTTAAACTATACATCCCAGTTAATTGTCCATAAAATACACTCGGAGAATCACACGCTACATAACCTGAATCAAACACCAAATTGTAAAATCCATCAATACTATCCTGAAGGGTATAAAAAACACTATCAACTTTCCCCGTAAAATAATATGGCGCTACAATTGGAATCGAGTCTCCTTTTCCCCAATTAAAGTCTGGGTCTTCATTATGTGGGACATTGGTTACCAGTGTGTCCTTTTGACACCCTACAAACCCTAGGGTTAAAACAGCTACAACCAACATTAGCTTATAAATACTCTTCATTTCTAAAACATTATGAACAGCCCCAAATATAGCATAAAAATCGAATCTTAAATATTTTTTTTCGGTCTCAGATAAACCGATTATCCTACCTTTCTATTCCATCAAACCTTTACCACTGCGCATTGTTATAAACTTGTTGAGATTTGTAGACTAAAAAATAATCTTACTCATATAATTAGGACTACTTTTGTCCCCCATGAAGGTAAAACCATATCTTGTTGGAATAGCCGGTGGGAGTGCTTCCGGGAAAACATCTTTTTTAATGGACTTGAAGAATTCTCTTCCTCCTAAAACTGTTTCCATTATCACTCAGGACAATTATTATCTTCCTATTCATGAACAAAAAAAGGATGAGAACGGAGAAGTCAATTTTGACTTACCAACGTCTATTGATCGTGAAAAATTTCATGCTGATTTAGAACATGTCATGAACTGGGAGCCTATTACCATTAAGGAATATACATTCAATAATGCTGAAAAGATTCCTGGGCTTATCACCATTGAACCTCGTCCAATCATCATTATGGAAGGTTTATTTATTTTCCATTTTGAAGAAATCAGAAAAGCTCTGGATTTAAGAGTTTTTATTGATGTTAGGGAACATAAGATGCTTGAACGAAGGTTGAAACGAGATTATGTTGAACGAGGATATAACGAAGAATCTGTACGTTATCAATGGGAAAACCATGTTGTACCTTCGTATAAAAAATATTTAAAACCATATCGTGATGACTCGCATGTTATTGTGACTAACAACAGTCACTATACCAAAGGGCTTGATGTGATCACGAATCATCTTAGATCTAAACTTATTTCACATTTTTATCAGCAATAAATTCAATTACTATGAAATTTTTCATCGATACCGCTAATCTGGATCAAATTAAAGAAGCTCAAGATTTAGGTGTTTTAGACGGAGTAACAACAAATCCTTCATTAATGGCAAAAGAAGGTATTACCGGAGCTCAAAACATTTTAGATCACTATGTTAAAATCTGTAACATCGTAGACGGACCTGTGAGTGCTGAAGTGATCTCAACAGATTATGAAGGTATGATTAAAGAAGGAGAAGAATTGGCCGCTTTACATCCAAATATTGTAGTAAAAATTCCTATGATCAAAGACGGAATTAAGGCTCTAAAATACTTTTCTGATAAAGGAATTAAAACCAACTGCACTTTGATTTTCTCAGCTGGACAAGCTCTTTTAGCAGCTAAAGCGGGAGCGACTTATGTTTCTCCGTTCATCGGTCGTTTAGATGATGTGAGCTATGATGGTATGGATTTGATTGCTCAAATCAGAATGATTTTTGACAACTATATGTTCGAAACAGAAATTCTTTCAGCTTCTGTAAGAAACACCATGCATGTGATTAAATGTGCTGAGATTGGTAGTGATGTTATGACGGGACCTTTAAGTTCTATTCTAGGATTGCTAAAACACCCTTTAACAGATATTGGTCTTGCGCAATTCTTAGCAGATTATAAAAAAGGAAATTCTTAAAAGATTTCTAATCTTAAAAAAAGAGGCCTTCGATAGGCCTCTTTTTTTTGACTATGTTTTGCAACTTTCATTACATAACATTTAAAACCTTACACACTAAATTTGTCAACTGATTGATCGACTATGGAAGAACAAAAGATGAAGACCGAAGAAGAACGTTTAAAGCATGAGAAAAAAATGACGGGGTATCTCAGTTTATTTAACTTCTTACTCACTTTTCTGGTCGGATATTATTATGGTTTTCATTATGCCGCTGTTTTGGCTTCTTTAACCAGTCTAATCATTGGGTATACCAGAGATGAATCGGAAATTCCATTGTATAAACAAGTTTGGTCGTTAGCAAGTCCTTTTGTATTTGTGATTCTTATTGGCTTTATCAATCCTTCTGTTGTTCCTGTTGGGATTTCCGGAGTATTGTTTACTGCAATTGGTCTACATGTAAAAACATTAAACCAGGGAATCTATGTGAAGCTTATCATTCTGGGTACAGCATTTATTTTAGCTTTATATGGTGGATTAGTCCAGTACCCTAGATATGTTCAAAGTGTATTGGCACAGACTACTCATGAACAACTTCCTAATTTTTCCATACGTGATTTGGATGGGAATCAAATTTATCTAAGTGAATTGAAAGGTAAAGTTGTACTAGTCGACTATTGGGCTACATGGTGTAAGCCTTGTAGGGATGAATTTGTTGAACTTGAAGAAGTTGTGAAACACTATAAAGAAAATGACAAGGTTGTTTTCCTGATCACAAATGCCAAAGGAAGTGGAGATACATTAGAAAAAATTCAAAACTTCGTTCAATCTAATTCTTATCAATTGCCTTTTTACATTGATGATACCGGATTAGCAAGTCAGGCGGTTAACGTTTCAGCATTTCCTACTTTAGCATTAATTGATAAAAATGGCACATTGAGAATACATCATACAGGTTATTCAAATGCAGAAAACCTTAAAGATTATTTGATTGAACAAATTGATGCTTTGATTCAAGAGTAGCTATAGACGCTTAGAAAAACAAATACTATTGTCCACTCCCACATATGGAGGGTAATTATCAATCACATGATAGCCTTTAGATTGATATAAACCAATAGCACTTTCCATAGTCTTCCCCGTTTCTAAGACAATATCCGTATAACCTAAATCTTTCGCCCAGATTTCCAGTTCTTGCAAAACCTTTGATGCGATCCCCTGCCCTCTATTTTCTGGTAAAGTATACATCCTTTTGACTTCTACGGTTTGATCTTTAAACAACTTGAACGCACCGCATCCAATTGGTTTCTCTGAACTATAAATAACCACGACATTTTTGATTAGATCTATTTTATTATATTGATCATAAAAAGAATGCGCATCACCGTCAATTACCTCTAATTCGGAATCTAAATGTCTCACTAAACTCTTAAACCCTTTATTTTCAGAATCGGTTCGAAGTATTTTCATATTTTCAATTAATCCACCCATTCTATCTTAAATTCATGACGCATCAACTCTTCCCCTCTAAAGTCTTCTCCTATCTTTTTAAACTTAATAAATGTTAAATACATAGGCGTATCCAACTGTTTAAAATCCACTTCTTCATGTACATTGACATCGTAAATAACATCCACCTGACGTGTACAGATGTATCGTTTATTCACCCATTCATAATCACTAAATCGGTGGTTTAAACGAGATTCAATAAACCAAAAACATGGTTTTGTATTCGACACCAATAACTCTTTATTCGGATTCTTCCACACTTCATATATTGCTGCTTCAGAAAAACCATTCAAATCTTTAAAAGGAACATTTTTCAATGCATTTTTATAGGTGTTTTTTGAAAAGGATGCATTGACAAAAACACCTTCTTTATCGGGCATATCCACTATGATTTGAAAAGGTTTTCGCTTTACCTGAACCACATGATATTTAATGGGAAGCTGTTGACCATCCTGAACGATATATGCTTTAAAATGATGCGCAGGAAATTTGGGTGGGGTCGCTCCTAACGTAAACAACCAAACAAGCACCAAAATGAACCTGAAAGTATTTGTGTGAAATAGCTTCATAATATCCCTAAATATTAAAGCTGGCAAAACTATTCAGAATCTCTTTTATTGTAATAAAACTTTAAAATTAATAATCCTAAAATTGCCGCCACCAAAGAGGCCGCCATTACACCTACCTTGGCATGTTCTATAATTGATTTATCATCGAACGCTAAATCCGTGATAAAGATAGACATTGTAAACCCTATTCCCGCAAGCATTGCCGCACCGTATATTTCCATCCACGCCACATTATCAGGCAAAGTAGAGAGTTTTAACTTTACCATAAGCTTGGAAAACAATGAGATTCCCAGAAATTTCCCAAGTACCAAACCAAACATCACACCAAGTGCAACAGGATGTAACATCATATCTATAATAGAGCCCGAAATCTCTATACCTGCATTACTCAATGCAAATAGTGGTAAAACGAAATAGGCTACAAACGGGTGAATTGCATGTTCTAGTTTTTGTAATGGTGTTTGTACTTGCTCCATGGCCTTTTCCATTCCCGAAATAGCATGTGCCTGTTCAGTAGACAATAACTTACCCGATTTCATATTTTTTGTAAATACATCGGCATACTTTCTCCCCTTTTCTAAAAACTCTTGTTCAGATATTTTAGCTCTGGCAGGAATTGTAATCGCTATCAGCACCCCAGCAAAAGTGGCATGTATTCCAGAGTAAATAAACGCAATCCATACACCAAAAAGGCCCACAATTCCATAAAAGGTTCCACTTCTAATTCCAACCTTATTCGCAACGATTAAAACCACAATAAATGCCAATGCTACCCATAACTGATTAAAATCTATACTAGCCGGATCGGTATAAAACAAAGCAATCACCATAATCGCTCCTAGATCATCTGCAATTGCCAAAGCAGTTAAAAATATCTTTAGATTTATACTTACGCGATTCCCCAGAAGAGATAAAACTCCCAGAGTGAAACCAATATCTGTCGCCATGGGAATCCCCCAACCATTTGCGGTATCCGGATTATCATAATTAAAAAATGTATAAATCACCGCAGGCACAATCATTCCTCCTACTGCAGCCATAATTGGCATTGAAGCTTTTTTCAGAGAACTTAACTCCCCTTCCATCACTTCACGCTTGATTTCTAAACCAACCGTAAAGAAAAATATCGCCATCAATCCATCGTTAATCCAGTGATTCAAAGAAGCATCTAAATCAAACCAGTTCTCAAATTCAAACTCCATATGAATCTCATGCCATACATAATGATAAGAATGTGCCCAGGGTGAATTTGCCCAGATAATCGCAATGACTGCTGCGACAACCAGAATAATTCCACTGATGGTTTCTTTGGAGATAAATTCACGTCCATGTTCGGTGACTAAATGAGGTGTCTTTTTCATACGTATAGATTTATGGTACGCAAAATATATTACAAATCTGACAGGTAATAAAGTAATCCAGGCTGAAATCCGAAATAATTCAATGCTTTAGACCTCATTTATGCTTTATAATACTACTTTAGCCCACTATGAAAAGTGTCATGTTTGTATGTCTGGGAAACATCTGTAGATCCCCTATGGCTCACGGTATTTTTAGAGATAAAGCTCAAAAAAAAGGATTGAAGGTTCATATTGAATCTTCAGGTACATCCGGATTCCATGTTGGTGAACATGCGGACCCCAGGTCCATCAGCACCTTGCGTTCTAAGGGTATTGATATTCTGGACTTAAGATCTCGCAAGTTTGATTTTGTCGATTTCAAAGACTATGATTTTATTTTTACTATGGATCAACAAAATCAAAGTGATGTTTTGAGAATGGCAAAAGCTGCAAATAGTCAAAATACCCCTGAAATGATTATGAATTTGTCCCACCCGGGAGAAAACATATCGGTACCAGATCCATACTATGGCGGAACCACAGGGTTTGAAGATGTATACCAAATGCTAGACGAATCATTAGATGTATTGATCGAAAAAATTGAAAATCTTCAATAGTTTTCACCATAAACAAACAGCTATTATTTAGACGTGATTTATCACTTTTGTAGCCATTAAAATTTATAAAATGAATTCAGGTACATTGTTTTTAATTCCAACACCAATTAGTGATGCACCCATGCATTATGTGATTCCGGAAGGTAACAAAGAGCAACTGGCACATATCACTCACTTTTTAGTTGAGAAAGAAAAACCTGCAAGAGCTTCATTAAAAAAATTAAATCTTAAAAATAATATTCAAGATTTAAAGCTCTACAATATTGGAAAATACAGTGAGAGTAGTGATTATGAGTCATACTTTGCACCTATCTTCAATGGTGAAGATATGGGATTACTTTCAGATGCTGGCTGTCCTGGAATCGCTGATCCTGGATCAGATCTGGTAAAACTTGCTCATCAGTTTAATATAAAGGTGGTGCCTTTGGTAGGTCCATCTTCTATTTTCCTGGCACTAATGGCTTCCGGTTTAAATGGACAAAATTTTGCTTTTCACGGTTATTTACCTGTTAAAGATAAAGAGCGTAATAAGAGACTGAGGGAATTAGAACAGATTTCAACGAAAACCGGACAAACTCAAATATTCATCGAGACACCATATAGGAACGAACAGATGTTTGAAGCATTAAAAAAAACGCTTCGTGCAGACACAAAATTGTGCATGGCACTGGATACCACGAATTCAAATGAATATATCAAAACATTGGATATTGCAGAGTGGAAATCATATCAGCATCCATCTTTCCACAAAAGACCATGTGTCTTTTTATTTCAGGCTTAACGGCCATATTATTTAAAAGCAAAAGAGTTAATTAGAAATTGGTAGGCTACATTTGCCGACTAAATTAAAAGATCAAAATATCATGAGAGAAATCATTGAGCAAGCCTGGGAAAATAGAGACATGTTAAATGATCAAAAAGTGCAGGATACCATCCGTGAAGTAATCGAACAGATTGATTCAGGTAAACTGCGCGTGGCGGAGCCAACCGAAGATGGATGGCAAGTGAATGAATGGGTAAAGAAAGCTGTGGTTATGTACTTCCCTATTCAGAAAATGGAAACTATTGAAGTAGGTCCATTTGAATTCCATGATAAAATGAAATTAAAAACCGGTTACGAGCAAAAGGGAGTTCGTGTGGTTCCTCATGCTGTAGCAAGATACGGTTCTTACATTTCCAGTAATGTCATCATGATGCCTTCTTATGTAAACATTGGTGCTTATGTTGATGAAGGAACCATGGTCGATACATGGGCTACTGTAGGTTCTTGTGCACAAATTGGTAAGAATGTGCATTTATCCGGTGGTGTTGGAATTGGTGGAGTTTTAGAACCACTTCAAGCAGCACCTGTTATTATTGAAGACAATTGCTTTATTGGTTCACGTTGTATTGTTGTTGAGGGTGTTCGTGTTGAAACCGAAGCTGTTTTAGGAGCAAACGTGGTTTTGACCATGTCTACAAAAATCATAGACGTTTCTGGTGATGAACCTGTAGAATACAGAGGCATTGTTCCTGCGAGATCAGTTGTAATTCCCGGAACCATTGAAAAAGAGTTTCCGGCAGGAAAATATAATGTACCCGTAGCATTGATTATCGGTAAGCGTAAGCCAAGTACAGATAAAAAGACTTCACTTAATGATGCTTTACGTAACTTTAATGTTGCCGTTTAATGACCATCGTCCCAAATAAAATATTGATTATTCAAACCGCCTTTATTGGTGATGTAATTTTGGCCACCGCACTTATCGAAAAGATTCGTGCGCATTTGCCAAAAGCTCAAATTGACTATTTAGTACGTAAAGGCAATGAAGCTTTAGTACAAAATCATCCGCATATTAATGAGGTCATTATTTGGGATAAAAAAAGTGGAAAGTATAAGAATTTATATCGCTTACTCAAGCAAATTCGAAACTCCGAATATGATGCGATTGTAAATACACAAAGGTTTGGTGCAACTGGAATGTTAACCGCATTATCCAAAGCCAAAATACGTTCCGGTTTTTCCAAAAATCCTTTTTCTATTGGATTTACGCATTCGGCCCCACATGAGATTGGAGATGGCACGCATGAAGTAGAGCGAAATCAAAAACTAATTTCATTTTTCACTGATGATATTGCTGCAAAACCCCGACTGTATCCTTCAAAGGAAGATTTTGATACAGTATCTCAATATCAGAGTCTACCTTATATTACGATCTCTCCTACTTCCGTATGGTTTACCAAGCAATATCCAGCTTACAAATGGGTAGAATTGATTGATCAAATTCCTGAAAATCTTAATGTATTTCTTTTAGGTGGGCCGGATGATAAAGAGGTCATTGATCAGCTTATAGCCAAATGCCAATTAAATATTCCGGAAAATCTAGCAGGACAATTATCATTTCTACAATCTGCGGCTTTGATGAAAAGTGCCAGAATGAATTATGTCAACGATTCCGGACCACTTCACCTCTGCTCTGCAATGAACGCACCGGTAACATCAGTTTTTTGTTCAACTATACCAGATTTCGGCTTTACACCGTTATCAGATAATAAACATGTTATAGAAACAGCATCAAAATTAGATTGTAGACCTTGTGGACTTCATGGACATAAAAGCTGTCCAGAGAACCATTTCGAATGCGCAAATACAGTGGAAACAAGACAATTGTTATCAACATTAGAATAATCATTTAGGAATGATTAAAATATCATTAAAATTGGAACAAAACCCAGTAAAAAGTGTGTTTTTCCAATAATTCAAAATAATTTTGAGGAGATAAAAAATAAAGAGAATGGACACCGCACGAAAACTAACAGTTAACGAAAAAGCATTAGCTGTAAACCTTGACCCTCATGTCTATGGATCATTTTCAGAAATTGGTGCAGGTCAGGAAGTTGCTGCCAATTTTTTTCAAGCCGGAGGGGCCTCCGGTACAATTGCTTTGACGCAATCGGCTTATGATAAAAAGATCTCTAATGCCATTTATGGAGAAGGTAAGCGATTTGTAAGTAAGCAACGTTTGGTGAGAATGATGGAGCATGATTATGCAAATATCACAGACAAATTGAGCGATCGTAAAGACGACACATGTTTTTTCGCATTTGCTGATACAATAGAGACTTTAAATTTCCATAAAACCAATCAGGGACACGGTTGGATGGGTATTACCTTTCAAAGAAAAGCCAATACCGCACCAAACCAAATTGTCATGCACGTCATCTTACATGATAATGATCCTTTGTTACAACAAAAGGCCGTTGGACGTCTGGGAGTAAATTTGGTTCATGGCGTATACAATAAAACACATTCCATTAAGGAGTTTTTAACCTCTCTAATGGATGGATTAAGTCGTTCTCGTGTAGAGATTGACATGTTCAATATCATTGGACCAGACTTCGAAAATGTAGACAACAGATTAATTAGTTTGAAACTGGTGAAATTGGGGTTAACCCCTGTAGCCATGTTTGGACCTGACGGGAATAACGTTCAGGCATCCGAGATTTTATATAAAAAGAACCTTTTGGTTTTACGTGGTCGTTTCCGTCCTCCTACCCTTGTAAACGTTGATATGTTATTAGCTGGATACCGACAGTTTGTAAAAGAAGAAGATGTAGTCAAAAAGGATCTTATTGTACTATCTGAGCTTTCATTGAATAATCTTTTAATGGGGGATGATCAAAAGAAAGAACGTGATTACATGGATCGTGTGGACATTTTATGTTCATTGGGACAAACTGTAATTATTACCAACTATCAGCACTATTATAAATTGACCAATTATCTATCTGATGTAAACAGAGGGCGTAAGATTGGCGTTTTGATGGGGGTGAATAATCTCGAGGCTATTTTCAATCCAACATATTATAAGAATCTAAAAGGTGGAATCCTGGAATCTTTTGGTCGCTTATTTGGCCGAAATATCAAACTATTAATCTACCCGGCTACGGATGCTGAGGATGGTAGTTTACATACATGTGAAAATGTACAGATTGATAAAACTTTGATGCACTTATTCATGTATTTGATTGAGAATAATCAAATTGAAGATATTAAGAATTGTAACCGTGATTTACTGACTATTTTCTCAGACGATGTGCTGGAAATGATTGGAAGTAATAAAGCTGGTTGGGAAAAAATGGTACCAAACAAAGTCGCCCGGACCATTAAGTCCAACGGAATGTTTGGATATTCAAGTAACTAAATACAAAAAGCGCTGTTGAAATCAACAGCGCTTTTTCTTTAATAATTCATCCAGGAAAGAAAGTCATTCACCCTACTCCTTGTAACCAACACTTCTGATTCATATTCAGGTTGAATCACTAACTTTAGTCTACTATTGAAATATTTGTGAATCCCCTTTATACACGTATTATTGAGTAGTAAATGTCTATTTACTCTAAAAAACTGTTTTGGGTCAAGTTGATTCGTAACTTGCTCTAAAGAAAAATCTACGATGAGTTTTTTACCATCCTTTTTTACCAGATACACCGTATTCCCCTCAGCATAAAAGAATCCTATATCGTGGGTATGTACCCGTTTATATTGATCTCCAACTTTAATTAAAAAATTGGATTTATATGATTTTTCAATTTTACGTGCAATCAGATTATTCAATACATCATCAGTGAGGTTATTTCTTTTACTCCACAATGATTCGTACTTATTTAAAGCTGACTTTAGATCATTTTCATCAATCGGCTTTAACAAATAATCAATACTATTAAGTTTAAATGCCTTTAAAGCAAATTCATCATATGCAGTGGTAAAAATGATCGGAGTTTGAATATTGACCTGCTTAAATAATTCAAAACTGGTTCCATCAATTAATTGAATATCAGAAATAATTAAATCAATTTCCACATCCCGGGTAAACCATTCTTTACCTTGTTGGACACTTCTAACCTGATCAACAATCTCTACATCCTGACGAATATTCGCTAATGTTCGCTTCAACTCATTCGCTAACAAATTTTCGTCTTCAATAATTAATACTCGCATACACTCTAAGATTCATTTCAAAACTACATTAATAGACACCTTGAAATTGTTAAAACATTGCATCATCAAGTCGGATTTATTTTATTGGTTAACTAGATTTATAATCGGGAAAAAAATAAGGACGAACGATTATTTTACCACACTAAGCATACTATTCTTAAAATGTGAAATGCACATAGAGCTATGTCAAATGCAAAAGGATTAACATTAATTACATTTGAATGGAATTTTTAGACTTACGAACTAGTCACATTGAGTGATTTCAGGGTCTACTCTGTCAATATGAGGACTTAAATAATGAATCCCCAAATTCATCCCTCTTAATATGAATAACACCCCAATGATAAAAACCATATACGGAATGGCTTTCTGAAGTTTATTTCTAAACTGCACGGTTACGAAACTTCCTAAAACCGTTGCCGTATACATCATGGGGATGGTTCCTAACCCAAAAAACATCATAAAGGACATCCCTCCTAACATATCTCCCTCAGCAATCGCACCGGCCAATGCTATGTAAACCATGGCACATGGAAGTAAACCGTTCAATACACCAATAAAAAATAAAGATTCAACAGACGACTTTTTAAACAACCGTCCAAATACCGATTTCAACTTCCCTATATACTTAAAGGTTAAGGCATCAATATTTGCCATAGCTGAAATCTTAGGTAATACCACAGATAGAATCATGAATATACCCGCAAAAATAGATAGTGATCGTTGCACACCGGCCATTATTAAACTCTTACCGATGAGTCCAAAGGCCAATCCTAACATACCGTAGGTAACCAATCTGCCCAAATTATAAGCAAATGCTCCAAAAAGTTGGCTCGCCAGTGAATTTCGATTCAATGGGAGGGCAAATGCTATAGGGCCGCACATTCCCAAACAATGGAAACTACTGACCAACCCAATCGTTATTGCTGCCCACCACTGAATCATCTATATCTTATTTAATGAATAAAAATGTTCTTCTCCAAATAACATTCTTTACCATCAATATTCCACTTAACCTGGATCTGATATTTCCCTCTTTCAAAATTATTTGCTGAAATCATTTGTTGTCCGGAATCATCCAAATCCAGTGGAATCGTTAAATCTAATTTTGAATTGGAAGGTCTGTAAAAATGTACTTCTCCTTCTGCATCTGTAGACTCAAAATCACCATTTAAATCTAATTGCCAATTGGCTTCAACTTTAGTCCAATTTAATTGGGTATTCAACTCCAATGCATTTTTCACCTGATCAATTTGATCTTGAAACTGCATTTCCTTCGCATAATAATCTTCGGTAACTAACTCGGTATTCTTATCATCTGCCATACTTCTAATTAGTACAGAAGTGAATACTACGACAATGGTTACTGGTATTGCTATGGCTGCATGCCCCCAGGTAAATCTCATATATTATTGAATTGGCCCTAAGAACATCGTTTTAACCGTGGTTAATGTTCTATCGGAATTATTAATATTCAATTTAAGTTTTGTTTTATAGTCTGTGACTCTATCCGCATCAATGATCACAAACAATGCTCCTTCTGCAGAACCACCTGCTGGTACAACCGGAGCATGTCCGATCAATTTCACCTCTGCGCCTTCAAAATCATCAATTACAAAATTAACATCAATTTCGTCTTTTGTTTTATTAATTATCTTGTAGGTATATAAATTCTTTAGCTGATCACCTTCTTTTTGATATGTAGTTCCCTGACTTCTTAATACCGTAGCTTCTACTGGAGATCTTAAAGCCAATAGAATCACCATTGCTGACATTAACAATCCAAGTACTGCACTATATGCAATTAAACGTGGCGTAAACTTAAATGGCTCCTTTTTCTCAATGTTTTCGATAGATGCATATCTAATCAAACCTTTAGGTTTAGAAATACTATCCATAATGCTATCACACGCATCAATACATGCTGTACAATTCACACATTCCAACTGTGTTCCGTTACGAATATCAATTCCTGTTGGGCACACATCTACGCAGGCTTTACAATCGATACAATCTCCTTTTCCAGCTGCTTCTCTATCTTCGTTTTTCTTAAATCTTGCACGTCCATTGGTACTTTCACCTCTTACAAAGTCATACGCCACAACGATTGACTTATTATCTAAAAGTGCCCCCTGAAGTCTTCCATAAGGACAAACGATGATACAAGCTTGTTCTCTAAATCTCGCAAATACGCCATAAAATACTCCGGTGAAGATGACCATTGATATAAACCCGGTTGTATTTTCAAATGGAGATGTAGTAAGTAATTCATTTACCTGCTCTACCCCAATGATATAAGAAAGGAAGGTATGGGCGATGATTATGGAAATCAGGATAAATAGAAAATTCTTTATGCCTTTCTTTCTGATCTTCTCAGCATTCCATGGCATTTTATCCAATTTCTTTTGTTTTCTCCAATCTCCTTCAATCCAATATTCAATTTTTCTGAATACCATCTCCAGAAAAATAGTTTGCGGACATATCCATCCACAGAAAATCCTTCCAAATACTGTTGTAAATAGAATGATAAATACAATTGCCGTTAGCATGGCAATTACAAATAGAAAGAAGTCTTGTGGCCAGAATATTTGCCCGAAAATGACAAACTTTCTTTCTATAATGTTAAAAAGTAATAGTGGCTCCCCATCAATTTTCACAAATGGGCCACCAAATAATATGATTAATAATATCCAGGAAACGATTGACCTTCTGTTATAGAATCTCCCTTTCGGTTTTCTGGGATATACCCATTTTCTTTTTCCTTCATCGTCAATGGTTCCTATGGAATCTCTAAAAGAACCTCTTTCTTCTAGAATTTCTCCATAATTATTTCCCTCATCCATATCAAATCTTTTATTGTGTAGAAAACAAAACACCTTGAAAGAGCTGTAGTACAGTCAATCAAGGTGTTTCATATTGTTATTTTGTATTCATGAATATCCTTTCGGATTATTCACCTGTCCACTTGTCGCCTTCAGGTGCTTTTCCGCCTTCAGGATTTGTTCCTTGTAAGCTTAATACAAAACTAGCTACTTTTTGAATATCAGTTGGTGACAATTGTGACTCCCAGGAAATCATTCCTTTTTCAGGAACACCAACTTTAATGGTACGGAATACATTTTTAATTCCTCCACCATGTAACCAATACTCATCTGTTAAGTTTGGACCTACACTACCACCACCATTTGGTAAGTGACAAGCTACACAATTCGTATTATAAATCTCAGCTCCAGCAGCTAAATCAGCTTCAGAAGTCAATAGAGTTGCAGAATTCTCATCTACACTTGCACCACGTTTTGCAGCTTCTTCTTCAGCTAATTTCATTTCAGCCACAAACTCGTTATGTCCTACATGACTATCTACATTAAACAGATAATACCACATATACACACCTGAGAAGAAAATAGTGATATAGAATCCCATCAACCACCAAGGTGGAAGGTTATTATCTAACTCGTGAATTCCATCATAATCATGATCTAACAAGATTTCATCCTCATGCTCTATCGCTACTGCATCGGTTAAACCTAAGCTACTGAACATACCATCTTCTGTGGTAACCTCAGCATCTTCAGCACTCGCTTTTAATGCATTCGTAATTTTCTTTACATTCACCAACAAGATGATGATCACAAATAATAAAAAAGCATTAATTGAGATTAAAAGTAATTCCAGGCTTGAATCTAACACAAATTCTGAAGAACCTCCTCCTTGTGCAAAAACACTCGTACTTGATATCAAAAGTAAACCTGTAAGAGCTGTTGCTGCATTAGGTGCATATTTTTTCCAGATCGATACATTTCCAGTTAATGATTTAAACACACTAGAAATAACGTATAGCAATACGATTTGCACCACCATCATTCCCACTAAAATGTAGGTCAAACTTGTATCACTAATTCCGCTTTCGCCTCCATTGGCAAACGCCCCGAATGATGAAAGCATCATGGCGGATAACAGGGCATATTTAAGTCTCCCGCTTTGGGCAACTATATTCTTAGTTTGGTTGAATATTTTCATTTCCAAATAATTTTCGATTAAATATTAATTTTCATTTCGTCATCCTGAAAAGGCAAACTAGAAATTTCATCTGCTGTTCCCTTCTCCATTGAGAAAAAAGCGTAGTAAGAAACGTACAAAAAGATCAGAACGAACATTACTAAGGCTACTGAAGCCAGATAATCCATTCCTTCAATTGTCGCTAGATGATTTTTTATAAACTTTAACATGACTTTCTTAGTTTGTAGCTCCTCTTCTATTTAGAAGAGGAGCATTTTCAAATTGACTTATTTTTTATGAATATCAGTTCCCAACCTTTGTAGATAAGCAATCAATGCAACAATCTCTTTATCTGGAGAACATTCGATACCCTTAGCTTTTAGATTTTTAGAAATTTGCACAGCTTGCTTTTCTAAATCCGCCATTGCTTGTGCTTCATACCCTTCTGGGTAAGGAACACCGATCTTACGTAATGCACCGATCTTATCTTCTAAGTGCGATGTATTCATTACATCTCTAATAATCCAAGGATATCTTGGCATAATCGAATTTGGACTTGTAGTTTCTGGATCGAACATATGATTGTAATGCCAATCATCACTATACTTTCCACCTAATCTATGTAAGTCCGGACCTGTTCTTTTAGAACCCCATAAGTGTGGGTGGTCGTAAACATACTCACCTGCTTTAGAATATTCCATTCCATTAGGATCGTATCTCACTACCTCACTTCTGAAAGGTCTAATCATTTGAGAGTGACAGTTATTACATCCTTCTCTAATATAAATATCTCTACCTTCTAACTCTAACGGAGTATATGGTTGTACACTGGTAATTGTAGGAACATTAGACTTAATCAAGAATGTAGGTAACATCTCAATTGCACCACCAATCGCTACTGCTACGAAAGTCCAAACCATAAATTGAACTGGTTTTCTTTCAATCCATCTGTGCCAGTGGTCACCTGAATGTTTAGTATATGTAGTAGTTAATGCAGGAGCAGAAGCAGCTTCAACTTTAGACAAAGTACCTTGTGCAGCTGTTTTAACCAGGTTCCATGTTGCTAATAAAATACCAGTGAAATATAATAACCCTCCTAAAGCTCTTAGTTTATATAAAGGAGCCAGTACAGTTACAGTTTGTAAGAAGTTTGGATAAGCCAACATTCCTTCATCTGTGAATTGTTTCCACATAGATGCTTGTACCCATCCTGCCCAATACATTGGAATAGCCCAGAATAACAATCCTAAAGTTCCAATCCAGAAGTGAACGTTTGCTAATTTAATAGACCAAAGTTTAGTGTTCCACATTTTTGGTACTAACCAGTAGAACATACCAAATGTTAAGAATCCATTCCATCCTAGTGCTCCAACGTGAACGTGAGCAGGAATCCAGTCAGTGTAGTGTGCAATTGCATTTAATGATTTCACAGAAAGCATAGGTCCTTCAAAAGTTGACATACCGTATGCAGTAATTGCAATTACAAAGAATTTTAATACTGGTTCTTCACGAACTCTATCCCAGGCACCTCTTAATGTTAACAATCCGTTGATCATACCACCCCAAGAAGGGAAAATCAACATCACTGAGAATGCAGTACCTAATGTTTGTGCCCAATCTGGTAAAGCTGTATATAATAAGTGGTGAGGACCAGCCCAGATATACAAGAAAATTAATGCCCAGAAGTGAATAATCGATAATCTATAAGAGTAAACGGGTCTTCTTGCCGCTTTAGGCACGAAGTAATACATCAGACCCAAGTATGGCGTAGTTAAGAAGAATGCCACCGCATTGTGACCATACCACCATTGTACCAATGCATCTTGTACACCTGCATACCATGAATATGATTTAAACATATGCACCGGCATCTCGAAAGAGTTTACTACGTGTAATAAAGCTACAGTAATGAAAGTTGCCAAATAGAACCAAATAGCCACATACATATGACGCTCTCTACGCTTGATAATGGTCATAATCATGTTTAAACCAAACACAACCCAAATCAAGGTAATTGCAATATCAATAGGCCATTCTAATTCAGCATACTCTTTACTTGTTGTAATCCCTAAAGGCAACGTAATTGCTGCAGAAAGAATGATTAACTGCCATCCCCAGAAGTTGATGTTGGATAACATCTTACTCCACATTGGCGTTTTAAGAAGACGAGGCATTGAATAATAAACCCCAGCAAAAATTCCGTTACCCACAAAAGCAAAAATTACCGCATTCGTATGAAGCGGTCTAATTCTACCGAAAGTGGTATAAGCCAAGTCGAAATTCAACACCGGAAATGCTAACTGTAATGCTACGGTTAATCCCACAAGCATACCAATTATTCCGAATGCTACGGAGGCGATAATAAACTTCCTTACGATATCATTATCGTACTCGAAGTGTTCTACGTTACCGGAAACATGTTCCGGATTGGTAATTGTTTCTGCCATTTTTAGCGATTTAATTGTTTTCTGATTATTTTATTTTGATTGTGTTTTTACTTTTTTGGAAGGGTTAATCTCCTGTTCATAGTTTTCATCATCAAATAACATGCGTACCGAAGGCGTATAGTCATCCTCATATTGTCCATTCTTAATGGCCCAGAAAAAAGCTCCTAAAAAGAATAAAGCAGCTAACAAACTGAATCCCACTAAAATAAAAATTACGCTCATTTTAACGCTTTTTAACGATTAACCTAAACAAATATCATATCGAATTGTGACCTAAAACGTGAGCCGCATCAAGATGAAATATGACTTTCATCATACATTTGTCATTGGATTGTCATGGGTAAAGTTAAAAATTAAAGTAAAACTAAATCTAAATCAGTGTTATAAGTTTCTTTTTCTTGCTGACAATCGAATAGATAGGGTAATAAATGAAACAACGGTTATTGAGCTAATTGGCATTAGTATTGCTGCGAATAGAGGTGTCACCAAACCTTGAATGGCAAATAACATTCCTAAAGAATTATAAAACAATGAAATCGCAAAACTCGTTTTAACCACCTGAATTGTCTTTTTAGAAAATCTCATAAAACCTTCTAAATTCACAAAATTTGCGGCATCCAAAATAGCATCACATGCCGGGGTGAAATTATATACCTCATCACTCACCGCTAGTCCTACATTGGCTTGTTTTAAAGCTCCAGCATCATTTAATCCATCACCTACCATTAAAACTTTTGCCCCTTGATCTTGTAATGCTTTGACATAATCCAGTTTATCTTGAGGTGATTGATTAAAATGTAGATTTTCTCGCTCAAAATAGTTTGATAAATTCTCCATTTCTGATGAGTTATCTCCAGAAATCAAATGAAGATTAAACTGATCATTCTTTAGCTTTTGAATCAATTCGGCAATGCCAGTTCTATATTGTTTTTTAATAATAAAATACCCTAAAACTTTAGCATCTATTTGTACGAAAACTCGAGAGGACAAATCCTTTTTAATCTCTCCGTTATACTCCACAAAACTCGCAGCTCCTAATTTCAAATGCTCCCCATCAACCGTTCCCTGAATTCCCTGAGAAACAACTTCTTTGTACCCTTCAACTGCTACGGTTGTCATCCCGTGCATATGTTGATAAATCGCTTTACTTAATGGGTGAGTAGAATTTGCAACTAATGAGAATATCATTTGATTTTGCGCTTCTGTCAGATCACCTCCAACAAAATGGACCGACTCATCTCCGGATTGGGTTAATGTCCCGGTTTTATCAAACACGATAGTGTCCACTTCCGACATCTTCTCGACCGTTTCTGCATTTTTCAGATAAAAACGATTTCGTCCAAAAATCGTCATCGTATTTCCAAAAGAAAAAGGCAATGTCAGAGCTAAAGCGCATGGACACGCAATAATTAATACCGATGTAAATACTTTTAAAGCTGTAGTAACTCCGCTCCCCCACCAAAATAATAAGGTTAGGGATGCCACGATTAGTACAAAAAAGGTAAAGTACTTACTCACCTTATTCACTACACTTTGATATTGCGATTCTTCTTTCGCAAATGCATCCTGATTCCAAAGTCTGGTCAGATAAGATTGAGATACCGGTTTCTTTACCTTTATCTTAATTGAAGCACCTAACTGTCTTCCTCCTGCAAACAGTTTATCACCTTTCGTTTTTTCAATCGGAATAGACTCTCCCGTCACAAAACTATAATCGATTTTTGCAGTATCACTTAACAATTCCGCATCTGTAGGTATAATCTCCTGATTTCTAAGAATCACTTCATCATTGATCTCCAATGTGCCTACTGGAACAGGCTCTTCTCTATCCGCAAATACTTTAACAACAGCTAATGGGAAGTAAGATTTATAATCCCGTTCGAATGATAATGCCTGATACGTCCTGTTTTGATACCATTTTCCAACCAGTAACAAAAACACAAACATGGTAAAAGAATCCATAAATCCACTTCCGGTTTGTGTAATGATCTCGTACGCACTACGACTAAATAAAGTCATGATCCCAACGGATATTGGGAAATCTATATTAATGTATCGTTTGATTAAAGCTTTATATGCGGAAACAAAATAGTCTGACGCACTGTAAAACAAAACTGGTGTCGCCAGAAATAAATTAAGATACCCAAATAGTTTTTTAAAGCTCTCATCCAAATAATCATTGGTATCGAAATAATCCGGAAAACTCAACAACATTATGTTTCCAAAAGCAAATCCAGCTACACCAAGTTGATAAAAGAATTTCTTGTTTTCCTTCTTTGATTCCTTTTTCTTAAAATCCTCTAAAGAAATGTTGGGTTCATATCCTATTGAGGACATCAACTCTACTACTTTTCGCAAAGAAATTTTTTCAGTTTTGAAAACCACATACACCTCTTTCTTTAAAAAGTTAACTGTTGATCGAATAATTCCGTCCTCCAGTCTATGCATATTTTCCAATAACCAAATACACGAACTACAATGTATTTTAGGCACATAAAATTTTATGCTCGCAACTCCCCCATCTTCAAAATCCAATAGCCCCTGTTTAACCTCATCATTATCTAAAAAGGCATATTTATTTCCAATGGCTTTGAGAATTTTATTACCCGGGTTGTTTTCAATTCCATAGTAATTGTTCAGTCCATTTTCATCTAAGATTTCATAAACCGTTTTACATCCTTCACAACAAAACTTATGTTCATACGCCTCTATGACAACCTCTTCAAAATCACTTCCACAATGATAACAGGTGTTCTCATTTTTTTCGGATAATTCCGTTTCTCTTTTTATTCCCTGTATCATACTCTGAACTATTGCGCGTGCAAAAGTGAGTCACCCTTAGTTTTTTACCAAACTTTTCATTCAATTTGGTAAAACTTTTAACTCATTGATCAATATGTTTAAATCTAATGCTGTTACTCAATTTTACGTATTTAATTCTCTATTTTTCACTTAGAATCACCACCCCAAATGATTGACAAGTATCCTCAAATACAGAATGAATTCAATGAATTCTCCCAATCGGACGTCACCCACGCCCTTCAAATTTCAGGAATGGCTATCTGGGAATATGACATCATTTCTCGTGATGTTAAGTTTAATGAAAACTGGTTTGTAATTCTTGGTTACGGACTAGATGAACTTCCTCCTAAAACTTCTACATTTTATCAATTGCTTCACCCCGAAGATTATGATATTTTAAAAGATGCTGAAAAAGCGCATTTGATCCATAACCCACATGGTATTTTGGAGGTTCAATATAGAATGCGAACAAAGTCGGGCAAATGGAAATGGCTTCGTAATAGAAGTAAGCTTATTTACGATGAGGATGACCACCCAATAAAATGGGTGGGCAGTATTCTGGATATCAGCCGACTTAAAGATTCGGAACATCAAGTGATTCAAAAAAACCAGCATATCAATGCTGTAGTAAACTCTCTATCCGACATTATATATGAGATTGATGAAGATTACACTTTTATTAATTGTTGGGTTCCAAATAACAATCCGTTACATACCAGAATAAAATCTTATAAAGGAAAAAATGTTTCTGATGTGTTTAGTCGCACAGTCTATTCCTATTTTAAAAACCTGGTTGACGAAACTATTAATACCGGAAAACCGCAAGAACTCACTTACTATTCTCCTAAATTTGACAAATATTACCTGGCCCGAACCACCATGATTCCTCGGAATGATTCATTCAAAAAGCATATCACAATGGTGGTTCAGGATATTACCAGTATCCAAAAGACCAGGAATAGATTAGAAAAAAATGAAGCCAATCTAAATGCTATTATTCAAAATACATCTGATGTTTTTTGGGCAATTGATATTACGGGTAATATGATTATTTTCAATCAGGCTTTTGATGAATTGTACTACAACTTATCACATTTACATCCCGAGATTGGAGCACCATTATATGACGGCTTTTTGTTAGATGAAACTGCCAAAAGGTGGCGCTTGATTCATGCTAAGTCTTTGAATGGGATAGACACTCAGTTCTCCAAACATGTACATTTCTTAGATGGAAGAAAAAGGTTTTACAAATTCCATATCAACCCATTGAAAAATCTGGAGGGAGAAATTATTGGAAGTGTGGTTACAGGGCGAGATATTGATGACATCTACACTTCAAAAAAACAGGCAGAAAAAGCTGCGAGGTTAAAATCTAAATTCGTTTCTACGATCAGTCATGAAATTAGAACCCCATTAAATGCTATTCTGGGCACATGTCACCAGCTTGAATTAAATAATAAACAAGAAAACCTGAATGAGGATATTAATATATTACATCTAGCTTCTGAAAACCTATTATCTTTAATCAATGATGTACTTGATTTCACCAAGCTAGAATCTGGAAAATCCACATATAAACCATCTCATTTCAATCTAACACACTTACTCAAAAACATCAGTCAGTTCTTACGGAACCTGGCGACCAATAAAGGATTGGAATTTAATATTGATATTACGGAAGATTTACCGGAATTTATTACCACAGACAAAACAAAACTTCATCAAATACTAACTAACTTACTCAACAACGCCATAAAGTATACCGATAAGGGAATGGTAAACTTTAGGGTGACTTCAAATAAAACATCTAAAGATAAAGCTCTGATTGGGTTTGAAATTATAGATACAGGTGTTGGCATTCCAAAATCTGATCTAAAAAACATATTCGATAGTTTCACCCAATCATCCACTTCATTTGATTTACAAAAAGGAGGTACAGGTTTAGGTTTAGCCATAACGAAAAACCTTGTAAATCTATTAAACGGAGAAATTACTGTCAAATCAACTGTAGGAAAGGGTTCTATCTTCTATTTGGAATTGGAGTTTGATATCTATCATCAAAAAATGAAAACGACTGAACCGCATTATTTATCTGAAGATCTGGAAGGGATCAATATTTTGATTGCAGAGGACAATGAGATCAATGCTAAAATTATAACACGTCTGTTAGGCCAATGGAATGCTTCGTATGACTTGGCCTGTAATGGACAAATTGCAGTGGATTATGCCAAGAAGACAAGCTACAACCTGATTCTTATGGACATTCAAATGCCGAAGAAAAATGGATTTGAAGCTTCTAGCGAAATTCGGAATTTAAATATTGGAAATAACTGCTCCACTCCTATTCTAGCTTTAACCGCACAACCAGATTTTTCATTTGACCCAAGCTATCAGGAAGGTATTTTTAACGGATATATTTTAAAGCCCTTCCATCCGGATAATTTAAAATCTATTTTGCTCACGCATACAAAGCATTCTGCATAAAACAAAAACAGCCAATGAAATTTCATTGGCTGTTTCTTTAATATCTATTTAAAACTTTTAAAGTGCGTATGTTGACATAAACTTAATACGCATTAATCGAATTTCTTCTAAAGTATAATCATCTTCTCCTAACTCAGCTAAAGCATCTTCAACAGAATCTGTTTCCGCTTCCATAAAATACTCTACGATTTCTTCTTGATAGTCTTCATCTAAAACATCATCTATATAATAATCGATGTTCACTTTTGTACCTGAAGCTACAATGTTTTCCAATTCTGTAATGAATTCATCATCTGTCATGCTTCTCGTTCTCGCTAAATCTCTCAAAGGGATTTTCTTATCAATTCCCTGAATGATTCCAATTTTAGATGCTGATTTATTGGCTACAGTTTTGACCACTACATCCTGAGGTCTTTCGATCTCATTTTCATTTACATAGTTTTCAATCAACGCTAAGAATTCAGCACCGAACTTTCTTGCCTTACCTTGTCCAACTCCCACAATATTCTGAAGTTCTTCCATGGTAATCGGATACTGCGTAGCCATATCCTGCAACGAAGGATCTTGAAAAATCACAAATGGAGGTAAGTTCTTGGCATGACCAATTTCTTTACGGAGATCCTTCAACATGTCATACAATACAGGGTCTCCTGCTGAACCTCCTTTTTGTACCACGTTATTTCCACCTTTCATTAATTCATCATAATCATGATCCAGAATTAAATTGAAAGATCCAGGGTTCTTCATGAACTCCAAACCTTTTTCGGTTAGGAATAAAGTTCCGTATTCTTCAATTCGTTTACCAATGTAATTGTTTACAAAGCTCTGACGAACTGCAGCCATCCAATATTTTTCGTTGTGATCTTTTCCACTACCAAAATGTGGATTCATATGCAATCTATTGGCTTTTACCGTAGGACTTTCTTTACCTACTAAAACCTCAATGATCTGCTTGGTCTTAAATTGTTGTTTCAGATCATAAATTATCTGAAACATATGTGCCAACTCTTTTCCTGCTTCTACATGTTCTTTGGGGTTTACCAGATTATCATCTAGTTCATCCTTACCAGCTGTTGTCTCATCCCACTCTTCTCCGAAGTAGTGTAATAAGAATTTACGTCTTGACATTGCAGTTTCGGCATAAGCAACCACCTCATGCAACAACTGCTTACCCACTTCCTGTTCAGCAACAGGTTTACCTGCCATGAACTTTTCAAGTTTCTCAATATCCTTGTAATCGTAATATGCAATACATCTTCCTTCTCCACCATCACGTCCAGCTCTTCCGGTTTCTTGATAATAACCTTCTAAACTCTTTGGGATATCGTAATGCATCACGAATCTTACATCCGGCTTATCAATTCCCATTCCGAATGCAATTGTAGCTACAATTACATCTACATCCTCCATTAGGAACATATCCTGATATTTCGCTCTTCTGGATGCTTCCATCCCGGCATGGTATGGCAATGCTGAAACTCCATTTACCTGTAACGTTTCTGCAACCTCTTCCACCTTCTTACGGCTCAAGCAGTATATAATTCCCGATTTACCCGGATTTTCTTTGATGTATTTTATGATTTGTTTTTCAGGATGAATTTTTGGAAGTACTTCATAGTACAAATTCGGTCTATTGAATGATGCTTTAAAAACACTCGCATCCGTCATTCCTAGATTTTTCTGGATATCCATCTGAACTTTTGGTGTCGCAGTTGCAGTTAAAGCCATAATTGGAATACCTGCATCAATCTGCTTAATCATTTCACGAATTCTTCGGTACTCCGGTCTGAAATCGTGCCCCCATTCAGAAATACAGTGTGCCTCATCAACCGCTACAAATGAAATCTTTAAACTTTTAAAGAAATCAACGTTTTCTTGCTTATTTAAAGACTCCGGTGCTACAAAAAGTATTTTTGTCACACCATTTACAAGGTCCTCTCTTACTTTCCTTGCATCCCCTCTACTTAGAGATGAATTTAGATAGTGTGCGACACTATCATCAGTTAAAAACCCCCTCAGCGCATCTACCTGATTTTTCATTAATGCAATTAGTGGAGATATAATAATTGCGGTACCTTCTTGTAGCAAAGCTGGTAACTGGTATGTTAGAGATTTCCCTCCTCCAGTTGGCATAATTACAAAGGTGTCTTTACCTTCTAATATGCTCTTAATTATGTTCTCTTGATCACCTTTAAATTTATTGAAGCCAAAATACTTCTTTAACGGTATCTTTAAATCTTCCATTACCCTAAATTATACTAGAGACGAATATCATTTGCGTTCAGAGATTAAAAATATAATAATCCCCATTATTAGCAAAACTATTTATGAGTTTAACTCATCTTAAAATTTAAATTACGAATTTATTAACAGAATGTTGGGTTAAACGACTAATTCCGCAATATATTTTTGACAAATCTCTTTAAACTTCTCTACATCTATTGGTTTTGTGAGGAAATCATCACAACCTACATTTTTTGCGCGCTCCTTATCTTCTACTCCTGAATATGCCGAAATAGCTACGATTGGAATCTCAGGTTGTTCACTCTTAATTTGTTTAGTAGCCTGAAAACCATCTAAAATTGGCATTTTAAGATCCATAAAGACCAGATCTACATCATGGTGATCCTGACAGTATTCTACCGCATTTTTTCCATTCCTAACATTCACAATGTGAATATCACTTGTCATATCCTGTAAAAGGAATTCTAAAAACATGAAATTTACTTCTTCATCTTCAGCAATCAATACTTTAAATTGATCATTTTCTAATATTTCCTCTACATCAGCTTTATGATCCAAATTAACCGGATTATATGGGATAATTACATTAAAGGTAGCTCCTTTATTCAACTCCGATTCAATGGTAATCTCTCCCCCCAGAAGATTCGTATTTTCTTTTGCTATGGATAATCCCAGGCCTAATCCTCCATAAACTTTAGAAGTGTTTTTTTCCGCTTGAGAAAAGCGTTCGAAAATGATTTTCTGATTCTCAGCAGGCACACCTATTCCGGAATCTTTCACCCATATTCTCAGCTGACCATTATTCAACCTATAACCAATTTCCACTTCTCCCTGATGAGTGAATTTTAGTGCATTTTCCACCAGATTATTCAATACTTTGAGTAGCTTGGTTTTATCTGTGTATATCATACTATCATGATCACTTAGTCCCTTGATCAGATGTAATGACAAATTCATTTCTTTAGCCTTTAACTCAAATATGGAGAATAGTTCTAACAACAATGAATTCAAATTCACCTCCTCATAGATCGGTTTAACCTGCTTCGTTTCAAGCTTCGATATTTCAATGATGTCATCAATAATACGTACCAATTGATTACTACTGCTCTGAATAATGCTAATGAAATGTTTCTTCTTTTCATCAGATAATTCAGGATCATCCAAAAACTGCGTAAAACCCACAATACCATTTAACGGAGTGCGTATTTCATGAGACATATTATTCAAAAATTGTGTCTTCAATTTATTACTCTCTTCCGCTTTATTTTTCTGTCTAATCAGCTCTTTCTCCGCTTCTTTTCTTTCGGTAATATCTCGAATGGCAACTACTCTTAATACTTCATTATCATATGAAATACTCTTGGCCTTTACTTCTACCGGAATGATATCCCCATTTTTCTTTCGCGCCTGAATCTCGTAAGCTTTTGGATTCTTTACTTTTAAATTCTCGTAAACTCCTTCATGGTACTCTGGTAAGACAATTAGGTTAATAATATTCACTCCAATAAGTTCATCTAAACTATACTGAAACAACTGACTAAAAGCTTCATTGGCATCACTTACAATTCCTTGTTCGTGAATAATAATTCCTTCGACCGTAATCGTAGACAGTTTACGAAACTTCGCCTCACTTGCCTTGAGGGAAATTTCATTCTCCTTTTTTGATGAAACATCCGTTACGGTTTCTAATCTTACCCATTTATTATCAATCCATTTGATGGCCTTTACCTGACAATTATAAAAGACATCATTCGATTGACTAAAGAACTCCCATTCCCTTGTATCAGCAGGTTCTCCACTCCCCGATAATAATAAAGTATTATCTATATATTCTTTTGGTAAATCTCCATCAATATCTAATACATCTGTAAAAGACTTACCTACTACACTTCCTAATGTATTCTGGCCGTATTTATTCAAATAAATAACCTCATTCGATTGCAAATCAGATACGATTATAATGGATTCAATTGCATCCATTGTGGCTTGAAATCGTAAGTTCTGATTTTTAAGCGCCTCTAAAGTTTTAGATCGAATGATTCGCTGCTCCAGGTTTTTCACCGCAGCTTTCAAAAACTCCAATTCAGAATATGTCCACTCTCTTTCTGTTTCACGGTTATCAAAACCGATAAAGCCAAAAAACTCTTCATCTACAATGATTGGAATTAATAAGATCGCTTTAATATTCAACTCTGAAAAAAATTCTTGTTCCCATTTAGGAAACGATGATGTTCTCAGATTAATCACCTCTCCGGATTTTAACTTATCCGTTAATTCTGTAGCAAATTCATTGACCACCAAATACTTTAATCCGGGAAGATCGTCATCATTGTCCAGGAACATATTCCGCCCCCACTCACTGACCTTATTCGCTGAGATTTTCCCGTCTTCATCATAGGTATTTAAAAATATATAGGTATGATCTGCATTCCCCGCATCTCCTACTAAACGTACAAATTCTTTGTATGGAACTTCCGGACTATAATCCAGAAGTAAAGAAGAAATTTTGTGTAATGTGGTCAGGTAATTTTCATGTTTGGTTATATCATCACCAATACATACGTAACTCAAGATATCCCCACTTTCTTCATCATAAATCGTGGTTTTCTGCCAGGATATCATTCTTTCTTTCCCATACTTTGTCAAAACAGGAGTGTCGTAAAACTCATCCATTTTTTCCACACTATAACTGTTCAATGGAGAATCCTCATCCGGGACAAAATGATTAAACCAGTTTTTTCCTAGCATCTCAGCTTTGGTGTACCCCAAAACCTTACATGTATCTGCGTTTACATCAATTACTCTATAATCTGCATCAATGTGAACGAGCATTTTGCCAAGCAGGTCAAGCATATCGGTTTTTTCGAATCTATCTATGTACATGCATTTTCGGAATTAGTGTCCTTTATTTTACTGCAATATGCAGAACATCCTTAGCCAAAGTTATTATATTCTTTATCAAAGTTATATATATCGAAACTATCCTTTTGGTATTAAGAGTTTGGTTCTACGATTTCAATAAATTATATCTCAATTCTTGATTAAAGAATTTGTTGACTATTTTTGCCAAAATTATACAATTATGCTTTCAAAAATGAATCCAAAAATTTCTGTTTTATTCATTACTGTTTTTGCAGTAGCAATGTCGCGTATTATTCCTCACTGGCCAAATGTTACTGCCGTAGCTGCAATAGCTATTTTAGGTGGAGCAACAATGCGTAATTCTTTAACAGTAATTTTGATTCCTGTTTCTGCAATTTTCGTTAGTGATTTAATCATCAATAACGTTTTTTACAGCACATATTATGATAGTTTCGTATTATTCGGTGAATCTTCTGGATGGATTTATGCTGCATTTATCTTAATGGCAGTGATCTCTCACTTTACGATTAAAAGCTTTAAAGCATTACCTATTGTGAGCGTAACAATTATCAGTACCTTATTGTTCTTCGTGCTTACTAACTTCGGTACATGGTTACACAGTCCTTTTTATTCTCAGGACATGGCTGGTTTGATGTTAGCATTTGAAGCGGGGTTACCATTCTTGTTAAATAGTATTTTAGGTAACTTATTTTTCGTTGGAGTATTCTTCTATGGTTACTCTAAAATATCTGAAAGACAATTAAACTGGTTATTTATTGAAAAATAAACAACCTTCAAAATCATATTTAAAAGCCTTTTCTAGCATTTATGGAAAAGGCTTTTTTTATTTCAAATAATTTGAATCAATGGACTGGATAGAACTCGGATACTGGGGAATGTTTTTCTCCGCTATACTTGCCGCAACTATCCTTCCATTAGGGTCTGAGGCCGTTTTTTTAGCTCTGCTCTATTCTAAATATGATATGAATTATCTGATCATTATTGCGGGTGTCGGAAATACTATTGGTGGGATGATCACCTATTACATGGGGAAACTTGGGAAATGGTCCTGGTTGGAAAAATGGTTTAAAATCCCGCAAGACAAAATTGAAGTGCAAATGATTCGCGCACAAAAATATGGCTTTATCTATGCCTTATTCACATGGCTTCCCGGAATTGGAGATCCAATGGCTGCTGCTATCGGTTTTGCCCGAATTCATCCTCTAAAAGCCCTTACTGGTATGTTTATCGGGAAGACATTACGCTTTTTAGTCATTGCTTTAATGTGGAAATATAGTATAGAACTTTTTTAAAGCGTACAACAATGTATTTTTGCAGCTAAAACAATCGTAAAATGGCAACTATACATCAAAACCTATCTGACTATTCTTCTGAAGATGTTCCAAACGGCAATAAATACACTATTGCCATTATTAGAAGTGAATGGAATGAAGATATTACTCAAAATCTGGCAGACGGAGCCGAAAGCGCATTGTTAGATAATGGTGTATTAGAAGAAAATATCATCAGGCATGATGTTCCCGGTGCTTACGAATTACCCCTTGCTGCCCAATGGATGGCTAATAAACCTGAAATTGATGCCGTGGTATGTATTGGTACTGTTATTCGTGGAGAAACGTCTCATTTCGACTTTGTGAGCCAGGCAGTTTCCCAAGGTGTTAAAGATGTTAGTTTAAAAACAAATAAACCGATCATCTTTGGAGTACTTACTGATGATACCAAACAACAATCTATTGATCGATCTGGAGGTATTTTAGGAAATAAAGGTGTTGAAGCGGGGGTTACAGCTTTAAAAATGCTAGGTCTAAGAGACCAGCTCTAACGGGAAACTAAAACTACCATTCCCACGTAATCTTCGATCATTCCATTAAATCGTTTTACGCTGATTTTATAGGAAAACACAGAGTTGTGCGCTGTGATTCTACCATTTACTCTTCCATCCCATCCCTGGTTAAGGTCGGTTGTTTCATAGACCTGTACTCCCCATCTATCAAAGATGCGCATGTACACCAATTCTTTAATACCATAAGTTACAGGCATAAATAAATCATTATCTCCATCCCAATTAGGTGTAAACGAATTTGGGATGTATACTGAAAAATCTTCTTCTACGTGTACAAAAAATGAGGTGTCACTAACAAAACACATATTGGTATCCTGATACGTGAGGGTGTATACGGTTGGTGTAGTAGGTGATACCAACGGTTCCGCACAATCACTACAACTTGCTGAGTTTGCCGGATTCCAGGAATAAAGCAACGGCATATTTGAAGACATATACACCTGATAATCTCCTCCAATAAAAATTGAGGTATCTGACGGGAAGAATAAAATTTGTGGTTTATGTTGTACTATAATTTCAACCGTATCGGTATTCTGACATAGGTTAGAATCCGTTGCAGTAACCACATATTGAATATCGCTGGTAGGCGTAGTAACCGGATTTTTAATATTCGGATTATCTAACCAGGTATTCGGTCCCCATTGATAGGTCAATCCGGCAGGATTCGCATTTAATTGGTAACTGTCTCCAATACATACTGCTTTATCATCAATAGCCTGAACATCAGGAAGCGGGAAAACTTCAATTATATGCGTAGAAGTATCTGAACACTGCGTTTGCGAATCCCATGCAACCAATTTAATTTCATGCATTCCTGCAGAATCTAAATGAAATCCGGTTGTAAAATTTGTTGAGACCTGATTCCCATTTAAAAACCATCTCCAACTATCTTCACCAAAAGATTGATTAATAACCCCTAAACTTAAAGGGACACATCCATCATCTTGTGACGTTAAAAAGTGTGATTCCACATGATCCACTTCCAAAATAATACTATCACTTTTCTGACATAAACCGGAAGAATCAGCATATAAAAGAATGATTGGATAATTTCCGGGTTGGGTATACATATGTCCTATCATAGATTGAGGGTATGATGATGTATCGACTACTCCATCTCCAAAATCCCAGGTAAATAATCGTGCTCCAGAGTTATTTATGGCATCAAAGAATACGGTATCTCCCACACAACCAATTGCCGGATTCACTGTAATATTAGCCACAGGACCTCCTATATTTATAAAATTAGGTTTCGTAATTGTATCTGTACATCCATAGGTTGTTTTCACTACCAAAGTCACATCATACTGTCCCGGGTTATTATATAAGTTCTGTGCGGTAGTCCCACTTAGCGTAACAAAATTCGGTGAATCACCAAAGTTCCAGGTCCATGTAGCTCCATTCTGAACAATACTGGAATCCGTAAACATGACACTGGCCGGGTAACAAGTCGCAACGGTAGGATTTGCGATAAAATTTGCTATCGGTAAACTTTGAACATCAATATTTTGAGGCATTACATAAGTCGAATCACAACCCATCCCGTCAGTTACGGTTAAAGAAACAGTATAGTTTCCTGAAGAATAGGCATGTTGCGGTTGATATAATGTACTGGTGGTCCCATCTCCAAAATCCCAGAAATAAGTAAAATTCGTTCCTGTGGGTGCACTATGGAAATATGCTGAATCTCCGTCACATAGTAGATTATTGACTACTGCAAAGCTCGCTGGTGGCTGGGTAGTATGAATGTAATTCGTTTTTTCATGTTCGTTAGTACACCCGAAAGTATCTACCACTATCAATTCTACATCATAAGTATTATTGAGTACTCCATCATAAATATGCAACGGATGTTGCAACGAAGAGGTTGAGCCATCCCCAAATTTCCAATGCCATGAGACAATGTTTGTATCAGTAACGGTCAAATCAGTAAACTGTACCGGTAACGGATCACAACCAGAAGTAGGATTTCCGACAAAATCAACCACCGGGTGATATACGAATATATCATTGACCAATGTATCCGTACAGTCGTTTTGGTCACGTACAACTGCAAATACATGATTTAATCCGGGTTGCGTAAACGTAAACTGATTATTGGTAAAACCCGAGGAATATGCCGTATCTGTATTGAATCCCCACCGGACATCTCCCAATGCATTTATAGACGAACCTGTATTAAAAAACACTACATCGCCCTTACAAATAGTGGTATCAGAATTCGTTAATATACCTTCTAAAAACCGTATAGCCAGTTCGACTTCTGCGTCCTGCCAACAGCCGGTAGTAGAGTCATAGACGGTTAAAATAGCCATATAATTGGAGTCCACAGGAGGATATAAATGTGATGTATTCCAATTCACAGAATCTATAGTAGAACTATCTCCAAAATCCCACCAAAAGCTTGTTCCACCAAGCGCATGAGGAACAAATGTCATCAGGTTTGGTGTGTCACAATTTATAATATTATCAAATCCAATGACGGGACCTGAAATATGTATAATCGAGTCAATGGTAATAGTATCCTTACATCCGTTATAAGATGCCACTAATGACACACTCATATATCCGGTATCCAAAAATAAATGGGCAGGTTCAAAATCACTTGAAGAAGTTCCATCTCCAAAGTCCCAGAAGTATTCATCCAATAAATTGGTATCTTGTGATAGGTTAATAAAATTAACGGTATCAGAACCACATGCGACTATGGTATCAATAGTGAAATTAGCAGTTTGGACAGACCCTACCTCTATCCATACCTGATAATTGGTTGTACAGCCATCTACAGAAATAACAGTCAATTCTACCTGATACTCCCCAGGGTTCATAAAAGTGTGATTTGGAGAGAAACTATAATCTAGCGGAGAACCATCCGCAAAATCCCAAATAGTACTGTCTATTGAAGCTACTGGTGTTGTTAAATTAGTGAAGTCAACATAAAGCGGTGCACATCCATTTGACACACTGGGCGTGAAATAAGCCTGAGTAATTTCAATAGTGTCATTGGCGGGTATGACAGCCATACTTTTACAACCATTTGCTGTAGTCACCACTAAAGTATCATCAAATATACCTTCTCCGTAATACGTATGTGATGGGTTTTGTACATCACTAGAATCTCTTGGATATCCAGGATGAGTTCCAAAATACCACTTCCATTCCACAATATTTCCAATAGACTGGTCTACAAAATTTGCTATTAAAAATGGTTCACATGAGAAATTTGGCGATGACGTAAAAGCAGCCTGAACATATTCCACCACAATATCTTGTGTTACTGTATCATCACAATTCAATCCTGCACTTGAAATCAAAGTCACGGTATAGGTACCTGGAGTCGTGTAGATATGATCTACCACAGGACCAAAATCTGTAGAACCATCTCCGAAATCCCAATAAAAGTTACTTCCACCATTTGAAATATTGGTCATCGTAGTGGGTACCCCCGGACAAGTAGTATCAGGAATATCCATTGCTGCCTGAATACTTCCAATCCATACGTAGTTTGGTATGGACAAGGTATCTGTACAACCTAGTGTGTTTGTCACAATTAATTCCACATCATATCCCCCTGGTTGTGTAAAGGTGGATGTTACTGTAGGTGTGGTATAACTTGTACCGTCAATCGTCCAATTATAAGTTAATGTTCCGGTACCCGTTGATGAATTCAAAAAATTGACCGTTAAGGGAGGGGCGCATGCCGTTGCTGATCCCGTTGTATAAAAATTTGCACTTGGTTGCGGATGTACATTCACAAGGTTAGGCTGCACACTTGTAGAACTACAACCTAGCGTATCAGTAACGATAAGTGTCACAGAATATGTTCCCGCATTGGCATAAACATGCGTTTGATTTTGACCACTTACGATTGGGGTTCCATCATCAAAATCCCATTTCCAGGAGGAGATAGGTGCATTTGAAGGAATAGATAAATCCGTGACTTGAAATGGAAATGGCGCACAACCGGTTACCGTTGGCTGAAAAGTAAAAGCCGCATTTGGAGCCGCTAAAACATGAATGTAAGCTGCTTTGGTGATGCTAACCGTATCCACCCCATCAGAAACGGTAAGCGTTACAGTATAAGTACCCGAAGAATTATAAGCCGCAGAAGGGTTCATATTATTCCCAACAGCTGTATTTCCATTGCCAAAATCCCAGTGGCGATAAACTATTCCACCGGTGGACAAATCATTAAAATCTGCGATAAAGGGTACACATCCCACGGTAGAATCCGCATCAAAATCAGCCACAATTTGAGCATAAGAAACCTCTACTGTAAAATACAGCAATAGCATTACCAACAACCTTTGAGTATAGCTATATATTTGGCTCATTTAGAATAATCTAGGTATAGGACGTATTAATAATTAATATAGTTGGCTGGATATCGAAATATTTGTCAATATAAAATAAATAGACGGACCTTCCAAAAATGATTTGGAACTAGACTATCTCGGAACTTTCAAACCTTTACATTTGCGCTATGAATGTGAAGAAAATTTTTGATCCCAAATCTGAACAAACTATTGCCGTTACTACTCTTTACGGGTTAGAAGAACTACTTGCAGATGAAATAAAACAGCTCGGTGCAAAAAATGTTGAAGTAGGAAATCGTGTAGTACATTGTTCTGGAAATCTGAAATTTATTTACAAGTCGTGTCTTCAGCTGAGGCATGCACTTCGCGTATTGGTTTATTTAGATGAATTTGAAGCATTCAACCCTGATCAATTATATGAAAAGGCGTATAACCTGAGTTGGGAAGATTTTATGGGTCATCAAAGCACTTTCGCTATTCATTACACGGTCAATTCTAAACACTTTACGCATACCAAATACGCTTCTTTAAAATTAAAAGACGCTATAGTAGATCGTATTCGTCAAAAAAGCGGGCAACGTCCTTCTATTGATAAGGATCGTCCGGATTATCAGTTTTTCCTGCATATTTCAGATGAGTTTGTAAGTATTTATTTAGACGCTTCCGGTCCGACTTTAAATCGTAGAGGTTATCGAGAAGAAACAGTCGAAGCTCCTTTAAATGAAACCTTAGCAGCTGCTTTGGTTCGTTTAACGAAATGGGATGGTTCAGTTCCTTTAATTGACGGGATGTGTGGTTCTGGTACAATTCCAATCGAAGCAGTATATCAAGCCCGAAGAATTCCTTCGCAATGGTATCGTTCAAGATTCGGTTTTAATACCTGGAAAAACTTCGACAAAGATCTCATGTCTGAGGTTAGAAATGAAGCTAAATCTGCGGTAAAAGATTTGAAAGTTCCAGTATATGCCAGTGATATTTCCGATGTATCTCTTGCTTCAACAAATCACAATGTCAGAAATGCACGTTGCGATAAACATATAACTTCACAACTATCGGCATTTAAGGATTTAAAAAAGAAAGAAGATCAAGGGGTCATCATTATTAATCCGCCTTATGGAGAACGATTGACTCCTGAAGATATCAATCGTCTTTACAAAGAAATTGGGGATACATTAAAACAAAACTTTCAGGGTTGGGACGCCTGGATTATCACCTCAAATAAAGATGCTTTAAAACATATTGGATTGCGTACCAGCAAACGAATTAAGCTATATAACGGACCTTTGGAAACCCGGTTTGTACATTATGAATTATATCGTGGATCCAAAAAAGCCAATAAACAACATTAAGAGTTTCGATCGGGGAACTTCTTTTTAAGAAGTTTCTCCTTCCATTTATCACCGAAAAAATCAAAATTGCTGATTCCATATATCACAAAAAATACAGACCAGGAAAAAAGCATCCACCCAATTACGGTCCATGACATATCTCCTCGAATTACGCTAATCACCGGATAAATTAAACTCAAAACTGCCCACATAACCCATTGATATAATCCCTTAATGCTCTGAATATACTTCTCCTCTTTTTCTTTTTGAGCTGTGCCATCAGTATCCTGCTCAACAATCTCAATTTCAAATACCGCAGACAATGCCTTAATAGATTCTAATCCGGCTTTATGATCATGTTCTATTCTCTGAATGGTACGCACACTCAACCCCGTCATTTCAGCCAACTGTTCTTGAGACCATTGTCTTTCTTGTCTCATCTTTTTGATCAAAGAGAGAAAGACTTCTTTGCTATATGTTTTCATACTTTTCATTTCTCCAACAAAAGTATTTACAACTGCTTTTTTGCTCTAAGCATCTACACGACAGCCACCCGACAAACAGGTGACATCAACTAAAAATCAACCCCTTGCAGTCCCTGATTATTTGCTACTCAAATCATTCTCGACACTCAATCTTGCCAAAGGAGCATTCCCTTTTGAAGCAAAATCTCCAGACAGGAATTTTAAATACGCAGTAATTGCAATCATTGCCCCATTATCAGTCGTATATTCCATTTTAGGAATAAATACATTCCAGGATTTTGATTTTTGAAGATCTAATAAACCTCTTCTTAAACCACTATTTGCAGATACTCCACCTGCTACAGCTACATTCTTAATTCCAGTTTCCCTTACGGCACGTTTAACCTTTCCCAATAATGTTTCTACGATGGTATACTGAACCGAAGCACAGATATCTGCTTTATTTTTATTAATAAAGTCCGGATTTTTGGCGATTTCCTTTTGCAGAAAATATAGAACTGAAGTCTTTAATCCACTAAAACTAAAATTTAACCCCTGCATTTTTGATCTTGGAAATTCAAAAGCATCCGGATTACCTTCTTGTGCATATTTATCAATCAAAGGCCCTCCCGGATAAGGTAATCCCATGATTTTAGCAATTTTATCAAATGCTTCTCCGGCTGCATCATCTTGCGTTTGACCTAACAATTCCATATCAAAATGATTGTTCACTTTTACGATTTGGGTATGTCCTCCCGAAACCGTTAAACATAAAAATGGGAATTCAGGAATATTTGATGAACCATCAGATTCTGTAATAAAATGAGCCAAAATGTGCGCTTGCATATGATTCACTTCAATCAAAGGAATGTCTAAACTCATAGACAATCCTTTAGCAAATGAACTTCCAACCAATAATGAACCTAATAAACCCGGACCACGCGTATAGCCTATAGCGGATATCTCTTCCACTTTAACATCCGCCTTTTTCAGAGCCATTTCCACAGTTGGAACAATGTTTTGTTGATGCGCTCTGGAAGCCAGTTCCGGAACAACTCCTCCAAACTCTTCATGTACGGTTTGACCGGAAATTACGTTTGAACATCGTACACCATCTTTTATAACTGCAACGGAGGTATCATCGCACGAAGACTCTATTCCTAATATGATAATTGGTGCACTCATTTAATTAATTTTGCAAACGATTTTAGCCAGTAGTTTTTGGCACTATTTTTAAAGAAAACAAAACTATCAAAAAAGTCCTCAAAATACTTAAGTACATTGCAATTGTACTCGTCCTGTTCATTCTTTTGATACAGTTCTTTTTGTGGACCTCCTTTGGGCAGACTCTAATTGCAAAACAAGCAGCATCCTATCTTGAAAAAAAACTCAATACTGTAGTTCAGGTGGATAAGGTGGACATCAGCTTTTTTAAATTTATTCGATTAGAGAAACTCTATATTGAAGATTTACAACATGATACTTTGTTTTATATCGATAATCTGGATGCTGAAATAGAGTCTTTTGATTTCAAAGAGGACACTACGCTACTCCAATTTGGGCTGGTTCAAATTGATCAACCGGTATATAATCTTCAACAAACTATTGATAGTCAGCATACCAATTTGGCTTTTTTAATCGATGCTTTTTCATCTAATGACACGACCTCAAGTGGCATGAATATTCTGATAAATGCTTCGAACATTATCGTCACCAACGGACACTTTATCTGGGATAATGATAACTATGAGGTAATTCCATTTGGTGTGGATTGGAACCATATTGAATTGAATCAGATTAATTTGGATGTGACCAACTTTAAAATGGTCAATGATTCATTTAACGGACACTTTGATACCTTTTCCTGGTCAGAAAGGTCTGGATTCGTATTAGATCATTTTTATGGAGATGCGATTTTCAGTCCAACCACTACTCAGGTGGAAAACTTAAAGATTAAAACCCCGTACTCTGATTTAGCATTAGATCTCGAGTATACTTACGATTCCATAGCTTCATATGCCGAATTTATTGATCAGGTATATATGCAATACAAACTGGACACCTCTATCATCAACTTTAAAGACATCGCTTATTTTGCTCCTCCTTTGGAAGGCTTAGATTATGAAGTAACCGTATTTGGAAAAGAGCGTGGCCCGGTAAGTGATATGAAATTTCAGGATATTTTTCTGCAATATGGTGAAGCGACTACACTCTATGGGAGAATTTTCATTGTAGGATTACCGGATTTTGAGTCTACATCATTCACCTGCAAATTCAAACATCTTAGTAGTAATTACAATGATTTAACCTCGATAAAGGCCTATCCATTTAATGAAGGTAAACAATTGGAAATCCCACACTTTCTGAATAATGCAGGCACCATTGATTTTAAAGGGAATTTCACTGGATTCTATAATGATTTTGTAACCTATGGGACTTTTAAATCCGATAAAGAGATCATCAATACCGACTTACAACTGGCGCAAGAAGAATCCGGGACAGTAAGGTATAGTGGAGCCATTAAAACCACGAATTTTGATTTAGCGCGAATCATGAATAAACAAGATTTATTAGGCAAGGTCAGTATGGATATTCAGGTTAAAGGAGAAAACCTGGCCTTTGAAAAAATGGATCTGGAAGTGGAAGGAAAAGCATCTCGATTTGATTTTATGGGGTACACCTATAAGGATATCACATTTGATGGTACCATTATCGACCAAACCATTAAAGGGCTTTTGGACATTGTAGATACCAATGTGAATCTCTCATTTGATGGCAGCATTGCTTTGGGGGGTGAAGTTCCCCGATATGAATTCTCCTCAAAAATTGAACATCTTCGCCCAGGACAACTTCATTTAATGGATAAAGACAGTTCTTCAACGGTGAGTACCGAAGTGGTCTTTAACTTCCAGGGAGATTCCTTTGACAATGTATTGGGTCGAGCGGGATTACGAAATTTCCATTATGTTGAAAATGGAAAACCGGTAACGTTGGAAAAAGTAGATTTTCTGGCATTTACTACCGGTAAGGACAAAACACTAGCGCTTAGTTCCGATAACATGACCATGCAAATCACAGGACAATTTTACTTTAAGGAACTACTCAAATCTCTTAATTATGTGATCTATAAATGGCTCCCTTCTGTTTATAGTGAACCACAAATCAAACCTGAAACTGTAGAGAATTTCCATTTGGTTTTAAAAGCCAAAAAATTCAGTGGGTTCTCTGCTATATTCATTCCACAGGTTACATTCAAAAGTGATCTGAATATCGATTTCTCATTCAATTCTGAAGCAGAAGAGATTGAACTTTTAGCCAACTCTTCTCGAATGAATCTCATAGGTCAGGATGTTGCAGACCTGGATTTAAATGCAAAACTTACCACAGATACTTTTAACTTAAAAGCACGAATTGGTTCTGTATTGTTTACAGATAGTAACTACATCGAGAACTTTAATGTGAAGGCCGAAGCCATAGAAAACTTAATTCAATCCAACTTACATTGGGATAATTATCTGGATTCAAATAGAAATGCAGGTGATATCAATTTTGACCTACAATTTATTGATCCTGAAAACTTCCAAATAGGGTTTACAGATTCCTGGGTAACCATCAAGGATACACTTTGGGCGCTGCATGATTCCAGTGAAATCATCAAACGCCAAAAAGAATATGTATTTAATGATGTGATGTTGGCGCAAAGCTATCAAAGCTTTAGGCTTAATGGTTTTATTAGTGAAGACCCAGAAAAAGAATTAGAAATTGAAGTAGACAGTTTTAACCTGAAATTCCTCAACCCGTTATTCAATAAATACAACATTCATACTGAGGGTATTGTGGACGGCTCTACCATACTTAAAGATGTATATAATGATATTCGTCTCTACTCCAATTCTAATTTTAAAGACCTGACATTCAATCACCAAAAATTAGGTTCAGGTCATCTTAAATCAGAATGGGATGCTGAAAATGAAAAGTTCGATCTGGACTTAAACTTCGAAAATGATACTTTAAAAACCATTTCTTTGGACGGATCTTACTACCCTAAAAGAAAGGAAAACAAATTGGATGTTAAACTCTCATTAGATCATTTTCCAGCAAATGTTGTAGAACCGTTTTTTACCGAATTTATTGATCAGGTCTCCGGAACCGTTAATGGGACAGCCAGTTTAACAGGCACTTTTAATGAGCCTGTACTCCAGGGTAACTTCACGCTCAATGAAGTAAAAACCAGAGTGATTTATTTGAACGAAGTTCTTTACGTAAATGATCAGGATGTTTTTATTCGCCCTAACCTCATCGGTGCAGATGCGATATATATTACCGATGCCGCAGGAAAAAAAGCGCAGGTCAACTTCTCTCTATTTCACAATAATTTTGACGATATAAATTTTGATTTGGCCGTTACATCTGTCAGTCTTTTTAGAGCATTTAATACGACCAAAGTTGACAATGATTATTTCTACGGAACGATCTATCTAAATCCCGGCTCCACAATTGGCATTGATTCCGATTACGATGGAAACCTCAATTTATCGGCCAATGTTAAATCCGGTCCGGGCACACAGGTCTACATTCCGTTCTTTGAGGATGATGAAGTAGCGCAAAAGGATTATATCTATTTTAAAGATATCAATATTAAAACTGAAGTTATCCCTGAGGAAGATTTGCATAAAGAAGAAACCTTTGGATTAAATCTGGATATGTCCATGGAGCTAAACAAAAATGCGATGGTACAATTAATCTTTGATGAGTTTACTTCAGACAAGATTCAAGCGCGTGGGGATGGAACAATTAATCTAAAAATCAACGAGGATAACGATTTTAGCATTTATGGAAATTATGAAATTTCAGAAGGATTCTATCTCTTTACCTTCTCAAAGGTAATCAGCAAGCGATTTGTTATTAACTCAGGAAGTCGCCTTACATGGAATGGTGACCCCTATAAAGGACAAGCAGATATTACAGCATCATATAACGTAAGAACCGCATTATTTGAACTTGGAATTACAGCGGCTTACGATACAGCAGAGTTGAAAAAGCGTGTTCCTGTGGACGTCATGCTAAAAATGACGGGGAATTATATGAATCCGGATTTATCCTTTTCATTTAAACTTCCGCCAAAGTATGATGAAATTCAAACGCTTCTCAATAGCCTGGATGAAGGAGAGCGCAACAAGCAGGTTTTTGGATTACTGATTCTGAATAAGTTTATGCCCATCACCGGAAATGATGTGGCTGCAAGTTCTAATATGTTAGCGACCAATTCTACTGAAGTATTATCTAATCAGCTAAGTAACTGGCTTTCTAAAATTAGTAATGATTTTGATGTAGGGGTTCGATATAGTCCGGGAGATAATATTACCGCAGATGAAGTTGAAGTGGCACTTTCTACGCAGCTATTTAATGATCGGGTTTTGGTGGAAACCAACTTTGGAATCTCCGGAAATGTAAGCAGTAGTACTACCACCAAGACAAATAACTTCGTTGGTGAATTTACGGTTTCTTATAAAGTCAATCGCAAGGGGAATATTGTTGGAAAGGTATTCAATCGATCAAACGAACTCAATCCGGTATATCAAAATATTTCGCCATATACCCAGGGAATTGGTATTGCTTATACAGAACCTTTTAAAAGCTGGGACAATCTAGGTTGTATCTTATCTAATCACTTGAAAAAAGCTGAAAACAAAAGAGATTGCGAAGCAGAATACTACAAACAACAAGAAGAGGAGCGTGAAGAGAATCTGGCTATTATCAATAAAAAAGTAGCTAGAAGTCGTAAAAAACAGGAAAAACGCAAGCTGAAAAAAGCCAAGAAAGGGCAGACAAATTAAGACTTATCCAGACCAAATAAAAGTCCGGGTTTTCCTTCAAAATCAAACTTTCTTTCCAATTGGAATCCAAGCTTTTTTAGTACATGAACTGAAGCTTCGTTTCCTTCCTGTACCCTACCTATCAAACGGTCCAATTCTAAATCTGAGAAAGCATATGTAATGGCTCCTTGTGCAGATTCTGAAGCATATCCCCTCTTCCAATATTTTCTAAAAAAACGGAATCCTAAATCTACCTGATCCATATCAGAATGATATTTTAATCCACACCACCCTAAAAATACGCCATCCGATTTACGAATTACGGCCCAACGACCATATCCTTGCTTTTGGTATTCGGTATAGTTATTCAGGAAATCTTTGGCATCTGTAACTTGACTAAACGGTGTATCCCCGGTATATTTTAATACTTCAGGATCTTCATTCAAATCAAAAAATGCTTGCGCATCAGCTGAGGTTAAGTTTCTACAATACAATCTTTCCGTTTCGAAAACCATATTAATGAGGTAATTTATCACTGAAATAGCCATATAACCATGTACCTGCAACTGCTGACAAAATAATCACTATAACCATTAAAGCTCCATTACCAATCAATACGTAAAGTGGTCCCGGGCATGCACCTGTTAAAGCCCATCCCATTCCGAAAATAGATCCTCCCATTAAATATCTGCGCCATCCTTTATCTTTTGGACTAAACACAATTGGATTACCGCCAATGTCTTTAATACCCATTTTTTTTATGATCGTAGTACTAATGATGGACAATATTACAGCAGAACCTATAATACCGTACATATGAAAACTTTCAAAACGGAACATCTCATAAATTCTAAACCATGAAATGATCTCAGCTTTGGTAAACATGATCCCAAAAACGATTCCTAATCCTATATATTTTAAATACTGCATAAACTATAGACTTAAAATTACAGGTAATAAAAAATGAGTCATTACCAACCCTCCGATAAAAAAACCAATTACAGCAATCAAAGATGGTAACTGTAAATTAGCTAATCCGCTAATGGCATGACCGGAAGTACAACCTCCCGCCCAGCGCGTTCCAAAACCAATCATTAATCCGCCCAAAATCATGATAATAAAACCTTTTAGCGAAAATAAAAGGTCCCAGTTGAACAACTCTTTTGGATAAATTCCTTCCTCATAACTGGTCAAATTCATCTCCTGTAATGATGCTACAGTAGAATCAGCCAAAATCATCCCTTCACCATTTGACATATACTGCGAAGCAATAAACCCTCCTATGATAGTTCCTAAAATAAATGTCAAATTCCACACTTGTGATTTCCAGTCAAAATCAAAAAATGGAATCTTCTTCCCTGCCCCAGCAATAGCGCACACTGTTCTTAGAGATGATGATATCCCAAAGCTCTTCCCAAACATGGCCAACATGGTATAAACTAACGCAATAATGGGCCCGGCAACATACCATGGCCATGGATCTTTAATGAATTCCATACGTATACTTTTTTCTTGATTTGGATCTGAATGTCAATACCGGAAACTCCATTTGATTTACAATCTCCTTGGATGGACATCCTCTCATTACACTGATTAAACCTTTTCTCTGTTTTGAGCCGATAGTCATCAAATCTATTTTGTAAATCTTACAAAAATCAATCAAAGCTCTATCGATCTTCTTATCATTAATATGATGAAACTCTACATTTTTCAAATCATGCGCTTTGGCAAAAGCTTCCATTCCAAACATCGCCTCATCATGACTCATAAACTTACGAGGTGTGTTTACCCTGATCAAATGCAATTTGGAATTAAAAGCTTCCTGAATCTTTTTCACCATTCCAATTCTCACATCATATCGTCTGAAATTATTGGCGAACGCAATGTTATTAAAAGAATCAAAATAATCTTTAACCGTAAGTACCGGAACTTTAGAATTCAGTACGATGCGCTCTACAATTGGTCCATGCACCATTTTCTTTAAACCAGATGTAATGTCACTATGCATGATTACCATATCAATACGCTCCTCCTCAATCACTTTCAGAATCGACTCGATCATTAAACCTGATCTTACCAAAGGCTCTACCGAACATTCATGTTGTTTCGCCCAGTCCTGTACCTTTATGGCGCCCTCTGCAACTTCTTTGCGATAGACGGAAGCATCAAACTCCTCATGATCTGTAAGTTCACCATTTTCATCAAACACCGCATCTACGGGCGCATTTACCACTTTAAGAGCTACGATTTCCACATCAAATTTCTGAGCCAACAACTTTGCAGGTTTTAATGCAATGGCTGCTAAATCTGAACAATCTGTTGGAACTAGAACTCTCATTTTTATCCGTTAAAATACGACTTCGATACGTTTTGAAAACGGGCGCAAATTATAACAAATAGTCCTATAATCAGACTATGCACATTTTAATTTATACACGAACCACGTGGATATTTACAACTCTATGAGAATCTATTTGCCAGAATTAAAATCTAAAATCCCCTGAAGTAAATCATTCGCAAAATGGAGTTCTGTAACTTGTTCAAATACCAAACTCAACTTTCCGGACTTTTCTTTTAATTGAGCTTTTTGCGGATAGCGCTGAACGAAATCCAAAACTCTATGGAAATAAGGGCTTTCATAGTAACTGGACTGTTGGTTACTGACAAAATACCCAATCAATTTGTTGCTCTTCAACACCAATTTCTCAAAGCCGATATCTTTAGCTTTCCACTTTAACTTCACGGATTCGATCAATAATCGGGTTTCATCAGGTAATGGTCCGAATCTATCAATTAATTGTTTCGCAAAAACTTCTAAATCCTGTTCCGTCTTAGAATCAGCAAGTACTTTGTACAACTTTAAGCGTTCAGCAACGTTTTGAACGTATCGATCCGGAATCAGTATTTCCAAATCACTTTCTAAAGCAGTATCTCTGACATATTCTTTTTCTTCAGAAGCGTACATTTCCTTGAATTCGTTTTCTTTTAACTCCTCAATAGCTTCATCCAAGATTTTCTGATACATTTCAAAACCGATTTCACTTATAAAACCGGTCTGCTCTCCACCTAAAAGATCTCCTGCACCACGAATATCCAAATCACGCATCGCAATATTGATTCCGCTTCCCAAATCTGAAAACTGACTAATCGCCTCTAGCCTTTTACGACCTTCAGTGGTCAATGCCGACATCGGTGGCGCAATAAGATAACAAAATGCTTTACGATTGGAGCGTCCAACCCTTCCACGCATTTGATGCAGGTCACTTAATCCAAAATGATGTGCATTATTAATCAAAATGGTATTGGCATTTGGGATATCTAACCCAGACTCAATAATAGTAGTCGCCACCAGCACATCATATTCTCCATTCACAAAAGCCATCATACGCTTTTCCAGTTCCTTTCCATCCAACTGTCCATGTCCGGTAACCACACGTGTTCCGGGTACCACTCTTCTCACCAGATTTGCGATTTCCTCTAGATTGGCCACACGATTATTAACGATAAAAACCTGTCCATCCCTGGCAATTTCATAGCTAATCGCATCCTTAAATATTTGTTCGTTGAAGGTGTGCACTTCCGTTTCTACTGGTTGCCTATTCGGTGGTGGTGTACTGATCACAGATAAGTCCCTGGCCCCCATCATAGAGAATTGTAATGTCCTCGGAATGGGTGTAGCCGTTAGTGTTAAGGTATCTACATTGGCCTTCAATGTCTTCAATTTATCTTTTACTGCAACACCAAACTTTTGTTCCTCATCAATAATCAATAAACCCAGGTCTTTAAACTCAACATCTTTACCTACAATTCGATGGGTACCAATCAAAATATCGACCTTACCGTCTTTTAGCTTTCTTAAAACCTCTTTGGTTTGTCCGGCTGTTCTGAATCTATTCACATATTCAACCGTTACCGGAAAGTCTTTCAATCTATTGGAAAAACTTTTATGATGTTGCATGGCCAAGATCGTTGTCGGCACTAAAACAGCGACTTGCTTTCCATTTACCGCAGCTTTAAATGCTGCACGAATGGCTACCTCAGTTTTTCCAAAACCAACATCTCCACACACCAATCGATCCATTGGGGTTTCTGATTCCATATCTGTTTTTACATCCAATGTAGATTTCTCCTGATCCGGTGTATCTTCATAAATAAAAGACGCTTCCAACTCATGTTGCAAATACGAATCCGGAGCATACTGAAAACCTTTTACCGATTTTCTTTGTGCATACAATTTGATCAAATCATATGCGATCTTCTTAATCCTGCTTTTGGTCTTACTCTTGGTATTCTTCCATGCTGGTGAACCAATTTTATGAACTTTTGGTTCAGTTCCATCTTTACCTGTGTAACGCGCAATTCTGTGTAGCGAGTGAATACTAACATACAACACATCATTATCACGATAAATCAACTTAATGGCTTCTTGTTTTTTGCCATTGTTGTCCACCTTTACCAGTCCGGCAAACTTTCCAATTCCATGATCCACATGAGTCACATAATCTCCGGTTTCCAGTTTTGCCAAATCCTGGAGTGTAATATCCTGCTGGCTCTTCTTAAATCCTTCTTTAAGATGGAATCTGTGAAAGCGTTCAAAAATCTGGTGATCCGTATAACAGGCTATCTTAAGACTTTGATCCACAAACCCCTGATGCAAATCCAACAGAATCGGGGAGAATGTATGCTGACGCTCCAGATCTTCAAAAATGTTATGTAATCGATCGATTTGTTTTGCTGAAGAAGAAGCGATCACGTTCTGAATACCTGCTTTAGTATTCTCTTCAAACTGCTCGCTTAATAACTCAAAGTTCTTATTGAATACAGGTTGAGGCGCCTGTTTTACCTGTACTGCTGTAGCTTGGGTATAAAAGTTATTCAATCCATACTCTACGACCTTCTTTTGCGCACATATTTCGGCAACTTTTTTACCCCAAATGTAAAGTTCCTCAGGCGGCAACATCACCGTTTCCTTGTTCTCCGTTTTAGGATATAATTCTACCGCCAGATTAAACTCTTTCTCTACTTTATCAATCGCAAATTGTACATCCTTAAACCAAATGGTTGTTGATGGTGTAAAAAACTCCAATACATTAATTCGGTTTTCTACCAACATCTGGTCACGTACATCAGGAACAATACTTATTTTCTGGTAATTATGATCGGATAACTGTGTAGCAGGATCAAATGTTCGAATAGAATCTACTTCATCTCCAAAAAACTCCACACGATATGGCAAATCGTGGTTATAAGAGAAGATATCGACAATCCCCCCACGAATCGCATACTCACCTGGTTTTGAAACAAAGTCTTCTCTTTCAAATCGGTATTCATCTAACAATTCATTGATAAAATCTAACGAAATCTCATCACCAATTTGGATATCCAGCGTTTTACTTTTTAACTCTTTTCGCGTAACTACACGCTCAGACAACGCTTCCGGATAAGTGATCACCACAACTTCTTTACGGTGACTTACCGCATCCAAAGTTTCCGTGCGCTGTAATACATCCACATCGTTCACTTTATCTTCTCGATAAGGTGTTCTGGACGATGCAGGTAAAAAATGTAGTTTATTTTCTGGCAATAACGCTAAAAAATCATTATGCAGATATGCGGCTTCCTCCCTATCGTTAGCCACAATCAAATGGCTTCCACGTAAATGGGAAATCACTCCGTTTATAAGCAATGAAGCTCCTGAACCTACCAATCCATTGATCTTGAATTGACCTGAATCTGCGTCTCTCAGATACATCATCAATTCCATCGCTATCGGATGATCGGCAAATGCTTCTTTTATTGATTCTTTAGTCATAGTTATTGATCTCAAAAAAATAAGGGTCTCTAAAATCTACATCTAGAAACCCTTGAATTATCATGTTGAAGTGGATTTTACTCAACCTCCAAAACGTCTTCTTTTAAAAACTCCATCACCTCATCTACCATATCCGCTGATCCGGTAAAATACGGTACACGTTGGTGCAAACCATTTGGCTCCATGTCCATAATTCGATTCATACCATCAGTCGCTTTTCCTCCTGCTTGCTCCGCAATCATTGCAAACGGATTACACTCATACAACAATCTCAACTTTCCATTAGGAGCAGTATCTGTTGCAGGGTACATAAAGATTCCTCCTTTTAGCATATTTCTATGGAAATCTGCCACTAAAGATCCAATGTAACGCGCACTATAAGGTCGGTTGGTTTCTTTGTTTAACTCCTTGCAGTAGGCGATATATTTTTTCATTCCATCAGAAAAGTGCGGGTAGTTCCCTTCATTAATCGAATAGATTTTTCCTTTTTTAGGAATCTGCATGTTCGGATGCGATAAATAGAACGTTCCTAACGATGGATCCATGGTAAAACCATTTACCCCTTTACCCGTAGTATATACCAACATGGTTGAACTTCCGTAAATCACATATCCGGCAGCCACTTGTTGATCTCCTTTTTGTAAGAAATCACGCATTTCCAATGGCGAACCTACCGGAGAAACTCTTCTGTAAATGGAGAAGATTGTTCCAATACTCACATTCACATCAATATTTGAAGATCCATCTAACGGATCAATCATTACTACATAATTTCCATCCTGTGCAATATGACTATCAAACTGAACAAAATCTTCTTGCTCTTCAGATGCCATTCCACATACTTGTCCCTGAGACTCTAATGCATGCATAAAAATCTCATCGGCATACACATCCAACTTTTGTTGTTGTTCTCCCTGCACATTCTCAGCTCCGTAAGCACCCGTAATATCAGCAATTCCGGCTTTATTCACTTCCCTGTTCACCACTTTCGCTGCCAATACAATGGCGCTCAATAAGCCTGTTAATTCTCCCGTTGCATAAGGGAAATCACTTTGTTTTTTAATGATATAATCTTCGAGTGTTACCAATTTCATAACGCTATGTTTGATTTTCTGATTTTAAAGCTGACAAATATAACAATGTGATGTCGGTTTACTGGATTTTACGGTTCACTTTTTACCCCTAAATATTGCTCAAATCCATTCTTTAAAAAATTTAAATTCATTGCATTGAATAAACTACTTTTGCACCACCAAAATTTGAGCTTATGAGTACGCCATTAAATACCATTGAAGAAGCAATTGAGGATATCAAAAAAGGGAAAGTTGTTATCGTTGTAGATGACGAAAACCGTGAAAATGAAGGAGACTTTGTTGCTGCTGCAGAATTGGTAACACCTGAGATGATCAATTATATGGCGACATATGGTCGTGGTTTAATTTGTACTCCGGTGACAGAGGATCGAGCGAAAAGAGCTGGATTAGAGTTAATGGTTGGAAATACTTCCGATCCGCAAGAAACTGCATTTACCGTATCTATTGACCTATTGGGCGATGGAAATACAACAGGTATTTCTGCAGCAGATCGTGCAAATACTATTAAAGCTTTACTGGATGATCATCCTGAGAAAAAGCGTTTCGGAAAACCTGGTCATGTTTTTCCTTTAATTGCGAAGAATGGTGGAGTATTGAGAAGAACCGGTCATACAGAAGCAGCTATTGATTTAGCTAGATTAGCCGGACTTGAACCTGCCGGGGTTATCGTGGAAATCATGAACGAAGATGGTACCATGGCACGTTTACCTCAATTGAAAGTTTTAGCTGAAAAATTAGACTTAAAACTGGTGAGCATTGAAGATTTAATTGCCTACAGAATGGAAAACGAATCTTTGATTGAGCGCATGTTTGAAGTGACTGAAACGGTAGGTAAACATGAATATAAGTTGATTACCTACGAACAAACCACAACCGGAGAAAAGCATATTGCATTGACTTTGGGTGAATTTGATCCAAATGTTCCGACATTAGTACGTGTACACTCTAGTTATGTACAGGGAAATGTATTTGATAGTTTAAATTGTAAAACAGGGCCTCAAATTCATGCGGCAATGAGACAAATCGAGAAAGAAGGTCGTGGCGCTATCTTGTATATGCAACACGGACACTCTTCTACTCCAAGCAATGGTATTACGGCAAGTGGAATTGATTCGGTAATTGCCAAAATGAATTCACCGGTTAAAATCGATTCTCGTGATTACGGAATTGGTGCTCAGATTTTACGAGATTTAGGAATTAGCAAAATGAAAGTAATGAGTAGTCGCTCCACCAAGCGTACCGGAATTGTAGGTTATGGTTTGGAAGTAGCTGAATACGTACCATTAGAACTCGCATAGATTATGTACAAGTCGATCATTCGTCCGATTCTATTTCAATTCAATCCTGAAAAAGCGCACCACATGGTGATGGGGATTGTGAAAGTTAAACTGGCTATCCCAGGTGTAAAATCTATTTTTAATGCGATGTTTAAGTCTACAGATAAAAGACTTGAGCGTACCGTATTTGGCATCAAGTTCCCAAATCCAGTTGGATTGGCTGCAGGATTTGACAAAAACGCGGATTACTACAAACAACTAGCACATTTAGGATTTGGTTTTATTGAAATCGGTACGGTAACTCCGGTAGCACAGCCTGGAAACCCAAAACCAAGAATGTTTCGACTTCCTGAAGATTCCGGATTAATTAATCGAATGGGATTTAATAATGGAGGCTTGGAACTCGCGATTGAAAATCTAAAGAGTCGTCCCAAAAACTTAATTATTGGAGGGAATATTGGTAAAAACAAAGTCACTCCGAATGCTGAAGCATTAAACGATTATATCAAAGCATTTAACGGTCTGTATGACTATGTAGATTACTTTGTGGTGAATGTAAGTTCTCCGAATACTCCTGGACTAAGAGAATTACAAGACAAAGGTCCTTTGACTGAGATTCTGAACGCTCTACAGATTGAGAACAAAAAAAGACCTCAAACCAAACCGATTTTATTGAAAATTGCTCCGGATTTAACACCGGAACAATTGGACGACATCATTGATATCATTCAAACTACAAAAACCGATGGAGTCATTGCAACCAATACCACAATCAGTAGAGACGGATTAAAAACCGACCCTAAAATCACTTCTGAAATGGGTGGATTAAGTGGCAAACCGGTAAAAAGCAGATCAACCGAAGTCATCAAATATTTATATCAAAAATCAAATGGTTCTTTCCCAATTATTGGTGTGGGAGGAATTCAAACTGCTCAGGATGCCATTGAAAAGCTGGAAGCTGGTGCTTCATTGGTTCAGGTCTACACGGGGTTTATTTACGAAGGACCATATATGATTAAGCGAATTTGTGATGGAATTTTGAAACATACTTCCTGATAATTAGAGCTCTAGTATCCACTCTAATTTAAACTGGAAAATATCCTTTCTTCTCACTAAATTTGCACCATGAAAATTATCGAATGTCCTCGTGATGCCATGCAAGGTTTGCATGACTTTATACCTACTGCACAAAAGATCAAATACATTAACCAATTACTAAAAGTAGGTTTTGACACATTGGATATGGGGAGTTTTGTTTCTCCCAAAGCTATTCCGCAAATGCGTGATACGCAAGAGGTTATTAAAAATCTGGATTTAAGTGATACCGATACGAAACTACTCACCATTATCGGGAATACACGAGGAGCTAAAGAAGCCACTCAATTTGATGAGATACATTACTTAGGTTTTCCTTTTTCAATTTCGGATACTTTTCAGAAAAGAAACATCAACAGTACCATTGAAGACTCTTTCCATCGTGCAGAGGACATTTTGAATTGCTGCGTGATCGGAAATAAAGAACTTGTTGTTTACATTTCAATGGCATTCGGTAATCCGTATAATGATCCGTGGGATGCGGATATCGTTTTAGAATGGGCGCATCGATTACATAATGAATTGGGTGTGGATATTATCTCTTTATCTGATACCATTGGGGTCGCCAATCCTGAAACAATCGATTATCTGTTTACTTCTTTAATTCCTGAATTACCACAAGTAGAATTTGGGGCTCATTTGCATACCACTCCGGATACCTGGAAAGAAAAAGTTCATGCAGCAGTCCATGCCGGTTGCGAACGATTTGATGGCGCTTTTAAAGGTTTTGGCGGCTGTCCTATGGCTAAAGACGATTTAACCGGAAATATGCCTACCGAAAACTTAATTTCTTATTTCAACGAAAAGAAAACTGATATTGGATTGGATATGGATGCCGTTCAGGCTTCGTTACAAATGACTACTGAAGTATTCCCGTTGTAGGAACTACTCTCCTTCCATCACACGATAGATAGTCGTTTTACTCATTCCCTTCGTCATTATCTTTATCGTCTTTAATTTCAAATGATGAAGTTTGGCTCTACGACAAATGGCGAATTGTTCTGCTTCTTCAGGTAATGCGATCAAGATTTGCGTTTCTCTTAAGGTTCTCACTTTGAGTTGTGAGAAAAGGTTTTCAAAATACTCAAAATCTTCACCGGCATCCACCGCACGTTCCTCGATACTGCCAGGGGCCTTACTTTGGAATGGAGGATTAATCAGAATATAATCAAAATGAAAATGTAAATTCTCAAATAAATCTGAATAGACTACAATAATGTTTTGTCTTTCATCTCTGGCGTGAACCGTTAATTCATCTAACGCTACAGGATTAATATCTGATGCGGTAACCAATGCCCCTTTACTTGCCGCCAACATGGATATAATTCCGGATCCACATCCCAATTCTAAAACTGTTTTTTGATCCAGATCGAGCTCATTTATATAGTCCAGAAAAGCTTCTGTAGATGGATACATCCTTGGAGAAAATACTCCCGGTAACACATTCACACTTAAATCTTGATAGGTATATACACATGTTTTCTGGTGCTTCCATCTCTGAAACTTTAGTTTCAATGGATTCCATATTGATTTAAGTATACTCGTTAATCCCATAAATTTGATCTAAAACTTCCTAAATGGTAAATCACCAAACACTACTTTGAACCGTTCTGATAAAGATAATCCGGGTTGTTTCACCTCTCGCCAGATAGAAATAAATTCATGCATGGTCACCACCCAGGGGTTTTCTGTTTCAATATTATTCGGAATTCCAAACTCTATCTTTTCATCCGTTCTGAGGTAGGTACCAAACAACCTATCCCAAATAACGAAAACTCCACCTAAATTCTTATCCAACTCATTAGATTTCACACTATGATGTACTGCATGATTCACCGGGGTTTGCATAAACTCTTCCAAAAATCCCAATCGCCCGATCAACTTGGTATGCACCCAAAACTGATAGAAATAAACAAATGAATCCATAAAGAACACATCCAATGGTTCAAAACCAAAAAATGGCATGACCGTCCACAATGGAAATTTAAATACCTGCAATAGAAACAATCCCCTGATGGAAACCGTAAAGTTGTATTCCTTAGAATTATGATGTGCTACGTGAAGAGCCCAAAAGAAGCGACTTTTATGTGCGATCCAATGGAACACATAAAACATAAAGTCATTAAACAATAACAGGCCAAACCAATACAAAACCCCGTAATACCATGGTTCCTTAGCAAAATCAAATAGTCGATGTTCATATACAAAATCAAACATGACAAATACCATCCCTTTTACTGAGGCTAAAGCGCCAAAAGTCAATAGACCTAAGAACATATTAGTCAGGGTATCAGGGGTAGAATATAACTTGGCATTTCGATAAGATGAAATGATCATTTCGCCTAAGATAAAGGTTACAAAAATGATCACCATGATGATCTGATCAGGCCTGGCTGCCTGACCTTTAATAATTTCAATAACCGACATATTGTATACAGATTAGTAGTACAAAACTAGAAAATTAAACATAACGTTATCATTGTATTGTTTGATTTTTGAACTGGTAAAATGTTAAAAATAATCCTACCTTCGTCCGCATGCATCCGGAACTTTTCAAATTCAACACCCCTGATTTCCTCACAGGTTTACTCCCTAATGAAATCGTAATTTACTCGTATGGCGCTTTAATTCTAATTGGGGTTTTAGCTGCTTTTTCTTACCTGAAAAAATATGCTTATCAGGATTTCGGTTTATCCGAAGATACTTCTCAATCCTTATTGATGGGATTGATTATCATGTCGGTTGTTGGAGGTAAGTTCTTTATGATATTTGAAAATCCTTCATATTACCTCTCCAATCCAAAATCGTTAATCAGTAACTCCGGATTTGTATTCTATGGCTCTCTTATTTTTTCAATGGGCTTTGTGGTTTGGTTTATCAAAAAACATCAATTATCCACCTGGAAATTTCTGGATCTCATTGGGTTTGTTGCCATTATTGTTCACTTTTTTGGAAGATTGGGTTGCTTTATGGCAGGATGTTGTCATGGAATAGAAAGTCACGGACCTTTTGCCGTTACCTTTAATGATCCATTAAGTCAGGCCCATCCTTTAGGCGTTCCTTTACATCCCACACAATTGTATAGTTCGTTTATGTTGGCGAGTATTTTTCTGATTCTCACATTAGTCAGAAAACGTCAACAATTTGCGGGACAATTATTCCTCCTTTATTTGATTCTATATTCCACAGGGCGTTCTATCATTGAAGAATTTAGAGGTGATGAAGCGCGTGGTTTTTTATTTGACGGGTGGTATTCTAACTCTCAATTTATCTCTACCGTGATTATCACATTCGCCATCATTGCATATGTCTTGCAATATCGAAAATCTAAAACGAAAGGTTAGTTTCCTTTAAGAAAATTATGAATTGCCAGGCGGTAACCGTCTAATCCCAATCCGGAGATCACACCTTTGCTATTTCTGGCCGTTACCATCTTTTGGCGGAATTCTTCACGTGCATAAACATTGGATATATGCACTTCTATAACCGGAGTATCTATAGCAGCCATAGCATCCATAATCGCCACAGAAGTATGAGAGAAACCTGCAGGATTCATCACCACTCCATCCATACTTTCCGTATCGTGTAATTGATCAATAATTTCTCCTTCATGATTACTTTGAAAATACATCAACTCCACACCTTCAAATTCTTTTTTCAGATCTTCTAGATAATGCTCAAAATTTTGGTTCCCATAGATATCCGTTTCTCTGGTGCCTAGCTTATTCAAATTTGGTCCGTTGATAATCAATATTTTCATGGTGAATCTATTTATTTCTTATAATTCTCAATAGCTTTCTGATGCTTGTCTAACATTTTTTGAATCAGCGTAGTCGGTTGTAAAACCTTTACTTCATGTCCAAACCCCATAAGCAATTGTTCCAACTCAAAAGTAAGAATTACGTACAATGACACAATTCCTCCAAAATCTGTTTTTTCAATTTGCTGTGACTCATGAATGGGTTGCGACTCCAGGTACTGTACCAACACATGATTACATTCAAATACTACATTTTCCGGTATCAATGAAGGATTTGCTGTAATGCCAATGGAATATTTAAAGAATTCATCTGCTTTAAAGCCTAAATCGCGTCTAAACGCTTCCTGTGTAACATTTACCTCATGCATACGTTCCAAACCAAAGACTTTATACACTTCACTATTTTGTTCTTTAGCTACCAAATACCAACGATTTTTATGCTCTTTTAAAAGATACGGCTCCACGACTCTTTCCGATTCAGAATCCGCTTTAAAACTTTGATAGCTAAATGTCAATATGCTCTTCTTTCGAATCGCATTTAAGATGGGTGCCAAAAACTCATTCCCGGATACAGTGGGTGTATTCTCAAATTGAATAAACTCTTTTTCGACCGTAGTATTCAAACCTGTAAGATTTACCTTATCCAATACCTTTTCTATTGCATTTTCATAATCCTTAAAAATCGCCACGTTTTTAAATTGCGTTAGAATATTGGTCGCAAATTGTACGGCTTCTATTTCATCATCGTTCAATGGCACAGAATCTATACTATAATCCTCATCAGCATAATAGTAGCCTCTATAATTTCGACTATATTCAATTGGTGCAAAATATCCCAATGCCTCGTCATTCTTCATCGCGCGAATATCCTTTTCAATACTGGATTTAGAAATGGGCTTTAAAAGCACATCGCTGCACTTTTCCATAATATCTTCCACCGAAGGATAGGGTTTGTATTTGTTTCTGAGCATTTTATCAATCACGTGGTAACGGATTGTAGCGAATTTATTTGCCGGCATCTTTATGGTTTAAAACACAAAGATATGTTTTGGACTACAAGTTTCCGCGTACAAATCGTATTCAAAAACTTAACAAATTTCAAATCCCTGACTATTTCGAATCAAACATTTAAAAAAGCGTTAAATTCTCTTCAGATTCAAAAAAAATAATCGAATCAGCCATCCTTTTCGTCTTATATTCGTATTCAAACTAAATTTTAAAACATGGGTAAATTCTTTCTCTCTGTCATCCTTTTATTTTTAGCATATCTCCCTCAAACCACTGCACAATCAGTAAACTTTGAAGGTGAAATTCACTTTACCACAACCTATACCTATTTCCCAGAACATTTGTTAAGATACAGAGATCAGTTACCAAGAAACAGTGACGTTTATATCCGTGATAATTTGGTTTGCAAAAAAGGTCCAACTGGCCTGGTGAATGGTTATCAAATCTACATTAAGAATTTAGCCACCATGACAGGTTATAATGCGATGCAGGTGGGGGAAACTTCAGTGGCTTACCGCCTTACAAATCAAGATTATCAAGCCGAAGAAAATAGCATGGTGACTCCTGTAAGTATTGAATATTTAGATGAAACAAAACAGATCGCTGGATTTTTATGTAAAAAAGCACTGGTATATATGCCAGGTTCTACCAAGCCATTCATTGTGTACTATACCGAAAAAATCCCGGCAGAGGCTTATGTCGTTTACAAAGGATTAAAAGGTTTTCCGCTGTATTTTGAAGGAAACATGAATGGAGTTACATTTTATTCTGAAGCATTTGCAGTAAATCCAACCAAACAAAGTGATGCACAATTTTTACTTCCTAAAAACTATAAAGTTTTAAGTAAAGAAGAATACAGAAATGCACTGATAAAAGACATTCCGCAACAGTAGAAATCACCCCTTAAAATTGTTAATAACCGTGCTGAAAACTATAGATTCTCCCAATAGAGATAGTGTTTTCAACGTTTACTTTTGAATGTAGGAGTAAATTGTAGCGCAGAGCATGGCCAAAAAGACAAATAGACCAAAAGGAGAAAAGGATTTAGAAGAAAAATCTAAAAAAGAGAAGGCACCCAAGAAAAACAAAATCAACCTGTTTTCGAATTTAAAATCTGAAAAATTCAGATTAGGATTTGGACTATTCTTGATTCTTGTTTCGCTTATCTTTTTAATCGCCTTTACCTCATTTTTAGTTACCGGGAACTATGATCAGAATTTGCTTAAAACCGGTGTAGATGAATTAGGCAATACTGAAATCAGAAACTGGTTGGGAAAATTCGGTGCGGTCATTTCTCAAAAATTCATCGGAGATTGGTTCGGTCTGGCTGGATTCATTTTTGTTCCAATCATTTTCAGATTAGGAATCAAAGCACTGTTTAAAATCACTTTAATCAATGCAAAAGTTATATTCAAATACAGCGTTTTTATTCTGCTGTGGTTACCTCCTTTTTTATCTTATTTCTTTACCAGTGATGCTACTCTAATCTTAGGTGGTGGAATTGGGTTAAGCATTATTAGCTATCTTAACGTAGCTGTAGGCTCTATGGGAGCATTAATGATTTTATTGTTTGTCTTAGCTGCATTTGTATTGATTAATTTCAATATTTCTTTAGAAGGGGTTTTCGATAAATCTGATACACCAGAGGTCGATCCTATAATGGATTCAAAAGAAGTAGAAAAAGTTAAACCAGTTACTCCAGGTCAACCTAAAGAAGATCCTCCTGTCGTGGAACCTACTCCACAGGAAGAAATCATCCCTCCTACTCCTGCACCGGTTCAAGAATTAAAACTAGATTTAGGTAGTTCAGAAGAACCTGCTAATAAGGAAGTTGAAGAAGTTTCTGAACCCGTAAGCGAAATGCCTCTTGAGGTCGTTACTCCTACGGTAAACGAACCTGAACCAGAATCGGTTCCTGCTGAACAGGTAACTGAAAACATTGTTTTATCTACTGACGCTCCTAAAGAAACACCTTCTGCTCCGGTGGATGAAAATGTGGCTTTAGAAGCGGTAGTTGGTGAAGAAGAGGAAACCTTAAAGGATAGTGAAATCCGTGATTTAGCGAAAGAATTTGGAGAATATGATCCGGAACTAGATCTTTCCAAATATCAAAAACCAAGTCTGGATTTATTAAAAGATTTTGGGAATACCGGAATTGAAATTGACCGTACCGAACTGGAAAGTAATAAAAACCGAATTATTACTACGCTTAAAAATTACAAGATCGAAATCTCGGAGATTTCTGCAGTGATTGGGCCAACGGTTACATTATATGAAATCGTTCCTGCTCCGGGTGTTCGTATCTCTAAAATTAAAAATCTGGAAGATGATATTGCCTTGAGTTTATCCGCTTTAGGTATTCGTATTATCGCTCCGATTCCGGGTAGAGGTACTATTGGTATTGAGGTACCAAATAAAAAGTCGGAAATCGTATCGATGAAAACCATGCTGGCTTCTGATAAGTTCCAGAATACGGAGATGGTACTGCCTGTAGCTTTAGGTAAAACGATTTCAAACGAATCATTTATTGCTGACTTAGCTAAGATGCCTCACTTGTTGATGGCTGGTGCTACCGGGCAAGGTAAGTCGGTTGGATTGAATGCTATTCTGGTTTCATTACTCTATAAACTGCACCCGTCTCAACTAAAGTTTGTTTTGGTCGATCCTAAAAAGGTAGAGCTAACGCTCTATAACAAAATTGAACGTCACTATTTGGCAAAACTTCCTGGGGAGGAAGATGCGATTATTACAGATACACAGAAAGTGGTTGCGACTTTGAATTCGCTATGTATTGAAATGGATCAGCGTTATGACCTGTTAAAGGATGCCATGGCGCGTACGATTATTGAATACAATCAAAAATTTGTTGCGAGAAAGTTAAATCCTGAAAAAGGACACCGCTACTTACCATACATTGTTTTGGTGATTGATGAGTTTGCCGATTTGATTATGACCGCAGGAAAAGAAGTGGAAACACCTATTGCGCGTTTAGCTCAATTGGCACGTGCTATTGGGATTCACCTAATTGTGGCTACACAAAGACCTTCAGTGAATGTAATTACCGGTATGATCAAGGCCAACTTTCCAGCACGTCTGGCATTTAGAGTAACTTCTAAAATTGACTCCAGAACAATTTTGGATTCAGGTGGTGCAGATCAACTTATTGGCCGAGGTGACCTACTCTTCTCTCCTGGAAACGAAATCATACGTTTACAATGTCCATTTGTAGATACGCCAGAAGTTGAACGAATTTGTGAGTTTATTGGTGAACAACAAGGGTATTCTGATGCCTTCTTATTACCGGAATATGTTGGAGAAGCTGCTGCATCTCAAGGTTCAATGGCTGATGAAGATCGAGATGTACTTTTTGACGAAGCTGCTCAGATCGTGGTTCAGCACCAACAAGGTTCCGCATCTTTATTACAGAGAAGACTGAAATTGGGATACAATAGAGCCGGAAGAATCATTGACCAACTGGAAGCCGCTGGAATCATTGGCCCATTCTCCGGAAGTAAAGCCAGAGAGGTACTTATAGCTGACGAAATTAGTTTGGCTCAAAAATTGAAAGGGGGAGAATAAATCCAATAATCATAACGGGTTTAATTATAAATTTGCAAAAAAATTAAAATGAAAAAATCGCTATTTGCCTTAGTCTTATTACTATCATTTTCTTTGGGGACTTTCGCTCAAAATGAGAACCCAAAAGATCCTAAAGCCAAAAAGATTTTAGATAAAGTAAGCGCAACCAATAAATCATATTCTACGATGTATATCGAATTCGATTATCGTTTGGTAAATAAACCAAATGGAATTGATGAAAAACAAGCTGGTAAAGTTTGGATCAAAGGAGATCGTTATAAATTGATGTTTCCCGGAATCGAAAGATATAGTGACGGAAAAGCTGTTTGGACCTATTTAGAAGATGATGACGAGTGCCAAATCTCTGATGCTACTTCTGAAGACGAAGAAGAAGGTTCAATTAGTCCATCTTCTCTTTTAACAATCTATGAGAGCGGATTCAATTACTTATACGGTTCTGTGGTAAGTGTGAACGGGAAAAAGACGGACATGATCAAATTGTTTCCTGAAGGTGGTGGAAAACCATACCATACAATCAAAATTTATGTGGATCAGGCATCTTCTCAAATCACAAGAATTGAAGTATTTGGTAAAGACGGCAACACTTTCACTTATGATTTAAAAACAATCAAAAGCAACGAGGAAATGAACGATTCTATGTTTGTTTTCGATACCTCTAAAGCAGGTGATGTTGTGGATTTAAGAGATTAATATTCAAAATATAAATAGTAAAGCCTGAGATTGAAATCTCAGGCTTTTTTATGATTTTAAATTAAATGATGGACCATAAAAATATTCCGGGGAATTTGCGAAAAAACATCTTTGTAGGCGGTTTAGTCCAAATTGTACAAAAGCACCACCAACGTTCAGGTGAACTCACAGAAGGCATCGTTTCACGTATCCTCACCAAATCTCCACAACATCCACATGGGATCAAAGTGCAAATAGAAACCGGGGAGATTGGTCGCGTAAAATGGGTGATTTTAGAAGAATAAAACCTTACTCAAAAAAGTAAACCGTACGCTTTTGTGTATCAGGTCTTCCGATAATATTATTGATATAGTCTTTTTGATGGACTAATTCTCCCTTTTTGATAAACCCCTCTGCAAAAGGCATACATGCGCCCCAAGAACCGGATGACTTACAATTCTCAAAATCATCTACCAGTACAATGGTATGATTTCCTGTAACGATCACACAATGATCGTATTTTTTGGCTTGTTCAAAAACATCAGCTACGTTTTCTTTATCCAAAGACATTACTTTATCCGCAGATGCTTCCGCAGCAGCAATAAAGCTTTCTATTGGTTTTTCTACATTTTCCAGCGCATGGATATCATCTAAAAAATCATGAACAATTTGATTTTGATCTCCGCTTTGAGAATCAGAACCACATGCAATAAAAAGAATACTAATTAGCGTAAAAACGAATGTGTATACAATCTTCATAAGACTTAAGTTTTGAATTATTAGGTTGCAAACATTCTTTATTCCTTTAAAACTTCAAAGAAATATTTCGTTTTTTATGTGTGTTGAATACCCTTCCTATTTGGACTTCAGTTTTTCAATCAGCAACTCACACTTGGCCACATATCCGTAATCTCCGGATGAACTTTCTCTGGCCATTCTCAAACTCTTTTGAACCATTTCATTGGCTGTGTCATAATCTCCCAAAGTAAAAGCCAATTCCGCTCTATAGTACACATACCAAAATGCATTAGGTCTTAGTTCCATAGCTTTCTCAAACCAAATCGCAGCTTGCTCTAAATCTCTATTCTTTTCATAATAAAACTGTGCGGCATCAAAATATGTCTGCGCTTTCACCGGGTTCTGTCCACCATCAATAATTTTTTCCTGAATTTCCTTATAGATCTGATCATCTGAATCTACAAAAACCGGAACCACTACTTTCGTATTTTCCCACATGATCACCAAATCAGCCCCATTGGCATGAAATGCTTCAAAGTGTATAGATAATGTTTCTACATAATCTTTTAGTTCTATAACCGGAACTTCAACACGAAATAAATCTTCCTTTTCAGAATATCCCCCGGCACCCCACAATTCAGAATTCTTACTGATGATAATGGTCCAACTTGATTTTCCGGGAATACTATAAATTGCATAAACACCTTTTGGAACCACCTTCTCTGCCAGAGACACATCTCTATCAAAATGAATTTTTGTAGACGAATTTGCTCCAGTTCGCCATACTTTTCCATACGGAATTAAAGCTCCAAATATGGCCCTATCCCGTACACTGGGTTGCCCATATTCCAATTTTACATGCGTTAAACCCACCTGAAGTTCTTTGGTCACTTTAGGACTCAAACCCGGTTTATTAATTTGAGCTATTCCTAAAACGGGAAGAATACAGATCAAGAATACCAGAGATTGAATAGAGATTTTCATAGGACGTTTTTATTTGATTTAAAACGAACGAATATAAATCTCGATTTAAAGAATTTCAGAGATTCTCAGAACATTAACAAAATTCTAAGAAAGGGTTATTTAACCTCAAACTGTATCGTTTGGGTTTGATCTTTCATTACCAGATACTATGTTAAGAATTTTCCCTCTTAAACGTTTAAATTTACTTACTCACCTAGAAAGTACTTTTTGAATATAATATCATACGAGTTTAATATACTTTCATCGTATTTTCTATGTATTCATCGCTAAATGGGAAACTTTTGAATCCCTCATTGCTATATGCTATTTTTTCAATTTTAATTCCATCACTAAGCTTAATCAAACTTGGTAAATAAACTAGATTAAATTCACAACCAATAATTATTCTTTTAATAGACTTCTTAATAGATACATACTCATCTAAATCTGACTCAGTCGAAAATTTTAATAGTCTAGTTTCTCTTTCTGCCTCCCAGTCAACGAATTTTTTAAAAAATAGATAATCCATATTAGCTTTCTTAAATTCATTAAAATATCTTTCTTCTCCTACTTCTTTAAGTCTATCATAATAAATCCAGGGATAATCAAATTTATAGACATAGTCTATTGCCTTTAAAAAAGTATTTTTTAATCTATCGCTATTTTCATCCATAAAAATATTTTTATCGATTTCAAAACAAACTCCAGTATGATTATGTCCATAATGAGCCCACATCCTTGGTAGATTATATCCATCAAACCATTCCTCATCTATTTTATAATCTTGAGAAAAGCATAAAACCTTCACTCCCTTTCTAATCAAATTAGTTGCTTTTGAATCCCATTCTTGATGTTCTCTAATTTCTTTTCCACTCGAAAACTTTCCATTTATAGCACCAAAACCAAATGATTTGTATTCTCTGGGGTCATTTGTATTTACAATTGAATTAAGCCTTAATTCAAAATTAGGTAAAATGTGTTCCAAAGCGACCTTAAAATTAGTAAAATGGTATAACGAATTTGACGGTTCCTTTTCGTAGTTTTCTTTCATCTTTTATATCAAATTTAAAGTCTGAATGAATTAAATTTTGGAAGGTTTAAATACCAGTATTAATCACAGCGCATTTTGATTTAAGAATTAATACTATTATTCCCAGTCTTGAAACTCAAACAATGGGTCCTTTTGTCTATTCTTTTCCGTTCTATATCCAATTTGTAAATCAAATATTTCGTGGAATTGAAAGTCGTCCACTAAAGCATCTCGTTCAATATTGTGAATCATACGGTAATCTGTAAAAAATTTATTTCTCTCATCTTCCCATTGGCTTCCATATCCTGACAGCCAATTATAAAAGAGTAACATTTGCTCTTGGTTTGATAATTCCGCCCTAAGGATTCGTAAGTATCTTCTTTTTTCTTCATATGTAATGAAGGACTCATCTTGATTTGCTACAAACTTTACGATTTGAAATAATTGTCTATAATAATGTGCTAACTGATTTGAATGACCGAGAAACATATCATACTTTGGAGTAACCAAAAAATTATATGGAGGCCCCAATCTCATTTCCAATAACAAATCCAAATTCCAATAGTATTTCCTTCGGTGATCCGAGTTAATTCTCTTTAAATATTCTCTAAAAATCGGATAATCATAATAATTTTCAATTCCACGAAAGAAATAACTATATGCTATATTAATAAGTGATTTGTCAGTTTTATCAGACAATTCTTTTTTAACTAATTCATAAGCTATTTCAAACTCTGTTAGTAAGTAAACTAAGGCCTTAATACCTCTAATTGTTGTAACGGTATATTTTTCATCACTTTCATAATTCTTTTGAGTAATTTCAATATTATTTACGTTCTGGTTATGTAATTTAAGCATTTCATAAAACTGATTCTCAAATCTATTTTTATGGAACTGATCTTTTTGTAAATCTAGCTCTTGACGAAATTGTTCTTTTTCTTTATTTAGTTGAATATTAAACTGATCTCTTTGATAGTGATTTGCTTTGTATTGCATATAGAAAGCTAAAAAAGTTACAGCTACACCTGCCATAGCAATAAAGGGGTTCATAATTCCACCTAACGTATCTCCAATTTCACCCGTATCAGTAAAATCTACAATCGAATATTGCGTAAATATTAAAGGAGCAATAATTGATAAAATAATAAGTGAAATCGCTATTGCAAGAAATATAATTATTAATCTTCTTATTTCTTCTTCCTGATTTTGGTTTTCCATTATTTAATAATTGAAGTTTTTAGAGTTCCATCGCATATACTTTCCAGATAGTGACTTTTGTTTTTTCAGAGTCTTAAATACATAAATCACTCCTTCACAAAAGAGAACACATAGTTCTTATTCTTTGTGATCAATTCTCCAAAGTACATCCCTTTAGAAAGCTGGGATAAATCCAGTTGTAGCTTTTGATTGGCTAAATACTGAGAACGCTGGAACATCAACTGCCCTACCTGATTGTATACTAGAATTTCCACTTCTTGATTTTGCAATTCAGGGAGCATTAAATGAATTACATTACCGGCAGGATTTGGATACCCCACAATCTGTTTTCTTTCGGCTTCCAGTGTTTTAATCCCCACAGTGGTTGAACCACAGGTGTCTGCAAAATCATCTCCAATAAAACGTGCAATTTTAGCAATACTGTCTCCATCAATATGATTAAATCCACCACCAATATAGAGCGTATCTCTATAATGAGTCATAGCTACGATTTGACCATCAAAAGTTGAACCGCATCCACACCATTCATTTCCATCCCAACGGGCAATAGAATTCGCAGGAATTCCTCCCGGGGTTTGAAATTGACCAGCGACATATAAATATCCATCATGAACGTGCATCACATCTATGGTTTCAGAACCAGGTGCGATGCCCCAACCAAATCCTCCACCCACGGTTTTCCAGTTTTGTCCATCCCATCGAGCTATCATATTTTCTTTACTATGATTGGTTTGGTAAAACATTCCTCCAATATATAAATCTCCTTGATACTCGATCATATCATTGATTCCACCCAACTTTGAAACATCCGTAATCCCACTATCACAATCCGACCAGTTTTGTCCGTCCCACATCATCACGCCATTCATCAAACTACCTGATACGTAACTACCTTTTCCACCCACATATAAATTCCCTTGATATTGGGTCATAGCAGAAATCCTGTCCCCTTTATAGGTCACATCCGTAATGTTTTGAAACTCGGTAAATGTGGTATCTCCATCCCATTTTAAAAGTTGAGGTCTTTTCTTTAACGGATAAAAATAGCCTGATGCCAACAGATAATAGTTTTTATATGGAATGATTTTCCGAAAACTATGATATAAATTATGGTGGTTATAAACCCATTGACCGTTTTTATATATGGAAATCCCAAAATCTCCAACCACAATCATGGAATCATGAGAAAATAATACATCATGAACCGTGGAAATGCCAACGATATTATAATCATGAGGGGCTAAAATTTCCACGCCATTTTCTGGTGTCCATTTTAAAATAGACGAAGACGAAACACCATTTACTTCTGTTAAATAATCTGTCCCTCCTAAAACCAGTTTGTCTTGAGTAGAATCTACTGATAAGTGATTAAAATAGGCTAATCGAATATCTCCAATTCCTAACCCTTCCCATTTTTGAGCAAAAGAGGTTTGGATCAAAAAGAAGAAACTGATACCACAAAGTGGTATCAGTTTAGTTAGTTTATTGTTTAATAAATGAATACACATATTTTTTAGTGTTTGGATCATTTTTCGGTTCAATTCTCATAAAATACACCCCACTTTTGAGTGAAGTAATATCGAGATTTAGACGGTTTCCTTCGGTAAAGGTAGCTATTCGTTGGATTTCTTGGCCTCCATTATTGTAAATTATCAATTCTACTTCGATAGATTGAGTAAAAGGCATCTGTACCTGAATATTATTTATTGCAGGATTTGGATAGCCTTCCAAATAATCAATCGTCCCTTTTTGCGTCAACTCTTCTAAAAAGAGCGCTAAATCCGTCACATTCACTTTGGCAATATATCCATCATTGACTCTGGTATTACTTAAAATAGATCCTTGTTGATCATCATAGTATGCTCCTGCCCAGGACTGATGGCGTGGCGTGTTTAAACTTCTGGTATTGCCCCCAAAATAAATCCATTCCGAATTAAACACGGTTAATGCCTCGACATATTCATCTCCCTGATCATCGGTACATCCTGAACATCCACCCCCATAATAAGTAGACCATAATCGGGTATTGTCTTCATCAAACATCAACAAGATATTATCTGAACCATTTCCACTTTCAGTGATATGTTGGTTATCGAACTGATAATACACCCCACCAGGATCATTTGTGCTCATGTTACTTGGACTCGAAGGATTCGGTAACGAATTGGCAGTTACATAAACATTATCTTCCTGATCAGATACGCAGTTTACAAATCCGTAATAGGCTTCTTGTCCGGTACCGCCATAACAGGTAGACCAATGTAAGACTCCAGCATCATTAAACTGGGTAATCAAAACATCACGCATCCCTTGATTCGAAGCCGTATAAGCCGTTGGAGATGTGGCACATTTAGGGATGTCTCCATTTAAATTCGTGGTACATGTTCCTGAGTTATCAGTACTGGATTCAGTATACCCTACTACAGTGACCCCGTTACCATTAGTCGCAATATCGGAAAACTGATCATCACCATCGCCTCCATAAAAAGTTGACCAAACCAATTGGCGTTGATCATTGAATTTCGCTAAAAAACCATCTGCAACACTGGTAGATGCAGTTGCCCCCAATACAGACTGGAAGTATGCGCCTCCCTGTGGATCAGCCAAAGGGAAACTGCCATTAGAATTGGCACTAACAGGCGAAGTATATGAACCTGTGGTTTGAGAAGTACTGGTTTTTCCGGCCAAATAAATATCATTTTCTTGGGTGGCACTATTGTACTTGTAGGCTATGGAATAGGCTCTATCATTTTGATCTCCCCCTAAAAATGTACTCCATTCTAATTGGATTTGTTGTAATGGTTTGGCACTAAACTGCGCCACAAAAGCTTCTTTTCCTCCTTGATTTGAGTTTTGATAAAAACTATTTCCCAAACTGTTGCACATCGGCATTCCGGCAGAACCTGAACAATTTCCAGTATTAGTAGATGAAGTAACTCCACAGATATAGAGTTCTTCAACGGAAGCTTTCATATCCATAATAAACTCTGATCCATTTCCGCCAAAATAAGAGACCCAAAGTTTTAATCCTAAACTAGCTTCAAACTTCATCAAAAGGCCATCTAATCCTTGTTGCTTGGTTTGGTTAAATGTAGAAGTACTTTGTCCATTCTCTAAATTATCGCTAAGCGTATATCCTCCTATGTAAATATTCCCTTCTGCATCCGGTACAACCTGATACGCTATGGCCATTCCATTATCGTCTTCCGTACCACCGATATAAGTGGCATACTCTCTCTCTTCATACGGATAGAATTTAGAAATCATAATATTGAATGATAGATTATTGGGGTAAGTTACACCATCAAGAGCCGGAAAAGAAGCGCCACTCCCTTTCACATTGCTCAGGGTATAAAAGTTACCAACCTGATCAATATCAAAGTCTTTGTTTTCATCAATCCCTTCGCCCCCATAATACGTTCCCCAATGTGCAGGCGTACTTGATCCTGATAATCCGGATGGAGACGCCAAATCAGGACCACCCATTTCAATGATTAAAGGCAAATCCGCATTATATGATCCAGTCGTAATAGAGACAATTCCATTTCCGTCATGTACCCATAGAGGTGTCCAATTCACTAAAAACGGTTGTCCGTTACTGACTTGATAGGCATAGGCTTGTTTGAATTTGAGTTCCCAGGAACTCAATAAGAATTCAATGTCTCCATTCGGATGTTCCGTGATGTTGTCTTGTCCTGTGAATTTCAAAAGGATATCGTCAGGGTCTGCGCTAGGCTGTACGATGAAACGTGCTTTTAGACCGGATATATTACTGGTAAACTCCACATCAATATCAGGGTAGGCATCTTCGTATACCAACCGTTCATAACCATGAACTTGCTCTATCCCTTCAGAACAATGGGGCAAATAGTAGTTTAAATGTTCTTCTTTTTGATTTTTAGGTACAGGATTATCTACAGCTTCATTCACATTTATACTTGGAGTTCCCTGATAAAATTCCATATCAATCCGTAGACTGGTATCGGGGTTGATCGAATCCAATCGCAATGTGGTAAAGCTGACTTTGTTATTATGAAAATAGTAGGATGGGGAAGTCATTTCGGTATAAAACAAAACTTCGGGGTGTAAATTTCCATCGTCATCGGCAATCTGTCCTTGATTGGGATAATAAAAGTGGGACGGATTTACCGGATCGTTACTTAAAAAAGGTATTTCAGTTTCTTGTGCTTGAATATTTGCACTAAAGAGAGCTACAAGGCTAAATGTAATGGCTCTCGAAAAATAAGAGTTCATGTTCTAAATAGTTAATGAATAAAATTTGTGTGATGGTAGGTGCTTTAGCTTTATTTGATTCAAGCTAAGTGAATCCTGAAAGGGATAATATTCTCTTTTGAGTGGTGTTTTTCGAAAACATTATTTTAAATTAAAAATTTCCTTTAAAACAAATAAGGAAACATACATTTCACAACAATCACAAATCTATAACTTAAATATTTAATTTTATATCCGCATAAACACGTATTTTATCAATGTGGTAAACACGTACATAAAACTCGTTAGACATTGATATTAAAGCAAAAAAGCCTTGATGTAAAATACACCAAGGCTTTTCATAAAGTGATTTTTAATCCAAATTCGTTTTAATAAAATATCAAAACATCATACGATAGATTTTTACGATTCTTAGTACATTAACAAAATTCTAAGAAAAGGTTATTTAACCTCAAATTGAATCGTTTGGATTTGATCTTTCATTACCAATTGTAAAACATATACTCCTGTATTAAGTTCTTCGATATTCAAGCTTCTTTCATTTGCGGTATAACGTTTTACTTCTCTTCCATTTAAGTCCCAAATACTGATTTGATCTATCAGGATATTCTGATCAAAATCCAGATTTAAATATTGAGATGTCGGATTGGGATACACCTGAACCTGATTCAAAGTATTTTCGATTTCTACTCCACCCACAGTACTGGATACGCTTATATTGTCGATCGATACATCCAACCAATTTGACGTGGTTTGATACCTGATTCCAAGGTAAAAACTATTCGAAGCATTTACCGATACCGGAATATTGTAAAATGTTCGCCAGGTATTATCATTCGCATAGGTAGAATCAGTGAATAACTTCAACAAAGTCATAGATGTTGCCTGCTCCGGGTCGTTACTTCCTTCAAGGACATATAACGCAATAGTATCTTCTCCCATCGGCATTCCAAATCCACCTGCTTTAAACATAATGGAATCAATAATAGCTCCGGAAGTATAACTCAATTCGGGAGAAACCATCCAGTCATTGGTGAGTTGTGAGCCTCCAACCGGATAACTATGGTTTAATTGATTCGAACCAAAGTTCCATTTATACAGAGGGTCTTTAGCCGGCCCTACTCTGAACTCAGTCCATTCAGACTGCTCCTGCACGGTTTCAAACCCCGTTGCATATGGTAATGTTTTTTGCGCATTTCCAAGAAGTGGTAGTAATAACGCTAAGGCGAAATAGTATAGTTTTTTCATTTTGGTTGATTTATATGGTTTATCAATAAGACTGATAATCAAGTTAAATGGTTGGTTCGGTTTGAATACTTCTTGCCAACTTTAAATTATTTATCCACGTATAACAGATATAGTCTTACCTTTCCGCTGGAATGAACTTTATTTATTTCAATTGTTGGCATTTAACTTGTGACCATATTAGATAGATTTTCCAGGAAGACCTATTGTTATTTCTTACCTCAATGAAACTTTACATCATATCAGTTTTATATGCTCTATTGATCTGCTTCAAAATGTCAGCACAAATTCTTCCGGTTAAACATTTCGGACAAGAGGATGGATTGTCCGATGAAAAGTGTTATGATATTCTACAGGATTCAAATGGTTTTATTTGGTTAGCTACAAATTCCGGTATTATTAAATATGATGGTATAGAATTTAAAAATTTCCCATTTCCTCAAGATACCGAGGAAGATGCTTATAGAATTGTTCCATATAAAGATTATTTTATCATCACTTCTGCAGACCATGGTTTCTATCTACTCAAAAACGATTCTCTGTTTCAACCTGAATACTTCACGCAACTACATAAGTCTAAATCAAAGCATCGATTTACAAAACGGGAATTTACACAGGATACTTATCAAAATTTATGGTTAACCTATCATGCCCAGGATACTTCTATCTTCAAATTCACTCAAATCACTTCAAATAATCAAATCCAACAGATTTACATACCCGCAGACCAAAACGAAATAGGATACGCCAAAGTATTTGTCAATGAAAACATCCAGTTCTCGTCTTGTCAACCTCAAAATAAAGATGGCCATAACTTTACCCTAATAATAGAAGATCAACGCACGGATACTACATTTTATGTAGATCTTCCAAATCCACAGGTGATCTATGATGTAAAATGCAACTCCAAAAATCTATTTGCGATTTCACAGGTAAGAAAACTCATTTTCACCAATGGTTTGACCACTAAAGTCATTGACACTAAAGAATTCATCCAAGTAGATGGTCTTTATTTTGAAAACGATTCCACCATTTGGTGCGCGTTTAGAAATGCCCCCACATTAAGGTTTATCATTAATAATCTTAAAACACTGGATTATAGCATCACAGAATATCCGGAACTCATTAACATAACCAACTATTACCTTTCAAAAAATCAGTTATGGTTGACTTCAGGTACACTGGGTTTTTATCAAATAGCGTCAAACAATATTCAACAAATCCGTACCAATACATTAGTTACAGACTTTACTTTTTTTCAAGATCAACTTATTTATGGAGATCAACATCGGATATTTAAGCATCATACCACGACTCCTCCTGATACAATACTAAAGGTATCATCTACAATCAAAAAGCTGTACTCTACCTCCCAAAATATAATCCTTAGTACGAATTCCAGTAAAATTAAAATTAATCATCCCTTTATTTATCATATCCTTTTTCAAGGAAACAGAGAACACTTTATAAACTATGACAGTACACTAGTCTTTTCTAAAAGAACCGCATCCAGATATCATAAAACCAAAGACAATATTCTCAAAACCACGTCTTTTGGAGATTATGACCAATTCGTCCAAATCAATCGAAACTTGTTTTATGCACTAAAAGGAAATGAATTACTCCAAATATTTGCTTCCAATGATTCCATAAATAATATGGATATACTGGCACAAGATGTATACAAAATTTATACGGCACAAAACGGAAGAGTTTTTTACACCACCTTAAATGGTGATTTATATGAGATTTTTGAAGATCAAACTTTAACACTGATCATAGAACAACATCCTTTGTTTAAAGGACAAATCAAGCAGGTTGTTCCATATAAAGACTTCCTCTTCTTTTTACTTGGTAATGGTATGATTCGATATGACCAGAAAAATCAACGACATCCACTCCAATATTATTTTGGATCTTCAAAATTATATAAGGGTCCTTTTCAAAAACTCAAAATCCATAAGGACACCTTGTATTGGCTTGCCGATGGTCAAATTTTCTATTCAAACAACCCTTTTGAAAAATCATCGCTCCCTCAATTTAATACCTATCTCACCGAAAACGGAAGTGAACGTAAAAAGGAAAGCTCAATTGATAAAACATTTTATGAAAATTCGATTCTACTCCATAGCTCATCTTTCAATTATTCTAAAAAACCTTATATCCGACAAATGATGAAGATTGTTTCCGATCGAAACGAAATTGTTTCTCCGGTTTATCAGAATAAAATCTTTCTTCCTGACCTTGATCCCGGAGCTCATACAATATTGACGTATCACCAAAATATCATTACTTCAGAAACTTCCGCACCTTCGAAAATTGTAATCTCCATCGAACGTCCGTTTTGGAAAGAGTGGTGGTTTTGGCTCATCATAGCTTGTGCAACTATAGGCCCATTGGTTGTTTTTATTCGCCATCGTAACATTGCAAAAATTGAAAAACTCACTTTAACACATCAATTAAATCAGTTACATTCTCAAGCAATTTCGTCCCAACTCAACCCTCATTTTATCTTTAATGCACTGGGTAGTATTCAGTTTCTGATCAATGATGAAAAAACGGAAAAGGCAGACGATTACTTAAGCACATTTGCGCAGTTACTCCGATCGGTTTTAGAAAATTCAACGCATGACTGGTATTCCTTTTCTAAAGAACGAAAGGTTCTGGAACTCTATTTGTCTTTGGAAAATCTAAGATTCAAAAAAGACAATAAAATTGAATTCGTATATGGTTCTGGAATCACTGAAGAGCATATAATGATTCCTCCATTACTCCTTCAGGTAATTGTCGAAAACTCGATTATTCATGGACTTCAACCATTGGAACAAGATGGTGTAATTCGAATAGAAATCCATAACTATGATCAGGGTATGATTCAAATATCCGTACTGGATAACGGAATTGGATTTGGAAATACGCCATCCCAGTCGAAAAACAAAAAATCATTAGGATTGGCAATGATTGCCGAACGTCTAGAAGTTATTTCTAAGATGGAAAATACAACTTGTCATATGACTTATGGAATCGTAGATCATCCCAACACGTTTAATTCTTTCGTTAAAATGACGATCCCCAAAAAATTATCACATGAATAAACTTAAAACCATAATTGTAGACGATGAAATAGATGCCATTTCATTGATTCAAAAATATTTTCAGAAGTATTTTAAAGATGATATTGAGGTTATAGCAACTTTTACTCAGTCCACAGAAGCATTCTCATTTATCTCTTCACAAGATCAACTGGATTTAGTGATTTTTGATATTCAAATGCCAGAAATGGATGGTTTAGAACTCATTGAATCTTTTCCTAACCGGAATTTTGAAGCGGTATTCATTACAGCTCATGTTGATTTCAGTTTAGAAGCATTTAAATCTAAAGCATTGGATTACATCTTGAAACCCATCAACCGAAAAGAGTTTATTCAATCGATGCAAACCACCATTGAACGTGTAAGACAAATCAAATCCAAAACAGATTTGGGACCTGATTCTAAAAGGTTTTCGATCGTCCATAAAGGAATTAATACGTATATCAACTACTCCGATTTGGTCTACTTACAAGCGGATGGCAGTTACACCAAAATTCAAACGACCTCGGAAGATTATATAACCTCTAAAAATCTTAAAACTACATTTAGCGACCTTCATTATAAAAACCTACTTAAAGTCAATCGGTCATTTGTGATTAATCTGGACCATGTCGTGGGTTATTCGAAAAGTAATGATGGTCATATTGTATTATCCAATCAGTATGAAGTCGGAATTAGTAGAAAACTAAAAAAAGAAGTATTACAGGTTTTAGATCAACTTTAAATAAAAAAGCCGATGCTTCCCAGCATCGGCTCTTCCCCTATTTATTCACTTCACCTTTATTTCACTACTTTTTCGGAACGCATTCCAGCTAAAGTCTCTACCTGGAAAATGTATACACCCGAAGGCATATGAGCCAAATTCACTTGCTGAGATGTGGAATTCTTATGGGTACTAAATACCAATTTTCCGATCATATCAAAAACTTTGATTGACTGAATATCTTCTTCTGATTTTACATTAAACACACCAGGATCTTCCGATCTCCATACTTTAACATCAATCTCTTCTTTTTGAGTAATTATATCAAAGATCGATGTGGTCGAAGTTGGTTTGGTTTGCATAGCTTTTTTATATGACACACCACTATTTTGATTACAGGCATAACGGTCCCCTAATTCTGCGGAATTGTTAATAGTAATCGGGTATTCATTGAAGTTGTCTGTCACCACACTAAACGGACGTTGAATCACATTAAAAATCAAAGGGTTACTATTAACTGTAAATTCTTCCACACAAGGATGTCCATCTATTTTATTTGGATCGGGAGATGTCAAGATCAAAGACTTACCAAAATCATTACCATTTACTCCCATTAAAATGTTCTCTTGTCCATTTTGTTGGTTTGTTATCATTGCGGAACTTAAAACTCTACTGGTACTATTCTGATTGTCATATATATAGTTTTGAGGGTTTGCAATTCCGGTATTTCCATCAACATTTATCATTATAATCTTATCCGTTCCATTAAAACTAATGGTCGCTGGATACATAATGTTTGGATTACCCGGAATACTTAATAGCTGTCCTGAATGCCCATTTATCACTCCGGTAATATTTGGGGTATAGTAATAAGAACCCGCTGGATTCAGATTTGAATTCAACAATAGCATTCCCGGCCATAACATTCCGGAATTATCAGAAATCGCGTATCCAATTCTGACTTCATTATTAATCATTGTTACCGTAATTTCAGCAGGTACTATTCTCTGTACGGGTCCTTGTTGACCTGTAGGTGTATAATATTTTATCGGTGATGCAGGTAACCCACTCGACAAATTAATTTTACACGTAAAGATGCTTGAACTTGTATTAGATACAGTAGAACCTACAATTAATAGTTCATTACCCATAACCAAAGCTCTGCAAGGAACCAAATGTACATTTGGCATCATAGGATCTTCTATGTGACTAATTGCAGATACCGCATTTAATGTATTTAATAAGACCAAACTAGGTCTAATCATAATACTAGGATTACTATGAAAGGCCAACATTATTTTTTGACCTCCTGCTTGAATAAATTCCACAGGATGTGTTTCTACCCCATCTGTAGAATTCCCTAAAGACATCATCACATCCACCTGACTTCCATTAATTGCATCTCCAGTTAATTTGTTAATCTCATATTTGACGAAACCACTTGACATATTATTTCCAGCAACCAATAAATCAAGGGGAAAATCTTTAATCACCGGGAAATCTCCAATATTACCTGGAAAATCATGATGTCTGGATTTATAGGTATGCCCACTGGTCTTATCTACACCAAGCAACCAGTATCCATACTGATCCACCTGAGAAATATCCCAAAAATAATCGTCTCCTTCAGCAATACTATGAGACCAAATTCTATTTTCTGACCATATATTATTTGCTTCATATTGATTATCCCAATAGGCGCTATTGAATAACTTTACCATCCAACCATCTGCCATTCCATTGTTGGGTGTTGTTTTATTTGATGGTGGTAGACCTGCAGGGGAAAAAGATTGACCGCCAACCAAAATATGATCATCAAAAGTTTGAATTACATCGTTGTTGAAATCTGTTGCAGACCCGCCCAATGACTTTTGCCAACAAATTGATGCATTTGAATTCATTTTAAATACCCAGGTATCCATAACGCCAATTAATGGCATGCTTTTATTTCCGGTTTGGCCAGAAAATGAAGAACATGAAATTACATAGTTATTATCCGAAGTTTTAATAAAACTACCTAGTTGTTCATCACTATTACCTCCGATAACATCTTGTGGTAAAACTCCTCCGGAGGATGTCAGTTTTACTAACCAAATATCACTGGAACCATTGATATTGGATGGAATTTTATTTCCAGACATCCCAGGTGAATCTGAGGTACCTGCCACCCAAAAATCTCCACTAGGCATTTCAACAGCTATGGGGTTTTCATCAATATCATTCCCCCCATAAGTTCTATCCCAAAGTAGATTTAAATTTTGATCTAGCTTAATCACCCAATAATCTTCCAAACCATAAGCCCCGGAAGTTTTATAGCTGGCATTAGATCCAGATTGTGTTGTTCCGGTAATAACGAATTCATTATTACTGGTTAAAATAATCTTATGAGCGATATCATCTGCAGTTCCTCCGTACACTTTTTCATTTGTAACATTCCCAGAAAAATCTGTTTCTACCACCCAAATATCATATCCTCCTAAATTCGGGACTGTCTTATTATTTGTAGGAGAAATAAGCCCTGCAGGCGAATTAGATGAAATCACAAAAACATAACCTGTACTGGTCTCTACCATATCCGCCATGATTTCATTTCCTGATCCTCCGTAAGACCTTTGGATGACGGCACCTCCTGTTCTAGCCATCAATATAACCCATCCATCGCTGATACCTTTTAGAGGAATAGTTCTTCCACTCCCTCCAACTCCGCCAATACCACCGTATGAAGTTCCTCCTGCTACAATATTGGTAGTCGCAGAATAGGCAAAACTTAATTCATCATTTGCAGTGGAACCATAACACCTTTCCCATATAAATGCTGATCCAGAAGTTCCATCACCCTTAGAATCAGTTATACCAATCCAGTAATCGGATAATCCGTGATTCGGGGTGTTTTTCAATCCAGAACTAAAATTAGATGCTGATCTCATTCCCAATAGAATGTCATTGTTAGGCTCTTCGTTCAGAGATATTATCTCATCCATATTGGCAGCGCCAAATCCTCGTTGCCATTTAATGTCTGGAGTACCTTGTGCCCATGCTCCAGATGCACATGCCCATAAGCAGGCTGCGGTAAGTAAATGTTTTGTTCGGTTTTTCATAAAAATTAAATTTTAAGTTAATAATCCACCGAAAATTACTTTGTGCGCTAATTACAAATTGTTCAATTTATGTAGGCTGTAGGGTTTCTTTTGTGAGTCGTAGGTTTTATTTTATAAATGGTAATTTAGGTATAATTCTAAATCCGTTCTGGCTTATCCACCTCATACAAACCATTTCGAATCGCATATAAAACTATTCCCACAACACTATTTACTCCAATTTTAGTATATATGTTCTTTTTGTAAATCTCAACGGTCCTTCTGGTCACAGATAGTTTTTCTGCCATTTCTAAAGTTGTCAGCTCATTACAAATCATCTTAATAATCTCCAATTCTCGCTCTGAGAATTCATGTTCTGTTGCTTCTTTCTTTCCTGTTCTTAAGAAAAAATCGATCAGTTTTTTTGATTCCCGTTCTCCTAAGTAATACCCCGTTTCCAAAACCGATTTCACGGCTAACAAAAACTCTTCTCTACTAGCTCCTTTACTGACATATCCGCTCACCCCAATTTCAAATAGTTTCTTCACCAATCGAATGGATTCATCTATGGATATAACCAATATTTTTTGATCCGGATTTTGAGATAAAATAATTTCTGACGCTTCAATACCATTTAAATTAGGCATATACGTATCCATTATGACCAAATCTACCTGATGGTGCTCACAAAAATTAATAGCTTTTAAACCATCCCCCACAGTGCCGACCACCTGATATTCATCTGAATTACCATCAGTTAGAAACAACTTCAAACCCAGGCTAATCAACTCGTGATCTTCAACAATCAATACACTTTGGCTCATAAATATTCGTTTTCACGAATATACAATACTCCTTAAATAGAATATTCTATTTCGTAAAAACGCAAACATAAATTCTACGTTACTCCTATATGCTATTTCTTGGTGTTTGTCTTTTTAGCTCATTTTCCTTCCAGATTTTTTCTTGTAAGTCACCTTTTCGTTTTAATGAAATACCATAAAACACCAACCCCATAGGAATAATGACTATAAAACCATCGAATAAAGTCATGCTAAATAGTGTAATCCCGATTCCAATAAAAATCCACAAAATACCCATACCTTATTCTTTTGGTAATTCAAGGGATCTCCTTCTGACATATGTCCAGCCCTCGACATTTTCCTTTCAAAATGAGCAACTACCTCATCTTTATCTTCATCATAATCATTACAATTACCTTCAAAAGTGGCATGTTCACCGGTTAAACTGCACAATAATCCTTTTTTAATGTTTGGTTTTCTCTTGGTACATACCAGACAAAACTCTAAACGCTCTTCTCTTGTCATATTCTAGAGTTAATTTCAAAATAGTAATTAGAGTTAAAAAAGGTCTGAAAATATACATCAGACCTTTATTTATATTTTATTCTAAGCCGCTTCTATTTTAGCATCCGCCTTTTTCTTGGCGTCTTCTAAAATCTTATCTGATTTCTTTTGGGCTGCATCAATTAGTTTTTTACCCTGCGCATCTGCTTCTTTTTCCAGTTGTTTGGCTTTGGCATCTGCTTGTTTATTCAACTCCGCGGCACCTTTTTCAGCTGCAATCTTAGCAAATGGATTTGTGGCTTGTTTAATCAACTCTTTACCTTGTTTATCTGCTTCAGCTTTAAGCTGCGCTCCCAGTTTTTTCGCTTCCTGATTCAGTTCATCCGCTTTCTTTTTTGCCTCATCCATTAATTCTTTCTGCTGCTTACGGGCATCTTCCATAATCTTATCCGCTTCCTTTTGCGCATCTTTCTTCAGGTCTTTTTTCACCTCTTCTATTTTCTCTTTGGCAATCTCTTTCACCTGGTCTTTAACCTCATCCGAAGCTTCTCCTTTTCCAAATACCGGTTTGAACTTAGGATCATCCATTTTCCCGGTTACGGCTATAACTACAGGAATCGTCTCCGGCATTTTCGCATCTACCCCATTGCTTTTCAGAAATCCACTGACCTGACTCATTACGGCATCCGCTCCTGCACCCATTTCAGAGGTTTTGATCTTTGTATCAATTAAATAATTGATATCCTGATCCAATGTAGTATAACCGGAAATCTTCGCTTTTTGTGTTCCAATCTTCACATCAAAAGGCTCTACCTCCAGGACTCCATTTGTACACTTATACTTCAACGTTAAATCCTCAGCTTTTAATGGATTGTAATTTTTGGTTTTTGTGATACTGTTTAGTTTTTCCAGGTTATCACTTTTCAGCATCAAATCTTTGGTGGTAGAAACACCACTAAATGACAATTCATTTAAGATCGGTTCCAAATTCGCATCTAAAGTTCCGGTTGTATGAATTTCCGTACTAAATGTTCCCGAAGCTGTTTTCAAAATCGGAGCCAATTTATCTATGGTATTGAATGTATTCGCTACGGGACTAATCGCCCAGTCTTTAATACCCATATTAAAATCAAACGATGGCTTTTCCGGATGTGTTGTTGGATCAAATACCCCATCCATAGATGCAGTACCCTCAAACATTCTTAACCCTGCATCTTTAAAGATCACTTGCCCATCTCTGATGATAATCGACCCTTTTAAATCCTCAATCTTCATGCTATCATAAGCGATAAGCTTCATATAGGCATTCATCGTAAAATCAATATTGGTTGGAATTTCATAGGTCTCAGCAGCTGCTGTATCCATAACAGGAGCTTCAACGGCCTCAGTTTCTTCCACTACCTCTTCTTTAGCCACTTCTGTCTCCGCAACTTCTTCCTCTTCTGTCATCCATTCATCTACATCAAAATAATTGGAATTAAAGTCCAGAACACCAACTAAAGTGGACTCACTCATGTACCATGGAATAAAGTTTTCCAATGCACCAGTGGCATGTACATCTGATTTACCCACCATGGCATCAAATGCGGTTAAATCCACCTTATTCATATCAAAATTCATGGCGACATGCTCAATCTTCATAGGTACACCTCCGGTTCCATCATCATATTGAATACCCCATGCTTCGAATAAACCATGAGCTTCTACTTTATCGTATTGCTCATGATCGAGGCTATTCATGTCTGCCTTGAAATTCAAATCAGTTTTCATTTTTCCGGCATACTGTTCTTCCTCTTCTACTGGCATCATAGTTGGAATCGTAGCCAAATCAAAATCCATTTTAAAATTACCCGTCATTACCGGATTTGTCATAGAATTTTGAATCAACAAACGCATATCAAAATAGTTCTCAGCCAACTCTAAATGGGCTTTCTTTAAATCCACAACCAGTCTATCCATATCTCCTGCTGGTGAGTTGATATGTAAATCAATTCCAATATTCTCAGCTGTGGCAGGTAAATCAGGATATTTCACCATACCATTTTGTACTCCTAAATCAATCTTAAATGCCGGCATTAACTCTTCATAATACACACCTTTAAATTCAGCTCCAAAAGACATTTTTCCGGTTACTTTAACATCTTCATAGCCTTCGATATATGCATCTGGAATCAGAGAGAATAATTCTTTAAACGAATTATTTCTTGAAGACATTTTAATATCCATATCAATAGAATCATTTGGCATTGCCAACCATCCTTCCAGATTTAATACCAGTGCATTTAGTTGAACAAAAGTTGTATCAAACTGAAATCTCATTTGATCCATATCCATGGCCATATTAATACTGGAATTTAAACTGGCCTTCTTCAATAGTTTATCCCCTTCCATCGCAAAGCTCATAGACTCTACGGTAGTTTTAGTTTCCAATATGAATTGAGAAAGGGTAAAATCGCCCTTACCATCATGATTCATATTTTTCATTTCAAAATACATGTCTCCTTGCTGGTCGTCATAGATCAAATTGAAATTATGAATGTAATATCGTTGTAACTTGATTTGTAACTCGGTTTCCGCACTACTGGTCTCTTCAACCGGAGCACTTTCCTCAGCTTCTTCTGTCTCTGTTTCAGTTTCGGTAGTACCCGATTCATCTTCAATTGCAATATCATAATTTGCTGTTCCATCTTTCAGGACGATCACATTCACATCCATTCCATCTATACCCACTTCTCCGATTTCAACATTTCCATCAATCAATTTCATTAAATCGACTGTTGTTGTAATGGTTTGCGCACCAAATAAAGTAACACCTTCAAACTCATCTTTTCCGGATACTTTTAATCCCGATATTTCTGCAGTAAGATTTGGGAAATTTGGAATTAAACTCAGATCAAAATCTGCCATTTCAATCCTGGCATTTACAGTTTTATTGGCCTCATCCATAGCCATTTGCTGTAATTCAGCTTTAAATAACATAGGGATCGCTACTATCGCTACGATAATTAATAACATAATCGTACCGATGATGATAAGAAACTTTTTCATATTGAAAGTGAATAAGGTTTTAATTACGCTCAAAAGTAATTTAGTTTTTGAGATGTAGAACTATTTTAAGGCTTTCATCAGTATAGAAATTTATTGTGTACCACTGTGAATTAAAAATGATTTTACGGTCAATTATTTTGGAACTTTATTCAATGTCAAAACCTAACTTTGACGCCTAATTAACTTATGACATGAAAATTCTAATTTTTGGCGCCTCAGGTTTAGTTGGAGGCAATATGCTTAAATACTTTAAATCATTACCTGATGTTGAAGTTGTGGGAACACACTTTTCTTATGAAACTCCTGATACGGTTCCTTTCAACACGTTAGATTTAGATGCTGAATCGAATTTTGATGCGCATAGTTATAACCCTGATGTGATTATCAATTGCGGAGCACTTACCTGGGTGGATTACTGTGAAGAAAACATTGATGAAAGCTATACCAAAACTGTTGTTTCAACCATCAATACCTTAAAAATATGCAATGCTGTAAATGCCAAGTATCTGTACATCGGGACAGATTATGTTTTTGATGGTGAAGCTGGACCTTATACGGAAGATGCTCATCCACATCCGCTAAACGTATACGCACGACATAAACAAGAGGCAGAAACTTTGGTTTTTAACACCAGTAAAAAGAACCTATCACTTCGTATCACCAATGTATATGGAGACGAACTAAGAGATAAGAATTTTGTTGCCCGATTAATGAACCTTGCAAAAAGCGGAGAACCACAACATTTAAAATTACCATTTGATCAATATGCAACTCCTGTAAACGCATGGGATATCGCCAGAGCTGCTTACCTTCTTTTAAGAGATGACAAAAACGGCATTTACAATATCGCATCTACGGATTTTGTCAACCGGGTACAATTGGCACAAATGGTTTTGAATAGATTTCCCGGACATCAGGTGACCATTGAACCTATTTCTACGGAAGATTTAAATCCACCGGCAAAACGTCCATTGACCGGAGGATTAATCACGGCTAAGTTTCTATCAGAATACCCTGATTTTCAATTTGACAATGTGAGTTCTTATCTTACCAGAAAGTTGGAAGAACAGGCTGTTTCATAGAAATTTACCGCCTCTTTTTTTAGAAAAAGAATTACATCCTGACATTTCATCCCCTTAATCCTACGTTTCGGTCAGAACAATTTTAGGTTGGACTGATCTGATTTCATATTTGCCTCTGTAAATGAAACGAATATGAAAACAACTATACTATTTCTCTTCTCTTTATTCACTTTCCAGGTAATGGCTCAGACCATTTCAGGAACAGTTGCAGACAAAGACGGAATCGGACTGCCTGGAGCAAATGTATATATCGAAAACACTTTCTCGGGTGCTTCTACAGATGCCAACGGACACTACTCTTTTACATTTGATAAAAAGGGCACCCATAACCTAATTGTAGAATTTGTTGGATTTGAAGATTATAAAAAAGAAATTCAGCTCGATGGTCAAGATCATCAATTTCAAATTGAGCTCAAGGAAAAATTCAACCAGCTAAAAGCGGTAACCATAACTGCCGGAAACTATGGAACGGGCAAATCGGAAACCGCAGTAGTAATGAGTTCACTTGAAATGGTCACTACAGCAGGTTCTTTAGGAGATATTAATGCAGCTATGCGTTCTCTACCTGGAACCAGTAATAATGGTGAATCGGGTAAACTATTTGTACATGGTGGCGAAGGCACAGAAACCGGAACTTACATTGACGGAATTTATGTGCACCAACCTTATACCACATCAGCACCCAATATGGCCGTGCGTGGTCGATTTAACCCTTTTATGTTTAGTGGAACATCGTTCAGCACAGGTGGTTATTCAGCTGAATACGGTCAGGCTTTATCATCTGTTCTTACCCTAAATACGAATGATATGCCAGCCGAAGACGCATTGAATATTTCGTTAATGACAGTTGGTGGTGATGTAGCCGGAACCAAAATGTGGAAGAATGGTGCCATCACGGGTTCTTTTAATTACATCAATCTAAAACCCTATATGCAGCTAATTCCTCAAAACTACGAATGGAATCAGGAACCTGAAGCTTATGGTGGTTCAATCAATTTCAGACAAAAAACCAAAGGCTCCGGGATGTTTAAAATCTATGCTTCCATGGATCAATCTAACTTGTCTCAATTTGCCATCACCAGTGACGGAACCAATGCACCATCAAGTACTGATATTCGAAATGATAACAAGTTCATCAATCTGAACTGGCATGGGTCTCCATCTAAAAAGTGGTTCACTACAGTGGGAAGTTCATATACCTATAACAATGATCGCTACACGCAAGGAGATTTGGTTTTAAATCAAAAATTAGAAGGGAATCACCTAAAAGCAACAGCTAAATATGAATTAACTGAGAAAACCAGATTTAGATTGGGAATCGAAAACTTCTATACTGATTTTGAAAATCAATATTCTCAAGCTCAGATTGAAGGTGATAGTACTGTGGGGTATCAGGAAAATTTAACTGCTGCATTTATAGAAGCTCAAATCTATACTTCTCCTAAGTTCTTAATTAATGCAGGGTTAAGAGGCGAACATTCGCAATACCTAAACGGCAACACGCTGGCACCAAGAATCTCGGCTGCATACAAATTGGATGAAAACACCAGTTTATCTGCCGCATATGGATGGTTTTATCAAAATCCATTAAACGAACAATTACTTAATAGAAATTACCTGAAAAACGAAAGAGCTGAACATTACATTCTAAGTCTTTCAAGAAACGTGAACAAACGTACTTTCAGAACTGAGGCTTACTATAAAAAATATTCTGATTTGGTAAAGTATGGAGCTTCATTTCAAGATCCATATAAAAACACAGGTTCGGGATATGCTTACGGTTTTGACCTGTATTTCAAGGACACCAAAACCATTAAAAACGGTACTTATTGGGTTTCTTATTCTTTCTTACAATCCGAGCGGGATTTCAGATATTATCCGCATGCCGCTACTCCAACCTTTACGGTTCCACATAGTGTAACAGTTGTTTACAAACATTGGATTGGAGACTGGAGATCATATGTAGGTGCATCATTCAGATATGGAAGTCCGAGAGTTTATAATGACAAAAACAGTCCGGAGTTTAATGCTGCTAAATTACCATCCAATGCCAGTCTGGATGTGAACTGGAGTTTTCTATACCGTCAAAATGTAATTTTCTATGCTTCAGCTACGAATATCCTGGGATTCGATCAGGTTTTCGGATACCGATATGATGCCGTTCCGGATAATAATGGCATCTATGGTAGAACACCTATTCTACCGGCTGCGAAAAGTTTCTTCTTTATTGGTTGTTTCATCACTTTAACGAAAAATGGCGAAACCAATCAAATGGATAAAATCAATATGTAACAACTTAAAACATCAATACCATGAAAACAATGACACTCGCATTCACAATTTTTATAGGCTTCAGTTCTTTTGCAGGTACACCTGCATTTAACGAAGCCATGAAAAATGCTTTAACACAATTTGGACAATCTAAAAATGTAGCTGATTTCCAAAGTACTGCAAATACGTTCCAACGAATTGCCAATTCTGCTAAAGACGAATGGCTTCCCGAATATTACCAGGCACAATGTTACATCCTAATGAGTTTTATGGATCAAGATAAAATCCAGAAAGACGCTTATTTGGATATTGCAGAAAAAGCAATCAACAGTATACTTTCTAAAGTTCCGGAAAACTCGGAGGTTTACGCTATTCAAGGGTTTATGTATACCGCAAGACTGGTGGTAGACCCCGTAAATCGTGGACGAGAATATTCCATCTTATCCATGGAATCATTAAAGAAATCCTTACATTTCAATCCACAAAATCCTCGTGCTCTATACCTTCAGTTAAGTAATGAAATAGGCACTGCAAAATTCTTTGGAACAGATGTTTCCATGTATTGTGAACGTATAAATACCCTGATTAAAAACTGGGATGATTATAACCAGGCTGAGCCTTTATACCCATCATGGGGAGAAAAACAAGCGCAAGGTCTTACCGAAAACTGTACAGAAACCAATACCGATTCAATTAAATAAATCACTTAAATCTTTATTATTATGAAAGCTATTATTTTAACAATCTTCATCTCTGTTCTATCATTCTTTACTCAAGCACAGAACACATTAACGATCGAAATCACCAATTTAAAAACCGACAATGGTACCGTGATGATTGCCCTCTATGACGGACAGGAAAAAGCCGTAAAAAAATTAAAAGGTACTGTTAAAGATAAAGTTTGTACGGTTGAAATTTCTGATCTTCCAGCAGGAACTTATGCGGTTCAGTACTACCATGATGAAAACGATAATGGTAAAATGGATACGGGAATGTTTGGTAAACCTGAAGAAGGATACGGGTATTCAAATGATGCCAGAGGATTTATGGGACCAGCTGATTTTGAAGATCAAATTTTTGAATTAACCGAAGATATGAAGATCGTACTCAAAACAGTACGCTAGTATTTTTTAAATCATTTCACTTACACAGGCGAGAATCACATTAAGAAACTATTTTTGAATTCATGAATTTTAAACAAGTCATACATCCATTTAAAAATATTTGGCAGGTTATCGGTGTCATGGTATTGATCAACCTGGTATTCTTTATGTTTTTCTGGCCTGCTGTTTATGACAGTTGGTCCAACTTCATTATGGGTATGATTTGGGGATCAACAATCTGGTTGACCCAATCTGTGGGTAACAGCGCTGTATTTAGATTTCTGGACGAAAAACTTCCCTGGAGAGATGGTATGTTAAGGAGAGCCCTGGCGACAGTCGTATCTGTTGGAACCTACTCCGCATTCGCCTATTTAGCCGTTCAATTCATAATGTTCTTCATTTTTGTGGATAATGCAACGGTTGAAATGGTTTGGACCAATTCTATACGATCTCTTTCTCTAACATTGGCCATATCCTATGGGATTTCTTTTATTCTCACTTTCGTTGGTTTTGGTAAAGCACTCATTCGATCTGAAGTTGAAAAGGAAAAGCTGAATTCCGAAATGATGACTTACAAATACGAGTCTTTACGTAATCAAATCAATCCCCATTTTCTATTTAATAGTTTTAACGTGTTAAGTGAATTGGTGTATGAAGATCAGGATTTAGCCGTAAAGTTTATCCGTCAACTCAGTGACTTATATCGATACGTGTTGGATGCGAAAGAGAAAGAAGTGATTTCTTTATCCGAAGAATTAAAGTTCATCGAATCATTCACATTTTTACTTAAAACGAGATTTGAATCCAGAGTTAATTTTGATTTTGAAATCCAGGTGCAAGAAGAGGAGTACATCGTTCCGATGTCACTTCAGTTACTTATTGAAAATTGTATCAAACACAATGAAGCGACTTCCAAAAGCCCTTTAAACATTAACATAACCAGACAGGGAAAATACATTGAAGTCAAAAACAACCTGCAGCGAAAATCTGTCCCGGATGTTTCATTCAAAATTGGACTCAACAACTTAAAAGAACGCTATAGCTATTTTAACGATCAGGAGGTTTTGGTAAATGAAACCGATGATGCTTTTATTGTTTCCATCCCGATCATCCAAATCTCTGAAAACTAATTGATCATGAACGCCATTATTATAGAAGATGAACCTCGTGCAGCCAAGAGATTACAATCATTACTCAACGAAATTGATCCGTCCATTCAAGTTCTGGCTCAAATAGAATCTATTTCCGAAGCAAAAGAGTTCTTAGAATCCCATCAACACCTGGACCTCATATTTTCTGATATTCAATTGGCCGATGGATTAAGTTTTGAGATTTACGATAACCTCGTGCACCTCCCTCCTATTATTTTTACTACGGCCTATGATCAATACGCGATTAAAGCATTTAAAAATAATGGGATCGATTATTTGCTTAAACCTATAAATCCGGAAGAACTTCAAAATGCCATAGGCAAGCTCAATCGATTTCAACAAAAATCTATTGATCCCAACATTCTTCAACTGCTGGCACAACAAATTCATCAACCCGATACGCAATCTTACAAGGACCGTTTTCTTGTTAAAGTGGGACAACATTTAAAGAGTTTCTCCACTCAAAACATCCATGCATTTTATAGTTTGGAAAAAGCCACATTTATTCAGACCCATGATGGCCGACATTATGTCATTGATCATACCATTGATCATCTGGAATCCATTTTAAATCCGAAACTTTTTTTCAGACTTAATCGTAAGTACATCCTGAATATTAACGCTTCGTTTGAAATCACTGCCTGGACCAATAGTAGATTAAAAATCACATTGGAAGGTTCAGATGATGATATGATAATTGTGGCGCGTAACAGAACCAAAGAGTTTAAGCATTGGTTGGGCGAATCAAGTAATTAGATCTTAGGGATTAAAAGTTATATCTCTTGTCATTACAGACTGCAAGTTCTAAGCTATATTTGTGGCCAACTAATATCAAAATATATGACCAATTCGTTTCGATTTTTATTCGGTATTCTTTCTATTCTAGTAGTTGCTTCTTGTAATCCTCCTCAAAAGGAAACAAAAACAGAAGAAGTTGTTGAAATCACTTATGATTCTACAGATACACATACTTATGCGCAAAAACAAGATGCGTATGTGACCCATCTTTTCTGGGATGCAGAAATAGATTTGGAAAATCACATTATTACTGCTACAGCTACCTGGGATTTTGAAAATGTATCTGATACCGATACGATCATTTTTGATATGGTAGACTTAAAAATTAAAGACGTTAAACTAGATAACGGTGAATCTACCGGATTCAAAATTGGTGAATCCATTCCACATATGGGGGCTCCATTATATGTAGCCATTACCTCGGAAACTAAATCGGTAAGTATTACATATGAGAGCGATCCTTCTGCCGGAGCTGTTTTATGGTTAAGTCCGGAACAAACTTATGGGAAGAAGCACCCTTTTATGTTTACACAGTCTGAGGCGATTTTAGCACGTAGCTGGATTCCTTGTCAGGATAGCCCGGGTATCAAGTTTACTTACGATGCCAAAGTAACCGTGCCTAAAGATTTACTTGCGGTAATGAGCGCAACTAATCCGCAAGCTAAAAACGAGACCGGAACATATGAATTCAAAATGAGCCAACCCATTCCAAGCTATTTAATGGCTTTAGCAGTAGGTGATTTAGAATTTGGTAGCTTAGGTGAACGTACTGGTGTTTACGCAGAACCAGGACAATTAGCAGCTGCAGTATATGAGTTTGGTGAAACCGAAAAAATGGTTCAGATCGCTGAAGAGCTTTTTGGTCCTTACCGTTGGGAAAGATATGATATGCTGGTATTACCTCCATCCTTCCCTTTTGGTGGAATGGAAAATCCAAGATTAACTTTCGTAACACCAACCATTATCGCTGGAGATCGTTCACTAACTTCTTTGATCGCACATGAATTGGCGCATTCCTGGTCTGGTAATTTAGTAACCAACGCCAACTGGAATGACTTCTGGATGAATGAAGGTTTTACCGTGTATTTGGAACGTACAATTATGGACTCTCTTTATGGAACTGATTATGCGGATATGTTATCAATATTAGGCTATCAGGATTTACAATTCTCATTAGAGGATTTACCAGCTGAAGATACCCGATTAAAACTTGATTTAAAAGGTAGAAATCCAGATGATGGGATGACTGATATTGCTTACGAAAAAGGTTATTTCTTCCTGACCATGCTTAAGGAAAAATTTGGCAAGAAAACCTTGGATAACTTCCTAAAACAATACTTTACAGATCATTCTTTCCAAAACATTACTACAGAGAATTTCATCACTTATATGGATTCTAACCTGATCGTAAAAGATTCTGCTGCGCGTCCATCATTGCTTATCGAAAAATGGATTTACGAACCTGGACTGCCAAGAAACTGTCCGAAAATTGTATCTAAAAGATTCCAGAATGTAAGTTCTACTTTAAAAGCATGGAGCGATGGGTCTTTTCATGCAGATGAAATTGATACTAAAAACTGGTCTACTAACGAATGGTTGCAATTCATCAGAAAACTTCCTGATTCTTTAGATGTAGAAAGATTTGAAGAGCTGGATAAAGCTTTTGGATTTACAAACTCAGGAAATAACGAAATACTGGCAATTTGGTTAGAAAAAAATGTTCTGGCTGGAAACCATGCGGTAGACCATAAACTAGAAGTATTCCTGGTAACGGTAGGAAGAAGAAAATTCTTAACGCCACTTTACCGTGCCATTCTTAAAGTAGACCCTTCTGGAAAATGGGCGACTGATATTTATACCAAAGCAAGACCAAATTACCATTCCGTATCTACGGAAACATTAGACAAACTTTTAAATTTCAAGAATTAATCTAACATTTAATCTTTAATGGATTAATAATTATTTATTTTGACAATTAAATTTATAACTATGAAAAATAAACTACTTATTGCATTACTAGCCCTGGCGTTCGCTCCGATTATTGGATTTTCTCAAATTGACCTTATGCCTTGGGGTGGATATAACTTTGGCGCCCGTGTAGGGATTTACGGAGGTGAATTACGAGTAAATGGAGCGGGTACTTTTGGGATCAATATCGATTATAATTTGGATTATGACAATGCCATTCAATTTTCATATTCTAACACACAATCAAAAATTAGAATCAACGATTATTACTATCCTGGAGGTGGAATCACAAATGGAAATTTCTCTAACGTTTCTGAAAATTATTTCCTTTTAGGTGGCGTAAGATACTTCATGGATGATCAAATCAAGCCTTATGGTTCTGTAAGCATGGGATTGGCTTATTACAAAATAACAAATGTGGATAATTATTATCAAAACTATCCCCAAGAAGATATGCTACGTTTTGCTGTTGGATTTGGATTAGGTATGAAAGTAATGCTTTCTGACATGATCGGAATCGATATGCATATTCGTGCATTGGCTCCTATTCAATGGGGCGGTGTTGGTATTGGTGTAGGAACCGGTGGCGCAAGTGCTGGCGTATATGCGGGCTCATCTTTCATCTCAGGTGATGTTGGTGGTGGATTAATCATCAGATTAGGAGATAAATAAACAATATATCATTCAATAAAAAAGGCGCTCATTGAGCGCCTTTTTTATTGTTTAAACTTTTATATTAGTTCTTTACAAACCTTAAGTACTGCACATCCTGCCCTGAAGATACTTTTACGATATATGTTCCTTTAACATAATCTTCTACATTAAATCTAACGTTATCTGTATTCACAGCTCTTTGTTCCATCAAAGTTCCGTTCAAAGCATATATCTGAACTTCTTGCATTTCTTCACTTGAAGAACGAATAATGACTTCAGAAACCGTAGGATTAGGATACAATTCCAGTCCTTCAGTAACATTCACATGAAATACACTATTTGGAGTTCCTTCTGGTAATTTAACTGGAGAAATACTCACGTATTCATCACCATTTGTCAATCCATCACCATTGGTAGATAAAGCACTTCCATAAAAAGTTACTTCTCCACTCCCCGCTGCAGGTGCCACCCAGGTCATTTCATACGAACCTCCGGTTACCGTTTGCGATTGTTCAAAATACCATCTGCCACCTAAACTTGTTTTTTGCGTTCCGGATGTTACTACCGTACATGATCCCGCAGATGAATTATTAGCTAACAAGCCAGTGATTTGAAATCCATGTCCGCTGTTACCCGTAGATTGAATATCTACTTTTACAGTATAGGTTTCTCCAGGAATATACTCTGTAATTGGTCCTGTACCATCACTAACTACAATAGAAGCTGAAGTTGAAAAATTTGCACCTGCTAAATGACACATGGTACAAGCCGGGGAGCTCACCGGACTATTGGTTCGATCCTTCTGTTGGATCTTTGCTACTCCACCTGATGCACTCATCCAAAGAACGGCCCCTAACGCCAATGGAAGTGGAGATAAAATGTAAAGTTTTCTCATATCGGTTTATATTTATTTCACCCCAATAATAGCTATAATATCTACGAAAAAAAATAAAAAGTTCAACAGTTAAATTTTATCTTTGAGGTAATGATATAACCATGAATAAGAAAATCACTTCAGAAGAATTTCTCGGTATTAATTCAAAGGAAGAATTAATGGATTTGATCCACAAAAAGAAGATCGATATATCCAAAATTGAAAACACTATTGCGTACGAGCAAGAGTTACGTGCTTTGCAAATTGAATTGGTAAAGCTGCAGCAGTGGATTGTGAAAACGAAAAAGAAAGTGGTGATCATTTTTGAGGGTCGGGATGCAGCCGGAAAAGGAGGTTCTATCAGACGTTTTGTAGAGCATATGAATCCTCGTTCTATGCGCGTGGTAGCATTAGCTAAACCCACCGAAAAAGAGCGGGGTCAATGGTATTTCAGACGCTATGTTAAAGAATTACCTCAGCCAGGAGAAATTGTATTCTTTGACAGAAGCTGGTACAATCGAGCGGTGGTGGAGCCGGTAATGGGGTTTTGCAATACACATCAGTACAATACTTTCTTGATGCAGGTTCCTGAATTTGAGCAAATGCTTTACGAGGAAGGTGTGATCATGATTAAATTCTGGTTCTCTATAGATAAAGAAGTACAGTTGGCCAGATTGGAGTCTAGAAAAACTGATCCGCTTAAAATATGGAAGATTAGTCCGGTAGATGAACTAGGACAAGAGTTATGGGATAAGTACACCCACTACAAAGATGAGATGTTCAGTAAAACGCATACAATGGTTTCTCCATGGATTATCATCAAGGCCAATACCAAAAAAATTGCGCGACTGGAATCTATCAAATACGTACTTTCTAAGTTTGAATACGAAGGAAAAGAAGATGCCAATATCGTATTGGCTCCTGATCCGAATATCGTAATGAGGTATCAACGTTCACTATACCTAACAGATTAATACAATGGAATTAAACGAAAAAGAGGCCAAACTTTTAAGTTCTAAAAAGGGCCTGAAAATATTGCTTTCGCAAAATGAACTTAATCTGGAACGTGGTTTACGTAATGTAAAATACGAGAAGGAATTGGTGAAACTGCAAGTGGAATTATTAAAACTCCAACGTTGGGTTCGTGATCATAAAAAACGCGTGATTATCATTTTTGAAGGGAGAGATTCTGCCGGAAAAGGTGGGGCGATCAGAAGGATTACGCAATATCTAAATCCTCGATTACTTCGTATCGTAGCATTACCTAAGCCCACTAAAGAAGAAACAGAGCAATGGTATTTTCAACGCTATGTCTATCATTTTCCTAAGTATGGTGAAATTCTATTTCTGGATCGTAGTTGGTATAACCGTGCAGTTGTAGAACCTGTAAACGGATTTTGTACGCAAGAACAATACGAGCAATTTATGGGCGAAGTCAACAACTTTGAAAAAATGCTGGTTTCAGAAGATTCTATTTTGATTAAGCTCTATTTCTCTATCTCAAAAGATGAACAGCTTAAACGTTTTACCAGTATTCTGGAAAACCCATTAAAGAAATGGAAATACAGCGAGGTAGATAGTAAAGCTCAGGAACTTTGGGATGAATACACCAGGTATAAAAAAGAAATGTTCCTAAAAACAAATACAGAACATGCACCCTGGAAAATTATCAAAGCCAATAAAAAAGGATTGGCACGTTTGGAGGTTATCAAATATATTCTGGGAAAAATACCTTATCAGGAAGACGAACCTCAGGAGGAAGAATGACATTGAGGTAATCCATTGATCACCTGATTTATGGTATCAACAGTTAAGGGCTTTCCAATAAAACCTTTAATCAGATCAGATTTCTTTACTTTTTTCAAATCTAAATCATCAATAGTAGCAGAAAGTAAATAAAAAATGGTGTTCTTTTTATCGTATTTGGATATTTGATCAAATATTTCCTGTGATAACTTAAAACCATTACCATCAGGCATATAGATATCTATAAAAAAAACTACATCGTTTGATGCAAAATAATCTTCATCAGAGCGCACCCATGATACGACCTCACAAAATGAAGAAAAGGTCTTCACCGTAATGTTAGAATCAACTCTTGATATCAAACGTTTACCAATCATTAAGTCTATTTCATTATCGTCTACAACTACTATGTTTACATCATTCTTCACCTTTTCCGGGTATATTCATAATAATTTCAGTTCCTTTACCAAATGTAGACTTTAAATCTATATTACCACCTAATTTTTCAATAGCTTCTTTAACAATAAATAAACCTAAACCTGATCCTTTATCGTCTACTTTTTCCCGGTAGTACATATTAAAGACTTCATCTACTTTGTTTTCTTTAATACCGATACCATTATCAATAACACGTATCAAAGCATTTCCATTTTTAACTGTTGCTTTGATATCTACCCATTTATTGGCCTCTTCTTCTCTTTGATATTTAAACGCATTTGAGATTAAATTACTCAATATCGTTTTAATATTCATATGGTTAGATACAAATGATCCTTCTTGAACAACATTCACATTAAATCTCACGTCCTGCGCTTCTGGGTGGAACTTAATGCTTTCGATAATTTCATTTATTAATTCTTTAAAATCTATTTGATCCGAAAAATCACTTCCGTGAGTTCCTTTATAATGATCGATAATTTGATGAATATATCCATCTAGTTTATCTACCATTCCTTTAATAGATTTAAAATATTCCAGGGCTTTTTCGTCTTCAACATCCAACTCTGCCAAATTCGCGATTCCCAAAATCGACATCAAAGGTGATCTTAAATCATGCGATACGCTATAGACAAACTTGTCCAGCTCATTATAGGCTACCTGTAACGATTCATTCTTGGAACTTAACGCTTTTCTGGTATCATACAATTCTATGGCATCATGCAGCGCCATTCTTACACGATCGGTATCCCAGGGTTTATCAATAAACCTGTATACCTGACCCTTATTAATCGCATCTACAACTGCATTAATATCAGAGTAACCAGTGAGAATTATCCTCACCTTATTCGGATATATATGTCTGACCTTTTCAAAAAACTCAACTCCGGTAATGTCCGGCATACGCTGGTCAGAAATAATTACTTTAATGTTGGGGTGCTTTTTAAGCTGTTTCAGTGCTTCAACAGCATTAATAGCAGTGTACACATGCAATTCTCTTCTGAATGCAGCTCTGAAAGAATTTAAATTATTCTGTTCATCGTCCACATAGAGAACTGCCCCATCATGCTCTTTTTCCAGTTTAATCATCGCTCAGTGGTTTAGTGGTGTTTGTTATAGGTAGTGTGATTATGAATTCTGTTCCTTCATCTATCTCTGATTTTACATCTATTTTTCCATTAATTTTTTCAACTATCTTATAAACTATGGATAATCCCAGACCTGTTCCCTCTCCTACTGGTTTGGTGGTAAAGAAAGGTTCAAACAACTTGTTTTGAACTTCCTCTGTCATACCCGGCCCATTATCCGCTATAGAAATATATACGTGACCCTCATCGTGAGAAGTTGAGATCACAATTTCTCCTTCCAACGTTTTCTCATCGCTTTTAATAGCTTGAATCGCGTTATTCAAAATATTCATGAATACCTGATTCATTTTTCCGCCATAACACTCTACGTTTGGAATATTGCTAAAGTTCGTTTTTACTTTTAAATGATGCTTAATATTACTATTAAGTAATACTAAAGTTGACTTGATTCCATCTTCCAGATTTACCATTTTCAAATCATCTTCATCTACTCTGGAGAATAATTTCAAACCTTTAATGATCTCAACAGTTCTATTCGCTCCATCCTTCATGCCATGTAAAAGATGATTAATTTCTTCTTTCACATAGTCATATTCTATTTCTTCCTTAAGATCTATAATTTCCTGATACATTTCCGGGCTCATAGATTCTTTGGCTAATTTTTCGGTCGCTTCAAAAACACTCACGATATCCTCCACATCTCTTTTCAATGGTCCTACGTTAGAGCTCACAAAGTTAATCGGATTGTTAATTTCATGTGCTATCCCTGCAGTCAATTGTCCCAAAGACGACATTTTTTCTGCATTAACCAGCTGCGATTGCGTATTCTTTAATTCGGAGTATGCTTTTTCTACTTCGTGATTCTTTTCCTCAAGAACTTTATTGGTTTCATTCAACTCTTTGGTTCTCGCATTAACCTTTTTCTCCAGGATGATATTCTGTTCAAATATCAGTGTTGCTTTTTCCTTCTCTAATCTTAATGACAAGCTTACGGCTTCTTCTTGTTCACTCTTCAGAATATTAATTCTATTTGCCAGTGCAAAAGAAAGTAATACAACTTCCAGTCCGGCTCCAAATGTAATCGTGAGCGTAGTGATATTGTTTCTTTCAATCACACCTACTTCAGCCATTACAAAAACCAGAATTCCCAACAAGAAGGTCGACCATGCCAATAAATAATACTTTGCAGGTTTATAACCACTCATCATTACCACAATGGCAACTGAGAGTATAAACAATGCGATGATCGGTTGAAAAGCAAGTAATAGTGCATTTACTATGGTTACATCAAACCATACCAACACTACTAATACTGAATAAATAACCAGGAAAATTTTCGATACGATATTTAGTCTTGGAGCATGTTCAGCCGTTTTCAAAAATGCATTCATGAATATTAAACCTCCCATTGTAGCTACAGCGGTTAGCAATTCACTACCTATATTCTGGAAAAATATATTCTCCGGCCATAAATACTGATATGATACCCCATAGAGTACCATTTGCAAAATTCCGGTTAAAAATGATAAAATCACATAGATTAAATACATGGTTTCCCTCAGCGAAACATATAAAAACAGATTATAGCCTACCATGGCAAATATGACTCCAATCAGAACCGCAAATATCACGATTGCAGTGGTTTCATATTGCATCACAGCATTATGCTCCCCCACAATTATATTGTAAGTAGTTTGTACTTTATTTCTTAATCTCACATAAAATACCGTTTGCTCTTTCGAAACATCTATGTCAAAAACAAAATGATTGACTTTGTACTTACGATGATTGAACGGGTAATCATTTCCGTAATTGATGACACGCCAACTCCCATCCGCATTTCTCTGATAAAAATCAATGGTATCCATATTGGCCTGATCCATTAAAAACACCAGTTCATGCATCTTATCCAGATCGACATTCATGTCCACCTTGATCCAGGTATTGTAGGTATTGAATATCTCAGATCTGTTTTCCTTAGTCTTTCTAGTGAAATTCGCATTTTCAATTTCATCAATAGACAATTGATATGTTGAATCCACATAGAATTCAAAATCTTGAAGATTATAGACCTTATCAGGATTGTCAATATAATTCACCTCCTGTGCACTTACTATCGTAGTGACAAATACCAAGCAAAGCCATATGTATTTTAAATAATGCATCCCAATCTTCTTTTTATGGTAGCTTCAATCGGTATTCCAATTCAAACTCACCTTTTGGCCATGTTTCGGTCGTTCTAAAATTTAATAGCTCTCTTAACTTAAATATTTCAGACCGCTCCTTTTCAGTAGCCAAATGTAATTCCATTGGATCATAACAAACCACTGCCGTAGCAATTAAATCCAATTTCGGATAATTAAATTCGCCCTGATTTCCTACCACGGTAAATGGCTCAAACCCTTTTTCGTATCCTCGCTGTCTTGTTGCCCTTGAAGCAAACGATAACATGGTATCCAATCCAACTTGAGGAGCTAAAGCAATAGACGACCGCATCAAATAAATGGCACCTAATCCCAGTCCCATAATTTTACGGCTATTCCAAATGCCACAAATTTCCGCAGTTCCAGCATCCATGAGTTTATCGATTTCCTCGTAAATACGCGTGTCAACTTTAGCAATAGCCTCCACCATTGGTAGAACGGTCACACGATTTGCAACATGCAATCGTACTCCCCCAACAATCTCATTGTCATTAGCAGTATCTTCTACTACCATAACATAAACATTGGGATCGTCTATCCAATCGTTTTTACCCGATGTTACTTTGACACCTATATCTTCCAGTACCTTTCTATGACCAACCGCAAATCTTTCACCTGCATCTTGATCGTCTGGTGCTTTAAAAGCGCGTATCCTTAACATCGGTTATGTCTTAAATATTTAATCATTTGATGTTCGGGATATCGACAACTGGAATTAAAAACCTAAAATCCATGACGAATCTTTTTATTCTAATAACGTATATTTTTCATTATAAATCTAACATATTTTTATGATTTGTTCTTAATAATACTTTCAATATCAACATAATACCTACCTGAATCTTGAAATTGATCTAACAAAATTCTTCTTGAAACATCAGCTCCAACAGCACCTCCTAAAATGACAGAAGTTGCTAATTGCGGCCAGGTAGTTATTGTCTTTTTTACTTCTGCCAATGAAGACTTGGCCCGATCAGATAATTTCTCAAAATCCAGGATTTTAAGAACTACCGGAATTTTTTCTTCATTGGTAAGACCTTTTAATGTTTGACTATCGATACCATCTAATCTTCCATGTAAAATCGGACGATCAGGTGTTAAATCAAATCTTTCCACATCAATCATTCCTCTATCAGAGGTATCCATGATTACCGGGATTCTATGTTCTTTTGCAAATTCACGGGCATATATCTTCATATCTAACCCATCGCATTCATCCACAAATAGATCTAGCTTCCCATCGGAAAACATAAAGTCTTCAATATTTTCTTCGGTAATACCTTCTTTGTAAATCTTGACTTTTACAAATGGGTCTATTTCAGCAATCTCTCTTGCTGTAGCCACTACTTTATGTGTCCCAAGATTATATAAAGGTGTCCGAATTCTGTTCAAATTAGAAAGTTCTAAATGATCAAAATCGGCCAGACGGAGTTCACCACAGCCTCTTTCCATGACTAATGTCAATGCGATAGACTGTCCGACACTAAGCCCCATGATACCGATTTTCTTCTTAGAAAGTTCCCTTTGCTCAGCAGTTGTAATTTTATTACAATTCCTATTGGTACGAAGCGCAATAAATTCATCTTCGTCCAATATATGTACTACCTTACATAGCCATGGATAATATACCCATACACCATATTCGTCTTTGCTCTTAGATCCAAATACTGATTTAACTTTCGATTCCAGATTTTCTGTCTCCAAACCTTCAGGATGCCGTGATTTAATAAGCTCCCTGACTTGTGCATCAATTTCATCAGTTATCGAAATATGGGGATTTTGCGACAACAACGTATGTAATGATAGTTTTGAAGAAGAATCACTTAACCGGAAGAAATCAGGATGAATCACATCATGCTGATTATCAACGCGTTTAAAATTATCACTCATTATTTTTATTAAGTAAATTCATCTATAAATCCAAAAGTATAATAAAAAGCTATCGGCATATGGGGCTGATTATCAATCCTGATTCAAATCCTATCTCTAAAAATTAAATTATTAATATTTCGTCAAAAGGTTTAAAAGAATTAGGTTATTTTCGAGCCTATAATCCCCATAATACCAATTTTTATGTCAGAAAATCAAAACAAATCAGCTAAATCCGATCGAATGCAGCTTCTGTATGTTGACGATGAGGTGAATAACCTAATTAGTTTTAAGGCAGCATTTAGAAGGGATTATAAAATTTTCACTGCAGAATCCGGCTCAGAAGGACGCAAAATACTAGAACAAAATAATATCTCGATCGTTATTACCGATCAACGTATGCCTTTCATGACCGGTGTAGAGTTTTTAGAATCTATCGTAAACGATTACCCAGAAACCATCAGAATATTAATTACTGGTTTTTCAGATATCCAGGCTGTAATTGACGCTATTAATAAAGGTAGAATTTACCACTATGTTCAAAAACCATGGGATGAAACATATCTAAGAAACATTATTAATAATGCATTCGAAACACATAGACTTAGAAGAGAAAATAAATTTATGATGGAACAACTCAAGCTTTCAAACGAGCAATTAGAGTTTCTGCTCCGTCAGGAAATGTTATCATAAAAAAAGGGTTCGTATTAAATACGAACCCTTTTTTTATGATTTGATTTGGTTCTTTATTTCGAAAATGCTGTTAATTCAGATTTACCCATAAATTTCTGTTTCTTATCGTAAACCTCCTGCTTTACCATTCCAACTCCCATAGCAAACCAGGTATATGTTGTAGATGTTACTGTCATCATCCCAATTTTTGTTGTGGAAATTTGTTTGATTTTAAAACACTTATAAGTTCCTGCTGAAGTCGTCACTTCTTCCTCTGCCATCACTTCTCTATTGGTGATATTAATGGCAATACTCATAATATTTACCCCACTGGATTTAAACTTCACGTTGACCTTACCATCGGGTAATTTATCACCCACTTTTATTTGCTCCGGAAATTCTAGAAACGACTCTGCCATTTCCATCTCCATTCCTTCCATTGAAGCCATCTTATCTGATGGAATAAATGTGGTCATATCCAAATAGAACTTCCCACCATTGCATTTCGCTAAATAATCCGTGGTCACCAGTTCTTTGCCTTTTACATCCCAGGTTTTAGCCTGAACTTTAAGGTCCACTCCATTTCCATTTGAATTACTTTCTTTGATCTCGTGTTTTACCTTAGCAACCTCTTTATTCTTCTTGTCGTAGTTCGTTATTTCAAACCTGGTTCCTTTCTCTGTAGGGAAGAATACATTACAATCTTGCGCTTTTATAAAGTTAATGGTAGATAGTAGTACTAGAATTAATAAGATTTTTTTCATTTTGAATTATTGTTTAGTTATTAGATTCGGAAGCCAAATTTAGACTTCCAATCAAAATAAAAAAACTGCTACCCACTTATTTTCAAAAGATTATTCTAACACGTCAACTATCGAATGGCTTGATGCACATTTTTACCTGTACATCCCATTGGAGGTTGAATCCCAACAATTGCCGAAACAGTTGGAACAATATCCTCTACTCTGGTTCTTTTCTGAGTTTCACCTTTTTCTACACCATATCCATATAATAAAAATGGGACATGCGTATCATAAGTCCATGGTGAGCCATGAGAAGTGCCTCCTCTTCCTTCATAACTATCCGAAATCCATCCTGGCATCATGATTAAAGCCACATCGCCTGAACGTTGATGGTTCCATCCTTTTTGTACCACTTCTTTTGTTCTATCCGTGTATTGTTGCGAAATCAAATCTTTTTTAGTCATACCTGATTTCACTCCATCTTGTTGCATTGCAATTTCAACAGTCTTTTCACTTAATTCGGAGATATTAATTTTATGCTTTGCAATTAGGTCATGATCAAAAAAGAACTGATAATTTGAATAACTCTTTATCAAACTATCTACTCCATATTGTGCCATTAAGCCAGAATTAACCGATGCCCAAATCGTAGAGTCATTATAATATCCTACTTCCACACCTTGATCTATTAACTCCTGAGGAACATGTGCAGCTCCGTGATCAGCTGTTAAGAATAATACGTATTCGCCTTTTCCTACTTTTTGATCCAAATAATCCAACAATTCTGAAATGGATTGATCCAGTCTTAAATAGGTATCCTCTACTTCAATTGAATTTGGGCCATATTTATGACCAATGTAATCCGGACTTGAGAAACTAATTGTAAACAAATCCATTATACTATCCTGACCTAATCGTTCATGTTCAATCGCTTCTTTCGCAAAATCAACTAAAAGATTATTACCAAATGGTGTACTCTTTATCAAGCTATATCCTTCTTTTTCTTTGATTTTCTTCAAATCATACGGAAATGTCGGGCTATGTCCTTTATGAATACTTTGTTCATAATGGTTATCATCCGGATTAGATTCTGTGTACTCACTTATAGGGAGCATGGTTTCCCATGTTTGAGATAAATAATGCTCAGGTAGCTGTTTTTGATTAAAGGTCTGTACCCATTCTGGTAATTCATTCATATAATAGGTGGAAGAGATAAACACGCCATCTTTTCCTCCTTTAAACCAATATGCCGCATCAGCCATCTTTCCAGCCGGTAAAACCGCAGCGCGATCTTTAATTGAGATTCCAATCACCTTACCCTTATGATTCGTAGCCAACTTCACCTGATCACCTAATCCGGTAACCAACATATTGCGGGGAGATCTGTTTTCCTTTTTAAAATCTCCTCCTACTGACTTTACCAGAGTATCTTCCACACAATAAATCAAACGCTCTATGGATTTATCATACCAATTGTTTGCTATAATACCATGAACCTGCGGTGTTGTACCTGTAAATACGGAAGCATGTCCGGGCCCTGTAAATGTTGGCATATAACTAAAATGATGTGACTTACATTGAAACCCATCACCAATCAATCTCTTGAATCCTGTTTCACTATACTTACTGGCATAACGTGTGAGATAATCAAATCTCATTTGATCCACGACCACACCTACAACCAATTTAGGAGAAGAAGCAATTCCGGTATGTTTTTGTTTTTTTTCGGCCGGCTGACATGAAAATAGGATGGCAGCCAAAACAAGATATAATATGTTACGCATCTGATTCATTAAAATATAATTCGCAAATGTAAGTCATGATCATTTTCTTAGGTTGACTTCATGTCAAGTGAACGTTAATAAAATGTCATAAAAAAAAGGTAGCCGATTACTCGACTACCTTTCCGCGCACGTAGGTTCAAAATAGAGTTATTTCGTAAATGCTGCCCATTTGGAGTTTACTGCAGACTCTGCATCCAATAATGCCAGCACTTCATCTGCAATGTTTTCGCTCAATTCCAAATGTGTGGTAAATCCAACGCATGAAGCATTAATCTCACCTAAAATATATTTGTCCTGGCCAGTTTTCTTATCTGTATCCAGAATAAAATCAGCAGTCCAAATCAATGGTAAATCATAGTTACCTAATCTCCTCTGGATCATCGGAATTGATTTTGAAATAGCTTTCACTAAATCAGGCCATTGTTCCGGTTTATCGTAACGATATTTCGCTCCTGAGAATAATGTTGCTGAAAATGCATCTTTTGTCTCTGCCGGTTTTTTGTGTACGATATTCACTACCGAATCTCTTAACATTAATACACGAATCTCACCTTCAACGATTCTTTCCAAAAATGGCATATCTAATAACATCCCATTTTCACCTTCCAAATACTGGATACAGAACTCTAAAAATTCTTGTAAAGTTTTTTCTTCTGTGTGGTTGTCTTTTGCTTCAGTTAATTTCAATTTCGCATCCAATGGTACACGACCTTTCATTTTTTCTTTTCCAAGCACTTCAACTCTCCAAATACCTTCACCGGTAGATCCTCTGTTTTGCTTGATCACACGTACACCATTCAATAAACTCTTTGGGAATTTTTCTTTTAGGGTATCAAAATCATAATAAGTGTACACATCATCCGGAACGATATCTGTTCCTTTTAACTTCTCTACCGAATTTTTAGCGCCATATGCCACCATAGCATCCGGATGGGGCAATCCTTCCACTCCATTTGCTACCAATTCTTTCAACATTTGGAAATATCCTACCTCACTTGGCAAGTTACCTGGGTTAACTCTACTGATATAAGCATCAGCTTTGCTCGTAGTGTAACGATAAATCTCTCCACGATCTTCGTCCGAATAAAAAATAATCTCTGCTGTCCATCCTCTGGATTTTAAAGAATCAATAATAGGCTTAGAATCCATTCTGAATCCATATTTACCCTTATCCGATCCTCCACGAGCCTCAAAAATTACAACATGTTTTTTCATTTAATTTTTTGTTTGTTTTCTGATTATTACTACCCAAATTTATTTTGCAATTATAGATCAATAAATGATCTACATACATATTAAAATTTGAATCTAATCATATTAAAAATTAACATTTATCCATAAAAAAAGTGCGACAAATATTGTCCTCTTAAGTGATTATTTTTAGGCGTTTAGGTTATCAAATTTTTATTTTTTCACCTGGTAATTTTATCAAATTGTTAGAAAGTCATAAAATCTATATTTCCAGTATGTTTCCAGATCATTTTAAAGCACATAAATATGAAGAATTTTCATTCTCATTCTTAAAATACTGATCTAAATCATATCGAAACATACAAATAGAAAATTCGAGTTTTTTTTGTCAAAAACGCGTAATAATATAGGTGTCATTTTGGATAATGATTCTTCTTCATTTGCATTCGATCTCTAAAGCACTTTCTTTTGCATTTTAAGCATCTTAATTATCAATAATGCATTATTTCACACTGGCAAGAGTCGTTCATATTGTTGCTGTTGTTTTTTGGATTGGAGGCGTAGCTATGGTAACTACTGTAATTTTACCTGCAGTGCGAAGAATGAACTCAAAAAAGGATAAGATCGATACATTCGAAAAAATTGAGGGTAAATTCTCCTTGCAGGCAAAGGTCACCACTTTGCTCACCGCAATCAGTGGCTTCTACATGATGTATGAATTGGATGCCTGGGATCGATATCATCAGTTAAGATATTGGTGGATTACAGCCATGACCATGATTTGGGTCTTGTTTACGGTTGTATTGTTTATTCTCGAACCTTTCGTTCTGCACAAATGGTATCAAAAGAACGCAGAAAAAAATCCCGAAAAGACCTTTCAATTTATACAACGCTTCCACTGGGTTTTATTGACCTTAAGCATGATCACATTAATCGGAGCTGTTGCAGGAAGTCATGGGCTTTTCTTTATTCAGTAAATTCAAGCCAAAAGATCAGTAACCACTCTATATCCCTAACTTATCTTTGCACCATTAAATCAAAAGAATGGAATTAGGAGAATTCAATAAGTTACATATTCTAAGATTCAGAAGTAATGGGTGCTATCTGGGAGAATTTGATGGAAACCCGGAAGATATTACAGACGATGTAGATCCGGCAGAAAATCCATTTGGAGAAGGTGTGCTTCTGCCTCAGCGTTATGTTACGGAATCAATGAAATTGGGCGATGAATTAAATGTTTTCCTATATACCGATTCTGAAGATCGAATTGTAGCCACAACGGAACATCCTAAAGTAGTCTTACATGAATTTGCCCCTTTAAAAGTGAAGTCGGTTACTGCTGTAGGTGCTTTTATGGATTGGGGATTATCCAAAGATCTTTTTGTGCCTTATGCTGAGCAAAACAAAAACGTAAAAGTTGGAAATACCCATGTGGTCTTTTTATATCTGGACGCTGAAACAGAAAGGCTGGTTGGAACTACTAAAATTGAGAATGTAATTGACAACGAAGAAATCATTGTATCTGAAAAAGAAGAAGTCAAATTACTTATCTATAAAGAAACCCCTTTAGGTTATAAGGCGATCATTAATGATGAAAATATAGGTCTACTCTATCGTACCGAATTGAACAAGACTGTGAATATTGGTGATTACCACACTGGTTATGTCAAAAAGATTCGTGCAGACCGTAAAATCGATTTAGCACTCGATATCCAGGGAGTAGAAATTATCGAATCCAGTGCTAAAGCACTTTACCAAAAAATCCAATCTGAAAACGGATTTGTGCCTTTCCATGATAAATCTGATCCACAAGACATAAGAGACTATTTTGGAATGAGTAAAAAGACTTTCAAAAAGGCTGCCGGAGCACTTTACAAACAACACCTCATAGAAATCAAAGATGACGGTCTACACCTCATCATCGAAGATATAGACTAACCTACACGATTTTATTTAAATTTTAAATTTGCCGAAAATTAAAGATCAGTTCATGAGCAATAAAGTTATCCTAATGATATTTGATGGATTTGGAATCGCTAAAAATCCGGAAGTATCTGCTATTCATAAAGCTAAAACACCATTTTTAGATTCACTCTATCAAAAGTATCCTAATGCACAACTTGAAGCATCCGGGCTTTTTGTAGGACTCCCTGATGGACAAATGGGTAACTCTGAAGTTGGACACATGAATTTAGGTGCTGGTCGTGTGATTTATCAAGATATCGTTCGAATTAATAAAGACATCGAAGATGGAGCTTTTTATCAAAATGAAGTTTTGGTAAACGCATTTAAAACAGCGATTCAAAACAATAAGAAAGTTCACGTTCTGGGACTTCTTTCTGATGGCGGAATCCATTCGCATATCAATCACCTAAAAGCAATTTCGAAATATGCGAAAGACTTAAATTTCGATAATTTGTTCTTACATGCGTTCATGGATGGTAGAGACACAGATCCTAATAGTGGCAAAGGTTTCTTAGCGGATATTGAGCATCATTTCAACCAAAACTCAGGTAAAATTGCTTCTATTGTAGGGCGTTACTATGGTATGGATCGTGACAACCGTTGGGAGCGCGTTCAACAAGCATATCACCTGCTTGTAAATGGGAAGGGTGCCGAATTTACTTCTGCTCAGGATGCCATAGAAAGTTCTTATGCGCAAAACATCACCGATGAATTTGTTCCTGCATCTGTGATTACTGAAAATAACAATCCTGTTGCGACAGTTGAAGAAGGTGATGTCATTATTCACTTTAACTTTAGAAGTGATCGTGCCAGAGAGCTTACTGCTGCTATTACCCAAGGTATCGAAAATGAATATGGAATGAAAAAATTGGATGTACATTATAATTGTATGACCAATTACGATTCTAAATTCGAAGGCCTGGAAATTCTTTATAGAAAAGACAACCTTAATAACACCTTAGGTGAAGTTGTCGCACAACATCAAAAAAAGCAAATTCGAATTGCGGAAACAGAAAAGTATCCACACGTCACCTATTTCTTTAATGGAGGCTGTGAAGAACCGTTTACAGGTGAAAAAAGAATTCTCATCCCATCTCCTAAAGTAGCGACTTACGATCTTCAACCTGAGATGAGTGCATTTGAAGTCAGAGACGCCATCGTAGCTGAATTAAAAAAACAGGAAACTGATTTGGTTGTATTGAATTTTGCCAATCCGGATATGGTAGGTCATACCGGTGTAATGGAAGCTGCGGTTAAAGCAGTAGAGACTGTTGATGATTGTGCGCAAACGGTTGTTTCAACAGGTTTAGAAAATGGCTACAGTACCATTCTATTGGCAGATCACGGAAATGTGGATTGTATGATGAACGAAGATGGATCACCCAATACGGCACATAGTACACAACCGGTTCCATGGTTCTTTATCGATCAAAACCAAAGACCAGAACTTAAAAATGGGAAACTGGCCGATGTAGCGCCAACCATTTTGAGTTTTATGGGAGTTCCTATTCCAAAAGAAATGGATGGAGAAGTTTTGATCTCCTAATCTTATTTTACGGATCATGTGAAACTTTCGTTTTTCGCATGATCCCATCTCTATATTCCAAATAAATAGTATTTTTCTCGCTCACTTAATATCAACCAGTTATATATTGTCCACACGATGAAAACTTTCAAATACATTGGCACTTCCCTCCTTATTCTTGTACTCATTTTTGTAGCATTCGGATTCTTTCAGAGTAAAGAAGTTTCTGTGAGCCGATCTATCGTGATTGCCGCACCGATGGATATCGTTTTTGACCAGTTCAATGATCTGGAAAAAAGAATCAAATGGTCTCCCTGGGAAGCTCAGGATTCTACTATGGTTACACAACTGGGTGATATTACCAAAGGAGTTGGAGCAAGCTATTCATGGACTTCTGAAAACTCAGGTAAAGGAACCATTAGATATTCTGAAGTAGTTCCGCATCAGTTAATTCAATCTGATCTATTATTCGGTGAACCGGGAGACGAGCCTGCTCAGGGTTTAATGATATTCGCGGAAGCTGAAGATGGAGTCAAGGTAACCTGGGAAGTTCATATGGATATGGGTAATAATCCGTTCATGAGAATTATGGGACGCTATATGGATGACATCGTGGGCTCAACTTTTGAGATGGGTTTAGAATCGGTAAAACAAATCTGCGAAGCTGAAAAAGCATCACTTCCGGATTATGGCGATGTAAAAATTGAAGAAACTACAGTTGAATCTATTTCTTGTATCAGTTTAAACGATTCTTGTAGTTTGGCTGAATTGGAAGGTAAAATCGCTGAGAACTTTCAAAAACTAGATGCCTATATCCATTTATACAACCTAACTCCAAGTGGCTATTCGAGGATTATTTTTCACAAATTCGATCCTCCAAGTTCTGTGGTATTCCAACCGTTGTTTGTGACGACAAAACCTGCTGAAATTTCTGAAAATGGAATCACTCCGGGTAATACATATGCTGGTAAAGTAATTACTGCAACGCATATTGGTCCGTACAATAAATCTGCTCATGTTTGGGAAGCATTGGATGCATATCTTGCTAAAAATAATCTGGAAATGAATGGCTCTCCATGGGAACAATATGAAAACACACCTAGAGATGAGCCAGATGAAGACAAACTCATCACGCATATCTTTATACCGGTTAAATAAAGATTTTCCTCATCTAAAATCATAGTAAATATTACTTCCCTACTTGGATCACTTATGTAGATTTGCACTCCTTTTATTGAGAGATGCCAAAATCTAGATTATATGCCATGGGCTTTGCTACTTTATTGGGTTTTCCAATTGTAGGAATTACTCTGGTGGGTTTTATTGAATCCAATCCGTGGGATTTTGAGTTCAATTGGCTTTATCCAGAAAACCTGATTATCCAATTAGGTGTTGGATTAGCTTTTGGAATACTTGCTGGATTTCTGGCCTGGTTTATTGTAAATCACAAAAGTTTCATTCAAATCAAAATGAAGTATGGTGTTTTAATCCATAGTTTCAGAATGAGCACGTGGGAAATCTTATTCATTTCATTTTGTGCAGGGGTTGGAGAAGAATTCCTTTTTAGAGGCATTATTCAACCCTATTGGGGTGTCTGGATTACAGCTATATTCTTTGTGGCCATACATGGTTATTTAGACCCAAGGGATCGCAAAATGATGTTTTATGGAATGACTATGACTATCGTTATCGGGATTTTAGGATACATGAAAGTCCATTTAGGATTAATCGCACCTATGGCTGCGCATTTTGCAATAGATGTAGTTTTACTTTACAAACTCACAAATGACAAATCATTTAAGATCATTCAGATCCCTACTCCACCACCAGTAGATGAAGAATCAGATTACCCTGAAAATTTAGAAGATTAATCTACCACTCCCAACCAAATCCTGTATTTAAAACATAATCCACTTCTCCTGCTCCTACAGTAGGTTGATTATCGTAGTTCAATGTAAAACCGCCTTTAATGTAAAAATCCAATGGTAAATCGTATTTAACATCCATCTTAAAGTCAGTTCTAAATCTACCTCTTTCCGTAATCCCGGGATAAGCTGAAACTTTAGTAAACAATCCAAAATCCCCAAAATCAAATAAGTTTAACTCTGTACTGATAAACCCCTCCATACTCTCTTTCCCATTCTCACCATTACTATAAGTTTCATTGATATATGCTGCTCCCCCAGCAAAACTCCAATACCATGTATTTTTATGAACGATATAATAACCAAATCCTCCACGCCCATTAATCCTTAAATCTAAAAGCTGCTCCGTATTCGATAAAAAATCTGTTGCTCCGGTTAAAAACCAATCATCCGGTAAAAACAAATTAGCCGAAACACCACCTTCATTTCTAATCGTGGGTTGAATAGAATCTTGTGTAGAATTTAAAGAACTGTATCTGGCATCCCATGACCAGTTCTCACCCAAATATCCCAAACCTGCTGTAATGTTTAACTGTCGAAGGTTTTTGGCTTTGGTCACACTTAAACCAATATCCACATTCGCGTAAATCTGGCTCCAAAGTCCTTCATCTAAGGATTTAAGATATACGATTTCATTCGATCGGACATATTTTTCTCCCTCCATAGTTTTGAGCATTAGGCTTACCGAATCCCCATGCGCAATAGCGCCTTTAAATCGGGTTCCATCTGATAATGTAATCAGAAATATAGTAGCTGTACTTAATCTTTTAACCCCCTTCCACTCTATCTTAAAATCAGAATCACTATAGGAAGTTTTAAAGGTAATCACCCCTCTATCCAAAGTCTTTAATTCTCCTACTATCTGATCCCCATTGTTAAACAGAATAGTGTCTTGCCCATATGACATTAAAACTCCAAAAAAACATATTAAAAGTAGTATCAGGTGACGCATATTGATTTATTTCAAGGTTTAAACATTTTCCAAGTTTCTACAATTTCCCCTCCAGGGATGAGAAATTTGTGCTTTGGTAATTATTATTACTTTTATCGCATACAATTTAAATAAAGCAAATATGAAATTAAAATCTCTCTCGCTACTATTATTAAGTTCTGTATTTACCGTTTTTACAGTTTTAACCAGTTGTAACTCTTCTGCTGAAAATGATACTTCAAAAGCCAACGTAGAGCAAACTGCAAACGAAGATGATTCTGAAACATCTAAAAAAGAATGTAAAAAAGGTGATGCGGAGTGCAAGAAGAAATGCAAAAAAGACAGTAAGTGCAAAAAAGATAAAGAATGTAAGAAGGATGGCAAATGTGAGAAAAAATGTGTTTCGACTTGCAAAGAAAAATGTAAAGGTGAATGTGGTAAGGGCGATTCTAAGTGTGATGAAGAATGTCAAAAAGCATGCGCAGAAAAATGTAAAAAAGAATGCTCTAAATCTGACTCAGCAGGTGTAGATCATAAATGTGGTGAAGGCAAGTGTGGCGAAGGTAAATGTGGTGATAGCACACAAACTGAAGAACACAAATGTGGAGAGGGAAAATGTGGGGAACAATAAAACTTAAAAACTCTCATTTTTTAAAGGCCTTTTGAAATTCAAAAGGCCTTTTTTATTGACATCTACCTAAATATGAAAATCAGACTGAATGTAATGCCGAGAAACTTTCTTTCATTAACAAATAATTAGCTTCTTTTTTATCTTCTAAAAACCCTAAAACTCCTATATTTACTGGCTATAACACAAAAAACATTTTATATGAAAATCAACTTTTTATCTATTGTAGCTCTATTCTTATTTACACTGACCACAGTCACTATTCATGTAAATGCCAATACCTTACAATCCACCTCTATTTCTATTATTGATCACGATGGAGATTGTGATAAATGTAAAGATGGAAAATGCGATGGCAAGTGTACCAAAAAGGAAGGTGAAAAAAAGTGCAGCGATGACTGTAAAAAAGAAGGGAAATGCACCAAAAAATCAGAAAGCGAAAAGAAATCTGGATGCGCTGAAAAGAAATCCTGTGGAAATAAAAAAGGATGCGGTAAACACTAAACCCAAAACAATTTAAATTTTAAAAGCTCAGAATTACATCTGGGCTTTTTTTATATCTCAACATTATAAAATCCAGACATTTTTTCACTCAAACCCACTATACATCAGCCATATAGTCACAATTTAGATTTAAAGCATGTCAAGAATTCTGAAAAATATAATCGGTCTACAATTTGTCTAACGCCAACCGAACCACGAAAAAAATAGACAAATGAACTTCGATAAATTCACAATAAAATCACAAGAAGCCATTCAACAAGGACAACAAATTACTTTGGGGAATGGACAACAAACTATTGATACTGCTCATATTCTGAAAGGTATCTTAATGGTAGACGAAAACGTTACGCCTTTTCTTTTGAAAAAAATGGGTGTCAACGTTCCTATTTTCACACAAGCTATTGACAGAATAATTGGGACATATCCTAAGGTCAGCGGTGGACAAATACAACTATCTCAAAATGCATCTCAAGCTTTAGTCAATGCGCAAAATATTGCACAAAAAAATGGTGATGAGTACACGAGCATTGAGCACATCATTTTAGGTTTACTAAAAGGAAATGATGAAATCGCTCGTATGATGAAAGACAGTGGACTAAATCAAAAAGATCTGCTATCTGCAATCAACGAATTACGTAAAGGTGAAAAAGTAACCAGCGCCAACGCTGAAGACAATTATCAATCTTTAGCAAAATATGCCATCAACCTAAATCAACAAGCCCAGGATGGTAAGTTAGATCCGGTTATTGGTAGAGATGAAGAAATCAGAAGAGTACTTCAAATTCTATCCAGAAGAACTAAAAACAATCCAATCCTGATTGGAGAACCCGGTGTGGGTAAAACCGCCATTGCAGAAGGTTTAGCACATCGTATTATTAATGGAGATGTGCCGGATAATCTAAAAAGTAAAAGTATCTATTCATTAGATATGGGCGCTTTGGTTGCCGGAGCAAAATTTAAAGGCGAATTTGAAGAACGTCTTAAAGCAGTGGTCAAAGAAGTGATCTCGGCTGACGGTGAGATTGTACTTTTCATTGATGAAATCCATACACTGGTGGGAGCTGGTAAAGGTGAAGGAGCCATGGATGCTGCGAATATATTAAAACCAGCATTGGCTAGAGGAGAATTAAAAGCCATTGGGGCCACTACATTAGCGGAATATCAAAAGTATTTTGAGAAAGACAAAGCATTAGAAAGAAGATTCCAAAAGGTAACGATTGATGAACCAAATGATGAAGATGCGATTTCCATCTTAAGAGGAATTAAAGAAAAATATGAAACGCATCATAAGGTTAGAATTAAAGACGAGGCCATTTTAGCTGCTGTAGAATTATCTCAACGTTACATTACAGATAGATTCCTTCCGGATAAAGCGATTGATTTGATTGATGAAGCCTCTTCCAAAATGCGTATGGAAATGAACTCCATGCCAGTAGAGTTAGATGAAATTGAAAGGAAAATCAGACAACTTGAAATTGAACGTGAGGCCATTAAAAGAGAAAAAGATCAAAAGAAACTAGATATTCTAAATGCGGATATTGCGGAACTCAGCGATAAGAGAAATGATCTGAAAGCCCAATGGGAAAGCGAGCGTCAGGTGGTGGATGGAATTCAAAGCACTAAGGAACAAATTGAACAGTATAAACTCGATGCGGAACGTGCTGAAAGAGATGGAAACTTTGCTTTAGTTGCGGAAATCAGATATGGAAAATTAGTTGAAGCTCAAGAAAAGTTAAATCAACTGGGCACCAAATTTCAGGAATTAAAAGACAAAGGCTCTGTTCTGATTAAAGAGGAAGTGGACGCTGAAGATATTGCTGAGGTAGTCGCAAAATGGAGCGGTGTTCCGGTAAGCAAAATGCTTCAATCTGAAAGACAGAAACTCCTTAATCTGGAATCTGAATTACATCATAGAGTTATCGGTCAGGATGAAGCCATTCAAGCGGTTAGTGATGCGGTACGTAGAAGTCGTGCAGGATTACAGGATCAACACCGTCCAATTGGATCTTTCCTCTTTCTGGGGACTACCGGGGTTGGAAAAACTGAGTTGGCTAAAGCCTTGGCAGAATTCCTATTTGACAACGAAAACGCAATGACCAGAATTGATATGAGTGAATATCAGGAACGTCATGCCGTTTCAAGATTGGTAGGTGCGCCTCCGGGATATGTGGGATATGATGAAGGAGGTCAATTAACTGAAGCAGTCAGACGTAAACCTTATTCGGTGATTCTTTTAGATGAAATAGAAAAAGCGCATCCTGATGTATTTAACATCTTACTGCAAGTATTGGATGACGGTAGATTAACCGATAATAAAGGGCGCGTAGCGAACTTTAAAAATACCATTATCATCATGACATCCAATATGGGATCTGACATTATCAATGAAAGCTTTCAACAAATCAATGCTTCAAACTTGAATAGTGTGTTACAAAAAACAAAAACACAATTATTGGAGTTATTAAAGAGAAGTTTGAAACCTGAGTTTTTAAACAGAATTGATGAAACAATCATGTTCCAACCACTCAATGAGGGAGACATCCACGAGATTGTAAGATTACAATTCAAAGGGGTTCAGAAAATGCTACAAAAACAGGATATTCATATCTCCATTACAGACCAGGCCATTCGCCTCTTATCCAATGAAGGATATGATCCTCAATTTGGTGCCAGACCAGTAAAAAGAGTCATCCAAAAACAATTGCTCAACCAATTGTCAAAAGAAATTCTCTCTGGTAACGTCCACGCTGGTGCCCGCATTAGCATTGATGCAAGTGATGGTAAATTCATATTTAGCAATGTATTTAAAGACTCAGAGAATCCGGAAAATCCGGAATTGATGAATCATTTAAATTAAACATAAATCAAAAAGGGCAAGCCCCATCCAACAGAGTTGGATGGGGCTTTTTTGCTTCTTCACGTAATAACCATTCATGAGGTCCGTTATCCAGATATTAAAACGTAATCAAATTATAATCAGATGACTTCAGAGCTTACCGTACAAAAAACAGATCCCTCTCTCCTACTACTAACAAATGCTGCATTTATCACATTGTTTTTATTCTTTATTGACGAAGGCTACTATAACTTCAACTGGATGACCAACTGGGGCGCCTGGCTTGTATTTAGTATTTATACCATCGTCTTATTTCTGATTCAGGTTGGTATTTCCAAATTAATCGAAATCAAAGTTCAATCCGCTAAAAAAGTAGCTTTGGGAATTATCTCAACAACATCATTGGGGATACTACTGCTTAGTATTTTACTCGCGATATAGTGTAATATAATTGTAACATTTTCATTTTTTAACCTTTCTAAATTGGTATTCTCAAATGAATCATTCACTTTTGAGCGCTCAATAAATCAATTAAACCATCAATATTTTAGCAATTAAAAAAATCTCAAGGATTTGAGTTTATTATGGCTTTAGATTTAAGTTTAGAATGTGCAGTTGAAAACGCTGCCGACCTTACTGTAGAAGAATTTAGAAGGAAATATTTAATTCCTCAAAAACCAGTACTCTTAAAAGGCTTAGCAAACCTTCAACCTGCCGGAAAGAAATGGACAATTGATTGGTTTAAACAAGAAATGGGTGATTTGGAAGTAGGTGTTTTCGATAACACAAAAGAAAGACACGTCTACTCTACAACCGTAAATCCAGATTTCAACATGCCATTTGGTGAGTTTTTGGATATTATTACCAAAAAGGAACCAAGTACAATTAGAATGTTCAGATATAATCTGTACAAACAATATCCAAGCCTAAAGAAAGACTTCTCTTGTCCTAAATTCATTAATAAAGGGATTATGAAAACCTTTGGATTTATGTTTTTAGGAGGAACCGATACTGAGGTAAGATTACATTATGATGTAGATAATTCAAATGTATTACTCACTCAAATCCACGGAACCAAAAGGGTTGTTTTGTTTGCTCCAGATCAGGGGAAGTATTTATACAAGGTTCCTTATAACACACATTCATTAGCTGAACTTAAGGATCCGGATTTTGAAAAATGGCCTGGACTTAAGCATGTAAAAGGTTGTGAAGTTATTCAGGAAGCCGGTGACGGCATTTTTATGCCAAGTGGTTACTGGCATTACAATACCTATTTGGAAGGTGGTATTTCTGTTGCTTATAGAATGCTGGCTCAGGATCCAGTCACGTTGATGAAGGGTGCTTTCTTTATGGGCTTTACGATGCCATTCGATAAAATCATGAATATGATATTCGGCAAAAAGTGGTTCGAACGTAAAAAGAAATTAAGTATAGCAAGAGTAAATAAAGCGATTTCATAATCGCTTTTTTACTTTTATGAGGTATGGTCAATTACAATTTTCCATTCTCCATCTATCTTTCTCCAAAGTAGCGAGAACTTTCCGCCAAAGTCCACATCCGACCTTTTTAAATTCCACGATCCTAAAACGACCATGGCATCGGGTGATAACTGTTCCGTTTTATCAATATCAAAAGTCAACGTTCCCATCAATTCTTTTGAGCTGTACTTGGCTTTATAATTATCAGTCACTTTTTGCCACCCAAAAGAAATTTTCTCACCACTGACAAAAACCAAACTATCGCTATTCCAATAACCATTCATAAAGCAATCTATATCCCCTTCATTCCAGCAGTCTTGTTGTTTAAATAATTCTGCTAAAACAGCCTCTTTTACATTTTCTTCCTGTACTTGAGGGGTTGGAGCCGTACTACATGAGGTTAATGCCAAAAACGCAAATAAAATAGATGCCCAAATAAATTTCATAGTTCGATTTTTCACGAACATACAAAAAAGCTTTGGTTTAATATTTACTAGTTTTTTATTTGCAATCAATTTGAAAAAATGGGCACGGTCAATCATAAATATCAGGAAATTTCAATAGAGAACTGGAACAGAAAATCCACATTCGATTTCTTCAAAACATTCGATTCTCCTTTCTATAATATCACTGCTCCTGTTGATGTTACACGATTAAAAGCGTTTTGTAAAAAGCACGATTATTCCTTTTTTCTGGTATCACTATTTATCTCTCAAAAAGTGATTGATCAAATCGAAAATTTCAGATACAGACTATATGAAGATTCGGTTAGAAACTATGAGATAACCCAAGCTGGGAGTACCGTTTTACTGGATGACAATACTTTTGCTTTTTGCTATTTCGATATTGAGTCAGACATTCATCAATTCGTTCAGAAAGGTGAACAGGCTATTCATCAATTAAAGTCCGACCCCGATTTTGAACCACGTCAGGGTGATTTAAATATGATCTTTTATTCTGTGATTCCATGGGTCTCTTTTACTTCATTTCAACATGCCCGAAAAAATGACTTGAGCGATAGTATTCCAAGAGTTGTTTTCGGGAAGTATTATGAACTCAATAACCAACTTAAAATGCCAATTTCCATCGAAGTTCATCACGCATTAGTGGATGGTTTTCATGTTGGGCAATATTTTGAGCTATTTGAAAAAGAAATTCAGCAGTTAGAATTATAAAACTATACGCAATAAAAAAGGCAGCCTTGGCTGCCTTTTTTATTATAATGATTTCTGTTTAATGCGTTTGCATGGTACCCTCACTTTCCTCTTCAGGTAAGAATAAGTATCCCATCATCATCACTACACACCCACGACTGGTATACGATCTGTCTTCCGCATCCGTTGGAGGAATTAAATATTCTACAAACAAATAAGACCCTTTAAAATCTTCTGTCAACTCAAAAGTATTGATGGGTTCATCCGGGTTAGATTGAAATAATAATTTTCTTTTCTTCTCCCCTTTGGCCTTGTCGTATACTTTAATTTGGATGTTTTGAGGTAATCCTTTTGTACTAAAAATAATACGGTGATCATTACTATTATAAATAGGAATCAAAACACGCATTAACTGCGGATATCTCTTATAAGTAACCGTAGTGGTTTTAGATAGATTATATTTAAAAGGACGAATCAATAAACGTACTTCTTCTCTCAATTCATTTCTGTTTTCACAACTATTCTTGACCGGTTTCATTTTCGGTTGTGATGAAGTATTATTTGTAGCAGTATTGGATTCCTTTTTTTCAGCTTCTTTATTTTCTTCCTTCTCAGTCCAAAAATCTTCTCCCTCTTGTGCCATCACAGGAGAAACCATTCCCATCATTATAAACAGGAACGCGATGGATAAAAATTTAACTTTCATCTGATTTAAATTTAGTATAGAATTACTCTACGATTAAGTTTCTTAATTTTAAAATCTTATCCCCTAACAATTTCATATCAGTAGATGGAATTTCAACTTCGGTAATGTTACCTTCCATTTCTGCAATCACAGGGATGTTGATATAGAATTCATATAATTCTCTCATGTGATTTAACACGACATCTACTCTTTTGCTAGAACCTTCCAAAGGAGTCAACCCTTCGATTAGCTTATCTAAAATCACCATTTGCTCGATGATTCTTCCGGTGAGTTCCGAATGATCAGTCAAACTCACTGTAGAAACACCTAAATACATCCCTTCTGCCCATCCGCCAACAAAAGCCACTAAAGCAAACTCTTCCTGACCATTATCTTCAACATAAGCATCGGTACGCTCATCAATTTCAATCAATATAGATAAAATAGAATCGTTATTCTCTAAGTTACGATCAAATCTGTCCAATAACTCTTTGTTATCGAAAACTTCACCTGCACCCAAATCCGTAGATAAATCTTTGATTACCTTCATGTATTTACGCGCTTCCTGACTTTGATTGTTTAATACACAATAGGTCATATCCGTCCAATACGCACCAAACGCAAAGTACTTATCATAGGTGGTATTGTAGCTGGACGCTTTTTGCGGATCTAACGTTAATCCTCCTACATACTCTAATCCTGAATTCCTGAATAAATCTCCAATCTGAACCGTTGATGGTAATACAAACTCTTCCACTTCTCTAATTTCAGTATCATCAGTTTGTTCAGTAGGTACGGTTACTTTCTGGTCTTCTGCTTTGGGTTCTGAACCGCATGAAGCCATAAACATAGCACCTAAAACAGCGCTATACAGTCCAATTTTCATTTTCATCTTTCTTATTTTGATGTAACAAATTAATTCCAAAGTTACACCTTGAAATCAAACGGTTGTAATAATTTCAAATTTAATTTAACTGTTTCATAACTTTTGAACCGAATCTATGGGATTCAAATCGAAACATATTACTTTAGTTGGACAAACTAAAACCATAATACCTTGAAACATTACGATTTATGCATTATCGGAGCGGGACCATCCGGATTCGCTTCCGCCATGAGAGCCATCGACTTCAACAAAAAAATATGCCTAATTGAACGTGAAAGTGTAGGTGGAGCGGGTATTTTTAATGGAGCTTTATCCTCCAAAACCATGTGGGAACTTTCGCAAAACTATCAAATGATGAAATCGTCCAAATACGGCTATTACGTATATGATTCTCATCTTAGTTTTTCAGCGGTGGTCCATGAAACACATAAAGCTGTAAATGAGAAGTTTCAACAGTTAAAATCTCAAATTGACTTCTACGTTAAGTCCGGTCAATTGGATTTCATTCGTGGATCGGCATCTATGCAATCTACCACAGAAATCTTTGTTGAAAGAGAAAACGATGATGATTTAATGGTTTCTGCAGACCACACAATTCTGGCTATCGGAAGTCGCCCTAGGTATTTACCGAACATCCCGATTGATGAAAAAATCATCTATACGAGTGATGGTATCCTTTCTATGGAACACTATCCAGAAAGTATCGTTATTCTGGGAGCCGGAGTCATTGGTTGTGAATTTGCTACTATTTTTTCCAACTTCGGAAAAACTAAAGTATACCTGATTGATAAAGCACCACGCATTTTACCATTTGAAGATCCTGACATCTCAGACATGGTAGCAACAAACCTAGTTGCTAATGGTGTTCATATTCATAAAGGCGCCAGTCTGAGTGAAATGACTATAGATAATGGTAAGGTGAAATACACTTTGGAGTTTGATGATGGAACCAAAGAAATCCGATATGTTGAAAAAGCACTTGTATCGGTGGGTAGAGTTCCAAATTCTGAAAATATTGGTTTGGATAAAATCGGATTAAAACTAAACAATCGTGGTTATTGTGAGGATGAAGACACCCAAACTTCGATTCCAAATATCTACGCTATTGGAGATTTTACGGCAGATATTGCTTTGGTAAATATCGCAGAACTTGAAGGTAGACATGCAGTGGAACGAATCTTTGGTAATGCACCTAAACCACTCAACTATGATAATATTTCTACTATCATGTTCTTAAATCCTGAAGTCGCATCTGTAGGGATGAATGAAACACAAGCCAAAAAAGCGGGAATCCCCTATCGGGTTTCTAAAATGAGTTTTGACTATATGAATCGGGCCATTGCCATGCGCCAAAAACAAGGGTTTATAAAACTCATCGTTTCTGATGATGATGAAATGACACTCTTGGGTATGCGGGTATTGGGGGCACATGCTTCCAGTACAATTGAGGCAATCGCCTTACTGATTTCTATGAAAAAGAGTGTTCGCGTCCTTGCCGAGTTGATTCATGCACATCCATCTATCCCGGAAGGAATTCAGGAATGTGCTAGAATGCTTTTGGGCAATTCGATTACCAAACCGGAAGTCTTTTCTCAAGGTCTAACATGTTATTCGGTAAAAACCGATGGAACCATCAAAAATTTATAATTTGGTCTTGCTAAAACTAACTTAAACAAACTAAAAATGCTTAGACTATTCACCCTGCTGATTATTACTTTCACAAGCCTGTATTTTTCATCTTGTAGGAAAGTTTGTAACTACAATATGATAACAATCGTTGTTAACGTTTCGGGAGAGACTCTAACTGACTTTTATACTATTCGGGACTTAAGTGAAGATACCATTCGGTTTAAGTCTTCCTTTCCTTTTCATTCTGATACCTTATATCCAATTTTAGATGATGATTATAACGACATCATACAATTTCCCGAAACCTTCAGGTTTATTGGGGAAATAAATGATTCTATTGTCATTAACGAGAGATATATCATAGACAGCGATGGCTGCCATATTGATAAATTAAAAGGAAAAAAAGAAATTCAATTATAGCAAAACAAAATTTCATACCTGCTTTACAAAATATAAGTATTTTTAGAGCTAATTTTTAATCAATCGTCACTTACTAACTAAGTAAAAACCTACTAATACCATGAGTGAGGAAATATTGAGGGCAATGATGCAGCTCTTTGCGCTGGCATCCAATACTAATGATATCACCAATGAGAGTCGGGATATCATCAAGCACTCTCTAAGAACAGAATTGCGTAAAGAACGTGTCAATAAATTTCTTGCAATTTATGACGAGTATCTTCATGAATTTCATTCTGGTAATTCCAGCTATGAGGAAGCTCTTAATCCAGAAAATGTAAAGTCAATTTGCGAGAGCATTAATGCGGAACTCAGCAAAGTTCAAAAGTTTATTGTTCTGTTTAGATTACTGGAATACATCTTCGTGGATGGTAATATTTCTGAACATGAATCCAGATTCGTTGAGATTCTATGTGATACCTTTAGTATCTCTGAAGAGAATTACAAAAATGCTGTAGAATTTACCAAAGTAAAAATTGGAAACTGTCCGGATAACAGCCAAATGATGGTGGTTTCTAAGGATGCGCATAAAGAATTCAAAAAAACCAAATACATTTCGGGAGCTAATTTTGATGGTGTTCTGATCATTCTGCAAATCAAGGAAATCAATATGTATGTCTTTAGGTATGTGGGTACATCAGGATTGTTCTTAAACGGTTCTGCGGTAGCTCCGGAAAGAACATACATTTTCAATAGCGGTTCAGCCCTTAGAGGCAACAAGATGAACCCGGTCTATTTTAGTGATATTCTTTCCGTTTTTGTGAATGAATCTGCCAGCGAAAAAATTGTTTTCCAGGCACATAAAATATCTTACGACTTCCCTTCCGGTGATGTGGGACTTCATGAATTCAGCTTTAGAGAGCGCACAGGTCGACTCGTAGGAATTATGGGGGGCAGTGGTTCCGGAAAATCCACCATGTTGAATGTCCTTAACGGCAATTACAAACCTACCACCGGAAAAGTCACCATTAATGGCGTGGATATCAACAAAAATGAAGAAGATATCAAAGGTGTTATCGGATTTATTTCTCAGGACGATCTACTTATTGAAGAGCTTACGGTATTCCAAAACCTTTTCTTTAGTGCGAAACTGAGTTTTTCAAATTTATCGGATAAAGAAATCACGCATAAAGTCAATGATGTACTTAAGTCACTGGGACTCTACAAAGTCAAAGATCTTAAGGTCGGTAATCCAATTGATAAAGTAATTTCCGGAGGACAAAGAAAAAGATTGAATATCGCATTGGAATTGATCCGAGAACCTTCCATTCTATTCGTAGATGAGCCTACATCCGGATTATCCTCCAGAGACTCGGAAAATATTATGGATTTAATGAAAGAGCTAGCCTTAAAAGGTAAACTTGTATTCATTGTAATCCATCAACCGTCTTCATATATCTTCAAACTATTTGATCGTTTATTACTTCTGGATAATGGCGGGTATACCATCTATTATGGTGAACCGGTAGAAAGTGTCACCTACTTCAAGAGTCTGGCGCGACATATTGATGCAGATGAAAGTGAGTGTCTCACTTGTGGTAATGTCAACTCTGAATTAATCTTCGATATTATTGATCAGAAAGTAGTCAATGAATACGGTAAAAAAACAGATCGAAGAAAAACACCTCCACAAGAGTGGTACAAAAAGTATAAAAAGAACGAACCGGAAAAAGTAACGGCTCCACCGATTGAGCAAGAGGTTCAGCTTCCGAGTTCATTATCTACTCCGCATCCACTTAAACAGTTTTTGATCTTCTTGAAAAGAGATGTCCTATCAAAAATCACCAATAAACAATACCTCATTATCAATCTTCTGGAAGCCCCATTACTGGCTTTGTTCATCTCCTATTTTGTAAGATATTCCGCCTGGAGTCGCGATGGCCAGGAAGCTTATAAATATTTGTTTAATGAAAACATACCAGCCTATATATTTATGGCAGTAGTGGTCGCACTATTTATAGGGATGACGGTGAGTGCAGAAGAGATTTTCAGAGATCGCAAACTTCAAAAAAGAGAAAAATTCTTAAGTCTGAGTAAAGGCAGCTATTTATCCTCAAAGTTTGTCCTCCTCTTTTTTATCTCTGCCATACAAACCTTACTATTCATTTTAGTGGGGAATTCTATTTTAGGAATCGAATCGATGTATTGGCGCTATTGGTTGGTCATGTTCTCTACCTCTTTCTTTGCCAATATGGTCGGGTTAAATATCTCCAACAGTTTCAATTCTGCTGTTGCGATTTATATACTTATTCCATTTATGATTATCCCTCAACTTATTTTTAGTGGCGTAATCGTGAGCTTTGACCGATTAAACCCTGCTGTAAGCTCCAGAAAGGTTGTTCCGGTAATTGGTGAGGCGATGGCTTCACGTTGGGCTTATGAAGCGTTAATGGTCACTCAATTCAAGGATAATCCACTGGAAAAACAATTGTATCCTGTCGACAAAAAATTAAGCCAGATCAACTATTTAAAGACCTACTGGATCAGTGAACTGGAATCACAACTTCAGTTTATTCGATACAATCTGAAAAATCCAAAATCGGAAGAAAAAATCAACCGATTTGGAAAAATCATCCAGAATGAAGTAGCTAGAAAACATCCGGGAATTGAGTTTCCTCAATTCGTCTTTAAATCTGACTTCACCATTCCGAATATTGATCAAAAACGGGTCAAAAAGATTGAATACTATCTTCAGGAATATAAAAAGTACCTGAACAAGGAATTCACTAATCAATCCAAAGAGCGTGATAAACTTATTTATCAGATTGAAAAAAATAGTGATGAAAACAATTACTTTAATCTTTTAAAAGAGCGCTATTTTAATGAAACACTAACCGATCTGGTAAGGCTCAACAACAAGTTCAATAAAGTCATTGTCATTGATGACGCATTAGTACCGATTGTCGATCCCGTATTTAGGGATGCGGCCGGAATTCGTTCCCATTTTTATGCTGCCAATAAAAAACTGGGAAGTCAAACCATAGATACCTTCTGGTTTAATGTAGGAGTACTTTGGTGCATGAGTATTTTGATGATGGTTACCCTATACTATGATCTATTTAAAAAGCTGGTGGAGTTTTTTGAGAAAGGAAAGAAACGCTAGTTTTAATCTGCTTGCATAATGTATTGATTTATATATCAATAATGTTGAAAAGTTGTTTCATAACGTTTTAAAACCCCTCCAAAATAGGGATTGTTTTCAGCTATCTTTGAGAGAACAAAACCTAAAACATGGAACAAAACAGACTACAATTCATCAATCAAATGCACGAAAAAAACCCCAAAGATTCGTATCTCGCATTTGCAGCTGCTGTGGAACACCAGCAGGCTGGAAACCGTAAAAGGGCCATAAACATCATTGAAAAATTGATCATTAATGATCCCGAATACACTGACGCCTACTTTAAACTGGGTAAGATGTATGAAAATGATAAAAAGCTCAAAAAAGCGATACAAACATATCATGCGGGTAAAATCGTGGCGACTAAAAACAAAGATCAAAAGTCTTTAGGAGAGATCACAGAAGCTTTGATGCTGTTAGATGAAGAAGAGGGCAACTGGTAAACCTCTATTCACATTAAACCAAATCAATCGTTTTTATTTCTTACCTCACACATTTCATTTAGTTAATTTTCTGTGTATAAACATTCTATATTAATTGAGATTTCCGCATCTCAATCGTTACATTTGTGGCTATACTCAAAATAAATATTGAATGAAAACAAATACAATTATTGGAGCCATTGTGGCCTCATGTATGTTGGGCTCATGTGCGACAAATGAACCCAAAGAAACACCAACAGAAAACAAACAGGAAATGGTACAAGAAGAAAAGACTACCAATTTTGAATGGATTGTTGAAGATTTCGCTGATTTAAGAGTGCTGAGATACCAGATTCCGGGATGGGATCAACTAACACTTCAACAACAAAAGTTAGTGTATTACTTAACTCAGGCTGGTTACGAAGGCCGAGATATTATTTGGGATCAAAACTATCGTCACAATATTGAAATTCGTAAAGCTTTAGAAAACATCGTAAAAAATTACGAAGCTGATAAAACTTCTGCGGATTGGAACAACTTTATGGAGTACACCAAAAGAATTTGGTTCTCTAACGGGATTCACCACCATTATGCGAATTATAAATTTACTCCAGAATTCTCAAAAGAGTATTTCAACCAACTTTTAACAGAAACCGGAACTCAGCTTGATGCTGAAATCGTTGACATCATGTTTGACCCGGCTAAAGACGCTAAGAAAGTAAGCTTAGATCCTAAGTCTGATTTAGTTTTAAGTTCTGCGATCAATTTCTATGATCCGGAGATCACTCAAAAAGAAGCGGAGGCATATTATGCTGCAATCATTGATGCTGATTCTAAAGAGCCAATTTCATATGGATTAAATTCTAAATTGGTAAAAAATGAGGATGGAACTATTTCAGAGGTCGTTTGGAAAGCTGATGGAATGTACGGTCCAGCGATTACTAAAATCATTGGTTGGTTGGAAAAAGCCGTGGAAGTAGCAGAAAATCAAGCACAGGCTGATGCTTTAAAATTATTAATCGAGTATTACAAAACAGGTGATTTAAAAGTCTGGGATGCTTACAATATTGCTTGGTGTGGTGCAACTGAAGGAGACATCGATTATATCAATAGTTTTATTGAGGTTTACAACGATCCTTTAGGATACAAAGGATCTTACGAAAATATCGTACAGATCAAAGACTTTGAGGCTTCTAAGCAAATGGCTGTTGTAGCAGATAACGTACAGTGGTTTGAAGACAATTCTTCAATCATGGATGAGCACAAAAAGAAAAAAGTTACTGGAGTAACTTATAAAGTAGTAACTGTTGCTGGTGAGTCCGGAGATAGTTCTCCTTCTACTCCAATTGGTGTAAACTTACCAAATGCCAACTGGATTCGTGCTACTCATGGTTCTAAGTCTGTAAGCTTAGGTAACATCATTTCTGCGTATGACAATGCAAGTGGTGGTGCATATACAGATGAATTTGCGTATTCTGAAGAAGAAAAAGAAAGAGCTAAAAAACACGGTCAGCTAGGTGGTAAATTACATACCGCATTACACGAAGTTGTAGGACATGCTTCCGGCCAGTTAAATCCTGGTGTAGGAACTCCTAAAGAAACTTTAAAGAACTACGCGTCTACTTTGGAAGAAGCGAGAGCTGATTTGGTTGCTTTATATTACTTAATGAACAATAAACTAATTGAAATTGGTTTAATGGAGTCTTTAGAAGTGGGTAAAGCAGAATATGATGGTTATATCAGAAATGGTATGATGGTTCAATTAAGACGTCTTAAAAAAGGCGAACACCTGGAAGAAGCGCATATGCGTAACCGTCAGTTGGTGGCATCATGGGCGTATGAAAAAGGACAAGCTGAGAACGTAATCGAAAAAATCACTAAAGATGGAAAGACTTACTTTGTGATTAACGACTACGTAAAACTTCAAAGCATTTTCGGTGATCTACTAAAAGAAATTCAACGTATCAAGTCTGAAGGCGATTACGAAGCTGGAATGGCATTGGTTGAAGGATACGGTGTAAAGGTAGATCCGGAACTTCATGATGAGGTATTGGCACGTTCTGAAAAATTAAACGTTCCTGCATTCTCTGGTTTCGTAAACCCAATGATTGTTCCTGTAACTGCAGGTAATGACATCGTAGGCTTTGAAATCAAGTATGCAAATTCATTCGAAGAGCAAATGTTAAATTATAGCGCTACTTACGGGAATCTATAATTCATAATACTAAAAAGAAGAGCCATTCTCGACTTTGTTGGGAACGGCTTTTTTTATATTTTCATTTCTCACAAATAAGTCAAATTACATTTTAACTCAAAATATTATTTTATTTAACCTTATTCAATCTTACAAATTCATTATTTTTACAATGTTTGAATCTAGATTTAAAACAACACTTAAATTTTAAAATCTTTGAAATTATAGTGTATCGCCCATAGAGATTTACCACACATATTTGCTTCCAGAAGTTTAAATGCTTCCCCCACTAACACACCAAAACACCAACTAGCTACCTGGTTATTTTAATAATCAAACCGCTAATCACTTACAAACACTAACCACTGTCTTGGCAGTCTAAACCGCTAACAAGAACTTGAGACCGGTAACGAGAGTTACCGGTTTTTTTGTGACCGATTAAACCCAGCAACTATAAGTTCCCCTCTCTCCTTTCTGTTGCTATCTAATCATTTCACACGAAAGTGTACTCAAAGAAGTTTACATAACAAGACGTAGCTGCCATTATCGACCAATAAACTGGGTGCTGGGCGTCCTGTGCTGAGCGGAGCCGAAGCAAGTCGAAGTGCCCTCTGTAAACTCTACACCAATCAAACCTCATCACTCAAAACTCAACCCTCCTTACTCCACGACCATCTTCCCTCTCTGATCCCCTATCACATACATATATACCCCGGATTCCAGCGTTTCAATATTGATCTCCGATTCCGGTGGATAAATCATTTGATGTAGTACCAATTGTCCGGTGATGGAATAAATCTTTAATTCTTGGGCGTCTCGAATATTAGGATCTAAAAATTGAATTCGGATGGTTTCTTGAGCCGGGTTTGGGGATATTCCTAACTTCTCTGAACTAACATCTAAACGCTTAACCGAATTTATAACAGCACAATTTGTATCGCAAGTAATTACTGAATAAATTACATTTCCATTCTGGACAACACAATTTAGGCTTTCACTGCTTTCAAATGGACAATAAAAAGATCCTAATGGCCCAAAATTACTACCAATACCCTCAATATGATATAGATATACATCTTGCCATTCTATACAACTATCTAATAATAAACGTTTTCTGGGTATTCCGTCTATATCTATTGTATCTATACTCTTTACAGTTCTAAAGTTGTTATAAATAGGATGTTTTAGAGTATCACCAATATTTAAGCTAAAGTCATACCACACCCTATCATCATTCCAATCGTTCATCCTTAAATAGACCTTTCTTTCAGTACTATCATTCCTGAAATAACCAATTTGTTCTTGAACAAAATATGGAGTCGAATTAAAAATACCTCCCCATTCCCAAGGATAGATTAAACTCCGTTCCATAAGTTTATGATATACCTTACCACTAATAACTGTATCACTATCAACTATAATTTCATATTTACGCCAATAACCTTCATGATTGGTTTCAAATCCTTTCCACCTCATATGCTTAGTAGGAAAAGGAACATACGATTGTGAATTTCCAATCTGAAATATTCCAAATAAAATCACTATTAAGTATAAAGTTCTCATAGGCTTTTTATTTAATTATATCACTCCACCACCATCTTCCCTCTATAATCCCCTATCACATACATATACACACCAGATTCCAATGTTTCAATATTAATCTCCGATTCCGGTGGATAAATCATTTGATGCAGCACCAATTGTCCGGTAATGGAATAAATCTTTAGTTCCTGGGAATCTCGTATATTGGGGTCTAAAAATTGAATTCGAATGGTTTCTTGTGCTGGGTTTGGGGTTATTTTAACTTTTGTTTCTTTATTATTCTCATAAACGCTTTGTGGAAAATCAAACATATAAATATCATCAATTATCCATCCATCTCTTCCTTCTGAAACACTATCACTATAGATGGTGAACTTAAATAACAAACTATCAGAATTTCCCCAACTTGCGCCAAAGGTAAAACCTTGCCAATTTGAGCTATGACCTTTAAACTGACCATCGTCAATTATCTGCCAAGTAATTCCCTTATCTCTAGAATATTGTATTTCTCCAAAATCATTTACCGAATCCATATCGACCATGTACACAAAATTTAGTTCAGGCCATTCCCAAGAACTATTAAGTTTAGGAAACCATAAATAAAATGTAGAAGTATCATTTACAGAGTACGGATTTATAGTATCAGTAACAATCGCGTTTGGCTGAGTTGTAGAACTAGTAAAATTCGATTTTTGTGGCTTCCCAATCTGCCAGATATTATTTGGATTAGATACTGTATCTATCGTAATCAGATCCAAATTATTAGTATCATCAAAGCTTATTCTAATGGCTGATTGACTAAATACCTCTAAAGGGAATAAACAAATAGTAAGTAAATATTTCAAATTCATCCTATTTAAGTCTTTAATTATTCAATAACAATCTTCCCTCTATAATCCCCTATCACATACATATACACTCCCGATTCCAGTGTTTTAATATTGATCTCCGATTCCGGTGGATGAATTATTTGATATAACACTAATTGTCCGGTGATAGAATAGATTTTCAATTCTTGTGAGTCTCGAATATTAGGGTCTAAAAATTGAAGTCGGATGGTTTCTTGCGCTGGGTTTGGGGATATATTGATTACGGTTTCATTTGCAAGCTCATTAACATTATTAAAAATATCCATTTTAATACATAGGTTATCAATTTGCCATCCTTCATGTCTGCCTATACTATCAGCCACAAAACTGAATTTCAACAAAATACTATCCTCTTTGAAAAGAGAATCACCAAAAACAAGCTGTTCAATATTCTTTGAAATTTTTGAATGTACCCAACCATTTGAGTTTCCTGTAACTGATAAACTATCAAAGATTGTATCATTAAGGCCAAAAAAATAGTGGTAATTTTCATAATCCCCCCAGGTATAATTATATGTACTGGACAAAACATCATACCAGGTGTTTCCTCCGTTAAATGACATTTCAATAGTTCCGTAATCATAAATTGAGTCTGTATCAAATCGATGTATCAATTCAATCTCCAAAGGATAAAATAGTCCTAGATAATTGGGTATCCACCCATGATACGAATACGAAGCATAAAATATTGAAGTATCCTTGTTAGGATATAACGAATCCAAATCCGTAACGATCGAATTTAAACCTGAATAAGAACTATCAAACTCAGATTTATTTGGTTTGCCAATTTCCCAAATTCCACTACTATCTATGTTTATTAAAACAACATTTGAATCAAAAGAATTACAGATTGAAAATGAATCAATCTGAGAGTAAGAATTCACCTGGACTATTATTAGATTTAAAAAAATAAGTAGTTTCAAATATTTCATCTTGTTAAGTTTTTAGTTACTCCACGACCATCTTCCCTCTCTGATCCCCTATGGTATACATATACACTCCGGGTTCCAGCGTTTCAATATTGATCTCCGATTTCGGTGGATTAATCATTTGATGAATCACCAATTGTCCGGTTATAGAATAAATCTTTAATTCTTGGGCGTCTCGAATATTGGGGTCTAAAAATTGAATTCGAATGGTTTCTTGAGCTGGGTTAGGGTTAATATTGATTTTTAACTCAATATTCTTCTCTACTATGTTTGATATATAATCATACATCTTTATATCATCTATTATCCATCCATCCTTAACATCGGGAATATTGTCAGAGTAAAAAATAAATTTAAATAGAATACTATCAGTATAACCATAATTATCATCCCAATTACCAAACCCTATAAACATATCCGTCCAATGTAAATTTCTTCCTGTAAAAGGGTTATTTCGATTACAATTACAATTTACCGAAATACCAGGATTGTTATCTTCAACCTTAAACCAAGTACTTCCTTTATCTGGAGAAAATTGAATCTCTCCATAATCATTTAACGAGTCAGTATCAGTTTTAAATTTAAATTCTAAAGTAGGCCACCACCCAGGTTCTTTATGTTCAGTATACCACAAATAAAATACAGATGTGTCGTTAATTGGATAAGGATTTATTGTATCAGTAACCATGACGTTTGGATCAGAATAAGCACTGTTAAAAGAGCCTTTTTGAGGTTTCCCAATCTGCCATATATTATTGGGATTAGATAAGGTATCTATGATAATCAAATCCAAATTACTGGTATCGTCAAAAGAGATTACTTCTTGCCCCAAAGTCCCAAAAGGGAGTAGACAAAAAAACAATATATATTTAAAATCCATCTCTTGTTAAGTTTAAAGTTACTCCACCACCATCTTCCCTTTCTGATCACCTATCGTATACATATACACTCCAGATTCCAGCGTTTCAATATTGATCTCCGATTCCGGTGGACGAATCATTTGATGAAATACCAATTGTCCGGTGATGGAATAAATCTTTAGTTCTTGTGAAGCACGAATATTAGGGTCTAAAAATTGAATTCGGATGGTTTCTTGAGCAGGGTTTGGGGATATTCCTAACTTTCCTGAACTACTATCTAAATGCTCAACCGAATTTATTATTGAACAGGCAGAATCTAAAGCGAATAAATAATAGATTACACTACCATTTTGCTCCACACATTTTAATATTTCAGAATCCTCGTAAGCACAATCATACGAAGCGAATGGTCCGAAAGTACTCCCAATGCCTTCTATAAAATATAAATTAGCCAATAAATTAGTTGAATCACCGCATTCGGCTAATAACAATCTTCTTCTCGCTAACCCGTCAATATTAATTGTATCTATATCAATTACAGATTTATATGATACCGGATGAAAAGGATTAACCATAGTATCTCCAATATTTAAACTGAAATCATACCAAATTTCCTCTTTATTCCATCCTTCAGCTAATAAGTAAATCTTTTTATTTATGCTATCATTCCGAAAAACACCCATATATTTTTGAGAAAATACTGGAGGTTTATATGTTAAACCTCCCTGAGCATAATACGTCCAACTTTTTTCGATAAGCTTATGATATGTTATCCCCCCAATAATTGTGTCTCCGTCAATAATAACATCATAAAACTTCCTAGAGTTCGGATAATACATATATTCCATTCCTTTCCACCTCATATTTTCGGTTGGAAACGGAACATAAGTTTGAGCGTTTCCTATCTCAAATATTCCAACTAAAATCACTATTAAGTATAAAGTTCTCATAGGCTTTTTGTTTAATTATATCACTCCACGACCATCTTCCCTCTCTGATCCCCTACGATATACATATATACTCCGGATTCCAACATTTCAATATTGATCTCCGATTCCGGTGGGTAAGTCATTTGATGAAGTACCAATTGTCCGGTGATGGAATAAATCTTTAATTCTTGGGCGTCTCGAATATTGGGGTCTAAAAATTGAATTCGGATGGTTTCTTGTGCTGGGTTTGGGGTTATATTAATCTGGGAGACATTGTTACTCTCCTGAACGTCCATATAATAATCGTAGGTAAAAATATTATCTATCATCCAACCTTCACGATCATTATGAATACCATCACTATAGAACGTAAATTTGAATAAAATACTATCTGTATATCCAAAATAATCATCCCAACCAACAAAGGCTATTCCGAAATCTAACCAATCAGAACCACTATTTCCAGTAAATAAATCTTTACAACTACTACACCTTAAGTTATATGGTAAATTGGTATCAGCTAAAGAATACCAAGAAACTCCCTTATCAGTTGAAAATTCAATTTTACCAAAGTCATATAATGAATCTGAATCAATTTTATAATTGAACAATAAAGCTGGCCAATTATATGGAGTAAGATGATTTGTATGCCATAAATAAAAAGATGATGTATCATTAATTGGATACGTATTGACCGTATCTGTAATTATCGCATTGGGACTGGTCTGAGCACTATCAAATAGCACTTTTTGAGGTTTCCCAATCTGCCAGATATTATTGGGATTAGATAGTGTATCTATTATAATCAGATCCAAATAATTGCTGTCTTCAAAGTTTATTGGAGAAGTCCATTGTCCCATTAACCATACTGGGCACAAACAAAAAATAAATAAATATCTTAAATTCATCTTATTAAGCTTTTAGTTATTCAATAACTATCTTCCCCCATACCTCATCGATTTTATAGGTATAGATTCCTGAGGCTAAACCGGAAACGGATATCGTATTTTGATACGATTGCAGTTTTTGAGTCAGTACGCGTTTACCTAACAAATCATAAAGTTCAAAATCATATACGCGAGGGTTCCCATTGGGAGTGATTTCGATATTTAGAAGATTATGTGTTGGGTTGGGATATATTTTTAGCGCAGCAATAGATGTTTCTATTTGAGGAACACTTACCACTTCACAGCCTTGAACTAAACATCCAAAACTATCTACTTTGACCACCCAGGTATCTTGCGTTCCGGTATCGGGTGGATTGGGGAGCAAATATCCTGCTGCTGCAAAACCTCCATCATCTGTTTGTACTATACTATTAAAAAAATGATCGGACCAGGGACTTTGTACGTTCTCAGGATGAACAAAACTTCTACTCCATAAGGAATCTCCATTCGCAGAATATTTAGCAATCACACCCATCGTACTGTATTTTCCCTTAAAATTTACAGTATCTAGATTAAGTCTAACATGCGTTCCACAAACTACCAAACTCCCATCGGCTAATTCTATCAAATCGTGATATTCTGAAAATACAGGTGAAGGAGAACCTTCTTTATTCATCTTAGACCACATGATATTTCCCTGACTATCCAATTTCACTATCCAGGGAAAATGAGTATCAGACCCAGTATATTTCATAACCCCCAAACCACCTACAAATGCGTAACCTCCATCTTGTGTATTTATAATATTATACACGGGTAAATTGTTGGTATCTACTGCCCCATACGTTTGTTCCCACTCCACATTTCCAACACTATCAATCTTAATAATATACGGACGTTGTTCATCTGAAAAATCCGGGTGATAAACCGCTCCTCCTATTATATAGCCACTATCTGGAGTAATTTGAACCGAAAAACCTTGTTCAAAATTCGTAGTATTTCCATAAACCCTACGCCATAGTTCATTACCTAAACTATCAGTTTTAATCAAAATTATATCTTCTGTTCCCATTTGATTTGCAGGAATAGTTTGAATTCTTCCGACAAATACTAACCCCTCATCCCTATCTTCTACAACATCAAGTACTGACAGAAACAAAGAATTATCTATATATGTTTTAGTAAAGACTGTATCGCCATAAACATCATACTTAACGACCATATATCGATAAACCAAACTATCGGTTATGGATTCAATACTCATTACATCATAAAATCCTCCTTGAGAATAACCAATTAATGAACCTGAAAAAACTTCTGTACTATCTGCTTCTATTCTTACACCAAGGGTATTGCTTCCATTGGTAATGTTCATGGTCGAAAAAGTCTGACTTTTAAACCCGGCTGCATTAAAGTTATAGCCGATATTCACATATAATGAATCATTTTGATTCACTATGGCCCGAGTGCCGCTTCCCCAGGCACCCGTTTCCGGGTACCGCATATTAAAATAGGTGGATTGGGCTCCCAACTGAGAGCCTAATCCGAATAATATGATGATCCAGAAGAATCGCATTATTTGATGATTTCTAACATTTGTTTTTGTACTTCATGTGCTCCATCCAAAATACGGATCACATACATTCCGGTAGGTAATGATCCCATATTAATATTTTGGCTTGCTGTGTTCATTTTTTGGTTGGTCAATACCACTTTCCCCTGGCTGTTAATGATTTCTATACGAATCACATTTTCAGAAGCATATCCAGCACTTTGTACTGTAATATATTCCTGTGCCGGATTTGGGAATATTTCAAAGATAACTTCTTCTTGTACTTCGCGCAATTCAAAAACGCTTTGTTGCGCTCTTTTACCTGCTGGTGGGTTATAGGTCACCATCTCCGGTAAATACAGCTCTTCCTGACTAAACTTTAACCACGATTTTGCATACACCCCTTTTCGGGTATCAGTTTCCTGACTATAGTTATCTAAAGTCGTCTCGGTAATGGAACTCAACTCCTTCAATTGCTGTTTCCCTCCGGAAACGGCCTGATCATATATATTGTATACATCTTCAACGCCTGAGATCATATCCTGTTGCCAGGAGGTTAGTTCATGCGCATCATCCATCGCACTCATAATCAAATTTGCTTGCTCCATATTTCCCATCCCGCGGTAATACGCGATGCGTTGCAAATCCGCCATTGGCGTTGGAATCTCAGCCAAGAGTGCCGGAATACTATCTGAATCATCTCCGGTACTATCCGCCATCCAGTGGGCAATCAGTAATCGTGCAGATTTATTCATGGCTATGGCTTCATGGGCAATCTCAGCTTCGAGTACATCACGTTGTGACAGTACTTCAAATAATCCTAAAAAGGTATTGATCATATAAGCCGGCATCGGAACCGTTTTGGTTTCTAATAAGTTCATGATTTCCTCATTTCGAGAAGCATGAGCATTCACCATCAATACATCCAAAAGTAGCGCATTGGACAATAATCCATCATTAATGGTTTCTATAATCACTTCATCACTTAACGGGGAATCATTGATTAAATCATTACGTAAATTCCAGGCATCCTGAGGTTGTGTGGTTTGCACGGTATTCAATAACCCATAGGTATCTCCACCATCAACCGTACTGGTATAGACATATTGCGCTTGATGGTAATTGGACTTAGCTTCATTAAACACACTGCGTTCACTTTCTCCTTTTTGTTGATCCATTCGTCCGCGATCCTGACTTAAAAAATGCTCAATACTCGAAAGACAATTATCATTAGGGTTGATGCCCCCTTGTAAATCATGGGTAATGACCTTTAACGGATCAATATCGGTCGGTTCTAAAATATATCCTGCCGAATTGGTATGATGAAAGTAATTCATGATCACCCCAATGGAAGAATTATTGGCAATATGTTTTTCAGGAAATAAACTACTGCTATTGGTAAAGGCATTATCCGCAGCATGATTTGAAGCTCCTTGATTTCTGGCAATTCCAGTTCCTCCATGAATGGTGATATCATAAATCCCCGGATTTTGATGGAGATTACATTCATATTGTAGTCCAAAGAAAGTATTACCAGGGTCATTATTATCCTTATACGCCATATTCCCATAATAGGCATTCTCAAAACCATTCTTATCAATCAGATTCACTGCTCCACCGGTAGAACGCGCTAGAATCCCAGTCGTGAGTCCATCCAGTTTATTTTGGGTTACGGTAAATTGATCTGCCACATTTAAATAAATCCCAATAGAACTTGGGGGTTGCACCCCAAAACCATTGGCATCCAGGCTAAATGAATTTCGGGTAATCACCGCATGTTGTACTCCATTGGCCACCACCCCATAATCACAATTGATAAAGTTGGTCGTATCTACCATAAACGCATAGCCCATTCCACTACTGGTGGCATCAATTCCGGCTTTTAGTCCTATAAAATGACTTTGTACCGGAGTAGTACATGGATACTGGTTACACCATTCTTTTACGGTATAATCGGCATCCCAGGAGTAAATCCCCGCTTTGTTTAAACTCTGCCCCGAGATGTTTTTAAAATCACATCCGTCAAAATCAATTCCACGTACTTGCCATAGGGTTACCATGGCATCTCTTGGTGGTTTCACATCAAATAAATAGTTCTGGTCTATGATAAAATCACATTTATAAAACGCACTGCGATAAGGCGCCACTTGTCCTGCATTTGGCCCACTATTATAGTGGTTTTCAAACGCCATAAACTCTACATCTCTTCGGTTGTTTTTAAAGAATGAACTACTTGCATAGATCATTCCCCCACGCATATTCCAATCATTTGGATTCCATAAACGCACCGCATTATCCGCATTTTCAATAGTGGAATAATTCATGGTTAGTTTCCCCACCAAACAAGATGTCCCAGAAGGACAATACTGGGAATTGGTGTTATATGAACTATTCCCCCATACTTCAATGCCATCCCAAAAAGCCCCACATTCATTGGTAATGGTACTTGAGTTTAAAATCAACTCCGCCCCCTGATCTACAATAATCTTGGTTCCGGCTGCCATACTGATGGTCGCGTTGTTGATGGTGAGTTTATCTCCCGGTTTGATATGTATCGTTTGATGTATTTTTTGATCTGCATTCCATACTTCACCATTAGGACTACCTGCTAGAATTTCATTCGCAGGTAATAAATCTGTACTCCACATCCCTCGCCCATATGTAGCTGCATATATTTTTCGATGACAATAATTTATCTCTACATCCATCACCACCACTGAAGGTAATCCTGAATTAAAGCATTCCCATTGATTCATAGATGCGTCTCTATAAAACACACCGATATCCGTAGCTAAATACAATCGATCATTGGAACCTTTTTCATATTTAATCTGGTGTACCGGAAAGTTCTCTAACCCCTCAGAGTAATTACTCCATGTTGTCCCTCCATTTGTAGAATGAAATACTTTATCTGGATTTGGAGTATTTGAATTATCATAAAAACCACCTAACGTAATCCATAATTCTTGATCATCATCCGGATTGACTTCAATATCCGTTATGGATGAATTATCTCTGGCCGCCCATTCCGGAGTAATCCCTATCCAGGTTGCGCCACCGTCAGTTGTTTTAAATAATGCCGAATCAATCAATGTTCCAGAACCCCATTGCGTTCTATCCGTAGATAAATAGATCAGATTAGAATTGGTATAAGACATGGCTAAGTCAGACACATATCTTTTGGAGTTTAATGTCGGTGATATATTTACTTGCGAAGCATATATATTTGATGCTGTTAAATCATGTTTATATACATCATGAAGTCCAAAATAAAACACACTTGGATCCTGTGTATCCAACATAAATGCAGTAGTATGTGTAGCAACTCCTAAACACAAGGATCCTGGCATCCCTACTTTAGCACAAATATTTGTTTCAATGGTCTTCGTAGAAGATAATTGATTAATATCCGACATACCAATATAGCTATTGGTACTATGAATCACATATTCTTTACCTCCAAAATTGGTAAACATTGAACTTCCGCCATCTCCACCTGATATTTTTCTCCATTGGCGATTTACCTGCAACATGGTTCCATTATCCTGCGTTCCCATAACTTCATAAGCCTTGCCATATTTATTCACGTCACATTCCCAGGCTTGTGTGATATCTAAACCATTTCGCGTCTTTTTATATACTGAACTGGGGCCGACAATTAAGCTTACACCACCATCTGTTCCGATTAACAATGAATCATTTATACCATTCGTCCCAGAGGCTGATGATGATATATATGCAATGGAATGAATATCATCATGAATACTACCATAACTTGTATATTCAACAAAACTATTTCCATTATTAATAGTCCTATGCACATCCTTTCCTCCAATGTAAAAGATGTTAGATTCGGTAGGAGAAACCGCCAATGCGTTTCGATTGGGTATTTGCCCACTAAATGATGCTGTCTTTGACGTATATGTGTTTCCTCTATCATTTGAAATAAATGCTTTTCCAACATATTCTAAATATAAATTATCTGGCGCTGCAGGAGTTACATCTATAAAAAAACGCTCTCCGGTCATATTGGGATCAGTAATATCTGTCCATATGGTAGTATTCATATTATAACGCCAGACCCTAGCTGGATTTGAACCATTCTTATGCGCAGTCACATACAATAACATATCCCCCCCTGAATTGATCATCTTTAACTTATCAAATTTTTGTCCATTGGGGTCCGTTCTAAAAACTGAAAAAGTGGTACCTCCATCCAATGTCCTCATGATTTGACCCTCATAGGTTACATACAACTCATTGACGTTCAGTGGTGACATTTCAATATCTGCAACAATTTTATATTGGGTAGTACCATTAAAAGTCTGAGATATATTTTCCCAGGTTTGCCCTCCATTTGTCGTTTTATATATTCCTGCTCCATACCGAGAACTTATTGGACCCGATAATCCTGTTGCAATCCATACAATATCAGAATTAGTCGGATGAATTACGATATCCACAATACCTAAACCCGGAACACGAATAGAATCCACGTCAAATACACTTTGCCATGAATTACCCAAATTGGTACTTTTAAACAGGCCTCCAGTATTTGAACCTGCATATACAATGTCGTGATTTTGCTCATACACTGCTATACTTTCTATTCTACCAATTCCATTAGAATTAATTGGTAAGGTCCCCAAGGGAATTGTTGATGGCCCCTCACTTTTCCAGTTTCCCAGGCTTCCACAAGTTACAAATCCAGCATCAGGTGCATCTGTATAACCTGTAGTTCCATCAGTGTTCAATCTAGTTTTCCAAAATTGCTCCCATCTGGCATAATTCTTTAAATCTGAAGAATCACTATCGGTAAGAATAGCCTTATTCTGATATAAGGCTTTAACCGAAGTTTGAATGTTCTCAAAGGTCATGTTATGATTACTTATATAATCATCAACTGACTGTCCAAAAGAGTTAAATGTAATGGTTAGCGCTAAAAGAGTTTTAAAAAGTTTCATAATGTTTTGTGTGTTTAATATTTCATGTCGTAAACTTAATTATTCATTTCTCTTTACACAATACGTATAAACCACATTTGTCATTAACTATACGGTTAAAATATTTAAATATACATTCAAAAAGTCTATTTTCATCAAATACAGGGTCAAATCCGTTTCATTATTAATTCAAAAAATGAGTACATCATTTACAGTTAGCAAACTTAATCGGGAACCAAAAAGAAATTTTTATTACATTTTAAATCCCAATAAAAAGTAGGCGCATAAAAAAAGCCATCCTCAAACGAGAATGGCTTTTATCATTATAATGTATTTCGAATTATGCTTTTTCGAAATCTAAAATCGTATTGCTAATAATCTGAACACAATCTAAAATTTGCTCTTCGGTCATCACCAATGGTGGCGCAAAACGAATAATGTTACCATGTGTTGGTTTTGCTAATAATCCGTTTTCAGCCAACTTCATACAGATATCCCATGCCGTAGTACTGTTTGGAGAATCATCAATTACAATAGCATTCAATAACCCTTTACCTCTTACCTGACATACCAGTTTGCTCTTCTCAACCAATTTGTTGATTTCAGAACGGAATAACTGACCTAAAGTCTCTGCGTTCTCTGCTAGTTTTTCATTCTTCACTACATTCAAGGCTGCAATTGCAACTGTAGCCGCTACCGGATTTCCTCCAAACGTAGATCCATGTTGTCCCGGGTGAATCACTTCCATAATATGCTTATCTGCCAATACTGCAGAAACCGGATAAACACCACCAGATAATGCTTTACCCAGAATTAAAACATCTGGTTTTACATTTTCGTGGTCTACCGCTAACAACTTCCCAGTTCTTGCTACACCAGTCTGTACTTCATCCGCAATAAACAATACGTTTTTCTCTCTACACAATTTAGCCGCTTCGGTAATGTAACCTTCTCCCGGAACATATACCCCAGCTTCTCCTTGAATAGGCTCTACTAAAAACGCTGCAATATTTGGATCGTTTAAAGCTTCTCTTAACGCATCAATATCATCATAAGGAATACGAACAAAACCTGTTGTGAATGGTCCAAAGTTTTGACGTGCATCCGGATCATTACTAAAAGAAATGATCGTAGTCGTTCTACCGTGGAAATTGTTTTCACAAACAATAATCTTCGCCTGATTTTGTGGAATTCCCTTTTTCTCGTATGCCCACTTACGAGCCAGTTTTAACGCAGTTTCTACTGCCTCAGCACCAGTATTCATTGGTAATACCTTCTCAAAACCAAAGTATTCTGTTACAAACTTTTCGTATACACCTAACTTATCGTTAAAAAATGCACGAGATGTTAAAGTTAAAGTGGAAGCCTGTTCATTTAAAGCTCCGATAATTTCAGGATGACAATGTCCCTGATTTACTGCAGAATAAGCAGATAAAAAATCATAATACTTCTTTCCTTCTACATCCCAAACGTGAACACCTTCACCTTTGGACAAAACCACTGGTAGCGGATGATAATTATGTGCGCCATATTTATCTTCCAACTCGATATAGTGCTTTGAGCCTAACTTTTCCATTGTATTTGCCATACCTAAAATTTTATTTAATCAATAGCGCGAATTTAAACGTTTCTCAGCATCTTATAAAACAAAAAAGGGGGAAGAAATCATCTTCACCCCTTTATGCTAGTTAACTGTCAAATTCTAAATTTCACAGTTATTAATACCAAACATCAATCATTGTAGTAAGTGTTTAATTAGTAATTGTAGTTAGCGTGTTAAAAGCATTAAGACCAGCGCCTTAATGATAGATAGTTAGCCTTTTAATATTTTATAAATTTAATGAATTTTATGTGGTTTTCCACATTTGTCTTGAGCAGGTAAACACCGGCAGAAAACTCAGAAACTGATATATTTTGCGAAACGTAACCTTCCCAAACACCCGACTGTATTGACTTTCCGGATAAATCTAATATTTCATATGCCACATCTCGATCCGTATTTAAGTCAATATGTAAAACATTATTGACAGGATTTGGATATATTTTGATAAAATCTGTTGTGATTTCATTTACCCCGGTGCATACCATAACTTCAATTACAGAGGACGTTTCATTTTTACAACCATTGCCATCTTCTATCTTATACGAAATTGTATGCTCACCGGTTCCTGCAAGCTGTGGATAAAACTTGCCATTTTGCAATCCATTTCCGGAATATATCCCGCCTAAAGGAATGGCATTCGGTAATTCTATTCCACTCGTTTGATCCAAACAAACCTGGGCAACCGAAAAAGCATCCATTTGCACCAATGGTAAAGGATTCACCTTTACAAATCGATCTTTTGTATTTTCACAACCATTCACATCCACGATTTTAGCCGTGTAAGTAGTCGAACTCTGTGGTTTTACAATCGCTCCATTTGGAATTCCAGAATTCCAGGTGATTGCTCCATTCCCAATTCCATTCAGTAGAACCCCTGCTCCCTCGCAAATTGTAGTATCTGAACCAATATTCAATGTTGGAATATCATGTACTTTAATAGTAACTTCTGTGGAATCACTACACCCCTGATTATTTTGAACGATGGCTTTATAGGTTTGTGTTTGCTGTGGAGTCACCACAATATTTCCGGTCACCCCGTGATTCCAAATCACAGGTGCATTTCCAAATACAGAAATATCCACCGAATCTCCGATACAAATTTCATTTTGGGATGGCTGCACAATTAGCCACGGCTTTGGCAAGATTTGTACATAAACCGAATCTGTTTGCGAACATCCATGAACATTTGTCGCAGTTGCGGTACCATAAGTTGAATTCCCCAATGTAACCTGAGTAGGATTCCCAGCACCTAAATTCCAGGTTACATTACCATTGGAAATAGCAGATAACGTTACAGGCTGTCCATAACATACTGGAGTAACGTTATTGATGTTTAACGTTGGCAATGGATGCACCGTAACCCAAACCGAATCTGAAGTTTCACATCCATGAATACTTGTTGCAGTGGCTTTATATACTCCAGAATTAGATGGATTTATCACTACTGTATTCCCTACCCCCGCATTCCAGGAAACACTGGTTGCTGATGTCGCATTGGCATGTAGTACCACAGACTGCCCCACACAAATTGGCGCCACACTATTGACACTTAATTGTGGTTTTACATGCACTACAATTAATGTACTATCCATAGTTGTACATCCGTAATTATTTGTTGCGGTTACAAAATAATGCGTTGATGAAGTGGGTGAAGCATATACCGGATTCCCTCCAACATCCCAGACTGATGCAGCATTAGACGTAGCACTCAAAAGCACAGAATCTCCTTCACAAATTGTATCCGAAGCATTTACATTCAAAGTAGGTTTTGGCCATACAGTTAAATGTATCGAATCCGAGTTCACACATCCATTTGCATCAGTTGCTATTACCGAATAAGTGGTATTTACCGATGGACTCACCGCTATTGACGAATTGGTCGCACCCGTATTCCATACCAATGACTCATTTGAATTGGCCTGAATAGTGGCCGACTCTCCCAAACAAATTGGATTGACTGGAGCTATATTTAAACCTGGCAAATTCCAAACGGTTACTTCAACCGAATCTAGACGAATACATCCAGAGTTATCTGTCGCAGTCACATAATACATGGTATTCTGTTGTGGACTCACGCGAATCACACTTCCTGTACCTGTATTCCATTGAATGTTCGCATTAGAATTTGCAATTAAATCAATCGAATCTCCCATACATATTGGAGCGGTGCCTGCAATACTTAAAGTCGGATTAGGGTTTACGACTACGGTGGAACTATCCTCCGTTATACAACCAAATGCATTGGTTGCTGTGGCATAATAAGTTGTGGTCGTTGCCGGGGAGACCATTACAGAACTCCCTACTCCCACATTCCAATTGACCACTCCATTAGATATCGCATTTAATTGTACTGAATCTCCATCACAAATAGTTGGAGTACTTGCCGTAAATATGACCGGATTCGAATGTACGATCACCTCAATGGAATCTTTACTTTGACATCCATTTGTTCCGGTGGAGGTTACAAAATATTCAGAGGTCGTTTGCGGATATAATTGAATATTATTTCCTACTCCAACATTCCAATTCAATTGCCCATTCGTATTGGCATATAAAATGGCCGCATCGCCTTCGCAAATTGGAGGTACCGGATTTATAACTAAAGATGGCAAAGCCAATACACTGACTTCTGCAGAGTCTTTTGTCACACAACCCTGAACGGATTGCGCAGTGACCACAAACGTTTGCGAAGTTTGCGGTTTCGTATAAAAATTATTTCCTGGACCTACATTCCAATTTACACTCGCATTTGAGATCCCGCTTAATAAAATCGAATCTCCGGCACAAATCGAATCCGGAATCGAAAAACTTAATGTTGGATTTGCAAAAACTGTTACCTCCACACTGTCCTTCACTTCACAACCAAAACCGTTTATAGCCTGCGCTACATAAAATGTATCTTGTTGTGGTGAAACCTGCATAGGACTACTATGACCTGAGCTCCACGAAATCGTTCCGGTACCGATAGCACTTAAACTCACTGTATCACCAACACATAAACTTATCGGAGCACTTACGGATAATTGAGGTAAAGGAATAACAAAAACAGACGTTGAATCATAATTTACACATCCACTGGCATCTTCTATGGTAACAAAATAATCCATTGAAGCTTGAGGGGCTAAAGTGAAAGTTCCGGTATCTCCGGTATTCCAAATCATCGTACCATTTCCAATGGCCTGCAAAGTCACCGAGTCACCTGCGCAAATCATACTATGAGAAGCAACCGCTTGTACGGATGGTGTTGGGTAATTTATAATTTTTGTTACAAAAAAGGAATCGCATACTGTAGTACTATATACGGTGTCGTAATAAAGTCCGGGATTTGAAAACCACTCTCCCCTAACCAAAACCGAATCATCCACACATTTGTAAATTGTTTGATGTACTTGCGTACTGTCCTTATAAGAAAGATAAACCCCCATTACACTATCACAACCAAAAGTTGATGTTAACGTATCGAAATACAATCCCGGAGACTTTCTCCATTCATGGCCTAACAACATACTATCTCCATTACAAATGGAGTCTTGCGTGTAATAAAAATAATGGGGTTTAAACAAAACATTGTATACCACTATACTATCACATCCTCCGGCTGAAACCAAAGAATCGGTATACAATCCACTACTATAAACTGTTTGATTATTTATTGTTAAAGGTGAACCCGCACATAAGTCCATATCGACATATACGGTAGTATCACAAGAATTACTTCCTCCAACATTATTGGAGGTGATATCGGCTCCATAATTCAATTCCATACGCCAATCTGGGGAGATTGCTTTTGCGTAGGTGAATGAAAGAGCCAGCACAATGAATGTGCTTAATAGGTGGTGTGGTGCTTTCATACGTGGCGCAAATATAGACAGCCCAAACACTCGAAAAGCATGAATTACAACACACTAACACCTATTGAAAGTTTAATGAAACAGATTGCTAAAATCTTTAAAAACACAGGTTTCCAACTCACTTACTCAAAACTTAAAACTGAAAATACATTAAATCACAACAACCAACAATATTTACATATCATAAAATACTACTTCACAAAACCTTATTTCGAAATCATTATTCCACAATCAAATCAATGACTTTATAGCTCAAAAATTTGCCATGCGATTATAAATCATCTGTCAAAAGAGAAATTTCAATCGATCTTAACATTGCTATTTTTCGACTTAGAATTATCAATAAATTTGCAGGCTCTTAATGAAACGGTATGGATATCAAAAAGATTAAAAAAGGACACATTATCGAACTTCAAATTTCAGATTTGGCATTTGGAGGAAAAGGAATATCAAAAGTTAAAACCGAAGATGGAGATTATGTGTTTTTTGTACTAAATACTTTTCCCGGACAAACGGTTAAAGCACGAATCATTAAGAAAAAAAGAAAATACGCGGAAGCAAAAGTTACGGAGATCGTCAAACCATCTGAAGACGAATATGAGATTCCATATCAAGCTATACCTGGCGCACCGTATGCGACATGGCCAGTAGCTAAACAACAGGCGCATAAGAAAAAAAGTACATTAGATGTACTTCAAAGATTAGGTGATGTACAGAATACCGAAGAGTTATTTGATGAATTTATCGCTTCCCCTTCTGACTGGCATTATCGCAACAAAATGGAATATTCTTTTTCCACCATTATATGGGATGAAAAAGAGAAAACTGATATTGATGAATTTGGTTTAGGGTTTAAACATCGCGGGCAATGGCGTGTGGTGGATAATTTAAACGCGGATTCCGGACTATTTGATGCCCAAATCGAAAATGGCGTTCAAACGATTCGTCAATGGTGTGAAAACTCGGGGTTACCTGCCTGGCATCCGGTAAGACATCATGGTTTTTACAGATACCTGACTGTTCGAAAGAGTTTTTATAGTGACAAAATTCTATACAAACTCACTACAAGCTCTTCACATTTAGACCAGTTTGATGTTGAAGGATTCATTCAATTGTTAAAGGATATAGTAGGAGATCGTTTGGCAGGAGTCATCCATACTTTGAATGATGGACAGGGAGATCGTACACAGGATGAAAGTTTGATCTCAAAAGTCATTTACGGTGAAGATCGTTTAGAAGAAAAAATTCATGATCTTAAGTTTGATGTGAGTATTGGTAGCTTTTTTCAACCAAATCCACAATCTGCAGAACTATTGTATCAAAAAGCCATTGACTATACGTTCTTAAATCAAAATTTCACCGATCAGGATACTATCGTAGATCTTTTTTGTGGAACAGGTACCATTGGACAATTGGTTGCCAACCAGGCCGAGGGAAATGTACGTGTCATTGGGGTGGATATCATCAAAAAGGCCATTGAGGATGCCACAAAAAATGCCCAAAAGAATGGGTTGCAAAATCTGGGATTCTTTGCAGCCGATGTCAAGAATTTCTTAAACGAACACCCGGAATACAAAAACAATATTAAGACCGTAATTCTCGATCCACCCAGATCAGGGATTACTCCTAAAGCACTAAAAAGAATCATTGAATTAAACTCTTCTCGCGTAGTGTATATCTCCTGTAACCCAGCTACACAAGCCAGAGATTTACAGGAATTCACCGCGGCCGGTTATGTCATTCAAAAAATCAGTATTGTAGATCAGTTTGTACATACCGCACACGTAGAAAGTGTGGTTCTAATGGAAAAGGAATAAGCTATTTCCTCAAAGTCAATCCGACAAATAATATGATGGCATCGCCTTTAAAATTCATATTATTCTGCTGAACACCTTCTAATTTATATGGTGTTTCTGATTCTACATGAATAGGCGGTGTGAAGTTCGCGAATGCAGGTTGATTTTTTGCTCTGGAAAAAGAATATTCAATTCCAAACAGGACATCAAAGTTCAAGAACGCAAAGTTTTTTCCCGCAGAAAAATGATAGTAATCGGTCTTTGCATTTAACAGCTTATTTAGAGGTGCCAATTCTTTATAATCAAAGTTATTGAGTGCATCGAAATCTGTTTTAAAGCCAAATAACCACGATCTGTTATTTGGTAAAAACTTCTCCATTCCTATTGCGATATTTAAAATACTGTTCCCACCAGCGGCAAAAGACAAAAACTCATCTTGTTGCTCCACATTTTCCGTAACGGTGGTTTCCACGTTTCCCTGACGCTCATCCACCAATCTATACGGTTTTAATCCGGCAAACCATTCCATCGTTAGATTCCAACGGTAAAATTTATTATATCTATAATCCACCCCCATCGCAATAGACATCGGATCCTTAATTTTAAAACCCAAATTACTTCCTACTTCATCGTACATATAATCCGGCAAGAACTCAGTATTATCCTTATTCAGTACATTTACATAGGATATATTACTTGCTGCATCCGCACTACCAAAAACAAACATAGATGGCGAGGTAAATACCAAACCTACTTTCACTCTATCATTTATCGCGTAATTCGCTCCAACTTTAATTGTAGCCCGCCAGCAGTAACCTTTAATATAAGAGGTGGAATTATTCACTGATACCATTTCAGAATTATCTACAGTATCTCGAGAAGTGACCTCAACTTGTTTTCTGGCATTGTATCTTAGATTCGAATTTCGTGCGAAAAAACTGGCTCCAACAGAAAAACGAGAATTAAAGAATTTCGCCACTCCCAGCCCATACCAATAATCATTATACTCTCTTCGAGAACTCACCTTTCCCAAATACTGTTCATTCCCCGGGATATTCTGATATACATCAAACTGTGTACGGTGTTCCCCGGAAAAACTATTATCGAAATTGGTTTTATTAAACACAGCGGCTTTCCAAACCAATCCAAATTTATCTTTTGGATATAAGCCCACAGATATAAACCCAGAAGCTACCGTTGGCTCCCAGTTTTGCACATCCAAACCTTCGCCCATTGCATTCTCATAACGCACCATATCAAACTTAACCAGGCCATTCGAAAAGGTAAAGCTACTTTCATTGCTATCTCTTAATATGGACGGGTTATAGTAAATTGATGTCTCATCAGCATATCCTCCTACTACTGCTCCGGAAAGCAATGCCGCTTTGGTACTAAAACTTTCGTTCCAGTGTCGGGTAAATTGTCCCAGACTATTCTGAGTCCAGAAAAACACCCCCAAAAAGCAAAGTAGTAGAATTCTATTTCGATTCATTATAAAATCTTAAGGATCGGTAATCGGTTATGCGATGGTTCATAATATGGTGATTTTTTATACAACCAATATAGTCTGTAATCTCCACTCTCAGAAAATCTTTTATCCTTAGCCATCATTTGATCATATTCCATTTGCAGCAACGGATCTTCTTCTAACATTTGCTGTGCATACGGTTCAAAGACATAGGCTGAATACCATTCTTTTTGCTGCACAATTTCATCATAAAAATTCCACGCAAAAAAACTATCCTCAGATTTAGGTTCCAAAACATTAATTAAATATCTCCACCCAGCCTGTCCCGTTGGAATAATATAATCTCCTTTCTTAAATGTCATTTGAATCACAGAATCCGTCACCTCTACATGAGAATGTAAAAAATGTCCTTCGTATGGAGTTCGCTTACTTTTATAGGATTTGATAAACATTCCCACGCCATCCATCACGGAATCTTGTTCCAAAAGCATCATTTGAATCTGATTTCTTTTCAGACGATCAATCACATCTCCCCAGGCCGCAGAGACTACATAATACTTTGGTATTTGAATCTCATCTACTTTATCAAAGTAATTGTAATACTTAATAGATATTTCTTCAGGAGCGTTTCTATCGTAATACAATTGCTTTCTCCCCAAAATTTCACTATATCGATATTCCGCTTTGTATGATTTGAATGGAATCATATCAAATCTGGTAGTATCCAGTTTCAAATTCACCGCTTCGAAAGGCATTGGTAATTCCGTATCCGAAGTTCTTTTGTTTTGAATAATTTCTTTAGAATTTGCATTTGAGAACGTAGCAATTAAATCAATAAACTTTTTGGTCGCCTCCACACGATCATCATAGGGTTTCCACATATGTGCTTCGGTAGTAAAACCGATACAGTTGAATAAAGATACATAGCCGGTGGAAAATCTAGGTAAATCATTAAACGCATGAATTCCATTGTTCGGTGTGGTACCAAAAACATTTACATATGGAGTTAAAGGTTTAAAATTATCGTAAATGTACGGCTCTAACTTTCCTACCAAAAACTGACTCAAATGAGCGTCCAGACGTTCTTTTCTTGGAGATAATAACGTCATGGTGTACTCATAATCCGCACCATTTGAGGTATGCGTATCTATAAAAATATGCGGTTTCAACCAATGAAATAAGCGCGTAAATGAAGTTGCATTTTTACTATCGTTCTTGATATAGTCACGATTTAAATCCAGATTTCTGGCATTTCCTCTAAACCCATGTGTTTCCGGACCATTCTGATTGGCTCGGCTACAACACCCGCGATTTAACATACCTCCAACATTATACACTGGGATAATTCCGATCACGACATTTTCAGGGATCTTATTATTCTCAATGGTAGATTTTGCCCATTCCAAACTCGCATCAATACCACATGGCTCGCCTGCATGAATTCCATTTTGGATCAAAATAATCGTCTTCTGTTGTAAAGCTTCAGGATAAAAAGCACTATCACCATTTATTAAAAACAGATGCAACGACCTTCCTGAATCGGTCTCCCCAAAAGTAATCAGATCACATGTTTGATATCGATTTGAAAGTTTTTGATACTGATGAATTAACGCATCATAGGTGATCGTTTGGTTAGATGCTCGGGAATATTGTTGAGCGAATGCATCATTTACATTCCAAATGAGCGCACTAATGAATAATAATCGTAGATATGTTTTCATATGATGATTTAAACCTCGCAAGCAAAGTTAACAGGAGTTTTAAATGCACCAACGACCAGGTTATGAATCGCTAATTTTTGGCTTTTAATCTTCAGATTCAAACTTATACCCTACACCACGTACCGAAAAGAAATGTTCTGGTTGTCTTTGATTTTTTTCAAAATACTTACGGTACGCCAGAATATAATTATCAATTGTTCTGGTAGATGGGAATACATCATACCCCCAGATTTTCTGTAGGATTTCTTCTCTTGAAACCACTTTCCCCCGCTTTTCAATCAACAACTTCAATAGCTTCATTTCACGTTTGGAAAGCGTTTTTTGTTCCCCATTCCAGGTCTCAATTTCAAAACTTAAAAAATCAACTTTATTCCCTCCAAACTCAAAGTTATCAAAGTTTTCCAACTGCGAATCCGACAATTCATGGCCTCTTTTCACCAATAAATTCACACGAAGTAAAAACTCCTCCAAATTAAATGGCTTAGCCATATAATCATCTGCTCCGGTCTTTAATCCATTGATCTTATCTTCTGCACTGTTCTTCGCAGACAAGAACATAATCGGCACTTTAGAATTCTCCAATCTAATGGTTTCACAAACCACAAACCCATCAATCTTAGGAATCATGACATCCAAGATAATCAAATGAAAATGTCCAGCCTTAAACTTTTCTAACGCCTGTTCCCCATCCACAGCAACGGTTACATTATAACCTTCAAGTTCCAGGTTCAGTTTTAAAGCTTCATATAATGACGGTTCATCTTCAACGATTAAAATACGGTCTGCCATAGTTTTTGATTTTTCACAAATTTAAATGTTTATGTACGCATTATTTCTGTCCAATATCATTTATCCATTCCCATTTTGAAAATTTACAGAATAATGACAGTTACAAATATTGTATGCGCCCTTGAATACTCATATTTTTGAACCATGCAGAGTGTCTATGTCAGCTTGATTTTATTTTTTTCAGTTTTAGGTGGTTTTGCCCAGACATCATCTCATATTCACAAGTGCAGCCAGCAACAGCATAGTGACTCGATTCGAAAAGCTCATCCTGAAATTAATGAGCTCATCAATCAAAACGAACAGGAACTTCAACAATGGCTGAAATATACTTCTCAATATCCTCAAGTACAATCGGTCATTACCATTCCTGTGGTTTTTCATGTATTATATGCCAATGAGGATCAGAATCTTCCTGATGATCAAATTATGGCACAATTAGATGTGCTCAATAGAGACTTCAGACGTCAAAATGCCGATACGATCCTCACGCCTCAAAGATTTAAATCCATTTCAGCCGATACTGAAATTGAATTTTGTTTGGCCACTCAAAAGCCAGATGGTCAGCCAACAAATGGTATTATTAGACAACAAACAGATATTCCAAATATTGGGAATACTAATAAATACTATAGACCTACGCAGGGTGGTTCTCAAATTTGGGATCCGCGATACTATTTGAACATCTGGGTTTGTGAAATCACAGACACTTTATTAGGATTTACCTATCTACCTGGAGAAGCTCAACCCAATTATGACGGAGTCGTTTTGAACTACAAAGTTTGTGGGGACAAATCCTATATTCCAGCACCTTTTAACATGGGGCGAACATTGGTTCATGAAATCGGTCACTGGCTCAACTTGCAACACGTTTGGGGGCCACAAGATGGTTGTCAATATGATGATGGCATTGCTGACACACCTCCACAGGAAAAATCCAATTCTAAATGCCCAAACACCGTGGTCTTATCTTGTAATAACGGCCCAAATGGAGATATGTGGGTCAATTACATGGATTACACCTACGATCAATGTCAAACTGCATTTACCTATGGTCAAAAAAACAGAATGTTAGGCACTTTAAATACCAGCAGAAAACTTCTGCCATCTTCTCAGGGTTGTGCGCCTCCGGATACCACACAGCCATTTGTTGAATCTCTCAAAGTCTATCCTAATCCGGTTAGAGAGGTTTTAAACATTGACTTTAATTTATCCAATCAACAAACAACCACTGTTTACATTTATGATATTACAGGCCGTTTAATAATGAGTTCAACCGAACTGATGGATATAGGAACATCATTTATTGATGTGAGTCACCTAAACTCCGGATGCTATATTGCATCGATTTCAACCTCCAACCTGAATCAAAAAATTAAATTTATAAAGACGGACATATGAGTCTATTTCAGAAGATCGTAAATATCTGTTTAGATAAAAATTTAAACTTCGTTGTATTTAGTTATCCTGGAAAACAAGATTTTCAACTCGTTATTGAAAATCCGGATTCTGATCTTCGTACCGATTCGGAGTTTATTTTTCATCCCTTTAAGGTATCGAAAGCGACTCCGGAAATCAGAATCCAATCACATTTTTGCTTCAACTCTTCAGAGCTTAACGATCACAATTTGGAAGAAATTCAAACGCTTAAGTCAGCTCCTAAAATTGAAATTAGTGAAGAAATTGAAGAGATTTCTAAGGATCAATACGTAAATGACCTTGGAAAAGGGATCAAAAACATGGGAACAGCAGGGTTAGATAAATTCATCTTCTCAAGAATCACAACACACATAAAATCAAATAATTTAGATTTATCGAATTATTTGATTAGCCTTAGAAAAAACCACAAAAAAACCTTCACCTACCTACTTCAACACCAAAGTTCAGGCATTTGGATGGGAGCCACTCCCGAAACTTTACTCAGTTGGAAAAATCAAATGATCTCAACTATGTCTTTGGCCGGCACACAAAAATCTGATTTGAACGTTTTGCCGCTATGGACACAAAAAGAAATTGAAGAACACGAATACGTCACGCAATATATTGAACGCACATTTGCGGACCTCAAAATTCCCATTATCACTAAAGCCAGAGAAACAGTTCATGCCGGTCCGGTTGTTCATCTTAGAACATTAATCTCATCCAAAGGTCAGGTTGATTTTAAATCCGCTTTACAATGTGCGAATGCTTTACATCCTACCCCAGCCGTTTGTGGGTTACCCTTAGAAAAAGCACAACAATACATCTCAGAAATTGAATCTTATGACCGCACCTATTACACAGGATATTTGGGTTGGATACATGCAGATAAAGAATTAGAATTATTTGTGAATTTAAGATGTATGCAAATACACCCAAAGAAACTAGCTTTGTACGTTGGTGGTGGAATCACCTCAAAGTCTGATGTAGAAAAAGAATGGGAAGAAACAATGCTTAAAGCACAAACATTGTTGAACGTTCTCTAGTAATTCATCGGACCTTTTTTTGAACTTTTTATTGCTATAAATTGATAACAACAAATAAAAAAAGTGTTCAACAGCTTCTAGATAAACTTTGGCAAAAAGGTGTTCAACACATTGTTATTTCTCCGGGGTCCAGAAATGCCCCAATGATTTTAGGTTTTACTTCACACGATAAATATACTTGTCTCTCTGTTCCGGATGAGCGCGTAGCAGCATTCGTTGCTTTAGGAATTGCAGACGAAACAAAACAACCGGTAGCATTGGTTTGTACCTCCGGTTCTGCATTGTTAAATTATTATCCTGCAATTGCGGAAGCTTATTACCGTCATATTCCTCTGATCGTATTATCTGCAGATCGTCCTGCGTATTTAATTGATCAGGGAGATGGTCAAACCATTCGACAGAAAAACGTTTTTTCAAATCATATTTTATATTCAGCGGAATTACACGAAGCGCCTCAAAACAAAGAAGATGAACAGGAAAATATGGATCGCATCCAAGCTGCACTACGATTTTCAAAACCAAATATGCTTTCCAATGGAGGTCCCGTTCATTTAAATATGCCCTTTGAAGAACCGCTATATGATAGTGAAGAATATCAGCCGAATGTGGACTCCTCAAAAACAATTCAAATCGCGGAAGAAGTTTCCAATGATGATGTGCAGTTAATTCTCAATCTTTGGAATCATGCGGAAAAGAGAATGATTCTTATCGGACAAATGGATGCGGATACGGAATTAAAGGAGTCGCTCCAAGGGTTATCCCCAAACGCACTCATCCTTTCTGAAACTACCTCCAACATTGAAATACCGGGAGTTGTTAAGAATATTGATCGTTTGATTACACCTTTTTCTGAAGAGGAAAAAGAATCATTTCAGCCGGATATACTGATTACGTTTGGTGGAAATGTAGTTTCCAAAAGAATTAAATCAGTCTTAAGATCGTATCAACCTAAAAATCATATTCATATTCAGCGTACCTCTCCTCCACTCAATACGTATCAATGTCTCACACATCATGTAGAGTATACACCTTCTGTATTTTTAAAAGCGTTTGCAAAAAATGTAAATTCAGAGTCTTCCGATTGGGTTAAACACTGGATAAACCTGGACCTGTCGAGACAACAAGCGCATACGAATTATATCGCAAAAGCACCTTATTCTGATTTAACAGTCATTCATAAAATCAGTCAATTAATTCCGGACGATAGTATTGTGCATTTAGCCAATAGTACCCCGGTCAGATATGCCCAACTATTGGATTGGAAAAACAATTTGGAGTTTAAATGTAACCGTGGAACCAGTGGTATTGATGGAATCGTTTCCACTGCAGTGGGTAATGCCATTGCCAGTAGCAAACAAGTATACCTAATCGTTGGAGATTTGTCTTTTTTCTACGACACCAATGCGTGGTGGCATAGACATATCCCTCAAAACATCAAGGTTATTGTAATCAATAATGCAGGTGGAGGAATCTTTAGATTTATTGACGGACCAAATAGTACCGGTCAATTAGAGAATCACTTTGAAACGCACCAGAAAAACAGTGTTGAACACATTGCTTTAGGTTTTGACGTTAATTATCTTTGCGCGTCAAATTTGGATATGGTAGAAGAACAATTTAAAATACTTTCAACGTCTGATCAGGCTGGTATTTTAGAAATTACCACACCACAAATCCAAAATGCAGAAATTTTAAAACAATATTTTAAGAATCTTATCAATTGATCATATGATCAACTGATTGAAACATATTATTCACCATAAATTTAAATCAATGGCAAATAGAGAATGGACCACCATCAAAGAATACGAAGACATTTATTTCGACTTTTTTGAAGGTATTGCAAAAATCACAATCAACCGTCCGGAAGTATATAATGCTTTTAGACCACAAACCAATATGGATATGCTAGATGCGATGACGATCGCTAGAGAAGATCCGAAAATTGGAGTTGTGGTTTTAACTGGAATTGGCGACAAAGCATTTTGTTCAGGTGGAGACCAAAACGTAAAAGGAATTGGTGGATACGTTGGAAAAGACGGAGTTCCAAGACTAAATGTATTGGATTTACATAAAGCGATTCGTTCATTACCTAAACCAGTAATTGCTATGGTAAATGGTTATGCCATCGGTGGTGGACACGTTTTACACGTAGTTTGTGACCTGACCATTGCTTCTGATAATGCACGATTTGGACAAACAGGTCCTAAAGTAGGAAGTTTTGATGGCGGATTCGGTTCAAATTATTTGGCACGCCACGTTGGACAGAAAAAAGCACGTGAAATATGGTTCTTATGTGAACAATACACTGCTGCTGAAGCTGAAAAAATGGGTATGGTCAACAAAGTAGTTCCTCTTGCTGATCTGGAAGATACTACGGTTGAATGGTGTAAAACCATTATGAAACGTAGTCCAATGGCGATTAGAATGCTTAAACGTGCACTAAATGCAGAATTAGATGGACAGCACGGAATGATGGAGTTCGCTGGTGATGCAACTATGATGTATTATTTGATGGAAGAAGCTCAGGAAGGAAAACAAGCATTCCTGGATAAGCGTGATCCTGATTTCCAGAAATATCCAAAATTCCCTTGATCCACTGAAAGATTTTTAATCCATGAAATTAGCAACAGTTAAAAATAATACCAGAGATGGACAATTGGTCGTAGTCAATAAGACTATGACCAAAGCTGTTTCTGTAGCTCACATTGCTTCAACAATGCAAGATGCAATGGACAGATGGGCCGAAGTTGAACCACAATTACAAGAAGTTTCTCAAAAATTAAATTCTGACGAATTATCCGATGTATTTGATTTTGATGTAACACAAACTATGGCGCCTATCCCAAGGGCATATCACTGGGCAGATGGCAGTGCATATGTAACACATGTGGAATTGGTACGTAAAGCGAGAAACGCGGAATTACCGGATACATTTTGGACCGATCCTCTGATGTATATGGGCGCAAGTGATGCTTTCATTGGTTCTACTGACGATATTGAAATTGAAAACGATGAATGGGGTATCGACTTCGAATCTGAAGTAGCCGTGATTACTGATGATGTTCCTGCGGGAGTTTCGGCAGAAAAGGCTCTGGATCATATCAAACTCATCGCGATTGTAAATGACGTTTCTTTAAGAAACTTGATTCCGCAAGAATTACACAAACAATTTGGATTTTACCAATCTAAACCATGGACCTCATTTTCACCGGTTGCAGTAACACCGGACGAACTGGAAGATTCGTGGAAAGAAGGAAAGGTACATTTGCCTTTGGTTTCCACCTTAAATGGTCAAAAAATTGGGACTCCAAATGCGGGAGTAGATATGACATTTAATTTCGGACAGCTCATTGCGCATGCTGCAAAATCCAGGTCGTTAATGGCCGGAACGGTAATTGGATCAGGTACAGTAGCCAATCAAGGGAGTCCAACAGGCTCAAGTTGTTTGGCCGAAGTAAGATGTTTGGAAATTATCGCTGATGGTAAGCCTTCTACTCCATTTATGACTTATGGCGATCAAATTGAAATTGAAATGTTTGATCAAAACAATGCTTCTATATTTGGAAAAATCAACCAAAAGGTAGTTCAATACAATCCATAATTTAAAATAGAATGATCACTTTTCTCATCATCGGAGCCACTGCGTTACTTTCCATTCCGGCATTTAACAATCGAGATTTATTTAATAAATACTTGTTTGATCCATACCTGGTTTCTCATAGAAAACAGCATTATAGAATCGTCACGCACGCTTTCTTGCACGGTAGCTGGATGCATCTATTAGTCAATATGTTTGTACTATGGCAATTTGGTGGTGCCGTGGAATCTTCCTTTGAAGCTTTCTTTGGTCAGATTGGGACATTCTATTATTTGGTTCTTTATTTCGGTGGGATTATCGCATCTTCTCTACCCACATTAAAGAAAGAAGCGAACAATCCTTACTATCGTTCTATTGGGGCTTCAGGGGCTGTATCAGCAGTACTGTTTTCATATATTCTGATGTATCCAACAAGCATGTTAGGCTTTATGATTGTAATTCCAATTCCAGCTATTGTATTTGGGGTACTATACATATGGTATGAAAAGCGTATGGCTGAACAAGGAATTAATGATGGGATCGGACATGATGCCCATTATTTTGGTGCACTATTCGGAGTAGTAGCGACTATCGCATTTAAACCTGCTTTAGTAGTGAACTTCTTTCAACAAATTCTTGGCGTTTTCTCATGATCTCAAAAAACAAAGCGCTCTTTTTGGACAGGGATGGTGTAATTAATAAAGAACGTGGGACATACACCTATAAGGTTGAAGATTTTGAAATTTTACCATCTGTACCCTCAACGTTAAAAAGGGCTCAGGATTTAGGTTATCAGCTTATCGTGATTACCAATCAAGGTGGAATTGCTAAAGAAATCTATTCGCATAAAGACGTAGAAAAAGTACATCAATATCTGAGGGAAGAACTAAATACTCATGATATCCAACTTACGGATATTTTCTATTCTCCACATCACGATGCTATTGGAAAATCGTTAGATCGCAAACCGAATTCTCTGATGCTAGAAAAAGCCATTGCGATATATAACATTGATCCCAAACAAAGCTTTATGATTGGGGATAGTGAGCGCGATATTATTGCAGCAAAAAAAGTGGATGTTTCTGGATTTCTGATCCAGCCCAATGAATCTATTGAGTTTATTTTAAATCATTTGAAATGAGCGGTTATATCAGTTTAAACGGTAAATTACTTCAAAAAGATGCTGCAATTTTATCTGTAGCCAATCGCGCATTTAGATATGGTGATGCCTTATTTGAAACCGTGAAATGTGTCAACGGACTTCCGTTGTTTTTGGAAGCGCATCTGCAACGTTTGTATTCTGGTATGGAAATATTAGAATATACATGGAACGACCAATTACTAAAAACGGTTTTAAATGAAGAAATCAAACGCTTACTGGTTCGAAATCGTTTAAAAGAAGGCGCACGTTTAAGAATTACAGTGTTTAGAAATGATGGTGGTTTTTATACCCCGGAGACCAACGAGGTTTCTGTTGTATTGGAGACCACTCCGGATATTGACAGTTATCAGCTAAATGAATCGGGATTATCTATAGGTGTGTTTGACGAAATTTTCAAACCCATTCATGCTTTCAATGGTTTAAAATCCGCGAATGCCTTACTCTTTGTCAAAGCTGGTTTAGCTAAAACCAGAAAACAAGTTGATGACCTAATTATCCTGAATTCCAAAGGACTCGTTTGCGAAACAATTAGTTCAAATATTTTCATGATCATTCACAAAAGGCTGATCACCCCTCCTCTTTCAGAAGGCTGTTTACCGGGAATTATGCGTCAAAATATATTGGCACTGGCCCCTAAACTCGGCCTGGAAGTATTGGAAACTCCGGTAGGTGTAAATGCTTTGGATCAGGCCGAAGAGGTTTTTGTGTCAAATGCGATTCATGGAGTTCAGTGGATTAAAGGTTATGAAAACAAAAGATATTTCCATAAAATCTCCAAGCGAATCATTGATGAACTCAATACTTTAATTCAGGTTTAATTCATTCTACACCTTTACGAATTAAACCTTTATAAACGTGCACCTTACCTCACTTTTAACCCGAGGTAAAAAATAATTTAAGATTTAATTACTTTTCCCTAATTTAGAGCCCAAATTAATTTACGAACTATTATTAAGAAATAACTTATGAAAAAACTTCTACTTTTTGCTTTATCCTTAGGTCTTGGTGCTACTGGATTTTCTCAGGGAACTCCAACCAACTTATCGGTAAATTCTTTTATTCAACCTACAGGAACAGTATACATTGATGGTACTGGAAACGGAAACGTTTTAACAACTATTGAAATTGAAATTCAAAACAATGATCCAGCTGTAACTTTCCCAAGTGGGGCTCAAGTATCTTATGGGGTTACTCTTGATGGAACACCGCTTACAGATCCAAACGGAACAGCATGGGTTAAAAATTTAGCCGTTGCATTAGCTCCAAATGCAACACAAAACGTTGTATTGACAAGTGCATGGGGTGCTTCTACTACTGCTGGAACGCATAATCTTTGTGCATCTTTAAATGGTGTTGTAATTGTTGCGGCTCCTCCGGTATTATATACCAATCAGGATCAAAACAAACAATTATGTAAAGATTTCACTTTTGACTTCGCTTCAAGTGTAAACAATTTAAGTTTAGCTGAAATTTCTCAGATTAAAACTGAAGGTGATATAATGACCGTATTCGTAAAGAATTCTAGTAATAACGCACAAGTTCAAATCATGAGCATTACCGGTCAAATTGTAAAGACTGTAAACGCTGCTAGCGGAGGCCAAAACTTCTATCAGGAAATCAACATCTCTGATTTAACTTCAGGTGTTTATGTAGTTGCGATCCAAACCGAAAAAGGTATTTCAGCTGCACAAAAAGTAATGGTACAATAATCAATAAAAGTTTATTGCATAAAAAAACACGGTCGATGACCGTGTTTTTTTATGCTTTATTTTTAATTCTTTCTTAGTAGATATTCCCTACTTTAACCAAACGTTGCGCGTCTAATACCATGATCTTACGCCCATTGGTTTGAATCAAATTCTCTTCTTTAAAATCGTGTAGTAAACGAATAATTGTTTCCGTTGCCGTACCTACGATATTCGCTAAATCCTCTCTGGTCAAATTAATCTCAGCAGGTTCGTTCGGGCGATCTTCATCGATGTAAATATCCTTTAGCATCAATAACGAAACAGCTAATCTTTCTCTTACTGACTTTTGTGCCAAGTTCGTTAATGATTCGGTCATCATACCCAATTCATGACATGCTTCTCTTAATAGCATCTTAGAAAAGTCAGGAGAATCAGTTAGCAATCTTTCAAACTCAGACTTTGGTATAAAACAAACCTGTACATCTTCCAATGCTTCTGCAGTCACCGGATATAAATCCTCACCAATCATGGCACGGTATCCCAATAAATCACCTGGCTTTGAGACCTGAATAATTTGATCCTTTCCATCATCACCAGTTTTATAAACTTTTAGTCTTCCTTTATTGATACAGAAAACTCCCAAAGGTCTGGTATCCTCATGAAAAATGATTTGCCCTTTTTTATATGCGGTACAAGATTTATTGTAATTCACCTTGTCTAAATTCTTCGCACAAAGGGTTCCGAATTTTGAAATTTTCTGAACCTGGCATTCATCACAAGTAATACTAATTCTGCGGCCTCTCATACATAGTCAAATTTGCATTGCAAAGTAACAATTTTACGGTTACATTACATAATACCGCTAGTTTTATTTTAACAGAAAGTATTTTAACAAGCAACATGTAATCGTTACTTTAGCTACAAATATTGAGGCCATGTCATACAAAATTCTAATTACCGAAGACGATAAAGTGACCGCACTTTTCGTTCAGCGTGTGATCACGCAAATGGGGCACCAATCAGTCGGTATAGCTTACTCTGGTACAGAGGCTTTACAACTGGTTGAAAGTTCCAATCCTGATCTGGTTTTAATGGATATCTCTCTCCCCGGAGAAATCGATGGTATTTCGGTGACAAACCAATTGATGAATGACTACGATCTTCCCGTAGTTTACATCACTGGATTATCAGATAAGGATACCATGAATCGTGCATTGAATACGCATCCTTACGGCTATATTTCAAAGCCTGTTAAAGAAGGGGTGCTACGGACCGTTATCGAACTTTCCATGCAACGATTCAATCTGGAGAAAGAGCTTCTAAGCAGTCAGGATCAACTTAAACAACTCAATTCTAATCTGGAGGAAAAAGTTAAAGAACGTACACAAGAATTAAACTCCAAAAATCAAGCACTGAACAAAGAGGTTGCAAAAAGAAAAAAATCAGAAGCGCAACTGAAAGTTTCTTTGGCCAGAGAAAGAGAATTAAATGAGTTAAAGTCGCGAATTGTAAATATCATTTCTCATGAAATCAAAACACCTTTAACCAGTGTAAAGAGTTCTGCAGAACTGATTGAAATGCATCTCGAAAACAATTCTCCTGCTGAAAAAGTAAGTAAACACATTAAGAATATTGATCGCTCGGTAAACTCACTAACCAATATTATCAATGAAACCTTATTAATCGGTAAAATTGAGTCCGGAAATCTCAAACCGGAAATTGAACCTACGCATCTTAGAGAACTGGTAGATGAAATTGTTCAAACCGTTGAGAATGGAGTGGGTAAAAATCATTCTATCTTACTTGAATTTGGACCTGAGGTCCCGGTTTTGTTTAAAACGGATAAACGTTTATTTACTCAAATTTTTACCAACCTCTTAAGTAATGCTGCTAAATATTCTCCTGATGCTGAAATTATTGAAGTGAAATTCAATATAGATGATGGCATGTTGCATTTCGCAGTTATTGACTATGGTTTAGGGATACCTGAAAAAGATCAGAAATTCTTGTTTGAGATGTTCCACAGGGCTTCAAACACCAATGATATTGAAGGTGTTGGTTTAGGACTGGCTATCGTAAAAAAATCTATTGAAGAATTAAACGGTCAGTTAGATTTTGTAAGTTCAGAAAATCAGGGAACCACTTTTATGGTTAGCCTACCGCAATCTGAAGGTTAATATGATTCAAGCTAAAGATATCATTGAAGCGCACGAAAGGATTAGTCCTTTTATTCATCAAACACCTGTTCTAACTTCAAAATCTATCAATCAGATGGCACAGGCTTCTTTATTCTTTAAATGTGAAAACTTCCAAAAAGCAGGTGCATTTAAATCCAGAGGGGCCACAAATGCGATTCTTAAAATTCCAGAAAATCAACGACAATTTGGAGTCGTAACACACTCTTCTGGAAATCATGCACAAGCGTTGGCTTTAGCAGCACTTCGTAACGATATCAAATGTTATGTAGTTATGCCTGAAAATGCACCTCAAATCAAAGTTGATGCAGTAAAAAGTTATGGTGGTTTAATCACCTTCTGTCCCCCTACGCAAGCAGATCGGGAAAAGTATACTCAGGAAATAATTTCAAATACTGGAGCTACATTTATCCCTCCATATGATCATAAACATATCGTTACAGGTCAATCTACTGCTGCCAAAGAAGTATATGATGAACTATCCGAATTAGACTTTATCATTACTCCGGTTGGAGGTGGTGGCCTGTTATCTGGTACTATTCTCTCTACCCAATACTTTTCACCTAATACCCAGGTCATTGCTGCGGAACCATTTGGCGCAGATGATGCTTATAGAAGCTGGAAATCCGGAGAACTGGTTCGCCAACAACAACCCAATACCATTGCAGATGGTCTGTTAACAACCCTGGGAAATCTAAACTGGTCTATTATTCAACATGGTGTGCATGACATTATTCGTGTGGATGATGATGAAATTCGCCACGCGATGGAATTGATTTTCCAAAGAATGAAGATTATCATAGAACCTTCATCTGCAACAGTTTTAGCAGCTGTTCTCAAAAATCAAAACTATTTCAAGGGTAAAAAAATTGCTTTGATTTTATCCGGTGGGAACTATGCGCCCTCTATCCCTTAAAATAGATTCAATTTGTTTCAACAAAAGTTATTTCATTTCTCCTTTTTAATAAAAGTATATTTTTGACCTTGCATGACGAAACCAACTTTACATTTCTATTGGGGAATAAAGATGTGTATTGCCCTGATTTTAGGTCTTTCTACGCTTTCTACCCAGGCTAGTGATAAAGGTCCAAAAAAGGATACCTTGATTGCCCAGGTCGTCTATGGAAATCAATACTTATTCAAAGGTATTGATACCATGAGTATCGCTCAATTACAGGTATATGAAGATTCCCTAAATAATGCATCTACTCCGCCAACCGAGCTGATTTCTCAATTGCATCTTTATTTAAAGATTAAATCAATGAAATTTGATGCGATCTACGAAACTATCGACTCTTTATTTGAACTGGAACAAGTTCCTTTTGCATTGATAAATGAACTCAATAAATACATTGCCAATCATCAAAAAGAGACTTTAGCGGAAGAAATTATTGATACCAGTCAATATCCCGCAGATTACTATTATCAGGACTGGAATACAATTACACCAAATCCTTATAATTCTCAGAAATTGGCGAGTTCGGATTCTGTAATTGAACTCCAACTTATTGGAACAAAACAAAGTCCAAAGTTTGTGATGCCCATAAATGATGTCTTAACTTCAAAATATGGTTGGCGAGATGGACGTATGCATAATGGAATTGACATAGACCTTCAAGTTTGGGATACCGTAGTATCGGCTTTCTCCGGTATGGTTCGTGTGGCCAGAACTTACGGTGGTTACGGTCGTGTAGTTGTCGTAAGACATTTCAATGGATTAGAAACACTTTACGCTCACTTACATCGCATAAAGGTAAAGCCAGGGCAAATTGTTCAGGCAGGTGAACTTATTGGACTGGGAGGTAGTTCCGGGCATTCTACCGGTAGCCATTTACACTGGGAGGTTCGATTTAAAGGTGTTCCTATCAACCCTTTAAATTTTATCGATTATTCAGAGCAAAATCTAATCAATTCTACGCTGGTTTTAAGAAAAACCAAACACGGATTTGCAGGATATCCTAAAGGAAGTGTATTCTATACCGTGCGAAATGGAGATTATTTATATAAAATTGCAGCGCAATACGGCACAACTGTTTCAAAGCTTTGTAAATTGAATGGAATTCGTAGAAATTCCAGTCTTTGGGTTGGCCAAAAGATACGTGTAATATGAATCTTCCTTCCTTTGATTTTACCAATTGGCGTGAGCATCCTAGTGACAATAGGTATACCATATTCTTTTTTAAAAACAAATTGGAAAGTGATTACTTTGAGAAACTCTTACGTTCTCATAATATATGGTTTGAACATAATTTTGACGATGAGGAACCTACCTATAAGTACTTTTTTGCCGTTAATAAATTAAACACCAAGGAAGTCATTAAGTTAAATCACTTGGCGATTGGCGAATACAGAAAACCTTTTATCTCAAATACTTTTTTGAGATATGGGCTCGTTATTCTGATGTTAATTATAATGACGATTGCAATTACAGGATATATTAAATCTCTTTAAACATTGAAAAAGACAGTTTTATTTGTTACGATTTTACTTTTAGGACAGCTAGTTTATGGCCAATCCAAGGGATATAGTGGTGGCTTCCAATTTAAAGGGATGGTGGCCAATAATTTTTTATCCGGAGGTACTGAAACTATTGGTTTAGACTCCGTTCAAATTAATAATAGTCAAAAGTTTGGCTATGTTTTTGGGATGACCATCCGTAAACAATTCAATAAAACTTTAGCTGTTGAATCCGGTTTAAGATTTGTACAAAGAAACTATAACACCAAAATTGACAGTACGTTTGGGAATTATAATGGTTCTATTGACTATCGAATTATTGGATATGAAATTCCATTCAAAGGGATGGTTAGATTAAGAGCTTCTGATCACTCTTACTTTAGTGTGTCTTTGGGAGCACAATTGGATTTTTATCCAAGTGATATATTCAATGAGGACAACGAATGGCAAGTTGAAGTAAGACGTGTAAGCTGGATTCAGGGTTCATTTTTAGCCAATATGGGCTGGGAAATTCATCCGCCCAACAACGGGACATTCTATGTCGGTTTTTCATTTAATCAACCTTTTGCAGATCCGTTTGTAGCTAATATTGGATTATATAATACTCCGGTCGCAATAGCAAATACGAAACTGAATGCCTCTTACTTATCTTTAGACTTAAGATACTACTTTGAGCAAAAAAATGATCGCCCTTCCAAATAGTGATTTTATGAGGTAATTTAAATCTAAAAAAAATTGCCTTCATTCATAAAATAATATATTTGCTTCAAACAAATTTTACAATGGGAAAAGATCTTTTAAAAGGAAAAAGAGGAATCATTTTTGGTGCCCTTGATGCAAACTCGATTGCTTGGAAAACTGCTGAAAAAGCACATGAAGAAGGTGCTACTTTTGTTTTGACAAATGCACCAATTGCTCTTAGAATGGGTGCTTTGGATCAACTTGCTCAAGATACCGGATCTACTATTATTCCAGCTGACGCTACTAACAACGAAGATTTAGAAAAGCTAATTACTCAAGCTGTTGAAATACTTGGAGGACCTTTAGATTTCATTTTACATTCTATTGGAATGTCTCCTAACGTTAGAAAAGGAAAACCTTATTCAGACTTAAATTACGACTGGTTCCACAAAACATTAGACGTATCTGCGATGTCATTACACCGTGTACTTCAAACTGCATATAGATTAGATGCAATGGCAGAGTGGGGTTCTGTAATTAGTTTATCGTTCGTTGCTGCTCAAAGAGCATTCCCAGGTTACAATGATATGGCTGATGCAAAATCTTTAATGGAGTCTATCACTCGTAACTTTGGTTACCAATATGGAAACAAGAAAAAAGTTCGTGTAAATACAATTTCTCAATCTCCTACCCTTACCACTGCTGGTAAAGGTGTTGGTGGATTTGATCAGTTTATCAACTTTGCTGAAGATATATCTCCTTTAGGAAATGCATCTGCTGAGCAATGTGCGGATTATACAGTAATGATGTTCTCAGATTACACCAGAATGGTGACCATGCAGAACTTATTCCATGATGGCGGATTCTCTTTCACAGGAATTAGTGAAAAAGTAATGAAAAAATACGGAATGTAATATTCCATAATACGATAAGTCGAGGGGTGGTTTTTCCACCCCTTTTTTGTGTCTTATGAATCAACTTCAAATCATAATCTCTTATCTCAAACATCAATGGAGTGCCAATAATCGTCATGGTATCCATTCTCCGTTTGTCTATAAGTTTTTAGATGAAGTTTTATATCATGACATTAAAAACCCTGAATACAATCAACTGCGGAACCTTAAACGAAGTTTATTGAAAGACTCCAGAACCATTTCCATTACGGATTTAGGCGCTGGATCAACTATCAATAAAAGTCCTAATCGTCTGGTACGTGATATTGCCAAAAATTCTTCCAAACCTGAGAAATATGTGCGACTGTTCTTCAGAATGGTCAACTACTTTCAACCGAGAAGTATTATTGAACTGGGGACTTCATTAGGGCTTAGCACAATTTATTTTGCAAAAGCTCAAAATACAATTCCGGTTCATACCTTAGAGGGATGCCCCGAAACTCTTGCTATTGCTCAAGAAAATTTTGGGAAGCTCCATCTCAAAAATATCACTGGTCATTTAGGAGACTTTAATGATACGCTTCCTAATGTTCTAAAAGAAACCAGTACCGCTGATCTGGTATTCTTTGACGGAAACCATCGTGCTGAACCTACTTTAAATTATTTTGAATTGTGCCTAAAACACATGACTGATCAAAGCATATTCGTATTTGACGATATTCACTGGTCGGATGAAATGCACCAGGCATGGGAAAAAATAAAAGGCCACCCCAAAACTGTGGTGACCTTAGATTTGTTTTTTATTGGGATCGTATTCTTTGATGCCAGACTATCCCCTCAACACTTTAAAATCAGATTCTAGTTTTACTTTTTCTCCGATTTCTTTGCTTTTTCTGCTTCCTCAGCTTCTGCTGCTTGTCTTGTTTCATATTGCTTAATGAAATCAGGCATTTGCTCTGCATTGATTTTCTTCGCAATAATCATTTTATTTTCATCCAGTAAATAAAACTGCGGAGTTGAGAAGATATCCCAGTAATCCCTGAAGTTCAAGCTATTCAATGTTGTCTTACCTTCTAAAATGTATTTATGTGCATCCTTATTTATTTCAGGATTATCTGATACATCAATCCAGGTATAACCCTGCTCCTTGATATAAGCAGGCCAATCTTTATTGTCAAACTCTGTACTTACTGCAAATACCTCTACTTCACCTTTATTCTCTTTGTAAAACTCCTGAAGTTTCGGCATTTCTTTTTTACAGTGTCCACAATTTGGATCCCAAAATACCACCACAGTATATTTTGCTTTAACATCATATAAAGACCTCCAGTTAGAATCCACATCCATTAATACGATATTTTCAGCCTTTTTCCCAATCAACAAATTCTTTCTGGTGTTATACATCTTTAAAATCTCGTCCAATTTGTCATCTTCAACCCACCAGGCTTTTCCTTCAGCGTAATAGTTTTCAGCGATACACACAAATACACCATCCATTCCCATAATATCCGACTTTTCAAAAGTGTTTGTTGTATACTGAATAATATACTTGTACATCAAACTTGTATCCGATGCAGTTTGGCTGGTCAAATACTGAACGGCAGCACAAATAGAATCCGGTACCTGTGGAGTTAGCTTAGTTAGATACGTCTCAATCTTTTGGTTTAACACCGGAGTTCTTAACAAACGGTCATCTTTTAGATCTACATTATCGAAATAGTGATCATGATAATATCTAAAGCGTTTTTGATCATCCTTTGAACCATCTTCTTTCTTGAATTCAGGTACATTGATTTCATCAGAAGTACTTAACACTTTTGCGGCAAAAAGCTTTTCATTCTTCTTTAAATACTCCGCCTTAAATTTTTCTGCTTTTTCCTGTTCCTCCTTAATTTGCGCATCAATCTTTTTAACGTTTGCTCCTTCTTCTGCTTTTTGGTTATTCAAATCTGTCATTCTTTTTTGAACACCGGTTACAAATTTCAACTACGCATAAAAAGCTTTATTTTCTTCAGAAACCTTCACAATCATATTGGCCTCAGGATTCTGAATTGTGGTTTCCATAACAATCTTTTCTTCATTTATAACCACTTGAAAATAGGTCTTATTATCTGGAAATATCACAGCATAAATACCGCCTGGTTTCGTTTCTTTCCCTTTGAATCTTACCACTCCATTTGCATCGGCAACTGTTGTATCATTATAATACATTTTACCCCCAAAATAGTTGGCTAAATACATCGTAGTATCGGCAATACCGTCAATTTTAAATGTGAAATCGTGCTGAGCGTAAGAACTAATTGTTGATAGAAATACAGTAGTTAAGAGTAATACCTTTTTGATCATATTTATTCTATTATTTTCTGAGGTTTACAAATGTAATTGCTTTGGCATAATGACTCCAAAAATGAAGATAAAATGCCGCACAAATTTGGCTTAACAATTCTTTAACAGCATAAAAAAAGTTAAATGGTTTGATTCTAAACCGCTAGATTCCCTGGTCTCTACCATAATCCTACGTTGTTCTTTTATAACTTATAAAACTTCTATTTATCCATCCTTATTTCTCCTCAAAACCCATACGGAAACATTGTATTTAACAAATACGTATGGGGTAGTATAAAATATCACTGACTTCATTTTTAAAGTCTCATATATTTGTCAACGATCATTAAATAGTTTGAAGCAAACAAATATTTGAGTATTATTACCGAACGTATTCTTTTAAATATGACTATGAAATTTACTGCGCGAAATACCTTCCACTTCCTAACCATGATCTCTATAGCTGTAGTTTTACAATCTTTTTCAGGTTGTTCAGGTGGGGATCCTGAGCCGGATCCGGTAATTAAAGAGCCTATAAATATTCATATCAAACACTTCTATAACGGACAAGCTTTAGAATTCAATCATATTTATAAAAGTCCTCAAAACAACAATATGTGGTTTACGAAAAAGAAATACTACTTATCTAATATTGTGGGGGTCAAATCAGACGGAAGTAAAGAGCTTATCGCAGATGTGGGACTTATTAATGCGTTTGAAAATAGTTCAACAATAAGTGGAAACATCGTTCGTGGTAATTATACCGCAATTATGTTCGACTTAGGTGTCCGTCAGGATTTAAACGCAATGGATCCCGCTACTTTTGTTGTTTCTCACCCTTTAAGCGTTACCAATAACATGTATTGGGGTTGGTCTACACAATATATTTTCTCTAAAGTAGAAGGTTATGAAATTGGCCAGCAAGACACAGCAAGTTTCGTCATTCATACTGGAACTCAAGGATTATACCGTCCGGAAGTATCTGTAGCAAGAAAATTCACTTTAGGCTCAGGAGGTACCGATGTTACGGTTAATTTGGATTTATATGCTTTACTAAAGCAAAATGATTATACTTTTGATTTGATTCAGGATGGGCAATCTCATACTGTGGATAACAAACCTCTTGCCGTCCAATACATGGATAACTTTGAAAATGCGTTCAACTAAAAATGAAATGGGTTTATAGCCTTCTCATATTATTTCTTTTTATTCGTTGTGAAACAACATCTAATGAGCAGCAGGATGTTGTAGAAATTCCTACGCATTTTGACACATTAAACCTTGATTTTTTAAATGATCTCACTCCTGCGAAGATTGAGTTGGGTAAACGGCTGTTTTTTGACAATAGACTGAGTAAAAACCAAAACATTTCGTGCGCTTCCTGTCACCAACCTCAACACGCTTTTGCAGATAGTGTATCTGTCAGTGTTGGAACTAATGGAGAACCCGGGTTTCGCAACTCTCCCTCAATCGTTAATGTAGCTTTTAAAGAACTGTTTCATAAAGATGGTGGAGTAAAAACTTTAGAACTACAGGTTTTAGCTCCAATCATTGATACCAATGAATTAGGGGCTGATTTTCTCGTGGTGTTAGAGCGTTTAACTCAAGATTCCAATTATGTCAAAATGTTTAAAGATGCTTTTGATACCTTACCTAATGTTTTTGGAATTACCCGTTCTATAGCGGCATTCGAACGGTCATTGGTCATGGGCAACTCAGCATACGACAGGTATATTCTCGGAGATTCCAATGCGCTCAATTCTAATGAAAAAAACGGATTGCGATTGTTTAACTCTTCCCGTTTAAACTGTACTTCTTGCCATTCGGGAGTACTCTTTACCGATTACTCTTATCAAAATATTGGGTTGGAACATCAATTCGAAGATAGCGGGCGTGCCAGAATTACGTATCGACCTTTGGATGCTGGAAAGTTTGAAGTACCCAGTTTAAGAAATGTTGCGATAACTGCTCCTTATATGCACGATGGTTCCATGGACACTTTGGATGAAGTTATCCGATATTTAGAAAAAGGAGGCGGAAGTCATCCGAATAAAAGTGAACTGTTAAAACCATTCACTTTAACTGCCAATGAACGTAATGACCTTATTGAATTCTTATACGCCTTAACCGACCAACAGTTCTTAAATTAAAGGCATAAAAAAACCTGTCCGAAGACAGGTTTGTGATATAAAAAAATATAAATACTTACGCAATCTTAACGTTCACAGCGTTTAATCCTTTTCTACCTTCTTTTAGTTCAAATTCAACTTGATCATTTTCTCTGATCTCATCGATTAAACCTGTTACGTGTACGAAGTACTCGCTATTAGAGCCTTCTTCAACAATAAAACCGAAACCTTTAGTTTCATTGAAGAACTTTACTTTTCCTTTGTTCATTACAATTATGTTATATAAAAATCCAAAGTTAAGTTATTTAATTAATGCAAAAAGTCGATCATCGTGTTTTTTATTGAAAATCAACAAAAAACAATGATCGCTTAACAATGAGACTAATAGGTTTTAGTCATATCCTCTGTGATGACCAAAATATAATCCCCTAATTCCTTATACTTCTCTTTGAATTCCATTTCTCCACCAGCTTCAACTGTACTTATGGTTAATACATCCAAACTGGATTTCCAGTGCTTTAAATACCAATAAATTCCACCATAATGCGCTGAATGAAAATCACCCTGATAATGAATAAAAGTGGTTTTCTTTTCGATGTTTTCTAAAATAAAATGTGCCATTGTTGCATCTTTAACAGACTGCGCCTTAACCATAGACTCTACCTTAGGGCCTCCTTTACCGTGCCCAAAATCCATTTGTAACATTCTTTGCGCACTTGGATTGGTGGTATCATACACCATTGGTAATGGCATCATATAAGATTTCGATTCATCCGATAAAGAATCCAACACCGTAAAACCTTTTCGATTCACTAATGCCGCATATCTACGCGGAATATTTGTCGCCACAAAATTCACCTTATGCTCTCTCGCAAACTCTAATAAAGGTTTATAGTCCGTTTCGTAATTTTTCCACAAACGCATTTCTTTCTCAAAGTCTTTTTGACGAATAAACCCTTTAAAGTATTCATCAATCAACAACTGGTTATCTGCTTCAAACATTTCAGCCCCCATAGTTAGTTTCTGATTCTTTTCATAAATGGCCTGGGTTACTTTTAACTGCATCCAGTGACAAATTGGATTATTATGTAATTCACCAAACAATACCACATCAGATTTTGCTAAAGATTTTACCATTTTATCCATGGACACTTCTTTGCCGTCTTTTGTGTATAATTTATATGTTGCCTGTCCATATGACAACATCCCTATGAGCATAAATGCTAATCCTAAAATCTTAGATTTCATCTTTTGTAATACCTAATTTCTATTATAAATAAATTTTGTCCCTTTTCTTAATTGATGACGCTCCATATAACCTCCGTTAACTTCCAAAACATATTGCGCAGCTCCGGACGATGGTAATGGTTCTACTGAATATGGCGTAGTGGATTGATAATATGAGTCAATTAATCCTTCTTGTGTGATATAAATAATATCTAAAGGAATCTTCGTGTTTTTCATCCAGAAAGATCTTTTTTCCATATTGTTAAACACAAATAACATCCCTTGATTTTCTCTCATTTGCGAACGATCCATCAAACCTTTGGTGATTTTGTAATCTGTATCCGAAATCTCTACATCGACATTCGCCAAAGTATCTCCGGTTTCTGATATAAACCATGCACTTCCCTGACTATAGTCCTCTGCAGCATTATTCAACTTCACTTTACTTGAAACATGTGTCTTTGTTTTCGTTTTAAATGTCGGTAAAACCTTTACCAGAAGAAATGCGACCAGCGCAATTGACATAACGATTATAGTAGTTTTCTGATTCCCGATCATCTTCCCCTCTTTTACGACCTACTTCTTTTTGTTTTTGCTTTTCTTTTTCTTCTTGCCTTTTGATTTTGACTTAGGTTCTTCTTTCTCCGGAACTTCTTTTCGAGGATATATATTATTCTCCATATGGATATCTGCTAACATTCTATTTGGATCAATCTCCACACTTTGAATATCATTCATAGAATACTCCACATCGAAACTATAATTTGGATCTACCCACGCCCATGGTTTTAATGTTTTCGCATCCGTAGATTTTGCACCTCTCATTTGTCTTAGAGGAATATAATACCAGATCTCTTTCCCATCTTTCAGTGTAACTCTTACATCAATTGGCATCGGAAAATTTCCTGCATTTTTAATTTGAATTTGAGTCCCCTTATCCGTATTTGCTACATTTATATCGTAATCAATATGATGTAAGGTATATACCCAATGTTCGAAAAACCAATCCAATTCCATATCCGACTCCAACTCCATAATTCTCAATAAATCATTTGGAGTAGGATGTTTGAATTTCCATTCTTCAAAATATCTTAATACCGCACGATAATACACTTCATCTCCAACAATGTATCTCAACATATTTTGTGTGATTGCTCCCTTAGAATATGCACTGATACTATAAACTCTATTGTAATCAAACAAATCTCCCGGAGTAGCTAATGGCTCTTCTTTTTCAGCCCATTTAACCGCTAACGCTCTATAAGAGTCGTAAGAATGCATTAGGAAATTCTCCCCATTCAAACTATCCAGTTTATCCATGGCATATTCTTCAGCATAAGTCGTCATTCCCTCATCCATCCATGGATATCTGTATTCATTTGTTCCTAACACCCCATAATACCAGTTATGAATGCTTTCATGTGTAATCAAACCAACCATTCCATGGCGAGAACCATGCCCAAGAACCATCGTACACATCGGATATTCCATTCCTCCATCTCCACCTTGAATAATTGAAAAATCAGAATATGGATAGCGTCCAAATGTTTCATTGGTTATTTTAAACATCTGTACCACATCGGGTTGAATTTCTTTCCATTGATCTGCTAAAGTATCTGCCTGATAAAAGAAATGTAGCTGTAATTGATCGTCAACCGGTACAATATCATGTTGATAATCCGGATCAGCAGCCCATCCAAAATCATGTACTTTATCTGCTTTAAAATGCCAGTTTAATTTATCAGTTTTTGCTTGCGAATTACTATAACCATGTCCTACTTCTTCGGGGTTTTGAACGACACCCGTTCCCGCTAAAACATAGTTAGAATCTATTGTAATATGTACGTCAAAACTTCCCCATACGCCATAAAACTCTCTTCCTACATACTCATTTGCATGCCATCCATCTCGATCATACTCTGCCATTTTAGGATACCATTGCGTCATGGTATATTCAATACCTTCAGCATTATCTCTTCCCGACCTACGAATTTGCTTAGGTACCTGTGCTTTAAATTCCATATCGAATACCACTTTCTCACCCGGTACAATGGGATCTGCTAATTTCACGGTAAGAATAGTTCCTTCAATAGAATACTCCACATTTTTTTCATTTTGCGTCAGAGATAGAATCTTTTGATATCCTATTTCGTCCGGTGACAACTTATAAATTCTGTCTTTTACCCTACGATCCGGATCCGAAATTGTTCTACTTCTCACATCCATCATACTTCCGGGTTGAAACGCATTAAAATACAAATGATAGTATACTTTGTGTAAAGTATCGGGTGAGTTATTGGTATAAATCAATTCCTGTTTTCCATTAAACTGGTTCGTTTCAACGTTCATATCAATGTCCATAGAATAGGCCACATGTTGCTGCCAATAACCTTGAGCTAAAACATTTACACCAAGAAAGGTTAAGATAAAAATACTTAGGAGTTTACTTCTCATATTTGATTCTTTAATTTGGGTGCCGAAGATAGAATTTAAAGTTAATTCATTCGAATCCATTTAGGATCTTAAGCAAATATTATTCTTATCAAAAAGTTCACTTTTTTATATCTACTTAATCATAATATATTTACGATCTAAATATTCAAATCCATTTTCAAAAAGCTATACATGAAATCCCCAGATTTTTTCCTGAAATTTATTCTCATTTCAGTATTCTTTTTTATTCAACATCTATATGCTCAGGATATGTCTTTGGATTGGGCACATGGATTTGGTGGTACGTCATATGATGTTAGTCAAGATATGACCATTGATGATTCAGGTTATGTTTATGTGACCGGATACTTCAATACAAATGTTGATTTTGACCCTGGAGTTAATTCAGTTTTATATACTGCATATGGCAATGACGATATTTTTATACAAAAACTGGATTCATTCGGAAATTTGGTATGGGCTAAACATATCGGAAATGGTTACAATGATAGGGCTAATTCAATTGCTACAGATGATTCAGGTTATGTTTATGTGACCGGATACTTCAACGACACTATTGACTTTGATCCTGGAGTTGGTGTCTATAATGTAATTTCTACAGGAGGGCCGGATATGTTTATTCTAAAACTCAATTCATCTGGTGATTTTATTTGGGTAAAAAGTACAGAAGGAGCATATTCCAGCGGTGAAAATATATGTTTGGATCACACAGGAAACATATATGTATCTGGTGAATTTGGAGGAATAATAGATTTAGACCCTGGATTAGGTGTCTCCAGTTTTACTTCATACGGTCAATCAGATGCTTTTATCTTAAAACTGGATACGCTTGGAAATTTTGTTTGGGCCAAACGAAGAGGAAGTATTCATGTGGATAAAGACAATGATATGATATTGGATAGATTCCATAATATTTATCTGACCGGTTATTTTGCAGATACCGTTGATTTTGATCCCGGAGTTGGGGTTACCAACAAAATTTCAAATGGAGATGCGGATATTGTCATTCAAAAATTAAATTCTTCAGGAGATTTAATTTGGGTAAAGACAATGGGGGGAAGTTATATTGATATGGGAATGAGTATTTCGTTAGATACAAATGGATATGTTTACTCTGCAGGTCTTTTTTCTAATCTGGTTGATTTTGATCCAAATTCTGGAACACAAATGATCAGTTCCCAGGGGGAATACGATGCATTTGTACTCAAGCTTGATACACTTGGTAACTTTATTTGGGTAAAAACCATTGGAGGGGTTTCCAATGATGTAGCAAGATCTATTACTGTAAAACCTAATGGAGATATTATTTGTTCTGGTGTGTATTCCAGTACATGTGACTTAGACCCAAACTCAGGTGTGATCTCAAGAAGTACATCTGGAATCTATGATTTTGATATTTATATTCAAAAGTTAGATGCCAATGGAAACTTAATTTGGGTAAAAACGATGGGAAGTACTTTCAATGATTTACCCAATGCTATTATCTCAACAGCAAATAATCAGATTTATACTACAGGTTATTTTTCAGCAAACATGGATTTTGATCCCAATGCAGATACTTTCAGTATTTCCAATCAAGGTAACTCGGATTATTTTATTCAAAAATTAAAACCATGCGTTTCTACATCTAGTATTGACCATCAAACTGCTTGTAATAGTTATACCTGGATCAATGGAGTGACCTATACCGCAAATAATAATACTGCTACCACTATTCTGGCCAACAACGCAGGATGTGATTCTGTGGTTACTCTAAATCTTACTTTATATCAACCATCATCTGATACTCAAACAATCACCGCTTGCGGAAATTATACTTGGATTGATGGAAATTCTTATTCTTCAAATAATAATACCGCCACGCATACATTAACAAATAGTCAGGGGTGTGATTCTGTGATTTATTTAGATTTAACCATTTTAAATAACGCCGCCTCAACAGACATTCAAATGCAGTGTGACTCATTAGTATGGATAGATGGGATCACATATTATACCTCAAATAATACCGCAACTTATACGTTTGCTAATGTAGCTTCCAATGGCTGTGACTCCATTGTAAGTTTGAATCTTACGATATTATCAGATTCAACCACCTATACCGTTACCGCATGTGATAGTTTCAATTGGATTGATGGGAATACCTATTACTTGAGCAATAATTCTGCTAGCCACACGCTAACGAACAGTCATGGTTGCGATTCAACAATTATCCTGGATTTAACATTAAATCATTCAACCAATTCTATGGATTACATCACCGCATGCGACAGTTTTACCTGGTTAGATGGAATCACTTATACCTTGAGTAATAATACAGCTGTTCATACAATTACCAATAGTTTGGGATGTGATTCCATTATCACACTTGACCTAACGATCCATAATTCGGATCAAACAACTGAAACCATTACATCATGTGATTCATATACCTGGATAGATGGAATTACCTACTACTCCAACAACAATACCGCTACACATACACTTACAAATAGTAACGGTTGCGACAGCATCATCACGTTAAATCTTATCATCAATCAATCTGATAGCATTACCGATATAATTTCAGCTTGTGGTAGTTATACATGGATTAATGGAACAAACTATACGTCAAATAACGTTATAGATTCTATGCTTTTTGTAAACTCTAACGGATGCGACAGTATCGTCTATTTGGATTTAACTATAAATTATCCTTCTTCTTCAATTGATACTATTGTTGCATGTGATAATTATACATGGATTGATGGAATAACGTACACTTCAAATAATACAACAGCAACCCATACTTTAATTAATAGTTTAGGTTGTGATTCCGTAGTGACATTAAATCTAACAATCCATCATTCTAATAATAGTACCGATATCATCACTGCCTGCCAGAACTATACGTGGATCAATGGAGTAACTTATACCACTAGTACCAGTAATGTAAAGCATACACTCGCAAACGCTCAAGGTTGCGATAGCATTTTAGTACTAGACTTAACCATTATTCCAGTAGATACCTCGGTTATAAGAAATGGATTAACACTTGACGCCCAGGCCACAAACGCTAGTTTCCAATGGGTTAACTGTAATACAAATGCATATATCCCCAATCAAACCAATTCCTCATATCAAATAGAAAATAGCGGTCAATATGCCGTAGAAGTCACCCAAAACAATTGTACCGATACTTCTTCCTGTTTCACATTTATTAATGTTGGTATAGAACAAAATAGGTCAATTGGAGACATATCAGTCTACCCCAATCCAACCAAAGATGCTATTTTCATAAGTATCAAAGGGAGTTTCAGCACTTCAAAAATTCGATTGTTGGATCAAGTTGGACATCAATTAATGTATAAACAGTCAGATATACGACAATTGAATTATAGCTTAGATTTAACTCATTTAGCTACCGGAACATACTATATTGAAATTATTATTGATGAATCTATCTACAGATATCCTGTGTTTAAACTTTAATTAGATTCTTTCCTCACCGCATAAATCAGTTCATCTAAAAAGACTCCATTCTTAAAAAACGTTTTTTCCAATCTGGCTTCCAGAGTGAAGCCTGCTTTTTCTAAAACACGTTGTGATGCTAAATTCGGACCATATGGTCTTGCATATATTCTGGTAATATCAAATGTTTCAAATGCATACGAAACAATCTGCTGGATGGCTTTGGTAATGATTCCATTTCCCCAATAAGGTTCAGCCAACCAATACCCTAATTCCATATTTTTAGCATATACATCATTATGATCATGAACTCCTATTCCACCTACTGCATTACCATCGACATCGATTGTAAAAATTTGTGTCGGCTGATAACTCATCGCCATTTGAATAAATGCTTTGGCATTTTCCAATGTATATGGGTGCGGAAATTTATTTGTAAGGTTATTTGCGATCTTTTTATTGTTTGCAAAATGTGCCAGGTTTTCAGCATCTGACTCTTGCCAGGCTCTAAGTTGAAAGTCCATCTGTAATTGTATTAAGAACCCAAATTTATATCAAATTGAAAATCTAAATATCAGTCTATAAAATACACAAGACAAAAACACGTCTTACACCTTTGTATAACCCCAATCTATTATACTTTTGAAACGATCTATATTTAGAATATGAGTAAACATATATCGAACCGCATTCTGAACCTTAGCGAATCTCAAACACTTGCTATGGCAGCAAAAGGGAGAGAACTTCGTGCTCAAGGAATTGATATCATCAGCTTAAGTTTAGGTGAACCTGATTTTGATACACCGGACTTTATCAAAGAAGCTGCATATGACGCTATTCGCAATAACTATACGCATTATCCTCCGGTTACCGGATATTTGGAAGTTAGGGAAGCGATTGCACGTAAATTCAAAAGAGATAACAATCTGGATTATGGTCCCGAAAATATTATCATTTCCACCGGAGCAAAACAATCATTAATGAATGTTGTTTTGAGTCTGGTAAATCCAGGAGAAGAAATTCTACTTCCAGCGCCATATTGGGTAAGTTATCACGCAATGGCGGAAGTTGCAGAGGCAAAACCGATAATCATTCCAACGACTATTGAGAGCAACTTTAAAATTACTCCTGAACAACTTAAAGCGCATCTATCAGAAAATACACGTTTAATGATCTTCAGTTCCCCTTGCAACCCAAGTGGAAGCGTGTATACCAAAGAAGAATTAGAAGCCTTGGCGGATGTTGCAGCGGAAAAAGAAGACTTTTATATCATTTCTGACGAAATATATGAACACATCAATTTCTCGGGAAAACACGCCAGTATTGGAACGATTGAAAAAATTAAAGATCGTGTAATTACCGTAAATGGTGTAGCCAAAGGCTTTGCCATGACAGGTTGGAGATTAGGCTATATCGGAGCTCCGGAATGGATTGTAAAAGCAGCAGCTAAAATCCAGGGACAATTTACATCTGGTGCAAATACCATTGCGCAAATGGCAGCCAAAGCAGCTGTTGAAGCTGATCCGGAAGTCACTAAAGAAATGCAAGCTACATTCTTGAAAAGACGTGGAATTATCATTGATGCCTTAAGCCAAATTGAAGGAATTCAATTAAATGTTCCTCAAGGGGCGTTTTACATCTTCCCTAATATCAGCAGTTTCTTTGGGAAGAAATATAAAGATTATCATATTCAGAATGCATCGGATTTATCCATGTATATTTTGGATGAAGCACGTGTGGCTACCGTAACAGGAGATGCTTTTGGAAATCCGGAATGTATCCGGTTGAGTTATGCCACTAGTGATGAGATCATCATTGAAGCTGCAAAAAGAATAAAAACTGCATTAGATAAATTACAATAAGTGAATCCGCATTTAGTAAACAGAGTTTTTGATATATTTCCTAATCTTAACGCACTGGTTATCGGTGACGTAATGATCGACTCCTATTTGTTTGGGTCCGTTGATCGAATTTCGCCTGAAGCTCCAGTTCCGGTGGTTTCAGTAAATCAAAAGGAAAATCGATTGGGCGGAGCGGCCAATGTTGCATTAAACATCAAAGCACTAGGAGCACATCCCATTCTTTGTTGTGTAGTAGGCGATGATCAAAATGCCAATCACTTTTTTGATCTGATGAACCAAAATGAATTAGATACCATTGGAGTTCTAAAAGATGATTTCAGACCAACTACCGTAAAAACTCGGGTGATTAGTCAGCATCAGCAAATGCTTCGCATTGACGAGGAAGATTCAACCAACTTAAATAGAAGTGTTACTGAACAAATGACCACTAAGATTCTAAAAATCATGGACGAATCTAAAATTGATGTGGTCATTTTTGAAGATTACGATAAAGGTCTCATCACACCCGAATTAATTCAGGCGGTTGTGGCTAAAGCAAATGAAATGAATATTCCAACCACTGTTGACCCTAAAAAAAGGAACTTCAATGCCTATGAGAATGTGACTTTATTTAAGCCCAACTTAAAAGAGCTCAGAGAAGGTTTAAATATTTATGTTGAGCCGGTTAATCTAATCAATTTGAAAACCGGGGTGAATACGCTCAAAGAGATTTTAAATTGCGAAAATGCTTTGGTTACCCTCTCTGAATTAGGAATGTTTATTAGTGATGGTGAACATGGTGAAATTATTCCTGCACACGTCAGAAATATTGCAGATGTTTCAGGAGCCGGTGATACAGTGATATCAGTAGCTTCGCTGAGTTTAGCTGCAGGTATGGATGCGGTATTCTCTACAAAATTGGCAAATCTGGCAGGAGGCCTGGTGTGCGAAAAAGTAGGGGTAGTTCCAATTGATGGAGAACATTTAAAGAACGAAGCTTTAAGACTTTCGTAAAACAAAAAGGGTATAAATAGAAAAAGTTCCACCTCCCGGTGAAACTAGTTCTTTTCTTTACCCTGCTACGAGATTCTTAAATATTTTGTAAAATCAGGCGGGTTGGAAAAAAGGGGTATTTTCCCAACCCGCATTACTATCAATCCTGACTTATTGACTTAATTTATTGGTGTTGATTAATTGATTACCGCGATATACGTTTACTGTATACTCTCCTTTAGGCATTGCTTCCAGATTATACATCTCGCTAGAATCTTTTGAAGAATATACCTGGTTTCCTTTTGCATCAACAACGATTACAGTAATTACATCTTGAGATACCGGCATATTAGACATTGTTGTGGTATTGATGACCTGATCACCTTTCTTTACACGAACAGTGTATTCTCCATATGGTAATTCTTCCAAATTATAGTCTAATGTTGGATCCGTTGAAGTCACTACATCTGTAAATTTTACATCACCGTTTACATCTACAACCTCTACATTCATTGTAGCAAGCGGTGCTGCTTTTTCTCCTTTCTTGCCATCAAAATCTGATTCTGAAGCCCAGGACTGTACTCCTAATAAAAGCATTACCATTGTAAGGCCTGTAAGTACGAATTTGAATTTTAGTTTACTTGTTTTCATCTTGTATTTATTAATAATTTTAAATGGTTTAGTTTGATTTGTTGAAACAAACGTACCACGTAAATACAAGGCCTGAAATAACTTTATATACGAGCTACCTTATGAATAATTTGAATTACAATATGGGGTATGTGAAATGCAATAGTGCAATTTGAAATGCATCAAAATTTTAGATGATATGCATTTTTAAATCCTTTTTTAATACCGAAAAAAGCGTCTAACTGCACTAATACGGATCAACATCAATAAAAACCTGTACAGATCCAAACTCTTTGTTTTGTCTGAAATCTAAAATCTTGGATTGCAAAATAGATTTGGCTTTCTTAATCGAAGCTTCTTGTTCAATCTTAATATAAAGGTGATTGATGTATTTATTTCTAATTCGAGGAATTCCCGGAAATTCCGGTCCCAGAATCCGCGAACCAAATGTTTGATTCAGAATCTCACCCAATATCGTAGCAGCATCTACCAACTTATCTCTGTTAGCGTGCTTCATCACCAATTTCAATAATTTAAAATACGGTGGATACATATACTCTTTTCGCAGATTTAACTCTCTTGTATACATCCCTTCATAGTTATTCTGTACGACCTGTTGTATAATGGGATGTTTTGGTTGGAAAGTTTGAATAATCACCAACCCTTGTTTGGAACTCCTTCCTGCACGACCTGCAACCTGAGACATCAACTGATAACTTCTTTCATGCGCACGAAAATCCTGGAAGTTTAACGATTGATCCGCATTTAACACCCCTACCAAACTCACATTTTCAAAATCCAGACCTTTAGTCACCATTTGGGTTCCTACCAGAATATCAATATTATGATCTTCAAATTCAGAAATAATTCTCTGATACGCATTTTTCGAACGTGTGGTTTCCAAATCCATACGTCCTACTCTGGCATCCGGAAACATCAACGAAATATCCTCCTCAATTTTTTCCGTACCAAACCCACTTAACTCTACCTCATGCGAACCACAGGCTTCACACTTTTTGACGACATGACTTTCGAAACCACAGTAGTGACATTTTAATCGATGCAAATATTTATGATAGGTTAAACCAACATCGCAACGATTACAATACGGAGTCCATCCACAAGATTTACATATGATATAAGGTGAAAATCCACGCCTGTTTTGAAACAAAATCACCTGCTCCTTTTTCTCCAGGGCTTGTTGAATACTTTCCATCAACTGCATGGAAAAATGCCCTTGCATCTGCTTCTTTTTATGCGCATATGCCAAATCAGCGATTTCGATTCTTGGCATCTTCACTCCCCCATGTCTTTTCGATAAAGTCACCAAACCATACTTTCCTGTCTCTGCATTATGCATAGTTTCAACAGCAGGAGTAGCAGAACCCATCAATACTTTTGCACCAAACATATGCGCCAGTACTACTGCTGAATCACGCGCATGATATCTTGGAGCAGGTTCATATTGTTTGAAACTTGAATCATGCTCTTCATCGATTATGATTAATCCGAGATTGTCAAATGGTAAAAATATAGACGAACGTGCTCCTAATACAATATCGTAACAGTCAGAGCTTAATTGTTTATTCCATATCTCTACGCGCTCACTTTGATTAAATCGAGAGTGGTATACACCAACCTTATCTCCAAAATATTTTCGTAATCGATTAATTATTTGGGTAGTCAGTGCAATTTCGGGTAACAGATAAAGCACCTTTTGCTTCTTTGCCAAAACCGATTCTATGAGCTTCACATATACCTCTGTTTTTCCCGAGGAAGTCACCCCATGCAATAAAACCGTGTCCTTACTTTCAAACTGAGCTTTTATGGAATGCAGCGCTTTTTCCTGATCAGGATTTAACGTCACCTGATGAGATTCCGATTTGGAATACTGACCTAATCTCCCAACAATGACCTCATCCACAGTAAATATCCCTTTTTCAACCAAGGACTTAAGTTGTGCCGAAGATGCCTGACTCGATTCTAAGAGTACTTTTTGCTTTACAGCTGATTCTTTCTCACTAAACATTTGACTCAACTCGATATATTTCATCAAAATCGCCAGTTGCTTCGGTGCTTTACCCAGTTTATCAAACAAAGCGCGCAGCACTTCCTCTTCCTGATATTCGGAATTCAGCTTTACATATTTATCCTTTTTGGGTTTAAATTTAGACTTGATTTCCTCCAACACCACAATGACATTTTGCTCCAACATGGTCTTAATCACCGGATAAATCGTTTTACGATCTAATATTTTTGAGATTTCGTCCAGAGACAAAACCTGATTGATTTCCAATGCTTCGTAAATTAAGTATGCATCATCACTTAATGTTGAAGTATTAATTTGAGAATCTGATTGCAATAAAACCTGAGTCTCACTGCTTAACTTGAGTCCACTTGGCAAAGCAGCACTCATCACATCTCCTGGGTGACATAAATAATAGGATCGAATCCAGTCCCAAAACTTTAGTTGAGTTTCTCTCACCACTGGTTTCTCATCCAAAACCATGTGAATATCCTTTGCCACATACTTTTGGGGAGCATCATGATGAATTTGATACACAATTGCACTATACAATTTAGATTTACCAAATTGCACAATTACACGATGACCTAACCCCACCTGATCCACCCATTCTTCTGGCAACCGATAGGTATACATATTCGGAATACCTAATGGCAGGATCACATCTATATATGTTTCTTGAAACAGCAAATCTTGTCTTGTCTGACAAAGATGATGGCTTCAAAGGATTTCTTCACTATTCGTTTAAGGATTTTTTTGAACCAAATTCCACCCTATTGATTTGATGTAGGATAAACTCCTATTAGACAGCAATGTAAATATCTACCTCTGCATTTTCCGGGTTTTGGGCTTTTGCTCCGTAGATTTCAAAATCGGAGGTGTATTTACGATCTAAATCTGAGTTCCAGATCTTTTGCCATTCTGCAACAACCACCCCTTCGTTTAGATTTCCTTTCGCAACAAAAGGTTGATAGGTTCCTTTTACTACTTTATGCGCAACCATTCCCTCCGGGACTTCATCAACACTGTTGACTTTACATCCTAAGATGGTCGTATAAGGCAAAGTATAATCCCCCTCATATTCGGTATACACAGAATAAATATCAAATCCTGATTTATTTGGAATTTTCTCGGCTATTCCTTCACCAATAAATCTATTCCATAGTGCACCAATGTCTTTAGCTCCTTGTCCATTTGCATTGGTTGTTCTCACTGAGATTCCAATAATGTGGAATTCTTGAATGTCTTGTATTTCCATTTTTTAATTTTTGATTTCTCAAAAGAACATCGCACTTATGACACATGATGTCAGACGTCTATTCTCTTATCAAAAATATGATCATAGTTTAGACACTTTATCCAGGACTTTCAGAATACGCTTCTTCTTACTCTCTTTTTCTACTTCAGGTAATCTGGATTCCAAAGTTTGCGTAAAGCCAGATTTATTGTGCACATCAACAACTTTTAATGCTTTTTCGGCATACATAGGTAATTGATTTGTTGGACAACTTAACAGTTGCTCTCGTAACAATTCATACGCCTCAACTTTATACGGTTCCAAACCTGCTAAATAAATGAGCAGATACACGGCTTGATCTCGTGTGATGACCGAACCTTTATCAACGGTCTCCATTATGATATCCAGATGTTTATATATCACCTCAGGATTTAATCTCACAATCTGATTTAAAGCAGTCATTGCCCCCCACTGTAATCTGTTATTTTTAGTTTGTAATGCCTGAAGAAAGACGTTCCAATGTGGCTCAATTAATTGAGGCTCCAATACTCCAACTTCATAGAGTACTTTGATACTATCATTTTGGACAGCTTTGCTGCTCCCCAATAATTCAACTAACTCTGCTATGGATTTTTCATTTTTTGTAGCAATGATATCCAAAGCCAATTCAATATTAGGTTGTTCATCTTTTCTATTTTGTGATGATGCCAATCTATCTTTTATACCCATTCTCCAAAGATATTTAACGACCTATATTATGAACTCTTCCTTTCAAATTATGTCTGTTAAATTTACTTACTCGATCACTATCTTGTTTCTTGAGTAATGCATAAACAACTCCTGGAAACAATAATGAACCGGAAGTCACATATATTCCATATGGGTTATTGGTTTTATATAGCAGTGGGTAAACAAAAAGATATGTTGAAAAAGCTATTTCTTCTTTACATTCCGTGCATTTGGAATATACTTTCATAGGGTTAAATTTTTAATTTCATTTCTAAAACGACCTGATGTTTACATTGAATCCCATTCTCGTATATCGGCTCAGGATAATTTTTGATAAAATGATCTTTTACAATTTCAACCATCTCAAATCCCATTTTTTGATACAACGCCAGTTGTCCAATACTTGAATTCCCTGTAGCAATCATCAGTTTTTGATATCCGGAATCCAATGCAACCTCCTTTGCAAGCATCAACATTTTTTTCCCATATCCCTTACCCTGGTGAACTTCTGAAATTGCCACATTTTTTACCTCCAACTTTTCGGGGGTTAATTCACTTAATACAAGTACTCCTGCAATTTGGTTTTCCAACTTTAAAACAAAACACCTACCTTGTTTTAAGTACAATTCAATCTGTCTGCGAGATGGATCTGCCAATTCCAGCAAATCAAATGGAGCGTCCTTAGGGTCTTGTAATTCTTCTATGGTCATTTTTGACGAATTCGTATTCACGTATTATACTTTGATTCGTCTAAAGTACAGTTTTTTAATGTACCTGAAGTTGATATTCTTTGAGTCGCTTTACTGTTCGACATGCCTGACGCACATGCCTTTGGTTGTGAAGTATTTCAACTCGAATGGTATCTCCTAATCTTAATCTAACCATAGGTATAGTTGAATCAGTTCTAACTTTATTTAAATCAATTTTCTCTGCCTGATTCAATAACTCTTTTAATTCATCCTGTTGCTTTAAAAACTTATCCAAGACGGAAATATCCAAAGGTTTAGATATCGGATTTAACTTTTTAAACGCATTCATTTTATTCAACTCAGCTTCAGGTCTTGGAGCTACTGCGTTTGCAAAATAATTACCCCACCAACTATATTTAAAGTTCAAACTTTCGGGATTGTTCCCAGGAGTTACAGATTGAATTCTTTTTCGAATTTCAGGAATATAGAAGTCTCCATACATATTTAAATGCTCAATACATTCCAAAGCATTCCAGCTATCCGGGTTTTCTTTCCACATTAAAATTTCAGGATCCAATTGTGTTAACTGCTTCACACTTTGCACACATTCTTCTAACCCTTCCTGTAATTCATTGATCAGCGCTTTATTCGATATCTTCATTTGATTTATTTTCAAACAAAGTACGCGAATCGAAAATCTTTAAATCTTGATTGAGATCAAGATTTTTTTAAGCGTGTAAATGTTTCAGGAGTCATCCGTAAATACGATGCAATATATTTCCCCGGAACAATTTGAAACAATTTAGGGTTACGTTTCAAGACCCTTAAATAACGTTCTTTGGGAGATGATGTCAACAAATCCAGTTCTCGTTCTCCCTGATCCAGTATTACACCATTCATCAGGTCCTGCCATAATTTTTGATGCGCAGAATTACTTTCTAAAAACTGTACAAAATTTGATTTTTTAATCACACGAACTTTACTCTTTTTGATCGCCTTTATCCCAAAATCAGATGGCTTTTCAGAGATATAAGAATCTAAGGCTGAAATAAAATTTCCATTATAAGCAAACCGAAATGTGATTTCCTCTTCTTCTCGTTCTAAGATAATTCTTAGACTTCCTTCCTCAATAAAGTAAACGTTGGTGTCTTTGGTTCCTGGTACTTTTAAATATCCATTTCGTAAGACCGTAATGTCTTTCTCCCAGATATCAATAGGATACTGATCTATTCTTAATTTAAGCTCAGCAAATAGATCCATAAATCATGAATTCAGGTGGGTGATTTATTTCATAAATCGCAATAAAAATGCAGGTAGGTATTTCATTGCCAGCCTTTGACCCAATGATTTTCCTTCCTCTCTAAAAGTCTCTTTAATGCTTTCAGGTTGAAGATTCATTTGCACTTGAATCAAACTGGCTTTAAACTCTAATTGCTTTAACTGCATTTCATATTTCTTTTCCAATTTCAAACGATTCAGGTCTTCCACGGACTTAATCTCAGAAATCAGTTTAACTCTTCGCTTCATCATATCGCATCCGGTTTTGATGTTTCATTTTTTTCATCATCCGATGAATCTAATCCTAAATCATGTGCAGTTTCTTCTACTGCTTCAGTTAGCGCTGCAATAATTGGATTTAAAATCCATTGTACTCTGTTTCGCCACAAAATCCAACCACCAATGCCATATAACACAGCCACAATTAAATAACCAATTGAAATATGTGCCAACAGTTCACCTAAAAACTCAGCCAATGCAAACGAGCCAAAAAAGATGACCATAAATACAGTAAATCCCGCTATCGCTGATGAAATCGATTTAGATAGTAAGAACACCAGCTTATCAAATGCAACGATTTGATAATAGTCCAAATGGGCATTTACCAAATCAATAATCTTGTTGGCAGCATCTTTTATGGACTCCGATATTTTAAGAAATGACATACGAATAATTTAAATCACTGATCTTCATTGATCAAAATGAATTTACTCCTGAAAAATACTCAGAGTTATTAAGCCATATTCTCTTTTAACGCTTCTGTAGCATCCTCTAACCTGGATTTTACATCAGCTGCTTTGTCTTTTATTCCCGACTCTTCCACTTTAGTCTTCAACTCGTCAGTGAGTTCAGATACTTTTGCTTTTAGTTTTTCGATCTCCGTTTGATAGTGCTTATCCAACTCATCACCCAACTCTGAAGCTTTATTTTTAATATTTTCTCTTGTTTTCTCTCCCATTTCTGGTGCAAACAAAACTCCTGCTACAACACCTGCTGCAAATCCTGCAGTAAGGGTTACTAATAATTTACTCATATCATTCATGGTCGGTTATTTTTTAATTACACACAAATTTACGATTTAATACGAACCAATGTTCCTATCCATATTTTACTATTTGTTTAAAGAATCATAAAACAACATTATGTTGTAGATAAAATAACATCTGAGTCAAACCTCACCCAGCTTTTTAAATAAATTTGTATGCTCAAATTTCGAAAATCATGTTATCACATACAGAAGAAAATTATCTTAAAACTATTTTTTCACTTATCGAAAACAATAAAGGTACTGCCTCTACAAATGAAATAGCTGAAAAAATAAAAACTAAGGCTCCTACTGTAACAGATATGCTAAAAAGGTTATCGTCAAAAAACATGATTGTTTACAAACCTTATCAAGGAGTTCAATTTACCGATGAAGGATTACAAACCGCTGTGATTCTGGTTCGTAAGCATAGAATTTGGGAAACTTTCCTGGTTAAGAAATTAGGGTTTGGCTGGAGCGAAGTTCATGATATTGCAGAGGAATTAGAGCATGTAAAAAGTATTGAGCTTATTGATAAACTAGACGAATTCTTAGGCTTCCCCAAGCATGATCCTCATGGAGATCCAATTCCGGATTCGAAAGGACGTATGGAATACCATCAGGATGTAACCATAGCTACGTTAGGATTAAATCAATTCGGATTAATTGTAGGCTTAAAAGATACATCTCCGGATTTCTTAAACTATTTGGTAAAATCCGGTTTGACTTTGGGCCAATCTGTTGGGGTTAAGGATATCAATGACTATGATAATTCTATAGATGTATTAGTGGGTTCCAGTAATAACCTCACGATTTCAAATATCGTAGCTCAAAATATTTATATCAAAAAACTTTCGCGCTAAACATGTCGAACGATATTGTGATTAAAAATAAAAAGGCTTCACACGAATATGAATTTCTGGAAACCTTTACGTGTGGTATTGTTTTACAAGGCACCGAAATCAAATCAATTCGACAAGGCAAAGCCAGCATTATGGAGGCATATTGCCGATTTGATCGTAGTGAATTGTTTATTTATCATATGCATATTTCAGAATATGATAAGGGTGGCTTTGTAAATCATGTTCCAACACGAACAAGAAAGTTATTACTCAATAAACTGGAGCTTAAACGACTTGAAAAGAAACTTAAAGATCAGGGGTTAACCATCGTTCCAACACGACTATTTATTTCTGAAAGCGGCTATGCAAAACTCAATATCGCACTAGCGAAAGGAAAGAAACTCTTTGATAAAAGAGAGTCTTTAAAACAAGCGGATAGTAAAAGAGATATGGACCGCGCGATGAACAGGCGCTAGAACTTTAGTTCTTAAGCACCTTCACAATTTGAATTCCATCATCCGTTTGTACTCTAATCATGTACACACCATTAGGATAAATAGATAAATCCAACTCTATGGTTGATCCGGCTATTTGAGGTTGATTGATTTGTGCAACTTCATGTCCTATGTAGTCATATATAGATACAGACTGTACTTTGGAATTTCTGGATGAAATATAAAAATATCCATTCGTTGGATTTGGATACCCTGAAATGCTTACTTGATTCTTATTAACTTCCTCTAAATCTGTGATCAGATAATGCGCCATTCCCATATTAGGAATTCCATAACCATAATGGTCATTTGGAGATAAATACTTATCCGCACTTTCTTCAATTGCGTGGAATATTTCCATATTATTATAGCTTGATCTGGATTGCCATAAACAAGCTGCAGCACCCGCTAAAATAGGTCCGGAAAATGAGGTTCCATTGATAAATTGCACATCAGAGTCTCCAATAGGTTGTGGTACTCCTCCCCCCATTGCCATAACATTTGGTTTTACTCTTCCATCTGCCGAAGGACCTCTTGAACTAAAATTGGTAACCACTCTATTCGCAGAAACAGCTCCGATAGCCAAAACGCTATCTCCATCCGCAGGTGCACCAATATAATACCAGGAGCTCGCTCCGGAATTACCAGCACTATTTACCATTAACATTCCTTTAGACGCTGCAATATCCGCTCCTCTGGTAATCACTGTCGTATTTCCATCTAAATCTGCATACGTATGATCTTTTGAAGGATCGTCAAATGTGGTATAACCTAAAGAAGTATTTACAACATCCGCTCCAACACTATCTGCAAATTCAGCTCCAGCCACCCAGTTATACTCTTCAATTATATTTTCTGTAGGCGCATCTTCCGTACGAATCAACCAATAGTTGGCATCAGGTGCTGACCCAATATAAAAGCCTGGAATATTTGCTCCCATACAATCCAATACGCCCGTTCCATGGCCAGAATGTTGAGTATAATCCACCGTTTGTCCATCTACAAAATCCCAGGTTCCCATAATTTGATTGTTATTAAATAAGGGTAACAATGCTGTAGTGGTATCTGCACCATAAAATCCTGCATCCAATACCGCTATGGTCATGCCTGCTCCGGTAAATCCCAAATCATGTAAATAATCTACTCCAATCATGGTATTCTGGTGTTCCGAGATTCCATAATCTAAAGCTTCAGACCCTCCGGTTTCCAGATCTTCTGCCTTATAGGTCATTCCGGCTGTTTCCATTTTTACCGATGCAACCTCACCACCTTCTGTGATCACACTTTCAGCATTTGCCGAATCTACATATGGCAATGCCATAATCTGAGCCAATCCCACGGTATCGGTAGTTTGAATGATAATCCCATTTAACCACCTGGATTGTAACAGTACATTTACATTCGCAGCTTGCTGCACACCTTGAATGTAAGATGGGTTTACCGGAAAATCTTGAGATGTAATTGCTATACCCTGAGCATTTCGTCTATCAATTGCTTTTTGAGATAAAAACACCAAAGGGGCATTCACCGAATATGGACTGTTATTCTTGTCTGTAAAAGGAATCCAATATTTTTCAGGAGCGACCTGCCCCCAAACAGATGATATTCCACCCATCATCAACAACATACATATTCCGATATTTTTAATCTTTTTTAATCCCCAGTTCATAGTGTTCTACTTTAATCTGTTTTCCGTTTTCATCGAAATATACCCAGTCTCCATCTTTAACAGCATGTTTGTATGCACCCTTAACACTTACTTTTCCATTGGTGTAAATAATTTGCATTCCATCCATCTGTCCATCTTTGATTTCCCCTTCAGTAAGCAAATTACCTTCACTATCGTAAGTCTTTCGGTATCCGTTCTCTACACCTTTTACAAAATATGTTTCTCTTGAGATTGATCCATTCAAATTGTATACGATGTATTTTCCGTCCTTTTTACCATTAGAATACGCTTCTTGACTGGCTATAATTCCTTTTCTATCATAGAAACGCCAAATTCCTTCCTTTTGTTGGTTCACATAGTAACCATATGCTGCTTTTTTTCCATTGGAATGATAATGCGTAGCCATAACGGTGTCCGGAGTAATGTACTCCAGGATGGAAGAAATAGTTCCTTCTTTATCGTAATATTTAAACTTCCCATATGGTATATTATCCTTAAACTGACCCTTATAGTGAATTTTCCCACTTGGTCTTTTCTTTTCCCAATAGCCTTGTTTACGACCTTCTTTATCGGTCACATTCGTTTGAGAAAACACTTGAGAACTTACGAGTACAGCAAGTAAAAAAAAGCTAGCTTTTAAGAATGGAAATACTAATTTATTTTTCATAGATTTAACTATTTCAAAAATTAATCGTAAAACGAATTATCGAATGCAGAATACAAATCCTGTCCCAAAATAATTCTCTTCCAACCAGCCATGATAAATCCTAAACCATAGCTTAGTAATTGAATATAGCTCGTTATCACAGAAAGTAACCCAATTAAAAGGTTTTTATTCTGTATAGAAGAATCAATAAAAATAGTTGTTATATGAATCAGCGGGAAAATCAATAAATATTTGGAATAGAAAATACTCCCTAAAAGAACGGTCAACAAACCCATAAAAAAAACCGAAGGCGCAAAATGAACCAATTTCAGCGATGATGGATAGAGTTTATATAAATTAATTCGTGCAATACCCGAATTATAAATCTGTTTGTAAAACTGTCTTAAATTCGTTCTTCTTTTATGATACACATATGCATCTTTGAACAACCTGGTTTGAAAACCATTACCCAGAATTCGAATACTCATATCTATGTCCTCCCCAAAACGCATTTTCGAAAACCCACTAGTTTTATTGAACACGTCTCTCGAGTATCCCATATTAAAACTTCTTGGGTAAAATTTATCCAATTTCTCCCCTCCGCCCCGAATACCTCCGGTGGTAAAAAAAGAAGTCATTGAATAATTAATCGCCTTTTGTAAACTGGTAAAATCAGCATGAGCGGCATCCGGACCTCCGAATGCATCTACATAATTACTAGTCAATTGCTCAGATACAATTTCAAAATACTTTTTAGGAATAACACAATCTGAATCCAGGAAAATAGCATAATTACCTTCAGCTTTTTCAAATCCGTAATTTCTACTTTGACCGGGTCCAGAATTTTTTTTATAGAAATATCTAATATCCAGAACATCTTTAAATTGTTCTACAATATTATCAGACTTGATTTTCGAACCATCTTCGACAATAATTATTTCGAATCCTTTTTTTGTTTGTTCGCTGAGGCTTTGCAATAGTTCGTTTACCTCATCGGGTCTATTAAAAACTGGAACAATAATTGAAATATTCAAATCCATTTTCCTTTACAAACTATTAATCATTATTTGTGATTTTCTCTATTTGATATTTGTTTCGATCGCTTGACGATCTGGAAATCATTTCGCCTAAGAATCCAGCTAAAAACATCTGAGTTCCCATAATCATCATCGCTAAAGCTATGTAAAAATAAGCACTGTCCGTCACCAATCTTAACGGTTCGTGGATAAACAAATAATATAGTTTTTCCGCTCCAAGAAAAGTAGCCAAAACAAAACCCACGAAAAACATAAAAGTCCCAATAAAACCAAAAAAGTGCATTGGTTTTTTGCTGTACTTGGTCACGAATGAAATAGATAATAAATCTAAAAAACCATTGATAAATCGTTCCAATCCGAATTTGGTTACCCCATATTTTCTGGGATAGTGTTTTACCACTTTTTCTCCAATCTTAGTGAAACCACTTCTTTTAGCTATCACCGGGATATAACGATGCATTTCACCATATACCTCAATGGAGCGGACTACCTGTCCTCTATACGATTTCAATCCGCAGTTAAAATCATTCAATTCGATTCCTGACAACTTACGTGTTGCCCAGTTAAACAACTTGGTTGGAATCGTTTTTGAAATAGGATCATGACGCTCTTTTTTCCAACCGGAAATTAAGTCATACCCATCTTTCATAATGAGATCATACAATTCAGGAATTTCATCCGGGCTATCTTGTAAATCTGCATCCATGGTCATCACCACATCTCCCTTCGTCTCCTGAAAACCTACATGTAAAGCACCGGATTTACCGTAATTTCTTCTAAACTTAATTCCCTTAATGTTCTTATTCGAACTACAAATGGATTCTACAATACTCCAGGAAGTATCCGTACTCCCATCATCTACAAACAAAACCTCGTAGCTAAAGTTGTTGGCATCCATTACTCTGGCAATCCAATCTGCCAGTTCTTGTAGTGATTCTTCTTCGTTGTAAAGAGGAATAACCACTGATATATCTAATGTACTCGATTTATTCATGTAAGTTAATCGAATCTTCGTGGAATGGATTCGGATTTTCTTTTTTGGTAATTGCTGCACCAATCAATGCACCTATGGTTCCCATGGCTACCATAGTTACATATGTTTGTATGAAACCACCTATTGTGTAATTGTCATGGATATCTTCTCTAACGGTACCCATTTCATTATAAGTCTCTTCTAAAACCTCTTCCGGCACATCAAAACTTTCCATCATTGACATGGTTTTCTCAATCGTGGCCTCAGCCATTTTTCCTGGAAGTTCCGGATCAATTACTGTACCTAGCAGGTGATTGAATAACAAGTATAAAAACGTACCCAAAGCATATATTACCATAAGCGATTTAAATCCTTCGCTTAAAGTCATGTATCCACCTCTTGCCTTTCTCACCTGGGTTCCCATAAAAATCATAATTGCCAAACTAAAGACCAAAGAGAATCCGATATTCCAGAAACTAATCATGGTTTCTATCCCCATAACGTAAGTTACCATCATGTATACAATATTGACAACCCCGTAGATTAATCCGTTTTTGATGTAAAATTCTTTATCCAGCATCTTTAAGTCTTTTTTAGGTTTTTCAGTGCCAGCAAATATATTCAAATGCATAGAATTTATGGCTTTTGATTCACGTTATTACATAGATGGTTTCGCTTCAATTTCAAATACTCAGATTTTCATCAAACTATTTTTTTAACTATTTCAGAAATATATTTTTGAAGCCACTTTTAAGAATATGAATTTACTTCGATTAACTTTTCTTACTCTTCTCTTATTCACCGGAATAATTGGAAACGGACAAGAGAGCCTGGATGAAAAAGCCTCTTTAAATAGTCCAATTTCTTTTAGGTTGAATTATGGGCACGCCAGTGTAATTGCCACCAATGATTTTTTAAGAACGGAAAACAAAAATGGAACTCCAATCACCGAAGCAAGAAATATTACGGGAGAAATTCTATTTCAAACAGTTGGAAAAAAAGACTGGCATCAATTAAACAGTTTCCCTAAATATGGTTTTGGAGTCCAGTATATGTGGTTTCCGCAAACAGATGAAATTGGAACTCCTCTATCCATTTATGCATTAATGGAAGGCCCCATACACCGATGGAAAAATGCACAATTGGATTGGGCATTTCATTTTGGGATGAGCGTGGGATGGAATCCTTTTGATTCAATTTCCAACCCCTATAACGTTTTATTAGGGTCTACAGCATCCATCTATGCACATTTAGGTGTTTTGTATCATCAACGAATTACCGATAGATTTGGATTAGAAGCAAGCCTGGGATTAAGTCATTCAAGTAATGGAGCCCTTAAAATGCCCAACTTTGGAATTAATATTTTAGACCCCAGAATTGCAGTGACGTATAGTTTGAGTAAGGAACGTCCTCAGTTCATATCCAAAAAATTATCGGAATTTAAACCTTCAAATGAAATCTCATTGACCTACGCCATGGGCTCCAAACAAATTGATGTATCCGGATCTGACCCTCAATATCAACAACAATTTGGTAAAATGAGTTTTACGGTGTATAACTTCGTTCTGGCATATCAAAGACAAATATCCCGAAGATCAAAAATCGGTGCAGGAATCGATTTTACCGTTGATCCATCCGATAATGTTCATGGATTGGCTTATGGTGATGAGAATGCTGCCTTCCCTGTACCTTTTAGCGAACAAGCTAAACTGGCTTTGGTTTTGTCTTACGAATACAATATCGATAAATTCTCACTACTCTTACAACCGGGCTTTTACTTTTACCGAACCACGCATGATCCTACTCCATTCTTTTATCAAAGAATTGGTGGACGGTATATGCTTTACAAAGGCTTATATGCCGGAGTTTCTCTAAGAGCCGTGAACTTTGGTCAGGCAGATTGGATTGAATTTAACTTCGGATATAAAGTTAAATTCTAAACCTTTAGGTTTTGATAATTCTTTATATTTATCGATCATTATTACTATACTTAATGAAATTTAAAAAAGTTTTACTCTGGTTTCTCGGTATCCTGATTCTTGCCCTGGGAATAGGTTTGGGTTATTTGTACTTCAATGCACAACAAATTGCACAAAACATTATCCGAAATAAGATCATTAAAAGCTATAATGAAAGTCCTGAAACCAAATACCTTTTATCTTTAGAAAGTATTAAACTTAATCTTATGGATGGCTCCATCCGACTCATCAATATCGATGCAACTCCCAAGGATAACCTGGTAACATTTGAACGAAATCTTGATGGAAAAACCATCGCAAATACGAGTATCAATGTACACATTGATGAAATAGCGCTACTTGGATTTGATTACATGAAAGCGCTAAATGAGCGCAACATCAGTATTGATGAATTTGAAATCAATCAACCGATTATCGATGTCTATCAATACGAAGGTGTCCCGGATGAAAATACAGCACAACAAGATACTATTGATTTGAGGAGTATTTTCTTAACTAATTACGACACTTTTAGGATTAAGGAGATTCACCTGGGAGATATGCGCATGACATTTTACAAATTGAATGAGCAGTTCGATACTCTGAATCAAATCAAACTAGAGCAAATAGATTATCGAATTACCAACGTTACGGCCAACAAAAAAACACTTTATAGCTCTTATTATTTTGAATTTGAGGATTACTTCATTCATACCGGGAATGTAATAGCTGATATTAAAAACAATCCGCATTTAAGTCTCAAATCGGTTGACTATGATAGTGAAAAGGAACATTTAACCATTGAAGACTTTGAGCTTAAACCCAGAGTTACACCTACCGCATTTTGGAGGGGTAGAAAATACAAAAAGGCCTGGCTACAGTTGAATGTAAATAAAATCCAAATGGATAGTTTGAACATTAAAGACTGGTTGGCAAATGAAGAAATTGATATTTCAAATTTAAAAGTCGAGAAACCTAAACTTTTGGTTTTTACCAACTCCACACTTGAGTTTCACCCTAACGATAATAAACCCATGCTGGGAGATATCATCAAATCATTACCGATACCTATACATGTAGATGAAGCGGATATCACAGATGCACATATTGAGTTGGACATCATTGGAAAAAACACGACCCAACACGGTAAACTCATGTTCCATAACATGAATATTATGGCTTACAATGTGACCAACATTCCACAAAAAATCGATCAAAATAAGAACCTGGACATCCTGGTCAATACAAAATTGAACAACACCGGAAACATTCATTCCAAACTCAAAATTGATCTGGCCAGTAAAGAAAGCACCACCAAATTTGATGTAAATGCTAAAAATCTGGATTTAAAGAAATTCACTTCTATCCTGAAACCTATTCTTAGAATCAGTATTCTGGATGGTAAAATGGTTTCTTTAAAAATAAATAGCACGCTTGATATCCATGGTGGCCAGGGACAGATGGATGCCCATTATCGTGATTTAAAACTTCAGTTAGAATCTAAAGAACTTTCCAAGAACCCTGGTTTCTTTAACAAAGTTGTTTCGGATTTAGCTAATGGTATCCTTAAAACCCAGAATATTCCCGGGGATAAATTTTACCATCAAGGGAACTTTGAATTCACTAAAAGCAAGCACGATGCGTTCTTTAAGATGCTCTGGTTAACCACTCTATATGGTCTGGAAGACTCTGTATTTGGTAGTGAAAGTAGAGATCAACGCAGAATCAAACAAGAGCAACGTAAGAAAAAGAACAAAGACAAATGGTGGAAGAGCGCTATACTGTAATTCCTACAGGACAGTGATCTGACCCCATTACTTCATTCATTATGTAGGAGTCTTTTACGTTAGAAAAATAGGCTTCTGAAACTAAAAAATAATCCAATCGCCAGCCGATGTTTTTCTGTCTGGCTCCACCTCTATAACTCCACCAGGAATATTTCACTTCTTCAGGATATAACTTTCTGAAAGTATCTACCAACCCCGAATTGATATAATTTGACATCCCATCAATTTCTATTTGTGTATATCCGGCAGATTTATTGTAATTCGGTTTTGGTCTGGCAATATCAATTTCCTGATGACAGACATTCATATCACCGCAAAAGATGACTGGTTTCTTTGCTTCCAAAGCTTTTAAATAAGCCAGCATATCCACGTCCCATTGTTGGCGGTAATCCAAACGTTTTAATCCCTGGCCTGAATTCGGCACATAAGAATTCACCACATAAAAATCTTCAAATTCTGCAGTAATCGTTCTTCCTTCCTGATCATGTTCTTCAACTCCTATTCCATTTGCAACGGAAATTGGTTTTACTTTAGAGACAATGGCAGTTCCAGAATACCCTTTTCTTTCTGCTTCATTGGCGACCACGTGTAAATTTAATGGCGCTAAAACTTCCTCTACCTGATGAACCTGTGCTTTAGTTTCCTGAAAACAAACAATGTCAGCGTCAAATCCTTCTACAATTTCTAATAGTCCTTTTTTAGCTACAGCACGAATGCCATTTACGTTCCATGATACCAATTTCATATGCGTTGATTTAATCTTATTCGACTCCCAAAATTAACTTTCTATTCCAATAAGGAATACCTGTTCCAATGAATTTTACTGAGCTCTTTCCAATTCAAATACGACTTTATTATCTGCTAATAACACCATCTCATCGTCCGATACAAAGCTATACGCCAGGGATACACCTGATATATTCTTTGCCAGTTTTTCTTCAAGGTCCATGTGCTTATCACACATCATCAATGTTGTAATCGTATTTTTATTGAAGTGTAAAATATTCTTATCCAAGACATAACCTCCTCCCATGGAATTACAGCTAATCCGAGCGCCTACTCTATCATTTTTGCTATCGAAAGTGAGGGTTCCGTAATTTCCATTATTGGTTTTCCCCATCTTTTTTCCATTCATTTTACGAATCCACCATTTACCATTTAATCTCGGGTCTTCCACATAAACCCCACAACCATTTTGCCCTGATTCTGATTCACTATTGGTGCGCGTGACACTCACTCTAAATGGTCGGGTGATTCCTTCAAACTGATCTCTACAGTCTGCTTTTACAAAATCAATAATAATCTTATTCCCCAATGAATCTATCCCGGTATAGGTTACTTGATTGGAATCAAATGTGGTCATCAAATGATAAGTAACCGGTTCACTCAATCGAATATCCGAATATATCATATCATCATTCTCCAATTTGACTTTCCACTCCGGGTTATGCCCAACAGCCTCAAAACTTTCTCTGTAGCTCTGAAACATATACTGACTCGATTCAAATCCCTTTTCATCCGGACCATATGTCCAGCCCACCGTTTTGTTCACACATGCTTTTCGATTACATGATGTAAAACCTAAAATCACAACGAGTATCCATAAAACTTGATTTCCATTCATAAGCATAAAATAAAAAGGCCTGCGTATAGCAGGCCAATCTAACATATTATCATGGAAGTTTAAAACTCCGTTCAAACTTTACATCTTTAATTCTGCTGGAACTTCTCCGGTAAGCGCATTTAAGAAAACTTCAATTTGAGCCACCTCAGTATCGGTCAAATCTTTATTCAACTGCAATTTCCCCATGATTTGAATCGCTTTTGCCAAATCATCCACGCTTCCATCATGAAAGTATGGTGCAGTTTTAGCCACATTCAATAACGATGGTGTTTTAAACATGTATTTATCCGCTTCATTTTGGGTCACTTCAAATCTTCCTTCATCTTGTTTTTCACTTCCGGTTAGCGCCCAGTAATCTCCATAAACGCCAAACTTCTGATACATATTTCCACCCAGCGTTGCAGATGAATGACAAGTCACACAACCTACAGAAATAAACGTTTCCATACCAGCAACTTCTTCATCGGTTAAGGCTGCATCATCACCATGCATAAACTGATCAAACCTACTTTTAGTGATTAATTTACGTTCAAATGCCCCAATCGCTTTTTTCATGTTTTCGTAGGTAATCGCTTCCGCATCTTCCGGGAATGCTGCATCAAACATATCGATATACTGATCTTCTTCAGACAGACGTTCTACAACCTCTGCTTCACTGCTCATTGCCATTTCTACAGGATTTAGCACTGGTCCTCCAGCCTGGGCTTCCACATCAGGTTCTCTACCATCCCAGAATTGCGCCATATGCAATGCCGCATTTAAAGTACTTGGGGAATTTCGACCACCTAAGGTTCCATCATTACCCGGTGAAAAACTAAGATTATCCACACCATAGGTATCCAGGTTATGACATGAATTACATGAAATTGTACGGTCTTTAGATAAAATCACATCGTAATACAATGCCTTACCTAATGCCACCTTTTCAGGAGTTATTGGATTCTCCGGATTCTCAGCTACATCCGGTAAAACATCAAAAAAGGTTTGTGCCTTCTTTAAAGCTTCCAAATGGCTGGTACCTGTTTGCTCGCTTTTAACTTCTTGTACCGGTTCACTTTTGGGTGTCGATACTTCTTTTTGTTCGGTATTAGATGGTTCGCAACTTACTGCTCCCAACAAGATAACTCCTAATAATAAATGATGACTTTTCATGCTGACAATTTTGTGACAAATGTAAAAGCCATCATTTAATTAAACAATTTAATTGTTTCTATATATTTATAACTAATACTAATACGACATCTCTACGATCTCTTTTGCTTCTTTAGGTCCAATCTCTTTTCGCTCTCCCATTTCTAACCAGCCCCTTTCTTCAAATCGGTTGAATACCACCTGAGAAGTTTGCTCATAGTTTTCCGCATTCTCAGAAAGTTTTGTCTTCATTCCCATTTGATGATAAAATGCAATGGTCTGTTCTATGGCTTGCTTTGCTACCTGCGCATCATCACCAGACAGTCCCCATACACGTCTACCATATTGTGCCAACTTCTCTTTCTTGTTTTCAAACTGGTGCTTGTACAAATTTGGTCCAATGATCGCCAATGTACGTGCATGATCAATCCCATGAAGCGCGGTCAATTCATGCCCAATCATATGAGTTGCCCAATCGGTTGGAACACCTTTTTGGATTAAACCATTTAAAGCCATTGTACAAGCCCACATAAAGCTAGCCGCTAAATCATAATCTTTTGGATTTTGTACAATCTTTGGCCCTACTTCAATCAGTGTCTGCAAGATCCCTTCAGAAAATCTATCCTGGATGTAGGCATTGTGTGGATATGTTAAATATTGTTCCATAACATGCACATAAGCATCAATCACTCCATTTTGCAATTGTCTTTCCGGAATGCTATAAACCACAGTTGGATCTAAAATCGAGAACTTTGGGAATAACCCTCTTCCGCCCATCACTCTTTTTTCCTGGGTAGCTGCTTTAGTAATCACTGCCCCTGAATTCATTTCCGACCCGGTAGCCGGCAAAGTCAATACAGTTCCAAATGGCATTCCGGTTAAACTTGGAATTCCCCGTGCCAAAATTTCCCATGGATCTTCTCCATCGTACACTGCCGCACCACTTAAGAATTTAGTTCCATCAATGACAGAACCACCTCCCACAGCCAACAAATAGTCTACATTTTCAGATTTAATAATCTGGTACGCTTCCATTAAAATCTCATATTCAGGATTAGCCGGGATCCCTCCAAACTCAATCACCTCATACGATTCCAATGCCTGCATCACTTGCTCGTAAATCCCATTACGTTTAATACTTCCACCTCCATACAGCATCAATACTTTAGAGTTCGCAGGGATTTCATTTTTTATATTCTCGATTTGTCCTTTTCCAAAAAGGATTTTCACCGGATTTTGAAATTCAAAATTGTTCATCTCGTCAAATTTTATCTAACAAACTTATAGAATCCTGAAATGTCATTTCAAGTGAATCAAAATTTTCACTAAAATTTCACATAGTCTACATATTTTATTTGTCTGCAATATTTATCACAAAAAGTCAGCACCAAATCGTCTCAAATTTGCAGCACAAAACAAAAGTTAAACAAAATGGAAATTGAAATAAAATTTGATCAACACGGGCGTATCGTCCCATATATGAATGGAAGTGAAATCACCATGGATGTTTCACCATTCCTAATCTTTTTGGCTACTGCCGGTATGTGTTCCGCAGTATTTGTACAAGCGTTTATGAACCAAAGAGGAATGTCTACGGACGGAGTTAAGATCATCCAACGAATGAATTACGATTACGCGACTAACAAAGTAAAAGACATCGACATTCATGTAGATTTACCGGAATCATTCCCAGAAAAATACAATACTGCTATTAAAAGAGTTGTAGACCAATGTCCGGTGAAACAACACTTGCTGGCTCCACCAACATTTAATGTAATCACCAACATCGATAAAAAGGTAGCGGTTAACTAATACTGACGCACCTAAACCAAAGAAGTCCGGCAAAACCGGACTTCTTCTTTATAATTAAAACAATGGATTTTAGAATCCGAATGCTTCTTTGACCATCGGTACCCACTTTTCCAATCTCTCTTCAGTATAATCATCCTGATTATCCTCATCTAAAGCCAGTCCCATAAAATATCCATCTCCCATATCTGCTTTAGATTCTTCAAAGTCATAATCATCGGTAGGCCATTTCACCACCAATTCTCCACCTTGATCCGTTACATATTTTCCAATGATTCCTACTCCATCGATAAAGTAATCCGCATATCCAAATTGATCTCCCAATCCAAATAACGCCACTTTTTTCCCGGTAAAATCTATAGATTGAAAAGACAATTCAAAATCGTCAAACGCACTCACCAATTGTCCATCATACCAGGTAGACAAACCAAAAATGATTTTATCATATTTGGCAATATCCTCTACTTTCACATCATAGATATCGTAAATATCTACGATATCCTCTCCCATCATTTTCTGAACTAACCCTGCAACAACTTCCGTGTTTCCAGTGTCAGAACCGTAAAACAATCCTATCTTATTCATTCGTATTTTTAATTTGATTGTTAGTTTAATTCAGCATGCAATCCATTTTGCACGGCATAAATCACTAATCCAGCTGTGTTTTTTAAACCCAATTTACTCATCAGGTTCTTTCTATGGGTTAAAACAGTATGTACAGATAAAAACATTTCTTCTGCAATCTGTTTATTAGAATATCCTTGAGCAACCAATCCAATCACTTCCAACTCTCGCTTCGACAATTTAATCCCTTCACAAGTAAACGATTTTTGAGAATTCTCTTTGTCTATGACTTCAATCACCTTTCCACAAAAGAAACGTTCGCCTTTTAAGGTATAAGTCATCGAATCTGAAATCTCCTGAAAGTCGCATGAATATAATAAGTGACCATCAATTCCATTTTTGATGTATCGCATTACACTCGTTCGCTCCGGTCTATCTGTAATTCCTATCACCTTAATATCCGGTAAAGTGTTCATGATCAGCTCCACATCACTTTCCACAATTAAAGGAGAAGAATAATTAATAAACAAAATATCCGGAGATGCGTTTACTAACATAGGAATCAGTTCTCCACTATTTTCAGCTTCACCTACAAGAGATGCTCCCGGAACCTTATGGATAACAGATTTTAAACCTTCTCGTACTAAAAAACTACTTTCGGCAATAAAAACTTTCACGACTCACTATTTAGAATAATTCTTAATAACGCAAATGTAATTTTTTTACAGATACAAACACAAAAAGAAATGATGATAAAAATCAGTTTTTAGTAGCAGGCAAAAATTTACTATTTTGCACACTCCTTAAAACGTTACATTATGTGGAAAAACGCATTTCTTTTTATCCTGATTTCCAGCTTTTTTACCTTTCAATCATGTAAAAAGTCATCTGGTGATGGCGGAACTCCTCCTACTCCGATAAACAACCATATTTCATTTAAGGTAAACCAAACTCCGGTTGAAGCAAAATTCAAAGTAATTCTTCAGGATCAGATTTTCAATGCGTATTTCGTTAAGGACCAAACCATAGAAATGCAAAGACTGGTGGAAAACGGAAATCCACAGCGTTTGATCTTTAAAGTAGAACGTATCGATTTGGAAAACATTGATTTTCCACATGTGGTAAAATACAGTTTACTTCAAACAGAATCTTCGGTTTCTGTTACTTATGTGGATGCAAACAATGTCCCATATGGTTCAAATACTTCTAACCCGGATGATTTTGTACTTACGGTAAATGGATATGACAATAAAGTACTCAATTGCTCTTTTGAAGGCTCATTATATGCTGCGGATCCAACACAAACTCCAGCGGTAATTTCGGAAGGTACTTTAAATCTGGAATTGGTCGAATATTAATTCTTCCTATACGTCTTTAACAAAAGAATATATCTTTTTCCGCTCCCACATCTTATATATAGGTTAACTTTGTCCGCTAAATTTGGAGTGACTATAGTGTTACTCACAACCATTTAAAAGGATGAAATATAAAGAAAATCTAATGGATGAAATGGGTGATGCTCATGCTTCATCTTCTTCAGAAACTCCATTGCGCGCAGACGCTTTTGACTTACAACCAAAAGAGAAGAAAGAAATTATTGAAAAGCATTTCTTTAAAATCATGGAGACCCTTGGATTGGATATGACCGATGATAGTTTGAAAGGAACGCCTCATCGGGTTTCTAAAATGTTTGTCAACGAAATCTTTAGCGGATTAGATCCTGCGAATAAGCCAAAGATGTCTACCTTCAGTAATAAGTACGATTACAACAAAATGTTGGTAGAAAAGCATATTTCAGTCAATTCTACCTGTGAACATCACTTCTTACCAATCGTTGGAAAAGCGCATGTTGCATACATTTCTACAGGTAAAGTGATTGGTTTATCAAAAATCAATCGTATCGTAGATTATTATTCCAGAAGACCTCAGGTTCAGGAGAGGCTGACTATTCAGATCATGGAAGAACTGAAAAAAGCTTTGGATACGGATTCTGTTGCGGTAATTATTGAAGCACAACATCTATGTGTTACCAGTAGAGGTATTACAGATAGAACCAGTACTACTGTAACGGTAGAATACAGTGGTGAATTCAAGAAAGAAGACATTAAAGCTGAATTCTTAAAATACATTGGAGATGGTATCAACTAAAACAAACTTTCACTTTGAAGATTTAATCATTAAAACTTTAAAGGAACGAAAAGATCTTATTGGTACTGATCCTGGTACAGATGCTTTGGTTAAATTCCTGGTGGAGATTAGAGAAAGTGCTCGAAAAAATGAAAACTATGAGGCCTATGAACACATCACGAGTGCCTTTGAAAATGAGCTTTCCATCCAATTAAAGGAAGAAACCAGAATTACGGCTTTCAAAAAATAGTCGTGAAAATGTCAAAAGAGGACATATTGGTCGATTAGTTTTGACCAGTTCTAATTTTGAACATATATTTACGCGGTTCGAAATTCACACCAATGCTACGAAGCGTATTCAAGTTTCGGACACATAAGTAATATTGTTTGTAACCATTATGGTTATAAATTCAAACGTATCAATATATTTTAATGAAAATATCTAAGTTATTTTTTGCGTCCGTTCTGACAGCAACGTTTATTTCATGTGCGCATAATGAGACTAAAGAATTATCCAAACATGAAGCTACAGTATTAGGGCGCGCGGAGTTTCAGTTTGAAAGATTAAAAGATCCTGCTACCGGTCAAATTCCGGAAAATATTAGAATGCGTGAATTGGCATTCGCATCAAGTGTTCCAAAAACTTTTTCTAAAAACGCCAGAGCCAGTGCTCAGGAGTTTATTCCTATCGGGCCAAGAAATGTGGGAGGAAGAACACGAGCTATTTCTTTTCATAAAGACAATCCCAATATCATTTTAGCCGGAGGTGTTTCCGGAGGAATGTGGCGTAGTACCGATTTCGGTCAATCTTGGGAACGTGTAACTAACTATGAAGATCAATCTGCTGTTTCTTGTGTGATTCAGGATCAAAGACCAGGTAAATCAAATGTTTTCTATTACGGTTCAGGAGAATCTGTAGGAAACTCAGCCAGTAAAAGTTTCTCTGCAAACTATTATGGTAGCGGAATGTATAAATCTGTAGACCATGGAGCTACCTGGACGCATATTGCTTCTACGGCAGCATTGGTTCAAAAACGTACAGAATGGAGCTATATCTATAATATCGCTATTGATAATTCGCGTACGGATAAAGATATTTTATATGCCGCAACTTCTAACGGTATTCGCAGAAGTGAGGATGATGGCCAAACCTGGACATTAGTTTTAGGGGGAAATTCCGGGGCAGATTATACCAATGTAGTATTGACCAGTACCGGAGTTTGTTATGCAACTATTAGCGGAACCGGAAGTTCTCCAGGTTTCTGGCGTTCGGATGATGGAACCAACTGGACCAACATTTCCCCTGCAGATCTTCCACCAAATCACCAACGTACCTTAATGGCTATTGCTCCGAGCAATGAAAACACGGTGTATTTCTATTCTGCGACACCTAACTCAGGTTCTTCTGATGTCACTTTCTGGAAGTATAGCTACGTTTCAGGTAATGGAAGTGGCGCTGGTGGCCAATGGAATAACAGAACAAATAATTTACCTCCTGTAAACGGATATAGCTTAAATACGCAAGGTTCTTATTGTATGAGTTTAGCTGTAAAGCCTGACAACGAAAACATGGTTTTCTTGGGTGGCACCAATCTTTTCCGTTCCAACAATGCTTTCTCAAACAATTCGAGTATGAGACAGTTGGGAGGGTATGATGCTGATGGGTATTCTAACTTCGATTACTATCAGGATAACCAACATCCGGATCAACAAAGTTTAGCTTTCAATCCACACAACCCGAATGAACTATTGGCGGGTACTGACGGTGGATTACACTTCACTACAAATCCTACTGGATCAAAAGTGGTATGGCAAAGCTTTAACAAAGGGTATCAAACCACACAATTTTATGGAATTGCAATTGATCACCAATTAGAAACTGAAATTGTATGTTCGGGTTATCAGGATAATGGTAGTTGGTGGACCAACTCTGCGGACACCAATACAGATTGGTTATTTACACTAGGTGCGGATGGCTCCTATTGTGCAAAGCAAAACGGACAAGACAATTATTATTTCTCTTCTCAATATGGTAACATTCGTAGAATCAAATTGAATGCGAATGGTGATGTACTTTCAAGAAGAAGCGCAAATCCTCAGGGCTTAAGTGGAGGTTACTTATTTGTACACCCATTTATCTTAGATCCTTCGGATAACAACCGTATGTACTTACCAAATGACAATACAGTTTGGAGAAATAGCAACTTAAATGCAATTGATAACAATCAGTATTTATGGACGCAAATTGCGACTCTTCCTGTAACGAATGACATTACAGCAATTGCTGCTTCTAAAAGTTCTCCGGGTATTGTTTATGTAGGAACACGTAATAGAAAGATCTATAAAATTGAAGACAATGGTTCTTCAAATGCAACCATTACAGATTTAACTACGGGTATTTCTTCCGGAACTTATACTTCTTGTATTGCGGTTGATCCGGATGATGCAGATAAGATTCTAGTTGTATACTCTAACTACAACGTTATTAGTATTTGGTACACTGAAGATGGTGGTAGCAACTGGAGTAATGTAGAAGGAAACTTAAAAGGAAATACCGATGCAGGTGTACCACCTCAATTGGATTACATTGGCGATGGACCTTCCTTCAGATGGGCTAGATTTATCAAAACCGATAATGGTTCTTCTGTATTGATTGGAACATCTATTGGTCTATTCGCTACGCCTACTCTGGATGGAGCAAATACAGAATGGATCCAACAAGCTTCTGATGTTGTAGGTAACGTGGTTATTGAGCAAATTGATTACCGTGAAAGTGATGGATTCTGTGTGGTAGGAACACATGGTGCCGGAGCTTATAAGACTTATTTTAAAAACAACTGGGATATTACTTCTGTAGAAAATGTAGAAACTGATAAATTGAATGTTTCAGTATATCCAAATCCAGTAGTTTCTAATGCATGGGTAGCATTTAATTTAGATGCTCCTGAAGAAATTAGAATTGACTTAATGAATGCAAACGGACAAATTGTTCAAACGAAATATACGCAAGGCGTAAATGGTGAAAATAAAGTTGAATTGAATTTATCTGACATGGCACAAGGTGTGTATTATGTAAGATTGAATTCTCAATATGGTAACTTTACAAAGACCATTATCAAATAAAGGCGTTATTACCTGAGAAAAGGGCGAGTTTCATTTTTGATCTCGCCCTTTTTTATGCGCTAAAGTTTAGACATAAAAAAATCCCTTAGCATTTCTGCTAAGGGATTTTTATTTGAATATGTTTAACGGATTAAACCGCTTCTCTTACTCTATCTGCAGCATCTTGCAATGTAATTGCAGACGTTACCTGAAGTCCTGAGTTATCGATCAATGCTTTTGCTTCTTCAGCATTTGTACCTTGTAAACGAACGATTACCGGAACTTTGATGTCACCGATTGATTTGTATGCATCAATTACACCTTGCGCCACACGGTCACATCTTACGATACCTCCGAAGATGTTTACCAAAATAGCCTCAATCTTAGGATCTTTCAAGATCAAACGGAAAGCTTGCTCTACTCTTTGTGCATCAGCAGTACCACCTACATCAAGGAAGTTTGCCGGATTACCACCTGACATTTTAATAATGTCCATAGTAGCCATTGCCAAACCAGCTCCGTTTACCATACAACCTACATTACCATCTAACTTCACGAAGTTCAATCCTACTTTGTCTGCTTCGTATTCCGCTGGATCTTCTTCAGTAACATCACGCATTTCAGCGATGTCTTTATGACGGTACAATGCACTGTTATCAACAGTTACCTTAGAATCTACTGCGATGATGTTATCATCACTTGTTTTTAACACCGGATTGATTTCAAATAATGAAGCATCAATACCTTCGTATGCTTTATATAATGAAGAAACGAATTTCACCATTTGCTTCATTGACTTTCCAGATAAACCTAAGTTAAAAGCGATTTTTCTAGCTTGAAAACCAGTTAAACCTACTTTAGGATCAATTTGCTCTGTAAAGATTCTTTCAGGAGTTTTTTCCGCAACAGCTTCAATATCCATACCTCCATCCGGAGAATACATTACGATATTTCTACCTGCCTGACGGTCCATCATTACAGACATGTAATATTCTTCCGGCTCAGAATCACCAGGATAATATACATCCTGCGCTACCAATACTTTGCTTACCAATTTACCCTCTTTTGAAGTTTGAGGAGTAATTAAGTTCATACCGATGATGTTACCAGCGATCTCTTTTACTTCGTCAAGAGATTTTGCCAATTTAACACCGCCACCTTTACCACGGCCACCTGCGTGAATTTGCGCTTTGATTACCCACCAGTCGGTACCAGTAGTTTTGTTTAATTCCTTCGCAGCCTCAACAGCTTCTTCAGGAGTATTTGCTACGATTCCTTCCTGGATCGCTACTCCGTAACTTTTCAAAAGGGACTTACCCTGATATTCATGCAGATTCATTGATATATCTTTAAAAAATTAGTTCAAATTTAAAGCCCCAAATGTAACATTTAATTGTAGAAAATACGGAGCTAAAAAACATCAATTTAAAAGGGCTTACTAACAATTGTTTAAACCATCTTTATTTAATTTATTCATCCTATTATTCCTTGCTTTAAATATAAAGTGGAATCCCGTATTTTCGCAGCACCAAAAAAGAACGTATGACCGTTATTGAAGCCAAAAACATTTATAAAAACTATGATGATTTACAAATTCTAAAGGGAATTGATTTGTCGATCAACAAAGGTGAAGTGGTTTCAATTGTCGGGGCATCCGGAGCGGGAAAAACTACGCTGTTACAAATTCTGGGAACACTGGATGCTGTAGATCAGGGAAGTTTAAAAATTATGGATACCGAAGTCAGCCAATTAAAATCTAAAGCATTGGCCAAATTTCGAAATAAGAACATTGGTTTTGTATTTCAATTCCATCATTTATTGCCTGAATTTACTGCATTAGAAAATGCGTCACTCCCACTCTACATTGCCGGATATTCCAGGTCAGAAGCAGCTAAGACAGCAACGGAATATTTGACTTTTATGGGACTGGAACATCGTTTGCACCATAAACCTTCAGAACTATCGGGCGGGGAACAACAAAGAGTAGCCGTAGCCAGATCGCTGGTTAATAAACCGGCTATTGTTTTTGCAGATGAACCTTCGGGAAACCTTGATTCAGCTTCTGCCCAAGAACTCCATCAATTGTTTTTTGATCTCCGCGATCGGTTTGATCAAACGTTTGTAATTGTAACCCATAACAACGAATTGGCCAATATGGCCGATCGTAAACTTTTGATTCAGGATGGTAAAATCAGCCAGTAACCATTTCCATGACGAAATCAGAATTACAAGGCTTTTTAGATGAAAAAGCCGAATATTACGAAACCTTGAATTTTATCGAATCTGATCCCATTCAGATTCCACATCTCTTCTCAAAAAAAGAGGACATTGAAATTTCTGGTTTTCTGGCGGCATCCATTGCCTGGGGCCAACGCAAAACAATCATTCGAAATGCCAGGTTTTTGATGGAACATATGGACATGGCTCCTTATGACTTCATTTCTCATTTCGAAGATTCTGATCTGGATGCTTTTGCGAACTTTAAACACCGTACGTTCAATTTTGACGATCTCAAAGGCTTCTTTACGGCACTGCAAAATATCTATCGGAATCATGGTGGGTTGGAATCTGTATTCGCCACCCATACCGAAGATATGGCAGCCAATATTTCTAACTTCAAAAAAGTATTTTTTAAAGCTGAACATTTGCCACGTACCCACAAACATGTCTCCGATCCTTTAAAAGGTTCCGCAGCCAAACGCATCAATATGTATTTACGTTGGATGGTGCGTTCTGCAGATAAAGGGGTAGATTTTGGGATTTGGAATCAGGTGCAACCGCAACATTTGTATTTACCACTAGATGTGCATACGGCCAATGTATCCCGGCAGTTAGGTATTCTTAAACGGAAACAAAACGATTGGAAAGCCCTCAATGAGCTGATGACCCAACTACGATCTTACGATGCGACCGATCCGGTAAAATACGATTTTGCTTTGTTTGGATTAGGAGTATTTGAAGGGTTTGGAAAACCCAAAGACAAATAATAATTTAAAGACCTCTCCACGTCTGAAACGAAGAGAGGTCAATTTCATTATGCTCCTTTTAGCTGGTCAAACATTCCCGCAAGATCTTCGACATGCCAAATTTCAACTACTTTACCGTCCTCGACTTTTAGTAAATCATGTCCAACAAAGTTTACCATATTGTTGGTTGCAGGTACACCAAAAAACGCTCCGGTATGCTTTGCGGTCATTCTCCATCTCACAAAAACTTTATCATCTCCAATCAGTTCTACAACTTCAAGTTCGTGTTTAGAATTTGAAAAACCTTGTTTTAACGCCAAAGTCAACTGTTTAATCTCTTCAACTGCATTGCCTCCATGTCCATCATGATCAATTAATCCCGGTGCCAATAAATCTTCCATTTTTTCTGCATTTCCCTGATCCAGTATCTCGTAATACGATTTTGCAATTTGATTTCTTGTTTTCATGTTCTTTTTTGTTGTGAAAGCCATTAATGCCAGACTTCCAATGAATAATAAAATTGTTTTATACATAATATTGAATTTGTGAGGCCAAAACTATACCTTTACCCACTGTTCATCAAGTACTTACGAAATAGTTCAGTACTTACCAAAAAGTAAAAATTATTGTTTATCAGCATTTTACAACATGGAGAATATTCAAAATAAATGTCCGGTGGGTGAAGCGTTAAAATATATTGGTGGTAAATGGAGCCTCCAGATCATTTATGAAATCGGGACGGAAAAAAGACGATTTGGAGAGTTGAAAAGGCTTCTTCCGGAAATCAGTGAAAAAATGTTGATTCAAGAGCTGAAGAAAATGGCACAAACCCATATTGTTCATAGAAAAGCATATCCTGAAATCCCTCCGCGAGTGGAATACTCTTTAACTGAACGTGGAATTAGAATTCTACCCATTCTCGAACAAATAGAAAGTTTTGGTTTAGAATTGTTAGAAGAAAAATGCTAGTGTTTAAACCAATCATGTTTCATTTATCATACGTATGCAAGACTATATCGATTTAGCCAAAAAGAATGGTGTGACGCTCTTAGATGATGGACCATGTCAATTTTGTGGTGCACACACTCAAAGAGGTGTTCATGAATGTCTGGAGATTTTCAATGTCGGTTTTCAGGATATTGACTTTTCTAATCCGGCCAATCACATCTATCGATTCCTGATCGTAGACGCGCATACTTTACAACATCCGGAGATTCACGGAAGATGGAATAATCATTTTCATTTGTCTCGATTGCATCTGATATTTAACTACAAAGTAAAATGGACCTATGCCCATTCTCCGCGGTTGAGTGATCATTTAAATCGCTACAAAAAGGATAAACAAAATGAGTATTTAACCCCTCCTCCACTTTTACAAAGAGGCCAAATCACCACAACAGATATATTGGCGGTTTCGGATGATCCCACAAAACGTAAAGAGCTAATTACCCAATGGGCGCTAGAAGTGTATGATACATGGAAAACGCATCATTCGACTGTGGATATGGTCGCGCAGGGATTTTTAAAGTCGTTATATTAAATTATGAGTGGAATCATGAATAAAATTCTATTGTCAAAAGAGGTTTCCTTGAGTACTTCTCCAAATCAATTAAATGAAATATTCTCTAAAATGGATTCCAAATCATTTCGAGTAAAAAAACTAACCGCCAGGAAATATAAATTCCTGGCCAGGTTTTCTTTAGGGACTTTAATATTTGGGAGTACTCCGGGAATAGTTGAAGGAATCAAAGTATATGGAGAAATCAAATCCACATCAGATACCAAAACCACAATAGAGTTCACCACTGAACTTAGAATAGAATTAATCCTCATTTGCTTTTTTTGGTTTGCTGTTATTTTAATTCAAATATTTGGAAATGAAACCTTTCCAATATGGGTGAATTTGCTAATTTTTCCGCTGTTTTTATTTTGGTTCTGGTTTATTTACAGAAAACAAGAAAACGAACTGTGTGACAACGTCATAAGGGAGTTACAAAATAACCATCGGATAAAATCTAACTCGTAATCAAATGATGATATATAACTTCCAATGAAAAACAGCAAACACATTATCACTCTTTTGGTATTAGCCTTAATAGGCTCCAATCTGTTTTGGATGGTGGATAAATATCGATCCAACAACAAACAGAGGTATGAGGATACTTACAACTGCGAACTCAATGAATTGAATTATTGTCTGAATACGTTTGAAAAAGGAATGTCCTACTCCACCTTTAAAAAGAAGATCAAAAAAATGAACCTGGTTCCATTTAACACATGGAATAACAATAACCTTCAGTACCTCATGATCCAAAACATTCTATTGCCATGTCCGGAATCCAACCGTCCCTATTGCGGAATACGCTTTACATTTGAAAATCAAAAACTGACTCATATTGAAGTGGGTTATCCTTGTCATTAATATCTCTTAAATGAATCCAAAACCACAATTTAGAACAAACGGAGCTATTGGCGCCTTACTGGATGAATACGAAAAGGCTTTAACCGAATTAAAGCGCACCATATCTGATTTAACTCGTGAAGAGTTGATCCGCATTGTAGATGCCGAAACACAAAACGAAGAATGCAAATCCATTCAAACCATTTTATCGCATATCGTGCAAAGTGGCTATACCTACGTGGTTGAAATCAGAAAATGGATGGGCAAACCGGATGATTACCGACCCGTGATCCTGTTGGATAGTTTAGGCGAATATCTCACCGCGTTGGATCGCATGTTTCATTATACCGAACAGTTGTTTTTGGATCATCCTCAAGTCAAATTAACCGAGTATGATTTCGACAAAAAAATCAAAGTACGTTGGGGTCAATCTTACGATGTGGAACAGCTCATGCAACACGCTATTGTTCATGTGCTCCGACATAGAAGACAAATTGAGAAGTTTAAGCTTCAAATGAAAACAACATGAAAGGGATCACCTATATAGAAAACTTTATAGATACACATTTGGAATTATTTGAATTCCTAAAATCTCATGTAGATTGGGATGAAAGAATGTATTCCAGAAAGACCGCAAGTTTTGGAAATGCGTATAATTATTCTCAGATCAGCTATCCTTACAAAGAATTCCCAAACGAGCTGGAAACTGTCATTTCATTGATAGAACAAACGCTACATTTTAGACCAAATAACTGTCTGATTAATTATTACCTCGATGGGAAATCCAAAATGGGATTTCATTCCGATCAAACAGATATTCTTTCAGAAAATACCGGGGTTGTTATCGTTTCTTTAGGAGCTACCCGAACGCTTCGATTTAGAAATATAAAAGACAAAGAACTGATTCATGATTTTACCCTTCCTTCCGGTTCACTCATCTATATGACCCAAGAAGTTCAGAATCATTGGCAACATGCCATTCCCAAATCTCCAACAGATTTTGGACGAATGAGTTTGACTTTTAGAAAGATGGTATAGTCTATTTTGAAACACAGATGATCAATTACTATGAATAAAAGCATCACACTTGAAATCGTAAAGAAAGATCCCAAATACTTCGGATATATCTGGATCATTATCATCATTCTGATGCTTTCTTCCATATGGGTTTACTTTGCTGCTTTTGGTCCACTAATGGGGTTATTAGTGATGTTCAGTTTATATCAGACTTTTCGAAAAAAATCTAGAGGCCAAATCACTTTCAATCACTCAACTGTGATCATACAGTTTGAAAATGAACCTGAATTAAAAGTCGGATTGGATCAAGTTTCTGAACTAACGGCAGACCTCCATCACTATCAATATGAACCACCCCATTTGGGTAGAATATTTTCAGAAAGCCGGAATTATTCCGGATATGAAAATAGCATTCGGTTCAAAATCGGAGAGGTTGAACATGAATACTTGGTATTTATTAAAAATGCTACACGTTTAGAAAAGATTAGAGATTATTTTATGGAATCTAAATAAACCTCCATCATACTAAACACCTTCCGACACACGTATTATAAGATGTCAATAACGGATATGCGCTTTAAACAGATCTCAATCATTATGTTGTTTCTCCTCGGTATAGAAGGTCTGAGTATAGGGCAGAATTCAGAAACGATTAACAATACGTCAAATCCAAAAGAGCCCGCTACTCCATCTCAAGAATTAATAGGCACATGGGTATTAACCCAGACTGTTACACCTGATGATTCAATAACACATGAACCCTCTTTGCAATTATGGAAAACTCCAGATGCACCACCCTTTACAATCATTCAAATTGATTCGGCATACCGCTTTGAAATTGAACAATCCTGTATGAAATGTCCGCTATTGTTGTGGTCTGGCACCTTAAATTCCTGGCCTAGCAAATTAAATGGCGTCTGGTATTTATATCTGCACTTCACAGATTCCCGCTTTGTCAAAAAAACACGACAAAAAGAAACAGAACTCGCATTTAACGGCTATCTCACATATCTTGAAAATAACCTGATGATTATTATAGATCGTAAAGGACAGCAATGGGTGTATCAACATTTGGAGGAATGAACGTTTTGGTTCATGTTAAAAAATTTAACTGTCATAAATGTCTCTAAAACTTGAGGAATATAATTATCCAACAAACTCTCCACGCTTCTCTTTACATTTGCGGTCATGGATTCACTCACACAGGTAGTTTTAGGAGCAGCAGTAGGAGAATTGGCTTTGGGAAAGAAAGCCGGCAACAAGGCCATGCTGTATGGAGCCATTGCAGGTACCATTCCTGATCTGGATGTGTTGTCCTCTCATTTTACAGATACCACCCGGGCATTAGAACTCCATCGGGGGTTTACACATTCCATAGTTTTTTCGGTGGTCTTTGCGCCTGTTTTTGCCTGGCTTGTGACCCGGTACGAAACCTATAAAGATTTCAAAGGATGGTTCTGGTTATTTTTCTGGGCGTTCTTCACGCACCCTATTTTAGATGCCCATACCACCTGGGGAACGCAACTCTTTTGGCCATTTGATTTACGCCTGGCATTCAAAACCATCTTTGTGATTGATCCGTTGTATACACTCCCCTTCCTCACATTTTTGATTTTGGCACTGATTCGCAAGCGTACCAACCCCAAAAGACAGTTTTATAATAACCTGGGATTAATCATCAGTTCCAGCTATTTGGCGTTGACTTTCCTGCTTAAATTTATAGCTACTTCTCAGTTTGAAGCAGCACTGGAAGAACAACAAATCCAATACAGTCAATTGGACACCCGACCCGCTCCGCTCAATACCATTTTGTGGAGTGCCAATGTAGATACCAAAGATGCGTATCTACTGGCCGATTATTCCTTTTTTGATACACAGCCTATTCAATTCAGATCCTATCCTAAAAATCATCATTTACTCGGCCAATTAGCCCAAAATGAACGCATTCAACGGATGATTCACATCTCGAAAGGCTGGTATATTATTACTCAGGAAAACGATACACTTTACTTTAACGATCTGCGCTTCGGGATGCTGGGCATGGACTCCAATGCCCAAAACTTTGTATTTAAATATGCCATCACTCCCACCGATCATGGTGAAGTGGAATTAACCGAAGTAGAGAAATCGCCTCGTGATGGGAAGAAACTCTTACAAGAATTGTGGACGCGTATACAGGGGAATTAATGATCATCATAGAAAAAAAGAACAATATTTATTGGGTCTATCAAACGTTTGAAGAATAACAAATGCGCTCTATACGCGTCAACTATTCTATAATCACATCAACAGTTACTTTGTAACCACCGGTGGCTTCGTCCTCAATCATATCGTATACACCCTCTATCAAAATTATAGAGTTCACCCCAAGTAATTCTGCAATTTCTTCACCCAATTCTAATTCAGGTGCTGTAAATGTACCATCAATATATCCACCTTCATCAAACCAACCCTCCCGAATTTGACCAATATTTAGTGTTAATGTATTATTACTTGCATTTAATGAAATAGAACCACTAGCATCTGTTCCTAATACATAATCCCCGGTGGTCAATGGAGAATCATAATCGGGACAAAAACCCGGACCATATGGACATGTACCTGTATCACCATCCAATTTAAGACCATAATACACCTGATTTTGATTCTCAGGCCCATAAGGAATCTGAGTTGCCGGATCTACAGAAACAACTTCTTCATTTAATAATATATTTTTATGAGACTCCGAATTGGTGATCGTTTCATCTTTGCTACAACTGGTATACAGCATAACTAATGAAAGTACACCGGTCACTATTAATCCAAATTTTACAGGTTTCGTTTTTGAGTTCATCTTTTTTTCATTTTAGTAGTTAAATAGTTATATCACTATAAATCTAGATGATTACCACAAACAGTACGTTAATCATTTCATAACCACGGCAGTTTATTTCATAAACCCCACATCTGATTTCATAAATGACTTTTTAACTTATGGACAATATGTATCAATTGTTTGATGGTAAAAAACACTATACGGGTACTTTTATTAAAAACTAAATCATTATCCTCATCTGCTCCCCTTCTTAAAATATGCGGTGCATAGATGACTCCTCATGTTTTCTTGTGTCTGATGTGTTTTTATTACACCCTAAAAACCAACACTTGATAAGATTATTATACGTATAAACCACATCAGTAAAATACGTATTTACCACATTTTTTAAAAAGTTTGGAAGTTCTAGTTTTACTGGGTTTTATACGAACTATTTTGCTTAAAAAACCATCCATGGTCCTTTTTAAATGGATATAAACTTGGATAGAAATAAACCTTCATTTTATGAAATTAGAAAAAATCTTAGATAAACTTGGGTCCATTGAAAAAAACTCCTTTATCAAAATAATTGACAATATCATATCCAAAGAACCTAAAAACATTAAACAAATACAGGATATTTTAAGTTCTTCAGATAAAGGCTTAAAATCTGTGGATAATCAAAATATTGCAAATGTATTTTCACTTATTGAAAATGAATTTCAAGATCATATACGATGCGAATTCCAGGAAATATCCTCTCAATTAGATATTTTAATTGATATCATAATCCGTGACGGAAACAGTATTATGAAACAAGATTGGTTTTCAAGACTCTATGAAAACGAAATAAAAAACCTGAAAAAGAAAACCAAACTATTAAATGCTGATTTTGAAAATGAAAAATCGGAGTTAAGTGAGTCTCGTAAAAGAGATTACAAAATTTATAAAGCCTGCCTAAATACAGCTTATAACAACGATATCGAAAATAATAGAGATGCAAAAATATCATCAGATGAACTTTCAATTATACTTACTCTTTCAAAACAACTAGGTCTATCTCAGGAAGAAGTAAAATTGGTAAACTACTCGATTTTACCAATAAAGAAGATTGATATTCAAGATGTCATTAAAGGGCTTAAAAACATTGGTGTAATCTTCTACTCAAATAAAGAAAATACTGTTTACGTAGCTGACGAAATGGTTAGAATGTTACGTAAAATAAGAGAAAAAGAAGTGGCAGAAAAGTTTTATCGTAGAACTCTCAAACTTTTAAGAGAACCTATTATCAATCAAATTGCAAGAAAACATAACATAGATCGAAAGCTCTCGTATTCTCAAAAAATTGAAGAAATAATAAAAGAGGGAATTTCGTTCACAAATCTTCTTTTAGATGACATATATAAACCTGGGAGCACATTAACTGAAAAGAAGAAAATTCTAAACGAACTTTGTGAAAAGAGTCTAAGTATAAAAAACCTAAAAGGAAGTACATTAGATGATAAAATAAAAAGCCTAATCCAGTATTTTGACGACATTGAACGAGACGAAAAAGTGGGAATATCATTAGATGGTTTTGACAAATTACTTGCCGAATTAAACTTAACCTTACCTAAGTTAAACGTTCAAATAAAAAAACAATTTGAACTTCAGGATGAATTTGTTCTTAAAGCTGATTATCTATTGGACTATAACATTAAGCCTAGAGATGTTCTTGATTTAATTATAAAACCAGATTTAACTAAATTCATAAAGGATAACGGAATAAAGCAAAGAGGTAACGATATATTAAACGTTCTTGAACATTATAAAGATGTTGAAAATCTTTATTTGGAGAATTACGAAAATGTAGCTTACAGAAATCTGAATCAATTAAAGGAAAATGGAATTACAGTAAAAGAAAGTGAACTTGGAACTAAGTTTGAAGAATTAACGAAAGTGATATTTAATGATTTAGGATTTAATGTCGATGAAGTTTTTAGAAAAAAACTCAATACCAAAAAGGATATTATGGATATTCTTTTGAATCTCGGAAGTAATGAGATTATCATAGTCGAATGTAAAACCAGTAAAGAAAGAGGATATAATAAATTCAGTTCAGTATCTCGTCAACTAAAATCCTATCAAAATTTGGCTCTGAAAAACGATTTAAGAATTGTAAAAATCTTATTAGTTGCCCCAGAGTTTAGTGATGATTTTATAACTGACTGTGAAATGGATACTGAAATGAATTTATCTCTCATTACAGCATCTACTCTATATAATATTTCAGAAGCATTTAAAACATCAAAGTATAAAGAATTCCCTCATGTTCTATTTCGTGATATAGTGATTAACGAAGAGCGTATCCTAAAGGCTTTGAGTAAAAAATAATATTAAGCTAATCGCAAACATTAACCTTAATTCTAAGGCAATCAAATGGATTTTGAACAACTGAGAAACCTTTCAGAACAGTATGAAGTTCGAATAGATAACCACTCTGATTTCGAAAGAACACCTCCCTTCTATTATGATTCTTTAAAGCATGCGTTTACAGCTTATTTTAACACATTCCATACCCAAAATGCATCATATGATTACTACGCTCGAGGTCTAAACAATAGAAATATAGAAATTCTGAAAAGACAATTATTAGATGAGGATAATACCGTTTTGGCTATAATTGGATTTGAGCGATACTTTGAATTATTTCTAAAGGATTTATTAAAACAAGTTGATAGCAATCTGATATACCAAGTAAAAGATAATAATAAAAATATATCAACTTTAATCAATAGAATTGAATGTAATAAATTTAAACTAAAAGAAATAGGTGGTAAACCTCTTACGATTCCATTTAGGGAAACTATAAACAGATTTTTTGGTCTTGCCGAGCTGGTTAAGAATGAAGGTAAAAGTAATTTGATTATCCCTAAATTTACCTTAATGCTTAAACAGTATTCTTTTCTTGTGTCTACCAATAACAAGGCTTCTTTAAAACTACTTAATTGGTATAGAGACAGAATACTTCACAATGGGAACAGATTACCGTCATTATGGCTACTTGACTATATTGTAACGCAACGGTTTGCTCCAATTATTAAAGATATTATTAACACGGATCACAAAAGACTTGGTAAATCCATGTATTATCTAACAACAGTAACTGAAATTGATATTTTAAAAGAACTATGCTCAGTACACTTTGAATTTAGTGATCTACAAAACAAACCGAAGGACAATCAAATATTTCAGTTATTACTTCGCATAGGGCACTTGAAAGAACTTGGGAGAGCTAATCTTAATATGAATCTTTTCGTCAGAAAAAATTACCAAGCAGGATACGAATACAATTATAAAGACCCAATTGGTAGAGGTAAGAGATTTGCTCAAATTGAAAAGAAAAAACATGAACACGCAAAAGACATCAAAAATTGTCCTTGCTGTGGAGAAAACTCTTTGGTTCTTTACAATGAAAAAATAGACGATATTTTTAACCAAGGTCAAAAAAAAAATATTCAATGGATTAAATGTTATACTTGTGATTATCATCTACGCGATAATGCAGATGATCCTTTCTTTTTTAATTTATATCCAGAAACGATTTTTAAACCCTAAAAATCCACCAACTTCTTTAGGTTCACTTCCAATGCTATAGAGATTTCCAATAGAGAATATAGTGTAGGATTAACTTTACCGTTTTCTAACTTTTCGAGGGCTTGTCGGTCTTTATTGCAAGCACGGGCTAGATCAGACTGACTCCACCCCTTTTGGGTTCTAAGTTCTACGATACGCTGACCGATTTTCTTTTTGAGTTGCTCTTTAGTCACATCCAAATGTCATCTTATTATACGACAATTTTGTCATATTTTAGTTTGACAAACCAATTTATTTTAATAGCTTTGTCGTATACTTATATGACAAATGAATAGATTTAGACAATTAAAAATCCAGCGGAGATTTCGCTATAAAGGGTCATATACCACCACCGTCCCTGAAATCAGATTGGAAGGTCGGTGGTTAGAAAAATTAGGATTTAATGAAGGAGACCAGATACAAATAGAACAACAACCCCAAAAACTAACCATCACACTTCTTAAAGAATCGCAATAAATCTCTATTTTTAGGGTTAACGAGTCTGTACATCGCACTCACATAATTAATAATGTATTAAGATTTAACCATGAGATATATTAAAGTAGTCATTCTATTCCAACTGTTTATCCTACTAGGGTGTTCAGGTATACGCAATAAGATGACCTTTTTCCCGGATACAAAAAGTGAAATCCCAAAAGAAAATATTCCGGAATACATCTCCGAAAAGAAAATAGTAACATCAGATCAAGAACGTATCCAGGCTTTTTATTTTAATCACCCTGATCGTTCCAACCATCCATTGGTGATCTATTTTCATGGAAATGCGGGAAATCTTTATGGCCGATTTGGCTATGCGCAGCAACTCTATGAAATGAACCAAAATGTACTGTTGATTGGCTACAGAGGCTATGGCAAAAGTTCAGGCAAACCCAGTGAAGAAGGAATCTATATGGATGGACAAGCCGCGGTAAATTTTGCAAAAGATAGTTTGGGATATTCGGAAGGTGAAATCACCATATTGGGTAGATCTTTAGGAACTACCGTTGCAGTAAACACTGCTCAAAAAAGAAGTTTTAAAGGAGTAATACTCATTACTCCACTGACCTCAGGAAAAGAAATGGCTGCAGCTATGGGAATGAATTCTTTAACTTCAGTGGCAGGAGATTCTTTTAATTCTATTGGTAAAATTGATCATCTAGAATCTCCTATTCTCATCATTCACGGAACCGATGATGAAGTCATCCCATATGACATGGGAGAAGCGCTTTTCAAAGCGTATTCCGGAGACAAAAAATTAATCACCATTGAAAAAGGAAACCATAACAATTTACAAGATGTTGACTCAGAATTATTTTGGGGAGAGATCAATGAATTTGTAAATAAGATGTAACAAACCACAAAGCCAGTCAACGCAGCATGGATACTGCGCCAACTCCGCTTTGAGGTTGTCCCTAAACCTGGCTACAATGAAGTTTGTTCGTAATTGTATGGTTGAATATCATAAGAAATTTCCCCACCCGAACTAAAGATATAAAATTCAGAAGGTTTCGTATTTCCGGCAGATTGGTTTTGGCTTACAATCAATGAAGCATCCGCCCATTCTCCGTTGACATTTTTCAACTTAAATTCGTAATTGACATAACCTGATTTCTTATTGGTTTTTACTTTCATTTTTTCGATGGTAAAGATTTGCTCACCCAATTTTAAAGTGCCATTTAAAATAGAAATCTCAATGAGCTGTGAAGCCGACTCTCGCTCTACCCATTTATCAGATGTATAACTATATTCAAAAGAACCGGTGGTCATATAGGTTCCGTCAATAGTAAGTGGTTCGTTGGAAAGTGCAGAAGTTGCTATACCTAGTACAAACAACATCCATAGCGTGATCTTTTTCATAGCATTTGATTTTGATGTGTAACTAACTCATATGGTGAATCATACTATCAAACGCAACTCCCATTTTATTAAACGCTAAAAATCAACATTTTACACAAAGTCAACCTCTTGCAATTTTCCAGAATATGGAATAATTTATCCTGATCGGGAAAAATACGCTCCATATTTATATCGGCAATCATGATATATTATATACATTCGCCTCTTTTAATAACCGAAGATTTAGAAATCTTCATTTAATTCTATAACAAACCTGAAACATATTACGATGGAAAAATTTAAACTTTTAATTTCTATAACCTTATTCTTTGCACTCTCAATCTTTACAGTATCAGCAAATACCGTGATCACTGTTTATAAAACTTATGAAGATTATCAGAATAAGATTGGAGAAAAGTATGACAAGTATGATGGATATATTCATTCCTTGGGCAAAGTGAAACTTTATTTGTATAAAAATGGGGTCAAAACCAAAGTTAAATGTGCAGATATATGGGGTTTTACATACAATACCGAACTATTTCGTATTTATAAAAAGGATGCTCAACCAGTAAGAGTTATAAACAATGGAAGCATTATTTATTACGAAAATGGTGTTGCACATTTAGAAATGTTAGCAACAAACTCGAAATCAGCAGAGTTATATGTAGGATACTACTGTTTTCTATCAAAAGGTATTAATACTCCGATAATACCTATGCCAGGTGTTTGGACTATCACAGGTTATGCTAAAAAGCAAGTCAAAAAATTTAGAAAAGAATACCCTGAATATTCGGATTTATTTGATTGCATTGACGAAAACTATAGGTACACCAAAATGAGGGTTTGTGTTCAGATATATGGAAAATAAGTCTATTAAACCAATGCCAGATTAAGGGTTAACATCTTTAATCGATATGTAATTCATTAAAAAAGCCGGAAGATTACTCCCGACTTTACATCACTAATGATATGTTTTCCTTAAAACTTCACTTCAGGGGCTACATCTGTACCTTCTTTGGCTTCGAAATATGGTTTCTCTTCAAAGCCGTTACTTGAAGCTATAAACTTGTTTATAAATCCTTTGATATATCTATTGTATTCCTTAGATGTATCATTATATCTGGTTCTGGCCACACTGATTCTATTTTCAGTACCTTCCAATTGTGCCTGTAACTGTAAGAAGTTTTGATTGGCTTTTAAATCCGGATACTTCTCTACCACTACCATCAATTTAGACAATGCACTGGCCAATCCGGTTTGCGCACCATTAAAATTTTGAATATCCTGTGCAGTCATATTACTCGGGTCAATATTTACCGAAGTCGCTTTGGCCCTTGCCTCAATTACCGCAGTTAAAGCTTCTTTTTCGTGCGCAGCATATCCTTTGACCGTACTCACCAAATTGGGAATCAAATCGGCTCTTCGTTGGTATTGCGCTTCCACATTTGCCCACGAAGCATTTACTTCTTCTTCCATAGCTACCATCGTATCATATTTTCCGGTAAACCATGAAAATCCAATGAGTCCCAAGACCACTATAGCCGCAATTCCTATTAATAAATTTCTCATATTTTCTGATTTAATTAAGTTATCGATAAAAGTAGGCAAAAAAAGAGGCTTTCAAATCTGAAAGCCTCCTCTTTTAAGCTTTATTAGTCAATCAATTCAACACTTCGTTTTAAGAAAGCGCTTAATTTTTCACCTTTTAATAAGTTTTGAGAAAGCAATGCCAAATCAATAGCTTGTTGTGCCAAACTTGATTTTTTATCTGCATCTACTTCTACCAAAATCTTACTGGTTAACGGGTGATTGGCATTCACTACTAAATTATACATATCCGGGAAATTGCTCATTCCCATCATACCGCCACCCATGGCTTGTTGATCTTTCATTCTACGCATAAACTCTGGCTGTGTAATAATCACAGGCGCATCATTTTCAGTCAGCGCTTCGAATTGAACGGTATAAGATTGTTTGTCTACCAATTGCTCTACCACTTCTTTCAATTCTTTCTCCTGATCTTCAGATAAGTTAGATGCCACTTCCTCATCTTTCTTGATCAATTTATCGATCGTATCCGAATCAACACGCACAAATGAAGCATTCTCCAATTTTGTTTCCAGGAACTGTACATAATGCGGAGTTAATGGCGTATCAAATACCAATACATCATAGCCTTTGTTTTTTGCACTTTCTACAAATACGTGTTGTTCTTCGGCATTATCAGAATACAAGTACACCAATTTGTTATCCTTATCCGTTTGGTTTTCCTTGATTTTCTCTTCGTACTCAGCTAATGTCGCATATGTATTGTCTGTGCTCTTTAACAACAATGATTTTTTAATTCTATCAAAGAATTTTTCATCCGTTAACGCACCATACTCCATAAATACTTTGATGTCGTCCCATTTAGACTCAAAATCAGCGCGGTCTTTCTTAAACATAGAAGCCAATTTGTCGGCAACTTTTTTAGAGATATGAGATGAAATTTGTTTCACCTGCTTGTCCTCTTGTAAGTAAGAACGAGAAACGTTTAATGGAATGTCCGGAGAATCAATCACCCCGTGTAAGATCGTTAAGAACTCAGGAACGATGTTTTCCACGTTATCGGTAATAAACACCTGATTCGAATACAAGCTGATCTTGTTTTTCTGTACCTGAATATTATTGCTCAATTTCGGGAAGTATAAAATTCCTGTCAAATTGAACGGGTAATCCACGTTTAAGTGAATGTGGAACAACGGCTCTTCAAATGTAGCCGGATACAACTCTCTGTAGAAATTCTTGTAATCATCCGCTTCCAAATCAGCAGGCTTCTTCGTCCATGCCGGAGTTGGGTTGTTGATGATGTTATCTACTTGTCTTTGTAATTGTTTTACATTACCGTTTTCATCTTTCTCACCACTTGGATCGTCATAAGACTCACTCTTTGTTCCGAATTTGATTTCAATTGGCAAGAATTTACAGTATTTGTTTAAGATGCCGCCAATTCTGCTTTCTTCCAAAAACTCTAAAGAATCATCATCCAGGTGTAAAACGATATCCGTACCACGATTTTCTTTCGTGATCTTTTTCATGTTGTACTCCGGATCTCCATTACAAGTCCATTGTACCGCATCCGCATCTTTATATGATTTGGTGTTTACCTCTACTTCTTTAGCCACCATAAACGCAGAATAGAAACCCAATCCGAAGTGACCAATAATTCCCGCTTCTTTACCTTCTTTCTCGTATTTTTCTAAGAATTCTTCCGCACCGGAAAAAGCCATTTGGTTTAAGTACTTCTTGGTCTCCTCTTCCGTCATCCCGATACCATTATCCGAAATGGTTAATGTTTTGGCATCGTTATCAATCTTCACTTCAACTCTAAGGTCATCAACATCACCTGAAAATTCGCCTGCTTGTTTTAATGCTTTTAATTTTAATGAAGCATCAATTGCATTTGAAACCAATTCACGTAAAAATATCTCGTGATCAGAATATAAAAACTTCTTTATTACAGGAAATATGTTTCCCGATTCTACTTTTATTTTTCCTTTCGCCATTTTAGTAATTTTATATGATGGCGCCCTTTTCAATTGATATACCAAACCGTAAATGCTGACAGGGTGTCGCGATATTTCAAAAATCGCTTTTTAACACGAGGTTTTAATGACATTAAAACTGCAATTCTGACAACTATTGATCTGACGCAGTACATTGCCTGTGCTTTAAAATTTGTTAAATTCGCGCAACAGAAAAACTAATTAATTACGAAAATTATGAAACTAACAAAATGGATGTCTTTTCTTTTTATAGCTGGAGTCATTGCTTCCTGTTATCCTGAGAAAGATAGAACGATTGAAGATTTTGATTTAGTAGGGACCCGATTTGCCGACAATGTGAATTTTGATGACTACAAAACCTATCACCTGTATGATTCTGTAGTGATCGTTTACGATACCACTGAAGAAAAACCAGATTACCCAAAAGAAGAAGCGGATATTATTATCAGCGGAATCAGACAAAATATGATGAACTACGGATGGGTGGAAGTTGCACAAGGTGACACTCCTGATGTGTATTTAGAAGCAGCTGTTTGGACCAATAAAATTGTAGGTGCTTCATATTACCCGGGATGGGGTTATCCTGGATGGGGATGGAACCCATGGTGGGGATATCCTGGATGGGGTGTTTCATACTACTCGTACACAACAGGTACAGTATTGATGTCTATGATGGACGTGAAAAACTATGATTATTCTGACAAGCCTGCCCAGGTGATCTGGACCGGAGGACTAAATGGTTTAGTGTCTTCTTCGAATAACAATAACCTGAGCAGAATTGAATATTCCGTGAATCAGGCATTTACTCAATCTGCTTACTTAAATAAAAAATAAGATGAAAAAGTTTAAACTATTTATACTAGCGAGCGTATTATCTACCGGTTTATTCGCTCAGGACAATTTCTTCGCGATTACGTATAACATGGCAGCACCTATGGGTGAAACTAAAGATTTCATCGACAAGTATAGCTGGGGAGCGATGGGCCTTGAATGGAAGAAAATGATGTCGGACAATGTATCTGTTGGATTGAATATTTCATGGCAGATATTGAGTCAAAAAATCAACAAAGCAACACTTGAGATTCCGGAAAGAAATATGACTTTATCCGGAACACAATTGCGTTACTTAAACTATTTCCCAATGACTTTAACAGGTAATTATTTTTTCAACCCTGAAGGTAAAGTCATTCCTTTTGTAGGTGCGGGAGCTGGTTTATACAGAGTATTACAAAGATTTGATATCAGTGGTTTTGCGTATAATCAAGATACCTGGAACTTTGGGTTCTATCCTGAAGCAGGTGTGATCTTCCCTACAGGAGGTAGTGCAGATTTCTTTGTGAATACTAAATACCACTACGTGCTTCCAGCTGGAGGACACCAAAGTCACAATTTCTTAAACATTAATGTTGGGTTTAGTTATTTCTATTAATCTCCAACGTTAAATCATATTAAAGCGGCTTCATGCCGCTTTTTTTATGCGCATCATTTTACCCGATTGAAAGCGGTTGACATCTAAATTCTTTATTCTGCGCGGACCGGATATTTCAATAAACTTCGGGCGATTTGTTCAGCATCTGACCAAAAGGTCAATTAGATGGTTTTTACTGGATAAATGTCACTTAACTTCAGATCATTTCCTGTTACATTTGTGCAGCAATAATTAAAAATAGAACATATGAATCACGAAGTTTCTTTTGGATATAATGGTGGCATGTCTCTTAAAGGTGAGGTAAATGGTCATGAAATGATTTTGGATGCGGATGAGAGCTTTGGAGGGAATGATCAGGGCCCAAGACCTAAACCTCTTATCTTAGCTTCTTTGATCGGCTGTACTTCTTTGGATGTGATCTCACTACTTAAAAAAATGCGCGTAGATTTTAAAGACTTGCAGGTGACCGCCAATGGTTCTTTAACCGATGAGCATCCAAAATATTACGATCACATTAAGTTGATCTATAACATCTGGGGAAAAGATTTAAACCGCGATAAAGTTGAAAAAGCTGTGGTGTATTCTCAGGAAAGATACTGTGGAGTTACTGCTATGTTAGAGAAAGCAGCTAAAATTGACTATGAGATTGTATATCACGAAGACTAATCTTGCAAAACGTCTTAAACCATTTGTTTAAGGCGTTTTTTTCTTCTCGCAGCACCACCATCACCATTTGAAAACGCATCTTTTAACTCATGCTTGTGTGAGTCTAATTTATACATGCGATAGCGTTTAATATCGATCTGCTCTCTTCCGGCAATGATCAGATAGGCCAATATGATTCCGAAAATGACATTTACCAAAATCATCAAATACGGATTTCTGACACGCACTACCCAGAACATCAAATCGTAAAAACCAACCATCATCAGGATGACCACTTCGCGCATCATCAGTTTTTCATTTCGCTCCTCATACTGTGCATAAAACTTACCGTATTTGCGTTTTTGCTTGTCATATACCAATCGAATCTTTTTGGTATACCAAAAAAGCTGTAAGTACCACAATACATGCGCTGAAACCAAAACGTATCTGGCAATTTTTTTACTGGTGACTCCTGACTCTAATTTTTGCAGGGTAAGAATATCATTTACGTCTTTGATCGAAAAAATAGACAAACCTACCACCAGAATCAGCACACTATAAATGGCCGGCACAAAGTTTAAAGCAATCTTCTGATGTCCCAAAAGTTTGTGCTTCATGCCCATTAAAGATTTCTGATACATCAACAATAAAGGTCCGGCCAACATGGAAAACGGCATCAATAACACAAAACCTACAATTTGTGTTTCACCCATTTCCACCTCGGTCATCAGGTTGAATAAAAAGAAGCTTAAAACTGAAAATAAAAATGCACCGAATATCGTTCTCGAGATTCCTTTATTTCTATTGGAATAAATATCCAACAGCCCAATGGCAATGACGCCCACCGGAATAAGAAAGGTAATTAATGATAGTATGAATAAATTCAAAAAGTGTGCAATTTGTTGCGACTAAAATAAAAAAAAGGAGACATATGTCTCCTTCTCTTATCACAAATTTTGACTATTTGGTCAAATAGTTAAACTATTATTCCATCGCAGCAAGATATCTTTCAGCATCCAAAGCAGCCATACATCCACTACCCGCTGCTGTAATCGCTTGACGGTAAGTATTATCCGCTGCATCACCTGCAACAAATACACCTTCAACATTAGTTTTTGAAGTTCCTGGTACATTTTTAATGTAACCCACCTCATCCACATCGATAAACTCTTTAAAGATATCCGTATTTGGCTTGTGTCCGATAGCCACAAAGAATCCGTCTACTTTAATATCCTGTTCTTCACCGGTCACATTGTTTTTAGCTCTTACACCTTCCACAACATCTTGTCCCAAAACCTCAACCGTTTCAGTATTGTATAATACTTCAAGATTTTCTGTAGCATTTACACGGTGTTGCATTGCTTTAGACGCACGCATTTTGTCTTTACGAACCAACATGTATACTTTGTTACATAGCTTCGCTAAATACGTTGCTTCCTCAGCCGCAGAATCACCCGCACCTACAATCACCACGTCTTTTCCTCTATAGAAGAATCCATCACAAGTTGCACAGGCGGAAACTCCACCTCCACTCTTTCTGATTCTTTGCTCACTTTCTAAACCTAACCACTTTGCAGAAGCACCAGTTGAAATAATTACAGTATCCGCAGTGATGTGTTTTTTCTCATCTACTACCACTTTATGTGGCTTACTTGAAAAATCAACAGAAGTTACTCTACCAAATCTCACATCCGTTTCAAAACGTACAGCTTGATTCTTAAGATCTTCCATCATTGCCGTTCCATCTACACCATTCGGATATCCTGGGAAGTTATCTACTTCTGTGGTGGTAGTTAATTGTCCTCCAGGCTCCATTCCTGTATACATTACCGGACTCATATCCGCTCTGGCAGCATAAATTGCAGCAGTATAACCTGCAGGGCCAGATCCTATAATTAGGCATTTTAAGTGTTCTATTTCTTCTGACATCTTATTATTTATTTTTTCAAGTTCACAAATTTAATTTTTTCTCATTCCCAATAAAATCTTATTGGAAACCAGGCAAAATTGCAACAAACCTAAACTTTAAATTGTAACATATCTTACAGTTTTGTAATACTTCTATAAACAAAATATTAACCTCCGTTGAAACCATATAAACGTCCAATAAATCTGTATTTTACTTATTGGGTTTTCTTATACAGTTGCTTTTTTATTTATCCCAAAACACAAAAAATAACTTCACAAAAAAAGCCCCTTTCGCTTTCGCAAAAGAGGCTTCGTTTTCAAATCTAAATTTTAAATATGATTAATGACCTTTAGTTTCTCTATTGTACGTTGCTTCGTCAATTTTCTTTCCATTTTTAAAGTAGAAAACCGCACCATAGTTATACACTTCTTTCTTGTACTCATCCCCTCTACCATTGGCTACAATTACAATTCGTGTAGTGGTTTTACTTCCTTTCTTGGTCGTTTCATTTAAACCATTTGGATATTGTTCGGCCAACTGACGGTTAAACTCCGTATCATTCTTCGCATGGAATTCAGCCAGTTTACGTGCTTCTTCAATCTGTGCAGAGACATCACGCATCTTTTGCGTCACCACTGCATCACCCGCAATTAATTTCAGGGCCGCTTCGTATTTGTACTTCCCTTTCTCCAATTCTCCTTTTTGTACAAAGTCATCACCTTCTGCAACTAAAGCATCAAACTTTTGTTGGTTTTCTTCACGTTGCTTGGCCAGCAATGCTTCTTCCTCAGCTTTTCTTTGCGCCTCTAATTCCAGACCTTCAATCTTTTTCAACTGAACTCCCGGATAAGGTTTGTCCGCAAAAATTTGCTGTGCTGCCTGATACTCTGTTTTCGCCTTAGCGTAATCTTTGGCTAACAATGCTGCATCACCCGCTTTAATCGCTGTTTGATATTGTGCTTCTTTAGCTTCTAATTCTGCCTGTGCTTTTGCTTTTGCAGCTTCTTCAGCGGCCAATAATTCAAGCTTCTCATCAATCTGCATGATTTGACTGGTTGGATACGTCTTCCCTTCAAAAATGGTCAATGCATTTTGATATTCTGCTTTCGCACCATTCCAATCTCCAGCTTTAAACATTTGATCTGCTTTCGCTATCGAAGCTTTATAGTTTTGCTCTTTCTCAGCTAATGCCTGTGCCTCAGCTTCTGCTTTAGCCTCAGCCGCAGCGATCTCAGCTAGTTTTGTGTTGATCACTTCTATTTGAGTCTTAGGATACTCCTCTTTTGGTTTCACCTCTAATGCACTTTCATAAGCGGTTTGCGCTTCAGTATATTTCTCTAATGCCATTTGTGCGTCTCCCTCTGCCACAAAACCATTGTATTTATCTTCAACCGCTTTTTTCTCAGCTGCTAACGCAGCAGCCGCAGCCGCAAGTTTAGCATCAATAGCCGCAATCCCATCTTTAGGCTTTTGCTCATTTGGCTTTAATTCAGATGCCGCCTGATAGTCTGCTTTTGCTAATTCCAGTTTCCCGGATTGTTGCTTCTGAACAGCACTTACCATTAACTTATCGTATTGTTTATCGATACCTTCTAACTTAGCTAATGTTTCGTTGATCGATGCAATTTGCGTTTTTGGATATTCCTCTTTTGGCTTTAACGCCAATGCCCCTTCATAATCCGTTTTTGCTTTTGCATAATCCTTATTCTCTAAAGCACCATCTGCACTTGCGATTAAACCATTGTATTGATCCTCCAGTGCTTTTTCTTTAGCTGCCAACTCCGCTGCCATAGCTGCTAATTTCGCATCAATTGCAGCAATCTCATCCTTTGGCTTTTGTTCAGCTGGTTTTAACTCAGATGCAGATTGATAATCTGTTTTAGCTAACTCCAATTTCCCTGCCTGTTGCTTTTCAGCCGCACTCGCCATCAATCTATCGTATTGCTTATCGATGCCTTCTAATTTGGCTAATGTTTCATTGATTGACGCAATTTGCGTTTTTGGATATTCTTCTTTTGGTTTTAATGCTGATGCCCCTTCATAATCCGTTTTTGCTTTTGCATAATCCTTATTCTCCAAAGCACCATCTGCACTTGCGATTAGACCATTATATTGATCCTCCAATGCTTTTTCTTTGGCCGCAATCTCAGCTGCCATAGCCGCTAATTTTGCATCAATTGCTGCAATCTCATCTTTCGGCTTTTGCTCAGACGGTTTTAACTCAGAAGCGGCCTGATAATCCGTTTTAGCCAATTCCAGTTTTCCGGTTTGTTGCTTCTCAGCTGCACTCGCCATCAACTTGTCGTATTGCTTATCGATGCCTTCAAGTTTCGCTAATGTTTCATTGATTGATGCAATTTGCGTTTTTGGATATTCCTCTTTTGGTTTTAGTGCCAATGCACTTTCATATTCAGCTTTCGCTTTTTCGTATTCTTTATTAACCATCAAAGCATCTGCACTGGTAATCATGGCATCATACTGCTCTTTCAATGCAGCCTCTTTTTGAGCAGCCAACTCTGCTTCTTTCGCTTTCAATGCAGCCATATTTGCCAGCAACACATCAATCTCAGAAATCTTTGTTTTTGGTAAAGCCTCATCCGGCTTCAAAGCCAATGCCTGATTATATGAAGCTTTTGCCGCATCATAATCTTTATTGTTCATTTGCGTATTTGCGGTAGCTAACAGACTTTGATAATCCTTATCCGTTTTCGCATTTGACGCTAAAATAGCGTCAATCTCTTTGATTTTAGTCTTTGGATATACCTGTTTAGAATCCATCGCAACAGCTTCGTTGTACTTTCCTTTAGACTCTGCATATTTTGATAATGCCAATAATGAATCCGCTGAAGCAATGACCGCATCGTATTTGGCTTTTCTTTCCTTTTCTGCCATTTCAGCGGCTAATGCTTTTTCTGCCGCTATACTCTTAATAATTTTATCGATCTGATCTTTTGGATATTCAATCTTTGGCTTCACATCATGCGCCATTTCGTAATTCTTACGCGCTGTTTCCCATTCTTTGTTGTCAAATGCCTCATCCGCAGCCTGAATATGAGTCGCGTACTGTTCATCCACAGATTGGTTGGCCTGCATGATGGCCATCGTTTTCTTAATCTGTTTGTCCGGATATGTTTCTTTAGGTAAAATCTCTTTGGCTGCCTCGTATTGAATCAATGCATTTTCATAATCTCCTTCTTTTAAGAAAGCATCACCATCTTTTACGGCCAACATATAATCATCATAAGCTTCTTCCGAATTAACGTCTTTTTGCTCATATGCATCATACACCTGATCCGCTAATTTTATCAAACTTGGACGGACTGAACGTTCGTATTTTTTATCGGTACTAAATCCATCTTCCGTTGGGTTATACACCACAACCGCTACAGGTTTTTTTAGAATAGAATAATCCACATCCAAATCCAATGGATACATATCTACCCTCCAGCCTTTGTAATAGAAAGGGTATTTTCGATTGTTTTCGGGAACATTACGGGTATCTATTTCCACAATCTTATCTGCAAAGTCATCCTTTACAAAGTGCAACGTAAAAATCTTATCTAATTTGATTTTTACTTTAAATTTTCCGTTCTCATCACTACGTACTTCATCTACTACATCTCCATCTTCCTTGAGCAACAAAGACACATTTTCCAGACGTAACCCATCTGCATATAAAGTTCCGCTAATCGTTAAATCTGCCTTCCCGACTTTTCCAGAACTACCTTCTGCTCCACCATTATCTTCCTGAGAATAAACCGGAACGGTGAACATCAAACAGCTCAATAAAATGAACAAAATAAACTTGGGGAATTTATGTATCATGGTGATGTTTAGTTTATACGAACACGCAAATTTAGCCAATTTAGTATGTGATCAGATGCAATTTTATGAACTCTAAACAAATTGATTCATTGGTTAAAATGGCATCAGATCGATGTGGCAAGGGGAAAACAAAAATAAAACCAACTTTAGTATTCTCCAACTCCGTTTCTCCTAATAAATACCCATTTCGTCACAAGACCATAGTGTTTAACAGAATATTCGCATTCATCCTATCGCATATGCATCTATTATTTCATTTAAACGATATACTTTTGCGCGCCAATGAAAGCTTATAATACTGCTGCATATTACACTTTAGGTTGTAAACTGAATTTTTCAGAAACATCGACTATCGCACGTAATTTAAAAGATGCCGGCTATGCCAAGGTAGATTTTGAACATGGCGCAGATGTTTACGTTATTAATACCTGTTCCGTAACCGAAAATGCAGATCGTAAATGTAGAAATATTGTAAGACGTGCGCAGAAATATAATCCGGACGCCAAAGTAGTTGTCCTGGGTTGCTATGCGCAGTTAAAACCAGAAGAGATTTTAAAAATCCCTGGAGTTAATTTGGTTTTAGGAGCCAGTGAAAAGTTTGATGTGGCAAAATACATGGAGCAACTGGAAACTGACGATAAGCAAGCACACTATAAAAAAGTGAGTCGCGCCAAAACCTTCTATCCTTCTTATTCTGTTGGAGATCGTACCCGTACATTTTTAAAAATCCAGGATGGATGTGATTACTTCTGTTCCTTTTGTACCATTCCTTTAGCACGTGGTAATAGCCGTTCACAAAGCATTGCGGAAACTATGAAAGTGGTGAGCGAGATTGAACAAACGGACGTGAAGGAAGTAGTTCTTACCGGAGTAAACACTGGAGAGTTCGGAATTGGAACGGATGAAAATTTCCATGATTTAATTCAGGTGTTAGATCAAACTGAAATTGATCGTTTTAGAATATCATCTATCGAACCAAATCTGCTCACCAACGAGATTATTCATTTCTCTGCGCAGAGTAACAGGTTTGTTCCACATTTTCATGTACCATTACAATCTGGATCCAATCGGATTCTTAAAGATATGAAAAGGAAATATCTCAGAGAATTGTATGCGGACCGGGTACATACCATCAAAAAAGCTATGCCAGACGCTTGTATTGGTGTGGATATCATTGTAGGATTCCCTGGAGAAACGGACGAAGAATTTATGGAAACTTTTGAATTTGTAAGAGACCTACCCGTTTCCTATTTTCATGTATTCACATATAGCGAAAGACCAAATACCATCGCCAATCGTATGGACCATCCGGTCCCAATGCATGTGAGAAATGAACGTAGTGAAAAACTAAGAATCTTATCACAAAAGAAAAGACGTGCATTCAATGAAACGCAATTGGGCAAAACCAAAACCGTTTTATGGGAATCACATCAAGATGAAGATGGAATGATGCATGGTTTTACCGAAAATTACGTAAAAGTATCCAAACCTTATGATGCCGATTTAACCAATACTTTTGAGCAAGTCACGCTAAAAGAATTGGCACCTGAAGGAGTGGTGAGGGTAGGCTAAAAAAACGGAGCCTTTTATATATAAGGCCCCGCTTATGAAAGACTATTTGTGCTGGATAATTACCTTTTCATTATGAATAAACCCATCAGCTACAAAACTCAGTATGTAAATTCCATTTGGAATTTCATTTGTCTGTAAGGTCCATTTTGAATCATTCCCGATCTGAGTCTTATTGATTCCAACATTTACTCTTTTTCCTACTGCATCTGTCATGTATATTTCAGAGATTAAGCTTGAATTCACACCTGACAGTTCAATTGATAACTGTTCAGAAGCAGGGTTAGGATATATACTCAACTCTTTAAATATTTCCGTTTCATTTATGCTAAGCCCCTTCTTCCATTCTCCTTTTTCCAGACACAATTCAGAATTATGATTAATAACTTCATATTCACCTCCTGGCTCAACAACGAAGTTTGGACCAAAGAATACTTGTCCTCCTGCTTCAAAAACAACTTTCACTCCACTTTGAATAACAAAATCTCCTCCTGAATAATTTTTATTTCCCATAGCATCATCCGCTTGATATGGTGAGTTTTCATAACCCACATAAAGGTTATCCTTTGCATAAAAATCCTGATCAAAATAACAATATCTATTGCTTAAGTATAAGCTATAACACTCTTTATCCCAATGTGCAGCAACCATATCTCCCCATCCTTTCATACGCATTCCTTCAGTTATGTAATAAACAGAAGCATCATTGTGATATTTAATATATGCACCATATAAATCCATAATTATGTTATAAACATTTGGAGCAGTATTACTTCCTGAATTGTCAAACTTATATAATGGAGTCCATGCTAATCCAAATAGTCTCGCTTTAGGATCATCAAAAGTAAAGGTCATAAAATCTGTGTATATATTATTTTGCGTGGTACCGTCAACCCCCATATGGAATCCATCATAAACTTGTCCTCCACAACATACATAATTATTATCCCATATATTCTTAGTGAAAGTGTTTCTAAATCTTTCCATATGGAAATTCTCAAAGTATTGACCGGTAGTTACATGATTATAAATCAAAGACTTGTTCTTATTATATAACAATGGAAACATGATATCCCATGTGGCATGTCCCATATCTTCAGTAAAAGTGTAAGAACACGCATTCCAAGGATTATGTCTCCACCAATATGCGCCAGTTGAAAAATTATATTTCAAAGCATTAGAAGTCGGCCATTGCGCTGTCCAACCGCAATTTTGTTCATCACAGCCATTTCCCATAATCAACTTTGCAATATCCACAGCCCTTTGTCCATATAAGTAATAGTTATTTACATTAGACAGATACATGTACAAAAATGCAATGGCCCAGGGAGTTTGATGATTAAATTCTGCCATAGCTTCATTGGCAAAGTTATGCCCCATACCACTCTTGTTTAAACATTCTGAATCATTATACCACATGTTATTCATATTTTGAGAATTGTTCCACGAAATCGCCCATTTCAACGTCTGATCAACATTTTTTTCCACCCAATTGGCATACGCTCCGAAAGTGTAATAATTCTTGTATAGCGTATTTCTATCCTCTCCTGGATATAGCTCAATTGGCGTGTTTTGAAGGTACCAATCTTTTTTGACGATATAATTAAAATGTGCGAGAACTAACAATACACGACCATTAAATGCAGCCCCTAAACCATTTCCCGTAGCATCTACGTTATTGTTATAATCGACATCACGAAACCATAATGGATAATGATTAGAACCATACACATAATCTCGTCTAGAATTAATAATTTGTGTACTTTCCTTCATAAAAGCATATAAGTATGCTTTATCTTTTGTCGTTTCATACATCGTTAACAATGCTTCCAATGCAGGACACCAGGCTGATGACAATCTACTTGCTAAGCCACTACCGCCACCCAATTGTAGTTCATATCCGGTATAATCGTATTTAGTCCTATTCTGGTAAGATTCGATAAACATTTTGTCAAAATGTTCCTTGATATGATAGTTTTGGTATTGAGAAAACGCGGCAATATTAATGACCACGAACATTAGGATTAATGATACTTTTTTCATTTTAGATATTTTAAAGTTAGTATAGAGTTTTACTAATCCAAATGTATGTATTTATCTTATCAAACCATAACTAACTTCTTAATAATCGAATCAAATTGTTCGAATTCTACCCAGTGGAATCAAATCCCATTTAAAATTCTTTTCTAGAGCATTTTTCTCCTTCACACCAGCGTATTTTGAATTGATACAGAAAATAATCCCTCTTTTAATTTCACCGTTAGTAGCTATATATTCAATTTCCTGACCTATTTCATATCCATAGTATCGAATTTGATCTTCGGTTTTAGAGGCATGTAAAACATGTGAATAATGATAGTTACTATACCCATTAGTGTATACTACTTCTCACCGCTTTTGTCCAAAACCAGAAACATAACCTTTATCCAAAGTCATCGCATACTCGTTGGTCATTACGTAAACAGTATCTCCAACCTTAAATCCTACATGTGCATTGGGGTTATAAAGTAAATATACATCTTCGAATTCCTCTTCGGTATCCATTGGATTAAAATCTATCACATCAGCAGAAACAGTTATCAGAGTTTTTTCATAAAATAAAACAAATGTCTTTTTTATATCAACAGTCACGTTGGCTAAAGCCTGACCTTTTCTCAGTGGGTAATTCGTCAACATATCCTTCTTAGCTTCCAATACCAAAGCTGACTTTGAGAGTCCTCCAATGCCTAAAATATGTGTAGTAGAAGCCTGACCATCAATTATTCCTGCGACTCTAAAGTTATTATTTGCAATACTCGCATTTCCAGTCATCATTCCAGTATGAAATGCACATGAAGACATGATAAGAGCCAAAAGGTTAATAAGTAAAAGGTTTTTCATAGTTAAAATATTATATCATAATGTTTTCGAAAATAGTTAATTATCAAAAAAAGCACCAATATCAGGTTTAAAATAATTCTCCCCTTTAAGGACTTTCCCATCCGCACGATATACTGGTTTTCCATCTGCTCCCAATTTCGACATATTGCTCCTGTGAATTTCGGTAAACACCTCTTCAATTTTCCCCTGCATTCCATGCGCTAACATTGTTCCACATAAAATATACAGCATATCACCTAAAGCATCAGCTACTTCAACCAAATCACCTTTTTGCGCGGCTTCCAGATATTCCTGATTTTCTTCTTGCATTAAATCAAAACGCAATTGAACTGTTTTAGGATCCAATTTCACCGAAGGCTGATCTATACTATTGATACCGAAAGCATCATGAAATTCACGAACTAATTTTATCGTTTTTTCCAGTGTCAATTTTGAATCCATATTTCCAGTTTTAGAAATTCAAAGTAATTTCAAAACATCAATAAAATTAAGGTTTTCAAACAGAATTGTTAACAAAATTTAACGAGGTCGGATTTGATTAAAATTATCATTAATCCATATTTGTTGGTTGCTAAAAAATGCTTACAAAATGGATATGTTACAATCAGACGGATTGAATCAAAATACAGCTGCTACTTCTACCCCGGCTGTAGATATCAGATTACTCAATGAAATGATTCAAAAAGAAAGCGCTTTTATTGATCTCGTAAGAATGGAGATGAAGAAAGTACTGATCGGTCAGGAATATATGATCGATAGATTATTGATCGCTATGTTGGCCGATGGACATATACTTTTAGAAGGGGTTCCTGGTCTGGCAAAAACATTGGCCATTACCACACTATCAAAAACGATCGATGCAGATTTTAGCAGAATTCAGTTTACTCCGGATTTGCTTCCTGCCGATTTGGTTGGAACCATTATTTACAATGCCAAGTCAGGTGAGTTCACCAATAAAAAAGGGCCGATCTTTGCCAATTTTGTATTAGCAGATGAGATCAATCGTGCGCCTGCTAAAGTGCAAAGTGCGTTACTGGAAGGAATGCAGGAACGTCAGGTCACTATTGGAGATACCACATACCCGCTACCTAAACCATTCCTCGTAATGGCTACTCAGAATCCGGTAGAACAAGAAGGTACATATCCGCTTCCGGAAGCACAGGTAGACCGTTTCTTAATGAAAGTGGTTATTGACTATCCTACCCGAGAAGAAGAAAAACTAATTGTAAGAATGAATATGCAGGCTAAAGGTTTTGCCAAACCTAACCCTGTGTGCAAACCTGATGATGTAATCAAAGCCCGTGAGGTGGTTCGTCAGGTCTATATGGATGAAAAAATTGAGCAATACATCGTTGATATTGTTTTTGCTTCCAGATACCCAAAAGATTATGGCTTAGATCATCATGAGAATTTAGTCAGCTTCGGAGCTTCTCCAAGAGCTTCTATTAGTTTGGCTTTAGCAGCAAAAGCATATGCTTTTATCAACCGAAGAGGTTATGTGATTCCTGAGGATGTACGTGCCGTTTGTATGGATGTCATGAGACATCGAATCGGAATTTCTTACGAAGCAGAAGCAGAAGACATTACCAGTGTTGATATTGTCAATAACATTCTGAATAAAGTTGAAGTTCCGTAACATTTTCTCCTGCTACCACACTAAATGGAAACAAAAGAACTATTACGTAAGGTTAGACGCATCGAGATTAAAACTCGTGGGTTATCCAATCAGATTTTCTCTGGGGAATATCATAGTGCCTTTAAAGGACAAGGGATGACGTTCTCTGAAGTTAGAGAATATCAGCCGGGTGATGAAATCCGAAAAATTGATTGGAATGTAACTGCACGGATGGGACATCCATATGTAAAGATTTTTGAAGAAGAGCGTGAACAAACCGTAATGCTTATTGTAGATGTCAGCGCCTCAGAAGATTATGGCAGCCACGAAATTCTAAAAAGAAACTATGTAACTGAAATTTGTGCAGTTTTAGCATTCTCCGCAATTCAGAATAACGATAAAATTGGAGTCATCTTTTTCTCCGATAAAATTGAAAAGTTTATTCCGCCCAAGAAAGGTCGTGGACACACATTACATATCATCCGTGACCTGCTCAACTTCAAAGCAGACAGTAAAGGAACAGATATTGAAATGGCCCTGAGCTATTTCACTGGAGTCATCAAAAAACGAAGCATTGCTTTTTTGATTTCTGACTTTATCAGTAGTCCATTTGAAAAAGCCATCAAACTAGCGAACAAAAAACATGATTTGGTAGCACTTAGAGTGACTGATCCTATTGAAAGTCAATTCCCTGAAGTTGGACTGGTTCCATTAACAGATCCGGAAACAGATGAAGTGTTTTGGGCAGATACCAGTTCTAAAAAATTCCAGGAAGCTTATGCTTATGAGCTTTTAAAATTCGAAGAGGAATTAGAACGAACTTTTAAGACTGCCGGTGTAGATTCGGCTATTATGCCTACACATGAGAATTACGTACAACCATTGATGAAACTATTCAAAAAAAGAGAATCTAAGCGATGATTGAGGCGTTAAAACATAGCACTTTGAAATGGGGATTTATAGTGTTACTCTCATTTATCAGCGTACTTTCTTTGGCGCAAACCAAAAGAGTTTCTATTAATCCGTTTAGCCAGTCCATTTTAATTGGTGAGCAGGTTCGGGTAGAATTGCAGGTAAATGCTTCGGCTCATGAAGAAATTATTTGGCCTGAATTTAAAGATACGATTACAACTCCTCTGGAGATCATCGAGTCACATCCGATTGATACATTATTTGATGATTCTACCACAAAGGCCAACATATTAGGGTACCAAAAGCAATGGGTCATCACTTCATTTGATTCTGGTTTATGGGCATTCCCTGAAGTTACTGTATGGATAGATTCTATCCCATTTAGTACCGATGCTTTTCTATTTGAAGTCAATACCGTAGAAGTCGATACTTCTAAAGCGTTTGTAGACATTGTGGAACCTATTGAAGTTCCGATGACTTTATTGGAATATATTCAGGAATATTACATCTATGGATTGTTGGCTTATGGAGCGATAATTATGGCTGCCATTATCGCCTTCCTGATTGGAAAAACTCCGGAGAAAAAATCAACTGCACCAATTATTCCTAAAGTGGCTGCACACGTTTTGGCTATTGAACGATTAAATCAGTTGAAATCAGAAGAACTCTGGCAAGTTGGTGCATTTAAGGCTTACCATGTCCAAATCTCAGACATTACCAGAGAATATATTGAAAATAGATTCCATATCCCGGTAAAGGAATCCACTACAGATGAAATTAAGCATCTGTTGAAAAAAGCTAAAATGGACAGAGCTTTACGTCAAAGAATTATCGAATCGTTACGGATTTCCGATTTGGTAAAATTTGCGAAAGCCACTCCTCTACCTGAAGAAAACGAACAATGTATGCACATTGCATTTGAGCTAGTGGAAAGCACCAAAATTGTAGAACCCCAAGAAGAACAGGATACCACAAATGAATAATATTGAGTTTGCATATCCGTGGGTTTTATGGACTTTGGTCATTGTTCCGTTACTATGGCTTTGGCACTTTATGAGATATGAAGGCCGGAAAACGAAAGTAAACCTGCCTACACTTTCATTCGCAAAAAAAACCGCTCCGACCTTTAAGATCATTTTATATCATAGCTTATTCATTGCTAAAACAGTTGCGCTGGGACTTATTCTGGTAGCCATTGCGCGTCCACAATCTTCCAGTAGTTGGCAAAATATTAAAGCTGAAGGTATTGATATTATTCTTTCCATGGATATTTCCGGGTCTATGCTTGCGCGTGATTTGGAACCCAATAGATTGGAAGCCGCCAAAACGGTAGCAGCGGATTTCGTAGATAAACGAATCAATGACCGAATCGGATTGGTGATTTATGCCGGAGAAGCCTACACACAATCTCCTTTAACTACCGATCATTCGGTAATTAAAGGTTTATTGAGAAGTTTACAAAATGGTATGGTTGAAGATGGAACCGCAATTGGTTTGGGATTGGCAACTGCTATAAATAGGCTCAAAGAAAGTGAAGCTAAAAGTAAAGTGGTGGTTTTACTTACAGATGGAACTAATAACTCCGGTGATATTCCTCCATTAACCGCTGCTGAAATTGCACGCAAATTTGGTATCAAAGTCTATACAATTGCAGTGGGCACCAATGGCATGGCACCTATGCCATTCTCTCAACCCAATGGTCAGATCATCTACCGCAATCAACGTGTTTCTATTGATGAAATCACACTGAAGAAAATCGCAAAGCAAACCAATGGCAAATACTTTAGAGCCACAGATAATGAATCTTTGGAAGGTATTTATGCACAGATTGACGAGTTAGAAAAAACTGAAATTGACGTTAAAGAATTCAGAAAGCGAAATGAACAGTTTTATAGTTGGGCCATGGCCGCAGCGATTATCTTGCTTCTGGAGTTTTTATTACGTAAAACCATACTAAAATCTATTTCCATATAATGTTTCGTTTAGCACATACAGAATATTTATGGTGGTTAGCTGCAATAGCGATCTTCGCAATTGTATTTGCGATAGATTTAATCTGGACCAAGAAAATGGTTCGCAAACTCAGTCATGTGAAGTTCCGAGGGTATGTATTACCTCAGATGAGTTTTCAATCTAAGTGGATGCATTTTCTTCTATTTTCAGGAGTATGGATTTTCCTTATTCTGGGAATCACCAATCCTCAAATTGGCAGTAAATTATATGAGGCCAAACGTGAAGGTATTGACATCATGCTTGCGGTAGATGTATCTAACAGTATGTTGGCCGAAGACATTCGCCCAAATCGTTTGGAGCGTACACGAATGGGTGTAGAAAAATTGATTGATAATTTGGATGGCGATCGTTTGGGTATCATTGTGTTTGCAGGACGTGCTTATGTACAGTTGCCATTAACCACAGACTATGCAGCTGCAAAACTATTTACCAATTCATTAAGCACCACAAGTGTCAACAATCAGGGAACTTCTATTGGTGCCGCATTAGATATGGCTTTGGAATCATTTGATTACAACACCAAAACCAGCAAAGCCATTGTGATTGTAACAGATGGTGAAGATCATGAAGAAGATGCGGTAAATCTGGCGGAAAAAGCACAAGATATGGGTGTTGTGGTATATACCATTGGTTTAGGCTCAGTTCAGGGTGCTCCAATTCCTATTTATCGTAATGGAATTCAACTGGGCTTTAGAAAAGACAAAGAAGGGAATACCATCGTGACCAAATTAAATGAACAGATGCTTACGGATATTGCGGAAGCAGGAGGTGGCAGATTTTTTAGAGCGGATAACGGAAATATTGGTTTAAAATCCATTTTAGAAGAAATCAATAAATTGGAAACCACCGAACTGGAATCCAAAATTTATAGTGATTATGAAGATCGTTTTCAATACTTTTTAATTGCCGCTGTTCTACTTTTGATTCTGGAAATTTTATGGCCGGAGAAACGTATGAAGTTTATGGATAAGTTAAATTTATTCGAAGTCAAAAAATGAAGTATCTATTCGCATTCATAGGGTTATTTATCGCGCTTTTAGGTTTTTCTCAAAATCCTAAGAAGTGGGTACGTGAAGGTAATGCGTCTTATAAAATAGATTCTACACAAAAAGCCATTTTGGAGTACGAAAAAGCTTTGGAGATAGATCCTAAAATGGAAAGTGCCAAATTCAACCTTGGAGATGCGCAATATCGTTCAGGAAAATATGCTGATGCGATCAAAACGTACGAACAACTGGCGCAAACAACTACAAATCCTAAAATCAAATCAGACTCGTATTTCAACATGGGGAATGCACATATGCAAACGCAGAAGTATCAGGATGCAATGAATGCCTTCAAAAATGCAATGAAAGCCAATCCGCAAAACTCAAAAGCCCGATATAATTATGAGTACGCCAGAAAGAAACTAGAAGAACAACAAAAACAAGATCAGCAGGATAAAGACAATCAAGATCAAAATAAAGACGACCAGAACAAGGACGATAAAAATAAAGATCAGAATAAAGACAATAAGGATAACAAGGATCAGAACAAAGATCAAGATCAAAACAAGGATCAAAACAAAGACCAGAATAAAGATCAGAATAAAGACCAGGAAAAGAATAAAGACGATCAAAACAAAGACCAGAACAAGGACAACAAAGACAACAAGGATCAAAATAAGGATGATCAAAAATCAGATCCAAAGGATGAAAAAGGGGATCAAAAAGATCAACAACCTCAACCTGGTCAAATGTCAAAAGCTGATGCGGAGCGTTTGTTAAAAGCAATGGAGGATAAAGAGAAAAAGACACGAGAAAACGTTGCTAAAAAGAAAGCTAAAGCTGCTTCACGTAAAAAATCAGAAAAAGATTGGTAGATGAATAGACTGATACTCTTCATATTATTTTTAACATCTGGTATTGCTTCAGCGCAAACTCCGGTTTTGAATGCTTTGGTTAGCAAAAACACCGTACCGGAAGGAGGCAATTTCACCTTAAGCTTTCAGTTTAATGCTTCTGGTGATGATTTTACCGCTCCGGGAAACCTGACCAAAGATTTCAGAATTTTACGTGGCCCGAGTAAATCATCCGAGATGCGTTATATCAACGGAAAAATGTCAAGTAGTGTCAGCTACTCTTATATTCTTTCTCCGTTGAATAAAGGGAAGTATACTATTGAACCTGCGCGGATTCAATTTGAAGGGAAAACCTACAAAAGTAAACCTGTTGAAATCACAGTAACGGAAGCTTCAGCAAATCAAAATGGCAATGGTTCTGCAACTACTCAATCCGAAGTAAACCGTCAGGAAAAACAAAAAAAGGAACTCAAGAAGAACATTTTTATACGCCTGGAAGTCAATAAACGCACGGTCTATCAGGGAGAACAAATTATTGCGACTTATAAATTGTACAATCGTGCGAGCTTAAGAGGGATTGAAGCGCAAAGGATGCCTGAATTTGACGGATTCTATACTTCTGATATTGAGATTAGCAATAACAATAACCACACCAGAGAGATTATTAAAGGGATGCAATATGACGTTTTCACGTTAAAGAAAACCATTTTAATTCCACAGAAAACCGGAGAGCTTACTTTGATCCCTCTTGAAGTGGATGCTGTGGTACAAATTCAGGGTTCAAAACCGGTAAATACCTGGTTTGGTCCAAGGTATCAAATGAAAGATGTCAACGTTCTTTTAAAAAGTAATCCCATAAAAATCAATGTAAAGCCATTGCCTCCCGGAGCCCCTGAAGGTTTTTCAGGAGCAGTTGGACAGTTTAATTTTTCTACAAAAATTACCCCTACAGAATTGGCGGTAAACGATGCGTTAAACTATTCCATTAAAATCTCTGGTTCTGGAAATATCCCACTTATTGATCATCCTGTTCCGAATTGGCCTCAGGAATTTGAGGTATATGATCCAAAATTAAAATCTAGCGTAAATAATAAAGCCAATAGATTAGCAGGGGCTAAAACCTGGGAATATCTGGCTATACCAAGAAATGGAGGTACTTATGAATTCCCATCCATTTCATTCTCTTATTTTGACCTGGCTACAAAAAAGTACAAAACCATCGAATCCGAGGCGGTAGAAGTTAATGTTTCCGGAACTTCTGATGCCGGTTCAGGAGGAGCCCAGGGTCCGGGAGTTAACCGACAAGATGTTTCTCGTCTGGGAACTGATATTCGTTTCATTCATACCAAAAATCCTGAATTAGAAATGGAAGGTACTTCCTTCTTTAATTCCGTATGGTATTATTTCTGGATCGTTGTTCCAATATTTCTTGCAGGATTAGCCTATATCATTTTACGAAGACAAAATGAGTTACAAGCGGATACTATTGGTATGAAAAAACGTAAAGCAACAAAGTTTGCTAAACGTTTACTCAAACAAGCTGAAGAAACACTTAAATCCAATAACAAAAACGCATTTTACGAATCTGTTTTTAAAGCTCTAAATGGTTATTTGGCCAACAAACTCAATATTGCCAATACAGATTTAAACAAATCATTTATACAAAAGAAACTACTCCAGCATCAGGTTTCTGAAAATACTGTACAACTTCTGATCACTACTTTGGATCATTGTGAAATGGCTCGATTTGCTCCGGTAAGTCAAATCAGCGATGCTGAACTTTTGGAACAGGCGCAAAACATTATTGTTAAACTTGAAGACGAAATCAAATGAAACAGTTCATATTAATCTCTTTTTTGGTATCCGGTTTTCAGTTTATGGCAATAAGTTCTGAACTTAATGCGCATTATGATTCGCTATACACACTGGGAAATCAAAGCTATCAGGAACAAAAGTTCGAAGACGCCTTAAAGTCGTATAATGCCATTGCCGAATCTGGCATGCGTTCTTCAGATTTATATTACAATATTGGAAACTGTTACTACAAACTCAACAAAATCACTGAGGCGATTCTTTACTATGAACGAGCATTAAAAATGCAACCAAATGGTGAAGATATCAAATACAATCTGGCTTTGGCCAATAAGCAAATCGTAGACAAAATTGAAACCCTCCCTACCCCTTTTTATAAAGAATGGTGGTATACACTGGTCAATTCATTTGCAATGGATACCTGGGCATATATAAGTATTGTATTCATCGTTTTAGGCATGTTAAGTCTGCTCTTATTTTTAATGACCAGATCCACCGGAGTTAAGCAATTATCCTTCTATTTATTTTTGGTTCTCTTACTGGCTACCGGAATGACCTTCCTATTTGCACGTGCACAATATCATAAAAATATTGCGGAGCAAAATGCCATTATTTTTGAAACCAGAACTAATATCTATTCGGAACCTAATACAACCAGTACCGTTTTATTCGTGATTCATAATGGACTAAAAGTGAAAGTACTCAAAACATCCGGACAATGGTTAAAGATTATGTTACCAGACGGAAGTATTGGCTGGATTCCTGAGGAGACTTTAATGGTGATTTAAACCGTCTGTCATAAATCTTACCTTACCGGCAAAATTAAATCCTACCTTTAGTCCCAATAATCTTCGGGTATTGGATGAACACAAAAAAATATTTCGACTAGACCTACTAGAACTGGCACTTCGTATTTGGACTGCATTTTTCATTTTCGTTTACGGTGTGGCAAAATGGAAACAATTTGAAGGTGCTAAGCTTATAGAAGTTGCAATCAAAGATGCTACCGAATTTCAAATCATGTGGGCTTTTTTTGGAACCACCAAAACATATCCATTAATTGTTGGTGGCATTCAGGTTATTGGTGCTTTTATGCTACTATTTAGGAGAACAAAACTTCTGGGAGCAGTATTACTCACTCCGGTATTTATCAATATCATCTTATTGGATATTTTGTATAAAATCAATCAGGGTGCGCTTTTAAATGCCATAGTTTTTCAATCGGTCTTCATCCTGATTTTCGTTCAACAACGAAAGAAAATTATCCAGGTCTTTAAAACCTTACGCATAGATGAAGCTCCCTCCATGACTCAAAAAACGAAATGGATCAGATTTGCATGGGCCACGCTTATTGCCATTGGAATGTTCTTCGGATATCAGGTGCTTACTTAAAGTAATGTAACCATAGATGCAGAACAATTGTCAATCAAAAAGACTACTTTTACAAGCGTTAATTAATAACATTTAGAATTATCCCTTATTCGTACAAAAAACTCTAACATGATGCAACAGGATATTAAACTGTCTTCTCAATTTAAAACCCAAACCACTAAATCTGTAATCAGTATTCTTTTATTTGTTATCACTTATATTGCTATTCTATTATTTGCGATTGGATTAACTATAGGCTCCTTTTATGTTGGGCTTATTCTAATTTTAAAAATACCAAACCTCTTCACTGTTTTTATTGGAATTGGCTTCGCTAGTTTAGGGATTTTGATTTTGGTTTTTATCTTGAAGTTTGTCTTCAAATCTCACAAAATTGACTTATCACATCTTATTGAAATTAATCGAAAAGATGAACCTGAATTGTTTGAAATGATTGAAGATATTGTAAAAACAGTAGATACTGACTTTCCTAAAAAAATCTATCTATCACCGGATGTAAACGCAGGTGTTTTTTATGATTCCAGTTTCTTTAGTATGTTTCTCCCAATAAGAAAGAATTTACAAATCGGTTTGGGGTTAATTAATACGGTTACGAAAAATGAGTTAAAAGCCATATTAGCGCACGAATTTGGTCACTTCTCGCAAAGGTCTATGAAAGTAGGAAGCTATGTGTATAATGTCAATCAAGTTATATTTAACATGTTATACGATAATGAATCCTTCGATCGAGTTATTCAAAAATGGGGTAATGTAAATGGTATTATTTCAATATTCGTCTTATTAGCCATCAAAATAATAGAAGGAATTCAATGGGTATTAATCCAACTATACAACATTATCAACAAATCATATATGGGATTATCTAGAGAAATGGAATTCCATGCGGATGAAATCGCAACTCGCGTAACCGGTTATGAACCTCTAAAAAACGCTTTGCTCAGAATGAATCTCGCTGAGTACTCTTTTAATTCGGTTCTTTCTTTTTACGAAAAAAAAATATCAAATAATCAGAATAGTCCGAATATCTATCCTGAACAATCATATATCATGAACTTCATTGCCAGGGATGATGAATTAAAATTCATAAATGAATTACCATCAGTAACCATTGATGAATTAAATAAGTTCAATAAATCTAAATTGGTTATTAAAGATCAATGGGCTTCGCATCCTAGTACTGAAGACCGAGTGAACAAAATTGAAGCACTGGGAATAGAATCAACTAGTTCCGATCAAGCACTTGCAAACAACCTTATAAATCGATTGAATGATTATCAAAAAGAACTTACAAAAAAGGTTTTTTCTCAAATTGAGTATAAGGGTCAGGTCTCTCAACTTTTATTTACAAATTTCAAGGATGAGTATGATACTTTATTTAATCAAAACTCATTTTCAAAAATTTACAATGGATATTATGATATGAAAAACCCACTTCCGTTTGATCCTATTACAATCAGCGGAAATACGGAGTCAAAGTCATTGAATCAACTGTTCTCTGAGCAAAATATCAATATGGTGTTCTCCTATGTATATTTAAAAAGTGATTTAGACATCATAAAACAAATCTCAGACAAAACCATCCGGATTAAAAGCTTTGATTACGATGGTATAAAGTATAGCAAAAAAGAGAGTTCTAAACTTTACAACAGATTAAATACTGAACTTTTAGATCTTGAGGAAAAAATTAAACAAAACGATATTAATGTCTTTTCACACTTTAAAAAAATAGAACACGACAAATTACTTACCAATAAATTGGCTTCGCTTTACAAGAACTTTTTCGAATTTGATGTCAGATACGATTCTAATTATAAAATATACGAAGAGTTAAGTAATCAATTACAATTTGTTCAATTTTCACTACCTATTGAGGAAATAGAAAAACAGTTTAGAAATATAAAATCACAAGAACAAAAACTCAAAATTGAGATCCAGGCAATTCTAAACAATCCTCTTTATAGAGAAGAACTCACCCCCGAAATCAAAGAAAACTTTGAAACCTATTTATCAAAAGACTGGTTATACTTTGGGCACAGCGTTTACAATGATAAAAATTTAGAAATGCTCTTTTCAGCATTAAATGATTATGCATTCCTCCTATCTAGAGGATACTTCATAATGAAGAAACAAATTCTGGATTATCAAATAGACCTGATTTCAAAATAAACACACATCGAAATAACATTTACTTAAACAACTCATCATTATGATACGTTTCAGAATACATTTCTGCGCAACTACATTCTAAATGAACCGGTTTATTCGGAAAGAATTTCTGATATAATTCAATGCGTTTTTCTAATGCGATATTTATCCCCCACGCCCCTCTATTCATCCACATCCCTAATACTAGTAAAGGCTCATGAATAGGAGGCCTCCAGCCATCATATCCACAGAAACGCGTGTGATATATCAAATGCATTCCCAAAATCTTTTCATTAAAAAAATTAGGCTCCAGTTCTCTATAATTTGATTGTTCAAACGCTTCGACATCCTCCAGCGCAGATGCATATAGAATTCCCACGCTCAATACCCCAACCAAACAGATTTTAGACCCAACAAAAAATGCTTTGCGTATCATTTTAGAGCCTTCCTTTAGAAAAAGCTTATACCATATTTGACCAGCTAAAAAGTGAGGCGTAAAAGTTAAAATTGCAGATCCTGTAAATATGAAAATAAGCCCCCAGAAATTCATCTCTCCCAGGAAAATAATGCAATAGAGATACATCCAAAAAGACAACGCCCCAATAAACCCAATAATAAAATGATACTTTTTATATTTAATCACAAAGGGCAAAATAATGGTATATAAAAAGCTAATGGTAATAAATACAATCGCCCAGGAAGATGGATTACAGAATACCTGCCAATAAGAATTAGCCCAAATTGCCGCTAATATCAATAACGTATTTAGAGCGGATAACCGTATTGGATTTGCAAAAAAAGAAATGAGCTTTCGGATCATATGATTCTGTAAACGCCAAAATCAATTTTTATTTTATCACATCTAAAAGTACAATATCTTTATATCTTGATATTGCACATTTTCATTCATCAAATTCGTTATCCATTGGAATTCCAAATCAGACCTGTTAAATCAGAAGATGCCTTAGCCATCACACGGTTATCCGATCAACTAGGGTATCGTTCTCCTCAGAAATCCATAGCAACCAGAATTGAACTCATCCTTAAAGATCCGAATCATCAGGTATTTGTGGCTGTTTTAAACCAACAAATCGTAGGCTGGATTCATGGTTTTTATGTGCTAAAAATAGAGTCCGAACCATTTATGGAAATCGGTGGCTTAATAGTTGATGATCAATTTCGGAAAATGGGAATTGGTAAAAAACTGGTTCAGCAAATAGTCATCTGGTCAAATCACAATGGCATCTCAAAGTTACGTGTCAGATGTAATGTCATTCGATTAGAATCACATAAATTCTATGAAACGATTGGTTTTGAATTAAACAAAGAACAAAAAGTTTTTGACCGTTTTCTAGGTTAAAGGTCTAATTATGAGAATTAAAAATACCATAAGATTATGTCTCCTCTACATTTTTTTAACGTGTATACCTCTAGTTAGCGTAGGGCAACATTTTTTGGATAGTCTTCGTATGGAATCTGAAAGAATTTATCCCAATTCAAAAATTGACACCATTGATCTGGATCTCTTTAATCAAGATTTCTTTACTTCCTCTGAAGTAAAAATGAAAATCAGACCAACCGGTCAATACCAAATCATGTTTATTCATGAGACGGGTTGGTCGCATACGTATGGTATGGAAGGCCCATGGACCTATAAACAAGCTCAAAAAGAATCTCAAATATTACATCTGATAGACTCCAATTCCATTTCTACTGCAAAAACACAGATACTCCATTGTCATGCTGCAAAAAGCTATTCCGGACAAGAGCTCAGTAACGGTCTGGGATTCCTCGTTCGAAAAAATGATCATTATCAGACTATCCATTCATTCCCTGACGTTTACGAAAGAGATGATCCTTTAAACCGAAGGTGGACATACTTTGAAAATGATACATATTTGGTTCTTAGATATGTCCATAGCTACCCACATGGAAATCAAACCAGTTTTTACAATGAAATTGTGATCTATTTCAAGCGTTTAGATTAAGAATTAAGTACTTTAAAAAACTCCTCTATCAATCAAAACCTTAAATAATTTGCATTTCATATACCGTACAGTATATTTGTTTTATGATTCGATCTGAAAAAACCAGGCAACTCATCATTGAAAAAACCGCATCTATTTTTAATAAAAAGGGATATACCGGCACCTATTTGTCAGATTTAACCAATGCTACGGGTCTTACCAAAGGCAGTATTTACGGAAACTTCAAAGACAAAAATGAAGTAGCGATTGAAGCATTTCGATACAATTATAAATTTCAATCGGACCAACTATTTGCTAAAATGCAATTACATGATCATGCCATTGATAAACTGTCGGCCTTCTTAAATCATTTTAGAACGCATTACCAGCAGGTTTTTAATAATGGTGGATGTGCCATACTGAATACCGCTGTAGATTCGGATGATGGAAATGAATCTCTAAAAAATGAAGTGGTTTTGAAAATTAATAACTGGATTAAATTAACCAATGAAATTCTGGTGTCGGGAGTTCAAAAACAAGAAATTAAGCATATCGAAACTTTAGATTTTTCCAATAAAATTATTGCATTATTAGAAGGGAGCATTCTTTTAGCCAAGACATTAAATCAACCTGGAATTCTACTCAAAAACATAGATGCACTGGAAAAAGAAATTCAAGAACTAAGAACCTAAAATTTTTTATCAAAACATATACCGTACGGTATATATAATTAACTATTATGAAAAAAGTTGTTATTACCGGATTAGGAGCCATCACTCCTATTGGAAAAAATGTAAATGAATACTGGAAAAGTTTACTTAACGGGCAATCAGGCGCAGATAAAATCACTCGATTTGATCCCGAAAAATTTAAAACCCACTTTGCCTGTGAAATAAAAGATTATGACCCCAAAGACTATTTTGACCGAAAAGAGATACGCAAATTAGATCGTTACAGTCAATACGGGATAATCGCTGCGGATGAAGCCATTGCCGATGCAAAATTGGATTTTTCTAAACTAAATACGGACAAAATCGGAGTTATTTTCTCGAGTGGAATCGGTGGTTTTGAAACATTTGAGAAGGAAATAATTGATTACACTCAAAAAGACTTTATCCCACGATTTAATCCATTCTTTATCACTAAAATCATTTCTAATGGCTTATCCGGATTGATTTCTATCAAACATGGTTTAAGGGGGATCAATTATTGCCCGGTGACGGCATGCGCTTCCTCTACCCAAAGTATTATTCAGGCCTTTAATTATATCCGACTGGGAAAAGCGGATATCATTATTGCTGGAGGGTCTGAAGCACCAATTACAGAATCATCAGTTGGGGGTTTTAACGCAATGAAAGCTATGTCTACCAACAATGAGAATTTCATATCGGCCTCCAGACCTTTTGATACACACCGGGACGGATTTGTAGTTGGCGAAGGCGCAGGCGCTTTAGTCATTGAAAGCATAGATTCTGCCAGAGCAAGAGGAGCAAAAATCTACGCGGAAATCGTAGGCGGAGGCGAAAGTTCTGACGCATATCATATTACGGGAACTCACCCGGATGGATTAGGCGCTTATCTGGCTATGGAAAATGCCATTTCTGAGGCCAATATCTCACCTGGCCATATTGACTATATCAATGCTCATGCAACTTCAACAGGTGTAGGAGATATCTCTGAGATTAATGCCATAAAAAGATTATTTCAATCTCATTTAAATGAATTGCAAATCAGCGCCACTAAATCAATGACGGGTCATTTATTGGGTGGAACCGGTGCGATTGAAGCTATTGCTACTTGCCTCACAGTTCAATCCAACTGGATTCCTCCAACAATAAATACTACACATGTAGACGAAAGAATTCCAACAGAACTTAATCTTTCTCTGGGAAAGAAATCTACAAAACAGGTTAACTACGCATTAAGCAACAGTTTCGGTTTTGGAGGACATTGTGCGGCTTTAGTTTTAAAGAAATATGTGTAAGGAGTTGGGAGTTGGGAGTTGGGAGTTGGGAGTTGGGAGTTGGGAGTTGGGAGTTGGGAGTTGGGAGTTGGGAGTTGGGAGTTGGGAGTTGGGAGTTGGGAGTTGGGAGTTGGGAGTTGGGAAAGGTGTTATTTCAGACGACACAAATATTATTATTCAAATAAAATTATTAACGAAAACATTGATTATATCTCACGCTCAAAAACGCTTTACTTATTGTACGGTAATCCGAAGTGAATATATAAAACCCATAATGGGACACTGAACGAAGTCGAAGTGCCCTTACTACTCTATACTTCCACCTCAATACTCATTCCTTGTCTCTCGTTGCTCCCTACTCTACGCTTATTACAAACTAAGTATAAACCACATTCCTTATACGTAGTTTCCACATTTTTTTGATTTCCACATGAGATCAAATTGCCTTCTGAGTCCATTAATAGTTGTGACTTTTCGGTGGAATTGTTTGTCCAAAAGCACATTCTTCCATTGAAGCCTCATTTTAAAAAGCTTCATTATCCGGAATGAATTGTTTTATTTTATAGAAACCAATACCATCAGTCCGATGCAACTTTTCAAAAACATATACATCATCCTACTATGTCTTGTTATGCCATTTGTTGTAGATTATCCGGAACCATTTGGAGCAATATCTATTGGATATGGAGTCATTGCATTGATCTATTTTATTTATACCACCACACGTAAAGACCCCATGGATGAAGTCTTTGTTACACTGGATAAAAAATTAGACGAAGTCGATAGCTATTTAGATCAGGGAAAGGGAATTTTTGAAGTAGCTCAAACATTCAAAAATGAAGCCGGTATTCCACCCGTACTTACCATCAAAAGTATTTTATATACCATACAAGAAGCGTGTAAAGAAGATGTTTTACCCTATACCCATGCCCTGGATCGTAAGGCTCCTTCTGATGTCGGGGTGATGATGTTATTGCAACAAATGCTAAAAGACTTTAAGAAAAAAGAACATTTTGATATCTCTGAAACCATTAAAGAGATGGATGAATTTGAAAATGTACTGTACGTAAAGGAGAATGTAAACTTTAAAATCACCAGAGAAAATGAAGAACCACGTAAAGGTTTTGGTGTTCTAATTCTCACGCTACATGAAATTCTTTTTATTCCTATGAAATGGGAGTTTCTTAAAAATCTGGATAAAGGAAAACTATTTGATTTACTGGGAGAAGCTACTTCAAGTATGCCATTTTTAAATGTGGGGTTGGCCACTTCTGAACTGTTTTTAGCATATAAAGATGCTCAAAAACCCGAAGAAATATATTTCAATGAAGAACGAAAAACAGAAATGTTAAGTCATTTTGAGATCAATAATGGTTGGCATATCCCATACCATCATGTAGATGAATTGACTTTTCCATATAAAATGAGAGGTCTAAAAGGTGTGGATCATTCATTATATGTCAGATCAGATCAAACCACGTATCAGCTTTATCACATTGAAGATAATGAGGATTTTAAAATCGAAATACTGGAACAACTTTTATTGAGTACTTTACTGAATCAGAATATTTATTACCCGATTAATGACAAATATGATGGCCACTTTCACAAATGTGATTTGGTTCCGCATACAGAAATCGATTACGATGATCCCAGAATGGTGGAATTTCGGGAACAGGAAATGAAGAATTCTTAAAGAGGGTGTATTGAGTTTTGAAGGACGAGTAATGAGAGTTGAGTATTGTATTAGAATATCATAATTAAACACACGTTATACATTCCTCTACAACACTCAATTCTCAATCTTGTTTACTCATTACTCTATCCTCTTTACTGTGCGCTTCTTACTCCAACACCACCATTCCCCTTACCGTTCCTAAACGATAGGTATAAACTCCGGTGGGTAAATGTGATATGGAAATAGAATTAACCCCGTTTATTAAATTAGCTCTTAAAACTTGTTTGCCTAAAACATCATAGAGTTCGAATATTGAATTTTGATTATATCCGGTAACCAAATCTATATGTAGAATATCATGTACAGGATTTGGATATACAGAAACTTCACTGGTTTCTAAAACAACATGAGGCACATCGGTTACGATTTGACACGGATTATTTGCCGGGTAATTACCCACAGCAATACGTTTTCGAAGATAATCCTTACCACAGTTTGTTTCAACCTTTAGTTTTACTGTATAACATTCATAAACTCCCGCTGGACTATAAATATGGTTTGGATTAGCTCCCATTGAAGTATCTCCATCACCAAATTCCCAGTAAAATTTACTTCCACTACCATCATAGTAAAAATCTACGTCAAGCCCTTGAATTGAAGACTTAATTCTTGACCCCCAATACAAACCACTATAGACATATATCACCTGTTCAAACGTATCTATCCCACACTCATTAAACGCATATAACTTAACATTGTAACACTTCTCATTTTCAATGGTCCACGGATAAACATGCACAGGGTATTTATTTGTAGAATATAGTCCATCCCCAAAATCCCAATAAAACGAATCCGCATGCATAGATACATTATCAAAAACAACAGTAAAGTTACTTGATGAATCAAAAAAAAGAGCAACCGGATCTAAAACCGACTCCACCCAAATGGAATCTGTACTAGAACATTGTTGCTCAGTCACGGTTACTGCATAATATCCGGTATCTGCTACTTGAATGGATGGTGTGGTATCTCCATTGCTCCATACATAAGAATCATATAATCCGGCATCTAAAACCACACTATCATTTTCGCAATAATGTGTTGAATCGTTCAAGTCAACAGGTAATATCGTATGGATTACTATTGCATTGGTATCATTGGTCATATCACCATCCATATTACCATTGGGCCATTTGGTCCATGCTACCATAACGATATTGTTAGACGGTACGGTAACCGTTGTTAGTGCTATTTGTTCGGTTATTGACCCCGTACCACCTATAGTGTCTAGCGGTTGATATACCCACATTGAATCCAGCACCAAATTGATTTCCCAAAACACCATAAAACTATCAATGGGATTGATTCCGTAATTGGATACTTCTGCATATACCGTATCAGTATTACCTACACATAAGGATACAGGTTGAATCCCCTGAACACCTATATCATTGGATGTTTGAGCATGGATAGCCAGCACGGATAAGATACTGAACCATACAGTTACGAGTATATTTTTTGTCATTATTTTAAATTTAGTGGTTTTCCTTTTTTGCTTGTCAAAAAAAGAAAACAAAAAATACTTTATTTATTACGGTTAGCTCATTACTCGCCACCGTTAGGTCACTGAGCGTCTTGTGCTGAGCAAAGCCGAAGCAAGTCGAAGTGCCCTTACTCCAACACCACCATCCCTCTTACCGTTCCTAAACTATAGGTATAGACTCCGGTGGGTAAATCTGAAACCGAAATAGAATTAACCTCATTTATCAAATGAGTTCTTAAAACTTGTTTGCCTAAAACATCATAGAGTTCAAATATTGAATTTTGATTATATCCGGTAACCAAATCTACATTTAGAATATCATGTGCGGGATTAGGATATACAGAAACTACACTTGTTTCTAAAACAACTTTGGGCACATCGGTTACGATTTGACATGGGTTATTTGCTGGATAATTACCTACAGCAATACGTTTTCTAACATAATCATACCCACAATATGTTAAAGCTCTAACTTGTACTGTATAACATTCATAAGCTCCATTTGGACTATATGTGTGTACTGGCTTGGACTGTTTCGAGGTTTGCCCATCTCCAAATTCCCAGTAGAACTCTGTAGCCGATCTGGAATATGAAAAATCGACTTGCCAATTATTTATAGAAGACCCGATACCAGAGTACCATATAGGTGGATAAACTCCGACATAAACAATTTGTCCAAATGTATCCGAACTACATATGTTTGAAGCAATAAGAATTGGATTGTAGCATAAGGAATCATGAACCGTCCAAGGATAAGTGTGAGTAGGACTTATATCGGTAGAATAAGTTCCATCTCCAAAACTCCAATAAAAGGAATCCGCATACAAAGATAAATTGGTTAAAACTACAGTCCAAAAGCTTGATGAATCATGAAAAATCGCAACCGGATCTAAAACCGATTCGACCCAAATAGAATCTGTACTAGAACATTGTTGCTCGGTCACTGTTACTGCATAATATCCGGTATCTGCAACTTGAATGGATGCTGTGGTATCTCCATTGCTCCATACATAAGAATCATATAATCCGGCATCTAAAACCACACTATTATTTTCGCAATAATGCGTTGAATCGTTCAGGTCAACGGGTAATATCGTATGGATTACCATTGCATTGGTATCATTAGTCAAATCACCATCTGTATTACCATTGGGCCATTTGGTCCATGCTACCAAAACGATATTGTTAGATGGTACGGTAACCATTGTTAGTGCTATCTGAGCGGTCATTGATCCCATACCACCTATGGTATCTAAGGATTGATATACCCACATTGAATCCTGCACCAAATTGATTTCCCAAAACACCATAAAACTATCAATGGGATTGATTCCGTAATTGGATACTTCTGCATATACCGTACCAGTATCACCCACACATAAGGATACAGGTTGAATCCCCTGAACACCTATATCATTGGATGTTTGAGCATGGATAGTCAGCACGAATAAGATACTGAACCATACAGTTACGAGTATATTTTTTGTCATTATTTTATTTTTTGTTTTTGAGTAGTGGGGAACGCATTTTGAGTAATGAGAGTTGAGTATTGTATTAGAATATCATAATTAAACACACGTTATTCATTCCTCTACAACACTCAATTCTCAATCTTGTCTATTCATTACTCTACCCTCTTTACTCATTACTGTTCATTACTTCACTCCAACACTACCATCCCCCTTACCGTTCCTAAACGATAGGTATAGACTCCGGTGGGTAAATGTGATATGGAAATAGAATTAACCCCGTTTATCAAATGAGCTCTTAAAACTTGTTTGCCTAAAACATCATAGAGTTCAAATATTGAATTTTGATTATATCCGGTAACCAAATCTATATGTAGAATATCATGTGCGGGATTTGGATATACAGAAACTACACTTGTTTCTAAAACAACATGAGGCACATCGGTTACGATTTGACATGGATTATTTGCCGGGTAATTCCCTACAGCAATACGTTTTCTAACATAATCATATCCACAATGTGTTAAAGCACGAACTTGTACGGTATAACATTCATAAGCTCCATTTGGACTATAAATATGTATGGGGTTTGCTTGTGTAGAAGTTTGTCCATCTCCAAATTCCCAGTAAAACTCTGTCGCTGATCTGGAATATGAAAAATCAACTTGCCAATTATTTATGGAAGACTTAATTCCAGAATACCAGTTTGATGATCCATAAGACCCAACAATAGTAATTTGTCCAAATGTATCTGAACTGCATACATTCGAAGCAACTAGAATGGTATTATGGCATATAGTATCCTCATTGGTCCAAGGGTAAATATGCACAGGATCTTTATCCGTTGAATGGGTCCCATCTCCAAAATCCCAATAAAACGAATCCGCATGCTGAGATAGATTCAAGAAAGCTACCGCAAACAAACTAGATGAATCATGAAAAAAAGCAATCGGATCTAAAACCGATTCCACCCAAATGGAATCTGAACTAATACACTGTTGATCAGTCACAGTTACTGTATAATATCCGGTATCTGCTACTTGAATGGATGGTGTGGTATCTCCATTGCTCCATACATAAGAATCATATAATCCGGCATCTAAAACCACACTATCATTTTCGCAATAATGCGTTGAATCGTTCAAGTCAACTGGTAATATCGTATGGATTACTATTGCATTGGTATCATTGGTCATATCATTATCCACATTACCATTGGGCCATTTGGTCCATACTACCATAACAATATTGTTAGACGGTACGGTAACCGTTGTTAGTGCTATTTGTTCGGTTATTGACCCCGTACCACCTATAGTGTCTAGCGGTTGATATACCCACATTGAATCCAGCACCAAATTGATTTCCCAAAACACCATAAAACTATCAATGGGATTGATTCCGTAATTGGATACTTCTGCATATATCGTATCAGTATTACCTACACATAAGGATACAGGTTGAATCCCCTGAACACCTATATCATTGGATGTTTGAGCATGGATAGCCAGCACGGATAAGATACTGAACCATACTGTTACGAGTATATTTTTTGTCATTATTTTAAATTTAGTGGTTTTCCTTTTTTGCTTGTCAAAAAAAGAAAACAAAAAATACTTTATTTATTACGGTTAGCTCATTACTCGCCACCGTTAGGTCACTGAGCGTCTTGTACTGAGCAAAGCCGAAGCAAGTCGAAGTGCTCTTACTCCAACACTACCATTCCTCGGACTGTTCCTAAACGATAGGTATAGACTCCGGTGGGCAAATCTGAAACCGAAATGGTATTCATATAAGGCTGTAACTTGGTTTGATAAACTCTTTTACCTAACATATCATAGAGTTGAAATTCATACGTATTATTTTTAGTTTTTTGAATTCCCGAAGTGATTTCTATATGTAATATGCCTTTAGATGGATTCGGATAAATTTTCAACGTTTCTATGGTTTGTGCAATTTCAGGAACACCAATGACTTCACAACCCGGTTCTAAACATCCAAAACTATCTACTTTTATCACCCAGGTATCTTGGGTCGTATCAGTTGATGGATTTAACCACCCAGCCGCCACAAAACCGCCATCTGAAGTAGGTTCCACGTCATACAAAAAATGTTTCGTATTCCATAAATCCACTGCTTCAGGATGTCGATATCTTCGTTCCCAAATATGTACTCCGTCCCTAGAATATTTTGATAGTATGCCATGTAATCTAAATTTAGCCGGTTCAACAATATTGGGATTCCAAATATTCCTCTGTCCACAAGCAATTAATGAACCGTCATCCAATTCTAATATATCGTAATACTTATTGTCAATGATGGTTGCATCCTTTGTAGAAGCCGTATCATTCCATATCATATCTCCCAAGGAATCAATTTTAACAATCCATGGAGATTTTTCGTCTTTAACGCCATCATTCCGAACTCCAACCCCACCTACGAATACATAACCTCCATCTTGTGTTTGTAAAATTCCATATGCTGGTGAATTACTTAAAATATTGCTTCCATATTCTTTTCTCCATTCTATATTCCCCAAACCGTCTAATTTGACCACCACGGGTTTCACCTTTTCTTTTGGTACTATTGTGTAATCATTTTCCGCCCCCCCTATAATAAACCCACCATCATCGCATAAAGCAATACATTCTCCATTATGGCCATTTCCTCCTAGCCAAAGTGATTTTTGCCATAATTCATTCCCCAGACTATCCATCTTTACTACAAAAACTTCTTCATCATTGGGATGGGTTCCTGATTTTTGGATTGTTCCTACCGCAATAAAATTTTTATCCGGTAACTCTTGTATTTCATTTATTACTACAAATTGATATTGACCAGTATTCATATTATGAAAAATCATTTTTCCATTCAAGTCATACTTCATCATTCCATAATGATGCTTACCAGAACCAATATCCAATATTGTAAAAGCTTGGTATAAAGTAGAACCTTTAGACTTTTTAAAACTATTTACATATATCTGTTTATCTAAAAAATGGATGCTATCAGTATTTGAAATCATATTACCATTCGCATCAAGCTTACCTATTTTATTCCACCATGTACCGTCCAACTTATCTAACGACCATCTAGAAACAAAATAACCAGAAGATTCGTTGACAATAGAAAATGATCCACTCGCCCAAGTCCCTGAATCCGGAGGATAACGCATATTAAAATAGGTTTGCCCCCAAAGAATTTGGGGACAAACCATTAAAAAGCATAATATTTTAATGAATAACTTCAAGTGGTTGTTTTTCAAATAAAACTTCGTTTTGGTAAATTAACACAAAATACGATCCGGGCGCAAGGTTTTGTGTCATTAAGTTTATGACCATCCCATTTTGCACCTGATCACGGTGGGTCAACATCACTTGACCAGCCGTATTGATCACCTGAATCTGTACAGATGTTTGTGCCTCTATATTTTGCATTTTTAACGTGACATAACTATTGGCCGGAACAGGATACATCTCCATTGTCTTTTGTGGTGTTTCTACCCTTGGTGCACGTGGATTACGCCATGCTTTTTTCCCTGCGAGAGCATCCGGCAATACCGGCCAATACGTTTCCTCATTTAACCACATTAAATAGTTTTTTGCCATCCGTCCTCCTTTTAATTCCGGTTGCGCAGCCAACTGTTCTAAAGCAGATTTTTGTGATTCACTCGGATTTTGTACCGCATCGTTCTGAATCAAATTGATCCAGGTATTGTAATAATCATTCAACACATCATATTGATTGGTCGCCCAATCTCCCAATTCAAATTTACCCGGAATCGCATTTTTAACGATCTGTGCATCTTCCAGATTTCCACGCGTGACCAGATACGCCACACTGTTCCAATCGGCCTCCGGAGTATGGAGTTGCTGATTGTAAATCAATAAACTATCATCATATGGATCAATAGAATCTGCACGCCAGTCTACATAGATTTGACGCATCGCTTCACGGGCATCTTGCATGGCACTTGCCATTTCAGCTTCTAATACATCTTTTTGCGTTTGCCCCTCATAAATTCCAAGTAGCGTATTGATCATATATGCCGGCATCGGATTGGTTTTGGTTTCCAATACATGCATCACTTCTTCATTCCGTACCGCATGTGGATTGACCATAATGACATCATGCAGTAACGCATTGGACAATACACCTTCTTCAATGGTTTCCATAATCACTTCGATACTTAGAGGAGAGGCATTAATCAACTCCGTTCGTAAATCCCAGGCCGTTTGGGCATTGCTACTTTGCACACTATTTAACAAACCATAGGTATCTCCCCCATCAATCGTACTCACATATACATATTTGGCCTGGCTATATGCATTTAATGCCCCATCAAAATCATTTCGGATCAGTAACGAACGTCCTCCGGTCGCCAACCCCTTAGGATTTTGATCCATGACATTTCCCAACCTGGAAGGACAGTGGTCATTTATATTGAATGTAATATTCACTTGAGAAGTAGTCACATTTCCACTAATTTTAAGCGGTTCAAATACATACCCTCCATCATCTGCTCTGTGATAGTAAATTATTGGATTAGCCCCATCATTTGCTATATGCCCTTCCGGGTTTACTATATTGGAAGTAAACATATTATCTACCGGACGGTTATTGCCCCCTTGGGCTCCTGCAATTCCTCCTGGTTGATCTATGGTATACACATTAAAGTCTCGATATTTAGAACCAGCCAATTCGTTACACCCATATTCCAAACCTTTATTTGGTTCACCTGGATTAAAATTAGTACCAAAAGCCGTATTGCCTACATATACTTCTTTAAAGGTATTTTTATAAATGGCATTATTTCCAGCCCCTGAGTTCTTTACTACAATCCCACGGTCATCACCCAGAAATGGAATCCCAACTGGTGGTTCCGGTGGAGAATAATTGATCATGGTATTCTCTATAAAATTTTCCTGCACGGTATATTGATCGGAATTCTCCAGAAATATCGCAGTCGGTTTATGAAACAAAAAATCATTGGTAATTTCAAAATGGTTATTGGTCACCACCGCATAATCTACAGCAGATGTGGCCACCCCAAAACGACAATCCGTAAACTCTGCATGATCTACCACAAAATGGTAGTCCAATCCGGTACTTAAAGCCGTAATTCCTGAAGCCAGATGTTTAAATGTTGATTTTTTATGGCTCGTACATGGGATATTGCTATTGGTACAATAATCGGTCACCACAAAATGCGCATTATGCAGGTAAATACCCGCTACTTCCAAAGGTTGTCCTGAGGTGTTTTTAAAATCACAACCGTAAAATTGTACTCCTCGTACTTCCCATGCCGTAATCATTTGATCACGTGGGGGCTTTACATCAAACATATAATTGGCATCAATTTCGAAGATACAGTCTTTAAAACGACTCGCATTATCCATCACCGTAGAAGTGCCTGGGCTATGGTTTTCAAATTTGGCAAATGCAATGGCTTTTCTATTATTTAAAAAATGTACATTGGTGGCATTAATCACGCCTCCTCCATTGACATATACGCCATCCTGATCACTATTTATCGCGATATCTGCTTTTTCAATAGTTGAATTTTGGATTACTACTTTTCCGACCAAACATCCTGAGTTACAATATTGCGTTTGTGCATTTGGATCTGACCAGATTTCTATTCCTCCCCAAAATGCATCACAATAACTAGTTAATATAGAATTGGAAACATTTAATTTCCCACCTTTTTTTACAATGATCTTGGCTCCTCCGGCCATAGAGATGGTGGCTCCGGTAATATTAAGGGTCGCACCTTCTTCAACTACCACATCAGAATAAAATGTTTGATTAGTTGTCCAGTTTACAGTAGCGCCTCCGGTTCCTACTTTTTTCTGCGGCCATAAATCACTTAAATCTGCTTTATAAATCCCATGTCCAATCGTTGCTGCATATAATTCGCGGGTACAATATTTGACTTCAAAGTTTTTTACAATCGTTGGTGGCAATCCATTATTGTAACATTCCCAATCAGAATTGTTATCTAATACACGGTAATACACCCCTAAATCCGTTGCAGCCAATAAAACATTATTCGGATAGGCATCAATCATCTCCAATTCATGTACTGCCACATTCGGCAACGATCCGGTAAAATCAGCCCAACTGTTTCCTCCACCCAACGAACGAACCACTTTATACGCTCCGGGAACAACCCCACTAATAGACAAATACACATGATTTTGATTGTCCGGATCAACCAAAACATCTGTAATATGTTGGTCACCGTTATTATAGTTTAATATATGATTAGAACCAATCGTTAATGTAGAAGACATATCTGTCCAATCGGTGCCCGATGGCCCTCCCTTGGTTGTCGTCTTATATAATGATGCATTATTCTCTCCGGTTCTAACATTTGATACCCAAATTACATTTTCATCACTATGCGACATCGCAATTCCGGTGATTTTATTATTTCCGAAGTTGGATAGTTTAGTATAAATTGGAGGGCCTTGAGTAACAAAACTGGTTTGGAAGTTTACATTCTTATGAGCCGTCAAATCATATTCAAATAAATCGTACTGCCCTAGCAAAGCTCGATCTCCATGTACGGGATTTTGAATTTGCGGACATCCCATAAAAACCTCATTATTACTTTGAGAAAAGGCGATCGTAAAAGCCTGCTCGTTTTGTCTATCAAAATAATAAGGATCACCGTTAACATGAAATAAACCATAATTTTCATCATCATCAAAAAACAATGCAGGTGATCCATCTCCACCACGTAAAAACCCAAACCAAACTCCATTTTTATTCCAATGAGTACCAATATCTAAAGCACCAGCAATAATATCGCTATGACTTTCCGCAATTCCAACATCATAATACTCCCCAATCGTCATATTTTTATGTTCTAGTATCCAAGTGCTCCCTTGGTCTGTTGAACGGTGGAGGCCACCATCATGCGCTACCCAAATTTCTTCAACTCCATTGCGTATAATAATTTCAATGTCTCTTACATCGTCATGAAAACCAGGAACTGTTTTCCACTTATTTCCTGTATTTAAATTGGTTTTAAGAAATTCAACAGCAGCATTATAAAATACCTGATTATTATTTGAGGTTAATTTTGAAAATGCGATATCATTTCTATAAAAATTCATTCCCGTTCTAGAGGTAGCAGAATTCGTATTAAACACACTGGCCCAGGTAATACCATAATCATCTGATTTAATGACTTCTACTACGGAACCTTCTCCATAACTGGCTATAATACTTTGCGGATTATTTCTAGAAATATCAATCGCAATACGTTTTACGTTATGTGGATTTGTTTTAATCAAGTTCACCGTTTGCCAATTGTTTGCATTATTTACTAGTTGCAAATTATTTGTCGCATCCAGATCGTGATACATAAGTTCCGCTTCTTGAAAAGCAAAAACATCATGAGTACTGATAAAAATACGTCTTGGAGCACCATTTTGAGGCGCAACAAATCTAATATCTCTAATCAGTTTTCGGTAGGTTGAACCCGGAGCAGGATTGGGATGTGTTGAAAACACTTCTATAAAATTATTTCCATCATATCGATACAATTCATTTCCTACACTGGCAAATAAAGTATAGGGAGGAAAATCAGTATACACCACTGCTATAGCCTCCTTATCATACTGATTATTCGAAAAATTAATTCGCTCCCAGGTATCTCCTCCATCCGTGGTATGAATCAAACCAATTCCATACCCATGCATTCCTTGATATCCGCCATAAGCTGTGGCACAATAGATTTCATTGGGGTTGGTGGGATGAATCGCTATTTCCTGAATTCCCAATGCCGGGAAACCAATTTTATCGGTAATATTCTCCCAATTATCCGTCCCAATGGTTTTACGCCATAAACCACCAGATTCTGATCCAGCATATACCAAATTATTCACTTTATCTATAGCCACACTAGTTAGCCTTCCATTATTCCCCATATTAATGGCATAAGAATTCCCTTGATTTGGCGCTATAAGATTATCTACCATGTTAGGTCCCAAACTTTGCCATCCTTTTGATGGCCCTACACCACAACCATTAATATTGGGTAAAGGTTGAGCCAATGCTGCAGATTGTGTTAAAAAACCGGGATAAAAATGATCTACAGTTCCATCTGCTCCCAAATATGGACCATAATACGCTTGATGACGGTTATAGGCTTTAATCAAACTTTGATCTACTGTTCCTCCTCCGGTCACATAATTATTCATCTTTTGTTGCAATTCGAGGTAATCGCTTTCCGGGTTGGCCATCATACTTCTGATGGAATCTACGGGTTGTGTAAGTCCTACCTGGCTTAAACACCATAGGGCACCTACTAAAAGGTAGTTTTTCTTCATAGTTAAATATAATTTTAGTTTTAAGGCTATAAATCTATCGCTTCATTTTAATATTTCATATACGTATAAACACGTATTTTATAAAATAAAGAAAAAACCATAAAACACAATCAAAACACTAAAAAACAATATTTTAAACATTTAAAATTTCGATTTAAGAAAATAGATAGAATTGAAAAAAGAAAATATCAACGTCAGTTTTGAAGTATTAGAGTTAAAAACAACAATAAGTTAAAATTACATAAAGGATCAAAAAGAAACATTTATTACATATTTATTATCAGTTGTGAGTAGTGAAAGTTATTTTTTATATAACTCAATACTGTTAACTCCCTACTCGTGCCCCAACACTCTTCCCTCATCACTCACTTCTTACAATTCTCACAAACACCAGTAGCAACCACCTCTATTTGATGGATGTCATGGTTGGATAGTGGAATTTGAAATGAAGATTCTATTTCCAAACAAGATACCGTTTTACATTCCACGCACTTAAAATGAATATGTTCATGGTGATGATGGGTTGAATCACAAGTATGTTCACACAAAGCGTAATAGGTATCGTTTTCGTCAATGGCTGCTTTATGAATAATTCCTTTATCCGTTAAACTGTTCAGGGTTCTATACAGTGTAACTCTATCAAAATTAGTTAGTTGTTTTTGCAGAACGGTATACGGAATCGCACTCTCAAATTCAGAAATAATCTGTAATACTTCAAGCCTTATCCCCGTGGCTTTCAAATTCCTATTTCTAAGTAATGCTTTTAATTCCTCCATGTTATTCTACTAAAAAGAAAACGAAGCACCGAATACAATACTTCTTCCCAAATCATCTGCAAAATAACGCTGTCTGTTTAAATAATCTCTATACTTTACGTTGAATAAATTATCGACATGGATAAAAAAGTGCCATTCGCTTTTTTTCATGGGAGCGGTACCTGATATTTTCATCCCTACCAAATTATATGCATCAGGAGGTAAAACGAAATCCTGCCCCTCAACAATATTGGTTTGCTCAAAAACATACTTATTGGTCAACGAGAAGTCGAGGATAGAAAAGAATCCATTCAAATTCCAAGCATATTTTACAGAAGCAAATAGACTATTGGAAGGCATATTGATCAATCCTAAATTATTGGTCAGATCTTCACCTTTGATCCAACTGTATTTCAATGAAGTTTCAACCGCTTCGATTGGTTTATATACCACAACTGCATCCCACCCCATAATTTGTGCAAAGGTTTGCTCATACTTAAACACCGGAAAAGCACCACGAATCGTAAGCCTAATTTCATTTTGTGGAGCTAAATAAATATAATCCTGAATAGACTGGAAATATAATTCGGACGAAACATTCCATTTGGTGCTTAATTGGCTCCTCCAGGATAAAGTTGTTTTTAACGACTTCTCAATTTTTAAATTAGGATCGCCTTCTTCAATTCCTCCAACTCCCTGATGTAAGCCATTACTATAAAGCTCATTAACCTCCGGGTTTCGGGATGCATATCCAATGTTAAAAGCTAATTTAGAGTCATTTCTGACTTGATAAGTAACTCCCCCCAGAATTCCGAATGTATTGTACACATTTTCAGAACGTACAATTTCGCGTGGAAATCCATTTGTAATTCTCACCACTCTTTGGTCTACTCTATTCCATCTCCCACCGGTTTCTATTTCCCAGTTATTCCATTGTCTTTTAAGTATAGCAAAAACACCATTTTCGTATGACAAATAATCCGGAATTAAAGGTAATATATTCGTTTCCGGATCATTCGTATTATCTATGCTTCGGTATTGAACTCCTCCGACCAAACTCCAGTATTCACCAAAGTACCCATGGTATTTACCTTCTAAAAAATGTGACCACTGATTTAGACTTAATGCCGGAATATCCGAACGCCCTCCTCTTCGTACATCAAACTCTTTTCGGAGGTCCCATTGCCCTGCATAGGTCGCTTCTACCCATTGTGTGCTGTCAATCGTATATTTTGAATGTAGCTTTAACAACTGGTGATTCACTAACTGACGCGGGGCTTCAATATCATACGAAAATGTACTCCTGGTAAAAAAGGGTTCTTCTCTTTGCAAGGCTTCTTCTAAATCAGTGGTATTCCCAATATGAGATCCTCTTAAAATCCCAATTTCCGTATTATAAGAACTTAAATAGGCATCTACCTTCCATTTATCATTGAATCTTTTTTCAATTTGAAAAGCACCATTCGCTTCTTTGCTACCGGTATTGGTTAAGTAATAATCCGGAGTATGCAAATCTCCGTTTTGCTTTAATGTAACATTTGCCCGCCAGGCCCAACCATTTTTGTAATTTCTCAGTTGTAAATTCGTTGCATGTCCACGTCCATTGGTTTCATACACATACAACGCACGCCCGTGCCAGCCTTCTTCGTGTGGAATATCTCCAGGGTTAACAATCACTACGCTACCTAATGAACTTCCCATATAAGCCAGCGCACTTGCTCCTTTGATTACCGAAATTTCTGAAGCTACCAAAGGATCTATTTCAGGGCTATGATCTACTCCCCATTGTTGCCCGCTTTGCGCAACTCCATTATTCAATAAAGTCAATCGGTTTCCATATAATCCCTGCACAACAGGTTTCGAAACCTTATTTCCACTTTTTATAGTGGTTACCCCAGAAATATCTTCCAGCATATTTGCCAGATTCTTGTTACTATTCTCTGTGATCGTTAAACGATCCAGTACAGCCGTTTCCTGGGTAGATGCTGTACTCGAAGTTCCTACGATGGTAAGGTCTTGTAAAACCTCACTATTAGGTCGGAGTTTAACCGTAAAACTCGTATCGGAATTTACCGACACATTTAGATGCTGTGCTGAATAACCCACACAGCTTATTTCTATTTGATAAACTTTGGTACATAAATTATGAAGAACAAACTGCCCGACAGAATCACTTACATCCCCTTGTTGCAATTCACTAATGTAAATGTTTACATACGGAATTGGCTGGCTGGTTTGATCATCCAGTACTTCACCTTGAATGTGAAAATTGCATTCCTGAGTTTTACCGGTTAAAAATCCGATTGATAAAAAAAATAAAAGAATAAACTTATTGTACATTCACATTAAACGTTACCTGGATATCTGTTTCTCCACCCGCATTTGCAATCTCTCCATCAGATACTCCAGGAGCAGTTTTGTCCGGTTGGTGGCGCAAAACTACAGTAAGTGTTCCACTTCCCTGTGCTCCGGTAACAACATGTGTTTTAATTCCGATTGGTCTGTTGTTTTTATCTTGATCCATATAATTTACCTGTAAACCAGCAATATCATTTGGAAAGAAAAACTGATGCTCATCTCCTTCTTCTTCAACTTCCAGCGTAATATCCTCTGCTGGAGATTCTTGCTCGTTTAATAATTGGATCACACCTGAATACTCTGTATTCTCCTTTAAATCACCATTAACAATCACAGGATCATCTCCTCCATCTCCATCTAAATCTTTAAAACTCAATACCACCGGTGTTCCCCCTGCCGTAGGAGTTAAAGTATAAGTTAATGTGGTAATTACTTCTTCTTCATTTGGGACTTGTGGAGTCTCTTGTTCTTTCTTACAAGCTGACAATCCTACTAATAAACTAATCGCTAACGCTCCAAAAAATTTAATTTTCATGATAATATTTTTTATGACGGTGCAAACATAGTATTTAATGCAACAATGTTGCATTTAAACTTTAATTAATTTTTTATTTATCTTCAAAATGCGCTTTCAACCTACATAATACTTCAGAAAATCTCTATTCAAGTCGTAAAAAATATTAGTTTTACCATATTAACCAGACTATTGCTCCAACCACACAGTAAAGGTCTGATAGACTTATTAATTTATTATCTCTATTTAAAACATTTACTATGTCAACTCAAACAACCGAGGCTATTAATGACCGTGTGAAACTTCCACTCACATTTGATGCGGAAAGAATGTTGGAAGAAATTCGTAACATGAATCTGGAAGAATTTACCCACTATAATGTAATTCCATTACGCTCTCCCGCACATATTGTGGATCCTTCTCGTCCATTCCCTCCACCCGCTGATGATTACGCAGATGGTTCCTGGACCGAATGGCTAAATACCCCACAATTGGAAAGTAGCCCCTACCTCACCGAAGTTATCAATACATTTAGAAAACATACTGACGTAACTCTGGTTAGAATACTGAGACTAGAACCGGGAGGTATTTTACAACGTCATACTGACCCTACATTAGGATTAGAGATAGAAAAATCTGTAATCAGATTAACCATACCGGTTTATTCCAATGATCAGGTTCAGTTTTTATTAAATGATACCCATGTACCAATGCAAAATGGAGAATGTTGGTATATGAGATTAACAGATCCACACGAAGTTCTAAATCCAGGAGAAACTGAACGAATTAACATATCTATTGATATGATCCCTAATGATTGGGTGCGTTCAATGATATTAGACAATTAAAGTAGGTTCCCCTTAAATATTATTTTAAGGGGACTTTTTGCTTGTATTTCTTGCAATATGGATAAGCTTTTTAAGCTATTCTTCTGGCTTCGGATATTTATTTCTCCCACGCTCATTGGGGTTATATTAGGGCTTATCACACTTGCATATTTAAATGACCCTTATGGACTTGTCATTGGTATTCTACTATCTATTACTGGCATTATTCTAGGAATTGTATTTGCTGAAAAAATGAGAAAAAAACATGGAACAGCTAGGTTTATTTCTAAAGTTGATTCCAGTATTCCCGTCAAAACCGAAAAGAGAAAACCTCAGATACCGCATAAGTAAATGCATACCTGTATGCATGAATAATACTACTTTTGACGCGTTTAACTAAAGCCATCAATATGAAAGTATTGTACCGTTTTTTACTTCTAATTGGAATTTGGAGTTGTTGTGCATCTAACTTATATAGTCAGGGTGTGCCAAGCACCGGAGGTGGGAATAATGAAAGAAGTGATGAAAATTTCAAATTCATGCCAATTCCTTATATTGATTATAACCGGAGTTTGGGATTTACTGTTGGAGCCGTTCCAATTGCCATGTATAATCTGAGTAAAAAGGATACGATTTCCCCATCATCATTATCCGGAGCTATTGGAATGTACACCACCACACAATCGTGGTTTGTGGTTCAGTTTAACCGTTTTTATTTTAATGAAGATAGGTACCGTGCCACATTAGTTGGAGGACAAGGAAATATTAACTTCCAGTTCTTTCTGGACATGCCATTTTCTCCCGGATATATCGATTACAACACGGGTGCCACTTTCTTTATGGTAGAACTTCAACGGAAAGTTTACAAGCAGTTATATCTAGGGGCAAATTACACTTATACCAAGTTGATTACCAACTTTGACATTGCCAACGCACCTCAACAAGAAGATTATTTAAACGGATTGGGAGCTGTGGCTTCCCTCGACCTCAGAGATAATGTGTATTACCCGCATAATGGTTTTATTGCCAATCTGGACTACTCCACCTTCCCTGAATTTTTAGATAATGAATTCGTATCTCAAAAAATCGAAATGGACTTTGATTATTTCATTGAGATGAAAAACAAAAAAGACATTATTGGAACCCGAATCTATACGGGATTTGGAATTGGAGATTTAAACTTTAATCAGCAATTTGTGGTTGGACAAACTGATATCCGTGGGTATTCATTAGGAAAATATAGAGGAGAACAAATTATAGCCGTTCAGGGAGAATATCGTTACAATCCTTTTAAAAAGTTGGGATTCGTTGGCTTTTTAGGATTCGCTTCCATTTTTGGATCTATCAACGATGGAGACAATGGATTGATTTTACCTGGACTTGGAACTGGATTTAGATACATGGTTTTTGAAAAAAATCATTTAAATGTCGGGATGGATGTCGCTGTAGGTAAAGGAGATTGGGGACTATACTTTAAAATTGGAGAGTCTTTTTAGTCTAAAAAGTTGATCCTTATCCTAATTTATTCCGTATCTAAATCATATTCTGGAAAGGGAAACGGTTATACATTTACACATAGAAAAAAAGTCTAATCTCAAGCTTTAAGGATTAGAAACATAGGTGAATGATATTGTATAAATTACATGTATATTGGACGCCTCAAAAAAGGAGATAAAATTAGATAGAATCGGATGAAGATTATTATTGCCGGAGCAGGAGATGTGGGGTTTCACCTGGCCATGCTATTATCGTACGAAAACCAGGAGATTACGGTAATTGACATGGATGAGGAAAAATTAAAACACATTTCATCTAAACTTGATGTGGCCACCGTAAAGGGAAACTGTACATCATATAAATCATTGGAAGAAGCAGATATAAAATCTGCAAAGCTCTTGATTTCTGCCACGTCCTCTGAGGAAACAAACATCACTACGGCCATTTTTGCCAAGCATCTGGGTGCTCAAAAAACAGTTGCCAGAGTTAAAAATCTGGAATACTTACAAGACCGTGAACGTGCCTACCTTAGAGAATTGGGGATTGATGAGATTATTTCTCCTGAATATCTGGCTTCAAAGGAGATCAAGAGACTTTTAAACTCCACGGTTTTAACCGATGTTTTTGACTTTGAAGATGGTAAGTTGACTCTCTTAGGTATTCTGGTAGATGATCAGTGTATTCTACGAAACAAGACATTAGCTGAATTAGCATATCTCAATCCCAACAATGATTTTATTACCGTAGCCTTATTGCGTGACGGACAAACAATCATTCCGCATGGAAACAATAGTTTCTTGCCAGGAGATCATGCTTACTTCCTTGCAAATCCGGAAGGGGTAGATCGTGTATTGAGCTTTAGCCATATCAAAAAGAAGGTCATCAAAAATGTGATGATTCTTGGTGGTAGTTACATCGCCAGACATGCCGCTAAAAAACTAAGTGAGAAGTATAATATCAAACTCATTGAACAGGATAAGCACAAATGTTTTGATCTTGCTGATGAAATGCCAAATGTATTGGTTGTTCACGGGGACGGTAGAAATTCCGACCTTATTGAACAAGAGGGGATTCAAAATATGGATGCATTTATCGCCTTAACCGGAAACTCTGAAACAAACATTATTTCCAGTTTGGTAGCCAAGCAGCATGGTGTTGAAAAGACCATTGCATTGGTTGAGAATGTAGATTACATCCACCTTTCTCAAAATATTGGTGTAGATACTTTAATCAACCGTAAACTGATCGCGGCAAACTTTATTTTCCGTTACATTCGTAAAGGAGATATTATGGCTATCACCAGTATTCATGGTGTGGATGCCGAGATTGTAGAGTTTGTAGTAAAAGAAAAATCTAAGATTACCACACAGTATATCAAAAATCTAAAATTCCCTAAAAACGCTTTAATTGGTGGGGTGGTACGTAAAGACCGTTCCATTATCCCAAATGGAGATTTTCGTATTCGAACCGGAGACCGTGTAGTGGTACTCTGCTCTCGTCAGGCTATTCATACTGTTGAAGAATTTTTTAACTAATGAGTTTTAAAAATATATTCGGAATTCTGGGAATGCTGATTGCGCTAAATGGTGCGTTTATGCTCACCGCTATTCCATTTTCCATTTATTATAAAGAGGATTATTTTCCATTGCTTACGGCCAGCTTAATCTCTATTATCCTGGGTTTATCCACATGGGCAACCATGCGGATGAAAAACAAGAAGGAACTGAGTAAAAAAGAAGGTTATTTGGTGGTCGCTTTGGGCTGGGTTTCGATGTCCACGTTTGGAATGCTTCCATTCTTACTCAGCGGGTCCATTGAAACCATTCATGAAGCCTTTTTTGAGACCATGTCGGGCTATACTACAACAGGTGCTTCCATTCTTAATGATATTGAGGCGGTACCCAAAGGGATTCTATTTTGGCGCAGTCTTACCCAATGGATTGGGGGTATGGGAATTATTGTACTGACCATTGCACTCCTCCCTATGTTGGGTGTTGGTGGAATGCAGTTATTCATTGCCGAAGCTCCCGGAATCAGCCCCGATAAACTCAAGCCCAGAATTGCAGATACAGCCAAACGTTTGTGGTTAATCTATCTAGGTTTAACTGCTGTCGAAACAGTTCTTTTACGTTTGGGTGGAATGAACTTTTTTGATGCCATCAATCATAGTTTAACCACCATGGCAACCGGGGGATTTTCAACAAAAAATGCATCTATGGCACACTATGAATCTACTCCGTACATCCAGTATGTTGTCATGATTTTTATGTTCCTGGCCGGGGTCAATTTCACCCTAACTTACTTTGGTCTAAAAGGTCGTTTCCAAAAGGTCTGGAAGAATGAGGAATTCAAAACATATCTGTTTTTTACAGTTATTTTTTCTGTTTTTACTACCGCTGGAATTCTGATTTTTACGGATTCTGAATTTGAACCTGCTTTTAGAGATGCTACATTTCAGGTCATTTCTGTGATCACAACTACCGGATACATTTCCGCGGATTATACGTCCTGGGCTCCAATTCTTACCGTGATGTTCTTCTTCTTAATGTTCTTGGGAGGTTCAGCTGGCTCTACTGCTGGTGGGGTGAAAATTGTACGTCATTTGGTGATGATCAAAAACTCATTTTTAGAAATGAAACGTATTCTCCATCCATCTGCCATTTTACCGGTGAGATTGAATGATCATGCGGTAAGTCAAAGCGTTACGCACCATGTTCTGGCTTTTATTATTGTATACTTATCTATATTCGTTTTTGGATCACTAGCGGTCGCTTTAACCGGGGTAGACTTTATGACAACGATTAGTGCCGTAGCTACTAGTTTAGGGAATGTTGGACCAGGTTTAGGATCTGTTGGACCAGTAGATAATTTCGCTCATCTTCCAATGCTCACAAAATGGATGTTGTCTTTCTTGATGTTAATTGGAAGACTTGAATTATTTACAATTCTTATCCTATTTACACCTTACTTCTGGAAGAAGATTTAAGTGGGGTTGAATACGAAAATCAAAGATTTAAATTATTTGATCACGCGTGTGATTAATCTCAAATGATGAGAATAATCATACATTTCATCATTAAAAATACCTTGATGATCTATACGATCTACGCGTACTTTTCCCGAAGCATGGATGATCTTATTATCTCCAAGTAGAATACCTACGTGAGTAATTCGTCCTTCACTATTATCAAAGAAAGCCAAATCACCAGGAGTTGCCTCTTCAATAAAACTCAATCGATCTCCGACCTCTGCCTGTTGCGATGCATCTCTAGGAAGATCTACTCCACACATACGATATACGATTTGGGAATAGCCCGAACAATCGATGCCAAAAGGAGTTCTTCCACCCCATAAATAAGGAGAGTTTAAATATAAAAATGCAGTCTCTATCAATAAATCCCTTCCAACCGTTGGATGTTGTAAAACCTCGTCTTCGAATTCAAATTTTTGATCGGAAAATTCTAATAACCCCTCAGAATATTGAGGTAAAACACTTCCCATTACCAAAGGAGAAAATGTCTCGGTTTGAAGCGACTTTAGTAAGGAAATGAGTTCAATAGAAAATGTCCTGGGGCTTTTCTCCAAAGACATGAACTCTTCACGTTTCATCTCTTTGTGTTGCTTTCGATCAATCCAGGATTCATACCCATCATGTGCCGCACGGATTTTCACCCATTTCTTACGCTCATCAATTACACGGTAAATTTCACCAAATAACAATTGAGATACCATCTCACTGGTATCTGCAGGTTCTAGTCTGCACGGGACAATACTTAAGGCACAAATGCCGTACTTCATTCTAATTGTTTTTGGTCCGCTTTAAATAAATCGAATCACTCGAAAGAAATTTAAATGCCCGACAAATAAAAGCATTGGTCTGCTAATTTGTCGGGCATCTATAATGATCTTATTAACAACTAAACGTTATTTTATAAAACGTTTAAGCTAATTCTAATACAAATGCAGAAGCACCTCCACCACCGTTACAAATTCCAGCAGCTCCACGTTTACCTCCGTTTTGTTTCAATACATTGATTAATGTTACCAGGATTCTTGAACCTGATGATCCAAGTGGGTGTCCTAACGATACCGCGCCACCATTTACATCAACTTTTGCAGGGTCTAATCCTAATTTTTGAGTATTTACAATCCCTACTACTGAGAATGCCTCGTTTAACTCCCAGAAATCGATATCAGAGTTTTCTAAACCTGCTTTTGCCAATGCTTTTGGTAATGCTTTAGATGGTGCTGTTGTAAACCACTCTGGCTCATGTGCTGCATCTGCATAGCTCACTACTTTTGCCAATGGAGTTACACCTAACTCACGCATTTTTTCACCACTCATTAAAATCAAAGCCGAAGCTCCATCATTAATAGTTGATGCGTTTGCAGCAGTTACCGATCCATCTTTTTTGAATACCGGACGCAAAGTTGGAATCTTTTCGAATTTCACATTCTTATACTCCTCATCTTCGGTTACCATTAATGGCTCACCTCTTCTTTGTGGTACTTCAACAGGAACAATTTCATCATTAAATTTTCCAGCTTCCCATGCTGCAGCTGATCTTTTGTAAGACTCTACTGCGAATGCATCTTGCTCTTCTCTGGAAATATTACACTCAGTGGCACACATATCTGCAGCAACTCCCATGTGGAAATTGTTGTATACATCTTGAAGGCCATCTAAAATTAAACCGTCTTGCGCTTTAAAATCACCTAATTTAAATCCTCCACGTGAGTTTTTAATGTAATGTGGTACCTGAGACATGTTCTCCATTCCACCTGCAACAACAACATCGTTATCTCCAGTCATAATAGATTGTGCAGCCAACATTACCGCTTTCATTCCTGAAGCACATACTTTGTTTACAGTCGTACATGGTACATTTTGCTCAATTCCAGCAAAGATTGCAGCCTGACGTGCCGGAGCTTGTCCTGCACCTGCTTGTAGTACATTACCCATAAATACTTCTTGTACCCATTCTGGTTTGATACCACCTTTATCTAATGCGCCTTTGATTGCAGCTGCCCCTAACTTGGTTACAGGTACCGAAGATAAGATTCCGTTGAAACTTCCCATTGGTGTACGCACCGCTGAAACTATATATACTTCCTTCATATTGTATGTTTTAAATATTCAAATTTTACGGCTGCAAATTTAATGAATTCAACATACTTTGGAAAGTGAAATTCCAGTGTTTCCCGAGGATTAAAATCAAACCGAATCTAATTCATTTTCTTTTGCTGAAAATCTTCTGAAATCAGATTCATCACTTCACAATACTTCTCGATTATAGTGGTAATTCGATCTACATTCTCCCCTTTTTCAGCCCATTTTTCCAGTTCACGGATCTCATCAGTTAATGATGAGATACTCAATTGATCGATAACCGGTTTCATTTTATGCGCGACCTTTTTGATTTCAGGAAAGTCATGTTGCTCAAGTGCTTCTTTAAATTGTCCTGTGGTCAGTTCCGTTTCTTTAATGAAAATTCCAACTACTTTTTTAATGAAAGCATCGCTTCCCCGACTAATCTGTTCCAATTTATCCATAGAATAGAGACCATCTGCAGAATCCATTTTTTCAGGCTCAAGCTCCAAATCCACTCCTAACCATAAAGACAGTTTACCAATGATCTGATATTCTTCAAAAGGTTTAGGAACAAAATCGTTCATCCCGGAGTTTAAGTACTTTCTTTCGTCTCCTTCAATCACATTTGCCGTTAGAGCAATGATCGGGATATCCATTTTTAATCGATCTCTGATAATTTGAGTCGCCTGAAGCCCATCCATGACCGGCATTTGTACATCCATCAAAACCAAATCAAACTCTTCGGTTTGTAGTATATCAATTGCTTCAGCTCCATTCTCTACAAAAGTTAAATTCATCTCATAGGGCTCTAATGTAGCTTCTACCACCATTTGATTCATGGAGTTATCTTCTGCTATTAAAATCCTTTTATCTTTTAAATGATTCACACTATTGGCATCTATTTCTTCTACTTTGGTATTGATAATCCCTTCATGTAATTCTAACGGCAATTGAATCGTTACAGTAGTCCCTTTTCCTTTTTCACTCTCTACAGCAATATTTCCATCCATCAACTCCACCAACTCTTTACAGATATTCATACCTAGGCCTGTACCTCCGAATTTGCGTGCGGTTGAACTTCCTTCCTGAGTAAACTTCTCAAAAATCTTATCCAGGAACTCTTTATCCATTCCATAACCTTCATCAATAACCGCAATTGAAATCAGTTGTCGATCTACAGTATTTCCAATTAAATCCGCTTTAATTTTAATGACTCCTTCTGGGGTAAACTTGATAGAATTTCCAATTAAATTCAATAGAACCTGAGTGATTCTATGGGAGTCGCCAAAAAACGAAGCATTAATTTCCGGTGCAACTATCACTTCTATTTCCAAATCAGACTCCTCTGCTTTTGGAAGCATGACATGACGTGCGTGGTGCAGCATTTTACTAAAATCAAATGCCTCTTTCTCAATGGTAAACTTCCCTGCCTCTATCTTCGATAAATCGAGAATATCATTCAGAATTACCACCAGGTTATCTGATGCGGATTTAATAATATCTAAATAAAATTTCTGCTTATCACTTAAATCAGTCCTGAAAAGCATTCTGGTCATCCCAATAATTCCATTCATCGGTGTACGAATCTCATGGCTCATATTGGCTAAAAACACTTCTTTGATCTTAGCCGTTCGCTCAGTTTCCAGCTTAGATTCTATCAATTCCTTTTCAAGATTCTTATGCTCTGTCAAATCCAAATGAATCCCAATTGATCCTGAAACCGCTCCGACCTCATTATACAATGGGGCCCCACTGATAAGCCACCACCTTTCATCTCCTTCCTTATTTCTTACCGCTACTTCATACGTATCGGAAACCCCGGTTTTTCTAGACTCAATCTTAGAATCAATAATTGGCATATTTTCTTCATCCAAAAGAATCTCGGTTGAAGATTTACCCAGTATCTCAGACAATTCATAACCACTCATTTTACTAAAACTTCGGTTGACATACTGAACGATTCCTTCAGTATCCACTTCCATCAGTCCCAAATTCATATTAGTGATAATACGCTGATACTTTTCTTCACTTCGTTGGAGGTTCTTCAGATATTTTCTTTGTTTGGTTACATCCACATAATTCCACATGTGACCGCTATAGTAGTTTTCCACATATATCGGGATAAAAGAACGTTCGATGATTCTTCCGTCTTTAAGTTCCAATTCTTCATCAATAACCAACTTTTTGTCTGTTAGAAGTTCTTGAATCCGATCTTCATATTCTTTTTCAGATTCGAAAGCTCCTTTAACCTGAGATAATAAGTTAAATCCCATTTTGCCTATCAGCTCTGTTGGTGATTTAGCTATTCCAAACAGTTCACAAAATGCTTCATTCACAATGACAGATCTACTTTGTTCATCTTCTAGTAAGACCGCAGTATGGAGGTTTTTAATCAGATTATTTAATCTGGTTTGAGAAATTTTAGCATCTGTAATATCTCTCGCTACCGCATTGACCTGCAAAACATCTCCTTTTTCATCGAATTGCATCATGACGTTTTGCCCGAGCCAAAACAATTCACCCGTTTTTGATATGACAGGAAATTCTTTGTAGGTATCAACAATCTTCTCTTCCCATTGCTTGTAATAAAACTTACTCATACTTTCCTGATGACCGGAAAGTATCAACTCGGTAAAGTGTTTCTTTTTTATTTCTTCAATGGTATAACCGGTTTTCTTTAATGTAACCGGATTGGCATATGTAAAATACCCTTCTGCATTTAACCTGTAGATTAAATCTGACGCAGTTTCAACGATAGATTTAAAACGTGCTTCATTGATCTCCAGTTGGCGTGATCGTTCTTCAACCTGATCCTCGAGACTTGCATTGAGTTGCTTAAGCGCCTGATTCGCCTCATACAACTCAAAACTTTTTAACTCCAGAATTTTTTCAGCTTCTCTCCTTGCCAGCCTTTCACGTTCAATCTTTCGTTTTAAAAGATCTTCTGTCTTACTCATCAAGAACTTTTTTCACTAAAAATAAAACGCTGTTTCCTTCGTCATCCAGTTTTTCAATTTCTAATTTCTCCCCAAAATATGCCGCGCATCCATGCATCAATCCAATTGCCACATCTCCCATACTGCGGTGAGAATCGTATCTCACCTTCATGGTATTTTCATCAATTTGCTCTCCTTTGATTTGAGGTGGATTGGCTTCCGGATATAACTTTCTGACTTCGCTATGAATCAAACCATCCACATTCATTAATAATTGAAAAGTACTATCAATACCCCGTAGTAAATCCGGGTGACTTTTAACCAGTTTAGGGAATAAGTATTCGCCATAAGTGCTTAGTAAAACTTCAAGCGGAACATCTGTTTTTTTCTGTAGTTCTATAATTAATTGCACCAAATGAGAATGCCCATAGGTACCTACAGAAGTATAAGCTCCGTTATGAGGGTCATTTGCATTTTCTAAGATTTCGTCAACAATTTCATAGCCAAATTTCTCTTCGGCCATTTCTAAGAATTCGGTAAAAATAATTCCTTTCATATTTGATGGATTAGTTAATGAGTTCCTAAAAATAAAGATTTTAAATGAAAAAAGCCGCTCCCAATAGAATTGGAAACGGCTTTTCAAATAAAATAAGTTTAACTAATGCTAAAACACCAATTTCACAAACTTGGTGGCTTTTCTTGCCTGTCCCAGAATAATCATTTCATTTTCGCTTACAGGAACACTTACATATGGGCGACTAATCACTTCCTCATCAGCCCCTTTGTATAAAATATACCTTCCCAATTGACCTTCATCTGAAATCTCAAACAACACCACATCAGTATTTTTCTTATTTGGATTCCATGTATAGAATTTGCCTGAAGTATCGTAGTAACTATTTTTAGGGTTGTCATTAAACACAAATACTAAATTTCCATTTTGTAATTGCATTAAAGCATATCCAGAATAATATCCTCCGTCAGTCGAGTGTTGACGTTTAGGAATTAACTCCATCCAATCTACATCTCCATTTTCATCAAACTTTACGATAATGATATTACCATAAATATAATGCGTGGTATAATGTGTATTCCCGTTTGCATCAGTATAAGATGTTGTATAGGTATAATACTGTTCTGCAATCATGGTAATCGTAGCATCCTTATTTTCAATCAAAGCATCGATGGAATAAGAATACATTTCAATTTCTTTACCTTTAGCTTCTTTCTTCTTTGCTTTTTTCTTTGACTTTTCTGAAGAGTGCTGTACAATAAAATCAGTTGGGAACTCAGTCGTAGATTGATTTGAAATGGTATAATCCGCATCAAATAGCATATTAAATACTCCATTTTGTCCGTATCCATCCGTTGAATAAAATCCAGCTACCTGAATCTGACCATTATCCAATCTTTCAAAAGTGATATCAGTAACATGCTCACCTTCTAATGTTACGTCAAACTCTTCAGGTTCTCCCTCTCCTTCTTCATCGTATACCATCATTTTAAAAGAATAGTTGATTTCCCCTCTTTTGTATTTTCTGGAAGAATCATACACTTTAGCCAACAAGTATACTTTTCCATCATTTCCTACCTGCATGTCATATCTGTAGAAATCATCTTCCTCCTCTTCTACTTCCAGTTCTTTCTCACTCCAAACCTCATTCATTTCATTATCATAAACAATGAATCCGAATTTATCTTTATCGTCTTTGTTCGTTGGTAAATCTGACACAAACAACAGATAACTTGAATCAGCAGAAGTCGTAAAAGAATAACGCGCAGACTGTCTCTTTTTGTAACCTTCGTAAGATGCTTTCGCCAAAACTTTTGGTTTTGAAAAAGTCAATGATTCTTTATCTAACATCTGACTGTACAGATAAGTCATCTTTTCCTTCTTATCTCGATAAGTTGTAAAAAGTACAAACTCATCTTTCATTTGAACAATTCCTTTATACCATAAATCATGTTTTTGGTATTCCAGTTTAAAAGAATTCTTACGCTTTTGGTTCAGATCATTGTCGTAGTAAAACAAAGTCACCTCTGAGCCATACTTGGCCATTACATAGGTTCCATCCTCGTCTTTTCCAATGATCTTGTCAATAAGCTCTTTCTTCTTTAGCTTAATTTCTTCTCCAATAATAATTTCCAGGTCGGGTCTCTTATTTTGTGCTGCAAGGGTTAAGGTTAGCAGTGCGAATAAAAATGATGTGAATAATCTCATTACTAATTTTTGATTTGTTAATTATTGCATCCAAAAATATATTTTCTGTCAAGTTATAAAAGATTATGGTAGATATATTTATACTCCATTTAGGATTTATTTACACATTCCATTCACAATTTATGATTTAAAGATTTTATAACTGGTGGATAACTTACATTAAAACTTAAGTTTTAGCTTTATTATACCCCACAAATTCGGTAATATTGCCTGTCATTTTTTCTTATGGAAAACACGGATAGAAAAGAGCAGGTAAAACAAATTTTTTCCAACTTTTTGGAGCAAAACGGACACCGTAAAACGCCCGAAAGATTTGCAATACTTGAAGAAATTTATAGTCATGATGGACATTTTGATGTAGAATCGTTGTACAATCAAATGACCACAAAAAAGTACAGAGTGAGTCGCGCTACTTTGTATAATACCATTGAACTATTACTTTCTTCCGGCTTGATTCGTAAGCACCAATTTGGAAAAAATCAAGCGCAATTCGAAAAAGCCTTTGCCAATAAACAACACGATCACTTAATTGATGTGGAATCGGGCAAAGTAATCGAGTTCTGTGATCCACGTATTCAGATGATCAAAAACAGTATCGCAGAACAATTCGGGGTGGAAGTTTTATATCATTCTTTAAACATCTACGCTAACTTTTCACCTGAACAATCAGATAAAGAAAATTCAAAATAAAAATATAACCAGCAATGCAGGCAGACGTATTATTAGGGTTACAATGGGGTGACGAAGGAAAAGGTAAAATTGTTGATTTTTTGACTCCCAAATACAACATTATTGCAAGATTTCAAGGTGGACCTAATGCGGGCCATACTTTGGAGTGGGAAGGCAAAAAACATGTTTTACACACCATTCCTTCTGGAGTATTCCGTCCGGATACGATGAATCTAATCGGAAACGGAGTTGTGATTGATCCTTTTATACTTAAAAACGAAATAGAAGCGCTTGAGCCGTTTAATGTCAACATCAATGAAGTTCTTCAGGTTTCGAGAAAGGCACATCTTATTTTACCTACTCATAAATTGTTGGATGCGGCTTCTGAACAAGCAAAAGGAAAAACAAAGATTGGATCTACCCTTAAAGGTATTGGCCCAACTTATATGGATAAAACCGGAAGAAACGGTTTAAGAGTAGGTGACACCACGCATCCAAAATTTCAGGAGAAATATAATGCTTTAAAGGCTAAGCATATTAAAATCTTAAATCAATACGGATTTGATCTTTCAAACCTGGAGAATCTTGAAAAAGAATTTTTCATTGGTGTGGATAGATTAAAACAAATTCCATTTGTAGATAGCGAACATGCGGTTAACAATGCTTTAAAAAGTGGTTCTTCTGTATTAGCAGAAGGTGCACAAGGGTCCCTATTGGATATTGATTTTGGCTCTTATCCTTATGTGACTTCTTCAAATACAGTAACAGCAGGAGCGTGTACTGGATTAGGATTAGCTCCAAATAGAATTGGTGAGGTATTCGGTATTTTTAAAGCTTACTGTACACGTGTAGGTAGTGGACCTTTCCCTACTGAGTTATTTGATGATAATGGTGCGGAATTGGCAAAAAAAGGACACGAATTTGGCGCAACAACTGGTAGAGCCAGAAGATGTGGATGGATTGATTTGCCAGCGCTTAAATATGCAATTATGATTAATGGAGTTACCCAATTGATCATGACTAAAGCAGATGTTTTAAGTGGTTTTGACAATGTTCAGGTATGCACACATTACATGTATCAGGGAGATCAAATCGACTTCTTCCCATATGATATTGTAGATAACGAAATCGAGCCGGTATATAAATCTTTCCCGGGATGGGAAGATGATCTGCAAAATTTGAACTCTGAAGATGATTTTCCAGCGGAATTGAAAAACTACATTCAATTCTTAGAGGAAGAACTGGAAGTTCCTATCGCTATTGTATCTGTAGGACCGGATAGAGAGAAAACATTGGTGAGAGATCAAAGCATTTTATCTTAAACTGATTTGATAATAAAATTTAAAAAAAGTGATTAGATTGAAGTTTAATCACTTTTTTTGTCCTCCAAATTTAAATCCTTGATTCATTGAAGGTTTCCAGTACATATTTCGTATTTCTAATAATCCTTTTTCTTGGTATCGCATCTACTGCTTTTGGACAGAAAAAATCCAAACTGAAACTGTTGGGCGCTGAGAAAATGGTATATGACGAAGAAGCTCATGGTAAGGTTAGGATCTTGCAGGGTAATGTACGCTTTAAGCAGAATTCATCTTTGATGTATTGCGACAGTGCTGTACTTTACTCCGAAACGAATTCAATGAAAGCATTTGGAAACGTGAAAATTATAGATTCACGTAAAAAGACCGAAATGCGTGGTGACTCTCTGATTTACAATGGAAACACCAAAAAGGGTAAACTTAGAGGCAAAGTAACTTTCATTAGTGAAAGCCAGATTTTGGAGACGCGTCACCTGGACTTCAATACACAAACGGATGTGGCTCAATACTATGGCGGAGGGCACATCATCAATACTGATGACCAATCTGAATTAGATAGTAAAATTGGCTATTATTACTCCAGCACCAAATCTTTCTTTTTTAAAGATTCTGTAAAGTACATCACCAAAGATTACGAGATTTACTCTGATACCATGGAATATGATGGCAACGAAGACATCGTATACTTCCATGGACCTACAAGAATGTATGGTGATTCCAGCTCTATTTTATGTAGCAGTGGTTGGTATAATAAAAAGACCAAATTGTCTACGTTTTCTAAAGATGTGGTTATCGAATCCGATGGACAGGTATTAAAATCTGATAGTGTAATTTATCATCAGGAATCCAAAACCGGAGAAGCATTTGGATCAGTAGAGATTTTAGATACTACTAACAATACTCAGGTTAACGGTGATTACGCAAAATACGATAACATCAAGAAAAAATCTGTGGTTTCCGGTCATATCGAATTGGTGCTGATTTTCTCTGAAGACTCCCTGTATCTTCATTCGGATACCATGTATACGGACTATGATCCAACGAATACTCACCGTTTGATTCATGCATATAATCGTGTTCAGTTTTATAAATCAGATCTTCAGGGAAAATGTGATTCTTTAACTTTCTCTGAAGTGGATTCTACCATCAGAATGTTTGTGACTCCAGTAGTTTGGATTGACAGTAATCAGGTAACGGGTAAAGAAATTGTCATTAAAACCTATGATGGTGTAATTCAAAACATGCAAATCTTTGAAGAAGCGTTTATGGTTTCAGAAGAAGATTCTGCATTGTATAATCAGGTCAAAGGAAAATCTTTATATGCCCATTTTAAGAACAATGAGATTTATAGAATTGATGTGAATAGATCAGGTCAAACCATTTACTATGTAAGGGATGAAAATCAGGAATTGATGGGGATGAACCGCTTGGATTGCAGTAATATGAGCATCTATGTGGATTCTTTAGGCATCAATAATATCAAGTTCTTCAAACAACCTGACGGTACCTTCCATCCTATGAAAGAAGTGAAACCGGATATGCAGATTCTACGTCATTTTTATTGGAGAATTGATGAGCGCCCGGCAAAACGTGAAGATATTTTCCATTGGAAAGAAGTTCCCGAACGTATTGCCAAAAGAAGTAAAGGAAAATAATTCAATGTTCCACCTTTAACTTCAAAATTCTAACTTCGAATCATTTTTTTGATTATAGCAATTTGCCCTAAATGATAATGCGTATGTTCTATCAGGCCTATTAAATTTCTAAAATAAATCCCATACTTTGGGTCTGCAAAATCTTGCCACATTTTCTCCTCAGGAAGCTGTTCAATTAAATCTGCACATTTTTCCGCCTCATCCCAAATCTCATTACGCATCTTATTCCAGTCTTCTGGTTTGTTTATTTCCGGATGGTCAAAACTATATGCATCTTTTGCTTCCAAAGGCTTTCCTTCAAGTACCTTACGAATAGCAAAAACGTAATAACTCATATGGTAAGTCAGAGTCACGATATTATTCAAGGAATCAATTTGATGTAACGCTTCGGTCCAGGTAACATCATCCAGCAGGTCCTTTAAATTTGAAGTGGTCCAATTACCACCGAAAAATACCTCTCTAAAATGTTTGGCTGTTTGTTGGGATACATTCATAATACAATCTGATTAAGCCCTAAAATTAATGGTTTATCTCTTATTGTACCGATTCATTTTATCATAAAAAAAGCGCACATTAATGTGCGCTTTTAAATATGGTTGACTGAATTATTTCTGACTACAGGGAATGGTATCTGCAGGATGTACTTCGAAACCCGCTTTCATTGCTTCACATTCATTACAATACGTGACACCGTTACATGCACAAACACCATCACAAGTTGCCACACAAACCGAATCTTTCATAGACTCGGCCAGAGCTGCATCATAACAAGCATCATTACGTGGATCGTTACTACAACTAATAACGAATAACACGCCTAAGATGAATAATGCTAAAACAATTCTTTTCATTTATATATTTTTCATTCCGGATATCCTTCTCACCTTGAGGTTCGAAATCATCATATTTGCCTCAAATATAGTCTTTGTTCAAAATGGTTACAACAACTGCTGATGCCAACTCTCTTTTAAAGCGACTTCCCATTGATTTCTTAATCCGCCCATATTCTCAACGAGATTATTAAAAACAGTGGTTTCCGCGTTAATAGTTGCCGAATCCAATTTGCTTTGGAAATCAAACATAGGTTCTACCAAAACCTCTTGCGATTCGTTTTTATACGCAATATTCAATTTATCCAATAGTGTTACCTGATACTTCTTTTCTAATTCTTGTATAAATCTTACGGAACTATCAATCCCGCATCCCGAAACACCAGCAACTTGTTCATCAGCCGCGATGATGATAAAACGTCCATACATGACAATACAATCTGCTTCCAAAGCACTTCCGTGCGCTTTCCAGTTAGACACAAATGCTTTACCCAATTGAGTGATTTCATCAGTTTCTACAGAAGTAAACTCTCTTGAAGCAGTATAAATCCACACGCGTGAATGATCTGGTAAATGTGATAATATTGTTTCCATAATTATAGATCAGCAGCATTAGCAATTAATTCTGCGACATCCAGTACTTCTATTTCGTCTTCTTTGTTAAAACGCTTCACTCCATCTGTTAGCATGGTGTTACAGAAAGCACATCCAGTAGCTACTACATTGGCGTTCGTTTTCAAAACATCTTCCGTTCTTTCTACAAAAATCTCCTTGTCGCCTTTTTCAGCCTCTTTAAACATCTGTGCACCTCCAGCTCCACAACATAATGAGTTTCTTCTGGAACGTGCCATCTCTACCAACGCAGTATCAATCTTACCTAAAACTTCACGTGGTGCCTCATATACATCATTTCCTCTTCCTAAATAGCAAGGATCATGATAAGTAATCTTTTTACCTTTAAATTCCCCTCCTTCTACAGTGATCTTACCCGCTTCCAGTAAATTATTGATCAACTCGGTGTGATGAAGTACTTCATACTTTCCTCCTAATTTAGGATATTCGTTTTTCAGGGTATTAAAACAGTGTGGACATGTAGTTACCACTCTGGTTACATTATACCCATTCATTACCTGAATATTCATCATGGCCTGCATCTGAAACAAAAACTCATTTCCAGCTCTCTTAGCAGGATCACCAGAACATGCTTCTTCAGTTCCCAGAACAGCAAATTTTATATCCGCCTTGTTCAATATCTTTACAAATGCTTTTGTAATCTTTTTGGCTCTATCGTCAAAACTTCCTGCACAACCTACCCAGAATAATACATCCGGAGTTTCTCCGCTTGCAGTCATTTCAGCCATTGTAGGCACTTTAATCTTGTTTTCCATTTCGCTATCGAATTCTAAAAATCAAAACTTGATTTTCGGTTTGAATCACATGATGTAATTCATAATCATTAATCCCTCTACTAAAAAGTCTATTCGTCTTTCCAGTTTAATCTATCCGCCTGAGCAAATTGCCAAGGTGCTCCGTTGTTTTCGATGTTGGTGTAAACCGCATTTAACTCAGATGGTCCTTGCGATTCTTCCATCACTAAATATCTTCTTAAGTCAATGATAATAGATGCCGGATCAATCAAAACCGGACAAGCTTCCGTACAGGCATTACATGTAGTACAAGCCCAAAGTTCTTCTGGTTTGATATAATCATTTAATAATGACTTACCATCATCATAATCTGCTCCATTTTTATCTATGTTTTGCCCCACTTCTTCCAAACGATCACGTGTATCCATCATGATCTTACGAGGCGACAATAACTTACCTGTGAGGTTTGCCGGACATACTGAAGTACATCTTCCGCACTCTGTACAGGTATACGAATCCATCAATTGTTTCCAGTTTAAATCCTGAACATCTTTGGCTCCAAATCTTTCCGGCACAGCGTCCTCCGCTCCAGCAGGAGGTGCTGCATATGGATCTGCAGAAGGATCGAACATCATTTCAACCTCTTTGGTTACAGACTCCAAATTGTTTAATTCTGTCTTAGGCTCCAATTTCGCATAGAACGTATTTGGGAAAGCCAAAATAATGTGGAAGTGTTTAGAATATGGTAAGTAATTCAGGAACAACATAATTCCTATGATATGAAACCACCAGGCACCTCTTTCAATATAATGTAGTGCATCCAGATTTTCCGGCATTAATCCGGTTAAAAACTGGCTTACGGCAAACTTACCATCTAATCCCAAAGCATACTTTGACAATCCAGCAGCTTCTAATTGGTCTACAGGGGTAGCCATTAAAACCTGATCAGCAGCGTTCATAATTAGCAAAGCTGACATTAATACAAACTCAATGTATAAAATGTACAAAGCATCATTTTTAGCCCAACCTTTCATTTCCTTACTCCAGAAACGTGGAATCTTAACCACCATTCTTCGAATCCAGAATACTGTAACGCCAACGATTACCAAAACCGCCAGAACTTCAAAGAAGTTAATGATCATAAAGTAAAAATCACCTAATACAGAATGAAACAATCTATGTGTTCCGAAAATTCCATCCAAAATGATTTCTAAAACTTCAATATTGATTAGGATAAATCCTACATAAACAAATAGATGTAATAATCCTGCGACCGGACGTGCACTCATCTTAGATTGTCCCATAGCTACTCGAGCCATGGTCTTCCATCTCTCGTCTTTGCGATCAGAACGATCAATATCTTTACCTAAAAGAATGTTTCTTCGAATAACACCCACCTTTTTGGCAAACACATAAATCCCCGCTGCCAGAATAATTATAAAAATTACCGAACTTATCATACCTCTCTCTAATTATCAGATTCGTTTTTTTCCTCTTTGTCTTTTCCTCCCCAGATAGAAAAGTGAACATAGCGTTTTGGATGCTCTTTCATGTCTTTAAGTAGCAAATCCAAATCTATAGCTGACTGATTGAGGTTCGTATATAGCGAACTATCATTCAACATCTTGCTCATGGTTCCTGTTCCATTGTTGACCTTTTCCATCGCCTCTTTCATTTGAAGCAAAGCCAAATTCGCATTTTCTAACATCTTTTTGATATCCGCCTGACTCAACGAATCGCTTAAAGCAGACATATTTTTTAAGCTATTCGAAATATGCGCGTTATTATCTTCTAAATTTTGAGTGATTGAAGCTGCATTACTGGTAATGGCATGGATGTTTTTTCGCTCATTTTCCAACATAGAATTCACCGTCACAAAGGTTTGATTCACATTGGTTAATAAATCTTTTACAGCGGTCATTGTAGAATCATATTTCACCTTAAGCGGCTCAAATCTGTTCTCTACCTCAGCCATCATACTCACAGCTTCCTGACTTACTAAAGTATCCCCGGATGCCACATATTGATCTGAACTCTGGATTAAAAGGTTAATCGCTTTTGATCCAAAAATATCCGTACTTAAAATTTGGGCTACTGTATTTTTTGTGATTTGAATAGATTCGTTAACTACAACATACTCTACTAAAAGTTTCCCATCTCCACCACTCGCAAACGTGATCTTTCTTACTCTTCCTATCGGGAATCCATTAAGTACCACTTTACTTCCAACATGGAGGCCTTCCACATCATCATATACAGAGTATAAGACAGTACCTTCATTGAGCAGGCTATTTCCCTTTAAATAATTAAAACCGAAATACGCAACTACAAGACCTGCAATCGATAATATACCTACTTTAATTTCTTTAACTCCCATCTAGAAAAAATAATTTCCAAAGTTGACAAATTTCGTGAAATTACCGAATGAAAACTACTATTTATTTTGGTTAATGATATTCTCAGCTTCTTTTAGATTGATTTCTTTTCCTTTGTAAAACACTACGATATAAGCGTCTTTAAATGCTTCCTTTCGTAATTCTCTTTGGAAAGCAACAGCGTCTTCAAAATTGGAAAAATGGCCTAAAAAATATCGATACTTTCCATTTTTCTCGATCATTGAAATATCGCTATATCCTTTAAAGTTGTAACTCTTTAATTCCAGTTTTTTTGTAGATAATGCCACCTGAACTCTATAATCAATTCCTTCAACTGTTTTCATCTCAGGTTTTAAATCCAGATTTGTTGGAGTTGATGCATTGGGATTGATATCTGTTTTAACAGGATCTTCTTTTGCTTCCTGCTTTGGAGTCGAGCCAGTTTTAGGTTTGGATGTATCTACACCCTCCATTTCAGTTTTATAATCTCTAAAAGCTCTATAAATGGCAGAAGCCATATACACTTTACCATTTTCTGAATTTAGAAAATCCTCCTCGCTATTGTTACTGATAAAACCCAACTCAATTAAAACACTAGGCATCAATGTATATGAAATTACCCAATAACCTGCTTGCTTTACCCCTCTATTTTTTCTTCCCACACGATGTTCAAACTGCTGCTGTACTTTATTGGCAAACAAAATACTTTGCTCCAAATATTGACTTTGCATCATCGTTAAAGCAATCATACTTTCCGGAGAATTAGGATCAAATCCAGCGTAGTTTTCTTCGTAATCCTCCTCTAAGTAAATCACCTGATTCTCGCGCTTTGCCACTTCCATGTTGGCTTTGGATTTGTGCATTCCGATCACATAAGTTTCTGCTCCGTATGCAGATGCATTTCCATTCGTATTACAGTGGATCGAAATAAAAAGGTCTGCTTTAGCTTCGTTGGCAATTTTCGTTCTTTCGCGCAATTCAACAAAATTGTCCGAATCCCGGGTCATAATCACCTCTACGTTATCGTAATACTTTAAGATGTATTCTCTTACTTTTAGACTTACATCAAGCGCTAAATCCGCCTCCGTATCCGAATGTCTACCTGTCCCAATCGCCCCCGGGTCTTTTCCTCCGTGTCCTGCATCAATAATGACTCTTTTAATTTGGTAACCAGTAGGAGTTTGCCCCAATAGAAATATAGGGAAAACCAAGCCAATCAGGACAATAACTAAAAATTTCGTCTTCATTTAAATTTTCTTTCTTTCAAATTGTTAAGAATTGCTGTTACCATAATCGAATTCTTAGTTTTGCAGCATCAAATTTATTGTAACAAAAATATTCGGTTAAATTGTTTCGCATCTTCAACCTGTATAAAATAATTCACGTTTTGCTGTTAATTGTTATGGTATTCAAATGCAATGTTATCAATGCATATGCCAACAATTCAGGGGATGATATTTCAACGCCACCAACCGAAAAAGATTATACCGTTGAGGACTTCCAAGAGGATTTCATTTTATACAATGATAGTGTTGAACGTGTAAAAGGCGATACTATTCCATTTGACTCGGCAAGAATAGATTCTCTTAAAGAAATTATTAAGAATCCAAAGAAAGCAGAATCTACATTTAAATCTAAAGTCACGTATCATGGCGATGATTCTATTATGATTGATAATCGTCATAATAAAGCCTATATGTGGGGAAATGCCTGGGTAAAATATGAACAGATTGAACTCCAGGCCGACTATCTGGAAATTGATTTTGAAAATAATGAGGTCTATGCCAAGGGGCTGCCGGATTCTACAGGGAAACTACAAAACACCCCTGTTTTTATTGAAAAAGGTCAGGAGTACAAGTCGGGTGAAATGGTATACAACTTCAAGAGTAAAAAAGGTCTAATTAAAAAGATTACAACTCAGGAAGCCAGTGGTTACATTCATGGAGAAAAAGTAAAAATGGCTTCTCAGGATGTGTTTTATATCAAAAACGGACGCTACACCACTTGTGAATTGGATCATCCGCACTACTATATCCAGTCTAAAAAACTAAAAATCATCAATAATGATAAAATTGTAACGGGACCGGCTTATATGGCTGTTGAAGATGTTCCTACATTTTTGGCCATGCCATTTGGTTTCTTTCCGAATCAAGATAAAAGAACTTCTGGTATTCTTATTCCTGCTGTGGGTAGTTCACAAACCAAAGGTTTTAGCTTAACAGATGGCGGTTATTATTTTGGTTTTAGTGATCAATTTGATTTGACCTTCCAGGGGGATGTCTATTCTGATGGAAGTTGGTCCGGGAGAGCCTTAGCCAATTATAAAACTCGTTATAAAAGAAACGGATCACTTCGTGCGAGTTATACCAACAACAAAGAAGGGGACAAAGACGACCCCAACGCGGTAATTAGAAAATCATTCTTCGTCAACTGGCGCCATACTCAGGATCCTAAAGCAAAACCAAACAGTACGTTTACTGCAATGGTAAATATTGGTAGTAGTGATTATTTCCAAAACGATTTAAATACTTCAAGTAGTAATTTCTTACGAAATGAGTATACCTCTAACATCACCTATACGCAGAAATTCAGACAAAGTCCATTTACGGCTACGGTTAACGCCAGTCACAACCAAAATAACCAGGATTCTATTATCAACTTCGTATTACCAGAGGTTAACTTAACCATGGCCAGAATTTATCCATTGAAAAGAAAAAACAAAATCGGTAGAGATAAATGGTACGAGAAAATTGGGGTAACCTACTCGGGTGGATTTAAAAATGAACTTTCTACAAAAATCACTAATATATTTCCTACTGCCGATTCTGAAAACCAGCCAATGACTCCTGCTGATATTATTGGTGATTTTAATAATGGAGTAAGACATCGAGTGAATACAAGTACTTCATTGAAGTTAGGCCATTTAAATGTTTCTCCGGGAGTCGCTTACAGTGAAACCTGGTACTTTAAATCCGTTAACCAGGAATACGACACTGCAAATAATATAATTAGAGATACCATACCTGGGTTTAGTCGTTTTGGAAGTTTAAATCTAAATACCTCTATGTCAACAAAATTATACGGGATTTTTGCCTTTAAAGGAGAACGTATCAAAGCAATTCGTCATACCATGACCCCAGCTGTAACTTTTTCTTATCAACCTAACTTAAGTAAAATCCACCCGGAATACTTTGGAGAAAGAACCGATACTGCAGGTAATACTACAACCTATAATGTTTTTGAAGGATCTGTATATGGTACGCCAAATGGAAGTGAAATGGGACTGGTTTCATTTCAACTGCAAAACATTGTAGAAATGAAACACAAAAAACGTAATGACACTACCGATAAGTATACCAATGTAAATTTATTAGATGCATGGAATTTTAGTACATCCTATAATATGCTAGCTGATTCTTTTAATTGGCAACCAATGCGAATGGACATTAGATCCAGAGTTGGAAAGTTTGTAAATTTAGTGGTAGGGTCTACCTCCGATTTCTATGGATTAAAAACTGATCCTGAGACGGAAAAAGTTTCAAGAAGTACTAATTTCCATTACAACCAAACCGGTAAATTTTTAAGATTAACTCAATTAAGAACCAGTGTAGGTTTATCCTTGTCAGGTGAGTCTTTGGGGACCACTAAACAAAATGAAGAAATAGATCGTATTAAAGCACCTCAGGATGAAAATACCATTTATGAGGAAGAACGCTATGTAAACTTTAATGTGCCATGGGATCTAAAAGTGAATTACGTATTGACCTATAATAAACCTCTAGATGAAGTTACCGTAGTTAACTCACTTACCTTCTCAGGTAGTATTAACCTAACTCCTGGATGGAAAGTTAGAATGCGTTCTTCTTACGATTTTGACCAAAACAAACTGGGATATACAGCTTTAGATATTTATCGTGATTTACACTGCTGGCAAATTGATGTAAATGTGATTCCTTTTGGTTCCAGAAAGAGTTTTATGGTGAACGTCAAAGTAAAACAAGGGTTCTTACAAGATCTGAAGCTGACTCGTAATAGCAGATGGTTCGATAACTAATAAAAAAAAGGGACGGAAGCATTACCCCATCCCTATTCTCACCTATACTACTACTCTCTACTTTAACTGATCTTTAAATACTTTTCTAAATTTTTCTAGCTTAGGTTGTATTACATAGGTACAATATCCTTGATTTGGATTGTTACTGTAATAATCCTGATGATAGTTTTCAGCGATCCAAAACTTCGTTAATGGTACCACCTCAGTTACGATTGGATTTGGATATGCTTTCTCTGCATTTAACTCTTTAATGATTCTTTCAGCTGTCTCCTTTTGATAATCATTGGCATAAAAAATCGCAGATCTATATTGCGTTCCATGATCTGCTCCTTGATAATTGAGTGTAGTGGGATCGTGTGTTTTAAAAAATACAGCCAGAAGTGTTTCAAAACTTACAATATCCGGATCGTAAGTGATTTTTGCCACTTCAGCATGACCAGTTTTTCCAGAGGTGACTTCTTTATATGTGGGATTGGCATACGTTCCTCCGGTATATCCACTTTCTACACTATATACTCCTTTTAATTCTTGAAATACGGCTTCTACACACCAGAAACAACCTGCTCCAAATACTGCTACTTCCATTTTTTTATGATTCATTTCTTTTGTATTGGCCCACAAACTTTGAGCTCCTATTAATAATACCGATATTACAATTCCTAGCTTTTTCATCTTACTTCAATTTACGTTAAACAAAAATAATAGTTCAAGAGTGGTGGTTAAAAAGAGGAACTACATACAGCAGCCCCTCTTCACTTATGGGAGGATGATTAGTTTAATGACAAGGTCACTCTAATACTCTTGTCATTCATAATGTAGGTGTAGCCATCGTTTACCGGAATCACTGTTCCGTTTTCATCAGCTCCGGTATTTGGACCGGATTGACGTGGTGGTTGATTCATTCCAAATCCAGGTAATTCATTTACCTCAGTACCTGCATCCCATAATTGTACAACTGAAGTGATATCTCCACTTTGTGGAGAATTGCCACTCCAAAGCTCGTATCCATCCTGACCAAATCCATAGAATAAATCATTGGATTGAACATACATAGTTGCGATAGATAAGTATTCCCCTTTTGTTGCAGTGAATGTAAATTCATACTTATCTCCAGGGAAAATTGGACCTGGTGCAGATGCCCCCATCGGGGTATTGAATACACCAGAAGACGTCACACCACTTGCTGTTTCCAAAGCTGTACCTAATACCGATGCATCACCATCTTCAGCTAACGCTTCTAGTCCTGCAGAACTGTTATCTCCTGACATAAAAACTGGTTTTACGTTAGCTGAATGTACTGCCCAAACTCCCGGTGCAAATGGTGTATTGATCCCTGAATTCATTTCTAAATAAGCTCCTAATGCTACTGGTGATCCATCTTCAGCTAATGCTTCCAAACCATTTCCAGCATCTGCCATGTTTTCTCTAAAAATAGGATATCCTGATTTGTGAACTGACCAAACACCTGGTGCGATTGCGGTGGTACTCCCTGACAAGTTTTCAATTCTAACCACAACTTCATTCGCGTTCGTACCTGCAGTTAAAGTCACTCTAATCGTGCTAGCTACTGAAGGATATGTGAATCCGTCCATCACATTGGCGATATCACGAACTGTTCCGTTTTCAGCAGGCCCAGTATTTGGACCGGATTGATTCATCGGTTGATTGGCTCCCGAACCCGGCATTTCATTTACTTCGGTTCCCGCATCCCATAATTTAATTTGTGCGGTTACATCTCCTGTCACCAATGTCCCATTGTTATATAACGGTAACCCACCTTCATCAGGCGCAAAAAACAAATCATTTGAACCAACAAACATTGTTGCAAAAGACAATCTACTATCCTGATCCGCAATTACTGTAAATTCATATGCATTTCCCGGAGCTGCACCTCCTGGCATTGATGCTCCAACCGGAGTATTAAAAATTCCAGATGACTGATACATATAAGGTGTTTGAATATTCTCAATCGTTACTTTGAACTTTTGAGTTTCTACACTCGGAGTTTCAGTAGTGTCATCCTTCTTACAAGAAGCCATTGTAACTGTAGCTGCAGCTACGAATAATAATGCTTTGATTTTCATAGTATATTGTTTTTAACTTTATGACACAAACGTACCCGTAGGAAATCACGAGAATATCACAAAAGCGTATACAGAATATAGAATCCTCAACTTAGAGTCAATATATTGTCATGAAATGGGAAAGGCACTTAAAGAATGATCTCTAAGTGCCTTTAAATTCAAACGTATATACGTTTGAGGAAGGATCTTTACTTACTTCATCGGCAAACTGAATGTGAATGATGTTCCTTGTTGAAGGACACTCACCACATCAATTTTACTATTATGTAATTCCAATATTTTCTTCACAATTGCCAATCCTAAACCAGTCCCTGATTCAGAATTTCCCTTGCGATATCGATCAAAAATGTACGGTAATTCTCCATCTGGAATTCCAACTCCGGTATCCTTAACAGAAACCATAAGTTGATTGTTGATCATTTGAATCACCACCTTGACTTTTCCACCTGAAGGGGTATGTTTAATGGCATTATCGATTAAATTCTGCATGACACGATTAATCAAAGCAATATCCGCATAGACATAAGGCTTTTTAACATCCGATTCAAATTCCAATTCCAGATCATTGCTTTTAGCAATCAACTCATATTTAGAAACAATATCCGAAACCATTTCTTCGATCGAGAAAGTTTCAAATTGCGCACGTACACTATTGGACTCTAGTTTTGAGATTTCAAATAAATCATCTACCAGTTTTTTAACTTTTTCCGTACTCGACAAAATAAAATTGGTGTATTTCATTTTATCTTCTTTACTCAACTTTTCATCTAACATGACCAGCGTTTCAGCATATCCCTGGATGGATGTTAAAGGAGTTCTCAAGTCATGCGATACGTTAGCTATTAATTCTTTCTTGAGATTTTCCAGTGACTTCCTTTCATTGATGTATTCTACCAAAGTGTCTGACATCTCATCAATGTTATTCGCAAGAACGGACAGTTCTCCCTTTGTTTTTAAGTTAATCCGCGCATTTAAATCGCCATTCTTAAAATCATTTACCGACTTTATAATTTTATTGAGATTCTTAGTCAAATACCAAATCAAAATCAACCCGATCACGATAGTTGAAATCAACGTAATTAGAATTGACTTTGTAGCCAGCTTCATTCTAAAACTATTCTCCAACATATGAGTGACGGTAGTATACTCTTCACTAGCTAAAATCACATAAATATATCCGACCTGATTTTCGCTATCTAATATTTTCGATGCTGAAAAAATCTTGTATACTCCAGGGTTTCTTGGATCTTCGCCTTTAATCACAGCATCAGGGTTTTCTTCAAATTCATGAATTGGGCCTAAATCCAAATGTGTCAATTTCACTTTGCCGAATGGGGCGTAAAAAGACAAAATTTCCCCTTCATTATTTAATAAATACACTTCAACGGATGGATTCAAAACCATCACATTATGAAAGATATTTTTGACTTCTAGAGTATCCAAGCTTCCATTTAAAAACGGCTTGGTATGTTTGGCTATTCTTTTGGCAACAGATCGATTTAGTTTTTGCGAAGTTTCCTGTGAATACTCTAAAGATGTAGAATAGGTAATATAAATATAACCACCTGCCAATAACATTAATCCTAGAAGGAAAAACAGAGATAAACGCCAGAACAAACTATTTTGTAAAGATTTCATAGGCTATAGTTCATCGTTAAATTTATATCCTACTCCCCAGGATGTTAAAATATAATCCGGTTTATTTGGTGTTTTTTCAATCTTCGCTCGTAGTCTATTAATATGAGAATTCACCGTATGCTCATACCCTTCAAATTGGTATCCCCAAATCAAATTCAAGAGCTTTTCTCTGGTGTAACTTACACCTTTATTTTGTGCTAAAAGAAACAATAAATCGAATTCTTTCTTGGTTAAATCTACCGGAGTTCCTCTTAAAATCACTTTACGCTTGGCTTCGTCAATTTCTAAATCGGCAAATTTTAAAACTTCAGCTTCTTTGATTGGAGGTAATACTTCACCCCTTCGGATACTCGCTTTAACTCTAGCTAAAAACTCTCTAATTCCAAATGGCTTGGTCACATAATCATCCGCACCTGATTCCAGACCTAACACTTTGTCAATCTCTTCGTTTTTAGCTGTAAGGATGATAATTGGAGTTTGGATTTTTTCCATGCGTAACTTACGGCAAACATCCATTCCGTCACCATCAGGAAGCATTAAATCTAATAAAACCAGTTGATAAGATTGATTCATCGCATGATCCATTCCCGCACGAACGGTATCAACATGATCTACTTCATATGAAGCATTTTCCAAATGAAGTTTCACCAACTCTGCGATAGATGGATCATCTTCAACCAATAAAATCCTCTGTTTACTCATGGTTACAAAAGTAACAGTAGAATATCACAAAATTCTCACGAAATGATTTTTCGCTGATTTTGAAGGGTTAAAACATCTTATTTTTACAAATATCTTTCTCTGATAATTCTATTATGATGGTAATTATGTCCAGCCATGAACCATCCTATAATTCTTGGGGTCACAATGATTCCATTCCCATTACCTTCCAAATCCAAAACATCCGGTTGAATAGATTTCATTAATGAAATTGTGGACAATCTGGAAACAGCATAATCTTCACAAATGGTATTCAAATCTACACGCTTGGTATAATCGTTATCCACAAATAACTGATCATCAAATCCGGGTAACTTCTGCATATCACCACGTGCAATACTCAGGGCTCGATAACAAAATACGCGTTCACAATCGATCACATGCTGAAATAGCTGCTTGATATTCCATTTGCCTTCTGCATAAGCAAAAGATTCTTTTGGAGCAGATATATTCTGAATCAAATCGATTGTTTCTGCTCTGGAATTCACCAAAGCAGATATTAAATCCTCTTCGGGTGCCGTATCAATTATGGATGCAAAATAGGCATTGGGCACATACTTGGTTGGCTTCGAAATCATAGCTTAATTATCACGATTTTCAAAATCCTCATGTTTTTTGGACTCTATTCTTTTCATGATAAAATAGATCAACAAAACGAAAAGGATAACTCCTCCCAAACCATAAAACCCTAAAATCACTAACGGAAAAGCTTCCATCTTACGAAAGTTTTACGGCTGTTCCATATGCCAATATCTCGGAACATCCTTGCATGACCATTGATGTGGTCAAACGGACATTGACGATCGCATCAGCACCTGATTTTTGTGCATCCTGAATCATACGCTGCATCGCCTGTTCTCTAGATTCTGCTTGCAGTTTAGTGTATTCACTAATCTCACCTCCAACAATATTTTTCAATCCAGCGAAAATATCTCTACCTATATTTCTAGCTCTTACGGTGCTACCACGTGCTACACCTAATATTTCAGTGATTTCTTTTCCGGGTATTGTTTCAGTTGTTGATACAATCATCTTATTTAAGTTTGGTTACCACCAAATATAAATCATTCTGTAAATTCAACTGAAATAATGTGTTAAACGGAAAATTCTCGTTTACATATGGTTTTATAAGGAATTCAAAAAGGCGATTACAGCTGCTCTATTTTTCGCATCGAGTGATTTAAAGTTACTTGTAGACTTAGCAGCTTCTCCACCATGCCATAAAATAGCTTCAGTCAAATTTCGCGCACGTCCATCATGTAAAAAATGTGTGTGTCCACCAACCACTTCTGTTAAACCAATCCCCCACAAAGGTCTGGTTTTCCACTCTTGTCCGTTGGCACTAAACGAAGGTCGGTCATCTGCCAAACCAAAGCCCATATCATGTAGTAACATATCCGTATACGGATAGATCGTTTGATTAGATATTTCGGGAATTCCCGGAAATACACCAGTTTCATGTTTGGGCACGTGACATTTCGCACAACCTATTGTTTCAAACAGTTTTTCTCCAATTAAAACTTCTTCATTATTGACATTTCTTGGAGCTGGAACCGCTAAAGTTCTACAATAGAACGTAGCATCATCCAACGATTGCTGATCCAGTTCAGGATCATTTGGATTTGGATCAGAGTTATTGGTTTGACCAAATGAATTCTCAACAGGAAAATACGGATTGGTAATCCCCATATCATTGTTATATGCACCCGCACATTGTTGCAATACAGTTGGATTAATTCCTTTCCAACCAAATCGACCCAACTGCATAGTTGCTTCTTCATGATTCCACACATAATTTGGTTTTCCGGAAATTCCATCACGATCACTATCTTGTTCGTCTGCCAGAGCTACAATACTTTCTTCAGGAATAGCTTCCAACAAACCCAATCCAAATACCGGAGGACCAACTCTTGGAGAAAGCATGACTTGAGATGGTAAAGGGATGTAAGTATTTTTTAAGTAATAGACAGGCTTGCGTAATGTCACAGGAGTTCCATCATCAAAAGTAACCACAGTTTCCGTGTAGACTACTGCAAAGTCTGCCTCAGGTTTTGTTCCGATTACTGAATTTTGTTGAATTTGATCACCAAATCCCGGAATTGGTAAAGGACCTCCATGGGCATCTGTTCCCACAATACTGCCTCTTAGAAACAATCCGGTAAAATCGTTTAATTCTGTTGGGTGTGGTGCTCTCCCATCTTTGGGATGACAAGCAATACATGAACTGTTGTTATAGATGGATCCTAAACCCTGATTCAGTGGTGCCGGAGGAGTTACAAAAACCTGTTCGAAAGCTGCATCTCCATCTAAGTGCTGCGCTAAGTTATCTCCAGTCAGGTTTGATGCCGGTGAAGAGAAGGCAAAACTACTTTCTTCAAAAATGGTGGTCTCTCCACCAGCATACAACCTTGATCTGGACTGTGGTTTTATTTCTTCTTTAGTATTACATGAAGTAGTCATTCCTAACACGACCCCTACTCCAATAAAAATTTTTCCTTTTAAAAATTTCAATGCGCTCATATTCATCGTAAAACAAAGTGGAGCCCAACATTGGACTCCACTGTCATTTAGGGGTATAACACTAAATCAACCTAAATTATAAATTGTTAATGATCGGTAAGATCTCTGATTCCAGAGTAGTTTGAATTACCGTTATTTTATCTTTTGCTTCGTTTACAGCGGCTTGATTATTGAATACCGCATCACTGAATGTTCCAGGAATGTTATCAATTGCAGTAATCGCTGCGTTAATTTCATCATTTAAACGATCTGCTAAATTTTGATCTGATTCTTTTACCACATCATAAATTCCTAATCCGTTTACATTGAATTTTCCATTGTAAACATTTGAAATACTACGAACGTTATTGGCAAAGTCATTCTTAGAGTTATGGCTAAACTGTGATTCTTCTTTGCTTAAATCTTGTTGAGATAACGGATCGTTAATCTTTCCATTAGCCACCTCATCAGCAATTCCAATCATACCCTGAACTAACTCTTGTAACGCAGACTTTTCGGTTAAGTAAATACTTGAAGAAGTCCCTGCTTCTGTTAAATTTTTAACAAAATTCTCCCCTGCCGGATCCCATGAATCCGCTAAAATTTTAGTCTTATTCTTAAGGTTTTCTGTTACACTTAATAAGTATTCAAATTCACGTGCTGTGAAATCTCCAACTTGCTTATTTCCTGTTCCTCCCCATAGTAAATACTCAATGGTATGAAATCCTTTTAATTCACCAGCTAGTGCATCAATAAAACTTTCTGTTAATGCATCCGAACCAGCCAAAACAGCATCCAGATCAATTTTGTTTACCGGCCAGCTATCAATAGCCGGGTCAATTCCTTTCGTGTCTACAGGTCCAAACAAAAACCCTTCTGATTTCTCCCATGGCACACGAGTGTCTCTCCACGCTCCACGTGCAATATCCAAATTAGAAGCCGTTTGGTTATCTTTTAATTTTACTACTTCACTGTACAGAATTGCAGATTTACTGGCCAACTCCTTATACGTTTGGGTAATCACATTGGTTCCAATGTTTGAAATATTTGCAGAATACGATTTCTTCGCAGTAGGTGTTTCAGTTGAGTCCTTTTTACACGATGTAAAAGTCATTGCCATAAGTCCTAAACCAATAGCAGTCGTATTTCTCCAGTTTAATTGTGTCTTCATATAGTTTTAATTAATAATTGCGAGTACTGAATTTAAATCCAATCCCAATCAAGAACGTGTTTTCTTTGTTATCTACTGCTAACCCCAGCGTTCGCATAGCGTAATGTGATTTAATTACCACCTCTGGGTGTGGGAAATAATTAATCCCAAATGTAACCGCGCTTCGCTCCCATCTCGGATTTTTAAAAATCCCAGGCTCCACACCATACATAGTATCATAAAAGTCATATCTGCCAAAAACAAAAAGCTGTTTGTCTTTCACTTTTGTAAATGACAAGACATCATATCCTGACTCCACAAAAAATCCTAACATATCAGATCCAACCGGAGTTCTTTTCTCGTTCAAATTGTTAGATAGATTTCGATTTGCTTCGGAAATCAAATCTGAGTTTTGCAGATGTCCATACATCAACATACTACGCACTTTAAACTTCTTGAAGTTCAAACAAGCATGAGCGTCCACAATACTTACATGTCCGGGCACTCCTTCTAAATCAGGCTTAGGGCGGTTGTCGTTAGAGTTTCCAAAGTATCCTGAAACGCCTACCCAGCTTTTGTTTTTCAAATTGTAATCGAATCTACCAGCTACCGCTAAGTTTTCTGCATTTGCCACCTCAAAACGTCTTTGAAAACCACGCTTGATCCAATTCGCAGAAGAGAAACCTGAACTAGAAAGTCCGTTTACCAAATACAACTTGTAACTCCATTTTTTCTTTAGACCAATATCACCAAATGCCTCTAACCCAACTTCATACCATCCTAGTGGTAAAATGGTATTCTCCATAGTTGAACGATATCCTGTGAAATAATCAACCGGCAAGTCTAGCTTAGAGGAAACACCCACATATAGTTTTAATCGACCCGCGCGAATATTTAACCAGGGTTTATAATTGAAAGTAATATTTAACTGCTCCAATAATACCGCTCCACCTGCTTCAATTTCAGTCTCAAACTCTCCAAACTCCTCAAATTTGTCCAACTCCATGGTTGCTCCGGTCCCACCATGCTCAATTTCAAACTCGGTCTTTAGGGTAATTTTATCTGTGAAGCGATATTTCATATACATATTGATACGTTCAATATCTACAGCATCTCTTCGATCCGGATCAGTTTGCCAGTCATAGTTATAGTAATTCACTACTCCATAGGCTTTCATACTTAATTTGCTGATGGCCTTAGCCAGCTTTTCAGCCAACTGAACTTGTTGAGTCGAATCGTTTGGGTTTGAAGTGGTATTCTGACCAAATCCTTCAACCTGATGCCCCAACAAGATGATCACAAAAGAAAGTATAGTAAATCCGTTTTTCATTTAAATCATTATTTAGATTGATTCTAAATAGACTGCAAATAAAGATTCTATTTAGACTGATTCCAAATAACAAATAGGGAGATTTTGAAAATTACCTACTAATAGGTAGTTCGCTGAATGCACTATAAACAGTGGGCTTTAGAGACAACAACTTTAAGTAATCCTTTGATATAAGCAGGGTTAAATGCTATTTTTTCTTCTTAAACAAGCCTCTTTTCTTTTTCTTCTTTTTGGACTTTTTCTTCTCGGGTTTGTTTTTACTTTCTTGTTTTTCAATCGTGGTTTTGTCTTTTTTCAAGAACAATTTCAATTTATCCAATGTACTATCTTCTTCAAAATCCGGACAGTTTAATTCTTGCAATAAAGGATCTGATAATTCCTTAAAATCCTGATCGTATAATTTCAAAACTTCCTTTGATTTTTGAACCTGTTGCAATGTTAAAGCTACAATTGGCAAAGCCAATCTCCCGCCAGAGCCTTCGCTACCGGAATTAAAATGAATGGAGGAATATGAATTCCCTACACGACTTACCATCACTACATCCGGATTATAACCTACAAACCACGCATCCCCATAATTTTGAGAAGTTCCTGTTTTCCCGGCCCAGGGAATACGCACACTATATCGAGAGCGTATCGCTGTTCCTGTTCCCTGATTAATTGCTTTCTGCAATATTTCATTCATGAGATGACTTGAACGCGACTCCAAAATGGACTCGTTCAAGTCCTGTTTTTTCTTTTCATATATAACCTCTCCATCAGCCGTTTTTATGGTCTCAATGGTATAGGTATTGATCTTAAATCCTCCATTGGCAAATGATGCATAAGCAATAGCCATTTCCTTCATATTCGCTTCAACCGTCCCTAAAGCCATTGAAGGCGTGTGATGCAATTTACCTGTGCATCCCATTTTACGCCACAGATAATCTACCTCATCAAAACCTACTTTAAAAAGCAAATCTACCGATGGGATATTTTTTGAACGAATCAAAGCACCTGTGAGAGAATACTCTCCCCCTTCCGAATGATCATAATTTGATGGTTTCCATCCGCCCTGATCTTCATATTCTAATGGGGTATTACTCAAGTAATCACATGGGGACATTCCCTTTTCCAATGCTGCTGCATATAGTACGGGTTTAAACGTAGACGCAACTTGTCTTTTGGCCAATATTTGATCATACGGATTTGTTCTGAAATCAATTCCTCCTACCCACGCTTTTACCGCACCCGTTTTCGGTGAAATTGCCAAATATCCGGCCTGAATGGTTAACAATGCATTTTTTATACTGTCTTCTACAGTAATGGAGTCATAATAGATACTATCCCATGAAAACACTTCTGCGCGAACTATTTCATCTTTTCTATTTTCCCATTTGTTCCGTTGAATAATAGAAGTTACCAACTCGCTCAAATTCTTTTTAGAAGTACCACTTTGATACTGTTGAATCAACTTTTTTTGTTTGCCCGATAAGTGCTTTTTAAACGAATTCAAAGCAAAACCCTGTACTCGCGAATCCAGTGTTGTTTCTACAATTAAACCATCGGTTCTATAATTCCAATTCTTCCCCGTTTGATTTAAAACTGTTTCCAGAATTTGCTTCAACTCCTTCTTCACCTCTACCATAAAATAGTTGGCACGACCCTGGGACTCCAGATTTGCATAATCTAAAATGATCTCTTGTTTTTGAAGTGAATCCAACTCAGTTTGATCCAGATACTCATACTTAAACATTTGTCCCAACACAACATTTTTTCTTTGGAAAGCATGCTCTGGATATAATCGTGGATTGTAATATGTATTGGCCTTCAGCATCCCTACCAGAACTGCGCTCTCGGTAATATTTAGTTCTGAAACAGGTTTATTAAAAAACAACAATGAAGCCGATTCTATTCCATAGACTGTTTCTCCAAACGGGATAGTATTTAAGTAAAGCGTCAGTATTTCTTCTTTGTTATAGATGGATTCTAAACGATAAGCCAATAAAGCTTCTTTTGTCTTATTTACCAGAATGGTAAACGGGCCAAACTTCTGACGACCATACATGTTCTTCAACAATTGTTGTGTGATCGTACTACCTCCTCCTGATCGTGCATCGTTCATAAGGATGGTTTTAAACAAAACGCGAATCAAACTTCTGGAATCCACACCTTCATGCTCAAAATAGCGTGCATCTTCTGTAGCAACCAACGCATCAATCAAATGTTGTGGCAACTCATCGTAAGTAACATTTGTACGGTTTTTAGCAAAGAATTTTCCAATCAAAATTCCATCCTGACTATAAACTTCCGTGGCTAATTGATTTTTAAAATCTTTTAACTCTTTTTTACTATACAGATGACCAAAAACCTCATAATTGACCGCAACAACAAACAATACAAATAGAGTTATGCTTATTAGAATAAGCCCGATTGCGTAGCGAACAATACGTTTTATCATAAGTTTCTGTGGTTTCTTGCTGGATAACGATCCGAAAATAAAGATATTTTAATGGACAAAAAAAATCCCGAATGCAGATACATTCGGGATTTGTATTCATTTTTAAAGAACTATCTTACTGAATTGAACCACTCTTCCAGTAATTCTTTTTGTTCATCCGTTAACTTGGCATCACCATGTGTAATGGTATATGGCTGCAATGGCATTTCGCCTTCTTCTACCTCCTCAGCACACTCTTCCAATTTGTGATCTTTACGCTCTGCATCGTAAGTACCCCACTCTGAAAAATTCAATTCTTCTCTCCCTTCTTCAATATGATGTTCTACCCACCAGGAAACTGGCGCAACATTACTATACCATGGATAATTGGTTTCATTCGAATGACAATCATAACATGACGTTCTCAAAATTGCCTCCACCTCAGCGGGAGGATTCATCATTGAAATAAAATCATGTTCATAATTTACAGTAGGATTCTCCATATCAATTCTAAACAACTGCATGCCTAAAAACAATATAACCAGCCCCAATAAGATTCGCTTTTTCATACTTCTTTTCTATTTGGTGCAATTTTACTATTAAAATCTGGCTATATCGATACCTACAATTCGTTATTTTTTGATCTCCCAAAATCAGTAAATTTTAAGCATCATTCAATACTAACTTATAGCCAATCCCTCTGATATTTATGATTTTGATATTCGGATCCCGATCTAATTTCTTTCTCAGCTTGGAGATAAATACATCCAGAGTTCTTCCTACGTAATCTCCCTCATCCCCCCACACATTCTTTAATATTTTTTCGCGTTCCAAAGTTTCATTTACAGAATGATACAGAAGTGTAAGTAAATCTGTTTCCTTCCCCGTTAACTCTTCATTTTCACCTTCGAATTGTAATACCATGTTTTTTGTGTCAAACTGATATTTTCCAAGTACCAACATATTGGATGGTAGCACGTCCTCTTCCTTTCTCCTTTTATACATGACCCAACCGAGACCAATAATGATCGGTAAAATCCATAACATCAGTTTTGATTTATGCTCTCCTTTTTCTTCAGGATCTGATGACACGTTGCTGCTAAATAATACAGGGGAAAATACAGAGTCAACTTTTGGGTTCTCTGGGGAAGGTCCTAAAATCGTTACAAATACTTCATAACATGCTTCTGGATATTCTCTCCCTCGGCATGGAATCACATAAGAATCCTTCCTGGTCCCATATTCATATGCATACACCACTTGATGGTCAGTACAATCTTCCACTTCCACAATGTAATGCTCAGCTATTTTATATTCAGCGATTACACTATCCATATGTAGTGTCAAATCATCAGGGTTAAAATCAAACGAAGACTCAAATTGAATCTGAAATCGTCCCTCTTTTAATTCAACCGGTAATACTCTTGAAGTAGAATCCCCTACACTTTTTAGTATTTCATGACCAATCATTCTCATGGCCACTTTGTAGTGTTTTAATTCATTCGATTCTCTGGCAGTGATTTGCCCCAGACTAAAAAACCAAATGAAAATAAGAAGTAAATATCTTAAGTGCTCTCTTCGCATATTACAAAACTACTGGATTAATATTTTCTCAAATGGCTTTCAAATCAAATTACCATAGATTTACATTAATTTACATTTGAAATATCGAAAAAATGCAACTCCGATCAAATTGATTTATGAAATGGCAACTGAATCTGGAGCAATTCGTTCTAGAGGATGTTTTTAAACTCATATGAAAAAGGTTCTACTTATTTTGATGCTGATCGTAGCCATCAAATCTCACGCGCAAAATACCACTCAAATTCTATTTATAGGAAACAGTATTACTTATTATAATAATATGCCTCAAACATTTGAGTCCATTGCAAACTCCCTCGGAGATACTACGGAAGTTACTGTTTATGCCCCTGGAGGAACCGGTTTTGTCAATCATGTGAATGATCCAAATGTTTATAACCATTTTATGCAAAAACAATGGGACTATATTGTCTTACAACCTGGTTCTAACGAATCTCCTGGATACTCTTTTCCAATTGAGATAACCTATTCAAGAGCGCAGATTTTACTAGATTCTATTTATAAATACAATCCATGTACTCAAGTATTATTTTACGAAATTTCATATGGAGTATGGGGAAATAGCACAGCTGATTTGGTGACCTATAACAATACGATGTCCGCTATCAAAACCAATTTAGAATATCTTGTCGATTCTACAAATACCTTTTTTGCCCCAGTTGGGGAAGTCTTTAGACATAAATGGAATACCGATCAAAATGATATTTTATGGGGAGGTTTCGGAGATATTCATCCTAATGACAAAGGTTCATATGTTGCAGCCTGTACCTTCTATTCCTCAATTTTTCAAAAGCCATCTTTAGGCACTTCCGAAATTTCTTCTTTAACATTATCTGATGCCAATCAAATTCAAAAATTAAGTGATAGTGTCGTGTTAAATCATTTCTCAAATTGGAGAATTAATACCTATAACCAAGTCACAGACTTTAGCTATACCATTCAATCCGATACGGTATTATTCACCAATACATCTCAAAATATAGATAGTTTGACATGGGACTTTGGGGATGGGACATATTCTAATCTTTCAAACCCATCTCATGTATTCCATTCAACCGGATCATTCGAGATTTCTTTGACCACATACCAAAATGGTTGTGAACAAGTGAAAAAAGATACCATTCACATTCTTTCAATTGATCATTTTTCAAATACGTTTCAATGGCAGATTTACCCCAACCCTGTTTCTGATGTATTGTATATTGAGAACAACAAAAAAGGCCTGTATTTATACAAAATATACAATGCAAATGGTCAATTAATTTACTCCGGTCAAAACCATATAATTCCAGTATCCACATTCGAATCTGGACACTATTTCATTCAAAGAATTGGTAAAACGGATTCACAAGTAAAAAGGTTTATAGTATGGTAATGATTTTCTTTTATGAAAATGATAAATCTAGATTTTATTTGATTTTTTAAAAGTGAATTATTCTTTCGCAGTTTAGTACATACAATTTCAAATATGACCGAACTTTTCCATACTGAACTTAAGAATGATCGTATATCAGTTAACCCTAAATTAAAGCTACTTTTAGCTATAGCAGGTATTATTGTTCTTATTAACCTAAACGACCTATTAATAAGCTTGGTGGGCTCTAGTATTTGTGTTGTCCTTATCATTATCTCCATTTTTCAACTAGGAAAAAGGCATGTAATTATTCTTACAGCTGAATCGCTTTATTATGAAACTTGGATATTCGGTCAACGATTCATTGATACCTATCATATTTCTGAGATTAAAGATTTAATGTACAGAAAATTTGTGAAATCTGATTTAGAAACTACAGCAGCCCGACAAAAAGTCTTTGGGGTTGATGTCACACCTGATTCAAGCCGAACATTCTATATACATCCTGAAATCGTCCAATTTTCCTATCAAGGTAAAACAATCTCAATTGGGAAGTACAAAGAAGAATTCGGTGGTCAAAAACTATTTGATTTGATCACAGAACTTCAGAACGAATAAAAAGTAATACCCTACCGTATAATGTTTATAGTCGTTTATTCTAACAAGGTTAAGAATGAAACAATATATGCTGTACCTTAGGTCATCAATTTTAAACAATAAAAAATAGCCGTTATACAGAAGGTAATATTATCCAAATCCTTATATCAAACCTTAGAACGTTGACAGTAATTATGAGAAAATCTATTCTAATAATCCTTATTTATTCTCAAATAATTGCCTGTTCTATTGTGAAAAATAATACCAAATATGATCCTTCTTGCAGGGGTGTTTTTTTGACAAAAGTGGATTGTAAAACAATTATTAAAACCGAATCAGATAGTGATAACATTGAATATACTATTGTTAGTTACCGAGAATCAACAATAATCCCAGATCCATTTATCGGTATAATATAAGACCGATTCAAAAGACACTACCCAAACTATAAATGAGGGATATTCTAAACTTTATTTAGAAAAGGGGGAATAGGATCTATTTTTAACGAAGAAGGGCTTCGCAAGTTTAGTGATTTCTAAAATTCCGATATCCAGAGATAGCGTTGTTCTTATAAATGTTCTGTTGGGTCCCAATTGTAATCACATTATTGATAAATTAGATTTAAGAACTTGATAAATATAAAACTACAATTAACGCGTAATATATAATTTAGTTTTTTAAAAGAATCTAATATAAATGCAAATCATACTGTACATAATTGGAGGATTAATAGGGTTAATTGTAATTTTCTTGATTTATAGATATTGGGCGACAATAAAAGCCTCACAAAAAAGAGATAAAGATATATTTGAAAAAGTCAAACCGCTTATTAATTCATTGGATAAAAAAACAACTATTGACCATGAACTAATCAATAAATTAGCCAATGATCCCGGAACAAGAGGAATACTTTATTCAATATTAGAAGAACACAATAAGACCAACTTGTTTCCTGATAAATACAATAACTTCAAATCAAGTGCTGAGTCCTCATTGGTTTATTGGCTTCTACATCCAAATGAATTAGGAGACCGACCAGACCAAATTGAATACGTTCAAAAAGTAACAAGGGAACAGGAAGTTAATAACAAAAACCAAAAGCTTGATTACTATGTATTCAAATTCAAGATGAATCCTCCACATTGGGCCGCTGATGACGGCTGGACCATTGGGATTGCAGGCCCTTATGATAATGATAATGTGCCCTATGATTTTGCTCCAGGAACATTTAGTTCTTTTGAAAAATTTGACTCAAAATCTCCTGATGAACATGTGGATTGGCTACATGGAACTCTGAACAAAAAAGGTTTATATTAAAATATTCATAAACAAATGAAAGTAAACTTATTAATCCATAAAGAAATCGAATCAAATAAAAAAGGCCACATAAATGTGGCCTTTCATTTTAGATTCTTATTCGTGTTACTTCACAATAAAATTGGAAGTATACACCTCTTCTCCAACGAAAATCTGAACATAGTATACTCCAGCTCTCCAAGTTCGAACATCAATCTCTTCAAGTTCATTTTGAATTATTTTTTGATAGCTCAAAGCTCCTTTGGCATCTACTATTCTAAGTTCCGAATCTACCCATTCAGGTCTTAAGTCTAAATATACTTTATCCGAAGTGGGATTTGGGTATAGTGATATTTCATGACCTTTTCGAACTAAATCCTCAATACCAACACAGATTTCTGTTGTGACCACGATGGTATCTGATCCACTACACCCATTATTATTGGTAGTCGTTACAGAATAACTTCCTGCTGTATTTACTGAAATCATTTGAGTGGTTTCTCCTGTAGACCAAATCCAACTTATTCCTACCCCACCATCTAATGTGATTATAGCTGTATCACAAATCAATGTATCGGGTCCAAAATTCACAATTGGTTTTGGGTGGATTGTTGCAAAACCCGAATCTGCATTTGAACATCCATTAACCGCTATTTGTACCCAATAGATACCCGCTTGATTCGTTGAAATACTGGAAGTTGTATCTCCTGTTGACCATAAATAGGATGCCCCATTTATGGTGTTGGCATGAACTGAACCATAATCACCATCACAAAATGTCAGGGCCGTATCTGATAAAAATACCGGAGGAGCCGGATTTTCTACTGCAAATGCCGAATCTATATCCGAACACCCCTGAGGAGATGTTACAGTTACAACAAAAATTCCCGGTTGGCTAATCGAGGTTGGATTGCCTGTAGTTCCATTACTCCAGGTATAAAGATTTCCGGTTCCCTGAGCAGAAACCTGAACGGAACTTCCCTGACAATAATGCACCGTATCTCCATTGATCTGTGCTACCGGAGTAATTCCTTGTTGTACAAAAGAGAATCCTGTTTCGGAGCATCCATCAGAACTCGTTACGGTCACATGATAGGTTCCCGGAGTGTTTACTACAATTGAAGAATCTGTTGACCCGGTTGACCATAAATAAGTATAAGTCGGATCATTATTTGCTACCAAAGTTGCTGATGTATTATCACAGATTCCAACCACTGCCGGAAGTACAACAATTGGTAATGGTAATTCACTAACCACAATCGTATCTCTTACTGCACAACCTCTGGCATTGGTTACCTCTACCCAAAAATTAGTATCAGCCATTGAAACAGTAGACACTTGTGTTGTTGATCCATTGCTCCATAAGTAAGAAGAAAATCCGGAAGGAGCGGTTAAATTAATAGAAGAACCCGCACAATATCCAGTATCATTACCTAAAGAAACCGTAGGCCAGGAAGCTACGCCAAAGTTTGGTCGAATTGCTAACGAAACATTGAATCCGGAAGACTCAAATGAAGTCCACCCAGTACCTCCATTAAACCAGGTTACACCCGGTTCATAAAACTCAGAAGTATATCCCATCGATAAATTGTTGGTCGCCAACTGCTCTATCGCAAAAAAGTATTTACCTGGTGTTAATATGCGGTCACATGGAAACTGCAATGTGTACCATTGTGCCGTATCGGCAGGAATATTAAAACTGGCCGTAGAATCCATAATAGTTCCAGGTTGTCCGGTTGTACTATTCCATTGATAGATTTTTACTTTGATATCATCATTAATGGTCGGTCCTACTAATTTGAAAGAAACAGACGTTAATGAATCCGTATTAAATATTTCAAACATTTGTCCAAATACACCCGTGGCACCTGTAAAACCAATTCCTTGCGTAACATTATCATTTTCACGTGCATAAATCGTATCTGAAATTTCAAACATATATTGCGCAGAATCATTGAATAAGGTGGTATCCGTCTCTGAGATGGCAACCGTAAAATCAGCAATATATAGACCTATTGTAGAAGGGGTATATGTTGAACTTAAAGCAATGGTATCTTCAGTTGAAGGAAGAATCTGCGTCACAGAACCAGACATAGGAGTTGTATTCACAGAAGCATTTAGAGTCACATTGGTAATTGTATCTGCTCCTTCATTACTCACCACCCCGGAAAAAGTTACAGTTTGCAATTGAGAATGTGGCGTCATGTAATACGGATGTGAAGGCAAAATTTTGTTCAAACTCGCATCGTATGGCGTCATCTGAATCAGACTTACATCATCAATAGCCATATCTCCTGACCATGCAGTACCAAATTCTGCTCTAAACTTCACTTTAATCACTCCGGAAAAAGCGCCCAAATTCACCACTTTATTTAACCATGGGTCGGCCGGATCAGCTTGCGTAGCTCCAATTAAAGAATCTACGCCCAATTGCCAGGTTCCCCCACTCAATACATCGATATACATATTTCCCATTGCAGTTCCTGCCATATGGTACCAAAAACTCAATCCCGGATTTGGCACTCCTGTCAGGGTAATGTTCGGACTTATTAATGATGCCGTATCTCCAACCGCAGCAGGCAATGAAGCTTCTACATACATATAGATTCCGGCTGCTGTTCCCAGTGTGTGATCCACATTTGGTCCGGTTCCCGGAGAGATTGTGGGTCCTGCATTTGCACGCCAACTATAATTGGTTGTAGGAGACCCTAACCAACCATTTGAAAAACTTCCAACATCACCGGAAGTTAATCCATCAAAATTGTAAGATTGGGCTGTCGCATCTGAAACAAAAAATGCGCTTAATAATGCGATCATGAGAGTGTAAATATTTTTCATAGCATTTCAGGTTTGTTTGCTCATAAAATTAATAAAATTTTAACAATCAAGGGGTTCCGTTAAAAACTTCCATTATTGATCTAATAAATTAATTTCGTCCACGATTAAATCATTCGAATATGGAAAAGGGTAAAAATGAAATTGCAATTTTAGGCGCGGGTTGTTTTTGGTGTATTGAAACCATATTTCAACAACTCAATGGGGTGGAATCTGTTCAATCCGGATATAGTGGTGGACATGTTAAAAATCCATCGTATAAAGAGGTTTGTAACGGGACAACCGGACATGCTGAAGTTGCTAGAATTAATTTCAATCCTGAAGTCGTTTCATTTACTGAAATACTTGAAGTATTCTGGAAAGTACATGATCCTACCACATTAAACCGACAAGGTGGTGATATAGGTACACAATATCGTTCAGCTGTTTTTTATACGTCTGAAACACAAAAAGAATTGGCAGAAAAATATAAAACCAAATTAGATCAATCTGGTGTTTATGCTAATCCTATCGTTACAGAGATCACCGCTTTTGATGTATTCTATCCAGCTGAAGATTATCATAATGATTATTATAATCTTCATGGAGATGAGCAATACTGTAGATTAGTGATTCAACCTAAGGTAGAAAAATTCAAGAAGGTCTTTAGTGATAAATTGAAATAGTCAGGCACCTTTAGAAATTATTAAAAGTCCTGCATGTTTCAGGACTTTTTCATTTCATTATTTTACCATCAAAACCGTCTTTTTCAACTGATCGCCATTTACTGCTTTTACCACATAAGCACCCGCCTCCAGATTTGACACTTGAATTTCGCTCTGAGTTGAAGTACTTACACCACTATAAACCAGCTCTCCCAGCACATTGAAGATTTGGATCTCATAATTAGTATTCCCTTCCCAAACGATATTTACAGTCTCATTTGACGGATTTGGAAAAACCTCTAAATTGTCTTTCGCTTCAATTTCAGAAGTAGAAACCGTAGTCCACTCTCCCAACAACGCAATGCTCACCTGAGACATTCCGGTTGCATCAGAATCAAAGTTTAGAAAATCCGTCACTGTGGTATTTGCGGTTGGTGTGACATTAATTTTGATTTCTAATCCTTTACCCGGTAACAGCACTTCTGTGCCCATAGTTTGGGCGAAAGAAAAGTTACTGGAATTTGGAATATCAAAGTTGGTCATTGTTATTGCCTGATTTCCTGTATTCACTATTCCAATGGTGTAATACAAACTGTCTGTTTGAAAACGCATATCTACGGTATCTCTGGACACGTATAGAGTTTTAACCACAGGTGCTACTGAATTTCCGGATATCTTTTGGATTCGTTTTAAAAATTGCGGATAATCCACAAATGGATTTCTATTCTTCTGTAATGCATGAATATCATCATTTCTTTGAATCTCTTTCGCATCCGGTAAATCATTGTAATACCAATCTCTTAAAATGCTTTCTTGTCCCTGAACATGATTGGAATAATCCTGATATCTCACCACAAAATAGAATAATGCTCTGGCCACATCTCCTTTATGTGGATCTCTTGGCTCAAATACACCACCACCTTTTTTAGAACCACCATTACTCCAACTTGGAGTTCCAAATACCACACCAAATGGTAAGTTTCCTCTTTGGCTATTTGAAGTCACATCAGTTGGGAACAAATGATGAATATCACTTCTCATCGGTAAACCCTGACTAAAGAACCCTTGTGGGAAAGTATGTTCACAATTAAAATTATTCGCATTTGCCCCCGGACGCGTATTAAATGTGGCTACTCTGGCTGTATATACACAAGTTACATCACCATTCACGTTATCAATACTTCCGTACATATTATCACGTGCCACGTTGTATGACAATTGTTGATATCCCGAAGCCAGGATACTTTTCAGTTCATCCTTAAGCGCTTGCTCTTTTTTATCAAATGTTGCTGAATAATAAGGATTACTAAACAATCCGGATCCTCTTAAATCCAACAAATAATCTCCTCTAAAATCTGTATGTACTACGGCCTGCATCTCATGGAAAATATTCTGCTCAGGTTTAAAATACATAGGCACCGTATGTGTTCCTCCTGCTGTAATGGTAAAAACAGAATCAAATACATAAAACGGGCGATGATCATATTTTGAGAAAAAGGTCAGCCCGGTCACATTGATATCATACCCGGAAACATTATCAATTATAACATTGATATAATTCGAATCCGAATAAATAACATTTTGAAAATCATAGCTTTTACTAGCAAAATCAAGCGGTTGTGAATATCCAAAAAAAGGTATTAAAAAAAGAAATACGAAAAGCTTTTTCATCATCATCAATTGTTTAGAAAATCAAAAGTAACTTAATTCATCAATTCGTTTGATATGATGCCGCTTCGGTTAAATTTGTGACTCTCGAAAATCACTTTAAATTAATTTGTTTTGATCAGTATTAACGGTATCAGTGTTTCTTTTTCAGGAATTGATCTTTTTAAGGACATTTCATTTTTGGTTAATTCCAGAGATCGTATTGGATTAGTGGGTAAAAACGGAGCGGGAAAATCCACACTCATGAAGGTCATTATGGGGCGTCAAAAACTAGACTCCGGTTCTGTTACGGTATCGAGTGATGAGAGTTTGGGTTATCTGGCTCAGGAACTCATGTTTCAATCTGAAAAAACGGTGTTGGAAGAAGCTTTAAGCGCATTCGAAGAAATGAATACACTTAAACAGGAAATCGAAGACATCAATCATCAATTAGAAACCAGAACAGATTATGAAAGTGATGCATATCAGGCTTTAATTCAGCAGCTCACCGAAAAGCACGAGCGTCTGGATATTATTGATTTGGGAAATCCGGAAAGTGAGGCAGAGAAAATTTTAATTGGGTTAGGTTTTACGAGAGACAAACTCCAAATGAAAATGACCCAATTCAGTATGGGGTGGCAAATGCGTGTGGAACTGGCAAAACTACTTCTCATCAAGCCTACGCTATTGCTACTGGATGAGCCGACCAACCATTTGGATATTGAAGCTATTATCTGGCTGGAAGGATATTTAAAAAACTACTCCGGTGCGATGATGATGATTTCACACGATAAAATGTTTTTGGATAATGTGACCAATCGTACCATTGAAATCGTTATGGGTAAAACATACGATTACAAAGTGCCTTATACCAAATATCTCACATTAAGAGAGGAACGTATTGCACAACAATTACGTGCACAAAAAAATCAGCAGGATTACATTAAGCAGCAAGAACGATTTATTGAGCGATTTAAAGCCAAAGCAACCAAGGCAAAAGCAGCACAATCCAAACAGAAACAACTAGACAAAGTAGAGCGAATAGAAATTGATATTGTGGACAATAGCAGTATTCAATTTAAATTTCCAGAAGCGCAAAGATCCGGTCAGGTGGTTTTAAAGGCAGAAAATGTAGCTAAAGCGTATGGCAAGCATCAGATTTTCACAGATGTGAATCTGGAAGTGAATCGTGGCGAGAAAGTGGCTCTTGTTGGACAAAATGGAATGGGGAAATCCACTTTCCTCAAGCTATTCTGTGAAGACGAAAGACATGAAGGAAAAATAATGTTGGGACACAATGTGGAAATGAACTATTACGCTCAGGTTCAGGAAAACACTTTAGACACGGATATCACCGTGTATCAAACCATTGAAAACATTGCAACCAACGAATGGACCAACCCCGCACGTATGCGTGGACTTTTAGGAACTTTCTTATTTAGAGAAGACGATATGGATAAGAAGGTAAAAGTACTTTCAGGAGGAGAAAAATCTCGATTGGCTTTAGCTAAAATGTTATTGGTATCGAGAAACCTGCTCGTAATGGATGAGCCTACCAATCACCTGGACATTGCTTCTAAAGAGATGCTGAAAAAAGCACTTTTGGAATACAATGGAACTTTAGTAGTTGTTTCTCACGATAGAGATTTCCTGGATGGATTAACACAAAAAACCTTTGAATTTATCGATGGTCGGGTTCAGGAACATTTAGGTCCAATCAATGATTTCTTACGTAAACATCAATCTGATACCTTTAGAGATTTTGAAACATCAGCTAAAAAAGCTCCCGTTATCAAGACGAATAAGGAGTCTGCGCAAAAAGATGCGTATCTACAGAAGAAAGAAAATGATAAATTGATTCGAAAAATCAATAAGGATATCCAAAAAGCTGAAAAGAAAATCGAGAAATTAGAAACAGAAATTTCAAATATCGAATCACAATTAGCTCAAGCGGCAGATTCCAATCCTGAAGAACTCTATACCCAACATGCTGAAAAATCAAGAGAATTAGAAACGGTTATGGCCAATTGGGAAAAACTTCATACCGATTTGGAAGATCTGCAATAGATCAAATTCCTCGTACATATAGAAAAATTAGGGGTTATCCCCTATTGTGTAGATTTCAAAACACCTTTACGTTTGTTGTATAAGTTTTCATTAGGATGTAAAGGGGGGAGCCTTTACATCTGCCCCTAAAAACCGTTTTGGCCCCTAATCAAAACGGTTTTTTTATGGTTCGATTTTTGTTATTTTTGAGTAAACACCGGATTCATGACAAGACTTATATCTCTCGCTTTCTTTTTGTGTACACTCTCATCATATGCTCAAGTAACTATTGAATCATTTGATCTTCCACAACCCGGTAAATCATATATCCGATCTAATTCAACCGCTACCAATTTGGATTTGACGCAAACCGGACCTAATCAAACATGGGATTTCACCAGTCTGGTGAGAAGTAGCAGAGATACCATCACTTATCAAGCGGTATCCCAAACACCCCTCTTCTATCAAATCATGTTTAACAATCCGTTAAATCCTCCGTATAAAGCTTCAGAAGCACGTAAGAGTCCGGATGTGAATATTGGTGGCTTTCTGGATTTAAGTAACAACTATCTTTTCTTTAAAAATTCATCCAGTGAATGGAATGAAGTTGGAATTGGAACCACCATTATGGGTGCCCCATTACCTACACAATATTCTGATATTAAAACAAAGTTGCGACTCCCACTAAATTACAATGATGTCAATACTGACAATTATACGTACCTCATTCAGGTCCCTACTTTTGGGGCTATCGGACAAAGTGGCACCTTAAATTATGTTGTGGACGGTTGGGGTATTCTGAAAACTCCGGGGGGTACATTTGATGCTTTACGTGTTAAAACCGAGGTGATCAAAGCAGATACCGTATATGTGAACCTTCTGGGAATTGGAACTTCTATACCTTCAATGGAAACTACTTACGAATGGTATACAAAAAATGAAGGTTATCCGGTTTTGTCCGTAACCACCCAACTAGGTGTGATTACTTCTGTGCAATTTGCAGATGATCTCACGACCAGTATCAACGAAGAAGATATTGTGGTACATCAAAACAGTATTTACCCAAATCCGGTTAAAGATTTATTGCATTTACAATTAACCCAAAATGATCTTAAAATTACCGTTTTAGATATTTCAGGTAAAGTGGTTATGCAACCGGATCAACTGAGTCCAAAAGTTTTGGATATGAATCATCTCCCTAAAGGAATTTACTTTATCAGGTATTCCAATGATCAAACCAATGAAGTTCAGCAGTTTGTTAAGCAGTAACTGCTTCACTCAGTAGTAATTGGTGGCATTTAGTATCGTGATATCCTAAGGTTAATTTTTGGTTATTTCACTCTTTCATTTTTTAAGAAACTTAAACTTATTAATCCATAGTCAATGTCTTATATTTGCGACATATCGCTGTTAAGCAGGCACAATAAAATACCGAATGAAAGTAGTCATTTTTGCCGGGGGTAAAGGCACCCGAATCTCAGAAGAATCACATTTAAGACCAAAACCAATGATTGAAATAGGTGGCAAACCTATTTTATGGCATATCATGAAAATGTATGAGTCCTATGGTCACAAAGAATTCATCGTTTGTTTGGGTTACAAAGGTTATATGATCAAAGAGTATTTCCTGAACTATTATTACCACAATGCGGATGTGACTGTTGATTTGGAAAGCAATCAGGTGAAAGTCCATAAAAACAAATCTGAATCATTTAGTGTGACTTTAGTCGATACTGGTTTGGAAACAATGACTGCCGGAAGATTAAAACAAGTTGAGCCTTATATTGGTAATGAAGAATTCATGTTGACCTATGGTGACGGTGTATGCGACATCAATATGGATGATGAATTAAAATTTCACCGCTCACATGGTAAAATTTGTACGATGAGTATTGTACAACCGGGTAGTAGATTTGGAGTGATTGATCTGGACGAGAATAATGTCGTTCAAAAATTTGTTGAGAAGCCCAAAGAAGATGGTGCCTGGATCAATGGTGGTTTCTTTATTCTAAAACCGGAGGTGTTCAAATATCTTCATGATGATGCAAACGATATCATGTGGGAGCGTCAGCCATTGGAAGATATTGCCAAAGATGGTGAGTTAGTCGCATACAAACATGATGGTTTCTGGAAGTGTATGGACACCTTGAGAGACAATAAGGATTTGAATGCACTTTGGGAACAAAAACCTAAATGGAGAAACTGGTAATGCTGGATTTACTCAAAAAAACTTACGCTGGAAAAAAAGTATTTCTAACAGGGCATACCGGTTTTAAGGGAAGCTGGCTTTTAGTTATGCTCAAAGAACTAGGGGCTGAAGTGGTAGGTTTTTCTCTCAAACCGGAATCAGAAAAAGATTTATATCACCAAATCAACGGGGATCAACTGTGTACTTCAATCATAGGTGATATTAGATATCGTGAAAGAGTTAAACATGCGATCTTAGACTTCCAACCTGACTTTGTAATTCATATGGCCGCACAAGCTTTGGTAATTCCATCTTATGCGGATCCGCTGGGAACTATGGACACCAACGTGATGGGAACTCTTCATGTTCTGGACGCTTTCAGGCAATTGGAAAAACCTTGTGTAATGGTTAATATTACCACGGATAAAGTCTATGAAAACAAAGAAAGACTTGAACCATATACCGAAGATGAACCAAAAGGTGGTTACGATCCATATTCAGCTTCTAAAGCGGCTGCGGAGATCGTGAGTCAATCTTATAGATTATCATTTCTAAATCCTGAGCAGTATGAAACACACCATAAATCTATGTCTACCGTAAGAAGTGGAAATGTGATTGGCGGTGGAGATTGGAATGAAGCAAGAATTATCCCTGATCTGGCACGTGCATTGGGACAAAACGAGAAACTTATTTTAAGGAATCCTAATGCAGTAAGGCCCTGGCAACATGTATTGGATCCATTATACGGATACTTGTTGATCGGAGCTAAAATGGCTGAAGATCCGGTGAATTTTGCCTCAGCGTATAATTTCGGACCTGAACCGGAAAATGAATTGACAGTTGAGGAACTGGTTCAAATTTCGATTGATGTTTGGGGAAGTGGTTCTTATGAAGTTCAACAAGTAGAAGGTCAATTACACGAAGCCGGGTTGCTTAAACTAGATATTCAAAAAGCAAAATCTACTTTAAACTGGTATCCTATGTTAAATGCGAAGGATACGGTCATCTGGACCATTGACTGGTACAAAGCACCTGAGTCCGAATGGGCTGAAAAAACGACAGAACAAGTACGTTCGTATTTTGATAAATTGTCTTCCTTTGCGTAACTAAAGCGGTATGATGAAAATCCGAAAAACCAATATTGACGGTTTATTTGTAATTGACTTATTTCATGCTGAAGATGCGCGTGGCGGATTCGTTAAGACTTTCCATGCTTCTACCATGAAAGCGTCCGGATTGAATACCGATTTTTCGGAAAGCTTCTACTCTATCAACAATAAAGGAGTGATTAGAGGAATGCATTTTCAAACTCCTCCTCATGATCACGATAAACTTGTTTTTTGTAACCATGGCCGTTTAAATGATGTTGTATTAGACATTCGTACATCATCTCCAACCTTTGGACATTTTGCGAGTATAGAACTATCGGGAGACAATCATCGCGCACTTTATTTAGCCAAAGGTTTGGCGCATGGGTTTGAAAGTCTGGAAGATCATACCATCATGACATATTTGACGTCTACTGAACATCAACCTTCACACGATCAGGGAATTCGTTTTGACAGTTTCGGTAAAAAATGGGATACTCCAAATCCAATCATTAATGAGCGAGATTTATCCTGGCCAGGATTGGACGAATACGATTCGCCATTCTAAATCAAGATTCTTTTTTTAATATATGAATGTCGGCTATGAGTTGTTTGACATCTACCAACAAGGTGCCATTATATATTCCCCGAATTCGTTGATTCTCATCTACTAAAATAAAATGTTCCGTATGTAAAAATTCGGTACTGTCTTTTGTAAAACCTATATCCTCTTCTGCAAAATATGATTGTCTGGCTAAATCATATATTTCACTTTTGCTCCCGGTCAGGAAAAACCAATTCGGGTCTTTGATTTTTTTGTCATAAACATATTCATTCAATCTTTTCACGGAATCACTCCAGGGAGTTACTGAATATGATAATAACATCACTTCATCATCATCTAGAAAGGCATCACTCACCAGCTTCATGTTGTTGGTCATTTTAGGACAAATACTGCCACAACTGGTAAACATAAAATCTGCTACGTGAATTTTTCCTTTGATGTTCTCATGGGTGACATCTTGATTTAAATGATTTTTAAATTTAAAATCATCTATGGTATGTGTGATCTTTTCAGTTACTTCATTCTCATTTTGTATAAAATGAGGAGTAAAATCCGGAGTATTAAAATATGGTAAGCGTTCAATTGGTTCGGAACATGAAAATAAAGTCAATACTCCAATAACGCTAATCCACAAATAAACTATCAGAGATGTTGACGCAGTTTTTCGTCCCCAAAAGCCCATACCTTCTACCATTTTTGACCACATAATTTGATTTAATTTTTCCATTATCATACCATACTTTTTGTGTTCCCACTTCGTGTCCTGCTACATAATTCATTTCGCGAACTAAACTTCCCTCCGAATTCCATTCTTTTAAAACCCCATGATATTCATCGTTTTTAAACATATATTCAAACTTCTTCTTGCCATTTGGCCACCATCCGGTATATATGCCTTTTTTCTGTCCATTCTGAAAATATCGGCTTTCAGCTAATTGTTGTGTGGGATAGTATTTTCGCCATTCTCCATTTCGCTTCCCCTCAATATATTCTTTAATATACATAGTGTCTTCGCCAGATGGATATAGCTTAAACGATTGTCCTGAAAACAACGTTCCATTCCTGTACATCAAGCCTTTGGATTGTTGCCATTGAGATGACTCCTCATTCACCAATTCAAGATGTCGGATCTTCTTAGGTGAACAAGAAATCATCAATGTCAGGCTCAAAAAGATGATGCTATTGCGAAACTGTTCCAGGTATACCATAGTAACCATTTCCGTTTATATATGGATCTACTGAAGTGATATGATAATGATAGATCCCATCCGGATAATCAGTTGTAGCATGTGTATGTCCATGGTAATCGTCCAAATCTGATTCCTGAACCAATTGCCCATTTTCCATTGGTCCATACACGGGAAATCCATCTAACAAAAAGCCCAATAAAGCCTCTTGCCCGTTATTCGCTGTTAAATAAACAGGCTCCAAATGATAATGGTAATTTCCTTGTTGCTGTGGATGTCCGTTAAACTGATCAAATGAATTGATCTCATCTGTCAAAGGCTGATTATTCGGTCCGGCATACTGATTATAAAATGCTACTCCATTCAAGGATATTCCAATTGGCCCCAAAGGTGTTGCGGTATGATTCGCATCCACAGTAGGGTTTAATGGAATCTTATACGTCATCGTAAACTCCGAGATTCTATTTGGATTTAAATGGAATTGTGGGTTACTCCCATTATATGCTTCATACAACGTATTTTCCCATTGCGTATCTAAATAATAAGGACTCTTATGATCTGGGGTTCCCGGAGTCTCAATTACCACATAGTCTCCGGAAATATAAATATCTGATGCTCCGTAAATCTTTTTGTAAACATCCGGAACAGTTCCTCCTGTATTTTGATTATTTGACCCTGACGTTTCCGAATCCTTTTTGCACGCTCCCAAAACGATAAAAGCCAGTGCCATGATGATAAATGATACCCTTTTCATAAGCATAGTTGAATTTAGTTTAACTGATTTCCTACATAGGACTACTACTTTGTGAAAAGGTTTAAATCGAAAGAAAAGTTTTTTAATTCTTTTCTGCAATTGAGGGCTTTATAAACAAAAAAGGTGATTTCATAATGAAACCACCTTTTCTAATCTGTTATATCCTTAGATTAACCACATTTAGAATGTCCACATGACTTACATGTTAAACAACCTTCCTGGTAAACCAGACTGTTTTCACCACAACCAGGGCATTGGTTTTCTACAGGTTTTTCTCCGTCTTTAATGAACTTCTTTAAAGAACGAACAACACCATTTTTCCAGGTATTTAAAGCATCATCTCTCAAGTGTAAGTTAGATACCATGTGCACCACGAATGGTAATGGCATTCCGTGACGTAATACACCTGAAATCAATTTCGCATAGTTCCAGAACTCCTTGTCGAAGGAACGAGATAAACCTTCAATAGTCGTTCCGTAACCATCGCGATCTTCATATCTAAAGTCATATCTAGTTGAGTCCTCTGCGTCTTTAGATTTGATTACCCATCCTTTTTCCACGTATGACGGTAAGAAGAATGAGTCTACAGCTCTACCTGTAAATACTTCATATGGACGTCCATTTAATACTCCGATAACAGCAATCCATTTTTCTTCATCGTTCATAAAACGAACAATTTCAGCTTCTAAGATGTCCGGTCTTTTTGGAGCTTGAGTTTCAGCAAATACATTTTCTTCCTCTGCTTCTTCTTTCTTATCATTTGAAACCAATACACCAGATCTAGAACCGTCTCTATATACTGTAATTCCTTTACAACCTGACTCCCATCCGGTTTGATAAATCTCACTTACCAAACTCTCTTCTACATCATTAGGAACATTTACAGTTACACTAATAGAGTGATCTACCCATTTTTGGATAGTTCCCTGTAAGTGTACTTTTTGTACCCAATCTACATCATTTGCAGTCGCCTGGTGATATGGAGATTTCTCAATAATTTCTTTTAACTCCTCATCGGTCATGGTTTGAACTTGATTTACATCATATTCATTTGCCTCTAACCAGGTTTTGAAGTTATGGTGGAATACCTGATACTCTTCCCAAGAATCTCCAACCTCATCTACGAAATCAACTCTAGAATTCGTATCATTTGGATTTACTTTCTTTCTTCTTTTATAAGCCACCATAAATACCGGCTCAATACCAGAAGTTGTTTGAGTCATCATACTTGTTGTTCCGGTTGGAGCAATAGTTAACAACGCAATATTTCTTCTTCCGTATTTTTCCATATCCTGAACTAAAGCAGGATCTTGTTTACGTAGTCTTTCTACAAAAGGATTCCCTTTTTCACGATCTGATTCGTATACAGGGAAAGAACCTCTTTCTTTCGCCATAACCACTGAAGATCTGTAAGCTTCGACTGCTAAATGACGGTGAATTTTTTCAGAGAAGAAGATAGACTCATCAGAACCATAAGTAATTCCTAATGCTGCTAACATATCTCCTTCTGCGGTAATACCAACACCAGTTCTACGACCTTCGATCGCTTTCTTTTTAATGTTATTCCACAAGTTACGCTCTACACTTTTAATGATATCGTCTTCTGGATCTAAATCTACTTTTTCTAAGATTTTATCAATTTGCTCTAACTCCAAATCAACAATATCATCCATAATTCTTTGTGCCATTGCTACATGCTTCTTGAATAATGGAAAATCAAACGAAGCCTCACTTGTAAACGGATTGTTCACATAAGAGAATAAGTTAATCGCTAACAGTCTACAGCTATCATAAGGACAAAGAGGAATCTCCCCACATGGGTTTGTAGATACTGTTTCAAAACCTAAATCTGAATAGGTATCCGGAATAGACTCATTTACTACTGTATCCCAAAATAGAATTCCTGGCTCAGCAGATTTCCATGCATTATGTACAATCTTATCCCATAATTGCTTTGCATTTACAGTCTTTGTATATTTTGGATTGTCTGAGTCAATCGGGAATTTTTGTACATAATCTTTTCCCTCTTTAACTGCTTGCATAAATTCATCATCAATTTTCACCGATACGTTTGCTCCGGTCACTTTTGTACCATCCAATTTTGCATCAATAAAATCTTCCGAATCCGGGTGTTTAATAGAGATACTCAACATCAAAGCTCCTCTACGACCATCTTGAGCAACTTCTCTTGTAGAGTTCGAATAACGTTCCATAAAAGGAACTACACCTGTAGAAGTTAAAGCACTATTCTTCACCGGGCTACCTTTAGGACGAATGTGAGAAAGATCATGACCAACTCCTCCTCTACGTTTCATCAACTGTACTTGTTCCTGATCGATTTTCATAATTCCACCATATGAATCTCCTTTTCCATTGTTTCCAATAACGAAACAATTAGACAAAGAAGCTACCTGATGTGAATTACCAATTCCAGACATCGAACCGCCTTGAGGTACTATATATTTAAATCCTTTGATTACCTCATAAATCTCATCTTCAGAATAAGAATTTGGATATTTTGACTCCACTCTGGCAATCTCTCTTGCCATTCTTCGGTGCATATCGTCCGGAGTTTTCTCAAAGATGTTTCCGTCAGAATCTTTAAGAGCATATTTGTTTAACCAAACATTTGCAGCCAGGGTATCACCATCAAAATACTCTGTACTTGCTTCTAAAATTTCTTCATAAGTATACGTTTGAGGTGTTTGTTTTTTGCTTTCAACAGCATCCTGTGCTTTCTTTTGGTCGATGTCTAACTCCATAATTTAAATTGCTATTCGATAAAAAATAATAAGATTTCCCCGTTTTTACTGGGATTTTGCCCCTTCGATTTCGGATTGGAAAAGTATGTTCCCTACGACCCAAAATCCAAGCATAATATATTCACAATTTCCATTAGTTTTCAACGAGAATATTTTTTAGTATCTTCATTCAATTGTTAATTATTTTTAATTGAAAAAATCTCAATATTTTGTTTTTTTTTACTTATTTTAGAAGCGGCTCGTTTCAACTCTAAATCACATAAAACACTACAAAACAACAAAATACGACTCACATCAAAAGCTACACGTATATATTTCAACGGTTTATTCTAAAAGTTATTTTATTTTCTAACTGGACTTATTCCCTCCTGATTCCACTCTAATTTGCACCCTTAAATTCACCTAAAAAAGGCCGAAAAAACTGAGCTTTTTAGAGCTCAAAACCTTGCTAATTTTCATCCATTTTAAGACCTTTTTTTAAAGTTTTTATCTATCGGGATACAAAAATCAAATTACGACCTCAGAATTCTTATCAAGTCTCTTTTCTTTGATTTCATTCAATTTTAAATCCATCCGATTCAGACTTAAAGTCTTATCCTTCATTACCGCTTGTTTTCTCCCATTTTTACTCGCCTAGGTAAAATTACCTGTTTTGAAGAATCGCGTATTAATCACATGATTATTATTTGTTTACGGCTTTAACTATATCTAAAATTGAAAAGGATTTGACCAAATAGTGTTCGCAAATCCGAATTATTACAAACCACATGACGATATTCTTTAAGCTATACACCAAAAAATATCCATCAGATTAAAATGACACTCTAGAAACATGCACGGCAAGAACAAAATCATACACTACTATATATTATATATACTATGTAGTATGTTCATCTCTTCGCCTGCATGGACCCAAAAAAGCGATTCGTCCAAAACAAAATCTAAAGCAGAGTCAGGGTTTAAGAAAGAACTTAAAAAAATTGAAAAGGCTATTTCATTTAAAAATCTGATTCATCATTTCGACTCTGTTCGAATGGTCAATCGGTTTATTCATGAACAACATCAACTTACCAAAGGTCGTCAGGGTTATCCTTACAATGTCAAGCATGAGGATATTCCATTAAAAGTTACCCCTTACCAACCGGATAGCATCTTTGCTTTGGATTATGAAGTTTTAGGTTGGTACCCTTACTGGGAAGACAGTTTATATAAAAATCTAAACTATTCTTTACTGAGCACCATTGCTTATTTTTCCTATGAGGTGGATCCAGCCACGGGAAAACCCACCACCATCCATGATTGGAAAACTTCTCCGGTCATCGATTCTGCTCATGCCCATCAAAAAGATATCCTTTTAACAGTAACTAACTTTAGCGAAGCCAATAACAGACAATTCTTGACAAACAGTAAATCTGTTCAAAACTGTATTACTGAAATTAAATCATTGCTTAAATTTCGATCGGGTAATGGAGTTTGTATTGACTTTGAAGGAATTGCTAAAAGTGAAAAAGAAGACTTTTCAAAATTCATCACACTCCTTCATCAGGAATTAAAACAGGCCAACAAAGACTATAAAATATACATTACAATTCCGGCTGTAGATTGGCAAGGATATCTAAATATCGCAGCGCTAATCCCTGTAGTAGACCAATTTGTAATCATGGGATATGGCTATTACGGATCTACCAGTACAGTGGCCGGACCTGTGGCTCCATTACATAGTGGTAAGGAATGGGAACATTACAACCTCACCACCTCGGTAGATTATTATCTCGGAAACAACATTCCCGAATCCAAACTTATTCTGGCGTTACCATATTACGGAGTCATCTGGGAAACTGAAAATGGTAATCTGGGTTCGAAAGTGAAAAGTTTTATCGGAAATCGAACCTTGGACTATATCCAAACCTATGTAGACACTTTTGCCATTCAATACGATACAGTAAGTCAAAGTGCGTGGTGTAGCTATGTCGTGAATTCCGATCAGTCACAATACCGTCAATGTTGGTTTGATGATGATTCTACATTAGCCATTAAACTCAATTACATCAAGAGTAAAAAACTCAAAGGAATGGGTATTTGGGCTCTGGGTTATGATCAGGGATATCATAAAATGTGGAAATCCTTAGCAAATAACTTCACCAATACAAAAATTATTGCTGAAGGTGGAGTAACTCCGACTCATACAGACTCTTTAAATGCGGATAGCTCTATGACCGGTTTTATGAAAACCATTACACAGATTGAAACTGTAATTAGTACAGTAACCAATTATAAAACTGTTCTTCTTTACACCTTATCATTTGTGGTATTCTTCGGTGGAGTCGGATTAGTAATCTCGATGTTCCAACCCAACACCCGAATATTCTTTTTTGGAAATACCGCCTACACCATCTATTACACCGCTACTATTCTATTGTTCCTCATAGTCATTTTGAGATGGACCAATATAATAACTGACCAAACCATTCTATTCTTTTTAGGATTTGTCTTAGGAAGTATCGCAATGTATATCGTCAATCGAATTATTAAAAATATCGATAACAACAGACCATGAGTAATACACTGGCACAGGAAAAAGCCAATTTGGCTAAGGACGAAGGGATTATAAAAAAACTCTTCGCTTCCATTCAAAAATTCTTTGCAAAAGAGTTTTTATGGGTGGTCTTTGTTCTCATCCTGGGATTACCATTAGGTCTCACAATTACATATTTGATCCAGCATTTGGCATCTCTACAAATTAAAAATGCCATTCTCGAAATTATTCATCATAAACCATTGTTCATCGCTTGTTACGTATTCAGTCTGGTGGGAATCTATTTTACCAGAACAGTTATCGGAGCTATTGATATGATGGTTCATAAATCAAAAGGGTAAAAATGATCGCTAAAGCACTCACATTCATTTCCAATTTCCTAAACAAGGAAATCAAAATGGACTACGGTATTGATGAAGACCGTGTCGTGGTGAGTAGTTTGATTAATCCTGACGGGACGGTTTCTGATCAAATTGAAAATAAAGTCATTATCTCTGTAATCAATTTAGAACATGAAACTACGGTTAAGTCTTTGAACAATTATGTTTCCGGAAATACCAATAGTTTCGGCAAAATAGCTCCTCCGGTTCACCTTAACCTGTATTTGTTGGTGTCAGCAAATTACGATTCCGGAAATTATATCGAAGCTTTAAAGATGCTCTCATCCGTCATCGGAATTTTTCAATCCAACACCTACTTCACCAAAAGTCTAAATCCAGAAATGCCAGCTCCATTAGAGAAATTGACATTCGAAATTTTCAATCTGCCCATTAACGAATTAAGCCATATATGGAGTGGTATTGGAGCAAAATATGTTCCCTCGATATTATATAAAGTACGTATGATCACCATGCAAGAAAATCTTATCAGAGAAGAAATCTCTGGTATTGATGGGCTGAAAGGAGATCCTAATCTCAAAAACAATTAAGCATGGATATCACCTATCATAACTGGTTAAATATTGAGATTACGCATTTGTACTTTACCGATGGTATCTGTTCTAATATTCATTTGAATCCATTTCAAAATACCTCGACTATATGCCAGAATTATAATATCTTACTTCATCAGAAACAAAACACGACTTCTTTCTTTGTAGGAAACAAAAAATCCAACTATACACAGGAAGATTTTCTGGCTATCACTCCGATGTATTTCCAAATCACATCAGATGATTTATACTTTTTCAATTACACAAACATCTCTCCTACCCCCGATTCATTATTGTTTTTTGAAACCAGCTCACACATCAACATCCAGAACGGAGATTATGCTTCTGCCAAAAACTTGATTTCGCATAAGCCTTTAGTGTTCGATATTTCCATACCATACAACAATGTTCAAATTGAGGTACAACCCATTCACGGCAGACCTTTTATTTCAGAATCCGTTGATGGAACTCAAAACTCAGAATACAACGTAAACTTAGTCACTCAGGAAACCGGAGTATATCAAATCTTATTGAATGGAGAAGTCGAAGAAACCTTCTTCATTTCAACAGTGGAGTTAAACCCGAACTGCATTGGAATCTTATATCTAAATCCTTTAGAAGTGATCTCACAAAATCTGAGCACTCCACTAAAGATAAACTTCCAAACGCGTTCTACCTATCGTGAATACCAAATTGTGGTTCCCACCAAAAGAAAAATCAATATTTCAAGCATTACAATTCAAGGGGGAAATGGAGAAAAGTACTCAGGTCCTAAGGAGGATAAAATTCTAAATGGCCAAACTGCACAGGTCTTCACTTCTACATCACCACTCCCGCTTGAAAAGGAGCCTAAAACACATCCTAAACTATATCTGGATTACACCAATCAATATTCTAACCGCACCAACCAAATGGAAGTGTTGTTACCCAATCCAGATACTCAAAATATAAAACCATACAATCTCAAAGGGGATTCCAATTCCTTTTACTCATCCAATATCGTATATGTTTAATTTAAATCAATAATTCTATGTCAACAACAATGAAGACCCCCGGGGTTTATATCCAGGAACTGGATGCTTTTGGAAATGCGGTTGTACCAGTTGCAACTGCAGTACCGGCATTTATTGGGTATACAGCAAAGACTTCCTACAATGGGAAAAGTCTGGTAAACAAAGCTGTTAAAGTGACTTCTTTAACAGAATTCCTAACCATTTTTGGAAATACACCTCCAGAAGTTCAATACAATATCACCTCATCGATATTACCTGAACGAATTGAAACCTTACAAGAAATTGCCGCCCAAGCTGCTGCAAATTTAGCTGCTGCTCAGGCTGTGGTTGATAAGGTAAAAGCTGCAAAAGGAACGCCAACACCTGCGGAGACTAAAGCGGTAACCGATGCCACTACTGCGGATACCAATGCAAAAAAAGCGGTAACTGATGCGCAGGCAGACAAAAACATCGCTGCATTAACCGCTGCTCAAACTGCGCTGACAAAAGCTCAGGAAGCAAAACCTCAGGTCCCAGCTGATATAACCAAAGCACAGGCTGCTGTAAAAGCTGCGCAAGATGTATTTACTAAACTGGAAGCTGAAGCTAGTTTTAATAGCGAAGGATACGCTTATAACATCAAGAACAAAACCATCAATTACAGATTATATAGCAGTATTAAATTCTTCTATGAAAATGGCGGGGGTGATTGTTATATCATGACGATCGGCACATATGATTATACCAAAGAGGCTATCACCGATACTACAGATTTTACAAATGCCATCACACTTCTAAAAAAGGAAACTGAACCTACAATGTTGGTCATTCCAGATGTGGTTGAGATTATGGACCCAACAGCTGATCCTACATCAGCGACATACTTACAAGATAAGTACGCTAATGCTTATTCTCTTCAAAGTGAAATGCTAAATCACTGTGGAGATATGATGAATCGTGTGGCTGTTCTGGATATTCCTGGTGGTTTTAGCGAGCCATTAGTTGGGACCACAAGTGTAGAACAATTTAGAAATAGTGTGGAACCTTCAATATCTAAATTCAATAGTTACGGAGCGGTATACTACCCTTGGTTACATACTACGGTTTATCAAACATCAGAGATTTCTTTTAAAAATGTTGAAAAAGCGTCTTATGCTCAAGTTCAACAAATGCTGACTGCTGAATTTACCGATCCTAAAAAAGGACTAAATTCTGATATGGCAAAAATCATTTCTGCTTTTGCTACCCCTCCTGGAGCAGATGCACCTCAATTAGATGCTGCAGATACCATTTTACAGAACCTTAGTAAATCTTATCAATTATTGATGGGTGCAATTATGGGCAACATGAACCTTATGGCACCTAGTGCGGGTATGGCTGGTGTATATACCACTGTAGATAATAATGAAGGTGTTTGGATAGCTCCAGCTAATGTTGGGGTACAAAGCACTATTTCTCCTGCAATTAAAATTGACAATGCCATGCAGGAAGACCTAAATGTTCCAATTAATGGTAAATCAGTATGTGCGATTCGTGCATTCACCGGACGTGGAAATTTGGTTTGGGGAGCCAGAACTTTAGATGGTAACTCTAACGATTGGAGATACATCAATGTACGTAGAACCCTTATTTACATTGAACAATCGGTAAAAGAAGCTGCTAAAGCTTATGTATTTGCGCCAAACGATGCCGGTACCTGGGTAGACGTAAAAGGAATGATTGACAATTTCCTTACCGGGTTATGGAATCAAGGTGGATTAGTTGGTCCTAAACCAGCAGATGCATTCTCTGTAAGTGTTGGACTGGGAAGTACGATGACTGGAGATGATATTCTAAATGGAATTATGAGAGTTGCTGTAAAAGTAGCTGTATCTCGTCCTGCGGAATTCATTGAAATCACATTCCAACAAGAAATGCAAAAAGGTTAATCATTAAATCAATAACATTAAAAACATATAATTATGGCAGACGGAGCTACTCAAGATAATGTGTGGCCATTACCAAAGTTTTACTTTAAAGTAAACTTAGGCTCACAAGATAATACGGTTTCTTTCCAGGAAGTTTCAGGCTTAGAAACAGAAACACAACCTATCGAATACAGACACGGAGATAGTAAGGTTTTCTCTACTATTAAAATGCCTGGAATCGCGAAAACAGGAAATGTTACCCTAAAAAAAGGTGTGTTTGTTAAAGACAATAACTTCTGGAAATGGTATGACGCGATTAAAATGAATACCATTAAAAGAGAAACGGTTACGATCCAATTGTTAGACGAAAAAGGAAGTCCTACGATGACCTGGACCCTGACCAATGCATGGCCAACAAAAATTTCCAGCCCTGATTTAAAATCAGATGCCAATGAAGTGGCAGTTGAAACACTGGAATTGGCTCATGAAGGATTGACGATTGCAAACAGTTAATCATGAACTCATATCCTCCAGTATCATTTTATTTTAAGCTTTCATTTTCCGGCATTTCCGGACAAGTGGAAGCTTCCTTTAAGGAAGTTTCAGGAATAACAATGGAAATGGGGATAGAAGAAATTGCAGAGGGAGGAATCAACGGTTATAAACATCGTGTTCCTACCACTGCAAAATTTTCAAATCTGGTTTTAAAACGTGGTTTAGTACCTAAAGATTCCGAACTCGCGGAATGGTGTACCAATACAATAAGCGGAAATTTGGAAGAATTGGTAGAAACGAAAATGATCACAGTTCATCTACTTGAAGCATCACGTAAACCGCTAAAGTCATGGAGTTTTAATAATGCCTGGCCAGTAAAATGGGCCGTATCTGATCTAAATTCCATGAATAATGAAATTGCCATTGAAACTTTAGAATTTGCCTATAGTAATTTCCAAGCCAGATAACCATGTCCATAGAAATCAGAGAACTTCTAATTAAAGTAAAAATTGAGGATCCGGAACAAGTTGCATCTGGCGACCTCAATATGAATCAGATCAGACAATTCATCTCAAGAGAATGTAAAAAGGAAATCAAAAAACAATTGAATAGAAAAAAGGAACGATAGTATGGCAGCACAAAACAAAATGACAATTGTTGCATACCCAAATAATAAATACTCTGGGAATGGAAATGGAAAATGCACGGTTTCTATCAATCCGGCATCCTACACACACAACCATAAAGCAAATTACAACAACCATACTGCTCAAGGTGCACCTGGAACCACTTTATTGTTTCAAGGGATTCCACCTGAAACCATTTCTTTTGATATTCACTTTGATGGCACGGGAGCTATTGAAAACAATAAAACACCTGTTAAAACTCAGATTGATGATTTTAAAAACATCTGTTTTGTTTACAATGGAACCATTCATGAACCTAACTACTTAATTGTATCGTGGGGCTCTCTGGTTTTTAAATGCAAATTAACCAGTATGAATATTACCTATTCCCTTTTCAAAAAGGATGGGACTCCGCTACGTGCCAAAGCTTCTGTTACATTTGAGGAAGCGGTAAGTGCTTCCAACATTGCTAAAGAAGCCAATAACCAATCTCCTGATCTTACGCATTTGATTGTAGTAAAAGAAGGGGACACGCTTCCATTGATTTGTTACAAAACTTATGGTAATCCCAACTATTACCTTCAAGTAGCTGAATTTAATAACATCGTGAATTTCCGGGATATTACTCCTGGAACCCAATTGTATCTCCCTCCAATAAAATAAGTATATGCCGAATTCTCCATTAAAAGTTGACGCCAGTATTGTTTCCTACTCTATTCTTTCAGCCGGGAGTGAAATCCCTGCCACATATGAGATTTTAGATTTAAGAATCGATCAGCATATCAATAGAATTGCGGAAGCAGAGATTACAGTACGTGATGGAAATACTGCAAGTCAAACTTTTGAAATTACGGATTCTGATACTTTCAAACCCGGAACTGAAATAGAAATCAAACTAGGATATCAGGGTGAAGAAGATTCCGTTTTTAAAGGGGTAGTTACCAAACAAATTTTAAAGGTTGGTCAGGACAACGGTTCTCAATTGGTCGTGGTCTGTAAGGACAAAGCGCTTGCCTCTGCCATTAACCGTAAGAACGCCATCTTCACAGATATGAAAGATAGTGCGGTTATTGAACAATTAGCAGGGAATTATGGACTTCAAACCGATGTGGCTTCAACTTCTGTAGAACATAAAGAACTGGTTCAATATTACTCTACCGACTGGGATTTTATAATCAATCGTTCTGAAATCAATGGACTGGTGGTGGTTACAGATAGCGGCAAACTTACAGTAGCTAAACCAGCGGTCTCAGACTCTCCGGCATTACAAGTTCAGTTTGGTTATGATATTATCGAATTTGATGGAGAATTAGACGCAACTTCACAATACTCCGGTGTTGAAAGTAATGCCTGGGACATGTCTTCCCAAAGCATTATCAATGCATCGGCCAGTGAACCTTCAGTCAATGAACAAGGAGATCTCTCCGGATCCACTTTGGCAGATGTATTGTCTGCTGGGGATAATTCTTTGAATGCTTCCGTTCCTATCACTCAAGGAGATATTGAAAACTGGGCCAATGCTGCTCTCTTAAAATCCAGACTTTCTCGATTTAAGGGAAGTATCACTTTTCAGGGTTCATCCAAAGCCAAAGTCAACTCCACCATAAAAATAATGGGTATGAGTAATCGCTTTAATGGTAACGGATATATCTCTGGAGTCACCCAAATCCTAGATCAGGGACAATGGCATACAGAAGTCAAAATTGGACTTTCACCAGAGTGGTTTGTAGAAAATCATCCAGTATCTACCCCAATTGCATCCGGACTACTTCCCGGAGTAAAAGGATTACAAACCGGAATTGTCAAAAAAATATATGACGATCCTGATAATGAATTTAGAGTTCAGGTAGAGATTCCAATTCTCGGTGCAGATGGTGAAGCCGTTTGGGCCAGATTAGGAACATTTTACAACGGCAATAGTTTTGGTGCGTTCTTTATGCCTGAAGTCAATGATGAAGTCATTCTGGGCTTTATGAATGATGATCCAAGATTTCCTATCATTTTGGGAAGTGTTTATAGTAGCTCCATCCCAGCCCCTGAAACTCCGGATGAAAAAAACACTATTAAAACCATTCTTACGCAAAGCAAACTACAGCTCAAGTTTGATGAAGAAAACAAAGTCATTACACTACTCACCCCTGGAAATAACACCATTGTGATTAGTGATGAGGACAAAGGCATCACACTTCAAGATCAAAACAACAACAAAATTCAAATGAATGACAGCGGAATTGTGGTGGATAGTGCATCAGATCTAACGCTAAAAGCGGCACAAAGTGTCACTATTCAAGGAATGTCTATTTCAGTAAAAGCTGATCAATCTTTAAGCTGTACCGGAGGAACTGTTTCGGTCACCGGTAACCAAACTACAACCGTAAAAGGAAGTGCACAATGTACCATCAGTAGCGATGGGCAAATGAATGTTAAAGGAACAATGGTCGGAATAAACTAACGATGAATAAAGACAAATCATTTTTAGGACGTGGTTGGAGCTTTCCTCCCACTTTTAGTAATAAAAACACAAGAGGTGTGGTTATGGTGGAAGGTGAAAAAGACATCAAACAATCTCTCGAGGTTTTGATGTGCACCAGTTTAGGTGAACGTACCATGTTACCCGAATATGGCTGTGATCTCCAAACCTATTTGTTCGACTCCATTTCAAATTCAAAAAAGTATTTCTTAAAAGAACTGATTAAAGATGCGATTATCAATTATGAACCTCGTATTGAATTGAACGATATCATTATTGATGCAACTGATTACCAGGATGGAATCATACGTGTCAAATTGGATTATACCATTCGCACTACAAATACCCGATTCAATCTGGTATTCCCTTATTACAAAATTGAAGGAACTGATATCCCTCAATTGTATCACAAACAAATCACACAAAGTATTGTACAATAATTCATGATAGAAAGAAGAAATGGCATACAAAGAGATAAAAGGTTAAATGGTAATCTTTTAGACAGTCCTTTTCAGATTGACCAAAGACCTTTTTGGCATCTTCTGGGATATATTTCTTCATTGCTCAAGCACATTAACTATTATGACTTAAACAATGAACATGACGGTCAATGGAATGAAGTCATTAAAAGTGACCCTATCATCTTAATGGTACACATCATTAACGAACCTGTAGATCGTCTAACTAAAATCATTCAGGATAATGAACTGCAATTATCTACAGATAATATACTGAAAAAAGAAGTGGTTGGGATCCTCATCAAATGGTATGATAAAATTGAATCATGGTATCATCATTTACTAAGTCATGGAGAAGAAAAATTGGCTTATAAAATCAAAAATGTCCTTGTGGATGTTTTGGAATTGCAAAAAGAACATCTCATCACATATCAAAATCAAATTAATCCTAAAGGTGCGTTCGTTCAAAAACTTAGTTCACCCGGACCATCTGATGATGACACCCCTTTTAGTTTGGAAAAATCACTCCATAACTTCACTAAAGTCATCATTCATATCCAGGAATTTACCAAGGATTATCTGGAAAAGAATATTTACAGTAACAACGACCTCACCCCTAACAATGCGCTATATGTAGCTTTTTCATTACTATTCAGAACCGCTCAAAATCATATCAATACTTTATCCCAAAGGCATTTAGACTTTTATTATTCCGATATTCTAAAACAAAGTATTGGGAAAGGACGATCTACATCTACCATCGTCAATTTTGAATTATTACCAGACATTGAGTATTCTCTGGTAGATAAGGGGGTGCAACTCTCCGCAGGCAAGCTATTTGGAAGTAAATCTGATATCTTATTTGAAACCGAAAAGCCACTTATAGTATACCAAATGGAATTGGTTGAATTGCAAACCTTGCTTTTTGAATCTAATCCTTATATCAAAGTGGGTACAGATCAACCTTTGGTTTCCTCCATTACGCAAAACACCTTGATTTCTAAAGGCGAGGAAGCTTCATCAAAAGACCAATGGTATACTTTCGGAGCGAATAAGAGAAGTATCAGAAACACACAAATCCAGGCAAATTCCATTGCAGAAATGGGGTTCATTATTGGGTCCTCTGTTCTTATTTTACAAGAAGGAAACAGACATATTCGATTACAATTCAATCTCCAAAAATCAGATCAACCCAATACATTCTGGACCTTACTTAATGAGATTAAGGAAAACCGAAAAATTGCCATGGATACGGTTTTTTCTGATGTTTTCGACAATGGGTTTAACATCTCCTATTCCAGTAAATCCGGTTGGGAATCTATACCTGAATATGTTATGGAGTATAATGAAACTTCCGGTAGTTTTTCAATTTTACTGTTTTTAGACAGCGCTGCACCAGCGGTTACAACGAGTGAAAAAATATCTCCGACATTAACCTGGCCATCCATAAAAGTGGAGCTAAATCCATATGCTCCCAACTACCTGTACTCTTTCTTTAGAGGTGTTGATTTAAACTCCATTCGAATTGATGTTGAGGTGGAACAAATGAAAGATCTAATGCTTTACAATAACATTGGTAAAATGCCGCTCAATAAGACTTTTGATCTATTCGGACCTATCCCGGAAAAAGGTGCTTTTTTGATGATTGGTAATCCTGAATTGTTCCAAAAACAAATTAACTCGCTCACCGTTAATATTGACTGGTCTAATCTCCCTGATGATTTCGGAGGTTTTGAATCATATTATAAAGGGTACTCTACAGCATTTAATAATGATTCTTTTCAGGTTCAATTTTCCGCACTCTCCAATGGCTATTGGTTGCCCAATGTAGAACCAGAAATTCCTGTATTCAATTTATTTGATACCATAAATTGTGTCACTCCGGAAGGATATTCCAGTACAAAACTGAAATCCACCACACAGATTAATTTACAAGATTTTGGTGATTTAGGAATTGCGCAGAACTTCAATATCCCACTCCCTCTTGCTTATGATATCACCTCTCAAAGTGGTTTTATCAAATTCACATTATCCAGTCCTTCTGTCGGTTTCGGAAATGACCTGTACCAAAAGGAGTTTATTGACATTGCGACATTTAATGCTAAAAACAAAACTCAAATTCCATATCCTAATAAGCCGTATTTACCAAAAGTAAATAGTGTTTCCGTCAACTACAAAGCTTCAGATACGCTATATTTTACTGAAAGTTTATCCAAGAGTTCAGCCTCAGTAGAAAACACCGGAAGTTTCCAACATATCACTCCATTTGGAATTACAGATGTTATATCCGGACATCAAATTAATAGTCAGACACTTTTAGCCAATTACTCAGCCGAAGGTTATCTTATTTTGGGGTTAAACGGAGTAAAAGAAGACACGTTTATTTCTGTTTATTTTCATTTTCTCCATTCCAGTACTTCTACTCAAATCGATCCGAACGGATTGACCTGGGAATATCGTCAACAAAACGAATGGATCGAATTTAATCAGGGCAATATTGTACTGGACGAAACCAATGGATTTATTAAATCAGGAATCGTTGAACTCATCCTCCCCAAAAAGAAAAACTACAACGAAACTACCTCAAATGCGACCTATTGGATCAGAATTTCTACAGCTCAAAATGCACCACACTACCCTATTATCAAGGGTATTTATCTGAATGCCATTAAAGCCACATGTATAGATCTAACTCCAAATGTAGTTGGACAAACCATCCCTGCAGGAAGTATCACGAAGCTTGTAGGAAAACATCCGGATATCAAAAAAGTAAATCAACCCAGAAACTCGCTGGGAGGAAAAGTGACGGAATCCGCAACTCAATATTATACAAGAGTAAGCGAAAGACTCAGACATAAATCCAGAGCCGTCACCATATGGGATTACGAGCGACTCATTCTGGAAAATTTTGATGAAGTTCAAATTGTTAAATGCACCAATTTCAACAAAAATTTTCAATCAGTTCCGCAACAGGTAAAAGTCATCGTTATCAGCTCCAGGTGGACCAATAGCGAGCGTCATTATTTTAATGAAGATGCGCTAGATCAAATGAAAATGTTCTTACGAAAATTGACAAATCCATTTGTGAATATTACGGTTATGAACCCTACCGTTGAATATCTCCTGGTTAACTGTATTGTCGAATTTATGCCGGAGGATAATGGCGGATATTACATCCATCAACTCAACCAACATATCACTGATTTCTTATCTCCGATATCCAACTCCAATACCGGAATCGGTGGCATTGGCGGAACTGTAGTTCCTACTATGGTAGTGAGTTCTATTGATAATTTATCCTTCATTAAGTCCATTAAAAAACTCACCATCGAACATATTATTCGAACAGATATTGAAACGTTTACTCTTGGGGTGTATCAAGGTGGACAAGAAATTCAAAGCACTACTCCATGGGCCATTTTGGCTCCAATGCAAAACCACAGAATAATCAGTCAACTTCCCGGTCAAAAGTCTACTAATGATTTGGATGTAGGCATTTGCAATATGCAAATCGGGGTTGATTTTATTCTGGAATCAGAAGCAGAAATCACACAGCATTCCGGTTCACCACCTTCAACTTCTTCACACCAAAACGGTGGAGATTTAACAGATTCAATTCTTGTTTTTAAAGATAAATCACAGCAATCATGAGCGAAAAACCTTTAAGTAGAGGGAGCTTAAAATCCCTATTTAGTAATGGGAGCAGACCAAACGAGACCAATTTCGGTAGTTTAATTGATTCCATGATCAATAAGGTGGATGATGGAATTTCCAAAAATCTGGATGATGGATTGATTCTTTCACCTGAAGGTAAAAGTTCCAACCGTTTAATCAGTTTTTACGAAAAGATTCAGGATGAAACTCCGGAATGGGGTGTGAATTTATCTGAAGAAGCACCACAAGGATTAGGAATTGTTGAACCCATTTCGGCCACAGAACAAAACACCAGAATATTTCTCAAAAAAGGAGGGAATATCGGCATTGATACCAATACACCTCAAACATCACTCGAGGTCAATGGAATTTTAGGAACTAAAAGTCGAGTTGGCACTTATAAACTAGCTACAGTCCCGGCAGATGGAAAATGGCACGATATCCTTTCCAATCTGAATGGTTGTACCGCATTCGAAATTGTCGCACAGGTAGGAAAAGAAAAAACCGGAAAGTATGCGTTGCTATTTGGGCATGCCTTAAGCACATTTGGTAAATCCAGAAGTAAAATCAAAACAACTCAGGCGCATTACGGGTGGTGGTGGAACAAACTCGCTTTACGCTGGACCGGAAGTACCTATAACTATAAACTTCAATTACGAACCCGTTCTAATTACGGAACCGATCAGGAAATTAAATATTATATCACCAAACTATGGGATAATGAAATAATGTCTCTGTTTGACCAATAAGACTAGACGTTTATGTCAAAAGGATTTATCCATAAAATAGAAGATAATACCTCCGATTATCAGGACATTTATACCGAAGGTTTAGAGCTTTTGCAAAGACTTTCCGGTGCGGAATGGACAGACTTTAACGAGCATGATCCTGGGGTCACTATTCTGGAAAACCTATCCTATATTTTTACGGATGTTAATTTCAAAACCCAGATTCCTATTCAGGATATTCTTACTGAATCAAAAGGGAAACGTCTTAAATCTGGAGATAACGGTTTTTTTATTCCTTCTGAAATACTGACTACTAACCCAATTACCGAAAACGACTATCGTAAAATTTTTATTGATCAGATTACCAACGTTAAAAATGTCTGGTTAAAGGTACAAGGGCAAAATCAACACAATGATGATTCGATTACCAGTGGTAATAATCTGAAAGGTTTATACCATCTCTTTATCGAATTGTATGATTATGATAATGACCCCGAAGATTTTGCGGAAGAAAAAAATCGAATCATTGACGAGGCTCAAACCTTATTTCACGCGCATCGGAATTTATGTGAAGATTTGTATGGAGTAACTATTTTCTCTCCGTTTCACTTACAAATGGATTTAACACTCAATCTGGATTCGAATACCAACGGAGAAGAAATATTAGCCCAGATTTATTATCAGATTGATGATTTTCTCACACATGAAATCTTGTTCTATTCCCTTTGGGAATTACAAGATCAGGATGAAAACATCAATCAAATATTTAACGGTCCCCTATTAGAAAACGGTTTCATTAAAGAATCGGAACTCAAAGGACGTTTACGAAAAATCATTCCTTCGGACATTGTTAAAATCATCGCCAAAATTGATGGGGTAATCAGTGTTGATCAATTTCTGTTGTCCTATAAAGAAAATAACATCTGGACTCCGATACCTGAATCGGGACTCTCACTTCCTGAAAACACCTCCCCAATTCTTCTTTTCCCTTCGGAAAACAAGCATCTGATTTTTAAAAATGAGGGCGTGGCATTTTCTCCGGATTTAAATGAGGTCCAAAAGCAGTTCTCTTATATTCAGGCGATGAATTACGGAAGTTTTAAATCAGTTTCCCAATCCATTAATACTATTGACATTCCCAAAGGTGAATCAAAAAATGTGGTTTCCTATTACCCGGTCAGATATCAATTCCCTACTGTTTACGGTATCGGTCAATTTGGTCTTCAGACAGGATTACCTCCACAGCGTTATGCGCAAGCCAATCAACTAAAAGCGTATTTACTTCCTTTTGATCAATTGTTTGCCAATTTTTTGAGTCAGCTCGGAAACCTGTATACGCTATATGATGTAAGAGACGATAATTATCAATCCTACTTCTATCAGTCGCTTTCTGATATGGATAAACTTACTGAATTAGTCTCTTCAAATAAGCATTCAGATACCTTACACCATTGGGAAGACAAACTCCATTCACTGAATCATAAATTTGATTCTAATGCGATCCAAAGATTGAATGAAGTTGCAGATAATTTACTGGCCAGATTTGCGGAACAATTCCCAACTTATGCACTTAGAAAAATCAATACCAATAGCTACGGGAAAAGGCTTACTGATGAATCTTTTGAAACAGACCTGCTCTCCTGGAAAAGAAAATTGGTTAAACACTATGGTGAATTAAGTTATAACAGGGCCAAAGCTTATGATTATACACAGCCTATTGATATTAGCAGTGGGTTTATTGATTTGGAGAATAAACTTACTCCAGGTTTAATTCAAAAAACTGCCATTTTAATGGGGATTCACAATCCACAACTCAAGTCATTATCCGAAGTTATTCTAACCTCGGGAATCAAAGTCTATCAGAAAAAAGACGGGGTAGATATCGTTAATGAAAAGTTGGAAATTCTGCTAAAAACTAATGATATGGAAATCATCCTGGCCGATGATATTGTTATTGTGGATGACAAAGTAGAAAACCTAAGAGATGCTTTTTATTTTCTGGGAAACTCCAACTCCATATTAGATGATACGCTAAAAAATGGAGTCATCCGAAGAAATTACACTATCAAAGAAACAAGTGGAGATCATAAAAAATCTTACTATGTTTTATTTGCTCAAGATGGAGGCAATTCCAATATCATTCATATTTCAGAATCTGAACAAGAAGCAAAAGATGCCATTGATTATTCTATTCGATTTTTAGTGGAACTCAATAAAAAAAGCGAGGGGTTATATCTGGTAGAACATTTATTGTTAGCGCCTTCGTATCATGGAAACCACTTTGGCTTTTCTTTTACTATTCCACTCAATGACAACACTGAAATTGAATTCAATCATTTTGAATTAAAATCTATTGGAGATCGGAATTCAGTGATCGAGGAACTTATTGAGAACCTCATCGGTTCAGGCAGTTTACAATTCCGAAGCATTACATGTGACAATAAGTATGTGATCCAAATTCTAAACAAAAACGGAGATCAATTGGCTGTAACAGTAAACGCTTATGATCATAAACACGAATCGGAAAATGAAATCAAAAAAATCGTGGATCAACTGTATACGTTTGCTGAAAAATACTTTGCCGATAGATTTACACATTTTGCTTACTACGGAGAAGGACAAAAAGTGGATGAAACATTTTTTACATTTCAAATTAGCTTCATTCTGCCTGCATGGCCCGTGCGCTTCCAATCTGAAAGTTTTAAAGCCAAATTCAATAATATTGTTTTTGAACAGGTCCCTGCTCACATTGCATTTCAGTCATATTGGTTAGACCTTAACGAAATGGTTGCTTTTGAAAAACTCTATTACAAATGGCTTTCATTATTGGGTAAAAACAGTCTGGATCAGGAGCAAATGAATCGTTCGTATCAACTCATTCAAACCATTCAGAATTTACATCAACAAATGCTGCAATGATAGAAGGTACAGAACATATCATTGGTTCACAGCAATTTCAAATCACATCATATGATGAGAAAAAAGCACATCAATATCAATCCACTATAAGTGTTTTGCAAGAATCTTCTATTCGGAATTTACTGGAAAAAATACTAAATCGTTTTTCAGACCCACATAGTATCTATCGTTTTAAACAAATAGAGCTTGATTTAGGTTCGATCTCTCCTCATAATCTGGATAATGAATTACTATTCAAGATTGAGGAACAGTTAATTCAGTTTTTTAAATCCAATATTCAATCTGATGGGAACCTAAGAAAGGGCGAAAAAATTGTACTCTTCAATGAAAAACTGGAACAATTTGAACATTTTTTGATCAATGGTTTTTTGAAATGGAATTCATCCTCTACCTATACCCCGCAAAAACTACTACATGATCTTTTTACCGAAGCTCCAGAAAGTTTAACTGAACTTTTATTCCGCCAGGGGAAAAAACAAGAGATTCGAAAACGAATGATCTTGCAATTCCCGGAAACTTCACTGGAAAGAATCGTTACACATGTCGCGCCCAATGAGGGAGAATATATGATCTCATATAAGCAAAACATGCTGGAGCATCATCAAAAAACAAAATTTGTAGACACCAGTTACTCCACTTTTAGAAATGCTGTTTGGGAAATCATCCTGGCCTATTTATTTAACGCTTCCAATAGCTATTACAATCGCAAAAGTTTCTTACAGTTTTTGATTCAAAAAATTGCTTTAAAATACAATCTCACCTATCATGTATTGCTGGAAATCATATCCAGAGGCGTTTCACTTGATGAAGACACTGCACAAATTCCTGAATTCAAAAAACTCATCATTGAATTAAAAAAAGATGAAGAGATCATAGCATCCGGGAAAGATCAAAATGAACCGATTGATTTGCCTAAAGTTCTTAAACAAATAGACCTCTTTTTAAATGATAGAACTTACTCTACACGTGCTTTAATTGCATCATCTGAAGAGTTTATCTCCCAAATACAAATAGTTCTTCTGCGACCAAGTTTAACCTCAAAAACACATATTTCGAAGTGGTTTAATCAGCCGGAAATCATTTCTAAGCTGATACAACTCTTAGACTCTAAAACCATATCTACCCTGTTAGAACTGGGTGCCCCCGATCATCTACATAGAATTAATCAATTTTGGGAGGAGATTCAATCCAAACAAAATGAGATTCCAACTGCATCTAAAGTGTGGATTCAAAAAATTGAATTGCAAAAACCACAACTCATATTACTCTCTTTAAACCAAAAATCACATGATCCCTTCCTATCATTCCTAATTACGATACAAAAGGAAATCAGTTTCTATTCGAATCAATTATTTATCTTCCTAAAAGAAACTGGTTCATTCGTAAATCCTGTTTTTCAAAAAATCATTGCAACGTTTTTAAAAGCAAACGCTCATGAAGTATTCACCTCCAAGGCTTCTGATTCAAAGAAAAAACTCATCAGTTCTATCATTGTCGAGTTAAAAAAATTCACTTCCCAAAATGAACCTTTTACATGGTCAGAATGGATTCAATCCAATCTACCAATTTGGAAAAAGCAATCTAAATTAGATATTACCATTTCTGAAATATTGGCGTTACTCCAACATGAGCTTATAGAACAATTCGCTCCCCTTCAATTGGCAGATTTTGTTTCAAAAGAAATTCAATTGCAACAAGAATTCAGATCTGAATCAACTCAAAAAGGTTCCAATGCGCAAAGTAATATTCACCCGCTTATTCTTGAATTCATACATAGGGAACTGAATGAAATCTCGTTAGATCCATTCTCTATCTGGGAAGTTGAAACAATTGCACTTTTCCGTAAAACAAGTATTCAATATAAGATTTCATTTCAAAATTTGATATCTACCTATTTAGCATCTTTATCGCCTGGTAGAAAAGAACTAAGACAAGCGATTAAAAAACTCATCGCTACCCAAAAGTTTCAATCGGTTGTAGAAAAAGAGCAATTTCAACATACTCAAAAACAGTATAGAAAGATCTTATCTTTTGTTTTAAACTTTAAGAAATGGCCCTGGTGGTTACCTCAATACGATTATATGCAATTCAATCGTGATTTTGAAACACTTTGGGAAAACTCATCGGAACGAAAAACGCTACTTCAAATCATCCTGAGAAAATCAAATACACAAAATATTGCCCCTTTCTTTAATACTTATAACACACATAAGATATGGAAAGCCATAGATGCTACAGCTCAAAAAACCAAGGCACTTTTTATTATTCATGTACACCAGTTATTGATTCAAAAGTTTATTCCCATCTCCAGTATTTCATCAGGAGAGGTCATAGCATTTCACAAACTATCTTTCCAAATTCTAAAGGATAAATACTCCACAAAAAAGGCAATCACATCTATACAGGAATGGCTTAAATCCACTATAATTCTATCCAATAGAACAACACAGAGAATTTGGATTCGAGCAATAACATCATATGCTAACACTACCTCAGGTTCATTAAAGAAAGAACTACTCAACTGGATTCAGGAGGTTAAAAATGAAGCTACTTTTTCTCATTCGCAAAAAGATGTTATTCAACTCTTTTTGTCCAATTACTATTCAGAAGATGTTTCAAAATCAATCCCAGATCAACTAGAACAAATTACCGTTCAAAAACCGGAAATCTTTAGACAATGGTTACAGCAACCCGAGTTTAGAACCTCAATGATTGAGCGTTTGTCAGAAAAAGACTTTATTCATTTGATTCAACTCCAATGGAACAGTCCACAACAACAATTTTTTCATTCGGTATTTCAAATCTACAAACATCTTATTCGTCACTTAAGTTCAACTGATGCGATATCATTTAAGCATTCATTTTTCAATTCGATTTTGATTCAAATGAGTTCGAATAGAACACGTATCTGGAATCAAACCGATTGGAGTCAAATCTTGGCGCATTCTGCTTTAAAAATTGCGACTCCATCTACTTTAAAAATTATTACCCAGGTTCTGAAAGAAGTCAAAAATGCACCGCCTCTTTTGATTCAAAGTATCCATACACAAATTGAGGAAAACGCTGTTTCATCTTATGTTTCAACTCTAACTCCCGAACTTTTTATGGACAGACTCAAAAAAGCCAAAGTCCGAAATCAATCCTTAGCTCAACAAATCAACCTTCAAACCATTTTTCCAGAACACAGAGAATGGTTGGGTGAGACATCATTTATACAACAATTAACCGAAAACATAAGTGAAAAAGATTTGGTGTACCAAATCAAACAGGTTCTTGATCATACGCAACAGGTACGACTTCAAATTGCTCTGGATTTTATTCAACGTATTTCACTAACTACCAGCGAAAAAAAGAAACTGAAACTCGCGTTCTTTCAGACCATTCTCCTCAAATTGGGAACGGGTGGATTTACACCCTGGAAAATTCAAAACTGGAGTGCGCTCATCTATCACTTACTTCAAAACACATTGGATCAGGCTAAATTTAACACGATCATATTAACAGAAAAACAAAAACTCATGACGTCCTCCCCATCAGAAAAAGATTTGGATTTTTTACTCCAGATTGAAAAAGCATCACAATCCAATAGTATTCCGAATGCATCTAAAAGTCCAAAAATCGAAGATGAAAATTACCGTAAACTTGGCGAAACTCAAGAATACGAATATCTGGATCCGATTTTTGTCAACTATTCCGGAATTGTTATCCTGGCACCATACTTAGGTATGTTATTCGAAAGATTGGGATTACTAAAAAATAACACTTTCATTGACCATGACAGTCAATCTCGAGCGGTGCATTTGCTGGATTACGCTGCCACCGGCAGTGTGGGTAAAGAAGAACATGAACTTGTGGTTCACAAAGTACTATGTGGAATGCAAATAGCTGATCCCATAGCCCATATCACCGACCTTACTGATCAAGAAAAAGAAACAATTGATGGATTGTTAAACGCCATTATCCAGCAATGGACACCCTTAAACAACACTTCCATAGAAGGACTAAGAGCTTCATTTCTAATTCGAATGGGAAAGCTGGAAGAAGACGAAAATTCTTTCCATATGAACGTTGAACAAAAATCTTATGACATGCTTTTAGATCAGATTCCGTGGAACATTTCTCAAATCAAACTAAGTTGGATGGAAAAAATGCTCATTGTAGAATGGAGGTAAATTTACTGGAACATAACGCCCAAAACATATATCAGGAAATTGCATGGTTCGAAACAGTGGTCAATACTGCATTGACTTTATACTTTAAAAATGAATCAGAGTTTGAATCTATTTATGATATTGGATTGCCTGATTTATCAGAAGATCATTCCACCTATGGAAGATTCGTACGTGAATATCAATTGGGATTTGAAGAACGTATTATCCTGATCTTATCCATCATTCCACATATCAAACCACAAAGTCTGGATGTTTTCTTAATCAAGAATCAAAGTCTGGATATTGAGTTTTCTGAATTTGGTGGTTATAAGATTCCGGATTCCTCTGCTTTTTTACCTACACTCGAAACTGCTGCTTTTATATTAAGTGGCGATAATATCGCTTTAAAGTTTTACTTCATTCACAACTTTAATCTACATCACCGACTTTACCGAAATGGTATTATGGATTATGATCAGGAACAAGATTTTGGACTCCATCAGAAATTGACCATTTCCAATGAATATCTGAGTTACTTTATCACCGGGATCAAACAACTTCCTCAATACAGTTCAAAATTTCCAGCAAAGGAAATCACAACTCCACAGGAATGGGAAGATTTGATTGTAGATGAAAACGTAAAAAATGATTTGAATGAAATCATAGATTGGATGCGGTATCACGATCTCATTTTAAACGAATGGGGCCTGCATAAAAAACTAAAATCAGGATATCGCGCATTGTTTTACGGTCCTCCTGGAACTGGAAAAACTATGGCGGCTTCACTTATTGGAAAAACAATAAACCGACCGGTCTTTAGAGTCGATCTTTCATTAGTGGTATCGAAATACATTGGTGAAACCGAAAAAAACTTAGGTCGACTTTTTGACGAGGCAGAACATAAAGATTGGATTCTATTTTTTGATGAAGCAGATGCCTTGTTTGGGAAACGTACCCAAACCAAAGGAGCAAATGACCGATATGCTAATCAGGAAGTGGCTTATTTACTCCAGCGTATTGAAGATTTTTCTGGCTTAGTCATTTTAGCTACAAATATCCAAACCAATATTGATGAAGCCTTCTCCAGACGTTTCCAGGCGATGATTCATTTTCCAAAACCACATAAAACACAACGTAAATTACTTTGGGAAAACCTGGTCGAACAAAACTTTGATCTGGAATCTAACATTGATCTGAATGAATTGGCCAATACCTATGAAATTAGTGGTGGTGAAATGATCAATGTTTTGAGATATTGTGCACTGGAAGCTGCCAAACGTCAAAAACGAGAGATTCAATATAATGATCTCATAACCGGAATTAGACGGGAATATAGTAAGTCGAATAAGACGATTTGAGTATTGAGTATTGAGTATTGAGTATTGAGTATTGAGTATTGAGTATTGAGTATTGAGTATTGAGTATTGAGTATTGAAAGATAAGTTATAAACTAATAGAATATTAATTTTTTTAAATATGCCACAACAAGTATGTATGGGAGCAATGATGACCTGCTCCTTCGGAACCGCACCTTCTTCATTAGTCGTTTTACCAACAAATAGAGTGATGACCAATAATATGCCTGATGCCAATATCATGGATCATATCCCAATGGTAAACATTTTACCTTTTGCCATGTGTACCTCGTTAGCAAATCCGGTTGTGGCCTCTGCAACTGCAGCTGCATTTGGTGTACTCACTCCCATGCCATGTATTCCAGCTACTCCTGCGCCCTGGGTTCCTGGCTCACCTACAGTTATGCTCGCCAATATGCCAACATTAAACAATTCATGTACACTCAACTGTATGTGGGGCGGAGTAATCTCCTTTTCTCAGGCTGGGCAGGTCACGGTGAATGTGGGGTGATTCACTAATCTACTCAAAAATAAACCTATCATATTACATTTATCTCTAGGTTAAAAACCGAAACTAATATCAATGATGAATTATAAAGCTTCTCTTCCAACTTCATTACCTGAAGCATCTGTAAAAACAACATGTGTTGCTACAGCCGGTGGAACTGGAAGATTTGCCTTATTTAGACGTGATGATGCTTCTCCTGAACCAGATGAGTTTTTAGCACCTGAGGTTCCTCCCCCTAATCTTTCGTTATGGGTGAATGATCTTGATAAAGGATCTGAAATTATAGTAGTCTTGACAAACGTTGTAGCCCCGATTTTTGCCTCACAATCAAATTCTGATCTTGGCTTAGTTCTAAAGTTTCCTCCTCCTCCTAACCAATTAGCTTTTACTGTATAATCAACAACATTACCAGCCAAAACAGCAGCTTTAACTGGCTCTTCAACCTCTTTACTATGTTGTGAATTAGCATTTGAGGTAATAGGATAAATATTTGCCGGGATTCCTAATCCACCTAAATTATCATTCAATAAATGTCCTCTAATAAACGTTTCCGTTGGATGAGCATTATCTAACGGAGCATAAATAGCATCATCCTGACCAGATAATCCAGGGCTAGATCCCTTTGGTAAATCAGCTTTATCTAGTTTTGCCACTGTCTTCTTACCTACCTTTGCATTTTGGTTTATCGCCATGCCTGGTCCTAGATTATATGGTAAAGTTTGCGATTCATAGGTAATTGAGGAAGCCATTTGAACAGTATCCCCACTTACATTTTTTTGTTGAACGGTATTTAATACATATTTCATCTGCAAAGCCTTTGCTCCCATCATATCCGCTTCTCTTTCCAACCCCGCATCATCATTAATGTTGACTTTGCCTTTCATTTGCCTAGTCGGCTGTACACGTCCTTGTTTTTGTTGCACCACATGCCACGCTTCATGAGGCAAATGTTTCTCTTGTCCGGACGCTACATGGATATCTGTTCCCTGCGCATAGGCATATGCATTGAGTTGCGCAGGTTTTGACGAATTATAATGCACTTTTACATCATCCATTGAATAACCCGATAAACTTTCAATTCCTGATTTTAGTTGGTGAGGAAGTCCAGTATTATTCATTTTTTTATTCGATCTATTTGCGATTTCTTGTAACTGACTTACCTGATCATCACGTTGATCTTGAAAAGCAACTCGTTGTCGTACTTTTTTTAATTGCGTATTATCAACTCTAGGTTGGTATTTTTTGTAGTTTAATCTTTCCATTTAAATTCTATACTTCATTATTATGTACCCGGTGCCTCAACGAACCCGGCTTTATAGGTATCTATTGCTTGCTTAGATTTTATAGCAACGTTAATAGCATCTACCCATTCACTTTTTTTATCTGGGATTTCCTTAAACAAATTCCATAGAACATTCTTGCTAATTCCTCCAATAGTTGCTGCAGGTAGCCCTGTGATTGCAATTACCAAATCATTCCTCGAATTAGGTTTATTGTCATTAGTTCTTGTATCAACATAATCTTTTAGTCGATTAGCTTCTGCAACAATATCATTGGTAAATATTACCTCAAAAACTGCCTTAACAGCACCATTATTCAACGCATATAATGCAGATACTTTTTTTGCCAGAGCATCAGGTTTAGCATGGGACTGTAATGCTTTACCCGAGGTTAATTCATCTTTTGATAATTTCCCTGTTTTGAATCTAGGGTCATCATCTGAATAGGGGTCATCAAACCTTCCTGCATCCGTATATACTGCTGCCTTGGTATCAAAAGCCGCATGCGTTTTAAACCAATTGGCATTGTGCGCAGACAACAGATGATCTCTTAGATGTAATGATTCCACATTCTTATCACCAAATGGCTTTTTATCACCACCGGTCACTTCATCATAGTTCTGAGTATTTAATAACAAGTTGGGTTCCGGCCAATAAGGCGCTGCTGGATTCACACTTGCTGCAGCCTCTCTAACTTTCATATCTAATTCGCTGGATTTAACAGTTTGTAACGACTTAGCCTTTACTTTATCGCTATCCCCATCTGGCCCCGCAGCCATTGGATCATCTCCGGTACCTAAATGTCTAAACCTATAACCTCCTGCCACTATTGCAGGATCAACATGTTTTGATGCTTTATGAGCTCCTATAACATTATCAAACCTTTCAAACAAGGTTTTCTCCACACTGCCCAAATCAGAAGGATCTTCTTTTGCTTTCATATTGACTGCATCCGGATCACTCACATGAATATAAACGCGTTTATATCGCTCCTCGAGCATTGTCTTAAATTCTTTCGTATAGGTTGATTTCATAATCAAATTCCTAGCAAGATTAGGTGCATTTGATAATGATCGCTTCTTCTCTTCTACTTTTAGTTCTGACTTTCTAGTAGCTTTATGAATCCCCTTTCTAGCGTTTTTATATTCTTCAACACTTGCTCCGGCTTTGTTTAAATGATTTTTCACACTATCTGAACTACTATCATCTTCGGCTTTATCTGATGCATCTTTATCCACTGCATCTCTAACTTCTTGGATCGGAACTTCATCACTTGTACCCTCTTTTACCCATTTAGGTCGCCACAAATGACCTATTGCACCTGCCGGAAACGCACTAATATTTTTTGCTGTATCTACTTCTGATTGGATTTTAGCTTTCTGAGTATTTTCCTCTTCTGCTGCGGATTCCATAGAATTCACTCCAACCACTAAAGCAAATCTCTTTGCGGCAGCTTCCGGAGTAGAAAATGCTTCGGTTTTGTATTGGTTAGCAATCCCTACCGGATTTTTGTCTTTGCCCCTCGCAATTGTTGCTACATTACCGATATATGCATTTGCGTCCACCTTATCTCCCAAAGGAACCGGTTCTGTGGATACAATAGCATTTTTTGCCGGTGTCACATTTACGGTTACATTACTTAACTCATCTCCACTCTTAATTTCATACCCGGCAACAGCTCTTTGAACTAGCTGAACTCTATTTCCATTTGTACATAAATTACATACGTTGGGCACGGTGGTCTTCATCTGTAAAGCTTTCGCTCCCATTACATCTGCTTCTCTTTCCAAACCTGCATCATCATTAATATGGACTTTACCCATTAATTGCCTGGTCGGTTGTACTCTTCCCTGTTTTTGTTGCACTACATGCCAAGTCTCATGAGCCAAATGCTTTTCCTGTCCAGACGCGACATGGATATCTGTTCCTTGTGCATAGGCATGTGCATTGAGTTGGGCGGGTTTTGAAGAATTATAATGCACTTTTACATCATCCATGGAATAACCTGATAAACTTTCAATTCCTGATTTTAGTTGATTGGGTAATCCGGTGTTATTAGACTCATTTGCAGAAGAATTTGCCATCAATTGAATCCTAGAATTTGTTGTAGACTCCTTTCGGTTATCTTTAAATTGCACAGATTGATTTGGGACATTTTGTAAATTGTTGTGACCTGTATCCACTTTATTCTCTTGTACTCTCATAATTCTGAATTAAGACTGTAACACTGATTCTATAGCTGTTTTATCTGCATCCTTATACACTCCATCAATTTCTAATTGATTATTCGCCTGGAGCAGTTTTAAAGCTGAAGCCGTTTTGTTTCCAAAATCACCATCCACATCTCCACAGTTACATTTTAAATGATTCAACATCAATTGTAACTTGATTACTTCTTTTCCTTTGGCACCATGTTTTAAAATTGGGTTTGGGATTTCCAATGCTGTAGATTTGGATAGTACTCTATAACTTAAAACTTTTGCCACATCATAGGCTGCAATAGATACGGAATTGCTTTGATTACCTCCTAAACAAAAAACTTTATCTCCGGTTTCATCAAAACCCAAAAAGAATCCTACATGCCCTTTCCAGGAATGTGGGCTACTTCTCCAAAATACTACCACATCTCCGGGCTTAGGTTGAGAAGTTGCTGTTCCAATATTTGTCCAGGAACGCGCATTAGGTTTTCCGGTATATGGTAAATTGGCTTTCATGGTACACCAATTAACGAAGGTACTGCACCATGGAATTTCATCATTATGAATTCCAGAAATCCCGGTTTCTTGCGCATATTTTACGATTTGAGGTTGGCTTTCATCACCCGCTATTTCATGAATACCAAGTTGTGAAAATGCAATTTTTAAGACGTCCATAGGTTACATTTAAATCCAGTCTCAAATTATTCATTTCTTCGCTTTTACTTATAGGTAAAATTACCTGTATTATAGTGTTGTGGATTTTACCTATTTCAAGTTTAAATACTCACATCTAGGTATATTTTGAAATACAATAAAGCTTTACTTTGCAGCCTCAATCAATTAAGATTTAACCACATGGAGATCATAGATAAAAATTACTGGGATAGCAGATATAAATCAAATGAAACCGGATGGGATATTGGTTATGTATCCACACCTATTAAGGAATATCTGAATCAACTTCAAGATAAGTCCATCGATATTTTAATTCCCGGTTGTGGTAGTGCATGGGAAGCTGAATATTGTTTTCAAAATGGTTTTATCAATACCCATGTGATTGACATATCTGATCAGGCGATTGAAAGATTTCAAAAAAGAGTTCCTGATTTTCCAAAAGACAAAATCTTCAATGCGGATTTATTCACCCATGATCAACAGTATGATTTAATTATCGAGCAAACTTTCTTTTGTGCACTTCCACCAACCATGCGAAATGATTATGTCAAAAAAATGCATAGTTTAATTAAACCTCAAGGGAAACTTGCCGGACTTCTATTCAATATTGAATTGTTTAAAGATCACCCTCCTTTTGGTGGAGATCGCATGGAATATTTGGAATTATTTTCCCCTTATTTCCATATCAAAACTATGGAAGTTTCACACAATTCTATACCACCCAGAGCCAATAGTGAGCTATTTGTGATTTTAGAAAAAAAGTAAGTTTATTCATTACCAATTCAATACTTTTGAAGCATGACAGAAGTAAAAGAACGTACCATAATTCTAGATCACAAACAGGTTGAACAAAAAATCACCCGAATTGCACACCAATTGTATGAAAACAACTTTCAGGAAAAGTCAATTGTGATAATGGGCATTCATGGTGAAGGTTATGTTTTAGCGGAAAGACTAACTTCTTTACTTCGTGAAATTTCAGATCTAAATATTGAATTGTTTGGAATCAATATGGACAAGAAAAAACCACTTAACAGTGGTTTGAATTCTGAGATCGATGCCAAAACACTGAAAAACAAAGCGGTTATTTTAGTGGATGATGTACTTAATTCGGGTAAGACATTGGTTTATGCGACTAAATTCTTATTAGACTTTAGTGTAAAAAATTTGCAAACCGTTTGTTTGATCGATCGTAAACATAGAAAATTCCCAATCCGTGCGGATTTCGTAGGACTAACGCTTTCTACCACATTACAGGAGCACATTACAGTTGAGTTCGGAAAAGAGGATATTGTTTATCTGGATTAGTTAAAGCTGTTTTATTTCTTTTACTAACTCATCTAGGCGTTTTGAATTTAAATGGAGCATTTCAAATTGCAAATGCGCACGTTCGTAATACGGTAATCTTTCCTTCAAATGCGATTTGACAAAAGTTGTCAATTCTTCCTGATCCTTTCCCGCTAATAAAGGTCTTGAATCTCTGCTATTTAATAAGCGATTTATTAACGATTTTTCATCTAGTTTTAGGAAAATTGACCTTCCATTTGCATTAATGGCATCCATATTTTGAAAAAAACACGGGGTACCACCTCCTGTGGAAACCAAAATATTTTCAAAATCACATACTTCTTCCAGATATTTTTTTTCGAGAATCCTAAAAAAACCTTCGCCCTTATTTTCAATTATTTGTGCTACTTTTTGATGTTCCCTTTCTGCTATAAAGTGATCTAAGTCTATGAATTTCAGATTTAAACGAGCCGCTAACTTCTTCCCTATTGTGGTTTTACCCACTCCCATGTATCCAACTAAAAATATTCGCATCTTCTGTTTCAAAAATATAAAAGCAACTGGTTTTGAAGACAATAAAATAAAGTTTAAAAAAAATCAAATTTCATGCATGTCAATCTTTGAACTCTATGTATATTTGCACCGCGCTTTTAAAAAGCACGGTTCGGTAGCTCAGTTGGTAGAGCATCTCCCTTTTAAGGAGAGGGTCCTGGGTTCGAGCCCCAGCCGAGCCACATCAATAAAGAGCAGTATTGATTTTATCGATACTGCTCTTTTTTTTGCACCATACTTTTTCTACAATCTCCTTTTATGTTAAAAATTCAATTGAAGAAAAAAACACTTGGTTATCTATAAACTCTATATATATTTGCACCCGCTTTTGAAAAGCACGATTCGGTAGCTCAGTTGGTAGAGCATCTCCCTTTTAAGGAGAGGGTCCTGGGTTCGAGCCCCAGCCGAATCACTTCAAAAAAAGGGAAGTTTTCAGCAATAAAAACTTCCCTTTTTTTATGTCATTTATTTTCACTTTACATCAATAATTTAACCCCTCAACGACTTCAAATTCCGTTTATCACTTTCAGTTTATTACTTCTTTACAAAAACTTACATTTGAACAACGAGAAACGGACATGAAAAAAAATCAGTTATATCTATTGCTCCAATTTGGAGGTTGGTTATTCTACACCATCATTGCCCTGTTCCTAATACGCATCCAAAATGAACCTATCACACTAAAGTTCGTTACCGCATTATTTTTAATTTATGTGATTGGGATAGGATGTACACATTTTTATAGAAACTGGATTCATAAAATGGGCTGGAAAAAACTTAACATTTCCCAGTTGATTCCTAGCATTCTTGTTGCCGTCATTATTCTGTCATTTGTTTTTCAAGCGCTCTATATTTTAGGGAGGTTCATCATGTTTCATGAACCTCAACCTCTGGATTTCACCAGTAATATTGGAAATATTTTAAACTGGAGTCTATTACTTGGTATGTGGAGTGTAATCTATTTTGCATATCAGTTCTTTGAACGTTATAGAACTGAGGAGATCAAGAATTTAAAATGGGAAGCATCTAAAAATGAAATTGAGTTAAATAAACTCAAGTCTCAACTTAATCCACATTTTATATTTAACTCGATGAACAGTATTCGTGCGTTAATTGATGAAAACCCGGTTAAAGCCAAGAGATCCGTTACGCAACTTTCTAACATCCTTCGTAAAACTTTAATGATGGGGCGTAAAAAGACCGTTCTATTTGAGGAAGAAATGGCCGTTGTAAATGACTTTATAGAATTAGAAAAAACCCGCTATGAAGAACGTCTGGATTTTGAAACAGACATTCATGAGGAAGCCTATACTTATCAAATTCCGTCTTTAATGATTCAAACTTTGATTGAAAATGGAATCAAACATGGCATTTCCAAGATTCCAGAAGGAGGAAAAATTGATTTACGTGCACATGTTATCGAAGATAATCTTATTATTGAAATTGAAAATACAGGTGAACTTATAGAAAACTCTAAACCAGAAACAGGTTTTGGAATTATTAATACTACACAAAGGTTACATTTGTTATACGGAGATCAAGCTACATTTAAAATCTCCAATTCTGATAATCACACCGTGTTAACACAGGTAAGTTTACCCAAAGAACCGATATAACTATGATTAAGTGTCTTATAATTGATGATGAACGTTTAGCTCGGCAAGAACTAAGACGTATTCTGGAAAATCATAAAAACATTGAAATTCTAGATGAATGTGGTAGTGCAGATGAAGCCATCACCAAAATAGAAGAGTTAAAACCAGATCTGATCTTTTTAGATATTCAAATGCCTGGAAAAAATGGATTTGATGTCCTGGAAGAAATTATTTACACACCGGAAGTTATATTCGTCACTGCCTATGATGAATTTGCATTAAAAGCATTTGAAGTAAGTGCATTGGATTACATCCTTAAACCGGTCGAAGAAGATCGTTTTGATGAATCTTTGAAAAAGGTAATCCAAAAGATCAATGACAAACGCCAGGATAGTGATACGAATTTACCTGCGGAGCAATTAGGTGAAAATGATCAGGTGTTCGTAAAAGACGGTGACAAATGTTGGTTTATCGAATTAGGCAAAATTCGCTTATTCGAATCTGAAGGAAATTATGTTAGAGTCTATTTTGACAACAACAAACCGCTTATTTTAAAATCGCTGAACAATCTGGATAAAAAATTAAGCGATAAGCTATTTTTCCGTGCCAATAGAAAGCACATTATCAACCTGAAATGGATTGATAAAATTGAAACCTGGTTTAATGGTGGACTTCTCGTGATTCTTAAAGATGACAAGAAAATTGAAATTTCGAGAAGGCAGGCGGTTAAACTTAAGGATCGAATGAGTTTGTAAGAAATTAACCTTCCCCAATAATCTACTAGGTTTGAAAAACCTAGTAGATTATTGGGGAAGGTGTTTAAATTAAGAATTCATCAATTTTTTATATCTGAATTTTCCAGGAGGATTATCTCCAAGTCTTTTCTTCTTATTGATTTCATAATCGGTAAAATCTCCTTCAAAGAAATATACCTGAGAATCTCCTTCAAACGCTAAGATATGAGTACATACCCTATCCAGGAACCATCTATCGTGAGATATAATCACGCAACAACCGGCAAATTCCATTAAAGCATCTTCTAATGCCCTTAAAGTATTAACATCAATATCATTCGTAGGCTCATCTAATAGAATCACGTTTGCTTCTTGCTTTAAACTCATCGCTAAATGCAAACGGTTTCTTTCACCACCTGAAAGCACTCCTACTTTTTTACTTTGATCATTTCCGGTAAAATTAAACTTACCACAATACGCTCTGGAATTAATTGTTCTACCTCCTAGCTCAATATTATCATGACCTCCTGAAATCACTTCCCAAACAGTTTTCTCAGGATCAATATCCGCATGCGCCTGATCTACGTATGAAATCTTAACCGTTTGTCCGGTGGTAAACTCTCCACCATCTGGTTGAATTTCATCCATGATCATCTTAAATATGGTTGATTTACCAGCTCCATTGGGACCAATAACCCCAACGATTCCTGCAGGAGGAAGTTTAAAGTTTAGATCTTCATACAATAACTTATCTCCAAATGCCTTTTTCACATGAAGCGCTTCAATCACTTCATTTCCTAAACGCGGACCTGGTGGAATGAAAATTTCCAATTTTGCTTCTTGCTCTTTCACATCAGCATTCAGCATCGCATCATAATTCTTCAAACGCGCTTTAGATTTGGTTTGTCTTCCTTTTGCGCCTTTACGCACCCAATCTAACTCTTGCTTTAATGCTTTTTGTCTTTTAGACTCTTGCTTTTCTTCGTTGGCTAACCTTTTTGATTTTTGATCCAACCAACTAGAGTAATTTCCTTGCCATGGAATTCCTTCTCCCCTATCCAACTCTAAAATCCAACCTGCAACGTTATCAAGGAAATATCTATCGTGTGTTACAGCAATGACTGTTCCTTTATAATCCGCTAAATGATGCTCTAACCACATTACCGCTTCCGCATCCAGGTGGTTGGTTGGCTCATCGAGTAGTAAGATATCCGGCTCTTGAATCAATAATCTCACTAACGCCACTCTTCTACGTTCTCCACCAGATAACACCGCAATTTTTGCATCCGGATCCGGACAGTTCAACGAAGCCATAGCACGCTCAAGTTTACTATCTAAGTCCCAGGCTCCAAGTGCATCAATTCTATCTTGTAGTTTACCTTGCTTTTCCATGAGCTTCTCCATTTTATCCGGATCTTCATATACTTCTGGTAAACCAAACTGGTTATTAATTTCTTCGTATTCGTTGATTAAATCAACAGACTCTTGCGCTCCTTCTCTTACAACTTCAATAACGGTTTTCTCGTTGTCTAATTCTGGTTCCTGCTCTAAGTATCCTACAGAGTAACCCGGAGAAAAAGTTACTTCACCACTAGATGTTGGTTCTATTCCTGCGATGATTTTTAGCAAGGTAGATTTCCCCGCACCATTCAGCCCCAGAATTCCAATCTTTGCCCCATAGAAAAAAGACAAATACACATTATTCAGAATTTTCTTATTTGGGGGTACTACTTTACTTACCCCAACCATTGAAAATATTATCTGCTTATCGTCAGCCATATTTTATTAATTATATATTGGTAAATACACAGGATTTCTTCGATTGTATTCTCTCAGGACATTATGCATCTCCTTCAGTCTATACCTCTTATTTAATCCCACATAATTGTTAAACATTATTTCATCATCTTTAATCATTTCCAGTAGCATCTCAGGTGTAAATTCCACAATTGGGCCTTTATCTATTCTGAAAATGTATTCTGTAATTTGACTTCCACCATTGATCTGTACACCTACACCAACTCCGGCTCCTCCCCAGCTACTCATTCCGACACCTGCAGTAGGTTGAACCCTAGGTCTACTTGCATCGTACGACACTTTACAAATTCTACCAAAGTTCGACATACGAACAAATCCCAATTGGCCTAAATTCACATAAAACACACGGTTTTGGACAAAACCAAAAACCTGATCTACACTATAATATTTATATGTGCTATCCGGTTGCATGGCTTCAAAACTTCCTTTTGCTAAAATTTTATGGTAAATATCCGGATCAGTATAGGGAACAGTTGTCATCACCTTATCCAAAGTAATCGGTTTATTCTCCAGGAATGCGCCACGACCAATATAAAAGCCATCTCTAAATTGATAGGATGCAGAATACTTAATGGAATCCTGTAATGAGAACTCTTTATCCGATTCATTCAATAACGGATTTCCGGTAGTATCTACTTTTGATTCTTGAATGATCGAATCAACTGCAACACTATCCATTTCATTTTGTGCTTGCACTGTACCAGCAATAAGTATCAAACCCGCACTCCAAAGTAATCTTTTCATATTCGGAAATTTCTACGTTTTCAAAACTAACATCTAGAATATGTTTTACAAGGCAAATGCTTATAAATTTACATTGCTTTTCACATCTCCCGATTCCAGAAATTAATTTATTGAATGTGACAATTTTTCGTATTTTCGGAACCAAGTTTAGTGGGCATATGAAGAAAATTATACTAGGAGTTATTTTTATGTGGAGCTTTATCGGATTTGCGCAAAATCAAATCAGTTCCAAAAAGGTTGTCATCAAAGGTGTCAGTGTGGTCGATCCAAAAGGTAAACCAACATCTTATGCACCACTCCTAAAAAATCTGGAAGCCCCAAATCCCGGAGGAAAAGGATATAAACAATTTTTAAATCAACAAAAAGTAAAATCTGCCCAATTACCTCAATCCCGTCAAAGCGATTCAGAAAGTATTAAATATGGAAACCTCCCTGATCCTGTGATTTTGGATTCCATGAAAATGCGTAAATACATTGCTCAAATTGATTTGGAAGACATTTACAACGGAGGCACTCCTTTAGATAATACCATGGCTTTAAGTAACGACTATTTATTGGCTAGTGTGAATAGTTTTTTATGGGCTTACGATGTTACCGGAGATTCTAATTTATTTGTCGATGAGTTTGGAAGCACATACAATATTTCATTTGCACAATTTGGTCAGGATTACATTGTAAATCCAAATGTCGAGTTCCCATTTGATCCAAAACTATTATACATCCCTGAACGAGATCGTTTTATTTTCTTGTTTCTTTCAGGTAGACAACCTTCAGATTCTAAAACGATTGTTGGATTTAGTTCTACCAATGATCCACGTGATCCATGGTACGTATATATGATTCCGGGAAACCCTCGCGGTGTAGACCAATGGAGTGATTTTCCAATGGTAGGTTATGACAATGACAATATGTATTTATCACTTAATTTACTTAAAGCCAACACCTCATGGCAACTTGGTTTTCAAGGCAGTATTGTATGGCAAGTTCCAATGGATGAAGGTTTTGGAGGTGATTCTACCCTAAACACCGTGTTGTATGATGACATTACTCATGGAGGAAATAATATCCGTAACCTGACACCAGTGCAGGCATCTACAAATTCATTAGCTGCTGAAAAAGGATTAACTTTCTTTTCGAACAGAAATTTTGATATTCAAAATGACTCGCTTTTTGTGGTTGAAATTAATAGAGGAAATCAAGACAAAGATATTTATACTTTGTCTTTACCCATCAATTATGGTGTTCCGCCAAACGGAATTCAGGCAGATGATGATCCAAACGATTTAACAGATGGATTACAAACAAATGATGCCAGATTTCTAAGTGCAATCTCTTATAACAACTCTTCCAACCAAAAATGTTACGAGTTTGTAGGAAATACCAAAGACTTTGGCACATCAAGATCAGGGATTTATCATGGTAAGATCATTCAAAAAGAGTCCTTAAAGAAAAATCCGGAAATCACTGCCAATATTATCACTGTAGATTCTTTGGATTTTGGTTATCCTAACATTTCATATGTCAACAACGGAAAAGGATGTTACGAAGGTTCTTTAATTGCATTTAATCACACTTCATCTACAGAATTTGCCGGTGTTTCTGCAATACGTCATTCTTTTCTTGAAGGCTACTCTAACATTATCAGACTTAAAAACGGTGATGATTATGTAAGGCGTTTAAGTGGCAGTTATGAAAGATGGGGCGATTATTTTGGAATGCAGACTTTACCAAACGATCCTAGTCAGGTGTATACAGCGGGTTTTTATGGCACCAATAAAAAGAGCTCTTCTACCTGGTTTACGCATTTGGCCGTTTCGGATACCAATGTGATGACCAATTCTCAAATTGTAAATAAAGGTGATTATTTTAATTGCTATTCTGAAGTAAGCATGGTGACCCAAAATGGTTTTGCACCATATACATACAGCTGGTCAAATGGAGTAACAACCAATCATAACATCATTAATTTTTGTGAGGGGTTCACCGTGACTATTACAGATGCTAAAAACTGTACTACCGAAATTGTAAGTAAACCTATCGATATTAAAAAGAATGATGTCTTATATCCTAATCCGGTGACCGACCAATTGACAATCGGATTTCGTATTGCTAAAAACACATTGGGTAATTTTGGCATTTATGATGTTTCAGGAAGTTTGATCGTTAATTTAGGAAGTCAAAATATTCTGGCAGGTAAAAACGAATTCTCATTCTCAGCACTCCCATTACAAAAAGGGGCTTATGTCTTAATCATTAAAGACATCAACGATGAGATTATCATTCAAAAACGATTTGTAAAATTATAGACCTTGAAATCTATCCACATTTTCCTGACGACCCTGTTTATTTCCAGTATTGGTATTTCTCAAATGCGTGTAGACATCTACCCCACGGAAAAATTTATGGTGTCTAACATTCTTATGGCGGACTCCTCCATAAAAGTATGGAATGTCTCATTTCACGGAACTCATGAAGCCAGAGGAGTATTCTACAATTCCGGTACTCCAATAGCTATTGAACAAGGATTAATTCTAACGACTGGACATGCTACCAATGCGCAAGGTCCGAATAAAGGTACAGGATTCACCACATCGAATAGATCTCGAGGAGATCAGGATTTACACTTTTTGGCTAAGTTCAAAACATACGATGCCACTTCTATTTCATTTGATTTTAGCGCCACCAATGACCTGATTCGATTCAATTACGTTTTCGCTTCTGAAGAATATCCGGAATATGTAGGTTCTACGTTTAACGATGTTTTCGGCTTCTTTTTAACAGATTTGGAAACAGGAGAAATGACCAATTTAGCCGTCATCCCAAATACAGAATTACCAATCACAGTAAACAATATCAATCATAGAAAACATAAAAATTTTTATGTAAACAATTCCTTCGGTGAAAACAACGGACCTACTATAGAGTATGATGGTATGACCAAAACTCTTATTGCATATAGTGAAGTGGTACCAGGTAGAAAATACAACATCAAAATTGCCATTGCGGATGTTGGAGATGATGCGTTTGATTCCGGAGTGTTTCTGGAGGGAAACTCCTTTAGAAGTGAGGATAAAGAGACCTTCTATAAAATGAACACTTCATATTTCAAGGCCTTTGGAAATTCAGAAATCACTCCACAAATAGCATCACAGGAAAATAAGCCTTCCGCAACTGCCGAACAGATTATTGAAGAAAAGCAGGTTGAAGACATGACCTCTGAAGTTCAGGTTCCTCGAATGGAGAAACCTTTAGCGCCTCAACTTGATTCAATTATTATTTATTTTGACTTTGATAAATCTCAAGCAAGTGAAACTCAATTAAAAATTGCACAACAAAAACTAAACGAAATACCACTGGAACACTATGACTTAACCATCTCAGGTCATACAGATCAAAAAGGTTCTCATAACTACAACCTCACCTTATCCCAAAAAAGAGCGTTTTTTATTAAGAATTGGATTTTAAACCATTATAAAACTAATATTATAGCAGTAAAAGGCTTTTCATTTGATCAACTGGCTCATACTCAAACCCATGATTCTGCAAGGGCAAAAAACCGAAGAGTTGTCATACGTTTTTCTTTGAAAACCCGCTGATATCAGACCTAAAAGTATTTGTATATCTTACTTCTATTAACTACTTTCGAAATACTAACATATAAAAATTATGTCCCATGGAAACCAAGTATAAATTAGCTGTCAGTGTAGATTTCACTGAAACTTCGCGTCATTCATTTTCTGAATCTTTATATTTAGCTAAGAGAGCTAATTTAGAAGTGGTCATTGTCCACATTAATTGTGACCCTACCAAAACAGAAGCAGATTTCGATAAACTTATCACTGAAATGATTGAGGATAATGGAGATGCTGCAAAAGAAGTGGATATCTCATATAGAATTATACCTGGTGAAAAAGGCGAAATCGTTGAGAGACTTGCCAGAACCATTGATCAAATTGATCCACTTTATGTTGTGGTAGGTTATGAAATCAAACGCGGAATGGATCGTTTTGTGGGACCGAATATCAAGAAGATTATTTACGAAACTAAATATCCGGTAATTGCATTGAAAAATATGGAAACCGTTAAAGAGTTGACTACTTTGTTTTTCCCTTTAACACTGGAACAATTTTCACGTCAAAAGACAAATATTTCGATCAAGTTTGTGAAGGATATGAATTTGAAATTCCAATTACTTCCACTTAGAATCAGCAATACCAAAAAAGATGATGTCCACCAGGAAATCATCACTAACAATATGATCAAAAAATTAGATGATCATAATGTAGATTACGATGTAGAATGGGAAGAAGGAAACGATGAAGTAAAAATCCTTCTAGAGAAAACCGCAGAAGATAATACCGGCATTGTTTCCGTTGTTTTTGAAAGTTCTCCCGACTTTTTAGATAACTTCAGAACGACCAGAGAGGAGAAATTACTCCAAATGACGCAAGATCCTCTGCTCATTGTGAAATCTCATCATAGTCCATTCTTATATTAAACACAGAGTATAAAACAATTAGAGTCTGATTTTTTCAGACTCTTTTTTTTAGGAGCCACTCCACCTTTATTTTGGTAAAAAACAAATTAAATAATACTTTCACCGCCCAATTAAATCAATTAAGTCATGGATGTTTGTAAGAGAATAGCAGTACCAATTAGCTTTAATAAAGCCTCTATTCATGCTGCTGGCGAAGCTTTTTTTCTCGCTCAAAAAAATGGAGCTGAAGTTGTATTTATTCACGTGAATACGGATCGTTCTAAAACCGAACGTTACTTTAACGATGAGTTTAGAAAGGTGATCGAAAGTCATGGTGAACTGTCTCATAATCTAGACATCAGTTGGAGAATTATTCCAGGTGAAAAAAATACAATTGTGACGCAAATTGCAAAGACAATTGATTTATTAGAGCCTCTGTTCCTGGTTGTCGGATATGATGTAAAGTCGAAGTATGATTTAGGTCCAAACATTAAGGATATTGTTTATAAAACCAACTATCCTGTGATTGCTTTAAAAAGTGGTGAAACAGTAAGACAATTAACTACTGTATTGTTCCCACTTACATTAGAGCCAAACTCGAGACAAAAAACAAATATCTCTATCAAGATTGCCAAAGATTTAGGCCTTAAGATCGCTCTATTCCCTATGAGATTAGGTAATACGAAAAGAGATGATACCAAAGAGCACATCTTTGTGGAACAACTTAAAAAGAGGTTTGAAGAAAACAAAATTGACTATAGTGTAGAATGGGCAGACGGTAAAGATGCTGTAGATTTGATTCTGGATCGTACGAACTACAATAAAACCGAAATCATCGGTATTGTATTCGAAAGTTCTCCTGACTTCCTGGACAAATTCAGAACAACCAGAGAAGAAAAGGTACTGAGTAGAAATACCAATCCATTATTGATTGTAAAATCTCACCACAGCCCTTATATCTACTAATTACAATATTTTATCAACAAAAAAGCCGATTTGGATTCCAAATCGGCTTTTTTGTTGAATATATTTAACCATCCCAAACAAAAGGCATTCTTTTTGTTAATTCGGTGACGTATATTGCGGCTGCAAAAAATTTCAAGTATTCTAATCAAATTATATGTTGAGAAATCAAACGACTCTCGTTGTCATACTTTTATTTTTAGGGTTTTCTTCATTTGCCCAGGATAAATTAATCACATTAGACGATATATATACAAAAAACACGTTTAGATCTAAACGTGTTTGGGGTCTAAGGTCCATGCATAATGGAAATTACTACACAACCATCACAAGAACCAAAGAAGGACAAAATATTGTCAAATTCAGTTATACCACAGGTGATTCTGTGGAAACTATCTTTAGCACTTCCACAATTAATCAACCTTTTGAATTCTCTGATTATCAATTCTCTGCAGATGAATCAAAAATCATGTTCACCACTGATGAAGAAAGAATTTATCGTCATTCTACCAGAGAGCATGTGTGGATTTACGACATCAAAAAATCTGAGTTAAAACAGATTTCTCAAAACGGTAAACAACGTTATACGACCTTCTCTCCAGACGGGAAAAAAGTAGCTTTTGTACGAAACAACAATCTTTATATTTATGATTTAAAATCAGGAAAAGAAACTGAAGTTACTACTGATGGTGAATTCAATAAAATCATCAATGGAGCTACAGATTGGGTATACGAAGAAGAATTTGCTTTTGACAAAGCATTCACCTGGGCTCCGGATAACAAACACATTGCATATTACAGATTCGATGAATCACAGGTAAAAGAATTCAATATGATCATGTACCAGAATCAACTTTACCCAAAAGATTATCGCTTCAAATATCCTAAGGCAGGAGAAGACAATTCTAAAGTCGATATCTACATCTATAATCTTAAATCCAACAAATCTGTAAAAGCGAATTTTCCGCAAACAGAATACGTTCCAAGAATCAAGTGGGCATCTCAAAATGATTTGGCAATTCAAACTTTAAATCGTCATCAAAACGATTTGACCATTCACTTTGTAGATCCAATTTCCAATACCTCTCATGTAGTGTATCATGAGACTTCCGAAACTTATGTTGAAGTAGTTGACGATTGGTTTTTCTTACCGGACTCAAGACAAATGTTAATCACCAGTGAAAAAGATGGTTACAAACACATTTATAGCATTAACTATCAATCTGGTATTGAAAAGCAGTTAACTTCTGGACAGTGGGATGTTACCAACTTCTACGGTGTTATGGAACAATCTGAAAACATCTACTTCCAGTCTGCTGAAGTTTCTCCGATGCAAAGACATATCTACAAGATGGATTTAAAAGGCAATGCAATTACACAATTGTCTCAAAGAAATGGATGGAACAATGCGGCATTCTCCAGTAACTTCTTGTTTTATATCAACACACACTCCAGCGCGAACAAACCTTATACTACTACTCTAAATCTGGAGAATGGGAAAGAATTAGCGCAGTTAATGGATAACAAAAAACTGGAAGCAACTCTTGCCCAATATAAAATCAGTCAAAAAGAGTTTATCAAAATCCCAACCTCGTATGGCACAGAATTGAATGGATGGATGATTAAACCCGCAGATTTTGATCCAAATAAAAAATATCCTGTTCTGGTAACCATCTATGGAGGTCCGGGTTCTCAAACTGTAAAAGATGTTTGGGATAACAATATGATGTGGCATCACTTATTGGCTCAAAAAGGTTACATCATTGTTTCAGTTGACAATAGAGGTACTGGTGCCAGAGGTGCCAATTTCAAAAAGATGACTTACCAACAACTAGGAAAATTAGAGGTGGAGGATTATATCGAAACTGCGAAACACCTGGGAAGTCAAAAATATATTGATCCGGAAAGAATTGGTATCTGGGGATGGAGTTATGGCGGTTACATGTCTACTCTAGCTATTTCGAAAGGTGCAGATTATTTCAAAGCAGCTATTGCTGTAGCTCCGGTAACTACATGGAGATATTATGATAATATCTATACAGAGCGATATATGAGAACACCTCAAGAGAATCCTTCAGGTTATGATGACAACTCACCTATCAACTTTGTAGAGAAAATTAAAGGGAATTATTTATTAGTTCATGGAACCGCGGATGACAATGTTCACTTTCAAAATACTGCGGAGCTTGTAAATGCGTTAGTGAATGCCAATGTACAATATGATTTCTATATGTATACCGATAAAAACCATAGTATTTATGGCGGCAATACACGTAGACATCTATTCACAAAATTTACCAATTTCTTACTTGAAAAACTATAAATAAGCTTCTTCCACAAGAGTGGATAGAATTGATATATTTGGAATCATTAAAAATCATATAAAAACATGGATAATCAAAATACACTGGATTCAAACGATGAACTTGAAGTAAAAAATGCACGGACAAAACACCCTTCCGGACTATATACGCTTTTTGCAACCGAAATGTGGGAACGCTTTAGTTATTATGGAATGCGTGCATTATTAACACTGTACTTAACTGCGGAACTTGTTAATGATGGTTTTGGACTTTCTAGAAATGAAGCATTAGAACTTTACGCGATATTTACTGGATTGGTATACTTAACTCCGATTCTTGGTGGATGGGTAGCTGATAATTTATTCGGTCAAAGAAAAACGATTTATGTTGGTGGCATCGTAATGGCTGTAGGTCAGTTGCTTTTAGCTGCAAGTGCTTTTATGGCCCAGGATTTAGAGCCTGAATCCAGAAACTTTTTATTCAACTTTGGACTTGGTGTATTAATTATCGGTAATGGTTTCTTCAAGCCAAACATTTCTACCATTGTAGGTGATTTCTATGATGACAATGACCCGATGAAAGATGCCGCATTCAATATCTTCTACTTAGGAATTAATCTGGGTGCCATCCTGGGAACATTCGTTGCTGGTGGTTTAGGAGAGAGTATTGGCTGGGGCTATGGATTCTTAGCTGCTGGTGTAGGTATGATTATCAGTGTAATTTGGTTAAACTACAAAGAAGAGACATTATTAAACAATGGTTTACCTCCTAAAGGTGATCAGAACATTGTTAGAATCGGCACAAAAGACTGGACACAAATCTTCATGACTTCTGTAGGTTTAGTTGCAGGTACTTTAGCGGTAATTACTATTTGGGGACTTATTCCTGAGGATGTAACGACTTATATTACCACTGCAATGTTTGCGATTCTAATCTTAGGGTTAGCGATCGTAATTTTCAAAGGTACTGAAGGTCCTAGTGAATGGAGTAGAATGTCAGTAATCGTAATTCTGGCAATTTTCAATATTGTATTCTGGGCTGGTTTTGAACAAGCCGGTGGTACATTCAACCTATTCGCAAAAGAAAACACCAACCGTATGATTGGAGGCTGGGAAATGCCTGCAACTTGGTTTCAAAATGTGAATTCACTGGTAATTTTAATTGGTGCACCTTTATTTTCTCTTATGTGGTTGAAACTAGATAAAATGAAATTCAACCCAAGAACACCTTTAAAATTTGCTATCGGATTATTCCTTGGAGCCATTGCATTCTGGGTAATGTCACAAGCTAAAAGCCTTGCGGATACAGGCGTATTGGTTTCTCCATTCTGGTTAGTTGCAGTATATACGCTACTAACTCTTGGTGAATTAATGCTATCTCCTATTGGTTTATCTATGATTACCAAACTGGCTCCAACTAAGCTGGTATCAGTAGTAATGGGATTATGGATGGCCAGTTTTGCAGCAGGTAATTACGTAGCTGGTATGCTTGAAAGTATTCTTGAAAAATATGATTTCGAATTGTATCCATTCATCACCATGTTGATGTTAGGTTCTGGGGTTGCGTTACTTGTAATTTCTCCACTACTCAACAAAGCAATGAAAGGGATTCACTAGAATCATTCCTAATATACTGTTAAAGACTAAAAAGGCGGAACGAAAAAGTTTCGCCTTTTTAATTTATAAATTTAAATTTGAAGAAAATTGAATCTTATGAAGTTCTTAAATCTTATCGGACTCGTAGCTTTACTCGCAGTTGCAACACCTAACAACATTAATGCACAGCCACTCAAATCTGGATTGGCTTCATCATACACAGCTTCTATACCTGGTTGGTTAACCAGTATTGAAGAAGCAAATGCTTTATCTGAGAAAACTGGCAAACCTATTATGGCCAACTTTACCGGAAGTGACTGGTGTGGATGGTGTAAAAAACTAAGAAGAGAAGTTTTTGATACTCCTGAGTTTATTGCCTGGGCAAAAGACAATGTGATTCTATTGGAATTAGATTTCCCTAGATCATTTCAAATTCCGGATAACATCAGACAACAAAATCAACAAATGCAACGTGCATTAGGTGTAAGCGGCTATCCTACCATTTGGTTTTTCACTTTAACCAACAACGATCAGGGACAAATCAATATTAATCCATTAGGAAGAACAGGATACGTACCAGGTGGACCATCGGCATTTATCAAAGTGGCAAATGAACAAATCAAGAAAAAATAAGGATGAAGTTTAAAGCATCTTTATTCATCATTATTTTTGCCCTATTCTCAAGTATTCATGTCTTGGCGCAGGACCAGAATAAGATTCACTGGTTGACTGTAGCTGAAATGCAGGAAGCAATGAAAAAAGAACCCAGAAAGGTTCTTATTGATGTGTATACCAACTGGTGTGGACCTTGTAAAATGATGATGAGTCAGACCTTTGGTAATCCACAGGTTATCAAATATGTCAACGAAAACTTTTACGCAGTAAAATTTAATGCTGAAGGTAATGATGCCATTACGTTTAAAGGCATCGACTTTGTCAATAAAGCGTACAATCCGGCAAACGCCAATCGTAGAAATGGCACACATGAATTCACGAAAGCGATTGCTCCGGTAAATGGTAGAATTGCATATCCTACCATTGTGTACTTGGATGAATCGCTTCAGATTATTTCTCCGGTACAAGGTTTTTGGAAAGTTCCACAATACATTCCCCTACTTCATTTCATTCACGATGAAGTATACAAAACATCGGTATCATTTGAAGCCTATTTAAAACAATTCACGTCTAAATAGAATTTGAATTTAGAGCTTAACGCTTGCACCGATATTAAACCATCTTCCAGGCATTCTGGCTCCTAAAATATCACTATAATTTTCATCAAATAGGTTAATCACCTCTCCCTGGATTTTGCATTTGTTATCCAAAACACTCATCCCAACACTCAGGTTAACCACAGTATAGGAAGGTTTTAATTCCACGTCTAACGTATTTGAATACGCAGACTCTCTCATTTTATACAACCCACTTACTCCAAAATCAAATCGGTTAACACGCATCAAAACATTACCATTGATTAAATGTTTTGCATGAGCCGAAACATACTTGGACACCGTTCCTTCAGGGTTTGAAGATTCTAAACCGGTATATCCCAAAGAAGCCGTTAGGGCATCACCTGAATTAAATTGTTTGGAATACCACAACTCTACTTCTACTCCCAATGTATTCACAACAGAAAGGTTTTGAGAATATAAATACGTTCCATCCGGAACCAATTGTACAGGTACATTATTGATGTTACCGCCTAAAGTTGGTACATAATCGATTAGATCATCAGATGCACGATAAAAACCGGTAGCCACTAATTTTAGACCTGAACTCAAATAATAATCCACTCCCGCTTCATAACTCCAGGAAGATTCTGCTATCAAATCCGGATTACCAATATTTCTTCCCGGAGAAAGTGTTTTTAAGTTATTGGATACAAATCGCTCCGTATAATCAGCCGCTCGAATCCCTTTTCCTAAACCTCCTCTAAAAACAAACTTATCATAGATATAAGCCAAATTTAACTGTGGACTCAACTCCCATTCGTAATTATCATCATAGTCCGTTCTCAAACTTACTGTTGAAGTCAAATTCTTAATAAACGTTCCAATCCATTGTCCATAAATACCTGCATGAGAATTGGTATGATTTCCTCGATCATTACTTTCAATAGAACGTGTATCCAATTGAACTCCATACACAAACGTATGTTGGTCAGACATTCTATAACTTTGATTTAATTGAAACAATCCAAATCTGGTAGTATGATTGTTTTTGGTAAATAATGGATTAAAAATAAACTCATCCGTACTTTGTCTGAACGCGACATCGATTTCTGTTTTGAATTTACCATTACTTCCAGATAGTTTCAAATCATTAAAGAAAACCGAAGTACGCTCTATAGATTCATCGTATGAACTCGCTGTATAGAAATATTTAGCATTGAAATTTCTTTCATCGTATGAACTTCTTAAACCAATGTTCCAATGATCTCCCAATGATCTCCCCACACTTCCTGAGAATGTATTCGTTTCAAACCAGGTATTATAATTAGGCTCAACACCTTCTACCAAATAATAATTTGGATTCTCAAATTGTTGTCCCTTCGATTTATTACTCTGCGCACCTATAGAAAACTTCCATTTATTCTCTTTTCCGAAAATGCTCAAGTCATAACCTGAATAGCTATTTGAACCTACTTTAGCACTGGCATCAATATCGAGTTGTTCATTGTTTGGCTCTACCTTAGTAATAATATTTACGACACCACCCACAGCATCTACTCCATAGATAGATGTGGCGGTACCTTTGATCACCTCCACCCGTTCAATTTCTGAAAGTGGCACAGGTATGTATCCATTAAAATGTCCGGTTAACGGATCGTTAATCCTAACACCATCTACCATTACCAATACTTGATTAAAGGTAGACCCTCTTAATGTTAAATCACTTTGTACGCCATATCCACCTCTGGACTGTACCTCCATTCCGGGAACATATCTTAAAAGTTCGTCAGTGGAATGTACAGGGAGTTCCTTGATTTTATCTGATGTAATTACCAAAACATTTCTACCTGTCCTCGTAATATTTTGTATGGTACGAAATGAAGTTACCTCTACTGAATCAAAATCGATTCCCTGATCTGATATATTCTGTGCTTGAATTTTAGTTCCGATTAAAATCAGAATCACTCCTAAAAAAACATTTTTCATCCTATTAAACTTATTGTCAACGGTTACCCCTAAATTTCCGTTGCGTTTATAAAATTTCGATGCGAATAAAACATGAATCCGGAGCCTGACAAACATATTTCTGTCATATTCTACACATGATATTAACTTCCTTTTTATTCGAAAAAAATGTTATTTATTGTAATAAATAATATTTATATGTTTTGAGTTTTAATTACCCATAATTAATAAGAAAACTATCCTAAAAGTTTGACTGAAGATTTCCTGTATTTAGTACAATTTTATTCTGTAATTAGACAAAAAACTTCATGCATATATTATCGTTTCGCATAATATTCTAGTACACAAGCCCATGGAGATATGACTATAAAATGGCAAAGAAAAAAGTGATTATTGTCACTCAAAAAATACCTTTGTCGGTTGGAAAAAAATGAAAACAATGAGTATAGTAAGAAACGACTGGACAACAGAAGAAATTAGCGCGATTTATAATAAACCGCTTTTAGATTTATTATATGAAGCCGCAACAGTTCATAGAGAAAACAAAGATTATTCTGAAGTTCAAATTAGTAGTTTGGTTTCTATTAAAACAGGAGGATGTCCTGAAGATTGTTCCTATTGTCCGCAAGCAGCAAGATATCATACAGATGTAAAAGCACAGGGGTTAATGCCTATTCAGGAAGTAATCGACTTAGCTAAAGAAGCTAAATCACAAGGTTCTTCAAGACTTTGTATGGGAGCCGCCTGGCGTGAAGTTAAAGATAATAAGCAATTTGACCGTGTTTTAGAAATGGTCAAAGAAGTCAACAACCTGGAAATGGAAGTATGTTGTACTTTAGGAATGTTATCTGCTGATCAGGCGCAAAAGCTTGCTGACGCTGGGCTTTATGCTTATAATCACAATATTGATACCTCAGAAGAACACTACGGAGAAATCATTTCTACGCGTACCTATGACGATCGTTTAAAAACAATTGAAAACGTACGTAAAGCTGATCTAACTGTTTGTTCCGGTGGAATTATTGGATTAGGGGAAACCAATGAAGACCGAATCAAAATGTTAAAAGTATTGGCCACAATGGAAAAACATCCGGAGTCAGTGCCAATCAATGCATTGGTGCCAGTTGAAGGTACACCATTACAAGATCAACCTAGAGTTCCATTTGATGAAATGGTTAGAATGGTAGCAACTGCAAGAATTGTAATGCCTAAATCTGTAGTCAGACTTTCAGCGGGTAGAACAGAAATGCCTACAAGCGAGCAAGCATTATGTTTTATGGCTGGAGCAAATTCGATTTTTGCAGGAGATAAATTACTTACAACTCCTAATCCATCTGTAAAATCAGATATGGAGATGTTTGATATTTTAGGTCTTACACCCAGAGAAGCATTCAAGAACGAAAAGAAAAAAGCAGCTGTTGAAGCTTAGTTTTTGGAATTTCTCAATACCATATTAAAGAAACGTGAAACAGAAGGTTTAAAGAGAAATATTAAGCCTTCTGTTACTGGTATTGATTTTTGTTCTAATGATTATTTGGGATTAGCCAGATCATCTAAACTTCATCAGGATATTCTGGATGCATTACACCAAAGTGATTTTAAAAATGGCGCTACTGGTTCCAGGTTGTTATCTGGAAACAACGAAGCATATGAAGAATTAGAACAGCATATTGCTTCATTTCATGATGCTGAAGCTGCACTCATTTATCCATCAGGTTATCAAGCCAACATTGGATTATTACAATGCATTGCTGGTAAAGGAGATACTTTAATTCTAGATGAATTAGCTCATGCTTCTTTGATCGATGGCGCACGTTTAAGTCACGCCAAAAGATTTAAGTTTCAACATAACAATCTGGATGATCTTCAAAAAAAATTAGCACAAGCGAGTGGAAAAATCTTTGTAGTCATTGAAGCTCTATATTCCATGAATGGAGATGTTGCAGATGTAGAATCGATAGTGCAGATCTGTACAAAATACAATGCACATGTTATCGTAGATGAGGCACATTCGGCAGCTGTTTATGGGACTAAAGGGCAAGGATTAACATTTGAATTAGGGTTACAACATAAAGTGTTTGCTAGAATTATCACATATGGTAAAGGGTTTGGTTCTCATGGAGCCGCAATCATTGGTTCTCGAACCTTAATTGATTATCTGATCAATTTCTCGAGATCATTTATCTATTCAACTGGATTATCACCTGTTCATTTGGAATCCATAAAAACTGCTTACCAACATGTGAAGGAAAGTACCATTCAACGGGAACGACTTTTTGAAGTGATTACATATTTCAGATCAAAAATTTTGGAAAACGCATCCTGGTTATACAGCTCCAGCGCTATTCAAAGCTTGGTTATTCCAGGAAATTCCGTGGTCAAAGCAGTAGCGCTTCAACTCAATAAAAGCGGGATTAGTGTATTTCCAATTTTAAGTCCAACTGTAGCCAAAGGCTCTGAAAGAATTCGGTTTTGCCTCCACTCCTACAATACTAAAGAAGAAATTGATCATTTATTTCTAAATCTCGAACGTATTTTATGAGTCAAATAAAACAATATATTATTGCTGGAATAGGGACTGAAGTTGGAAAAACCGTAGTTTCTTCCATCGTTACTGAAAAACTTCAGGCAGATTATTGGAAACCTATCCAGGCAGGTGACTTGGATCAGTCTGATTCTATAAAAGTTGAAAAATGGGTATCTAATACGCAAACACATATCCATCCGGAAGGAGTCAGATTAAATCATCCTATGTCGCCACATGCCGCAGCGGATCTTGAAAACAGACGTATCCATTTATCAGATTTAAATCTACCGGAAAGCTCCAATGATTTAATAGTTGAACTAGCAGGAGGTATTTTAGTTCCTATCAATCACCAAATCACCAATCTGGATTTGATCAAAAAAATCAAGCTTCCGGTGATCCTTGTTGTAAATTTTTATCTGGGAAGTATCAATCATACTTTACTTAGTATTGAATGCTTAAAATCTCATCAAGTTAAAATCGAAGGACTCATTTTTAATGGAGAGATCAATGAAGCGTCTAAAGAGGTTATCCTGGAAATGTCTGGATGTAAAAACTTAGGAGAGGTTCCTCCTATTCAAGGAGAAATCACTTCTGAAATCGTTCATGAATATGGAAAATACATCCAACTATAATTGGGAATCAGGATTAGAGTTTGATCAGGAGCATTTATGGCATCCTTATACTTCCATTGAGAATGCCATTCCTGTTTATCCCATTGAATCTGCAGATGGGGTATGTCTCAATATGCCAGACGGGACTCAACTGGTAGATGGCATGTCTTCCTGGTGGACCGCGATTCATGGTTATAATCACCCTGAATTAAATCAGGCAATTACCGATCAATTGGCGCAGATGTCTCACGTTATGTTTGGAGGAATTACGCATCAACCAGCCATTGAATTAGGTAAGTTACTGGTTGACCTCACTCCTGCTCCATTGCAAAAAGTATTTTATTGCGATAGTGGTTCCGTATCCGTAGAAGTCGCGATCAAAATGAGCTTACAATACTGGTATGCTAAAGATCTTCCTGAAAAAAATCAAGTACTCACTATAAAATCAGGATATCACGGAGATACATTTAAAGCCATGTCGGTATGTGATCCTGTAAACGGAATGCATCATATCTTTAAAAATGCATTTCCAATATCATATTTTGCGGAAGCTCCTCAATCAAAATTCGAAGAAGAATTACAAGTTGGAGATATTGATTCCCTCCAAAACATTATAGAATTACACCATCAGGAAATCGCAAGTGTAATTCTCGAACCTATTGTTCAGGGTGCCGGAGGAATGCGATTTTACAGTCCACAATACCTCCTTAAGGTTAGAGAATTGTGTGATTCCTATAACATCCTACTTATTGCCGATGAAATTGCCACGGGATTTGGCCGCACGGGAAAAATGTTTGCTGTAGAGCATGCCGAAATTTCTCCTGATATTTTATGCCTGGGAAAAGCACTAACCGGAGGATATATGAGTTTAGCAGCCACACTTACTACTGATGAAGTAAGTCAAACTATATCCAGTAAAACACCCGGTGTATTTATGCATGGTCCGACTTTCATGGCCAATCCATTAAGCTGTGCCGTTGCTGTAAAAAGCATCCAACTTTTACGAGGTTCTCCCTGGCAGGAAAGAGTTCATCGTATTGAAAACCAACTGCAAGAAGAATTATCACCTTTGCAAGATCATGGTAAAGTTCAGGATGTTAGAGTTCTTGGCGCTATAGGAGTTGTAGAAATGAAAGAAAGCGTTGATGTAAAGTCAATTCAAAAAATATTTGTCGAAAACGGGGTTTGGATTCGCCCTTTTGGAAAATTGATCTATATCATGCCGCCTTTTATAATAGATTCCACTCAATTAAATAAAATCACTCAAGCTATTAAACTAGCTATAAATAGTTAAAAATGAATATTGAAAATATCATCAATACCATTGTATCGAATAATGAATGGCATGCCAAATGGTTAAACACACTTTCCATGATGGAAAATTCAGGTGCCAGAAAAATTTCTGCATCAGAGCATCCTACCAAAGTGAATTTGATCATTCTAAAACATGCAGCAGAAGAAGCTCGTCATGCGTATTATTTAAAAAAACAACTTTCTAAGTTAGGCTATCAGGGTTGTGAAGATTATACTTTCAGAAACCTTTTAGCTCCAACCGAGAGTTACCAGTATTTGCATCGTTTAGATACTCAGATTAGCCGCTATATTCAATCTGAATTGAATCTTGATGGCTATGAATTGCGCTATGCGGCTTATTTACTTGTAACATATGCCATTGAAGTGCGTGCAGATAGTTTATATGAAATCTATCAATCGGCATTGAAGAAACACGAAAGCCGTGTGACCGTAAAATCGATTATAGCAGAAGAAATTGGCCATTTGGAAGAGATGACCAGACAATTAGAAGAGTTCTCCGATGATTGGAAAACACATGCTGAATTTGCAGTGAATTTGGAAAAAGAGCTTTTCCAAAAATGGATGTCTAGAGTAGAATTAGAAATTGCTGCCTAAATCCAATATTTGGTTATCTTTAGGGTTATTGTCTAAAGCAATAAAGAACCAATATGATTTTCAGAAGAAAAAGAAAGCAAAAAATCAACGAAGAATTCGTTACCGAAAATGCTGAAAAAATCGGGAAAGAAGACGTTGAAAAAGTGGTTAGGGAATCTTCTAAGATCAAATCCAAATTAGAAACTAATAGTCGATTCGAAAAATTTATTGATGAGGGAAAAACCATGCTTTCCCTCATTAAAGACTATTGGAAAAAAGACTATACCAAAATTCCCTGGTATGCGCTTACAGCCATTGTATTTACCCTACTCTATGTTTTGAATCCAATGGACTTATCACCGGATTATATTCCGTTTGTGGGCTACATTGATGATGTTTCTGTTTTTTCTTTTGCTTTAACCCTGGTAAACAAAGATTTAACCGCTTATAAAGAATGGAAGGAATTACATCTGGAAGATTAATCCTGCGCTACTGTTTCTTTTAATCGGTCCAATTCCAACATAAACTCTCCCAATTTATATAAAGAGAATTTTCTGAGCTTGGCATTTCCTTTAAGCAAATCCTGGTAATATCCACGCTGTCGTTTGTACATCAAAGCGCGAGTCAATCTCACAAAACCCGTCTTTTTTAATTTCTCGTAAATTTTGATCAAACGAACATGCCGATCCAGTTTACCTTGATAATATAATTGTGCCAGGTTTTTAACTCCTTCAGTTGTTTTTTCCAAAAACTCCTGATTCGTTTCATTACATAAATGACGAATTGGGTTTTTAATATGCACCACCTTTACATCGTTGTTTTTCAACTGTAAACCAAACAATGTATCCTCATGACCATACCCTGTATGCGCCTCATCAAAAGGATATTGGAAAATCATTTTTTTGGAAATCGAAAAGTTATTGGCCATAAAAGATCGGTAAGGTGATTTCTTACGGTCTTTTAACGAACGAGCTTCTACATTCGTTCCATAGTTCCAACGCAACATTTTATCCAGACTACTTGGAGGCTCGGTTGCAAATAATTGCCCGCCAACCAAAACTGTATCTTCTTCAAACTTGACCTTATACGTATCAATAAATCTGGATTGAATCGGTTGACAATCCGCATCAATAAAAATCAATTGATCATATTTTGCTTCATGTGCCAGAAAATTACGAATTCGTGATCTTCCTAAATTTTCATCTAGCTGGATAAAGCGATATTCTATTCCCTTGTAGTTGGTAAATGCAGGTGGGCGCGGTTGTGGGCTTGCATCATCGCAAACAATAATTTCAACGGCATAGTCTAACGTTTTGGCTTCTATAGCCAAACTCGCCAATTGCGCATCAATTGATTCACCATATACCGGAATTAATACTGAAACCATTAATCTACTGTTACTCTACCCTCGTGACAACGAATTGTTTTTGATTTATACTTTTCCATTAAGTTCTGATCATGAGTGGCCATCAATATAGCTGTCCCCCCCATACTAATATCAGACAATAGATGAATGATTTTTTCAGCAGTTTCCGTATCCAGATTTCCTGTCGGCTCATCTGCTAATATAATCTCCGGTCTATTGATCAATGCTCTTGCAATCGCAACCCTTTGTTGCTCCCCTCCTGAAAGTTCATGAGGCATTTTATCTCTCTTGTCACTCAATCCTACCTGATCCAAAAGCTCATTCACACGCTCTTCCATCTCACTTTTCTTATCCCAACCAGTAGCCTTCATCACAAAAATCAGATTGGCGTAAACAGATCGATCCGGTAACAACTGAAAATCCTGGAATACAATTCCCAATTTTCTTCTTAGAAAAGGGATTTTACTTCTTTTGATTTTATTGAGTTTAAATCCAGCAACTTTACCTGAGCCTTCGGTCAATGGTAAATCTGCATACAATGTCTTTAGTAATGAACTCTTTCCACTTCCGGTTTGTCCCACTAAATAAAAAAACTGTCCCTTATCAATTTGAAGATTTACCTCCGATAAAATCTCGGTTTTATCCTGGAATATTTTGGCGTTTTTAAGTTCAATTACAAATTCTGACATATACTCTGTGACGTTTACAGCAAATTTATATTTTTCGTAAGACTCTACCGCCTTTCGTTAGAATCAATTTTCATCATCATTGTGGCTAAATACTTCAACATAGTTGCGTTAATAACTCCCATTATCAAAATCCTTCTTCCCTCACAATACAAAGTACTTTTACCTGTTAATACAAATAAAAGCCAGACAATTTGAAAAAGATATTTTTTGCAATAACACTCACGGTTTTCGGGTTGTTTTCTCAACAAATTAATGCCCAGGAAACACGAGTTTATACCTCAAATTTAAGATGGTATAATGAGGGATTAGAACTCCTTGAAAAAGAAAAATACAGTGCGGCCATTAATGCTTTTGAAAAAACCAGAAGCTCAATTAATGATAAAAACTCTGAAGTTTACGTAAATGCTACGTATTACAAAGCGGTTTGTGCTTTGAATTTGTTTAACAAAGACGCTGAATTTCAACTCAAAGAGTTTATCAAAAATTACCCTGAAAGCCCGCAGGTAAAGCATGCTTATTTTCAACTTGGAAAATACAATTACAGAAAAAAGAAATGGGAAAAAGTAATTTACTGGTTTGCCAAAACAGATGCTTTTAGTTTCAGCAATAGTGAATTATACGAATACAATTTCAGACTGGGCTACTCTCATTTCAGATTAGAAAATTACGAAAAGGCTGCCCCTTTCTTTCATGAACTGGTAGATATTCAAACACCTTACTACGTACCTGCAAACTACTATTATGCACACATTGCGTATTTGGAAGGGAATTATGAGTCAGCGATTCAAGGATTCAATAAAATCAGATCAGATAAAAAATTCGGAGTGATTATTCCTTACTACATCACCCAGATTTATTACAAGCAAGAACGATATGATACTTTGATCAGCTATGCGACTCCAATGTTGGATAACGCCAAGACCAAAAGAAAACCTGAGATTTCAAAATTGGTTGGAGACGCCTATTTCAATCAAAAAAATTACGCTCAGGCTATTCCTTACCTAAAATTCTACATCAAAGAAGGAGAACAACAAATTCCTGAGGATTATTTCCAATTGGCTTACGCCATGATGCAAAATGAAGAATACGAAGATGCCATCAAGTATTTTTCAAGAATCAGTGCCAAGGAAGATGAACTAGCACAAAAGTCGATCTACAACATGGCAGAATGTTATCTCAAAGCAGATAATAAACCTTATGCCAGAAATGCATTTTTTAAAGCTTCTAAATTGGATTACAATCCCGCAATCGCAGAAGAATCATTATTAAACTATGCAAAACTTTCCTACGAAATTGCTTACGATCCATATACAGACGCTATTGATGCCTTTATTCAATATTTAGAGAAGTATCCGAATGCGTTGAAAAAGGACGAAGCATTTGAGTATTTGGTAAACATTTACTTGTCTACCAATAACTATCGTGCGGCATTAGCTTCCCTGGAAACGACCAAAGAACTTGATCCCAGATTAAAGAAGGTTTACCAGCAGTTACAATTTAACCTGGCTGTGGAACAGTTTCAAAACGGGAATTACAAAAATGCTGTGGAGTCATTCAGAAAATCTCAGGCTCAAGCAGAAGACAAAGATTTAAATGCTCAAAGTTCTTATTGGATTGCTGAATCTTTTTACCGTCAAAAAGCATATAAAAAAGCCATTGATGAATATGAAAACTTCATTTTTGAACCTCGGGCTTTTTTACTTCCGGAATTTAAAATTGCCAACTATGCTTTAGGTTATGCTTATTATCAGCAAAAAGATTATAAAAATGGTGCAAAATGGTTTAGAAAATATCTAAACTATACAGATGCCAGTCCTACACGTAGACACGATGCTTTACTTAGAACCGGAGACTGTTATTTCATTACTAAAAGCTATTTGCTTTCTGAAGAGTATTACAAAAAGGCCTTTGTAGAAGGGGGTAGAAACGCGGATTATGCGTTGTATCAATATGCAATCACTCAAGGGCTGCTTAAAAAGAAAGTACAACAAAACGAAAGTTTGGAAAAGCTTCTTGCAGATTTTCCTAAGTCTACATATGCGCAAGGTGCATTATACGAATTAGGTAAAAACTACATGATCTTAAATCAAAACGATAAGGCTTTAGCCAATTTTGAAACGGTGGTTTCAGGAGACCCAAACAATCCGTATCGAAAAAGATCTTTAGAGAATATGGGGTTGATTTATTACAACAATAATGAAAACGAAAAAGCACTTAAGACCTTCAAACAAGTTGTTGCAGAATACCCAACCTACGCTGAATCTAAAAGTGCTTTAAGCCAAATTCAGTCTATCTATAAAGCAACTGGTAACATTGACGAATACGAAGCTTATATCGGAACATTGGCGTTTATGAATATCTCGGATGGCGCGCTCGATTCTTTATCTTACGCTTCAGCTGAAGACTTTTATATGGATCATAATCTGGACAAGTCTATTCGATTATTCCAGAAATATATTGATCGATTTGACAATCCAATTTTTGCAAACAAAGCACACTTCTATCTGGCAGAAAGCCAATATCAAGTTGGTGAATTAGGTGCTGCGTTACCCAATTATGTCTTCAATGTAAAATCTAACGATCCACTATTTTTCCAACCTTCTTTGGAACGTGCAGCGGAAATAAGCTACAAACTTGAGGATTATAGAAAATCATTGGTATACTTCCAACAACTGCAACAAACCACAATCAATGCGGATGAATTAAATGATGTTCACTGGTGGGCATTTAAGAGTGCTTCTAAAATCGATTCACACCAAATCGTGATTCAGGAAGCTGCATTTCTATTGCAAGATTCATTGGATGATGTTCAAAGAGAAGCGCATATTAAATTCACTTTAGCAAATTCGTATCGCGCATTAAATGATACCAATCAAGCTTTATCGCTTTACAGAGAGGTGACAACTATATCTCAGGAAGAAAAATCTGCAGAGTCTTTATACCGAATAGCTGAAATACTTTACGAACAACAAAATATTGATTCCAGTGAAGCCATCATTTTTGAATTGGCACAACACACACCTACTTATCCTAAATGGTTGGCAAATGGCTTGATTTTACTCTCTGATATTTATGTATTACAAGAAGATTATTTCCAGGCCAGAACCACTTTGGAAAGCATTATTGCCAACTACAAAGGAGATGAAGAAATTCTATCAAGTGCACAATCTAAACTGGATAATCTAACTGCTTTGGAGAACAGTAACTTTGATGAGCCTGAAAGCAAGACTGAAGAAGAAGTCACTTTTGATGATGAAGAAAACGATGATTTAATAGATGATCTTTTTGACGAAGAAGAACTGGAAGAAGAAGTAATACCTCAAAAACCACAAGACAATGAATAAGAAATTAAATACTCAAATTCTAGCGTTAGTTGTAGGTTTAACCAGTGTTACACCTACACTATGGGGGCAAACAACAAAAGATGATTCTCTATCTAGCGAAACTGTTGTTATTGTCAGAGAGTTTGAACCTGTCATTAAGAATGCAAAGAAAATCAATCATCAACCGGTGATTGATCAGGTGACTAAAAAGGCTCCAAATTTCACTTATGATATGGTTCCTCAAAATCAGGAATACAATTTCAATCCGGATACTATCGATGCGGTAAAAATTAAGGGAGAACCTTTAAACAAATTATATCGTGCCTACGTCAAAGCCGGAATGGGTAATTATCTTAACAACTATGGACAATTACATATCAATAGTTTAAGATCCAGAGATTTTCAATGGGGATTAAATGTACATCATTTGGGTTCTAATGGCGGCATTGAAAACAGATGGGATAGCTATATGTCAAAGCAAAATGCAGACTTAAGCGCCAAGAAAATGTTGAAACGCCATGCTATTCATGCCGGGTTTATTTTCGATCGTGAACAGATTAATAAGTATGGAATTAATCGTGACGTACTTGATGCGCCAATTCAAGATTTGTATCCACAAAATCCGGAGCAGACTTACATGATGTATAAAGGTAAAGCAGGTATTCAAAGCTTTATATCGGATAGTAATGCTTTAAATTACATTGTTGATGTCAACTATTATAATCTGGCTATAAAGCCTTATAGCACTGTTGAAAATAACGTCCTAATCACCTCTCAATTTTCTAAGGATTTTGGAACCGAGACAGGATACTTATATTTTGATGTAGATTACAATAAAGCGAAATCTGATAGTTTAGATTACAAAGGCAATATATTAATCAAACCATCTATTGATATCGAATTTAAAGGCGATAAATGGCACTTAATGGCCGGATTTAAAACTGCATTTGAAAAAGGTGATGAAACACGTTTCTATTTCTTCCCTAATGCTGAGTTTAAGTTCAATGTCGTTCGTAACCTTATCGTTCCATACATTGGAATTACAGGTAATGCAAAACGTAATTCATTTAATACATTGCGTAACGAAAACCCATTTTTATATGAATATTCTGAATTAAAGACTTCTCGTACATCATATGATGCTTATGCCGGAGTACGTGGATTAATTAGTTCTAACCTCTCGTATAACTTATCTGCAGGTTATAAACAGGTAAAAGACATGGTACTTTATACCAGTGATCAACCGGTGAATGGACTTTCAGGTAATTACTATTACGAAAACGTGTATCAGCCTATCTATGATACCGTTGATGTGACACATGTTTCTGCTCAAATCGGTTATCAGAGAGATGAAAAATGGAATGTGCTGTGGAGGTTAAACTACAATAACTATCAAACCAAAAGAGAAGCAAAGGCTTGGAACCTTCCTGATTTGACTTCTGATTTGACGGTACGTTATAATCTTCAGGATAAAATCATCGCAAAGTCTAGTATGACATTCATGAGCAGTAAGTATGTGAAAACCAATGAAACCAATGGTACTGAAGAATTAGCGTATCAGGTTTATGGTCGAAAAATCGATCCTTTGTTTGATTTTAACCTGGGAATCGAATACAGATTTACTAAAAAAGTATCCGCATTTGTTGATGTAAACAATATTCTTTCGCAGAACTACGAAATCTGGGGTAATTACCAGGTACAGGGTATTAACGTTTTAGGAGGAGTAACTATCGCGTTTTGGGCTAAATAGTTAAGTCCAAAACATCATATACATGACACTTCCAAATCCTTTGGGAATGTTAATAAAATGTGGAAAAGTGCGTCATATTTAACTCCACAAAAACGACCTGAAAACGCACTAATTTTATCTTTGTGTCTGGCTCGAAAAAAAGCCTGTATTTTAGACTAAATCATATCTCATATGAGTGACGAAAATAAAGAAGAAAAACGAGATTATTCCGCTGGGAATATTCAGGTATTAGAAGGATTAGAAGCGGTAAGAAAACGTCCGGCCATGTATATTGGCGATGTTGGTATTCGTGGTTTACACCATTTGGTTTACGAGGTTGTAGATAACTCTATTGATGAAGCATTAGCAGGATACTGTACAAAGATTGATGTTATTATTGAAGAAGATAACTCTATCACAGTTATAGATAATGGTCGTGGTATTCCAACAGGTTATCATGAGAAAGAGAAAAAATCTGCGCTAGAGGTTGTAATGACGGTCTTACATGCCGGTGGTAAGTTTGATAAAGATACTTACAAGGTTTCCGGTGGTCTGCACGGTGTTGGGGTTTCCTGTGTGAATGCCTTATCAATCAACTTACGTGCTGAAGTACATAGAGACGGAAAGATATTTGAACAAGAGTATTCTCAAGGTATTCCTAAATACGATGTACGTGAAATTGGTACAACTGATATTACAGGAACCAGAGTTACTTTTAAGCCGGATGCTGAAATTTTCGAAAATAGAGAATACAATTTCACTACTCTCGAAAATAGATTACGTGAGTTAGCATACCTGAATAAAGGTATTAACATTAGCATCACGGATAAAAGAGAAAAAGACGAAGAAGGAAATTTCATTTCAAGTAGCTTTATCTCAGAAGGTGGATTGAAAGAATTCGTTTTATTCTTAGATCAAAACCGTGAGCAATTAATCCAAGATGTAATTTACATCGATGGTGAAAAAAATGGAATTCCTGTAGAGGTAGCTTTGGTTTACAATACTTCTTATTCTGAGAACCTACATTCATATGTAAACAACATTAATACGCACGAGGGTGGTACACACCTTCAGGGTTTTAGAAGAGGTTTAACTGGTACTCTAAAGAAGTATGCTGAAGAATCCGGTCTGTTGACTAAATTGAAATTTGACATTTCAGGTGATGACTTTAGAGAAGGTCTTACTGCAGTCATTTCTGTTAAAGTTGCGGAACCGCAGTTTGAGGGACAAACTAAAACCAAATTGGGTAACCGTGAGGTAAATGCTCCGGTATCTCAGGCTGTTTCGGAAATGCTTGCCAACTATTTGGAAGAAAATCCGAAAGATGCTAAGACCATCGTGCAAAAAGTAATCTTAGCTGCACAAGCGCGTAATGCCGCACGTAAAGCACGTGAAATGGTTCAGCGTAAAAATGTAATGTCTGGTTCAAGCTTACCTGGTAAATTGGCAGATTGTGCATCTCGTGATCCTGAAATCAGTGAAATCTTCTTAGTCGAGGGAGATTCTGCGGGTGGTACAGCTAAACAAGGTCGTAACAGAGAGAATCAGGCAATTATGCCACTTCGTGGTAAGATTTTGAACGTTGAAAAAGCGCTTTCTCATAAGATTTTTGAAAATGAAGAAATTCGTAACATCTACACCGCGTTAGGTGTAAAAGTGGGAACTGAAGAAGATTCTAAAGCGCTGGACACTTCTAAATTGAGATATCATAAGATTGTAATCATGTGTGATGCGGATGTCGATGGTAGCCATATTGAGACTTTGATCTTGACTTTCTTCTTCCGTTATATGAAAGAGTTAATTGAGCAGGGAAATATCTATATCGCTACACCTCCACTTTATTTAGTGAAAAAAGGATCTGATCAACGTTATGCATGGAATGATGAACAACGTGATGCTTTTGTTCAGGAAATGAAAGGAAAAGGTTCTGAAACAAGTGTGGGAATCCAACGTTATAAAGGTCTGGGTGAGATGAATGCAGAGCAACTTTGGGCAACAACCATGAATCCTGAAAACCGTACTTTACGTCAGGTAACTATCGATTCAGGTGCTGAAGCTGATCGTGTATTTAGTATGCTTATGGGTGATGAAGTTCCTCCACGTAGAGAATTCATCGAGTCTCATGCAAAGTATGCGAATATCGATACTTAATAGATATCATTAAAAAAGATAACGAGCCTCTTCATCATCAGATGGAGAGGCTTTTTTATTGCTGTTCAATCATCTTAAAAATATCTCGAGCAGGTTCATTCTTGTATTGAAATAATAAATCAGAAGCTATTTTAGATCCCAGTATGTTATCCCATGATTTACATAATTCTTCAGGTGAACTATGATTCTTTCTGCAACAATCCACATAGGCATCAATAAGCTCTGTTAATTGCATTTCATGGTTCTTCTGGAGCTGTTTATCCAGTACGTAGAAAAAAGTGAATCCTCCCCAATACATATCCGGATATTCCCATTTCTGCCTTAAACTATCTGCCACTTTCGGAAGGGGTTGATCACTTTGATAATTTTCCTTACACTCCGCAATTCTTGTTAAAAATCGTTTGGATACCTGTTCTGCTGTATATACCCCTTGATTTTGCATAATCTTATACTGCATAAATGTAGCATAGCCCTCCGAGAACCAGGCATTGGAAGATCCTAAGAATGGAATAGACAAATGGCTAATTTCATGCTGAGCGGTCCAATCATTTAGAAACTCATCCACATCATAATCCATATTAACATGAAAATGTACACCCTGCTCTTCGCTCCTTGAAGTATGTGCCCAGGGTACTGGTTCATCTCCCCTCTTACTCCTATGAATGTAAAAATGCATCTCGAAATTGTACTTCCCAAGCGTATGAATCACTGCCTGATCAATTTCCTTTAACCAGGATTTAATTTGACTAACCTCATCTTTGGAAAATCTATTTTCCCAGTGCCAAACAATATTATTTGAAATCTCTATTGATGAAGCTTTTTCTATCGGGCGCTTCGTTTCCGAAGCATTAGAATCCTGACACCCACAACACGGAATCAGAATCCATAAGCCAAGCAACCATATCCATCGAATCATACGCACAATTTAGAGCAAAACCAGGGTTATCGAAATTCTTTTTAAACTTTTAAATACAAATTAACATGTATCTGACCGTCTACTTATTCCACTGTTCCAAATTCGAACTGATAAAATCTATAACTTGTTGATGTTCCTGCTTACCAGGTCCTTTAATATGAATTGGTTCGCCAAATTTGATATGAATTTTTTGCGATCTATCTAACTTCCCTATATCCTTAAATACGGTTCCATTTGTCCAAAAGTCCGTTTTAATAGCCACTGGAATAATTGGCGCTTTCGCTTTCTTTGCCAACTTAACCCCAAGCGTATTAAACATCTTTGGATCAAACTCTACCATACGCTGACTTTGTGGAAAAATAACCACCGAAGTCCCAGATTTCAGATTCTCCATTCCCTCTTGCATGACAGTCTTAAAGTCTGCAATCGGATCCTTTCGGTCTACAGCAATAGGCTTTCTAGCACGCATAGTTGGTCCAAAAACAGAATGTGTCGTTAAACTCTTTTTTACGACAAAAGTCACCTCACGTTTATCAGCAATCAATCCGGGGAAAACCATACTCTCCAGCATACTCATATGGTTACTGATAAAAACTACAGGTTCATCTAATTTGAGAATATTATCTAATCCTTCAATATGAAATTTACCTCCGCAAGATTCCAATAAACGAAAGATATCCATAGATCTACTCGCCCAGGTATGGGTATCAAACTTTCCATCTAAGGCTAGCTTTCTATTCCCCAAAAGCATGGAAAAAAACCTCGCTCCAAAATAAGCCGGTGTCCCTAATGACAAAACATCTAGAATCGCTCGAGATTGATTCTCCGGAGTATTGTATTGATCGGTCTTTATGAATTGATTGTCCATACTTTATGATTTTGCTTCTTTACCCGCGTTAAAAGAACTCCATCTACGATTGGCAACAATAGAAATGATTGCTACAATAACAATGGTATAATAAACAAAACTTGGAATCGGCACAGGATCTCCGGCTGCATAAGAGTGCAATCCACTTAAATAGTAATTTACCCCGAAATAGGTCATAATGATAGAACTAAACGAAACCAATGTCGTGAAGTTATATGCAAAACCACCTCTTAAACCCGGAATAAATCTCATATGCGCTACAAAACTATATACCAATACAGAAGCCAAAGCCCATGTTTCTTTCGCATCCCATCCCCAGTATCTTCCCCAGGATTCATTTGCCCAAACACCCCCCAGGAATGTTCCTACTGTCAACATAAATAAACCAATGGTAATGGTCATCTCATTGATTGTGGTTAACTCTTTAAATGTCAATTGGATTTTCTGAATTCCTCTTGGTGCAGTAATGATGAGTATCAAATTGAATAATCCCAATAACGCGCCCAATGCTAAGAACCCATAACTCGCAGTGATAATAGCCACATGAATCATTAACCAATATGAATCCAATACAGGAACCAAATTCGTAATTTCCGGATCTAACCAATTCAAATGCGCTACCATTAAAATAAACGCGGTAAGCAGTGAAGTTGCTGCTAAAGTAATCTTAGAGTTTTTACTAAAAATAAATCCAGATAAAATTGTAGCCCAGGCAATATAAACCATAGATTCGTAGGCATTACTCCACGGAGCGTGACCTGAGATATACCATAATAATACCAGCCCTAAAGTGTGAACAGAAAACCCTAAAATGATCAACCAATTGAATACTTTAATTACCCCATTCAGGACCTTAGAGTCATTAGAAAATAACTGTACAAACAACAGAATTAAAAAGATCAAACCTATGGTGAAATAATAGAAAAACAGGTTATTAAAAATTCTAGCCTTATTGTAGAAAATCTCATAATTCAATTTTTGATTTGAGATGACCACTTCAGCACCCATTTTCTGCTGATATTTATTAATTGATTGTATGGTTTTAGTCGCTGCTTCCCAATTTCCTGTCTCCTGACCTTGATCCAAAGCACTAAAATACATTGGCAGAATTCCAGCTACAAACAAAGAGTCATTGCCTTTAAATACATTTACCGCATCACCTGGAGCATACCATTTATTTGTTGGATCATTTGGCAATGGGAATATACGCATCAATGATCCGGTATAAATCATATAGCAAATATTCACACGCTCATCTACTGTAATCACATCGTTATCATATTTGCTTCTTTCGCTTGGTTTCTTTCTATTGGCCTCAGCAATATCCTCAGTAAGTACATATTGAAATTTCTCATCGAAGAATCTAATAAATGAAGCATATTTTTCATCTTCTTCCATTCCTAGTTTTTTCTTTAGTTGAGGATGAAATACTTTAATCATTTTTGAGACCTGCCATGGTTGCGGATCATAGATCATCCCTAACAATACCTGATCGGGAGTTAAACCATTAAAGTTAGATTTGCGTGCTACTTTTCTTAAGACTTCAGAAGACAACGTATTCATGGGCTTCATTCTCCCCCCCTGATCTTGAATCTGCAATCTTCCAAACATTTCCGCCTGTTCAATTGGAACTGTTTTAGGAACTACCAATGAATCGGTATGTTGTGCAAAAACACCACCTACGCCTATCACAAAAGCAACCACAAGAGTTAATGCTTCTTTTTGGATTCTAATCTTATCCAACTTCTTACTCAACTTACTAAAACGACTATCCTGAATAAACAACGTAAAGAACATGCCCACACCCATCAAGATATAACCTATGTAGGATAACCAGGTTCCCCAGAAATCTCTATTTACAGATAAAACCGTTCCTCCTTCGTCCTGATCATAGGAAGACTGGAAGAGACGATATCCACGGTGGTCCAAAACATGATTCATGTAAATTCTATGCTCTTCATGAATATCCTGTTCCTCATCAATCAATGTGATCTCACTGGCATAAGACGAAGGGCTCATAGAACCAGGGTAACGATCTAACTGGAAATCTCTTAATTGAATATAAAATGGCAAATGGATGTACTTTGAACCATATGCCAGACTAAAGTATAATCCATCTGTTTCAATCAACTCAGGAGGTAAAACTCTACCAGCACCACCTTTAATTTTCACATCTCTGTGCTTACCATCAATTTCTAGATCCACTATTAAAACATCGGTTCCCTGAGCTGCATTTCCACCTTTAAATGTTGTAATATCTTTTCTTACTTTTTCATGTAAACCTTTAAATACGATACTTACCCCATTGATTTGATATAGTCTTCTGCTTTCAAATGGATGCACGGTATCGGCCGATAAAACACCTTGAGAACGATCTGCCATTTTCAAATAGCTTACTTCATAAGGAGAGATGAATGACAATCCATTTGAATCTCTAAAAATTCTCAAACCGTCATTCGAATTACCTTCTCCGAATTTCACTGTAACAAAACCAAAATTGGTTGTTTTACCTTCTTCCAAATAGTTGGTCTTTCTTCCCTGACCATCAGTCGTAACCAGTTCTAAGAAAGTAGATCCATTTTCATCCGGAACCACAGTATCCACCGCATTTTGGATGTAATCTTTATAAGTCACTCGGATGTCCTTATCATTAAACGTAAAACTGTTACTAAATCCCGGATTATGTAAAGGGTTTAAGAATACCGCCTGATCAAAACTATACTGCATTTTGCGGTCATCCACTTTAAAACGGAAATACGTTTTATCACTCACCACAGCGTTACTCGCTTTCCCTTCTCTAATATGTAATAGTCCTTCCTCACTAATGTAACGAGTTACCGCACCACCAGCAATCATAAAAATAAAAGCCAAATGGAACATGAAGATCGGCCACTTGGAAACCTTATACATTTTATACCTGAAAATATTTGCAACGAGGTTAATGAATAAGAAGAACAACATTAACTCAAACCATTTCGCATTGTAAACGATCGCTTTGGAAGCAGGTGTACCAAAATCATTTTCGATAAATGTGGCAGCACCAATAGATACAGCAAACAGCAATATTAAAAATGCCATAAACTCCATGGAAATAAAGAAACCCCACAGTTGTTTAAAAATACTTTTCATAATCTATAGATTATCTATCTTTTATACTGAAATACAACTAATTACCCGATCAATTGTTTTTTATTACTAGAGTTCACAAATGTAGGGTATAGATTCGCGACAGACGACAATATGGCTATTAATTTAAATATTATTGAAATCGATTTTTTTAAACTTAGCATCCCCAATATTTTATCTGGTTGAAATCCGCAAATCATTGTGAAATCAAGTTCAAACCCATTACTTTGGCGCACTGTGAAAAAGGTTTCTATAATAGGGTCTGGAAATGTAGCAACACATCTTGCTAAAAATCTGTTTGACAAAGGGATAATCATTCATTCCATCTATAGTCAAACCATAGAGAATGCTCAGCAATTGGCTGATCAGGTAAAAGCACAGAGTATTTCACAATTGCAAGATTTAGATTTATCTGTAATCGATGGGGCAATTATCGCCTTAAAAGATGATATCATTGAAGATATTTCAAATCAGCTCCCGGAATCTGATACAATCATTGCACATACTTCTGGGACAGTTCCTTTATCTGCTTTAAAAAAGCACTCTAAAATTGGTGTTTTTTATCCATTGCAAACGTTTTCGAAATCAAAAACATTAGACTTTTCCAAAGTACCTATGTGTATCGAAGGCATCACTCCTGACGTACATGCAAATCTTATAGAACTGGCCAAATCTATTTCTGAAGATGTAAGGTCTATTGATTCTGATACCCGGAAACAAATTCATATTGCGGCAGTATTTGCATGTAATTTCACCAATCACATGTTGACCATAGCAAATCAACAATTGCAACAATCAGATCAGGATTTATCCATACTGGAACCTTTGATTCGAGAAACCATAGAAAAAGCATTTACCAATACACCGGAAAACGTTCAAACAGGTCCGGCAGCACGAAATGATCAACAGGTCATTCAAAAACATCTGAACATGTTAGAGGTCCAACCTCAACTTCAAAATATTTATACACAAATCAGCAATTCAATAATCAACTGGAAAAAATGAGCGAGCACTATTTAAAACTACTACCTAAAATCACCACATTAATTTTTGATATAGACGGTGTACTAACTGATGGTATTGTGACGATAATGCCTAATGGTGATCAATTGAGAAGCTTAAATTCCAAAGATGGTTTTGCCATCCAACTTGCAGTGCGTAAAGGATTAAAAGTTTGTGTAATTACAGGTGGAAATTCTGAAAATATTAAAATGCGTCTGGCTAAAATGGGTGTGACAGATGTCTATCTCAATATTGCACAAAAAATTGATACTTATGATGATATTAAAGTAATGTATGATTTGACAGATGAAGAGATTATGTATATGGGTGATGATCTTCCTGATTATGAAATCATGCAGCAAGTTGGAATTCCTGCTTGTCCACAGAATGCAGCAAGAGAGATTAGAGATATTTCCAAATACATTTCTGATCAGGATGGTGGTAAAGGTTGTGTAAGGGATATCATTGAAAAAGTATTACGCGCTCAAGGAAAATGGATGACAGGTAAATCTGATTTAACATGGTAAAAGAAAATTCTCAAACACCCCAGATCACCCATTTGTTTCGTCCATTAAATCTTTTAATTATAGGAGTTACCATGTATTTGCTGCGTGGAGGCTTATTAAAACCGATGCTGGGTTTTATAAGTAAACAGGTAGATCTTGAATTGGAATCTCAAATCCCGGAGTTTTGGTTTGCATTACTTGTACTAAGTGTGATTTTAATTGCAGCGGGTGGTTATATTATCAATGATATTAAGGATGTCAATACAGACCAACTTAATCATGGTAAAAATCCCGTTGGATCCTTGATTAGCTCTGAAAAGGCTTATTTGTGGTACCAAATCACTACTGTTTCTGGATTGATTCTTGGTTTTATCATTGGTTTCCATTTTGGAAATTACAATCTGGGAATCATTCAACTTACCGGAGCCATTTCCTTATGGTTTTATTCCTATTACTTCAAAACCGAGTTTTTAGTAGGGAATCTAATTGTCGCATTTATGGTAGCCTTAGTTCCTTTGACCGTAGGAATTTATGAAGTATCATTAATTCAAAACTTTTACATCTCACAAATCACAAAATTCCAGGATTTTAATTTCAACTTTGTAGCTTTCTGGTTTCTGGGATACTCGGCATTTGTTTTCTTACTTACCTGGATTCGGGAGTTAATTAAAGATATTGAAGATTTAGAAGGAGATCGTAAAACCGGAGCCCGTACGCTACCTATTCAATGGGGAGAAAAGGCAGCTAAAATTGTGGTTACCCTGCTCTATTTAGTTGTATTGGCTGGTATCCATATGATTCGAGGCGAATTCTTAACAGATCAAATTTCTTTGATTTTTATCCTACTTATTATTTTCATGATTCTCTTTAATATCATTACAATATGGATGAATAAAACCATTTTGCTGTCCTGGAGTTCTTGGAATAAATTATTGTCCATGGTTGGGGTTTTATATCTGATCGCGTTGGGTTATATCATTAACAACGAATTGTTTTTCAATGTTTAAACATCTTGATTCATACAATATTACTTTAGCTTCCAATTCTCCTAGAAGAAAACAACTTTTGGGAAACTTAGGAATTGAATTTAAAACCAGAAGTTCTCAAGGAGAAGAAACATATCCGGATGATTTACCTCCAATTGAAGTTGCTAAATTCTTAGCTATTCAAAAAGCAGATTGGTTTACAGATTTAACTGAGCATGACCTTTATATTACTGCGGATACCATAGTAATCGTAGATCATATAGTTTTAGGAAAACCTCAGGATGTTCAGGAAGCCTTAGAAATGATCCAACAACTAGCAGGTAAAACCCATCAGGTAGTAACAGGTGTATGCATCAAATCAAAAAATAAATTGATCTCTTTTGATGCAGTTACGGATGTTACTTTTAAAAGTCTTTCGGATGAGACCATTCGATATTACATCGATACATACCAACCATTTGATAAAGCCGGTTCCTATGGAATTCAGGAATGGATCGGAATGATTGGAATCACCGAGTTAAAAGGTTCGTATTTTAATGTGATGGGGCTGCCTACTGACAAGCTTTTTGACGCGCTTAAAAACTTTTAATAACTATTTGTTATTCTTTAATTAAGCTAAAAACAGGGCTTAAATTTTACTTTTATTTTACGAAATGGAACGTCTATAAAGGAATAAGACCCTGTCTCTCGACAAGGTCTTCTTCAACCATCTACTTAACCCTACTCTTAAATATCGTATCTACTAATAGGTGTAGAAAAATGCTTTTGGGCTTAAAGTATGATGCAAATTTACGATCAATTTCTAATATTCCAACTATTATTTCAGTTTTTTTTCGGCTAAAGGGAACTTTAATTTGCCTCCCGACAAATTAAAGTTCTACTATCTACTTAACCCTAAACTTAAACTTTTACTTAAGCCGTAACGACTAGTTCTTTATTGATAATATCAGCCAAAGCTTCTTTTGGAAGTGCTCCGGCTTGCATCATTGGTTGTCCATTTACCGGTACGAAAAGTATACTTGGAATAGAACGAATTCCAAATACAGCAGACAATTCTTGTTCAACTTCAGTGTCTACTTTATATATGTTTAATTTACCATCGTACTCTTCTGACAGTTCTTCTAAAATTGGAGCTACCATTTTACATGGGCCACACCAATCTGCATAAAAATCTATAATTGCAGGAACCGAATCATTATATTCCCACTCTTGCTTTTGCGTGAAATCAAAGAACTTTTCTTTGAATCCCTGCGTTGTTAATTTTATTGTTGCCATAATCTTATTGTCTAAATTTGTGGGCACAAAGTTACGTGCGCTTTTAAGTTTAAAATGTAACTTTCATTACAAATATGTTTTTATATGATTTGGTTTAAAGATTACAAGATTACGGATTGGGAAGACCGTGGTAAAAATACCATTCACGATTCGTTAGGCATAGAAATTACGGAGGTGGGTGAAAATACCATATCCGGAAGAATGCCTATCGATGAGCGCACATTTCAACCCATGAGGATTTTACATGGAGGTGCTTCTGTAGTTCTGGCTGAATCATTGGGAAGCATTGGTTCTTCTATGATTGTAGATCCTGACCAATACTTTGCAGTAGGGCAATCTATCAATGCCAATCATGTACGCCCGGGAATCAAAGGATGGGTATCAGGTACGGCAAAACCGATTCATATTGGTAGCCGATCACATATTTGGGATATCGAATTGTTTAACGATGACCAGAAGTTGGTCTGTACATGCAGACTCACTATGGCGATCGTTAAAAAAGCCTAAATCTAGAATTTATACTTACGGATGTTCCAGTTGTAAGCATCCTCTCTAATCTTTTTACCATTTAGGTAGTAGAAGTGTTCTCCCCATGGGTAATCAAATCGGATCAGGTATCTGCCTTCCCCATTTTCTACGATAATACTCTTGGTCAATACAACATCATTTTCAGTATCGACTTCTTCCGTAATTCCATCCGGATATCTCTTGGCCAATTCTTCAGGTGAATTCTTACGAAGTTCTGCCAAATAAGCTTCTCTTTTCTTTCTGGCTTCTTCCTGCCTTTTCTCTAATTCAATAGCAGCCAATCTTTGTCTTTCTTTTTGCGCGGCTATTCTTTCCGCCTCAATCACTTTATATTGCTCCATTGCATTATTATATTTAGACTGTACACCACTGTCTTCCGGTTTTAACTCTAAAGCTTTTTTATAAGATGAAACCGCCAACTTTAAATTTTTATCTCCCATCGCCTGATCACCATTTGCTACATAAGATTTAAAATCATCCTCTAATTGCGCTAACCTTTGCGCTTCCGCTTCTTTCTTCAGCCTTTCTTTTTCTAATGCTGCTAATCTAGCCGCCTCCTCAGCCCTAGCCTTTTCAGCAGCAGCTAATGCTGCAGCCTTCCCTTGTCTGGCTGCACTTAACTTTTCTTTAGGATACGCTTCTTCAGGTTTCAAAGCCATTGCACCTTCATAACTTTTAATGGCCTCGTCCCATAATTCTGAATTCAACGCCTGATCACCGGACATGATAAACCCATTATAGTTATCCTCCAATTGTTGCGCTTTTTGTGCTGCTGCAGCCTTTTTCTCCTCTTCTAAAAACTGCGCCCATAACGCTTCAGTTTCTTCTAGTTTTTGCTTTGGTAATTCTTCTTCCGGCTTCAGTTTGGAAGCCCCAAAATAAAATCGTTTCGCATCTGCAAACTTGTTATTTTGTAACGCTTCATCCCCATTTTTCATACGTTCCTGATAATCGGCTTCTAAAGCTTCAGCTTGTTGGGCTAAATCTTTTTCTTTTTGAATTAAAGCTTCGATCTCCGCAATACGTTCTACAGGTCCTTTATTATCTGGTTTCAACTCCAACGCAGCATTAAAACTTGATTTCGCAGCATCCCAGTTCTTTTCAGAAATAAAGCTTTCGCCTTCGGACATCAACTGACTGTATTGACGATCAATCTCTTTTTGTTTCTCCAGTTCAGCCGCATTTTGTGCCAGAATCAGTTCCTGAATTTCCGATAGTCTATTCGAAGGATAAGTCTCTTTAGGTTTTAGCTTTAAAGCTTGTTCGTAATCCGCTTTTGCACTTTCATAATCCTTACTTCCAAATGATTTATCTGCTTTTGCAATCAGATCTTCATATTGTTTATTGAGTGCCTGAGCCTGCGCCTCTTTTGCTTTTTCAGCAGCCAATGCCTCTTGTTCCTTAGCTTGTAGTTTAGCCAATTCACTTTGCATTTCTTCTACCCTGGGATTATCCGGGAAGAATGCCTGCGCAGAATTAATCGCTCTTAAAGCCAAATCCCAATCGCTATCTTTGATAGCTTGCTCATACTCTTTGACTGCCTTTTTAAAATCTTCCTGCTTTTGTTTTTCTTCTTGAGCCAATCTCTCTCGTTCTGCAGCTTCCTGTTCAGCTTTGAGTTTAGCTTCTTCTTCTAATCTCGCTTTTTCAGCCGCTTCTGCGGCTAACCTTTCTTGCTCTGCAGCTTCAGCAGCAGCCTTTTCCGCTGCAAGTTTTTCTTCTTCCGCTTTGAGTCTGGCTTCTTCTTCCAATCTCGCTTTTTCAGCTGCCTCCGCAGCTAACCTTTCTTGCTCTGCAGCTTCCGCAGCAGCCTTTTCTGCGGCAAGTTTTTCTTGTTCTGCTTTGAGTCTGGCTTCTTCTTCTAATCTCGCTTTTTCAGCTGCCTCTGCAGCTAATCTTTCCTGCTCAGCAGCTTCTGCAGCAGCCTTTTCTGCGGCAAGTCTCTCTTGTTCTGCTTTGAGTCTGGCTTCTTCTTCTAATCTCGCTTTTTCAGCCGCTTCTTCTGCAAGTCTTTTTTCCTCCGCAATTAATTTATCCAACTCTTGCAATTTCGCTCCCGGATCAGATTCTTCAGGTTTTAATTTCTTTGCTTCGTTAAATGCCTGACGTGCATTATCCCAATTTTTTTCCGTCAAAGCTTTATTCCCTAAAGCCATGGCACTTTCATATTGCTTTTGCGTTTTTAACCTGGCTTCTTCTTCCGCCTTTTGCTTTAACGCCAATTCCTCTGCAGCTTTTTTACCTGATTTCGCCTGCGTCAATAACTTTTTGACATCCGTATGATCCGGCTTAATTGAACTTGCAGTTACAAAAGATTCTATAGCAATATCCCATTTTTCATTGGCTAAAGCTTCTTCACCAATCTTCTTATGTTTTTGGAATTCCGATTCTTGTTGTTCAGCCTTCTTTTTGGCTTCTAATTCTTCTGCAATTTTTCCTTTGGCTTCTGTAATTCTGGTTTTCGGATAAGATTCTGAAGATTTTAAACCCGCAGCTTGTTCATACACGGGGATCGCAGATTCCCAATCTTTGGAATTAAAAAACTGATCTGCTTTAGTGATTAACCCTTTATATTCTTTGTCAATTCGTGCACGCTCTCTTTCTGCTAAATAATCCGCTTTGAGTTTATCTACAGAATTATATTGTTCTTTAGCATAAGCTTCTGCAGGCTTTGTTTCCATAGCCAACTTATATTTAGCTTTAGCTGTTTCCCAATCTTTAGCTGCCAATGCTTGATCTCCGGCATCTATCATCGCTTGATAACGCTTATCCAATTTAATTTGCTCTGCCTGAGCTTCAGCTTCGGCTTTTAATTTATCCACCCGTACCGCCTGCTCTCTTGGATAAGATTCATCCGGCTTTAATTTCGATGCTTTTTGAAATTGTTGTTTCGCTACATCCCAACTTTTTGAAGCCAGTGCCTTTTCTGCCGTAGCAATTGCCGCATCATATTGCTTTTGAATCGCAGCAGCCTGAGCAGCTGCTTTAGCTTCAGCTTTTAATTTCTCTACCTTGCTGATTTGAGATTTTGGATATTGCTCATCCGGATTCGCAGCGGCTGCCGCTTTATACCCTGCAATGGCTTCATCCCATTTTTCACTGGCCATTAAAGCATCCGCTTTGGCAATTAATCCTTCGTATTTTTTTCTGGCTTCGGCTTCCTTCGCCTTTGCAATTTCCTGGTCAATCAAAGCCAATCGCGAAGAAGCAAATTCAGAATCAGGTTTTAGTTTTAACATCTGACCATAATACTCCTTGGCTTTTTCAAACTTTTTAGTCTTAAAAGCCGCATCTGCTTTAACCTTTATCGCCTTATATTCTTTTTCAATCTTCTCCGCTTCTTTTTGCTTCGCAGACTCATCATCTAACTCACTTCCAATACTATTCAGAATATCCTCTTCACTTTGCGCCATTGTAATCTGAGGAACTCCCACCAAACAAATGAGTACAACAATAAAACCCCAGAAATTAAAATTCATATTCACACAAAATTTCTAGTCCATATCCCCTATCCAAATATGAACTTATGATTGAAAACTTTGCTAAAATAACTAAAGCATTTGATATATTTTAATTTGTTTCCCACATCCAAAAAATCGGTATAATTATTATTAATCTTTTAAATAATCCCATAAATAATTGTATGCACAACTCACCCCACATTCCAATAAATACATGTAGATTTACAATCTCAGAATTTAATAACTAAAACAATATAAATTATGTCTTTTACATTACCAGATTTACCATACGCATTCAACGGTTTAGAGCCTCATATTGATGCCATGACCATGGAAATTCACCATGATAAACATCACGCAGGTTATACTAACAATTTGAACAATGCGATTCAAGGAACAGATTTAGAAAATGCTTCTATCGAAGATATTTTGGCTGATATCTCAAACCAATCAGGAGCAGTAAGAAATAATGGTGGCGGATATTATAACCACTGTATGTTTTGGGAAGTAATGTCACCAAACGGTGGTGGAGCTCCAACCGGAGAACTAGGAGATGCAATCAACGCAAAATTCGGTTCTTTTGAAGCTTTTAAAGATGAGTTCTCAAAAGCTGCTGCAACAAGATTCGGTTCTGGATGGGCTTGGTTAGTTGTTGATGCTTCAGGAAACTTAGCTGTAACTTCTACTGCAAATCAGGACAATCCAATGATGGATATCGCAGAGGTTAAAGGAACTCCAATTTTATGTGTGGACGTATGGGAACACGCATACTACTTAAAATATCAAAACCGCAGACCAGAATACATCGAAAACTTCTTCAATGTTGTTAACTGGGATGAAGTAACTAAAAGATATAATGCAGCTAAATAATTAGTATCGCATATAAATGATTAAAGGGAGCTTATAGCTCCCTTTTTTTGTGTTTGAGTTTTTCTGGTTTAATACTCTTTATACTTAAATATCGATGTATCTTTAGCATTTAGTTACCAGATATTCTAACAAATGCCCAAAATTGAACTTCGAACAGAAATAAAAGCTGATCGAGATGTCGTATTTGACCTTTCAAGAAGTATTGATTTACATACAAAATCAACTAAATCAACAAACGAAGAAGCTATCGCTGGGAAAACTAGTGGATTAATTGATTTGGGAGAAAGTGTTACTTGGAGAGCAAAACACTTTGGGTTTTATCAAAATCTAACTTCAAAAATCACGAAGTTTGATCACCCTAAATGTTTTACAGATGAAATGGTGAAAGGGGCTTTTAAGGGATTTAAACATGATCATTATTTCACTGAATTAAATAAAGGGACTTTGATGACAGACTTATTTGAATATGAATCACCTTTTGGAGTATAAGGGAAATTAGCCGATAAATTATTTCTCAAAAAATACATGACCGAATTCTTAATTGACCGAAATCGAATAATAAAAGAATACGCAGAATCAAATAAGTGGAAAGACGTACTAAAAAAAGTCGATGGCTATTAACTCCAAATAAGTACTTTCAAATCGAGGGCCTATAAATATAGTCATACAACAACATCAAATGGATATTCAGATAGTTCATATCATAATTGTTTTAGTAGCATTTCTAATAGGTAAATATCCTCGATATAAAACATCAAGAGTTATTTTCTGGGTATTATCCATATCTCTGATGCTTCAAGTCATCCAATTGAATTGGGCCATAACTCTAGGGTATATTGGGCTATTAACTGGAGCTATCATTTTATCAATTAATTCCTTTAAAATTACAAAGAACTCTAGAAGCAGTTTGATTTACACCCTAGGGATTACCGTTCCCGTAATAATTCATTTAGTGTTTACCGTTCAACGTTATCCTTATACATCAATAGTCATATATACTCAAATAGTATCAATCATATCCTGGGTTTTAGTTGTAACATATCATAAAAAATGGTTGAATCCGAATTTCAGTTCGCTTTCAATTCTGACATATTGGGCTTTAACACAATTCATTATTTATCAAACAACGTAAAGCAAGAATTATGGAAATTTTATGGATTATACCAATTTTGTTAGTAGTGCTCTTATTAATGATTCGTGCTAAAATCAAATTTACCACGATTAGAAATAATAGTATTAAAGTGAGGGCCCGTGTTGTAGAGTATAGAAAAGAAAAAGTTCCTATTAGAAATGACTATACTAGAATGGATTATCCTTTTGTTGTACTCTTGCCCGATCGTGATAGAATAATTCGAAAACTCAGATATGCCAATAGTTGGAGCAAACCATTCGAAATAGGAGAAGAAATTGATGTCTTCTTTAATGAAAATGATCTTTTGTATTGGGATGCTTATGAACAGGGGATCTATAAATATATGCCTGATACATGGAGATTTTAGTCATAAAAATAGGTGCCTAGCAAAAAATTACGCCAGTACTAAAACAAAAAAGCCTCTTCATTATCTGAAGAGGCTTTTCCTTTTATTCTAATTTATTCTTAGTTGATTTTGATCAACTCTACTTCAAAAATTAAAGCTGCGTATGGCGGAATATCTGCTCCTGCTCCACGCTCTCCATATCCTAAAGTGTAAGGAATGTAGAATTTGTATTTTGCTCCAGGTGACATTAACTGAACACCCTCAGTCCATCCTGCAATAACTTGATTTAAACCAAACGTTGCTGGTTGACCTCTTTTGTAAGAACTATCAAATTCTTTTCCGTCAATCAAAGTACCTTTATAGTGAACTGTTACTTGATCAGTAGCCGCTGGTTTCGCTCCTTCTCCCGGAGTGATTACCTCATATTGTAAACCGCTAGCAGTTACTTTAACCCCTTCTTTCTTTGCATTTTCTGCTAAAAAGTCTTCACCTTCTTTAGCTGCCATTTTCGCTTTCTTTTGTTGTAATTCAGTAAAATAAGCTTGCAATAATTTGTTAGACTCTTCGTCTGAAATTAATGTAGAATCACCAGCTAAAGCCGCTCTTAATCCCTCTGCAAACGCTTTTTGATCTAATGAATCCAAACCTTGTTGTTTTAGATTCGCTACGATATTCATCCCCAAAGAATAGCTTACTTTGGTTAATGTATCATTCATGTTTAACTCCATCTGTTCTGTTTCTTTAGCTTTCTTCTTTTTACCTTTTTTGAATTTTTGCGCATTCGCAGTACCTGCTACACACAATAAGGCAAAAACAATTAAACCCGATTTCAATAAAAATTTCATACTAATTTTAGTTTTGAGCTGCTACAGAAATCAACTCTACTTCAAAAATTAAAGTTGAGAAAGGAGGAATACTCTCACCTGCACCCTGCTCACCATAAGCTAAGTAATGCGGAATGTAGAAAGTATACTTAGATCCTGGAGTCATTAACTGTAATCCTTCAGTCCATCCTGGAATTACCTGATTTAAACCAAATGTAGCTGGCTCACCTCTATTCACCGAGCTATCAAATACAGTTCCGTCCATTAACTTACCCGTATAGTGAACAGTTACTTTATCCGTTGGACCTGGTTTGTCACCAGCACCTTCTTCGTTGATTTTATATAAAAGTCCAGAACCTGTAGAGATCACACCTTCTTCTCCCTCTTTTTGAGTTAAGAAAGCTTCTCCTTCAGCTTTTGCTGAACCATATTTTTCTTCCATTTTCTTTGCTTGCATTTCCTGAAAATATGCCTGTGCAATTTGTCCACCTTCTTCTCTGGTAAATAATGCAGCAGAATCTCCTTCAAATCCAGCTCTAGCTCCAGCAGCAACAATTGCCTCATCATAAGTTTCCATCGCAAACGCCTCTTTCAACTGACTACCAGTCATCATTCCCATAAAATAAGTAACTGTGTCTAATTTTGTTTTTAGAACCACTTCTTTAGAAGTAGATTCTCCACCTGCGTTGTTGCATCCTGTAAGAACCACCACACCAGCGGACAGGGTCAATACTAATCCTTTTAAATTCATTCTAAAATTTATTTAATTATATTATTTTTTGATTGGCGCGAATTTAACGTTTTTAATGAGATCGCTCATGCATGTCTTAAATTATTTAACAATCTCTAAAAAATTCTATACCAATTAGTTCATGCCTCTGGCCTTCTTCACCTCTTCATATGCTTGTTGCACCTTCTGAAACTTCTCTTTTGCAGCATTTTGGAAATTTGGTCCCAATGAAGCTACTTTATCGGGATGGTACTTTTTAGCCATTTTTCTATATGCTTTTTTCACCTCATCATCCGATACATTTGATTCGATTTCCAGAATCTTATAAGCTGAAGAAAGACATAAAGAAGAACTTCCCGGACGTGTCCCAGATTGCGAACTTTGTCCGCCAAACATCGCATTAATCGAAAAGAAATCCTTTTGTGAAATCCCCAAATAACGCGCAATTGTATTTAATGTATTTAACTCTACACGGTGCACATTTCCATCGGCATAGCCTACTCCAAACAGATAATGCATCAATTGCAGTCGCATCGGGTGCGACATATGTGAACGGATTTGTAAACATACCTGACGTACTGGGACATCTGTTTTTAAAACTTCTCTTAAAGCAGTGACCAGTTCCTTGGCTTGTTCCTGACCAAACTGACGTACCAAATAGGATTTTACAAACTCTAATTCGGATTTCATGATTCTGTTATCTGCTTTCATAACAGCAGCAGATAAAATCACCATACTCATTCCAAAATCTCCTGGTTGTGTGGTTTGAGATTGCGAATACCCTTGTGGTCCTTCTTCTTGCTGATTTAAACTATTATCAAATAAGGCGCCTAACGCAAAACCAGCTATCGCACCAACTGGACCTCCTAAAGACCATCCAATACCACCTCCAATCCATTTTCCTAAACTCATCCTAATCTTCTTTATTTTTTATTGTTTCATTAGAGATAAACTTCCCTACGATCATCCCTAAAACAATCGTATTATAAAATGCTCCGGTAACTGAAATTAAAATCCCAAAAGACTTTGCCGGAGCAGTTACGGGTAACATATCTCCATATCCGAGCGTGGTCAAAGTCACAAACGAATAATAGATTTCATTAAACATTCCGGCCGAAGAATCCGTATCAAAATTAAATGATCCCGGATTCGAATATGTCCAGATCCACAGTACAATGGCCCAACTAATTCCTAGCAACAAATAACCGGATATAGAATTAATCACCACATTGGCATCTACTTTTCTGGCGCGAATAATCAATCTGAACATTACTACCGTAAGGATCAAAAAGAAACTCAATCTAAAAATCTGTATGATTTCAGAATACATGGGTTCTAAATCCAGAATCATATCTACCAGAGAAACGAAAATGGTGAGTAATCCGAAATAAAACTTAAAGTTGAAACGATCTGTTCGATGGGTATAGGTCACACTAACTCCGGAAACCACAATCATAACAATAGCCAAATCTGACATGAGAAGACCTCTATTCATAGTGGTTTCCCAGATTGGTGATGCTACAAGGAAAATCAAACTTCCCAATAACAGGATATGGTCAAACTTTCTTAGTATAGATTTTAAACGGCCAAATATCATCTTGTCATTTTTTTACCAACTTCCTCCGGCTCCTCCACCGCCAAAGCCTCCACCTCCGAAGCCTCCAAAACCACCAAATCCGCCTCCACCGGAAGTAAAGTTGTCATAGTGTCCGCGGTGACCTCTGCTTTGATTCATCAACATCAATGCGGTCCAAAAAGGAATATCATGCCCCACACTATAGCTTCTTGCCGCTCTGGCACGACTTACCATCGAAATTATGATTACAACAATAAGCAATAGAAATGGAAAAAATGAAAATCCACCAGAACCTCCACGATTGGCATACGCATCCGAACTATACTCCCCGACCGCTAAAGCCTTCACGACTTGTAGCCCGGACTCCACTCCTTCAAACATTCTCCCTTGTTTGAAATAAGGAATCATATCATTTTCTACAATCAACTTTGTGGTCGCATCCGGAATAGCTCCTTCTAATCCATATCCGATGGCAATAAAAACCTCACCTCTAGAGTCTGCTGTTTTAGGTTTAATTAAAATGACTACACCATTATCAAACTCTCCTTGTCCAACGCCCCATTTATGCCCAATTCCAGTTGCCATTTCATATGGATCCAAACCTTTTAAATCCTTCAAAGTCACAATTAAAATTTGATTACTTGTGGTATCATTAAAAGCATTGAGCTCCCGCTTCAAATAAGCTTCTTCTCTATCAGAAAATACTTCACCCCAATCCACTACCAAACTTGGAGGGTTCGGTGAATCTGGTATGACTGTATCATTCTGGGACCATCCGTTTAAGGATAAAAATACCCCTGGAAGTACAAAACTTAGTATTTGAATATATTTCTTAAGTTGCATTATTCTCTTTAGTTTTTTCCAAACGAAATTTCATCAGAAAGTTCATTCACATCATCCGCTTCATATGGGAAATATTTCTTGAGCCGTTCTCCTGCCATCACAATTCCTTCCGACAGTCCTTTCTCATATTGTCCCTTTTTAAAATTTTCAATCACATGGTTTTTGATGTTTTCCCAAAAACCATCTTCGACTTTTTGGTTAATCCCCACATCACCTAAAATGGCAAATCCATGCGGTTCAATAGAGACGTAAAACAACACGCCATTTCTAAGTTGTGTTTGATGCATCTCTAATTTTTCAAAAATAAAAGCGGCATGATCCATTACGTCTTCTTTGCAGTAGTCTTCGATATGTAATCGAATTTCCCCTGAAGTATTCTTCTCCGCCTCTTGAATGGCATCGACCACTTTGGCTTGATCTTCTTTCGACAAAAAATTACGCGCTAAACTCATGATTCAATTTTCTTATTGCGAAAGTACATTTTTGGGATGCAAATTGGTAGTTAATGAACGTTAATACCAAATTATAATCTCATCTGATCTTGTGACTTTTAACTATCTTAGTGCACATGAAATCACAAAAAGAATGGTTTGAAGAATACGCAGAAAGTCATCAAAATATTACCAATCAAAGAATTCATTATGTATGTGTCCCACTAATTTTCTTCAGTATCGTGGGAATGATTATGAGTATTCCTTCGGGCACATTGAGTCATTTGTTAGGTTTTTATGATCCTGTTTTTGTGAATTGGGCTGCTCCAATTCTATTACTCCTTATGCTCTTTTATATTCGACTTTCATTCAAAACATTTTTCTTAATGCTGTTATTTTCGCTTTTCTCACTTTACGGGAATTATTTACTGTCTGAAATGATGCCATTACTATATACTTCCATAGCTATATTCATCATTGCGTGGATAGGACAGTTTTATGGACATAAAGTAGAAGGGAAAAAACCATCTTTTTTTAAAGATTTACAATTCCTACTAATTGGCCCGGCATGGGTATTTGAAAAAATGAGTCGATAACTTAAAAACTATTTATTGTGAAAGAATTTCATCCTGAAAACCATTACTCGATAGAAAATGACATCGTACTATTACGCCCGTTAAAAAAGGATGATTTCGAACATTTAATCACCTATTCCATTCATGAACCGGAATTATGGAAATATTCTTTAACACCAGCGAATAGTAAAGAACTACTTAAACAGTACATTGACAATGCACTCTCAGAACGTCATGAAGGTAAATCATATCCATTTATTGTATTTGACAAAAGAACCGAGCAATACGCAGGGTGTACCCGATTTTATGATATTCAGTTATTTCATAAAACGGTATCGATAGGTTATACATGGTATGGAAAACAATTTCAGGGAACAGGTTTAAATAAGAACTGTAAAATCATTATGCTGGATTTTGCTTTCAAAGCGATGCAAATGGAACGTGTGGAATTTAGAGCAGATGCCCGAAATCAAAAAAGCATTGCAGCCATGAAAAGCATTGGCTGTAAAGAAGAAGGAACTCTTAGAAGTAATTGTTTAGCCCCTAATGGCAGACGTGACAGTATTGTATTGAGTATCCTTAAATCCGAATGGGATCAGGAAGTAAGACCTAAATTGCTCAATAAGATCAATCTTCAATCTTAAGAATTCTACGCTTTTTCCTAAAAATTCGATCAAAATCCAATTAAATCGTCTATTCTGGCATTTTTCTTATGAACAGAAAAATGAACATTTCCATTTTCCCTATTATATATAATAAAGGTATAGGACTCCATTTTTAATCAAAAATTCAAGGATTTTCACTATAAATCTAAATGCTACCCAAACCCCTACACAATACATATTTTGGTGATTCTATATTTAAAGAGATTAAAATTTTGCATAAACGCAAGTGTTAACGCTCCATCTACATTTGCCATGTAAATATGAAGTTATCCCCAAAACTTTTAAATATTAATAAAACGAAAAACAATGATCAAACAATTATCACTCTCTCTACTAGCAACTTTAATCATGTCCTTTTCATTTGCTGCAGGTTATCAAATAACCGATCTGAAAATCGAAACCGTTGCGGCAGATTCAAATGAAAATGATGATGTAGATACTAAAGGAATTTCTGTTTCCCCTGCACACTTCCATTTGAATATTAAACCAGGACAATCAAAAACCTACAAAATCAAGATCAACAACGATACCGAGTCAAAAAAAGAATTTAAAGTAAACCTTTATGATTTCAACATGAACGGAAAAGGTAAAAGTTCTTTCTTACCAGCAGGGTCAGGTGAATACTCACTTTCTAAATGGATGAATGTTTCTCCAACTTTCTTTGAAGTAAAAGCAGGAGAAAAAAAGGAAATCTCTTTTACAGTAGCAGTTCCAAATGATGAAACAGGTAACAGAGCAGCATGGTCAATTATTATGATTGAGCAAGCAGAGCCTAGAAAACAATTGCAACCCGCTCAAAAAGGATCTGGAACAGTTGCGCTGGGTGTTGTGCCAACATTCGCTTTCGGAGTATTCGTTTACCAAAATCCTCCAACAGTTAAAACTGAAAATGTTGAAATGACAGATTTCAAAATGGAGACTAAAAACGATGAAAACACCATTTTCATTGAAGCAGAAAACAAAGGTGATGGTATCGCTTACTGTACTTCATACATTGATATGATCAACAATGCTACCGGGGCTCAGGTAAGATTAACCGTTAAAAAATTCACCATCGTACCAGGTTTAGTTAGAGACTTTGTGTTCAAACTACCAGCTATGGTTCCTGGAGATTATACAGCAATTGGAGTATTGGACTATGAAGGTTCTGATGAAATCCAGGCTGCTAAAATGCAAATAACAATTAAATAGAATATAAATTTTTACTAACCAATAATCACTAATTATGAAAAAAGTAGGATTACTTACAGCAGCGATGATGTTCGCTGGATTAACAACTGTTAACGCACAGTTGATCGATGAAAAAGACGTAACAGTAACACTGGACTTACAACCAGTTTTACAATTGGATATGTCTACACCAGACCAAATCGAATTCGTATTTGACGATATCGATGAGTACTATGCTGGTATTACACACTACGGAGCAACTATTTTAAAAGTAAGCTCAACTGTATCTTGGGATTTATATGCTGTTGGAAGATCAACAGGAACTAACGGACCTGAGTTTTGGGATCAACAAATTGATTACGGAAACAGTAATCCAAACGCAGTTCCAAACTTACCATTAAGTTTATTAGAGTTACGTCAAGCACAACCAAACAACGGTGACGGTGCTGCAACTGGTGGTTTCTCTGATTATAGCCAAGCGTTCTCACCTTCATCTGTTCCTTCAGGAGGTAACAGTTTATATGTGAACGGTGGTACAAACACTGCACCAACTGCAAATGATAAATATATTGCTGGTCACGCTGGTACTTCTGGTGTTGCTGGACAAGATTTCATGGAAGGTGGTAGTTACATGAACCAAAACGGTATCAACTCTAACTATTACTATGTAATCGACTATAGAATTCTTCCTGGATTACCAGCAATTTTCCCAATGGCTGCTGATGCTGACGGAGCAACTATGGAAGATCTTGTAACTGTAAACGGTGCTGGAGCTTATGCTGAGCCAGGTGTTTACACTATGTACGTTCAGTACATCTTGTTAGAAGATCAATAGAATTTTTCCACCATATTCAAAGGAAGTGGCTTCAGAAGTCACTTCCTTTATTTAAAACAAAATAATGAACACCACTCCCCAAATAAAATCATTATTCAGTTTAGTAGTTTTTCTACTGCTATTTGTAGTAGCTCATTCACAAGTTCACTGTGGGTTAGTACAAATAGAACCGAATACCTCGGTAAATGCGATGATGAGTTTTGATTCCTTTACCAAATACCAGGGTGGTTATGTCATCAATGGTGTAGCTAGAATCAAAATACGTGTTGAAGATAAAGCGATTGCCGATCCGCTATGTTCATGGAATTTAATTATGACCATTGACAACAATCCGGCTGCGGGCACACCGCTTACAGAATGGGAAGAACTAAACCAATACGGAAGCGGTTTAGGACAAAACCCAACAATCGATGCTCTGGAAATTAGAGTCCGTAACAGTTGTGGGACTTCTCCTATTGACGGTTTATTTACCACCTTCACTAACAACATGGATGTGATCGATATTATCGCACCAATGTTACCAGTAACTCCAGCAGGTACCTGCGCTTTAAACACCAACGGGCCTGGTAGCTATTTAAGTCATTATGACGAATTCAATTTTACTGTAGATATTCGGGTAAAACCAGGATTTCAGTTCAACCCCGGGATTTTTCAGTTAAACATAAAATTTCGATTAGAAGAGAATATATAGGATGTCTTTTCACCGCCACACATATCATCCCCAATTTAAGATCTTCTTAGTTATTGTTGTATCTATTTTGAGCACCGTTTCTATGGCTCAAGTCAGAGGTATTAATGGTGATACATTAAATGCTATTGATGGAGATACATTAGTTTCTAATATCGATTCAACCGCAATAGATTCCACATCAACACAAAAGAAAGAACGTGAACTATTACCAAATCAGGTGAATGCTTTTTTCACCAATGAAATGGTAGAGTTGAAAAAAGGAGAAGTGATCTCTAATGTTCTGACTATCGTAAACAAAACCGCAGAAGAGCAAACATTCATTATTGACATCCTCTTCCCTGCCGGATGGATGAATTTAACGGATAACAAAGCATACAAACTACAACCCGAAGAAAAAATATTTGTTCCGGTAATTCTGATTCCGCAACAAATGATGAACAGTAATACGGAGATCATCATCAATACCTTCCTGGTCAATCAGGAAGACGAACAATTATCCAGTACATATTTCACTATGTTTACCAAGAAATTGGTTTCATGGGATGCGACTATTGAAGAAGGCGCACGTTTGTATTTTAGAAACGGTGAAACCGAAAAAGACTTCAATTACAGTATTATGAATACGGGTAATTTTAGTCAGGATATCTTGATTAGTCATAAATCAAATCATGGCGAGATGGTTTTGACCGACACCAATGATAGAATCTTAAAAGATCGTGCTTCTACAATTAAACTTTTACCTGGTCACGATACAACTATCACTTACAGAGCTTCTACAGGAAATACTGATAGAAGAAATTTCAAAAAGATTTCGTTACAAAACCACGATCCAAACTCTAACTTAAGCTATCGTAAACATACTGTTTATATCAATTCATCTGAACCAAAAGGATTAGGAAATGACATCTACAAAAAAGGAAATAAAGTGGATATTATCCGTTTACCAAACAATATTAAAGTTTCTCCTTATGGATATCCTAATTTACCATTAACCGTTGAAGCGAATGTGCAAAACATCCTTTCAGATTTCACTTTTATGTCTGTAAACATGAGAGGTTTTAAGCAGTTGAACAACAATGCCAGTCTTGCCTACTTCACTCAGTTAAACTACTCTCAAGCATACTGGAACGATGATTTATTAAAAACAGTTCCATGGTATATTGGATACTATGATCAAAATACAACAGTAGAAGTTGGTCAGGTTAGTGGGAACTTAATTGGTGTATACAACTATGGTCAGGGTATTAAAGCTTCTCACTCATATGCACAACGTCAGAAAACTTCCGCTTTTTATGTTCGTGATCCGAGTTTATTTAAAAGTGCCAGAACCGAATCTTTTGGTGTAGGACATGAATTTAAGTTTAATGAAGATATTAAAATTGCTGGTAAAATTGGTCGCGGTATTAACAACCAAACGAATACCACTATTGATGTAGCATCTTTAAACCCTTCTTTTAATTTTAAAAAGAAGCATTTTTTCAATTTTATGGGTGCTGTATCTAACCGTAGTGTTAATGCTCCCGGAAGAGAACTTACCGTTCAGGGATATTTGATTGGTGGAAACTACTCTACCAACTATTTCGATAAAAAAGTAAAAACAAGTCTTTCGGCTAGATATAACGGTCCAAACTTCAGTTATGGTTCATTAGAAAGAACTACTGGTACACACAGAACATCAATTACGGTAAAGCCGGATTTTAATATTTATGTAAACAACAATTACCAAAAAATGATTTCTTTCAATACTACAGGTAACAATGTAGCTTTTGATCAGGAGATGATTTTTAACAATGTTATTTTTAGTAAATCGACAAAATATGGAACCATCCAACCGGGTGTTTTCTATAACATCTCTGATTATCTGGCAAACAGAGTACATTCAAGAGGTCTTTCTTTCCGTTTTTCTAATTTCGATTTCCAGAAAAACATCTTGTCTTCTATTTACGTAAAAGCGGCTTATAACGATCCAATTGAAATTCCTGTAAAATCCGATTACTTCACTTTTGAATTATCTGGTTTGGTACGTTACCGTGTATGGAACTTTAGCTTAAAATACAACTACGGTGCTTTGTCTACTAATGCATTGGTAAATATGCAACGTGAAGGAATTACGCCTCAATCTTTTAGAATTTCAGTTCAAAACCAATATCAATTTAAAAACCCACATTATGTAATGGAGAATTCTGTAATGTATAACTACAACAACCGTTTCAATGGTCATAATGTTGGTGTATATCCTCAATTCTACTACTTCACAAATTCTGGATGGAGATATGGAGTGGAAATGAACGTCACTTATTCTTCAAGCAACTACTCTTCTATTTACGAATCATATAACTTAAATACAGGTTCAAGTAGAGATGTTGGTCCGAATACCAATAGCAATGTGAATTTAAGTGTAAGCGTCAGAAAAGAGTTTGGTATTCCCGTACCATTTGCTAAAAAACGTCACGCAACTAATAAAGTAATGGCTTTCTATGATGTAAACGGAAATCATGTTAGAGATAACAATGAACCTGTAATGGAAAACATCATTGTACGAATCAATGGTAACGAAGTAATCACAAATGCAAAGGGAGAAGCTGAAATTGCCAACATGCCAATCGGAACATATCCACTATCCATCATCGCTTTAGATAAAATGGAAGGATGGTTCCCGGACATCTCGGATTCGATTACAATCTTAAACAATGGCCAGATTTACATCCCATTTGTTAGAGGTGTAAAAGTATATGGTGATGTGATTTTGGATAGACAAAAAATTGCAATTGCAGATAAAGACAAAGTATTCGACATGTCTCGTATTAAAGTTACTGCAGTGGGTAGTAAATCATACAATACACTTACAGATATTGACGGGCACTTTGAATTCTACCTTCCAAATGGAGAATATACTTTAACTATGGATGAAAGTATTTTAGGTGATGTCTACAAATTGTCTAAAAACAATATTCCATTGACTCTGAAAACTTCTCAAGACGGAGTGTATATGTCATTCTATATCGTTGAGAAAAGAAGAAAAGTGAAGTTTAAAACTTTCTAATTCTTCCTCCTTACTATTCACAAATAGAACCTTTCCTACCGTGCATGCCAGTATAATGTGAAAACTATCTTTGCAGCATGAAGTTTGACGATTATCGTATTGCGGAAAGAATAAAAGAGCAGCTTAGAAAACAAGGATTCAAAAGACCGACTGATATTCAATATCGGGCGATTACTCCTATTCTGAGAGGGGAAGATGTTTTGGCTATTGCCCAAACCGGAACCGGAAAAACAGCTGCTTTTGTGATTCCTATTTTGGACATTCTTCAACGTAATAAAAATCAACGCAGAGTGGACGGGATCAAATGCGTAGTGTTGGCTCCTACTCGAGAACTGGTTTTACAAATTCATTCGGTTTTTGAATCATTAGGAAAAAAACTCTCCATAAAATCACTTGCTGTATATGGTGGTGTAGAACAAGATCCTCAAATTCAAAAACTCGAAAAAGGAATAGACATTCTGGTAGCTACTCCCGGAAGAATGTTCGATTTAGTCAATCAAAAGTACATCCATCTACACCGTGTAAAACATCTGGTACTGGATGAAGCCGACCACATGTTGGACCTAGGTTTTTATAAGGATATAGAAGATGTCAAACGCTTTTTACCTAAAAAGCATCAAACACTATTCTTCTCTGCAACCATTAATAAAAAGATTAAGAAGTTAGCACACTCTCTAGTACGAAACCCAATTCGAATTCAGGTTTCTCCTAAAGATCCGGTTTCAAAAAATATTGAGCATTCAGTCGCATTTATTAAAATGGAAGACAAACGCTTCTTTCTGGAGCAATTCATCAAAGATGAGCCGAATAGTAAAATTCTCGTTTTTGTAAGAACGAAAGTACGTGCCGAACGTGTCAGAAATGCCATGCTTAGGGTTCAAATTCATACGGAAACCATCCATGGCGATATTGTCCAAAAACAACGTGAAGAAGTTTTACAAAACTTTAGAAATGGTAAAAACAGGGTACTTATAGCTACGGATGTCAGCGCACGAGGTATTGATATTCCCGATGTTGATTTTGTGATCAATTATGATTTACCGGATGAAAATCCCGAAACATATGTACACCGAATTGGACGTACCGGACGTGGAAAGAAAAAAGGAATTGCGGTTTCCTTTTGTAGCGATGATGAAAAAGAAATGCTTCAACAAATCGAAACTTTCATTACCAAATCCATTAAGATTTTAGACATCAATAGTGACGACTATCACGATATCATGTTTGCATCAAATGAAAACAGTGACAACATTGCTGCACTCATGAAAGAGATCGAAGAGGTCGAAGCTCATAAAAAGAAAAAAGCAGGTAAAAAGAAAGCCAGTAGACTTAAAAAGAAGAGAAACAAGTAGGAATTGGCTCACACCGCTTCCCACATAGAGTTCACATAATATCTTTTCTCATCATAAAAATTCTTTGCAGTCATAAAGCCGCATTTTACGGCCAATTCATCTAAGTTAGATACCGAGTATTTTCTGGATATTTCAGTATGTATGCACTCCCCGGCTTCAAACTCCACCTCAAAATTTAATTTATCAAATGTGACTTTTTGATCTTCCAGAGAAACGATATAACTCCGGGCCTCTCCGGTAATTGGCTCATATAAAGGATAATGTTTGAATTTATCCAATAAAAAATCAGCCCCGAGTTCACGATTCATTCTAACCAGTAGATTCATATTGAAACTCGCTGTAATTCCAGTCTTATCATTGTATGCCTCTAAAATCACATCCGGATCTTTCTTTAAATCTACGCCCAATAAAAGTTTATCGTTTGGTTTGAAATGACTTTGCAAATTGGATAGAAAAATTTCCAATTGTCTGGACTCAAAATTTCCAATATTGGAACCCAAAAACATCGTAATATTTTTACGGTCACCAAATTGTTCCATTCCCTTCAGCGCTTCGAAATAATCCATGTTCAATGGAATGACATCTAATTCTGGGAACTCTCGATTCAACATCTCTACCAATTCATTCAGTATATGCTGCGAGATATCTACCGGATAATACGTAAAGTCAATACCTTTACTTAAAAAATGTTCCAGTAGTACTTTTGTTTTTGATCCGTCTCCGGCTCCTAATTCTATTAAATTAAATGGTAATCCTTTTGGACACACTTGTTGAAATATTTGCTCTTTTTGAGTCTTAAATATTTCCATTTCGCTACGGGTCAGATAGTATTCAGGCATTGCCATGATTTGCTGAAAAATTTCATCTCCTTTGGCATCGTAAAAATACTTCGACTTTAAAGTCTTCTGTATCTTACTTAGCCCCTCTATGGTATCTTCTCCAAATTGTGAAATTTCTATGATTTGCTCCATATATAGTTTTTCGATTGTTCAGTTGATGGTACTATCTTGTAAAGGTAGGTTACATCTATGTTAGATCCGGTGTATTTCTAAAATTTGACTAAAAATTAATATCTAACTCTAAAGATACACATTCCTGATCTTTCTAATTTTTGTGTAAAAAAATAGCTTCTTCCCTCATTGGAATATCAGATATCTTACAAATTAGTGCATTTTACGTCTTAAATTTGCAGTCAATTTTATAGGATGGAATTTATAAATCAACGTATTTGTATGGGTAAGGACCTTGGGGTCCATGGGAATTTATTTGGTGGTAATATGCTGAGCTGGATTGATGAAGCAGCTGGTACAATGGCAGCAAGTGTTTGCCAATCACCAAATATGGTAACGGTTAAAATTGATGAAGTCGTTTTTAGAAAAGCGGTTAAAGTCGGTTATTTAATTAAGATTTACGGTAAAGTAGTTAAAATGGGGCGTACTTCAGTGACGCTAAAGATTGACGCTCGTAAACACAACGTAATTACCGAAGAAGAAATTCCGGTTTGCGATACAGAAGTTACCTTTGTGAGAATTGATGAATATGGAGATGCGGTTCCTATTCCTGAAAGTGTAAGAGAAAAATATCAACATTTGCGTTAATGGATGCCATTGTAAAATTCGTTTCAACATTCTTTACAGAGTTCATTTATCTGTTTGCAGAAATGGCTCCCTATTTGATCTTAGGGTTTGCCCTGGCTGGAATTTTACATGTCTATTTTCCAAAACACAAAGTCGCAAAATATTTAGGTCGTAAAAATTTGATCTCAGTATTCAACGCAGCAATGCTGGGTATTCCGCTCCCACTCTGTTCATGTGGAGTTATTCCAACTGGTATTTCATTTAACAAAAACGGAGCAAGTAAAGGAGCTACCGTTTCTTTTCTTATTTCTACGCCTCAAACGGGTGTAGACTCCATATTGATCACCTATTCTTTACTGGGTTTACCATTTGCTTTGATTCGACCAATAGCAGCATTTATTACCGGAATTTTTGGTGGGGCTATCACCAATGCTGTTGATGATACTGAAGAAAACCTTTATCAAAACGAACCTGAAGTTCATATAAGAGGATCAAAATTTCAAGCGGCATTAAAATATGCTTTTGTGGAATTCCTTCAGGACATTTCCAAATGGTTGATGATCGGTTTGGTAATTGCTGCCTTTATTTCTGCAATAATTCCGGACGGTTTTATTGAAAACAACATGAGCAACCCATTTGTGAATATGCTCATTGTATTGATCGCTTCTATCCCAATGTATGTCTGTGCTACCGGGTCGGTTCCTATTGCAGCAGCTTTAATGATGAAAGGCTTATCTCCTGGAGCAGCCTTTGTTTTTCTTATGGCTGGTCCGGCAACCAACGCTGCAACCATGACAGTGATCAAACAAACCATGGGAACGAAAACGTTGATTTCTTATTTATCCAGTATTATTGGAGGTGCATTACTCATAGGACTTGCTATAGATCAAATGCCTACTGGATGGTTTTTACTTCCTGGTATGGAAATGGGTTCTCATAATCATGGTGCCGAAAATCTGGATTGGTTCTCAATTCTATCCGCAATTGTACTTGCAACCCTACTATTAAATGGGTTAAGGCTCAAATATTTTCCAACAACTATAAAACGAGATATGTCAGAAAACGAAAAAGTGTTTAGTGTAGAAGGAATGACTTGTAACCATTGTAAGTCATCTGTTGAAAAAAACCTTTCTAAGTTAAATCAAATAGAATATGTAGAAGCGGATTTGGCTTCTAAAACCGTAGTCGTAAAAGGCAACAATATTCAGGCATCAGAAATTGAACAATCTATTAATGATCTTGGATTCGAATACAAAGGCGAAAAAGCATAAGGTCAACCGGATTGAAGAAAAAGCTACTAAAATATATTACCGATACCGGATTTAGTTCAAATACTAAAAATGAAGGATCACGTCTACTCAATAAAGATGGTTCTGTTAGCTTAAATAGAATTGGCTTAACCTTTAGTCAGCGATTTAGTGTCTTCCACTGGTTGATTAATATGGGATGGATCTCGTTCTTCTCTATCCTATTATCTGGTTACGTACTGGTCAATCTATTTTTTGCGCTACTTTATGTGGGCTTTGGGATTGACGGATTATCCGGTGATCATTCTGATGCTTTTGTAGATCAATTATTTGACGCTTTCTATTTTAGTACACAAACGCTAACCACAGTTGGATTTGGTGCGATCTCTCCAGTAAAAACAGCTCACAATATTATAGCTTCTCTGGAAGCATTTTTGGGTTTATTAAGTTTTGCCATGTCAACCGGGTTGCTCTATGGGCGTTTTTCCAAGCCTCAAGCCAAAACACTTTTTAGTAAGTATGCATTGATATCCCCATATCAAGAAACTAAAAAGGGATTGATGATTCGTATGGCCAATAGACAAGACAATCAGTTGATCAATGTAAATGCCAGATTGATCCTCTCCTGGGTAGAACAAGAAAAAAACGGGGAAAAAAGAAAATTTCAAAACCTGGAACTCGAATATGAACATATAAATATGCTCGTTTCCAGTTGGACGATTGTTTATCCTTTTAAAGATGACACGCCATCCGCATTAAAATCAGCGGACAAAATAAAATCCCATAAAGTGGAACTGGTATTACAAATTGATGCATATGACGAAACTTATTCGCAGCAAATTCATTCCAGAACTTCATATACCTGTGATGAGATCATTTGGGGTGCTAAATTCGTCCCGATTCTGGGTAAGGATGACTCTGGAAATGCGATCCTAAGACTGGATCAATTTGATGATTATTCAGATGTTAGCCTCAATTAATTAATATGGCAAGATATCTAAGAGACATAAGCATACACCTGGGATCAGGACAAGAATTACCGAATGGATTAAGTCAGCGAGATTTCAATATTACGACACATACTGTTCAAGACATCTTCTTGTACATGATTCCAAAACACTTCGAATTTGGCAATATCTTAAAATTAAATATTGGCGTTAAAGGAACAGACGCAGTTAGTAGCGAAATAAAGAATTTTGATGGCTATGTCCATTACGATTATATCGGGTTTGATTTCGAAAACTACTTCAGAATATCTAAAGAAGAACAAAATGTAATCATTCTGGAAGTCCTAAGAGATGTTCTAAGAAGAGTTCCAGAGCAAAATCAAGAGAATAAAGGTATTGCACTGGGAATTACTGATAAAATATCCGACCAAAATTTTAAATACTCTTTTGAAAGTAGATTATCGAAACAACAAAGAAGCAAAAGATTTAAAGCCATTGTGGAAATTCGTATTAATGATGAAGGTCAAAATGCATATTTAAGGATAGAGAAAAAAGGTGGCGAAACTATTTTTGAGACTTTTCTTTTAAAAAACACTGTTTATGAATTCTATAAAAACTTACACAAATCAAAGTGGCAAGAAGACAAATTCATGATCATGAATAGAGACGGAGGAATTTATAGAGAATTTGAAATAAAAAGAGGCTAACACGGTATATAGCAAATAAGGCATGCTGTGGTTATTTGAAACACCGCTCATCCGTCAGCTGACGGATGGCTTTTAAAATGAATAAATTTAAAAACAAAAACAACGTTCTGACTTGGAGTAAACCTGAAAGTTTATCGTTTCCTACTGTCCCACTTGTCATATAAATGTTGAATTGAAATAAACCTTTATCCGTGTTTAATAAAAAGTACTATTACCTGATTCATATTCAATATCTGGGATTCCGTTTTCATGGATGGGCAAAGCAACCTCAGGTTAAAACGGTACATCAACTCATTGACAAAACATTCAAGTTCGTATTGGGTGATATCCAATTTAAAACTTTAGGAACCAGTAGAACCGATGCATTGGTATCTGCCAATCATAGTGCTTTTGAGCTTTTTATATCTCAACCTATTCAAAACCTGGATGTATTTCTGAGTATGGTAAATATCAATTTACCAGCAGATATTCGAGCGATCCATATTGAACCAGTAGATGAACAATTTAACATCATCAATACTGCAAAAACCAAAACCTACGAATATATTTTTGGCTACGGTGAAAAACCTCATCCATTTAGTGCTTCTATTATGTGCGTCATTCAGGATCATCTGGATGTTGAGCTCATGAAACAAGGTGCACAACTTTTTCTGGGCACCCATAACTTCGGAACATTTTGCACTAAGCCTTCGGCCAACACTCAATTTACACGGACTATTCTCACATCAGAAATTGAGAACAACACGAAATATACTGCCAGTTTTTTTCCTGAAGAGAGTTTTATCTATCGTGTAAGTGCAAAGGGTTTTATGCGTAATCAGGTAAGATTAATGATGGGTCAATTGATTTTATTGGGGAAACATGAAATTACGTTAGAAGATCTCAAAATCATGTTAATCGAACGTACCCCTGAACCTTTAACTTATATTGCTCCTGCCTCCGGTTTAATTTTAGAAAAGATCGATTTCGAAATGTAAAGGCAAAAAAAAACGCTCTTTGAAAGCGTTTTTTTGTGTGGGGAGTGTGCAGTAATTTTTTCTATCTTACTTGTGTTTGTATGTAAACCTTCCGGTTACATCAGCCTGCAATGTCGCATCGAATTCCGTGAATTCTACAATAAACTCTGATGACGTTAAGGAAATAATCTTAAGTGTTGTGATATCCGTACCTTCGGTTATAACTAATTCCGTTTCATTGCTTGCAAATTCCCAGGTTCCCGCATCTTCAGTTTGAGGATCGCTAGGAGTACATTTCACTGCCCCTGCATCTTCTACAATCTTTTTATCAGACTTAAATTCAACAAGATCATCTTTTTCGCATTCATCCATCAACAAAAACAAGTCTAAATCACCAGTAGGTAATTTCATAATCGCTGACGAAGTTATCCAGGGTCCGGATGCCAATAATGACGCTTTTGTAACTGGCGCACCTGTAGATCCTGAGTCAGAGTCTTTTTTACACGATTCTAAAGTGGAAAGAAATGCGATTGCAAAAATGAATAATAATGCAGAGAAATATTTTGTCGCTTTCATAATAGTTGGTTTGTGTTCAGGCACAAAAGTATACGAGAAACTCGTTTTCACAAATTATTTGGTCACAAATTATAACTATTTGGTCACACGAATATCATATTTGAATCATATCTTAAAAAAGAGCGAAAAATTATTTCGAAAGCATCTTTTGAATCCGACTGAATTTTATCAACTTTTGCGCTCAGTATTATTAAATAGGTTCTATGTACAATATTCCCAGAGGATTTACGATTGCAACATTTTTAGGATTACTCACTGTATATATCGTTGGACTATTCGCTCCCGATCTAATGGAGGTTGATGCATCACAGTATGCGTCTATCAGTATGGAAATGGCACATACCAATAGTTTTTTAGAAGTTTACCACCTGGAAAACAACTACTTAGACAAACCTCCTTTGTTATTCTGGTTAGGAGCTATCTTTATTAAGATTTTTGGAATTAATCATTTTGCTTATCGCTTACCCACATTCCTTTCTACATTATTGGGTTTCTATGCCACTTATAGATTAGGTAAAAGACTTTATAATCACAATACAGGTGTGATCAGTGCCGTAGTTTTAGCGAGTTCTCAAATTTATGTTCTCCATAATCATGATGTAAGAACAGATACCTTATTAACCAACTTTGTTATAGTCGCTATTTGGCAAGGGGTCTGCTATCTACAAACCAAAAAGCTTTCTCATTTTATATGGGCTTTTATCTCTGTTGGGTTAGCAATGACTGCCAAAGGGCCTATTGGTGCAGTAGTTCCGGTTATGGCTATAGGAACTCATTTAATATACCAACGAGACTGGAAAAACATCTTTAATTGGCGTTGGATTCCGGGAGTCATTATTGTAGTTGTGGTGTTGGCACCAATGATGTGGGGACTTTATACCCAATTTGACTTAAGACCAGAAGCCAGTGTAAATGGACGCGTTGGAGTTTCAGGATTACGCTTTTTCTTTTGGGAACAGAGTTTTGGTAGGATTACCGGTGAAAATGTATGGAAGGATGATTCCTCTTATTTCTTCTTTACCCATAATTATTTATGGGAGTTCCTACCATGGTCACTTATTGGAATTTTCGCTTTTGGGAATAAAATCAAACAAATGATTGATGCTAAATTCAAACCAGTAGCCAATTTGGAATTGTATTCTTTTGGTGGGTTTATTTTTCCCTTTATCGCACTATCTACATCACATTATAAATTGCCACATTATATAATGGTTATCATGCCAATGGCCGCTATCTTTACAGCAAGTTATATGGATCAATTACTTAAAAAGTCAAGTGAAAAATCGTATCTTACATTTAAGTGGGTTCAACTGGTGTTCTCAATTCTAATTGGCTTCCTTGTTCTATTTATCCTGTATTGGGTATTCCCTGCTACACATGCTTTCTGGTGGGTTATTCCATTGGGAATATTTGGATTTATCTCTTTTGCAATTATCAAGTCTAATCCGGTCGTAAAATTACTTGGTCCTTCTTTAGTGGCCGTGGTTGGAACAAATATCGTGATGAATGGATATTTCTATCCGCAAATGAACCAATACCAGTCTGGCCGAGTTATGGCAGATTGGATTGTAGAACATGATTTGGGAGTAGATGATTTTGTGGCCTATGCCAAACATTATCATGTGATCAATTTCTATTCAAAAGAATATAGATTCCATCACTGGGCAGGTACAGATTATATCCGTAACAAAACCAAAACTCACGATCTTTATTTATTTACAAGTCAAGACGGTATTAACAGCTTAAAAGAAAATGGCATCACCTATCAGGTAGTCAAAAATTTATATAATTTCCCAAACACTGAACTTACAGGAGAGTTCTTAAATCCGAATACCCGGGAAAAAGCGTTGGAAAAATTATATATCGTTAAAGTTGAGAAACACGATTAAGACCTGATTATTTTATCAGGTCCATTTCTTCTACTAAATGTGTAGCTCCTGCGTATTTGTCTATGATAAATAATACATAACGAATATCCACCATAATGTTTCTACAAATATTAGGGTCATACATGATATCACTCATAGTACTTTCCCAGGTACGGTCAAAATTGAGCCCTACTAGCTCACCCTTAGCATTTAATGCCGGACTACCGGAATTACCTCCTGAGGTATGATTTGTAGCCGTATAACAAACGTGCATTTGTCCGGTTGAATCTGCATATTGCCCAAAATCTTTACTTTCATACAAGTCCATCAATTTCTGTGGCACATTAAATTCGTATGAAGCCGTATCTCTTTTTTGCGCTATTCCTTTCATAGTAGTGTAATACTTGTACTCCATTCCATCAACAGGTTCACTCCCTTTCACTTTTCCATAAGACAAGCGTAAAGAAAAGTTCGCGTCCGGGTAATAGTTTTTATAATCAGGTAATACTTCCATTAAACCTGCCATATAAACGCGCTGAATACTGTCCAACTCCATTTGACCACTCTTGAAATGTGGAGACACCACATTACGATATGTATTTTCAATATCCGTAGCAATAATATATGCTGGATCTGATGCTACTTTTTTATACGATTTTGAATTGTATTTATCCAAAAAGGTAAATAATCTTTCTTTTGATGCGAAAATAGATTTATCGAATACCGATTTTGAAGTTTTACCAGCCTTTTTAGGATCATTGTAACCAAACATGTTAAACACAGTCGGAGGTACCAAACTTGTAGTCACTGATACCAAATATTCAGGGATCATGTTTTTCATTAACTCCTCATCTACCAGAGGGTCATAATCTTTATAAAACTTTTCGGCAGCAGCTTTCAATTTTTCAATTTCCGCTTTCCGCTCCTCTTCCGTCAGAGGTTTAGCCAATCTGGAGAACTTTTTTGAAAACCTTAAAATCTCAGGTCCATAATAATAGATTTCAATGAACATGCTGCGCGCCATCGAGTATGCCGTAAAATCTTTGTATTGTACTTCGTAAGCTTCTAACACACCCTTGTACTTTGAGAATTTTGCATTGTTATTTACTTTTTCATTAAACGAACGTTCTATCTCTTGCTTTTTTTCAATTGCGTGTGTCTTATTCAACCCTAAAATCTGTCCCTTGTATTTCTTCCAGGCATTTGAAATTCTGGATTGCTTTGCGGCATATTTGATATTTAATTCTGCACTTGATCTCATTGCCTTATTGATAATTCCTAAAGAAATATCACGCATTCTAATCTTAGACGGGTTTTCTTCATTAATAATATACTTCACTGCGGTTGACGGCAGATACTCATTTGTTCTTGCTGGAAATCCGAAGACCATTGAAAAATCATCTTCAGCTACTCCAGCTAAACTTACAGGAAAATGATGTCTCGGTCTATATGGTACATTATCTTCCGCATATTTTGCCGGTTTATTGTCTTTACCAGCGTAGATTCTAAACACCGAAAAATCTCCAGTATGTCTAGGCCAAACCCAGTTATCCGTATCAAAACCAAATTTTCCAATTGAAGATGGAGGCGCACCTACCAATCTTACATCTTCGAAGGTTTCTGTAATAAACATGAAATACTGATTCCCATGATAAAAAGGTTTAATCTGTGAACCATAACCATCCTCTTCTTTTACTGTCTTTTTTAATGAATCAATTCTTGATGCAATCAATTCTTGTCTTTTAGACTCATCTGTTTTGATATCAATTCCTTCCAAAACTATCTTAGAAACATCTTTGATTTCTTTAATGAAAGTAACCGATAATCCTTCATTAGGTAATTCTTCTTTTTGATTCATCGCCCAAAACCCATCTTTCAAGTAATCATGTTCTACTGATGAATGGCTTTGAATACGTCCATACCCACAATGGTGGTTCGTAAGTAATAGACCCTGATCAGAAATGATTTCAGCAGTACATCCTCCCCCGAATAAAACCACAGCATCTTTCATACTTGATTTATTGGCATCATAAATATCACTTACAGATATTTTTAGGCCCATATTTTCCAAATCAGAAGCGTTGTATTGCTGTAATAGTAAGGGAATCCACATTCCTTCTTTTGCCATTACATTCACAATCATTGTGCACATCAACGCACCCACTAACCATAATTTCTTCTTCATAACTTTGTGTCTTAGTATACCTTTCCTTGTAGGTTATTCCACGCGAATTTACACATTTCATTTTCAAATCATATTTCTATAAAATGCTAATGTTTTAACTATACTTTTGCCGCATGCATACCATTGAACCATATTGGAATTGGCGTAATCTGTATACCGCAGAAGAAGATCCAAACTCTCCATTTTTTGGCAGGATTTATAGTGAGTTTGAATTTCAGGACCGTATCTATGATCATGTTATTCATCCACAGTGGGATAACATTGAATCTCAAACATTGTTTATCAAAATCCTGTTTGCCGATTATGACCGCCAATACGCGATTATTGAATTGATTGGAGAATGGAATGATACGTTGTACAATGACATTATGTTTCTAAAACGAAACATTGTAGATACCTTAACCGATCACGGAATTAATCAATTCATTCTTATTGGTGAAAACGTGCTTAACTTCCATAGCTCTGACGATTCTTATTATGAAGAATGGTTTGAAGATATTGAGGATGGCTGGATCGCATTACTCAACTTTAGAGATCATGTTTTAAATGACTTTAAAGATGCGAATATCGATCACTATTTCTTGTTAGGTGGAGAGTTAAATGATCAATCCTGGCGGACCTATAAACCAGAACAGCTGTATACAAAAGTGGAGTCTTTAGTACAAAGACGAATTGGTTAAAACGCTTCTCCGATTTCGATATAAAATCCCTGGGTACTCTCACCAATAGCATAATCTAAACGAACAAAATATCTTTTTTCGGGAAGTGGTGTAAATCTCAATCCTGTTCCTACGGTATAGCGATAATTAGAGGTCACCTCATCAAAATCATTTCCTATCCCACCATAATTCCCGAATAATACAAATCCAAAGTACTTAAAAAACAATCGGCTACGGTATTCCAATTGATACACATGCATTTGTCTATCCCTGTAAATTCCCTCCTGATAACCTCGCATTCGGTATCTCCCCCCCAGCATTGACATTAGATTAAAAGGAACATCTCCGGTATGAGACTGAGCAAAAATCTGAAATGCCAATACATCCTTTTTCTTTGAAACAGTTAGATACTTACGCGCATCTAAAAGCAAAACCTGATCTTCATAGTCACCTCCCCACGATTTAGAATTCCACATAGTATACGCATTAACATACCAACCTTTCGTTGGAGACCCTATAAAATCTGTGGTTCTATATTTAAATCCAAAACCTAGAGATGATTGTACACTTCCTCCTTCTCCGGGTATCTGCCCATTACCCAACAAACTATCCGGGGGTGATGTGATTTGGGTATTTTGATATCGGTAACGTAATCCAGCAGACAAGCCCTTTGGACGTATTTTACGATAAGCATTCACCTTCAATATTGGATATGTGGCATCATACCATTCTTTGTAAGATAAATCATGTTCATTCCCAATCCCAGAAAAGAAATATGGATAAACCAAATACCCTACTTTACCACTTACAGTCCAGTTTCTATTCGTATATAATTGATAATGTACTGTAGCTAATACCTGCTTATTTAAAGTATATATAAATGAAGGTTGAATCTGTGAAAAAGGCAATAAACTATCCTTTTGATGAAATCGAAACATGTAAATTCCTGAAGCTCCAAATGCCCAATCAGTCTCTGGAGTGTAGTATACTAAGGGTAAAATCTGAAAAGAAGTTTTACGTTGAGATTTTTTTAATTCCCGATCCAATTTCTTTTGCAAAGCTGCGGCCTCTTTCGGGGTTAATGTATCCGTTTGAACCTGAGCTTGCACCTCTTTTCCCATTAAAAGAAAAAACAGGGATAGAACACCTATGGTTATGTGAATTGGAAACCGCATTGATGCATCAAACATACATCATTGTAATATTTTTAGCTATATGGGTTTTACAGCTCTTAACATTTCTCGCTTTCCGGGAGGACCAGGTAATTTACTCACATCAAATCCTGCTGCGATCATATTTCTCCGTACTTGACCTTTGGCAGAATAGGTTACTAGAATTCCTCCTGGTTTTAGGAAATTAAACAGTTTCTGAAATACTTCCAAAGTCCATAGGTCCGGCTGTACTTCAGGTCCAAATGCATCCCAATAAATAATATGGAAAGCCTCATCTGCATTGAAATCAAATAATGAAGTTTTCTTTTTGCAAATACTAAGATACTCTGAAATCACTTGTTCTTGTTCCCACTCCACCTCGTGCAATTGATTGTAAATCTCATGCTCTTCCTCATTTCTATAATAAGTCAACTGCCTCCAAAACTCTTCTTCCAAAGGATACAATTCAATCGTGGTTACGTCTACTTTGATTCGGTGTTGCTCCGCAAACTCCCAGGTAAGCAATTGATTTAATCCGGTTCCAAAACCCATTTCAAAAACCTTGATGTTTTCAAGATGAGTCAATTCATCCATCCCCATTTTTATGTATACATAAACGCTTTCACGATATGCTCCATGACGAGAATGATACGTTTCATCCAATTCATCATTGTATAATGTTGGAGATTCATCAGACGTTGGAATAATCTTTAAACTCATATGGATCTGGAAAGATTTACAATTGCTCAATAAACTCTTGAGAAGCTTTTTGCAAGGATGGGTAAAATTCCTGAAATAATGGTAATAATTCTGCTTCGTGTTTAATCAAAATAGGCACGCCCTGTTCCATATTTGATTTAAAACGTGCACGAGAAGAAACACCATTAAATACATGGCGCATACCTCCTTTGTTTCCATATTCAAAAAAGATATCGCGTTCTAACAGGAAATGATAAAAATTACGGGCACGATCAGGTAAAATATGTTTTTTACGCTCTAATAAGTCATACACACCGTGTGTATAATCACGTAACGAAACCACCGAATAATCGTCAAAGTTAGAGGCCAGAAAATAATCAAAGTAAATATCCGAAACGACCGGAGCATATTTTGAAAAATAGGGTTGTAACATCTCGTTAACTGATTTTACCACAGGATGTTTATCCGTAAACTCATCAATAAAACGGTGTAATTGAATCCCATTCAATACATTTCGCGGAAGCTCATCCAAATTACTTCCTCTTACAAAATCTCCGATAAAGTTACCTATCGCAATTTCTTCATCGTCACCTGACAGATGAAAATGCGCCAAAAAATTCATTCACTTATGATTTGATCATCACCCTATTCAAATGGTCTATTACATCTAACCCGTATGCCACCAAAGTATCATCCCGCATCAATGCTGGTCTCACAAAGACATCAAATGCCAAAGGTTGTTCTAATTTATCTACATCTACAATTTCCACATCCAGGGCGTTTTCCTTTATAAACCCTTGAACTATATGACAGTCGTGACATCCTTCCCCAATGTATAATACGTACTTCATTTCATTTATTTTTTGTGCGCTATTTCTTTATACCAAATCATCCATTTCATGAACAATAATACTTCTGCGGTCAAAATCCAGAATGCCCTGCTCACGCAATTCATTCAACACAATCGTTACCGTTTGGCGGGACGTAGCCGTTAAATTGGCCATATCCTGATGTGTCAATTTATGTTTTACCGCATACTCAAATCCCACCTTTTTTCCTTTATTCAATACCAGATCACGAATAAAATCTACAATTCGATCACGTGCATCTTTAAAAATCAAAGACTCAAACCTACGTTCCATCTTTTGTAATCTTACACCTATTAAGTGCGTAATCTTTAGATTCAAACGCGGCATGGACTCGAGTATTTTCAACATCTCCTCCTTATGTATCGCACAGATCTTAACATTATTATCCAAAACCTGAGCAAAATCCTGACGTTTTTCCTGCCCTGCAATTGCCAATTCCCCGAAGATTTCTCCCGGTTCCAGAATGGCTTTGGTAATTTCTTTGCCTTCCTCAGAATAGGTTCCAATCTTCACCCGACCGCTTTTCAATAAGAAAACCACCTTTGACGGTTCTTCCGGGAAGTATATAAACTTACCCTTCTCCAACGTCTTCATAGATGAAATTTTATCTACTCTGTCTAGATCGTCCGGACCTAAGTCTCTGAAAATGTTAATCTGTTCCAGATACCACAATTTTGATTCTGCTGCTGCCATAGTTCGGATATTTAGGAATGATCAGATCATTCGAATTATGGCTCTAAATTATATTTTTTACATCTATAATTTATCACGAGAAGATCACAAAATCGTAACACAAAAAAATATTAAACTAAAAAACTATACTGTCGGATACTTGACTAATCCATAAATTATACATTTGCAGCAAATCTACTCGGGTGGCGGAATTGGTAGACGCGCACGCTTGAGGGGCGTGTGTCTTAGGACGTGTGGGTTCGACTCCCATCTCGAGTACAAATTTTACTAAGGGGCTTTTAGCCCCTTTTTTATGCTCCGCTGTTTCCTCTATTTCAATAAATTATAACTATTCTTTAACTTTTTGAGTGACTTCGTCATAGCTTTTAAGAATACTAAAGGAAACCAAAAAAGTATTTATTCGAAGGACAACGTGGAGGGAAATATTCTCCTGAAAGCGTATCAAAGGTTATTAAAAATTCAGCAAAAAATGCACGGGTCAACAAACTGGTAACACCACATATTTTAAGACATTCCTTCGCTACTCATTTATTGGAAGCAGGAACAGATTTAAGATATATTCAAACCCTTCTTGGGCACAATAGTAGCAGAACAACCGAAATTTACACACATGTTGCAATAAGTTCATTTAAAAAAATAAAAAATCCTTTAGATTCCATACATTTGGGATAAAACATATAGTGTGTGTGTATGTACAAGTACATATACACGTACGTTGGGCACAATTAAAAAATGACAAGAACCATATTTAACATACTGACACTAATATTCACATTTACAAGCTGCTTCTCTCAGACTGAAATACATAAGAATAATGCTTGTGATGTTGAACTTCAATTTGAGCTAAACCGAAATTCCTCAATCCAATTTTATGACTCTACTGGAAAAAAGACATGGTTTTGGGAAAATGATACACTTGATTTCATCTACACATATTTTCATTCTAATACCTCAGTTGGAAATCTAATTCAAATTGACTCAATAATGATTTTAAATGGAGGAAATCAAAATAATTCTAACGGTTGGGAACTTGATTCTGAAGGAGATAATGAAATTGTTGAACTACTTAAAGGTAGTTGGATAAAACTAAGCGATTGTACTATAGAATTAAGCGAATGGATACTATATGGAAATTATAAAGACCCTTTTACCCCTTACATTTTCGAAAAACCTGATACAAACTCAACTAAAACCCAGTTTGACCCAAGGGACGGATGGACTACACATAAAGTAAAAATTCTTGAAGTTAAAGGAACTTGGTTTTATATAGAGCTATTAATGAATAATGAAAAGAAAATTGGATGGATGCCTTCATATAATTTATGTTCCCATCCTCATACGACTTGTAATTAAAAAATAAAAAAACTGTGCCCAACAACGTGTATAGCCAATAGGACATTTAGTGATAAATTGAAAGTCTTGTTCTTTGAGCAGACAACCCAAAACAAAGTTTTGACGTCTAACAAAAAGAAATTTAAAAGTAAAAACGTTTGTTTTGACTTAGTGGTAAATCGAAAGTGTAGTGCTTCGAATCTGCCCTACTGCCCATACACAGAACGTTAGGCAAAATTAGATGAAAGTAATTCTCACAATATTAACTGTTCTATCATTTAACTTATCGTTTGGCCAAGATTTCAAGTTGGTTTATTGGATAACAGGATTGGGATCAAATGCAACTTGGTATATGGCTGAGGAATATAAAGACTGTGCTTCCGGATTGAAAATTGAAATTAATGATACTGTATTAACTTATTCGATTTGTGAAAGGGCAGAGAAGTATAGAATTGATACAGTGTTTAATGATACAATCTGGACAAAAGAAAGAAACTTCTATCACGTTAAGTTTAGAGAGTCATCAATAGATTCGATAATATCAATTCTGGATACATTACAAGGAAAATACGTTTACCGAACAAATCCTCTTGTAATGAGCGGTGGGACATTAAATTACTACATTGAGTATGGAGGGAAATGTAGTCAGTTTGTAATGAAAAACACTTACGACAGCACAGCCTTACAAATCACCAATCTGATAAACTCATATTTGGATGAGAAGTATCATATATATGTTCCTGATTCAAGATGGGCGAGTAATAAATATGATAAGCCCCTGATAGAAGCTTGTCCAAGAGATGGAAATGGTACTTATAGAGAAGTTTTAGAACAGGAATATGATGTTATTAAAAAGAAATAAACTTTGCCTAACAATGGCTATAAAGCATAGGCCTAACCAACCAAACCGTTCCTACGCTTCATAGCCGGAACGTTGTAGGGCATTAAAAAACAAAGACATGAATAAAATTTTGATTCTCATATCATTTATGACAATTTCCGTTTTTGGATATTGTGACACTCTTGACTACTATCATGTATACCTAAATGATTCACTAATTGAACAATACAACTCTTTGTCCGAAAAACCTTCAATCGAGTTGAAATCATCTGAATTAAATGATAATGATGTAATAACTGTTAGATATGGAACTGACCATCCTTGTTTTGAGTGCGTGTATGTTTTGAATGTTCTAATTGAGGTAAAAGAAAAAACACCAGAAGTTGAAACTACTGAGAATTACGGAAAATTATCAATCCCGATTAAGGACTTAATTTACTTCCGAAACAAGTATGAAATAGATAAGTATCACTTCAATTATTCTGTCAGAACCAAAAAGAAAATGAATGGTAAAGGTACTCACCTATTTGAATTAAAATTTATTTAAAATTAAAAACGCCCTACAACAATGGCTATAAAGCATAGACCTAACCAACCAAACCGTTCCTACGCTTCATAGCCGGAACGTTAACACTTATTATTTTTAAATTTAAAAACTCAAATCAATTATCTAAGAGCTACATACCTTGATTCTTGAATAATTAGATTCGCATCCAACATCAAAGAGTTCGATATTTGTCCCACTTCGGGTACAAATTTTATTAAGGGGCTTTTAGCCCCTTTTTTATGTGCTAATATTTTCAGGACGTAAACTGATTAAATTATTCTTTAACTTTCTGATAGTTCTGATTCAGGTTAGGAATACAAAACTTAAAAGTTCTTTTGATTACCTACATTTGGGATAGAGCATTTATATGAACCTTAATAAACAGTAAAACATTACATGATTCTAGATGGCTTTAGCATAATTGAAAAATTAAAGTTCAAGTTTTAAAAAAGTAAATTAAACATACTATCGATTGATATCTTACATCCCCAAAAGTATACTGTTAATCATAATATGGAGTTTACCGGAACACACATCGGTGAAATAAATGTAAGCGCAGGGTTTATTTTCATTTTAAGAGGGGAGTTAATTGGAAATCTGCACATATCCAAAGGCTCAGAAGTAATAATATTTGGAAAAATAAAAGGTAAAATTTACTCTGATGAAATTTTAGATATCAGAAAAGGATCCAAAATAGAAGGAACATTAAGTACAATCGGAATTAAAATTCAAAATGGTGCTTCTTTAAATGGAATCACCAAAAATTACACCGAAAAAAACAATAATTATTAAAAGGTTAAACACCAAAGCTAAGCACCACAAAATAAAATGAGACTACCTATAAACTGTACAGTCGATTATATCAAAGACTTCTTAACTCACAAAGAGTCAAACGAATTGTATGTTCTATTGATAAATCAATATCAAATAGATCAAGCCAGAATAATAATTGAAGCAGGAGGACGATTAACCCAAACGGATAGTTTCAAAATTTTGTTTTTAACAGATGAATTGAAGGACCAAAAAAGTCATCCGGAAGAAATACACGGTCAAACTTTTGCTTTTAAAGGTAAAATGTTAGAATTGAAAAAAAAGGTTGAACAGTTATTGAAAAAGGAATTTGACCTTGCTATGTGTTTGTATTACCCGGATGGTAATTATTTTGCACCATATCATAGTGATCAGGAGACTTCTGGATGCAATACCATTCTACCATCAATCAGTTTGGGCGCAGTCAGAGAGTTTAGTTTTAGGGCTAATACTGGTGATGAATGTTATAATTTAAAGTTAGCGAATGGGAGTCTCATCATTATGGGGGCTTATTGTCAATCCAGATATACACATAGTCTAGTAAAGAATCAAAAGTGTGCACAAGGTAGAATTAACATCACATTTAGAGAACGGAATTTTCAGTAGGGTTAAATACGCAAATGGGAATAATACAGTATGTATATTTTACCTGGAAAATGATTTAATCACATGGTTTGTCTTTCTATTCTATTTTAGGTTTTAAATTTATGTGAGGGCTTTTAGTCATTTTGTATTCTGTCATTTTTTTAGGAATTTCTATTAATTACAGATGTAGTCTAACTTTTTGATCATTCTCGCTCAATTAGGTTCTTGAGTTATATCTTTGAGCTAAACATTTAATACGAATAAGCGTATCAATTCGTCAATTCCATTACTAACCATAATAATAAACGAACCTTGGAAATAATATGTTATAGTTGTGGCAGAGGGGAAAATCCTGAAAATTCAATCGAAGGAATTCGACACTGCCTGAAAGTGAATCCCAATTGGCGCATTGAAATGGATTTACAAATTACAAAAGATGGACATATTATTTTATTTCACGATTATGATACAGAAAGAACAACCGGAATTATAAATGTAATTCATGAAATGAACTTAGATTCCGTCAAAAAACTAAATGCGGGATACAATTTTAAAGTAGGCTCTGAATTCCCTTATCGCCAAAAACCAATAGAAATCCCAACCCTCGAAGAAGTTTGTTATTCTTTTCCAGATGCAAAATTATTACTCGATATACATACTAGTAATTTGAATGCTATTGATAAAATAATTGAAACAATAGAGCGCAATAAAATGGAAAAGCAAATTGTCGTGGTCAGTCATTACGACCAAGTACTATCAAAATTTAAAATAAAACGTCCGAATTGGGAATATGGAGCTGCAACGAAAGAAGTAAAAAAAATGGTCTACAGTAGTTTTCTTTTTTTGGACAGTTTATTCCCAATAAAATCAAATATTTTAATGTTACCAGTGCAATTTGGTAACATTAAACTTCTAACCCATAGAGTAATAAATCACGTCAAAAAAAGAAATAAACGACTTTGGGTTTGGCTAAGCGAAGGGGAAAAAGTTGTAACGGTAAACTCAATAACAGAATTAAATGCATTGGATGACATTGGTGTAAATGGAATCTTTACAGAATTCCCTACTAAACTGAATGATGAAATGACATTAGTTAAAATGGTCTCAAAGCCGCTATAAAATCAATATTGAATGGCTTTAAAACAGGCTCAATAACTTACAAGAATACTCAACAAAATGACCTTATTAATTACATTTCTTAATATCGCTATTTTTCAAGGGTTTGTTTTAGGATTTATCATTTTAAAATCTCCTATATTTAAAAGTAAAGCAAATAAATATCTGGCTTTTGGCATTTTTTCACTTTCCATTTCTCTGCTAAACTTTGTTCTTGATGAAGGTACAGGGATATATAATACCTATCCTTTTCTAAGGTTTATTGATATAATTGATTCTGGCACCCTGTTCCCTATTTTTATCTTTTTATATGTTATTCATCAAATTGATCACCCCATAAAAAAATCCAGAAAAAAAATGGGGCTGTTCATACCTTATTTATTTTCTCTCATTCACAGTATTCTGGATGAAGATTCAATTACCAACGCACTACAAATTCCATCAATCATTCAACTTTCAGGCAATATCATTGAAATCCTGATCATTTTTTTGTTTATCCCCGGTATTATAATTTACACATACACCTTTATCAAACTTTCAAATAACACCCAGGAAAAAAAGTGGCTTACCTATTTATGGCTTTTAACTTTTTCCCTATTTGGTTCCTGGGTTTTGATTCTTCTTTCCGGTATTTTTTTAGATAATGAATTTGAATCCGTTATGATGATACTTACTTTAATTGCAGCGTTCTTAATGCACTGGATAAGTTATTTTGGAATTTTTAAATTTAGAATTGCAAAAGATCAGGAAGAAATTAGAGCATTAATTGCCAAACAAAAGCTAAACCATACGACCCCCGTCATAAATAAACCTGAACTATCTAAAACAGATGATGTAACAAAAACCGAGTCCCTTACCAAAGAAAATTCTTACTTCAAAAAACTAGAAAGTCTGTGTATCAATGACCAAATTTATAGAGACAGTACCCTGGACCGGGAAAAAGTGGCGGAGTTATTAGACATCAGTCCGGGTTATGTTTCCCGAATTGTAAATGCTGTTACCGGAGATAATTTTTCGACTTTTATCAATCGTTTCCGTGTGGAAGAAGTAAAAAAGATTATGTCCAATCCAGAGTTTGACAATTACAGTCTGTTGGCAATCGGATTGGAGTGTGGATTCTCTTCCAAAACCACTTTTTACAATTCTTTTAAAAAACATACAGGAATGACACCAAGCGCATATAAAAAAATGCAAAAATAAGTTCGGATTCGTGCTTTTTAGAGGTTTCGGAACCTTACTTCCCTTAACCAGCACTAGGTTTGGCCCATCTTAAATTCATCCGAAATGGTCAAATTAAATATGATTCAAAAACAATATTTCGCAATTGTCATTACCTTTTTCGTTGTCAGTATCTCATTCGGACAAAACACAAAATTAAAAAACGAAGGTGGCATTAAAATCGGTTATTGCTGGGGGGGATTTAAAAATCTAACTCTAGCACCAGTATCTCAATACCACTACCATAGTCCCGTCTTTGAGGTCAATTATATACGTAATACAAAAAAAAATAGAATCGTAGAACTGAGATACCAACACTGGAAATCGGAACTCAATTCTGAACGGATTCCAGCTTTAAATTTGGAATACAAAAGTGACCTAATAAGTTTAAACGTTTTATACCCGGTATTTGATAGAAACAAATGGATTCTATATATTGGTTTTTTCACACAATCCGCAGCTCACCTATATGGTGGTATAATCGCAGGTGAAGTGCGTCAAAGACTGGATTTTTCTGCAAGAATCGCATATCAAATAAACGAAAAACATCTCATAATATCACAGTTATCAATTCCTATGATATTTTTCGTCTACGGCAAATTAGACACTGACATTTATTTACCCGATAAATATCAAGGTTATATTTTTAATATTGAATATCAATATGCCCTTTCAAATAGGCTCAATCTTGTTACTCAGTTCCGCTCTCGGTACGATAGATTACAATCTGAGAACATTTACAGAGAGTTACAAAGTAGAATATCAACCGGAATCAATCTTAAATTTTAATCCATATGAAATATTCAAAATGCATCAGTCTCCCACTTTTAGTTTTAGGCTCCATATACATTTTGGGAAGCTGTCAAAAAGCATTCATAGGAAATGATGGAGAGTTTGAAGAAGACATTTATTTAAACTACCAAACGAAAACCGATTTAAAACTACCTTTTCAAGATCAATGGTATATTTTTCATGGTGGTAAGACACATCATGAAGGTGGTCACCATTTTATTACCTGGGGCCTGGGTCAAAGATATGCCATTGATATCGTCATAAAAGTTAACGGTAAATCTTACATCGGAAATGGAAATAAAAACGAAGATTATCACTGTTTTGGTAAACCCTTGTACGCTCCTGGAACTGGAAAAATTATTGAAGTGGAAAACAATATCGATGATAATATCCCTGGAGAGGTAAATGAAAACGAAAAATTATCTAGCGGCAATTACGTCATGATTGATCATTTTAATGGCGAATATTCTATTTTGGCACATATTAAAAAGGGAACGGTTATCGTTTCTGAAGGTGATACTGTTGTTCAGGGGCAAAAACTTGGAGAAACTGGGAATAGTGGAAATTCTACCGAAGCACACTTACATTATCAATTACAAAACTCTTCGAATTCTACTTATAGTACAGGTCTACCTGCCCAGTTTAGAGATTACTATGCTGATGGAAAATTCATCAGAAAAGGAGAACTTATAAAAGGCCAAATTGTTAGAAAATAGGCTAACTCTAAAATAGGGGAATTACTTTGAATAATTCATCCTCCATTTAAATCAGGCGACTTCTACCCCTCTCTATCACCAAAAATTACAATCTTCCATTCACAAAAAAAATACTACTACTCACAAAAACATTTCTACACCACACAAAATTTTCGAGTTATGAAATTACGGATGTTGGATTTTTGATCGTGAACAATAAACTATCATTATGAAAACATTGAAAAAAATCAGTTTGGGAATTCTAGGTATACTCACCATAGGAATTTCTGTACAGGCGCAAAACCCATGTGCCAATATTCCGGCAATATCTGCTAATGTTGAAAAAGCTACCAAGGTTCAAGGATTGGAAGGTAGCGATATTATTTTGAATGCACCATCCTCAGGCACCTCTTACCAATGGGTGCTATACAATTCATCCAGTAAAACATATTCCAATATACCTGGTGCAACCAATGCCACATTTGTTTTAAATAGTATAACACCCAATGATGCTGGGTTATATAATTGTCAGGTGGATGGAGTTATGGAAGCCATCGATGTTCAGATCTCCATATTTGCAAATAACGCTTTAGACCGGAAAAAGGACTCTTTAGCCTTAGTCGATTTTTTTAATAGTTCAAACGGACCATTAACGATGGGAAGCTGGAATGACAAGACAAATTGGCTTACATCAGCTCCAATTGATACCTGGAAAGGAATAACGGTTCAAGGTTGTAGAGTCACTGAAATCAGACTCTCTCAAAATAATATCATAGGGACTATTCCTACTTCATTTAAAGATTTAACAGAGCTAAGACTCTTGGATATTTGGGATAACCAGTTGGGCGGTACCATTGATATATCCACTATGCCCAACCTTACCTGGGTATCGGTAGCCAAAAACAACCTAACAGATATTACTACAAATACCAGTGATAACTTTTATGATGCTTTAGTGCATTTAAATATTTCAAACAATAATATGACCAATAAAACCCTGAATATAAAGGGAATGCCCGCATTAAACAGACTTCATTTCGAATACACGGGAATCAGCACATTTGAACTGCATAATGAAAACAAACCTGGTAACTCTGCTTATTATTCAAATCTTAAATATCTTATTCTGAATAGTAATAATGTTTCCGGTCCATTAGATGTTTCTGCAATGCCTATTTTGGAATCAGTAACGGCACATTACAATCAGATCTCTGATTTTATCACCTCATCCATTGGCCATCCTAACTTGCATTATGTATTAATATCCAATAATCTATTCAATAACAAACCTTTGGACCTGACACGTCTTCCGGTCATCAATAATATTCAAGCTGAAAACGCCCAAATTAACGATTTGATGATTGGACTTACCAATCAAGTGAGTAGGATCAGTTTGTCAGGGAATAACCTTACATCATTTAACTCTGTAATTGTAGCTCCTACCATTGTTCATTTAGATCTTGGAAATAACAATTTAAATCAATTCACAGTAGGCCCTGTGAATTATCCCAATCTGGATTATTTAAGACTCCAAAATAGTAACGGACTCAATGGTACTTTGGATTTAAGTAATATGCCAAATCTTAAATACTTTAATGCAAATTCATGTAATTATAGTTCTGTAGATTTCGGTAACACAAGCACACCACAAACTACTATTGAGACCATCTATTTGGGAAGTAACAGCATTACTTCTTTTAATGTGAAAAACATGCCTACTTTATCATATGTTTACCTGGTTTCAAACGGATTAGAACATTTCGAATATGATGATCCCAACAGCACCTATCCATCCAATTTTGCATTTAATCTGGTAAACAATAAACTGGACTTTCTGGATATTGCGCCATATTCCTCCTATAGTTTAAATGGATTATCTCATAGTTATTTTAACCAAACCAAGGTAAATCCAATTCAGAAAGGTTTAGATACCATTGAAGTAAATCATGCCGGTATACCAAGTACAACAAGTTATCAATGGTTTATCAGATCGGGTGGTTCAGCGACACCAATACCTTATTGCAATACCAGAGTTTGTGTACTGAACAATCCTGGAGGAGTATCCAACACGTATTACTGTAGAATTACCAATTCCAATGCAACCGCATTAACCATATTTTCAAATGATATAAGTCTTAATGCTTCTCCGATTGCACCAAACAATGGAAATGGATTAAATCAAGCATCAAGCTTAAATCAAAATGTAGTATCCTCAACGGATTTGGTATACCCAAATCCAATTAAAAAAGGGCAAACATTCTCTGTAAAGAATGTAGCAATTAGTAACAATACATCCATTAAAGTTTTGTTTCATTCTATGAATGGAAAATCAAGTGTATTGAATTCAAGTGAAATAAAAATCAACGGAGATCACATTGAAATACCAGCCTCCGTAAAAAAATCAGGCGCATATATTGTTGAATTGATCATTGATGGAAATTCATCCAGGTATCGTGTGATTGTGGAATAAAATCTTTCTTAGTTTCAGATCTTAAAGGGGCCAAGGCCCCTTTTTTTATTTTAGAAACAAATCATTGACCCAAATAAAAACTCCGTGCAACATTTTAAAATTATCCCGGTCAATAGAAGTATTAACACTTTAAACAATACTATAGATGAAATTCAATTTATTGCTGACTATCTTACTATGTGCTCAAACCTTGCTGGCTCAAAATCAAATTCCGATAATTAATGCCTCTTCCCTTCAAGTGGATATCAAAGAAGATGATCAACGCTATAATAACGCCTGGACCATTGTACCTGAAACTAAACCGGATGTTTTTAAAACCTCAGCAAAAAGAGTCTCATTCTATACCGATCAGGATTCAATTTCGTTTGATGTAGAACGCAATAAAAAATATGATTTTATCATTCTGGTAAACGGAAAAGATTCGGCATATACCCAAATCTTATGGGAACCTTCAAAACTGGAAATTCTTACCAATGGAGCTGCTTACAATTATTCGGATGATCGATTTATCCCTCAATTCACATATCAGGATCAAAACTCACCTGAACTCAAACGAATTCGAACAGAACTCAAACTAGATTCTATTGCAGGAAAAGGAAATGAACTTTCTCAAATCTTCAATTTAATGCACTGGGTTCATGATTTGGTTGAACATGATGGCAGTAGTAACAATCCTGCGTTAAAAAATGCTGTTGACTTAATCAAAGTATGCCAGACGGAAAAACGCGGAGTCAATTGCAGAATGATGGCTACCATTTTAAATGAATGCTACCTGGCCATGGGGATCAAATCTCGTTACATTACTTGTATGCCCAAAGAGACACAATTTGATGATTGTCATGTCATCAATATGGTATATAGTACAGAGTTAAATAAATGGTTGTGGATGGACCCTACCTTTGATGCATATGTAATGGATGAAAATGGGAATCTATTGGGTATTCAGGAAGTCCGTGAAAGATTGGTAAAAGGCCAACCTTTAGTACTTAATGCCGATGCAAATTGGAATAGAACGAGTTTACAAACCAAAGAACACTATTTGGATTATTACATGGCTAAAAATCTCTATCGTCTGGAAACACCATTAAACAGCATGTACAATACCGAGACCACAGAAAAAGGTAAAGAAATTATTTATGTAGAACTTTTACCATTAGATGGTATTGAACAGACACCACAAAAAGTGGAAAAAACGGGTAAGAAAAGTGGAGTTAAATATATCACGTATAAAACCAACAATCCGAATTTGTTTTGGGTAAAACCTTGATTCGGTCCTAAAAATATTTAATAACGAATCTTAAAATATAAATGCAAATACTCAAATGAATATATCTTTAGCCCATTATTATACTCCATTGGAAATAGATGCACATCACATTTAAACGATTACTTTTTTTATTCCTACTCCCGCAAATATCCTGGGCCCAGAATCCTGATCAAATTGATTTTAAATCAAAGTTTGATCAAGCAGTAGCAGATTATCAAAAATTTGAATCTGATCATGGGCATTATATCCAAACCCCAAATGTCAACATGCACTACTCTACCTGGGGAAATCCACAGGATACACCTCTTGTTTGGGTACACGGTTCTTACCAAAACTCCACAGAGATTTTAGAAATTGTAGATCGTTTGGTTGCTGCACATATTTATGTAATTGCCATTGATTATTACGGCCACGGACTTACAGATATACCAGATAAAGATGTTTCAATTTATCATGTTGCTGATGATATCGATTATTTGTTAGATCATCTGCACATCGATCAAACCATCATTGGAGGATGGTCTAGAGGAGGAACTATCGTCTCTGCATTTTACGACAGCTACCCGGAAAAAGTTAAAGGAATCATTCTGGAAGATGGAGGTTCGGCCAATTGGCTTCTTCCCCGTCAAATGTTATCTCAGGAAGAGGTAAAAAACTGGTATACAAAAATGTCACAGTATATGAATCATACAACATTTGAAACTCAATTTGACGCGTTCAAACATTATTACAAAGAACAAGATTCAGACTCACAATTTTGGCGACTGGCTTATATCAAATCCAATGAAAATGATTTTTGGGCTTGGAATTTAGGATTATCCGAATGGTTAGAAGAAAGTACGATCGAAGATGGCGTAAATGGAGTATTCAGAACAAGCACCTGTTCTCAGTTTAAAAGCTCCACGTTATTTCTTCAACCGTTAATCGTATACCGAAACCTAGATGTTCCAATGTTAATTTTCGATCCAACTAAAGACGATGCAAACGGCTTTATGAATCTTACAAAACAAAATCAACAATTAAAATCTGCGCATCCGGAGCTAATTACATATCTGGTTTACGTAGACGCAAGTCATTCGGTACACTATCAACAACCCGACAAGTTTACCACTGACGTCCTGGCTTTCATAAATAGTTTAAAATGACACCGATCATATTTAATACCGACAGATTAGAAGTCAGAGAACTTCAACCATCCGATAAAGATTTCTTTATTGAATTATTGTCGGCACCGGAAATCATTAATCCGATACCTCAACCACAATGGTCTACAGAGGATATTTTAAAAAAGTTCGAATCGTCAATAAACTATTCCCCTTCTCCTGAATTATGTAATCAGGTGATTTGGGGCATTTATGAAACTGATAAAACAGAATTAATTGGTCTGTGCGCACTTCTTACCAATGACCTGAACCAAAGGGGAATTGGTTATCGATTTAGAAGTACTTATTGGGGTCAAGGTTACGGTACTGAAATCACAAAAGGTATGATCAGCTTTTGTTTTTCCAACCTGGGAATACCAATGCTTACTGCTGATGTGAATATTGAAAATCTCCCATCCGTTAAAATTCTGGAAAAATTCTTCCATCCAGCCCAGGAGTTCTATAATGACAAGGATCATTGTACAGATAGACGTTACGAATTAAGAAAATCAGATTGGTCAAATTCAACAACCTAAAATCTAAAGCATATGAATCAAATTGAGTTAATCAAATATCAAACTGAAGACGCCTACCGATGGGTGAATAAAATCGTTGAAAGTATCCCTTTTGAAAAATGGAATGAAATTCCTGAGCATTTAGATACACATGTATCCTGGCAGGTGGGACATTTATTATTGAGTTTTAACTTCCATACGATCATGGTTATTCGTGGCCACCAAACTGACCTTTATCAAAAATTCCCAATTCAATTGTATGCCAGGTTATTTGTCAAATCAGCGCCACACGAATCTGTTGGACAGACCGACCCGGAAGCTTTACTAGATCATTTAAAAATTGTTCAGGAAAAATCAATTGAAATTATCTCGACACTTTCGGATGATGAATTATATGATGCACTAGAGCCAACTGATGTCCCACATCCCCTTGCTAAAAATAAATTGGAAGCATTGGACTGGAATATTAAACATACTATGTGGCATTGTGGGCAACTGGGAATTGTAAAACGAATGGTTGATCAACGAATTGACTTTGGGTTAAAGGATCGTCCGTAATTATATTATTTGACTTCGGACTTTTATGAATACAGGTCAAACTCTCTAAAACAAGAAGATGAAACATTTTATTCCCATAATTTTCCTAATTATCTCCAATATAGCCAATGCTCAATCTGAATCACGAATTGAAAAATTCAGAAATCTTGAACCCGATATTTGGTTAAACATATGGGACGAAGACCATTCAGAAGAAAATATCAAAGTTCAAAAATTAAATTATGATGAAATACCCAAATATCTAAACTTTAGAGGTACAGTTGTAGAAGCTTTGAAATGGTATGATAAATCTGGAGAAAACATCCTTATTCAAACAGTAACAGGTCACTTTAAATGGAAAGATTATTATCCTGACACAACAGAGTATATGCTTCAAGATAAATCTGAATTATATGCATATCTATTCCATAAAAGTATAACCTCTCAAACGTTTAAACCCAAATGGAGACTCTACGATTTTACTGAGTGCTTTGGTGTTGACTGGTATACCGGTTTTATTCCAAAAGCAACTACAATCACGGACTTAGACGGTGACGGACTTACCGAAATCAGTATTCCATATGTATTAATCTGTAGAGGCGGTGTTGATCCAGGAACAATGAAAATCATAATGTATGAAGGGAGTTCTAAATATGCACTTCGTGGCTCTACGATGGTGGCTTGTGAAAGTCAGTATTCTTTTGGAGGAGAATTCCAGCCAAGTAAAAATCTAAATGATCAAAAAACATTTCTCAATTTCTTGATCGGACATTGGAATCTCAATAAATGTGAAAATGATAGATTCCATTGATATAAATGTACAAGCTTTCTTTTAGGCTTAGAGGATCGTTCTTAAGTAATTTCACCACAGCATAAAACAGGTGTTTTCAACGTTTTAATTCGAAATCCTATCTGGTAATTTTAGAGCGGATAATTGAATTTATCAATCATTAAATCAATCCGCATGATTTCGCGCGTAATAACATCACCAAAACAGAAAGCTGATCAAAACACTAATCCTACTGCTCAAAGAAAGAGCCTTCCTAAGATAGGTTTCAAAAACAATCGTGTGGAATCAGTTGCCCAAAGGAAATTGCATCAATCTATTCATAATAGTTCTCCGGTAACACAGTTAAAAAATCAGGTGATTCAACTTCAGTCTAAAATCAATTACGGACCGTTAAACGATATGAAAGCCGGAGACTATAACATAAAGGTTGGCAGTAAAGTAGATGCACATCTTGATCCAGCAAAACCACTAACCGGAAGTGATACTTCCGGTTTTTCTGGATGGGGAAAAAACTTTTATACTGACATGAAAGCACTCACAAATGATAGCTGGGTGGCTGGACATCTAATTAATCACGACCTGGGAGGTCGTGGAGTTTTACATAACTTTTTCCCAATAACAAAAAAAGCCAATAGCCTTCATCTTCATGAGGTGGAGTATCCTGTTAAAGGATGGATCTCTGATGGTCATACTGTGGATTACTCCGTATCTGCATGGAAAAAAGATGGCGCAGATAATCCAAACCCCTCAGGATATTTTGATTGCACTGCCGAAGTCACAGCTCCTGCATCCGGAAAGTCAAAACCAGGAAAAATTCATAAGCAAATTCAATCCCTAACAACTAAATTTGATGATAAACGTGCAAAATATGCCTATTTCGATGATAATAAAATTACCGAAAGAAAACGAAGAGGTGTTCCCTTAGCCTGGTTACACGAAAGAGGAGGGAAAACAGATCGAGATTACGAAAAAGAATTTGGAACCGGAAGTTGGTGGAATAGTAATGATACAACTAAATCATCATTTTTTGGAGGCGAATTTGGTAGCGATGAAGATTCTTCTGATGAACATGAAGACTAAAATGTCGCATTACAACTCACATAAATATAGGAGCTAATTCTTGTCACATTTAATATCCAGTACCTCTCACATTCCATACTATCTCTTCGCTGCAATTACAGACATCTCAACAAGTAATTCCGGGCGTGCCATTCGTGCTTCTACACATGCTCTTGCCGGTTGAGTCCCTTCTTCCACCCAGACATCCCAGACTTCATTCATGGCGGAAAAATCTTTCATATCTCTTAAATAGATGGTTACCGACAGAATATGTTTTTTATCCGACCCTGATTTTTCAAGTAATTCTTCAACTTTCTCTAAAGTTGTAATAGTTTGTTCTTTAATATCTTTAGAGGCATCTTTTGCAGTTTGACCGCATAGATATATTGTTCCGTTGTGTTCAACTATTCTACTCATTCTAGGAGTTGAATCTGTTCTGATAATTTGCATTTACTTCTGATTTTGTAACAGGTCAAATCTAAAAAATAATACCGCCTTAAAAACCCGATAATATCTGATTATAATCATATCTCATTCATAATCCATTCAACAGAACACCTTTAATCTATGAGGTAATCTGAGTGCAATAGATCTTATTCACTTTTGACGTATGTCATCTAAATTCCGTATCTTATCTCCCTCAATTTCAATTTTATCAAATCAAAAAGTATGTGGGTATCACGTTTTCTTAGTATCGGTTTATTATTTCTACTCTTTTCTTGCTCTAATCCGAATACGCCTATTGCAGACCAAATTTTTACAAATGGAAAAATTTATACGGTCAATGAAGCGCAACCCTGGGCCGAAGCAATTGCCATCAAAGGGAATAAAATCATTTTCGTAGGCGCTTCTGAAGATGTTAAATCATATTCAGGAAAAGAAACTCAAACAACAGATTTGAATGGTAAGATGATCCTTCCTGGTTTTGTGAGTGGCCATGATCATCTTATTGCATCAAACTGGACAAAAGCCGGGGTCAATTTATTTCCAGCTAAAAACAAAGAAGAATACCTCGCTTTAATAAAAGAATACGCGGAAGCACACCCTGATGATGAATTTATCTATGGTTATGGTTGGAATTATACTTCCTACGGTACAGAAAGACCAACAGCTGCAGATTTAGATCTTGTTGTTCCTAATCAAAAAGCTATTCTATTTGACTTTACCATTCATGATGCCTGGTTAAACTCTAAAATGCTTGAAGCTGGTGGAATCGATAAGAACACGGTAGATAAACAACCAGGATTTAGTTATTGGGTCCGTGATCCGGAAGGAAATCCTACCGGAAATTCAGTTGAACTTTCATGGATGGAAGCTTATAGTAATTCGGGAGCCTGGAATAAAGATGAACTACTGGTTAATAGTCAAAAAGAATTATATGACCGAGCGGCTACGCAGGGCTGGACGGCTATTTTAAACCTGGGTTTGGTTACCCCTAATATCTCCACATACGAAGAATACTTTGAGGACAATAAATACGCTATGCAACATCTTCAAAATCTGGATGATTCCGGAATGCTTAAACTAAGAACTTTCACGCATTATCTTTTCAAGAATGGAAGTATTCCTATTCAGGATATTATTGAAGCTGCTCAAAAACTGAAAAACACGTATAACTCTGACATGGTACGAATGCAAGGAATTAAAATCCACCCCGAAGCCAATTGGGGAACACATACCTCTTTAATGATTGATCCGTATACCGACCGTCCAGACTATCACGGTATTAATGGCATAGCTCCCGAAATAGTTCAGGAAATGGTTATTGCAGCCAATAAACAAGGATTTGATGTTTCGGTTCATGCTGATGGTAGCGCAACAATTCATACCACAATAAATGCGTTTGAAGCTTCACAAAAAGCGGGACAAACAAACTCCAGAAACTCTCTTCAACATTTTGCGGTTGTTCACCCAGATGATATGAAGCGTGTAGGAGAATTAGACATTCCTGTGAACTTAACTCCTATTTGGAGAACTGATTGGGGGAATACTTATCAATTAGCCATGGACAAACTGGGAAAAGATCGTACAGAATATTATTACCAACAATTACGAACTGCTTTTGATTTAGGTGTTAAAGTAAGTATTTCTGCAGATGTCCCTTCCACTCCATCTCAAGAAGCAGGTGCTTTATTTTTAATTGAATCTGCAATGACTCGAATGAATCCTAACGACCCAAATTCAGTTCCATTCCCTCCGGCATCTCAAGAAATTACTTTGGAACAAGGGATCAAAGGGGTAACAATATACCCCGCCTGGCAAGTCAGAATGGAAGACAAAATCGGATCTCTTGAAGTGGGTAAATATGCCGATTTAGTCATTCTTGAAAAGAACTTATTTGACGTAAATCCGGGAGAAATAGCTGATGTTCAAATTCTTGCTACAATGGTCAATGGAAAATATACGCATCAGCTTAAATAAATATCATTGAAAAAATATCGTCTTATTTTATTACTGTTGGTATGGTATCAAATATCGTATGCTCAAAATGATACCACGCATATTATTCAAAAGCCAAATGTATTTGAAGCCATAGAAAGTTCACGTATTTCATCTGAAAATACCAAATCTGGTAAAACCAACTTTGAACATTGGAGCTATTCGACCAAACCACACGCGATTGTTGGATATTTGGGTTCCATATTTCAAGGGGGATTTTCTAACGAAAAATCAAGTTCAAATTGGCACTATGATATAGGCGCCATCTATCGAGGTAAATTGATCAATTCAAAAGCATACAAACTCAATATTCATGCCTGGGTAGAACATACTAATTTATTAGGAGGTTCAGCACCCAAAAAGTTTGCAAAGGATTTACAGATGTTTTCCGTCACAAATGCATCAGACGCATCAAACGCCAGTTTCTCATTAGAGTATTTACATATTGAAAACTTCTTTTTTGATGGTTTTTGGGATGTCTCGGTAGGTAAATTAGAACCTCTGTTTTACATGACCTTTGCAGATTATAGCGGATGGGATAAACTTACTTTTTTTAGTAAAACAACTGCATCGGATCCTGTTCCTGACATGGATGGCGCTTTTGGTTTTTATACGGAACTTAATTTCTCTGATCATATTTCTATCGGAGGTCAAATCATTGACGACAACCCAAGAAACGAATATCTGGATCCAGCAAACTTCTTTTTAAACACCAGCTATGCGTATCAGGGTTTTGTACGTGTTAGTATCCCTTCTCAGAAGAAACTATACAGTTCACACGTGTTTGATGTGTATTCTTATGAATCCAGTTCAGAAAAATCAAGCGGAAACGGATGGATTTATGTGGGAAATCAAGGATTGACCAAACGATTCATTCTTACAATGAAACTATCCAATGGTCAGGGCCGAATTCTATCTTACAATGGTGCTTACAGCGCTGGTATAGTTCTACTAAGACCCTTTAATCGCGCTGGTGAACAATTTGGTGCAGCACTCCAGATAAATGAATTAAAAGAGCAATACGAGTATGGTATAGATTCTTATTATAAGTTTTTTCTTTTTGAATGGATCACGGCTTCGGTTAATACCCAACTATATTACACCAAAAACAAAAAACTGGCTTTTATCCCGGGAGTCCGAGTGATGATGACCTACTAAACGTATACAATCTCAATCGATAATTTAAGTTTATACTTCTGTACTAATTCAAAACCATTCAAGTTGAAAAGAAGAAAAAAGGTTCTTATGGGCATTCTTATAATTGGGTCAATTGGCTTTATTATTCCTCAAAATTTGAAAATGCCTGTTCAGGGAGCTACGAAATCAGATTATAACTTAAAATCATTCTGGTTCTATCCCTGGGGTAAATCAATTACGCATAAAGGAGTTGATATTTTCGCTAAAAAGGGTACCCGGATTAATTCTGCCACGTGGGGTATTGTAATATACTCCGGAAACATCAGCATGGGTGGTAACTTTGTCCTTGTATTGGGTCCTAAATGGAGATTACATTATTATGCCCATCTAAACGAACTAAAAACTTCCCCACTCTCACTAGTCAATAAAAACACTGCTATTGGTACTGTTGGTGATAGTGGTAATGCATCGGGAAAATCACCACACTTACATTATTCTATCGTCACATTAGTTCCATATGTTTGGAGAGCTGATCAAGATCGACAGGGGTGGAAAAAAATGTTTTATTTGAATCCTATTACATATCTTGAACAATAACCTTTTCGTCCTGTTTATTGAATCCTTTTCATTTTAATGACTTGAATAGATTGCAACTTTTTGTAAATCAAACTTATTTGTATCTGACCCGACAATTCATCGCTAAGAGGTATCTTATGTTTGTATCATCCAAACGGCACCATTATTCATCAACTAATTCATTATGGAAAAGATCAAACAAACGATTCAAACATTCAAAAATCTCTTAGATCAAATGCAAGATATTCCCTTGCTTGCTATTCGTTTTTTGCTTGCATTAGGTTTTTATTTCCCCGCAATGGAAAAGTGGAATAACATGGAAGCAACTATCGCATGGTTTGGAAACGAAGATTGGGGATTAGGATTGCCTTTTCCGGAACTTCAGGCCTATCTCGCTGCTACCACTGAAATTTTAGGCGTTTGGATGTTAATCTTCGGAATTGGAACAAGATTGATCTCTATCCCTCTAATTGGTACCATGGTAGTCGCAATTCTAACCGTACATATTGATCATGGTTGGTATGTGATCGGACAATCTGCCTTGAACCCGGAAATAGCAGAACGAATTGGAGCTGCTAAGGGTATTTTAAAAGAACATGGAAACTACAACTGGTTGACAGATAAAGGTAGTTTCGTGATTTTACAAAATGGGGTTGAAACAGTAGTTACCTATATCATATTACTCCTTACGCTAGTTACTAAAGGTCCTGGCAGGATTAGTCTGGATTACTTCGTAGAAAAAAAGCTTTTTGATAAATAGTAGTTCATTACATTTATCTACCTCCACACAAAAAAGCCTTGAGATATCTCGGGGCTTTTTTATTTCCTTTTCATAATCTTCCTGATTTGCATTAAGAGTTCTCCCTGATCTTTTGCATTTAAATGCACTCCTATTCCGACACTCTTACCGATATAATCAAATACGATTTGCTCGTTGCCGACAATCCAAAAAGACTTGTTTAAGGCTGCATTAATCGATTTTTGATCGGTCTTTACTTTTCGAACATCTTTTATATTTTCACGTGTATATCGCTGTACTTTTCCGTAAGAAAAAACCGACTTCTTGATATACCATTCATTTGGGGTGATCTTAATCAATTCAAATCCATAGGTTTTATACAACCAACTATACAATACCTTAATCTCGAAGTAAAACCAAAAAACGATATACGTAATAAAGAAGAATAACTGCTCAGAAGTAAGCTTTCCGGAAAAAACATAATAGACCACGTATAACCCTGTAAAAGTCCATAGTACCAACCATCCCAACAAAGCATGATTCATCCACCCTTCGGTCTTTCCTAAAATCTTAATGATCGTCTCTTTATCCTTTTTACTAACCGTTATTCGTTCCCCAATTGACAGCTTCATATAATTTTATTTTTGGAATACTTATTGTTTCATCTCAAAACTTATTTTTGCGAAGTATTCAACACGCCAAAAGTGGCACTTTAAATTGTTATGACCATGAAAATTCAGTCTGTAGTTCAACGTTTATCAATTAGTTTTTTGTTTCTAATCGTATTCTCATTTAATGCAACATCGCAGGTTGCAGGAGCTAAACATGAAAAATTAATTGACCTATACGTAATGGGCCGATTCGAAGACTGTATGTTGAAGGCTCAGAAAATGACACTTAATGATAAGTACAAAAGTGAAAGTGAACCTTATTTATGGGTAGCTATGTGCCTGATCGAATTAACTAAAGATCCTGAATTAGAGGAATTCTATCCTGAGCAAAAAACAATCAAAGAGGCCATTAAATATGGCGTGAAGTTCAAAAAGAAAGACGATAAACTTAAGAGCAAAGATCAGGATTACATTTTTGACCAAAATGTTGATTTTGTATACGAGCTTATTGAAATGGCTTTGATTGAAGGTAAAAGTCAACTGGCTGCAGACAGTTATTCAAAAGCATCATATTTCTATAAATTAGCTGCTAAATTAGATCCGGAAAATCAAGAGCTTCAGTTAATGAATGGTGTGGTATACCTTTACAATAAAAATAGAGAAGGTCAGGATTTTGTGGATTCAGCAATGGACTACTTCAAGGCGCAGGCTGAAGTTGGAGGATTTGAAGTAAACCCTAAATCAGAAAGAGCATTTGTAGATGGATTTTACTATTATTCTCAATATTTAGAGTCTAAGGGACAGGCGGATGAAGCTTTTAAAGTAATTGCATTAGCTGTGAAATTAGATCCGGAAAACCAGAAGTTTATTCAACGCTATAAGCAGTTAAGCGGAGAGTAACCTCAAAACTTCTTCTCATATCAGATGCGTATAGATATTGTTACGTTATTTCCTGAAATTTTTAATGGTCCGTTTTCAGAGTCTATCGTAAAACGAGCAATTGAAAACCAAATTGTTTCGATTCATTTTCATAATCCGAGAGATTATAGTCAAAACAAACACAAAAAGGTAGATGACTATCAATTTGGTGGTGGTGCAGGAATGGTCATGATGGTTGAGCCTTTAGCTTTACTGTTGGATGAGCTATTAAATGAACGAACTTATGATGCGGTCATATATATGACCCCAGACGGCCATCGACTGGAGCAAAAGGATTTAAATCAGTACTCTTCTTTTGATAACATTATTATCATCAACGGTCATTACAAAGGAATTGATCAAAGAATCCGAGATCATTATGTGACTCACGAAATCTCCATTGGAGATTATGTTCTTTCCGGAGGAGAATTAGCTACTTCGGTTTTTTGTGACGCTTTGATTAGACTAATTCCTGGAGCTATTGGTGATGGTACTTCGGCTTTATCAGACTCTTTTCAAGATGATTTGTTGGCTCCACCTGTGTATACGCGTCCGGCAGAATTTAGAGGTTGGAAAGTTCCGGAAATACTTACTTCCGGAAATTTAAAAGCCATTGATGACTGGCGTCATGAGCAAGCCGTCTCAAAAACCTTGGAGCGAAAACCATGGATGCTTAAAGATTAAGTGTATAGCACTTAAAAAATATTCTTTGTTTTTGTCAAAAAAACATTCACATCACCTAACATATTAAATAATATTTTGTATTATTGCACCCCCAAATTTAATGGGTTGAAATTATTAAGATTAGAAAAATGAATCCGAAAGTACAACAAGCTGCAATTAGCAACGTAGAGATAAAAGAACTTCCAAGTTTTAAAGCGGGTGATACCATTACTGTTAACTATAAAATTAAAGAAGGTAACAAAGAAAGGGTTCAGCCTTACCAAGGTGTTTGTATCAAAAGAACTGGTGAAGGTCATACAGCAACATTTACGGTTAGAAAAATTTCAAATGGTGTAGGTATTGAAAGAATTTTCCCTATCTCATCTCCATTCATTGAAGGAATCGAAGTAAACAAAGTTGGTGTAGTAAGAAGATCTAAAATCTATTACTTAAGAGAAAGAACTGGTAAGTCAGCTAGAATTAAAGAAAAAAGAATGTAATTATACATTTAATCATACAATAAAAAAGGTCAGACAAATGTCTGACCTTTTTTATTGCGTTATATTTTGATTCCCCAATTAAGGAACCAGTTTTAATCTGTTAATCTTTTTTATAGGGCCAGGACAAAACGATTGATGACAATGGACACAAGCGTTCATTACTTCATTATAATGCGCTATATCCTGCGATTGCTTAAAACCATCAAGCTTATTTAACCAAACATTGGCAAATCCATAAAACTGTTCATTTAAATCTTCAGGATTAGTCGCTTTTGCATTCAACATACGCTCATAGCCCTTCAATAATGAATCAGGAACTAACTCTTTTTGATCCACCATTTCACCCACCACAGTCATATTCGCATACATCTCACGCATGACCTGTGCCAATTCACTTGGTTCGTATAAAACTCCTTTAGAGGCTTTCTTAGTCTTTGCTTTTTCCTCTATATTAGGAACTTCGGATTCCTTCTTCTGAGCAGGCTCAGAATTACATCCCATTCCAACAAATAAGATAGCCGCTAAAGAATACAGTTTTATGTTTCTAGTTAACATAAACTCCGGTAGCCTCGTAAGACAATGTAATAATTGGCTCTGTAATTTTATCAATAGAGTCCTGGCTTGCATTCGCATCCATAGCATAATGCTTCAACTGCTCCACAGATAGAGTATCGTAATATAAAACACCGTTCAATACTGTTTCATGACCTTTTGAATCAAGAGGTACAAAAAAGTCGTAATCTTTAAACGAAACTCTGATATCCTGATCACCGGCAGTTACGTTCATCCAACATCCTTTCTTTTTACAATTCTCTGTAATGGTCGATGCAAATGCGATTTCCTTTGGGTTACCATCAAAGCTTTTGATCAATTCAATCACATCCTCCTCGGAAGACAATTGGTTTTTATCGAATTCTTGTCCGGCAAAATACGGGTATACCGACTCTTCTGCTTTTTCATCTTCAACCGCCTCAGCCACTTCTACATGTTCTGCCTGCTCAGTTGTATTTTGTGTTTGATTTTCTGTATTGCTACAAGAGATTCCCAATAATACCAATGGGAGTACATACAAGATCTTTTTCATTTGGTTCGAAATAATTTGTTTATTCCGCCAAATTTAATTGATATTCATGATTCCTAAGGATAAATCCACCTTGATTTTCATACCCGCTATCCTCTCCGATTTTGACAAAATCCATTTTAAAGGATAATCCTTCATTTTTATGATTTTCGATATAGTCTTGCCAATTTCCTTTAGACTCATAAATCGCAGGTACAAAATACATCCCGATATCAAATGCAGACCAGGTATGATTAGAAGGGTCAGTGAAATATAAAGCTCTGTATTTCTCAATTACCTGAATTACTTTTTCATCCTGATAATCTACGAATTGCTGAGCAGGATATGTCACATCTAACCCCATTAAATAATCGAAATCAATACTTGAAAATTTTTGCCAACTATCAATTCCTAACACAGACACTTGAGTGGATTCATCCTCAAACCCATAAAAAGCAGACATTGATGAAGAAACAAAAGCCTCATCACTACTAATTACCGCAACATAATTATGCGCTCCTTGTTTCATGTATTTCTTAAAATTGTATACTGAAGGTTGCCAAATTCGATGTATCGGAATGGAATCTCCAACAGTATTACTCAAGTATTTTTGGAAGATTTGTGCATACCTTTTATCCTTCTGGGCACCTCCGTATATAACCGTAATGGTCGAATCTGCATACATGCGCCCCATGTATTTAGACATTCGGATGATTTGTGCTGGGGATGATGCGTATGACTTTATCACATACTTATTATCTAATAATAATCTGGATGAAATTTTAACTGGGCTTACAATAGGAACCCCAAGTTTCTTGGCTTGATCTGCAAATAACTTAAAATTTGTTTGGAATAACGGCCCAACAAATAAATGATAGCTTTCTAATTCCTTTTTGGCCAGTATCTCCTTACACACATTTGTATCGTTTTGTGTATCGTAGTAATCCACCTCAACATAAAATCCTAAAGATCTTAACGAATCCATTGCCAAATCATAGCCTCTCATAAAATCTAACGAGATCTTCGTCAAACCATAAAGATTCATGGCTTCTTTTTCTTCATTCTCTTCAACAGCTTCTTCCTCTGCCTCTTCTTTTAAATTCTTCGCGGTACAAAATGGTAAAAATACCCCGACTCTTATAGTGTCCTTAACCAATAATACTCTGGTTAAAGAATCTCCAATTACTTGAGTGGTATCTTTGTCCTTAACATAGTTTGGGTTTAATATTGGAATTCGAATAGTACTTCCGATTTGCAATCCTTCGGAAAGGCCATTGTTTACCATCTGAATAGAATCAGAACTTACACCATACTTCTGTGAAAGTGCATATAATGTTTCTTTAGGTTGCACTGTATGTAGTAATAATGAATCTTCCTCTGGCATTTGGAAATCTACTTCAGTACTCGTAGAGTCTGCAGAAGGGATTACCGGAATTTTTAATCTCATCCCAATTTTCAATCCTTCTTCTAATTCAGGGTTTAATTTTATAAGCTCCTCAGTTGAAATCTCATACTTTTTTGTCAAAGCATAAAGCGTCTCTTTTTTTAACACTTCGTGATAAATAGTATCTCCACTAATTTCTACTTCTGACTTCTTAGCTTCCTTTTTATTGACTTTATTCATTGGAATTCGAATAGACTGCCCTATTCGAATTCCAAACTCTTCTATATCTTGATTCGCACTTTTGATATCTTCCACCGAAACAGAATATTTCTTTGAAATTGCGTAAAGTGTCTCTCCTTTCTTCACCACATGAATTATATATTCTAATCCATCTGTTTTAATTGTAGCAGGTTCTTGTGCCGAGATCTCCATAAAAGGATTTAAACACAATAACAAACACACGCTTATCGAAATAATATTCTTCATTCTCAATATCAAAATTAACTATCTATGATCCTACTCCCATTCAATAGTAGCTGGTGGCTTTGAACTGATATCATATACCACTCTATTAACCCCCTGAACTTTATTGATAATGTCGTTAGACACTTTTGCCAAAAACTCGTAAGGCAAATGTACCCAATCTGCCGTCATTCCATCCGTAGACTCTACAGCTCTCAAAGCCACAGCATTCTCGTAGGTTCTTTCATCTCCCATAACCCCTACAGATTTCACCGGTAATAAAATAGCTCCAGCCTGCCACACCTTATCATACAACCCATTAGATTTCAATCCATTGATAAATATTGCATCGACTTCTTGCAACAAGCGTACCTTTTCTGCTGTAATATCCCCTAAAATACGAATTGCTAAACCTGGTCCTGGAAAAGGATGACGTCCTAACAATTCATCTGATAAGCCCATCGCTCGACCTACACGTCTTACCTCATCCTTAAACAGACTCCTTAACGGTTCCACAATTTTCAATTTCATAAAGTCCGGCAAACCACCTACATTATGATGCGATTTAATAGTTGCTGATGGACCGCCATTTACAGAAACAGACTCAATCACATCCGGATAAATGGTTCCTTGAGCAAGCCAAACAACATCCTCGATTAAATGCGCCTCTTCATCGAAAACTTCAATAAACGCGTTTCCAATCGCTTTTCTTTTCTTTTCAGGCTCTTCCAGGTTAGCTAATGCATCATAAAACTTGTTACTGGCATCTACCCCTTTCACATTTAACCCTAGACCTTGATATTGCTCTAATACACTTTTAAACTCATCCTTTCTAAGTAAACCGTTATTTACGAAAATGCAATATAGATTCTGTCCAATCGCTTTGTGTAACAACATAGCAGCCACAGAAGAATCTACACCACCGGAAAGACCTAACACCACTTTATCATTTCCAAGTTTTTCTTTTAACTCAGCAACCGTGCTATCCACAAAAGAATCGGGAGTCCAATCTTGAGAACATCCACAAACATCAACCAGGAAGTTTTTCAAAAGAATGGAACCTTCAGTTGAATGATATACTTCAGGATGAAATTGAATTCCAAAAATATTCACGCCATCAAATTGGTAACCCGCAACTTTGACATCCTCAGTACTACAAATCACTGTAGCTCCATTTGGTGGAACATTAATGGTATCACCATGCGACATCCACACTTGAGAATTATGAGAAATCCCTTTCATCAAAACATTCTCGCTATCCACAAATGATAAATTCGCACGGCCATATTCTCTGGTTTTAGATGGATAAACATCTCCGCCATGTGTTTGCGCTAAAAATTGTGCCCCATAACACACACCTAAAAGTGGCAAATTTTCAGGAATCTTATCTAATTCTGGAACCGGATGGTCAGCATCCCTAACGGAGGAAGGACTACCTGAAAGAATTACACCTTTTGTATCAGCATCTAATTCAGGAATTTTGTTGAATGGATGTATCTCGCAGTAGATATTCTGCTCTCTAACACGTCTTGCAATTAACTGAGTATATTGCGAACCGAAGTCTAAAATGATGATTTTTTCTTGCATGCGCAAATGTAAAATTCTCGTAGAAATCTACTTATACTCTTAGTTATCTTTAATTACATTATTTATATATATTTCCATTTTAGGCATATAAATGTTACATTTGCAGGTAATTAATTTCTGAACAAAACAAACTACTATGATCAAAACACTTACAAAAAAAGCCGCACTAGTACTATTATTATTTATTCCGTTGGCTCAGATGGCTCAAACGGTTGTCATTTCGGAAGTTGGTTTTAGATCATCGGCTTCTAGTGATGATTATGTTGAATTATATAATACTACTGGATCAGCGATTAATCTTAACAACTATACATTAGTTCCTTCTGTAGGATCTACTGTTACAATAACCGGTACAATTCCTGCGAATGGATTTTTCATTATCGCTAAAAATACAGCTCAAGCAAGTTTTGAATCTTCATGGGGCGTTACGCTTGGTGCTTCTGTAGGTTATTACAATTCTGGAAATGTTTTATCGACCACAAGTGGAGTTACCTTTACTTTAAACGATGCTTCAGCAACTGCCTTAGATAATACTACCGGCTATGGAATCACACCCGGAACTAGATTATACCAATGTCCTGTAGGTTCTTTTTTAGGGAATAATCAATCAAATACCAGTATTTCTGATTGCAATCCTGGAAGTGTTGAATCTTTGAGTGTAGATGATCTTACTCACTGGACTGTGAGTATCTATAATAATACATGGGATGTTCCAAGAATTAACCACGTAACTCCAACCGAAAACCTAATCATTAAAAATGAGGCATGGACTCCTGCTCCAAGTGATTTGGTTAACGATGTTTATATCAGCAATTCATCTTATATAAATATTACTACTAGTGCCGTGACCGTTGGTGGTAATTTATATATCAATGATAATGGCAGTGTTCGTATCACAAGTACGGGTAGTTTATCTGTTACGGGTACTGTTTATCATACTATGACTGGGGAAAATACAAATAATAAATACAATGTTTGGTCTACACCATTTAGTTCTACGACAGATATTTTAGGAACATTTACAGGTGTCAACCCTTGTGATGTCTACACATTTCAGGCAACAACGCAAGAGTGGAAAAGTGACTATAGTGTACCTTTTAGTACAACATGTAATGGTAATTCTGTTACATTTCAGAGTGCTAATGTAATCTCGTCTCCTGAGGGAACTCCAGATGGAAATATGGATGTTGGTAGAGGTTATTTTATTCCTGGAGATGCTAGTAATACGACTAGAACTTTATCTGGATCTAGTTTAAACAATGGAAACATCAATGTTTCTGTTTATGGTTCTAGTGTTTCCGTTGCAGGAGGAAATGACTGGAATATTGTTGGGAATCCTTATCCAGGTGGTTTATGGATTAATCAATTTCTGCAAAATGCAAATAATGCTAGTTTAATCAATGCTGTTTACATCTATAATGGTAATAGTGGCGCTTATGAGACATATAATCCAACTTCAGGATTTGTTATTTCAGCTTGTCAAGGATTTTTTATTAATGCAGTCTCTACCACAGATGGTTTATTAGGATCTTTGAATTTCACCAATAGTATGAGATCTAGATACTCTACTACTTTTAGAAATAGTAATCAAACTATCTATATTTCTATGACAGCACCTCAATTTTCTGACAATATTCAAATTGTCCTAGATCCAAATAGTTCGGATGGATTGGATCCAGTTCATGATGCGTTTAAATTACCTAATCCAAACAACTTTAATTTAGCGACTTATATTGATACTGAGTTATTTGTTTTTAATGGTATTAAACCAATTGAGGAAAATCAAACAAAAACTGTAAGAGTCTATGTTCAGACTCCAGATGCAGGAAACTATGAAATCAATATTGATTCGTTAAACATGATTGGGGCTAATATTGATGTGGTATTAGAGGATAAGGTTAATGGAAGTTTTACAAATTTGAAAAATTCAAATTACGCCTTTTCAACTGCTCAATCCGAAACATTCGACAATCGCTTTTTCTTGCATTTAACAAACAACGTAACTTCAGTTAGTGAGTTAACAAATGAGCTAAATGTTTCCATCTATACTACAGATGGTTTTGTCAATGTAAATGCGTTAGGCAAAACGAATATTGATAAAGTTGAAATCTATGATGTTTTAGGTAAAATTACTTACCTATCAAACAAATCAAATAATTCTCACATTATCAATGTTGAGGAATACCAATCAGGGGTTTATTTTGTAAAAGCTTATGGAGAGAATGGTAAGCTATCTACTAAAAGAATCTACATTAGTAACTAATGTTATCCAGAAAATAAAACAAAAAAAGAGCCGCTAATGCGGCTCTTTTTTTGTTTTATTAATTCGAATAATTACGTCATATATGTATTAATGATATAGTTCTATCGAAACTATCTGATTGTTGATAGAGCATATCAATAAAACCCGTTCCATATTTTCTTAGCATATCAACCACATTTACTCTTCTTTCCTGAAAAACATTCCCTGGGAAAACTTCTTCTCGAATAGTATCTACTAAATTTACTTTATCTACATGCTGTTTTTTCACAGATCTATAAATGCTCTTTTCAAGTTTTGAGAGTTCATTAAAGATTTTCTTTTGTCTGGCATTTACCGAATGTTCAATATTTTTATCAACACCTCTAACTTTAGATATCAGCAGCTCTGTTTCCTTTTTAAGTTCTTTTTTATATTGTACAAAATCTTCCCCTAATGGGATGTCATCCGCTAATATCAATTTAAGTAGTTCCTCTTTCTTTAAAAACAAACTCTCCCACGGTATATTATACTTTCCGATCTTCTTTAATACGCTAGAACTTAAAATTGCATAAGAACTTCTAATCTGTAATAATGGATAAGATACATTGTAATGATTAAAAAGAGATCTTAACTCTAACCAATACGCTAATTCTGCTCCTCCACCAATATACATTATATTAGGCAAAACAATCTCCTGATAAAGAGGTCTCAAAATTACATTGGGACTAAACCTCTCCGGATACTTTTTTAGCAAAGTCAATATCTCCTCTTGTGTAAAAATGATGTCTGTATTAACTACTTCAAATCCCGATTCAGTTTTTACAATTCGTTCACGCAAATTTTCCGTAGCATAAAATAAATTAAGTTCTCTAGGATTAACCTGGGCTTTAAACTCTTTAGAAAATGATTCGATTGATTCTGAAACCAGCTTATAAGAATTAGTCTCTAATAATTCTTTTTCAACTATTCCAGCGAATCGCTTTTTCAAATTAGGACTATTACCATCAACTATAATTAAGCCATAGTCCTGAAATAAAGAATTCACCAAACATCGTGTCGCTTCTGCAAGATTCTTTTTTCCTAAATACGCAGCCTTAAGACTATTTAATATCTCTTCATCAAACAACGAATCATCCAAGAGCTTTTTTAGCTGATCAAAAACGTTTTCAATCTTGTCCAATTTGAAATCACCAACCATTCCAAATTGGTTAGTATTCCATTGCACCTTTTCTCCAGATATATATGTATGATTGATTTCCTCAAAATCATGATCCTCTGTTGCCATCCAATACACTGGAACAAATGAGTAATCTGGATACATTTGATTCAAATCATCTGCAGTTTTTATCGCAGAAATAATTTTATATATAAAATACAATGGCCCAGAAAAAAGGTTGAGCTGGTGTCCGGTAACTACCGTATAACAATTTTCCTCTTTAAGATACTGAATATTCTTCGCAATTCTTTTTCCCAATTTGATTCCCGAATATTGACTTTCTAACTCTCTAACAAGCTCTAACCTATCACATGAGAGCATTTTTTTTCGCTGTCTGATTATTTCCGGAACACTTTCAGGTGTTGAGGGTAAATTATATAGATGTCGAACCGAATGGTCATCATTTAGATAAGCTCTGGTAATTTTAGACAACATTTTTGCCTGGTCATACGATATTGAAACCTTTGTCATATATGTTTTTGATCTTCGTAATCAAAAATAATCATTCGATAGATTGAAGTTGGATATTTTAGCCAGTTAACAAATCTTTATCCAATACTATTACAAACAATAAATGGTGGGTTTAATAACTCTGACTTATTATATCTTAATTCTTCCTTTGTAGTATAGTCCAAAACATAAAATCCTGCTGCCCTACAAATTGCATCACCAGCAGCAGTATCCCACTCCATTGTGGGGCTAAAACGTGGATACACATTTGCTTTTCCCTCCGCTATCATACAAAACTTTAAAGAACTACCTTTTGAGATCAATCCTACATTATTATGTTGCTTTTCCGCATCGGTAACATAATCAAGAATTCTATCGCTCATGTGTGATCTACTACTTACAATTACGTATTCATCACGAGAAGTCATTATAGGAAGTTTTACTATATCAACCCGGTCAACCTCATTAAGATTATTGGGGCAATTCTCAATTTTAAACGCACCATGAGATTTACTTCCAAAATACAAGGTTCGGCTCATAGGTACATAAATTATGCCCTCCACTGGAATATTATCTTCTATTAAAGCAATATTAACCGTAAACTCTCCATTCCGATTAATAAACTCTTTAGTACCATCCAAAGGATCTATTAACCAATAAGTTTTCCACTTCTTTCTTTCTTCAAATGAAACAGAGCGCCCCTCTTCACTTAAAATCGGAAGTTTAAATTGTGCATTTAGACACTTTTCTAAAATATTGTGAGATTCTTGATCGGCTATCGTTAAAGGACTATTATCTGACTTTAGTTCTGGTTCAAAATCATTTTTTTGATAAATCTCAAGGATTGCCTTTCCCGCATTTATTGCAGCCTGTAATACAGCTACTTTTTCAAAATAATCATTAACCCTACTCAAAATAAATCATTTACGAGCCTCAAGATAATCTTTATCTTGCTACAACACCAAACAAATCATAAGGTTCGGCATCTGTAATCTGTACATCTGCAAAATCACCGATCGATAGATAGTGTTCGTCATCCATGGTCACCCATACCTCATTATCCACTTCAGGCGAATCATATTCAGTTCTTCCAACGTAAAATCCAGATTCAATTCTATCTATAAGTACTCGAAGTGTATGTCCAATTTTGGATTTATTTTTTTCATGTGAAATCCCACTCTGTAACTCCATAATTTTGTCTACACGCTCTTTCTTCACCTCATCCGGGACATCATCCTCTAAATTAAATGCAGAAGTATTTTCCTCATGTGAATACGCAAATATCCCAAGTCTATCAAACTTCGTTTCCGCTACCCAGTCATACATTTCCTGAAAATCTTCTTCTGTTTCTCCAGGGTACCCTGCAATCAATGTTGTTCTCAAACCAATATTTGGAATACGCTCTCTTATCTCTTCAACTAAAGAAATCGTTTTTTCTTTAGTGATCATTCTTCGCATACTCTTTAACATTCTATTGCTAATATGCTGAAGAGGCATGTCTAAATAGTTACAAATGTTTGATTTTTCTTGCATCACATCCAAAACATCTTTTGGAAATGCTGACGGATATGCATAATGTAGTCTGATCCATTCAATGCCCTCTACTTCACTAAGCTCACGCAATAAATCAGCTAATTGTCTCTTCCCATTTAAATCAATTCCATAATAAGTAAGATCTTGTGCTATCAACAATAACTCTTTAGTTCCGTTTGCTGCCAACCGCCTCGCTTGTTTTTTTAATTCTGCTATTGGAGTAGATACATTCATTCCCCTCATAATTGGAATCGCACAAAAAGAACATGTACGATCACAACCCTCAGAAATTTTGAAATATGCGTAATGTGTAGGGGTAGTTAATAACCGTTCACCAACCAATTCTTTTTTATAATCAGCCTTTAGCGTTTTTAATAATCTTGGTAGTTCCTTGGTACCAAACCAGGAATCAACTTCCGGGATTTCCCCTTTTAAATCATCTGCATATCTTTCAGATAAACAGCCCATGACAATGACTTTCTCAACATCACCATTCTTTTTAGCGTCTACCCAATCTAAAATCGTATCAATGGACTCCTGCTTGGCATCACCTATGAAACCACATGTATTTATAACAACAGTATCCGCACCATAAGAATCTTCTTCGTGCCCCACACTGACATTTGAAGCTTTTAATTGCCCCATTAAAACCTCAGAGTCAAAGATATTTTTCGAACATCCTAGAGTGACAACGTTCACGGATGACGTACGCTTTTTACCTGTCTTCATGAATTATTGTTATTTCTTTCCTCCAAATAATGAATCAACAAATTCAAGCTTATTAAAAACTTGTAAATCATCAATACCTTCTCCTACTCCTATATATTTCACCGGAATTTGAAACTGATCTGAAACCCCAATAACGACTCCGCCTTTAGCCGTACCATCTAATTTTGTTACAGCTAATGAAGTCACTTCGGTTGCTTTTGTAAAGGCTTTAGCCTGTTCAAAAGCATTCTGACCAGTAGAGCCATCAATAACGAGCATGACATCATGTGGAGCATCAGCATGAACCTTTTTCATCACGTTTTTGATCTTTGACAGCTCATTCATCAGGTTAATTTTATTATGTAATCTACCAGCAGTATCTATAATGACAACATCAACATCATTCGCAACCGCTGAGGATATGGTATCATATGCCACTGATGCAGGATCTGCCCCCATTCCTTGAGATACAACTGGAATATCAGTACGTTCTCCCCAAATTTTGATTTGATCTACTGCAGCAGCTCTAAAAGTATCGGCAGCTCCAAGCATCACCTTTAATCCTTTACTTTTGAATTGATTGGCCAACTTACCAATCGTAGTTGTTTTTCCAACTCCATTTACACCTACCACCATGATCACGTAAGGACCTTCTACATTTGGAATTTCAAAATCATCTACTCCCTTAGAACCATTCTCTTCTAAAAGTTCAGCAATTTCCTCACGTAAAATTCTATTTAATTCTGAAGTTCCTACATATTTATCTTTTGCTACTCTTTCCTCAATTCTCTCAATCACCTTAAGAGTTGTTTCTACCCCCACATCTGAAGTTACCAATACCTCTTCCAAATCATCCAGCACTTCATCATCCACAGTATCTTTTCCCGCAACGGCTCTAGATATTTTAGATAAAAAACCCTCCTTGGTTTTTTCCAACCCTTTATCGAGTTTTTCCTTCTTTTCTTTAGAAAATATATTCAACCAACCCATATCAATATTATTTATTCCTACTTAATTCCCCCATTTAGCGACACAAATGTACATTGAAATCTATCTGAATTTAATAATTCAAAAAAAAAGCTTCTTTAGAAGAATCCAAAGAAGCTTTTCTGTAATTAATTTTCTTAATTATTTTGAGATGAACTCATTTACTTTGTCAGTTGGCACAAGTTTTTCTTCAAACATATATGCCCCAGTTTTTGGTGATCTAACTGTCTTAATAACTTTAGTAATGCTCTTTGCACCACCTTTACCTAACGTTGCTACTGTTTTCTTAGCCATTTCTTATAATTTAGGTTTATTTAATCTCTTTATGAACTGTCATTCTCTTAAGAATAGGATTGTATTTTTTCAATTCCATTCTGTCCGGAGTATTCTTTCTATTCTTAGTAGAGATATAACGAGATGTTCCTGGTAATCCAGAAGCTTTATGCTCTGTACACTCAAGTATTACTTGAACTCTATTTCCTTTTTTCTTTGCCATGATTCAATCTCCTTATTATCCTTTATAATAACCTTTTGCTCTTGCTTCTTTCAAACAAGCGGTAATTCCTTTTTTGTTGATGGTGCGAATAGCAGAAGTAGAAACTTTTAAAGTAATCCATTTATCCTCTTCCGGAATATAAAATTTCTTTAACTGAAGATTTGGTTTAAAAACTCTCTTAGTATGTGCACGTGAGTGAGAAACATTGTTTCCCGACATTCTCTTCTTTCCTGTTATTTGACAAATATTAGCCATCTTTTCTTCTTGTTATAATTCACCCTACTTATAAGGGGCTGCAAATATACAACATTTATTTTGATTTTTTCAAATCCTTTTTTAATTCTTTTAAAAGTAATTCTAATGCACTTTGTGTTGCTTGTTTTATAACAGACTTTCGATCACCCAAAAACACATATTTAATAGCGTACACATCTGATTTAGAAGCCAGTCCTACCCAAACAGTTCCTACAGGTTTTTCCTCTGAGCCTCCAGATGGTCCCGCAATTCCGGTAGTCGAGATAGCGTAATCCGTTTGCATCAATCGTCTGACTCCATCCGCCATACTCTTTGCAACAGGTTCACTTACCGCACCATAATTAGACAAGTCTTTACTATCTACTCCAAGAACACGTTCTTTAATTTCGTTAGAATAAGATACGACCGAACCTAAATAATATTCAGAACTACCACTTGAAGAAGTGATTTGACCAGCTATATTACCTCCGGTACAACTTTCCGCTGTAGAAATGAATACTCTCTTACCAATTAAAAGTTTATGTAATTTAATTTTAACATCCACCTGTTAGGCAATTTTGGACATCGTAACACCTTTATCATCTTCATGAGAGCCATTAAAGACCTCTCTAATAATACCAACAACTCTATTTAAATCACTCTGAGTCAAATTAGAACCGGATGGCAAACACAGACCATGCTGAAAAAGATTCTCGGCTACTCCATTTCCATAGTATTCTGCATACTTATAAACTGGTTGCATATGAAGTGGCTTCCATAACGGTCTGGATTCAATATTATCAGCATCAAGTGTAAGACGAATTCTCTCTCTCGTAACACCATTAGACAACTTTGGCTCAACAACTATTGCGGTTAACCATCTATTTGAAAAATGTCCATCAGGTTCCATTAAAAATGATAAACCTGGAAGGTCATTTAACTTCTCATAGTAAAAGTCAAAATTAGCCCTTCTTTGCTGCACTCTCTTGTCTAAGACTTTCATTTGTCCGACTCCAATTGCGGCACAAATGTTCGAAATTCTATAATTGTATCCAATTTGTGAATGTTGATAATGAGGCGCATTATCTTTTGCTTGAGTAGCTAAAAATCTAGCTTGGGAAATAGTATGCCAATCATTACTTAATAAGGCACCACCACCACTTGTAGTAATAATTTTATTTCCATTAAAACTCATTATTCCCATTCTTCCGAATGAGCCGCATTTCTTACCTAAATAGGTTGACCCGGCTGCTTCAGCTGCATCCTCAATAATAGGGATATCAAATTCCATTGATATGTTTTCCAATTCTGTCATTTTAGCAGGCATTCCATACAAATGCACCACAATAATCGCTTTCGGCTTCTTCCCCTTTGCTATTTTATCAACAACAACTTGCCTAACAACTTCAGGGTCAATATTCCACGTATTACTTTCAGAATCAATAAATATAGGTTTCGCTCCAAGATATGTAATAGGGTTTGCAGATGCTGCAAAGGTCATAGATTGACAAATAACCTCATCACCTCTCTTCACTCCTAAATTCACCAAAGCCAGATGTAAAGCACCAGTTCCAGAAGCTAAAGCAGCAGCATCATGCACATTAAAATACTTCGCTAAATCTTTTTCAAATTGATGAATAGCTGGCCCAGCAGGAGCCACCCAATTATTTTCAAATGCATCCTTTACATTTTCTAACTCTTCATCCCCCATGTGAGGCGATGATAACCATATCTTTGGATTTTGAATACTCATATTTTACACTTAGGTTCGATACAAATAAACAAATAATCTTTAAAACGTCTAAGGGTTAGTTTAACATATTACCTAAATATTCAAAACCCTTCCCGGGTTACCTACTACAGTCACTTTATTAGGGACATCTCTAATTATAACTGCGCCCGCTCCCACTGTTACCCATTCACCTATCTTTTTTTGATTGATAATTGTAGCCGAAGTCCCTACATAAACACCTTCACTAAAAAATGTTTCTCCTGAAATATTTACATTCGGCATAAATGAGCAATAATTCTTTATAACTGCATCATGACCTACCGTACAACATAGATTTAGCGTAACAAAATCACCTAGCTCAAAATTTTCAGTTAAAATACAACCAGCTGTTATAATACAGCCATTTCCCATTTTATAGTTCTCACCGATTTCAACATTTGGATGTATTAATGTTGGATAAGACAGCATTGTATTTTGATTGAGTTGTACCAAAACATCTTTTTTCACCTTCGGACTTCCAACACCCAAAACCAAGCTAATAGAATCTTTTACCATTTTTAAGTCTTCAATTCCTCCCAAAACTTCGTAGCCATTTACAAGAGTACCTTTTTCATGACCATCATCAAAGAAACCAATAAAATCCCATTTTTTCTCTACCCTATTAATCTGGTTGATGAGCATTAATACCTCTCTACCGAAGCCACCTGCTCCAAAAACCGCAATTCTATTCATAGCCATCTTATTTAATTATTACCTTTAAATTTAGTTGTCGTTGCCATACCAGGTGCTGTAATACCATGTGATGCGATAACTTTATACAATGTTTTGTACAAGATAATAATATCAAACTTCAAACTCACATTTTTTACATAATAAACATCATGTTTGAACTTATCCTCCCAGGAAATCGTATTTCTACCATTTACTTGTGCCCACCCCGTAATTCCAGGGCGAATCGTATGTCTTAACCTTTGCTCTTCGTTATATAGTTCCAAATACTCTACTAATAGAGGTCTTGGACCAATTAAACTCATATCACCTTTAATAACATTAAGTAATTGCGGAATCTCATCCAACGAAGTTTTTCTAACAAACTTTCCAATTTTAGTAAGCCTTTCAGAATCTGGAAGTAAATTACCTTCATCATCACGCTTATCATTCATCGTTCTAAATTTGATCACCTTAAATATCCGTTCATTCTTACCCGGTCTAGCCTGAAAAAAGAATGGCTTACCACTATTAGCAATAAATAATGCTACCATAACAATTAAAAACACTGGTAATAGCAGAACAAACCCAATTAGTGAGAGCATAAAATCAAAAGCTGGCTTAAATATATTCTTATACATCTCCTTATTTAATAATTTGGTTTAGGGAATCTAAATATTTATTAGCAATTACTTTGCGATCAAAATGTTTCTTAGCATATGAATATCCATTTTCACCTTGTTCACTTAATTTATCATTTGAATAATCCAAGAACTTGCGAACTACCTTCTCAATTTCTAAGCTATTTTCTGGCTCGGCATATAATCCACATTCTGCATTTTCTACCAATTCCCGACTTACACCATCTATCAAAAGTAAAATTGGCTTCTTACACGCCATATAGTCGAATGTTTTATTGGAGTAGATAGTTTTAAACGTATCGACCTTCTTCAATACAGATGTTCCAATATCTGAAGCCAAAATGTATTTAAATACTTCACTTTTTGAAACAGGGTCCCTAAATACAATATTTTCTAATCCTCTTTTTTTAGTTTCTTCAACTAGCATATCTTTTTGCATTCCAGAACCAATTAACTGAAAAATCACGGAAGTATCTTTAAGTAATTCAGCAGCATCAACCAACTGAATTAGATGGTTCGCCACACCATGCGCCCCAACGTAAGTAATTACACATTTATCCTGAAATCCTAAATCCTTCTTAAACTGTATCGCGTCAAAACGCTTTAAGAGTTCATCCGATAACTGAAAATCAGCAGCATTTGGTAACATAATTACCTTTGACTTTGACACCTTCTTTTCTTCTATTAATTTCTTTTGAAAAGCGGGAGTAAGCGTATTAATCAAACTAGCCCTTTCATAAATAAAGTTTTCAAACCAAAAGGCGAATTTAATAAGTAGTTTATTTGTCAACACTCCAGTATCAATAGCCGATTCAGGCCATAAATCTCTAATTTCAAATGCAAATGGAATTCTTTTGATTTTTGAAATGACATAAGCTGTAATTCCAACAAATAGCGGAGGACTTGTAACCACTATTACATCGAATTTCCCTTTTGTCTTAAACAATCCAGCCCAGATACTACTGAAAACAAACGAAAAATAAGCCCACATCCTTCCAATAAAGTTTACATTATAGGCCTCGGAAACATGACAACGAACAATGTTTACTTTTTCGTGTTGATCTTTAAAAAACCATTTATTCCTATAACGGTCTGCTTTTTTTCCTGTAGCATAATGCACCATTCCAGCTAAAACAGTTACCTCATGTCCTAACTCAGTCCATTCTTTGGTCATTTCATTAAACCTGGAACCTCCACCGTCATCTTTTTCAAGAAAATACTGGTGAATTAATAATATTTTCATCGATCGTTATTTCAGTTTTAAAATACTTCCCCGAGCTTTCTAATTCGAGCTGTTTGAATGGTGTTAACATACCATATTGAACAGCATTCCAGCCATCTTTATCGGAATATTGCATTAATTCCCCATTCGTATCGTAGGTCTTCAAAGAAATGAACTTTTCATATCTTGACAAATAATTCCAGTGTAATTTTACATTATTATCATTCGTATCACCTAAAACTTCATCCTCTACAATCCAATTCAGCTGACCTTTTACTTTATTTATTTTTCTCGATATCCAAATCCCGCCAGTTTCTTCTTTAAATCCAAAGTATTTCCCCGAATATGAAAATACATGATCCTCCTCTTCCAAAAGGTTTTCTGTTCGCTTAATCCAATTGTACCAAATGAACCTATCTCCCTTAAACATTTGATCATACCTTCCAATTTGAATGCTATTGTGTCCTCCAGTACCAAAAAAGAAATCTACATACTTTTTCTCCGTATTATACTTATAGGTTCCAGGATCAAAAAAAACATTATGCCCTGACACGTGTATATCTAAATGTAATTGATCACTTTGCGCAGGTCTATTTATATAACAAGGATTATTGATAACCGTAGTAGTTACATCATCTTTAATTACATATTGACCAGCTATTTCGAATTCCTTGATATGCGAATTAGATTCATAATTCTGCATCTTACTTCCATTCGTTAATCCATACCATTGTGCATCTGTATACAGGGATTCTTCTATAGGTAAGTCTAACAAAATTCTTAATGCCTGCAATTGAGGTCTAAAATCCCTAAAATGTTGATCTGAAAATGGAAAAAACAATGCGCCATCATTTTGTCCATAATTGGGTAACCACCCCGTTTCTCTTTGACATAACTCAGATAAAAACTCAACACTTTTAACGGCCCTTTCAATCACAACTTTCGAGAAGGACTCCTTGTGCTTTCTTGCTGTCAATATTCCCCATGTCATTAGTTGTATAACCACTCTATGGTAGTTATGACTATACTGCAAAAAACCTCCATCTTTATACAGCTGATAAACTATTTCAGTTTCAAACCATTTTTTTCCTTTTATACTCCAACTCTTAGCATTTGGAATAAATGGGAACCATTTACCAATCATATATAGCGCCAACGTTTCAGTAATCGCGTGATTATTTCTAACTGCTATCCTAGAAAAGTTTATGTTGTTAAATATATGATGGTAGTGTGCATATATGGAATCGATTATTTTGTCAAATAACTTTTGTGTTAAATACTCGCTATTTCTATAATAAAACAATGCATAGGACCAATTAAATATACGTATACTCATTTCCTGACTACACTTATATTGAGGACCGAAATTTACAGGGTTATGATCAATAAAACTCTCTATCTCATTGAATATAAAATCATCTTGACTTTCTCCTGTTTGTTTTTCGTACTTAATCAAACTATAAACGAAGGAAAATCTAGCTTTTTCCCAAACATATTTTATATCTCCTATTTCAGAAGAAAAATCATTTATTTCAGTAAAGTGTTTCTGAGGATAAACATAACCACTTATTGGGTGTTTGGCCCAATTGGAAATTTTTATCCATTGGTGACCAAAAAAAAGTATTTCACCAGCTTTTATTCGTTGGACAGTTCTTTTTAAATTTTCTAATTGTTGATCGTCATAAGAAGATACAGATAAATTATTAAAATCAATAAAAAAATCAGATTCAAACCCTCTCCAATTATCAAGTGTAGGCTTCTCAAAAGGAGGAAACGAGGTTGGGAATTTTTTTTTTATCAATCCAAGTTTTGAACCCAATAAATATCCAACACGAAAACTAACGTAACGCCATCCCATGTTGGTAAACAACTGTAATATTAACCTTAAACTCCTCAATTCGTTAATTGCAACAAATGATCAATAATTCGTTCAGCAGTTCCACCATCCCATAATTCCGGAACGCCTCCTTTTTTCCAATCTCCAGCAAACAATTTTTTCATGGCTGGTGCTATTGCCTCAGGGTTAACACCTAATAACTCATTGGTCCCGATAGCAATTGTTTCAGGTCTTTCGGTATTATCTCTTAAAGTCATGCAAGGAACACCCATTACTGTTGTTTCCTCGGTAATTCCACCCGAATCAGTTATTACTGCCTTAGCATTCTCTACCAAATAATTAAACTCTAAATAACCAAGGGGATCGATCATATAAAGTTTAGGGTAACTTATTCCCATTCTTTCAAGAATCTTTTTTGTTCGAGGATGAACCGGAAAAACCAATGGTAGATCATGACTTGTTTTCACAATTGAAGCAATCAACTGTTTTAAAGTACTTTCTTCATCAACATTAGCTGGTCTATGTAATGTCATTACTATATAGTCTCCTTTAGACAAATCCAACTCGTCCCAAATTGGAGGAGCCATAAACCTTGGTCTTTGTTTCAAAAGAGTGTCAATCATTGTATTTCCTACAAAGAATATTTTATCCTCATTAACTCCTGATTTAATTAAATTATCTCCTGCTAACTTGGTAGTGGTAAAAAAATAGTCTGTGATACTATCAGTAACCATTCTATTTATTTCTTCCGGCATTGAAATATCACCTGAACGTATTCCCGCTTCAACATGAGCCACTTTGACATGCAGTTTTTTCGCTGCAATCGAACAAGCCATTGTTGATGTAACATCACCAACTACTAGGCATAAATCGGTTGATTCTTTCATTAACAGCCCCTCATATCCTACCATAATTTTCGCAGTCTGTTCAGCTTGAGTTCCACCTCCTGCTTCAAGGTTAATGTGCGGCTTAGGAATATTAAGTTGCTCAAAAAAAGCACCACTCATATTCTTGTCATAGTGTTGGCCAGTATGGACTAATCTAAATGAAATCTCTTTACCTAACTTCATTTGCTTCTGAATCGCATGAACTATTGGGGCAATTTTCATAAAATTTGGCCTTGCACCAGCAATTAAATCAATTTTCATCCTCTAAAATTTTCGGTTATTTAATATGAATTCTTTAATCAAGTACCTCCACCCAGGTTCCTGTCTTCAAACTCTCAATACAGGCAAAACTTGCTTTTGTAGCATTAATCAACTCTTCATAAGGAATCATATTAACCCCTTTACCTTCACCCATATTTTGAACCAGTCTAGAAAATTGATTTTTATGACCTTTATCTAACTTTGTTTTCAATTTGGAAAAACCTTTAAATCCATACCCTTCTGTTTTTAAGAAGTTATCCATAACCAAAGTTCTTTCTTGACTATAAACTTCTAACCTCTCCTTAGAATAAGACTTGGAACCATTAGCGAAATAATTAATAACACCAGTAGATCCATTCTCCATCTTCAACATAATCGAAGCATTATCCGTATTCTCTGCAGGATTTTCTCCCATAGCATTCATGCATACGGATTTAACCATACTACCCGTAAGAAATATAATTAAATCAATATAATGACATGCTTCTCCAATTATCCTTCCGCCACCAACAGCCATGTCATGCACCCAAACATTAGCAGGAATTGCTCCGGCATTCATCGTAGCAATAACATTCATCTGAGAGTTTCCCAATAGTGCTTTCATTTTCTCAGTATGTGGAGAAAACCTTCTATTAAAACCAATCATCAATGAACCTTTGCTTTTACTATAACTTTCTTCAATCGATTTTAATTCATCGATGTTTAAGGCCAATGGTTTTTCTACAAAAACATGTTTATCATCGTTAAGGGCATCAATAACCATTTTAGCATGTAGATTATGTCTGGTAGTGATCATCACTATATCTACATCAGAATCTGTTAAAACCTGATTATAATCTGTGGTACTATTTGTAATTTCATACTTCTGTGCAAGAGCAGTTCCATTTACCCCTCCAGCAGAAACTATATATTGTAAATTCGCTCCTGTCCCTTTTAATGCAGGTAGCATTGTCATTTTCGTAAAGTTACCCGCACCAACTATAGCTATATTACCATTAGACCTGCTCACTTCCTTTTCGGTCACTTTAACCGAACGAACCGGCTGATTAGATTCTTCATACTTTAAAATAGACGCAATAGACTTGGATGATCCTATATCACCATAGATTTGATCAAAATTCTCAATTTCAACCACCTCTGTTATCAAATTCTTTACATCTAACTTTCCAGAAGAAATAGCTCCTAATACCGCTTCAAAATTTCTCTTTTCCGTCCATCTTACAAACGGTAGCGGATAATCAATTCCCTTTTGTTCATAGGCATCATCGTAACGTCCGGGTCCATATGAGCATGAAACTTGAAACGTTAATTCTTTTTCATAAAAATCTGCTCTCGATATATCCAAACCTATTACACCCACCAAAATAATTCGACCACGTTTACGAGACATATTTGCAGCATCTGATATGATCTCATTATTCTTCGCAGATGCTGTTATTATAATAGCATCTGCTCCAACTCCATTAGTTTGATTATGAACAAAATTCACAGGATTATCTCCAGATGCCGGATTAAACGCAATGATTCCCTTTTCTCTAGCTATTTGAACTTTTGTATCGTCCAGGTCATAACCTATCACTTTACAACCATTTGCAATTAGCATTTCAGCAGTTAATAAACCAATCAATCCCAACCCAATAACAACAACGGTTTCTCCAAATGTCGGATCAGCCAATCGAATACCTTGTAAACCAATTGATCCAATTACAGTAAATGCCGCTTCATCATCACTAACATTATCTGGAATATGAGCTACAAGGTTCTGTGGAACAGATACAAATTCGGCATGTCCACCATTGGAAGCAACACGATCACCAACCTTGAAATCCGTAACCCCGGCACCAACTTCAATAACCTTTCCAACATTACAGTATCCCAGAGGTAATGGTTGTTCCAATTTATTAAAAACTGTTTCCAATGTCGGCATCAATCCTTCGGCTTTGATTTTGTCCAACACCATTTTCACTTTATCTGGCTGCTGTCTTGCTTTTGAAATCAGCGATGCCTTACCAAACTCAACTAACATTCTTTCAGTACCAAGAGATACTAAACTTCTTGTTGTCTGAATAAGAACTTGTCCATTTGACACCCTGGGAGCAGGTAGTTCTGCTAACTCTGTAACACCCGTTTTAAATGATTGTAATATTTGTTTCATTACTAATAAATAGTCGTTTGTTAGTTTAATTATTTTTTCCAGCTAAATTGCTTCAGCCAACTTTGTAATGCCAGCAGGCTTAAGATCGTATAGCCATGGTCCTCTTTTCCAGAATTATGATCATCTAATAATCTCTGTACCGCTAAGGGAGAGAAAATACCTTGTTGTGCTAGTGAATCCGAACTTAGATAGGTTTCAATTAATGGTTTAAGTTCATTACTAATCATATCACGTACCGGTGCACCAAAACCTGTTTTTGATCTATATATAACCTCTTTAGGTAAATATCGTTCTGCTACCTTTTTTAATATATACTTTGCTTCTCCTCCCTTTATCTTAAAAGAATCCGGAATCATGTTAGCCAAAGCCACCAACTCAAAATCAAGAAAAGGTACCCTTGCTTCAACACCTTCCAACATTGACATTTTATCGGTATAATTTAAATTATGATCTACTAAAAAAGTAGCCTGTTCAAGATATAACATTTGCTGTAGCAGCGATTCTCCTTTATTATTAGCTAATATTTGTTCACCATAATTATTGGGGTTATAATCATCACTTAATTCCGGCACAATCTCATGAACAAAATTGTTATTTGGTAACCAATTAAAATACCCTAATAAACGTTCATGCGATGTTTTACCCCAATCCCTGCTTAATTTATTCATTCTCCTAAAAAAAGGAATTTTACCTGGTAACATGTTAATTATACCTTTAAAAAGGTAGAGCAATCCCTTTGGAACTTTCTCAATTTTTTCTTCTAATAAGATTGCATGATGGCGTCTATAACCACTAAACAAATCATCTCCTGCAGCTCCTCCAATCAAAACTTTTATCCCTTTTTTCTTTGCCAAATTGCAAATCAATCGAACATTTTCTGGTGCTAAATCTGCTTGCGGCTCATCCAATGTATAAATCATTTGATCAAACCTATCGACACTTCCTCCATCAATATCTACTTCATGAAGATTCACTCCAAGGTGTTGAGCTACTTTCCTTGCATATGGCAAATCATCAGAGAATCCTTCTTTTCCTTTATTCGTTGATGTGTTTATCGTAAAACAATCCAGATCTAAATTTGGATTTTGTTTTCTCGCCATTGCAACCAATAAACTAGAATCCAGACCTCCAGATAGGAAAAAACCAAGCGGTACATCTGACAACATTTGTCTTTTAACCGCACGATTCAGTACCTCATCAACTTTATCAATCCATTCTTCTTCTGTTAATTTTGATAATATTTCATTTGGACTGTAAAACTCTCCTTTTTGGCTTTTAACGGAATTATCTTTAAGGTTAACCTCAAGTTCAAATCCCGGTAATACTTTCTTTACACTTTGATACATCGTATCCTCTCCGGGACTCCATAAAAAACTTAAATAATTCCCTACAGCATCCAAATTAATCCTATTATCAAAGAACTTTAAACTATTAAATGACTTTAGCTCTGAAGAAAACACGAATTGATCCTTATCTTGGTATACATATAGAGGCTTAACACCATAAGGATCTCTAACCACATTTAAACAAGATTTTTTAAGGTCGTAGATAGCAAAAGCAAATATTCCATTTAATCTTTTAAGAATCTCTCGCCCCTCATGAATCCAACCTTTTAATAATGTTTCTGTATCAGAACCCGAATTAAATTCTACATTATATTTTGACTTCAAGTAATCCCTAATATCTAAGTGATTATAAATCTCCCCATTAAAAATAACAACAAATTTTTCATCCTCCGATATCATTGGCTGATTACCGGCTGCACTTGTATCAATAATACTTAACCGTGTATGACCCAGATATAAATTACCATTAGAATAACTTGATGAATAATCCGGCCCTCTCTGTAAAATGGATTTTAAAGGGTCTTCAACCCATTTAGCATTAACACTTCCAACTATTCCACACATATTTCCTGGTATTTATCAAATAAATAATCAAAAGTAGCCCCTGCACAGTTTTCCCAAGTTCTCTTCTCAGCAAATTCCAGTGCTTTTGCACTCAGCTCTTCTCTCAACTCATTCGACTCTTCCAAAAGAGTTATATTGGATTTGATACTCTCTTGATCTAAAGGGTTAAAATAAATTGCCGAACTTCCAAAATTACTTCTCATTGAACTATATTTTGAGCATAAAATTGGCAGTCCCATTCCCATAGCTTCGGTTACAACCATACCATATGTTTCACATGTTGAAGCAAAAATAAAAGCATCTGCCGAACTATAAACATCCACTAATTCTTCATATGGTATTTTTCCAGTATATCTTATAGCATGGTTTAATTCTGGTTTTCTATTCAGCTCCTCATTTAATTTCTTCAAAGCCGGGGGATAAGAAGGACCTACAAGGATTAGCTCTATTCTCTTACCTTTTTCAACCAAATCTTTAACCGCTCGAACTATTTCCCATTGATGCTTATAAACATCAACAACTGACACATACAGTAACCTAAAAACATCACCTGTTTTCCGTTTGTTTACTCCAATATTTTTTTTAAACTTATCTGATAATCCATGAAGAATCACTTTTAAATCAGAACTATTCACATTCACATGTCCCTTTAAATGATTTCGACAATAATCATTTAAACATATTATTCCTGATGCGTTCTTAAATGAATACTTATGTATCTCTCTCAACAAAAGAAGTCTAAGCCAAGTCTTAGAAAAAAAATACCTCCTGGTTTCTCTACTCTCTAGAGGCAAAAGGTTCCTGAACATAGTTATATACGGCATCCTACTAGAACCTGTCCCTGGAATAAATAATAAACTATTTGTGCTTTTAACTTCTCTTGGTAAAATAAAATATTGCCAGATACTAATCTTCAAATATCCCTGTTCCAGATACGCATGATGCTTCTTTTCTAGTTTATCAAAATCTTTCAAACTATCTAAAGTAGCTTGAGATGCCCAAACCAAAACTCGAGTAAATTTTGAATTTAAGAATGCCTGACTAGATAAAATTTCTTTTAAATGCGTCAAACCTCCTCCTGCTCGAATATTGGAAGCATCAATTGTTAAACTAACCTCTTTCATAATTAACAACAGAATTCATATCCTTAACTGAAGCCCCAAGAGCTATTGCAATAATATATAAAGTGTGGACTGAGAAAAATACCATACCAAATATTATCCCCGTATAAAAAATGAAAATATAATCCTGTTTAACACTTAATGATATAATCTTATTGGTTCTAAAAAAAAACCAGGCCCAAATAATCAACCCAATAATCCCTACTGATGATAGCTGATTTACAATCATATTATTGGGAACAGAATCGATTCTTTTTTCAGTATAAAAAATAGAGTGCTTGGGGATGTATTTACTAGAAGGTATGTGCACTAAATTAGGGCCTACGCCAAAAGCCAAATACTCTGGAGATTCTTTAAAGAAAATAAGAGCCAATCGATCAAATATGTCAAACTTTTTAAACAAAAATGGTTCATTTTCAATCCACTCTTGATCTTCACTATAAACCACCTTTTCAATCTTTCTAACAGTTTCTTTGGAATATAGAAAAGAAAGGTTTGATATGATCAACTTAAAGTCAATAAAGAAAAAAACCACAAGCATTGATACCATCAAAATTTTAAGTACCAGATTCTTTCTCAATAAAACAACAGCAACCAAAAACATAAAAAGCATAACAAACGCTGATGCACTATTACTTAATACCAAACCAATAGCGGCAACCATAACATACGGCCAATCCTTATCCAACCTTCCTAATGCGATTAACAGGGCTATGGTCAAACTCATTGATCTTCCAAAAACTTTTGGTTCCCCATTTAACCCAATAAATCTATTTGCTAAATCTGCCCTGAAGTAAAATAAAGTTTCCACTATTCTATGACCTAAAACCATCCTATCTAAAACCGCTACCACGAAACCCACAACCAGCATTATTTTAAGATACTTCAATATTAAATCCTTATCGACCTTACCCGTTCGAATAATTAAATAGATATATAAAAAAATAGATATCTCACTTATTAATCGAGATATACTAATCAAACTTCTACCAAAAGATTGCTGCCCCCAGGAACGAAGGCCGGAAATGTCTATCCAAGGATCAAAAACACCAAAATAAAAGAAAGATACAAGGTATAAAATTATGAGTATGAATAATGGCGTTCTAATCAACTTTAGCTCTCTTAAATAAGCTCTATTCTGAAAAACAAACGGCAAGACCAAAAAGCCAACAAAATGCGCAGATAACATTGAACCCACTACGTTTATCCTCAATACATCTGCAAAGAGAGAAAAAAAAGTTACGAAAAATAATATCCTATGCTTACTAAATACAGTAGCCCAAACTAAAAATATACCTAAGACTAACTCCAAAATTTACTTTAGTTTTAAATATATAGGATAAATCAATTTCAATAATCTAATAAAGCTTTTAGGTAAAAGTTTAGCCGCATTCTTAAAACTATCATTGTTTTTAGAATAATTAGCAGAATCACTTAAGATCTCAAGAAATAAAGAAAAATTTAACTTTTTTCCACTCAGAAGAGAACCATACAGTTTCTTTTGTTGCTCAATATATCTTATATCTTCTTGATTCCATTCTTTGGTATAATTGTCTTTTAGATATTCAAAAGCTTCTAACATAGCTTTCCACCCATCTTCTAAGTAGTTTTTATCTCTCTTTTTAGTGACTCCTACTTCCACTCTATAAATTCCACCTACTTCATTTATATAGACAATTTTATCAGCTTCTGAAATATGATTGAACCCTTTATAAATATCTAAAGCTAAATGACTATTAAAATTAGACGACAACTCTTTTTCAGATTTACATTTATCATATAGAACTCGCGAAAAACCAACTCCTCTAAAACTAAGTCCTTGTCTTAATCTACTCCAATAAACACCTTTATCTCTTTCAGAATAATTATCCCATAATGAAGTTAATCCATTTGGATACAGATGCACCGAATTAGATATAATCAAAAAATTATCTGTTAGTTTCAATTCATTTTCAGCAATTGCCTTATTCAGATTCTCCAAGATATTTACATCCAACAAATCATCTCCAGAACACCAGGAAACAACATCTCCTTTTGGTAGTTTCTTAATAAAATTGAAATTTTCAATCAACCCCATATTCGATTCATGACGTATATATTTTATATATTCAAATTTACGTGCATATTCTAATACGATCTCGCCAGTATTATCGGTTGAGCAGTCATCAACAACATATACTTCAAATGGTTCAATAGTTTGACTTACTATTGAGTCCAATGCTTTTGATATAAACTGTTCCTGATTATATGTTGGAACTAATATGGAATGACGTACTTTCATATTTAAAGCGTCTTCAACTCTTTTTTAAGTCGCTCACCATTAACTCTATAATCGAATTTTGTTTCAGCAAGTTTTCGGCTATTCTTAGCGATTTGTTCTTTTAAACTAACATCTGTAATCACCCTTTGAATCGCATTTTTCATACTATTAGAATCACTAGGCTCGCACATTACAGAATTAACCCCATCTTCAAAATAATATGGAACGTCTCCTACTTTTGTTACCAAAATTGCTTTCCCAGATGCTGAGTATTCCGCTAGTTTCGTTGGCAATCCTGCTTTTGAAAAATCATGATCGGTTTGACTCACCACCAACAAGTCTGCCGCGGAAAATATTTTTTTAACCGTATTGGTGTCCACCCATCCTGGCAGGATCACTTTATCCTTAATACCCAACTCTTCTACCATTCCTTCAACATCATCATGCAATGGACTTTTGGTATACTTACCTGCAATTAATAATTTAGCATTTGGAAACTCCAATTGAATTTTGTTAAACGATTCAACTAAATATTTAACCCCTTCATGATGCCATAACCCTCCAACATATGCAATTAAGAAGTCATCCTCTGATAATCCCAAACCTTCTTTTGATGGCAATTTATTTTTTAAAATTTCTTCACTATCAAATAAATCAGAATCAACGAAAATAGGATACTTAACTATTGGCACATGAGGAGCAAATCCTTCTATTCGGTCTTTTAAAAAATCTGAAATTGTAACAACAAGATCTGCCTCTTTTGGTAAATTTTCATCATTCTTTATTGCTAAGTGCTCTTTTAGACTCCAATTACCAGTAACACCTGAATGTAAATCACAAATCTCAACAATAACTTTCAGGCCACGCTTCCTTGCTCTCTTCGCAAAATAAGCACTTTCATAAGTTGTATTATATAAAAACAAATGTGTATACCCTTCTTTTTCACAGAGTTTAATCAAACTTGTCCAAAATAAAAACCTATTTAATACTTTAACCTTTGCTCCCAACTTATTACCGATGTATCTAATTTGAAAGTCTTCAGGAGCATCTTCATATGAAGACGCTCTTTGATATTGTGGTATAAACATCGTAACATCTGCACCAGCTGATTTTAAACCTCGCACATAATCTCTAATTCTCCGATCAGCACCGCTTGCTCCCGTTTTCTTAGGATAAGGACTGGTATATACCACTGCAACTTTCATATTACTTACTTTTTTCAAAGTTAAAGATTTGGACAAGGATGTCTTTTACATCATATTTTTGTTCCCATCCAGGGTAATGTGCTTTAAACTTAGAAGTATCACTGATATACCAAATATGATCACCAATTCTATTTACTTCTGAATATTTATAATTAAACTTATTACCAGTGATTTCTTCAGACATCTCAATCGCCTCCATCATTGAGCAATTAGAAAACCTTCCTCCTCCAACATTGTATACTTCGGCAACCCTTGGTGATTTATGGAATTCATGGAACATACGAATCAAATCATCACTGTGAATGTTGTCTCTAACCTGTTTTCCTTTATAACCAAAAATGGTATACTCTCTTCCTGTAATTGCACATTTCATCAGATACGATAAAAATCCATGCAACTCAGTTCCAGCATGATTTGGACCAGTCAAACATCCACCTCTAAATATTCCAGTATTCAAATTAAAATATCTACCATATTCCTGTACCAAAACATCTGCTGCAACCTTAGATGCTCCAAATAAAGAGTGCTTTGATTGATCAATAGAAAACTTCTCATCAATTCCTTGTGCAAAGTATTGATGATTTTGATCAATCTCCCAACGTTTATCTAATTCTACTAATGGTAGAGAATTTGGTAAATCCCCGTATACTTTATTTGTTGAAGTAAAGACAAATGTTGCTTTCTCTGCATACTTTCGGTATGCCTCCAACAGCACTAATGTCCCATTTGCATTAACACTAAAATCAGTAAAAGGCTCTCTCGCTGCCCAATCATGCGATGGCTGTGCCGCAGTATGAATTATTAACTCAATATCCTTTCCATATGCCTCGAATACTTTGTTTATTGCTTTTTCATCTCTAATATCAGCTTCAACATGCACAAAATTTTCAATCTCCTTTTGTAAAAATTCTGAAGAATGTTTTGTTGACGCTTCTTTTCCAAAAAAGTATGATCTCATGTCGTTATCAATCCCAACAACTGTATCGAAATGTTTTGAAAAATGATTCACTGATTGACTTCCAATTAAGCCTCCTGATCCTGTAACTATTACTACAGACATAATTATAAATTTAAGTTATTGATTTAATATATTTTGCAGGGTTTCCACCCCAAATTTCATTTTCTGGTATTTTACCTTTAACAACAGATCCAGCACCAATAATGCTATTCTTTCCTATTACAGACCCTTTGAGTACGATTACATTACAACCCAAAAAAGCATTTTCTTCGATTATTACAGGAGCTGTTTTTATTTTTTCATCTTCTATTTTAAGCCTTTCTTTCCATTTTAATGAATGGAAATCTGTATCATATATCTGACAACCACCACCTATCATAGCCCCTGATTTAATATGAATACTTTTCTGAGAAAAAATAACCGAATTACTAATGGCTACATTATCATCAATCTTAATATTTCCTCCTGGAGAACAATAAATTGAAGTATTAGAACCGCCTCCAACCGGGTTAGATTTATTACTAGAAGTTAGTATATTTTGTTTCCCTAAAGCAATCTTCCCTCTATTCAAAACATTAATACGCCCAGCCACCTTTGGAAACCTTGAATAGTCGACACCCTCAACACTAAATATCAGCCAATTAATCAAAATGCTGTATAATTTAAAAATCAGCCCAGTAATTTTATTTAATATTTTTGAAATGATCATCTCAATTTACTTAAAACTACTCGTGGGATTTGAAGGGCTGCCATAAATATTCCTTCTATTGAAATTCGACTTTTTAATTGCCTAACTTCCTCAATAAAAAACCTTCTGTTAAACATATTTTCGAACTGCAAATATAAATCTAATAATTCCTTTCTATCCCATGAAAAACCCTCAATATCATTAATTTCATACCCTAAATTTCCATCTCGGAATCTATCCATGTTTTCTTGAAAACTTTTTTTATCGGGAAAAGAGTAATATAATTTCTTAAGGATACCTATTTGCCCTTTGGTCAATCCCTCCTTACTAAAACGATTAAGTTGAGTCACAAAGCTTTTCACATTTAAACTATCAAAATCATCCCCACTTAAATAAACCTCTTTAGTTCCATAAATTCCTTTTAACTTCTGAGTGGAAACCCGAAAAACTGGTTTGAAATTTCTGATTGCAATTTGTCTCATTAACCCACCACCAAATGGAAATGTATCTATTAGACAATCAACTTGTTCCAAAACTTTATCCAAATCTTTTTGATAACCAAGAAACTTCACACGATCTAATAATTCTTGTTTTTTGAAATATTCTTTAATTTCTTCTTGGCCTCCAATAGTTGCTATCCAAATACTTAATTTAGGAATACTATTTAATGACTGAGTCAAAGCATCAAGTAACCCTTCTGCACCTGGATATAAAATTTTAAGTCTATTTCCCGAAACTAACGCGATCGTCTTACCATCAGTTACTCTAGGTGTATATAACCATTTACTTTCTTCACTTTTTTGTTCTCCAACTCCAATCGGATAAAATGGTACTAACCCCAAACTTGACTCTTTGATTTTACGAAATCTACTAGATGAATAAACTCCTCCCATTTGAAACTCTGTAAATTTCTCAACCAGATCAGTTCCTAACCAAAAACTATGTGAATTATGCACTATGTAGAGTCCCGTCATTTTTTTAAACAAACTCAATGCTGCATATCCTTCAACATGATCAGGAGCTAGATGAATCCATATTTCGGACGGATTATAATCTTTGATTACTCCTGCCAGGTCCTTTATCTGTGCAACCCCTTCAGAAGCAATTGTAACATTTTCCTTTGTTTTAGATAAAATTCTTTTTCCTCTTTGAGATGCCTGATTATCAGTAGTTACGTATAAATAGTCTTCACCTCTGTCAATTAGGTAATCGAGATATTGCTCAGTTAGTGCTCCATTATCAACCGTTTGAGAACTAAAAAATAGAATCCCTTTTTTCTCAGTTTCTTTTTCCGAGAGGTTAACAACTTTATTTCCTAACTTTAATAAACCCGCTTCGATTTCAAGATCAACAAAATCTTCTAAAATAGGAAACCGTCTAGCCAAAGAACATGCATAATTTGCGTGAACCAAAGCAGTTTCAAAACTATTTTTTTCCAATTGATTAAGAAAAGCCCTCTTATGTTTTTGAAATCTCTTAAGAACCAGTTCTTCCGTTACCAACATAGTTACAATATTTTTTTCTTAATAAGGTTTGTTATGTCCAGTCTCTTATTTAATTCGTTGTAAGACATAATAATTGAAACTAAAAAAATGATCCCTCCAAAAATATATTTAGTCCAATCAGATATTAAAAAATGAACTAAAACAATTCCGGTGACCAGAGATAACTGAATCAACAACATTCTTATAAAACTATTCGAAAATGAAAAGTCAATTTTCCTTCGAATAATAATGTATACTTGAATACCATAAATAATGTATGTGACCAGTATGGCTAATCCCAGACCAGAGAGTCCAAAAAAGTAATATCCTAATAAACTAGATACAAAAAAGTATATATTATAAACCAGTTCATTCCAGAAAAAAGCTTTGCTCTCTCCAGTTGCCAAAAAGACATAAGCCAACGCCCAGCTCACACCTTTTAACATCGTTCCGAGTGCAGCCCACACAACCATATTAGTTACTGATAAAAAATCAGAAGAATATAAAATGCTAATTCCAAAATGAACGAATAAAATTAATCCGCCCAATATAGGTGTCAACATTATAGAAGTTATTTCAGCTTGCTGATTAACCAATAATATCATTTGCGACTTATCATTATTAGCTGCCGATAACCTCGGAAAATAATCAGTACTCATAGCAGAAAATACAAGTCCTACATATGAATTCACAATAGTGAACCCTGCCGTAAAAAGGCCAACATCATCTAACCCGCCATCACTCCTCATATAAATCCGAATCCCATACGCTACAACCATATTTAATATACCCGAAACAGATATCGCCATTCCAAGTTGTAACAAAGGCTTAGAATTCTTTATCAATTCATTTGAATCTAGTCTAACTCTTTTTATTTTTAGCTTTTTGAAAAAAGGTATCGTTACAAAATACCCCACAATTGATGACAATATCATACTTGGGACAACACCATCAAGTCCATACCAGTAATATAATGGAACAGACACACATAGACCTAAAAAGCTCCCAAAAAGAGTTGACAATGCCAGATATGACAATTTTCGAGAACCTTGAAAAATTGCCTTGTTCCCAACCAATAATTGATTTACCAATAAAGTGATTGATAGCAATCTTAAACCCGTATTAAAATCACTATTACCAAAAGTTAGCTTCCCAATTGGCTCAGCAAAAATTAGTAAAAGTAAAGCTCCAAAAATTCCAGTTACCCAAACTACTCGCCTAATTATTCCAACTGTCTTATAAAAATCTTCTTTATCATCAGAAACATAAGCTTGTGAAATCTCCTTAACCGCACTCGTACCAATACCAAAGTTGGTTAGATTCGTTATTAAACTGATCGTGGTATTTAATAATCCGACTAAACCGAAACCTACAGGCCCTAGTAAAACCGCCATTACTTTAGATTTCGCTATCTGAATTATTATTTGAAATACCTGTACTCCACCAAATAAAGTTGTCCCTTTGAGAATATCAGAGTATCCCTTACTTTTATTCAAAATCAATAATTGTTAATAGTATCTACTACCAATTCCAACTCATCTTTACTCAAGACCCCACTCATTGGTAAACTTAAGACTTCATTGTGTAGTTTTTCTGTTAAAGGATAGCTTTGATCTTTATAATTACTATACGCTTTTTGTTTATGTGGTGGTATTGGATAGTGAATAATAGTACTCACCTTATGATCCAACAGATATTTTTGAAATTCTTCTCTGTTTGATATTCGAATAACAAATAAATGCCAAACGTGACCTACTTCACTCAATACTGTAGGCAACACAAGCTTTTCATTATTAATATTTGTCAGATAAAAGTTTGCCACGCTTCTTCTTGCATCAATATCATCTTTTAGGTATTTCAATTTCACATTAAGAAATGCAGCTTGCATTTCGTCCATTCTAGAATTATATCCCTGGTACATATTTTCATATTTAACATGCGATCCATAATTCCTTAAAGCCGAAATTACATTCATCAATTCCTTGTCATTCGAAGTTACCGCTCCAGCATCACCGAGCGCTCCTAAGTTTTTACCTGGGTAAAAACTATGCCCTGTAACATCTCCTATACCACCTGATATTTTTCCATTCCACTCGGCACCATGTGACTGGGCACCATCTTCAACCACCTTCAGTCCATATTTCTCCGCAAGAGCTAACATGTTATGATCTATGGATATTTGTCCATATAAATGAACAGCTAAAATTGCCTTAGTTTTTGAAGTAATTTTTTCCTCAATTTTAGCACTATTAAGATTGTAGGTACTTTCGTTAGGTTCTACAAATACTGGTATCAAATTATTATCCGTAACAGCCAATACCGAAGCGATATAAGTATTTGCAGGAACAATAACCTCGTCTCCATGATTCATTACTCCCATCTCAATATAAGCCCTAAAAATCAGACGTAAAGCATCTAAACCATTCGCCACACCCAAAGCATATTGAGTATTACAAAATTTGGCATAGTCAGACTCAAATTGATTCAACTCTTCTCCTAATAAATACCACCCTGAATCAATTACTCTATTTGCTGCTTCCTTTAATTCCTGGTGATATTGTGCATTTACTTTCTGTAAATCCAAAAATTTAACCATTGTTCAATACTTTATTTATACCATTAAAATGTTGGTTATTTGGATCAAGATAATCTAAAACTGAAAGTCCTTTCCAATCTTTTTTATCAATACCAACTCCCAGTTTAATAAGCCTTTCTATCATTTTTAGATCACCACTAATCTCTGCATACGATTTAGCATACATTAAGACTGTAGTGCCTTTAAAATTCTCACTATTAACGTCTGCCCCATTTTGCAACAAATATTCAAACAAATCCAAATATCCGTTATACGCAGCTATTATAATGGCATTCCACCCTTTTTTGTTTCTGAAATTCACATCGTCAATAAACGAAATCATATTCTTAATACCATCCAAATCATTCTTCTCAACTAATTTGATGAATTTCAAATAGTAATCTTTAAACAATCGAATATTATAATCAATTGTTGAAATTTCGAAATACTCATCCGTCTCTTCGAAAATCGTTCCTGGCTTAAATACACTAGCAACATTTGTCATTTCACTTTTGGCTATTTCCCATCCTTTATAACTAACCAACTGATAATCTCTAAAACTAAATGCTCTAATAAAATTATGCACTTGATATGCACATTGCTGAAAGTTGATTTTAATATTTGAGAAATCAATGGTCGTTCTGGAGTAATAAGAAGCTCCCTCACAAGGTTGCTTTTGGGATGTTTCCGTCCCATTTAAAAGACTTGGTAAATTTGCTTTAAACAAATCAAAACTTTTGTCCAAAAACGCTTGATACAAATCCCGACTATTCATGTCCAAAGAAATTGGAATACGCTCTTGCGAAATGATCTCTCCTGTATCAATTCCACGATCAATTCTATGTAAAGTTACTCCTGTAAACTCCTCACCATATAAAATTGGTAATACCGCAGTAAACATTCCCTTGTAGCTTGGCAACATAGAAAAATGAACGTTATATAATCTTTTCGTAGCAAATAACTTTGGTTTAATAATCTGATCAAACTCTAACGACAAAAATAATAAGTCTCTAATGCCATATAAATCTTTAAGCTCTAGAATCGGCAGGTTTCTATTTTGAGCTTCAAACTTTAAAGATGGTTGCCAGTCTGGAATTCCTGAATCAGTCCTATTAGCAACAACTACTAATTCTTCATTTGGGTAGTTTTCATGAATATAGATTAGCGCATTCACCGCTATTTCATTTTTTCCCGCAATACAAATCATTTTTGAGCTTTAAAGTCTTTATAATCTCTAATATAATCACTTTCTGTATATACCTCAGAAGCCAACACCATACAAATTGATCCTGAAGAAAAGTTCTCTAACTCACGCCATAAACCCGGTACAATATGCAAAGCAAGATTCGGTCTATTAAGAGTCACTCTTTTTTTATTGGTTCCATCATCTAGAACAACATCAAAACTTCCACTCGCAGCAATTATAAATTGTTCTAACTCTAAATGTCCATGTCCCCCTCTTGATTCTCCTCCTGGCACATCATATAAGTAATATATTCGTCTAACATCAAATGGAATATTATTTCCATTCTCAACAACCGTTATATTTCCTGAATCGTTATGGACCTTGCCTATATCGATTATCGAACAATCAAAAACTTTATTATCCTTCATCGTTAAATTTTATCCCCTTAAACTCATCAAAATCTCTAATATAATCACTCTCCTTAAATGGAATCGAAGACACAATTAATGCTAAAGAGTTTGTAGAAAAATTTTCTAATCTTCTCCACAACATATTAGGCACATATACCCCGTAATACGAACGGTTCAATGCAAACCTCATTTCTTTATCACCATCATTTAATACTACATCGAAACTTCCGGATAATGCAATGATAAATTCATGAGATTCTTTAAACGCATGACTCCCTCTTATTTCTCCTCCTGGAACATCATAAATCCAATAAGCTCTTCTTATTTCAAATGGAATTTGATTTTGATTTTCAAAAAAGCTAAGATTCCCTCTTCTATCCTTAATCTTAGGCAATTCAATTATATATGGCTTACTCATGAAATAACTCGCTTAATGTAAGAGTAATATTCACTTTTTTTGTTCTCAACGAGTTGGACTACCTCATCAGTTGTCAACCAACCTTTTCTCCAGGAAATTTCTTCCAAACAAGCAATTTTTAACCCTTGTCTTTTTTCAATGGCATGTACAAATTGTGTAGCTTCACTCAAGGCCTCATGAGTACCAGTATCCAGCCAGGCAAAACCTCTACCCAATAACTCAATTGATAGTTGCTTTTCATCAAGGTACATTTGATTTAGTGTAGTGATCTCCAACTCACCTCTATCCGAGGGTCTTACTTCTTTAGCCATTTGAGATACTCCCGATGGATAAAAATATAATCCTACGACTGCATAATTAGATTTAGGGTTCTGCGGTTTTTCCTCAATCGAAATCACTTCTCCTTTATCATCAAATTCTGCTACCCCATACCTTTCCGGATCCTGAACCTGATAACCAAATACCACCGCTTTTCTATCTTCTTCAACCTTTCTCTTAGCTTCTCTAAGAATACTCGTAAATCCTTGACCGTAAAATAAATTATCCCCCAAAACAAGGCAAACATCATCATTTCCAATGAAATTTTCTCCCAATAAAAAAGCTTGTGCCAAACCATCAGGGCTCGGTTGTTCAATATAACTTAGCTTTAAACCGAATCTACTTCCATCTCCTAGTAACTTCTCAAATATCGGTAAATCCGTAGGAGTAGAAATTATTAATATCTCACTTATATCCGCCAGCATTAATGTTGCCAGAGGATAATAAATCATTGGTTTATCATGAACTGGCAATAATTGCTTTGATATCGTTTCGGTTAATGGATGTAATCGAGTACCTGAACCACCCGCAAGAATAATACCTTTCATAAATTATCTGTTTAAATACATTTCATCATAATATTTCTGGTAATCACCTGATGTGATATTGTCCATCCATTCCTGATGGTCCATATACCAGTTTATGGTTTTCTCGATTCCTTCTTCAAATTGTAATGATGGTTCCCAACCTAATTCGGACATCAGTTTAGAGGAGTCAATCGCATATCTTAAATCATGACCTGCACGATCTTTCACAAAAGTGATCAGCTTTTCTGAAGTGCCTGTTTCTCGGCCTAGCCTTTTATCCATGGCTTTACAAATTACTTTGATCAGCTCAATATTGGTCCATTCGTTTTCCCCTCCAATATTATAAGTCTCTCCATCAACTCCTTTATGGAATATGACATCAATAGCACGGGCATGATCAATCACAAATAACCAGTCTCTGACATTTTCACCTTTACCGTATACTGGTAAAGGTTTGTTGTTTCTAATGTTATTAATGAATAACGGAATCAGTTTTTCGGGAAATTGATTCGGACCGTAATTATTAGAACAGTTGGAAATAACCGTTGGCATTCCATAAGTATCATGATAGGCTCTCACAAAATGATCTGAGCTTGCTTTAGAAGCTGAGTATGGGCTATGTGGATCGTAAGCTGTAGTTTCTAAAAACATCCCTGTTTCGCCAAGTGAACCATATACTTCATCGGTAGAAACGTGATAGAATAATTTGTTTTCAAAGTTATTGTTCCAAATATGCTTAGCAGCATTCAGTAGGTTAACCGTACCTACCACATTGGTCATTACAAACTCAATTGGATTTGAAATGGAACGATCTACATGACTTTCTGCAGCCAAATGAATTACTGCATCAAACTGGTGCTCTTCAAAAATAGATTGAATAAAACTAGCATCAACGATATCCCCTTTAATGAAGGTATAGTTAGAAGCATCTTCTATATCTCTGATGTTTTCCAGGTTCCCCGCATAAGTAAGTTTATCCAGATTATAGATATGATAATTGGGGTAATTCTGAACAAATAGTCTGACAACATGACTACCGATAAAACCTGCTCCTCCTGTTATTAGAATTTTTTGCATATTTATAATCTCCCATCAATTTTGTTAATATCTAAAACCCCCTTGGTATCAAAGACTATTGCTTTATCATCTTTCAAGGACTCCATATCTAATCTCAAAAACTCTTCATGAGAAACAGCTAAAATAACAGCTCCATATTTTTTATCAGGTAATTCATTACTAATTTCAAGACTATACTCCTCCATCACTTCACTTTTATCAGCCCATGGGTCATATATATCCACATTACATTCAAAACCTTTTAATTCATCAACAATATCTACAACCCTGGTATTTCTAATATCAGGACAATTCTCTTTAAAAGTAACTCCCAGAATCAAAATATCAGCTCCTTTAATCACATGTCCTTTACCAATCATTAATTTAACAACTTTATTTGCTACAAACATCCCCATATTATCGTTAACCCTTCTACCAGATAAAATTACTTGGGGGTGATAGCCCAGGGCTTCAGCTTTATGAGCTAAATAATATGGATCTACTCCAATACAATGCCCTCCAACAAGACCTGGCTGATATTTAAGAAAATTCCATTTAGTCCCCGCAGCTTTCAAGACATCATGCGTATCAATACCAACACGATCAAAAATTAGAGCCAATTCATTGACAAAGCTGATATTTAAATCTCTTTGAGCATTCTCAATTGCTTTACTAGCCTCCGCCACTTTCATATTAGGGGCCTTATGAGTTCCTGCTTCAATGATCACATTGTACAAGTCATCTACCTCGTCAGCAGTTTGAGGTGTTGAACCTGACGTAACTTTAACTATTTTAGTTAGAGTATTCACTTTATCTCCCGGATTTATTCTTTCTGGAGAATAACCACAGAAAAAATCTTTATTAAAAGTTAAACCTGAACTTTTCTCTAACTGCGGCACACATTCTTCCTCTGTACAACCAGGATAAACAGTAGATTCGTATATCACAACATCCTCAATATTCAAATGTTTACCCACCATTAAAGATGCATTCCTTAATGGGGATAAATCAGGTGCATTAAATTGATCAATTGGTGTTGGCACAGTTACTATGATTATATTACATGAATCCAAGTCATTTTCATCAAATGAAAACTCAATTCCATTGCTACTTCCATTTTTTTGCGCTTCAATTAACATTTGAAGGTCATCAATATTAGCTTCTAATGTACTATCCTCACCTTTTTGCAATTCTAAAATACGGGCCTCATTAATATCAAAACCAACCACTTTAAAATGCTTTGCAAACTCAATTGCCAGAGGTAATCCAACGTAGCCTTGACCGATTACCGCAATTTTTTTATTTTTCATTATATATATCGTTAGATTCGTTCAATCAATTTATTCAGTCCCTCTTAAATTATTCTTCTCGGAACCGTTTCAAATGTAGTAAATGGTTATAAATAAGTATTAAGAATTACGTTCTTTTTATATGCAGGAATTAATTATTCATCACTCAATAATCTCATTATTTTGTATCATATATTTAATCCTTTAATAAATCCAAAAGCACGTTACACACATACTCGACATCTTGCTTATCTAATGTGGGATGAATTGGCAGACTTATCATTCTTTCCTGTACTCTCTTTGTATTACTCAAAGGTTCAATCACTTCTTCCATAAACGGCTTCTGCTCATGTATGCTTTTGGGATAATACAACTTTGCCGGCACACCTCTTTGGTTTAGCTCATTCAATACTTGATCCCTATCCGCATTAATTAAAATGGTAAACTGATGAAAAACATGTTCTGCATAATCTGGCACTATTGGTAAGCTTATTTTTTCGTTCACTCCTAAAAGCTCCTTATACCATTCTGCAACAATCTTTCTTTTTATATTCCACTGATCCAAACATCTAAATTTCACCAATAGGACTGAAGCCTGCAAAGTATCCAATCTACTATTTAACCCTATTATTTCATGTTGATACTTTGAAACTTGCCCATGATTAGCAATCATTCTTACTTTTTCCAATAAGTCTTCATCCTTTGTGACAATAGCCCCACCATCACCAAAACATCCTAAATTTTTAGATGGGAAAAATGAAATGCATCCGATGTCACCTATCGTAGATAAGTATCTTTTCCTTCTTGTTTCAACATCGATATAGCGCGACCCTATTGCTTGAGCAGCATCTTCAATAACATAAATACCTTTACTTTTAGCAATATCTAAAATCCCCTTCATATCACAAGCCAAACCGTATATATGAACAGGCATTATAACTTTTGTTCTCTCAGTTACCTTAGACATCAAATCCCCAACATCAACAGTATAAGTTTTGAGATCAATATCAACAAAAACTGGTTTTGCACCTACCCTAAGTATCGCCTCAACACTAGCGAAATAACTAAATGATGGTACAATCACTTCATCCCCCGCACCCACATCTAAAGCTAACAAACTAATTAACAACGCATCAGAACCGTTAGCAACTCCTAACACCTTAGCACCAAGATAATCCCCCAACTCTTTCTCAAAAGTTTTCACCTCAGGCCCATTAATAAACCTTTGATGCTGTAAGACATTACCAATTGCCAAATCCAACTCGGCTTTTATCGGATCATGCAATGCTTTTAGATCAACATCGTAAATTGGCCTAGATGGGTGAGTACTCATATATCACATTTTTTTAAAACCTTATGTTATATTATTTTCTTCCACCAAGGAAGGTTCAACTCATCCTCATCATAATAACCATAACCGTATCCATAACTATATCCGTAGTTATAACCATAACCGTAGTTATAACCATAACCATATGCAGTATGAACTACATCATTAAATACAATAGATATATTTTTAACGTTATTTGAATTATACTGATCATTAATAATCGTAAGTAAATCCTTATGAGTATAATTCTGTCGGGTAAGGTATAATGTGGCATCTGCATATTTCATGAGCTCTAGCGCATCTGAAACCAATGCAATTGGTGGTGTGTCCAAAATAATATAATCATACTCTTTTTTTAACTTTTCGAATAGCTCAGGCAACAAAGAACTCAACAACAACTCACTTGGATTTGGAGGTACTGGCCCAGCAGTAATGAAATCTAAATTATCAATTTGAGTACTCGTAACAATATCATCAATTCCCGTTTGCCCTGACAGGTAGTTGCTCAAACCTAAATCATTACTTAATTTAAAATCATTAAATATTTTAGGTTTCCTCATATCTAAACCTATAATTACAGTCTTTGCTCCACTTATTGAGATAATTGACGCCAGATTCATTGCACAGAATGTCTTTCCCTCGCCTCCAATGGAAGACGTCACCAAAATCATTTTTGATGTCCCCAGACTTGTGGACTGCTTAAACAAAAAATTGAGATTGGTTCTAATAATCCTAAAGCTTTCTGCCACAGCCGACTTCAGTCCATTTTCAATAACAATATTACTTGAGCCAGAAGAATGTCCAATTGTTCCAATAATTGGAATTCTCGTAATTTTTTCAAGTTCTTTCCTAGACGAAATTTTTGTATTAAAGAAATCCCTAATGATAACAAATGTTGCAGGTATCAATATCCCCACAATTAAACCTATCATATAGTTCAAAGATTTTTTAGGTTTAATTGGCATATCGAAATAATCTTGAGCTCTATCAATAACTTGTAAATCAGGCAAATTACCAGCCATTGACAATTCTGCTTCAGCTCTTTTTTCTACTAAAAAATCATATTGCCTACTACTCAACTCATATTTCCTTCTAATATTTATAAGCGATTGCTCAGTTCCTGGTAATGATGATAGTTTAACTCTCATATCTGCAATTCGACCATCCAATTCCTTTTGCTTAATTGAAGTCGCCTGAATCAAATTACCTACATTTTCTTTTAAACTGTTTTTAGTAAGTAGGATTTCACTTTTTATCTGTTCTAAAGCTGGGTTTTCCAGCTTTAGCGAATACATCATTCTGTTTTTCTTGATACTAAGTTCAACCAAATTATTAACTAAAGTCACCAACACAGGATCCTCAACTCCAACTACCGAAGGTGTCATTAATGAACTAAAATCATCCCCATCTCTAAGATAAGAAAGAAGATAAGTATAGTATTTCTCTTCAAGAATCAACTCAGCTTTATTTTGCTCCAGATTAAGAAACTTGGTATATAGTTCGCTAGCTTGCGAGCCTAAATCCATTACTTCATGCTCTACTCTAAAATTCTGCAATTCCAATTCTACTATTCTTAGAGTATCAATAACACTTTGTATTTGCATATCCACGAATTTTATCGTGTTCTCCGCGAGTTTATTTTTCTCTTCTAACTCATACTCCGCCAATAAATCAATTGATGTATTTAGGTAGGCAATTATTTTAGACTTATTATCACCAACCATTGATACATTCAACAGAGACCCGCCCTCAGACTCGTGAGTAACATTTATGTTATTCACATAACTATCAACAATGGACTTCGGGGATTGGAATTGAAAAAACCAATTTGTATTCTCATCAATACCAACGAATTCTTCATTCCAAACAATCTTAAATCTACAAGCTTCATTTTCTACCCACTCACCAACTTTATAATTTTCTTTAAACTTAGCACCTTTTACAGTATAAGATTTACCATTTGAAAACTCTATTACATTATAATGCGCAGGTTGTTCAAACTTTAAAGTGAATTGTTTTTGATCGTTTGAAAAATCGATATCAAATGGAATATTTAAGATTTGAGGATGTGTTTTATCGAATTCTACTTTGAAAGGTGACTGACCATACCTTGTAAACATCTTAATTCTTCCAGTAGAATAGTATTCTACTTCCAAATTAAGTCTATCGATCACCTTTATATTATGATTTCTTGATTTAAGTATTGCTATATGAGACTGGATTAACTCACTGGCTCCTCCCCACTTAAACATCAAATTTACACTTGAGCCTGCTAACGGGTTCTCACTTTCTTTAATATTAACCAAGGTAGACAACTTATATACTTCGGTTGAATATCTATTTACCAACCAAGAAATAAAACTGGTCACCACAATTGCTATTAAAAACAACTTCCAGTGTGACAACAATTTAAACAGAATATCTTTAAAATCTACCTCTTCTAGTTCATGAGCCTTATTCTCATTAATACTTTGCATAAACTATCTTAAATTACTAAATGATACAATTATTAAAAGTGTGGAAGATATTAACGACAAAATTAGTGCTGTAGATTGTGCAGCATTTGTCCCAACTCCCCATGATTTTGCAGGTAAAGGCTCTACATATATCACATCATTTGGTTGAATAAAATAATAGGGGGTATGTATTAGATTACGATCCAATAAATTAATCTTATGGATTTTTGTTCCCTCAGGATACTGTCTTATTATCTTTACATCTGATCTGGATGCAACCATATCCAAATCACCCGCTAAGGCAATCGCCTCGAAAATAGTAGCCTGATTTTGTAAAATTGTGTACTTTCCTGGTCGTTTAAATTCTCCAAGAGCTGAAAATCGGATCCCTCCAAGTTTTAACACTAAATAATATTTCGAAAAATACTTACGAACATGTAAATCGACTTCTCTTTTAGCTTCTTCCAATGTTTTATCTAGAATGTTCACTTTACCAATAATCGGTAAACTAACGTACCCACTATCATCAATACTATATCCTGTGATATAGTACAAATCTCCTAAATTCGCTGTCTGCGCAGCACTACTCGCAACGGAAACATTATTAGAATTAAATAGTTTATTAACCTTTTCATCCAATGAAACAATTTTTACATCCACAATATCATTAACCTGCAACTTATAATCCACACGTTCGTATAAAAAAACCGAATCACCTTCATTATTCTCCGATTGAAGATAAACCATCTTCTTTTTAGGCACACACGAAGCGAACCACATGATCAGCCCTAAAAATATAACCAGTCTTACAACGATCGAACGCATATCCACTTTAATTAAATTGTTAATTCCAAATATTGCAAAGCGCACAAATGTAAAGGAATAGTTTATATAATATATTATCAGAATATAACTAAAACTCATGCCTTTTCCTTAATTTTCAACAAACATTAAATAAAACTTTTTTTGAGCAACTCTTTAATGCAAAAAACTAAATGAATAAAACATATTGTTTTCAAGACATGTAATATTCATTGGAAAACATCATTTATTTACTTTCGTGGGTAATAATTAATTTTTATGCCTAAAATACTTGTTACAGGTGGAGCTGGATATATTGGTAGTCACACAATTATAGAACTACTCAACTCTGGATATGATATTTTATCTGTGGATAATTATAGCAACTCATCAGAGTCTACCTACAATCGAATAAAAGACATTACAAGAACAGAAATTCTTTTTGAGCAATTGGACTTATCGAATCAATTAGATACTGATGTTTTTTTTGAAAAACACACAGACATTGATGGTATTATTCATTTTGCTGCATTAAAGTCCGTTCCGGACTCAGTAGAAAGACCTATTGAGTATTATAGAAATAACAATGATAGTTTGCTTAATGTTTTAGAGCAAGTTCAAAAGCACTCCATTAAGGCTACGATTTTTTCTTCTTCGTGTTCAGTTTATGGAAATCTCAGATCGGATCAACTACCTGTAGTTGAAACTACAAGTTGGAATGAAGCCGAATGCCCGTACGCAAACACTAAACAAATGGGGGAAGATTTTATTCGAAACTTTTCTAAAATCTGTAAGCAAAACTTCATTGCACTTCGCTATTTTAACCCTGTCGGTGCGCACATTAGTGGATTAAACGGTGAAATGCCTTCAAAAGTTGTAAACAACCTAGCTCCAATAATCACTCAAGCTGCCGCTGGATTAAGAGACCAGCTAACGGTTTTTGGAGACGATTACAATACCAGAGATGGCTCCTGTATTCGTGATTATATCCATGTAAGCGATATTGCCAAAGCGCATGTTAAGGCTATAGATTTGGCACTGTCAAATCGTATGGAAAATAATTTTGACGTCATTAATCTCGGATCGGGGAATGGTATAACGGTATTCGAGGCTATTCAAGCTTTTGAAAATACCACAGGGATTAAAGTACCATATCAAATAGGGTCCAGAAGACCAGGCGATGTTGAAGCCATTTTTAGTGATTGTACCAAAGCTGAAAGTACATTGAATTGGAAATGTCAATATGATATTAATGACATGATGAAATCTGCCTGGAAATGGCAACAATATCTTATTCAGCAAAACTTAATAGCCTAACTCATACTATGAGTGATGGTATGGTTCTCCTTTGATTATAGTATAGCTTCTATATACCTGCTCTAAGATAAAAACGCGTATCAACTGATGGGGAAAGGTTAATTTCGATATTGCCAATTTCCCGTTAGCTCTAGCATATAATTCTTCACTAAATCCATAAGCTCCACCAACCACAAAAACAAGATTTTTAAGTCCTGAGTTCATTTTCTTCTTGAAGAAAGAGCTCAGCTGCACAGAAGTCATTTCTTTACCTTTCTCATCAAACAAGATTAATTCATCATCATTATTTAACTTACTTAAAATTGATTTACCTTCAATCTTTTTCAGTTCATCAGCGGAAACTTTACCTCTATTTTTGTAATCCGGTAATTCCACCCAATCTACCTGAATATATCTTCGTAACCTTTTTCGGTACTCATCCATCAATATCGTTAACTCTCTGGACTGCGTTTTACCTACTACAATAATGGTTATTCTCATTTTTTCAAAGTCTAAAGACGACCAAAACTAATTTAACCAAAATTACTGGCATAGTTTTAGCTTAATGAGTTATCGTAAAAAAATTGTTGAACTAATCATCAAATCACTTAATTTTGGCTGTGATATTTTCTTCTATATGAAAAAAATAAAATATACTCTAACTTTTGGCTTACTGTTTGTCTTCCTTTGTTCCTTTACTGGAATAACTGAAGATGTGGCTGCAGCGCTTAAAAGTGGGAATGCTTTTAAACTTTCAAAGTTTTTTCAGGAAAAAGTGGATTTAACCATTTTGGATGAAAGTGATCTCATCAGTAAACTTGAAGCTGAACAGAAGCTTTATGCCTTTTTCCGTGAAAACCAACCTTCAAACTTTGAAATTCTGCACCAGGGTGAATCTAAATCCGGTTTAGAATATACCATTGGAAAACTGGTTACCGATAATGGTAATTATCGTGTTTCTTTCTACATAAAAAAAACATCTAATTCTGAATTTATTCAACAGATAATAATAGATACAGAATAATCCTCGATACATTTATGAATGAAATTGAATTTCTAAAATCTGCACTTCAAGAAGATGTTGCAGAAGGTGATCATTCTTCTTTGTCTACAATTCCCTCTTCAGCAAAAGGCAAAGCGCATCTTTTAGTCAAAGAAGCAGGAATTATTTCGGGTATTGATGTTGCAAAAAAAGTTTTTGATCTCGTTGATCCTGATATTCAACTTGAAATTTTCATTAGAGACGGTGATCAGGTCTCTTCTGGAGATATCGTATTTATTGCAAGTGGTTCATCTCAAAACTTATTAAAAGCAGAGCGTTTAATGCTGAACCTGATGCAGCGCATGAGTGGAATCGCAACCACGACTCATAAATATGTGCAACTTACAGCGGGCACTAAAGCTAAAGTGTTGGATACAAGAAAAACAACACCTAATCTAAGAGCATTTGAAAAACAGGCTGTAGTTCACGGAGGTGGAACAAATCATAGATTTGGGCTATATGATATGATTATGATTAAGGATAATCATATTGATTTTGCTGGCGGAATTGCAGAAGCACTGACCAAAGCACATAATTACATCAAGAAAAATAAACTCGAACTTAAAATCGAGATAGAAGCTCGAGATTTGGATGAAGTTCGACAAGTTCTGGACTGCGGACTTGGAGACCGTATTATGCTGGATAATTTCAACTATGAAGATACTAGAATTGCTGTTGAATTAATCAATGGCCAATATGAAACTGAATCTTCCGGTGGAATCACTCTTGACACTATTGCAAATTATGCCAAATGCGGTGTAGATTACGTATCTGTTGGTGCACTCACCCACTCAGTTAAAAGTTTAGACCTTAGCTTCAAAGCAATTAATTAACAGTTATGTTTTTTAAAATACTCAGTAATCTAAAAAATAAGCTTTATCAGATTACATTTATTCGGAAACTGGTATTTTTTGTCAAGCATGTTAAAATCCCATTCTTTGGTGGTCTTGAAATTTACAAGGTAGGAATATTCTTTATTCGTGGCTTAGCAGGTGGTTTTTTGACTACAAGAGCCGCTGCAATTGCATTTAATTTCTTTCTTGCAATTTTTCCATCAATAATTTTCATCTTTAGTTTAATCCCATTCATTCCTATAGATGGTTTTCAGGAAGAGCTGCAAGCAGAATTATTATTTGCCGCCCCAAAAATCATGGATACTTTCCTTGAAGATACTTTATTTGATATCATAAAAAACAAACATACCAGTCTACTTTCTTTAGGTTTTATTCTGGCCATGTATTTTGCCACAAATGGAATTAACTCATTACTCACTGCATTTGTAATGTCTTACCATACTGAAGAACATCATGCGAGATCTTGGTTCTCTCAACAAATAACAGCTATAATGCTGACGATTTTCCTAACTATATTTCTATTTATAGCAATATTCTTAACCATTTTTGGAGGGCAAATTATCCAATTTGTATTCGATACGATATTAGACTTTAGTCGATTTGACATTCTTCTCATCAATCTGGCAAGATGGATAATTATTATCGCATTTATCTATTTTTCAGTAGCCTTTATATATTTCTATGGGCCTAAGCAAAAAGTTCAGTTTTTCTCTCCGGGAGCCTCATTAGCCACGATTGCAGTAATTCTATTCACCTTGGGGTTTGCTTTCTATATCGACAACTTTGCTTCATATAACAAACTCTATGGATCCATTGGAACGGTTATGGGGATTATGCTTATGATTTACTTAAATAGTCTCGCGCTACTTATCGGGTATGAACTTAATGCCGCAATTGAACATGGGAGTACACATATTCGGTTAGAAGAGTATGAATAAATCACCTCACAATAGTAAAACTACCTTGAACCGGCTTTTCATTCTGTCCTAAAAAAAGAGTATAAAAATACACTCCTTCCGGAACATTGTATGCATCCCAAAAATTTCTATAATTGGTTGTCTGGAAAATAATCACTCCCCATCTATTAAAAATTGTCAGTTCATTAGTTTCAAACTTTCCAATATTCGGGAACTCCAAATAATCATTAATTCCATCTCCATTTGGTGTAATCACATTCACACTCACCACATCATCAGATATTCTATAATTAAATTTCACCGAATCTATACATCCATTTTCTGCCCAAACTTTATGTAATATTTCTAAATTTTGTCCTGAATAAAATGTGATATCCAGATCCTCATTCTCTGAAAGAATAGAATCATTCACATTCCAAAACCACCGCACTAAATTTCCAGGACTAATTTGAGAATCATCATAAAAAGTTAGCGGGACATATGCCATGGAAACATCCTCTGGATCCACGGTAATTCCTGCATTGGGAGCGGGTATAAAATTTAATTGAAACGTATCCACATAGATACATCCATTTGAATCGAATACTCGCAATTCATGTTGACCATAATTCACATAGATGGAATCTAAAGTATCTCCACTACCCCATTCGTAAAAATGATTATTCTGTCTATTAAAAGTTAGCAGCCCTTGCATATTTTCACAAACTTCACTCTCTCCTACAATGGTAACCTCAGGACTTGATGACGTGACTTTAAATAGAGGAGATTTTGCAGTGCAACCATCATTATTTCTAACAAAAACTGAATATACTCCAGCTCTCACTTTAATACTGGAATCTGTCTCATTTGTGGACCATAAATAGTGATCAAACCCGCTAATATTCAGTATAGCAGAATCTTCAAAACAGTAATGATTTATTCCCTGAATGACGGGATAAATCGATGGTTTAACAACAACATCAATTGTATCAGATGTAACACAATACCCCTTATCCTCAACAGTCACAGAATATATCCCTGGGTTTGTGTATGAAATCCCCGGACTAGTTTCTCCAGTATTCCAAATAAATTGCTGATAACCCAAATCAACATATAAAAAACCTCCGTTGGTATCACACATCACAGTATCTCCCAAAATCTGCACAGTATCAGGTGTATTCATTGTGATCGTGACCGTATCTGTAGTTGCAAAGCATGAGTCTAAATGTACCACGCACCAATAATCTCCCGGAGCATTTATATTCGTTGAAAAACCGATGCTTCCATTGCTCCATTGATATAAATCAAATCCGAACTCAACCGTAAGTTGCGTACTTTGTCCTGGACAGATTTCAGTAACTCCATGGACATCGACACCATTTATTAGTTCATTTACACGATGCCATTTAACAGAAGAACAACCATCTTTCCATGCCGTAACTCTTTTCCAACCATATCCTGTATATATAGTGTCGGTGATATCTCCCGTGTTCCAAAACAATGAATCCCAAACATCTCCAACCGCGACTAATCTGGCACTATCCACAGTATCACAATAAAATAAATTACCCAAAATCCCTAAACTCGGAGTATCTACACCTAAAATATTAAAACTCAATGAATCAATACACGTACTGTAAGAAACCTCTACAAAATGTAACCCTGGAATAGAATAAATGCTACTTTGCGCTGTTATTCCATTATCCCATAAATAAGAGTCAAATACACTATTTACGGAAATTACGGTACTTTCATCCCCACAAATAACCGAATCCCCGGAAACAGTCAACGTTGGATATGTTACATCCCCAATTAAAATACTATCATATGCATGGCACACCGTGCCATCTCCAGAAAATTGAGTAACTGTTATTAAATAATTTCCTGCGAGCACATTAATAGAATTAGATATATCACCCGTACTCCAAAGAATACTATCATAGATATCAGGAACAAATAGTATCACCGAATCACCATTACATGAATTTACATTGCTGGCCGCAAGATTAACATCATGATCACTAAAACTTGTAATTTCAACGCTATCGGAATTTACACATCCATCATTAAATACTGTTACAGAATAAACACCTGGTTGTGTTATATTAATTTTAAATACTGAATCTCCAGTATTCCATTGATACATATCATTATTATCAAAAACACTTAACTCCAAAGTATCTGGAAGACAAATAAATGGTTCAGATACTATATCTGAATTAGGGATATTTGCTTTTACCAAATGGCTCACTGACTTCTCGCAGTGGTTATACCCAACTGTTACTGTATAAATTCCAGGAGTAACATTTATTACACTTGATCTCCCTCCATTGCTCCATAAGTACGTTTCATATACTGAAGCGACTGATAATTGTGTTGTGTCATAACTACAAATGATCGTATCTCCTATGATATTCACCGGTTCAGGTAGACTATCTATTTGAACAACAAGTTCTATTTCATAAAAGTGACCTGGCTGACCATTATCAATTATTGTAATTGGTATCGAATGAACTCCGATATTATTAACTCCTCCAACAATTTCCAAATCTAATGAAGCTACGTTTCCTGTAATTATATTAGTTATTTTTTGCCCAATAAACGCACTGGTATCCGCATTGATATATGTTAATTGATCTGTTTCAGGCGCAAAGAAATATAACGTTTCTCTAAGCGTATCACCAATGCAAACTCCAATGGTATCTTTTAATTTATCACCTAAAACACCAGGCTTATTATTCAATGAATCACATGGATTTAGATAAATCGTTTTTCCTTCTAATGCCAACACTCCATTTAAAGAATCTTTAGACACAGAAAAAGATGTATCATTTTTATTAAAAGCTCCGATACTTGAGTATCTAGTTCCATCCCCATAATTTAGTCCTATTTGTGCTGGTGCTCCTCCAAATCCTCCGATACCTCCCGAACCATCTCCTGTAGTCCATTCCATATTATCGTAAAAGAAACCTATCGTATAGCCAAAAGGTAATAACTCAGAAGATCCATCTGTAATGATTAATTGAAAAGAATTTCCTTTTGAAGCATTTTGTTCATAATACCCTACATCCTCCCAGGAAACAATCAATGCATTGGGTAATAATTTGTAAAAAACACCACCTCTACTTCTGGTATCAACATCCGACCAATACGGAGCAATAACCTGAAAATTAGAAAAAGGCATTGCGATTGGGGTACCCGTAGAAAATGATTGATCAAACGAAATATTACCATTTGAATTGATATAAACTTCGTTTTTCACATCTCCCCACCAACAAAAGTCAAATGGTAAATTAATCAAAGCGGAACTCCCATCATCACTTGGGGGTATAGCTTGAATAAAAGATGAATCAGAAGGACCTAACGAATAGCTGGCTCGATTAGCGTTTAACCTGATACTATAGGATTCAAAAAACGACAATTTCGAAGTTCCCTTTAACTTTGCATACTCATTTTCACTAATAGATATTTGGCCCCATATCTTCGTGACAAACAACATTTGCATCAAAAAAACACCTATATGCAACAGTCTAAACATCAAAACAATATAACTCTTACTTCAATTACTGGCAAAGGTCAACACATAATAATAACTACACAATTAATTTTTCACTTAATTTGCAAGCGTGTTTTCTGATGAAAACATATATTTTGCAACTACTAATTGCAATAACACATGAGCAATACAAAAGTTTCTACTCCACAATTATCGGTGATTGTTTGCACTTATAATCGTGAAAAGTACATTTTAAGAAATCTTGAAAGTTTCATAAATCAAACTGCGGATTACTCTGAATTTGAAGTTATTATCATCAATAATAACAGTCCAGATAATACGGACCAAATATGTCGCCACTTCATAAAGAACAATCCTAAAATTCAAACGACATATGTTATTGAAAAAAATCAAGGACATACTTTCGCTAGAAATAGAGGGATAAAAGAATCTAACAGTAAAATTTTAGCCTTCATAGATGATGATGCTTTTATACGTCCAGAATACTGTGAAAACATTATAAAATTCTTCTCTCAACATCCAATGGTAGATATTATCGGAGGTAAAATTATCCCTGTTTACGAATCTGGAAAAGAACCAAATTGGATGTCTCCTTATCTTCTTACATTAATGGCTGCTCAAGATTATGGCGATCAAGTCAAAGAGTTTAATAAGAATAAATTTCCAATTGGGGCAAATATGATTTACCGATCAAGTGTTTTTGACAAGATTGGTTTATTCAACACAGAATTAGGACGAAGAGGTGATGGTTTAGAAGGAGGAGATGAAAAAGATTTGATACACAGATTTAGGCAAACAGACGGACTTATTTACTATGTTCCAAACGTTGTCGTTGACCATATAATTGGGATACATCGTGAAGACATGAAGTATATCAAAGCCATGGGTATTGGTGTTGGCACTAGTGAAAGAACCAGGTTAAAAGAATCTGGAACAAATGTTATTTTAGAAAAAATACTCATGGAAACTTTTAAATCCATGGCTACTCTTATTCTTTTAATATTTTACTTACTAACTATTAGACCATCAAAAGGATGGACTCTTGTAAAATTCAGATTCTGGGTTATTCAAGGATTAATTTTAGATAAACAAAGACAATGATTACTATTTTAACCGGAGCCAAAAAAAATATAGGGGACTATTTGATTGGTGATCGAGCAAAATCTCTTTTAAAAGAATTCGTTGACGATGATATTCTTGAACTTGATCGATTTAAAGATTTAACTCCTCATCTGGATCAGATTAATTCCTCTAGAGCATTGATACTTTGCGGAGGGCCGGCATACGATGAAGATATATATCCGGGTATTTACCCTCTGGTTAATGATTTATCCAGAATTAAAGTTCCGATTATCCCATTTGGACTAGGTTGGTCCGGAAAACCTATTTTTCAACCGAAAGCATTTACTTTTAAACCAGAAGCACTCGACTTCATACAATCTATTCACTCCAAAATTGAAAAATCAAGTTGCAGAGATATTGTCACTGAAAAGATTTTAAACAATCAAGGTATTAAAAATGTAATCATGACGGGCTGCCCTGTCTGGTATTCTTTACCTGATATCGGTAAAAAAGCAAAGAATACCACAATAAAAAAAATTGTAGTAACAACACCGGCTGGAAAGCATTTATGGAATCAATCAAATGAAGTTCTTAAATCTGTAAAAAAACAATTCCCAGAAGCAGAAATCATATATAGTTTCCACAGAGGTATTTACCCTGGTTCCGGAACACCATTAAGACAAGGTTTAAGCTATATGTTAATGTCATTTTTAGGATTCATTAATGGCGCTAAAATTGTTGATGTTTCTTACGATCTTAATAAAATTAAATTCTATGATGAATGTGACTTGCATGTAGGTTATAGAGTACACGCGCATTTATACTTTCTTAGTAAACGAATACCATCGATACTTATCAATGAAGATGGTAGAGGTCTTGGTATGACCGAATCTTTAGGACAGGAGAATTTAACTATTAATCAAGAAAATTTATTAGAAAGATTAAACTTTATTCTTTCAAATAACAAACAAAACAACTTTAAATGGTTTGATCAGGTATACAACAAAATTGATTCTCATTTTGAGGTGATGAAAGACTTTTTAAAGTCTATTAAATAACACAAATGATAGGTAATCTACTTCGAAAATATTTATTAAAACTGAAGCATCCAACCGCAAAATGTTCAAAATCGGCTGTAATTAATAATGTTGACTTTGGAGAATATACTCAGGTGACCTCAAATGCATCCCTAAGCAATACTAAACTCGGTGACTATAGTAGTGTTGGTAGAAACACAACTATCAACCATGCTGATATTGGGAAGTTTTGCAGCATTAGCTGGAATGTTACTATTGGCGCCACTTCACATCCAGATAATCATATAACTACACATGCTTTTCCATACATTAGCCAATTTGGGATGGTTAAAAAAAATAAAAAAATAAAAGTAAAAACTATCGTTGGGAATGATGTGTGGATTGGTACAAATGTAGTTATTATGCCTGGTATTAGTATTGGAAATGGAGCCATTATTGGAGCTGGCAGCATTGTAACAAAAAATGTCCCTGATTATGCTGTCGTTGTTGGTGTTCCCGCTAAAATTACTCGCTATAGATTCACATCTCAAGAAATAAATATCCTTTCAAAATTAGAATGGTGGAATTGGCCTAGAGAAAGGATTAAAAATAATATTGAATTATTCAAAATTCCAATTACGGAAAGCCTGCTAAAAAAACTAAAAGATATTAGTTAACACTTTTACGTTTAAACGCATCAATAAAAGAATTTGGTGTCAAATTAATTATTTCACACCCTATCGATTTTGCATATCCATCGATAACAAAGTAAGATTTAAATGCGTAAGTAAACTTTTGTAACACTTCATATAATTTACGATCAAATGATTTACTATTTGCATTATACATTTTCTTTTCTTGCGCTTCCTTTTCATCGTAAAAGTGTTTTTGAACCATTACTACTTGATTTTCTTCTGTCACCCTAACATATGGCATCCAAGAATGATCTGCCCCCAAAATATTTATTGTTTTATAACCCAAATTAATACCAACAACTAACGCTGGAATCAAAACATTATGTGGTCTAGGCAACCCTAATCTATTCCTCATAATCCAATTAGCTATTTTCTGATTTCCATCAATTGGCGTCATATTAACAAAATAGATTTTTATTCGTTTATTCTTCGAAAAATATCCTAAGGCATTTTTACAATTCTTAGCAGTCAATGGAGCTATAATTGATAAATTCCATTCAGTATCATAAATCAACGGATCTGCGGTTTTGTAAAACTCATCTTTCAGAAATTGATCATGTTCATGATCCCAAAACTCAATCGGAGTTAAAACCAATACCGAAGGTTTTAACTTTTTATACAAAGGAGACCTAGACAGATGATTTACACCTATTAAATCAGAGTTTAATATTAAATCATGATGTTCATCAATACTTTTAAGTAAACTTGGACCGTTACCTAAAATCAAAAGGTGTTTTCGATTACCTTTATTAGGCAAAGGTTCCCTTTTCCATCCGCCAATAGCAACTTTCATTAAGGAAAGCCCCCCCATTACCAAATCAACAATTTTTTTCTCCGTTTTTGGATTCATTTTGCACAGAATGTTATTGTTTATCCTAATAGTAGCAAATCTAATCGTTTCTAGTATCTAATGTTTACATTTGGAATCTAAATCTGGTCATCTTTTAAAATTACATTTCTTACCTATAAATATGGGAAGTATTTCCAACCAAGCATTTAAATCTTCAATTTTTTCATACTTAGGTGTTCTAATTGGATTTGTAACCATTGGATTTCTTTTACCAAGACTTTTTTCAACAGGTGAAGTTGGAGTTATTCGTCTAATTTTGAATTATTCTGAAATAGCAGCAAGAATTGCTGCTTTAGGCTCAGGAACTTTAATTCTTAGATATTTTAAATTATTCAAAAACCCAAACAATAAGAACAATGGATTTCTCACCTATATGATTCTTATTAATATAATTGGTTTTATTTTATTCTTTGTTGGATTTCAGGTAGTAGATGATTATTTAATTGATCATAACCAAAGTAGATCACCACTTTTTGCTCAATATTTCAAATGGATTCTTCCTATAACACTTTCTGTGCTAATTTTCCATTTAATGGATACATACGCCACCGCTCTTAAATTATCAGCTGTAGGAATCTTCTTTCGTGAATTTATTCAAAGAATACTAATTCTATTCCTATTGGTTGGAACTGGAATTTTTATTTTGCCTTTCTCAACTATTATTGGTTTATACATGCTAATAATTATCTCAACGCCACTTTTATTAACAGTCTATCTTCAACATAACAACCATTTAGGATTAGGGATAAACTTAAATTTTTTAAACAAAAAACTGCTATCAGAGATGGGCTCTGTGGCTAGTTTCGCTCTTTTCACTGGTATTGGAGGCACAGCCGTTGTTTTCATAGATAACATCATGATTAATGAATTAATGGGAGAAAATCAAACCGGAATCTACAGCACTCTTTTCTTTTATACCGCTTTAATTTTAATCCCAACTAAAAGTATTTCGAAAATAGCCTCATCTTATGTCGCTGATGCCTTTGTTAGTAACAAAATAAATGAAATAAAATCCATATACTATAAAAGTTGTTTAAATCAATTTATCCCGGGGCTTCTCATTTTCATATTCATCTGGACAAATTCTGATTTTATTTTCTATATACTCCCATCAGAATATCAAAATGGAAAATATGTACTTCTTATATTGGGAATTGGTAATCTTTTTAATGCTGCAACTGGAGTAAACACTCAAATAATTGCATTCTCTCCTTTTCACAAATATAACACCATATTCATCATAGGACTTTTAATAATAACCATCGTATCAAATATTGTTTTTATTCCAATATATGGTATAACAGGAGCTGCAATTGCGACTGCTATTTCACTATTCACATTTAATCTTGCGAAATTTCTACTGATATTATTAAAATATGGACTTCAACCATTTGACAAAAAATACCTTATTCTAATTTCAATAACCTTACCAATTCTTTATCTTGGAAGCTTAATCGTAATCGACAATATATTTCTTCAATCTACATTAAGAACGATTCTTGTTTTTTTGCTCTTTGTTATACCCACTTATTCGTTAAATATTTCTCCGGACTTAAATGCATTTATTATCAATCTAGTAAAAAAATATGTCCCTTTTAGTTTTTAAATTTCAGGAGTTTTGTTGCGATTTACTTTAAAACCAAAATAAATTCCACCTATCATCAATAAAATGAGGATAATTGATCCTCCCAAAGCAATTTGTTCACCAACATAATATGAATCAGGAGCAAAAATGAATTCTATTTCATGTTTACCAGCAGGCACCTCAATCGTTCTCAACAGATAGTTTGCTCTACCAATTTCTATAGGTTCTCCATCTATAGTTGCCTTCCATCCAACCGGATACCAAATCTCAGATAAAACAGCCACCTGATCCGAAGTTGAATTGGTTTGATAAACTAAGCGATCCAAATCATAATTAACTAATGAAATAGTACCATTTCCATCACCTGCGTTATGAATCACATCTTTCTGATCAGTTCTGATAACAGCGGTATTTTTCAAGTCTGTTACCCCAATAGTCATCATCTCCTCATCCGCATTATCGACCCACTTGATATTATTTACAAACCAGGCACCTCCATTCGCTTTTGGATTTCTTATCGCAGGTGAATTTGGATCATAGATTACATATTTAGTATTCAACATATTTAGGACCGGTGTACTTTCAAAAACAGGAATGATATCATTCATTGTTTTCGCATTTCTTAAGCCTCCGATAAACAATTGAATTTCTCCTGAAATGTATTGTTCAATAACTTCTTGATATTTTTTAAGTTTTGCACCATTATATCCTCCTAAAGAATGATGGAAATAAGAAGTACCTGTTTCATTAAAGGTACTTACACTAACATTCAACACACGTTTATCAGGTGCGTTATCAGCTAAAATTGACTGATCTGCTTTAGACATCTGGAACGGTTCTGTAACGTTCTTTTTCTTTTCAAAACCTTTCTTCACATCCATGTATCTCGTATTCACTCCCCACATATCTATTAAAACCAAAGCAGCAATAATATACAATGATGTTACCGGCTTGATTTTATCTTTCATATAAGCCCATATCAACCCAGTAGCCACTAGTATAAATCCAAACGTTCGAATGGCATCAGCTTTAAATATTGCCACTCTTGCCGCTTCTACATTCATCATCAACTCATCAATCTGATTTACTGGCCAACCATTTTTTTGAAGCGTATTCATATAATTATCATACTCATCCATTTTAAAGAAATCAAAAAATGTAGTTGGCATCAACCAAAACAATAGCGCTATACCTCCTGTTAAAGCAAATGATATATAAACCGCTTTTTCGTTAGTCCAGCTTAACGTTTTTCCAAAAATCACCATTGGTTTATGTAAAAGGTCTTTGTCGGAATAGATCGTTTTTAAAGCTAAAACCGCTAGCAATGGTATCGCAAACAAAGCCACTATTTCAATAGATACAACAGCTCTAAATTTGTTATACATTGGGAAATAATCAATAAAGAAATTCGTTAATGAAGGGAAGTTTTTACCCCAGGATAGCATTGTGGTCATAACGGTAGCAAAAACCAAAGCCCATTTCAACATACCATCTACTACAAATAATGCCAATACAAACAAAAACATAATAATGGCTCCTGCATACATAGGACCTCCAATAATAGGTTGATCTCCCCAATAGGCTGAAATACCATCCATAGGCTTTTTATACTGCCTATCAACTGCGTTCATACCTACTTTATGATCAGACAAACGACTAGACCCAGGTCCTTTAGCATGTGGTATTAACAATGACCATGTCTCACCAATACCTCCACTCCAGTTGGTAATGTATGATCGATCTAAACCTGAAGTCTTATCCTGATTATCGGTAATAGTTAATTCTGACTTTCCTCTGGTACTATTCGGAGTATACTCCTTCGTTGTCATCAATTGTGATGCCGATGGTAATATTCCTAAGAATACTGCTAAACCAAAAAGACCGGCCGAAACCAAATAACTTTTTACCTGTTTGCTCTTAAAGTCCTCTATAAATTCTAGCACAAAATATATAGCGATAAAAAACACAAAAAAATAATAAGTCATCTGTGGATGATTAGAAATGATCTCAAATGACATAAACAATGTGGTAACAACTATACCTAGTAGATATTTCTTTTGTCTAAGCAACAGTGCTCCTGCAAAGATTCCAGGTAAATACCCCAAAGCCATTACCTTTGCAAAGTGTCCTGCCGCAAGAATTACAAAATTATAACTTGAAAACGCATACCCAACCGAACCAAGTATTCCTATGGGATATGGAACTCTTAAAACCAACATTAAAACAAAAAATGATGCTAAACTCCAAAAGATATATAAAGCAGGTCTCTCCAACCCCAGAGTCGTGAGTGGTCTAACATATTTCGAAATCAAATTCTTGGGGTATCTCATACCAACATAATATGCCGGCATTCCACCAAACATAGAATTTGACCATAATGCTACTCTATCGGTTTCATCAAATGCTTTATTTATTTCATGCACTCCACCTTTCCACTGTTTTTGATCATGTGTGGCTAATTTTTTTCCCTGTAACTGCGGATAAAAATAGCCTAAGCTTATTGTGATAAAAAATAATAACACACCTACATATGGTAGTAACTTTTTGAAACTAAAGTTATTCATTAGATTACGATTTTTGTGCCTGCAAAATACAGAATATAGGTTGATTTTTTACTTATTTAATTTAGATTAATACAAAACAAAAAAGCACTCTCAAATTTGAGAGTGCTTTTGATTATTCTACTTCTTCAAAATCCACATAATCACCTATATCATCAAAGGATTTTGTTGGTGACTTCTGCGATTTTGTCTTTTTGATTGATACTTTACCATCATCCGAAACTCTTTCTTCATTCGCGTTTCGAAATCCAGAAGTATCAAATCCCTGATTACGTAAATTTTCCTGAGCCTTCTTACTCAAATACCCCATAAAGTTTTTTAGTACCCATGGGAGCACATACCTTCCAATTAATCTAAATCCCCAATAAATGGCTAAGATGATCAGAAGTGTTCTTGCAAAATTCACCAATTCAGCATGTTGTTCCACTATCTACTTAAATATAAGTTTCTTTCAGAATATACTTTCTTAAAGAATGGATCTCTTAAGTGCTTGATAAAACGAATTGCTTCACCTGTAGATTTCATCTCTGGACCTAATTCTTTATTCACATTCGGAAATTTATCGAAAGAGAACACTGGAATCTTAATCGCGTATCCTTCTAATTGCGGATTGTAATCCAAATCCTTTACTGTCATCTCTCCTAACATTACTTTGGTTGCCCAATTCACATATGGTTGCTTGTAAGCTTTTGCAATGAAAGGTACCGTTCTAGATGCTCTTGGATTGGCCTCAATTACATAAACCGTATTATCCTTAATAGCAAATTGAATATTTAACAACCCTTTTGTTTTTAATGCAACTCCAATTTTATGTGAATAATCTTTGATAGTCTCAATGATTTCTTCACTTAAATCAAATGGAGGCAACACCGCATATGAATCACCAGAGTGGATACCAGCTGGCTCGATGTGTTCCATTACTCCAATAACTAGGTTATCTTCTCCATCGCAAATTGAATCAGATTCTGCTTCAATAGCATTTTCTAAAAAGTGATCCAGCAAGATACGGTTACCGGGTAAATCTTTTAAGATATTAACTACATGGTGCTCTAGCTCCTGCTCATTAATTACAATCTTCATAGACTGACCTCCTAATACGTAACTAGGACGTACAAGTAACGGGAAACCCAATTCTTTTGATAATTCAATAGCTTCTTCAGCACTATCAACAGCCCCATACTTTGGATAAGGAATCCCAAGTTCTTTCAAAGTATCTGAAAAACGTTCTCTGTCCTCAGCCATATCTAATGCCTCAGCCGAAGTGCCAAGAATCTTAATTCCGTAACGTGTTAACTTATCTGCCAATTTCAATGCAGTTTGTCCACCTAACTGAACAATTACACCTTCTGGTTTTTCATGCTCAATAATCTCATAAATATGCTCCCAGAATACTGGCTCAAAGTATAATTTGTCTGCTGTGCTAAAATCTGTACTAACCGTTTCTGGATTACAGTTAATCATGATAGCTTCGTAACCTGCTTGTTGGGCAGCATACACCCCATGAACACATGAATAATCAAACTCAATCCCCTGACCAATTCTATTCGGTCCAGAACCTAAAATAATTACTTTTTTCTTATCGCTTACAACCGATTCGTTTTCCGAATCGTATGCAGAGTAGAAATAAGGAGTTTCAGCTGGGAACTCAGCCGCACATGTATCCACCATTTTAAATACACGGTTAATACCCATTTCCTTACGCTTATTGTATACCTCGCTTTCTAAACAACGTAATACATGCGCAATTTGTCTATCCGCATAGCCTCTTTCCTTCGCATCTCTTAACAAACTTTCTGGAATATTACCTAAATGGTATTTTTCCATTTCATTTTCAATAGAAATCAACTCATCAATCTGGTGTAAGAACCAAGGATCAATTTTAGTAATTTCATGAATCGTGCTAAAAGGTATTCCCAGTTTAATAGCATCATACAAGTGGAATAATCTATCCCATGATGGTTTACCTAAACTAGCTAAAATTTTATCTTGATCGCGTAATTCTTTTCCATCAGCGCCAATACCGTTACGGTTAATTTCCAGCGACTGACAGGCTTTTTGAATAGCTTCTTGGAAATTACGTCCAATTCCCATTACCTCTCCTACAGACTTCATCTGTAATCCAAGTTGTCTATCAGAACCTTTAAACTTGTTAAAATTCCAACGTGGGATTTTTACAATAACGTAATCCAATGTTGGCTCGAATAAAGCCGAAGTATTTTTAGTAATTTGATTGTCCAGCTCATCTAAGTTGTATCCAATAGCCAATTTCGAGGCAATTTTTGCAATTGGATATCCCGTAGCTTTAGAAGCCAAAGCAGAAGACCTAGATACACGTGGATTAATTTCAATGGCAATAATCTCCTCTTTCGGATCTGGCGAAACCGCAAATTGAACATTACAACCTCCAGCAAAATCACCAATAGATCGCATCATCTTAATGGCCATGTCACGCATTTTTTGGAAAGTCGTATCCGACAACGTTAATGCAGGTGCAACAGTAATTGAATCTCCAGTATGGATTCCCATTGGATCCATATTCTCAATAGAACAAATAATAACGACATTGTCGTTATCATCTCTCAATAACTCCAGCTCATATTCTTTCCAACCTAAAACAGCCTTGTCAATCATCACCTCATGAATAGGTGAAATATGAAGTCCTTTGTCTAATAGACTATCAAACTCTTCCTCTTCATGCACAATTGCCGCTCCCGCACCACCTAAAGTAAAAGACGCTCTAACACATAACGGAAAACCAAACTCTTGAGCAATTGACTTTCCTTCCAAAAATGATTTAGCTGCCTTCTGAGGAGCCATCGGAATATCAATCTCAGTCATTAGATCTCTAAAGGCTTCCCTGTTCTCTGTGATTTCAATAGCATCAATATCAACACCAATCATTTTTACACCATAATCTTTCCAAAGATCCATCTCATCACATTCAATACAAAGATTCAATGCAGTTTGACCACCCATCGTAGGTAGAACTGCATCAATTTGGCGCTCAGATAAAATTTTCTTAATAGACTCAGGTGTAAGAGGCAACAGATACACATGATCCGCTGTTACGGGATCTGTCATAATTGTTGCAGGATTAGAATTAATCAAAGTTACTTCAATCCCCTCTTCCTTAAGTGATCTAGCTGCTTGAGAACCAGAATAATCAAACTCACAAGCCTGACCAATAACGATTGGTCCACTTCCTATAATCAATACCGACTTTATACTTTTATCTTTAGGCATACTTATAAAATAATGATGTCAAAATAATTCGCGCAAAAGTACACTATCGGAATAGTGGATACAAAATTGAAGTATGGTTTTTACTTATGGTTAAATAGTTATTTTGAACGAGATTTCAACAGTTTTGTATCATCCCTATATTCAAATCAACTATCTCATTATTTAAATATATTTTCGTAATCTATGATTAAATCTGATTTTCATACGTATCAGAACCTTTCACTTGAGTATTATAAGTTTGGATCTGGAACTATCCCTCTTTTAGCTTTTCACGGTTTCGGAAGACATGCCAAAGATTTTGAAGCATTCGTTTCAACTTTTGGAAAAAAGTATACCATCTATGCTTTTAACCTTTTTCATCATGGTGCCAGCAAATATCCAGATCATAGAATTGAAAAAGATACACTTACCAAAGACGAGTTTAAATTATTGTTTTCTTCATTTCTGGATAAAAAACCCTTCAATAAAACTGCAATTATGGGGTACAGCCTGGGAGGAAAAATTGCATTAATGTTTACAGAGATTTTCCCAGAACAAGTTGAGTCTTTATGGCTATTCGCTCCCGATGGTGTAAAAATGAATCCCTGGTATTTTATTGCAAGTAAAACCCAAGTGGGAAGAAGTATATACAAGTACTTTCTACATCAACCCCAACTCTTTTTTTTCATGGTAAATTCTCTTCATAATACGAAACTTATCAATGATAAGATCAAAAAATTTGCTCTAAAGAATATGGATTCCAAAGAGAAAAGAGAACTGGTCTACAAAGTATGGCTAACCTTCAAGGATACAAACCCTAATATTAAGCTATGTGTGCGCAACATACTTAAAAATAAAATTCCTGTTTATCAATTCTATGGAAAAAATGATAAAGTCATTCCTCCAACTATAGGGCAAAAGTTTAGCAAACGACTTAAACAAGAACAGAATTTTCATATGCTACAATCCGGACATCAATTGATAACGGATAAAACCTCAAAATACATTGCAGAACTAAGAATTATAAAATAAAAAAGCCATTCGATATCGAATGGCTTGAAATCTTTTATGAAAAGAATGACCTATTAACGCTTGTGTCTAGGCTCATCTGATACTGAAATTCTTTTTCTTCCCTTAGCTCTTCTACGTGCTAAAACTCTACGTCCATCCTTAGATGACATACGCTCGCGAAATCCGTGCTTATTCTTACGCTTTCTTTGTGAAGGTTGAAATGTTCTTTTCATAACTTATATTTTTAATTTGTCTTCCTCTTTCGACAAATTCTTATTGTTCAAAATTTTGGACTGCAAATGTACTGTAATATATTTTTTCTGCAAGATAATTTTCAAAAAAAATCAATTCATTAAAAACAATATCCTAAGTCGCATTCTAACAATAATATAAAACAGAAATTTCAAACTACAATTCGAGTTTTATATCACTCCAATAGTTTATAACTAATATGACAATTTCCTAACGATCGAATCGTCCAAACATCACTACATTTGCCACCCTAAAAAAAAGCTTGTGTTTTCTCCTAGAAATAAAAAAGAAAAAAAGATAAAACTTCAAAAAGGAGCCTGGAAAAAGGCCTTTCAAATATTTAAATACTTCAGTCCTTATAAATTAAAATTTGGGATTGGAATGTTAATATTAGTTGTTTCCAGTTCTCTATCTATGCTCTTCCCTGCGCTAGTAGGTAAACTTATTGATGCGGTTAATGGTCAACCAGTCGACTATCTGGGCTATACTTTCAATGGAATTAATTCTTTGGCCATCGCTCTTTTTATTCTATTTGGTATTCAAGCCGTTTTTGCTTTTTTTAGAATCTATCTGTTTAATGATGTCACTGAACGCGTTTTAATGACTATTCGAAAAGATACTTATCATCACCTACTAACCTTACCCATGACATACTTCAATAGCAAAAGAATTGGAGATCTTAATAGTAGAATTTCTAATGACATTGCCCAAATTCAAGAAACGTTTACTATAGTCATTGCAGAACTTATTCGCCAGGCTTTAACCCTTATTATAGGTATTACCGCACTTACATTATACTCCCATAAGCTCACATTAATAATGCTAGGGACTTTACCTGTGGTAATTATTATAGCCGTGATTATAGGCAAAAAGGTAAAACAATATTCAAAAAACACTCAAAATAAAATTTCAGAATCTAATGTCATAGTAGAAGAGACCCTGACTGCTATTCAAAGTGTAAAGGCTTTTGCTAATGAATACTTCGAAATAAACAGGTATACGAAAAAGGTTGAGGAGGTGAGAAATATTGCTATGAAAGGTGTTTACGCCCGAGGCTTTATGAGTAGCTTCATCATTTTTGCCATTTTTGGGGCTTTTATTCTTGTTATTTGGAGAGCTGCTGTATTAATGGAGGCTGGCGAAATGTCTAACGGAGACCTAACCACCTTCTTATTCTACACTGTATTCGTAGGCGCATCTATCGGTGGATCTGCTGATTTATACTCAAGACTACAAAAGGGTGTAGGAGCCACAGAGGATTTACTTAAAATTTTTGAAGAAAAACCAGAAGCTATAATCACTACTGATAAACTTCAGAAGATTCCTAATCTTAAAGGTGAAATTGAATTTCAAAACGTAAACTTCCATTACCCAAACAGAAGTAATATTGAAGTCCTTAGAAATATTTCATTTAAAGCAAATCAAGGTGAACGCATAGCCTTAGTCGGGCAATCCGGAGCAGGAAAATCAACTCTGGTTTCACTTATTCTAAGATTTTTCAATCCTCAAACAGGGAGTATCAAGCTAGACACAAAAAACATAGCTGAGTATGAATTATCACCTTTAAGAAACGAGATGGCAATAGTTCCTCAGGAAGTAATACTTTTCGGTGGGAGTATTCAGGAAAATATCGCATATGGTAAACCGGATGCCTCTTTAGAAGAAATAAAAGCTGCAGCTCAAAAAGCCAACGCTTTAGAATTTATAGAATCTTTTCCAGATGGATTTGACACATTAGTTGGTGAAAGAGGGATTCAGTTATCTGGAGGGCAAAGACAAAGAATAGCTATTGCGCGTGCAGTGCTTAAAAATCCAACTATTCTTATTTTAGATGAAGCAACCTCATCTTTGGATAGTGAATCTGAAAAACTGGTACAGGAAGCCTTGGATCAATTAATGAAAAACAGAACATCTATTGTTGTAGCTCATAGGTTATCCACAATCAGAAAGGCAGACCAGATTTTGGTTCTCAAAAATGGAGAAATCATAGAACGAGGTACCCATGAAGAACTCATTAAAATTGAAAATGGGAATTATAGAAACCTTAACGAGCTACAGGTAAAAACAGAGTAAAGCACTAAAAGACATATATTAATATGCCTTCTCTTCTCCTCTGACACCATTTACCAATGTATCGTAAATGATTTTAATATCCAGAAAGAAGTTCCAATTCTCTATGTAAAAACGATCAAGGGTAATTCTACCTTTAATATCTTGTTTTGTTTTAGTTTCCCCTCTATATCCCATGGTTTGAGCTAAACCAGTAATACCTGGCTTCACAAAATGACGTAACATATATCTATCTACAACATTAGAAAACTCTTCAGTATGTTTCACCATATGCGGTCTTGGACCAACAACTGACATATCTCCTAAAAGCACATTAATAAACTGAGGTAACTCGTCAATACTGGTTTTACGAATAAAAGCACCAATCTTCGTTATTCTGGCATCCCCTTTTGAAGCTTGTAAGCTATTAGCGTTTTTATTCACAGTCATTGATCTAAACTTAAAACAATCAAATTCTTTATTATTAATTCCTGACCTTTTTTGTTTAAAAATAACAGGACCTTTCGACTCCAGTTTAATTAATAATGCCATTAACGGCATAAGCCACGATAACACAAAAACAATAACAAATAATGAAAAAATAATGTCAAAACCTCTTTTAACCTGAGCATTCATCCAATCATCAAGGGCTATTTCGCGATAAACCAAAACTGGTTGATATCCTACATAATCCAATTTCAAATTACTCGCAAAAAGTCCAGAAAAATTAGGCACCACACGAATCTTGATTAGATTATTGTCAGCATAATCAACAATCTTATTAAATTCGTCCGATGAAAACTGTTTTGCTGAAATGAAGACCACATCAATCTTTTTATCCTTAAGCACTTGAACAAACTTATCAAACTGGTAATCAGTATTATTCAACACTCCTTTCAAATGATATCCTAAATCATTCCCTTTAAATAAGTTCCTTTCCAAGTTTTTTGTATCAGGAGTATTTCCCAGAATTAAAACGTTTCTATAGTTATGCCCCAAGCTTCGATATCTCTTAATCATCACGATTTCGACAATGCGAATCAACATAACAAACCCCAAGAACAAACCATGAAAAAATAAGTAAAATGAGTGACTATAATTTGCTCCTAATACAAATGATTGCAACATGACATTTATTCCTAGATATATAATTCCAAGTCTTGTAATATCATGTAAGATTTTGGGGGTTCTCGAATATCTCTTTAATCTATAATTTCTTATTAAATAAAGAGAAACAGTCCAAGCTAAAAGTGATACAAGTAAACTTTTAGTAAGCAACTGATAATTAAAATATGAAAGCGCTGCATGCCAGATTATTTCAAGAATAATCACATCCAATAACACTTGAAGTGGAAATAGTAATTTAGAGTATCTCATGGGCAGTAATGTTTTTAAGGTCAAATGCAAATTTAACCATAATTCAGTTTGTTAGGCTTTGTTTGATAATTTTTAGTTTGTTGGAAGTATAGACGAAGTTTTAATTGATAGGGTTGGCTTGGAATGTTATTTTTTGCGTTCCTGCATTAAATATATTTGAAATACAACCATTGGAAAAAATACAAAGGAGATAATCCCTTTCGACCGCAGCAACAAAGATTCCGAAAACATTATGGTTAAAAGCATCAAAAAAACTGCAAACATCAAATGATTTTTTCTTCTAATTGCAAATGAACATAATTGGAATAAAACAAAAATCAAAAACAAAAAACCTCCAATCCCTGTTTCAATCAGAGTCTGAATGTATTGATTATGGAAATTGTACACATAGAATCCTCCTCTCTCGTCCGAACTCTTTCCCTTATATAATTCATAAAAATCATATCTTTCATCTAATAAGGGTTGACCATTATTAACTCCTACTCCTAAAATGGAATTAAATTCAGAACTTTGCTCTATTTCCCAAAAACACCGTAACTGAAATATTCTAAGGCTTAGTCCATTCCATGGATATACGGGTCCAAACTTTTCATTGTATAATGCTTCTTTTGCTCCTTTCAAGTCCAAAATATCTAGATATCTGGATTGCAACTTTTTCGAAGACGAGAGAACCAAAACAATCATAATTAATACAACGCTCAACATACCCAGCATTCTCTTCATACCTCTTAATTTATTCTTAGCCTTAGACGCAAGAAGCACGATAGTTGAAATTATCAATGCAAACGAAATCATTTTCGAACTCAACAATACTATATATATAAACAATAGTATAATAATTAAAAACGCCCCTATATCAGACATTTCATATCGTAATGTACTGATATTAATCAATAGAACCATAGCATATAACAAAGCAATATATATGGCATTTGCCCCACCAAATGGTTCTAGCAAAGTATGATAATAAAACTCTTCAGAATTTAAAGTTGTACTATACCTAAGAGTAGCCAGAAAAATGCTAAATAATGCAAATAGGATATAAGATAAAGCTACATATCTGAAGACTTTTTTAAAATCAAAATTATTCAATGGCTGTGATAACCAAATTGGTAGTAACACCAGAGGAAACAATCTTCCTAACATTATTAATGAATTAAGTTTATCTATACTCCATATAAATGAAATAGAGGAATAAATAAACAGCATTATAAATGATCCAAATTGTAGCGCTCTAATTTCCCGTTTTTTTATCCATAAATCATAAATAAGAAACAGACCAATAATTATTAAAACTTTACTTGACCAATGTTCATTGAAAAGCAATGAAACACTTACCAGATAAATCAAAACCTCATCCCTATGTATCCTATTTCGAAAGTCATTATTTAAATACGAGTCAATGGTTATTGTTAGTAAATATGATATCAATATTGTTATACTAATCAATAAAGCAATTTCTACCCAATTTATTTTATAAAAATAGAGTACTGGAACCCTATATTTATACTTTTCTCCCTTAGAATCATTAAATGAATAAGCTCTTAAATCACTATCTCGCCCCCTTTTATTTCCTACAAAATTGTTCAAAGGTAATTGTATCTTTTGACCATTAAACAACATCTCCATACGTTTAATAAACGTATGAGGGTCTCCCATTTTAGAACTATTTAAAATAAAATACTTTGGTATTGAATCTGAAACAAATCCAAATATCATCTTGTTATTAGATAAATTGGACACTTTATAAGTGTCTTCAGAAAAAACGATGCTATCTCTAACGTCAGCTATAGACATTGTAATTAAATCAGGAAAAGCTTGAATACTATCCTCAAATTCAATTTTTAATGCAATTTTATTTTGCTTATAGATAGGAACATTATAATAATTAAACTCTTGTAGAACTGAAGAAAATACAGCTAATAGGGTAAATAGCAAAAAAGCCCCAAAAAAGACAATTATTTTAATGTTTTTATTCATCCAATAATGACAAATATTCTTTATTTATTTTTTGCCAGGAAAACTTCTTTAGAACTATCAAGTGTGCCCGTTTAACCATATCTGTGTAATCCACCTTATTACGCTCCTTGATCAAATTAGAAACATCTGTTTCATTTGAAAAGTAAAAACCATTTTCCTCTAATATGGATCTATTAAAAACATTATCGTGTGCACATATTAACGTATCTGAGACCATTGCTTCTAGCAAAGACGGGTTTGTTCCACCAACACTATGTCCATGAAAATACAAATTAGAGTTTTTTCTTAATGAGTTTAATTTGCCCATATCATAAACACCACCTAAAAATAGAATATTAGAGTATTCTTTAAACTTATTAACCAAATACTTACCGAACCCATTATCCGTTTTACCTACCACTACAAATTTTGTCTTCATCTTAGAACGCACAAAACCATCTAATATTACTTCAATGTTATTCTCAGGTTCCATACGCGCGATCAACAAATCATAATTGTCTTTTTGCAACTGATAATCAGCCAATACGGAATCATTAAATGTATTCTTAGGATTTACTCCGTACGCAATATATTTAGAATTTACATTATACTTCTCTTTAAGGTATTCCTGAATTCCAATAGAATCTGCTATAAGTATATCACTATTATCAACAGCTAATTTCTCAGCATACATCAAGAATTTCTGAACCATCTTGTTGTATTTTGATCGCTTCCACTCCAACCCATCCATATTGGTAATAATCTTTGCTCCTTTGGGCAAAAGTTTACTCCAAATAGAGCTACTGGTATATCCCAACTGGAAAATCACATCAAAATTCCTCGATCTACTATCCAGAATGCAATTTAGGTCGTAAATAAATTGCCCAGACGTTCCGATTCGGTTTTCCGGATCGGTTTGGTGAATTAAATTGATATCATTCCAAATACTTTTCTGATATGGATGCAAAGACGAACAGTATACATAAGTTTCATGGTTATTCTCAACCAGATACTTCCCAAAAAACTCTGCAAACTGTTCAAAACCTCCATGATAATTTGGGATTCCTCTCGTACCTAAAATTGCAACTCTCATTCTTTCTGTCCTTCTAATCTCTTTTCGTATTCTTTAGCTGCATATTCCCAATTATATGCGCTTAATATTTCATTTCTAATTTTATCAAAAGGGTAAATATCATCTGATATTGCCTTTAAGATCAACTCTTCAAATTCTAATTGATTATCAGGATCATAATGATACTTAAAAAAATCAAACTCTTTCATTGCGGTCGCATTTGAACAAATCACCTTAACGTTCATTACAGCCGCCTCTAAGGGTGGAATCCCAAACCCTTCGGCCAAAGAAGGAAAAACAACTAATGCCGCCTTATTGTATTGTTTTACCAATTCATTTTCTGTTAGCCCTGAAACTGTAACCAATGAATCCTTTAAAGCACTTGCATTTTCTCGGACAAACTCATCATACTCAGAATAACGAAGGTCATACTTACCAATAAAAATAAGTTTATAACCCTTCTCATTTAATTTCAGATTAACAAAAGCCTTCAAAACAGAGACATGATTCTTTCTAGGTTCAATTCTACTTACATATAGAATATTTTTATTTCTTTTACCTTCATTCAGCCCCTTTAACGAAGCATTCACTGAATTAGGCGTTATTCCAATTCTCGAAATTGGTATATTATAATGTGTACTAATACTCTCTTGTGAATATTTAGAAACAGTCAATAATACATCCGCATTTACAGATGACCAATAAAATAATGGGCTTTTCACTAGTTTAAAAAGTAACGGAAAATATGCCTTAAACCTCTTTTCACGAAATAAAATATCATGATTTGTTACAATATATTTTCCAACCTTTATAATTGGTGATATATATTGAAAATGGCTATAATCAATTTTTCTTTTAAAAATAATATAGGGCAATTCAAAAATCAATCTAATATATTGATTTTTGAATTTAAATTTAATAAAATGTACATTCTCCAAATTGGGAAATTCTGAAGCCAAATTTGGAATATCATTCGCAACGAAAAAAAAATCCCAAGTTGGGTTTCTTTTAATTAATTCAGAGTATAAACCTTTTATATAAGTTCGGGTTCCTTGATACTTCCCGTCAAATATATGAGCATCAATTAATATTTTCATAGCGATTTTATGAGCTACAATAATAACTCGTAATAGTTATATTTTCTAATTCCGAAAAATTACTTTTCACCATCCATTAACTATTTCAATTAAACACTAATTCAAGATTATTTTACAGTTTCTTCCTACTCAAATCAAAATTGTCTTTAGCCAATATTTTATCAATTGATGAAGAAAAGGCCAATACCCAATAGCAGTAAAACAAAACACTTGAAGAATAACTTCCTGTAAATTGATAAATAAATATGAACCAAAATATAAGAAACCTAAAATCGGACTTTGAAACATTTGTAATTCTGTACAATACTATTTCGACCGCTAAAACTATTACCAGTCCAACATAACCGAATATTGTTAATATTTCCGTTAATACATTTGGTAAACCAAACTTAGAGGTGGGCGTTTGTGTATATGAATAAAAAGACCTAATTATTTCTTGGCCTAGTTCTCTAATTTGCCCCCAACCGACTCCAAATAAATAGCTTCCATGCTCTTTAAGGATTTTATTCGCTAGAAGCCAAGGTTCCGAAATTCTCCCTCTTGCAGAAGAATCATTCCCTGTTAGAATATTACCTAATCGTACAAACACTATGTTTTCCGGAAATAAAAATGATATTATTACAATAATGACAAATACCCCTAACATTAAATATCCTATTTGAGTTAATTTTTTTTTATCAATTCGATGCCTTGTCTTTTTTATAAACAGAATTAGTAAACTAAGAATTATTCCTCCCAATACTCCAAAAGATAAAGATGCAAACAAAGCTACTAAGAGAACCAATACTTTTGGTTTATCTCTTTTTACGATAAAGAAAAATAAAATAGGCGCAAAAGCCATAGAATAGTAGGATGGCTCAATTGTAAACAACCTAAAACGAGGTAATAGACCTACCCTACTAAATTTTGAAACCTCCCAGAACAAGTCCGCGTAACCAATTGATAAAGTCAAAATGGCCAGAATAAAAAACCAGGAATTAATTATTACAACTTTATCAAAAGTCCTAAGTACAATCTCCGGCTTTCTATTAACAGCATCATAAAACCAAATAACTTGGATTAATGTTAAGAAATGCAGCAGCATCGATCGATAATAATAATACCAACCTACATGATCATTAAAAAAATGAGCTATCAAGTATAATCCGCTTATCAAAACAAATCCTTTATATACTTTTCCATATTCATTAACTGACTGAAAAAAAAACAAAGGAGCTAATATTAATGTATATTGGATACCAAAAGGAAGACCCAAATTATTAATAAAGAGAAATATTAAAATAAATAAGGTTATATAATTAAACCGAATTATCATTTCAACCCAATTGTGTTTAAAAACGCCTCTGAGACTTTCTTAATATTAATATCTTCCATACATCTAGGGTCACTAATTGGGTCACTAATAATACCGGAATAGCTATTTTTTTTGATCCAATTTGAGTATTCAAGGTCAACTTCCTCTTTGTATTCTACAGAATCAATTAATGACTGCAAATTATTCTTAGGATCTCGAAGTAAAGTAAAATCAATATGTCTGCACATTGAAAGTCTATTAAAAAAGATTGGAATAAAAGTAAACGCAGGGGTTTTCATTAATGCTGCTTCATACGCAATCGTTCCGGAGATCGTAAAAACTGCTTTTGCTTTATCTATCAAGCTATATGAGTCTGCTCTATATTCTACAAATTCAACATTCTTTAAAGCCTGAATTCGATAATAAAAATCTAGATTTCGATCTCCAATGGCATTCGTATGTTCTTTTACAATCAAAAAAGTATCTTGTGGTAATATTCTCCAAATGTTTTTTATAATCTCAAACTGATTCTCAAAATACCTCCCAGTATTATCAATAGATGCTTCAGGTTGCTTATGTAATGTAAATAGAACAAAATCCTTCTTCAAAACGTCCTCTTCACGTTGTTCCTTGATAAACCAATGATACTTTTTCTTATTTACATAATAAGATAAAAAGCCAAACATAGCTCTCTTCAAACTATCTGGTTTTGTTGGATCATGACTTTCGTAAATTCTTTCACTAAAAAAGTACTTTGCCTTTTTAACAAAATAGGAAATTTTGGATTTTTCATCTAACAAGGTATCGTTTAATGCTAAATAACTTGGTTTTTTAGCCTTTAAAACTGACATATTCTTTTCATTTAATTCTGGATTCTGGCTTTCCAAAATTGAAGACTGAAATTCATCCTCAAAAAAAGCAAACCGGCCTCCTGGAATTCTTACGGTATGAGGAGATAAGAACTTACCTTTTAGCTCTTTATTTAAACTTAAAACCCGATGGGCCAAAATTTCATGAGCCCATGTTTGTTCCCCAAAAACAAAATCAATACTATTACCCTCAAAAAAGCTATAGTATTCCTGAGAAAGAATAGATAAATATTCTACTGCCCACTTTTCATACTTTAATACCCGATCACCCAGAAATAGTTCGTTTATCTTATATTTCCCAATATTTCCTTTATCTTCTTTTTTTGAAAGAATTGAAAATTTGTCAATGAACAACACACTGGATTTAGGATAATCAAGAATTAATTGATCATAGAGCAATTGATTCACAGTAATCCAATAAATATTACAATCCGTTAATTGCTTTGCAACCTGATCAAATAATTGAGACTTCCCGTAATTAGCCACAAAACATACATTCTTAACTTCCATTTCTTCGAATTTCACCATTCATAGATCAATGAGAACAACTCCTTACTTTACTTTTTCCAACTTGTGTGTTGAGTACACACCAGCAACCGAAATAGATTTATAGACAGTGGATAACGGACCTATAGAAACTTCATCACAAACAACTATACTCTTAGTAAACACACAGTTAGACCCAATAAAAATATTATTACCAAACTCCACCGTTCCAACTAACATATTTCTTTTGGTATCAAATCCATGTGTCCAAATTTCACTTCCATTCCCTCCAAACACCACATTGTTCCCAATTTTTATTTTTCGCACCACGTCAAAGTAATTACTTCTAAGAATACTGGAGCCTTCTCCAATGATTACATTTTGATCTTTGAACGACATTCCCGCAAACGCAAGTCCTTTTTTGGGGCCTCCCAAAAAATTCTTACTTGTAATTACTGAATTAACACCTAAAACAACTCGATTTAAACTCTTCAACCGATTTAGTTTAAAAATGGAAGATCCATTACTTAAAATTAGTTCTTCTACATTAATGTAATTCAAATATCCAATTCGTGCATTGCTTATTTTGACTTGGGAACACCTAAAAATATTCAACATTCCTATATGCGAATTATAATCCACTTCAAAACCTAACAACCCGCGATACAGGAATATTCGCACCTTATTGAAAGGTATAAATGCTATTATTACAGAAATAAGTAATTTCATAATTATACTAGTTTAAATTTCCTTTTTTTCAGAATAACTGCACTAAACGCAAAGGTCAAAAATGAACTAAGACCCATGGAAATTGTAACTTTTTCCAAAAAACCCACCCTCAACAAATTCAATAATAGAATAAATATCATCCCATTAAAAATAGCTAAATACAGTTTTATAATATTTTTTCCTTCACGACTATAATATAGTTCCAAATAGGAAGATATAGACCAAAAAAATGTAAACCCTATTATTAAAACAACATTTAAAATATCATACGTAATGTTGCTATATGTATAATACCCTCCTATTAAAACACTCACCCCGGACACCGAAAGAACCAATAAAAACAAATATTTCTTAAATAGATCTATTTTTATTTCCTTCTCGGCCCCAGAAACAAATATTTCTTTTGATAAAAATCCCAAAATTGCAGAATGGGTTAAAGTGATAAGCATGCTAAATCGTTGTGTCAGAGATAAAAATATTCCATCTTGCCCTTCTAAATTTTCAATTCCATTTATTTTACCGTAATTGGCCACATACATGATAATAAAAACTTGAAAAATAGTGGGCCACGAAAATACCACTGACCCTTTTATAGTTTCAATTAAGACATTCAACCTAATTTTAAAACCCATTAAACTCTTCCACAAAACACGCACAAAATACATAATGGAAAAAAGAATCTGACCTATAAATATTACCCATAACTCAAATTTTAAATGACCAAAGTAAAAGAAGATCAAAAGGCACAACGATACCAAATTGGAAGTTAACGTAATTAAAAGTGCTTTATGTGGATTATCAGTTATTCGATAATAAGAAGTTAGAAAAGTAAAAACCGAAATAAATAGGGATCTTGAAACGATAAAAATTATATAATCTTCAAATGGGAATATATAATAATGAATGGCTATTGCTAAAACACCTAGCAAAAATATGATGAAATAAATGTATTGAAAAGTCATTATTAGGCCTTGAATAACCTCCTTCCCATGACTTTTGTTTCTATATAGGTAAAAAAAATACCCACTCAACCCCATATCTAGAAATGGGACTATGACTGCCACAACTGAATAGATATATTCAATTTGAATATATATCAACTGCTCATCAAAAAAAGACAATACGGCTAAGGGCATTAAAAAAATAACAGCCTTATCTAAATAGCTAAGGGCCATAAAGCTCAAAAGCGACATATTATCTTTAAAGAGATTGATAATTCTACTCACTCAAACCATTTTATATGTTACTTAAACAGGTATAAAGTCCATTAATAATTGCTCAAAAACCAATTTATCTCAGCCTAATCGGCAATATTCACACAAGCTCCTTAACCCTAACACCTATTAATCTTATAGTTACAAATTGAATTGATCGCTGTGAATTTAAACTTTTCAAGACCATAAACTATATTGTTTCCAAAATCACTTTTTTGAAAAAGTTTATTTCTAAGCTCTATTACGAATGTTGGAAACATCATTCCATTCCAGACAATAATTACAAAATCTTTCTTTTCCATAGCTTTTCTAGATAATAGCCCTGACTAAATGTAACGCTTCAGCCAACCTTACCCCATTAGCCACGCCCCACATTTTTGCACGAATTTCAAGTGCCTCAGGTGATCTAGGATGGGGATATTCTCTTTTCTCAAATTCATATGCCTCCATAGCTGTGATTTTAGCATTTAAATCCTTTTGACCAATTTCGATAAATAGATTTGGAGTAAAGTGATGCGGATCAGTTGAAGCTCTCCATTCTGTTCCTGACATCGTTTCAAATGTAATTATTGTTTTAACCAATTCATGCTCCATTGGTCTACAGGCCGTAATTACAGCTTCAAAAGTTCTTTGATGATCAATATTTACATCGCCTCCATGATGTGTGAAAACTACTTCGGGTTGGAATTCTGCCTTCTCTTTTTCTATTACTTTAATGATATCAAGTAAAGCAACAGTATCAAAGCGATTATCCGGAAAGTCATAAATACCTACAGACTCATATCCAATTGCTTTCCTTGCTGTTTCAATGTTTTGACGATGTATATCTATTTCACTCTGCCATAGCTTTGGGTCGCGGTGATCAGACCTAGATGTAATCCCTTCACCTAAGATTATTGCTCTTACGGAACATTGAAATTCAGCTACTAACCTATGTACGGTTCCACCAATGCCCAATACCTCATCATCAGGGTGCGCTACTACGACAAATATCTTCTTATTTCTTAAAAATTCTAACATCTGATAAAATTGATTTATTTGATTTCAGAGAAGCTCGAGAAAATTCCATACGAAGATACTCAGTCTCTAAAAATGCTTTTGGATAACCTTCACAATCCAACATGCGTATATAATCAAACACCTCGTTTAACTCTTTTAATTCAGCTACATTTCCCTGATTGGGCTTCCGTCTTGAGAAAACAACAGGCTCACCCTCTTGGGGAATGGGCATAGGATTTAATTGAATAATTGTGTCTATCATTTTCGAGATTACCACAGCACCTCGAATAAAAATCTCCTCCGCTGTTCCAAACAACGATAATGGCGCTTTTAAATAAATAGCACCAGTATCAATTCCCTCTGAAACTTTAATAGCCGATATTTGAGTGTCTACATGACCTCGAACAATTAAATTCTGTAATGGACTCCCTCCTCTTCCATATGGAAGATCAGTCATGTGAAAAACAATACACTCAAATCTGTCAAATATTTCTGAAGGGATAATCTGAGACCAATGAGGAATAAATATTCTTTTTGGCTGAATTTCATATAATTTCTTCAAATGAAAGTCTTTTTCAGAAGAAATTCGAAACCAATTTTCATTCGCTCTTGCCGACAAGTTGTTAAATAAATCATCATGCCATGGCTTTGAAGTTAATAGAATATAATTCATATTATAAATCGTTCCAGGTAAGTGGGGTTCCTCTTTCAAAATCTTTGATGGCTACTTTACCTAATATAGATTCATAGTATCTGGGTTCCATACCATCACCCGGTCTGATAATGCGAACATTTTTTTCCGTAAACATTTCCCCCTTTTTAATCTCATTGACTACATATACCGATCGTTTAAATCGTAAACTGGCATTTTCATCTTTTAAAATTTCATATTTTACTTCACCTACCGCTTCCCAAGCACGCTTTGATTCTATAACCAGAGCCTGAAGCTCAGCAGGCTCAATAGAGAAGGCCGCATCTACCCCTCCCTCTTCTCTGGATATAGTAAAGTGTTTCTCTATTACACGCGCACCAAATGCTACAGAAGCAACAGCAGCCCCAATACCCCCGGTATGATCAGACAATCCTGTATAGCAACCGAACATTTCTCTCATATGACTAATAGTCGCTAAATTGGTATTCTTTGGACTTGCAGGATAGGTGCTCGTACATTTTAATAAAATCAAATCCTTACACCCGTTTTCTCTTAAAACACTCACCGAACCAGCAATATCACTTAAAGTAGACGCCCCAGTTGACATGATAACCGGTTTCCCCGTTTTGGCTACCTTTTTAAGTAATGGCCAATCCTTATTTTCAAAAGAAGCAATTTTATAGACGGGAACATCAAGCTCTTCTAAAAAGTCAACTGAAGTAGCATCAAATGGAGTACTAAACGGAATCAAACCTCTCTCCTTTGCCCGATCAAAAATAGGTTTATGCCATTCCCAAGGTGTATACGCAATTTGATAAAGATCATGTAACGTCTTACCGTGCCATAAGGATTTTGGATCATCAATATAAAACAAGCCTTTATCACAAGGGATCGTCATAGTATCAGCCGTATAGGTTTGTATTTTTAAAGCATGTGCTCCTGCATCTGCAGCCGCATCCACAATTTCTAACGCTTTTTCTAATGATTGATTATGATTCCCAGACATCTCTGCAATAATAAATGGAGCACTAGCATCACTAATTTCAAAATCGGCAATCTTAAAACTATTCATTTTCCTCGCTGTATATTTTTATTATGTATTTCTTTTTATTTATCCAAAAATAGGCCGGATAGCGCTCATTATCACACACTCGTAACATATTAAATTGCTCTGCCAAATTTTTTTGAATATCTAACGCACTATCTTTTGCGGTTCTTTTGGCATAAAACGACTCTTCTCCCTTTTGTTCCCGTGCACTAACATTGGGATATGCATTTACGAATCGAACAATTAAATCATTGGTAACTATTCCCTGTATATGTTTGATTTCAGGTAACAGTTCTTGCCCGGTTAATTCCATATATTCCTGATCATAAATCACTCCAGAATCAATAGATTCCGTTGCTTCGAACAGGGTAACCGGAATTCTATTTTTTCCTTCCAATATTTGCCAAGTCACAGGTGACCAACCTTTCCCCCTTGGCAAATCACTTTCATGAACCACCAAATTATGGGTATTTAATACCAAATTAGAAAACTTCTTTTCACACGCTAACAAACACAAAATATCGCCACTCTCCACTTCATCATGTTTATGAATCAAGGACACCTTGTGCCCCAACTGTTGTAACTTGGTTAATAGTTCTTTTGCATAGGGAATAATCCAAGAACCTTTATTGTCTACTAAAAGTTGAATCTTCATGATATGTTTTTAAATAGATTTTGATAACGACCTTTCACTTGGGAATCAATAATATGCGTATGTCTTTCTTGAATACTCTTCAATTCCAGAAGATTCAATTCTTTCCATGCACTAGCAAAATCTTTAAATTTATTGGAATCCACAAATGCATGAAGGGCCTTAAATCCATTAAAAATTTTCAATTGATTATCAGCGTAATAACCAGAAATTATGGGTAATCGCATAGCGATCGCCTCAAAAAGTAAACCACTTGCTGGCAAAACACCAAAATCAGCACCTTTCATTAACTGACACATTTCAATTTCAGATAGCCCTTGATGGACCTTCACTCTTTCATTTTGTATAAAAGGAGAAAGTGAATCCATGTAGGCATAACTATTCCCGATGACAACATCAAACTCCACTTTCGTATGCTTTACGAACCAATCAAGGGTCAATTTTGTCAGGTTGTAAAAATCAGCTCCACCAAAAGAAATTACTGCTTTTTTCAATTTATTTTTCACCTCATACCCATTAGTCATTGCTTGCAAAAATGCTGGTCTCAATAATGCGTACTTAGGACCTAATGCTGTACCAAAACAGTTACTAGGTAAGACATAATTCTTTTCTTCCACTCCTGGTGCATGATTAATTATTAGATCCACTTCATATGTTCCGCCACCATCATCTTCTATCATCACCACATAGACATCATTCCTTTTTAGTTTACGACAGTAGTCTAACCCAAACCAATATCCATCCAAGACCACAATATCAACCCCTTTAGCATAATCTCCTAAATCAAATGGTATATAGCCTATTCTCTCATCCGGAGTGGTATAAACGAAAGCCTTCAATTCTATTAAATTGAAACCACTTTCAATAATTACCTTCTGAAGACTTTGTGAAGGAGCAGAAACGGCAAAACTGATTTGAAAATTATCCGCTAACATTTTGGCCAGAGCTAAACATCTGTAAAAGTGCCCCCAACCAATTTTAGCATTAGCATCTACTCTAAAAAGAATTTTAGTCATTCAACATCAACTTATATTTTAACTCAGCTAGTAGCCAATCTGTTTCAGTATCAATATCCTGTCCTTCTATTTCAGAAATTACAATATAACCACTATTTGATGTGTAAAGCTTTTGGTTTTCCACAAATTTCTTTAAATCGCAAAAGTAAAACTGTCCCGCATCATGATACATTGTTTCTAAATCTTGTGATCGTGTATTCATATACTCTGGAAAATTCATAATAACTTTGTCGCCCTGAGTTTTTAACGACCTCTGAACAGGAAAGCCAAATGACATTATTGGAAATACAGTGTCAAAATTCCCCTTAACCAATTTAGTAAATGCTTCCGTCAACTTTTCTTTTGTAACGAAAGGAGCCGTTGGATAAATACACACTCCGTAATCAAAATGATTCCCTTGTTTAGTGTATTCTTCAATTACTTCAAGCATTACATCTGAAGTACTAGCAAAATCATCTGAATTTTTCATGGAACGCAAAAAAGGTACTTTTGCACCATATTTCAATGCGATTTCTTTAATCTCCAAATCATCTGTAGATACCATTACCTCATCAAAAAGTTTCGACTCAATAGCTGCGCGGATGGAATACGCAATAATCGGCTTTCCTGAAAATTTCTTGATATTTTTTCGTGGAATCCTTTTACTTCCTCCTCTAGCGGTAATAATCGCTATATTCTTAGGCATTGTAAAATTCGTTTATTTTATCAATAACAAAACACTGTTCCTCATCTGTCAAAGAAGGAAACATAGGTAAACTTAAGCAACGGGAATAATAAGCCTCCGCATTTGGTAGGTCACCTTCTTTCCAACCTAAACCACGATAATAAGGACTAAGATGAACAGGAATATAATGTACTTGTCCAAAGACACCATGTTCCCTTAAATAATCATAAAGTTCTTTTCTTCTATCAGTTAAAATCACATATAAATGATATGCATGTCCAATTCCTTGATCAACGAAAGGTGTCTTGATTTGACAAACATTTTCAAAAGCTTTATTGTATTTCTCAGCAATTTCATTTCTTCTAACTATTCCTCTTTTTGCCCTATCTAATTGAGAAATACCTAATGCACAATTTATATCTGACAAACGATAATTATACCCCAATTCCTGCATCTCATAATACCATCCTCCATGATTTTCATTTAGTTTATTCGGTTCCTTAGTAATCCCATGTGAACTGTATAACTTGAGTTTTTTATACAACTCTTCACTATTTGTTGTTACCATCCCACCTTCTCCGGTAGCGATATGTTTTACAGGGTGAAATGAGAATACTTGCAAATCGGAATAAGCTCCATTCCCACAATATTGAATCTTATTTTTAGAATCCACAAAATAACCTCCTGGTGCATGACATGCATCTTCAATAATCCACATGTCATATTTTAGCGCAATTTCCTTTAATCTTTCTGCATTAATCGGGTACCCTGCAAAATCTACAGGTATAATACCTTTGTATGTTCCTTTAGGAGCTTTTTCTAGTTTTTCTTCTAAGAGATCTAAATCCATCAAATAAGTTGAAGAATCTATATCTACAAAATCTATATCAGCTCCACAATACAATACCGAATTAGCAGATGCTGCAAACGTTATCGGTGTAGTAATAACCTTGTCACCTTTGTTTAACCCTAAAACCAAATTAGCCAAATGCAATGCATCTGTTCCATTTGTTACAGCTACAGCATACTTTGCTCCAACATAATTCGCAAATTTATCTTCAAACTCTTTAACCATTGGTCCCTGAGTCAAAAAGTCCGATTTTAACGTTTGGATAACCTTAGTTATATCCTCTTCTGTTATATTCTGCCTTCCATAAGGTATTATCTTCATAACAAATCAACTTCAATAAATATATTCCTAAATGGTACTATCCACGTGAGATTTAATTAAACTCCTTAAACTATCTATTGTTTCCCATTCGGTATTATCTCCAGAATTGTATGAAAACCCAGATGGAACTAATTTGGCATTTTGTTGTTCTATAAAAGAACTCAAATTAAAAGTTGGCTGCGATGGTAATATTGCATAATAGGTTCCTAGATCATATGTATAAAAAGCATCTGAAGTAGTTATCATCTCTTCATGGATTTTTTCACCAGGCCTTATCCCTACAACCTTTTTCTCACAATCTGGTCCAATCGCTTCAGCAACATCCATAATCCTGTATGAAGGAATTTTCGGAACAAAAATTTCTCCACCCCAAGCATTTTCTATTGCATGGAACACCATATCAATTCCTCCATCTAGTGAAATATTGAATCTTGTCATTTTTTTATCCGTAATAGGTAAAACTCCTTCCTTTCTTTTATCCATAAAAAAAGGTATTACAGATCCATTCGATCCCATAACATTACCATATCTCACCACTGAAAATCTCAAATCACGATCTCCCTTGATATTATTTGCTGCAACGAATAACTTATCCGAGGCTAGCTTTGTTGCTCCATAAAGATTAATCGGGGCACATGCCTTATCCGTAGATAAAGCTACCACGTCTTTAACCCCAGTTTTCAAACAAGCATCAATTACATTTTGAGCTCCAGAAATATTAGTTTTAACTGCTTCATCCGGGTTATACTCTGCTAGATGAACATGTTTCATTGCAGCGGCATGAATTACAATATCAATTCCCTCCATCGCTCTAATCAACCTTTCTTTATCTCGCACATCTCCAATAAAAAATCGAATCGCTGGATATTCATAATGAGGAAACTCCTGATCCATAACAAATTGCTTTTGTTCATCCCTAGAATAAATCACCACTCTTTTAACATTTGGCCATTGACCAAAAATCCTTCTAGTCATTTGCTTCCCTAATGATCCAGTTCCACCGGTAATTAGAATTGACTTACCATTTAAATCCAACATGTTTTTTATTTTATTATTTTAAACTTAGTTATAAGACTCTATTTTTTCTTTCCTAAACCAATTAAATAATGATTCAATTCAATCCCAATTAAAACCAATAACATCAATGAAATAATTACTAGAGGAAATCTAATCATTGACTTATCCATTGCAGAGTTTTTTTCAAATCCAACAGATTGGAAATTTGACACTATATTTAGAATTTCAGATTGTAAGATTCTTGATCTACTCAAGTCGTCCAGTCTTTTATTTACTTTTTGTTCTTCAGAAAAAAGTTTAAGCTCATTTGACGAATCTTTCTCTCCCCCCATATTGATGCTGGTTCCTTGAACAGATTCTTTTTTAGCTTCAAGCAACAAAACATCTTTATACACACTTCTTAGCGAATCTATTTCACTTAAAGAAGACTCCAAATATTGCTGGTTTCTGTCTAACAATTCTTTTTCAGACTCTTCTAGTCTTTTGAAATAGTTATTGTCTACGACATTAGAAACGATATCCTTTTCTAGTTTGATAAATACATTATTAGAATTAGACACAACAATAATCTCGTGTTGACTAAAAGAATATTCTGGAAAATTATCCTTGTAGCTTTCATAATCAAAATTTAGAGCAATTGTCGAGTCAATAGAACTTAAAAACTCATCATAAGTAGACAGCAAATAATTTTCATTAATTACTGGTTGAATCTCAAAACTAACCAAAGACTCCGCTTCCTCAGTTGAAATATGAAATACTTCAGAAAGCATTTTCGTATTTCCTTGCGCAATTAATTCGTCATAAAAACTAATATTTTTATATAGCTGGCGGCCGCTTTCATAGTTCGGTTTGACCACCATGGACGCCTCATATTGAGGCTCCGCTATATAATCCAATAAAAATCCAATTGCTCCACCTAATCCCCCAACTATCATCAACTTGATAATATGCTTTCTAAGAAATAGCAAACAGGCTAAAAAGATATTCAACAATCCAAATATTAAATTCTTAATAAAATCAACAAAACCCTTTATTCCATCACCAATAAAAGTAAACAACTGACTTAAATCTATTTCTTCGTCTTTATGGGAAGTATTATCTGACATGGTTCAAAATTTTCGCGCAAAAGTAGTAATTAATCCCCTTTAATGAAATTAAATTATTCTACCAAGAACCACTATTCTATACAACTCCATTTAAGAATATCATCTTCGGCCAAATCCTTGTTCACGGTCTTTCCTAAAACATTACTTATTTCGCTAGGAGAAATCCCACTTGCGGGTCTCTTCCATGTCAAATGATCACGCGTTAAAACTTCTCCTGAAGATATCTCCCTTGATAAAACCAAGCTTCTTCTTGCATTTTTTCTTGCAGGATTTTCGGTAACAAGAGGTTCCTTCCTTTGCTTACCGATCAGCTCATAAACCAAATCCATCTTTTTATGAAAAAGCTTTAAATCCTCCTTATCCATTGCATGGTAATGGTCATTTCCAGGTAAACTTTTATCATGAGTAAAGTGTTTTTCAAGAACTACAGCCCCTAGCAAATTTGCTATTTTCAAAACTTCCATATCTCCTGGTACGGTATGGTCAGAATATCCAGGAATCGTATTTGGATATCGCTTAAATTGATCAATAAGCATTCCTAAGTTAGCATTTTCATTTAATGTTGGATAATTTAATATACACCCCATCAAACATACAACCGAATCATACTTTGAGATTGTTTCTAAGGCTCTCTCTATTTCCCAATGATAAGATGCGCCCGTAGACAAAATAATTGGCTTTTTATAGCTAGCTAATATTTCAATGAAAGGTAAATTCGTTATATCAGAAGATGATATTTTAAAAACATCCATTAAGTCATTCAAAAAATGAGCCGATTCCACATCAAATGGAGTAGACATAAATTCAATATCCATTGAATCACAATACTTCTTCAATTGCTCAAATTCACTTTTCCAAAATTTATCATATTTCTTAAACAGCTCAAATTGACTTGCTGTTGGTTCTTTTTCTGTATCCCAATACGCAGGACTATCTTTAGAAGCTATCTTACCTGCTTTGTAAGTTTGAAACTTAATCGCATCTGCCCCCCCTTCCTTGGCTTCATCAATAAGACGTTTTGCCAATTCAATAGATCCCTCGTGATTGACACCCGCTTCAGCAATAATATATGGTCTCATTAACCTATCATCACCTTCCTTAAAAACTTTAAAAAAATCTATAATCTTCATTTTATCTATCTATCACGCTATTTATCAATTTCATTACCCTTTTTTTCCCGCCTTTCAAATCACTATCTAGCATCCTAGAACTCATAAACTCACGCACATCATGATTTAAGACTTTTCTAAATGTATCTAAAATTTCAACATCAGATGTTTCATATCCTAAACCAAGATTGTAAAATCCATTTTCTTGAGATGCAAAGAAATGTGTTAATTCTCTTTCATTTTGGCAAAGAACTATACTTGGAACTCCTATTGAAGCTGCTTCGAATGTTGTCCTTCCAGCTGAAGTAAATATTATGTCGGAATTTCTCATTACAGTAGAGATATCAGATACATTGGACTTTATTTCTACGTTTGAATACGTATTTTTCAACTTATTCACTTCTTGATATCCCAACCCAACGATTACCACCAAACTAATATTTCTACTTTCACACTCTTTATTTATTACCTTCAAAACTCTTTCAGTAAAATTATTAGGATCGACTCCTCCAAAGGACAACAAAACTCTAGATACTTTAGGATTAACGTATAGATTATCAGTATACAAAAACTCATTTCTTAAAATAAAATATTTGGCTCCAAAATAATGATTGGATATCATACCCTTTTCAGGATACATTGCGTTAAGTACTAAATCCGCTTTTTTGGCTCCTGAACCTAAATCTTCAAAGTTTATTACTGTACATCCTGCTGCTTTAAGTTGATCAACATAATTCGATTCCGTATCAAGTCTATCATTAATAATTACATCAGGACTCAAATTAAGAATTTCGGGAACAATGTCTTCTGTTTTCTGAATATATACTTCATAATTATATTCCGTTATTTTCTCATACGCTAATTGACTATCAGAATCAACCAGGAAAATAACTTTATGATTCAATATCTCATTTGCAATACTCAGCGTATTGTACACGTGCCCCATACCAACAATATTATTACCAGTAACCACAAATAATAAGGTTTTCTTATTCAAATAATACTCACATAAATTCCAATCCTCAAAGTCATCTATATCTATGGATTCTTTCTTTGATAAGGGGTAAATAGTTACATTATTTCCCAGTCTGGAACTTTCACTAACATATTCAGATTTTGTAATCAAAAAGCCTCCGGTTTCCTTGAAAACCTGAGGTAAATACTGTCTATTTACACGTTTTTCATAATTGGGTTCAAATCCAAAACTAGTTTTCTTCCAGGTTAAATGACTATCATTTACACCTGAAAGTATTGTATCAATATTTGAGTCATTCATCATAAGAATAGCCTGACGCAAACTATTAGATTTCAATAATGGAGAAGTAGGTTGCAAAGTAATTACATACTTATAATCATATCCTCTTGCATCTTTCATTCTGATATAAGCATCATATATTACTGGATCTAAAGTTACACTGTCTTCAGAGATTTCATTCTTTCGCTTTAATGGCACAGCTCCAAACTTCTCAGCAAGTAATAATATCTCATCATCATCGCTTGAGACACAGCAATCTAATTCAACCTTACAGTTTAAAGCATTACTAATAGAATAATAAATCAATGGCTTACTATTCAATGCTCTTAAATTTTTTTGAGGAATACCTTTAGATCCTCCACGCGCAGGGATAACAACAAGTATATCCGATTGTTTATTCTCGTTCACTAAACTCAATGTTCAAAATTAACTGGATTGTATAACTAATTTCATCTCAAATATACATCTAAGCCCTATTATCGCCTAAAGAATAATCAGAACCATTTGGCCTAGTAAGGAACAAATATCAATTTCTTTGTTTCAAAGAAATCTTCTTCGTAATACGCATTTAGGTTAACCTCCTGATAAGCAGATCGAATTTCACGCATTTCTTCATCCAAATCCCCTCCTTTTAATGCTAAAATCCCATTATTTACTCCTTCTATTCTTGGTGCATTTATTTTTTGATGTACCCAATGACGAAACGGTTTCATTCTGGTAACCGCTCGGCTCACCACAACGTTGAACTTTCCTTGTACTTTTTCAGCTCTTCCATGAATAGCTTTAACATTTTCTAATCCTAATGATTCTGAGACAGCCTTAACTACTTTAATCTTTTTTCCAATTGAATCTACCATTAGAAATTCCGCCTCCGGAAACATAATTGCCAATGGAATTCCTGGGAAACCACCTCCGCAACCCACATCTAAGACCTGCGTTCCGGAAGGAAAACTTGTAAACTTAGCTATAGCAAGACTATGTAACACATGTCTGGTATACAATTCATCAATATCTTTCCTGGAAATCACATTGATCTGTTCATTCCATTCCCTATACAAATCATTTAACGCGCTAAACAATTCTTTCTGGTGATCGGTTAAATTATCAAAATATTTCTCAATGATTTCTATTCCATCCATACCGCAAATGTATACCAGTATACCATAAAAAAATAGCCTCCCGCTGTTTCCCAACAACCGGAGGCCCTAACCTACTATACTAATCGTTAATATTGTAATGCAAACTGCGAGTTTCCTATCATATCCTCAAGCATCCCTCTTGCTCTATGAAGTCTGGTTTTCACCGTGCCTTCTGGCAAATCAGTCTGCGAGGCGATCTCAGCATAACTCAGTTCTTTAAAATATCTTAGCGTTATCAACTCTTTATAAATTCCTTTCAATTCGGAAACAAAATTTCGAATAGCTTCAATTCGCTCTTCTTTTTCTATCTCTTCTATTGGAGTTAAAACGTCAGATTTCAAATTATATTCTTGAATCTCTCCATATTCATTAGATATTGCATCTATTGATGTGGTAGACAATGTTTTCTTTCTTAAAGAATCTATCGTATGATTAATACTTACACGTTTTAACCAAGTGCTAAAAGCATGTTTTGGTTCATATTGATCCAATTGCTCAAACGCTTTGGCCATTGACTCCATCATCAAATCGTTGGCTAACTCCTCGTTCTGAACGCGCTTATAAATTTCGAAGAAAATACTCTTAGAGTAAAGATTCATTAATTGCTCATAAGCACGCTGGTCTCCATTTTTAGCTTTTAAGATTAACTCGTAATCTCTTTTTGCTTTGATTGTCAACATAATTCAAATTTTGAGTGAATAAGCGTACTTTTATTTCATATGGCAATTTTTGTCGTTAATGTGAAAAATAATTTTACGATACAAACGTAATTATATCCAACGTTTGCGTTGATCTTCTTTAACAATATTTAAGAAGCTTACCCAAGGGTAAAACAGCATCAAAGCCCACTCTAAAATCCAGCTCCACAGGAATAAATCCAATACTTTTAACCTTCTCATGATTAAAAACTGAATTATACCCTGTAACAATATTTTCACCCCATACATTCCTAAAACAAGCTCGAATCCGAAATTCAAAATCAGTAAAATCACAAACAAGGCATTAAGAATATATTGACTAATAGGATATACCAGTAGCAGTACTTTATGAATCAGTTTATACTTTGGAGCTGTAGTTAGATGTCTCCGTTTTTGAAACTCCCATTTGGCATAGGTACTCTTTGCCACACTATATGTAAATGACTCTGGCGACAACTCTACTCCAGTATTCTTTGAATTAGAAACTTCATTTATAAATAAATCATCATCTCCGGAAACCACATTTAAATGAGAAGTAAACCCTTTTGCATCAAAATACAGATACGAATGATATCCCATATTCCTACCGACCCCCATATATGGCACACCAGAAATGGCAAATGACAAATATTGTACAGCTATCTTATAAGCATCAAATCGAATTAGTTTATTCAGAAAACCGGATTCCTTTTTAAAAGGACTATATCCTAAAACGACTTTCTTAAACATCAAACGCTCCGCCATGTTTCTTAACCATAAATCCGAATCAGGGTAACAATCTGCATCGATAAATACCAAATGAGGATATTTAGCCGCTTTAATTCCCATGGTTATAGCATATTTTTTTCCTCCTTCAAAATCTCCACTTTCAACCAGCTTACTCGTCCTAAAATTAGGATACTTCTGAGAATATTCCCTTAGTACATCAACAGTATCATCCAAACTACAATCGTCTACCACAATAACCTCGAACTCTACATCCTTTTGTGTCATTATCGCAGGTAGATGTTCTCGAAGCATATTGGCATCATCTCGTGATGCAATAATCACGGAAACAGGGTCTGGATGAACTTTTTTATCCTTTTTTTTATAAAAAATAAGACGACTAAAAATGAATAAATGATAGATCATAAACAGGATCAGCGCAATACTATAACCCCACAATACAATAGCATTCAACCCATTAAGATTGAAATCGAATAATTCAATGTATCTCTGAAACTGCTCCAACTAAATTCATTACTGGTTATTTTCCAAAAATAGTCTCAGAATAGGGTCTACCTATAGCAATCACATATCTTTGCCCGCGACTTTTCAACAAATTATCATTGAGATTATTCGCTCTACTTTGATAAGTTTATTGACTATCGTTTAAATCAATTAAACATCTGTTTATAATGGAATTTAAGATTAAAGCAAAAGATGATAACTCTAAAGCCAGAGCTGGTAAAATAAAAACGGATCACGGAGAAATCCTAACTCCTATATTTATGCCTGTGGGTACTGCTGGTACTGTTAAATCGGTCCACCAGAAAGAGCTAAAAGAAGATATTAAGGCGCAGATTATTTTGGGTAATACGTATCATCTTTATTTAAGACCAGGGCTAGATACTTTACAAAAAGCAGGTGGATTACATAAATTCATAAATTGGGATAAACCTATTCTGACCGATAGTGGCGGCTATCAGGTATACTCTTTATCTGGCAGAAACAAAATCAATGAGGATGGGGTCAAGTTTTCTTCCCATATCGATGGGTCAAAACATTTGTTCACTCCGGAAAATGTAATGGACACACAACGAATTATCGGGGCCGATATCATGATGGCATTTGATGAATGTACGCCATATCCATGCGATTATCATTATGCTAAAAATTCCATGCATATGACGCATAGATGGTTAGATCGTTGTATCAATAGATTCAATGAAACGGAAGGAGTTTATGGTCATAATCAGGCTTTATTCCCAATTGTACAGGGGTCAACCTATAAAGATTTAAGAAAACAATCCGCTGAATATATCGCATCGAAAAACGCATTTGGAAATGCCATTGGGGGGTTATCCGTTGGAGAACCTCATGAAGATATGTATGCCATGACCGAGGTTGTTTGTGATATTCTTCCTGATGATAAACCAAGATATTTAATGGGAGTCGGTACTCCTGAAAATATTTTGGAATCTATAGCTTTAGGAGTGGATATGTTTGATTGTGTAATGCCCACCCGAAATGCCAGAAATGGTCAACTATTTACAAGAAATGGGATTATTAACATAAAAAATAAAAAATGGGAAAATGATTTTTCACCATTAGACCCTGATGGCACAACTTATGTTGATCAGTATTATTCTAAAGCATACTTAAGACATCTTATTCATTCCAAAGAAATTTTAGCAGCTCAAATCGCTTCTATACACAATTTGGGATTCTATCTTTGGTTAGTATCCGAAGCACGTAATCAAATTCTTAATGGTACATTTGATGCATGGAAAACTAAAATGGTTAAAAAAGTAACGCAAAGACTGTAAGTTGAAAAAATTAGATATCTATATCATAAAGAAATTCCTGACAACGTTTTTCTTTATTCTTGGGATTATGATGGTGATTGCCATCATTTTTGACGTTTCCGAAAAGCTTGATGACTTTTTAAAACATGATGTTCCAATGGAGGAAATCGTGTTCAATTATTATATCAATTTCGTTTTCTTTTACGGAAACCTCTTTAGTCCTCTATTGATATTCTTATCCGTTATTATTTTCACTTCAAGCATGGCTTTTAAAAGTGAAATTATTGCGATTCTAAGCTCAGGGATATCCTTTAATAGACTTCTCGTTCCATATTTTATCACTGCTACGATCCTGGCTTTAATTTCATTTTATTTTAATCATTTTGTGGTTCCTCATGCCAGTAAGGAAAGACTTGCATTTGAATTAGCCTATGTGGGGTATCACGCGAAAAACCCACATAAAAACCTCCATAAACAAATTAAACCGGGTCACTATATCTATGTAGAAAACTATAATGTGGATCGCGATATTGGTTATAAATTCACTTATGAGATTCTGAATGAAGGAAAACTTGAATACAAATTACTTGCTGATTATATCCAATGGGATACAACTGCTAACAAATGGGAGCTTCGTAACTACTACATTAGAGAAATTCAAGATGGTAAAGAAAAACTTTACGGAGGGAAAGTGATCGATACTACTATGTCGTTTCTACCTGATGAATTTGAACATAAAGATTATAACATTGCGATGATGGACACTCCTGAATTAATGGAGTTTATCGAAGATGAAAAACTACGAGGATCCGAGCTTATTCCCACTTATGAGGTAGAAAAAAATCAGCGAACTGCGATGCCTATTGCGACCTATATTTTGGTTCTAATTGGTGTCTCATTTGCGAGTCGTAAAGTACGTGGAGGAATAGGGTTGCACCTGGCTATTAGTGTGGCAATCAGCTTTATATATATTTTCGCTATGCAAGTCACCAAAGTCTACGCTATCAAAGCAGGCCTTAATCCACTTATCGCAGTGTGGATACCCAACATTTTCTTTGGGATTCTTGCATTTTACTTCTATTATCGCGCCCCAAAATAAATTTAGGGTATTTGAAACCGAGCGTATATGGATTATGCTTACTTTCGATCCTCAAATATTTTCTAAAATAAATTGACGTATGGCAGCATATTTAGAATTCGAAAAGCCTATTGCAGACTTAGAAGAACAATTGGAAAAGGCTTTAGAAATAGCGGATATAGGACAAGTTGATGCTTCACAAACCATCAATGATTTAAAAAAGAAAATCAACGAAACAAAAAAAGAAGTTTATGCCAAATTAACACCTTGGCAAAGAGTTCAGGTATCTAGACATCCTGAGCGACCATATACATTGGATTATATCACTGGAATGACTGATGGAAATTTCGTGGAACTTCACGGTGATAGAAACGTAAAAGACGATAAAGCAATTGTTGGTGGACTAGGTTCTATCGATGGTAAATCATATATGTTCATCGGACAGCAAAAAGGCATCAATACCAAAATGCGTCAATATAGAAATTTTGGTATGGCCAATCCAGAAGGATACAGAAAAGCACTTCGTCTAATGAAATTGGCTGAAAAATTTAATAAACCAATCATTACTCTAATTGATACTCCGGGAGCATACCCAGGATTAGAAGCAGAAGAGCGTGGTCAGGGTGAAGCTATTGCACGTAACCTATTTGAAATGTTCCAATTAAAAGTTCCAATCATTTGTATTGTAATTGGAGAAGGGGCTTCAGGAGGTGCTTTAGGTATTGGTATCGGTGATCGCGTTTTAATGCTTGAAAACACCTGGTATTCAGTTATATCTCCAGAGTCATGTAGTTCTATTTTATGGCGCTCTTGGGAGCATAAGGAAAAAGCTGCTGAAGCTTTAAAACTTACCTCAAAAGACATGCTTAAGAATAAACTAATTGATGGTATTATTAAAGAACCTGCAGGTGGAGCACATTCTAATAAGGCAGACATGGTAAAACGTGTAAAAAGAGAGGTGATCAAATCTGTTAAGGCTTTAGAAGAAATCGATCCGGAAGAGCTTATCGAAAACAGAATTCAAAAATTCTGTGATATGGGCGTCTACGCGAAATAAGCTTCCATAAATATTCTTTTACACAATTGTTCATAATATATATGGACAATTTGTTGAGAAATGTACATTATATTCATTACAATATAATGCAGGTATTCCTGTAACTTTGTGTAAACACATCACGTTAATGAGCGAACAAATTAGCAATACAAAATTCAAAAGAAATACTCCTAAAACATCTCCATTCGGAATGGAGATGGGAAAAATACCACCTCAAGCTCTAGAACTCGAGGAAGCAGTTTTAGGGGCTTTATTGCTAGAAAAAAAAGCCGTTGATGATGTGGTGGATATCCTTTCTCCGGATTCTTTTTATAAAGAAGCGCATCAAAAAATTTATAGTGCTGTAAAAGAGCTTTTCGGAGAATCCAAGCCTATCGATTTACTTACTGTTACAGAAAAATTAAAAAGCAACGGGGAGCTCGAATTTGTTGGTGGACCATATTATATTTCTCAATTAACCAATAGGGTTGCCTCAGCAGCTAATATTGAGTTTCATGCGAGAATTATTGCACAAAAACATATTCTAAGGGAATTAATCCGAATTTCTTCAAATACAATTACAAAAGCATTTGACGATACATCGGATGTATTTGATCTCTTGGACGAGGCTGAAGATGCTTTATTTCAAGTGGCCCAAAACAATATTAGTAAATCAGGAGAAAGCATGTCTTCTCTGGTGCAACAGGCCATTTCAAAAATTGAAGAATTAGGAAATAAAGAAGAAGGTGTTAGTGGTGTACCTACTGGTTTTAGAGATTTAGATGAAATGACCTCGGGGCTTCAACCATCGGATTTGATCATCCTGGCGGCAAGACCTGCAATGGGTAAAACCTCATTTTCTTTAACTTTAGCAAGAAATACTGCTGTGGACTTTGGTCAAGGTGTCGCGGTCTTTTCGCTAGAGATGTCCTCAGTTCAATTGGTTACCAGACTAATTTCTGCAGAAACACAATTGACATCAGAAAAACTTCGTAAGGGGAAGCTAACCGATTACGAATGGGAGCAATTAACTTCCAAAATTGATAATCTATCAAAAGCGCCAATATTTATTGATGATACACCTGCAATTTCTGTATTCGAACTTCGAGCAAAAGTAAGACGACTCAAATCTCAGCACGATATTCAATTGATTGTAATTGATTATCTCCAATTAATGACTGCAGGTGGTAGTGGTGGAAATAGAGAACAAGAAATCTCCACAATCTCCAGATCCTTAAAAAGTATTGCAAAAGAAATTAACGTTCCAGTGATTGCCTTATCTCAGCTAAGTCGTGCTGTGGAAACCAGAACAGGACACAAACGTCCTATGTTATCGGACTTGAGGGAATCCGGAGCAATTGAGCAAGATGCAGATATTGTAATGTTCCTATACCGTCCAAGTTATTATGGATTTACAGAAGATGAAGAGGGCAATTCTGTGGAAGGTATTACAGAACTTATTGTAGCTAAACACCGTAATGGTAAAGTAGATACCGTCAAGCTCAAATTTGTGGATCATTTAGCTAAATTTGTGGATAACGATTATAACGAAATGTCATTTGGAGGAGCATTGCCACAATCCGATGATTTTGGAGGAAATTACACGGTATCAAGTAAAATGAATGATGACCTTCCTCCTGCTGACGATGACTTTGCACCTTTCTAAAAAAAGAGCAACTTGATACGAAAAATATTATTCATACTTACACTGACCATTCTTAGCTCTAATCTTTTTGCGAGTTACATCCTTATTCCTATGGATGAAGATAACCAGAAAAATCATTTAAAAGCTTATGGTATTGCCTTTTGGGTTCTCCAGCAAGATGTTGAAGTTGAATGGTTACTCAACTATCAAGGTGGTAGTTTTATGATCAAAAATTTACAACCAATTGTAAATGAGTGTACCATTCGTAATGTATCTTACAAAATCATATCTGATGCCCAGGCGATTTCCATCAAACAAGAAATCGCAAACCCACAAGCAAATATGGACGTTGTTAAATTGGAAAAGACACCTAAAATAGCGGTGTATTCTCCTAAAAATAAACTTCCTTGGGATGATGCTGTCACTTTAGTTTTAACCTATGCAGAAATCCCATATGATGTGATTTATGACAAAGAAATCATTGAAGGTAAGTTAAATCTGTATGATTGGCTACATATGCATCATGAAGACTTTACTGGACAGTATGGCAAATTTTATCAGGCGTATAAAAATGCGAACTGGTATAAACAACAAGTTGCACAAATGGAGCAGTCTGCAAAAGAACTTGGATTTGAAAAAGTCTCTCAATTAAAACTTCAAGTAGCTCAGAATATCAAAAACTATATCATTGGAGGAGGGTTTCTTTTCTCCATGTGTTCCGGTACAGATTCTTATGATATCGCATTGGCGGCTCATAATACTGATATCTGTGAACGAATGTATGACCATGACCCAGCTGCTCCAAATGCACAGGCAAACTTGGATTTTTCTCAAACATTGGCTTTCACAAATTTCAAGTTAATTGTAAATCCACTTCAATACGAATATTCAAATATTGATGCCACTCCAATTCATGCAAGAACACCTGAAAACTCTGATTTATTTACTCTTTTCGATTTCTCTGCAAAATGGGATCCCATTCCTACAATGCTATGTCAAAACCATACACAAGTTATAAAAGGTTTTATGGGACAGACAACTGCATATTATAAAACGGTTATTAAACCCGAAGTTCTAATAATGGGCGAAAACAAAAGCCTTAACAGCGCAAAATACATTCATGGGACAATTGGTAAAGGTCAATGGACATTTTATGGAGGTCACGATCCTGAAGACTATCAACATTTGGTTGGAGACCCACCTACAGATTTAAACCTACACCCAAATTCTCCAGGATATCGATTAATTCTCAATAACATACTCTTTCCGGCAGCTAAAAAGAAAAAACAAAAGACTTAAACCTAACCAATTAGTTAAAGAAATCCCATCTTAATCCAACAGAAAAACCAAAGTCTTGCATTGGGTAAAATGGAGCCATCATATAATTTGGTTCCTGGAGAACTAACTGTGCAAGGTTCTGAAAATTAACAAACCCTTGAGCTCCTTTAATTCTTGCACTGATGTAAAAATTTAAATAGGGATAATCACCCACTTGATATTGCTCTTGATAGGTAAATGCTCTAATAAATGGAGCATAATTATTTGCGTAATACTTTGTATTCTGCCAATAATCGATTCCATATCGCAATTCCATCGCACCTTTAAACAAATATCTTTGATAATAAAATGAAACCATCCAGGTCCATTCAGGAACATTAACCGGTGCAGATGCATCTACTTGTTGATGAACAACTCCAAAATCAAAGTAATAGGACTTTATTTTAATTTTTTTCGACAGCTTAAAAGAATATTGATTAAAAGACTGCTTATACTGTTTAGGCAAAGCCAAAGAATCGTAATACGTATAATTATCCATGGTCCCGATTTCCCCATCTAATCGTAAGCCCAATCTCTGACTAATAAAACTAGCAGACACTTCATTACTTGTTGAATAATCAAGAATTCTAAACCAACTCAATTCCGACCCTGAATAAAACTGATATTTAACCTCGGGTAGTGATTTTTGCGATTTTCCTCGAACTATGGCTTTAAAGCTTTTATTAATAGGAATGGTTATACTCAACTGAGTTAAATATCCATCACTATTAAAGCCAGATAAGCCTTTTTTAAATTCTCCGTTTAAAAGCACCTTACCTACTTCCAAATCTGATACAGAAAAGATAGCATAATTCTCATTCAAAATAGTATCTCTACCTAATGTCTTAAATTCTGACCAGTTAGCCCCTGCTCCTAATCGTATCTTCATTCCATTACTAAAACCTGAATATTGATAAGTTAATTCATTATTTAAGCCAAATTCATGAAACTTATCTACATATTTAGTAGTATCCGTAAGATCTATTCCAAATCTACTATAATAGGTACTGTCTAATATGGTATCATTAAACCAATAATCACTGACAAAACCAACAGTATTCAACATAAATGACCCTGTTTTTCTACGTCCGTTTACCGTATCATTTTTAAACAAATTAAAATACTGTGCAACATGTACTTTCCTAATATCATAATGATTCGTTGCATTTTCCAATTCAACCTGTACTCCTAATTTATTTCCAGTAAATACGCTCAAATTTGCAGAGTCTCTTTTGATACCTCCATTTTCACCAGCCAAACCAGATTTAACTACATACTTTAACAAGAATCCATATTTGTCCTTTTTTGTGGCGTAACTTGATTGCCCAGAAAAGATCCGCGCAGTTGTTTTTTGATTTAAATAGAATCCATCTGATCCAAAAGTTCTAAATCCCGCTGTTATGTTAAATCTGGAATTATAGTTCTGAGTATATAAAACAGAAAAATCTTGAAGCCTCTTAGGCCCCACTATATATCCCGCCCTAACAAATGGCACATTAGTTTTATAAATATGGTCACCATAAAAATTAGTATGTAATCTATTAAAAGCAAATTCTCCTGAACGAATCCCATAAGAAAGTGACTTGAACTTCATAGAGTCCAGAGCCAAACCAGGGTTTCCCAAAAAAATATTCAATTCCTTACCGTCTGGGTTATAATGATAAAATTCACTTAAAACCGTATCAACCGGTTCAAAATTATAATCACCATTAATAGGAAAAACAACACTTGACTTCTCAACTTTGTGAGCAATTGTAGTATCATTTTGCGAAAAAACATTGTTAATCAACAATGTAGCTACTATAAAAACAAGATATTTCACACGAACAATTTTACAACAAGAAGTTGGTATAGGCACAAAAAAAAAGGTGTCAATTTATAAAAATTGACACCTTCTGAAAATTGGCAACGACATACTCTCCCGCCTATTACAGCAGTACCATCTGCGCTGGTGGGCTTAACTTCTCTGTTCGGAATGGAAAGAGGTGATCCCCACCGCTATAGTCACCATAAACTATTCAATATTTTCGAAATTTTGAAGATAGACTTAATAACTTATACATCATCTCGGTTATTAGAAAGCTACGGGTAATTAGTATTGCTCAGCTTTGACATTACTGCCTTTACACTTGCAACCTATCAACGTCATCGTCTTTAACGACCCTTAAAAGAAGCCTCATCTTGAGATGAGTTTCGCGCTTAGATGCTTTCAGCGCTTATCTCATCCGAACGTAGCTACCCTGCAATGCAACTGGCGTCACAACAGGTACACTAGAGGTTCGTCCAACCCGGTCCTCTCGTACTAAGGTCAGGTTCTCTCAAGCTTCTAACGCCCACAACAGATAGGGACCGAACTGTCTCGCGACGTTCTGAACCCAGCTCGCGTGCCACTTTAATGGGCGAACAGCCCAACCCTTGGGACCTTCTCCAGCCCCAGGATGTGACGAGCCGACATCGAGGTGCCAAACCCCCCGTCGATGTGAGCTCTTGGGGGAGATCAGCCTGTTATCCCCGGAGTACCTTTTATCCTTTGAGCGATGGCCCTTCCATGCGGAACCACCGGATCACTATACCCAACTTTCGTTCCTGCTCGACTTGTAGGTCTCACAGTCAAGCACCCTTATGCTATTACACTCTTCGTACGGTTACCAAGCGTACTGAGGGTACCTTTGGGAGCCTCCGTTACTCTTTTGGAGGCGACCACCCCAGTCAAACTACCCACCAAACAATGTCTCCTTTGAGGATTAGATATCAGATAAATAAAGGGTGGTATTTCAAGGATGACTCCACCAATACTAGCGTACCAGCTTCATAGTCTCCCACCTATCCTACACATCATTTACCCAATATCAATGTTAAGCTGTAGTGAAGGTTCACGGGGTCTTTCCGTCCCGTTGCGGGTAATCGGCATCTTCACCGATACTACAATTTCACCGAGCTCATGGCTGAGACAGTGCCCAGATCGTTGCACCATTCGTGCAGGTCGGAACTTACCCGACAAGGAATTTCGCTACCTTAGGACCGTTATAGTTACGGCCGCCGTTTACTGGGGCTTCAATTCAGAGCTTCTACCGAAGTATAACCCCTCCTCTTAACCTTCCAGCACCGGGCAGGTGTCAGGCCTTATACATCATCTTTCAATTTAGCAAAGCCATGTGTTTTTGATAAACAGTCGCCTGGGCCTTTTCACTGCGGCCAGCTCGCGCTGGCGCCTCTTCTCCCGAAGTTACGAGGCCATTTTGCCTAGTTCCTTAGCCATGAATCACTCGAGCACCTGAGGATACTCTCCTCGACTACCTGTGTCGGTTTACGGTACGGGTAGTATAAACTTAAGTTTAGAAGTTTTTCTAGGAAGTAAGATTAGGGAAACTATCTGCTCGCCCGAAGGTTTGCAGTACTATCTGCTTTCAGCAAAGACTAGCTCTTAACCTGTCCATATACGTACGGCATTCAACGTACTATTCCGTCAGTACGCGTTCCTTTCACCTCTCCGTCACTCCATCACAATTTATACTAGTACGGGAATATTAACCCGTTATCCATCGACTACCCCATTCGGGTTCGCCTTAGGCCCCGACTAACCCTGAACCGATTAGCGTTGTTCAGGAAACCTTAGTCTTGCGGTGTGCAGGTTTCTCGCCTGCATTATCGTTACTCATTCCTACATTTTCTTTTCTAGCCGTTCCAGCATACATTACCATACACCTTCAACACAACTAGAATGCTCCCCTACCACTTTTATAAAGTCCATAGCTTCGGTGGTATACTTATGCCCGATTATTATCCATGCCAGATCGCTCGACTAGTGAGCTGTTACGCACTCTTTAAATGAATGGCTGCTTCCAAGCCAACATCCTAGCTGTCAATGCAATCCGACCTCGTTAGATCAACTTAGTATACACTTGGGGACCTTAGCTGATGGTCTGGGTTCTTTCCCTCTCGGACATGGACCTTAGCACCCATGCCCTCACTGCTGGTAAGCATTTTATAGCATTCGGAGTTTGTCAGGGTTTGGTAGGCGGTGAAGCCCCCTAGCCCTATCAGTAGCTCTACCTCTATAAAACTCAAAACCAACGCTGCACCTAAATGCATTTCGGGGAGTACGAGCTATTTCCGTGTTTGATTGGCCTTTCACCCCTACCCACAACTCATCCAAAGACTTTTCAACGTCAACTGGTTCGGTCCTCCACTTTGTGTTACCAAAGCTTCAACCTGGTCATGGGTAGATCACACGGTTTCGCGTCTACCTCACCTAACTCTTGCGCCCTATTCAGACTCGCTTTCGCTACGACTACGGTACTGAATACCTTAATCTCGCTAGATGAGAGTAACTCGTAGGATCATTATGCAAAAGGCACGAGGTCACTCTAAAGCTCCCTCCGCTTGTAAGCGTATGGTTTCAGGTACTATTTCACTCTTCTATTCGAAGTTCTTTTCACCTTTCCCTCACGGTACTAGTTCACTATCGGTCTCTCAGGAGTATTTAGCCTTAACGGATGGTCCCGCCAGATTCACACAAGGTTTCACGTGCCCCGTGCTACTCAGGATACTGTTAGGTAATACTTCAATTTCATATACGGGACTATCACCCTCTACGGTTGAACTTTCCAGTTCTATTCTATTATCAAAGTATAGTCCATATTACAGTCCTACAACCCCAGATTTGCCTAAACAAATCTGGTTTGGGCTATTCCCCGTTCGCTCGCCACTACTTAGGGAATCACTTTTGTTTTCTTTTCCTCCAGTTACTTAGATGTTTCAGTTCACTGGGTTTGCCTCCTTTCGGATGATATCTCTTCAAGATACCGGGTTTCCCCATTCGGACATTCACGGGTCAAAAGTTATTTGCACCTCACCGTGACTTTTCGCAGCTTATCACGTCCTTCATCGCCTCTGAGAGCCTAGGCATCCACCATACGCCCTTACTACTTTCGTAATAACTTAAATCGAAATGATTTACAGTTATTAAGCCTTTTATAATAATATCTCTATTGTTAATGTTATCTTCAAAATTTCAAAGAACTTTTTTGATACCAATGTATCAATTGTGAAAGATTTGGAGTTGAACCATTTTCTCGCTTACCTTATTAAGCTTCTTTCTTTATTCCTTTTACAGATCTTTTGGCTCGTAAGCCGTTTTTGAGTAATTAGCGTTCCAATATACTCTTGTGGAGAATATCGGAGTCGAACCGATGACCTCCTGCGTGCAAGGCAGGCGCTCTAGCCAGCTGAGCTAATCCCCCGTTATTGTAGTCCCAGGCAGACTTGAACTGCCGACCTCTACATTATCAGTGTAGCGCTCTAACCAGCTGAGCTATGGGACTCTATTCCCTTTCCTCTTACCGATAAAAACCCTACCGAGATTTCCGGGATCTCAATAATTTTAAATAGCGAAAAGCGCAAATATCCAACAGATATATAATTGTGTAGTACACTCTAAAAAGGAGGTGTTCCAGCCACACCTTCCGGTACGGCTACCTTGTTACGACTTAGCCCCAGTTACTAGTTTTACCCTAGGCAGCTCCTTGCGGTCACCGACTTCAGGCACCCCCAGCTTCCATGGCTTGACGGGCGGTGTGTACAAGGCCCGGGAACGTATTCACCGCGCCATGGCTGATGCGCGATTACTAGCGATTCCAGCTTCATGGAGTCGAGTTGCAGACTCCAATCCGAACTGAGACAGGCTTTTGAGATTCGCATCTCCTCGCGGAGTAGCTGCCCTCTGTACCTGCCATTGTAGCACGTGTGTAGCCCAGGACGTAAGGGCCGTGATGATTTGACGTCATCCCCACCTTCCTCTCCGTTTGCACGGGCAGTTTCTCTAGAGTCCCCGACATTACTCGCTGGCAACTAAAGATAGGGGTTGCGCTCGTTATGGGACTTAACCCGACACTTCACAGCACGAGCTGACGACAACCATGCAGCACCTTGAAAATTGTCCGAAGAAAAAACTGTTTCCAGTCCTGTCAATCTTCATTTAAGCCCTGGTAAGGTTCCTCGCGTATCATCGAATTAAACCACATGCTCCACCGCTTGTGCGGGCCCCCGTCAATTCCTTTGAGTTTCAATCTTGCGACCGTACTTCCCAGGTGGATTACTTAATGCTTTCGCTTTGCCACTAACAGTTTATCGCTAATAGCTAGTAATCATCGTTTACGGCATGGACTACCAGGGTATCTAATCCTGTTCGCTACCCATGCTTTCGTACCTCAGCGTCAATATTGGCTTAGTGAGCTGTCTTCACTATTGGTGTTCCATGACATATCTATGCATTTCACCGCTACATGTCATATTCCGCCCACTTCAACCAAATTCAAGATAAACAGTATCAATGGCAGTTCCGAAGTTGAGCTTCGGGCTTTCACCACTGACTTATTTATCCGCCTACGTACCCTTTAAACCCAATGAATCCGGATAACGCTTGGACCCTCCGTATTACCGCGGCTGCTGGCACGGAGTTAGCCGGTCCTTATTCGTGTAGTACCGTCAAACAGATACACGTATCTGCGTTTCTTCCTACATAAAAGAAGTTTACAACCCATAGGGCATTCATTCCTTCACGCGGCATGGCTGCGTCAGAGTTCCCTCCATTGCGCAATATTCCTCACTGCTGCCTCCCGTAGGAGTCTGGTCCGTGTCTCAGTACCAGTGTGGGGGATCATCCTCTCAGAACCCCTAGACATCGTTGCCTTGGTAAGCCGTTACCTTACCAACTAGCTAATGTCACGCATACCCCTCTTCAACCGATAAATCTTTGATATAATGATGATGCCATCTCTATATATTATAAGGTATTAATCCACGTTTCCATGGGCTATCCCTTTGTTGAAGGCAGGTTGTATACGCGTTACGCACCCGTGCGCCACTCGTCATCTTCTTGCAAGCAAGAAATGTTACCGTTCGACTTGCATGTGTTAAGCCTGCCGCTAGCGTTCATCCTGAGCCAGGATCAAACTCTCCGTTGTAATAAACTTAATTGTCTATCACTCTTAAATATCTTGGGGGATATTTGCTTAAATTTTTATGCTTTTCAACTATTCAAAGAACTTTAATATTCTTTTCTCTTATTCACTTCGTCTCGTTCCCGAGACTCAACTCTTAAGAGCTTATTTCTTTTAATCTTTGCCCCTCGAAAGGGGCGGCAAAGGTAACTCTAGTTTTTATTCTGACAAGCTTTTTCTGAAAAAATATTTTTTTTCTTCCTAACTCACCACTTCAAAACCGCACCAACCTTTTCAAAAACTATCCCCGCGAACGGGGCGGCAAAGGTAACTCTATTTTCTTTCCAAACAAGAAAAAATTAAAAAAAATATTTTTCTTTTTTCTCGCTCCTCCTACTCCTCAATCTCTCCCGTTACCTCAACTTTTTCTTTACCCCCGAAAGGGGCGGCAAAGGTATGTCGTTTATCCTTCTCCTCAACCATATTTTTGAACTATTTTTTAAATATTTTTAGTTTAAACACATAACTCCCTCTTATACCATTACATACAGCACGATTTTTTTTTAGCTTTTCTTTAACCAATTCCACCTCACAATCCAACTCCTTAATCATCCCTGCAAGACACCTTTATTATATAGGAGTTATATAAATACTAATTCACTGGATTTACTTACGAGATCTTTCTACAAAAAGATTCATTTCTGGGTTATTTAAGAGATAAAAAGTTTTACTTAAGGATTTGTAATCGCAACAGACAGGGTTTTACCATTATAAAATTTATACCCGTGACTCGCGAAACTATAAATATACGCCCCCATTTCGACAGGATTGATTGTTGCTTGATAATCCGGGAAAGCTTTTTGTAACATTTCTGTATTTACAGAACCTATGGCCAAAGCATTCACATGAATATTTTTTTTTCCATATTCTACAGAAGCACTCTCCAACCAGGATCCTAATGCTGCTTTAGACGCCCCATAAATAGACAAGCCCCCAAATCTAACACTGCCTTGATATCCTGACATAGATGTTATACCTAAGATATTAGCTTGTTCACTTTTTTCCAGATATGGTTCTAATAATTGAGTGAGCAATACAGGCACATTAAAATTCACTCTAAAAACTCGGTCTATATGTGCTTGATCAATATCAGAACAATCTTTGACTTCCAAAACTCCAGCAACATGAATCGCAGCATCTAATTTTTCTACATTTAGATGAATGAGTTTTTCTTCAACCTTTTCAACTACCTGATCATCCAAAAGGTCAACATTGATCATATTCAATTCTCCTGAGTAGTTTCTCGCCAGAGATTCTAAATCTCTTTGTTGATCTTTATTTCTTAAGACTCCGATAACATTCCAACCATTCTTCAAGAAACTAAGACATGTTTCTTTTCCAATACCAGATCCAACACCGGTGATAAAAGCACAATTCTTCATTAAACTAAAGCCTTCTTAAACACACGTTTCTTCAATACAAATTTCAACATTCCACCCGGCACATTATGGGTATTCATCATAAAGTTATTTGAACTCATATAAATCTTGCGTATTGAAGCTATTGTTATCACATCCAATATTGGCATGTTCACATTTATAGGTTTTGATATAATCATAGCCACCACTCCATCTTTTGCACTCACCAATTGCGCAGAAACACTTTCAACATTATTGGCATCCACTAATGTTTCTGATATGGAAACCAGAAATCTAGTAATAATATTTTGCTCGTTTTCTTCAATCATGTTGAAGTTGCCACTATAATTGAATTCAAATCGAATGCCATTTATAGTATTTAGATCTTTTAAATGATGCTCAATTCCAGAAACCCATAGAGGTGTTTTTACTTCATGCGTTTCTTCAAATAAACCTCCTGCACGTTTTGACAGAATCAACTCGGGAGAAAGACGCTTTGATTCCTGTTCTGCTTCTTTATTCTTTTCGTTCTCAATCATGTCCTTTTTTTTTTCGTCACCATCAGGTTCTGACGATGGATAGTTTTCATTTTCGTTTGTATCAGGGCTAACATCTAAAACCTTCTTTTCTTCAATATAGCTTACTGGCACCTTTGTTTGTGAACCTGAAACTTCAACAAATGAATCATACTGTAGAGCCATACGATTTCGAATCATCATATAAGAAGTCATCAGAAGCAATAGCAACACAATTGCCCATAGATAATATTTCAAATCCGCTAACTGTGCTTCTTGTTCATTAGTTTCTTTAGGTACATTTTTCACTACTACAGGAGCAGACTCATAAGGTACAATATCGGTTTCAACAACCTCTAACTCCACCTCTTCTCTATTATCTACTTCTTTTTTCCAGTCCACTTCAGGTAACGTATTCAAAATACTTTGATATTCTTTCAAGAAACCTTTAGCTAACCTCTTATTGCCTTGCTTTGAGTTAATTTTATACAACAATGCATTAGCATAAAGTTCACTTTTTATGAAAGAATATTTGTATGCCACATTTTTTAACCTCCACGCATAATTCTTAGCTAAATCCAATTCATCCAACTGAAAATAGGTTAGGGCTATTTTATGCAAAGACTCTGCTACCTTCTCATAATTTTTTTGCGCATAGAAGATATCATACTCCACTTGATAGTCTAGCAAGTTTGCATTCATCAGCTGCATTTTATCCCCAGGCAAATCCATATTATCTACTCCATAAAGGTGATCCTCTATAGACAAAGACTCTCCATTCACTCCACCTACCCAGCAAAAGCTCAAAATCAACACTATCCAACCAATCTTGCTCATACCATTCGTTTTCTACTACTAATTTAGCCCTTTGAATCGCTGAAAAAGCCTATTAATTCTTAGACTTATTCACTACAGACCATGGATAAACATCAAAGCATCTGGTTCTTTACCTTTGCCCCCCAAATGAATCATCAACATGAAGAAAAATGTAGTTCTAAACTGGAGCGGGGGTAAAGATGCCACCATGGCTTTTCACCAACTCTCACATCATGAGAATATTGAGGTTATATCTTTACTCACATCCATTAACTCCAAAAGAGAAAGAATTACAATGCATGGTGTACCATTATCTTTACTGAAAAGACAAGTAGATGCTCTGAATCAACAGCTTGATTTAATCACTTTGCCGGAAAACATTTCAATGGAAAAGTATTCATCAATCGTTAGAGAAAAAGCCCAACAACATCATCAAGATGGTATTTCTCATTATGCTTATGGTGACATTTTCCTACAAGATCTCCGAGATTTCAGAGATGAGGAAGCCGCTAAATCACAATTAAAAACACTCTATCCATTATGGGGATTAAACACTAAAGAACTAGCCATGCAATTTATTCACTTGGGCTACAAAGCCATTGTTGTGGCGGTTAGCTCGGCTAAATTGTCTCAAGAATTTGCCGGCAGAATTTATGACAAAGAATTTATTACAGACCTTCCATCTAATATAGATCCGTGTGGTGAAAATGGTGAATTTCACACTTTTGTTTTTGACGGTCCACTATTCAAACATCCCATTGATTTCACCAAAGGAACAACTTCTCTACACCGATATGCCTCTTCAGATAATTCCGATTCAAAATGGGACAATGGAGTTTGGTTCTGTGATATTAGCTAAGTCTTTCGTTTATGAATTGTATAGCTTGATCTAAACGTTTTTCCAAAGTTTCGTTTATTTCCAGCACATTTTTTTTATCCTTCAAATCATTCTTATACAACTCAAATAAACGATCTCTGTCGGTTTTATTCTCTCGCAGTTCATCATACACCCATGGAATATTGGGCTTACACAATAAGATCAGATCATAAATTTGTCGCTTTTCCAGACTTCGTATTTCCGGATCAACTTCATTATACTTTTCCTGGCTCCAAATTTTTATAACTTCGACTCCAGTATCTGAAAACACATAACCGAGTTGCCCTTGATACACTTCTTTTTCCAATTTAAATTGTCCTTTTGCAATATTCAAAAGATCATCCTTATAATAATCAGATTTATTGCTTAAATAAATCCTAGCATACTCTTCAACTATCCCTCCATCATAGTACTCAGCCAAAGCTTTTGCCAAAAAACTCTTCCCACTAGATTCCGGTCCTGTTATTAAAATCTTATACATAGAACAATGCGCAAATACTATCCACAAAAGTAAAAATTGCCATATTCATTGAATATCCATAGGTGCTTTATTATTTAATTCTAATTTTGGCTTTTATGTTTAGAATATTCTCTTTATTACTTTCAGTCTTACTTGTAGGCATCTTTCTATTCTGGGGATTTAAACAAATCAAATCATCTCATTTACCTGAAAAAGATATTTACACTTATGTACCACAAAATGCTTATGTGATCATTGAAGTGGAGAAGCCTTCTAAACAATGGAAAGACATTCTTTCTAACAATATCATTTGGGATGAACTACTCACCTTTGACCAAATTCAAAATTTAGAATTTCAAATCAATACTTTGGATTCAGCTTTTGCACAAAATTCCAAAATCACCTCACCAGATCAGTTGATTCTAAGCTTTGTTTCTGATTCATTGGATCAAAATGCTGTCGTTTTTCAATCAAAAATTTCGTCAGTCGTTACTACAGATATCCTTTTCGAATCTATTTCAAAAGTTCTTAATGGTCATAAAAAAGTTCTGGTTTCAGAAAACCAAATGGAACTGGAAACTGATTATGGTATTTTGTACATACTTTATTCTGATCAAATTTTAACCATAAGCAGACAAAAAAGCATTTTGGACGAAATCCAAAGACAAGTTGCAAATAATCAATCTCTACTTTCCGATTCCTTATTTGTTTCCGTAAAAAAGACTTCCTCTAAAAACTCAAATCTCCGGGTTTTAATACAACCAAATATACTATTCCAACAAACAACACCCTGGACCAATGGAAGAACCCAGGCGCATATTAGCACTTTACCCACCATATCAAATTGGATAGAATTAGATAGTGATATCAAACCCGATGAAATTAGTTTAAATGGTTTTGCAACCGCTTCAGGCACACAGGACATATGGCTTTCCTTGTTTAAAAATCAAGATCCGATTACTCCCAGAGTTATTGAGTTTCTACCTGATAGAACAGCATTTCTTATGCATTATGGGTTTAGTGATTATCAAAAACTCCGTATAGAATATATTCAAAACAAAACACTTACATCAGGTTACAACTATAATGACGTCATTCATACCTGGGACACGACTTATGACATTTCTATTCAGACAGATTTTTTAAACTGGATCGATAATGAAATAGCCCTCATTATTGCCGAACCTGACCGCTTTGATTATTCTAACGACATCATGTTATGGGTTAGCTCAAATGATTCCAGAGCCACATTTGACTTTTTAAAACATATCTCCACTAAAATTGCAACAAAAAAGGATCAGGAAATCCAAATCATAAATTATCGAAATTATCAAATTGTACAGTTAGACATTCCTGATTTTATCCAAATGACACTTGGAGATCCTTTCAAGGATTTACAGGAAAACTACTTTACTCAAATTGACGATTATATTGTTTTTGCAAATTCTCCTGGAACATTGCAATGGACCATCGATAAAATTGAGAAAGGGTTGACATTAGAAAATGATCCGCATTATGAAAATTACACTCATAGAATTTCTAACGAATCCAATATTTACATTTATTCTAACATCGCACAGTCCACTAACATTTATGCACATCTATTGAATAGTAAACTCAAGTCTGAGATTGATACACACAGGGAATGGATTCAAAAATTTCAGGTGTTTTCAACCCAAATTAGTTACGAGTCGGATGATTTATACTATGTAAATGGATATTTCAAATACAATCCGATATACAAAAAAGAGTCCAATTCACTATGGGAAACCCCACTTCAATTCACATCTAATTTCAAACCACGATTTGTCAAAAATCATTACACGCAAGCCACGGAAATATTCACTCAGGACACGAACAACATTATATACCTCATAGATAATAAGGGGAATATCTTATGGAGCAGACAAATCGATGAGACCATCATTTCTACCGTAAAACAAATTGACGCACTTAAAAATGGTAAACTTCAACTGGCATTTAACACATCTTCTCAACTATACATTATTGATCGAAATGGACACGATTTAAAGCATTTCCCAATAAAACTTCCCGCACCAGCAAGTGCACCGGTAACCATTGCTGATTACGACAACAATTTAAACTATCGCTTTTTGGTTCCTTGTAGTGATCAAAATATTTACAACTATGATATCAAGGGGAATTTAATCACCGGTTGGATCTACAAAAAGAATGGTTCAACAATAAATCACCCACTTCAGCATATAAAAATAAAAGGTAAGGATTATATAATTGCTTCATACAACGATGGACATGTTAAAGCTCTTGACCGAAGAGGTAATATCAGAATAAATCTTCAATCAAAATTCAATTTTGATTTGATTGGCGCTCCATATGTTCAAGTAAGTTCTGAACTTGAAAACTCATATATTCTTGGTGTAACCCAGCGAAATGAAATTGTAAAAATTGATCTATCGGATCAGAAAACAAGACTTTTCTCTGTTTCACAAGATAGTATTAATAGTGTTTCATTTAAAAATGTGGACGATGATGGATCAATTGAAATCATATTCACATCACCTGATTATATCTCTGCGTTTAAAACAGACGGCAATCAGGTTTTTGAATTTAAAACAGAAAGCACTACATCTTACAAAGCCAGTGTATACTACTTTGGCCAACAGCATTATATTGGTTATTCTTCATTTAAAGACAATCGAATATATTTATCCGATTTCGATGGTAATATCATTCGATCGTTCCCTTTAAAGGGCGCTTCTCCGTTTAGCATTTCGGACATTAATAATGATGGTCGTTTTAATGTTGTAACAACTGATAAAGATGGCTTTATGTATACCTATACTCTCGAAATTTAATCTCAAAAAGTTGTTATATTATTCTTAATAAGAAATTCCGTGAATAGACCTTATTTAGTTATTATTTCTTAATTTTCGGAACAATCTAACAAACCCCAAACAACAAAATGAAACGGTTAATATTATTAGTACTATACAGTATTACCACCTCTTTATCTGCTCAAAATGTCTTGAGTATATATAATATGAGGCATATTCCTCAAGTGGTTTATGCAAATCCATCCTTTATTCCTTTGGGACGTGTAAACGTCTCTATTCCAGGACTAGGCTCTACCTATGCCCAGGTTGGAAAATCAGCTTTTGTAACGCAAGGCGTAGCCAATGTGGATGCAAATGGCACATTAAGATTAGACGTTGACAAGTTTTTAAATGGACTAGAAGATGAAAATCTGGTATATGGAGGTACATCCATAGAAGCGCTACATGTTGGGTTCTCTGCAGGAAAAAATTACATCTTCTTCGCTTCAAATGATAAAATTTCTGCGGATTTTGAGTTCCCGAAATCTCTTGCCATTTTAATTTCTGAGGTTTATGAAGATTTAGGAATTCCGAATGGTTATCATAGAATTGATGATACCAAAGTTCAGTATACACATGTCAGAGAGTATTCTGTTGGCTGGGCCAGAAGAATCAACAAAGACCTTAACGTAGGCGTTCGTTTTAAACTTCTATCGGGAATTGCAAATATTAGAACAAACAGTACCGGTATTGTGATTGATAGCGCTACAGCTGACAACGAACTCTCAGGCTTGATTAATATCAATATGCAAACTTCCGGAATTACTGAACTGACAGACGATCCTTTACGTGCTGTAGCGGGTTATTCTAATTATGGTTATGCCCTGGATTTTGGTTTCGACTATAGGATCAATCAAAAATTTAAAATTGCTGCCAGTGTGCTTGATTTAATGGGCACGGTAAAATGGAAGGATAACATCAATAACTACGAAGCTGAAAATGTTCGTGTTGATTTTAATACTGTGGATTGGGCATCTATTATTAATCCGGGAAGTGGAAACGGTTTTGGTGCAATCTATGACTCTATTGTCGAAAATGTAGATCCAAACGCGGTGAAAACACCATATGAAACGCATACACCTACAAAGGTAATTGCTTCAGGAACCTATTTCATTACACCAAAAATAGAAGCTACTGTGGTTGGTGAAGGACTCTTTGCACCAGACTTTTTCCAACCTTATGTCAGAGTAGGAATCCAAGGTCGAGTAAAACGTTTTCTAAATTACATGATTTCGTACTCTATTGTAGATGATCGTGAAGACTTTAAAAATTTGGGCGTTGGATTTGCAATCAACCTAGGTCCATTCCAGCTACATGCTTTAACTGATAATATTTTCGATCCCTACATCACCTCTTACAAAAATTTCAACCCAAGTGTTCGTGCTGGTATAAATCTAACAATTGGACGTGACTATGAATAATCAGAACTTTAATACTTCTAGGATAATCGAACGTATTTTATTTATCCTGATGCTCGTTCCGTTCATTGCTTATACTCAGGATGATCAGAAATGGGAAAAGGAATTTAATAAACTAGAGAATCACTATAAGCATGGGAGATATTTTCAGGCTTCAAGTGGTGCTAAAGCGTTATTGAACAAAATCACAAAGAAAGGAGAACTAAAACAATTTTATCTGCCCAGTCAGGCCCTTTATTTAAAGTATCAAGCGGCTCTGGGCTTAAGAAAGGATAATGACATCCAGTTAGATTCTATTATTGCGCAATGGGATACTTTACAAAGCTTTCCTTCTGACTCTTTTACGCTTATGAGTAATATAGCGATTGCCTCATCTGCATTTGCTTATTCTAAATTCGAACAAGCGGATTTAAAATATAATACTGCACAACAATCGATAAATAAAAATAGTGACCCCTATAAATATTGGGCGCAATATATCAGAATTGCCAGAATGGAATTGTTTCTCCAAACCATGAGTTACAACAAAGCAAAGCGATACATCGATGAAACCATCTCCTATCAAAGAAACCTGACCAAGAAAAAGGAAAAGGTTTACAATGAAAAGAAAGGGGTTGAAGAGTTTGTGAAGGTTAAAAAGAAAGACTATAACAACAGATTAAGTACGCTTGGAGAGTTAATGGTCATGAAAGCGGATATATTTTTAGGTCAGGGCGACCTCGAAATGGCCGATTCTATTTATGTCAAAAATGAAAAAGACCTCTTTCAACTTGTCAAGAAAAAGGATATCAGTTATATCAAAAACTGGTATGGGTATACTAAACTCCAGGTGCTTAAAGGAGATCCTTATGCTGGACTGGATTTACGAAAAGTTCGCAAAAAATATGCAACCAATGTAAAATACAATATTCCAAACCTACTCTATTTTGACATGTTTGAAAATGAAATTCGAGCGGATGCACAACTGGAGAATTTTTCTAAATACTCTAAAGCATTAAAACAATATGAAAGAGAGGTTTTGAAAAACTTCCCTAAAAAATCAAGTCATCAGTTCACCGCAGATTATCTGGGACATCTTGAAGATTTGAGCAAAGGGAAATACAAGACATATGGTAAGCGTATGTCCAGGCAAGCGGAAGACTTACATAATTATTATGGTCTGAATGATGCCGGACAACTTCCATTTTTATACGATTTAGCCAAAGCTCAAATAAGTCTTTATGATTATACCGGTGCAAAACTTACCTATGAGAAAATTCTACAAATCGCTGATATTAATAATTCTGACTCCAATTCATTTTATTATAATGCGAATTTGGAATTGGGGTCGTATTATTTGAATTATACCACCAACTACAAAGCTGCGGATTCGATTTACAACAAGTATTTTGATGTGTTCGTTTTAAAGGAACTACATCCATACCATCCTTTCTATGGTAAATTCCTGAATGATTATGCTTTAATCAATACCAAGCAAGATGATTTTACAGAGGCCATTACCAAATACAAACGTCTGGCTGAAATCAATAAGGTCAAATATGGAGATCAATCCGAAGAATATGCTTTAGTTCTACAACGCATGGCTCGAGCTCAAGTCGATATCGGAGATTATACTTCTGCCGAAGAAAATCTAATTAGTGCATTAACTGCATATAAAACTGAAAAGAAAACCAAAACGCAAAACTACGTTTACACGCTTCAAGCAATTGGTGAATTATATGCTATTAACGGAGATTTTGTCAATTCAAAGAAAAAACTGGAAGAAGCCTATGCTTTGGCTAAAAAGTATGACATCGTTAATGAAATGCTTCCGGTAAATATGAACGAAGGTTTAGCTGAACTGTATTTTGAAGTGGGAAAATACGATCAGGCAGAGGATATTTTAGAAGCTACAATTAAACTAAAAACTGAAAAACTAGGTGCTGAGCATATTGAGTTAATCAAACCATACGCATTACTGGGACAGGTCGATTTAGTTCAGGGGAGACTTATTGACGCAGAAAAAAATATCTCAAAATCGGTAGCAATTAGTAAAACAAACTTTGGCGAAAACTCTCTTAGATATCTGGAACGTAAAGTTCTTCTTGGTCAGGTATATTATAAAATGGGCGATTATGAGCGTTCACTAGAAATTTATAATTCTGTTATTGCAGCTTATGAAGAAAAGTTTGGTTCCGTATACCTCAATATTTCTGATATTTTGATTAGAAAGACTCGAGTACAAATGGAAATGGATGTGGAAATGAGTCAACTCATGGATAATCTGAATCGTGCCAATCAGATTATTACCACAAATGTTAATGACCATCACCCTAAGGTAGCTGAGGTGATTGAATTAAAAGCTCTCATCTATCTTAGAGAAAAGAATTACGATGAAGCCCTGATTCAATTACAAGCTGCAAACCTTATTTATACATCTACTTATGGTGATCAACATTTTAAAACCGCAGATAATCAGGTAAATATTGCCCTACTCTATTATAAAAAGGGTAATTATGTTAACGCTCATACCTATTATAATAAGGCCTTAAGCATCTACAAAAAGATCTTTAGTACAGCGCATCCCAAATATGTATCTACTCTTAGTAAAATTGGTCAAACATTCTATGCACAGAAGAATTACAAAAAGGCGGCTGAAGTTCTAAGAACTTCCACTAGCATGTATTTGTCATACATCAATAGTTATTTCCCTTCACTATCAGAATCTGAAAAGTCAAAATACTGGGCGAGTATTCGTGGTGACTTTGAAATCTTTAATTCGTTGGTACTTCAATATTATAAAGAAGACCCTTCGATTATTGGAGACATGTATAACAATAGACTGGCAACCAAAGCATTATTACTTAATTCATCTGTAAAACTCAAGGAGCGTATTATGACCTATGGTTCTCCTGAGTTAATTGCCAAATATCGAAACTGGCTTTCCCAAAAGGATTTATTGACCAAAGCAATTGGTATGAATCAGGAAACTTTGGATTCTAATGAAATCAATATTGCCCAGTTACAAAATGAGATCAATGTTTTGGAAAAAGAATTAAGCGAAAGTGCACAGGGCTTCTCGCAGAATTATGAAAATAAATCAGTCAACTGGGTATCAGTTAAGAACACATTAACTGATCAGGATGCTGCTATGGAGATTATTCGCTTCAACTATTTTGATACTGAATTTACAGACTCGGTAGTTTACGTAGGCTTATTCGTTACAAAGGCTTCCAGAGACCAACCGGAAATTGTAATTCTTCCAAATGGAAATGAATTAGAAGGAAAGTACTTCAGTTATTACCAAAATGCGATTAAAGAAAAATCAAGTGATCGAAAATCTTACGCTCAATACTGGGAGTATTTTGATTCGAAACTGTATGGCAAAAAACGTATCTACTTTTCGGGTGATGGGGTTTATAATCAAATCAACCCTGAAACATTTATGGATTACAACAAAAACTACCTGATCAACACTTATACTTTTTACTTTGTATCAAACACTAAAGATATCGTTGACCAATCTCGGGGTGGAGCTACTGTTTATACGAATACCACAGCGGCATTATTTGGGAATCCATATTTTGGAAATTCTTCTTCCACAAACAGTATTACTTCTATTGAATCTCTTCCAGGAGCAGAAAAAGAAGTGCAAGAACTCAATGCATTTTTAACTGAGATGAAGTGGACTACTCAAAAGTTTATTGGTAAAGATGCAAGTGAAGGAGCACTTAAGGAATTGGAAAGTCCACGTGTATTACATATTGCCACGCACGGATTCTTTATGGCTGATGAAAAACAAACTTATCAAAATGAAAGTATCATCGGAGAGGAAAACCAACAGATCAGTAATCCGTTAATGCGTTCCGGATTATTATTTACTGATGCAAGTGACTTATTAAGTACTGAAAATGTATTTAAGTTCAATCAGCACGATGGTGTTTTAACAGCATACGAAGCTATGAACCTGAATCTGGACCATACAGAGATTGTATTTCTAAGCGCGTGTGAAACGGGCCGTGGAGAAGTCAAATCCGGTGAAGGTGTATATGGTTTACAGCGTTCTTTTATTGTGGCAGGTGCACAGAATGTAGTAATGACCTTATTCAAGGTAGACGATGCTGTTACTCAGAAACTCGTGAATCTATTCTACGCGGAATGGATCAAAACAAATGATAAACGAACTGCTTTTATTAATGCAAAGAAAGCCATCTTAGATGAATACAAAGATCCTATTTACTGGGGCGCATTTATTATGGTTGGGTTAGATTAAAGCTAGCTCATATCTTTGAATAAGATTAGATCAAACACGAAATTTCAACCACAAAAAAGGGCTGTTACATTGTAACAGCCCTTTTCAATTTATTCATTCTAAAGAGAGACTTCGTGTATATTATTTAATCTCTTTAACGTCTTCTAATCCAATCTTGAATAAGAACATATTATATGCATTTTGGTACTCTACAATATTTGGTTCTTTTTCAATAGCACTTTCATAATAAGGAATTGCATTTAGAAACAATTCTTGTTCTTCAAAATACGTAGCGATTACCATATCACCAATAGCAGAATTTGCAGGCACTTCACTCTTTAACATCCCCAGATCAGTTTCATATTTCGCCATTTCTGATCTGGTTGGCACCTGTAAGGAAACAAAACCAGAATTTTTTGAAGGATCGTTTGCATCCGCTATTTTCATCTTATACACCTGTCCAGGATTTAATCCCAATTTCGAGAAATCTATAGCGATAAATTGCTCATTCGTATTCTGAGAAAAAACGGACTCTTCGTAAAGATTGAAAATTGAAACATTGTAAGAAGAAGCATCGATTTTAGGGAACCATTGTACACTTCCTGAAGTTCCGGTGATTTTAGTCGTTTCTGGCAAAAATACCACGATATCCTTGTTCTCGATTGAACGTTCCACAGAACCTGTATACTTCATGTTTCTAGCTGTGTTATCATCCACCTTGCTCATATCCTTAACCAAAAGATCCAAATACTTTTGAGCCAATGAAGTCTCACCGCTTGCCAAAGCATTAGACAATTCAGAAACATAATATACCCCTCCTTTTTTCAGCTCTACGGCTTTGCCATCCATACTTACCAAGCCCACGTAACTCGTAGATCCGGTAATAATGATTTTGTCGTCTTGATATATCTTAACCCCTGTGGATATTGGGGTGTACTCATCAGGGTTCGCTCCTCTCTGAACCATACAGGTACCCTTTGCTGCCAGTGTTTTAAACAGTACTTCTTGAGCATACACCCCAACGCTCAAAAAACTAGCAAACAGAATTATTGCTATCTTTTTCATTATTTTAGTTTGTTTAGGAAAATTTTAATTCGAGAATCAAAAAAATATAAAAGAATATTTAATAAACCACTCAAAATCAACGATAAAAATAAATATTATTTTTGGATAAACAAAACCGGAGATCATGAAAATATTTCTGCGAAAGAGCGTATTCATTTGTACCATTTTTATCTTCGGATTCCTTTATCTGCTTGCAAAAATCCCAATGCAGTTCGAGTTATTAGATCCAATTGGAAAGGCTCTAAAAGACTTCGAATTGACGGATTTGGTATACAGCCAATTACGAACTGAACAAACATTAGACACCAATATTGTCCTGGTCAATATTGCGCATCTTTCCAGATCCGAGATTGGAAAACAAGTTGAGATTATCAATAAATATGAGCCTCAGGTTATTGGTATTGATGCTTTCTTCAGGTCAAAAAAAACCTTTCAGCAAGACATTCAATTGATCATGGCTTTATCTCAGGTAAAGAATCTGGTATTGGTTTCGGATTTAGAAAGACCAAATGCAGATGCAACTTGTTTTGACTCCCTGGGCACTTCTCATCCACAATTCAATGATTTTGCTCAAAATGGTTTTGCTGACGTTAAAACCAGTGAAGTCAGCTTTCGAACCATTCGAAAATTCACACCATCTTTTTGTTTGAAAGACACCAACTATCTTTCGTTTCCAGCTAAACTAGTTGAATTATATGATCCATCTAAGGTAGAGAAACTACTAGCCAGAAATAACGAACTTGAGATTATTAATTGGCGTGGAAATTATAGTAAGTTCTACAGAATAGATGCTCAACAACTCCTGGATGAAGAAGGTGATTTTTCTTTTATCAAAGGGAAAATCGTTATTATGGGATTTCTTGGTGAACGAGAATTAGGGGAAAAGTCATTGGAAGATACATTCTTTACCCCATTAAACCCTCAATCTGCTGGGCGCGCATATCCAGATATGTATGGAGCTACAGTACATGCCAATGTAGTCTCTATGATATTGAGTGAAGATTATATCAATCAACCGCCAGATTGGATCATGATTTTAATCGCGTTTCTACTTGTATATTTTAATGTAGCGATTTTTATCTGGATTGGAGATCATCATAAAGTTTACTACGACCTCATTACTAAAATGTTGATTTTGGTTGAAGTCGCATTACTTTTTGGAATCGTCATGTTTATTCTCCTTTACCTCCAAATCAAGATAAATCTTACTGTGGCTATTATTGCGATTATCTTTTCGGGTGACCTTACTGAGCTTTATGTTGGGTCACTTAAAGATTTAGCCATTATTGGACTCCGAAAAATTGGTTTAAATCCGGATAAATACAGATCCAAAGAGAATTAACTTCTTCTCAGATAGATTTTCTGACCAGGCTTTAACTGTGCGTTTTTAGATAGATTATTGTACTTCATAATCTTCTTCATCTTTACACCATATTTCTGAGAAATTGTCCAAATCGAATCCCCGGATCTCACAATATGATATGTTTGCGCTCCTTTATTTCTTTTTGGTTGCAGGTATACGATTTGGCCTTCAATAAACTTATAATCTTTTGATACGTTGTTGTATAATTTTATCTGCCATGGTCCCATTTCCATTTTTCTTGCAATGGTTTCCGGGGTATCTCCTTTCGAAGCTACGATATACTTGATCTTGTTTTTGGATAGCTTCACCATAGGTTTTGCATAGTAATCTACGTCTCCAAATTGATCGTTATTATCATATGATTCGTTTGGCGATTTCACCTCAGTATTAGGTGTCTCATTCCCTTCGTTTTTTTGATCTTTCGGCTTCTTCTTACCCAAAGCAATTTGATCATATTTATACAATTGATGATCTTCAATAATTTTAATTAAAAGCTTTGGATACTTTGGGTTTGTAGCATACCCTGCCCTCTTCAATTCATTCGCCCATCCTTTATAATCCGTGATTTTTAACTCAAAGCATTTGGCATACCGTTTTTTATGTAAAAAATCTGCATGGTCTGCATACGAATCATAGACTGATTTATATACCCTAAAGCACTCTCCCTTCTTATCATCATCATGATACGTACGTTCTCCTGTCCAGGAACTATGACATTTAATCCCAAAGTGATTATTAGACTTTTTTGCCAATTCACTATTTCCATTGCCACTTTCCAGAAGTCCTTGCGCTAGTGTAATACTCGCTGGCACCTTATGTTTACGCATATTCTCAATCGCAACATCTTTATACTTCGCAATATATTGTTCACGTGTCATCTTTGATTGTCCACTTGCACTACTATACAACGCAATCATCAATACACTCCAAATAACATATTTCAACTTTCTCATGTGAATTTCAATAAATCTTAACCAACAAAGTTACATGTGTCTCCAGACGTCTTTCAGCATATCTTCTATTGGATACAAACAGGTTAGTGTTAGTATTCCTATCTAATCTGATGCCAGTGGAATATTGAATCCGAAACGCTCATTTAATCCTCTATTTCCCTGTACACCACCGGTATGAATTGCCGTAATAACGCTACCTTTTGGGAAATAGTCTTGGGTTATCATTTTATATAGTCCAAACATCATTTTGCCGTTGTAAATTCCATCCAAAACAAAACCATGTTTTTCATAGAAAGCCTTTAGAAAATCTGCTAATTGTACATCCATTTTAGCAAAACCACCAAAGTGATATCTAGTCTCTACATTATAATTCTGCATATTCACACCTGCGTCTCTCAAAAACTTGTTAACCTCATCAACCATGAAATCACCTCCTTTCATAGCCGGAAATCCAATTACTTTCTGATTTTCTTCGGTTCCTGCTACAATTCCTGCCATTGTTGAACCTGTTCCACACGCCACGGTTATATGTGTAGTTTCTTTTGGAATTTCACTCACTATTTCTTTGCTCCCCCTCATTCCCAAAAGGTTACCTCCTCCCATTGGAACAAAAACAAATTCACCTTCTTCTTTCCTTAATTTGTTGAAATAATCCTGATTAATATCGTTGTAATCCGACTTCGAAAAAAAACGAATCTCCATTCCTAATTCCTCTGCCCGACTTAAAGTTGAATTACTCCTGTAAGATTCATAACCTCGAATTAATCCAATAGTATCAAAACCAAATAACTTTCCAGCCTCTGCTACTGCTGCGATATGATTTGAATAAGGACCTCCAACTGTGACTATTTTGTAGATTCCTTTTTCAGCCGAATCCAATAAATTATACTTCAACTTACGCCACTTATTACCTGAAATACCGGGATGTAACAAATCATCTCTAAGCATAAAAACCTGCACATCTTTACCATCAAATAAAGTATCCTCCAGCTTTTGAACATTAGATTTTTTTTGTGGCCAAATCATATCGCAAATAAAGCGGTTTTCTACAGAGAATGCAGAAACTGAGCACCTAATTTTTAAAATCAAAAACACTTATTATTCAATCAACAATATCCTTAATTTTGCAGCTTATTTTTTTGACACATGAACATATCATATAACTGGCTTAAAGAGTATGTAGACGTTGACTTAGACGTGAACAGAATTGGTGAATTACTTACAGATTCAGGACTTGAAGTGGAAGGTATTGAAGATTTCATTTCTGTTCCTGGTGGCTTTGAGGGATTATTTGTAGGTGAAGTTTTGACATGTGAAAAACACCCTAATGCAGATAAATTAAGTGTAACAACTGTAAACATCGGATCAGATGAACCTTTGAATATTGTTTGTGGTGCTCCCAATGTTGCAGCTGGTCAAAAAGTAATTGTAGCCACTGTGGGTTGCACATTATATCCAGTTTCTGGAGAATCATTCAAAATCAAAAAAGGAAAAATCCGTGGAGAAGTGTCCATGGGAATGATTTGCGCTGAAGATGAAATCGGTCTGGGAACAAGTCATGATGGAATTATGGTTTTAGATAATTCGTTAATTCCAGGCACACCTATTTCGGATGTTTTCAAAGTAGAAAAAGACAAAGTCATTGAAATTGGTCTTACGCCAAATCGCGCTGAAGCTGCTTCACATATCGGTACAGCACGTGATCTTGTAGCATTGTCAGTTGTTACTGCCGACCTAAATGTTCCAGAGATCAAATGGCCTAATGTTGACACGTTCAAAGTTGACAATACCGATTTAAACATTGATGTAACCGTTGAAAATACAGAAGCATGTGTCAGATATACCGGTGTTTCTATGACCGGTGTTGAAGTAAAAGAATCTCCGGAATGGTTGCAAAATAGATTAAAGGCTATTGGGTTAAGCCCAATCAACAATATTGTAGATATCTCTAATTTCGTTTTACATGAAATCGGACAACCACTACACATTTTTGATGCGGATCAAATTAAGGATCATCAAGTTAAAGTGAAAACTTTAGCTTCCGACACAAAATTCACCACGCTAGATGAAGCAGAAAGATCATTAAATGAAAGAGATTTAATGATTTGTGATTCTTCGGATGCAATGTGTATCGCAGGAGTTTTTGGTGGAATGACTTCCGGAGTTTCTGAAAACACTAAAAATATTTTCATTGAATCAGCTAACTTCAACCCAGTCTGGGTTAGAAAAACAGCAAAGCGCCATGGTTTAAATACTGATGCTTCCTTTAGATTCGAAAGAGGTGTTGATCCAAATCTTACGGTATATGGATTAAAAAGAGCTGCATTATTAATTCAGGAAATCGCTGGGGGGCAAGTATCTTCTGAAATTTCTGATTTCTATCCAAACCCGGTAGAACCTTACGCTGTTGATTTTAGAATTTCCTATTGCAACCGAATTATTGGGAAAGAGATTTCTAAAGAGGAAATCATTAAAATCCTAAATGGATTAGAAATTACAGTTTCGGAAGATCAGGGAGACCTATTGAAACTTGCCGTTCCTTATTACCGTGTAGATGTACTTAGAGAAATTGACGTCATTGAAGAAGTACTTCGTATCTATGGCTATAACAATATAGAACTTCCTACCAAGTACAATGCTTCGGTGATTTCTCAGGATGGTTTGGATCATGAAATTCTTTTAAATAAGGTTTCCGACCACTTAACCAGCAACGGCTTTATGGAAGCCAAGTCCAACTCATTAACATCATCTGCATACTACGAGAATTCTGAAAACTGGCCAGTTGCCAAATCTGTCAGAATGAAAAATCCATTAAGTCAGGATTTAAATGTGATGCGACAGACTATGTTGTTTGATGCTTTGGAAGCTGTAAGACACAATCAAAATCGTCAAACCAATGATTTAAAGTTTTACGAATTTGGTAAAACATATCAATTAAATGATCAAATTCAGGAAAGCCATAAATTGTCATTGACTTTGGTTGGCCGAAGATATCCTGAAAACTGGAGTACTGATAGCGAAAAGGTGGGTCTACAAGATTTAAAAGGCTACGTGCATTCTGTATTTAATTTACTACATCTGAACAACCAAAACATTGAAATTTCTGATCAGGTAATTTCAGATTTTGAATACGGTATCGTTCTAAAAGTAAATAATGAAATTATTGCACAAGGTGGTCTTGTTTCTAACGAACACGTGAAGACTTTCGGTATTAAAAGTGATGTTTTCTTTATTGAAATTGATTGGTCATTTATTAAAGAACTTTCCGGCACACATAAAATCAAATATGTCCCGGTTCCAAAGTTTCCTCAAATGAGAAGAGATTTATCTCTATTGTTGGATAATCAAATTCAATTTGGACAGATTGAAGAATTGGCAAAAAAAGTGGATCGCAAACTTCTAAAAGAAGTCAATCTGTTTGATGTTTATGAGGGGAAAAATCTTCCTAAAGGGAAAAAATCTTATGCAGTTAGTTTCACCTTCCAACACGCGGATAAGACACTTACTGATAAACAGGTAGACAAGATTATGCAGAAGTTGATTAAAGAATTAGGTAGTCAGCTGAATGCTGAATTGAGATAAGGTTTCAACAAAACTTCAAGAGCCCCTATTTGAAAGAATCAGGGGCTTTTTTGTACAATTAAACAACTAGTAACCAAAACCATATTAATCGTTTCTTCCTTTAAATTCTTGTCTATCTTTATGTATCTTTGGTATTTAACGCTAATACATCTACGATGGCTCGAACCAAAATCTCAGTACTTACGGAGGATAAGTGGCTGGAAGAAAAAACTGCTTACGAAATCCAGAAATCTGAATATGCGGTAGGATTTATAGGTGTCTCCGAATCACATCTTCTTAACTACCTCAAAAAAAACACCATATATAATCACATACTACTCATTAAGCCTACACCCGAAAATCAAATGGCATTTAGTGAAACTTTTTTAAGGTCATTATGTAAGATTAACGTAATCATTATTGGTGGTCCTTTAGCCGATGAGCATAAAGCTATTATTCAATCCAGTCATATCAGCGGGTACCTCACCTTAAAAGATATACATGCGACTACAATAAAAGAAATGGTTTTTCAGATAAACAAATTAGGATATTTCCCAAATGATCATATTCCTATCAGGTACTGGATCAACTCTCCAAAGAAAACCCAGGAGTTAGTGCAACCCAAATTCACGAATAAAGAAAAGCTTATCCTTTTCCATATGTGTCATGGATTTACCAATGTTGAAATTGCTGAGATTATTAAATCAAGTATCTCAAATGTTCGCAACCACGTTGAAAGAATGAAAGCCAAAGCACAGGTACAAACCAATATAGAAATGGTCGCAGTAAGCGTCTCCAACAATTGGATACAATTGTGTCGTGAAAATTTTAAAAGACATAACCCATATATCATGAAATTAACCCGTTAAAATCAGCCATGTGGTAAAACCACCACATTTTTTTTCATCAATTTGTTTCAAGCCCCAGCCTTAATATTTCAATATCCTATTTACTCTAGATTTTATAAAAGTTAATTATTTACCATTTCTGTGGTAAATCTACCATTTGTTTCAATTCTTGTTTTTAGCAACTTTACTCTGAGCAATATTGCTCTTTTTAACTTTAACTTATTATTTATATGAAACGATTAATCTTATTCTCTACATTAATTCTATTTCACCTAATCTCAAATGCTTGTATCATAAATTCTCCGATCATTACTAATGCCTCCTGTTTAACAACAAGTGATGGAGTAGTTAATTTTCAAACAGCAAATTGCGGTACCCTTCAATTTCTTTGGAATGATGGTGTATCATCAACAAATGTTAGAACTAATATGAGTCATGGAACTTATACTGTAACTATAACAGACCCTTTGCAACCAAATAACAGACCTATTACGAAAACAGTCATCATACCTGTTGATGATTTTTACTTAACAACAACCTCTACAGATGTTTCATGTCCAATTAACTGTGATGGGACTGCTACTGTTGTAGCGGTTTCGACCAGTCCCAGTATTAGCTATCTATGGAGCAATGAGAAACTAGCAATTCACTTCTCTCACTTTGTCAAGGAACATACAGTGTCACTGCAACGAATAACACTTGTGGCACTAGCTCTTCTAGTTCGGTTGTCGTAAATAATGCTCAAGCACAAAACAATACTAGCCACCTAAATACAATAAATCAAACCAATCAAAATGATATCATAACAAAAACCATAAAAGATGACGATGGAAATATTTATATTTTAGGTGATTTTACTGGTGAAAGTATAATTGGAGGATTCACTATTGATGCAGGAGGGAACTCTATTCAACAAAACGGAGTTTTTTTAGCTAAATATGACCCCTGTGGAAATCAAGCATGGGTATTTTATATTCAGAATGCTAACACTATACCTTACGATATACAGTCTATTGATTTATTTTTCCCTATCTGGAATCAAAACACAATTTATTTTTCTACTAATTTAGAAGGCTCCCCTCAAGGAAATTGGTTTAACTATAATTCATCAATTGGAAACTCTACGAATTTCGGAATAAGTTCTGCAAATTCTGGTCATAGGCTTTTTACTACTGCAGTAAGCACAAGTAATGGTCAATTTTCAGCGAATTGGAGTTACCCTCTAGCTTTAGGTGATCAGATTAAATGCGTTAGAGTTACAGGACACTTAAACAATAAAGTGTTTTTATATGGCGGACAAATAAATGGGCAAGCTAAAGTATTAAGAAGACAAAATACCAATATAACCGAAGTAATTGAAGATAAAAACCTAGGTAACATTGTTTCTGATTTTGAAATTAATGATAATGGAACAGAAATTTATGCTGCAATAAACTTAATCAGCTCCTCTGCCATATTGGATGGAGTAAATTCGGTTTCAGCGCAAGGAGATGCTGTTATATTAAAAGCTTCAATTTCCTCAACATGGCAGGCACCTTCATATATTAAAGAAGCTAAGGGCTCAAATGTAATCATTAATGATATCGATATTGGTCTAGACGATTACGATTGGCTTACTGCTGTTGGTACATATAATGGTACAACTCCAAACTGGAGCACCCGCTACACTCAAATTACCTCTAATACGGAAACGGCTTTAATCGCCCAGTTCAACAAAAGCAATCTTTCAAATTCTGGGACCTATCAATTAGATGGAGATTTTACTTCCGCAAGTGCAACAGCTGTAACTACAGATTATGATGATGTCATGGTAACAGGTATTATCAAAGATGGAGATTGGTACAGTATTGATGCCAACGGAAGCCAGAACAGTACTTCCTCAGTAGGCAGCGGACCAGGAGTCAACACCATGTGGGCAGCCAAATTTAGTTCTGGTCCTACGCAAACGACATGGCTAACCGGAGCCGTGAGCACCCAAAAAAGTATGGTTGTCAATGATATCGTTTATGATGCAGGGACAGATTTATTCTTTATTGGTGGAGGGTATGGTGACAATGTCTCTTTTTATCCCCACTCTCAATTACTCTTTCCTAGCTCTATAGGAAGTGACCAATTGGGATATGTGATCAGAGGAGTTAGTTCTACTGCCTTTTTCCACAAAACAGCACTTGGAAACGAAACAGATCAACAATTATCCGATGTTGAAAATATAGTGACCATGTATCCTAATCCCAATAATGGTACATTTAACTTAAACATTCAATCAGAAACAACAGGCACATTACAAATTACTATTTACAATGTAAATGGCACCAAGGTATATTCCAACGAATATGATAAATCATCTCATTCATTTGATCAACAGTTATCTATTTCTGATCTGACCTCAGGAATTTATATGATGCATATTAGCATTAACGGCACGACTCAATATCAAAAGTTTATGGTTAAGTAATTGGGGCTTTATATAAAATTTAAAACAGCTATGGTTTTATTTCCATGGCTGTTTTATCCTCCAACGCGTTTCACGTTATAACCATCTTTTTTGAGTAATTCCATCACCTTATCTCTCACCTCGCCCTGAATAATTATTTCTCCGTCTTTTACAGAACCTCCTACTCCACATTTAGATTTTAATGCTTTTCCCAAATCTTTCAAATCTTCGGAAGAACCAATAAAGCCTTCGACTATCGTTACGGACTTTCCCTTTCTCTGCTTACGATCAATTAATACACGTAAAGTTTGCTCTTCAGGAGCAAGGGTTTCCATTTCTTCATCTTCATCGTATGAATATCCATAATCCGGATTTGTTGAATACACAACGTCTACTCTTTTTTTCTTTTTCGCCATTCTACAAAGTTATATGAAGCTAAAAAGCTTACTACAGGTTTTCATATTTTTTCATCGTATTGTCGCTTCTTTTCTTTTCGTAGCTAATTTTGCCTCGCATTAAAAATACATTTATGAATACGTTAGGAATTATACCAGCTCGATTTGGTTCAACAAGATTAGAAGGCAAACCTTTGGCGGACATTGAAGGAAAAACAATGATCCAACGTGTTTATGAACAAGCTTCTAAAGCTATGGACGATGTGTATGTGGCTACGGATGATCAACGTATTGAACAAGCTGTTCTTGATTTTGGTGGTCAGGTGGTGATGACATCTCCACATCATACTACAGGGACTAATCGCTGTTTAGAAGCTTATCAAATTATTAAAACTCTATCTGACAAGAACTTTGATGTAGTTATTAATGTACAAGGAGATGAACCCTTATTGGTGCCAGAGCAATTAAACGAGTTGATTTCTTGTTTCGAGGATTCTAGATCAGAAATCGCTACATTGATCACTCCGGTTTTAAGAATGGATGATCTTTTCAATGAAAGCGAAGTCTTTGTGGTCTTTAATAAAGAGCAATTCGCTCTTTACTTTAGTCGCGCTGTTATTCCTCATATTCATGGGACGCACAAGACTAAATGGATGGATCATAATACCTACTACAAACATTTAGGGCTTTATGGATATACACCTAAAGCCTTAGAGCAATTTGCTCGACTTCCACAAACCAATTTAGAACTTACGGAAAGTTTGGAACAAAACAGATGGATCGAAAATGGTGGTAATATTAAATTGGCCATCACCCAATACGATAGTATTCCTGTGGATACTATTGATGACCTGGAAAGAGTTCGTAAAATTGTCAGAGAAAGGCAAAAGTAAGCTACAGCATAGTTAACCCTATCCAAAAACCATCTACATTTGCCACATATTCGGGGTGCTTTTAAAGCTGAGATTATACCCGTTCCCGCATGGGGATATACCTGATCCGGATAATGCTGGCGTAGGTAAATAGTTATCTCGATTCCGAATACGTATATATTTTATTATTCATTCTAATACTTTTAGAAATGCGTATTTTTTCATTCAAATTTATTCTCACATTTATAATTGTTGTTTTACAATTTTCACTTTCCGCACAACACTCTATTTCGGGAAAGGTCACAGATACACAACAAAAACCACTTATCGGAGCTACTGTTTATATTAAAGGAACGTATACAGGAGCATCTACTAATATTCATGGACAGTACAATATTAAAAGTGTACCCGAAGGTAAACTAACCATTGTTGCATCCTATCTGGGGTATCAACTCATTGAGAAAACAATTACGGTAAAGAAAGCAATCACCAATCTTAACTTTGAACTACCAGTATCAGCTGTTAGTATGGAAAAAGATGTGGTCGTAACAGCCAATAAAGCTACCATTCAGACACCTATTGCTTTTCAAGATTTGGATAGTACATATTTGTCCGAGAACAATATCGGTGTAGACTTACCTTACATTCTTCAAAATGCTACTTCAGTTGTTGCTTCAAGTGATGCCGGGAATGGTATTGGTTATACATCCATGCGTATTCGAGGTAGCGATGCCACTCGTATTAACGTAACCATTAATGGAATTCCTTTTAATGACCCTGAGAGTCAGGGTACCTTCTTTGTAAACCTTCCAGATATTGCCACTTCTGCGAATGATATTCAAATTCAGAGAGGCGTGGGGACATCTACCAATGGCGCAGGAGCTTTTGGTGCCAGTGTAAATATCAATACTACTGATTTAATCAAAGAGGCTTATGGAAAATATACTTTTGGAATTGGTTCTTTCAATACTTTAAGAAACTCGCTTTCTTTTGGTACCGGACTTACTGAAAATGGATTCGCTTTTGATGGTCGATTATCCTTGATTTCATCTGATGGCTATATTGATCGTGCAACAGCAGATTTAAAATCGTACTATGCGAAAGCCGGTTATTATGGCAAAAAATTCTCCGCAAAATTCATCACATTTGGAGGAAATGAAAGAACGTATCAATCATGGAATGGAGTTCCTCAAGAATATTTAGATACCAACCGCACCTTCAATCCGTACAACTATAAAGATCAGGTGGATAATTATTCACAAACGCATTATCAGTTGCATTTAAACTATGCGATCAATACGCATTGGAAAGCTTCTATTTCCGGATTTTATATTTTAGGTAAAGGCTATTACGAAGAATATAAAGGAACCGATTACAATACTTTGTTGGAAGGAAGCCGTGAAGATTTTGCTGATTATGGTTTAAATCCTCTAATTATTGGTGGAGATACAATCACAGAAACCAACCTGATTCGAAGAAGATGGTTAGATAACAATTTCGGGGGTATGGTATTTAATGTAACCTATTCGAAAAATAATATTAAAGGTGTTATTGGTGGTGGATACAATCAATATTCCGGAGATCATTTTGGTGAGATCATCTGGGCAGAATATGCTTCAAATTCCCAAAAAGGCCATCGCTATTACGACAATACCGGTGATAAAACAGATTGGAATATTTATGGCAAAGTAAATTGGCAAACTACTGAAAAAATCAACGTTTTTGCAGATCTTCAATTGCGTCAGGTAGGGTATAAAGTTTCTGGAATTGACAATGACCTTAGAACTTTAAATGTGGATACGACTTTAACGTTCTTCAATCCAAAAGCTGGTATTTCTTATACCTTCAACAATGAGTCGCAATCTTACATTTCTGTCGCGGTAGCCAATCACGAGCCAAATCGTAATGACTATATCGATGCACCACCTGGCATTACCCCAAAACATGAAACACTTATAGATTTTGAAGGTGGATATAGATATGCCAATAACAAATGGGCTTTTAACGGAAACCTTTACTATATGGCGTACGACAATCAACTTGTACTAACCGGAGCTGTAAATGATGTGGGTGGAGCGATTAGACAAAATGTAGATCAAAGTTTTAGACGCGGGGTTGAATTGGAATTGGGATATCAAATTACCAAAAAGCTTTCACTGAGTTTAAACGGTACATTTAGCCAGAATAAAATTAACTCTTTCACCCGTTATACAGATGATTGGTATAATGGTGGTCAAGTACAAACTGAACTGAAAGATACTGACATTGCATTTTCTCCAAATATCATTGCAGGTGGAATTCTATCATACAAAACACCTATGTTTAACAAAAATGATGAATTAGAGGTGGCGTTAATCTCAAGATACGTTGGATCACAATATATTGACAATACACAAAGTGATGAACGCAAGCTGGATGCCTATTTCACTTCAGATTTACGTCTACAATATTCTTTAAGTGATTTTGGATTACGTAAAATGAATATCAATTTCACCGTTAGAAATATCACTAATTTACTATATGTAAGTAATGCATGGGCCTATACGTTTGTATATCCGGATAGCGGTTGGGATCCATCTGATGGAAACCCATATGTTCAGAAAAACAGTGAACCAAATGGATATCAAATGGTTGGATTATTCCCTCAGGCTGGCACCAACTTTATGCTTGGTCTTACTCTTGATTTCTAAAAACTGATAACTATTTCCATCCCTCAAATGCACTGGAAACACTGACATTTGAGGGATTTTTCATTCTTTTCCAACTACTTTTCCGCCCCTGTTCATTCATAATTCTCCGTCTGGGCATATGAATATTTAAAAATCACCCTCCAATAACAGCCAAAATATCGACCTAATTAGGTCTGCATACTTCACCACATCACTCTTCAATAGATTGATTGACCGAATTTTATTGCGCAATTCACAAGATTACCAAATTGTTAATAACGATGTTAACAAAGTTTTTAGAATGGTTAAAAACTCAGCTCATCTGACCAATAAGTTTGTAAGAGCAACACGGTTTTTATTCACCCAATAGGAGTAAATTAATGTTTGGCGTTTTTTTTAAGAAAAAGATTACAGAGGAAAAATTAGTCGACTATTTCGTATTTTCTACAGTTAAAATGGTAGATGATGCATTCGAAGATGTTGCTGATATTATCTGTTCTGATCAGGAGTTTAAAACGCGTCCGGTTATCGATGCCAAGCATAGTGATCCGTTTCTTTGGATTGTCATTGCGGGTAACATGAAATTTATTCCACGCTATTTTAACGATTATCAGGATATTCGTCTTTTAGAGGAAGCGCATAGAAAGTTTGCCAGAATTCTGGATCTTCCTGTTGATGTCTTTAAATCAGAAATTAAAAAATACCAGAATCTTTTTTCTCGTTTAAATCATCCGTCAAAAAACACTTTGTATGCAATGTCCAAAGCTGTATTCCATAAATATCATTTAAGTCAGTACCAGGATGAATATTTTAAGAAAATGGAGACTCCAAACCCGATTTTTCTTAAAAGATTAAATGAGCTTATGGAAGAGTTCCTTTTTAATTGGGAACAGTTTATCGAAGATTTTAAAATCGTTGAATAATTCTTAGCAAAAAAAGAAATAGTCTATCATTGACTTTTTCCCTTTTTCAGTAAAAAACTTTTTGATCTCTCTCTGAGCCATTGGGTTCGCTACAGTCACAATGTTTTGAGCATTATTCATGTCTTCAAGTACATTTACATGCATCAAATGCTGTCCATAAATTTGTTTCCCAATTTTCTTGGGGTTATCGCAAACCCATGTAAATGCAATATTCTTTTCAACCAGAGTATTGGCTATTCTTTTGCCCTTTTTACCTGCTCCCCATACCACCAATGATTTATTTAAGTCTAAATGAAGCTCAAGGAAATATTGTAGCTTGAGATCAATAAAAGTATGATCTGCATAGTTTACATGGGTTCGGGAAGTACGGCTAGAATAATCTCTCCATTGATGTAAAACCTGATCACAAGGGATACATCTCATATCATGTTTATAAAAGCGAAAAACCAGATCATAATCTTCAGGATATAAATCCGCATTAAAACCGCCACATATATCGAAATCCGCAATATGCATCATCCAACAAGGGGATGGAATCACACATTCTTTGTATAGCTCCAGATAATTCTCTCCTTTTGCGGTTAAACGGTTGAGCCAATCTTCGTAGCTTTTGTACCCGGGCCCCACGCCTTGCTCTGAAAAATACTGTACCTGACCAATGGCAATGTGTCCTCTTCCATTTCTGATTAACGAATTAAGCAACACTTCAAGCTTTTGAGACTCCATGATATCATCAGAATCCATTCTTGTTACATACGTACCCTTAGCATGAGAATATGCAGTACGCAAACCGGAAATAATTCCTTGCCCAGAATTCTTGAATAACTTTACTCTGGAATCCCTTTTACAGTATTCAGAAACGATCTGAAAGCTATTATCAGATGAATGATCGTCTACTAAAAGAATTTCCCAATTTGAATACGTTTGAGAAATTACTGAATCCAACATTTCGGGAAGAAATGCTGAAGTATTCTTAAATGGGGTTATTACGCTTATTAACGGTGTCTCTGTTTTCACGACAGACTATGTGACTTCAAAAATTCAAAATGATTCTCAGCCATCTCTAAAATGTCATCACCAATAGCCAGAGAAGCCGTTGCTGCCGGTGATGGCGCATTTAATACGTGAATCGCATGATCATTTGTTACAATTCTAAAATCATCTTTTGTATCCCCATCTTCTCTCAACAACAATGCTCTAACCCCAGAACCTCCAGGACGAATATCATCCATAGTCAGAGATGGAATAATTCTTTGTAATGTCTTTAAGAATAATCTCTTTGAGAAAGCTCTACGTTGTTCATCGATACCAAACTTCATGTTCTTAAAGAACAATTTCCAGGTACCTGAATACCCTAAAGCTTCAGCTGTATCCTTCAAACTAAAATCAGTCTTTTTATATCCTTCTCTTTTAAATGTAAATACCGCTGATGGTCCACATTCAATATCACCATTGGTCATCCTTGTAAAATGAACTCCCAAAAACGGGAATGCTGGATCTGGAACAGGATAAATCAGATTATTTACTTTGTGCTTTGCCTGATCAGTCAAAACATAATAATCACCTCTAAAACCTACTACACGTTCTTTTAACTTGATTCCATCTTTTCGTGCCATTCTATCTGCCTGTAGCCCCGCACAGAAAATGAACTTTTTGGTCGTATATTCTCCTTTATCGGTAATCAATCTACTCCCCCTCTCTTCACGAATAAAATCTATTGCTTTTTCTCCCAAAAGAATTTTACTCTCTGGTTGAATCTGAAGCATTAACTCACCCATTTTAACAGTAGCCCCAACATAATCGATAATACCTGTTTGAGGAACCCAAATTCCACCAATAGACTCTACATGCGGTTCTATTTCTTTTACCTCATCACCTGTCAAAAGTTTCAATCCATCTAAACCGTTGATCTTTCCTGTTTCCATGATTTTTTTCATGTATGGAATTTCTGATTCTTTAGTAGCAACAACCACCTTTCCACACACATCATGTTTAACACCATGTTCTTTCGCAAATGCAACGATTTCTTCTCTACCTTTCATGCAATTACGCGCCTTATGGCTCCCCGGTGTATAATACAATCCTGAATGGATTACACCCGAATTATGTCCTGTTTGATGCGCTGACAAACTCTTTTCTTTTTCTACTAAAAGAATCTTTAAATCCGGATATTTCTTTTGAATTTTATATGCGGTAGCTGCACCTACAATTCCTCCTCCGATAATTGTAATATCAAACTGTGACATAGACTTTATTTTTGCACAACAAATTTACGAATAGTCAATTAACCAACCTCTAACATAAGTCAGTTTAAACCGATTTGAAATTGTATTTCACGCGACTCATAACTACCACTGAAATAATAAAAAATATGGCTAAGAATAATGCTGAATTGTGCATATCGCCTGAAATCTCTTCAATAAATCCAAAGAAAAATGTTCCAATAACAATAGCTAACTTTTCAGTTACATCATAGAAGCTAAAAAATGTAGTATGTTCTCCCTCTGATGGTAACATTTTAGAATAGGTGGACCTCGCTAAGGACTGGATTCCTCCCATTACTAAACCAACCAAACCACCCATTGCATAGAACTTATATTCTACCAATGGATCATCTGCTTGCAGACTCCATGCGATTACTGTGATACTTGCCCATACAATCAAAGCAATAATGATGGCCTTGATATTACCTAGCCTACCTGACAACCATGAAAACAGTTGTGATCCGGCAATCGCTAAAAACTGAATGATTAAGATTGTGGTAATCATTTGTGTGGTCCCCATTCCCAGAACTTTTGTTCCAAATGGAGTCGCCAATAATATAATAGTCTGCACTCCGGTACTCAACAAAAAGAACCCTAATAAAAAAGTCTTGATCCCTTTCATATCCTGAAACTTCTGCCAGGTCTGTAATAATTGCTTATATCCATCCCAAACATGGTACATTTTAATCTTCACCTTACTACCCGATTTTGGCAATCCTCTAAATGTAATTTGAGCAAATCCTGCCCACCAAAGCGCTACTACTAAAAAACTAATCCTGGTAGCCATACCAGAATCTGAAATACCAAAGACATCGTAAAACTGAATAAAGGCCATTACCAATATCATCAATAACGAACTTCCCAAATAGCCCATAGCAAACCCTTTTCCACTAACTCTATCCTGATCTTTCTTAGGGACAATTTCTGGTAGATACGCATTGTAAAAAACCTGACTACCCCAAAAGCCAACACTTGCGATTACCGTTCCTAAAATTCCAATCCATAACGTATCTACTCCGTCAAAAAAGAACAACATGGCTACAGCTCCTGCTCCCATGTAACAAAACTGTTTCAAAAACTCTTTCTTTCTTGATGACAAATCCGCAATACCAGATAGAACCGGAGATAGCATCACTACAAGGAAAAAAGAAAATGACAAAGCGTAAGAATACAATACTGTATTGGTTATTTCTATTCCGAAAAAATTGACCTGATCTGTTGTTTCAGAACTTGTAACTGCATTATAATAAATAGGGAAAATGGCTGTTGAAATCACCAGAGAATATACAGAGTTCGCCCAGTCGTAAAACATCCAGGCTTTGGCTGCTCTGGAATCTTTGGTTACTTTATCTTGCATTTCACGAAGCTATTTAAAAAACTTAGGTATACAAAAAAGCGGCTATAAAGCCGCTTTTCTTAAGAATTTCATATTACTAGAGTGCCTTAAAACTAACACGTCTATTCTTCGCTAATGACGCCTGAGTTCCACTATCATCTAATGGTTCAGAACTCTTCATTCCCTTATATGATAAACGGCTGGCATCAATTCCATTTTTAACCAGATAGTCATAAATTGCTTTCGCTCTTTCTTCAGACAGGTCTTTTAAATTGTCTTTATGTTCTACTTTATCCATATGACCGATGATCTCAATTTTCAAACCTGGATTCGCTTTCATCAAGTCAATCACTTCACGAACTACAGCTGCAGAACTTGGAGAAGTAGAGTTCTTATTAAAGAATACAGTTTTTAACTCTACTTGTGCACCTGCATCCATTTCCATACCATCACTGGTACTTGAGCTGTATACAACTTTCATTTGATTACCTCCATCATCCGCATCATCACAAGCACAAACGTCAAGCTCTTCTAAATTAATTACACTTACATCATCAATGTAATAGTATGCCTCTTCTTTCTGTAATTGAGGGAATTCTTTCAACTTACGCTTTTTCATGAAATCCTTCTTATCCACCATATCTCCTGTTGCCACAAAGTTACCAATCGTAATATATCTTTCATTTCCTTGTGCAATGAAAACACCACATACGGTTTGCCAAGAATGTTGATCTTCATATACCTTATTCGCTGCGTTCCTAATTTGCGGTTTAATACTATAAGTTTCAATATCCTTTTGCTTAGGCTTTTTCTCACTAATATACATTCCAATATTATTGGACGCATACTTTGAAGTCTTTGATAAAACGATATTGAACTTCACACAATACTTTTTACCTGCAATTAATGCTTTAGTCAGTTTAACCTGTAAATGTGTGCGAGGTAATTTATCTCTACTACTAAACGCTCTGAATCCCGCATAATTCACTCCAGCATCCACATCCATATATCCTCTATCATTTGTTGGGATTCCGTAACCTTTTTTATTACCAGTGCCGTATAAATCTGCCTGGTTTTCCAAGCTTGGAGAAATCCATGGTGTTGCCAATGCAATTTCACCTTCTCCATTTTTTATTTTTTTCTCTGTTTGTTCAAAACTTCCATTTGGCACCAGGTTATTCTGTGCATACCCAAATGAAACCATCATAACAGCAGCCACCACGCTACCAAATTTCAAAATTCTCATAGTACTTATTTTTCTTAGAACATGTTATTTTTTACTGCATCTAACCACCTATAAATGCAAAGGATATACCACATTATATATCCTTAAAATTACAAGCTGCAAAATAGCAAATGGATTAGATGTAGCAAATGATAATGCTAACTATTTCAAAATGATCTCAAAAAAGGACTTAATTCTCGGGCAATACGGAGTTTAGCCATTTTCTTAAATGCTCAAATGCCACAACTAATACTTCATCTTTTGAGAGAAAAACATCATGCGTAGCTTTAGGTATTTCTATAATAGTAACATGCTTTCCTAACCTGGCAGCGTATTTCTTAATATGCTTGACATTTAGCACCACATCGGATTCAAAAATTTCTGGATCTTTACTCTTTTTATAAGATGTTTTGTCACTATGAAAAACCAAAATAGGGCAATCTATATTAGAGCTATTCTGAATAATCTTTTGAGCTTCATGAATCGCACGAAACCATCCAAAATACATCCTAAACCCAGACATTGGTTTAAATTTTTTACTGAAATCCCATCTACCCCAATGATCTTTATGTAAACTACGAGCATATATTCCCTTACCTCCAATTGGAGCAATCCACTCCGGAAAAACGTGTCCGATTTTGGCAATCCTTGGAATTAATCTTAATTGCCATTCAGGGATGTTAAATTCTAAAAACGGACTATTTAAAAATAAAGCATCAATTTGATCTTTTTTATTTCCAAAATTGGCATACATAGCTGCAACCAATCCTCCTGTTGAATGTCCATTAATGAGTAATTGATTATGATTATCCCGCTCTTTTATCAATTCTATCGCCTGATCAATTTCCTCATAATAATCCATTACCCTTCGGATATGATTGGGACGTTGATGGGCTAAAATGGATCTCCCATATTTCCTAAGTTCTAAGGCATAAAAATCAAATCCATGTTGCGTATACCATTCTGCTAAATGTTCTTGAAAGAAATAATCTGTATATCCATGAATATACATAATGGCTTTTTTGGTGGCTGTCTTTGCTCTGAGCTTAATTAAGACCGCAATGTTAGCGCCTTTAGAATCGGGTTCTAATGTCAATATTTCTTCCTCAAATTGACCCATATTACAATTTTACAAAAACATCATTTGAGTAAAAAATTTATTTATTTAAAACAAAAAAGCCCGAGTAAAATACTCAGGCTTTTCTATTGTCATCTCTCGATAATTATTTTACTAATTGTCTTTGTGAAGGCTTGAACTTCGTTAAAACAATACCATCGACTGCTGCTTCATATTCTTCCATGGTTGGAGTTCTTCCCAAAATGGTAGATAAGACTACAACCGGAGTTGATGATAATAAAGACTCTCCTTTCTTCTCATTCGAATCTTTTACAACTCTTCCCTGGAATAAACGAGTTGAAGTGGCCATTACCGTATCTCCCGGTTCAGCCTTCTCCTGATTACCCATACAAAGGTTACACCCAGGTCGCTCTAAGTATAAAATGTTTTCATACTTGGTACGTGCTGAACTTTTTGGATCATCATCATTAAAAACAAATCCTGAGTATTTTTCTAAAACATCCCAATCACCTTCTGCTTTCAACTCATCCACAATATTGTATGTTGGAGGAGCAACAACTAAAGGCGCTTTAAACTCAACTTTACCTTGTTGCGCCTCAATGTTCTTTAACATTTGTGCCAGGATTTTCATATCTCCCTTGTGCACCATACAAGATCCAACGAAACCTAAATCAACTTTCTTTGTACCACCGTAATATGACAACGGTCTGATTGTATCGTGCGTATATCGCTTAGAAACATCCTCATTATTCACATCCGGATCCGCAATCATTGGCTCAGCAATTTCATCTAAATCAACTACAACCTCGGCATAATATTTAGCGTTTGCATCAGGTTTTAATGCAGGCTTAACTCCTGTTTTTATTTCTTGAATTCGACTATTCGCCTTATCAACCAACCCTTTAAGAACCTGCTTTTCGTTATCCATACCTTTATCAATCATGATTTGGATACGGTCTCTTGCAATTTCTAAAGATTCAATTAATGTCTCATCTTCTGAAATACAGATAGAAGCTTTTGCTTTCATCTCAGCAGTCCAATCTGTAAATGTAAACGCCTGATCTGAAGTTAAGGTTCCAATATGAACTTCAATAATTCTACCCTGGAATACATTCTCTCCTCCAAACTGCTTTAACATTTGCTGTTGAGTCGCATGAACAACATCTCTGAAATCCATAAAGTTCCTCATATTCCCTTTAAATGTAACCTTAACAGACTCCGGAATTGGCATAGTCGCCTCTCCAGTGGCCAATGCTAATGCAACTGTTCCTGAATCCGCTCCAAAAGCTACACCTTTTGACATACGCGTGTGAGAATCTCCACCAATAATAACATCCCAATCATCCACCGCAATATCATTTAATACCTTGTGGATTACATCTGTCATAGCATGGTAATCTCCTTCAGGATCGCGTGCAGTAATCAAGCCGAAGTCATTCATAAACTTCATTAACCTTGGGATATTGGCTTTAGACTTATCATCCCAAACAGAAGCTGTATGACATCCAGACTGGTAACCTGCATCTACTATTGGAGAAATCACAGTAGCCGCCATCATTTCAAGCTCCTGAGAAGTCATTAAACCCGTAGTATCCTGAGAACCTACGATATTTACTTCTACACGCACATTTGATCCTGTATGTAAAGTTTTACCCGGAGTAGTTCCAACTGCATTCTTATTAAAAATCTTCTCTACCGCAGTTAACCCTTGTCCTTCAATTGAAATCTCTTTAGATGCTGCATAAACTTGTGGAACATCAATTCCTAATGCCTTACAAGCAAAAGTCTGGAGTTTCTTTCCGAAAACAACTGCATAAGACCCTCCAGCTTTGATGAACTCCATTTTTTGTGGCGTTAATGCCGCTGAGATATCTTTTAATTCCTGATCTCCGTTATAAAGTTTCTTGGTTTTGGTATTGATTGTTAAAACAGTTCCTGTTTCAACAGAATATTCTTGCTTTAAAATTGGCTCTCCATCTTCATCAACAACTGTGTTTCCTTCCGCATCTTTTTGCTTTACCCAGTTTTTAAGGTCAATTCCTATACCTCCTGTTACACCTACTGTTGTTAAGAAAATTGGAGCTATCCCATTTGTACCTGCGATAACAGGCGCAATATTTATAAATGGAACATATGGACTTGAAGGAATACCTGTCCACAATGCAACGTTGTTAACCCCCGACATCCTGGAAGATCCCACTCCCATGGTTCCTTTTTCAGCAATTAACATAATACGCTTATCAGGATGTTGTTCTTTGAGCGCTAATACTTCTTGTTGCATTTCCTTATTATGCTCAAAAATACACTGTCCATGTAACTCACGATCTGATCTCGAATGTGCATCTGCACCCGGAGATAATAAATCAGTAGAAATATCCCCTACACCAGCAATATAAGTTACAACTTGTATTTCTTCATCTATCTCTGGAAGCTTCGTAAAAAATTCTGCCTGGGCATAACTTTCAACGATTTCTTTCGCTACGGTATTTCCTGCATTCATTGCCTTTTCCAAACGTTCCGTATCAGCCTCATAAAGAAACACCTGCGTTTTAAGAACATTAGCAGCTGCTTCAGCAATTGTACTATCCGTTCCCAACGCTATATCTAGAAGTACCTCGATAGAAGGTCCTCCCTTCATATGGGATAACTGTTCAAATGCAAAATCCGGTGTAATTTCTTCTACAACTGACTCTCCAAGAATAATCTCTTTTAAAAACTTCGCTTTTACACCAGCTGCACTCGTTGTTCCCGGTAAAACATTATAAATGAAAAAATTAAGAGAATCCTTACGATATGGATTATCTAAATCTTTAATTTGGGAAATTATTTCTCTAACTAACTCTCCTCCGTCAATAGGTTTCGGATGAAGCCCCTGACCTTTTCTTTCTTCGATCTCTTTGATGTAATCTTCGTAATTCATAATAGAAGTCTTTTCAGTGTTATACGCAAGTTTATTTTATCGGAAGGCGACCGCTTATGCCTTACCCGCTTGTATGAATCGATATCATTTTACTGAAGCAATGCTCATTTCATTAGATCAAGATTCATACGATATAATTTGTTTTTATTTATCGTTTTCCAAGTGTCGCGAAAGTAAGAATTTTAAGGAGTGTTTTGGGTGTCAGTTGATACCAAAAATCAAATAGATTAATAAGTAAATTTTATTAAATATCTGAAACTTAAAAAATAAGTTATTTTAATTCGATTTTATACAAAACACATGCTTGAAGACGTGGAGAATTTTCTAAGAGAGGATGATTAAATTCTTTTACTTTTTCCAAACCAATCTTTTGCATCACTGCAATTGAAGGTATATTGATTTGAGGTGCTACACTAATGATTTCCGAAAGATTTAGATCATGTGCATACTCCAAACATCTTAAAGCTCCTTCGGTGGCATATCCATTTCCCCAAAACCTGGGAAAAATTCTCCATCCTATATCTGTAGCAGGTGTAAAGTCAGATTCATAGTTTTGATCGGCCAATCCTATAAAACCAATTGGGCTTTTTGATTCTAGTTCTTCAACCAGGAAATAACAATAATTCTTTTCTAAATAGAGATTTTGCATTCTTTGAATAAATGCTTCATTCTCCTGAGGTGATGGCATTTTAGGAAAATACCGCATCACTTCAATATTTGAATTCAATATATTTAAGAATTGGATATCCTTATCTTGCCACGCACGGAAGCCTAAACGTTTAGAAGTAAACCTATAAGCACTCATTAAAACTTATATCCAATTTGAACTCCATAACGATATCCTATAAAATTCAACTTCGCTCTTCCTCCGGTACTAAAATCCATATCATCCAGAATAACTTCCGAACCTGGTAAAAGCGTTGATAAAATCTCTTTGAAGTCTTTATAGAAATCACTATCCGGATCAATTGCAACCTGAGAATCAAATTTCACATTAAAATTATAGTGCGTATATGATGGCCCTACCAGAAACAAGTCTATTGAAAATCGATCTTTTATTATGAATTGGTACCCCAGCTGAATTCCTAGGTTATACATATAAAAATCTGTTTTAATTGCCACAGAATTTACCTGCACATTATCTTCAAACACCTGCGAGTTTCCTTCAAAATTTAAATGATATAGTGAAGTATAGGGGCCCCAGTATAATCCATCAGGTACTGGGTTAGCATTCCTATTCTTAAAGAAAAAACGGTAATCGGCATTAATATCAAAACCTCCTCTTTTTACCGCATCAAAAAACTGAATCGTTTCTCCATATTTATTCTTTCTTGGTGCTCTTTTTAGTAATCCACCTCCCACACTAAAAGTTTGTCCATTCTTGAGTACTCTTTCATAACTTAAAACAATACTCCCCGGACCTACCAATGCGATTGGAGTTAAGTTCCACTTAATAATATTGGGTCTTGCTACAATTTTTGTGGAGTCTTCCTGACTAAATGCAGGTAAACACATTATAGCAAGTAACCCGATTAATAGTTTATTTTTTAATTTCATCTTCAAGGTCAATATTGAAATACCCACCGGCATTTTGTTTTCTATGTATAGATTGTTTTATGATCAAATAGGAGACACCAACTAAATTTCTCAATTCACATAGCGGCACCGATAATTTTGATTTGTCGTATAGTTCTTCGGTTTCTTCCCAAATAAGCTTTAATCGTCTAAGTGCACGTTCCAATCGGATTTCGGATCTAACTATTGCTACATAATTACTCATCAATTGGCGTAACTCATGTCTGGTATGATTAATCAAAGCCAACTCTTTAGGATACACCATTCCATCATCGTTCCATTCCGGAATTTCACAAGATTCAAAAGTTTCATTTCGATCCACAATATCATTAAAGATATTATGGGAATAAACCAGTGCCTCCAACAATGAATTTGAAGCCAATCTATTGGCTCCATGAAGCCCTGTTCTTGAAACCTCTCCACTTGCATATAACCTATTGATTGTCGAACGCCCTCTCATATCTACTTTAATCCCTCCTGCGACATAGTGCGCAGCTGGTACAACAGGAATATATTGCTCAAACAAGTCTATTCCCACGCTCTTACATTTCTCATATATATTCGGAAAATGTTTCAAAAAATCCTTCTGATCTAAATGTGTACAGTCTAAAAATACGTGCTCAACTCCTTTTCGTTTCATTTCTGAATCAATCGCTCGTGCAACCACATCTCTTGAAGCCAATTCCCCACGATCATCATAATTATATACAAAACGTTCTCCATCAGAATGCACCAAATGTGCTCCAAAACCTCTTACTGCCTCAGAAATCAAAAATGCAGGACTTTTTCGAGGCTCATACAATGCGGTTGGATGAAATTGAATAAACTCTAAATCTTCAACTTTGGCCTTAGCCCGGTAAGCCATTGCTATTCCATCACCAGTAGCCACCTTAGGATTTGTGGTATACTGATAAACTTGTCCAATTCCTCCAGTTGCTAATACCGTATAATCAGCTTCAAAAAGCTCTACCTTTCCGGTCTCTTTATTGAATACATATGCTCCATAACAATTGATATTGTTCTTATCGTATTCTTTAAAGGTTAAATGGTGTTCTGTAACCAAATCTACCGCAAAATAGTGTTGATATACCGTAACGTTAGGCAATTCATCATTTCTCCGAATTAATGCCTGAGCCATTTCATAGCCGGTAATATCCTTATGGTGTACCACTCGTTTTTCGCTATGCCCACCTTCTCGACCTAAATCTAAATCACCTGATTTATTTTTATCGAATTCCGCTCCCCAGGATATCATTTCTTTCAATCGATCGGGAGCCTCATGAACCACCATATTCACAACATCGCGATCATTTAACCCGGCACCTGCACGCATAGTATCAGAGATATGTTTGTCGAAAGAATCTGTTACATTGTCTAAGACCACTGCAATACCGCCTTGCGCATAACGAGTATTAGACTCCTCCTCAGATGTTTTAGTAATCACCAAAACCTTCTTTTCAGGATATTTCTCTGCTAACTTAATAGATAAACTCAATCCCGCAATTCCGGAGCCAATAATGAGAAAGTCAGTGTGATTCATGTATTTACTTTTGAAATGTAAATTTACAACTCAGAGTTAAAAAGTAAAATGTAAGGAAACATATTTACGAAATCTCTAACATGCGCTTAATTGGCGTCAACGCTTTTTTACGCAACTCTTCATCCAATACAATCTCCGGACTTTCGTCTTTTAAGCAATCATATAATTTCTGCATGGTATTCAGTTTCATATATGGACACTCACTACAGTTACAACTTTCATCATCACCTACCGGAGCTGTCATTAAAATTTTATCTGGATTTTCTCTTTGCATTTCATGCAAAATTCCAGGTTCGGTTGCTACGATAAATTTCTTCTCTGAAGATTCTTTTACATAATTCAATAACCCTGTAGTGGAGCCCACAAACTCAGCTGCTTCTAAAATATGAGGAGCCGATTCCGGATGCGCGATAATATGCGCATCAGGATGCTTTTCTACCAACTTTAAGAGTTTTTCTATATCAAATGATTCGTGCACAATACACACCCCATCCCATAAAACCATTTCACGATCTAATTCTTTGACCAAATATTGACCTAAGTTTTTATCCGGTGCAAAAATGATTTTTTGATCTTTTGGTAATGATTCTACGATCTTTCTCGCATTTGAAGAAGTACAAATGATATCGGTCATCGCCTTAATATCAGCTGTACAATTGATATATGAAATCACCAGGTGGTCAGGATACTTTTCTTTGAATTTTCCAAAATCTTCAGGTGGACAGGAATCTGCCAGGGAACACCCTGCTTCCATATCAGGAATCACAACCTTTTTGGTCGGATTTAGGATTTTTGCCGTTTCACCCATAAAATGAACACCCGCAAAAACAATAATATCTGCATCGGTTTCTTCTGCTTTTCGAGATAACGCTAAACTATCTCCAACAAAGTCTGCTACATCCTGAATAGGTCCTACCTGATAATAATGCGCCAAGATAACTGCATTTTTTTCCTTCTTTAATCTGGTAATTTTATCAGCTAGCTCTTGATCTTTCGGATCAACGATGTACTTTTTTGTCTTGATTTCCATTTATCCAATCTTTAAACCACCCGTAATATTATTCACACCTACGGAAATGCAAATGTATAATTTTACACACGTTCAAATGTGACATTTCTCCATGAATAGAGCAAATATAGAAAACATCAGAATTGCTTTTGTATCTATAAAAAGTCAGGTTTTACGCAGTATTCTAACCGCATTAATCATTGCAATTGGAATTACTGCTTTAGTTGGAATCCTTACTGCTATAGACGCTCTAAAATCATCTATAAATGATCAATTCTCGACCATGGGTGCAAATAGCTTTTCGATTACCAATAAGAAGGAAAGCAATAAGAGACGTGGTGGAAAAAAAACAACCGCAACCGAAAACATTAATTACCAGCAAGCAGCTGAGTTTAAAAATAAATTTGACTTTCCCGGAACCGTTTCTATTTCGTGTCGTCCCAGAGGTGCTGCAGTGGTTAAATACAAGAAAAAAGAATCCAAACCCAATATCCCCATCTTCGGAACTGACGAAAACTATATCTCCACCAATGGTTTTACTCTCGAAAAGGGACGAAATTTCACTCCAAACGAATATACATCCGGAGCACATATTGCCATTATCGGAAATGAGATCGCCAGTGAAATTTTTGATGGTGTAAATCCCGTAGGAAAGATCATGCTTATAGGAAATATCAAATTTAAAGTGATTGGTGTTCTGGAGAAAAAAGGTAGCTCAATGGGTTTTGGTGGAGATCGAAATGTACTTATTCCGGTTCCCACTGCACGACAGTTTTTTGGGTATAAAAATATGGGATATACAGTTGCAGTTATGACTACCGGACCTGATAGACTGGAACTGGCCATAAACGAAGCAACCGGTTTATTTAGAATTATTCGTAAAGACCCATTAGGTAAATCTAATTCCTTTACAATATCCAGAAGTGATAGCTTATCTCAAAACTTAATAGAAAACCTCAGTATGGTTTCAGGTATTGCTACCATTATTGCATTTATCACTTTATTAGGTGCTGCAATTGGATTGATGAACATCATGTTGGTTTCCGTTACTGAAAGGACTAAAGAAATAGGTGTTCGAAAAGCTTTGGGAGCCACTGCTAACACGATTAAAAAACAATTTCTCACTGAAGCAGTGATGGTTTGTCAACTAGGAGGTATCATCGGAATCATCCTGGGCATTATTATTGGAAATGTTGTGGCTATGGCTATCGAGGTGAATTTCATTATTCCATGGTTGTGGATTTTTACCGCAATAAGTCTAACATTTATTACCGGCATTATCGCAGGATACTATCCAGCAAGCAAAGCTGCTAATCTGGATCCTATTGAATCTTTAAGGTATGAATAGACAACCACCAAGATAAAATTCAAACTATTAGACATAAAAAAAGCCGTTAATTGAATTAACGGCTTTTTCTTAGTTTAAACTCTTATTGTTATTCTCCAACTACTTCGAAAGTAATTGATTGCTCCACTTCTTTATGGAATTTGATTTTCGCTTCATAAGAACCTACATTCTTAATTGGCTCATTTACAATTGAGATATTTTTTCTATCCACAGCAACACCTAAGTTTGTAATTGCTTCAGCTAGTTGGATTGTATTCACAGATCCAAAAATCTTTCCACTCTCACCAACTTTAGCACCAATCTTAATTGACATAGCTTCTAATTTCGCAGCGAAACCTTTAGCTTCTTCAACCAATTTAGCCTCTTTATGTGCTCTTTGACGTAAATTTTCTTCTCTAACTTTTTTAGCTGATTCAGTAGCCAAAATAGCTTTACCTGTAGGAATTAAGAAATTTCTTCCGTAACCTGGTTTAACAGTTACCAAGTCATTAGTATATCCTAACCCTTCTATATTTTCTTTTAATATGATTTCCATTTCTGACCTCCTTATTTTAACATATCAGCTACATAAGGCATTAAAGCCAAATGACGTGCTCTTTTTACAGCAGTAGCCACTTTTCTTTGATATTTTACAGACGTCCCAGTAATTCTTCTTGGAAGTAATTTACCTTGCTCGTTCACAAATTTTAAAAGAAACTTAGGATCTTTATAGTCAATATACTTAATCCCTGATTTCTTAAAACGACAATATTTGTCTTTCTTTACTTCAATCGCAATTGGAGATAAATATCTGATTTCTGATGAATTTCCAGCCATTTTTAATGTTTTAATAAATTAACGAATTAAGCTTTTGCTTCTTTCTTTGTTCTGCGGCTTTCAGCAAATGCGATGTGATGCTTCTCCATTTTTACAGTCAAAAATCTTAAGATTCTCTCATCACGCTTAAATTCAACCTCTAATTTACTGATCAATTCTCCTGGAGCTTCAAACTCGAATAAGTGATAAAAACCAGTTGATTTTTTCTGGATTTGATACGCCATTTTACGTAGTCCCCAGTTCTCTTGGTGGATCATTTTCGCACCATTTGCTTTCAAGTAACTCTCAAACTTGCCTACTGCTTCCTTTACCTGATCTTCAGATAAAACGGGAGTTAAAATGAAAACAGTTTCATACCTTGTTTGCATTGTAATAAATTTAATTTTACTTCCCCAAAATTGGGTCGGCAAAAGTAGTTCTTTTTCGCATAAAACCAAATCCTTTTAATCTTTTAAAAACAAGGCGATTAAGCTTAAAAAAGCAATACGTAATTCAGACATTCTACATATGATTTATTATATTTGGTTAAATCAAACTAAACAGACATGAAAAAAACACTACTATCGATGGCAGTATTTATGCTGGCCCTGTTGAATGTCTCTTTTGCCGGAGACGATGATGGAAACATGAAAAAAGGTATTCGTGCCGGTTGGCAAGCCTCGAATTTTTATGGAGATAATTACGACAATAATTCAGAAAACTTCAACTCTTTTTATGTTGGGATTTTTGGAGAAAAGAAACTTATTCCACTACTGCGTTTAGGAGTTGGGCTTGAGTATTCTCAAACCGGTTCGGTATCGACCGTTTTTGACAATACTAAATATGTTAGAAGTCAAATTTACCTTCCAATTTATGCTAAAGTTAAATTAGGCCCCGTTTATGCTCAGGGAGGATTGTCTCCAACTTTTGGTATTGGAAATAAATTCACCTTATTAGATGAAGAACAATCTTTAGATGATGATGCCAAAACAAGTACTTTTGACGCACCAGTATTTCTAGGATTAGGGGTTAAAATATTAATGATATCCGTTGAAGCCAGATATAACTGGGGGACATCAAATTTATCAAAGTTGGATAACACCAATTATAAACAACAATATTTCCAATTAGGAGCTGCAATCTCTTTCTAAGAGTTCACACCATATTATTATAAGAAGCACTAGATTAACCTAGTGCTTTTTTTATGCACAATTTATAAATAAGCTCTTTCCAAATTAGGACGATTTAATTTTCATTATACTTTTGTTGCAGCACGTAATTGTATGGAGAATTTTATTGTTTCAGCTAGAAAATATAGGCCAACTACCTGGGAAAGCGTAGTCGGGCAAAAAGCTATTACAGAAACATTAAAAAGTGCCATTGAAAACAATCATTTGGCTCAGGCTTTCTTACTTACCGGACCACGAGGAGTTGGTAAAACAACTACGGCCAGAATTCTAGCAAAAACCATTAATCGGAATGATTTAGATCAGGAAGTAAATGAAGATGAAGATTTCGCTTTTAACATCTTCGAGTTAGATGCCGCATCTAATAATACAGTGGAAGATATTAGACAACTAATCGATCAGGTTAGAATTCCACCTCAAATAGGAAGTCATAAAGTGTATATCATTGATGAGGTTCATATGTTATCCTCTGCAGCTTTTAATGCTTTCCTTAAAACACTAGAAGAGCCACCTGAGCATGCGATATTCATTCTGGCTACTACCGAAAAACATAAGGTGATTCCTACCATTATTTCAAGATGTCAGGTATTCGATTTTCAGCGTATAAATAATAGTGATATTGTTGGCCATCTGCATTACATTGCAAAACAGGAAAGTATTTCTGCTGAAGACGATGCATTACATACTATAGCTCAAAAAGCAGATGGAGGAATGCGCGATGCCTTATCAATCTTTGATCAAATCGTTAGTTTTTCAGGAAATACCATTACATATAAGAATGTAATTGAGAATTTAAATATTCTGGACTTTGAATTCTATTTCAAGGTGACTGATTTAATTCTCGAACAAAACGCATCCGGAGCGCTACTCCTATTTAATCAAGTGCTTGAAAAAGGTTTTGATGGCCATAATTTTATTGTAGGAATAGCAAGTCATTTTAGAGATTTGCTTGTAGCATCTAATCCGCAAACACTTTCTTTATTAGAAACCAGCGAAAATCTTAAAGAGCGTTATTTGTCCCAAGCCGGTAAATGTAATCCTGAATTCTTATTAGATGCTCTACAATTACTTTCTGATGTTGACTTCAGATATAAAACCAGTAAAAACCAGCGATTGCTGGTTGAAGTCTGTTTGATGCAGCTTTCCTCTATTGGCGTGGGAAGTGAAAAAAAAAATTAAAAACGTTTCGTGATTACCCGATATTTGTTGCTCAATTAACCAATAAATCGGCTAGTACAACAGCTGCTGTCGGAAACACAAACACATCATCCACTCCACAGAAACCAACCTCTGACATCCCTCCGTCAACACCTCCTCCTTCAGTAAGTCAAGCACCACCTAAGGTATATGCGAATCAAACTACTGCAAGAAGAAGGAAGTCTATGATTCGAATCAAACCTCAGGAATCAGAAGAAAAAGAAAAAGTCGCCAAATATTACGGTGATGAACCTTTTACTCTTGATCATCTAAAGGCTAAATGGAACATTTATACTGATAGAGTCAAAGAAATATCCGGAGGTTTTTCGGCTAGTGTTTTATCGGGTTGTGAACCTCAGATATTAGAAGATCAAAAAACAATTCACCTGGTTTTCAGAAACGAAACCAATGAACTGGAATTTACCAGACTGTCTCTTGACTTAATCGAATTTTTAAAGGAAGAACTGAAAAACAATCATATCAACTTCCAAACAGAGGTGAATAAGCAAAAAGCCAAGAAGGTTTTATATACCAATAAAGATAAGTTTGACCATTTTACAGAAAAATACCCGCAACTAAACGATTGGGCCGATAAGCTTAAACTAGAGTTAAAATAAAAATATTTGATTTATTTCTTGATAAATGGCTGAACCGCCATTAAAGACTCATCACTTACTATTCTGATATAATAAGTTCCTGCTGCGAAGCTCGAAACATCAATAGTATACAGATACTCATCGCCATAATAGTTATCTGTTTCCCTAACCAGAATTTTACCCGTTACATCATAAATGGCATAATCTAACTCATTTTTATTTGCTCCTGAAAACGAGAAATTGATCACATTTGTTGCTACGGTAGGGAACAGTTTTAAATTCTCGTTTACATAAATACGGTGTGCATCCTGAGGGAAGATACTCACACTCGTAATAAACTGTGTTGTATCACATGCATTTGCAGCAGTTAAAGTCACATCGTAATTCCCAACACTAGCATAAGTATGTAGAGGATTAACAGACGTTGAAGTATTCCCGTCACCAAAATCCCATGTTAAACCAACACTCACATTAGACAAATTTGTAAACTGTACATTTGGACTGGTTACTAAATGTGAGAAATCCGCATTTGGATATAATAACTCTGTAACCACTTTTTCGTCCGAAGCAGCACAAGCTCCATTGGTTACCGTTACGCTGTATGTTCCTGCACTACCAATCCAATGATTGGCTGAAGTATCGCCATCATTCCAAAGATAGCTATCATAATTGTTTCCTAACAAGATATAGTTTCCATCACCACTACAAATTGAAGTATCCGGACCAAGATTTACATTTACATTATAATTGTTTACGTAAACGGATTTCACAGATTCGCAACCATTCAAATCCGTTACCGTAACAGAATAAATCCCTGGAGAAGTTATTAATGGGTTTTGACTTGTACTTCCATTAGACCACTGATATGCTGAGAACCATCCCACATCCATTACGAATGGAGTAAAATTACACATCACACTATCATTAAAAGTAATCTCCGGTAAAGGGTTTACAATTACCTGTACAGTATCAATACCAATACATCCATGTGGCCCGGTAACCGTCACTACATAATTCCCTGAATTAGTAATCGTAATACTACTTGAAGTATCTCCCGTATTCCATATATAAGAATTGAAATTGTTCGCAGCATTTAACACTGTTGAATCTCCGTTACAAATATTTACTTGCGTTGGAGTTCCTGAGCTTGGTAACGCTGCATACTGTACGTCCATAGTATCCGCATAAGTACATCCATGTGTATCCACAACCTGAACAGAATACACCCCAGCCTGATCGATAGTGATGCCATCTCCAGTGCTTCCATTTGCCCATTGATATGTGACAAAATTCGCAGATAATGTTGTAGATAAAATCACACCATCACATAATACCGTGTCTCCAGGCAATAATGGTCCTGGTGCTTCATGAACATCCAAAAACATAGAATCTACCGTTGAACATCCATTTTCATCCTCCACCGTTACTCTATAATTTCCTTGTTGCTGTACTGATCTTGAAGGTCCCGAATGACCATTATCCCAAGAATATGAATGAAAGTTTGTTGAAAGATTCAATGGTAACACTTCATTGGTACAAATTGCAGTATCTCTAAGTTCATTTACTATAAACGGGTTGAAAACATGCACTGTTACATTGATCGTATCATTTGAAGAATTAATATCTCCAGGACCGTTAATCGCCCAAATAGATAAAGAGAAATGTCCTTCAGAAGGAAAAGCTAATGCAGGAAGATTAACCATTTCGCTGGAATTTGGGTAGATATTACCCGACCAACTCATAGTTCCACTTTGATCTGAAGAGAAAAACCATCCAATTTGAACATTTCGAATTGTATCTAATCCTGAATTAGATAAATTCAAAACAACTTGCGCGTTATTCTTTTCAGAGTAACAAACACTTATATCTGTTGTATTGGAAACATCGAGATCAGAGACACACGCTCCAGGACCAGCAGGACCTAACCCATGACCATCAGCGTACGTTATCGTTGAATATAACATCAACACTAACCATACTAAAATATGCGGCTTTAAATTCAAAAAATGTATTATCTAATCATCAAGTCAATTGAAGCCATAAAATTAACAAAAGTTTTCAATTTCCAATAGATTGTTAACTATTTGGTAATAAAATTCTTACTTTCAGACCAAACCTTTTTTAAATAAAGGGTTAAAACATGATTTATTTTATTCACAATTAGGCTCCTTTGCGAATAAAAATCTGTGGATTATAATCCTGAGGATACTTGGCAGGAATATTTTTATAGAAGTTCTCCATATAAAGGAAATCTTTTTCAAAATCACCACTTGGATGAAAAACATGTCCTATAAAAACTTCTTTTTTCTCATAGTCCGCATATGCCAATACGATTGGCACATTTACTGCCATTGCAACTCTATAAAATCCGGTTTTCCATTTTTCAACTCTCTTTCGAGTTCCTTCCGGAGTAAACAACATTGCTAATTCATCATGTTCCGCAACAATGCGTTTTAATTGATTAACAAAATCTATTGAAGTCTTTTTCCGGTCTACACCTATCCCTCCCATCCATTTAATCAAAAAACCATACGGTGTTTCCACATGCTCCTTTTTAATAAGGTATTTCCCTTTTACACCTAGCGACCACATAGAAGGCATTGCCAAAAAGAAGTCCATATTGGATGTATGTGGAGCAGCAATTAAAACATATTTTTTTAATGTTTTTGGAATCTCTCCAACTAGTTTCCAACCATATAACTTAAACAATAAACCTGCGAACCACTTTTTCATATTGACAAATGTATATTCGACACCTTATCTATAAGGTATTATTCTAAAAACATTTTATTGAAATTCACCAAATATACTCGATCAGTAGCCCTGGTTATTGCTGTATAAAACCACCTTAGTAGATTTTCATCAACCATATCCTCAGTCAAGAATCCATGATCAATAAAAACTGCAGCCCATTGCCCTCCCTGTGCTTTATGACAGGTTACTGCATATGAAAATTTACACTCCATAGCATTAAAGTATGGATCGCTCATCGCTTTTTGTTTCGCATTCTTGGATTCTCCTTGCGCCAAATAATCCTCATAAACGTCATAAAACAACTGCTTCCTATCAGCTATTGTCATTGAAGGCCCCTCAATAGATAAACAATTCAGCCAAACCTTTAAATCCACATCAGGAATTCTATCGTCTACAAATCGCACATTCAAATCCGCAAATTTCTGCCCATACATTTCATAAACACCTAATACTTTCCTTACTTCCATAGATTCTCCATTGGCAATGAAATCCGTTTTATCTTCTTCATCTTTCAACCAGTGATAATTATTGCGAACTCCCATTAGAAAATCACCCGCCTCAATTTGTTCTTCTCTAAATAACAATCTATTTCTTACCTCCTGATTAAATTGATTGGCGCGTTTGTTAGACCTGGTGACAACCAAAACTTCTTCCATTCCATAATTCCCAATTGCTTCTTCCAGGCTTTCCTGAAGCTCCAAACCATTAATTGCTGATACATCGGGAAATTCGGTTTCAAATTTGATCTGATCTCTTCCACTTTGGAGTGATTTTCTTAGCAGAGTCGCATTATACAATATTCCTGATTGTTTGGTTTGACGAACCACATCATTCAACTCAAAAAGAGTTACGGGCATGTTAAAACAACTTTCTAAATACTGTTGATCCAATGCCGGAGAATAAGCCATATCTACTGGGGGTAATTGCGCATTATCTCCAGATAAAATCAACTTGCACCCCTTACCTCTATAAACATATCGCATCAAGTCTTCTAATACATTCCTTTCTCCTCCAAAGCCGGTAGAAATCATTGATGCCTCATCTACTATGAACAAAGTGTTAACAAAATTATTTTTTTGTAAAATAAAGTTGAAATCAGAACCATCATCCGCAAGTCGATAAATTCGCTTATGTATTGTAAATGCAGGCATTTTACAATAAGAAGACAAGACTCGTGCTGCTCTTCCTGTGGGGGCTAAAAGAACCACTTTTTGATTTTTTGACACTGTTTTTGCCAAATGTGCCAAAATAGTAGTCTTACCTGTACCCGCATATCCACGTAATATAAATAGCCAGAGTAATTTTCTTTGGGTAATGAATTCTTCCAAATAATGAAAGGCTTCCAGCTGATCATTAGTCGGTTCAAATTGGAATGATTTATGCAGAAATGTACCCAAATTTAATGTATTATTACGGCTGCAAAATAAATTGAATTTATGAGCCGTTACAAGCTATGCATTTCAAATAAAAAAAATTGTAGTTTTGTGCGCGTTCGATAAAAAATACGGATATATATTATAAATAAAACATGAAAGATTCGATATCAAAATTTGCCCCTGGAGTATTTATTATTCTTTTAGGAATAGGATTAGTAGGGTTTGGAAGCTCAAGTGGTCAAAATCAAGTATTCCTTATAGCAGGAGTATCCATTCTATTTGCTGGTATAATTACTATCCTAAATGCTTTGGGAAAAATCAGCAATAAAATTGCTACTGGAATAGCTGCTGTTCTACTTCTTCTTTCAGGTTATTTGGCTTATGCAAATTATCATTCAATTGATGAGCCAATTCAATTCATGAGAAAGAAACAAGCGATTTATGCTGAGGTTATTCAAAATTTGAAAGATTTACGTCAAATCGAATTAACTTATAAAAAAGAAAACAGAGTATTCTGTGGTAGCATGGATACTTTAATGCACTTCCTACAACATGATTCTGTTAATATGGTAAAAATGTTTGGTGATGTGCCTGACACTTTAACAGAAGCAGAAGCATTAGAACAAGGAATCATTAGACGTGATACAACTTTATACCCTGCTATGGAGATTGTATTTAATGACGATTATATGAAAACAAGAGATGCTAAGTTTCCTTTAAATGTAGAAACTTTAAGATATGTACCTCACTCAAATAATGTAGAATTCTCTATTGAAGCTGGAGAAATCACACGTTCAAGTGGTGCTAAAGTTCAGGTTTTCGAAATTGTTGATGCCGCACCTTTTGATAAAAATGATGTTATGCGTGTAGGTTCTATGGTAGACCCAACTACTGCGGGTAACTGGAAAGAAGAAAAATAAACTGGTTGGTTATAAAACCTTTATTTAAATATTACAAAAACGGAAGCAGCTTTGATATCAAAGCTGCTTCTTTGTATTCGGTAGCTTTACATGCTGATCAAAATAGCTATACTATAGGTATTTCTAATCCCAAAACAGGTCTACTTGTCGGACTTGAGAAATATGAGGTCCATACGATTCAAGGATTAGAATCCGATTCTTTTTTTGATTCTGAGTACATCAAAAATATATTATCTCATGCCTCTCAAACCACCTTATATTCAACCATATCTAAATTTACTTTAATTCCAAGCTTATTCTTTGATCAAAATAAAATTGACGAGCTACATCTCAATGTTTTTGAGTTAAATATAGATGAATCTATTCAATCCAGATTTATTCCAGAAATAGATAGCTATATCCTATTTCCGATTAAATCAGCTTTAAAGAGCAAACTTCAAACTAAAATTGGACATATAGATTTCCATCATCATTTCGCTTCACTTATTTCTACGTACCATTTGTATTACGCTACCGAAAATGATAACTCAGCATTTATTCAAATGCATTCAAACTCGTTTTCATTATGTCTGTTTGAAGGAAAAAAAATGATATTGTTCAATTCATTTGACTTTAAAACACCTGAAGACATTATATATTACACTTACTATTCTATCGAACAATTTAACTTTTCTCCTGCGGAAACTTTAATTCATATTGGAGGATCATACGATCGAAAACCAGAAGTTATCTCAACATTACAAAGATTTTCCTCTAAAATTTTCAATCTCAAACCAGATGAATTAAAACAGACAAATGATCAAACATCAGACGCTTTAATTAATACTATTTTTGATTTACAATGCGGATAATACAGGGGAAATACAAATCAAAAAGAATCATAGCTCCTAAAAACCTTCCTGTTCGACCAACTACGGACATGGCGAAGGAGGGGATTTTCAATGTCATTAATAATGAATTTTATTTTGATCAATTAACCGTCCTGGATTTATTCTCTGGAACAGGGAACATTTCTTATGAATTCGCTTCAAGAGGTGCAAAATCTATTACTTCTGTAGATATCAATTACAATTGCACAAGATACATCCACTCTATGATCAAAGAATTGGGCTTCGATCAGGTTTCGGTGATTAAGTCAGATGTGATTAAGTATATAGAAACCTCCAAAAGTGTTTTTAAGCTAATATATGCAGACCCTCCTTACCAAATGGAAAATCAAGATCAAATGATTGAAGCCATTATGGCAAGTAATTTGCTTCAAGCGGGAGGTTGGTTTATTATCGAACATGATCCCCATCATCATTTTGATCATATCAATGGCTTTATTCAACAAAGACGCTATGGTTCGGTTCATTTTAGCATCTTTGAAAAAAATTGATTGTTATGCGTAGGATTGCAGTTTTCCCAGGTTCATTTGATCCCATCACAGTTGGTCATGAAGACATTATTAAAAGAGCTTTGCCTTTATTTGATAACTTGATTATCGCTATCGGGAATAATTCAAATAAAAAGTATTTATATAGTCCTGAAGAACGTAAAACTCAGATTGAACGCGTATTTGAAAATGAACCCAAAATTGAAGTTAAAATCTACAACGGATTAACTGTTGATTTTTGTAAAGATCAAAATGCGCAGTTTATCCTTAGAGGTATTCGAACCTCCGCAGATTTTGAGTTTGAAAGAAATATTGGCTTAATGAATTTGGATATGGCTCCTAATGTAGAGTCTGTATTTATTATAAGTCGTCCGGAATATTCGGCTTTATCTTCAAGTGTGGTACGAGACATTCAAAGGCATGGTGGCGATATTTCTAAATATGTACCAAAACAGATTTTATAAATGCAGAAAGCACTTGGTTTTCTTCTTTTATTTTTAGTTCAAATTGCTTTAGGTCAAAATGTTGACCTATCGGGTGAGGCCCTATTTTTTAAAAATGAGCCTATTCAAATTTTTAAAATCGAAAATGCGCTTACCAAACAAAAAACACTTATTGCTGAAGAATATATTTTAGCAGATGGCAGCTATCAATTCAAATTTAATCTAGACCACGCAGAAGAGCTTATCATAAAAATTGAGATGCGTGAAATCAGGATTAAAATACATCCCAACTCGTCTCTTAAGATTAATTTCTTCCCTATCAAATATGCCGATAATCAACGAAACCCTCTCAAATATGAGGTTTTGTACCATTCGGTTCCTCCAAACACCGCTGTAGACTCTATTTACCAACGAATAGAAATTGACTTTGCTAATTTGCAGTTAAACAATACTCCCAAAGGAAATCTTAATTCTAAATATGATTCCTTTTTCTCTAAATCTGATTCAACGTATAATGATTATATCATAAACGATTCTTTGTTTAATAATTATTATACCTACCTCAAAGCAGAAGCTTATCTTCAAACGGATGTTTCCAAACAAAAATTGATCAAACATTACATTTTAGCAAAACCTATTTTATACGGAGATCCCTCCTACTTAAGATTCTTTAAGTTTTTAATGAATACCCGACTGAATAATCTTATTGCTAAAAATGGACAAGCATTTCAAAAAGTAAAAGATGATTATCAGATTTATAATTCATTCATGGACTTTGCTAAAACAGATGTGTTACTTCAAAATGAGGAAATCAGAAGTTTGGCTATATTACTATACATAAATGGGGCATCATCCAATCATAATTTAACAAAAGAGCAAAAAGCATCTATTCTTAATCAAATTTCAAATTTCTGTGCATATCCACTTCAAAAAGAAGCTGCGCTATTTTTACAGTCACACAAAAAATATCTTAAACCAAATGCAGAGGCACCTCATTTCAAACTATTGGACAAAAATGGAAATGAGTTTTCTCTAGAGTCATTCAAAGGTCATCCGGTATATCTGGGGTTTATACATTCTCAAAGTGGAGTTTGTCAACGTGATTTAAAAGTAATAGAAACTCTAAAAAAGAAATATAAAAAGGTTAAGTTTTTAATGGTCATTACCGATCGTGATTCTATTCATCTCGTAAATCTTCCTCCTGAATCACAAAATCTAAAGTACTTATTCCTAAATAACGAATACGAGGTATTAGAGAAATACCAAATCTGGAGTTATCCGGTTTATTTCTTATTAAACTCTCAAGGGTATTTTATTCAAGCTCCCGCCAAATCTCCCTCAGAAATGTTTGAGTTTTTTGCGCATGAATTTGTAAAAAAATCAAAGCGTAAGAGTTATGAAATAATTAGCGATTGATTTTTGTACAGCTTCACTCCTTTTTTCAGTAATTCGCCTATAATCGGATAAGACTTTTTCAATAAGTCTTTAATATCTCCCTTCTCCTTCCATTCCACCTTATCAATCCCCTCTTCTAATTGCGGCACCAATTCTCCATCGAAATCAGATTTCATCAAATACCAAAAGGTCTTTTTCAACACCAATCCTTTACGATCATACATGTGAAATGTATTGGCCAAATGTTTCGTAATGGATAAATCGGAAATACCACATTCTTCTTCTACTTCACGCATTCCTCCAAACTCCGGACGCTCTCCTTTTTTAAGATGTCCTTTGGGTAAATCCCACTTTCCATTCCTGTGAATGACCAAAAACTCACCTTTCGAATTAAAAACCATTCCTCCTGCTGCCTGAACATAATGGAATTGTTGAACAAATGTCATCCACAATTCATCAATGTCATAATGGGTTATTGCCGTAGGTTTCTTCACTTTTCCGGTCTCCATTCCCCACACTAAATCAACCAGTTGCTTTCCATTCTCAAATGGAAATACCTGGTATTTTTTTTCCTTTAAAATATCACCATTATCTGTTAAAATAATAGGAGTTTTGTTTACAAAAACTTTATACATTTGTGTCCATGCTTAAAGATCATTCATCGCTCAAAGTAGCAGAATTTTTATTACAAATCAAAGCGGTTGTCATACAACCTAAAACCCCTTTTACATGGGCTTCGGGCTGGTTGTCTCCAATGTATTGTGATAACAGAAAAATTCTCTCCTATCCGTTAATACGAACATTCATTCGCCACGAATTTGTAAAGAAAATTGAAGAAGCTTATGGCAAGCCTGATGTGATTGCTGGAGTAGCTACAGGAGGTATTCCAATTGGAGCTTTAGTGGCTCAGGAAATGAATCTTCCTTTTATCTATGTCCGTCCAAAACCAAAAGGACACGGTTTAGGTAATCAAATTGAAGGTGTCTTTGAAAAAAATCAAAATGTGGTTGTTATCGAAGATCTTATTTCTACCGGTAGTAGTAGTTTAAAGGCGGTGGAAGCACTTCGTGCAGCCGAATTAAAAATCAAAGGTTTAGTTGCTATTTTTAGCTATGGATTTGATGTGGCTAGTGATAATTTCAAAGAAGCTAAATGTGACTATCAGGTACTTACGGATTATGACACTTTGATTGATCAGGCCATCAAAAGTAATTTGGTAGAGCTATCTCAAGTTGAGTCTTTAAAAGATTGGCGTAAATCTCCTTCTACCTGGAGTCCTAAAAAATAATACCATGCTCACCATTGAAAGTAATACTGTTCAGGTAAATCATTCCGCACAAGAAGTATTTGATTTTTTGTCTGATTTAAATAATCTACAAAAATTAATGCCTGAAGATAAAATTGAACACTGGACATCTACATCTGAAAACTGTCGATTTGGAATTAAAAATCTGGCAACCATCGGAATGAAGCACAAAGAATTGAATTCACCTGCTTCTATTACATTAGAGTCTGAAGGAAAAAATCCATTTGATTTTACACTTACCATTTTTATCAGGGAAAATAACGAAGATGTTGATTCCTACTTTGTTTTTGATGGCGATGTCAACATGTTTATGAAAGCAATGGTTTCGGGGCCCTTAAAGAAATTCTTTGATACGTTGGCAGGCAACCTACCTAAAGCAATGGATTAATATTTAGGAACTTCCATCTTAATTTGGTGCATTCCGTAATGTGCTATTTCTCCCAGATGATTTCTTACTTTGAGTTGCCCTAACTCGTCTACTCCAAGAACCGTAAGTTCGGTTTGTTTACCATTTAGTGTGAAATTTGTTTTTTCATTTAAACGGTACAAAGCATTCTGATACTCGGAATCTAATCCTTTGGGTGATCTCTTTAGCATCAAATATCTTTGTTCTAAATGATAGGATAGCTCCGAAAACAGCATCTCTAAATTACAACCTATTCCGGTTTCCAATACTATTGAAGTTGCATTAACATCTTCTGCAAACTGGTTCTGATTTACATTAATCCCAATTCCAATAATTGAACTTCCCATGTAATCTCCTTTTGTTGAAGATTCAATCAAAATACCTGTAATCTTTAAATCATTGATATAAATATCATTGGGCCATTTGATTCTCGCCTTATCAATCAAATATTTATCCAGCAAATCTTTTATGGCTAATGAAACCGCCTTTATCAAATAAAACTGCTGATCGGTTTTCAAAAAAGAAGGATAATATACATAACTGGCCAGAATGTTTTGATTTGGACGACTCAACCAAACATTCCCCCGTTGCCCTTTTCCTTGCGTTTGATACTTGGCTACAAAAGCAGTTCCTTCAATTACTTTTGCATTTTTTAACGCTTCAGCAGCCAATTCATTTGTAGATGTAGTCTCATCAAATCTACGAACTATTTTCCCGGTAAAAAGTGTATCCAAATCCCCTCTATTTTCGTTACAAATTAACTTTATTTAACCAAAACAATAAGCTGAAATTCACATAAAATTATAGTAAATCACAAATAGTAAGTAAACACTCAATTTTCTCTCTCTGAAAGCATTTTGATGAAGATATTTTCTAAGCATTTAGTTATCTTTGCAGCCAATTTTAGATAATTAATGGCCAAAGATTCCGAAAACAAATCGAATTTGACTTTAGTAGACATTGTCATTAAAGGCATACAAGAGAAAAAAGGTAACGATATTTGTGTAGTTGACTTAACAAAAGTTCTGAATGCTTATTCCGATTACTTTATTATTTGCTCAGGAACATCAGACACCCACGTTCAAGCCATTTCGGATAGTATTGAAGAAATGACGCGTACAGTTCTACAAGAAAAACCTAGTAGAGTTGAAGGCTATCGTGAGGCAAACTGGATTCTAATGGATTACTTTGACACCATGGTTCATGTTTTTAAAGCTGAAGAAAGAGCACATTACGACCTGGAAGGGCTTTGGGCAGATGCCGAATTAAATTACATTACAGACAACGAAGAAATTACAAATGAGTAATAAAGAAAATAAACCTTCAAGCAATAATCCATTCTCAAGTGGTAGCAAAAAGAATTCTCCAAAGGGTGGCGGATTCAATTATTACTGGTTATACGCCATTTTTGCGATTGGATTAATTGGATTAAACTTATTCAATTGGTCTCCTCAACCTGATAACATCAATTATGGGGAGTTTAAAGAAATGGTTCAGCGTGGTGACGTAAAACGTGTTGAAATCATTAATAAAGAAATTGGTAAGGTTTACTTGAAAGACGAAGCCATAACCAAAGAGGAATATAAAGATCAGCCTTTTTCTAAAAAAGGCTCTGAAAACAGTTTTATCCCAAGAGGGCCTCAATTTACTTTTAATATTCCGCAAGCAGATTTCTTTGGAGAAAATCTGAATAAATGGCAAGAAGAATATGGACTCGAGTATGATTATATTAAACAGGAAAACTGGTTTGGAGATATCATTGGAATCCTACTCCCAATTGTACTTTTAATTGGTTTCTGGTTTCTAATTATGCGTAGAATGGGTGGCGGAGCCGGTGGCGGTGGCCAGATCTTCAACATCGGTAAATCCAAAGCTACTTTATTCGATAAAAACGATACGGTAAAAACTTCATTTAAGGATGTTGCTGGTCTGGAAGAAGCCAAAGAAGAGGTTACGGAAATCGTTGACTTCCTAAAAAACCCAAATAAGTACACTTCTCTAGGCGCGAAAATTCCTCAGGGCGCTTTATTAGTCGGCCCTCCCGGAACAGGTAAAACTCTTTTGGCAAAGGCAGTTGCAGGTGAAGCGCATGTGCCGTTTTTCTCTTTATCCGGATCTGATTTCGTTGAGATGTTTGTCGGTGTGGGAGCTTCCAGAGTTCGTGACCTTTTCAAACAAGCTAAGGAAAAATCTCCATCAATCATTTTCATTGATGAGATTGATGCAATTGGTCGCGCGAGAGGAAAGAACGCTATGCAAGGGTCAAATGATGAAAGAGAAAACACTCTGAATCAGCTTCTAACAGAAATGGATGGATTCGGATCAAATTCAGGGGTTATCATTTTAGCAGCAACCAACCGTGCTGATATCTTAGATTCTGCATTACTACGTCCTGGACGTTTTGACAGACAAATCCATGTAGATTTACCTGAAATTACTGAACGTAAAGCAATTTTCGAAGTACATTTAAAACCGCTAAAACTGGTTGAAGATATTGATATCGATTTTCTGGCAAATCAAACTCCTGGGTTCTCCGGTGCTGACATTGCCAATCTTTGTAATGAAGCAGCTTTAATCGCTGCAAGGAAAAAGAAAAATCAGGTAGAAAAACAAGACTTCTTAGATGCCGTTGACCGTATTATCGGTGGATTGGAAAAAAGAAGTAAAATTATTGCTCCGGAAGAAAAGAAAACCATTGCTTTCCACGAAGCAGGACATGCTACTACTTCATGGCTATTGGAACATGCATTTCCATTGGTAAAAGTCACAATCGTTCCAAGAGGACGTTCATTAGGTGCGGCATGGTATCTTCCTGAAGAAAGACAAATTACCACGACAGAACAACTATTAGATGAAATGTGTTCTGCTCTTGGAGGTCGTGCGGCCGAACAAATTATTTTCGGTAAAATCTCTACGGGAGCTTTAAGTGACCTGGAAAAAGTAACCAAACAGGCCTATGCGATGGTGACATACTACGGCTTAGATGAGAGTGTAGGGAATATCAGTTTCTATGATTCTTCTGGTCAACAAGATTATTCTTTCCAAAGACCATATAGTGAGAAAACTGCTGAAAAAATTGATTTAGCCGTAAGTAACCTGGTAGAACGAATGTACCAGAAAACGCTTAAGTTGTTGGAAGAAAATAAGGATAAGTTGACTCAACTTGCAGAGACTCTTTTAGAAAAAGAGGTCATCTTTAAAGATGATCTGGAAGCTATTTTTGGTAAGCGTACATTTGAATCGGATGTGATTAAAGAAAAATTAGTTAAAGAGCAAGCCGAAGCTAAACTTGCCGCAGCTAATAATGAAACTGAAGAAACTAAACCTGAAGAACCAGTTCATAAAAATGGAACTGCGGATTCGGCTGTAGCTGAACAAAAAGAAGAATCGTAAATCGATATTATTCTTTCAGATTTGATGGTGAATCTCCTTAAATTGGAGTAACTTTACTAGGATTAAAAAGTAAACATATGAATGCATTAAATAAAGACGGTTGGGTAAGTATTTTAACTTCAAATCACGAGTTAGATATCAACCTAAAAAAATCCAAATTAGAGTCTCAGGGAATAGAAGCGATCGTATTTAATCATCAGGACTCCATGCTTAAATCGTTAAATGATACTGATTTTATGGTTTCATTATACGTGCATGAAAATGATATTGAAAAAGCCAAACAGATTATTGAATAATCAATAATTTCCTCTCCAATTGATTACTAGAGCCATTTCAGGATTAGTCTTTATCTCAATCATTATTGGGACATTGATTTGGGGATTTTATCCTTCGCTAGTACTCTTTGCTATTATTGGTTTTATAGGAACACTTGAATTTTATAAGCTTTCGAATAAGTTTAGCTCGCCTTATAAATACAGTGGCGCTATATTTAATAGCTTATTCATTCTATCTGCGGGATATTTCATTACGACTGGAACAGCCTTCTGGGCGTTTTCTGTATGGATGCTATTTATCCTCATATTTATCTTTCAGCTACTCAGTAAAAAATCTGAAACGTCCATTGTAGATATCTCTGTAACTATTTCCGGGGCTCTGTACTTAGCCGTACCGCTATTAAGTCTACTTGTATTAGCGATAATATCTGCAACTTATACAATTGACTTTAATTGGAAAATACCATTGTCCATATTTATTCTTACGTGGGTCAATGATACCGGAGCATATTTATCTGGAAGATCCTTTGGAAAGCACAAACTATTTGAACGTATTTCACCTAATAAAACCTGGGAAGGGTCTATTGGAGGTTTGTTACTAAGTATTGTTGCCGGAATCGTTCTGCATACCTTCTGGAATACTTTTGAACTTCCGATTTGGATCGGGATCTCTGTATTGGTTAGCGTATTTGCTAATATCGGTGATCTAATGGAATCAGCATTTAAACGCAATGCTGATGTAAAAGATTCAGGATCAATTATGCCGGGCCATGGTGGTGTACTAGATCGCTTTGATGCGGTGTTATTAACAGCTCCTGTGGTTTTAGCCTACTTATTAACCTTTCTAGATTTATAGCGACAATTAATTTACATTTGCCGAAATTCGAACTATGCGATTACATAAAGAAGGAACTGTTAGCATTATTCTTGCGCTCATTTTTGGGTCTTTCCTTGTCTATCTAAGCACGATTTTTTCTGAATATTTTATTATTCGATTGATTCTACAACTTGGCGCTGTATATGTTGTTTGGATGGTCATTTATTTCTTCAGAAAACCGCATAGAACCTGTTCTCCTGTTGAAGGTAATATCTACTCTCCTGTAGATGGTAAAGTTGTGGCTATCGAACGTGTATTTGAAGATGAATACCTCAAAACCGAATGTCTTCAGATTTCTGTTTTTATGTCTCCATTCAATGTACATATCAACTGGTCTCCGGTATCAGGAATCGTAAAGTACTTTAAATATCATCCAGGAAAGTTCTTAGTAGCCTGGCATCCGAAATCTTCGACTTTAAACGAAAGAACTACCTATGTAGTAGAAAATGAAAACGGAAAACCGGTGTTATTTAGACAAATTGCCGGAGCGTTAGCACGTAGAATTGTTCACTATAAAGAAGAAGGTGATCAATTGGATGCTTGTGAAGAATTCGGCTTCATCAAATTTGGTTCTAGAGTAGATGTCTTCATACCTGTAGATGCAAAAGTTCAGGTTGAATTAGACCAAAAAGTTCAGGGAAGACGAAGTGTTCTGGCGGAATTTTAATTCCTATAAAATCGATAAAATTTCATTGAGGTGATTCACCTCGTAAGTAGGGTCAATAATCAAGTCCTCTTTTTCAGGATTAAATAAAATGCCATCCATCCCCACTTTCTTAGCGCCTTCAATATCCACGAGTTGATTATCACCAATCATCAGACTTTCTTTAGCCTGTGCATTCGTTTTATTTAAAGAATATCTAAAAATAGCCGGATCGGGCTTTTTATAACCTGCTTGCTCTGAAGTAATAATTTCCTCAAAGAAACTACTCAAACCACTATTTTCAATCTTAATCGCTTGAATTTCTTCAAAGCCATTGGTAATAATATGCAAAGTATAATTCGAAGACAACTCCTTCAATACATCAATCGCATTTGGAAATAAAGCAGTTTTATACGGGCTATGTTCCACGTAATAATCTGCAACATCTTTGCTCAAATTCTTATCTTTTACGCCCAGATGAGATAAGGATTGTCTAAAACGCTCTGTACGTAGAGTCTCCTTACTCATTTTTCCATTACGATAATCCGCCCACATTTTGTGATTATACTTTTCGTATATATCGATAAAATCAGTTTCCTGACTCACTCCTTTATCGTTCAAATCAAAGTTTACGTAGATTTCTTTTAAAGCCAATCTGGAATTGGTTTTAAAATCCCATAAAGTGTGATCTAGATCAAAGAAAATGTGCTTATACTTTCTCAATGCGCCTGAAATATAGATTTAATTAAATGTATAATTGGTTGAATTACCGGTTCAGAAAGTAAAGGCAATAAGATCGAAATCGGAATGAGTACTACCGCGTAAACGCCTACTACCTTATGTTTTCCAGGGAAAAATTTTGCGACAATTAAAGCCGATACCGGAATTGAAATAATTGGAGCCAAAGCTGCAATTCCCATAATTCCATACCTGATTTTTACATGCACCATGGTTCTCGCCTTTTTTGTAAATACCGTTTTCTTTTTATCCGCGGTCCCCATCAATTCATCAAACCACCCGAATATTGCCACCCCAAAATAATAGAAAACGATTGCTCCCAGGAGTGCTCCGATATAGGTAATGATCATGGTTTTAATCATTCCATAACCTGCAGCCAGCATCAGCCCCGGAGCTAGAAGCAATTTAGTTCCTGCAAAAAAGACAAAGAACAGAATACCTAATACATCCGACATAAACTATTCCTTTTTACCAAAAGCCAAATCTCCTGCATCACCCAATCCAGGAACGATATACGATTGAGCCGTCATCTCCGAATCAATAGCACCCGTCCAAATTGTAACATTTGATTTGACATTCTTCTTTACGTATTGAATTCCTTCCGAACTGGAAATCACAGATACAATATGTACATGTTTTGGATTACCATAAGCCTCTAACAGAGCTTCGTAACTCAATAACATCGACTGTCCGGATGCGAGCATAGGATCACATAAGATTAATGTTCTTTCCTCCAAATCCGGACTTGAGATATACTCTACTTTCACTTCAAAATCATCAGGAGCCACATGCATTCTATATGCCGAAACAAAGGCATTATCTGCCCGATCAAAGTAATTTAATAATCCATAATGTAATGGTAGTCCCGCACGCAAAACTGTCGCAATCACAGGTTGTTTCTCCATCAGATTAATATCACATTGACCTAATGGAGTTGTGATTAATTCCGAAGAGTAATCTAATCGCTTACTAACCTCATAAGCAAAGATTTCCCCCATTCGTTCAATATTCCTCCTAAAACGCATGGAGTCTTTCTGGATGTCGACATTTCGAATCTCCATAATGTATTGGTTAAAAATTGAATTCTGTTCCCCTAAATTTATAACCTCTACCATCTTAGTACTTTTTAAATATTAAACGTATTCTATTTCGCGATATGAACTGCTCTGGTTTCCCGGATTACTGTCACACGTACCTGTCCAGGATATGTCATTTCTGATTGAATCTTTTGAGAAATTCCAAATGAAATCTCCGAAGCCATTTTATCATCTACTTTTTCAGACTCTACCAATACACGAAGCTCTCTACCCGCTTGAATCGCATAAGCTTTCGTTACGCCTTCATGATTTAAAGCTAACTCTTCCAAATCTTTCAATCTTTGGATATAGCTTTCAACCACTTCTCTTCTTGCACCTGGTCTTGCTCCAGAAATCGCATCACATACCTGAACAATCGGAGATAATAAACTCGTCATCTCAATTTCATCATGGTGTGCTCCAATCGCATTGATCACTTCAGGATGCTCATTATATTTTTGAGCCATTTTCATCCCCAGAATTGCGTGAGGAATTTCTGGTTCATCTTCTGGAACTTTTCCTATATCGTGTAATAATCCTGCACGCTTAGCCAACTTCGCATTTAATCCTAACTCTGATGCCATAGTCGCACATAAATTCGCTACTTCTCTCGAGTGTTGTAACAGATTTTGTCCATAAGAAGACCTGTACTTCATACGTCCTACCATTTTGATTAATTGCGGATGTAGATTATGGATACCTAAATCAATGGCAGTACGTTTTCCAACCTCCACAATTTCTTCCTCGATATGCTTGGTCGTTTTTCTTACAACATCTTCAATTCTTGCCGGGTGAATTCTACCATCCGTCACTAATTGATGTAAAGACAATCTGGCAATTTCACGTCTTACCGGATCAAAACAAGAAAGAATAATAGCTTCCGGAGTATCATCTACTACGATCTCCACACCAGTTGCAGCTTCAATCGCTCGAATATTTCTACCCTCACGACCTATAATACGTCCTTTGATATCATCACTATCAATATTAAATACTGATACCGAATTCTCAATAGCTTGCTCTGTTGCTACTCTTTGAATAGATTGAATTACAATTCTTTGTGCTTCTTTATTCGCACTAATCTTTGCGTCTTCAATGATATCCTGCATCAACTTTGCTGCATTGTTCTTAGTCTCACCAGTTAGCGCATCTAATAATTCCTTTTTCGCATCTTCTGCTGAAATACCAGCAATGTTCTCCAACTGAGATACCGCTTTCTTTAGTGATTTATCTAATTCAGCTTTTTTACTTTGATTATATGAAATCTGCTTATCTAGCTTACTTCTTAAATCTACATTCGTTTTCTCAGCCTTATTAACCTCTTGAAGCTTCTGATTCAACTTCGTTTCTTTATGCTTCACTCTTTGTTCGGCCTGTTGAATCTTTTGATTTTTACTATTAATCAATTTTTCATGATCAGACTTTAGTTGTAAAAACTTCTCTTTAGCCTCAATAATTTTTCGCTCCTTAATTACTTTCCCTTCTGCCTTAGCCTCCTCAATCAGCGCTTTATTCCCCTTCTCTAATGTTTTTTTAATTAAGAAAAACACAATTCCTCCTCCAATGACTAATCCAATCGCTAGTCCTGATCCGATACTTATTATATCCATATATAAAATTTCTTTTCGGATTTATTTCAAACCCTTTTAAATAAAAAAACCCACATTAACCTAGTCGTTTGTAAAACCTTGAAAAGTACAAGATCGGAGATGCCTTCCTCTCGCAACCTTCCTCCGTCTTTTGCAAAGCAAAAAATCTCCTTAATCAAGGATCACCTAGGCCCGGTTTTGATCAGACAAACAACATTCTCCTAACGATAAAAATGTTGATTTTACTAAACCTACTAAATCAATGCGGGAATTGATTTTACTGTTATATTTCTATAACAGAATTAATATGTAAAGAACGTTCTAGTTATTTAACATTGCTCAAGTAACTGTCCAAATCGCTTCCTATCTCTTCCAGCTTTCCTTCCACATTACTTGAAATATTATCCATCTTATCATCCACTTCAAGAGCTTTATTGGCAAAAAACAAAGCAGTCATTGCTAACAAATCCTGCTTATCACTTACATCGTAAGTGTTTTCCAATTCTTTCATATTATCATTGACTCTCTTCGCAGCTTTTCGTATTAACTCTTCTTCTTCTCTATCAATAGTTAACGGATAAACTCTATTTCCAATATTTACGTTTATTGACAACTTCTCCATTTCCTATTGATTTAATAACGCAATGCATTTATCAACCTCCCGCACCAGCTCATTAATTTTCAATTTCATTTGCTTTTTCTCCACCTCATTTTCTACAGCACTTTCTGTAATTTTCGCAACCAGGTGTTGTTTACTTACTGAAACCGATTTCTCTTCACATTCGATTAACCTTTTTTGAAGCACCTCATTTTCCTTCTTCAATCTATCCACCTCTAAAACCGCATCCTGGTGCAACTTTTGTAAGTTCTTGATACCAAGATGAATTTTTTCTAATTGCTGTTCCAAAAAAATTTAATTTAAATACAAGCTATGAGCAGGCACAAATTTATACGCCCCCACGTAATAAAACAAGTTTTAACCTCTTGTTGTGAAAAGCATTTTTAAAATAAATTCCACCAATTCTTTTAATAGATATTTTTGTTCTTATGACTAAAAAAATCCAAATTCTTCTAGTTTTATTTTCTTGTATAGCAACTTTAAAGGCACAAAATGCAGTGGATTCTATCCCGCTTTTTTCAGCGCCTTTGAATATTCCCATGTATCTGGCAGGGAACTTTGGTGAAATCAGACCTGGTCATTTTCATGCAGGGATTGATATCAAAACCAATCAGGTTGAAGGTTTACCGGTTTTGGCTGCTGCAGACGGATATGTTTCTAGAGTTAAAATATCTCTTGGTGGATATGGGAATGCGATTTACATCACACACCCCAATGGTTATACCACTGCATATGGTCATTTACAAAAGTTTAATGAGGAAATCAATCATTACGTTTTAGAAAAACAATACGCTCAGAAAAAATTTACTGTCGAACTTTTCTTTACCGCAGATCAAATTCAGGTAAAACGTGGAGATACTATTGCGTTATCCGGAAACTCAGGAGGTTCAGGAGGTCCACATTTACATTTTGAGATCAGAAAAACCAAAGGTTCTATTCCTCAAAACCCATTGAAATTTGGATTTGACATTAAAGATAATATTGCTCCAATTATTAAAAATGTTGCATTATACCCATTGAACGATACCTCTATCATTAATGGGAAAAATGAAAAAGTTATTATTCCTCTAAGGAAATCAGGAAGTAAGTATGTTTTCCAGAAAAGTACTCCTCTTGCAGCCAGAGGGATTATTGGATTAGGTGTTGAAGCCATTGATAAACTGAATGGTTCCAACAACAGATGTGGTGTATACAATGTTTCTTTATTAGCCGATTCGCATTTGATTTATAGCCATCAAATGGATGAAATCAAATTCGAAAACACCCGATTTATTAATACACATGTTGACTTTTATGAAACCAAAAAGTATAAACGTAGAATTCAGAAGAATTTCCTAAACTCCTATAACAATCTTCGAATCTATAGAGGAGTTCAAAACAAAGGCATGTTATTTTTCTCCAGATACGGACATGACATTCACTATGACATTACAGATGTCTATGGGAACCACTCGGAATTAAGTTTTGCGATTCAACTGGATACTGTAAATCCAATACCTGAAATAACTACGGATACACTCCCCCTTATTCAGTACAATGAAGACTTTGATTATGAAACTGAGAACATCAAAGTGCATTTTAACAAAATGAGTTTTTACGAAAACACACATTTTTCTTACAAAACTGGTGATACCGTAAAATATGCCGTAGCTCCAATTCACTTTATCCAAAATCTTTATACTCCAATTCATAAATACATGACCGTATCTATTAAAACCCCTTCGGTTTCTCAAGAAGAAGGAAATAAATACATTGGGGTATCGCTTACATCTAAAAACAGACTTCTTGCCCCGGAAGGAGGATCTTATCAAAACGGCTGGGTTACTTTCAAAACCAGAAGTTTGGGACCATATACTGTGATGGTGGACACAATAGCGCCTACCATTAAACCGATTAACTTCACCAAAAACTCTAAGACCATTTCTAATTTGGATCGACTTGTTTTAAGAACCGATGATAATTTGAGTGGTGTTTCTTCATACAATGCTTATATAGATGGAGAGTGGAAACTTCTTCATTTTGATCGTAAAACAGGATTAGTTTGGGTTGATTTAACACATCATATACCTGGTAGAGGAGCACATACTTTAAAAATCATGATTGGTGACGCTGTTAACAATTTTAAATCTTTTACTTTCGATTTTATTTGGTAATTTCACCACCTCTAAGGTTTCGGACAAAAAACTGCGCTGCACCTGGAACAAAAAACTATTATGATCAGATATATACTTGTATTTTCATCGTTTTTAATGTGGGCCTCATTTGGGTTTTCGCAAAATGACTCTACTGCAAAAGAAATCATCCAATTCTCTGGAGTAATTCTGGATGGCGATAGCTTACAACCTGTTCCTTTTACAACTATTATCGTTCAGCAAACCAATAAAGGGACAACAGCTGATGCCAACGGTATCTTCTCTTTTGTTGCCCAGGAAGGTGATTCTATCAGGTTCTCCAGTATTGGTTTTAAGGATGCATTTTTTGTTATTCCAGATACTCTTAAAACAAAAAAGTATTCTTTGATTCAACTGATGTCTGCAGATACACTTTTACTTAGAACGCATATGGTATACCCATGGCCAAGTAAAGAACAGTTTAAAGAAGAATTCTTAAATACCAGAATCCCTACGGATGATTTGGATCGTGCCAATGCCAATTTAGCTCAGGCTGAAATGCGTGAAAGAATGCAAAACATGCCGGGATCAGGTAGCGAAACATTTAAGTATGAAAATCAATATCGCGCTCAACAAACTTATTATGCAGGACAATATCCTTCCTGGAGTATTCTTAATCCAATTGCCTGGGCTCAGTTTATGAAAGCGTGGAATAATGGCGATTTCAAAAAGAAAAAATAATTCTGATCGTCAACAATATTTATCCAGATCAAAAGTTTAACGGATAACTTTTATATCAGTTTCTTGGAAAGAAAAATACATTATCTATTTATAGTTTTATTTACACTGATCAACACCTTTAGCTTCGCTCAGGATTCTACTCGTGTAAATCAAACTCTAATTTCCGGACGTGTCATCACTGATCAGGGAAATCCGCTACCAGGAGCTTATATTTTTATTAACGATTTTCAACATGGAACAATCTCTGATAGTTCAGGTTACTACCAGAAAAGCGTAACCCCAAATAAAGAATTTAAATTAATCATCGTCTACATTGGCTATGATACGGCTTATGCTACTCAAAAGCTAAAACCTGGAGAAAAAGTTACTTTAAACTTTCAGCTGAATTTTAATACGCGTAAAATGAAAGCCCATATCGTTAAGGGCAATCGAATGAAAGAAACAGGATTAAATCCTATATCTACTGATGCGACTTTACAAATTGCTGGACCGAATGCCAATATTGAAAAAACTTTAATTTTTCAAGGACAAGGGGTTTCCAGTCGAAACGAATTGAGTTCGCAATACAGTGTGCGTGGAGGTAACTTTGATGAGAACCTAATTTATGTGAATGGGGTGCAAATCTACCGGCCATTCCTGGTTCGATCCGGACGTCAGGAGGGGTTGAGCTTTGTAAACCCAAGTTTGGTGGATAATGTAAATTTTTCTTCTGGGGGATTCGAGTCCCGTTATGGTGATAAAATGTCGAGTGTTCTGGATGTTACTTATAAAGAACCAGAAAAATTCAGTGGCTTCGTAGAAGGTAGTTTCTTAGGGGCTCAAATCGCTTTAGAACAAGCATCAGACGACAGAAAATTTACCCAAATTCATGGTTTTAGATATCGTACCAATCAATACTTACTGAAAGGATTAGATACTCAAGGTGCTTACCAACCCAATTTTATAGATTATCAAGGATATTTCACTTACGATATCACTGATCGTGTAGAAATTGGATTTTTAGGATCCTTCTCTAGAAATAAATATTTGTTTGTACCGGAGACCCGAAAAACAGAGTTCGGAACTTTTCAAGAGGCACTTCAACTAACTGTCTTTTATGATGGCCAAGAAATTGACCAATACCAAACGGCATTAGGTGCTTTTACAGTGACCGCGCTTCCTACAGATAGCTTATTGTTAAAATTTTCTGCTTCCGTAAATAACAGTAATGAAACCGAAACTTTTGATATTGAAGGGGCATACAGATTAGATGAGTTGGATAAAGATTTGGGCTCATCCAATTTCGGTCAGGTGGCTTTCAATAGAGGTATTGGTGGTTTTATCAATCATGCTAGAAACTATTACAAAGGGACCATTGCATCTCTCACTCACGATGGCAAATTTTATGGTCATAAACATGAAATTTCGTGGGGCATCAGAGGAAGTATGGAATGGGTAGACGATCAATACCAGGAATGGGAATATTTGGATTCTTCGGGGTATTCTACACCACAAGTTCCTTCAGACCAAATCATACTTAATCAATCTTACGCCAGTAAAAACAACTTGAACTGGTATAGATTAAATGGCTATGCGCAATGGGAAAGAACCTTTGAAATGGATTCAAACCTTATTCACATTAATGTTGGAGGTCGACTAAATTATTGGAGTTATAATAATCAACTTGTTGGCGGGCCAAGAGTTTTAGCTTCTTATAAACCAAATTGGAAAAAGCACTATCGCTTTAAAGTGGCCTGGGGAATGTACCATCAACCTCCTTCTTATAGAGAAATGAGAAATATTGAAGGTTTTATTAACCCTAATATTAAAGCACAAACATCAATCCATTACGTATTAGGAGCTGAACATGAATTTGAAATGTGGGAACGTCCATTTAAGATTTCCGCAGAAATGTATTACAAAGACCTTAGAAACATTATTCCATATGAATTGAACAATGTTCGAATCCGCTATTACGCTACCAATAACTCCAATGGATATGCTGCCGGAATTGACTTTAAAATCAACGGAGAATTTGTTAAGGGTGTAGAATCCTGGGCCAGTTTAAGCTTCATGAAAACAGAAGAAAATCTGACGGATGATTTCTACTATAAATATTACAATGCAAATGGGGAACAAGTTAACCCTGGAGACCCTTTTAATCCGGTTGCAAGAACTGAACGAATTGAACCTGGGTTCATTCCAAGACCTACAGACCAACGTATCAACTTCGCTATATTCTTCCAGGATTATTTACCGAACAATCCTACATTCAAGACGAATATCACTATCTATCTGGCAACTGGTTTACCGTTTGGTCCTCCTTCATTTGAAAGATATAATGATGTATTCCGTATGCCTCCATACCGAAGAGTTGATTTAGGTTTTTCCAAGGAACTATTACAGAACAAACAACTTAAGCGTAACAAATTGGGTAACAGTAAAGGGTTTAAGTCTCTAAAAAGTATGTGGTTGGCTTTAGAAATCTTCAACCTACTCGGTGTTCAAAACACTATTTCTTATAGCTGGGTTCATGATATCAGTAACCGTTATTACGCAGTACCAAATTACCTTACACCACGCCAGGTCAACTTAAAACTACAATTCAAGTTTTAATTAGTCTATTCTAAAAAACTCGATACAAAAAAAGCAACGACATAAAGTCATTGCTTTTAAAGTAATTTATGGAATAGTGCTTTTCTTAAGCTACTCTTAATTTACTCATTCCTGATTTTGCAAAATGCTCGGTGGCATATGCTAAATCAATCACCAGCTCATTTACCTGATCAGATGATGTGGGTACTTCGTACATCGCATCTAACATGATTGCTTCACAAATTGATCTTAATCCACGCGCACCCAATTTAAACTCATCCGCTTTATCCACGATAAAATTCAATACTTCATCCGTAATGGTCAGCTTAATACCTTCCATTTCAAACAATTTCGTGTACTGCTTCACCAAACTATTCTTTGGCTCAGTCAGAATACTTATCAAAGCAGACTTGTCTAATGGGTTTAGATGCGTCAATACCGGGAATCGGCCAATAAGCTCTGGAATTAATCCAAACGATCTCAAATCAGATGGAGCAATATATTGCAATAGATTATCCTCATCTATTTTCTCATCCTTCTTGGTCATATAACCAATCGGCTGCTTGTTGATTCTTCTACTGATTTGCGTTTCGATACCATCGAATGCTCCGCCACAGATAAAAAGAATATTTTTCGTATTGATTTCAACCAGTTTTTGTTCAGGGTGCTTTCTTCCCCCATAAGGTGGAACACCAATCACAGTTCCTTCCAATAACTTTAAAAGTCCTTGCTGTACCCCTTCTCCGGAAACATCTCTGGTAATTGAAGCATTATCTCCTTTACGTGCAATCTTATCGATCTCATCAATAAAAATGATACCTCTTTCAGCCAATTGCGGATTGTAATCCGCAGCTTGTAAAAGTCTGGCTAAAATAGACTCCACATCTTCTCCAACATACCCTGCCTCAGTTAGTACAGTTGCATCCGCAATAGCAAATGGCACATTTAAAATCTTTGCAATCGTTTTAGCCAAAAGCGTCTTTCCTGTACCTGTTCTTCCTACCATGATCACGTTTGATTTTTCAATCTCCACGTCATCTTCAGAAACCACCTGAGTCAATCTCTTAAAGTGATTGTATACAGCAACAGCTAAAACCTTTTTTGCTTCGCTCTGACCAATCACATATTCATTTAACATTGCATTCAACTCCATTGGCTTCACCAATGTCAATGCTGATTGTAATGTTTCTCTCAATTTGTGTTGTGCATCGTCCTCAACAATTTTCATGGCTTGTTCTACACAGCTGTCACAAATATGACCTGTAGTTCCACCAATCAACATCCCTACTTCTGTTTTACTCTTCCCACAAAACGAGCATTGCACCTGTTTTTCTTCTTTCATAGGTATTTGTTTTTATCCCAAAACAAAAAAGAGATTAAGAAACAAAATTTTTCGTCTCCTAATCTCTAAAATATTCAATCAATGATTAGGCTTTTTTCAAAACCTCATCAATCATTCCGTAATCTTTAGCTTCTTGAGAAGTCATCCAATAATCTCTATCAGAATCTTCCCATACTTTATCATAGCTCTGACCTGAATGATCAGCAATAATGGTATAAAGTTCCTTCTTCAATTTCGCAATCTCTCTTGCAGTGATTTCGATATCAGAAGCCTGCCCTTGCGCACCACCCATTGGTTGGTGAATCATTACTCTGGAATGTTTTAACGCAGACCTTTTTCCTTTTGCACCTGCAGTTAATAATACCGCAGCCATTGACGCAGCCATTCCAGTACAAATTGTTGAAACCTCAGGTTGGATATATTGCATCGTATCATAGATACCTAATCCAGCATAAACAGATCCACCAGGACTATTGATATAAATATAAATATCTCTGTTGGCATCCGCACTTTGAAGAAACAACAATTGCGCTTGAATAATATTCGCTACGTAATCATCCACTCCGGTACCCAGGAAAATAATTCTATCCATCATCAAACGTGAAAACACATCTAACGCCTGAACATTCATGGTACGCTCCTCCAAAATGTAAGGAGTCATAGATGATTCTATATAATGCTCCATCGCAATAGAGCTAATCCCTTTATCAAGGGTGGCAAATTTTTTAAAGTCTTTGTAATCAGTCATTTTTATCCGAATAAGTTAGTTAGGCTGCCCATCAAACCTTTTTTAGGGGCTTCACCGGTGGCTAATTTAACAAATTCATCATAAGAAACCGACTTATCTTTAAGCTTTAAAGTTTTTTTATAAAAACCCATCATTTTTGCGAAATATAGATCTTCATAAATTTTGCGATACTCTTGCTCGTTTTTCATCACGTTCATTGCCGTATCATTTAAAAGCTTTTCATCCGGATCAGCCATTCCATACTGTGCAAATTGAGTTTTTAAACTTTCTTTAGTAAAGTTCATCAATTCTTCCTGATCGATCGCTAATTCATATTTTTTAGTGATTTCGCTTTCGATCAAGTTCCATTTCAAACCTTCCACATATCCTTCGTATGCAGTTTCAATATCATCTGCATCACCATATTCTTCTGTTTGAGATAAGAACTCTTTTAAGAATGTATCTGGTAATTTATGGTCAAATTTCTTTCCGAAAGTTGCTTTAATGTCTTTATATAAAGCGATGTCTTCATAACGAACAAAAATACGCTCTAACTCTTCAGTGATTTTAGCGTGAAATTCTTCAACAGTTTTCACATTTCCTTTACCATAAAGCTTATCGAATAGCTCTTCATTCAATTCAGCAGGCTCTACATGGAATACATCTTCTACAGCGAATGTAAATGCCTCAGAAATTTCATTTACCTGCGCCATACCAATGTTTAACATTTTAGCTAAATCCTCATCACCCTTGCTTACATCTCTTGGGTTTAAAGTTAAAGTTTCACCTTTTTTCAAACCTTGTAATGCTTTTTTCAATTTTGCGTTTTCTACAAACTCAATTGAAATGGTAGATTTATGAGAAACTCCACCGTCTTTAGTTTCTCCAGCTTCATTTAACTCAGTAAATACACCATTTAACATATCCGTATCACCTGCAGTTTCTACTGAAGAAAATTTACCGTACTGTCTTCTCACATCGTCAGAATACTTTTCAATTAAAGTTTCATCGATCTTAATCTTGTTTACGGTAAACTTATCTTTATCACTTACTTCAACTTTGATTTCAGGAGCTACACCAATTTTATAGCTAAACTCAATATCATTCATGTTGTTTACATCTAACACAATTGAATCATCCGCAATTGGAAGTGGCTGACCTAAAACAGGAAGTTCGTTTTCTTTAATGTATTTATCGATTTCTGTACCTAAAATTCTATTAATTTCTTCACCAAGTACTGAATTTCCATACATTTTTTTAATCATTCCCATAGGAACATGACCTTTTCTAAAACCAGGCATATCCGCTTTCTTTCTGTAGCTTTTTAAAGTGCTTGTGATTTTATCCGCGTAATCTGCAGCTTCAATATTCACTTTTAAAACTCCACTTAAATCTTCACTAACTTCGTGTGATACTTTCATCTTTATTAACTGTTTTTCTTTAATCTTAAATTCAAATAGTCGAATTTCAAATGAAAATTCAACTCTGTTTGAAACATCATTCCTAATAACATTTGATTACTAGGCCTTTCCGTTCATTTTTTTGAGGCTGCAAAAGTAAGATTTTATCTTCTATTGACTTTTATATTATACAGGGAATTATTTCCATTTTAAAAATGGAGAACACAAATCAATCATTTCAAATGAATACTTTTGTTCGTAATATATATCACACAAGCAGCTATATCCTTATGGAAGATATTAGAAAAATTCTTGACTATAAATTCCCTCAATTTTATGATTCTGATCTTAAAGATGAAATCAGCAAAGTTGGTTTCGTAAAAAACATCAAGGAAGGTGCCCACTTAATGGATGTAGGCCAATACATTAAAAACATCCCTTTAATTGTTAGTGGCCGTCTCAAAATCTTTAGAGAAGATGAGGAAGGAAATGAATTATTTCTTTATTACCTCCACCATGGTGAAGCTTGTGCGATTTCGATGGTCTGCACTATCAATGATAAAATCAGCCAGGTTAGAGCAGTAGCAATGGAAGATACACAAGTCATTTCCATTCCAATTGAATATATGGATCGTTTTATGACTACTTATCGCTCGTGGTACCAATTTGTTGTCCGCACTTACGGAATGCGTCTAAATGAGATGCTCCACACTATCGATAGTATCGCATTTCTCAAGATGGATGAACGTCTTTTAAGTTATCTGGAAAAAATGGCTGAAGTGAGCGGTTCAAACTCTATTAACGTAACTCACCAAAATATTGCCACTGAGTTAAATACTTCCAGAGAAGTAATCTCCAGATTACTCAAACAAATGGAACGTAAAGGTCTCGTAAAACTATCTCGAAATCATATTCAATTACTACCTTAATTACAGGCCGTATTGACTTAACATCCACACCAGTGCTGCCATATTCGCTGCGCCAAGTTCTAGTTCCCTTTGGTTAATGGCTTCAAACTTATCTGTAGCCGCATGATGGTAATCAAAATATCTTTGGGAATCCGGGCGGTATCCGATTAATAGTGTCTTTTCAGCATCTAAAGGACTAATATCTGCTCCACCATGACCATACTCAATCGAATAAATATTGTATGGCTTAAACAATGGTAACCACGATGCTACTTTTTGCAGTCTCTGATCACGTGTTTGACATACAAAATACCTGGGAGTAAATCCTCCTGCATCACTTTCTATTGCGGCAATTACATTTTCATTTTTTGACTTCACGGAATCTGCGAAGGCTTTCCCTCCTTTTAAACCATTTTCCTCGTTCATAAACAAAACGGCTCTCACGGTTCTTTTCGGCTTTAAGTCCAACCTTTTAAAAAGTCTTAACACCTCAACAGATTGCACACAACCTGCGCCATCATCGTGCGCACCGTCTCCATTGTCCCACGCATCTAAATGTCCTCCTATTACAATAATCTCTTCCGGTTTTTCTGTCCCGTATATTTCTCCAATCACATTGTAGGATAAAGTATCTGGTAAAGTTTCGCAATTCATCTGATAAGAAAACTCCACATTAGGATTTACTTTTAAAGTTCTATGTAATTGGTTTGCATGATATGTACTAATCGCAGCAGAAGGAATACCTTCATTATCTTCTCTGCTCCCCATACTTCCAGTATGGGGATTCTTATCTACTATCGTTGTCAATGACCTTACAATAACACCAACAGCACCTTTCTCCTGTGCTACCCACGGCCCCGTCCATCTTTGTGCTCCACTTTTGCTATATGCATGAAAAGTTCGAATATATGCCGGATTCATCGCTCCGTTAAAAAAGACAATTTTACCTTTTACATCAGAATCATCCAGAGCTTCTAATTCTTCTACCGAATTCACCTCCACTACTTTTGCAGAAAGTTCCTTCCCCCCGGTTCCAATAGAGCCTCCCAACGCACAAATATTTACAGGAATTTGATCAGTTCCACTTGTAAAATACGCTGTTTCTTTATCACCCCGTACCCAATGTGGTACCATAACAGGTTGAAGATATACCGTGTCAAACTTGTAAGACTCCATGACTCTTTTCATATATCTCACCGCTTTAGCCGCCTCAGGAGAACCGCTTAATCTACCTCCTATATCATTACATAACTTCTCCAGTACTTCATAACATTTACCGGATGTCAACTCCTTATCAAAAATCTGTTTAAAAGTGCTTTTTTCTACTTTAAGAATACTATCTATTTCAGATGTATTCGCGGATTGCGCATAAGACGAAACCGACCAAACAGTTAGTACGATCAGGGTATAAACTATTCTCATAAGTTCAATTATTTGGATGTCAAAGTAAGGGAAAAACTAATGATGCACAAGAAAAGGATTTAAATCTACCCTCTTCTGTTTATTTCATCTCTATATCGGGAGGCCGATTCATAGTCTTCTGTTTCTAGAGACTCATTTAATTTATCGTTGAGTTCTTTTAGACTCATACTGGACAGATCATCTGAAGAGGTCATTTCATTAATTTCATTCTCTACCAAATCATCATCTACGGGTTCAATTGGCATACTCGCTTTATCCAGGATAAAGTTATATACAAATATTGGGGCATTATATCTTACTGCCATTGCGATGGCATCAGAGCTACGAGAATCAATCTCGTGCTCTGTTATTCCATCTGTTATAATCAATTTCGCATAAAAAATACCATCTACCAGATTATACACCAACACCTCTTTTAAACGTAAATGGAAGTTGTCCATTACATTTTTAAAGGTATCATGTGTAAATGGTCTTTGTGGCTTCATGTTTTCCAGAACAACCGCAATAGCCTGCGCCTCTGGTCCACCAATTACAATTGGCATTCTTCTTCGCCCTTCCTTTTCTTTTAATAATAAAAGGTAAGCACCAGCTGAAGTCTTTCCGTACTCCAATCCCTGAAGAATGATTTCAATTTTTATAGCCACAGTAGTATAGTCTTATTTTTTACAACGTCAATAAACAAATTTAATTGATCTCTTAAAATGGATCAATAAAACCTGTCTGGTTTATCTTTTTAGTTACTGGCTTTAAATGCTTTAACAGCTTCCACTAACTTAGGAACCACTTCAAAAGCATCTCCTACAATACCGTAATCAGCTGCCTTAAAGAATGGTGCTTCAGGATCTGTATTAATTACAACAATCACCTTACTACCATTTACACCTGCCAAGTGTTGAATTGCTCCGGAAATACCAATCGCAATGTATAAGTTAGGACGAATAGCTAAACCAGTTTGTCCAACGTGCTCATGGTGAGGTCTCCAATCTAAATCAGAAACCGGTCGAGAACAAGCTGTAGTCGCTCCTAAAGCACTTGCTAAATCTTCAACCATTCCCCAGTTCTCAGGTCCTTTTAATCCACGACCGGCAGATACAACCAATTCAGCTTCTGGAAGAGGTACTTGTCCACCTAAATCTTCTTTACGTGTTTCTTTTAAAGTAACCTTCGCACCTATAACATTTCCGTTAAAATCTTCAATTGCTGGACTACCAGTCATTTCAACCGCACCTACAGAATTTGGCATGATACCAACAATTCTTACCGCACTAGAAATTTTCACTCTTGCAAACGCTTTTCCTGAGAATACAGCACGTTTAACTACAAAACCATCCGATAATTCAGGATAATCTAATACACCTGCAACCAAACCAGCTTTCATTTTAGCGGATACAATCGGTGCCACAGATTTTCCTGTTACATCATATGAAAAAATGATCGTATCTGCTCCAACTCTTGTTGCTGCTTCTTCTACAATTGATGCCATTTGAAAAGGTTGAACTTCATTGATGTTTCTTTCAACCATAATCTTACCCGCACCGTAATTTCCTAATTTGTTGAATTCCTCATCGGAAGCACCACCAAAAGAAATAACGTTTAATTCAGTTCCGGCATCTGATGCCAATTTCGCTCCATAAGAAACTGCCTCAAAAGAAGCTTTTACGAGTTTACCTTCTGAACTTTCTGCAAAAACTAATACTGACATAATTATATAACTTTAGCTTCGGTGTGTAATAATTCAACTAATTGCTCAACATTCTCTGCGTCAATCAACCTCACGGCAGATTTAGCTTCGGGCAATGAATATTCTATGATTTCTGTAAGTGCGTCTGCTTCAACCGCTGGAACTACTTCTAACTTTTTAGTTCTTGCAGCCATAATTCCTCTCATATTTGGAATTCTTTGCTCAGCCATTCCCTTTGCAGCACTTAATACAAATGGCAATTCAGCTTCCAGCACTTCTTCACCACCTTGAACTTCACGCTCAAAAGTCGCCACATTTCCATTCACATCTAATTTAGATGCACTTGGCAAATAAGGCATATCCATCATTCCGGCAATTAATCCGCCTACCTGACTTCCATTATAGTCTACAGTTTCTTTACCCACAAGGATCATATCATATCCTTTATCCTTTGCATACTCAGAAATTTGAGTTGCAACAAAATATGCATCTTTAGGTTCTGCATCAATTCTTACCGCATCATCAGCACCAATTGCCAATGCTTTACGAATAATTGGATCTGCGTCAGCTCCGCCTACAGTAATTGTAGTTACTGAACCACCGTTAGCTTCTTTTAATTCCAATCCTCTTACCAATGCATACCATTCATCGTATGGGTTGATAATAAATTGAACACCTGCTTCATTAAACTTCGAATTACCTTCTGTGAAGCTAATTTTTGAAGTTGTATCAGGCGCTTTACTTATTGCAACTAATATCTTCATGTGTTTGTATTTTAAGTCGGTCAGCAAAAATAACCAACAAATCATTAAATAGTTATGCCTGCATAATAAAAATCAGGCTATTTATAATAGGCGCGCGAAGATATATTATAAAGGGTTCTATACCGAATATTTTCAGTCGATTCTGAACAAATTAGTTCAAATTTACCTAATAATGACTAGCTGATTATTAGCGTAAAAGTGTCTGCGACAAAATAGTTGTAAAAATCTTCAATCTCTATGAATCCAAAATATGACAAACTATGTATTTTTGCCGCCTAGAAAAATAATTGCATATGCGAGTAATACAATTTAGAGAGGCGATTCAAGAAGCAATGACGGAAGAAATGAGAAGAAACGAAGACGTTTTTCTTCTTGGAGAAGAAGTTGCTGAATACAACGGAGCATATAAAGCTAGTAAAGGAATGCTAGACGAATTTGGTGCAAAACGTGTGATTGACACGCCAATTGCTGAATTAGGTTTTGCAGGTATTGCGGTGGGTGCTGCAATGAATGGCTTGAGACCGATTGTTGAGTTTATGACCTGGAATTTTGCCATCTTAGCAGCTGATCAAATTATAAACAGTGCTGCTAAAATGATGCAAATGTCAGGTGGTCAATTTGGAAACCCTATTGTTTTTAGAGGACCAAATGGTCAGGCAGGACAGCTTGCTGCTACACACTCTCAAAGTTTCGAAGCATTGTATGCGATGGTTCCGGGGCTTAAAGTAATTACACCGTCCACACCATATGATGCGAAAGGATTATTAAAAGCTGCGATTCGTGATGACAACCCGGTTGTTTTTATGGAAAGTGAAGCCATGTATGGTGATAAAGGTGAAGTACCTGAAGGAGAATATGTATTACCAATCGGTAAAGCGGATATTAAAAGAGAAGGTACGGATTGTACCATTGTTTCTTTCGGTAAAATCATCAAAAGAGCGCACGAAGCCGCTGAAGTTCTTTCCAAAGAAGGAATTGAAGTTGAAATCATAGATTTAAGAACTATTCGTCCATTGGATGTGGATACAATCATTCAATCTGTAAAGAAAACCAACCGTGTGGTTCTTTTAGAAGAATCATGGCCGTTTGCTTCTGTCTCTTCTGAAATCACATACCAAATTCAGAATAATGCATTCGATTATTTAGATGCACCAATCAGAAGGTTGACTCAATCTGACACGCCTTTTGCGTTTGCAAAATCGTTGATTGAAGAAGCTCTTCCTGGAGTTGAAGACATTGTAAAAGCTGTAAAAGCTTCAATGTATAAACTTTAGACCTCATTTGATTTATAAGGTTCTATTTGTTTAAAATTCTTAATAAAATATAAATAAATATATTTGCGCCCCCTTTTATAAGGGGGCGTTTTATTTAACTTAATTTAAAACTATAGAATGGAATCAATGATGATTTACATGCCAATCGTATTGGCAGTAGTAGGTTTGGCCTACATGATGATGAAAAAGTCTTGGGTAATGAAACAAGACGCAGGTGATGGAAAAATGAAAGAAATTTCTGACCACATCTATGAAGGTGCTTTGGCATTCTTAAATGCAGAGTATAAACTATTAGCCATGTTTGTGGTTATTGTAAGTATTGCTCTTGCTGGAATTTCATTTATCGTTCCTACCACTCATATAATGATTGTAATTGCTTTCATTTTTGGAGCTTTCTTTTCAGCATTAGCTGGAAATATGGGAATGAAAATCGCTACTAAAACAAACGTTAGAACAACTCAAGCTGCACGTACAAGCTTACCAAACGCCCTGGGTATTTCTTTTGGTGGTGGTGCTGTAATGGGACTTGGAGTTGCTGGACTAGCAGTTTTAGGTTTAACAGCTTTCTTCATTGTATTCTATAATATGTTTATGGGTGGATCATGGACTTCTGTTGGAGACATGACCATCGTATTAGAAACTTTAGCTGGTTTCTCTTTAGGTGCAGAGTCTATTGCATTGTTTGCACGTGTTGGTGGTGGTATTTATACCAAAGCTGCCGATGTAGGTGCTGACCTTGTTGGTAAAGTTGAAGCCGGTATTCCAGAAGATGATCCACGTAACCCAGCAACTATTGCAGATAACGTGGGGGATAACGTGGGTGACGTAGCAGGTATGGGTGCCGATTTATTTGGTTCTTATGTGGCAACCGTATTAGCAGCAATGGTATTGGGTAACTATATCATTAGAGATATGGGTGGTGACATCACTACCGAAGGTTACGGTGGTATTGGACCGATTCTTTTACCAATGGCAATTGCCGGTGCAGGTATTATCATTTCTATGATTGGTACTATGTTGGTAAAAATCAAAAGCAATGATGCTAAAGAATCTGAAGTGATGGGTGCACTAAACATCGGTAACTGGGTTTCTATTGCATTGGTAGCAATTTCAAGTTACGTTTTCACTGTAGAATTATTACCAGAAACAATCAGCATGGAATTCTTTGGGAAAGGATTAGTAGATGTTCCTGCGATTAACGTATTCTACGCAACATTAGTAGGTCTATTTGTAGGGGGTGTTATTTCATCTATTACCGAGTACTATACCGGACTAGGTAAAAAACCAATTTTAGAAATCGTAGAAAAATCAAGTACGGGTGCAGCAACCAACATTATTGCTGGTTTGGCAACAGGTATGATTTCTACTTTCTCTTCTGTTATCTTATTTGCTTTAGCTATTTGGGGTTCATATGCATTGGCAGGATTCTACGGGGTAGCATTAGCGGCATCTGCAATGATGGCCACTACAGCTATGCAATTAGCGATTGATGCTTTCGGCCCAATCGCGGATAATGCTGGTGGTATTGCGGAAATGAGTGAGCAAGATCCTATCGTTCGTGAACGTACAGATATCCTGGATTCAGTTGGTAATACTACTGCTGCTACAGGTAAAGGTTTCGCGATTGCCTCTGCTGCGTTAACTTCTTTAGCGTTGTTTGCGGCATACGTTACATTTACAGGAATTGACGGAATTAACATTTTCAAAGCACCGGTATTGGCAATGCTTTTCATTGGCGGTATGGTACCAGTTGTATTCTCTGCATTAGCAATGAATGCTGTAGGTAAAGCTGCAATGGAAATGGTATATGAGGTAAGACGTCAGTTCAAAGAAATTCCTGGTATCCTTGAAGGAAAAGGGAAGCCAGAATATGATAAATGTGTGGCTATTTCAACCCAGGCTTCTTTGAAGCAAATGATGTTACCAGGATTATTGACTATTGGCTTCCCAATTGTTATTGTAGTTGTTCCTATGGTAATGGGAATTGACAACAACCTTATCGCTGAAATGTTAGGTGGATATATGGCTGGTGTAACTGTAAGTGGTGTTCTTTGGGCGATCTTCCAAAACAACGCTGGTGGTGCATGGGATAACGCTAAAAAATCATTCGAAGCAGGTGTTGAAATTAATGGTGTAATGACTTACAAAGGGTCTGACGCGCATAAAGCAGCTGTTACTGGTGATACTGTAGGTGATCCATTTAAAGATACTTCTGGTCCTTCAATGAATATCTTGATTAAGTTAACCTGTTTGATTGGTTTGGTAATTGCTCCAATCTTAGGTGGTCACTTAGACAGTGAAGATCACGGTGATGGATTAACTAAAGAAGCTGCAGCTCATATTGATGCTGAAATCGAAGCTATGGAAACGGAAGAAGCGCAATTAACTCCGGCTAAAGATTTAGCTGAGCTTAATGGTGCGTGGAACATTGACGAATCTCATACTTATGTGGATTTCGGAATTCGTCACTTATTAGCTACTTCTAAAGGTAACATTAATAAAGTATCTGGTTCAATCGACTTTGGTACAGATTATACTGCTACTAAAATGAATATCTCAATTGATGTAAATGCGATCAACACTTCTAACAAAGACAGAGATGATCACTTGAAAAACGAGGATTTCTTTGATGTAGCAAAATACCCAACTATCGATTTCGTTTCTAATAGTATTTCTGTTGAAGGAGATCGTTATGTAGCACATGGACAATTAACTATGCACGGTGTCACTAAAGATGTTTCAATTCCATTTGAATATTTAGGTAATCAAGAATCTCCATTCAAAAAAGGATTGTACGTTGCTTCTTTAGTAGGTAACTTAAAAATCTTAAGAAGTGATTACGGAATGACTTATACTGCTGTAGGAGCTCTTGGAGATGAAGTTTCAATTGAAATTTCTGCTGAAATTGATCAAATGAGAGGTGAATAATCCACTCTTTATATAGATAAAACTAAAAAGGCTGAATCAATTGATTCAGCCTTTTTTATGTCTCATAATTTAATCCTAATTCTCTAAATATTTGTATTCATAAAAATCGATTGTTTGATTATTCGTATCCAACGCAACTTTGGTTAATATATATCCTTCTTTATTGTATGAATACTTGTAACGTTTTAATTCCGTTTCATACACAATTTGCCCTCCGCCCATTGGAGTCGTTTGAATATTAACGATTTGCTCCACCGGATTATTCACTGAAATAGAAACTTCGTCCAAAGAAACCATCCAAAATCGATGTATTGGATTATTGAATTGCTCAAAAGAATAAGTGATCGATTCATTGATCTCTTCATTGGGGTTCACAGCATTGTATTTACATTTATCTACATTACCATACGCATTAATGGAAAACTCCCCGGTAAATGACAAATCCTTCTTACTCCAACCAATCTTTCTCATTCTGTCTTTATTATCGTAGGTAATATTATACACCTTTTCATCAGGTGTTCCTTTTCCCTCTTCAATAATTGTAAGTAACCCTTTTGAGTCATACACATAATGTGTATTCAAACGTGAATCATCTTTAGCTGAAACCCTGGTCGCCAGGGTTAATTTTCCGTTGTCGTAATGAAATTCCGAGTAATCTGTAAGCTCCCCTTTGTTATTATAATGATTTAGGTTCAATAACTTCGAAGAAGTGTATATATATTCATTTTGCAGTGCACCATTCCGCAATACTTTTACCGTATATCTCTTATCAGAATCTGGTTCTATATTATCTTTCTTACACGCACCAAATAAAACCAAGGATGTAAGTACAATAAAGGTTATTGTTTTTTTCATAAGATTAAATTTATTAGCTCAAAGCTAAAAAATAATCTTATAAAATTCTATCTCTTAGTTTTTAACCTCTCACAAACGGATTAGAAAATTTCTCTGCACCGATGGTCGTCTCTGGCCCATGTCCGCAATACACCACCATATCATCCGGCAAAGCATACATTTTTTCAGAAATAGATTTAGCCAACGTATCAAAATCACCACCCGGTAAGTCTGTTCTTCCAATGCTATTTTGAAACAAAACATCTCCAGCAACTACCCAGCCTGATGATTCACATACCAAAGCAACATGCCCGGTTGAATGACCAGGAACGTGAATCACTTTTATTTGCACTCCATCCAATTCTAAAACATCTCCATCTTCTAAAAAATGTGTAATTGGTGGAGATGGAATGTGTGGTAATCCATACATCTGACATGCACGTTCATTTCCGGATAGGGTAACTTCACCATCTTTATGACCGGTTGGAAGTAACCCCCATTGATCATACACAAATTGATTCCCAAAAACATGATCCAGGTGGAAATGCGTTAAAATCAACTTTTGCGGCTGAAGCCCACGCGCTTCAATAAATTCTCTCAACTGATTATTCTCTGTCGAATTAAAACATCCTGGATCAACAATAAAACATTCTGAATTATTCCCTTCAATTATAAAAGTATTCTCTTGAAATGGATTAAAAACCAACTTATGTACCTTCAACATGCGTATAATATTTGATCGCAAAAATTAAATTTAATGCGCAACACAATAAATCTTATTTTTACGTCTTTTATCTTTGATAATTATTAAACCACAAATTTAGGTTGATCCTGAATGAATACAACTTTAAGATACCATCTTTTATTCATAGTTATTTTATTCCTCGGAATATCTCAATCTGCATATGCCCAGTTTTATAGAGGTTCTTATCAGGAATTTGGAAAAAACAGATTACAGTTTTTCACCCCCAATTGGCAGCACATGGACTATGAAGACTTCAACGTGTATTTCTATGGTACCGGAAGGCCTTTAGCAGACTATACTGCAAAAGAAGGGATCCAAACTTTAAAATATCTTCAGGATATTCTGGATTACCGAATGCGTGGTAAAGTGTTTATTCTAGTGTTCAACACTCAAGCTGAGTTTGAACAAAGTAATATTGGTTTAGAAATTCCGGATGCCAACAACATTGGAGGGACAACGCATTTACAAGGAAATAAACTCTTCATTTACTTTAACGGAAGTCATAAAGATTTACAAAGACAAATTCGTGGTGGTCTAACAGAAGTTATCGTCCGTCAATTAATGTTTGGTAAAGACTGGAAAGAAATGGTTAAAAATTCTGCTTTGATGACCGTACCCAACTGGTATATCAATGGTCTGGTTTCTTATGCCACGCAAAATTGGAGTGTAGATATTGATGATAAATTGAGAGATCTGGTACTGAACGGTCAAATGGGAAAAATCAACCGTTTGACTGGTGAGGATGCCAAATTTGCCGGACATGCTTTATGGTATTACATCTCTGAAGTCTATGGACCTGAGGTTATTCCTAACATCCTCTATATGTCCAAAATCAGTAGAAATATTGAAAGTGGATTTCTATTTGTTTTGGGACAATCTATGCCCAGTCTGGTCGAAGCTGCACAGAAATACTATCTGGCCAAATACGTAGCAGACGATGCCCAACGAACATTGCCGATAAGTGATGAATTAAAAATCAAAACTAAAAAAACACGTACCTACCAAAGAGTTTCTTTAAGTCCTGATGCCGAATATGTAGCATTTACATCTAATGAATTGGGACAATATAAAGTTTGGTTACATCATGTGGGAAAAGAGAAAACCAAACGAATCATGAAGGGGAATCATAAACTGGATAAAATTCCGGATGTCAGTTATCCATTATTGGGTTGGAGTCCTTCTTCCGATATTCTTGCTGTGGTTTATGAGAAAAAAGGTATGGTTTTACTTGACCTTTATGATGTCAACACCAAGAAATGGGATCAAAGAGAACTCGTGAGAGTAGACAAAGTATTAGGCTTCAACTTTTCCAGTGATGGAAAAAAACTGGTTATCTCTGCGATTAAGAGTAGTCAATCGGACTTGTTTATATTCAACCTGTCTCAAAACTCTATGCGACAAATCACAAATGATATTTATGATGATTTGACTCCGAGTTTTGTCCCGGGAACCAATGAAATCATATTTGCATCCAACCGGGGCACAGACTCCATCGCTATCAAAGATGATGTAACTCAAATGATGGAAAATACCGATTTATTCCTCTTTGACTACAAAGAGAAACCTAAACCAAAAACCTATAAACGTTTGGTCAACTCTCAGGACTTTAACGAACAACTCCCGTATGCTGTTAATGAAAAGTACTTTACTTTCTTAAGTGGGGAGAATGGAATTCGCAATCGTTACATTGGACAAGTGGATAGCTCTATTACCCATATTGATACGGCAATTCATTACAGATACTTTACCAAAACAGTTCCGGTATCTAACTATAAACGAAATATTCTATATCAGTCCATTAGTTTGGAAAGCAAACAATATGCTGAAATGATAAAGTATCAAGGTAGATATCATTTCTATATTGAAGATTTTGCAAACGTTGAAGAAAAAGAGGTTGCTGAAACCAAATACAAAGAAACGATTGATAAAAAAGAAGCTGCACAGAAGAGATTAAAATATGAAGAAGGCACACAGTTTGACGTGGTCGATCCCCCAGTTAGAGATCAACAGGTATTTTCAGATAGTTCAGATATTGATATTAGTAATTATACATTTAATGGGGAGACTCCTATTCGTGTAACTGAGCCTACGGGACCAATTAAAAACTCCAAACTGATCACACTGAAAACAGTTCAAACTGAAAAGGTAGAATCAAAACCTGAGGTCTTTAAATTTCCGAAACAAGAAAACTATCGTTTGGCATTCTTAGCAACCGATGTAACCACCGCAGTTGATTTTGATTTTGCGAATCAACTCTACCAACCTTTCAATGGAGGCCCCTATAATAACCCGGGAATGGGTGCAGTGATCAAAATCAGTTTATTTGATATTATGGAAGATCATAATATCACGGGAGGCATGCGTTACGGACTGAACGGAAGAAGTACGGAGTACTTTTTAAGTTATACCAATCGTAAAAAACGAATGGATAAAAAATATAGTTTCCAACGTCAAAAACTATCTCAAACTACAACGGACAACTATAACGTTGAGTCAATTATTCACCAAGCGAAAGTCACGTTCTCATGGCCATTTAGCAATGTACTGGCATTAAAAACAACTTTCAATGTTCGAAATGATCGTAACATTTTAAAAGCCATTGATGACCAATCTCTACAAGCTGATGATTTCAGTTCTAGCTGGGGAGGAGTCAAACTCGAATTGATTTTTGACGATACCCGTGATATTGCGATGAATATCAAAAATGGCACACGCTTCAAAATTTTTGCAGAATCTTATGCTGAGATTGACCAAAGTGTAAAAGACATCAACATTGTTGGTTTAGACTTTAGAACGTATACTAAAATCCACAGAACAATTATTTGGGCGAATAGAATAGCAGCAAGTACTTCGTTTGGGCAAAGAAAACTGGTGTACTATTTAGGATCCGTAGATGAATGGATCAACTTTGGCGACCGATTCAATACGCAACAAAACATTGCCAGAGATCAAAACTTCTTCTGGCAAGCTCTGGCTACAAACATGAGAGGTTTTAATCAAAACATTCGTAACGGGAATACCTTTGCTGTACTCAATTCTGAATTAAGAATTCCTATTTTCCAGTATCTCATTGCAAAACCAATTAAATCAGAATTTGTTAAGAACTTCCAGATTATTGGATTTGGAGATGTGGGTACCGCCTGGACTGGACCAGACCCGTATAGTGATGAAAACGCTTTCAATACCAGAGTTATTAATCAGGGTGGTAGTGATGTGACTGTAAGGCTTAATAACAAAAAAGACCCATTAGTTGGAGCGGTAGGATTTGGTTTTAGAACAAAACTATTAGGCTACTTTGTGAGATGGGATTACGGGTATGGAATTGAAGATGGTGAGTTCTTAAAGCCTATGGCACATTTAAGTCTGGGATTAGATTTCTAAAAAAAGAGGCATTCACTTTTTTGCGAACACCTCTTATCTAAGTTCTATTTTGATTAACTAATTATAAATAGAGACATTATCTAATTAAAACAACAAACTACTTAATCAATAGGGCGATAGAACCTAAATTATTAATTAAATTAATGATTATCCGATTTTACCGGAACGTCATTGATTACGTTGTCTCCATAAGTAAATCCACCTTTTCCATTCCAGCTATTATCAATAGCCATATGTGCAGAGAATTTTCTTAATATCGATCCAATTGCCGGAGGTGGAAATGACTCAACATACTCTCCTTCCAGTGCAACGATTTGAGTGATATTTCCCAAACCAGTTGGACGAATTTGGCCTTTTACATGGACCAAAATATGGCTGTTAGGGCCCGGAATTGCCTGAATGATTTCTACTACTCCAGATACACTATGTGACCCTGGTACAACTACCAATGAAAAATGTGCAATTGGTGCACCTGGCATTCCAACATTACCAATTGTACCTTTACTTAAATACGCTCCGACCATTACGGATTCATTATGTGCTACTTCTGTGCTCATCTTAATTATATTTTAAAACTTGTTTATCCTACTCTATTAAGGTTTTTCGGATTCACCTGTATAATTACAATGGATTGCAGCTGCATGGTTAGATTTTAATTGTAATTACCTTACAAGTTTATTGGAGATTTAAATGAAAAAGAACCGTAATAATGCCTGTTTTAGAAAAACAGGTATAACCACCCACCTAAACAAATAGTTAATAATCAATTAATTAAACCAAAACAAAAAGCTGAATTTTCAACTATTTATGGTACAGTTATTGGTTAATCGGCAAACCAAAATTTATTTAAAAACGTTATACAATTCGTAATACCATGCACATGAGAAACATAATCGGTTCAACAACTATTATTATTTTTTCTATTCTGACATCTTGTACGACACCAAACATTGTTGTTTCAGAGAATCTAAAAACCAATACATCTGTGATGGATGCCAAAGGAAGACAAGGATTACAATTCAATCAGGTGATCACATTTGGAGATTACAACACATCAAAGGTTAAACGCGGCTGGACATTAGGATATGATATCTCATTTGTTACCCGATTTAAAGGTGCTAAGGAAAAATTAAACTTCATTCAATTCACCCCCGAAAAACGTGCTTATGTTCTCGCAGTAGGAAAATTTAAATCTACTGAATTAGAACTTTTAAATGGATTCCTTTCTTATGCCTTTCAATATGAAAACTACTTCGCAGGCTCAATCATTCCTTCTGATACTCCAAGTGATGTCTGGGAGTTCATTATCCACAATCCTGAAGGCGGCACTTTAGGTGATTTTGAATGTGGGATCGCTAAAGACAAAAATGGAAATGAAATCCTGATTAAAGGTGTCAGAGAAATTGAAAAACAGGCTAATTGGGTGAAATTAGACAATTTCGGATTTGAATTTATATATAAAGATCAGGCAATTGGAGCTGTTTCAACATTAAACAATGGAAGAGTTTGGATCAAAAATGATATTAGTGAAGAATTAAAACTCGTGCTGTCATGTATGTCTTCTTCTCTTCTGGTCAGACATAGTATGCAAGAAAGCGTTTCAGATGAAGTATATTAGTGGCAAAACTTCATCGGATGGCACAAATTTATGTTCAACAACTCTCTTCAGAAAATCTGGATGAAATCGTCCTACTTACGAAACACCTCAATCCTAACATTGAGATTGAAGTTTTAAAGAAAAGACAACTGGAGATGTTCCAATTAGACCACTTTATTTGCTTTGGCATATACAAGGGGCAAAAACTTATTGGGGTTTCTGGAGGATGGATCACGGTTCGATTGTACTCAGGTAAACAACTTGAAATTGATAACTTTATCATTAATCCTGATATCCAGTCCAATGGGTATGGCCAACAATTACTGGACGCTATGCAAAACTGGGCTTTAACACAAAACTGTGAGACTATAGAATTAAATACATATGTTCAAAATAGCAGATCGCATAAGTTTTATCACCGAAATGATTTTTCAATACTTGGATTTCACTTCCAGAAAAAAATCAATTAATACTTTGAGTATTCATCCATATTTAAATCATTAAATTTGATTCCATTATTCAGTCAAAAAGGAACAACTATGCTTAAAAGAACTTCAGCTATATTTTCTATTCTATTTCTTGGAATTGCAATTATGTCATTTAAATCAAACAATATGCACAATCATTCTATTTATGATATTCAAATCAACTCACTCATGGGAGAACCCATTGATTTAAATGAGTTTAAAGACAAAAAAATGTTATTTGTTAATGTAGCTTCCGAATGTGGGTTTACACCTCAATATGAAGATCTACAAAAGTTACATGAAAAATATGCAGATCAATTGGTGATTATTGGTGTTCCTTGTAATCAATTTGGTGGTCAGGAGCCTGGAAATGCAAAAGAAATTTCTTCATTCTGTAAGAAAAATTATGGGGTAACATTCCTTCTAACCGAGAAAGTGGACGTAAAAGGACCTAACGCGCACCCGTTATATAAATGGTTAACAGATAAACATCAAAATGGCATGATGAACTCGGAAGTAAAATGGAACTTCCAAAAGTACCTTGTAGATCAAAATGGTCATTGGCAAGAGTATTTCTCATCTAAAGTAGAACCTTTAAGTGCAGAACTGACTTCTGCTATTGAAAAGTAAATTTCACCAATAGAAAACATTACTACTAAAAGCTCAACATCCCGGTGTTGGGCTTTTTTTGTTTTTAGCCCTTATTAACTCCTCTAAATTCTGAATCTTAATGAGCTTCAAATAATTCGGATAGATAGTCTTACCTATCTTTGGCGCCAAATCAGCATTGATGCATAAAAAAGAATATACCATGGTAGAAATAATAATACTCATCCTTATTGGGATCGCAGCAGGTGTTTTGAGCGGATTATTTGGTGTTGGAGGCGGTGTCATTATTGTTCCTGCTTTTGTTTTCTTTTTAGGAATGACGCAACATCAAGCTCAGGGAACAAGTATCGGTCTCATGTTACTCCCGATCGGTATCTTAGCCGCATATAATTATTACCAATCTGGGAATCTTGATATTAAAGCAGGATTAATTGTCGCATCTGCTTTTGTTGTTGGTGGTTACTTTGGATCAAAACTTTCATTAGGTATCGATGAATATCTTCTTAAAAGAATCTTTGGTTTACTCATGTTATTTATTTCTATTAAACTTATTTTCTTTAGTAAATAATATATGGATTCTTTAAAAAATAAAGTACTCGAATTAGCTGAGATTTTTTTTCCTCAGGTAGTTACCCAAAGGAGACATTTGCATCAATATCCTGAGCTTTCTTTTGAAGAATTTGAAACCTCGAAATATATTACGCAACAGCTAGATCTTATCGAGATTCCATATGAAACAGGTTATGTGAAAACCGGTATTGTTGCATTAATCAAAGGGAAAAATCCGAATAAAAAAACGTTTGCGCTCCGTGGAGATATGGATGCTTTACCCATTCATGAAAATACGGGGCTAGATTTTGCTTCCAAAAACAAAGGTGTTATGCATGCTTGTGGTCATGATGTACATACTAGTTGTGTTTTAGGAGCTGCAGCCATTTTGAACTCTCTTAAAGATCAATTTGAAGGGACGATCAAACTCATTTTTCAACCAGGAGAAGAAGTTTTACCTGGTGGAGCTTCATTAATGATTAAAGAAGGCGCATTAGAGAATCCAAAACCAGCTGGAATTGTGGGACAACATGTTTATCCACAATTTAAATCCGGAACTGTTGGATTTAGAAAAGGAATGTATATGGCTTCAACGGATGAAATTCACCTCATAGTAAAAGGAAAAGGTGGGCATGCTGCTGAACCGCATTTAATTACCAATCCGATTTTAATGGCTTCTGAAATCATTTTAGAAGTGCAAAAAATAAATGCATTGGGTAAAGAAAAAAATATCCCAACCATTGTTTCCATTGGCTTTGTCGAAGGATTGGGCGCAACCAATATTGTTCCTGATCAGGTATATATTCAAGGCACATTCAGAACTTTGAATGAAGAATGGAGAAAAGAAGTCCATCAAAAAATCCGTAATATTTGTTCTGATATAAGTTCTAAATACCAGGGAGATGTAGATACAGACATTCGAAATGGATACCCTTATCTGGAAAACAATCCGGAATTAACAGAACGTGTACAGAATTATGCTATTGAATTGTTGGGGTCAGAAAACGTTAGGCAATTAGACTTACGCATGGGGGGCGAAGATTTTTCTTACTATACACATCATATTCCGGGGTGTTTTTATCGATTAGGAACAAGCTATCCTGACCAACCATCAACTGGTTTACATACCTCCACATTTATGGTCGATGAAAAAGCATTAAAAACTGGTATCTCTCTACTTTCTTGGATAGCTTTGCAGGAATTAAAACATTAAGTAGTAGTTATGCGCTATTTCATATTCATATTTTCAATTTTAACTGTCCAAATAATAAGTTCTTCTTGTCAAAACGAAGAAGAGCAAGCCTGGTTAAAAACAATGCATACGCATGATGAAGTAATGCTCAAAATGCAGGAAAACGGAGAATTACAAGCCAAGCTTAATGAACTCATAGTAAGAGCTGAAAGAGATTCCGGTTCTGTCCTTTTTACACACTTAGATACTTTAAAAATGGCATACGATGATTTAGCATTATCTGATGAAGAAATGATGGATTGGATGGCTGCCATTCAAGCACCTAAACAAGGTGATGATACAGATTCGATTTTACAATATTTATCTGAACAGGAAAAAGCAATTATCGAAGTGGGTGTTCATATGGACCAGGCCGCGGATCAAGCAAAAAACATTTTGAAAAGTTTGGAAAAATAATGAAACTATTTCCTTTTAGAATCATTCTACCATCATTGATCTTATTGATGGTTTCAGGATGTATTGAGCGTGTGGTTCAAAAAAACGAACTGCCGGTTTACGGATCAAAAGAAATTCTGGTCAAAGGTGAAGATGGACTTGACAAATTAGACACCATTACATTAAAAATTGATTCCTTTCAAGTCATGGATCAAGATAGTCAGATTGTTACTGCAGCTGACTTTAAAAATAAAATCTATGTAGTGGATTTCTTCTTTACCCACTGTCCAACCATCTGTCCAATCATGACCAAAAATATGTCAAAAGTGTATGATGAATTTAAAACCGATGATGAAATCATGTTTTTATCTCATACCATTGATATCAAAAATGACTCTGTACCTCAGTTAAAGAAGTATGCTTCAAAAATTGGGATCACATCTCAAAAATGGCATATGGTCACAGCTGATAAAATGGTGATCTACAATTTGGCTGAACAATACATGGTAAGTGCTGAGGAAGACCCTAATTCGCCAGGAGGGTACATGCATAGCGGGGCTTTTATTTTAATGGATGGTCAACATAGAATTAGAGGCTATTATGATGGTACACTTGAAGAGGATACCGAACAAATGATAGCGGATATAAAAGTGCTCAAAAAAGAATCCAATGAACGTTAATATTCGCGTGGCCATATTAGGCGGCTTTGTCTTCATACTTTTGGTGACGATGTTCTTCCGATCTTGTAGCAAACCTCCACAAAAAGGCGCTCAGGTTTATGAAAAAAAATGTGCTGACTGCCATGGCGCAAACGGTGAAGGTTTCAGAAATCTCATTCCACCTCTCAATAATGCGGATTTTTTAGATCAACATGCAGATGATTTTGCCTGTATCGTGGCCTATGGAATCGATGATACCATTGTCGTGAATGGAGTTACATTTCATCAACCTATGGCTGGTATTCCTGAACTCAATGAAGTAGAAATTGCGAATGTGGCCAACTACGTTTATGAGCAATGGAGTACTTCAAAAAAGAAATTTTCACCAAAAGAGGTAGAAACTCGAATTGCCAATTGCGAATAAGAAGCAAATCATTACATTTGTGGCATCAAAATACGGTACAATGGTAAGCAACGATTTTAAAGAAGAAAATGAATCTCTACTCACTCAAATGTTTGATGAAACCACAAAAGGTTTTGGTATTTTTTGGGTAGTGTTGGCTTTAGCTGCAATTTTCTCTGTAGTTATTGGGATTATAGCTTAATTTCTTATCCCAAAAAGATATTAAAGAGGCTTCGGGCCTCTTTTTTTATGTCTTCAAATCCCATTTTCGGCTCTAGTTTATCTTCCTACCTCTCCCCTTTTACTTTAGTTATAATTTTTACCTTTGCGCCTCAAAAATTTTAAATAAAAAAATATGGCAGGTGTAGAATTTTTTGGTGCTGAAGAGCGCAAAGAAGTTAATGAAGTTTTAGATACTGGAATTCTATTTAGATATGGCTTTGACGAAGCTAGAAAAGGCATGTTTAAAGCAAAAGAATTGGAGGCTGAAGCCGTAAAATATACTGGAGCAAACTATGCACACGCAGTATCAAGTGGATCTACAGCTGTAACTACTGCTTTGGCGGCAGCAGGCATTGGATTGGGAGATGAAGTAATCGTAACTCCATTTACGTTCGTTGCAACTGTTGAAGCGTTAATGTTAATTGGTGCTTTACCAGTATTTGCTGAAGTAGATGAAACTTTATGTTTAAGTGCTGAGGGAATCAAAGAAGTTTTAACTCCAAAAACGAAAGGAATTTGCCTGGTACATATGTGTGGCGCTGCTGCAGATATGGATGCTATTATGCCAATTGTTGAAGAGCACAATCTAATTCTGGTGGAAGATGCTGGACAAGCTCTAGGCGCCTTCCATAAAGGAACGTCAGTTGGTTTATTTGGAAAATCAGGATGTTTCTCATTCGATTTCTTTAAAATCACGACAGCTGGTGAAGGTGGGCTTTGCATTACCAACAATGAAAAAACCTATAACCACATGGCTGAGTATTCTGATCACGGACATACTCATGTTGGCGATAACCGTGGAATGGAGCCTCACTACATCATGGGGACAAATTTTCGTTTAAGTGAAGCTAATGCTGCGGTAGGTAAAGTTCAAATGCAAAGAATTGAAACCATCCGTAATAACAACAAAAAACATAAAGCAATCTTAAAAAATGCTTTATCTCAGATAGATGGTGTGACTTTCCGTCATATGCCGGATCCTGAGGGTGATTCTGCAACATTCTTAAATTTCTTTATGCCTTCTGCTGAGTTGGCGCAAAAAGCAATGGCACAATTTGCAGAAGATGGTATTGCAGGGTTCAACTACTGGTATACCAACATGTACCATTTCATTAACCAATGGGATCATATTAAAGATTTAAAATCACCAAACAAATTGGCAATCCACCATTTTGGTGCACCTCAAGACTATAATGCATTGAAACTACCAAAATCAAACGAAGTGATTGGTAGATTGATTTCTTTAGGTATTCGTGCCAACTGGCCGGAAGCTGAATTAGAAGAATTTAAATCTAAAATGGTTGCAGCCATTCAAAAAGTATTAGCATAATTATCTTATAAAAAGACAGGTATGTTTAACAATTTCAAAAACGTAGATAAGGTAGTCTATGGACGTGGCGCCTTTAATCAATTAGATGATATCTTAACTACTAAAAGACATCTTAACGATGGATTCATGGTATTTGTCGTGGACAATTACTTTAATGGTAAAACCGAATTCACAGATCGTATTCCCGTTAAAGAAGGTGATGTGATCAGGTTTATTGATGTGGATCCTAAAGAACCTACCACCGAACAAATTGATGAATTAAGAGATACTGTTTTAGCCGAAAATGGACTTCCTGCCGGAATTATTGGAATTGGCGGTGGTAGTATCATGGATATTGCCAAAGCAAGTTCTTTGATGTTTACCAACGAGGGTTCTTCAACTTTATATCAAGGTTTAAATCTTGTCAAAAGGGAAGGTATCTATCATGTAGGAGTACCAACTATTTCAGGAACTGGAGCGGAATGCTCTATGACCGCGGTACTTTCAGGACCAGAAAAAAAACTTGGATTAAAATGTGATTGGACTGTTTTTAACCAGGTGGTTTTAGATCCTGATCTTACTGCTACAGTAGAAAGAAACCAATGGTTTTATACTGGTATGGATACTTTCATTCATTGTATAGAAGCTGAATCGGGACAATATTTCAACACTTATAGTAAGGTATATGGAGATCAATCTCTAAAACTTTGTCGTGAAGTGTTCCTGGGGCCTGATGCCGGACAAACTCAGGAAAACAATGAAAAATTAATGATGGCGTCTTTATTTGGTGGGCTGAGTCTAACCTATTCTGAAGTAGGTGCATGTCACGCATTATCTTATGGAATGTCATTTGTTTTTGGTACCAAACATGGTTATGCAAACTGCCTGGCGTTTAATCATCTGGAAGAGTTTTATGGTGATGCAGTTGCTGAATTCCGTGAAATGATCAAACAAAATAATATTGATTTACCTCAAAATCTGGCTAAAGACTGGACAGATGAAGAGATTTCTCAAATGGCAGAAGTTGCTTACAACCTTCCACATATGTGGAGACATGCGATTGGAGATGACTGGGAAGAAAAATGGACCAGACAAGACATTGAAGCTTTATACAGAAGACTTTAATCATACTAAAAAGCTCTACGTAAGTAGGGCTTTTTTATTTCCTCCGCGAATCTGACTAAAATCATTATTTTTTTTGACTTTTAACCATTGACGGATATACAATCATCTCATACATTTGTACCAGATAAAGTTAAACAATGTTCAAGCCATTCGGTATATTTCTTTTGAGTTTATTCCTGTTTTCACAGGTCTATAACACGTCAGTATGGCTTCATTATCAATTAAATGTTGATGAGATTACCGATTTATTCTGTGAGAATACAGATAAGCCTGAAATGAATTGTCATGGTACATGTCATTTAAAAAAACAAATCATTCAAACAGATCAAAATGTTCCAATTGAATCTGAAAATGTATTTTACTTAAATGAAATTCAACTTTATTCAAATCAAGATCACACAGAAATCTTAATTCCTAATTCAGCTGATGTAAAACATCTCACTTTGTTTACATCCAGCTATACTTTCCTAGAGGAAAATCAAATTTTCCATCCTCCTAAAGTAGCTTAAGTTAGAGTATCCCATGCTCTAAGTTTATGGTACATGTATAGTTTAAATCAATAAGTCTATTTATTAAATCCTAAAGTGAATTTTTTGGACAGTTATTCACTTTACATCACTCTGGTTCTAGTGCTTTTACCAGGTGGATTATGGATATATTTTTCTGCACGTACTTATTCATATGGACTAACAAGAAGCCATAAGCCAACTCATTACTTTAGTAAAAGGGAATTTGGACTCTCTTTTACTAAAGTTAATTTCAATCAAATATCACATTAAATCAAACAGCCATATTGGCTTCACAGGAAGATTTTGCTTCCGAAATACAAGAAAAATGAAAAATTTTAAATACATCACATTCTTATTATTTGCAATCGCAGCATTTACCTTAGGTAGCTGTAAAAAAGAAACAACTGACCCACCTACTCCAGTCGATCCATTTGAAAACTTAACATACATTGGAGAAACGCAAGCTGTTGGAGCTGGTGCCATTGCTAAGATTTATGCTGAAGAAGCTCTTTTTGTAGGTTACAACCGTATTTACGTTGCTTTATATGATTCTGCAAATCCTCAAACACAACTTACAGATGGGCATGTTACATTTAACCCGATGATGGATATGGGAATGATGCAACATAGTTGTCCTTTCGAAGACCCATCAACCACTGTTGAACCAAACACAAAGGCATTTAAAGGTTCTATTGTATTTATTATGCCAACTACGCCAACGGGAAGTTGGACATTAAATGTAAACGTTCATAATCATGCCATCAATAAAATGGGTGTTGCTTCTTTAGCGATTAACGTTGTAGAAAAAGCTGAACCTAAACTTATTTCTTTTGTTTCTGATTTTGATAGCAAAAAACTGTTTGTAACGCTGATTGAACCTACAGAACCAAAAGTGGGGATTAACGACATCACTTTCGGTATTTATGAAAAGCAAAGTATGATGAGTTTCCCGGCTGTTGATGGATATATGATGGAAATGGAGCCTGAAATGCCAAGTATGGGACATGGTTCTCCAAACAATGTAAATCCGGTTTCAAAAGGCAACGGAATGTATACCGGAGCAGTAAACTTCACCATGACGGGTTACTGGAAAATCAATCTCGATTTTAAAACTTCTAGTGGAGATACTATTAAACTCGATCAATTCTTTGATGTAACATTTCAATAATTCGAAATGAAAAATCTAATCCAAATAACAATAATCGTAACCATAGGAATGTTTTTGCATTCCTATGGTTACACTCAAGAAAGTACAGCTAAAATCATCATTAATGATTCCTTAAAAAGTGCGATAGATCTTGAAGGGGTTATTATTATTGGAGATAGTACTTCATCAAAAACCGAAGACTTTAAATCTGTTGAGGGACAACGTACAGATGAGATCATTGAAGACCTTCAGGGGGTAAATATTATTAGAAGAGGAAATTACGCTGCCGAACCTACTTTTAGAGGTATGTCATCAGGTCAACTTAGTATGACTATTGATGGTATGAAAATTTTCGGAGCTTGTACAGATAAAATGGACCCTGTCAGTTCATATGTTTCTTCAAATAATCTGGAATCGATAACCGTTTCATCAAACAATAACCACGCTTGTCAGGGATCGAATATTGGCGGTGGGTTTGATTTTCAAACCAAACAAGCGCAATTTAATTCACACAAAGAAATTTCGGGATCTGCCGGAATTGGATATCAAACAAACGGAAACGGTCGACTAGCCGATTTCAATGTCAATTATGGCGATAGTGCCTGGGCTTTAAATCTTAATGCCAACTATCAAAAGTTTGATAACTATAAAGCCGGTGGAGGGCAAACCATCAAATACACTCAATTTGAGAAAGTAAATTTTGCGTTGTCTTCCAATTGGATGCCAAGTAACACTGAAATACTCAAAGCTCAATTTATCTATGATGATGCATATAATGTAGGATATCCGGCATTACCAATGGATGTATCATTTGCCGGTGGTCGTATCTATTCATTGAGTTACAAAAAATACTTCACTAACAGCACTTTATTTTTAAAAGCATATGGCAACAACATCACTCATATTATGGATGATACCAAAAGAGAATTTGTACCGATGCATATGGACATGCCGGGTAAAAGTGATACTTATGGTGTATTTGCCAAATCCGAGTTTAATATCGGAGAAAGACATCAAATTTTAATTAATCCGGACTATTATTACAATGTTTCATTTGCGGATATGAAAATGTACCCAAATGATCCCAATAGACCCGAAGAACCTGTAATGTATATGATCACCTGGCCAGATGTAAGAAGACATTCCGGCTCTTTATTGATTCAAGATCGATTTACAATCAATTCACAAACCGAATTGAAATATAGCGGTAAAATCGAATATGTGACCAGTAAAATCTTTAGCGAATTTGGGATTCAACAACTAGAAGTTATCGGTAAAGATGGTAACATCCCTTCAACTTACATACTGGGTAATGGAAACGCGGTGCTTACATATCAAATGAATAAATCCACTCAATTGTTCGGTCAAATCGGATATGCTGAAAGACAGCCTACAGTTTCAGAAGGGTTTGGTTATTATTTATTTAACAGCATGGATGGATATGACTACATCGGAATTCCTGACCTACGAAAAGAAACTGCATTGAAGACTTCTATTGGATTCAACTGGCAAAAGGATAAAACTGTGTTGGAAACTAAAATCTACCATTATCAATTCCAGGACTACATTATTGGAATCGTGGATTCTACATATGATGGAATGACCATTGGATCTAATGGAGTTAAGGTATATGAAAATATTCCTTCAGCATCTATCTCTGGTTTTGAAGTCAAGTTAAACACCACACTTTTTAAAACAGTTCGATTCCAAAATCAGACACAATTCACATATGGAATTGATCACCAAAACAATCCCCTTCAAATGATCCCTCCACTGCAAAACGCATCTAAATTTGGATATAGCTATAAACAAGTAAAAATTCAGCTAGAAGCTGTTATTGCTGCCATGCAAAACAATCCTAGAATTGATGCCGGAGAAACCACTACCCCATCTTATGGAATTATCAATATTTCCGGTCAGGCCCCAATCAAACTATTACAACAATCCACCAGTATATCAGTTTCGATCAACAATTTATTTGACAGTAATTATTGGGATCATCTGGATTGGAATAGTATCCCAAGGCCGGGAAGAAGTTTTATTGTGAACTTGAGAATGCGGTTCTAAATCACATTTACCTCGCGCTCTAATTCAATCCCGTACTTCTGGATGACATCTGCAATAATCTCCTCAGACAGTTGGAATATTTCCTGCCCCGTAGCCCCTCCATAATTCACTAAAACTAACGCCTGTTTGCTATGTACCCCACAATTTCCAACGCGTCTTCCTTTCCACCCTGCCTGATCAATTAACCATCCAGCCGGAACTTTAACCATCTCCTCTCCTGCCGGATACGATGGTAATCCCGGATATTCAAACTTCACCTCTTCATAAAGACTTTCCGGAATAATTGGGTTCTTAAAAAAACTTCCTGAATTTCCCAATTCTTTAGGGTCTGGTAATTTACTCTGTCTAATCGCAATCACAGCATCGGATATTGACTTTGCGGTTAATTCCTCAATGCCCATCTTATCCAACTCCTGTTGAATCGTACCATAAGAAATATTAAACTCAGACTTTTTACTCAATCTCAAAGTAACAGATGTAATAATGTATTGTCCTTTTAATTCATTTTTAAACACACTATTTCTATATCCAAAATCACATGCGTTCAGGTCAAAATTACGAATCTCGCCATTTGATAAATTTACTGCTTCTAGCTCGACAAATAAATCTTTGAGTTCTTTCCCATAAGCCCCAATATTTTGAATTGGTGCAGCCCCAACACTTCCCGGAATTAATGACATATTCTCCATTCCATTCCATCCTTGGGAAATTGTCCATAATACGATATCATGCCATACTTCTCCTCCTCCAATCTTTACTATCACTTGGTCCTCATTTTCTGAAATCACTTCTTTTCCCAAAATATGATTTCTTATTGCCAGCCCATCAAAATCTTTAGTTAAAAGCATATTACTGCCTCCACCCAGAATAAGTCTATCGTGAGATTTTAGAGATTCATTTTGGGTATATTCCTGTACATCGGCAATAGAACTCCACTCTAAAAATAATGAAGAGTTCACATCAATTCCAAAAGTGTTATATGGCTTAAGTGAGATATTTTTCTGTACTTGCATCCTGCATTATGACTTTAGAAATCAAAAATAATCTGCACTTATGAACTGAAATATTAATCTATTAAAAAGTTATTGAACTATGGCCGTTAGTATCTCTAGAAATAGATTTCCTGAACCAAACGATACGTATTAGCATGTGCGTCAATAATCACTTTTATATCTTCGGAATATCCACCACCCATGGAACACATCATAGGCACATTGTATTCATAGCAAGATTCCAAAACCATTCTATCACGCGCTTTACACCCTCCCAGGGTTAACCCCAATTTACCCAGTTTGTCAGTTTCCAATACATCGACACCAGATAAGTAGAAAATAAAATCAGGTTGTTGCTCCTTCAATAACTTAGGCAAGGTTTCTTTTAGGATTTGAAGATATGTTTCATCATCACACCCATTTGGCAACTCAATATCCAAATCGCTCTTTTCTTTTACAAATGGATAATTATGTGCACCATGCATTGAAAATGTAAATACGGAATCATCGTTCTCAAAAATCTGAGCCGTACCATTGCCCTGATGCACATCCAAATCAATCATTAAAACTTTTTTCATTCCATAGGTCTTCTGAACATATCGCGCGCCTATAGCCTGATCATTTAACAAACAAAATGCTTCACCTTTATCCGTAAAGGCATGATGTGTACCTCCTGCAATATTCATGGCTATGCCGTTTTTCATGGCAAAATCACAAGCTTTAATCGTCCCCTGAGCAAGAATAAACTCTCTATCTATCAACTGTTGACTCAATGGAAACCCAATTCTACGCGCCATTTTTTTATCAATTTCCAAAGACTGTAGACTCTTGACATATTGTTTTTCATGCACATTAAACACATGATCAATTTCCGGGAAATCCGGTTCAAAGAAATTGGCCTGGGTACAAGTTCCTTCGTGTAATAGCTGCGCAGGTAAAAGTTCATATTTCTCCATAGGGAAACGATGTCCCTCAGGAAGCGGATGTGTGTAAATTGGATGAAATGCTATTTTTAACATATTTCAATTCTTAAAACAAACTTACACTTGAAGCTTAATTTTAAAATGAAAAAAGAACGCATTTTTTATATTTCCACCTCAAAGGATATTTACTTTTGAGCCACTGGCGTTCGAATATGGATTTAAAACAAATTGTATTTTTAGGAAGTAAAGAAATTGGATATGATACGTTTAATTATCTGATCCAAAACTCAAATCAATTGAAATGTGAAATTGTTGCAGTTTTAACCAATAACAGAAGTCTGAATACTGATAACAAAAAGAGCATCCATGATTTAGCGACTTCAAACCATATTCCCGTTTTATCAAATCCTGATGAATTACTGGATTTAAAATCATATGATTATCTCATCTCAGTTCAATACCATAAAATATTAAAACAGAAACATATCGATACTGCTCAAGAACTGGCGATTAATCTTCACATGGCTCCTTTACCTGAGTATCGTGGATGTAATCAGTTCTCTTTTGCAATTATTGACGAAATACAAGAATTCGGAACTACACTTCATGTTTTAGATGCTGGAATTGATTCCGGAGATATTCTGTTTGAAAGTCGATTTCCTGTTGAGTCGAACGAAACCGTAGTCTCGCTTTACAAGAAAACCTTAGAACAATCTATTCAACTTTTTGAACAAAAAATTTCAAACATATTAAACGGAAATTACACCAGAACTCCTCAAAAACAACTCCACACGCTTAGAGCACATAATTTTCATCTTCGTGATGAAATCCATCAGATTAAACAAATTGACCCCAATTGGAGCGAAGAAAAAATTGACCGATATGTCCGTGCTACCTATTTCCCTCCATTCCCACCACCATTTTTTGTCAAAAACGGGAAAAAAATTGAACTTTCATTAGATTGGAGGAATCAAATTAAAAGTTAAAAACATACATTCGCCATTCAATTTTATTTATGGTTCGAATCGCCAGTTTAGTTACCAATGATCTGCATCAGGATCAACGTATGAATCGTATATGTACCGCACTGGTTCAAAATGGATACGATGTAACTCTAATTGGTCGTAAAAGAAAATCATCAAAAACGCTAGAAAAAAAACCTTTTCATCGCTTAAGGTTAAACTGCATCTTTGAAAGATCGGTTCTCTTTTATGGAGAATATAATATTCGACTTTTCTTTCATTTACTGTTCAATAAATATGACATCATTAATGCCAATGATCTCGATACCATTTTACCAGCAATATGGGTGGCAAAAATAAAAGGGTGTAAAGTCGTTTATGATGCACATGAATACTTCACAGAACAGGAAGAAATCGTGAATCGCCCGCGACTAAAAAACTTTTGGAAAAGTATTGAACGTTATGCGCTTCCTAAAGTCGATGCAGCTTATACTGTTTCAAAAGGCTACGCATCCCTATTTCAAGATGAATATAAAATTCGTTTTGACGTGGTACGTAACGCCACCATGTTACAAGATCCTCCTCAAAATATAGATAGATCGGTTCCATATATCTTGTATCAGGGAGCAGTAAATTATGGTAGAGGATTAGAGCAAATCATTCAAGCTATGAAGAATATCGATTATAATCTATACATATGTGGTGATGGAGATATTCTTCCCGAACTAAAAAAGATGGCCACCGACCTGGACCTAACAGATAAGGTTAAATTTCTGGGCTTTATCAAACCTGAGAAGCTAAGAGACTTTACATATGGTGCTACAATTGGTCTAACCTTGTTTGCAAAAGATGGCTTAAGTCACTGGCATTCATTGGCGAATCGTTTTTTCGACTACATGCATGCGCAAATTCCCCAAGTAGCTATGAACTATCCTGAGTATGCTGACTTCAATAAGCAAAATGAGGTAGCAGTACTTATTAATGATATCAAACCGCAAAACATATCCAACGCGATCAACAAATTACTATCTGATCAAGAATTGTATCAAAAGCTTTCAAAAAATGCAGGAGTAGCTAGAGAAACTGCAAATTGGCAGGCACAAGAAAAAGTTCTACTTGGTGTCTATCAAAAAGTATCTTAGTCTATATCACTTTATTTAACCAGTTTATCATTTCATTTAAAGCCTGTTGACGAACTTTCTTTGGGGATAAAAACAGATCATGTACTCCATTTTCAATCTCTATTAGAGTAACATTTTCTCCTAACTTAGGCCCGATTTCCTTCATATGTTCTACATTCAATACAATATCTGATTTCATAACCCGGGATTCATATTTATTTGGAAGATATGAATCATGAGAATGTAGTAAAACAACAGGTTGATGAATGTTTGAATGGCTCTTTAAATAATCTTGGCCATCCATAATTGCACTACTCCATTTAAAATAAACGGGAAAACCTTCTATGGGCTTCATAACCAAATCAAACTCCCACTCCCCATTAAAATCCTTATGTAAACTACTCGGATAAATAGGAGGTAACATTCCATTCAATTTGGCATAGGGGAAAACTGTTGAAATCCATTTGGTCATTGGTTTTAAAACGGTTCTTGCTATAGATGGAACATTTGTTTCTACAAAGGGCGAGTTTAAAACCAATGCGCTTACCTGATCTTTAAATTGTCCCTTGTTCAAATATAAACTTGAAATTAAACCTCCGGTAGAATGACCCATTAAAACCAATGGTGCATTATTTTGTTGTTTTATCTTTTGGATACAAAAATCAATCTCCTCAAAGTATTCTTCCAGATTTCTACAATAATTTTTGTGCTGATGCGGCAAGATTGAATGCCCATACTTTCTCAATTCCAGAGCATAAAAATCATATTCGTTTTGATGGAAAAATTCTGATAAATGAGGATGAAAGAAATAATCAATAAACCCATGAATATACAAAACTACGGGTCTGTTATTATGATTATTTTCAGAGATGATAAACGTAGCGATGACTTCACCTTCATAGTCATCTTGCAATTTAATTTCTTCGTATTGGAATCCCTCAATCATTTATTTTGAAATGGAAAACTAAATTAACCTTTTGCGTCCATCATTCTATTAACCATTCATTAATAAACCACATAAAATTTAAACTTAATTAAATATTCAGAGTCACTTTACTACAACGCTCAAAAATGTATCTTTGCGCGCACTTTTAACAAAATTGTAGAGATGATAAAAATCACTTTGCCAGATGGCACTGTAAGAGAAGAACAAAGTGGAGTAACTGCTTTGGACATCGCTAAATCCATTAGTGAGGGTTTAGCCCGAAATGTATTATCAGCAAAAGTAAATGGTGATGTTATTGATGCCACGCGCCCAATAACCACCGATGCGACTCTACAATTATTGACCTGGAACGATACTGAAGGAAAAGCTACTATGTGGCACTCATCTGCGCATTTAATGGCCGAAGCTTTAGAGAGTTTATATCCAGGAATTAAGTTTGGTATTGGACCAAACATTGAGACAGGATTTTATTATGATGTAGATTTTGGTGATCATAAATTCTCTCATGAAGATTTCTCAAAAATTGAGAACAAGATGAAAGAATTAGCTAAAAAGAAGTCTGAGTATGTTAGAAAAGACATTTCTAAGGCTGATGCTTTAGCTTATTTCACCGAAAAAGATGATGAGTATAAACTAGATTTGATTAAAGATCTGGAAGATGGTACCATTACGCTTTACCAACAAGGTGAATTTACAGATTTATGTCGCGGGCCACATATCCCACATACAGGGTTCATTAAGGCGATCAAAGTTTTAAGTACTTCAGGAGCATATTGGAGAGGTGATGAATCTCGTAAACAATTGACACGTATTTACGGGGTAACTTATCCAAAACAAAAGGAACTAAACGAATACCTAGAGTTTTTAGAAGAGGCTAAAAAAAGAGACCATAGAAAAATTGGTAAGGAATTAGGATTATTTACTTTTTCTGAAAAAGTAGGTTCCGGATTACCTTTATGGTTACCAAAAGGTGCTGAACTTCGCGAACGCTTAGAACAGTTCTTAAAGAAAGCACAAAAGGAATCAGGTTATCAACCTGTGATTACACCACATATTGGTCATAAAGATTTATATGTGACTTCTGGGCACTATGCAAAATATGGTGCGGACTCTTTCCGACCAATTACCACACCACACGTGGGAGAGGAATTTTTACTAAAACCAATGAATTGTCCTCATCACTGTGAGATTTTTAAATCTTCTCCAAGATCATATAAAGACTTACCTGTCAGATTCGCTGAATTTGGTACAGTGTATCGTTATGAGCAATCCGGAGAGCTACATGGATTAACACGTGTAAGAGGTTTTACTCAGGATGATGCACACCTTTTCTGTATGCCGGAGCAACTGAAAGATGAATTCAAAAAGGTTATTGATCTGGTTTTATACATTTTCAAAACTTTGGATTTTGAGAACTTTACCGCTCAGGTGTCATTAAGAGATCCTGAAGATAAAGATAAATATATTGGTTCTGATGAAAATTGGGCAAAAGCTGAAAGAGCAATTATTGAAGCTACTGAGGAAAAAGGCTTACCAACTGTAATTGAATACGGTGAAGCTGCTTTCTATGGCCCTAAGTTAGACTTTATGGTTCGCGATGCGATTGGTAGAAGCTGGCAATTGGGAACAATCCAGGTAGATTACAACTTACCTGAACGTTTTGACCTGGAATATACAGGTGCCGATAATCAAAAACATCGCCCGGTGATGATTCATAGAGCTCCATTTGGATCAATGGAAAGATTCGTTGCAGTATTGACCGAACACTGTGCAGGGAACTTCCCTTTATGGTTAACTCCGGTTCAAGTTGCAATACTTCCGCTTAGTGAAAAATATAACGACCACGCGCAAAACCTTTTAAATCTGCTAAATAAATACGATATTCGCGCGCTCGTAGATGATCGTAACGAGAAAATTGGCCGAAAAATTAGAGATAATGAGGTAAACAAATTACCTTATATGCTGATTTTAGGAGAAAAAGAAGTTGCGGAAAATACGGTTGCTGTTCGAAAGCACGGTGAAGGAGATCAAGGGATTATGTCCATTGAAGATTTCGCTAAGCAATTACAAAATGAAGTAAATCGTCAAACAGCAGGTTTAAATTAATAATGTTTCACCTAATTTAAAAGGAGGACCGAGCTATAAAAAAAAGAAGAAAAGGACCACGAGGTGGTCGGGTAATTAAAGAAGATCCGCACAAGATCAACGAAAAAATCACCGCGAGACAGGTTAGACTTGTTGGAGGTGAAGACGGTGATGCTGGTGTGGTTTCTACACGTGATGCTCTGAAAAGAGCAGAAGACCAAGGTCTTGATTTAGTTGAAATTTCAGCTAAAACAGATCCACCTATTTGTAAAATTTTGGATTACAAGAAATTCTTGTATGACCAAAAGAAAAAGCAAAAAGAAATCAAAGCTAAAACGACTAAAATTTCTATTAAAGAGATTCGTTTTGGACCGAATACTGATGACCATGATTATGAATTTAAGAAGAAACATGCCATCAAGTTCTTAGAAGAAGGATCCAAACTTAAAGCTTACGTTTTCTTTAAAGGAAGATCTATTGTGTTTAAAGAACAAGGTCAAATATTACTTCTTAGATTAGCTCAGGAATTAGACGATTATGGTAGCGTTGAACAAATGCCTAAATTAGAAGGTAAACGTATGATTATGTTCATTGCACCTAAAAAGAAAAAATAAACTTATACAGTATATAAAAAAACGTTGGAACGATGCCAAAAATGAAAACAAAATCTAGTGCTAAGAAGCGTTTTAAGCTGACTGGTTCTGGAAAAATCAAAAGAAAACACGCTTTTAAGTCACATATTTTGACGAAAAAAGCAACTAAAAGAAAACGTAACTTAACACATGCAGGTTTAGTTGACAAAGTTGACGAAGCAAGCATCAAGTTACAATTAAATATGAAGTAAAATTCATATAGGTTATTTTGTTAAACCGGAGACTGAGCTCGTAAAGTGTGTAAAAGCCGCTTAGTTTCAGAAAACTTTAAATTATGCCAAGATCAGTAAATAGTGTTGCCAGTAGAGCAAGACGAAAAAAAGTGATGAAACAGGCCAAAGGTTACTTTGGTCGTAGAAAAAACGTTTGGACCGTAGCAAAGAATGCCGTTGAAAAAGGTATGCTTTATGCTTACACTGGACGTAAACAAAAGAAGAGAAACTTCAGAAGTCTTTGGATTCAAAGAATTAACGCTGCTGCACGTGAGCACGGAATGTCTTATTCTGAGTTTATGGGTAAAGTGTCTAAAAAAGAAATCATGTTAAACCGTAAGGTATTAGCTGATTTAGCTTTGAATAATCCGACTGCCTTCAAGGCAATCGTTGATGCCGTAAAATAAATTTAAATCATACTGTATAAGTTTAAATCCCAGCTTTTTAGCTGGGATTTTTTTTACCCTAAACATACCATTTAAAGCAAAATCCAGTCAATCTGTTTAATAATTTATTCAAATCATATTCAGCAAGAAGTTTTATAACTAACTTGTAGTCAAGCTATAACAAACTGCCTACCGCCACAAGCGTTTGAACCTAACAAACTAAAACACTTGTAATGGCTAATTTTTCCTCTCAAAAACTACTTTGGGCAATTGCCCTGAATGCCTCTATTTCTGTATTCGCACAAAATGGTCCCGGTGGTATCGGACATACTGACGGAGCAACCGATTTAAACTTATGGATTCGCTCTGGATACGGCCTCACTATTCCTTCAGGAAATAATGTAAGTGACTGGGCTGATCAATCCGGGCACGCTAATCACGTATCTCAAGATACTACTTCATATCAACCACAACAATCCACAAACGCCATTAATGGATATACTACTATCATTTTTGATGGAACTGATGATGTGATAACTACCGGTGCATTTTCATCGGCAGACACGGAATCTGCTTATTCTATTTTTACAGTTTGGAAATATATTGGGAGCTATCCCAAACAAAGAGATGCCATTTTTGCATCAGCTGATACCTACTCCAACGGAACTGTCCAAATTTCCTCAACAGGAAATACTGCAGCAGATTCATTCAGCTGTGGAGGTAAACTTATAGCGGCCCATTCTCAGCTTTCGAATTATAATATTACATCTGTTACACGCTCATCTTCAAACACTATGAATTCATGGTTAAATGAAGCCTCTTCAACCTCTAAATCTATATCTGCGGCCAGGGCCACAGAATTTTATTTATATAAGATGGGAGTCAACAGAAACGGTGTTAAGTTTTTAAATGGAGAACTTGCAGAGACTATCGTATTCTACAAAGAAGTCTCCGAAATTGAACGAATTATCATTAATAATTACCTATCTGCTAAATTTGATATTGGACTTACTTCTAATGATTACTATACCCAGGATAATTCAGGCTCTGGAAACTTTGACCATCATGTAGCAGGAATAGGTCAGTCATCTGATGGGTCATCACATTCCACTTCTAAGGGGAGTGGAATTGTTCAAATGAGTAATCCTTCCGACTTACAAAATGGAGAATTCTTATTTTGGGGAGAGGACACACAAAGTTCTTCCTATGGATTTACGACCACATCAGAGTATTATGAAAGGCAAAATAGCACCTGGCGAATCAGTAAACAAAATGATGTGGGCAGCGTTACAGTATCTGTAAATGCAGCAGATCTTGATTTGTCTGGAAAACAAAGTTGCGCAACACTTTATCTTGTGGTGAGTAATTCATCCACATTTTCAAGCAAAACCACATATGCAATGAGTTTATCATCAGGGGTCTATTCAGTAAATAACGTTTCCTTCTCAGATGATGACTATTTTACGTTTGAATACTTTGATAAAGTTGTTATTGACGGCTCCTCATTCTATAATGGTTCAGGAACATCCAGTGCTCCCGGTACATCAGACGAATGTTACAAACTACTTGTTAAGAGTACAGCCGATGGCTCACTAGATATTTCTGAGAACGCAAAAGTGCGTGAAGTCGAAGTAGAATCCGGAGGAATTCTTGCTATTGATTCAAATACGTATCTATCAATTTCCAATTCAATTAATAATAATGGTACGATCAACATTTGTGAAAACTCCTCTTTAATTCAAACTGGAACTGGCTCAGATAATAATTCTGGTACGGGAACATACAATGTTAAACGTGCAGGCAATAACTCTGCATACTACTATAACATTTGGTCTTCACCAATTCAATCTGCTCCATTATCATCGGTATTTAATAATTCCAACCCTTGTGACATATATGTATTTGACAAAGATCTTCAAACCTGGAAATATGATTATACTGCTGGATATACAACAACATGTAATGGCAATAGTGTCACTTTTACTGCTTCAGATGTTATATTGGGAGGAGACGGCAATATGGATATTGGAGGAGGATATTTTGTACCTGGAAATCCAACAGCTCTTAAAACCTATAATGGCACTATAAATAACGGAGACCTTCAAAAAGCGATATCTATCACTAATCTTGGTAATCCGGGAGGAACCGATTGGGCTGATGATGACTGGAACCTACTAGGGAATCCATATCCTTCTGCATTAAATGCCACTGCTTTCTGGAATGAAAATGCGGTGAATAATTCTAGAATCACTGACGCATTATATTTCTGGGATGAAGCAGACACAACTGGCGGATACAACCAAAATTCAGATTATGCCTCATGGAACCTATCCGGAGGCGTGAACTCAGGGAATTCATCAACCATTCCAGGTGGAAATATTGCAAGCGGTCAAGGTTTCTGGGTAGTCGCCAATGCCAATACGAATGTGGTTTTTAATAATAGCATGAGAACCAGTTCAAACTCTCAATTTTTTAAATCTCAAAACTTAGATCAACATAATGCATGGATCAGTTTCACTTCTCCTTCCGGGTATCGAAACAACATCTTAATAGGCTACAATCAAAATACAACAGATTCGGTTGATGCGGGATACGATGCTCATAAATTAGTCGGTAATGCCCATGTCAGATTTGCCTCTTATATTGGCACAGATGAATTTGTAATCCAATCAATAGCACCATTAAACATTGGTGATTCGAAGACCATTCCTATTGTGGTGTTTAGTGATGAATACGGCACGCATCATTTCAACGAATACAAAAGAGAGAACCTACCAAACAATGTCGAGATTTATCTAAAAGATAAATACCTTGGTCTCGAACATAATTTGGTTAATGGTCCTTATACTGTTGATTTAAACCCTAACACCGAATACAAAAGTCGATTTGAATTATTATTCAAATATAAAGTCCATCAATCCGGTGGAGGATCTGGTTCTAAAGGTGGCGGAACAGCAACTTCAATTGAAGATTATTATAATAATCATTTCGAATTAACAACCGGATCAGGAATAATTACAATCTACCATCCAAATGGCATCACAGGTTATATAACTCTCACAGATATTTCAGGTAGAACTTTATACAAAAGTCAATATCAATTAAAACAAAATAGTATTCAGGTTAATTGGAGTCATTTTATTAAAGGTATTTACTTCATTTCAGTTCAAAATGGGAGTCATAGAATTTACCTAAATCAAATTGTTAAAAGTCAATAACTAAAACCTTAAAGACTAATGAAGCATGTTATATATCTGATGATTAGATCAGAACTAGATTCATTTCTATAAACTATTTAGTCACGCTTCAAGCAAATTAAAAATAATAATTCAAATTATTTAACTATACAGTACATTTAGACCGTATACACCTCTTTTACATAGTTTTGGTTCCGCATATTCAATTTTAGATCATGCATATGAATTAATATTGATATAAACCGCAAACCATGAACACTACTACTTCATTTAAGCTAATCGCATTCTTTTTGGCGATTTTCCCCGCTTTGTCATTTTCGCAAACTGTATTGGTTAGCGAAAGTTTTAATGGTTCTTCACTCCCATCCGGATGGACCAATAACGATCATGCCGGAACCGGTGATGATTGGCAATTTAATGATCCGGGAAGCCGAAATATTTCAGCAGGAAACTTCTCTGGAAACTATGCCATTCTGGATAGTGATGAATACGGGACTTCATCTAGCCAAAACGCATCTCTGATCACTCCATCATTCGATGCTAGTCCTTATTCTACTATAACGTTAACTTTTGACCATCAATATAGAGATTATGATGGCCCGGAGTTTTGTAAAGTTCAGGTATACAATGGATCTTCATGGTCTACAATTGTGACATACGACATTGGTGACGAGAATTATTCAGGGGCTGATTTTGTGACATTGGATATTACCAGTGCGGTAAACGCAAGCTCAAATGCTAAAGTACGTTTTAGATATAAAGGTTCTTACGATTGGTGGTGGGCCATTGATAATGTTACCATTACAGGAACAGAACCTGCGATTGTCGCTTCTCCCAAAGGACCTGGAGGTATTGGTTCTGATGACGGGACATCTGGTCTCGTTGCATGGTATACACCGAATGGGTTAAGAAATAGTTCAAATTCACTGCCTTCAGATGGACAATCTGTATCTACATGGGTAGATGAATCCGGTAACAATAAAACAATCTATAATAGCGGAAGTGCTACTTATCAAAGTGGTGCATCTGACTTAATAAATGGAAATGCCAAGCTTAGTGCATCTTCATTAAACAGACAATTTGTAACGTCTTCAAATATCACCGCTAAAACACTAATTGCTGTGAATGATCCAAAAAGCCGCAGTTACTTTGAGGCAGTTGCTGGATTTAATGGAGATAAAGGAATCCGAAGACCAAGTAGTACGGATAACATTTGGCAGTACCCAGGTGGTGGGAATGGAACCAATAATGACACCTGGTCAACTGATGCTGGTGAGTCATATATAAATGGAGGTACAACAAATGCTGGAAGTCATGGAAATTCACTCCATTTTGTATCTCAAACCAGACCTTCTACGCATACCAATAAATTTTATATTGGTGGGTATTACTCCGGTAGAAGCTTTACCGGAGATATTACTGAGGTCATCATATTCAACACAGATCTTAGTGACGTAGAAAAGATCATATTAGATAATTACCTTTCTGCAAAGTACGCTATTGCTCTTTCAGCTAACGATTATTATACACAGGATAATTCCGGATCAGGAAACTTCGATCATCATGTAGCTGGTATTGGTCGTGCAGCTGATGGATCACTTCATAACAATTCTCAAGGTACCGGAATCGTTAAAATCAACAATCCTTCTGATCTCAACTTTGATGAATTCCTTTTCTGGGGTGAAAACACGCTAAACTCTTCTTATGGATTCTCTACTTCTTCGGATTACACCGAAAGACAATCCAGCACCTGGAGAGTCAGTAAAAGAAATGACCTCGGTACAGTCTCTGTTTCTGTGGCTGCTACCGATCTCGATCTTACTGGAAAACAAAGCTGCGCCAATCTTTACCTTGTCGTAAGTAGCTCTTCTTCGTTCGCTTCAAAAACTTCCTATCCTATGACTTTAAGTTCTGGGGTTTATACCGCTGATAATGTTTCTTTCAATGATAACGACTACTTCACCTTCGAATACATCGATCAAATCGTTGTCGATAACTCTCAGTTCTACAATGGTGCTGGTACTTCCAGTGTACCTAACATTACCAATGCCTGTTATAAACTTCTTGTAAAAAGTTCTGCTACCGGTGCTCTTCCTATCTCAGAAAACGCTGAAGTTAGAGAAATCGAAGTAGAAGCTGGTGGAATACTTACCATCAACTCCGGTATCTATCTTTCTTTAGCTGGAGATATCGTAAATAATGGTACCATTAACATCGAAGAAGAATCTTCCTTGATTCAAACTGGTGCTGGAACCGATAACAACTCCGGTGCAGGAGTCTATAATGTTAAACGTACGGGTAATAATTCTCCATACATCTTCAACATTTGGTCCTCGCCTATCCAATCTGCTTCTTTGACTTCCGTCTTCTCTTCTGCTAATCCTTGTGACATCTTTGTATTTGACAAAGACCTACAAGCATGGAAATATGATTTTGCAGCCGGATATTCTACTACTTGTAATGGAAACAGTGTCACCTTCGGTGCTTCTCATGTAATCTCCGGAGGGGATGGAATCATGGATGTTACTGGCGGATACTTTGTCCCTGGTGATCCAACTGCACTGAAAACTTACAACGGAACTATTAACAACGGAACACTTAATAAAGCTATCTCTACAACAACTTTAGGTAATCCGGGAGGAACTGACTGGGCAGATGATGACTGGAACCTACTTGGTAATCCTTATCCTTCTGCTTTAAGTGCCACCGCTTTCTGGAATGAAAATGCTGTGAGCAACTCCAGAATCACTGATGCATTATACTTCTGGGATGAAGCTGATACCACTGGGGGATATAATCAAAACTCTGATTATGCTTCATGGAACCTCTCAGGTGGAGTTAACTCTGGTAACTCTGCGAAAGAACCTTCCGGGAACATTGCCAGTGGACAAGGGTTTTGGGTCGTTGCCAATGCCAATACAAATGTAGTATTCAATAACAGCATGAGAACTTACAACAACTCTCAGTTCTTTAAAACACAGCAACAGATCAACCAACACAATGCTTGGATTAGTTTTACTTCTCCTTCAAAATATCAGAACAACATTCTGGTAGGATACAATCAAACCACTACTGATGCTGAAGATTTGGGTTATGATGCACACAAACTGGTGGGGAACTCTCATGTAAGATTTGCGTCTTACATCGGCACTGATGAATATGTCATTCAATCTGTCGCTCCTCTAAGTATTGGAGATTCTAAAGTTATTCCTCTGGTGGTATTCTCTGATGAATATGGTACACACCAGTTTGAAGAATACAAAAGAGAAAATCTTCCTAACAACTTTGAAATCTACATTAGAGATAAATTCCTGGGGTTAGATCACAATCTCGCAAATGGTCCTTACAATGTTGATCTAAATCCAAATGTGGAATACAAAAGTCGTTTTGAATTGGTCTTCAAATACAAAATGCAACAATCTGGTGGTGGCTCAGGATCTAAAGGTGGTGGTACTGTAACTTCTGTCGAAAAAAATATCGATCCGGATTTTAAAGTCTTACAAGATCAAAATACCATTACCATCTCCCACCCAAATGGAATTAATGGAGATGTGACCATTATTGATCTTACTGGTAAAGTTCTATTCCAAAAGCAAAATGTGAAAAGCAACAATCTTCAGATTCAATGGCACAATTTTGCCGCTGGTTCTTACTTCATCAGTATCCAAAACAACAACCAAAGATCATTCTTTAAACAGATTATAAAAAACTAAAAATAATAGTAAAAAAACGGCTGAAGCAATTTGGCCGTTTTTTTATTGAATTTTAATCAAGAATCATTTTTATTAAATAAAATATCACCCTAGAAATAGCGATTTCATTCACGATGCAATCTATTTAACTATTCGGTATATTATCAAACAAACTATGTTAATAATATAGTTTTGATTTTGTATATACTCTATTCAATTAGTTAAATGAATAAATATTGCATAAGATCACACAAATATGAAAATCGCTACGCCTATTAAACTACTTTTATTTACATGTCTTTTTTTTCCTCTCCATGCAATTAGTCAAACGACTATATTGAATGAAAATTTTTCTGGAGGAAGTTTACCTTCCGGATGGACCAATACAGACCATGCCGGAACTGGTGATGTATGGTTATTTAACGATCCTGACAACAGAAATATAAGCGCTGGAAACTTCTCCGGTGATTATGCTATTTTGGACAGTGATTATTATGGCAGTTCATCAAATCAGGATGCATCTTTAGCCACCCCTACATTTGATGCCAGTCCATACTCTACTGTTACTTTAAGTTTCGATCATCAATATAGAGATTATAGTTCTCCCGAATCTTGTGAAGTACAGGTATATAATGGTTCAAGCTGGACCACTGTAGTAAGTTATACTACCGGAGATGAAAACTACTCTGGTTCAGATTTAATCACTTTAGATATTACCTCAGCAACCAATGGAAGCTCAAACGCAAGAGTAAGATTCCGCTACTCAGGAAATTATGACTGGTGGTGGGCTATTGACAATGTCAATATCACAGGTACATCCCCGGATGTTGTTGCTTCGCCAAAAGGGCCGGGTGGAATTGGTTCTGATGATGGAACATCAGGATTAAAGCTATGGTTAGATGTGAATACTATTTCAGGTACTAACAATTCAACTATTACCAATTGGACAGATGCTTCAGGGAATAATTTCAACTTTTCTGTAGGGAATGGAGCTACGTTTATTGAATCTGCACAAAACGATTATCCTGCATTTAGATTCAATGGAACCTCTTCGTATTTCCAGCGCGCATTTACTTCAGATTTGACTCCTACTTCGTTTACCATTTTCTCAGCAAACAAAGTGAATTCCAGTAATAGATATAAATGTGTTATTTCTAATAGGGATGACCCTTCCGGAACAGCAACTGCAGGTTTCATATTATATTCCAGACCCAACACAAACTATTGGGATTTTTGGACCGGAAGATCTTCCGGAGCATGGCAAACAAACTCTGGTGGAACATCTACGGCAGGTAGTTGGGCCAGTCAGATGATCAGATATGATGGAGCTACTAACAATAAAATATTAGATATCAATGGCTCATTTGATGCTTCAAATACGCATACAATGACACTAAATCCATCTCAGCCCATTCGTGTTGGAGCCGGACGAAATGAATTCTCCCCTGATTACTATTTTAATGGTGACATTGGTGAAATCATCATGTTCAACACCGTATTGAGTGAGGTAGAAGAAATTATCATTAACAATTACCTTTCTGCAAAGTACGCTATTGCTCTTTCAGCTAACGATTATTATACACAGGATAATTCCGGATCAGGAAACTTCGATCATCATGTAGCTGGTATTGGTCGTGCAGCTGATGGATCACTTCATAACAATTCTCAAGGTACCGGAATCGTTAAAATCAACAATCCTTCTGATCTCAACTTTGATGAATTCCTTTTCTGGGGTGAAAACACGCTAAACTCTTCTTATGGATTCTCTACTTCTTCGGATTACACCGAAAGACAATCCAGCACCTGGAGAGTCAGTAAAAGAAATGACCTCGGTACAGTCTCTGTTTCTGTGGCTGCTACCGATCTCGATCTTACTGGAAAACAAAGCTGCGCCAATCTTTACCTTGTCGTAAGTAGCTCTTCTTCGTTCGCTTCAAAAACTTCCTATCCTATGACTTTAAGTTCTGGGGTTTATACCGCTGATAATGTTTCTTTCAATGATAACGACTACTTCACCTTCGAATACATCGATCAAATCGTTGTCGATAACTCTCAGTTCTACAATGGTGCTGGTACTTCCAGTGTACCTAACATTACCAATGCCTGTTATAAACTTCTTGTAAAAAGTTCTGCTACCGGTGCTCTTCCTATCTCAGAAAACGCTGAAGTTAGAGAAATCGAAGTAGAAGCTGGTGGAATACTTACCATCAACTCCGGTATCTATCTTTCTTTAGCTGGAGATATCGTAAATAATGGTACCATTAACATCGAAGAAGAATCTTCCTTGATTCAAACTGGTGCTGGAACCGATAACAACTCCGGTGCAGGAGTCTATAATGTTAAACGTACGGGTAATAATTCTCCATACATCTTCAACATTTGGTCCTCGCCTATCCAATCTGCTTCTTTGACTTCCGTCTTCTCTTCTGCTAATCCTTGTGACATCTTTGTATTTGACAAAGACCTACAAGCATGGAAATATGATTTTGCAGCCGGATATTCTACTACTTGTAATGGAAACAGTGTCACCTTCGGTGCTTCTCATGTAATCTCCGGAGGGGATGGAATCATGGATGTTACTGGCGGATACTTTGTCCCTGGTGATCCAACTGCACTGAAAACTTACAACGGAACTATTAACAACGGAACACTTAATAAAGCTATCTCTACAACAACTTTAGGTAATCCGGGAGGAACTGACTGGGCAGATGATGACTGGAACCTACTTGGTAATCCTTATCCTTCTGCTTTAAGTGCCACCGCTTTCTGGAATGAAAATGCTGTGAGCAACTCCAGAATCACTGATGCATTATACTTCTGGGATGAAGCTGATACCACTGGGGGATATAATCAAAACTCTGATTATGCTTCATGGAACCTCTCAGGTGGAGTTAACTCTGGTAACTCTGCGAAAGAACCTTCCGGGAATATTGCCAGTGGACAAGGGTTTTGGGTCGTTGCCAATGCCAATACAAATGTAGTATTCAATAACAGCATGAGAACTTACAACAACTCTCAGTTCTTTAAAACACAGCAACAGATCAACCAACACAATGCTTGGATTAGTTTTACTTCTCCTTCAAAATATCAGAACAACATTCTGGTAGGATACAATCAAACCACTACTGATGCTGAAGATTTGGGTTATGATGCACACAAACTGGTGGGGAACTCTCATGTAAGATTTGCGTCTTACATCGGCACTGATGAATATGTCATTCAATCTGTCGCTCCTCTAAGTATTGGAGATTCTAAAGTTATTCCTCTGGTGGTATTCTCTGATGAATATGGCACTCACCAGTTTGAAGAATACAAAAGAGAAAATCTCCCAAACAACTTTGAAATCTACATTAGAGATAAATTTCTGGGGTTAGATCACAATCTGGCAAATGGTCCTTACAATGTTGATCTAAATCCAAATGTAGAATACAAAAGTCGTTTTGAGTTGGTCTTCAAATACAAAATGCAACAATCTGGTGGTGGCTCAGGATCTAAAGGTGGTGGTACTGTAACTTCTGTCGAAAAAAATATCGATCCGGATTTTAAAGTCTTACAAGATCAAAATACAATTACAATCTCCCACCCGAATGGAATCAATGGAGATGTAACTATCATTGATATCACTGGTAAGGTTCTATTCCAAAAGCAAAATGTGAAAAGTAACAATCTTCAGATTCAATGGCACAATTTTGCCGCTGGTTCTTACTTTATCAGTATCCAAAACAACAACCAAAGATCATTTTTTAAACAAATCATAAAACCTTAATCAAATCAATTGCGTATAGGAATTAGTTATAATACATATTTAGTCACTTAATAGTTATAATTATGGGATCTACAATCACTAACAAACTACTACTCATTCTACCTATTATTTGCACACCCGTACTTCTTTATGCTCAGGATGGGCCTGGCGGCATAGGTTCTAAAGATGGAAGCAGCAATCTAAAAGTATGGCTTAATGCGGATGACATTAATGCCAACGATGATTATACAGACAACCCCTCAAACAACGCTAAGGTTTCTACCTGGTATGATTTAAGTGGGAATTCTAACGATTATTCAAGTTCTGGTAATAATAGACCAAAATTTAAAACGAGCGGCTCACTAAACTACCTAAGGTTCAATGCTTCAAGTTCATCTGCGAAATATATGTCTGGCCCATCATCCGGAACGTATAGTGACGCAAGTGCCTATTTTGTGGTAAAGCCAATTAACAGCGGTCTTAGTAGCACGTTATTTGATGGCCCCTCCTACTCCTTGCGTGTTGAACAATATTCCAACACTAATAAAGTAGGCTATACACGTTATGGAGTTACGGACTATTCTTCTTCTATTAGTTCTCCATATGGAATCCGTTCTATTTTTTCTTTCCATAAACCAGGCGGTTCATCAACCATCTCCATTCGTGTAAATGGAAGTGAGAACTTTGTAAATATGGGATTAAGTTCAGCAGGATTTCCATATGACAGAATCGGAAAAAACAGCTCTGGTGCAGATGAAGCAAGTGGTGATTTTTTCGAAGTTATATTATTTAACGATGAACTCTCAGCAGTTCAAAAAGTCATTATTGATAATTACTTAAGTTCTAAATACGGTAACATTAGCATTATCAATGACTATTATTCACAAGACAATGCATCTGCCGGAAGCTTTGACTACCACGTTGCTGGAATTGGGAAAGCAACTGATGGGTCTTCCCATACTACTTCAAAAGGCTCTGGTATTGTGACCATTAGTAATCCTTCAGATCTACAAAATGATGAATATCTTTTTTGGGGAGAGGATACCAAAACTTCTACTCATAGTTTTACTACATCTGGCAATTATACCGAAAGGCAAAACAGTACATGGAGAGTTAGTAAAAGAAATGATATCGGGTCGGTTACTGTTGCAGTAGATGCAACAGATTTAGATTTATCCGGTAAACAAAGTTGTGCGGCTTTATATATGGTTGTAAGTAGCTCGTCTTCTTTTTCTTCTAAAACAAGATATCCAATGACCTTAAGTTCTGGCACCTACACTGCAACTGGGGTTTCCTTTAATGACAATGATTATTTTACGTTCGAGTATTTTGATCAAATAGTTGTGGACAACTCACAGTTCTATAATGGTTCTGGAAGTTCAAGTGTGCCAAATACAACAGATGCTTGCTACAAACTCCTCGTCAAAAACTCTGCAACCGGATCCTTACCACTTACTGAGAATGCGGTAGTACGAGAAATTGAAGTAGAATCAGGAGGGGTGTTAACTATCAACTCAGGAATCTATGTTTCACTTGCTGGGGATATCGTAAATAACGGGACTATTAATATTGAAGAAAACACATCTTTAATTCAAACCGGGTCAGGAACTGATAACAATTCAGGTTCTGGAATATACAATGTTAAACGTGCAGGGAATAATTCATCATTCATTTATAACATTTGGGCGTCTCCTATTCAAGCCGCTACTTTAACATCCGTATTTAGTAGTGCGAACCCATGTGATATTTGGACATTTGATAAAGATAATCAAGCCTGGAAATATGATTTTGCAGCTGGATATTCTACAACTTGTAACGGCAATAGTGTCACATTTTCTGCTACAGATGTAATCACAGGTGGTGATGGTATTATGGATATTGGTGGAGGTTATTTCGTACCTGGAAACCCTACAGCATTAAAAACCTACAATGGTGATATTAATAATGGAGATATTCAAAAAGCCATTACAACTACTTCGCTAGGTAATCCTGGAGGAACAGATTGGGCTGATGATGATTGGAACCTATTAGGTAATCCTTATCCCTCTGCTTTAAATGCCACAGCATTCTGGAATGAAAATGCGGTTAACAATTCTAGAATTACAGACGCACTTTATTTCTGGGATGAAGCTGATACTTCTGGCGGTTATAATCAAAACTCCGATTACGCTTCATGGAATCTATCCGGAGGGGTAAATTCAGGGAACTCATTAACTATTCCAGGGGGGAATATCGCAAGTGGTCAAGGTTTTTGGGTGGTTGCTAACACCAACACAAACGTGGTTTTTAATAACAGTATGAGATCCAGCAATAACTCACAGTTCTTTAAAACACAAAAGCAAATTAATCAGCATAATGCATGGGTCAGCTTTACTTCTCCTTCAGGATATCAAAACAATATTCTTGTCGGATATAACCAGACTACCACTGATGCATTTGATGTGGGATATGATGCCCACAAACTCGTGGGGAATTCACATGTCAGATTTGCCTCTTACATCGGTACAGATGAATATGTTATTCAATCTGTGGCTCCATTGAGTATTGGTGACTCTAAAACTATTCCTTTAGTTGTTTTCTCGGATGAAGCCGGACTTCATGAATTCAACGAATATAAGAGAGAAAATCTACCTGGCGATTTCAAGATCTTTTTACGAGACAAAACATTGGGTATCGACCACAATCTTGTAAATGGGCCGTATAGTGTCGACCTCTTAGCTAATACAGAATACAATAATCGATTTGAACTTGTATTCAAAAACGAAATTCAACAATCAGGGGGGGGGGCTGGTTCTAAAGGTGGAGGAACAGTAACTTCAATTGAAGATACTAAAGTTGTAAAATTCAAATTGGTCCAAAATTCGGAATCACTAACCATATCCCATCCGGATGGAATTAATGGTGATATCATGGTCATTGATATCACTGGAAAGATATTGTTCCACGATTCCAATGTATTCAACAAAAATAGTATCAGTATATCCTGGAGTGACTTCTCAAGTGGGGCATATTTTATCACAATTCAAAACAATGAGCAACGGGTTTTCTTCAAGCAAGTTGTTAAATAGTTAATAGAAAAAAGACCTTCAAATGAAGGTCTTTTTTTATGCCCAAAATCTATAATCGACTTACCTCGACTCCTCTCATCCCTGATCATGTATTTTTAACTATAATTCAATTCATTTCGATAGAAATTCAATAGTATCAAGGGTTTGTAAGAAAACTTTCAACCTTTTTCAATATTGAGTAATTCAGCCCAATTCGTTATGCAACTCACTACATTTGGACAATGGCTCTCCACTTTTTGGGCTCATTTTGAACAAAAAAGTCACACGTATTTAACACACAGATATGAAAAACACACTACTGCTATTCACCGTAATTTCCCTCTTTTTTATATCAAACCTGAACGCAGCAAACCGCTACTGGATTGCTACCTCAGGAAGTAATTGGAACAACACCAATAACTGGTCTACGTCAAGTGGTGGATCAGGAGGAGCATCGGTTCCTACTATAGGAGATCGCGTATACTTTGATCTAAGTGGTCCGGGTAATTGTACTTTAGATATTCCGGTTACAGTTGATGGGATCACCATGACCGCCAATTATTCCGGCACTCTAGAACTTGCTGGTTTTAGTTTCAATCCAACAGTTTCAGGTTCCGAACATTGTTATTTCCGTGGAGGGACAATCACAGACACACCTGGAACCTCATCTGTTTCTTTCACTACTACTGGTATTAGCCATTTTAGCGGAACCACATTTAATGCGCCTATCAATATCGTTGCTGGTAGAGTACGATTTAGTGGTGGTACTTTCAACAACCCGGTGACTGTAGAAGACAATGGGTCATCTTCAACAACTGGTGCAGGTGGTTGTACGTTCAATTCAACATTAAAGGTAACCAATTCTGGTACCAGTTATTTCTTAATGGGACAAACTAATCCTGATATTTTTAATGATAACGTCACTCTAATTAATACGAGTACCAGCCGTATTCGTATCGCTTACGCTTCTGCTGGAAACCAATTCAATGGAAACATCATTATTGGATCTACGGGAGGTAGTGGTATCTATATTGGCGAAAATGGAGGACAATCTACTCTGGCTTCAACCAAAATCATTTCAATTGACGCAGGCGGCTTTACTACAGGAGATTTAAGATTATACAATTTTGTTCAATCTGGTGCAACTGCTCAAACTATTACACTTTCTGATTCTGCAAGAATCAGGACCTATTCTGGAACTGTATTCAACGGTAATGTAAATATCACTGCTCCTAGGATTGTCTTAAATGCAACAACTTTTTCTGGAACATCTCAATTCGATAAAATCGGCTCTGGAGATGATTACTCAGGTGGAGGTAATACATTTTCAGGAAATTCTACGATTAACAATAGCAGCTCTTCCAGATTTGTTTTTGGAAATGGGAATTCTGACACTTTCAGCTCCAACCTTATTGTAAACAACTCAGGCAGTAGCCAAACTTACATTGCACACAATAGTGCAGGGAACATCATCAATGGTAACTTAACGGTAAATAATACCTCTTCTTCCGGGTCTGGAAATTATGTTTATATATCTCAAAATTCAGCGTCTACATTAACAGTTAATGGCACATCTACTTTCAATAATTTAACCTCTTCTTCTAATGGTAGAATTTATATTGGTGACAACGGAGACATTACATTTAATGATGCAGTAACTCTAAACAACAGCGCAACCGGAACCACAGGATATATATTCCTCGCTAACGGCTCAAATTCTCAAGTCTCCATTACAGGCACTACCAATATCACCAATAATGGAACAAGCACCACCAAACAGATTTTTGCAGGTAATCAAGGAGATGTTACGTTCAATGGTCCTTTAAATGTGACTAACAACTCTGGGGCAAACAACTCTGATATTATTTTAAGTGAAGGTTCAAACTCTAGTAATATCTATAATGATAATATCGTTATTTCTGCAACACATAGTAATTCTGATGGTATTCGTTTCGGTAGAAACGGAGGTACCGGAACTTTAGCAAATACGAAAACTATAACAATTGGAGGCTCAGGTTTTGTATCAGGAGAATTAAGATTAAGAAATTTCACCCAAACGGGTTCCACACCACAATCTTTAACTATAACAGGCTCTGCATTACTATACTGTCAAGATGCTTCTTTTGGTGGCAATGTGGTTTTTACAGCTCCTAGAATCTTAACACGAGGTACAACATATAGTGGAACAACAACGCTTGAAAAAACAGGAGCGACATCTGACGCTAGTGTTGGGGGGAATACATTCGTTGGAAATACAGAATTAAAAAATAGCGGATCATCATATCTTCTCATGGGAAATGGTCAGGATGATAACTTCCACTCAAACCTGATTTTAAATAATACCGGAACAAGTCATATTTACCTGGCATATAACAGTCCGGGTAATACTATTGACGGGACATTAACGATAAACAATACTTCTTCTGGTTCTTCTTCAAATATCTATTTGGCATCATCTAGTTCCAGTGTATTATCAGTCGCAGGAGTTACTAATATTTCGAATACCTCTTCTGCTACTTCCAGTAATATCTATGTTGCAAGTAGTGGAAAAATATCATTTTCTGATAACGTTAATATCACCAACAATTCAACCGGTAGCACTGGACAGATTATTATTTGTAATGACTCCAGTTCATCTATCTCATTCAGTAATCCAGTAACAATAAGTAACAATGGTGCTGGTACTACGAAACGAATTTATATAGGCAACCATGGTGATGTTACTTTTAACGGCACCTTAGATATAACCAATAACTCTAGTGCTTCGAACTCTGAAATCTATTTAAATCACAGAGCCAACAGCAGCAATGTCTATAATGATAATATCACTGTTGAGTCCACAAACGCCTCATGTGATGGAATTTGTTTCGGAGACAATACCGGAACGGGGACATTAGCAAGTACTAAAACAATAACTGTAGGCGGCTCTGGTTTCATATCGGGAAGACTTCTTTTTAGAAACTTCACTCAGGTAGGATCTACCGCACAAAACATCACATTAACGGGAACAGGGTTCTTATATAATTACAATTCAAGTTTTGGAGGCAATGTTACTTTCAAAGCTCCAAGATTTAACACCCGTGGAACCACTTATAGCGGCACTGTTCACCTTGAAAAAACAGGAGGAATTGGTGATGACTATTCGGACGGTGGAAATATCTTCTCAGGAAATGCAACTCTTATAAACAGTGGTAGTAGAGCATTGATATTTGGTAACGGAACATTAGATACTTTTTCTGCAAATGTTGCTCTTACTAACTCTGGAACCAGTTCATTATATTTTGCCAGATCTGGTGCCGGACACTCGGTAGCTGGGAATTTAAATATTACTAATTCTGCTACAGGATCAGGTACCAGTTATATCTTAGTTTGTAATCAGTCCTCAGCAACATTAAGTGTTGGAGGAAATGTAAACATGATTTCTAATGGCTCTGCTAATCAACTAAGAACCTACTTTGCTGACAATGGAAGTGCTACAGTTACCGGTAACTTTAACGTTGAAAACTCTGGTTCTGGTTCTTACTCTGTCTCGATGCTCTCAAATACCAGTACGTCATCGTTGACTATAAATGGGAACACAAATATTATCAATAACAACAATGCCTCAAACAGAAATAGAGTTTTTCTTGGCAACTATGGAGATATCATTTTCAATGGCACATTAAACATTGAAAATTATGCAGGATCCCCAGATTCTGAAGTCTACTGTAACAACCAGGCTAACAGTAGCAATCAATACAATGACAATATTACAGTTAGCTCTAAGCATGTTTCCTGCGATGGAATCTTATTCGGTAATAGCGGAGGTTCTGGCATATTGGCCAATACAAAGTCTATTACCATTCCTGGTACTGATATTGCGAACTTCATTGGGGGACAGCTTTTATTTAGAAACTTTACTCAAACCGGCACAACTCCTCATTCATTTGAATTAGCATCTACGGCATCATATATCTACAATCGCGACTCTAACTGGGGGGGTAATGTAAACTTTAAGTCTCCTCGTACTTATATGCGAAATACTACGTTTAATGGCACTTCATACATTGAAAAGACAGGAGCTTCGACTGACGACAGTTATGGTGGCAACACTTTTATTGGCAACACTGAAATTGTACTGAATAACAACGTTGGAACCGGTGGATTAACAATCTCTAATAGCGCATCAAGTTCATTTGGTGCTAATGTTATCATCAATAATAAAGGTGCCTTTAGTAATGTTCTATTGGCCAATGCTGCCGGAACGTATACGATTGGAGGTAACCTAACACTTCTTAATGAATCTACAGGAACTGGCTCACAACAATTGTATTTATCAAACAACAATTCAACAATTATTAATGTTACAGGTAACGTTACTGTAAGTAATTCTTCTTCAAGCACAAGTGGTATTCATAACATATACCTCTCAAACAAAGGATTTGTAAATATCACTGGGAATTTAACAGCTGATAACTCTGGATTGAATGGCGTTTCAAAGAACATCCAAATCGGTAATCAAGGCGACCTAACTATTGGAGGAAACTTAACAATGACCAATACTTCTACAGCTAGTACAGCTCAGTTTATTGTGGGTTATTCCTCAAGTTCAGCTGTAACTATCGGTGGCAATACCTCTCTTACTAATAATGGATCGGGTTCGAACAAGCAATGCTATTTAGGAAATTACGGAGATGTTACTTTTAATGGAGACCTGGATATTACGAATAACTCGTCTGCCTCATACTCTGAAATATACTTAAACTATAGATCTTCAAGTGCCAATCAGTTTAACGGTAACATTACTTTAAAATCAACCCATACTTCATGTGATGGCTTCTTATTCGGAGCAAACGGAGGTATAGCAACACTAGCTGCCTCCAAAACCATATCAATTCCCGGAGTAGATATTGCTAACTTTATTGGAGGAACCATTAACTTTAGAAATTTCACTCAACTGGGTAACACACCACAATCTTTAGAATTAGCTTCAACAGCAACGTATATTAGACATCAAGACTGCGATTGGGGAGGAAATGTGATTTTCAAATCTCCAAGTTTCATTACCAATAATTCTACCTATAGAGGTAGTGCATATTTTGAAAAAACTGGATCTACACATGATGTAAGTGGAGGAGGTAATACCATAATTGGGAATACAGAACTTAAAAACACAGGCACTGGATATTTTCTAATGGGGAATGGTACAGCTGATGACTTTCAGGCTAATCTGGTCATGAACAACAATAGCTCTCATAACATGTATATCGCATACAATAGTCCTGGAAATATGATTGGTGGAAACCTTACTATCAATCATAATTCCCCAAGCTCAAATACGTATACATATGTTTCCAACGCAACAAACTCAAATATCACTATATCTGGGTCTACTACTTTGAATAACAATGCAGCTGGTAGTATAGGATATATTGTTCTTGGAGATAATGGTGATGTGACTTTAAATGGTAGTCTAAATATCAATAATAATGGATCAACCGTTAATGGTCATGTATTAGTCGCAAACAACACCAATTCACAAGTTACAGTCAATGGAACTTCTTCTATAATAAACTCAAGTGCAGGCACCTATAAGCGAATTTACCTTGGAAATAGTGGAGACCTCATCTTTAATGGAGATCTCAACATCACAAATAATTCAAATGCAACAAATTCAGAAATTTACTGCAACTACAATTCTAACAGTTCTAATCAATACAATGGTAATATTTCCATTGCCAGTACACATTCTTTATCGGATGGAATTCGCTTTGGACAAAACGGAGGAAGTGGAACCTTGGCTAATTCTAAAAGCATTAGCATTGGGGGAGGCGGTTTTATTGCCGGACAATTATGGTTTAGAAACTTCAATCAAAGTGGAAACACTTCTCAAAATCTAATTCTTACCGGTACTGGGTATTTATACATAAGAAATGCAGAATGGAATGGAATTATTGACTTTAGAGCTCCTAGAGTGTTCACTAGAAACTCTACTTATAATAATGTAACATCTTTGGAGAAAACCGGTGCAAATAATGATTCATCAACCGGAGGGAATACGTTCAATGATGATGTAGTATTTAAGAATTCTGGGGCGTCATATTTTATGCCTGCTAATGGTCAAGGTAATGATTTCAATGGCAATGTTACTTATATTAAAACAGGTTCTGGTTTAATGTATCCTTCATATAATTCCGCAAGTACTTATGCTAAAAATATTACTGTTAACTCATCAACTACAGTGAGATTTGGTGCCGCAGGTAATGGTCGTACGATTTTTGATGGTAATGCTGCACAGAGTATTAATATAATTGGAGGAACACCAACACCTGAATTTAGAGATATCCAAACGAGCAATACTAGCTCAGATATCACTCTTAACACTCCAATCATTATCCTTAAAGAACTGGATTTGGATCATGGTAATATTATTACTACCTCGAGTAATGTCATTTATATGAATGATAACACGACTGTTTCCTCAGTATCGAATAGTGCATATATAGATGGACCAATAGTTAAAATTGGAAATGATGCTTTTACATTCCCAACAGGAAAAGATGGCTATTACGCTCCAATTACTATGAGTAAACCTAGTTCTTCAAGCTCAAGATTTGAAGCTGAATACAAGCATACCTCTCCTCAGACCGATGGATTTGACACAACAGCCATATCTTCTGGTCTTGATCATATATCTAACTATGAATATTGGATTTTAAATCGTTTGGCAGGATCAAATAACGTAAAAGCTACAATTGGCTGGAATAGTACCAGAAGTGGTCATATTGGTTCTGGAACCAGATGTGATCTCAGAGTAGCCAGATGGAACGGGACCAAATGGGTTAATGAAGGGAACGGTGGTGTTACAGGAAACGCTACATCCGGAACAATAATTACCGGAACTAGTGAAGACTGTACAAATTCAACTAATATTACTTCCTGGACAAATGATTACCCAATAACCATGGCTATTGATAGCAACTACATTACCTGGGATGGAAGTGCATATGATGGCGGCAGTGGATCAGGAAATGCTCCTGATAATTCAGATGCTGGACGTGTTCTAAAGGTCTACGGTTCTGGAGCATCAATTTCTTCAGATGCTTCTTTAGCTCAAATTATTGTAACAGGCACAGGAGAACTCACAATTAATAGTGGAGTAACTGTAACTGTAAGTGAAAAGGTAAATAATAACGGTGTTATTGAAATTGAAAACAACGGTTCTTTGTTACAAACAAATACTGGTGCAAATGAAAACTTAGGTTCAGGGACTTACAAGGTAAGACGCGAAGGCAATAATTTTGCTAATTCATATAATATCTGGTCCTCACCTATTCAAAATGCATCCTTAACATCTACATTCCCAACAACAAACCCATGTGACATTTGGCTATTTGATCATAACAATCAATCCTGGAGTTATGATTATGCTGTTGGTTATTCTACTACTTGTTATGGAAACCCTGTAACATTTACCGCTGCTAATGTAATTGCTGGTGGTGACGGTATTATGGATGTAGCAAGAGGATATTTTGTACCAGGAGCGGCTTCGTCAACACGTGAATACGATGGTAAAGTTAATAATGGAGATATCACTAAACCAGTTGTTACAACTTCTTTAGGAAACAATCCTAGTTGGGATCAGGATGATTGGAACCTGTTGGGCAATCCATATCCAAGTGCATTAAATGCTACCGCGTTCTGGAACGAAAATGCCGTTAATAATTCTAGAATTACAGACGCTATTTACTTCTGGGATGGAGGAGATACTTCGGCTGGATACAACCAACATTCCGATTATGCTTCATGGAATGCACTAGGTGGTGTTAACTCAGGAAACTCAGCTACCATTCCATCCGGACATATTGCAAGTGGACAAGGGTTTTGGGTATATGCCAGCTCAAACTCAAATGTTGTCTTCAACAACAGCATGAGATCTGGAAACAACAACCAGTATTTTAAAACGGAAGCACAAACAAATAACCACCTGGCATGGATTAGTGTAACATCCCCTCAAAATTACAGGAACAATATTCTAATTGGATATAATGCAAATACAACTGATTCTGTAGATCATGGATACGATGCGCATAAATTCGTAGGTAGTTCTCATATTCGATTTGCCTCTATAATAGGTAATGAAGAGTTTTCTATTCAAGGAATTGAGGCTCTGGAAATTGGAGATTCTAAAGTTATTCCATTGGCTTTATTCACTGCCGATTCAGGTCTTCATACTTTTGAAAAATACAAAACGGAGAACCTTCCTGTAAGCATTAAAATATATATCCGCGACATAAGCACTGGAGATGTTCAAGAAATTACACATAATAGTTATACTGTGTCTCTTGCTGGCAATGTCGAATACTTAAATCGCTTTGAACTTATCTTTAAAAATGAGATTGGTTCTACCGGTGGAGGAAATTCAGATAAAGGGAACCCAAATAACGGAGACACAACAGTAACCAGTATTTCTGATGTTGATCAAAATGCAAATTACTCATTACTTAGAGAGAATAACAGTTATATACTGTCTCATCAAAGTGGAATCAATGGAGATGTAAAAGTTATCGATGTTACAGGTAAAGTAATCTGGACCCAAACCAACATTACCGGAAATACTAAGATTAGAATTGATTTAGAGGCTATCAGCTCAGGTATTTACTTTATCAATGTAATTTCTAATAACGAAAGAAAATATCACTCTAAGATTATTAAAAACTAAATGATAACTATCAATCACTTCCATGTCACTCTGCGATATTGACAATGATTACGACACGAGTAAATCATTAAAATACTAAAGATGGTTAGTGAGGATTATGGGCGTTTCTTGTGGTGGGAAACGCCCATTTTAGTATCAGTATGTTAGATTTATGAAATCCTAATCTACCCACTTTTAATTTTAACTCAGGTTTCAATTACATTAATAATAACGTATAATAACAAAACAAAAAGGCAAATACCCTATTTTAGTTTTGTACTATTACCAATCTATTGAATTTACTAATCTTTTCCCCAGAAGATTTTAATACAACAAACTACATCATCAACTAAATTAAAAGTTATGTTAAGAAAACTACGAAGCTCCAACATAATTGAAAAAATAGCGGATTGGTTTAGTCTTAATAACATTATTACCACCAATCACTATAACTATGCTGAAACTTTAGAAAAGTATTCAGAATTAAGAACTTATAATAATATCTCAGATAAAAACTTATCAAAGAGAAGAATTACAACTAAGATTCCAATCGAATACTCTCCATTTATTCAATTTGGAGAACACATTAAAAACATTAAAAAAGTAATGCCTAAACGTACTCATTTGGCATCTTTTAACACGAGAGGGGTATTACGTAAAGTATTGCTGTATCGAGTTAAAATAGCTGGTCAAAATGTGAAAATTGAAATGCATTTCTACAAAAACCGTTTGTTCTTCTTTAAATACATTTTTTCTTACGCAAAAAAATCTGAACGAAAGGAGCTGGTAAAATTACTTTCAAAAAAGTATCAAATTCCAAATTTAGATTTATCTGTTCATGCCATCTTCGATAAAAATCAAAATTGCATCTATGTTGAGGATTTTACAGAATTTACAATTAGTTATACAGAGACAGAGAATCTATTCTTTAAACAACTGGAAGAAATTAAACTTCATGATCATCGTCAAATGGTCGCATCATACAACCTGAAAGCACAAACATTATTTTCAAGCCTCTAATTGTTAATAGATCGATTGAATAAACACTCCAATGATATTTTTCGTTGGGGTGTTTACTTTTTTAACGGAGTAATTAAATTCTGCCAAAAAGAACGCATCTTCCTCCCCTCTTCTCCAAGCCCAAACTTAATTCTTCCAATATCTTTAGATAAAATCAAAGTTCCAAAAAGCCTATCCCATACTGCTAAAACAGAGCCTAAATTACTGTCAAAATGCTCTACTCTATCACTATGATGAATTTGATGTTGAACAGGGCTGATGAGCCATCTTTCCAGCCAGACAGGATATTTTAGTTTCACATGCGAATGTCTGAGATTCGCTCCAAGCAACATAAAAAGAAATCCTAGACCATTCACTCCTAAAATCATCCAAAGTTGCATTGAGCCATTAGATAAAAAGTCAAACATCCCTGTAATTACGCCAAAAACAATCATTCCTTTCAAATTATTTAAAACTAACTCTACCGGATGAATTCTATATTGAGTAATTGGATTCAATACTTCCGCAGAATGATGAACTTTATGGAACCTCCATAACCAGGATACTTTATGCATCATCCAATGCACTAAATAAGTGGATAAGTCTTTAACTATAAATAAAGTTAGAGTATATAAAAAAACGATCCATTCTGTACTTAAAGTAAAGTCTGGATATCCTAGGATATCCAATAGAAACTCTTTTGTATAAAAAGAAAGGTATACTCCTAAAATTAACCATGGGCCTATGGCAATAATTTTAAATACTCCATTAAAAACTAAAAAAAAGTAATCTACATGTGCTGACTGACTCCACCAGACCTTTCTGTTAAACACATAACTAATAAAACTCTGCCTAACGTTGGTATAACGAAACACCAAATAACTTATAAGCAGAGAACTCAATAAAAAAGGGATGTAAATTCTCTTAGCTGGAGATACAAAATAACCCAAGGACAATTGAACTCCTTCTTTGATTATTTCATATATATCCGTTATCGTCATTTGATCTGAATCCCTAAAGTTACGTAAAAAGCTCTAGGGTCAGCTGGAATAATACCCGGTCCGGGATAACCAGATGCTCTTCTGGTAAAGTAGGACGAATTCAAAACATTGTTAACGTTTCCTTCAACAAATAACTTGTCCCAGGAATATTTCATCGAAAAATCAAGAATCTGGTATGCTGGAATAATTCCACTTACTGCATTTGGGTCAAATTCAGAATTGGAGGCATCCGTAAACTGTTCTCCGGTATAACTATATTGACCACTCACTTTAAATCGATCTATTACCAAAGTAGCTCCGCATTTCACAGTAACATTTGGAACCAATTCAACTTTCTTTCCTTCAAATGCAGCTTCTTTCGAATCCGTATATTTTCCATCAATCAGAGCAAAATTCACAAATGTTTTTAAACTCTTGTTCTTACTTATTTTCTCATTTAATCTGAACCAATCTACTTCAATTACACTTTCCAAACCAATAGTAGTTGAAGCAGAAATATTTGTTCTGTATCTATATGTTTTAAACAATACCGAATCCACACGTTGAACAAAACCAATCCTATTATTATACTTCAGATAAAATGCACTTACATCATAAACCAAAAACTTCTTATACATCCCTCTGATTCCTATATCCAGATTGTATCCCGTTTCATCTTGAAGGTTTGGATCTACTTTAAAGTTAGGATTATTAATTCGAAGGTCATTGAAATTAATCGCTCGATAATTCTGGGAAAAGTTTCCATAGATTTCGTAATCACCTGTTGGCTTATAACTCCCTCCGATAGCCAATAAAATAAATGATCTTGGCTTTGATAATTGATCGTAGATAAAAGTATCACTCAAAATGTTACCTGCTAAATCTCTACTGGTTTTACGATAATATCCATCTGAACTGGTATTGATGTTTTCATAGCGAATCCCGGGTTGAATTTTTATTTTATCCGTAACCTGTAAAATATTCTCAGCAAAAATCGCGATATTCTGACTTGGGAAATCAAAATCAGAGCCTTCTAAACTATCCGGATTTAAATAACTAAAATTCGCATCATATCCATCATCTGTATCTCCTTGTCTTTTTCTGGTATTTCCTCTATAATATCTTACACCAACCATACACGTACTCATTCTTCCTTTCAAAGAATATCGTTTCAATAGTTTGGTCTCATTTCCAATATTTAAATAATTGTCCTTCAACAAATCTCTGTTACCTAAGGGATCAACACGTGTAATATTTCCCAAAAAACCTGAGGCATTCCTGGTGGCAATGAGTCCAAATGTCTTAGAGCTTAATTTCATCGATGGAGAAATTTTGTACTCAAGCGTTAAACTTGGTAAGTTCCAATCCACATTAAACCAATTACGCTCACGAATTGACTGTGTAGGGTTTGATTCAAACATCGCATCTGTTAAACCTCCTGGTTGATGAGCCAAATAAGTGAAATACGAAAAGTCAAAGGTTAGATTTAATTTTTCATTAGGAGTATACTTTAAATACCCGTAAAAATTATGCGCATTAAACTCAGAATTTGGGCGCCAACCATCTCCTCTTTTATAAATATAGAAAGTATAATATTCTACTTTCTTGTACTTTCCTCCAATAGCATTAAAGGAATTGAAAAAACCATAAGAACCTACGGTTTGCCTACTTTCAATTTGAATAGGTTTATCCGTCTCAGGAGTTTTCATTTTATAATTGATCATTCCGCCAAACTGCGTTCCATACTGTAAAGCCCCGGCTCCTCTAACCACTTCTATTCTCTCCACACCTTCACTTGGAGGCACATAATAGGCATCCGGATATCCTAATGCATCTGCACTAATATCATATCCATTTTGCCTCATATTGAAGTTCGTGGAACGTTCCGGGCTCAATCCCCGTCCTCCAATCTCAGTATTTAAACCAGCACCGTTACTTTCGAAAATATTCAACCCCGGCACTTTAGAATATACTTGTCGGCTATTATTAGTTGATAAATTAGCTGAAAGCTTTTTGATTTCAATACGCTCTGATTTCTTCGCGGAAAAAATGTACATATCCTCTACAGAACGCATTTGTAAAGGCTGTAATTCCAAATTCGTAGTGCTATCTGTTACCTGCACTGCTTTCAACTCTAAAACTTGAGTTTTTACGATGATGGTATCATCAACAAATGGTGTCACCCAAAAAGTTGCAGATTCAAACCCTTCAGCAACTGTTAGGAACGAAACTTTGCTCTTACTTGGATTTGCAACGGTTATTAACCCTCGTTTGTTTGTTCTAAACTCCTTTTTCAACTCAGGAGAATATGCCACAAGACTTGATATAGGTGCTTTATCCTTATCAGAAATAAACGTAACGTGCCACTGGTCCTGACTATAAGACGTAACTGTTACCAATAAAAACAGAACTATATGTACAAGTCTATTTTGCATTCCTAATCTCCGTCAGAATCCTGATATGTGATTAACACAGATAAAGCGGAAGGCATTTCCACTTTCAATAACACAATTGCCTTTTGAAGTTCATCGTATGCCGCCTTTACCTGTTGTTTATTATCCACCACATCCTGTGATAATGGCCCTGCAAGTGTATTAATTTTTTCCAGCGCCAAATCAATCTGATTATTAATATTCTGTGCCGTATTTCCAGATCCTACATGTGTTAAATAATCATCTAATGACAATCCATTAACCCCTTTGGTGGTAACCCCGTTAAAAGCATTCTTATATTGGGTCAAGCTCTCTTTTAAAAGCTCCAAAGATTTAGCGCTATAATACGCTTCTGTTTTCTCAGGATTAGGTGTTCCCAATGAACGTACGCCAACAGGAATTCCTACTTTACCATCTCTAATGTAACGCTCGAAATCCAACACCAAAGCATTAATCCATAATCCAGTAGAACTCCCAACCGCTGTTCCATCAGAATTCACAAAGGTTTGATCATACCCCTCACCATTCCATCCATTGTACACATTCGTCACGGTACTTGCTATTTGTTCTGCTACATCGTTTAAGTATTTTTTTCTATTCACATGATTCGCATCAGTAGTAAATAAGTCAATAATTTCCTGATCTGATTTTTGATCACCGAAAATCAAATACTCCAATGCAGGTAATCCCTTTGCCGCAATATTACCAGCTGAAAACAAATCATAAGAACCTGAAGTAATATTTGATTCTACAATGCTCGTAGATGTCGGGTAAGTATTTAAAATTGATCTTAAAGAATGCGTAGCAGCTGGACCAAACTCAAACGTTGAGCATCCTTGGTAAGCCATCTGACAATCCAATAACCCTGCTCTTAACGCGGTCAGGTTTTGAACATCTGGTTGGTTTGTATAGTCTAAAGCCTTTTGTTTTAAGAGTACAGCTTTACTATTTAAAATCGTATAATTTGTTTGAATAATGTTCTCAGAAACATGGGTCAACATGGTTTTTCTGTCAAATTCAGTGGCAGAACTTCCAGGATCATCCTTTGACTTACAACCCACAGTTCCAAGTAAAACTATCATCAAAGAAAAAAGTGTTATTCTATACATTTTCATCGTTCCAAAATCAAAAACCTATAAACAAAATGATCAGGAGAAGGCATTTCGCCCTTTCCTGATCCGATCTTGATATGAGAGATTATTAAATTCTATAATTGATCTTTAACAGCGTCTAATCCGTAAACAGCGCTTAGTTTATTTTTCGCATCAGTTAATTTCGCTACAGTAATATTCAAGAAGCTAGGTACTTTATGACCACCCATGTCTTCTCTGAAATAATCTTTAACGGTCATTAAGTCCGCATCAGAGATTAGTTTGTCACTATTGTAGTGTAACGAAATAATAAATGCGTAAGCTTCAGAAATTTCATGGTTTCTAATCGCGTCATCACCAAAGTCTGAAATAGCACCGTTGATATAATGAATCGCTGTAGTTACCATAATCATTTCATATTCTTTTCTTAATTGAGCTGCAGCTTCGTCTCTTGCAGTATAATCTTTGTTAGAAATTGAAAAACGACCTTTGATAAACTGATCCATTACTTTTCCAACAGTTTCTAAACCAACTGCAGATCCTTTCTTTGCATACTTCGCATGGTAACGTAAAGATTTATCTGCATAGTTATCTTCAGTCAAATCAACCGGAGCTCCAAAGTAACCGAAAGCCTCATCCCAGTGATGCTCCATATCGGTTCCTTTTCCATCAGTTACATTTTCATTATCAACCGCATTACCTATTTTACCATCACGTGTATAAGTTTCTGCAATTTGATAATAGAATACTGCACCCATTAATCCTTTCTCAACGATTTGAGCATACTCTACTCCATTCTCATCTAAGTAATACGCTTTAGAACCAGAAGTCGCTACACCTGCAGTTCCAGGAGCCCATGCTCCGGTATGTTGTGCACTCAAACCAGCCAATCTTCCCATGTAGTATTCAAATGTTGTTGCAGAAGGTACGTCACCCGAACCATCAAAACACTTATTTTTCAGTTGCTTCGTAGCAGAATTCAAAGCACCATCAGCGAATGGGTCATTTTCATTCTTAAACATATCTAACATTACCTGAGCATCTGCAGCAGTTCCTGATGCAGGCTTTTTCATTTCAGCTGTTAGCTCACCTAACATATCCAATCTAGTGGTTTGTCCAGAGTAACTTACATTATCAAAGCTATATGTCTTTGGTTGTGTAGGTCCTGAAGCAGTAGGTGTTGGATCGTCTTTTTTACATGATGCTGTAAATAAAACTGCGCCCAATAAAACAAGTGATAATTTTTTCATTTCTTATTTATAATGATTCTTAATAATGTTTTCAGACCGCAAATATATTTCGCCTTCAAAGTTCAAAAATCACTACTTTTAGGTATATTTCTATCTATGACATAGTCATGACAACCTTTGTAAATATGAAAAAGGATAAAAAAGGCATTTAAACCCTTAAAAATCTTTATATAAGAGATATTTCTTCCTTAGCACCAGGAAAGAAGTTAAAGAAGTACTCCAACTATTTCTAATTTCATCCGGAGTTACTCCATTTTCGATTTGTTGTTTTAATTCAGGGGTTCCTGCTAATCTGGAATAGAAATGATTCTTCAGAAAAAACGCGGATTGATCAGAAGTATTAATATATGCCCAAATCATTAGTTGCAATGAGATTTTCGGATTAGAATAAAACGCTTCAATAGAAAAATCTCTCAAATCCTGTCCGTAGCACTTTTTGCCTTTATGCTTAGGATACCTGGCCCCTGGCTTTGGTACAGGGACATAACTGAATTCCTCTTCCACAATATAAGGCGAGCCAAAAACCTGAAATGGATAATCCGTTCCTCTCCCTGCACTTACATTCGTTCCTTCAAACAACCCTAAAGACGGATATAAATATACTGCAGTCATATTCGGTAAATTTGGAGAAGGTTTTACGGGCAATTGATACAAGTCTTTGTGGGTCCATCCAGTCAACAATACCACCTGTAAATTACACTTTAAGCCTTTACCCAGCCAGCCTTCGTCATTGATCATCTGAGCGAATTCTCCTACTGTCATTCCGTGTACAATTGGAACCTCATGCATCCCAACAAATGATTGCTCTTTGATGTCTAAAACAGGACCGTCTACATAAAACCCATTCGGATTAGGTCTATCCAATACCATAAAATCCACATTATTTTCTGCACAAGCCTGCATCACATAATGCATAGTAGATATATAAGTATAAAACCTCACCCCTACATCTTGAATATCAAATATCACAATGTCTATTCCCTCCAGGTCCTGAACAGATGGTTTTTTATTCTTTCCATATAAACTCTTGATTGGGATTCTGGTTTTAGGGTCTACACCGTCTTTAATTCTTTCTCCCGCATCAGCATCTCCTCTAAACCCGTGTTCAGGAGCAAAAACTTTGCTAACCTTTATTTGCTTTTCCAATAGAAAATCCACCAAATGAGTTCCAAAAACTTCGCTGGTTGGATTCACCACTAAAGCCACATTTTTGTTTTTCAAGCTAGGTAAATACAACGATGCTCTCTCCGCTCCTACTAAAACATCTTCTGCAGACTTAATTAAAGTAGAATCAAAATTTAGTATTTGACCATTGAGTCCCATAGCCAACACCAGATATATAGATATAATGAATGCTCTTAACAATACGTTTCAGTTTAATCTACTAAAGTAATTCCTTTTAGACCCCAAAAATGATTCCAATTAAACCACTTATCATTATATCGTTGTCAATTATTATTGAATCGTTTCCTTTTGACTCGAATAACTTAATATTGCTGCTTCAAATACCGTTTCGTTGAACTTTGAACTTTTTACAGCTTTAAAACTTATTCGAGGTAAGTCTTCGGATAAAAATGGTCGGAATAACATCAAGCCAATCATTAATATTGCGCTTGCGGGTATCGCAATCAGCGTAGCTGTAATGATTCTATCGGTTACCGTAGTTACCGGATTTCAGAGTGAGATTAGAGAAAAAATTATTGGATTTGGAGGACATCTTCAAATTTCCAATTTTCAAAGTACGGATGGATACGAAATCATTCCAATATCTACAGATCAGCCATTTTATCCTGAATTAGACACCTTACCAAAGGTCAGTAATATTCAGGTTTACGCCAATAAGACCGGAATCTTAAAAACGAAAAAGGAGATTCTTGGAATCGTCTTAAAAGGGATTGCAAATGATTTTGATTGGACGTTCTTCAATGAATATATGGTGGAAGGTGAACCCTTAAAATTTGATTCTGATAAAAAGTCTAATAATGTAGTGATTTCCCAAAAGATTGCACAAAAAATGGATCTGACTATTGGAGACAACTTTCTGGTATTCTTTATCAAGGATAATAAACCACGACCTCGCAAATTCATGGTAACTGGAATCTACTCTACCAATCTTGAAGGGTTTGATGATTTATTTATTCTTGGAGATATCAGACATATTCAAAAACTAAATGGCTGGGAAGAAAGTCAAGTTGGAGGATTTGAAGTCAATCTACATAGATATGAAGATCTGGATGAGTTAGATGATTTCATTTTCAATAACATTCCATTTGAATATAAAACAACTACAATCGTCAATAAGAATCAGAATCTTTTTGGTTGGCTCGAATTACAGGACATTAATGTTACCATAATCATTAGTTTAATGATTATGGTCTCTGGAATCAATATGGCCTCTGCTCTACTTATTATGATTTTAGATAGAACTCGAATGATTGGAATTTTTAAAGCTATGGGTTCCTCAAATACAAGTATTAGAAAGTTGTTCTTATATATTGCTACTTATCTTTTGACCGTTGGCTTATTCTGGGGAAATCTGATTGGTTTATCAGCAGCTTTAATCCAAAAGCATTTTAAGATTTTCACACTTCCTGCAGAAACCTACTTCCTGTCGCATGTGCCTATCAATATTAAGATATTCGATATTTTATCTTTAAATATGTTTACCCTGATATTGTGTATTTTCATGTTGATCGCTCCTACTTATATCGTGACTAAAATATCAACAGTTGACGCTATCAAACTTGATTAATCTCAAAAGATTATTTCAAAATTAACAGTTTAATCCCCTCATATTTGAAAACAATTCACTCTATTTGCATGCTTAAATTTTAAAAATGAATCATATTAAAATATTTAAATTCCTTGCGATCACTGAAGGAATCAGCTATATCGTTTTATTAGGGATTTGCATGCCTCTAAAATATATCTATGATATCCCGGAACCAACAAGACCTGTTGGGATGGCGCATGGAGTATTATTTGTGACATATGTGATTTGGCTTCTTTTAGTTGGTCAGCAACTCAAATGGAACTTCAAAATACTTACCTGGGGCTTCATTGCATCACTGCTTCCTTTTGGTACCTTCATTTTCGAGGCTAAACTTTTAAAAAAGAATTATGAGTAAAAAAATATTTAACAATGTTCTGGAAACCATAGGTAACACGCCTATGATTAAACTGAACAAAATTGCAGAAGACATTCCAGGAACTATTTTAGGTAAAGTAGAATATTTCAACCCTGGGAATTCAGTAAAAGACCGTATGGGACTTAAAATGGTTGAAGATGCTGAGGAAAAAGGATTATTAAAACCCGGAGGCACCATCATTGAATGTACATCCGGTAATACAGGAATGGGAATTGCTTTAGCTGCGATAGTAAAAGGGTACAAATGTATCTTCACTACTAATGATAAACAGAGTAAAGAAAAAGTAGACGTTCTTCGTTCTTTAGGTGCAGAAGTTATTGTTTGTCCTACAGCGGTGGCACCTGACCATCCTGACTCATATTATTCTGTTGCAGAACGCAAACACCAGGAAATTGAAAACTCCGTTTGGTTAAATCAATACGACAATTTATCTAACAGACAAGCACATTACGAATCAACCGGACCTGAAATCTGGGAACAAACAGAAGGTAAAATCACACATTTTGTTGTAGGTGTAGGTACTGGTGGAACGATCTCCGGAGTTGGGAAATATTTAAAAGAAAAAAATCCTAACATCAAGATTTGGGGTGTAGACTCATATGGTTCCGTTTTCAAAAAGTACTTGGAAACAGGTGAGTTTGATGAAAATGAAATCTATTCTTATTTAACTGAAGGAATAGGTGAAGATATTCTTCCTAAAAACGTAGATTTTGATCTTATTGATCATTTTGAAAAAGTAACTGATAAAGATGGTGCTTTGGTAGCCAGAGAATTGGCGCTTAAAGAGGGCCTACTTTTAGGATATTCTGCTGGTTCTGCTTTTAGTGCTGTAAGACAACTAAAAGATCAACTTACCGAAGACGATGTAGTTGTCGTCTTATTTCACGATCATGGTTCGAGATACGTTGGAAAAATCTTTAACGATGATTGGATGAAAGAACAAAACTTCTTATAACGAGAAAGCCTCAATTGAGTTCAATTGAGGCTTTTTTTAATCTCTTTTCTCGAATACCTCAACCTTCATATTATCTATCAATAAAGAATGATTTCCGCGATACCATACAAATGTCCTGAACAGATCATTCCCATTTCTAACCTCCGGAGATAAATAATCGAATTCAATCTTATTCCATTCACCTTTTTTTAAATCTAAATTCTTTGATTCGATTGTTTTATAATTATAAGCATATCCCTTGTGATCAAAGTGAACTACCAAACTAAAATCTTCTACAACATCCTGAGTTTCTATAAATACATACACAGACACTTTAAACCATACATAATCATCTCGGGTTATATCCTTAAATGCTTTCTCAATCACAGGAGAGTATATTATTCTAGAGGTTAAACGATAAGAACAGCATCCTGAATAACTCAATGAATCATCACCATCATTAAAGTCATGCTCTTTCAAAAGAGTTCCTTCATATTCTTCCTCATTAGTAAACGCATCGGTTCCTGTATAATTTCTATCAATCAACAACAATTTTCGATCCTCTTCAGTGACATTAAGCTTTCCAAAACTTGCGAAGTAATAGTCTCTGGTCATTCTATCTCCGTGAATAACTCCTTTATGAAATTGGATCGTTTGAAAGATATTTAGCCCAACAATTAAGACGATCACTCCTCCAAGTGTAAACTGGATATACTTCTTTTGTTCGCTTAACCAAACAATAAAATATCCCAATCCAAGGGCCATTACAAGATATGAAGACACCATGGGTCTTTGACTAAATGATTGCGCATACCACCAATTTGACCAGCTGGAAACCAAATACAGATTAAACAAAAAGAATACAATCACCGCCAGAAAAATTTCACGATTTTTCCTGTATATCGCATAAAATCCTACAGTCGCGAAAATCATAAGTGGTGTATAAATCAACCAGCCTTTTCTAAAACTAAACAAAAACTGCTTTGTAAATGGTCTCAATAATTCCAATCCCTCACCGGCATTTCCTCCATAGCTATTATATAAAAACTTACCTGCATATATTTTCCAATAAACAAATTGAAAAGATCCAAAAAGCATTAAAATCATCACCAACATTAATACCTGATACTTGTGTTTTAATAATATTTGCAACTTCACTAAAAAGCTCTGCCAATTAAACACTCCCCAAAGCACTGGTAGAGCTAAAACAACTATTTCCGTTGGTCTGCTCAATATCATTAATCCCATCACAACGCTTAATCCTAATGCATACTTCCATTCGAATCGCTCATGCCATTTAATCGTAAACCACAACACTAAAGCATACCCGGTAAACAAATAATTATGAGACATTGCATTTTGGCCATACATAGTTATATGTACCATATAGTTTGTTCCAAATACAATTAAGGCAAGAATGAGTGCGCTAATTTTCGAATTAAAAAAGTGATTCAACACTTTGGATGCAAACCAAATTCCGATCAAAGAATATAAGATACTGCCAAAATGCAAGGCGTATTGAAACGGTAACGAAAATCCATCAATTGGATAATTCAATAATAAGGCACTTAACCAGCCTAGAAAGAAAAAAGGTGCATACAAAATGGCCATTCCCATAGAATATTTCATCACATAATTTCCTTCCGGCATTTTCATGGCCTGATAGAAAGTTGCTGAACTTTTATATTGTTCCATTAAATCAAATATCCTGACATCATCGGCCATTCCCAAGTCATGAAAAATAAACTGCAAGGGTAAATACAGGTAATAGCCATATACATCCCAGGAAATTATATTTCCTGGTGCAAATAGCCCATTCATAATAATGATAAAGGCTATGAGTAATCCTAAGGTTACATTCGTATATTTATTCATAGTGGAGCACTAAGGTTATTTAAGCGTTGAAAGTAAGATTAATAAATGTATTAATCAAAAAAGCCTCTATCAAAATCGACAGAGGCTTTCCATAATATTATTTAAGTCCCATTATTTGATCAAATCCTGAACATCCAAAAGACCTACAACTTTTCCGTGAGATACAACAATCAAAGAGTCCACCTTAGTCTCAGCAAAAACTTTCTGTGCTTTATATAACAACTCTTCTGCATCAATCGTTTTAGGTGCATTTAACCCTAAATCACCCATTTTCTTATTTACAGCCTCAGGACCTTCATTTTCCATCAATCTGCGTAGATCTCCATCGGTAAAAATTCCTGCTGGAGCTCCATTTTCATCTACAACACTAACAGCTCCATTTCCACCTGCTGTCATTTGAACTAAACAATCAGTTACAGTAGCATCCATTCCTACATTTGGATTTTTAGTACCCACCACATCTTTAACCTTTGCAGTCATAATGAATGTGTCTTGAGTAAACTGGTCTGTACCAATAGTTGTGAAATGGTTTTGCGTCAATTGCTTGATTAATTTCCATGGTACTGTCACGGTATGTACTCCTACATTAATCGCATTTCTTACATGCTCCACGTTACGAACAGAAGAGAACATTATTTTAGTATCATATCCATAATATTCTACAGCATTCACACATTGTTCAATCAAAGCAATTGCATCATTACCTTGATCTTGTAAACGTCCTACAAGCGGGCATACATAAGTTGCTCCTGCTTCCATCGCCATATACGCTTGTTGTAATGTATATACCAGGTGGATATTTACCATAAAACCTTCGTCAGTTAATTTTTTACAAGCTTTTACACCTTCTAATGACATAGGAATCTTGTAAACGGTTTTATTTCTATCCAATCCTAATTTCTCCTGACGATATGCTTCTGCAATAATATCTTCAGCAGTATCACCTAATGCTTCAATTTGAAGAATGTCAACAATCTTTGACAATTCGATAATTGTTCCATCAATATCGGTAATTCCATGACGGTGCATAAAAGTTGGTGTGGTAGTTAAACCCGTTAAAAAACCAATTTGCACGGCCTCTTTAATTTCCTCTAAATCTGCTGAATCTAAATATAATTCCATTTTGTTACGTTTTCTAAATTAAATTTTACACGAGATTTACTTACGGTATTTTACCTCTATTTCGTGCATTTCAATAAGGGGTTTTAAATATTCTTTTAATTGTGTCATATCCATTTGCGAAGCAGCATCACATAAAGCTTCGTTTGGACATGGATGTGTTTCTACAAACAATCCATCAACTCCGGCAGCGACACCAGCACGTCCCAAAACATCCAGATATTGTCTGGCACCACCATTTGGATCGGCACTTGGAATTCCATACTTACGAATAGAATGCGTCACATCAAAAATCGTTGGGTAACCTGTTTCTCTTAAATGATAGAATGAACGCGGATCAACTACCAAATCATTATAACCAAAAGCGTATCCACGCTCGGTCAATAAAATTTGCTCATTACCTGTTGATTCAATTTTTGCAACCGGTTTTGTCATATTTTCAGGAGCTAAAAACTGTGCGTGTTTTAAATTCACCACTTTTCCAGTTTTTGCGGCTTCCACCGCCAGGGTAGTTTGCATCACCAAATATGCTGGAATTTGTAGCACATCTACAACTTCTGCAACTGGTGCAACCTGATCAGGATAATGAATGTCAGTTAAAATTGGAAAACCGAAATCTTCCTTGACACGTTGTAAAATCTTTAAACCTTCATCCATTCCTGGTCCCATGTAATAATCCACAGAACTACGGTTATCCTTCTGGAATGAAGATTTATAAATTAAAGGGATGTCCAACTCTTCGCTTACTCTCTTAAGTGTTTCAGCCGTGTCCATCATGATCTTTTCTGATTCGATCACACATGGACCGGAAATCAAGAAAAGTTTGTCAGCTCCACATTCTACGTTGCCAACTTTAACCTTTTTAATACTCATTCAAAAAATTTTGGCAAAAGTATAATTTTAAAGATGAATATGAACCATTGTCTTATAATGTGTAACAAGATGTTAATATGTTCTGTTTTTTCCACATCAATATTTTAAACCAATCATAATACAACTTCACAAAAAGCGCTATTTTGCGAACCTTTAATTATTGATCAAATAATGCTGAAAACAGTATCTAAGTTCTCCGGAGAAATCCTATTGATTTGTACCGTTCTTATTGCATTTTTCACCTTTACCAACTATGGTGTGAGTTGGGATGAACCTCAACAAAGAGAAACCGGACTGGTCAATTATGATTATATCTTCACATCCAGTACCGCACTTCACAGTTGGGTGGATCGGGACTATGGAGTAGCATTTGAACTACCGCTTATTTTTGTTGAAAAAATATTTGGTTTTGAAACGACCCGAGAAATCTATTTTTCTCGTCATCTGATCACTCACCTTCTATTTTTGCTGAGCGCCTTTTATCTTTTTAAACTTATTGATTTTGTTTACCGAAACAAACTACTTTCTGCTCTTGGTTTTTTAATGCTGATATTGCAACCAGTACTCTACGGACATTCCTTCTTTAACAGTAAAGACTTACCATTCCTTTCGGTATTTATCATCACACTATACTATTCCGCCAGAGCATTTGACACAAAAAACTGGAAGAACTTTTTATTGTTGGGACTCAGCGTTGGAATTCTCATCAACATTCGTCTAATGGGAATTATGGTTCCTGCTACTCTGACATTCTTCCTTTTTGTTGATGCCTTCTTTGAAAAAAAATATTTGCATCATATAAAGTTACTTGGTGTTTTTGCAGTTTCACTTGCTACTATTCTATACATCACCTGGCCATTTCTATGGAAAGCTCCACTTGAAAACTTCATTACGGCAATTAAAAATATGTCTCAATTTAGGTTTGATCGCGAAATGCTTTTCAGAGGAGAGGTTGTACGACCAACCGAAATCAAGTGGGATTATGTTCCCGTTTGGTTTTCTATAAGTACTCCTATAGTCTATTTATTATTAGGTTTATCGGGTGCTTTCCTAATAGTTTACAATTTCTTAAAAGCACCTTTTGACAACATCAAAAACCATATTTCAAGAAACAACATCTTCTATCTGGCCTATTTCTTTGCTCCCGTTCTGGCCATTATTGTTTTAAAATCGGTTTTATATGACGGCTGGAGACAAATGTTCTTTATCTATCCTTCATTTGTTTTACTCGCTATTTACGGACTAAGTCATTTTTACAAAACACATAAAAAAGTTTTCTATACGCTGCTTGCAATACTTTCTCTACAAATGGGCTATGTTTTGTTTTTCATGATTCAAAGTTTCCCTTTACAACATTTATACTTTAACAACTCCATTACACTGCAACCAAAGGAGTATGCAAGGAAGAATTTCGAAGTAGATTATTGGGGACTATCCTACAAAACTGCCATGGAGTATATTTTAGAACATGATACAGCCTCAGAAATTCTAATCTGTCCGGCTAATTTCCCTGGATACATAAATGAATCGGTTCTGAAACCTGAACAGGATGCACGTATTAGAATGGTTGGAATAGAACATGCTGATTATTTCCTGACCGAATATCGTTTTCATCCACAGGAATATGATAGCTTAGAGGTTTATAAATTCCATGGAATCGAAGTTTCAAATAGTACAGTAAATCAAATTTTCAAACTCAAATAAAATGTCTTCTACTTTCAAAGCACTTTATGTGATTCCTTGCTACAATGAAGCGAAGAAATTTGAAGTAGATACCTATCTTCAATTCCTAAATCAATTCTCAGACATATTCATCTGTTTTGTGAATGATGGATCTCAGGATCAGACTCAGTCCATATTAGAATCAGTAAAGTCCAAATTTCCTAATCAGGTTGAAGTATTTCTATTAGAAAAAAATGTAGGCAAAGCTGAAGCTGTTCGCCAGGGAATGCTTTTTTCTCTATCACATGTTCAGTCCAAATTTATTGGCTTTTTAGACGCTGATTTAGCGGTAAGTTTAGAGGAAGGCTATGATATTCTGAGTTATTTAAAACCACCCTATGAATTTGTTTTCGGATCTAGAATTTTACGAATTGGATCTACTATTGATCGAAAAAGATATCGCTTCATTATCGGACGTATAATTGCTACGATGATTAGTGAAATCCTGGATATTAAAGTCTATGATACACAATGTGGTTGTAAGTTTTTTAAAACAGAAACTGCTTCCGAATTATTTGAGCAACCTTTTATTTCCAAATGGTTATTCGATGTGGAGTTATTCTTCAGAATGCTAAAACTCCACGGGAAAGAAAGTGCATTACAAAAAATGTATGAAGTTCCATTACGTAGTTGGATTGAAAAGGGAGATTCCAAGGTTGAGTTTTCTTATATGTTTAAAATCGGTATTGATCTATATCGGATCCGAAACAAGTACAAATAGCCCCATTTTTCGACTTTAAATGACGAAATCTTGTTCGTATTCCAGTCACTTAGTTAAAAAGCACTATTTTGCGAACCCCAAAAATTTAACAATATGGACTCTATGAGTTTTTCATTCATATCGATTCTTCAAGGACTTGGAGGGTTAGTCTTTCTAGTAGGATTACTTTGGATTTTTAGTGTTAATAGAAAAGCCATTAATTGGCCTTTAGTTGTAAAAGGCCTGATTCTTCAAATCATCTTTGCAGTGGCTATCTTAAAGGTCGAATTCATTGAAGCTGGTTTTGAATGGATCAGTAGGGCCTTCGTCAAAATCATCTCATTCACCAATTTCGGAAGTGAATTCTTATTTGGTCAATTTGGTATAGGAAAGTTACATCCTGCATTAGGAAATTTTGCTTTTGTGGTACTCCCAACAATCATATTCTTCTCTGCTTTAACCAGTCTTCTCTATTACATGGGGATTCTTCAAAAAGTAGTTTATGGAATGGCCTGGGTAATGAAACGAGCACTACGTTTATCTGGTGCGGAAAGTTTAGCAACTGCCGGAAATATATTTTTAGGTCAAACTGAGGCGCCATTACTCATTAAACCTTATTTAGGCCAAATGACCAAATCGGAAATGATGGCTTTGATGACCGGTGGAATGGCAACCATTGCCGGAGGCGTATTGGCGGCATATATCGGATTCTTAGGCGGAGATAATGCTACTGAGCAAACCTTATTTGCAAAACACTTGTTGGCAGCATCCATTATGTCGGCACCTGCCGCCCTGGTTGCGGCTAAAATACTTGTTCCCGAAACGGAAGAATTTGACAACACAATGCATGTCAATAAAGAAAAAATGGGAGCCAATGCCTTAGAAGCAATTTCTAATGGTACTACCGATGGATTAAAGTTAGCCGTAAATGTTGCCGCAATGTTATTGGTATTCACTGCACTTATTTATATGTTCAATTACTTCTTATTTAAAACCGGTGATCTCACAAACATTAATGCCTGGGTAGCAGCAAACACTTCTTATGATAACTTGAGTTTCCAATTCATTTTAGGTTATGTATTCGCGCCAATTTCCTGGTTAATTGGTGTCCCTTATGCGGATATTGTAACTGTCGGACAGCTACTCGGAGAAAAGACTATTTTGAATGAGTTTTATGCATACGCTACCATGGGAGAAATGAAAGCATCGGGTGTTTTTCATTCGCAAAAATCTATGATTATGGCTACTTACATTTTATGTGGTTTTTCTAATGTAGCCAGTATCGGAATTCAAATTGGGGGTATTGGTGCACTTATTCCGGAAAAAAGAGGTTTGCTATCTAAACTAGGTGTACGCGCACTCATTGGTGGTACTGTAGCCTCATTATTTACTGCTGCCGTTGTAGGTATGTTCTTTTAATCTATCGATATGTTTAGGCTTGGTTTCTTCTTTCTAATTTTTAGCGTGAGTTTCCTTTACTCGTGTGATTCGGAGCCTTCACAAACTGCTGTTTCTGTTGTGCAACCCATATCTGTTACGGAGGCCATCTACACCAAAGTAGATTCGAATCAGCATTACGAAATCAATCTATCCTATCCGGTCATCCATGGTCCGGTTTCTGAATCTATATTAAACCAAATCAACAATAAAATTTCAGAAAGTTTCTATGCCTTTGTTCCTCAAAAGAGCTTTATAGAATCACATCAAGCGCTTCCTGAACATTATTATGATCAACCGGATTTATACGGCATTCTCCAAAGTTCTTTTGGGGTAACTCAATGTGATTCAATTTTACATATTTGGTTTTCGGTATACCAATATCCAATTGGAGCTGCGCACGGAGCTACATTATATCATACGATACATTTCAACTTAAATTCAGGAGCGGTTTTAGACTTAAATCATTTCTTCAAGTTGGATCAAAATACTCAAATCGCTCTTAAAGATGTGATCAATAAAAATTTACCGGATAGTACGTGTTGGGGAATCGAATCGGATTCTAATATTCAAATGCATATTGAAAAATTTGTATTAGATCACGACAGTATACGCTTCAAAATCAATGATTATGAACTATGCCCGTATGCCTTTGGTGAATCCAACATTTCTATTCATAAATCTGTATTTGACTCCATTTTGGTTTATAACAATAGCTTTAATTGTATAGAAATTTCCCCTGAAATAGAAACCGGAGCGATTGCGACTCATTAGTCATTCTTTGATTCTCTTCTCATCAAGAGAGTTTATCATGTTTTATTAACAACCCTTGATTTTCATAATTGTTCACCGCACTTTTGGCTTAAATAATTTGCCATGAAACAGTATTTGGATTTATTGCAACATGTTCTGGATAACGGGACTCAGAAAGGGGATCGTACAGGAACAGGGACGATCAGTACATTCGGTTATCAAACCAGATATGATTTAAGCGAAGGTTTTCCAATTGTAACTACAAAAAAGTTACACTTAAAGTCAATAATCCATGAATTACTTTGGTTTCTAAAAGGGGATACCAACATCAAATACTTAAAAGAAAATGGTGTACGTATTTGGGATGAATGGGCGGATGAAAACGGAGATTTAGGCCCTGTATACGGATATCAATGGCGCTCATGGCCTACTCCAAATGGAGAAAGCATTGATCAAATCACCAACGTCATCGAGAGCATCAAAAACAATCCAAATTCCAGACGCCATATGGTTTCTGCATGGAACCCCGCATTGGTAGATGACATGGCCTTGCCTCCTTGTCATACCATGTTCCAATTTTATGTAGCTGATGGCAAATTGAGTTGCCAATTATATCAAAGAAGCGCAGATTCGTTTTTAGGAGTTCCATTTAATATTGCTTCTTATGCGCTGTTAACAATGATGATGGCTCAAGTGACCGGATTAGAACCAGGAGAATTTATTCACACTTTTGGCGATCTTCATATTTACAACAATCACCTGGAACAAGTTGAATTACAACTTACCAGAGAGCCTAAGAAACTTCCGGTGATGAAAATAAACCCTGAAATTAAGAGTTTATTCGACTTCAAATATGAAGACTTTGAATTGGTAGGATATGAATCGCATCCACATATTAAAGGAATTGTAGCTGTTTAATTTGACTTATGAAGAATCCAACAGTTTCACTTATCGTAGCAATTGCGCAAAACCATGTGATTGGTAAAGACAACGATCTTATCTGGTTTCTCCCAAAAGACCTCAAGTACTTTAAGGATACCACTGCGGGTCATCATGTGATTATGGGACGTAAGAATTATTATTCTATCCCGGAAAAATTTAGACCTCTACCGGGCAGAACCAACATTGTAGTTACACGTCAGGAAAATATCATTCCCGAAAACGAAGATGTCATTGTAGTTAACTCTGTTGAAGAAGGAATTCGAATGGCTATTGAAGCCGGAGACCCTGAGCCTTTTATTATCGGTGGAGGTCAAATTTATAATTATGCATTAGCCAATCAATTGGTAGACAGAATGTATATCACTCAAATTCATCACGAATTTGAAGGGGATACTTTTTTCCCTCACTTCGACCAAAACAAATGGGAAAAAATTTCGTCTATACATAATGAAATTGATCATAGACACGAATGGGAATTTAGTTATGATGTGTATGAAAAGAAATAATTACAGCAGATAATTCTATAACAAACATCGGTGGTTTTGTCCCTGTAATAGTATAAAATTTCAAATACCCAACATATTCCCTACATTTGTGTTTAATTATTGCTTCATATTTATGCTTTATAAACGCATAATTAGTTAAAATCAAATTATGAAAGGTTTACTTACCGTACTTATTCTTGCTGGTTTACTTACCTATTCTTCGTGCAGAAATTCTGATCGTGATCGTGATACTTCAACTGAAGCCGCAGAAGTGTTTTGGATGTCAACCAATCATTTTAATAACATTATGCGTGAAGTACATCGTGTAGCCGTGGTAGATTCTGTACTGAATGGTGTTGATCCGGTAGATGCACTGGTTCCACAAGTCTGTTTGGACTCTTTTAATCGCGCACCTGAAGAAGGGCCTTTCCCAATTGATTTAACCATTTATTATAGTGAAGGCACTACATGTTCTGGAGCTAGAAATAGAGCTGGGAAAATTCATGCAAATATTGATGGCATCTATACGAATTTAGGAACAAAAATTAAAATTCATACCTCAAATTACACTGTTGATGGTTATGAAGTCTCCGCAGACATCTCTATGGAAGTGATTCATCAAAGTAAGGATACTATTATTTATGATGTTTTAATTACCAACGGTAGATTAGTGGACGCAAAAAACAAAAACAAAATTACGATTCAAGAAGGTCATCTAAATTTTGCGCAATATCAGGGAACCAAAACAATTTCAACAGCTGATGATGCTTTCTATATCTCAGGGACCGGAAATGGAATTGCCCAAAATGGTGTGATCTATACCTTCAATCATGAAGACCTTGTAATACTTAAAGCAGATTGTGAATATGAAACTTTTGGATCTTTTAGAGTAAAAGCGCCAAACCAACTGGATCGAATTTGTGAATTTGGAGAAGGTGGAGGATGCGATAATGTCATGTTGGTATCTATCCCACCAGCGAACGGAGATCAAGTCGCACAAATTCCTTAAGAAACTAAAAGGGCCGTAAATAATTTACGGCCCTTTTCTTTTATTTAAATCCTTTCTTTTTCAGAAGGGGTTCTATATCCGGTTTTTGACCTCTAAATTCTACATACAGATCCATTCCTGGTTCAGAACCTCCTTTACTTAACATCACTCTATATTTTTGAGCCGTAGTCTGATCAAAAATACCTGCATCCTTAAAAGCTTGAAACGCATCCGCATCTAACACTTCACTCCATAAATATGCATAATATCCAGCAGAATATCCACCGCTAAAAATATGTGAGAAGTAGGTACTTCTATATCTAGGTACTATTTCTTCAATCATACCCAATCTTTTCATTTCAGCTTTTTCAAACTCACGAGCTCCCTGGTCTGTCTTTTGATCAATATTATGCCATGCCATATCCAAATATGCCGCAGCCATATATTCCAATGTTCTAAAGCCTGAATTAAACTGATTTGCCTGATTCATTCTTTCTACTAATTCATCCGGAATGACCTCACCAGTTTGATAATGCTTCGCATAAAGTTTTAAAACCTCTGGCTCACTCATCCAGTTTTCCATTACCTGAGAAGGAAATTCCACAAAATCTCTGGGAACATTCGTTCCAGATTGAGACGCATATTTCACATTTGAAAATAATCCATGTAACGCATGTCCAAACTCATGAAATAACGTTTGCGCTTCCGAGAAAGAAAGTAATGATGGACTTTCAGGAGTTGATGGAGGGAAGTTAAAATTATTCGTCACAATAGGAGTTACCATTTCTCCCATATTAGACTGAGGTCTGATATCATTCATCCAAGCTCCTCCTCTTTTACTATCTCTTGTAAAAAAGTCCATATATAAAATCCCCAAATGGGTACCGTCATTTTCCAATACTTCAAAGACCTGTTGATCCGGATGCCAGGTAGAAATATCATCTCTTTGTTTGAACTTCAACCCAAACAACTTATTCGCCAACATAAAAGCGCCTTCCCTTACCGCGTTAAACTCAAAATACGGTCTGGTTTCTTCTTCATTAAAAGAATACTTCTCGGCTCTGATCTTTTCTACATAATATCTCCAGTCACTCCCTTCAAAAATTTCAGTAACACCATCTTTTTTCATTGAAGCTGCCAACAATGCCCTCTCTTCTTTAGCCATTTCTAAAGCCGATGGCCACAATTTATCCATAAACTGATAAACTGCCTCTGGATTTTCCGCCATGTTATTAGATAAAACAAAATCCGCATGCGTTTTATATCCCAACATATTTGCTTTTTCTAATCGCAAAGTCACCATTTCTTCCAAAATAGCTTTGTTGTCTTTTTCATTATCATTATCCCCTCTTAGGGCATATCCATCAAAAAGTTGTCTTCTATACTCACGATTTGTTGAAGATTGTAAAAAAGGATTAATACTTGGTCGTTGCAATGTAAATACCCAGCCATTTTCATGTCCTCTACTTAATGCTTCTTGATTCGCAATAGCTTTTAAATTCTTTGGTAGTTCTTTTATCTCATTTGAATCCGTGATATATAATTCAAATGCATTGGTTTCATCCAATAGATTATTACCGAACCTTTGAGATAGAGATGCTAACTGACTATTTATTTCTTTAAGCTTTTCTTTTTGTTTTGGGTCTAATTCAGCGCCTGAACGTACGAATGATTTATAGGTTTCATCTAATAACCTTTTATTCTGCCCTGTAAGTTCTTTTTCATTTGCATATACGTATTTCACGCGCTCAAACAATTTCGAGTTTAATAAGATATCATCATCATGTGCAGATAAAACTGGTGCTATTTTATTGGCCGTTTCTTTTAAAATTGGGTTAGTATTGGCCGCTTCAACTGCGTAGAAAAGATTCTTTACTTTATCTAAATCGCTACCACTTTTTTCAAAAGCAACAATGGTGTTTTCAAAACTTGCCTCTTCTGAGTTTTCAATAATCTCTGCGATTTCCTCATTATGTAATACAATGGCTTCTTCAAATGCAGGAAGATAATCCGTACTTTTAATTTTATCAAATGGCGGGGTTCCAAATGGCGTATCCCATTTTTCTAAAATCGGATTTTTTTTCATTTTATTTTCTACTTTTTTTTCTGATTGATTTTCATTTGTTGTTTGGCAAGAAACAATTGATAATAAACCAATTACCATCAACATCCATTTACTTTTTTTATTCATTTATTTAAATTAAAATTAAAAAAATCACATTTTCTTTAAATTATTTTCCATTCTCCCCAACCTTTCCATTTTTAATATCGTCTTTGATAATGTAAACCCGTTTTTCTCACCTATACATTAGGTAATAACGAAAAGAACCGAAGTTAATAGCTTCGGTTCTTTTTTTATAGACATTTTTTATGCTTTCGGAATTTGAACTAATGTTTCCAAAAGATAATCCCAGAACTTAGCGACAGATTTTATATTCACTCTTTCATCCGGAGAATGCGCACCTTTAATCGTTGGTCCAAAAGAAATCATTTGAACTTCAGGGTAATTTGTTCCTAAAATCCCACACTCCAATCCAGCATGACACGCATTTACATGAGGGTCTTCATTATACATCTTGGTATAAAGGTCACTCATGATACTAACGATTGGCGCATCTGGTTTTGGTGTCCAACCCGGGTAAGAACCACTGTGTTCTACGTCAGCATTCATCATTTCCATAGCACATCTCACACTATTCGCAATATCCCATTTTTGACTTTCTACTGAACTTCTTTGAAGCGTTTCAATACTGATATGGCCGTCTTTCACCAACACACGAGCTAAATTGGATGAAGTCTCTGTAAGGTTTTCCATATCCGGACTCATTCTCCAAATGTTATTTGGGATGGTATAAACTGTTCTTACAAAATTCTTTTGTTCATTTTCCGGCATCACCATATCCGGGCAATCCACTTCTTTAAACTCCAATTTAAAATTAGGATCTGTTGTCCCCAATTCAGCTTTTATTTCTGTAGCTAAGTCCTCTGCATAACCTCTAAATCCATCCACATCTTTAACCGCCACAATAGCTTGAGATTCTCTAGGAATCGCGTTTCTCAATCCTCCTCCATCAATAGATGCTATGGCTACACCAAATTTTTCACAGGCTTGCCATAAAAAACGGTTCATGATAAGGTTGGCATTACCTCTTCCTAAATGAATATCCATTCCAGAATGTCCACCTGTAAGGCCACTCACTTTTAGGAAAACTCCTTTAGAACCTTCCTGAGGAGTTACAGCTTCAAATGATTTCGTTCCAACAGTATCTACTCCACCTGCGCAACCAATAGTCAATTCATCATCATCTTCAGTATCCAGGTTCAATAAGATTTTACCATCAAGTTCACCTCCTTGCAGACCTTTAGCTCCGGTCATACCTGTTTCCTCATCAATTGTAAATAAACCTTCTAACGGAGGATGTGGAATTTCCGTAGAGGCCAATAACGCCATAGCTGCCGCCACACCCATTCCGTTATCCGCTCCAAGTGTCGTCCCCTTAGCAGTTACCCAATCACCATCAATATATGATTCAATACCTTGCGTTTCGAAATCAAAATCGGTATCGGCATTCTTTTGCCATACCATATCAATATGACCTTGTAAGATCACCCCCACTCTATCTTCCATTCCTGGAGTCGCAGGTTTCTTAATAATTACATTTCCAATTTGATCTACCTTGGTTTCCAACCCCAAGCTTAAACCAAAATCTCTTACATATGCTCTTACTTTATCTTCTTTTTTTGATCCTCTAGGTATCGCATTTAAATCCTCAAAAAAGTTCCAAACTGATTCCGGACTTAACTTTCTTACATCTACGCTCATCGTTATTAAATTTTTCCCAAATTTACAATCTAGGAAACGATTAAAAAACAATAAATTTTGTGATTTATAACAGGTTCTTTTAGTTCCATTTATATGAAAAATTAGGGCAAAAAAAAGGCGTCTCGTGGGAGTCGCCTACTCTTTGGGGATGAGTTAACCCTAACTAAAAGCTGGGCTATTTTTGAGAACTTTTGAAGATTCAACCGCTACATCAACTCTCTCGTTTGTAGCCATCTTATTGGTAATCATTTTTAAGTCTTCATTCATTTTCACCATTGTTTCGGTTGAACCGAAAAATATTGGAAATCTCTTTGAATAAGGCTTTCCTTTAGAAGTAGAATATACTAAAGTAAATGCACCTCCGTACCATGTTTTTTCTACTGAAAAATCCTGAATTTTAGCTTTCACAAAACCTAATTGAGATGAATGAATTGTATTTCTGCTGGAAAATAAACCTGCTCTTTCTATTTCTAAAACTGCATCTTCAGAATTATACTTAATGAAAATGTTTTTTGACATAATCAACCCTGCAAAAATGAAGAGTGATACAGCGATTGAAATGTGGATTAGATCAGAGAATGGCTGAATCTGAGTAAGCAAAATACCAACATTGACTATTCCTAGTAACAGCATGATGTAAAACACTGCTTTTAGAATAGGCTTGGCATATAAATTATTTACTTTCATCGAACCGAAATTTTTCCATTATTATTTCCATTTCAAAACTACTTTTTATCACCTTTGTTAAAATTGTCACAGGTTACTAACATTAAACAGCAAAATGTTAATAACGGCAATTTTCTGTTAACAAAAAACGCCACAACACATTTATTAAATGAGTAATAACACCCCATTAGCTGAGAAATTAAGGCCTTTATCTTTTGATGATATTATTGGACAAGATCATCTTGTTGGACCGAATGGTGTCATACAAAAAGCAATGAAAGGTGGGCGTGTTCCATCATTAATTCTATGGGGCCCTCCCGGTGTGGGTAAAACGACCATGGCTCAAATTATAGCCAAAGAAGCCAAAAGGCCATTTTTCACTTTAAGCGCTATAAATTCAGGAGTAAAAGACATTCGAGAGGTCATCCAAAAGGCTTCTAAAAACGATATGTTTAATGTGGGGCAACCTATACTCTTCATAGATGAGATTCATCGATTTAGTAAATCTCAACAAGATTCATTACTGGGAGCGGTTGAAAAAGGCACCATTACTCTAATAGGTGCGACTACTGAAAATCCTTCGTTTGAAGTTATTCCTGCGCTCATTTCAAGATGTCAGGTCTACACATTAAATGCTCTTGCAAAAGACGACTTAGTTCAACTTCTAAATAAAGCGATATCTACTGAAAAAGAATACATAGACCGTAAAGTGTCGATCAAAGAATATGAAGCACTATTAAGAATATCTGGTGGTGATGCCCGAAAACTGCTGAACACCTTACAACTTGTTTTAGATTTTCTACCTGAGAAATCTCCTGTAGTCACAAACCAAAGAATTGAAGAAATTGTCAAAGAAAACGTCCTACGATATGATAAAGGTGGAGAAATGCATTATGACGTCATATCTGCATTTATAAAATCTATTCGTGGGAGTGATCCAAATGCTGCGGTATACTGGTTGGCAAGAATGATCGAATCGGGAGAAGACCCCAAATTTATTGCCAGAAGATTACTTATATCTGCTTCTGAAGATATTGGAATGGCCAATCCAAATGCGCTATTACTGGCTACCAATTGTTTTAAGGCGGTTGAAGTTATTGGATATCCTGAATGCGAAATCATTCTATCTCAAACTACAGTATATCTGGCAACTTCACCTAAAAGTAATGCCAGCTATAGTGCCATCAGAATAGCTAAAGAAGCCGCCAGAGCACATGGAAACCTATCTGTTCCGTTACACCTCAGAAACGCACCAACTAAATTAATGAAAGAGCTTGGATATGGTGAAGAATATAAATACAGTCATTCCTATCCAAACAATTTTGTTGAACAAGAATTCCTTCCGGAAGAGATTTCAGGAACAAAATTTTACGACCCGGGAATAAATGCACAAGAAAACAAAATACGCATCCGTCTGCAGGATAACTGGAAAAACAAGTACGATTATTAACGTTTTATAGCTTCAAAATTGGGAAACAAACTAATGTTGCGAGTTTTACCAAAAAAACACAAATTTGAAGCTGATGAAAAAATTCGTTTTTTTATGGGTTATCGTTATTTTGTTTAGCGGCTGTAGAAAGGAACCAATATCTTGGGATGTTGATACGCTTTTCCCTATTATGCATACAAAAATGACGCTACAGCAAGCTATCCCTGATAGTATGATTAGCACTGGTATTCATCAAGACCTCAACTTGATTTACAACGGAACTCTTATTGACTTCCGTTTGGATTCGGTGGTTTCCATGCCGGATACAACCATAAAGGATGAATTCTTCCTCCCAATTGGAAGTCTCACTTTACAACCTGGACAAAACTTTTTATCCGATACCAATTATACCAGATACGATCTTGGAGGGGCGCAACTCACCCAGCTTAACATTCAAAGTGGTACCATAGAATTAAGACTTTCCTCTTCACTTAATGAAGCGAGTGTTCTCGAATACGCTCTTCCAACTGCCACTAAAAATGGCATTCCATTCTTTGTGAAAGAAAACATCCCTGCTGGAACATCTAATAATCCAACCGTAATCGTTAGAACTTACGACATTTCCGACTACAATATTTCTTTAACAGGAATCAACAACAATGATTATAATATTATCTCCAATGCGTATCGCGCATATATTGATTCTACAGGTAGTCCAGTAGTTGTAAATCAAGGGGACAAGTTCGTGGCACAAACCACTATGACCGGAATCACACCAAATTATGCCAGAGGATATTTTGGAGTACACCATCTTACTGAAGCCGCAAATGATCAGGTTATTGATGCATTTCAAAACATTTCAAGCGGTACAATGGATCTGGATGCAGTTTCCATGGTTTTTAAAATTAAAAACGACATTGGTGTAGATTTAAAAGTAAATATAAACGAACTAACAGGGACCAACTCAAATAATAACACGACAATTACCCTCAATAGTCCTCTATCCAATAGCCCTATTAATCTAAATAGAGCTAGCGAAGATAATGGCGCATATTCCAATATCCTGCCCACAACTTACCAAACAAATCTGGACCCAACCAATTCAAACATCACTGAGTTTGTAAGCAACCTTCCTGATCAATTAAAATATGATTTTGACATTGTGTTAAACCCTTTAGGTAATGTGAGTAACTCCAATGATTTCATTTACCATAATACAGGAATGGAGATTGCTTTAGATGCAGAAATCCCATTTAAATTTAGCGCATCAAACCTGGTCATCGTTGACACCAGTGATTTTGATATTGACTCCACATCACAAGATGAAGTTCAAAAAATCCAAAGTGGCTTTATAAATGTTTACGCAGATAATTGGTATCCATTTGATCTCACCGCTCAGTTCTATTTATTAGATCAAAATGCAGTGATTATCGACTCAATATTCGAGACACCTCAGATTATTCTGGCGGGTACTCCGGTATTTGGTGTAGTTGACCATCCTATGTCCTCTACGATTCAAGCACCGGTATCACCATCAAAAATTGACCACCTCTACGAAACCACACATATTTTCACCAAAGTGAAAGTGAATTCTCCTGATACTGGGAAAACACAAATCTACTCTAACTACAATCTGGATATTCGGGTTGTTGGAGATTTTAAATATTTAATTTCCATCAAATAAGCATGTTCGATAAAATACTGTTGATCATATTAATTACTCTTTTTCCAATATTGGGTTTTAGTCAAATCACATTTGATGATTCAGATTATAATTTGGATACCAATAAAATCACTATTGGAATTCGTTCCGAAGCCTATAACAATTCCAATGCGCTCAACTCAATGGTTCTAAATACCGCTTTATTTGGCGGATATATATCAAGAGAAGACCGTGCGCATATGGCCTCAAAACTTAGAGCAACCAATAATACCGGATCATATTTAAATAATTCCATTTTCTATTCTCAACGAATAGATTCTTTATTTGGATCTGAGGTTTCCAAACTTTCGTTTCACGTCAACTTGGCGGATAAACAAGAAAACTTATCTGTTTTTAGTGAGAATGCAGCCCTACTCTCCTTTTATGGGAATAAGCAATATGCAGGAGAATCTGTAAGGCTCACACCTTTTGATTTTAATCAAATCCATTACTCAAAATTTCAATTAGGCATTTCTAAAGAATTTAAATCTGGAAATAAATTCAACGTTGGTATTGCTTTTCTCTATGGTCAAAATAATAGACGAAGCGAAGTTGAGAGATTAAACTTAATCGTTTCAGAAAATGGAGATCTAATTGGTACAGATGCTGAATTATCCATCTTCGAAACTGACCGTGGGAATACAGGTTTCTTTAATTATAATGGTGCCGGGACGAGTATAGATATGTCAGGAGTTTTCAACCTTCATCTATTAAGCGATTCTACACATCCTGCCAAATTTCACGTATCCATTCAGGACTTTGGGTTTATTCAATGGCATGCAACTTCCTCTGAAATAAGTGCAGATACATTCTACACATATGATGGCATTCATTTTCAAAACATTTTTGATCCAAATGCAATAAATACTGGAGGCAACCCAATTGAAATTATAGATAGTATTTCGACAACAACACTGAAGTCATTTACCACATTCGTTCCAGCAACTATTAGGTTTTATCTTCAACAAGATTTTAACCAATGGACATTTGCAATCGGAGGTATGCAAAGAATCAACGCCTTTTATTATCCTTTTTTCTATGGTAAAGCGGGATACCACTTCAACTCATCCTGGTTATTAAGTGGGCAACTGAATTATGGTGGCTATGGCGGATTAGGAGGCGGATTGGAAATTCAGTATATTACGCCAAAATATAATTTCAAATTGGGTAGCACCAATATTGAAGGATTTATAGCTCCAACGAAAATTGCCGGGCAAAGTATTTATTTTCTTTTAAGCTATAAGATATCATCATGAGCATTCGAGTAATCATATTATTTCTTGTTCTAAATCTATTTCATCAAATCGGATTTACGCAATATGATACGACCTGGATTAAGACTTATGGAGGGAATCGTGACGATATTTCAAGGGACTTTATCCAAACACATGATAGTGGTTTTTTATCTATTGGATCTACAAGTAGTTTTGGATTTAATAACGCTCAAATGTATTTCTTAAAGCTAGATTCAAATGGCGCTATTCAATGGACTAAGAGTCATGGTGGACCTGGTCAGGATTGGGGAAATGCAGTAATCCAAACTTCGGATAATGGTTTTTTAGGTGTAGGTTATTCCAATAGTTATGGGGCAGGTGGCTTCGATTTATATCTGGTAAAATTGGATAGTAATGGTGACTTGGAATATGAAAAATACTACGGTGGGGTCGATTGGGATTTTGCCTGGGACGTCATTGAATACCGACCTGGAGAGTTTTATATAGTTGGTGAAACGCAAAGTTTTGGAACCGGAAATACAGATGGATGGATCGTACAATTTGATGAACCTACTCAAAATTTCACATGGGATACTACCTATGGTGATATTGGGCCGGACGGTTTACGTGCTATCTCTCAATTTAGAAATGGGACATTATCATGTACTGGGTATTATACCAATACCGGAGAAACACAATCAGATCTATTATACCTTAACTTTTCTCCAAATACACATTCCACCAATACACTATTAACTTTAGGAGATACTTTAAATGACGGTGGAAATGATATTACCTTATTTTCCGATAGCACCGTAATGATCACAGGTTACACCTATAGAAATGACACCTCCAGAACATATACCTTAAGAATTGATGACCAAAACAACATACTACGGCATGAGATATGGTCTTTAGGTGATTATGCTGAAGGCAAAAGTGTTGTTGAGAGACCAGATGGTTATGCAGCTATTTTCAGCTCCACACATTTTGCTTCTATGGGCTACGAATTCTGGTTCTATTTTATGGACACTTATGGATCTGGAACTGCAGGATCATTACAAGATGATTACGCTTCAAAAATGATTATTTCTAATCGTGGCTATTACATGATGACAGGATATACCGAGGGATTTGGAGCTACTTATCCTGACATTTTAATCTACAAAACGGATACTGGTAATTACGATCCAAACAATTTTTATAAAATCGAAGATGGTCAAAACATAGTAAGCGTTTCTCCTGCACAAAATGTGGATGGAACCATTGAAATTAATTTTAACAATGACTTTCTAAATATTCAACAACATAGTTCAAAATCTGATATACTACACGTTTTCATCACAAATGTTTTAGGACAAAATATATTATTCCGAAAAACCACAGATTCTTATCTGGTTATTCCTACTTCGCAGTTAAATAAAGGAAGTTACTTCTGTACCATTCTTTTAAATAACGGTAGGCGAATCACTAAACAATTTACAGTGCTCTAAAAATTAAAACCCCACTTATATCTACAGTTTTCGGATTGAATAGTCGAACTTTGTTTGCTATACATTTGAGATAATGATTACAGCAAAACTTATTTCTCATCCTCTAATTTTTAAAGCTCCAGCTGGAACTTCCAGAGGTATTCTAAATACAAAACCAACCTGGTTTCTGGTTTTAACGCATACGCTTACAAATAGCATTGGAATTGGCGAGTGTAGTATAATTCCTAAATTAAGCATTGACGACAAACCTGAGATCGAGGACAAGTTGATTCAACTTGTTCATCGAATTAACAATGGAGATATTCCTGGTATATCCGAATATAAGGAATGGCCTGCAATACAATTTGCATTAGAAACCGCCCTAAATGATTTGGCTTACGAAAGTCCGTTTTCGCCTTATCCTGGTGATTTTTCCACTGGTAAAAAAACGATTTATATTAACGGCCTCATATGGATGGGCGATACCGAATTTATGCATCATCAGATTCAAGAAAAACTAGACTCTGGTTTTAACTGCATAAAGATCAAAATCGGAGCTATTGACTTTGAATCAGAAATTCAGTTACTAAAATCCATACGAGAAAATTTTAGCGCTGATCAAATTGAAATTCGAGTGGATGCCAATGGTGCTTTTTCATATGAAGATGCACTAACTAAACTAGAACAACTTTCCAAATATGATATTCATTCTATTGAGCAACCTATTGCACCTAAACAATGGAAAGAAATGGCGGCTTTATGTGTTCAAAGCCCTATTCCAATTGCTCTGGATGAAGAACTTATTGGAATCATTGACGCGGGAGATAAGATACAAATGCTTCAATTTATCCAACCTCAATATATCATTTTAAAACCAAGTTTAATTGGGGGAATTGCTTCTTCTGAAGAATGGATCTCTATTGCAGAAAAAAATAGTATTGGCTGGTGGGCCACCTCTGCTTTAGAGTCAAATATTGGACTGAATGCCATTGCACAATGGGTTTCTACCAAAGAAACATGTATGCCTCAAGGTCTCGGGACTGGAAAACTATTTACAAATAACATTGATGCTCCACTAGACATCCAAAATGGAGCGCTGGTTAATGATCCTAATATGAGCTGGGACATTTCAATTTTTAATTTTTGATGATACCCAATACTATCATATTAAACGGTACACCATATGACATTGAAAGATGTCGCGAAAAAATCGGGGCTTCAATTCCCGATTGGGAAAAAGATATTTTTCACTTTTTGATTGAATGGTTTTCAGATTCAACAGAAATTGAAATTCAAACTTCAGGATCAACTGGACAACCTAAAAAGATTAAACGCACCAAACAGTCGATGATTAATAGCGCTTTAATGACTGGGAAATTTCTTGGTTTACAAGATAGCTCCAAAGCCTTGCTTTGCCTACCATCAAAATATATTGCCGGAAAAATGATGCTGGTTAGAGCCATTACTCTTGGCCTTCAAATGGATTATGTTGCTCCTCAAAACAGCATTCATATCATTGGGAAATATGACTTCTGCGCTATGACTCCATCTCAGGTAGAAGCCTCATTTGATCACATTTCTTCTATCAAAAAACTTATTATTGGAGGCGCCCCAATTTCTCAAAAGTTAGAGTTTGAACTTAAATCTAAAACCTCATCTACCTCTAAGATTTACGCTACGTATGGGATGACCGAAACTGTTAGTCATATTGCTTTAAGAAAAATTGATCTGACCAACGATTTAGCTTATCATACTTTGCCAAATATTTCGATTTCACAAGATGATCGTGACTGTTTGGTTATTAACGCTCCCAAAATCACAACATCTACTTTAACTACCAATGACATTGTAGACATCACCTCTCCTACGTCTTTTATTTGGAAAGGTCGCTTTGATCATGTCATTAATTCTGGTGGCGTTAAATTGTTTCCTGAAAAAATTGAAGCCAAAATCGAATCTCTTATTGATGCTCCTTACTTTATCAGCAGTCTTCCTGATGAAAAATGGGGACATAAAGTAGTCCTTATCATTGAGAGTTCATCATTGGATACGACATCATTATTAAAGTCCGTGAAAACCCAACTGAATAAACTCGAAATACCTAAAGAAGTTTTCTACATCCCTCAATTCCAATATACCCCAAATGGTAAGCTCAACCGATCGGCAACTATGAAAAGGTTACATATTTCAAGCTAAAAACTGATAATTATCAGTTTTTCACTCTGTTATAGCCTTTTCTTTTTTCTCATATTTGAAGCCCACACAAATAACAAACTAACGCTAAATTTTATGTCTTTTACCACTAACCTTAAAGCTAAATTCAGCCGCCATACCCAGCGTGTAATGAATCCATTAGGCGCTACAGTAGTTGCAACACTTTCTTCTGTTGGGATATATCTTGTCATCAATATTTTTTACCACAGTCCCAATTTCCTTGCAGGGCTGGCCATTTCTACTGCCATACCGCTGATCATCACATACCCACTTTCTTTTATCGCCTTTAATAACCAAAAGAAGATCGAAAGACAAGTTAAAGAATTAGAACGCCTGGATTACATTAATAAAAAAATATTTACCGTTGTTGCTCATGACGTTCGAAGTCCAATCGCTACATTAAAATCTTTATTGAATACGATCAATTCGGATAGCATTAGTATAGAAGAAAGTAAAGCACACTTGAAATCATTATCTGATCGAACTGAAAATTTGCTCATCTTTCTGGATAGCATGTTAGATTGGTCCAGAAAACAAATAGAACAAGAATCCTTGTATCCGACATATTTCTACTGTAGTGATACCATTCACCCAATAAAAACTCTTTTAGCGGATATTATTTCATACAAGAATATCACACTAACAGCTTCGAATTTGGAAACACAGATTTATGCAGATCAAGAAAGCTATGCCTTTATTGTCCGAAATATTCTACATAACGCGATCAAATTCACTCCTGAATATGGCAATATATCAATTGATGTTACAGAGAGTGACAATGAAGTTCAAACCATAATACAGGATAACGGAGTGGGAATCTCTCAAAACGGAATTGATAAAATATTAAACTCCGAAGAATGGTTTTCTACTTCCGGGACAGCTAAAGAACCTGGAACTGGATTAGGGATTAAAACCTGCATGTATTATCTAAAACAACAAAATGGCAACCTAAATATTAATAGTTCTTTGGATCAAGGTACTACTGTGACTATTTCATTTCCCAAAAATAACAACTAAACCAAATCCTCCCGATTGGAGATATAGTTGCGCCATCTCTCAATAACTTCCTGCATGTCCTCAGGTAGCTCGGATTCGAAATACATTTTCTCTCCTGTATTGGGATGTATAAAACCTAAACTCTTTGCATGCAAAGCTTGTCTTGGCAATACATTAAAACAATTATTTACAAACTGCTTATACTTGGTAAACACAGTACCTTTCCAAATTCGGGTTCCTTCGTAATCTAAATCCCCAAATAGCGGATGTCCCAAATGACGCATATGCGCACGAATCTGGTGTGTTCTTCCAGTCTCTAATTGACATTCTACTACAGAGACATACCCAAGATCTTCTATTTTTCTAAAATTAGTTGCCGCAGGTTTGCCAAACTCTCCGTCCGGAAATACAGCCATCAACTTTCTATTCTTCAGACTTCGCCCAATATGGCCTTCTATTCTTCCCTCTTCTCCCGGATCTCCCCAAACCAAAGCAATATATTTTCTTTCTATTTCTCGATCAAAAAACTGTTTGGATAGATGTGTTAAAGCTTCTTCTGTTTTTCCCACAATCATTACTCCGGTAGTCAGTTTATCTAAACGATGTACAATTCCCGGTCTATCTGAACCATTTGAACCTTCTGCTAAATGACTCACATGATGCAACAAAGCATTCACCAAAGTACCTGTAACATTCCCTTGTCCTGGATGAACAACCATTCCAGCAGGCTTGTCCAACACCAATACCTCATCATCTTCATACAAAATCTGAAGTGGAATATCTTCTGCAACAAGATCAGATGTGTCTCTTTCTCTAGGAAAAACCAAATCAATTACATCTCCGGGATGCACTTTGTAGTTAGACTTCACTGGCTCTCCATTCACTTTAATATTTCCTTTCTTCAGACCATTTTGAACTTTAGTCCTCGAAATGCCCGCTATTTTATCTCCCAAAAACTTATCAATTCTGATATGCCCCTGTCCTGGATCAACTTCAATGGAATATTGCTCAGAATATTCCATCCCATCCATATGCTCCTCCTCCAAATGTGAATCCAATTAATGTTGTATTAAAAGTTTTTTGATGCCTTTTTTGCCGGTATCTAAATCTTCAATTTCTACCAAATACATTCCAGCTGATACGTCAGATACATTTAAAGTTAACATATCACTGGCTTCAGCTTGCTTTACAACCGTACCTAAAATCGATCTTAAATTTACACGATAATTTCCGTACGGTAAATCGACACTAACTGTCGAAGACGAAGGGTTTGGATATACCGTAAATTCCAACTTTTCCTCTTCCACATCCTTTACGGAAACAGGCCATGGGTTGGTAGTTCCAAATTCCGGGCGAATAAATAATGATCCTTCGTAACTCGAATTCTGCCATTGTCCACCAACCTTAAAGAAGTTTTTAGACTGATTATTATTATTTTTATCCAAACCAATAAACACACGCTTATCTAATTGTTTAATTCCAACGTAAATGGTTCCTTCTACCGCCAAAGGCTCTTCCAAAACCACTCCTTGAACTAAATCTCTTCCTCCAGAATATTGCGGAAAATATAAGTAGCTTTCCAAAAGAATTTCTTCAGGGTCCAGACTTTTCCAAACCATTATTCTGTACGCCCGATCAATTATACTTTCAAATGACCTCGGAAAATAAATGTTGACTGCTCTTAAAGTATCCGCAACCGCTAATTTATATTCAACGGCTATCTGTGCCCCTGCAGAAGTAACAAAATATGCACTTTCGGCAGAACCATCATCATAAGCGTATTGTGTACCAAATTGCTGGTGAAAGAAGGCCGTATCATTATCTCTATTATCATCAGGAGTTGAATTAATATGATATTCAACATTATACGAATATACCGTGTCCGAACTTGTTTTAGGGTAAGTTCCGTTAACCGTACTTGAATTATCACCGATAGCAAAAGAATTCAAAATTGGTGTAATCTCAACCGAACCGTCAAAAATCTGCGTTCCATGATCATATGCCGTAAAACTAGATGACGCGAACTTACTAACACTATGATTATTTCTAAACCGGATATTTTGTTCTGTCTTCATCAAATTCCCTGTACTTGCCTTATAATGTGACCAAGGCATCTGAGAATAATCTTCAATCAACGACTGTCCCGGGTCTAATATTCCTACATCGTCCATCGTTGTATCATTAACCGTTCTTTTTTCATCCAATCTTACATAATCGATATTCCAATGATCAAAGTTTCCAGATACTGACGCATAGTTCAAGAATCTAAATTTAAAACCATCTGCAAAATACTGAGGATCTATCACGTGCACCATTACACTTTTAAATTCATGTACAGGTCCACCGGCTGCACTCCATTTATGTGTCCATTTATCTGTGTATGGAGAATAAAACTCTAAAGCCAAAGAATCATTTGCTTCCGGAGCATCACCCAAACCTTGCGGCTGATAAAAGAAACTTAAATATATCCCTGTATCCTGTAAGCTATTATAATCACTCCCTCCATTAGGTCTCGTTTTTAAATAGATAGGTTTTGATTCTAAAATATCTGCAATTTGATATGAATTTGGATTCATGCTTGGGTCATAAGGTACACCCGTTGAATCCAGTCCATCAAATGTGGCTACTCCTAATGTCACTGGATTATCTCCATAGGTGTAATTATGCAATGCATTGTTATTTCTCCAAACCGAATAACCTTCGTCTGGAACAATCACCACTGTATCGCTGTAGTTTAAATATGTTCTATCTGCTAAATGATTTGTAATTACTGTATTTCCAACAATCAAAGTATCCTGTCGCACCCAAACGGTATCTGTATCCACAACCATTTGATAATCTACCTTAGAAAGAATACTTACATAAACCGGTGGAGTAGCCACCGAATCATATCCTCCACTTCCATTAGGTGTATAATGATATGAAGTATCAAACATGGCTTTTAATTCTTCCTGATACACTCCATTCACCAGAAAATTTTGCCACACCAACGTATCCGTAACAGTATTTAACGTATCAAAAGAATAGGACTTAAAGTAATTCCTTGAAAAATCATCTACAATTGGTAAGTGATTTGTATCCAATAAAAATTGATAGGTATACGTTTCTCCAGCTTCAGCAGATCTACTTAAAAACAACTTTTTTGACTCCCACTGTAAACTTTCATTTCCCCATAATGGTGCTGTTCCCTCCTGGGTATAACCAGTTAGTACAACAAAATTTATAAGTATGGCAATTAAGTAATTAAATGTCCTCATCCGGTTGTAAATTGGTATCTGGAACCATTAACTCAATTCCCTCAATTTTATTACTATCTAATGTCAAAAATAAATCGAAAGCACGACCTTGTCTCACCTTACTCACCGTATCATAAACGGGGATTTGTCTATACACGAATGCATTTGCCGAATCATCTTTATTAACTACAGTTGTATCATATTCATAAAACCCCACATTTAAACCTTTTGAGTTTAACACCTCTCTGACTTCCGCCAACGACATTCTATATAAATATGGAATATTCACTTTTTCCATTCCTATACCTTCTCCAATAATCAAAGAAATCGATTTTCCTTTTTCAATTCTGGTTCCAGAAGATACTTCTTTACCTTCAAATAAAACCCCGATCACACAATTATCACATTCTGCCGGGCGGTAGATTAATGAGTCTATTTTTAAACCATAGGTCTCTATTTTACTGACCACTTGTCGTACGGTAATATCATGTAACTCCGGCAAAATCACACTGGGTGGAGTAACAGAATTTATTGTGATGTAAATCTTTCGATTCGGCTTTACCAATTCTCCTTTTCCAGGAATCTGCTCTAATACAATTCCCCCTTCTTTGTTTGGATTAAACAGAGAGTCTACAATCTCAAACCTGAGATTTTTATCTGAAATATATTCATCAATTTCAGAATAATGAAATCCCTCAAAATCCGGAACTTCAACAAATTCATCATGTTTAGTGTATGAATCTAAAAATAATGACACCGCATAAATACCGGCAGCCACAATCAATAGCATAACCAGGATATTGATCCAAAATGCTCTTGAAATAAAAAACGACAATAATTTCTTCAATTTACAACTTTAAAAAACTGTACAAATATGGTAATCCGCAAATATAATTTTTATGCTATGAATGAGCTCTGATTCAACAAATGCAATTCACTTATTTCTATTTGAAAAACAATTAAATCGGTTTTTTTAGACATCTGTTTTTATAGACTTTCAAACAATAACCTATTGGTAAAAAAACATAAAACATAGATTTCACAGTTCCTTATATAAATAACTTCGTTAATGTTAATCGACAAGTATATGAATTCGTCTCTTAAAAATATTGCCATTTTAGCCGGTGGAAATTCATCGGAAGCCTCTGTTTCTATCAAAAGTGCTTCTATCGTTGAAGAAAATATTAAATCCAGATTTAATACTTTCCTAATTCACATTAAAAACGAAAACTGGACTTATCAAAAAAATGAATCTACACATGAGATTGATAAAAATGACTTTAGCCTAACACTTAACGGAAACAAAATCAAATTCGACCTTGTTTTCATAGCTATTCATGGAACTCCGGGAGAAGACGGAAAACTACAAGGGTACTTTGATGTTTTAGGAATCAACTATGCTTCGTCAAATCTATTGGCCTCCGCTTTAAGTTTTAATAAAGGTGTCTGTAACGATTATTTAAAAACGCATCAGGTTAAGGTAGCTAAATCAGTTCAACTTTTTAAAAATGTGAAGTTCGATACCAGCAGCATCATTGATTCATTAGGCCTTCCATGCTTTGTAAAACCAAATCAATCTGGCTCAAGTTATGGTGTAAGCAAGGTACATAGCGCTTCTGATTTACCAAATGCAATAGAAGACGCTTTTACCTACGACAATCAGGTTTTGGTCGAATCATTTATCCAGGGTAGAGAAGTAACATGTGGTGTAAATAATTTCAATAATACACTTACTGCCATGCCTATTACAGAAATCATTACCGAACATGATTTCTTTGATTTTGATGCGAAATATAACGGTGCATCCCAAGAAATCACACCAGCGGATTTACCTTCTCATCTCACCGAAAAAGTACAAAGCGCAGCAAAGCATATTTTCCAATTATTAAATCTGGATGGCGTAGCTAGAATTGACTTTATCATTCAAGATGACACACCTTATATGATTGAAGCTAATACAATTCCTGGTCTATCAGCCGAAAGCATAATCCCTCAACAAGCCAGTGCAATGGGCTATACACTACCGGATTTCTTTGAAGCATGGATTGATCATTTTCTTAATAAATAATCCTAATTATTTATTTAAAAACTGTAACAATTTCTGCACAGCCAATCCTCTGTGACTAATCTCATTTTTTGACGTTGTGGACATTTGCGCAAATGACTGTTCAAATCCTTTTGGACGAAATAATGGGTCGTACCCAAAACCATTTTCCCCTTGATACGCTTTTAAGATTTCACCGGAACATATTCCTTCAAAATAATGCTCTTTCCCTTTAATAATTAAACAGATTACTGTTCTAAATTGAGCAGATCGATCCTCAACATTATTTAATTCTCTCAGTAGCTTTTCATTGTTATCATCGTAATCACAAGCAGGACCGGCATATCTTGCAGAATATACTCCAGGAGCTCCGTCAAGAGACGACACTTCTAATCCGGTATCATCTGCAAAACAATCTACCCCATACTTATCATATATAAATCGAGCCTTTATCCGTGCATTTTCTTTAAGTGTAGTTCCGGTTTCAGGAATATCTTCATCGATACCATATTCCCTTAATCCTTTAACCTCATAATTTCGAACAGATTCTTTAATCTCTAAAAGTTTGTGTTCGTTATTCGTTGCAAAAACCAAATCCATATCTCAAAACTAAATAAGATGCATAAAAAAGAGCCGTATAAAACAAAAATACGGCTCTAGTTTCTTTAGAGAACACCTCTAAAATTGTAACAATCTTGGGTCCCTGGACAATTACCTATGCTATGAACAATTATCCAAGGCTTTGCCCCCAATACAGCAAATTACGGGAATTACAACTTTAGGTTGGGTCTACTTATATTAATTTTACATTATTTAGCCGCATCATAAAATTGTGCGATCATTTCAATAACTTTTACACCTTCCTCACTATTCGTCATTATCTCCTGACGGCCGTTTAATGTTTCAATAACATTATCAATAACTTTATCATGATTAGACATTGACCCTTCATAAAAGCCATAATTATTGGCAGATGAAGAAGTCGGAATATCCACAATATCAAATCCATTGGTAATCTGATAGTCAATCGTATTCAAATATTTCCCTCCAATCTTGATTGTGGCATTGTCAGAAAAAATAGAAATTGATCCTTCCATATTTTGTTCATATGAAGAAGTTGTGAAATTTAAATTACCGATCCCTCCATTTTTGAATTTAAAAATAAAAGAACCCGAATCTTCAAATTCTATCAAATCATTATGAGTCATATTATCGACAGTTCCTTTAACATCTTCTATTTCTCCAAACAAATAATAAAGTATATCAACAAAATGGCTAAATTGAGTATATAATGTACCTCCATCTAATTCTTTTGTTCCCCTCCAATATGACTGATTATAATATGATTCGTTTCGATTCCAAAAGCAGTTCACACTTACCATAAAAGGTTGGTTTAATTTTCCTTCCAACATAAGCTCCTTTACCGTCTTTACCGGAGGGTTATATCTGTTTTGCTTTACGATGAATAGTTTTACACCACTATTTCTTGCTGCCTCCTGCATTTCTCTAGCCGTAGACACTGAGATTGACATCGGTTTTTCAACAACGGTATGTTTACCTGCATTTATAGATTTTATAGCTAGCTCTGCATGTGTCCCATTCGGTGTACAAATGTTAACCACATCCACACGATCATCATTTATTAAGCTTTCAAAGTCACCATACCCGGTGATATTATACTTTTCACAAAAAAGCTTCATCTTTTCAGAGTCAATATCAAAAACTCCAACAACATTCCCTAAATGATGTGCCTGAATATGTTTTACATGACGATTTGCAATATGCCCACAACCAATGATTGCAAAATTTTTCTTCATACATGATTTTTCTAATGATGCGCAGTGCATCATATTATATCGACACCAAAAGTAATTTTTTAGTAGTCTTAAGAAGACATTCCTTACATCAAAAAAATAAACATCTTTGCGGATTCAATTTGTAGACTTTATAGCGATGGAAAGAATACCGGATTCAGAACTCATATTAAACGCAGATGGAAGCGTTTATCATCTTCAGTTAAAACCAGAACATATTGCGGATAACGTCATTGTTGTAGGTGACCCTGGAAGAGTTCGTTTAGTATCCTCATTTTTCGATCACATAGAATACAAAATATCAAATCGTGAGTTCGTAACCCATACCGGGATCTATAAAAACAACAGGTTTACGGTTATTTCAACGGGTATAGGAACCGACAATATTGACATTGTAATCAATGAATTGGATGCTGCAGTTAATATTGACCTGGCCACTAAAACAGTTAAAGAAGATAAACGGTCTTTAAATATTGTAAGAATTGGAACCTCTGGTGCTTTACAAGGAGATATACCCGTAGATTCTTTTTTACTGAGTGAAAAAGCAATGGGCTTTGATGGTCTTTTACATTTTTATTCGGATAAACTAAATGTAAATGAAAAAGAGATTTCAGATTCTTTTTGCGAACATACTAAATGGAACGAGAATTTGGCACGTCCATATGTGGTAAGCGCAAGTCCGGAGTTAATATCAAAACTAGATCATGGTGTTTACAAAGGAATGACAGCAACAGCATCAGGTTTCTATGCGCCTCAGGGAAGAATTTTAAGGCTTCAACCTCAAATGGATGAGTTTCCGGAACTTCTCTCATCATTTTCTCATGAAGGTCTAAAAATCACCAATTTTGAAATGGAAACTTCAGCTCTATATGGTCTATCTAAAGCGCTTGGACACCATGCCTGTACTGTTTGTGCTATAATAGCAAATCGAAAAAACAAACAGTTTAGCAAAAAACATGATCAGACAATTAACGAGCTTATCACCCATGTTTTGAACAACTTAACAATATGATTGTTAAAACTAATTTAAAAATGCATTTAAAACCCTCTAAAATCAGAATAGATTTGGCGTAAGCAAATTCATTAAACTGCGTGCGTACACCAAAAGAAATAAATGCGTTAATTCGACTTTTAGATGATCCTGATGAAGATATCTATGGACACATCAAAGAAGAACTCAAATCATTTGGTTCTGATGTAATTCCTAATTTAGAATCTCATTGGGAAAAAAATCGTCTTGGAAATTTATTTCAGCATAGAATCGAGAACCTGATCCATGAAATTCAATACGGATCTTTAGAAGACAATCTCGTTCAGTGGTGGCATAGTGACAAACCTGATCTACTTGATGGTGTTACTTTAGTTTCTAACTATAAGTACCCTACATTATCTATTGATTATATCAATGATCAAATCACAAAGTACACACAAGAAATCTGGCTGGAAATCAATGATTATTTAACAGCTCTGGAAAAAATAAAACTTATCAATCATTTTATTTTTGAGGTTCATGGTTTTTCTGGAAATGTGGCAGGTTTTCACGACAATCAAAACTCTTTTCTAAAAGATGTTTTGGATTCAAAAAAAGGCAACCCGTTATCTCTGTCTATTTTATACATTCTAATTGGACGCCAATTGGACTTACCAATTTATGGAGTAAATCTTCCCAGACATTTTGTTGTTGCATATTTAGATCCTTATCGTTTAACAAATCCAATAGAAGATTCCCCTGTTCTATTTTATATCAATCCATTTTCAAATGGTGATGTATTTGGCCCTTCGGAATTGAGTTCTTTTTTGGAGAAAATAAACGTCAAAGAAAAAGATGAATATTTCAAACCTTGTGATAGTAAGGTTATTCTCAAACGTATGCTCAATAATTTAATATACGCTTATACAAAATCTGAAGACATTCAAAAAGCGGAGGAAATCAAACGATTATCCAACCTCCTAAAATAAACATAGAACCGCTTGGTTAACGAATAATCCTAAGTAGCGTTTTAAATATGATTTTCATATCCAATAAAAAGCTTTGATTCTCTATATATTTTAAATTCAAAGCCAATTTATCAGGCATTATTTCATGAATATATGTCTCTTCCGGGTTGTCAGATTGAGCTAATATTTCACTTTCATTTACGTATTCTAAAGTTGCCAAATCAGAAAGCCCAGGTTTAACTGATAATACTTTTAGTTGCTCAGTAGTATATAAATCAACATACTGCTTCACCTCAGGTCTTGGGCCAATCACGCTCATTTCACCCACTAAAATATTAATTAACTGAGGTAATTCATCTAATTTATATTTCCTCAAATAATATCCTATGTTGGTTACTCTTGGGTCTCGATCTCCAACCGTAATTTTCACTTTATCTGAATCCGGACGCATTGTTCTGAATTTATACAAACCGAATTCCTTCCCGTCCTTTCCCACTCTTTTTTGCATATAAAAGATTCCTCCTTTAGAATCTATTACAATTAAAATAGAAATCATTAGTGTAACCGGAAATAGTAACAATAACACGGTTAGCGAAGAGACAATATCAAAAAGTCGCTTTATCACGATTATCGCTTCAAGACTTTTTTCACTGATTTAACTAAAGCTTTAACCACAAATTCAATTTGTTCGTCAGTCAAATCATAAAAAATAGGCAAACTAATTTCTTGAGTGTAATTCTCAAATGCCACAGGATAATCCAGCATTTTGTATCCTCTATGCTTATAGAATGAAAGCATTGGCAATGGTTGATAATGTACATTTACAGAAACATCCAGATTTGAAATCTCAAAAATGATTAAGTTTCTTTGTTGTTCCGTAATATCTTTTATTCTAAGCAAGTATAAATGACAGTTTGATTCTTTCTCATTATCCAAATATGTAGGCGTCCATGCCCATTCATATTTGGACAGAAGTTGGTTGTATTTTTCAAAGATGTGTTTACGTTTAACCAAAGTATCATCTTTATATCTCTCCAACTCCACCAGGCCTATAGAAGCTAAAATATCGGTCATATTGTATTTATACCCAGCTTCAACCACATCATATCTCCATCCTCCCTTCTGAACCTTTGCAAAAGCATCTTTGGTTTGTCCATGAAGAGATTTTACATTCAAATCGTTATACATCCTTTGAGGATCAAATCTCTTTGGCAACATTAAAGAAATAGCGCCACCTTCTGCTGTGGTAAGGTTCTTTACAGCATGGAAAGAAAATGCTGTAGCATCAGCACAAGTCCCCGAGTTTTTACCCTTATAGATGGAACCTATAGAATGCGCTCCATCAGCCAAAATCATAATTCTTCCCAATAGTTCCTGAACCTCAGTATTGGGCGTGAATTTTGATCTGATTTTATCTTGTTTGATCACCTCATGTAATTCATCATAATCACACGGCCATCCCCCTATATCCACAGGAATAATCACTTTGGTTTTCTCAGTAATTAACGCTCCAACTTTAGACACATCCATATTAAAATCGTCACGTTTTACATCGCACATCACAGGTGTTGCTCCACTATGAATCACAGCATTAGCTGTGGCCGTATACGTATATGCCGGAATAATCACCTCATCACCTGGCCCGACACCAAACCAACTTAACATGAGTTCCATTCCTGCAGTACCACTATTCAAGCATACCGTAGCATTTGCCCCGGTAAACTCCGTTATTCGCTTTTCAAATAATTTGGTTTTTGGACCTGTCGTGATCCATCCCGAGCGTAAAGCATCTACTACTTCAAGGATAATTTTTTCATCAATTCTTGGTGGAGAAAATGGAATCATATTCTTTTTAAATAAAACGCAAAAGTAAACAAATTAAAGGGCTTATTTAATTCTCATAAGTAAAGAACACAATAGAGTTCATCACCGCATAGTAAACAACCCCAGCCTGTGTATTCAAGACCGATTCAGTTAAAAAATTGATCAATAGAATCAATAAAAAAAGTGGAAAAAACAGTTTCCCTTTTTTTACCGAAAACCACAGCGGTATAAATAACGAAATTAACAAAGCAAAAGTTCCCAATAGCCCTAAACCCACTTGAGTCTGAATGAATTGATTATGCGCATTTAGATTATCTCTCACAGCTCTAACGAGTCTATCCTGGGAAAACCTTTTCCTTAACTCCCAATTTACATCACCAGTCCCTACTCCTAACAATAAGTTTTCCTTTATTAAAGGAATTGAAGATTTCCACATAGACATCCTTACTCCTGAACTTGACTTTGAACTCACCACATCTACTTTTCGGAATGAATTGGTATATTTCGTAATTGGATAGATAACTGCCATAAGAAGCAATAGGGTTGCAAATAACGAATACAACATTTTTTTCCATTTTAACTCCGGAAAGAATATATACACAAACGCATATAACAAAAGCAACACCAGAGTTAACATACCTGTACGGGATGAAAGCTGATAAACACCAATCATTAAAAAGCCAAGGAGAGCAAAATGCCTAAACTGCGGTCTATTTCTTGAATGGAAGATTAAAACTAATAAACTAGCAATAGCAAAATTCACATACATCGAAAAATAAGATGGATGATGGAATAACGATAGTAATGTGTAGAAAAAGACGTCCGGATTGCCAGTATCAGTAAAATTAAATCCTGCTATAATGAACTGTATCACCAATGACAATGTAACTCCCCATATAAATGTTTTGAGCAATCCGTACACAGAGAACCTATTAATAATATTTGAAGTCAGGAAAAGCAACGGAACGAATAGCATGGACATCTTTACCTCCAAATCAAATAACCCTTCAGGAATATCTATGGTATAAAGCATTCCCATCAAAGTCACCACATAGAACAACGTAAAAGAAAAAATATAGAGTTTTCTTTTCTTGAATAGTCTTTGTCTTTCAGAAAACGGAACTGAGAATAAATTCAACACCAGAAATATCACTAAAGTTACTGGTATAAGTCTTTCCTGAAATGAAATCAAAAAAACCAAAACATGTAATACATAAAGATTGAGTTTTTCCAACGATATATCTCGAAATAAACTGGTCACTTCATTCTTTTTATCTGGAAGTTGAAAAATTCACACCACCAGGTTTAACGTTAAAGAAATACAATTGAACAAAGCCCTTTAAATATCCCCATCCATAACTGAGATGAATCAACGGAAAAATCATAGGCATGACTACAGCCAATATCAATCGCTTATTTTGCGTAGCCACCTTTATACTCACTAAAAAGGTCAGCAAAACATAGAATGCAAGTAACCCTGCCCACAAACCTGTAAAAAGAACAGGCAAGAATGGAAGTATTAACACACTCATCAAAAACATTACGAATATTGGAGGCACAAATTGCCTTACTGTTGCTGGATCCCCTAATTTCGAGTTCACCAAAGGTTTAAATAATCCATACTGGTAAAACATCTTCATCATTGTTGACACGGTAGCTCTGGCATAATAAACAATCTCAACATCTGGAATCAAATATATCTTTCCTCCATTTTTTATGATCCTACCATTAAACTCATCATCCTGATTTCGGATTAGGTCTGTATCAAATAAACCGATCTTATCAAAAACTGATCTCGGAAAACAACCAAATGGAACGGTATCTACAGATTTAATCTCATCATTCTCTAATCTATAATTGGCGTCTCCAATTCCTAATGGATGAGATGTTGCCAATGCAATTGCAGTAGCTACAGCTCCATCATTAGCCGGAGTTGTTTTCCATACACCTCCAACATTATCCGCTCCCAATCGTTCTAATTCTTCGACTAATCTAGAAACATAATTTGAAGGATATTTAGAATGGGCATCCAACCTTATGATTACATCACCCTTCGCTATCTTCAATGCATAATTTAGCGCATATGGCACTACACGCTCAGGGTTATTAATCAATTTAACATTCGAATGATTTAAGATATATTCCTTTATTAATTCCTTTGTTCTATCGTCACTCTCACCATCGGCAATAACAATCTCTAATGAATCTAGAGGGTAATCTTGTTTCATTATAGAATCCAAGGTATTTATAATAAAACCCTCTTCATTTCTAGTAGGAATAATAATCGAAACGCTCGTTGCCATTTAAATTGAATAACGACAAAGATTATCAAACAAATCAATAAATGCACTTAAGGATTATAATTTTATTAACGAATCATTAAATTACATTAATTTGCATCCACAAAATTGACATATGCATCCATCAGATAATATCGGTCTAACAGATTTTTTTGTCCTCATCTTTAAGTTTTGCAAGCGTAATCTAGCCCTAATTGTAATTTCTACAGTCATTGGTTTATTATTAGGATATAGCTATAATCATTTTTCAAAAAAGTATTATCTCTCGGAAATGGTGGGATATTCCAATTTAGTCGAGAAAAATATTGTTTTAGAAATTCTTGCGCCTCTTAACAAATTTGCAGAAGAAAAAAACTTCTCTGAACTTTCAAAGAATCTAAACATTTCTGAAGAAACTGCGGCTGCAATTCGTAGTATTGACTTTGCTACTTCAAAACATAACAAAACATCAAACAATCCTAAATTAACAGACCAGAAGCTTGGAGAGCTTATCCTCACTACATTAACGGTTTACAACCAAGATAAACTTCCAGAAATCGAAAAAGGTATTGTCAATTTTCTAGAAAATAATTCTTATTTAAAAGAAAAAACAAACACTGAGAAAGCTAAAACAACAAAACTGATTCAAAATATTGCCGAAAAAATTGAAAGTTTTGATTCTATTTATAATCATCCCAATCAAATTTCAAAAGGATCGGGTAGCCCAACTATTAATGTTACTTCATCTCAGAGTCCAACAGACTTTGTTGAATCTTATGAATATTTGGAAGATTTAAAAAACAAAGCAGAACACATTCGCTCTTTTCAAGTAGTCTCTCATTTTTATTATTTATCAAAACCTGATAACAAACAGCTACTTATTATCTCTGGACTCGGGGTCGTTTTCTTTATTTCCAGCCTTCTTCTGGCTTTGTTGAAAGAAATTGCGGTTCTTTCAAAAAAAGAAGGTTAGTTTTTTCCTTTTGATTCTTATGATAAGAATCAAATAAAATCACCCAAAGAACAATATCAACAATAGATACACCCCAAAAAAAAGCATACTGTGTCAAACCAAATATCAAAATGGGTAATATGTACAACCCGTTAGACCATCTTACATTCCTGTAGATAAAAGCAAAATATAACGCACTTATAAATATCCCGTTAGTTGCAATCAACTCTAAATAAGAATTATGCGCATGATAACTATCTAACCAAAGTTTAATTGAGTTATTCCCAAATAACAGATGTTCCTTTATAAATTCAAAAAAATCTAGCCAAATGTATTCTCGTCCGGTCAACTCAACCGTCCCCTGATTACGTGTAAATTGATTTAAAATACTCTCTCCCTTCAACACTAAACCAACTACTACTCCCACTATCACTACAACCGTTCCTATGGTTCCTTTTATCGCATTATCGACCGTGTATCTCATTTTCATGAAATGAGAAGCATTTCTTAACACCCAATATACACCTAAAGACATTATCACAGATCTATTAAATGTTATCAATATGGCAACTCCTATTAGAATTTTAACCAAAGCAAAAAACCATTCCTTAAGCCTGAAATAATCTATGAACAACCAGGCAATCAGAAGCTTCGAAGCTATAAGGCTAGAACTTTCACTAAGACCTAAAGGTCTTTGAAAATAAGCCAATTCCCCTCCGTTGAAAACCATGTAACCTGGCAAGCTTCTGTCAAATGTAGATATACCTGCTACTCGTTCAAGAATTACAACAATAGCCTCAACAGCTATTAATGACACCAGCACCCTCGCGTCATTCCTCTTAAATGAAACAGCAATCACATAAGTGGGTATCAATAAGATAAAATAAGGGAAAACATCCTTCATTGAGGTTGTTGCATCCCAATGTATTAATCTATTAATTGTACTAAAAAAAATAATTAATAGAACCAGCAGAAAATTCCAATTAATCAGGTGCTTTGGGTTTAAATAAAATGATGAGAAATCCTCAAGGAATCCATGTCTATTCTTTGCTAAAGCATAAAAGAATGCCACAAGAAAAAAAAACTGAGGCACATAAGCTGTTGTAGGCAAATATGTAAGTAAACCCATCATTTATAAATGCGAATGTATACTTTAATCACTACTGCAAAAATAAATCCCCACAATACGGTTCATATTTTTCATATTTCAGAATCTATAGGGTAAATGTAAAGTATATCTTTGCCGTTTGGATTTTTATCTACCAATTTAATTTTGATTATTGAAAAAACCTACAAGTTCTTCTACGTAGATTTAAATCTGAATTATTTATAAGTGCATAAAATTAGGATGAAAAAAGCATTAATTACAGGAATAAGTGGTCAGGATGGATCATATTTGGCGGAATTTCTTTTAGATAAAGGATATGAGGTTCATGGTATTATCAGAAGATCTAGTTTAGAAACAAGAACAAGAATAGATCATATATACGAAGATCCGCATAACAAAGATGTTAGATTATTCTTGCATTTTGGAGATATTACAGACACTTCCTGCGTTTCTAGCTTAATTAAAAGTATTGAACCTGATGAGGTTTACAATCTTGCAGCACAAAGCCATGTCCGAGTATCCTTTGAAATTCCTGAGTACACAGAAAATGTGGATGCCGCAGGAAGTTTAAGAATTCTAGAGGCTATTAGAATTCACGGGTTAGAAAAAAAGACCCGTTTCTATCAAGCCTCTACCAGTGAACTCTTTGGAAAAGTTCAGGAAGTTCCTCAATCGGAAAAAACACCTTTTTATCCAAGATCTCCTTACGCAGCTGCTAAAATTTACTCCTATTGGATCACAGTAAATTATAGAGAGGCTTACGATATTTTTGCGGTGAATGGAATTCTTTTTAATCATGAATCTCCCAGAAGAGGAGATAGTTTTGTAACAAAAAAGATTGTTAACTCCGTTGCCGATATCTATCATGGAAAATTAGAAAAAATGTACCTGGGAAATCTTGAATCTCAAAGGGATTGGGGATATGCTCCGGATTATGTTGAAGGAATGTGGATGATGCTACAAGCTGAGAAACCACAAGATTTGGTATTAGCTACTGGAGAAACAAATTCTGTAAGAGCATTTGTTGAAGCTGCATTCCAACATGTTGGAATAGAAATTGAATGGCAAGGCTCAGGAGTTGATGAAATTGGTATCAACAAACAAAACGGACAAACTATTATCGCTATTGACCCATGGTATTATAGACCTACGGAGGTGGATTTACTTATTGGAGATCCAAGCAAAGCCAAAGAAACAATTGGATGGGAAGCAAAAGTTAAGTATAAAGAGCTCGTAAAAATCATGATGGATGATGCTCTAAAAACCAGAGCATAAACGAACTATTGTAATGAATTTCAATCGTCAAATATTCGTACAAAATACTGAAATTTCGGATACGAGTCGTGCATTTATTATTGCTGAAGCAGGTGTAAATCATAATGGAGATATGTCTATTGCAAAGCAATTAATTGACGTTGCTGTAGAAGCAGGTGTAGATGCCGTTAAATTTCAGATGTTTAAAACTGAGAATCTAATTTTAGAAGAAGTAGAAAAAGCTCCTTATCAAAAGAATACCACAGATGCTCAGGAATCTCAATTCGACATGTTAAAGAAATTGGAAGTTACCAATTCTCAAAATCAAGAACTTATTGATTACTGTAATGAGAAAAATATCATTTTTCTCTCAACTCCATTTGACGAAGAAAGTATTGAGGACCTTGTCCAATTAAACCTACCTGCTTATAAAATTGCCTCAACAGACACCACCAATTTACCATTTCTTAGAAAAATCGCTCAAACCGGAAAACCTCTTTTTCTCTCAACCGGGATGTCTTATATGGCAGAGGTTGAAATGGCATTAAGCGAAATTTATAAATATAACAAGCAGGTAGTCTTACTGCAATGTACCGCTAATTATCCAATTGAAGATTCGGAAGCCAATCTAAGCGTGATCAAAACATATCAAGATAATTTTGATGTTTTGGTAGGTTATTCCGATCATTCTGTTGGACTTGGAGCTTCAGTATATGCGATTCCTATGGGCGCTAAAGTAGTAGAAAAACATTTTACTTTAAGTACTGAGGATGAAGGCCCTGATCATCTTGCTTCTTTAAATCCGCAACAGCTTAAAGAATATGTCTTGGCAATTCGTCAGGCTGAAAAGTACATGGGGACACCTATCAAAGTCCCATCATTTGCCGAACAAAAAACCAGAAGCTCTTTACAAAAATGTTTAGTTGCTAAAGAAGATATTCGAGAAGGAGAGTTATTTACATTAGATAATATTATTGCTAAGCGTACTGGTGGCAAAGGCATTTCCCCCATATATTACTCTAATTTCATTGGGCAAAGAGCTTCAAAATCATATAGAAAAAACGAAATTTTGAATGAATAAAGAACAAGTCATCCTTATAGGTGCTGGTGGCCATACAAGGTCGTTAATCACAATAATCAATTACGATAAATATGATATTGTAGGCATTTATGACGATTCTTTTTCTCCTAATCGAAATGAATATATAGGATCAGTTCCTGTAGTAGGTAAGCTTGACGATATTCCTATAGGGAATCATCTAATAATTGCAGCGGGAAATCTTGCCACAAAAAAAAAATATACTGAGATGTTTAAGGAACATCTCGTAGATTACAACTTTTCTCATTCTACTACAATCATAGAACAAGAAGTTAGTTTGGGTACGCGAAATCAATTCTTTGCAGGAGTTATTGTCAATGCATTTACTAAAATTGGAAACGATAATATCGTTAACTCCGGTGCAATTATTGAGCATGAAGCGAAAATTGGAAATAATAACCATATTTCCGTTGGAGCAGTATTATGTGGAAGGGCTAAAATTGGCAACAACTGTTTTATTGGAGCATCAGCTGTCATTATTGATGGCATAGAATTAGGAGATCAAATCACAATTGGAGCAAATTCAGTAGTGATAAATGATATTACGGAACCTGGGACGTATGTTGGAAATCCCGCAAAAAAAATCAAATGATATACGTTTCTTCGTCATGTGTCAAAGCACGTAAAATCAAAGATGCTGTTGAAACCATTGCAAAATTTGGATTTAAACGCATTGAATTATCCGGAGGAACGGATTATTACGAAGGCTATTTGGATGACCTCGTAGAACTTAAAAATAAATATGGACTGGAGTATCTTTTACATAATTACTATCCTGCTCCAAAAGAACATTTCGTTTGCAATCTTGCATCGCTAAATGAAGATGTTTATCAAGCGACATTAAATCATTATAAAAATTCTATTGAAGTTTCCGAAAAACTAGGAGCCAAACAATTTGGTCTTCATGCTGGTTTTTTGATTGACCCGAAAGTTACAGAATTAGGTAAGCCTATCACAAAACAAAATGCTTTCAATAAATCTGAAGCCATTGATCGTTTTTGTGAAGGTCTTAGTATCGTCCAAAATTATAGTCCAAATGTTGAGGTTTTTGTAGAAAACAATGTTTTTTCAGCAAAAAACATGGAAAACTTTAAATTCAACCCCTTTCTATTTACATCTTATGAGGGATTGCTTGAACTTACTCAACATTTAGATTTCTCGGTCTTACTTGATATTGCTCATCTTAAGGTAAGCTGTAATACTTTGAACATTGATTTCGATACACAATTAGAAAAAGTTTTTGCAATTGCGAATTATATTCATATTAGCGATAATGATGGAAAAAGCGACTCTAACCAAATGGTTCAGAAAAAAAGTGACTTATTTAAAAAGCTAAAACACTTCGACCTGACAAACAAACCAATTACACTGGAAATATATGAGACCTTGGAAAACATTCAAAACTCATATCAGTTAATTTTTCCATTAACACATTCAAAAAATGCAACAAAATAAATTTATACCAATTTATGAACCTCTTTTGGGAGGAAATGAATCCAAATACCTCAATGAATGTATCAATACAGGATGGATTTCTTCTAAAGGACGATTTGTAACTGAATTTGAAACAAGCTTTAATTCTTTTATAGGCAGTTCACATGCTTTATCAGCATCCAATGGAACAGTTGCTTTGCATCTCGCTTTAGAAGCTCTAGGCATTAAGCCAGGAGATGAAATCATTGTTCCTGATCTCACATTTGCGGCTTCAATTAATGCAATTCTATATTGTGGTGCGACTCCTGTTTTGGCAGATATTGAAAAAGAAACTTTCAATATGGATTTCTCCAAAGTTGAAAAACTGATTACTTCAAAAACTAAAGCGATCATGCCTGTTCATTTATATGGTTTAGCATGTGATATGGATGAATGCTTATCAATCGCAAAAAAACATAACCTATTAGTTGTTGAAGATGCTGCAGAAGCTTTTGGAAGTGAATTCAATGGTCAAAAACTAGGTTCTTTTGGAGATGTTGCCACCTTTAGTTTTTACGGTAATAAAACCATCACGACCGGAGAAGGGGGCATGATCACATTCAAAAATCAAGAAGTTTACCAGAAAGCCAAAGTTCTAAGAGATCATGGTATGGACCCACAAAAAACCTATTGGCATAATTTTATTGGGTATAATTATCGAATGACAAATATGCAAGCCGCTATCGGTTTGGCTCAGATTGAAAGAATTGACGATATCCTGAAACAAAAAATTAAAATTGCCCAGCACTATCGTAATCGTCTTGAAAATGTCCCTGGTGTTTCTTTTGTTTCAGAGTCGGAAAAAAAATTAAACACTTATTGGCTGGTAACAATTCTTGTTGATCCTGACCAATTTGGATTAAGTCGAAATGATCTTCAGAATAAATTAAAAGAAAATAATATTGATTCAAGACCAGTGTTCTTTTCGCTACATATTATGCCCCCATATAAAGAATATCATAAAATAGACTTGACAAATTCAAAATATGTTTCAAATAACGGTATCTCACTACCATCTTCATTAAATCTGTCTACTGAGGATTTAGATCGAATTTGTGATTGTATTATTTCTCTACATAAAAACTAATTAAAGCGACTTGTTATGTATAATGATAAAACTATTTTAGCCATTATTCCTGCAAGAGGTGGCAGCAAGGGATTACCAGGAAAAAATATTAAAAACCTTTTAGGAAAACCTCTTATTCAGTGGACTATTGATATTGCAAAAAAATCAAAATATCTGGATCGAATTATGGTGAGTACGGATAGCCAAGAAATTGCAGACGTTTCAAAACAAGCAGGAGCTGAAGTTCCATTTTTACGTCCTGCTCATTTAGCTACAGATACAGCAACAACTTTTGATGCCGTTGCACATACGATAAACCACTATAAAGAAAATGAAAAGATAGAATACGATTATATTATTTTATTGGAACCGACATCTCCATTAAGAGAAGATGATGATATTGATAATATGATCGAAAAATTATTAAGTAATCCTGAAAAATATGATTCTTTAGTCAGTGTGGGAGAAGTAGGTGAACACCCATCTATTATGAAAAAAATTAGCCAGGGTAAATTTGTCATTAATTATTGTGAGAGTCTGGAGATGAAAACCAGAAGACAAGATAATGACGCGGCATATTTCCCATATTGCGTTGGATATTTGGTAAAAAAAGACGCTTTACTTCGAGAAAAAACATTTTACACGAAAAAAAATACATTTTGGGAAATCAAACGTTACCAATGTTATGAAATTGATGATCTGTATGATTTTCTCGCAATTGAAAATATTATGAGATATGAGTGGAACAAATAACCATAAATTTTTAGTAATAGGCCTGGGGTCTATGGGAAAAAGAAGGGTGCGGAATCTAATCGCCCTTGGACATAAAGAAAACATTGCTGGATTTGATCCAAGAACTGATCGCACAGCAGAAGCTGCGGAATATGGAATTCCGGTTTTCAATGATTTTGATGAAGCGATAAAAGAATGGAAACCTACCAGATTCATGATCTCAACTCCTCCAAACTTCCATTCGAAATATATGAATATTGCTTTAGAAAACAATATTCATAGCTTTATTGAAGCATCTGTCGTAGATTCTAAAGAAATAATGAACATCTCCAATAAAACTAAGAGCCAATCTCTGGTAATGGCTCCATCGTGTACCATGCGCTTCTACCCTGGCCCAATTAAAGTTAAAGCGCTCGTTGAAGAAAAGGCCATTGGAGATGTATTATACTTTAATTACCAAATTGGACAATACCTACCAGACTGGCATCCATGGGAAAAAATTCAGGATTTCTATGTTTCCAATCCTGACACTGGTGGAGCTAGAGAAATTGTTCCATTTGAACTTACCTGGCTAAATGATGTATTTGGAGATTCTACCCCTTTAACCTGTGTTCGTAGAAAACTAACTGATATGCCAGCAGATATCGAAGATATTTATAGCTGTGTTTTAGAGTATCCTGGAAATATTCTTGGTAATCTCACGGTTGAAGTCATCTCACGACCAAAAGCGACAAGAGAATGTAGAATTATTGGATCAAAGGGCGAAATTATTTTTAGTGGAGAGACAAACAGTGTAAAATATATCAATACAGATATGGACGATTGGAAAGAATTCTCTTTTGATTCAGGAACTGTACAATCAGGATATATTTACCCTGAAGAGCCTTATATTAATGAAGTAAAAGCATTTATTGAGGCAGTCGAAAATGTTCAGGATGGCCAACCTAATAATTACCCAAATACATTAGAAGAAGATTATAAAATTCTACAAACATTGTATAAACTTGAAGAATTAAGCGATGGAAAAAAAGACTTATCAAGATAGACTCTTAAAAGCAATCCCCGGGGGAGGGCATACCTATTCCAGAGGATATGATCAGTATCCAGAAAGGTCTCCTCAACTTTTAAAACGAGGGAAAGGAGCATATGTGTATGATGAAAATGATCAAAAACTTTTGGATTACGGAATGGCTTTAAGAGCTGTTAATCTAGGTTATGCTAATGAGGAAGTAAATCAAGCTGCTTTAGAGCAAATGGAATTTGGAAACAATCTGACCAAACCAAGTTTGACAGAACTTCACGCAGCAGAATTATTGATCGACCTCATTGATAGTGTAGACATGGTAAAATTCACAAAAAATGGTTCAACAGCTACCACTGCAGCCATTAAATTGAGTCGTGCTTATACTGGTAAAAACTTAATTGTTCGCTGCGCTGATCATCCGTTCTTTAGTTTTGATGATTGGTTTATATCTTCTACTCCAGCTACTTTGGGTATTCCGAAACAAGAAATTGGTAATACTAAAATGTTTCAATATAACAATATTGAATCTTTGGAAAATCTTTTTCAAGAATATCCTGATCAAATTGCCTGTGTGATCCTGGAACCTTCTACAACAGAACATCCAAAAGATAATTTCCTTCATAAAGTAAAAGATCTATGTCATAAAAATAGTGCAGTTTTCATTTTAGATGAAATGATCACAGGTTTCAGATGGCATATTAAAGGCGCTCAACATTATTATAATATCACTCCTGATTTATGTACTTTCGGTAAGGCTATGGCAAACGGCTTTTCAGTGGCTGCAGTAGCAGGAAAAAGAGAAATCATGCAATTAGGGTCTATCGAATTTGAAGGTTCCGAACGTTTATTTTTTCTGTCTACCACTCATGGTGCGGAAATGAATGGACTCGGAGCATTCATCAAATCAATGGAAATTATGCAACGTGATAACGTGGTCGAACATATATGGAATTATGGTGAATCATTAATACAAATGATGAACGATGTAGCTGCAGATTTTGAAATGGAGAAACATTTTATTGCTGGAGGTATCCCATGTAGTCCTTATTATCTTACTATGGATAAAGAAGGAAATAATTCCCTTGGACTTCGCACGCTATTTTCTCAGGAATTAATTAAAAACGGTGTTTTAATGCCTTGGATTGCTTTAAGTTACTCGCATGGAAAAGAAGAACTAGATTTCACAAGAAATGCGATGGTAAAAAGTATGGAAGTATATGTTAAAGGAGTTCAGGATGGTTATGAAAAATACCTTATCGGAGAACCAATAAAACCAGTATTTAGAAAATATAATTAAAAATGATCTCAAATCAGATTGTTGTTATTACAGGAGGGGCTGGGCTTATCGGACAGGAGTTTGTTAGGGCAGTTATTGAAAATAATGGAATTGCGATAATAGCTGATATCAACCTCGAACTTGCTGAAAAAGCAAAGTTCGAACTTTCGCAAGAATTAGAGACTGATAAAATAGATGTCATTCGCTTAGATATCACTTCTGAAAAATCTGTAAATAGTTGCATCGATGAACTTGTATCTAAATACAAAAAAATTGATGCATTGGTTAACAATGCCTATCCCCGAAACAAAAACTATGGAAATCATTTTTACGATGTAAGCCATACTGATTTTGTAGAAAATATGGGATTAAATATTGGGGGCTATTTTACAACTTCTCAGCAATTTGCAAAGTATTTCGAATCACAAGGTTTTGGAAACATCATCAACATCTCTTCAATTTATGGAGTAATTCCTCCCAAATTTGAAGTCTATCAAAATACTTCAATGACTATGCCTGTTGAATATGCAGTAATTAAGTCCGGACTTATTCATTTGACCAAATACATAGCTAAATATCTAGCAGGTAAAAACATTCGAGTAAATGCGATAAGTCCTGGAGGGATATTTAATCATCAACCGGAAGCTTTTCTGGAAGCGTATAAAAAAGAATGCTTAAATAAGGGAATGTTAGATAAGTCGGATCTTAAAGGCACTTTAATATTTTTATTAAGCGCTGATAGTAAGTATATCAATGGTCAAAACATTATAGTAGATGATGGTTTTGTCCTATAAATTTACCAAATAGTGAAAAGTTTACTTATCATAGAATCGCCTCTACAGCTGTTAAATGCGTATGAGGCGATTTTTAATTTTGACATATCTGACGGAATACTACTAATTCGTTATTCAGGTTTTAAACAAAACGATCGGCAAATTGATGATATTCTTGAAAAAGTCAAATCCCCCAATAATGTCCAGGTTAGAAGTGTTCTTATTCGTGTAGCTGATAGAAACTTATTGGATTACGGGAAAGCTTTTCTTCAAAAACTAAAATTAGGTGTCGAGAAATTCGAGACCATTTACGTTGGAAATTACGACTCTCCATTTATTAAATTGGTTATTGGGAAGAAGAAAAATCTAATTTTACTGGATGATGGTTCCAGGACAATCTCTGCGCAGCAAAAATTTTCTAACAAACACCATTTCGATTGGTTTACATTTTTTGACCTCGTACCATTCAAAGGGCAAAAGATTTATTCCAATAAGTTTGAATACATTCAAAAAAGAATTCAAAAATCAGATTCTTCTGAAAAAAAACCTATCATCTTTATTGGCGCTAACTTATCAGAAGATGAGATTATCTCCGAAGAGTATAATATTGATTTGATCAAAAAAATTGCCAAACGTTATTCTGATTATAATCTCTTATACGTTCCTCACCGATCAGAAAATCAGTCCAAACTAAAGGTTATTTCTTCAATTGAAAATATAGTTCTCAAACACTTGGACTTTCCAATTGAACTATTACCGGTTTATGACTACCCAATTCCATCCCAAATTATTTCATTTTATTCCACTGCATTATTTACTTTAGGTAAAATTTACGGGGTTCCCTCAACTGCATTTAGATTTAATTATCGCAAAAGTGAGTATATGGATCATATCGATAGTGTTTATGATTATTTTGAACAATACATGTCCGTAATTGCAGAAAACGACATTTAGCACATATATGTCCGGAAAAAAACTCTCTAAAAATATTATCATCTATGGGTTAAGTAATGGACTCAAATCGCTGGTTCCATTTGTTATGTTACCCATTCTCACCACACATATTTCTGCGGAAGGTGTTGGATTATTATCTTTGGTTGAGACTTCAATTCTTTTTTTAACTCCTATCATTTTTTTGAATCTTGAAGCAGGAATTGGAGTTGAGTATTTTAAATTAGACACCAAAAACCTTGCAAAATATATTAGTAATGGAGTCCTACTCTCCTTTGGAATATTTTTGATTTCTCAAGCCATCTTTTTTATTAGTCAGAATCTTATAAGTCAAACCTTTGGGCTCCCCGGGTATTTAGTTTTGCTCCTACCCATTTTTGTTATTCTACGTTTAATTCCAACGATCTTACTTGTAATTTTTCAAGCAAAACAAAAATCCGTTAATTATCTGTTTTACAGTCTATCTCAAACCGTTTTTGATTTCACTCTCTCTGCACTGTTTATCATTTACTGGAAACTTGGTTATCAAGGGAGACTGCAAGGCACCTATATAGCTTTTTTTATAGCCTCAATAATAGGTATCATATATATATATAAATTAGGATATATCGATTTTTCTATTTCCTCCAAAAGCATTCAAAGAATTATACGTTTTGGAGTTCCCTTGATACCCCACGCTATAGGAGGTACGATTATCGCCATGTCAGACCGTTACTTCGTATCGATATTTAGTGGCAACTCCGAAGTAGGACTATACACCGTTGCATACCAAATTGGAGCTTTAATGCTTTTATTCAGTCTGTCAGTTAATCAAGCATGGTCTCCAATGCTTTACGATTTACTAAATAAAAAAGATCTCAAATCCGTACAAAAATTCACAAGCATCTTATTTATTTTATTTCTTGTGATAGGAGTTATTGTTTATTTCTCTACTAATCTCATTTTTGAATTACTAATTGACCCTTCGTTTTATAGTGCAAAAACTTACGTTCCGTTTTTATTATTGGGATTCATTTTCCAATCTATTTATTTCCTTTTTGCAAACTTTATTTTCTATAGTAAAAAAACACAGGTTTTGGCATCAATAACTTTCTCTGGAGCGATTCTTAATCTGATCTTAAACTACTTTTTTATTAAAAGTTATGGAGTAATTGGTGTAGCATACTCAACAGCTATTACATGGTTTTTGTTTATGTTAGCAACTATTATCATTGTCAAACTTAAATTCTATAAAGTTGATCACGATTCTTAAAGCCATTATGCGAACAGTTTTCACATTCTTCGTGAAGAAAACCGTTTCCTCGTATGGTAAAAATCTTAGAGTTAATTTTTACTCGAGACTCACAAGAAACACATTTTTAGGTGACAATGTTAACTTCAACGGAATGATTATTCGTGGAAATGGTAAAGTGACTATCGGAGATAATTTCCATTCTGGAAAAGAGATTTTAATCGTAAACTCCTATCACAAATATGATTTTGGAAATGCGATTCCATATGATACTCAAGAAGATATTCATCGGGATATTATTATTAAAGACAATGTATGGATTGGAGATAGAGTGACCATTTTAGGAGGAATTACCATTGGAGAGGGTGCCATTATCCAAGCGGGTGCAGTGGTTGTAGGTGATATTGAGAAATATGGTATTGCTGGAGGAAATCCCGCTAAAGTTTTCAAGCATCGAAATATTGATAATTACTTAAAGCTTAAGTCAGAAGGGAAGTTTTGCTAAGCAATAAAGAAATATATGCTGAGTTTTGTGAGAAATCATCTTTACCATTGATTTTTCAAACGCCCCAATGGCTTGATGCTGTGGCAGGTTCAAATAACTGGGACGTATTACTTAGTTTTCAGGGGAATTTATTAAGTGGCGCAATGCCATATGTTACATCTTCTAAATTTGGTTTAAAACAGATAACTTTACCATTTCTCACTCCTTATCTGGGACCTATTGTTATTTTTCCGGAAGACTTAAAAATTCAAAACAGGCTTTCTTTTAAAAGAAAAATCATCAAACATTTAGTCGATCAAATTCCAAAGAATGATCGATTTATCACACAAACAGATTTCTCGTTTGATTTTTGGCTCCCATTTTATTGGAAAGGTTATCAGCAAACAACAAGATATTCCTATTTATTAGACACTTCTCCAGATATTAAAGAATTATCAAAAGGTTTTAAACCCAATATCAGAAAGCATATAAAAAAGGCAAAAGAATTATTCTCCGTTATTAGCTCTGAAAAAACGGATACCCTATACGAATTACATCAAAACGATCTAAAACTAAAAGGAGAAAGTCTTCTCTTTACTAAGGATCAATTTGAACAATTAGATCATGGGATTAAATCATCAAATAATCGTCTCATACTCCACGCAATTGATGACAACAATAATATTGTTGGTGGTTTTTATCTCGTTTTTGATAAGACATACGCACACTATTTAATCGGTGCGGCACAACCCAACGCAAGAAGTTCAGGTGTCATGAGTCTTTTAATGGAAGAGGCTATTCTTGAAGCTAAAAAAAGAAAACTAATCTTCAATTTCGAAGGAAGTATGCATGAAAATATTGGTCGTTTCTTCAGCTCCTTTGGGGGTACTCCTACTCCATATATGCAAATTTCTAAAACAAGTAATAAATGGCTAAAAGAGTTTACCCGTTTTAATCATGGTTAATTGCGTTTTTAGCCAAATACTCAATCATCTTCAGATAAACATCTCTCCACCCGCTCCAATGCCCCCACTCAGAGAGTGAATCATTGTGCCATAAACTCACAAAAGTTCCATTATACTTTTTCACCTTCTCGATATACTCGGTAAAATAGTCGATTGCATTCTCTGGTCCTTCTTCAAAGTAATATTTGATGGTCGCCTCCATTAAATAAAATGGATACACCTTTAATGACGTGGCTTCATCGTAATCCAAATCATAAAAAGTAAATGGAACACACGTACCCGCCCTAAAACCCATTTTGGCAGCGTATCCCATCGTATAATCTTCTTTCGCACCATACTCTATCAACTGACGATAAGACTGGGGCAAATTCAATTTAATAAAATGAAATCTACTTTTAATAATAGGTTGATGCACGATCTTCTCAAGTCTGGAAAACTCGGCTTTTAACTTCTGCATTGACATGCATGAAGCATAACTTGGATGTAAACCAATATCAGCGTAATCGTTAATACCTTTAATCAGCGCCTGAAGTTTATTACTTGAAACTGGGATGCTTTTATCATGTACGTCATAATCTCCAACATGAAAGAAGAAAATAGATTTTAAATCATGTTTCCTATGTAAATTTAAAATCAATTCAAACGTATCAAACGGGTCTTTTCTGACCCCCAAATGACTTGCAATTTTTGAAATAACTTCTGCAAACTCACCTTTAAAAAAATCCCTAACAATTGCCCCAATACCTCGAATAGCACCCTTCTGAATATGCGCATACGCATAATCTACATCAATGGTATTGATATATTCAAAAGACCTTAGATTAAACACTAAATCAGGATACTTTTTTAATAGCATCTTTTGTAAGTGCTCAACCCAAATGTTTACTACCGGTTGATCTAAAAAATCATATTTAAACGCAACACTACTCTCAGGAGAAAAGCGATCATGTTTATCTCTTTTATGAGGCAGATACTCTTCATAACGACTGATCATATAAAAAGCTGCTGCAAAAACATCAAATGAAATATCGGATCCTGAATTGTGAAACAAGGTCACAAAATCTCCATCAGTATTTACCTTTAGATTTTGTTCCGATATTTTTTTATCGAACAAAATCTTTTCTGGAATAATTTTAACTCCCGCTATATCCTGATTACTGTAATTAATGACAAACTGCTTTGTATATACCTCATCGCGATTCGTAATTATTTCCGAGTCTATCCCTAATAAGTCTTTAAAAATATAAGAAGTGATATACTTTAATCTTGGCGTAACTGCCGTACTGTAGATATAAATCTTCAAGTGATCTTATTTTAAATTTCCAGTATCTGCAAAGCTAAAATATCCTTTATCACCGATTATTATATGATCCAAAACAGAAATTGTTAATATTTCTCCCGATTCTACGATTCGATGCGTTAACTGTTTATCCTGACGACTTGGATTTACATTCCCCGAAGGGTGATTATGACATACAATGATTCCGGTTGCGCAATGCTCAAGGGCCGACTTAAATATCAATCTAATATCCGCAGAAGTACCACTAATCCCACCTCTTCCAATCAAATGCTTTGATATAACTTTATTATTTTGATTTAATAGTAATACCCAAAATTCTTCATAGGGTAAATCATTTAAAAGAGGGCTGAATATTTTAAAAGCGTCTTTACTTCCTCTTACTTTAATACGGTCTAGAGGGCCGATACTTTGCCGCCTTCTTCCCAATTCCAATGCAGCAATAACCGATACCGCTTTAGCCTCACCAATTCCAGGGAACTTCATTAAATCCGGAATAGACTTCCTTCCGATCTCGCTGATATTATTATCATTTGCATACAAGATGTGCTGAGCTAATTCTACCGCAGATTGTGTCTTATTTCCCGATCCCAATAAAATAGCTATTAACTCTGCATCTGACAACGACTGCCTTCCATGGATTCTCATTTTCTCTCTGGGGCGATCCACTTCGGCCCAGGATTTAATACTTAATTTAGTTTGAATTGGATTCATTATTTCTTAAGGTTAAAACTGAATTAAACTCCTAAGATACATAACTCCTTCAAAATATTAAGCATAAAAAAACCCCGATCGCGGAGATCGAGGTTTTCAAAAGTTTTTCTTTTCTGATTAACCCAGGTTATTCACCAATTTTGTCAATGAAGACTTAAGGTTTGCAGACTTATTTTTGTGGATAATATTTCTCTTCACCAATTTATCCAACATTGCAACAACCTTTGGAAGTGCTTCTACAGCTTCTTTCTTATCAGTAGTATTTCTTAATGCTTTAATTGCATTACGAGTTGTCTTGTGATAATATTTGTTGCGAGCAGTCTTAACTGCTGTTTGTCTGATTCTTTTTAAAGATGACTTATGATTTGCCATTATCTTATATTATAAAAAATTCTTTCTTAATTTTAAGACTGCAAATGTAAGGTTTAATTTACTATTTACAAGTCTTAAAAAATTAAGGAACCTCAAGCCGAGATTCCCTAATCTTTCTGTACTCCGTAGGGGAATCGAACCCCTGTTACCAGGATGAAAACCTGGCGTCCTAACCCCTAGACGAACGGAGCATTTTTTGTTTCCCTCAAACGGGGCGACAAAGGTAATATTAAAATCCGTTTCTACAATACCAAAATCAAAAAAAGTTGAATTATTTTTTATTTTTTTATTGGACGTCATTTTGAGAGTGACTCATACGAAAACCTAATCGCTTAGACGTCACTACTTTTTGGTCTTTTGATAACTGTTTCATTTGCGCTACGGTTACCAACTGACTTTTTGAAAATTCTGGAGTATATAAATCAAAGTCCAATGCGTACTTTATAGAAGTCTCTATTATTTCAGTAAGTAATTCTTTACTGACCACTAGTTTTGACAAATCTGCGTATTTATATGCCAACTCATTTTTTCCTTCAACAAAAAGGTGTCCATCTTCATTCACAAAAATTCTGGAGACCAAAAAACCCAAATCATTTTCACGATTAAACTTAAACGAATCCGCCAGGAAATTATAAACGTTTATGATTCCACAGAAAACACGTGATGGTTTTTCCTTTATATAAGAATGTAAATGAATCGGGTGATTGTCTGAAAATGAAAATACATTGGTATGCATTTGAAAAACCAAAAGATCTCCTCCAAATCCCAAAACTGCGCCATATTCTCCTTCATCCTTATAGCTAATCAAAACCCTATTGTCCAGCGATTGTAGATGTTCCTTATACTCAGAGGCAATTTCATGTAACACTTCTTTAACCAGTAAAAAAGCTTCTTTGGTTTTAGAATGTACATCTTGCTTTACACAAGACTTCGTACTAAACATTTCATATATCTCTTGCCTCTTTGTCATATTAATATGCTTTAGCGAATAATACTCTTTTTCTAGAAGGTTTTCCAGTTAGAACACAAACACCTTCTTCTTCCTCAGCATCTAACGGAATACAGCGAATGGTTGCTTTCGTTAACTCCTTAATCTTATCTTCCGTCTCCGCAGTTCCATCCCAATGCGCTTTAACAAAACCACCTTCACTTCTTTCAATCACCTTCTTAAATTCATCCCAGGTATCTACTGTAAATGTATTATCCAATCTGAATTGATTCGCTCTTAAGTACAGATTTTCCTGAATTTTATCCATCAATTCTGCCACATAACTCACTACATTATCTTCTGCAACAATCTCCTTTGATAACGTATCTCTTCTAGCTACCTCGAAAGTTCCATTTTCTAAATCTCTTGCTCCAATCGCAATTCTAACAGGGACACCCTTAAACTCATATTCTGAAAATTTCCATCCTGGCTTATGTGTATCTCTATCATCAAATTTAACGGTTAGCCCCTTAGCCTCCAATTCTGATTTTAGCCTTAATGCAACCTCACTGATTTGGTTTAACTGTTCTTCATTTCTAAAAATTGGAACAATAGCCACGTGGATCGGAGCCAACTTAGGAGGTAATACCAAACCGTTATCATCTGAATGCGTCATTACTAGTGCGCCCATCAAACGTGTTGACACACCCCATGATGTAGCCCAAACATGTTCTTGTTGACCTTCTTTTGTCGTAAACTTCACATCAAATGCCTTTGCAAAATTCTGACCTAAGAAGTGAGATGTTCCAGCTTGTAATGCTTTTCCATCTTGCATCATTGCTTCAATACAATACGTTTCTAATGCTCCTGCAAAACGCTCACTTGGAGATTTCAAACCTTTCACTACCGGCACAGCCATATAGTTTTCAACGAACTCCGCATATACATCCAACATTTGCTCTGCCTCTGCTATAGCTTCCTGCTTGGTAGCATGTGCAGTATGACCTTCTTGCCATAAAAACTCTGCTGTTCTTAAAAACAATCTGGTACGCATTTCCCAACGCACCACATTAGCCCACTGGTTAATCAATATTGGTAAATCTCTATAACTCTGAATCCATTTCTTATATGAATTCCAGATAATCGTCTCTGATGTTGGGCGAACGATTAACTCTTCTTCTAGTTTTGCTTCCGGATCTACAACTACTCCTGTTCCCTCTTCATCTACTTTCAACCTGTAATGAGTTACTACTGCACATTCCTTCGCAAAGCCTTCTACATGTTCTGCTTCTTTACTTAAATATGATTTGGGGATAAACAATGGAAAATACGCATTTTGATGTCCTGTATCTTTAAACATCTTGTCTAGTTGCTGCTGCATCTTTTCCCATATTGCATATCCATATGGTTTAATTACCATACTTCCACGAACATCAGAATTCTCTGCTAAATCAGCTTTTACTACTAGTTCATTGTACCATTTCGAGTAATCTTCTGACCTCTTTGTGAAATTCTTTGCCATCCTAACAATATCATTTTATTAAGTCGCCAAAAGTAAATATTCATTTGGGTTTGGCACGGAATATAAATTACAAATACACCCACATACGATGGATTAATGTTTTAACGTTAAGTGTAATAATTACGGCACAGTTATTGTTAATTTTTTATTAAATAAATTTTCTACGAGATGAAATATTTAAGCTACATTCCGTTCATTTTAGTATTCAGTTTTTTTGTCTCGTGTTCAGCTAACAAAGATTTATACATTGCACCCAATTTTGTTTCAGACAATAGCCTCCCCGCAAAACCCATATTTGAAGAACCAAACTCAGAATACTTTTCTTTGGATTCCACAATATTCAAAATCACACTAAACCACTCGTTAAACAATCAAACTACACGTACTTTAGATCAGAAGTATGCTTCTTTAAACCAATTCAATTATCAATTCACATTACCACCTTTTTATTACAGCAATTTTTCTCTCTTCCACAATAGCTTCTATCCCGAATGGATTCCATTCCGTTATGCTTCTAATTTCTATAATCCTGGGCATCCATTTAATACATACTATTCCTATTGGAGTAACTGGTCTACTCCATATTATAGTTTAGGACATTGCTCCTCATACACTCAGAGAAAAACCACTTACATCAAGCCTTCTACCGCATCTCCTGATGAAAAATCTAACGTACGTTATAATTTAGCCAGAACTTCAAACTATAATTATACCACAAGAAAAAGGACTAAAACTTCCTCCGGATACTACAATGACCCTAAAACAATTCCATCTCCTGTTATGCCTTCTACCCAAACATATGAATATACACCTTATTCCTCCGGGCCATCAAAAAACGCTAACCATCCACCCAAAAGAAGTTCTTCTACTTATACTCCTAAAAACCCCAAACCTCAAGCAACCCCAGCATCTAGCACACCATCCACTTCACCCTCCAATACCTACAAACAAAAACCAACTGCGATGCCAGCTAATACACCGCTATAGTCGCTCTTCAACCAATCACTTACCCTAACTTAACTCTAAAAAAAATGCCCCTAATTAAATAATCAGAGGCATTTTTTAGTTTTATCGTATTTGGAATTACTCCATAATTTTCTTGAACTTTTCTTGTTCTTCGTTTGCCAACTCCTGATCTACCAAAATACGACCAGAGTGCTCATCAACGATAATTTTCTTTCTCGCACCAACATCCAAAATTCTTTGTGGTGGAATTTGAATATAAGAACCTCCCGCAGATGCTCTATCAATAGCCACAACAGCTAAACCATTACGTACTTTATTTCTAATTCTATGGTACGCTTTTAATAGTCTCTCTTCGATGTTAGTCTCCGCTTCTTCAGAAAGCTTTTGCAATCTTTCTTCTTCTTTCTCCGTTTCACCAACGATTCCGCCTAACTCGTCTTTCTTATGTTGAAGTTCAGTGTTGTTACTCTTTAATTCATCATTCGCAACACCTAAAACCTCATCCTTACTTGCAATTCTAGCTTTTGCCTCACGAATTCTTTTTTCAGCAAGTTGAATCTCTAAACTTTGAAACTCAATCTCTTTATTTAAAGAATCAAATTCACGATTGTTTCTCACATCGTTTTGTTGCTCTTTGTACTTTACAATTGCAGCCTCAGATTCTTTGATTTGAATTCCTTTTTCTACGATGCTTTGCTCCAACTCCTCACGCTCTTCCTGCATCTTTGAGATACGCGTTTCTAAACCTGCGATCTCATCTTCTAAATCCTGAATCTGGATAGGAAGTTCACCTCTAATGGTTTTAATTTTATCGATCTCTGAATCGATCAACTGTAATTTGTAAAGTGACCTTAATTTATCCTCAACTGACATTAGCTTAGGATCTTTCACTGCTTTTGACATATCTATAAATAATTAACCGGATTGGTATTTATTTCCGAAATTCGGATTGCAAATGTAGAAAATTTTTGTTTAAGAAAATCAGCAAGTAACTCACTTGTATATTGTTCACTTTCATAATGTCCAATATCAGCTATAACCAATTGTTTTTCAGCATCAAAAAACTCATGATATTTAAAGTCTGCGGTTAAAAATAAATCAGCACCGCTTCTTTTTGCGGCAGAAAGCAAGAAACTACCTGAACCTCCGCATATTGCTACACGCTTTACATGAGATTTTACAACCGGAGTGTATTTTACAACTCCTGCATTCATCTTCGTTTTTATTTCTTGAAGCAAATCCATTGTTGGTATCTCCTCTTCCAACTCACCAACTACACCCAAACCAACCTGATTATTTTTATTATCCAAGCGCAACACATCATATGCAACTTCCTCGTAAGGATGTGCTTCCAATAAAGCTCTTACAACAACACTTTGTTTATGACTCTCAAATATCACTTCAATTCTGGACTCTTCTTCATGATGTACCTGCCCTTTTTCTCCAACATACGGATCCGCATTTTCTAAAGCTTTAAAAGTCCCTATCCCTTCATGAGAAAAACTACAATGTGAATAATCTCCAATCTGCCCAGCCCCAGCACTAAACAAACTTTCCAGAACTTCATCTTTTTTTGCATTTGGTACATATGAAATCAATTTCTTCAAGCCATTTTTTTGCGGATCTAAAATTCGAAGATTTTTTACACCAATTTTTTTTGCGATCATGGAATTGACACCGTTCAATACACTATCCAAATTTGTATGTGTAGCATAAATAGCGATATCATTTTTAATTGCTGAAATAACTGTTCTTTCCACATAATTAGAACCATTTAATCTTTTCAAACCCTTAAATACTATCGGATGATGCGCTATAATAAGATTTGCTTCCTGTTTCTTTGCTTCCTCAATGGTTTCCTCCACACTATCCAGGCAAACTAAAACACCCTTGACCTCGCTATTAAAATCTCCCACGATCAAACCTGCATTGTCATAGCTTTCCTGATAGGCTAGAGGGGCGATACTCTCCAGATAATTTGTGACTTGTTTAACTGTTATCATTCTGCACAATATTGTTTAACTTCAAAACTAACCATTCACAAATTCAAACCACGAATATTATTAAATAATTTCAAGCTTTTGTTACGCATTAAATCCGTAATTTCGCCTTTCTGTTATGTCTAAATTTAGATTAATTCTCTATCCATTTGCGGTCGTATATGACGGTGTTACAAGAATTAAAAACTTCTTGTATAACAGGAATATTTTACACTCCAATTCTTTTGATATTCCATTAATTGTAATTGGCAATTTGGCAATTGGAGGAACTGGTAAAACACCACATACCGAGTATATTGCACGACTACTCCGGTCTTCTTTTAGAATAGCTGTCCTGAGCCGTGGTTATGGACGTAAAACTTCAGGGTATTTTTTAGCCACACCAGAAACAGATAGTCATACCATTGGAGATGAACCTTTACAGATTTACAACAATGTTGAAAATATAGATGTGGCCGTATGTGAGGATCGATCAAAAGGAGTTGAAAAGCTTCAGACCGAAATTCAACCTGAGATTGTTATTCTGGATGATGCTTTTCAACACAGAAAAATTCAAGGCTCGTTTTACATTCTTTTATCTACCTACGATAATTTATTCTATAAGGATTTTGTATTACCGGCTGGAAACTTAAGAGAAACTGCTCAAAACAAAGAACGGGCGAATATTATTGTGGTGACCAAATGTCCTGATAAAATCTCATCAACCGAGCATAAACAAATCATCAATAGAATTCAACCTTCCAAAGATCAAAAAGTATTCTTTTCTAAAATACAATATCAACAACCTCATCGCTTTCATGGTTCAATAGAATGGAATCAGCATCTAAAAATCTTATTGGTAACAGGTATTGTTAATCCTCAACCACTAAAAAACCATCTACAACAATTAGGAAATAACGTTAAAACATTATCATTTAAAGATCACCATTCTTATGCCTCCTCTGATATAGAAACTATATACGCTCAATTACAACAATTGGGAGAAAATGCTGTTGTTGTCACAACTTCAAAAGACAGAGTAAAACTTCAACCTCTTCTGCATACGCACCTGCTTAAAGAAAAAATAACAGCTTACGAAATTTCAATTACAATAGGTTTCTTGTTTGATCAGGAAAATGAATTCAAAAAAACTATTTTAGAACATGTTAGAACAATATAAAGAAGCTGCACAGTTTATCCAGCAGCAAACATCTATTAAACCACAAATAGGTATTGTTTTAGGCACAGGCCTGGGGCCCATTGCAGATTTAATTGATGTAGACAACATCACCGACTATAAAGACATCCCTCATTTCCCTGTATCAACGGTAAGCGGACATCAAGGATGCCTAATTCATGGGCACATAAACAACGTCCCCGTTGTGGTTATGAAAGGTCGTTTCCACTACTACGAAGGTTATGACATGAATAAAGTGGCTTTTCCAATTCGGGTGATGAAATTTTTAGGGATTCAATCTCTAATTGTGTCCAATGCATCAGGAGGTTTAAATCCTGAATTTGCAATTGGCGACCTTATGATTATTGATGACCACATCAACCTGTTTCCAACAAATCCACTCATTGGACCTAACATTGATGAGTTAGGCCCTAGATTTCCAGATATGAGTGAAGCTTATAAAAAATCATTCATAGAAACTGCTCAACAGATTGCCAGCAAAAACAACATCAAAGTTCATCAAGGTGTCTACGCAGGTCTAACTGGTCCAACTTTCGAAACGCCTGCTGAATACAAATACATCCGAATAATTGGAGCCGATGCAGTAGGGATGTCGACAGTTCCCGAAGTTATTGCAGCGCGACATGCGGGGATTGATGTCTTTGGTATTTCAGTAATCACAGATCTGGGAGTTGAAGGTAAGATTCAGGAAGTATCCCATCAGGAGGTGATTAAAAACGCTAAAAAGAACGAAAAAAATCTGATTCTTTTAGTTGAAGAATTAGTGGGTATGATGCATTAAATTTGCACGATAATTTGATTTTAAATTTTACGAATGGATAAGTCTATCAGAGATAAGTATACAGCTGTTATTGGATTAGAAATACATGCGCAATTAAATACCGAAAGTAAAGCATTTTCTTCTGATCCCAATATTTATGGCGTAGCACCCAATACCAATGTGAGTCCAATCTCATTGGGTCATCCGGGCACATTACCTCGATTAAACGAAAAAAGTATTGAGTATGGGATTAAACTTGGATTAGCCTGTAACAGTCAGATTACGCAATACAATGAATTCTCTCGTAAAAATTACTTCTATGCTGATCTTCCAAAGGGATACCAAATCTCCCAGTTTGATACACCAATCTGTACTGGTGGAGCAGTAGAAATTAGATTAGAATCCGGAAAGACAAAAAACATTGGACTAACCAGAATCCATATAGAGGAAGATTCTGGAAAAAGTATTCATGATATTGATCCCTTTAATTCACTTGTAGATTTAAATCGTGCAGGTGTTCCCTTATTGGAAATCGTTACTGAACCGGAAATCTCATCAGCCGATGAAGCTTATGAATATCTTACCGAAATTAGAAAATTGGTTAGGTATCTGGATATCTGTGATGGAAACATGGAAGAAGGCTCTATGCGTTGTGACGCCAATATTAGTGTAATGCTTAATGATGCTGATCAATTCGGAGAAAAGGTAGAGGTAAAAAACATGAACTCTATTCGAAATGTAAAGCGTGCCATTGCGCATGAAATTGAACGACAAATCGCATTGGTTGAAGAAGGCGCTGAGATTGCATCTGAAACCAGAGGTTTTGACGCTACAAGTGGTACTACAATTCAAATGCGAGGCAAAGAAGGTGTGAACGACTATCGTTATTTCCCAGAGCCGGATTTATTGCCATATATCGTCAATGAAGAAAAAATTGAGTCGATTTCTAAAGACATGCCTACTTTACCAAATGCACTCCTTAAAACATTTACAAGTGAATATGGTTTGAGCGAATATGATGCTTTAAATATCATAGAGTCTAAAGAAATTAGTGAATATTATGTGGCGATTATTGCGCATACCAAAAACTATAAAGCAGCTGCAAACTGGGTAATGGGAGATATTAAATCTCATTTAAATAAATATGGAATTCATATTGCAAACTTCCCTTTAACTCCGCTACAAATTGCTGAAATGATCGAATTAATTCATACTGATCAAATTAGTCATTCAATTGCTTCTCAGAAGTTATTCCCAGCATTGCTAGAATCTACTGACAGTGCTCCGCTAAAACTTGCTCAAGAACTGGATTTAATCCAAAATAGTAATGAAGATGAATTAGGATCTGTCATTGACACCGTTTTTGCACAATTTCCTGATGAAACTTCAAGAATTAAAAATGGGGAAATGAAACTTATCGGATTCTTTATGGGGCAAATCATGAAAGCTTCTAAAGGGAAAGCTGATCCGAAAAAGACCAATGCTTTATTGATGCAAAAAATCAAATCTTAACGAATACCTAAGAATGAAAAACTTACTTTTTTTAGCCATTTCTTTTTCGGTTCTATTCGCATCGTGTGATTCCGAACCGGATTATTCTCAATATGAATCTTCGATTTCCGGGTATATAGATAATATCCCAGGAAAGGAAATTGTTTTAACAAAGCAAACTCCAGAAGGTATTATTCCTATGGATACCACCTGGATTGAGGAAGATGGCAGTTTTTTATTCACTCCTGATTTTGGAGACATCGCGGTATATCGTGTCTTGGTCGACTTTAACAAGTATTTGACCATTGCGGCACAAAAAGGGGATCACATTATACTTGAGGCAGATGGTCTTGACTTATATAATAATTACTATGTTGGTGGTTCTGAAGAATCAGAACTAATCAAAATTGTGGTGGATGAAACTATGGCTTTAGGGCATCAATTGGATAGCATTTCCGAAGCTATTAATCACCAGAAAGCAGCAAAAAATAGTCAGGCGCTATATAAAAGCTTTGAAGTTCAAAATCAACTGTATAGCAATCATCGTAATTTCTCTCTTGATTTTATAGAAAAATACCCAGGAAGCATTGCTGCTTACTTTGTGGTTATCGGACTTCAACTGGAAGAAGATCCAAATGCATATAGATCTGTGGCTAAAAACCTGGAGCAATCTCATCCTACGTTTAGTTTTTTACCTAAACTTCAAGAACAAGTCAACATTCTAAGTTTGGCAAATGTTGGAACTTTAGCCGAAGATCTGGCTTATCCTGACCCTGAAGGTAACATTATAAGTCTATCTTCTTTAAGAGGTAAGTATGTACTCGTTGATTTCTGGGCTTCCTGGTGTAAACCTTGTCGATTTGAGAACCCTCAGGTATTAGAACTTTACAAAAAATATAAAGACAAAGGATTTGAGATTTATGGATATTCGCTTGACAAAGACAAAGAGGCCTGGGTAAATGCAATTGCTGAGGATCAAATCAATTGGGTTCACACCAGTGACCTTAAGCTATGGCAAGCTGAGGGAGCGAAGAAGTACGGTGTACAATCCATCCCTGCAACATTCTTAATTGATCCGGAAGGCTATATTATTGCTCGAGATTTTAGAAGTGCTGAGCTAGGTCAAAAGCTTCAAGAAATCTTTGGAGAATAATTATTTTCTAAATCTTACACCCTTATTTCATTTCCACTTTTAGTTCTTGTTATAGCTTTGTTCTTGAACTAAATGAAAATATATACAACTCTAAACATTGGTGCTTTCCATACCAATTACTGTGAAGACTTCTGGATTGAAGAACAAGTTGGAACAAATAAAAAATTAATTGCTGTATTAGACGGATGTACAATGGGAAACGAATCCGTCTTTGCTTCAATTCTCCTAGGAAAAATCTTAAGGCATACAGCCAAAAGAAAATTCTACGAAGAATTCATTACTCCTACATCAAATGATCTACAAAGCACTTTAAAAGATATTATCAAGTCCCTTCTAAAAGATACCAGGAATATTAAAAACCAACTGGGACTTGAAATAAATGAATTATTATCTACGCTAATAATTGGCGTAATCGAAACCCAAAGACAAGTTGCCGAATTTTTAGTTATTGGCGATGGATTAATCTTTTGTGATGGAAAAGCATTCGAGTTCGAACAAAATGACAAACCTGACTATCTGGGTTATCATTTAGATGATGATTTTGAATATTGGTATGAATCTCAAAACCAAAAACTATCAATATCACATTTCAAAGATTTATCTATTTGCTCGGATGGTATCTTCTCTTTCAAGAATCTCAAAAACACAACCGAACAAAAATCCGAAAGTGAAATTTTAGCGTATTTACTATTGGATAAAAAAGGATCCAGGTTTGATACTTTTCTGGACAATAAAATTCGATCTCTTAAAGATCATGGGCATTATGTAACTGATGATTTAGCCATCGTTAGGGTTATAGCTGATTCTTAATCTAATTGCGCCTACCAACTCCAAATTTAAGGCATAAAAAAAGGAGCTGAAATCAGCTCCTTTAATTTTATTATGAAATTCAATTGTGTTTATTTCACCACAACAAATTTTGCTTGCTTTACAAACTCTCCTGACCTTAGAGATACAAAATAAGTTCCAGCTGGCATATCAACTGAATTGATCTCATAGCTCACATTTCCTTTTGCAAAGTTTTTCTTCTCATTTCTGATCACCTTTCCTGAGATGTCATAAATCATCACATTAACTGAACCGTTTGCAGGCATATCAAAAGTAAGTTTAGACACCATGTTTACTGGGTTTGGATATAACTTCACATTACTGATTTCTTTATTATCATTAAAGTCCGCCCAACTGTCATTATCTCCAACGCTTACCAAATCGCCACTTGTCCAGATTCCTCTACCAAATGTTCCGATGTAGAAACGTCCATAGTTTAATGCTTCGTTATGCGGCAGTCTTTGCTGACGTACATCCATAACTGGAACATTACCTACACCGTTACTTTGTTGTGTCCAAGTAGGACTTACTCCAGAAACATCCTCAGAATACCATACACCCAACTCAGTACCTAACACTACTTGCTCAGGTTTGTTTACATTATATTCAGGATCATAAACCGGGAAATCTGGTAAATCACCTTGTAAATTTCTGTTTGGAGAGAATCCTGTCGCAGACTCTGCAGCAGTCAACTCATATACGTGAGTTGGCAATCCATAACCCGCTGTAGTTACCAATAATTTCTCCGGATCAGTTGGGTGAATACAAATACCTGAAACTGCAGAAGCTCCATTAAAAATATCTGTTTTTGTTAACACCGCATTTGGATCATCACCTGAATAGAAATTGTTTAATCCAGAAATTCTTGTTACTCTACCATTATATCCACCAACATATAAGTGGTTTCCATCTTTAGAGAATTCGAAACAAGAAGGAGTTGTAGAACTTACAGTCGTCCATGTTGGAATTTGAAGAGGGAAGTATAGCGCCTCTCTTGTAATATCAAATCCACCGTTCATAGACACAACTACCAAAGATTGTACTGGATCTTGAACTTTTACAGAATCATTTGTGACCAACCCTGATGTTAACTCATAAGGGAAATTCACACCCTGATTTTGACTCACTAATACGATAGTATCACCTGCATTATACTTTACGTTAAACACACTGTTTACCGCAGATCCTACTGGAGGAGCAAAAGACCAACGAATGCTATATTCACCAGTGTTATAATCAACTGTTCCAACACTATCACCAAAACTCTTAAGTACACCAAGAACATCACTATCGGTAGCTACCTGACCTCCTGCGATATCTTCAAACTTAACTTGTCCAGGAACAATCTTCGCAGACTCCTGAAGCTTTCTTAAAGTACCTGTATATAATTTTTTATTACCATCACCAGTACCAATTGAGAATCTTGCAGTATCGTTTGTAAATACTACAGAGTCTTTACTAGTCACATCATTTTTAGATTCCCAGGCTCTCATTACAGTGTAGAATGGAGAAGCTGGATTTCCACTACCAGGTCTACCAGAAGGGTGAATAATTCCTCCCTGGCTTCCTCCACCCTGGTAAGAACCTCTACCAACTGCACCATATTGACTAGTTACAAAAGCAACATCGCCAATAGCTGAGATTTCACAATCGAAACCATCACCACCAAATACTTCAAGACCATCTTTGGCTGCCGGGCCTCCTAAAGAAGGATTAATCAGATGTGTACCGTTATCTTGAGTACCACCTAAAATTTGTCCACCTGTAGAAGTTGCAATACCATAATATTGTGTTGTTCCGAAGTGACGGTTATTCTCAGTCCAGTTGATGTTAGAGGAAGCAGCATTTGAAGACTTAGCTACACCACCATCAGTACCTACATATAAGTTATTTGGGTTGCTTGGATCAAATGTAAACCAGTGAACATCCGCATGCACATAATATCCTGGCAAGTTGAATGTAGTTGCAACACTATTCCAAGAACCTGCAACCTGATACAATTGTACCGCTCCAACGTAAATTTTATCACAATTATTTGGATCAACACCAATTGCTTGATTGTATGAAGCCGGGTTAGATCCCATTAAGTCAAAAGTACTATCAATAACAGTAGTTGGAGGAGCCGGTTGTAGTGGCGCCCAGTTATCACCAGCATCAGAAGATTTTAAAATTTGGAAAGTAGCTGGGTTCCCAGAGAATCCCTGAAATGCATAAACAATGTTTTCATCACTTGAACAAACAGCTAAACTCATACGAGTACTTCCACCGATACCATTCGCAGCACCCACATTGTTGTAAGAACAAGTAGTTTCACCATCATCAGAAATGTAAAGTCCACCATTATACGAAACCAATACACGTCCTGTTGAAGTTGTTACAACATCCTGTACGTTTCCTGGTAATACATTCACACAATTTGGAAGTGTCATTGGCTCAATCCATGTTTGACCTTTATCCAATGAAACTTTTAAACCGTTTCTAGTTGCAGCGTATACCGTATAATTCCCCTGAGCATTTTTAGAATGTGCAACTGCAATTCTATTTACATAAGCCCAGGTATCATTAGGTGTATATGGCGCAGGTAATGTAGAAGCCAAATGAGACCATGTCTCACCTCTATCATCACTCACGTAGATACCACCACCAGGGAAAGAACCTCCACTTGGTGCACCAGCATCCGCATACATACCTGTTCCGGCATATATTCTTCCATCCTTATCTTGTGCAATTGTAGATACATGAATATTATCCCAATCGCTACTTTTATAAGTCCAGCTTCCTGCACCATCAGTAGAAACATACATTCCACCTCCTGCGCCACCGGCATAAAGTTTATTTCCATTCGCATTATCAACTACAATTGCTCTGGCACGTCCACCAATATTATCTGGTCCCGAAAACTCCCAATTCAATTGTGTTGCTCTTGCATTTCTATTTGACTTTGTTTGCGCAATTGCATTCAAATAGTCACCCGCCTCAACTTTACCTGTTTGAGCATTTTTTCTCATGATTTCAAAGTACTCAAAATTGGCTTCTCCATGCGCACCATTTTCGGCACTATTTCTAGGAGTAAATTGAGGACTTCCATTCTCGGTTAGTACCGTAAATAAAGCCATCACAGACCCCAAACCAACTAAAACAGATACAAAAAGTGTGTTTTTTTTCATAAATATATATTTACTACATTTTTCCAAATCCATGTTATCCCTTGAATATAAGGAATTAACATCTCCGATAACGAGTATTTTACAACTCTTTCAATTTAAAAATTCCAAGCGGCAATTTAACTTTTTTTATTCTATCACCAAAAAAATAAATCCGATAACCCAGATAGTTATCTACAAACATTTTTAAACCATAAAAATCTATCATAGCTGACTATGATAGATTCTATATTATTATATTTAAGTGATCAAATAAACTAAATGTCACAAGCAAAAAATATATTACTTACGACATTTAGTTAAATCACACTTCTATTTCACGACAATAAACTTTGCATGCTGCTCAAAGCTTCCCATTCTTAAAGAAACAAAGTATGTTCCAGCAGGCATATCAATTGAATTGATCTCATAGCTCACATTTCCTTTAGCAAAGTTTTTCTTCTCATTTCTAACTACTTTTCCTGAGATATCGTAAATCATTACGTTTACGGAACCATTTACCGGCATATCAAAAGTCAATTTAGACACCAAACTCACCGGGTTCGGATACAATTTCACATTACTAATTTCTTTATCATCACCAAAATCAACCCAGTCATCATTATCTCCAACGCTTACCAAATCTCCACTTGTCCAAATTCCCCTACCAAAAGTTCCGATGTAAAAACGTCCGTAGTTTAATGCTTCATCATATGACAATCTTTGCTGTTTCACATCCATTACAGGCACATTACCAACTCCATTACTTTGTTGGGTCCATGTTGGACTTACTCCAGATACATCTTCAGAATACCATACTCCTAATTCTGTTCCTAAAACAACTTGTTCCGGCTTATTTACATTATACTCTGGATCATACACCGGGAAATCCGGTAAATCACCTTGTAAATTTCTATCTGGAGAAAACCCTGTCGAAGATTCTGCTGCAGTCAATTCATATACGTGATTCGCTACACCATAACCTCCGGTCGTTACCAACAATTTCTCCGGATCAGTCGGGTGAATACAAATACCAGAAACCGCAGAAGTTCCATTAAAAATATCTGTTTTTGTTAGTACATCATTCGGATTTACGTCCATATAAAAATCATTTAATCCAGAAATCCTCGTAACTCTCCCATTGTATCCACCGATATATAAGTGATTTCCATCTTTAGAAAATTCGAAACATGAAGGTGTCGTTGAACTGATATTTACCCAGGTAGGCATTTGCAAAGGAAAATACAATGCTTCTCTGGTAATATTAAATCCACCGTTCATAGAAACTACCAATAATGATTGAACAGGATCCTGAACTTTTACAGAATCTGTAGTTGTTAATCCGGAAGTTAGGACATACGGAAATGTCACTCCCTGATTCTGACTAATCAACATAATGGTATCTCCGGAGTCAAAACTTACATTAAAGACACTATTCACAGAAGAACCTACAGGTGGAGCGAAAGACCAACGAATGCTATACGCTCCGGTGTTATAATCGATTGTTCCCACACTATCTCCAAAGCTTTTAAGTACTCCCTGAACATCGCTATCCGTTGCAACTTGTCCACCGGCAATATCCTCAAACCTTACCTGACCCGGTACGATTTTAGCTGATGTCTGTAATTTTCTTAATGTTCCAGAATATAATTTTTTATTTCCATCACCGGTCCCAATTGAAAATCTGGATGTGTCATTTGTAAATACAACAGAATCTTTACTTGTTACATCATTTTTAGATTCCCATTCCTGAAGCACGGTATAAAAAGGCGAAGAAGCTCCAGTTCCCATTGGATGAATGATCCCACCCTGACTCGGATTTTGATACGACCCTCTCGCCACCAATCCGTATTGACTGGTTGCAAAACCAACATCACCAATATTAGAAATAGCACAATCAAAACCATCATTTCCATACACTGATATTCCATCTTTAGCAGCAGGTCCTACTAATGTCGGATCCAATAAATGTGATCCGTTATCCTGCGTTCCTCCCATCACTTGTCCTCCTGTTGAAGTCGCGATACCATAGTATTGAGATGTTCCGAAATGACGATTATTTTCTGTCCAATTTATACTTCCTGAACCAGCATTAGTTGTTTTTGCGATACCTCCATCAGTCCCTACATATAGAGTGTTGGAGTTATTAGGATCAAATACAAACCAATGTACATCTGCATGCACATAAATTCCAGGAATATTAAATGTTGTTGCTACACTATTCCAGGCTCCATCAACTTGATATAGTTGTACTGCTCCAACATAAATTTTATCACAATCTGTTGGATCTACAGTTATAGCCTGATTATAAGCCGCAGGATTGACTCCCATTAAATCAAACGTACTATCAATTACTGCCGTTGGAGGTGCCGGATGCAATGGTCCCCAATTTCTACCACCATCAGAAGATTTTAGCACTTGAAATGTTGAAGGGTTCCCATTTGGATCTTGAAAACCTTGAAAAGCATACACCTGATTTTCATCGCTTGAACATACGGCTAAACTCATTCGCGTACTTCCGCCAATTCCATTTGCTGCACCAACCTGATTATATGAACAAACCGTTTCCCCATCATCAGAAATATATAATGATCCGTTGTAAGAAACCAAAACACGTCCATTATCAGTCGTTACAACATCCTGAACATTTCCAGGGAGTGGATTTACACAATTTGGTAATGTCATTGGCTCCGTCCAGGTTTGTCCCTTATCTAATGAAACCTTTAATCCATTCCGGGTTCCTGCATATACCGTATAATTCCCTTGAGCATTTTTAGTTTTAGAAACGGCTATTCTATTAATGTATGCCCATTCATCACTTGTAGTATGAGGTGCCGGTTTTGTAGAACTTAAATGTGACCAGGTTTCCCCTCTATCATCACTCACATAAATACCTCCACCTGGAAACGCATTACCATTTCCGGTTGGAGCACCTGCATCCGCATACATCCCCGTTCCTACATATAATCTACCTTCAGCATCTTGCGCAATTGTAGATACATGAATGTTTTCCCAATCATCGCTCTTATAGGTCCAGCTACCTGCTCCATCAATCGAAATATACATTCCTCCTCCTGCTCCACCAGCATAAACCCTGTTTCCATTGGCGTTATCTACAACAATAGCCCTTACACGACCTCCAATATTATCCGGCCCCATAAACTCCCAGGTTAATTGGGTCGCTCTGGAGTTTTTATTTGCATTAACTTGATTTACCGCAGTTAAATAGTCGTTTACTTCGACCTTTCCAGTCTGCGCATTTTTACGCATAATTTCAAAATATGCAGAATTAGCTTCTGCACTTGTTGCTTTACTTGATTCTCTGGAAATATATTGACCTTTCTTATCTGTAGTTGTACTCAGTATATAGGTCATAAGGGCTCCAAACCCTAAAAATATGGTTAGATAAAGTGCTTCTTTTTTCATAAAATAAAAGTTTACTTCATTTTCTGATTAATACTATCCGAAAAATGCAGTAAACTTTTATTTCTTAATGCTATTTAATCACTTGCTAGCTTAGTTCGAACAATCACTATTAAGCGAAAATACCCTAATAAATTCTGGAATTCTTAGAATAAATGTTTCTCTGCATGGTAAGACGAACGAACTAAAGGGCCACTTTCTACAAAACGGAATCCCATCTCCAATCCGATCTTCTTATAATTTTCGAATTCACTAGGACTAACGAATTTTTCGACCGGAAGGTGGGCTTTGGTAGGTTGTAAATATTGTCCAAGGGTTAAAATATCCACTCCTACACCTCTTAAATCTGTCATCGACTCAATGATCTCATCCTCAGTCTCACCAAGGCCTAGCATGATTCCAGACTTGGTTTTCATTCCACCTTTTTTAAGGCGATCTAAAACTTCTAAACTTCTATCATATTTTGCCTGAATTCGAACTTCTTTTGTCAATCTTCGAACCGTTTCCAGGTTATGAGATACAATTTCCGGAGCCACATCAATAATTCTTTGAAGATTTTCCCATTTACCTGCAAAATCTGGAATCAAGGTTTCCATTGTTGTTGATGGACTTAGTTCTCTAACTTTTTGAACTGTTTCCGCCCAAATTATAGAGCCTCCATCTTTTAAATCATCACGATCTACAGAGGTAATCACGCAGTGCTTTACACTCATTAAAAGAACCGAACTTGCGATTCGCATAGGCTCTTTCTTATCTGCTGGTAAAGGTTTTCCAGTTGCTACGTTACAAAATCCACACGATCTCGTACAGATATTCCCTAAGATCATAAAAGTGGCTGTTCCTTCTCCCCAACATTCCCCCATGTTCGGACAGTTCCCACTTTCACAGATTGTATGCAATTTATGCTCTCCTACAATCCCTCTTACTTTTTTATATTCTTCTCCAATCGGTAACTTTACTCTTAACCAATCTGGTTTTTTTTGAGAAGTTTTTCCTTCTGGATTTAATTTTTTCCAATTTACAGGCTTGATTGTTCCCGGCTCCATATTCTACTCTATTTTCTTACCCAACTCTAACATCAAGTAAAATGTAATCCAATATTGATTATTATAGGTATTGTACATCATTGGAATCTCTTTGTAAAACCAATCGACAGCTACCCCTACTTCTAAAGCTTTTAACCTTTGGTCATATGGTGAGTACTCAAAATTAAGTCCGAATTTTCCAAATAATCCTGGAACAAATTCAATTTCATCCACTCCTCTGAATACACTTGCACGACCATATATTGTTCCCATGGTATGTTTTTCAGGATCATACCGCTCCGAAATAATTTGATTATTCCCATCCGTATTGTACACTTCCAAATACACCGGCTTCTGTAAACCTAAATTAAATCCGCCACTATATACCCAAGCAACCTGAACTCCTTTTTTTACTTCTTTTAATGCAATCGCACGCTGTTCTCCAATTCCAAAACGTGCATTCATTAATGCATTTATTTTCCCATAGAAGAATCCTTTAGCATTATCATCAAATGCATTCACTACTTTTTCTTGTTTTGGGTGTTTTAAATTCTGGAAATTGAAGGTGTAAAATCGCTTTACTTTATAAGACAGATGTTGCTGATATTTAAAGCTTGCACCAATACCTTGTGTATGAAGGGTAAAACCATATGCCACACTGGATCTGTAATATAACTTTACATCTTCCGGAGATTTACCTACCTGAGAATATCCATTCTGTAAGGCGGTCAAAAACAATATGATTGATAATACTCTCTTCACAATGAATAGACAAAAATAACTTATTTACAGTTGTCAATCAATTTAGTTATTTAAGGGTTATGTAAAATTTAACTTATCCTATCTTTCCCGCAGTTACTCCACAGATATCGGAATGTGAATCATGATAAACTACATCACCCTTATGAATGGTCATTACTTGCGGTGACTGATGAATTACTCCTGTAGTTTTTGCAATATGGTTAGAAACGTCTCTGTATCTTATTAAATCAACAAAATACGTAGGTAGTTCACTATCATACTCTGCTTCGAAAGCTCTCAAGGCCATAGTACTAATCATACATCTGGTTGAGTGCTTAAACAAAACAAATGCAGAACCATCTGACTGACTCTGCATTAAAATATTATCAAACTCAGAAACTGAAGTTAGCTTACGCCAATTCATGTACTCTATCGTTTATTATATCCTGAAGACTGATAAGTGTTTCCATAAGCCGCACACTTATGACTTTGAGAACAAGATGATAGTCCCAATAATCCAAATGCGAATACTGCTATGAAAATATATGCTAATTTTTTCATTGTAATCTTTTTTTGTTTAGCTACTGCAAATCTACCTGAATAATATCAGATTTCAAAAATAACACCGTTATAAGAACGAAATTATATCGTTATATTGCATTTTATAGCACAAATTGTTGATAACATTAAAAATGACAGATTTAATCCATAAACAATCATCATATTATTCGTTGGAAATGGTAAGAATATCAAATAACATTTCACCTTTCAACAATAAAGGAATTATTGAATTTCTAATGTTTGTGCATTCTTGATTTGAAAAAGTTCACTTTCATATTTTTATTGCTTTTTGCTTTCGTAGTGAAAGCTCAGGATCAAATTGAATTAAAGATTAAAATCTCTGACCAAAAAGATTTACCTCAAAAACTCCCTTCGGGTACATTTAAAACCGAATATGAAATTCACACAACGCTAAAATCCTACCTCAATGACATTCAATCCAAAGGGTATCTATCTGCTTCTATTGACAGTATTTCAGGAGACTCTTTACATAAAACAGCGCATATTCATATTGGTGAAAAATACGAATGGGTTACGTTAAATACAGATCAGGTGGACGAAGAAATTCTGAGTCGAACAGGTTTTAGAGATAAACAATACTTAAATAAACCTTTTAACCCTAAACAAGTCAGCTCTTTTTTTAATGATGCCTTGAGTTATCTTGAAAATCGTGGTTATCCTTTTGCTGAAATTCAACTTACAGATATCCAAATTGATCAAAACAATATTCGGGCATCAGTATCATTAAATAAAAACCGATTCTACCTTATCGATTCTATACAAATTTTGGGAGAGGATACGCGGTTGAGTAAAAACTATATTGAAAATGTTATTCGGGTAAAGGCCAAAACACCATATGACGAACGAGTAATCAAAAACATCAGTCAACGAATTCGTGAAAATCCGTTTATCGAAGAATTAAAACCTTATGAGGTTATTTTTACGGAAACCTCATGTACAGTTGTTTTAGTTCTTAAACCCAAGAAAGCGAATCTATTTGATGGAATCATTGGATTTCAACCTCAACCCGATAACCAGGGATTGGTTCTTACCGGAGATATCAAAATTAGTCTTGGAAATATTGTTGGTCAGGGCGAACGATTAAATCTAAGATGGCAAAGATTACAAGACCAAACCCAAGAGATCAATGCTTCATTAAATGTTCCGTTTTTGTTTAAAACACCTTTTGGCTTTGGATATAAACTGGACATTTACAGACGAGACACCACATTCAACAATGTAGAACATCAATTTGACATTCCATTTAAACTCTCTAATGGCAGTCAATTCCATGGGTATTTGAATAATTTCTCGACCTCACTTATTTCTACTTCAGATTATGAAAACTCTACAGAAATCCCACCATATAATGATGCAAAAAATACCACGTATGGTTTGGGCTACCAGGGATTTTTTGTTGAAAACCAATTCAATCCCTATCGAGGGTGGACCGTTCAAATGAATGGAGGTGTTGGGAATAATGTTATATTGAAAAATACTGCCTTAGAAATGGTCAACTATGATTCAATTGATTTAGAGTCCAGAATTCTTGAGGGTAAAATCAAACTGAACTACTTTCAACCTATCGGTCGACATTCCACTGTTATGTTTCAGGTTCATTCCGGGATGAAGCAATCCGAAAACCTCATCGATAATCAATTATATAGAATTGGTGGGTTAAATACTCTTAGAGGTTTTGATGAACAATCATTAATGGTTTCTTCATATAATATTCTTACTCTGGAATACCGTCTTTTATTTTCTGAAAACTCCAGAATCAGTGTTTTCTATGATTTTGGATGGTATGAAAAAAACACTTTTAATGATTTTAAAACGGATACACCTCATGGGATTGGGGCGGGGATCTCTTTTAACACTAATTCAGGTTTGTTTTCGTTAAACTATGCACTGGGGAGTGAACAAGGGAATTCCTTTAATTTTAGAACAGGAAAAATCCATTTCGGATTTACCAATTTATTTTAGCCAAATTCTTTGGTAAATACCGTACTCACTGTGATTAGATCAGATTTTAAACTGTAACTTCGCAATTCATATTCATCATATGAACGATCTCAATCTTATTATAGGCTTTGGTACTTCATTCATTATTGCCATCATTTTTTTACTTAAATGGCGTGATGATCAAAAAAGAATTCGTTCTCTAACCTCGGAGCGGGATCAACTCACCCATTCTTTGAATCAATCACAAATTGATCAAGCCAAGCTGGAGGGGCAGATTTTACCACTTCAAGAAAGCATTAAAAAATTAGAATTTGAACTGGGTAAAAAACAAACCAGCCAAAATGAATTGCTACAGGAAAATGCAAAACTATTTGCGACTAATTTAAACTTACAAAAAGAACAACAAGAACTTGTAAATATTGAAGCCCGACTTAAAAAAGAATTTGAAAATATCAGTCATAAAATCATCGAGCAAAATGCTTCTAGTTTTAATGAAAGCAGTTCAACCAACATCAAAAATGTATTAGAACCATTTAAACAAAAACTAGAACATTTCGAGAAAGGGTTAAATGACAAATACCTGAATGAAGTCAAAGACAAAACTGCGCTCAAAACTGAAATTTCAAAGCTGATCGAACTAAACACCAAGTTGAGTGACGATGCCGTGAATTTGACCAAAGCACTAACTGGTGACAATAAATTACAAGGTAATTGGGGAGAAATCATTCTTCAAAATGTACTGGAAAAATCAGGTTTAGAAAAAGACGCAGAGTTCGTTACTCAGAAAAGTTTGCAACAAAATGGAACCAAGTTTGTCCCTGACGCGATAATATACTTACCTGATAACAAACACATCATCGTTGATGCCAAGGTTTCATTAAAAGCCTATAATGAAATGATTAATTCGGAAAACCAAGATCATCAGAAAACCGCTTTGCGTAATCATCTCATCTCGCTTAAGTCACACATTAAGGAACTCAGTAGTAAAGGGTATTACGAATTAGAATCATTGAATTCACCTGAGTTTACACTTTTATTTCTACCCATTGAATCCTCATTTAGCATTACCTTAAAAAAAGATACGGAATTATTCAATTACGCATGGGAAAGAAATATCATTATTGTTAGCCCTACCACGCTTTTAGCTACACTGAGAACTATTGCTTCCATATGGAAACATGAAAAACAGACACAACATGTAATGGAAATTGCTAAAGAAGGTGGAGCACTACATGATAAATTCGTTGCTTTTATGGATGATTTTGAAAAAATCGCATACAATATCCAACAAAGTCAAAAATCATATGACAATGCTTTTAACAAGCTTTCAAGTGGAAAAGGTAATATTATCAAACGTACGAATAACTTAAAAAATCTTGGTGCTAAAGCGAAAAAGGCTTTATCTTCCGAGCTTATAGAAAAGGCAGAAAACTCAATTTTACAATCACCATCAAATGAATAAATTAAAGTTTTTCATCATCGGGCTTATCATCATTACTTTTAGTCAAAGTTGTAAGCGTGGTGTATCTCTTAGTGAAACGGACTTTAAAGACATGTATTCAAGTAATGCAGATGTACCTCAACCCCGATTTAAAGTATTTCATGCCTCAGATTCTGAATCTGAAATCTATTATATGTTTGAAAATCGTGGTCTGAAATACTCAAAAGATTTAGCTGGAGAAAACCAAATGGCTCAGGTGAGAATAGCCTGGCAATTATATAATGACTATTCGTCTAATGAAATCATTGATAGTTCCTCTTTTGTGAAAATTGATACCATTGCAACCAGAGGGCTCTTTCAATTACAGGGAATGTTCAAAATGAAACTCCAATTTGGACAAGATTATATATTAAAAGTAACTACAACTGACTTAAACACCAGTAAAAAGACTATTTCATTTATCTCCATTTATAAGAAAGACCCCAACAACCGTCAATTCTATAAAGTTTTACTCAAAGAAACCAATACGGTATTGTTCCGAAATTACTTTTACGCAGACGAACAACTTCGAATCGTATACAACCACAAATCAACTGATAAATTTATTGGTCGATATTATGGCACCATATTCCCGGTTTCAAACCCACCGTTTTCGCTTTCTTCTCCTCAGCCTTTTGATTTTGAGAATTATGATCCATTAACAGTAGAATTAAAGAATGACACAGCCAACTTTGAAGCGAATGAGCCAGGAATTTACCATTTTTCTACCCATACGGAATCTAAATATTCAGGACTTACCTTATTTCAATATTCGAATGAGTTTCCTGAAGTAAACTCAGTTAAAGAACTGCTCGATCCATTAAGGTTTGTTACGTCTAAAAGGGAGTATGCTAAAATGAAAAAATATCAGGATCCTAAAAAAGCGATTGATGAGTTTTGGCTAAGTACTACGCCTGATCCTGAAAAGGCCAAAAAGATGATCAAAGGATATTACAAACGTGTAGAAAATGCGAATTACTTTTTTACCTCCTTCAAAGAAGGCTGGAAAACAGATAGAGGGATCATTTATATTGTGTTTGGTCCACCAAATGTGGTATATAGATCATTAACCGGTGAGAGCTGGACATATGGAGAACAAAGCAATTACAAATCTCTTACATTCAATTTTGCCAAAGTAAACAACCCGTTTACGAATAATGACTATACTTTGCAGCGATCTACGGTATATAAAAATCCGTGGTATCGTGCAATTGATACATGGAGACAAGGCAAAGTGGCTTCATTAGAATACTAAGAACGAATGGCTAAAAAATTAGAGAATATCATATTCGGGTTACACCCGGTTGAAGAAGCATTATTAGAACATAAGGATATTGACAAAATCATGGTCTCCAGAGACGAGAAGAAATCTGATTTTGTTGAGATCAAAAAATTAGCACGTCAGAATGGCATTTATGTTCAGGATGTCCCTAAAGAAAAACTCAATAGAATAACGAGAAAAAACCATCAGGGAATTATTGCGTTCACTTCTCCAATTGAGTTCCAAAACATTGAAAATTTACTTCCATCCATTTATGAGGAAGGGGAAATACCTTTATTTCTGGCATTAGATGGTGTAACCGATGTAAGAAACTTTGGTGCGTTAGCACGTACTGCAGAATGTGCCGGAGTACACGGAATTATCATCCCACAAAGAGGAACGGCTCCAATTAATGGAGATGCAGTTAAAACCTCAGTCGGTGCATTATTAAAAATTCCGGTAAGTAAAACACCAAACCTGATCAATACCTTAAAATTCCTAAAGGACTCTGGATTAAAAGTAATCTCTTGTTCAGAAAAAGGGGCTGAAACCATTTACGAAGTTCCATTAACAGAGCCTACCGTAATCGTCATGGGTGGTGAAGATGTGGGTATTTCTCAGGATATTCTGAAAATATCGGATCACATTGCACAGATTCCAATGAAAGGCACCATCAACTCTTTGAATGTCTCTGTAGCCGGGGCAATTATTATGTTTGAAGCAAGTAGACAACGAAATTAGAATTCCAACTATGAAAATATTTACATCTTTATTTTTATTCCTACTTACCAGTATAATTGGCTTCAGCCAAATTGGGGTTTATCCCAATGAAGAAAATTTAAGAAGTGATACCATCGATGTTTTAGATTATGAAATTCATTTGGACATTACAGATTTTTCAAATCAATCTTTAAGCGGATATACCGTAGTGAAATGTACTCCTCTGTTGTCAAATGTCAATTCTATTAATCTGGATTTACTTCACTTCAATATAGATTCTATTCTATTGAATCATAATTTACTCACCTATCAATACAACGATACTCTTCTACATGTGAATCTAGGAAGTTCATTTAATGTCAACGATACATTAAACATTGAAGTGTATTATCATGGGACAACGCGTAAAGATCCTTCAGGATGGGGAGGAGTTTATTTCGGTTCTGATTATGCTTTTAATCTGGGAGTTGGCTTTGAAGATCGCCCGCACAATATTGGCAGATACTGGTTTCCTTGTTTTGACAATTTTAAAGAACGTTCTACGTATAACATTTATCTAACGACTCCAAGTACACATTATGGAACGAGCATTGGAGAACTGGTTTCTTCTACTCCTTTACCCAATAATAAGGTAGAATGGTATTGGAAACTCGATGAAACCATTCCTACTTATTTATCCATGTTTGCGGTAAATTATTATACGATTGTCCATGACAATTATGTAGGACTTCAACGTACAATTCCTATAGATTTATTTGCTAAATCTTCTGACACCAATAATCTGAAAGCATCATTTGCCAATTTAAAAGCGGCAATGGATGCTTTTGAAAATCTATATGGTCCATACCAGTTCAATAAAATTGGCTATACCGTAGTAAATTTTTCATCAGGTGCCATGGAACATGCCAGTAACATCACTTATCCAAATAATACGGTGGACGGCACATTAAACAGTGAAACACTCATGGCGCACGAATTGGCACATCAATGGTGGGGAAATTACGCAACTACGCTAACTCCGGAAGATATGTGGCTCAATGAAGGAATGGCTAGTTTCAGTGCCAACTATTTCCTGGAAGCAGTGTATGGTTGGGAAACGGCAAAGCCAGAGGTAAAATCTATCCTGTATAACATTTTAAAGAAAGCCCATATTGATGAGGGAGGCTACCTGGCTATTTCCGGAGTACCTCACTCGCTTACCTATGGAGATCATGTTTACAGAAAAGGGGCTCTTGTTGCACAGAATCTAAGAATGTTATTAGGTGAAAGTAATTTCGGTCCGGCCGTAACCGGATTTCTTAACTCACGAGCTTTCCAAAATATGTCTAGTCTTCAACTTAGAGATTATTTACAAAACACTACTTCAAGAGATGTAGACGGTTTCTTTGATGGATGGGTGTTTAATGGAGGTTTCCCCGATTATAAAATTGATTCGGTAATATCAGTTCCCAACAATAATCTTTATGATGTCACTATACATGTTTCTCAAAGATTAAATCATGCGCCACAACAATTTTCAGAGATTCCATTGGAAATTGGCTTTTATGACGACACATTTGGTTATACTACTAAAGAAATCATGGTAGGGCCTAATTCATCAACATTGACCACGACCTTATCTTATGATCCTTCAATGGTCACATTGAACCCTAATAACAAGTTGTGTTATGCAACAACAGATGATATTCATGTGATTAAGACAACCGGACAAATCAACTATAACAATGCAATGATGACCGTAAATGTAAGTTCAGTTAACGATTCCGCATTATTAAAAATTGAGCATCACTGGTCAGCTCCAGATCACATTAAAGATTGGGCAAATCAACCATATCTTTTATCTAACTATCGCTACTGGAAAATTGATGGTATCTGGTCTTCTAACTTTGAAGCTTCTGCAGGATTCTTTTATGATGGCCGTCAATCTAATGGCTATCTGGATTCCTTACTTGTAAAAAACACAGAAGATAGTCTAGTAGTTTTATACCGACAAAATGCAGCTGATGATTGGGTGGAATATCCACATTATACCAAAAACACTTTAGGAGGGTCCAATAACATGTTTGGAAGAATTGAACTTACCAAATTATTAAAGGGGGAATATACTCTAGCGAATATTGATCATTCGGTTCTAGGTCTTACCCCTACCATTCAAAAAGATGTTCCGGAAATTCGAGTGTATCCTAATCCAAGTAACGAAAAAATCACAATCGCCTGGAACTCATCTTTAAAACCGAATAGTATTGAAATTTATTCACTTAATGGTACCAGAGTTCTTTCGATTTCACCGAACCAAAGTGGCTCCCAAAGCTTCAATACTAAAGTTTTAAAGCAGGGAAACTATATCGCTAAAGTTATATTTGACAACGAAAGCTACTCCAGTCAGTTTACGGTATTAAAAGACTAGAAACGAATATACACTACCTTCCCATCTTTAATGATCACTGCATCATAGGTCAGATTCGGTAAATCAACATATTCTTTAGCAACTTCTACAAAAGACATTGAACTGTATGAAGTTGCTATTTTCTGTTCCTGAACTACTTGATATTTCCTTAAGGGTTCAGAATAAAAAAACACAGGTTTTGAAAACAAAGTTGTCGTTACAACTTCAACATTGTTAGTTTTATTCCATTCTCTTACCAATCGAAAATTAATCCCATCTCTGGTCACTAACATCCCCACAACATCCGATTGTTGAATGATCCATTGGATTCTTTCATTTAGCGATTGAGATTGCTCTAATACCTCATCTGGCACACGAATACTCTCAGCAGAATTGAAACCATCATTTAAAGTTGCCATGGCTACAACATATACTCCCTCTACTTGTACTGGAGTAGCTTTTTCTTGTGCATTTCCAAAGATGGATGCAAATACAAATACGATAACGATTATTATACTTCTCATTTCTATCTAACTATTGTAACAGTTCCTTTTTCTACTGTATTCTTATTATCATTCAGCTCCAGAATAAAATAGTACGTCCCTTCTGGGAATCCTTCTCCATCCCATTCGTTTCGATAAGTCTCTTTTTCATATATCAATTTACCCCATCGGTTATATACCTGAAGTTTATTATTCGGAAAATCTTCCAACCCATTAAAGAACAAATAATCATTCATTCCATCGCCATTTGGAGAGAATATATTTGGAGCTTCTACTGTACACGGTTTTACCAATAACGTATATACTTCTGTTTTTGAAATATTACATACATCTGTAACGACCAAATTAGAAGGTGTAATTACACCCAACTGTGCCACAAATTTCACGGGATTACCCGTTTGCTGTAATGCGCCATATGACCATACATACTGATACGGAGGCTTTCCTCCCGAAACGGTGGCATTAAACACAACCGTATCATCCATACATACTTCATCCCAAACAATTGGCGCGATAATGATAGAATCATAATCTGTATTGACTTCTACACTATCTTCCAAATTAGTCACGCCACAAAAATCTGAAACTGTTACAGCCCAGGTTGTAGTGTTTGTAGCTCCAACTTTAATTGAAGAAGTTGTTCCTCCTCCTGGAGACCATGAATACGTATAAGGGGGTAAACCACCACCGACAAAAGCATTTAAAACTACTGAATCTCCTGGACAGATACTCGTATCATTACTAACTGATAAAGTTAAGGGAGGGAACGTAGTTGTTATCTCAACACTATCCACTACTGATGAAACATTACAACTATCGGTTAATGTCACATAATAAATCGTATTATTTGAAGGAGAAACCTGAATACCGGAAGTTCCCGCACCATTATCCCATAAATAACTATATGGAGTAACTCCACCTGCTCCTTGTGCTTGAATGGAAATATTATGTCCGGGACAAATATTGGTATCCGGAGACACAGTCAGCGATAATGGTGTCATATTCAAATTGACAATAACCGAATCTGTAATCGTGACCAGATTACAACTATCTGTAATCGCTACATAAAAAGTATCTGTCGCATTAACTGTCACATTGATCTGATCGGTATTGCCTAGCGTATTACCCGCTTTATCGGTCCACACATAGGCAAACGGAGATGATGCCCCGGAAGCCGAAGCGCCTATTGGTATCGTGGCCGGGCACCTAATGGTTGTATCCGAAGTATAGGTTTGCATATTGGGTAAATCAAGAATGTAAATGTGACCAACAGAAGTAATCGTATCCCCACAAGGATTTATCGTATAAACTGTAATGGTCACCACTTCCTGTCCCTCATTATTTCCATCTGAAATTGGTACAATTCCAAGTCCAACTGTTGATTGACCAGGACTAAATGTCACACTATCTACAAGAAAATTATAATCAACACCATTCGTTGCTGATCCAGTAATATCAAAATGTACAGTATAGCTACCTGAAGTATCTGGACGTGTTAAATTCAAAATCGCACTGTCACATCCTTCAATAATATTGGAATCACCTGTCGCTGTAACCACATTTACTTCCACTACAGATGAGCTAAAACTTCCTCCTTCTAAAAATACTCCAGAATCATAAGATCCATCTCCTCCGTCACCAATAGCTAATTTAATATGATACGTTTCACCACAGTTTACTGCAGCCACAGCTTTAAGTACAACTGTCTTTCCATCATACTCATATGTGTTTGTGGTATTTTGCGTATAGAATACATTGTAAGATGCAAAATTGGGATCAATATTGGTACAATTAGCTAATACTCCATTTGTTCCAGCCACACCTATATTTACCGTATTAATAGATACAGGTGTAGATGTAAAAGTGCCTGGATTGGCTGGATCAGGTATCAATGCAATATTATGTGCTGAATAATTACCTCCAGCCGGATTGGTCCCGGTAAGAAAAAAACCAAATGCGTCATTTACCGTTCCACACGCATATTCATCATATTCTTCTGACGCAAAAACATAATTAAATGAAATCGTATCTCCGGATGGAATAAAGTCAAATTCGATCACACATTCATCAAAAATGGTGTTTGGTGTGATACTCGCTAAATCCGGATCAGAACCAACTCCGGTACCACCGCCTAAACTACTTCCTCCTCCAGTATTTAACTGTGCGGCCATACTCACACTTCCAGATCCTAAAATTAACCCGCTGGACAGGCCTACGTCCATATTCACATCCTGAAAAGAACCTACCTGAGCATTAACAATGTTTGCCGCACCACCATTAAATTGAACATTCGAAATCGTTACTCCATTTCCAATCAATACATTCTGAACAAACTGCTCTACGGTCATGGTAGTATTATTTACAGTCACCTGCGCACTTGCATAAATACCTACCCACACAAAAAATAACAGAGAATACAGTTTCTTCATAACATAAGATTTAACTAAAGCATAAAATCAAGTTCCGAATATAGCTTTTATTATTCTATCAAAAAACTATTCTAGCTATTCATAATCAATCCATTTAAAGATTTTATCGACCATAAAAAAAGCCTCAACTACATATGCAATTGAGGCTTTTAATTTTAAGAGTTTTATGCTCTATCTATCTTCCATAGGAACATAATCACGAGAATTCTCTCCCATATAAATTTGTCTTGGTCGACCAATAGGTTCATTATTCGTTCTATTCTCTAACCATTGTGCAATCCATCCTGGAAGGCGACCTAATGCAAACATTACTGTAAACATCTCGGTTGGGATTCCAAGTGCACGGTAAATAATTCCAGAGTAGAAATCCACGTTTGGATAAAGTTTACGCTTCACGAAATACTCATCTTCCAAAGCGTGTTTCTCTAATTTCTTAGCAATATCAAGAATTGGATCATTTACTCCAAGTGCCGCCAATACATCATCAGCTGCTGCTTTCAGGATTCTAGCACGCGGATCGAAGTTTTTATATACTCTATGACCGAATCCCATCAATCTAAATGGATCATCTTTATCTTTCGCTTTCGCAATAAACTTCTCTGTATCACCGCCATCATTTCTGATCGCTTCCAACATCTCAATTACCGCCTGATTCGCTCCACCATGAAGAGGTCCCCATAATGCATTAATACCAGCAGAAATAGAAACATATAAACTTGCATGAGAAGATCCTACCAATCTTACTGTTGAAGCAGAACAGTTTTGCTCGTGATCCGCATGTAAGATCAATAATTTATTTAAAGCTTTTGCTACCACTGGATTTACTTCGTAATCATCTGTTGGTAAAGCAAACATCATATGTAAGAAATTCTCTACATAATCCAATCTGTTGTTTGGATACATCACCGGATGACCTTTCTCATTCTTGTAAGACCACGCTGCCATTGTTGGCATTTTAGCGATCAAACGAATGATACTCAATTTTACTTCATCCATAGATCTGTTTGGATCTAAAGATTCAGGATAAAAAGCGGTCAAACTTGTTACCATTGAAGACAAAACTCCCATTGGGTGTGCATTTGATGGAAAGCCTTCAAATATTTTTCTAAAATCCTCATGAATTAATGTATGTTGCTTGATTTCTCCAGCCCATGCATCAAATTCATCTTTCTTTGGTAGGTGTCCATAAATCAATAGAAACGCGATCTCCAGAAAACTAGCTTTTTCAGCTAATTCATCAATGTTATATCCACGGTACCTTAAAACACCATTCTCTCCATCTAAATAAGTGATCTTACTTACCGTTGAACCTGTATTTTTATACCCAAAATCAAGAGTTACCAAACCGGTTTCTGCTCTCAATTTTGCAACATCGATGGCTTTTTCCTTTTCAGTTCCTTCAATTATAGGAAGCTCAAAACTCTGTCCATCATATTTTATTTCTATCTTATCTGCCATTTCTATTCTTTATATATTTATTTCATTCAAAACTGCGCCCAAAGGTATCACCATTTAGGCTTCAAAAAAAGTACATTTATCATAGGAATTTCAAATCTTTTCCTATATAATATGCCTGTTTTCCAAGCTCTTCCTCAATTCTTAATAATTGGTTGTACTTCGCTATTCTATCTGTTCTTGATGCAGAACCTGTTTTAATTTGTCCTGTATTCAATGCTACAGCTAAATCTGCAATTGTAGTATCTTCAGTTTCCCCAGATCTGTGACTCATAACAGAAGTATATGAACTTCTATGTGCCATATCTACAGCTGCAATAGTTTCAGACAATGTACCGATTTGATTCACCTTAATCAAAATCGAGTTTGCAATATCCTGATCGATTCCCTGTTTCAATCTATTGGTATTTGTTACGAATAAATCATCACCAACTAATTGTACACGATCTCCCATTCTATCAGTCAACATTTTCCATCCTGTCCAGTCATCTTCATCCAATCCATCTTCAATTGAAACGATAGGATATTTTTTTGTCCAGTTGTCTAAATAATCCACCATCTCTGCTGAAGTTAATTTCTCTCCAGAAGATTTATGTAAATGATACACTTTTTCATCTTTCAAATAGAACTCCGAAGATGCAGCATCCAATGCTAAATAAATGTCTTCACCTGGACGATATCCTGCTTTTTCGATTGCCTGGATAATCACTTCTAATGCTTCTTCATTTGAAGATAAGTTTGGTGCAAAACCTCCCTCATCACCAACATTAGTCGACATCCCTTTGGATTGAAGTACAGATTTCAAATGGTGGAATACTTCTGTTCCCCAACGTAATCCTTCACTAAAAGAAGATGCCCCGGCAGGCATAATCATAAATTCCTGAATATCGATCTTATTATCTGCGTGTGAACCACCATTCAAAATATTCATCATTGGTACAGGTAAAGTCCTTGCACTTACACCTCCAATATATTTATACAATGGTAAACCAACTGTATCAGCTGCAGCTCTCGCCATAGCCATAGATACGCCCAAAATTGCATTTGCACCAATATTGGCTTTATTCGGGGTTCCATCGATAGCTAACATTGCTGAATCGATAGCCAATTGGTCAAAAATGTAACTTCCATTTAATTGCTCATTCAATATCGTATTAACATTGTTTACAGCATTTAGTACACCTTTACCCATGTAAACACCTTTATCATTATCGCGCAATTCTACCGCTTCATGAATTCCGGTTGAAGCTCCAGAAGGAACAATAGCACGACCAACAATTCCCTGGTTGGTCATTACTTCTACTTCAACGGTAGGGTTTCCACGTGAGTCTAATACCTGACGTGCATGAATGTTACTAATAATACTCATAATAAGGGATTTATTTTTATTTATTCTTTTTAATTCTATCTATAAATTCATCGAACAGGTATCTGGAATCGTGAGGACCTGCAGATGCTTCCGGGTGATATTGTACTGAAAATGCATTTTTATCTAAACGTTTCATACCTGCAAGGGTATCATCATTTAAATGTTTATGCGTTACTTCAATGTTCTCAGCTTGATTTGCCAATTCCATATCCACAACAAAACCGTGATTCTGTGAAGTAATTTCTCCTTTACCGGTTGCTAAATTCATTACAGGGTGATTAATTCCTCGGTGACCGTTATGCATTTTCACGGTTTTCAAACCACTCGCCAAAGACATCATTTGATGTCCCAAACAAATACCAAAAGTAGGATGGTTATTCTCAATTACCTTTTCTACCTCCAATTTCACATTTGGTAATGCGGATGGGTCACCAGGACCATTTGATAACATGAACCCATCTGGATTCCATTCCTTCATTGTTTCGTATGATGTATTGTATGGGAAAACCTTCAAATAACACCCTCTTTCTGCTAAACAACGAAGAATATTGGTTTTCACACCGAAATCCATCACCGCCACTTTTAGTTCTGCATTCTCATCACCAAAGTAATATGGCTCAATACAAGAAACTTTTGAAGCCAACTCTAATCCATCCATTGAAGGAACTTCTTTAAGTTGTTTCTTTAAATCTTCCACACTTGTTCCATCATTAGATACAATACAGTTCATTGCTCCTGCCTGACGAATATGTCTTACCAATGCACGTGAATCTACATCAGAGATGACTACCAGTTTATTCTTTTCAAAATATGATTGCAAAGAATCAGTTGCTGCCGCTCTGGAAAAGATATCTGAAAACTTATTACAAATCAGACCAGCGATTTTTACTTCATCTGATTCAACTTCCAAATCATTCACTCCATAGTTACCAATATGTGGGGTAGTCATCACCAACATCTGTCCGTAATATGAAGGATCAGTAAAGATTTCCTGATATCCAGTCATTCCAGTATTAAACGCCACTTCCCCTGTTGACGTTCCTCTGTATCCGGCTGCCTTTCCATGAAAAACAGTTCCATCTTCTAGCAATAAAATTGCGTCTTCTTTTTCGCTAAATTTCATCTGTTAAAAATTGCTTTTGCAAAAGTAAAACGAACACCCAAATTGATCTTTAGATAATTGAAATTCGTATAAAAATTATTGGCATAAAATAAAAAAGGATAGTGAAAACAATCACTATCCTTTTTATTACAATTTATTATTAAGACATCAATTTTCTATTGGTCTTTATCTTCTTTTTTGTCCTCTTTAGATTCAGCTTTTGGCTTCTCTTCAGTTTTAACGTCTTCTGCTTTCACTTCAGGAGCTGCTTCAGCCTTTGCTGTAGACTTTCCACCTCTTCTTCTACGTGTTTTCTTAGTCTTCGTAGATGTAGAATAGATTTCGTTGAAGTCTACCAACTCAATCATACACATTTCAGCAGCATCACCTAAACGGAAACCTGTTTTAATGATACGTGTATAACCTCCTGGACGATCTCCTACTTTAGGAGCAACAACGTTGAATAATTCAGAAACAGCATACTTGTTGCCTAAGCTTCTAAAAACCATTCTACGAGAGTGCATTGAATCAGTTTTCGCCTTTGTAATGATTGGCTCAACAAACATCTTTAACGCTTTTGCTTTTGCCACAGTAGTAGTAATACGCTTGTGTTCGATTAAAGAACCAGCCATATTTGTAAGCATCGCTTTACGATGTCCAACTTTACGCCCTAAGTGATTAAACGATTTCTTATGTCTCATTTTATCTTCTTTAATAAAGGACCTCAGTCCCCATTATAAATTTATTCTTTGTCCAATTTATACTTTAGAACATTCATTCCAAAGGATAGGTTTTTCACCTCTACCAATTCATCTAATTCAGTAAGAGATTTTTTACCGAAGTTACGGAACTTCAATAAATCATTTCTTTGATACTGAACCAAATCACCTAAAGTATACACCTCCGCAGCTTTCAAGCAATTTAATGCTCTTACCGAAAGATCCATATCTACTAGTTTGGTTTTTAATAACTGACGCATATGTAATGATGTTTCATCGAACTCATCATCAGCAGATTTATCTTCAGTCTCTAAAGAAATCTTTTCATCACTGAATAACATAAAGTGGTGAATTAGAATCTTAGCCGCTTCACTTAAAGCATCTTTTGGAGAGATAGAACCATCCGTTTCAATCTCCATGATTAACTTTTCGTAATCGGTTTTTTGCTCTACCCTATAGTTTTCGATTTCGTATTTTACTTTCTTGATTGGAGTAAAAATAGAATCTATAGCGATTTCATTTAAAGCTAAATTATGACCAGAGTGCTCTTCAGCAGGAATATATCCACGTCCATTACCAATAGTAATCTCAATTTGCATATTCACAGACTCATCCATGTTACAAATCACTAACTCCGGATTTAATACCTGGAATGAAGAAGTAAAGTTACCTATATCACCAGCAGTTAATTGCTTTTGTCCTGTAACTCTAACGATTAATTTTTCAGAATCCTGATCTTCGATTTGTCTTTTAAAACGAACTTGTTTCAGGTTCAAAATAATCTCAGTAACATCTTCGATTACACCACGAATTGCAGTAAACTCATGATCAACACCATCAAACTTTACAGATGTGATGGCAAAACCTTCAAGTGAAGAAAGAAGAATTCTTCTTAATGCGTTACCAATGGTAATACCGTATCCTGGCTCCAAAGGTCTAAATTCGAATGTACCTTTACGGTCATCCGAACTTATCATAATCACTTTGTCCGGTTTTTGAAAATCTAAAATTGCCATTTATTTTCTTCTTTTAATTGCTTATTGGTTGCGCGGTTTGAAAGTTTGAAGAAGGTCTCTCAAACCCTTTGGCCAATACCCAATATGATTAATTATTATTTAGAATATAACTCAACAATAAGTTGTTCCTTAATGTTCTCAGGAATATCAGCTCTTTCAGGAACACTCATAAACTTACCCTCTAGATTGTTTTTATCAAACTCAATCCAAGGATATGTTTTACTGTTTGAATTCACTGCATCAATAATCACTGTTAAAGATTTTGATTTCTCTCTAACTGAAACAATATCTCCAGCTCTTAATTGGTAAGAAGGAATATTTACGATGTTTCCGTTTACTGTGATATGTCTGTGAGAAACGAATTGTCTAGCACCGTCACGAGTAGTAGAAATACCCATTCTGTATACAGTGTTATCTAATCTTGACTCACAAAGTTGTAATAATACCTCACCTGTAATTCCAGTCTTAGCAGATGCTTTCTTAAATAAGTTAGAAAATTGCTTTTCTAAAATACCATAAGTATACTTTGCTTTTTGCTTTTCAGCTAACTGAATTGCATATTCAGATTGCTTTGCTCTCCTTTTGTTTGGACCGTGTTGTCCTGGAGGAAAGTTTCTTCTTTCTAATACTTTATCAGGTCCGAAAATTGGCTCTTTAAATTTTCTAGCAATTTTCGATTTTGGTCCTCTATATCTAGCCATATTACTCTTATCTCTAAATTAATTAAACCCTTCTCTTTTTAGGTGGGCGACATCCGTTGTGAGGCATTGGAGTAACATCGATAATTTCAGTTACTTCGATACCATTGTTATGGATCGTACGAATTGCTGACTCTCTACCTGCTCCTGGACCTTTTACATAAGCCTTAGCTTTACGCATTCCAGCTTCAAAAGCAACTTTACAACAATCTTCAGCAGCTACTTGAGCAGCGTAAGGAGTGTTTTTCTTTGAGCCTCTAAATCCTAATTTACCAGCTGACGACCAAGATATAACCTGTCCGTTTGCATTTGTAATAGAGATGATAATATTGTTAAAAGACGAGTGAACATGCACTTGACCCATAGCATCAACTCTAACTTTTCTCTTTTTTGAAGACGATTTAGCCATAGTAAACTACAATTATTTAGTTGCTTTCTTTTTGTTAGCAACAGTTTTTCTTTTTCCTTTTCTTGTTCGCGAGTTATTCTTTGTTCTCTGTCCACGTAACGGTAATCCCGCACGGTGACGAATTCCTCTTTGAGATCCAATATCCATCAAACGTTTGATGTTCATTTGAATCTCAGAACGCAATGTACCTTCAACTTTGATGTTATCGGTAACATAAGCTCTAATCTTTGTTAACTCATCGTCATTCCAATCCTTGATTTTTTTATCAGGATCAATTTCTAATTCAGTCAATAAACGCTTAGCTGTCGAGTGACCAATTCCAAAAATGTAAGTTAATCCAATTCTACCCTTTTTGTTTACGGGTAAATCATTTCCTGCAATCCTAGCCATACTAGTTAAATTTTATCCCTGTCTTTGTTTAAACTTAGGGTTCTTCTTGTTGATAACATAGAGACGCCCTTTTCGTCTGACAATTTTACAATCAGCACTTCTCTTTTTAAGTGATGCTCGAACCTTCATGGTCTTTATTTATATCTATAAGTAATTCTTCCTTTTGATAAATCATAAGGTGACATTTCAACTTTCACTTTATCTCCTGGTAAAATTTTGATGTAGTGCATTCTCATTTTTCCAGAAATGTGAGCGGTAATTACATGCCCATTTTCCAACTCCACTCTAAACATTGCGTTTGAAAGTGCTTCTTTAATGGTACCGTCTTGCTCTATTGAAGGTGTTTTTGCCATCTTATATATTTATGCTATTCCACCGAAAGCTCCAGTTGAACGTCCTTTTAATTTACCTGACTCAGTCAAGCCATCATAGTGACGCATCAACAAATAACTTTCAATTTGTTGTAATGTATCTAAAATCACACCTACCATAATCAATAGCGATGTACCTCCAAAGAAGTAAGCAAAACTCTGCGCTACACCTGCTTTAATAGCAAAGGCAGGCAAGATTGCGATCAACGCTAAGAAGATAGATCCCGGTAAGGTAATCTTCGATAAGATTGTATCTAAAAAGTTTGCGGTATCCTTTCCCGGTTTAACACCAGGAACAAAACCACCATTTTTCTTTAAATCATCAGCCATTTGCTGAGGATTTACTGTAATTGCAGTATAGAAATATGTAAATACGATAATCAATATTGCAAATGTTACGTTGTAGTACACACCACTAATATCACTGAACATTGCAGCGAAACTTGTAAATGCATCACCTGCATCTCCATCCGATCCCGCAGCAAAACCAGCTAACGTAATTGGTAACATCATCAAAGCCTGAGCGAAAATGATCGGCATTACACCAGCTGCATTCACTTTTAAAGGAATAAACTGACGTGCACCACCCATTTGCTGTACACCCATAATCTTTTTTGCAAATTGAATAGGAACTCTTCTCACACCTTGTACTAATAGAATAGTAATCAAGATCACGAATAGTAAGATTGCCATTTCCAATAACACAACAACAAGTCCACCTCCAAGGTCACCCATCTGAGCTTCCCATTCAGTTAAAAATGCTGTTGGTAAATTCGCAATAATACCAATCATAATGATTAACGAGATTCCGTTTCCAATACCTCTATCTGTAATCTTCTCTCCCAACCACATTACGAATAATGTTCCAGAAGATAATATAATAATTGCTGGTAATGTGAAAGAGAAAAATCCAGGAGTCACAATAGCATTACTTGGCACTTGTGTCGCCAGGTAACCAGGAGCTTGTCCCAATGTAATCGCTACAGTCAGCCAACGTGTCCACTGGTTGATTTTGTTACGACCACTTTCTCCATCTTTCTGCAATTTCTGTACTGAAGGAACAGCTATTCCAAGCAACTGCATAACAATAGAAGCCGAAATGTAAGGCATAATACCTAAGGCAAATACTGAAGCCCTAGAAAAGGCCCCGCCAGCAAATAAGTTAAGCAACGCAGCTAACCCCGTTGCTTCATTATTTCCAAGAACGTTAGTATCGATACCAGGTAGTACAACAAACGACCCTAATCTATAAATAGCAATAAAACCAATGGTTAATAGAATTCTATTCCTAAGTTCTTCAATTTTGAAGATGTTTGCGATTGTTTGAAAAAACTTATTCATCAATTAAACAGTTTTGGCTTCTCCGCCAAGTTTTTCAATTGCCGCGATAGCAGAAGCTGAAAATTTGTTTGCCTCAATAACTACCTTAGCTTTTAATTCACCTCGTCCTAAAACTTTAACCAAATCGTTTGTCCCTACTAAACCTCTTACCACTAAGTCATCGATAGTTATTGTATCTACATTGTTTTCTTCAACATATGCTTGAATAACATCCAGGTTAATAGGGGTGTACTCCACACGGTTAACGTTCTTGAATCCAAATTTTGGTACTCTACGTTGTAAAGGCATTTGGCCACCTTCAAAACCAACTTTCTTAGAATATCCAGAACGTGATTTAGCACCTTTATGTCCACGAGCCGCAGTTCCGCCTTTACCAGAACCTTGCCCACGACCAAGTCGCTTAGAATTATTTTTTACCGAGCCCTCAGCCGGTGATAAATTACTTAAATCCATGATAAATACTTTTTTACTTTATCTCTTCAACGTTAACAAGGTGCTTTACCTTATTGATCATTCCCATGATTTGAGGAGTACCTTCGTGTTCAACACTTTTGTTAATTCCTTTCAAACCCAATGCAATCATTGTTTTCTTTTGATCGCCTGGTCGTCTGATAACCGACCTTACTTGTGTAACTTTTACTTTAGCCATTTTACAAGATTATTATCCGTTATATACTTTGTCTAAAGAAATACCTCTTCTCTTAGCAACCGAATTCGCATCGTTCAATTTAGCTAAAGCATCCATAGTTGCTTTTACTACATTTACCGGATTTGAAGATCCTTTTGATTTTGCTAATACATCAGTAACTCCAACACTTTCCAATACTGCACGCATCGCACCACCAGCAATAACACCGGTACCGTGAGCAGCAGGCTTAATTAATACTTCAGCTCCACCGTGCTTTCCTAATTGCGCATGAGGAATAGTACCATTTAAGATTGGAACCTTAATTAAGTTTTTCTTAGCAGTGTCCATTCCCTTAGAAATCGCACCAATAACTTCTTTTGATTTTCCCAATCCGTATCCAACGATACCTTTTTCATCACCTACAACTACAACCGCAGAAAAACCAAATGTACGACCACCTTTTGTTACTTTAGTAACCCTTCTGATTTTTACAACCGTGTCTTTTAATTCTGACTCTGTTGATTTAACTTGTTTCATACTTCTAAACTATGATCGTAATTAAAATTTTAATCCTGCTTCTCTTGCTCCGTCAGCAAAAGCCTTAATTCTACCGTGATATAAAAAACCGTTTCTATCAAACACTACAGACTCGATGTTCGCTTCTTTAGCATTTTTTGCTAACTCAGCACCTACTGCTTTAGCAACTTCGATTTTTGAAAGTCCATCCGACTTAAGCTTAATTGAACTCGCTGAAGCCAAAGTTTTTCCATTTACGTCTTCAATTACCTGTGCGTAAAATTCTTTGTTACTTCTAAATATGCTCAACCTAGGCATTTCTGGAGTACCGAAAATATTTTTTCTTACTCTTCTCTTAATTTTAGCTCTACGCTCTATCTTACTTATAGCCATGATCTAATATTATTTAGCAGCTGTCTTACCAGCTTTTCTACGAATGTGTTCTCCTTCAAAACGAATACCTTTTCCTTTGTATGGCTCAGGTTTACGTAATGATCTTAATTTAGCTGCAATAGCACCGATTAATTGCTTATCGTGTGATTCGAAAGTTACAATCGGAGCTTTACCTCTTTCAGATACAGCAGTACATGTAATTTCTTTTGGCAATACGAAAACGATTCCGTGAGAATAACCTAAAGACAATTCTAAATTTTGTCCTTTCATTGCAGCTCTGAAACCAACACCTACCAGTTCCATCACTTTCTTATAACCCACAGAAACCCCTACAACCATATTGTTAATAAGTGAGCGGTATAAACCGTGCTTAGATTTATGATCCTTAGTTTCTCCAGTACGAGAAACGATTATTTTCCCATCTTCTTCTTTGACTGAAATGATTGGATCAATGGTTTGAGTCAGCTCACCTTTTGTTCCCTTAACGGTTACAATATTTCCTTCGATAGAAACTGTAACACCTTGTGGAATATCTATTGGTAAATTTCCTATTCTAGACATCTCTTTATTCTTTTAATAAATGGAGCAAATATACTCTCCACCAACATTAAGCTTTCTAGCTTCTTTATCTGTAATTACACCTTTAGAAGTAGATAAAATTGCAATACCTAAACCGTTTAATACACGTGGTAATTCACCAGCACCAACATACCTTCTTAAACCCGGCTTACTGATTCTAGTTAAGTTTTTAATTGCACCTTCTTTAGTGTCTCTGTCGTATTTCAACGCCACTTTGATATTCCCTCCGGGAGTATCTGATTCTAATTTATAGTTTAGGATATATCCTTTATCAAAAAGAATCTTAGTGATTTCTCTTTTAATACCAGAAGATGGGATATCCACAACACGGTGTCCCGCTTTTTGTGCATTCCTAATTCTAGTTAAATAATCTGCGATTGGATCAGTCATTTCTGTCTAATTAATATCGTTTATTTTTTACCAGCTTGCTTTTTTCACTCCTGGGATCAACCCTTGTGTAGCAAGTTCTCTAAAAGTTACCCTTGAGATACCAAAATGACGCATATATCCTCTTGGACGTCCCGTAATTTTACAACGGTTATGCGCTCTAACTGCAGATGAATTTTTTGGAAGTTTTTGTAACTCTTCCCATTCACCTTCTGCTTTTAAGCGAGCTCTTTTTTCAGCGTACTTGCTAATCATTGCAGCACGTTTACGCTCTCTCGCTTTCATTGATTCTTTTGCCATCTCAGTACTTATTTTTTAAATGGAAAACCAAAGTTTTTTAATAATTCGTATCCTTCTTCATCAGTATTTGCACTGGTCACGAAAGTAATATCCATCCCCGTAATATTTGGGATTTTGTCGATATCAATTTCCGGGAACATAATCTGCTCTTTAATACCAATGTTATAGTTTCCTCTACCGTCTAACTTAGTTTTAATACCTCTAAAGTCACGCGTACGAGGAAGAGCAACTCTTAAAAATCTTTCTAAGAATTCGTACATTCTATCATTACGTAAAGTCACTTTTGCACCAACTGGCATTCCTTTACGCAATTTAAAGTTAGAAACGTCTTTTTTCGACACTGTAGCAAACGCTTTTTGTCCAGCGATCATAGTCATCTCTTTAACCGCATTCTCAACCAATTTCTTGTCAGTAGTTCCTTTACCAACACCCTGGCTTAAGATGATTTTTTCCAACTTTGGTACCTGCATAATACTTGAATAAGAGAATTTCTCTTTTAAAGCAGGAACGATCTCATCGTTATATTTCTTTCTAAGATTTGGTGTATACGCCATCACTTAACCTCTGTATTTGATTTAACAGAAAATCTTACATTATTTCCGTTTGAATCTGATTTACGAATAGTACGTGTAGGAACTCCTTTTCCATCAATTACCATAAGGTTTGAAATATGAATTCCAGCTTCGTTTTCTTCAATCCCACCTTGAGGATTAGTTGCTGATGGTTTTACATGTTTCTTAACGATGTTTAAACCTTCAACAGTTGCACGATCACGCTTTGCATTGAAACCCAAAACTTTTCCTGAGTTCCCTTTTTCATTACCAGCGATAACCATTACGTTATCACCAACTTTTATGTGAAGTTTGTTTCTCATAATCCTAATCATTAAAGCACTTCAGGTGCAAGAGATACAATTTTCATGAATTGCTTGTCACGTAACTCACGAGCAACAGGTCCGAAAATACGGGTTCCTCTCATCTCGTTTGCCGCATTCAATAACACTACTGCGTTATCATCAAAGCGGATATATGTTCCGTCAGCTCTTCTAATTTCTTTCTTTGTTCTAACAACTACCGCTGGTGAAACAGTTCCCTTCTTTACACCACCGTTAGGCATTGCTTGCTTTACAGTAACAACAACTTTATCACCAATAGAAGCATATCTGCGTTTAGTACCGCCTAGTACTCTAATAACCAAAACCTCTTTGGCTCCACTGTTATCAGCTACTTTTAATCTTGATTCCGTTTGTATCATGACTACTTAACTCTATTAATGATTATTACTTAGCTTTTTCAAGAATTTCAACAAGTCTCCAGTTTTTATTCTTAGAGAGCTTTCTTGTTTCCATAATTCTTACTGTATCGCCAATATTGCATTCATTCTTTTCGTCATGAGCCACAAATTTAGATGACTGCTTAACGAATTTACCATATTTCGGGTGCTTAACTTTACGCTCAATCATCACAACAATAGATTTCTCCATTTTGTTAGAAGCGACAACACCTATTCTTTCTTTTCTCAGGTTCCTTTCCATGGCTTAACCTTTATTTTCGTTAATTGCTCTTCTAGTAACTTCAGACTTTAAACGAGCAACATTTCTTCTTGCATCACGGATCTGCATAGGGTTCTCCAATGGAGAAACTGCGTGAACCATTCTTAACTTTTGAAGCGAAGCTGATTCAACTTCAATTCTTTCTACAAGTTCGTTTGTAGTAAGTTCTTTAATTTCTGATTGCTTCATCTTCTTAGAATTATGCTATATAGTCTTTACGAACAACAAATTTACATTTCATTGGAAGCTTTTGAGCACCTAAACGTAATGCCTCTTTAGCTGTTTCCATGCTAACTCCATCAAGCTCATAAAGGATTCTTCCTGGCTTCACTTTACATACCCAGTGATCCAAAGCTCCTTTACCTTTACCCATCCTTACTTCAGCTGGCTTACTTGTAATTGGAGTATCCGGGAAAATTCTAATCCAAACTTGACCTTCCCTTTTCATATATCTAGTCATCGCGATACGTGCAGCTTCAATTTGTCTTGAAGTAATTCTACCCATATCTAATGCCTTAATACCAAAAGAACCAAATGCGATTGTACTCCCTCTGTGAGCCAATCCTTTAATTCTTCCTTTCTGGACTCTTCTACGTCTTACCTTTTTTGGTTGTAACATTTCTATTAATCTTTACCAGTCCTTAATTATTTTCTTCTACCTCTAAATTTGCCCTTAGGTCCTCTTGGTCCTTTTTGCTTTGCTCCAACATTTGGAGACAAATCACGTTTACCATAAACCTCTCCGTTGCAAATCCATACTTTTACACCAATACGGCCATAAGTAGTATGTGCTTCAACAAGTGCATAATCAATATTCGCACGGAATGTATGAAGTGGAGTTCTTCCTTCTTTGTAGTTTTCAGAACGTGCCATCTCCGCACCATTCAAACGACCAGAAATCTGAACTTTGATCCCTTCAGCTCCCATTCTCATAGTTGATTGAATAGCCATCTTAATAGCTCTTCTATACGAGATACGACCTTCGATTTGACGTGCAATACTTTCAGCTACTAAACGCGCTTCTAATTCAGGTCTCTTAATTTCGAAGATGTTAATTTGAACTTCGTTTGAAGTAATCTTCTTTAACTCTTCTTTCAATTTATCAACCTCAGAACCACCTTTACCGATAATAATACCCGGACGTGCAGTGTTAATGGTAACAGTGATTAACTTAAGTGTTCTTTCAATAATAATTCTTGAAATACTAGCTTTACGTAATCTAGCATACAAGTATCTTCTGATCTTGTGATCTTCAGCTAATTTATCTCCGTAATCATTTCCTCCGTACCATGCTGAATCCCAGCCGCGGATAAAACCTAAACGGTTAGCTATTGGATTTGTCTTTTGTCCCATCTTACTTATCCTCAGTTTTAGAATCAACAACTAATGTAACGTGGTTAGATCTCTTACGAATTCTATGTGCACGACCTTGTGGAGCTGGTTGAATACGCTTAAGCATTCTTCCTTCATCCACACGGATTTCTTTTATAAAAAGATTTGCATCCTCCCAGCTATTACCAGACTTTACCTCGTAGTTCGCGATTGCAGATCTCAAAAGTTTTTCTAATCTAATAGAAGCTTCTTTTTTAGAATACTGTAATACAGCAGATGCTTTTTGCACATCCATTCCACGAACCATATCAGCCACTAATCTCATTTTTCTTGGACTAGTTGGACAATTATTCAACTTAGCCACATAAACAGACTTCATAGTCTCTTTACGCGCCTCTGCCATTTTATGTTTTCTTGAACCCATGTTGCTTTACTTAACTAAATGGTCAATTACTTTTTCTTCTTGCCACCATGGCCTCTAAACGTTCTGGTTGGAGAAAATTCTCCTAGTTTATGTCCTACCATGTTTTCATTAACAAATACAGGAATAAACTTCTTACCGTTATGCACAGCAATCGTCAAACCAACAAAGTCAGGAGTGATCATTGATGCACGTGACCATGTTTTAATTGTTGATTTCTTAGTTGACTCTTGAGCTTCAGCAACTCTTTTTGCCAACTTATAATGTACAAATGGGGGCTTTTTTAACGACCTACTCATTTCAATTATTTTTTACGACTTTCGATTATGTACTTACTAGAAGCTTTTTTAGGCGCTCTAGTTTTATAACCCTTAGCTGGAACACCAGTTCTTGATCTTGGGTGACCTCCGGATTTCTTTCCTTCACCACCACCCATTGGGTGATCAACTGGATTCATAGCTACACCTCTAACTCTTGGTCTACGGCCAGCCCATCTATTAGCTCCAGCCTTACCTTGACGTTGAAGTGCGTGATCTGAGTTTGATACAGAACCAATTGTAGCCATACATGTCAAAAGAATTAGTCTCATCTCTCCAGAAGGCAATTTGATAACGGCAAATTTACCATCCTTCGCAGCTAACTGTGCGTAAGACCCAGCACTACGTGCCATTTTAGCTCCTTGACCAGGGTTCAACTCAATGTTATGAATAATAGTACCTAAAGGTATTTCACTTAAATATAGTGCATTTCCCACTTCTGGTTGCGCACCTTTACCAGACACAACTGTTTGCCCAACTTCCAATCCATTTGGAGCAATCATGTATCTTTTTTCACCATCAGCATAAACTAACAAAGCGATACGTGCAGATCTGTTTGGATCATACTCAATCGTCTTTACTTTAGCATCCATGCCAAACTTGTCACGTTTAAAATCAATGATTCTGTAACGTTGTTTGTGCCCACCACCGATATTACGGATAGTCATACGTCCAGTAGCATTTCTACCACCAGAACGTTTTTTACGCGCTAACAAACTCTTCTCTGGTTTATCAGTAGTAATTGTTTCAAACATTGAAACAACTCTAAATCTCTGCCCAGGTGTTGTTGGTTTTAATTTCTTTACCGCCATTTCCTATAAATTAGATATTGCTGTAAAAATCAATTTCATCTCCATCCTTAAGAGTAACGATCGCTTTCTTGAAGTGACCTGTGTTTCCCTTAACAATACCTGTCTTAGTATTACGAGATTTTGACTTACCAGCCTGAATCATTGTATTAATCTTCTCAACCGTAACATCATAAGCGGCTTCAACAGCTGCTTTGATCTCAATTTTATTGGCGTTACGATCCACTACAAAAGCATACCTATTTAGAGTTTCCCCTAAATCAGTCATCTTTTCTGTAATAATTGGTTTCTTAATAATTCCCATGACTTAACTCAAATTTTGCTCGATTACATTAAGTGAACCTTCGCACAATAAAACTTTATTCGCATTCGAAATATCGTAAGTGTTTAAATCTGAAGCATTTACAACTTTAGCACCTTTCAAATTTCGAGCCGACAAATATATGTTTTTATTCTCTTCAGCAATAACTAAAAGAGACTTTTTTCCAAGTAGATCGAAATTGCCTAAGAACTCAGAATAGTTTTTTGTTTTGATTGAATCAAAGTTTAGATTCTCTAAAACGATCAACTCTCCGTTGTTTAACTTAGAAGTTAATGCCGATCTACGTGCAACTTTTCTAATTTTCTTGTTCAATTTGAAACCATAGTTTCTTGGTCTTGGACCGAAAATACGACCTCCACCTCTGAACACTGGAGACTTAATACTACCTGCTCTTGCAGTACCAGTTCCTTTTTGCTTTTTAATCTTACGCGTACTACCCGCAATCTCAGCTCTCTCTTTAGACTTGTGTGTACCTTGACGTTGGTTCGCTAGGTACAACTTAATATCAAGATAGAAAGCATGTTCGTTTGGCTCTACAGCAAAAATGCTATCGCTCAACTCGACCTTCTTTTTGGTCTCTTTCCCTTTGGTATCGAAAACAGCTACTTTCATTATTTCTCAACTATTACGTATGAACCATTTGATCCAGGTACAGCACCCTTAACAACTAGTACATTGTTTTCTTTATCAACCTTTAATACTTCAAGGTTTAATACTTTTACTTTCTCGTTTCCAGTTTGACCCGCCATACGCATTCCTTTGAATACTCTCGCTGGGTAAGATGCAGCACCGATAGAACCTGGAGCTCTTAAACGGTTGTGCTGACCGTGAGTCGCTTGTCCAACACCACCAAAACCGTGACGCTTAACAACACCCTGAAAACCTTTACCTTTTGATGTTCCAGTTACATCAACAAACTCACCCTCTTCGAATAAGTCTACTAAGATTTCATCACCTAAATTTAATTCAGATTCAAAACCTTTAAACTCCACCAATTTGCTTTTTGGAGTTGTACCAGCCTTTTTGAAATGCCCTTTAAGAGCATTCGTGGTATTTTTCTCTTTTGCCTCACCGTAACCTAATTGAACAGCTGAATAACCGTCAACTTCTTCGGTACGCAATTGAGTCACCACACATGGACCAGCTTCAATTACCGTACAAGGTACATTCTTACCAGCTTCGTTAAACATGCTGGTCATACCTAGTTTTTTACCTATAATTCCTGACATGGTAATAATTAAACTTTAATTTCTACTTCTACACCACTTGGTAATTCTAACTTCATCAGCGCGTCTACAGTTTTAGACGATGACGAGTATATATCAAGCAATCTCTTGTGGCCATTTAATTGAAATTGCTCTCTTGATTTCTTGTTTACGTGAGGTGACCTCAAAACCGTGAAAATTTTACGGTGAGTTGGTAATGGAATTGGTCCATTAACAACCGCTCCAGTTGACTTTACAGTCTTTACAATTTTTTCGGCCGACTTATCTACCAAATTATGGTCGTAAGACTTTAGTTTTATTCTAATCTTTTGAGCCATGATCTTAGTTTTTTCCTTTTACGTTTTCAATAACTTGTTTCGCGATGTTGCTAGGTACATCATCATACTTTGCGAATTCCATTGTAGAAGTTGCTCTACCAGAAGAAATCGTACGCAATGCTGTTACATAACCGAACATTTCAGATAAAGGAACGAATGCATTAATTACTTGCGCTCCGTTTCTACTATCCATACCATTCACTTGCCCACGTCTTCTATTCAAGTCACCTACAATATCACCCATATTCTCTTCAGGAGTAACTACTTCAAGCTTCATAATTGGCTCAAGAATTTTTGATCCTGCTAGAGGCATTGCAGCCTTATATCCTAACTTAGCAGCTAACTCAAAAGACAATTGATCAGAATCCACCGCGTGGAAAGACCCATCCTTTAACTCAACTTTTAAGCTCTCTACTTCGTAACCAGCTAACACACCGTTACGCATTGCTTCTTTAAATCCTTTTTCAACCGAAGGCACAAATTCTCTTGGAATATTACCACCTTTAATTGAGTTAATGAATTCAAGTCCAGCTTTTCCGTCTTCTCTAGGACCCATAGTAAATACGATATCCGCAAATTTACCACGACCACCTGATTGTTTCTTATATACTTCTCTATGATCTGCTGAACCAACAATAGCCTCTTTATAAGCTACCTGAGGAGCTCCTTCATTTACTTCAACTTTGAACTCACGTTTTAAACGATCAATCAAAATCTCCAAGTGAAGCTCACCCATTCCAGAAATTACAGTTTGACCTGATTCTTCATCAGTCTTCACCTGGAATGTTGGATCCTCCTCAGCAAGTTTTCCTAAACCCACACCTAACTTATCCAAGTCAGCTTGAGTTTTAGGCTCAATTGCAATACCGATTACAGGGTCTGGGAAAGTCATAGACTCTAATACAATTGGATGTTTTTCATCACATAAAGTATCACCAGTACGAATATCTTTAAACCCTACTGCCGCACCGATATCTCCAGCCTCTAACTCATCAATTGCATTTTGCTTATTTGAATGCATTTGGAATAAACGAGAAATACGCTCTTTTTTACCAGTTCTTGTATTCAACAAATAAGATCCTGCTTTTATCGCTCCAGAATAGTTTCTAATGAAACATAAACGACCAACAAATGGATCCGTAGCAATTTTAAATGCTAAAGCCGCAGTTGGCTCTTTTAAATCTGGTTGACGAATTTCAGTCTCTTCAGTATTTGGATTTGTACCTTCCGCCTGACCATTATCTAATGGAGATGGCAAGAACGCCATTACCGCATCCAATACAGTTTGAACACCTTTATTTTTAAAGGCAGACCCACACATGATAGGAGTAATATCCATAGCGATAGTAGCTTTTCTAATCGCAACAAACATTTCTTCTTTAGTAATACTATCTGGATCTTCGAAGAATTTCTCCATCAACTCATCATCAGTCTCAGCAACTGCTTCAATCAATTGATTTCTCCACTCTACCGCTTCTTCTTTAAGATGCTCAGGAATTTCTGACTCTACATAAGTCATTCCCATATCCTCTTCATTCCATACAATCGCTTTCATTGTTGTTAAATCAACAACTCCTTCGAATTCTGCTTCAGCTCCAATAGGAATCTGTAATGGAATAGGACGAGCCCCTAATCTTTCTTTGATTTCTCTTACAACACCAAAGAAATCTGCTCCCATACGATCCATTTTATTAATGAAACCAATACGAGGCACTTTATATTTGTCTGATTGACGCCATACTGTTTCTGACTGAGGCTCCACACCTGAAGCCGCACAGAACAATGCAATAGCACCATCCAAAACACGCAAAGAACGCTCCACCTCAACGGTAAAGTCAACGTGCCCCGGAGTATCAATAATATTTACTTTATACTCTTCCGTTTCCGGAATAGCCTGTGCTTGAACTGTTGGGTACTTCCAAGAAGTAGTTGTAGCAGCAGAAGTAATAGTAATACCTCTTTCTTGCTCCTGCTCCATCCAGTCCATGGTTGCAGCACCATCATGCACCTCACCAATTTTATGACTTAAACCGGTATAATAAAGAATACGCTCCGTTGTTGTGGTCTTCCCAGCATCAACGTGCGCCATAATACCAATGTTACGTGTATATTTTAAATCTCTCTTAGCCATTTTGATTAAAATCTAAAGTGTGAGAATGCTTTATTCGCTTCTGCCATTCTGTGAGTATCTTCTTTCTTTTTGAAAGCTCCACCCTCTTCATTAGAAGCAGCCAAAATTTCATCAGCAAGTTTACGACCCATTGATTTTCCATTACGCTTACGCGCAAATAAAATCAACCATTTCATGGCCATAGAATCTTTTCTTACTTTACGAACAGGTTGAGGGATCTGGAAAGTAGCTCCACCAACTCTACGACTCTTCACCTCCACTCCCGGAGTTACGTTCGCAAGCGCTTTGTGGAAAGTTGCTAATGCTCCTTCTTCCTCAGCCTTTTCGGCCACCATATCCATAGCTTCATAAAAAACTCGATACGCAGTACTCTTTTTTCCGCTTATCATCAGATTGTTTACAAACTTCGCAACCACCTTGTCGTTAAACTTCGGGTCCGGAGTCAGTATCCTCTCTTTAGCTCTACCTTTTCTCATAATTGTTTAATATTAGAAGATTACTTCTTCTTTGGTCTTTTTGTTCCGTATTTTGAACGTCTTTGTGTACGTCCTTCCACTCCAGCTGTATCTAACGCTCCACGAACGATATGATAACGAACACCAGGTAAATCTTTAACTCTACCACCCTTTACTAACACGATAGAGTGCTCTTGTAAATTGTGACCTTCACCTCCGATATAAGCATTAACCTCGTTTCCGTTAGTTAATCTTACCCTGGCAACTTTTCTCATTGCTGAATTAGGTTTCTTTGGTGTAGTAGTGTAAACTCTTACACAAACACCTCTTCGCTGAGGACAACTATTAAGTGCCGCAGACTTACTTTGCTTCACTTTTTTAGCGCGTCCTTTTCTAACTAATTGCTGAATAGTTGGCATATATTACTATAAATGTTGTTTTACTATAAATCAGTCCCTTTTAAGGGGCTGCAAATGTACATGATTAAATTAGAAAAACAACATATCGAATTAATTTTTATTCAATTAATTGACAATAACTTATAAAAACACACATCAGGTTGTCAATTTCTTTTTAAAATTGAGCGTCAATCTACCATTCAAGGTTGATATAAGCTCATTACATTTGTCCTATGGATTTTCTAAAAGAACTAAACGATGCCCAAAGAGAAGCGGTTATTAACACCGAAGGGCCATCAATGATTATCGCTGGTGCAGGATCAGGAAAGACAAGAGTATTGACCTATAGAATTGCCACCTTATTATATAATGGTATTCCTCCTTATAATATCCTATCTCTTACCTTTACCAATAAGGCTGCTCGGGAGATGAAAGAGCGTATTGGTAGTCTGGTAGGAGAATCTAAAGCAAAAAGCTTATGGATGGGAACTTTCCACTCTGTCTTCGCCAGGATTTTACGTTCTGAATCAGAAAAATTAGGATATCCAAGTAACTTCACCATCTACGACACAGATGATGCCAAAAAGCTGATCAAAACCATTGTCAAGGAAAAAGGTTTAGATGATAAAGTCTATAAGCCTGGACTGGTATTGAACCGTATCTCCGGAGCAAAGAACAATCTTTTAACACCTCAGGCATATTTGGGGAACTTAAATATCACTAAGGAAGATATGCAGTCCAAAAAGCCGGAATTGGGACATATATATAAGACCTATAACGAAAGGTTGTTTAAATCCGGTGCGATGGATTTTGATGACCTTTTATTTAATATGAATATTCTTCTTCGTGACTTTCCTGAGGTATTGCATAAATATCAAGATCGATTCAGATACATATTAGTAGATGAGTATCAGGATACAAACTTTTCACAGTATGTGATTGTTAAAGCTTTAGCAGATCGTTTTCAAAATATCAGTGTGGTAGGAGATGATGCGCAAAGTATCTATGCTTTCCGTGGAGCGAGTATCCAAAACATCTTAAACTTTAAAAGAGATTATCCAGAAGCAAAAACGTTCAAGCTTGAACAGAATTATCGTTCAACACAACACATTGTGAAGGCTGCAAATAGTTTGATCGAAAACAATCAGGATCAAATCAAAAAGGATGTCTGGACGAATAATGACGAAGGTGGTAAGATTGCTATAATGGGCGCCATGAGTGATTCAGAAGAAGCCATGAATGTTGCACATAGCATCTTTCACAAAAAGAATACGAATCAACTTCCAAACTCAGACTTCGCCATTCTTTACCGTACCAATGCGCAATCTAGATCTTTAGAGGATGCCCTAAGAAAACTGAATATACCTTATAAGATCTATGGAGGGTTATCTTTCTATCAACGTAAAGAAATCAAAGATTTTCTGGCGTATTGCCGATTGGTATTTAATCCCAAAGATGAGGAAGCTCTAAAAAGGATTATCAACTATCCTGCGCGTGGAATCGGGAAAACTACCATGGATAAAATTACGCTCCATGCGGCTCAAAACAATTTACCGCTATGGGATTTACTTCAAAATCTACATAACGAGCCGATCCAAATTCACAGTGGAGCAAAGAACAAGATTGCCGGGTTTATTGATTTGATCAAAAGCTTCAAGGAAGTAGCTAAGACACAAGATGCGTACGAAGCTGGAAAAATCATTGCTTCCAGTTCAGGTATTCTTAAAGACCTGCATAACGATAAAACCCCAGAAGGGATTAGTAAACATGACAACCTTCAGGAGATGTTAAACTCCTTAAAAGACTTTACAGAGAATCCGGAAGATCAAGCCCCTACTCTGGCTAACTTCATTCAGGATATCCCGCTTCAAACAGATAAGGACACAGAAGATAAAAAAGAAGATCAAAATCGAGTCACATTAATGACTATTCATGCCTCGAAAGGTCTGGAATATCCTCATGTATTTGTAGCAGGTTTAGAAGAGAATCTATTTCCGTCTCAACTTTCTGTAGGGTCAAGAGCAGAATTGGAAGAAGAGCGTAGATTGTTTTATGTGGCCATTACTCGTGCGGAAAAATCGTTGACCATTTCATATGCTAATATGCGTTACAGGTGGGGGGATTTAATTAGCACACAGCCGAGTCGTTTCTTAAGTGAACTGGATAAAAGTCACCTGGACATTCTGGATCCGAATATGTTTAAGAAAACAGAACGTTCGAGAATGGAAAGACCAAAAGCGGCTGCAAGTAATTTTCAAAAAACCGGTAAGGCATCTTTTACCTCTTCAGGCTCATATGTCCCACCGGTAGAACATAAAAAACTCAAAAAGGTTTCACCATCGGCAACCGCAAGTACGGCACAAGGAAGTTTAGATTTAGGAGGAGAACTTACACCTGGGGTTAAAGTACAACATGACCGATTTGGAATTGGTACTGTAAAACAAATTGAAGGTACAGCACCTAATCAAAAAGTGACGGTTGAATTTATCAATTCAGGAAAAAGACAATTGCTTCTGAAATTCGCAAAACTGTCTATTCTTAACTAGCACTTTAAAAAAAAGTTAAATAAACAATACGAGGTTAACTTAGTGATTTCACAGACAAAAATTTAATCACAATAAATCTTAGATTTGTCAGCGTAAAAACATACAATGGAATATAATACGGAAAGAAAAGATTTGATTTTACCTGAATATGGTAGAAATGTACACCAAATGGTGGACTATCTTATTCAGGTAGAAGATCGAGAAGAGAGAAATACTGGAGCCAAAGCCCTAATTAAACTTATGGGACAACTCAACCCACAACTTAGAGATGTAGAAGATTATAATCACAAACTTTGGGACCATCTTTTTATCATGTCCAACTTCATGTTAGATGTTGATTCACCATATCCTATTCCAAGTAAAGAAGAATTCGAAAGCAAACCAAATAAGGTAGAATATCCGCAGGGAGTTCAAAAATACCGTCATTATGGCAAAGTGATTACTACAATCATTGAAGAAGCTGCCAAAGAAGAAGACGCGGAGCAAAAAGATATTTTAGCATTAATGGTTGGTAACCTTATGAAGAAAACCTACTTGCAATGGAATAAAAATACGGTAGACGATCTGGTTATCTGGAATCACTTATTAGAATTATCTAATGGAAAACTTTCAAAACCAGAAGGAGCTGTATTGGATGAAATGAAGCATATTGTGAATCAAAACACTAACACCAGACGTAAAGGCAACGGTAGAAACAAAAAAAGAAGATATTAAATGGGAACTTTTAAAGTACGCGGAGGAAAAGAATTAAAAGGTGAAATTACGCCTCAAGGTGCAAAAAATGAAGCTTTACAAGTTTTATGTGCTGTATTATTAACTCCGGAAAAAGTTACAATTTCCAATGTACCAAACATCATTGATGTTAATAAGTTAATTGACTTATTAAAAGACCTTGGAGTTAAGATCAAGCAAACTAAAGAAGACACTTATACCTTCCAGGCTGATGAAGTAAACCTTGACTTTTTAAGATCAGATGATTTCCGTAAAAAAGGGGCGGGTTTAAGAGGTTCTATAATGATAGTTGGTCCACTTCTAGCACGCTTTGGTTTTGGAGCCATTCCAAAACCAGGAGGAGACAAAATCGGTCGTAGAAGATTAGACACACATTTTATTGGTTTTGAAAACCTTGGTGCTGAATTTGATTTTGATTCTCATGCTAACTTTTATGAGGTTTCTGCAAAAAAATTAAAAGGCACATACATGCTTCTAGATGAAGCATCCGTTACTGGTACGGCAAACATTGTTATGGCCGCTGTAATGGCAGAAGGTACTACTCAAATTTACAATGCTGCTTGCGAGCCTTATTTACAGCAATTGTGTAAAATGCTAAACAGTATGGGTGCCAAGATTGAAGGAGTGGGATCAAACTTACTCACCATTCATGGTGTTAAAAAGATGACTGGCTGTAAACACCGTATCTTACCTGACATGATTGAAATTGGTAGTTTCATTGGATTGGCAGCAATGACCAATTCTGAAATTACGATTAAAGATGTTTCTTACGAGAATCTAGGTGTCATCCCTTCTATTTTTAGAAAAATGGGGATCAGTATTGTCAAAAATGGTGATGACATTATTGTGCCAAGACAAAATACCTATGAAGTAGATACGTTTATTGATGGATCCATCTTAACGATTAGTGACGCACCATGGCCTGGATTTACTCCGGACCTTTTAAGTATTATACTCGTTGTGGCTACTCAGGCAAAAGGTAGTGTACTCATACACCAAAAGATGTTTGAAAGTCGTCTATTCTTTGTAGATAAGCTTATTGATATGGGTGCTCAGATCATTTTATGTGATCCGCATAGAGCAACTGTTATAGGATTAGGGAAACAAACACACCTAAAAGGCATCCAGATGACATCTCCGGACATTCGTGCCGGTGTATCTTTGCTTATCGCAGCACTTTCCGCAGATGGCGAAAGTTTGATCCACAATATCGAACAAATCGATAGAGGATATCAAAACATTGACAAACGTCTGATTGCACTAGGGGCTGATATTCAAAGAGTATAAACCGCCAAATGGCATTAAATTAAATGTACATGAAATACGTTTTAACTGGAATTCTAGCAGGAGCTTTTCTTATTTTAAGCTCTTCTACTCCAATATCGAATGACAAACCAGCTACAGAATACAAAGCTGAAAAAGCAACAGTAGGGTTAAATATTGGAAATATAGCACCCAATATTATTATGAATGGAATTGATGGGAAACCGTTAAATCTGGAAGACTTAAGAGGTCAAATGGTTTTGATCGATTTTTGGGCCTCCTGGTGTGGACCTTGTCGTAGAGAAAATCCAAATGTTGTAAATGCATACAATACTTTTAAAGATTCTAATTTCGAAAACGGAAAAGGCTTCACCATTTTTGGTGTTTCATTAGACAACAACCTCGACAGATGGAAATCTGCCATTAAGCAAGATCATTTGGCATGGCCATATCACGTAAGTGATTTAAAAGGATGGAATAATGCTGCTTCGGTAAAATACGGTGTAAGAAGTATTCCAGCTAATGTATTGATCAATGGAGACGGAATTATTGTAGCTAAAAATATCAGAGGCCATCAATTAATGAGCACTTTGAAAAAGCTAGCCAAATAAAATATTAAGACATAACTTACATTTTAAAGACAGGTTTTCAGCCTGTCTTTTTATTTTCGCGCGTTTTCTGCCAATATGTCTTTAAAAAAGACTTGGTCTTTATTTTGATATGCGGCTATTCCAAATTATTTGAAAATGACAGAGAATAAAAAAGATATAAACGAGGAAATCGAAGAAACTCCGGTGACTGATCAAGAAACGGTGCAAGAAGAGGGAGCTCAAAATTCAGAGGAAAGTGCTGAAGCAAAAGCTGAGGAAAAAGAAGAACCTGCAAAACCTACCATCGAAGAGGAATTGGAGATGTACAAGGATAAACACTTGAGAATGTATTCTGAATTTGAAAACTTCAGAAGACGTTCGGCCAAAGAGCGTATCGAATTGATGCAAAATGCGGGTCAGGAAATCATTACTGCATTACTACCTATTTTAGATGATTTTGATCGTGCTAAAGCGGCAAATGAAAACTCTGAAGATCTTGAAGCCATTAAAGAAGGAATGGAATTGATTTATAATAAAATCTTTACGCTTTTAGGCCAAAAAGGGTTAAAACCTATGGAAGCTCAGGGCAAAGATTTTAATAGTGATGATTATGAAGCCATTGCTAAGATTCCTGCACCAACAGAAGATTTAAAAGGAAAAGTTATTGACGTAACTGAAAAAGGTTACTACCTAAACAACAAAATTATTAGACACGCCAAAGTTGTAGTTGGCGAATAAATTCAGAATAAATGTCCAACAAAAGAGATTACTACGAGGTTTTAGGAGTTGATAAAAATGCGGATGATAAGCAAATCAAAAAAGCTTATCGCAAAATGGCCATTAAATATCACCCGGATAAAAACCCTGATGATGCTTCAGCTGAGGCCAAGTTTAAAGAGGCAGCAGAGGCATATGAGGTACTAAGCGATGGTAATAAACGTGCACGCTATGATCAATTTGGTCATGCAGGTATGGGAGGCGCAGCCGGAGGTGGTTTCGGTGGAGGCATGAACATGGAAGACATCTTTTCTCAATTCGGTGACATTTTTGGAGGCGGATTCGGAGGTGGATTTGGCGGAGGAGGCCAAAGAAGACGTGTGGTTAAAGGATCTAACTTACGTGTTCGTATCTCATTGACTTTAGAAGATGTCGCCAACGGTGTACATAAAAAAATCAAGGTTAAGAAACTTGTAAATGCTGAAGGGACCACAACCAAAACCTGTACACAATGTAATGGTACCGGTCAAATCACCAGAGTAACCAGTACCTTCCTTGGACAAATGCAAACAGCATCTACTTGTCCGACTTGTCATGGTGACGGTCAAATGATTGATCAAAAAGCGCCAGGATCAGATGCGAATGGTCAGGTTAAAAAGGATGATGTGATTGAAGTAGATATTCCAGCAGGAGTTGAAGACGGAATGCAATTGTCTGTACGCGGAGCCGGTAACGAAGGTCCAAAAGGAGGAGTTCCAGGAGATTTATTAGTGGTTATTGAAGTTAAGGAACATCCTGAATTGGTTAGAGAAGGTAGAAACTTGCACTACGATCTATTCCTAAACTTTGCAGATGTTGCTTTAGGAACAAGTGTTCAGGTCCCTACGTCTTCTGGTAAAGTGAAGATCAATATTCCTGAAGGTACTGAAGCTGGTAAAATTCTTCGTTTAAGAGGTAAAGGTTTACCTGAAGTAAATTCATACGGAAACGGGGATCTTCTAATCCATGTAAATGTTTGGACCCCTAAGAAACTAACTAAAGAAGAAAAAGCAATGATGGAAAAACTTAGAGATTCTGAGAATTTCCAACCGAAAACAAGCTCGGATCAAAAGAGTTTCTTTTCGAGAATGAAAGACTACTTCAGTTAATTCGTTAATAGATAATTATCTATCCGTTTTGATTAAATTAAAATAGGATTATATATTTGTTTCGAGCGTTATACGCTCCAATCAATCAATATGAATTAAAATCCCCGGTTCTTCGACTGGGGATTTTTTATTTAACCGTGTATCCTCGTTAATCTGCATTCGTAATAAAAACCTTTAGCATTAGGTTTACTTCTTTACATTTGAAACCAAATTAATTTACGAATTGTTGCTACATGAATAATATTCTGGAGACCCAAAACCTCATAAAAGATTATGCAGGACACAAGGCACTAAATCAGGTATCCATTGAAGTTCCCAAAGGAAGTATCTTCGGTTTACTTGGTCCCAACGGAGCCGGAAAAACCACGTTAATCAGAATCATCAATCAAATTACCATGCCCGATTCGGGAACGGTGTTATTCAATCAGGAAAACATTGAACCGAAACATCGCGCGCTTATCGGCTATTTACCGGAAGAAAGAGGTTTATACCGTAAAATGAAAGTGGGCGAACAATGTTTGTATCTCGCCCAATTAAAAGGTATGAGCTATGCGGACGCCAAGAAAAAATTAAAATACTGGTTTGAAAAGTTTGAAATCGTTGGTTGGTGGGATAAAAAAGTAGAAGAGCTTTCAAAAGGAATGGCCCAAAAAATTCAGTTTATTGTTACTGTATTACACGAACCGGAACTTCTCATTTTGGACGAACCTTTTAGTGGTTTTGACCCAATCAACACCAATCTGATCAAGTCAGAAATTATGCAACTGAATGAAAATGGGACTACCATCATTTTCTCTACACACAACATGGCTTCTGTGGAAGAAATTTGTCAGGATATCGCTTTGATCAATCACTCTCAGAAAATCCTTTCGGGAAAAATGAAAGATCTAAAAAATGATTTCAAAACCAATACTTATGAAATTGTATTTAAAGGCAGTCTGTTGAAATTCACCAATGCCCTATGGACAGGTGCAGAACTCATTGACTCTACGGAAATCGAACCTGAACACTTTTCAGCTACAATTAAACTTCTTAACAAAACCACTACAAATGATTTATTGAACGGGCTTATTCCACACGTTCAAATTCAAGGTCTAAAAGAAGTTCTTCCTTCAATGAATGACATTTTTATTCAAGCAGTTTCTAATCCTCAAACGCAATCAGAAATAGCATAGTCATGGACAAAATTTGGTTAGTTATAAAACGTGAATATCTCACACGTGTAAAAAAGAAATCTTTCATCATCATGACCTTGTTAGGTCCATTACTTATGGCTGGTGTAATTGCTTTAATCACCTATTTGGGTATGAGCGACAGCGGGCCGCAAAACATTTTGGTTGTAGATGATATGGCTCCTGTTTTCGATCGATTAGAAGATGGGAATAACTATAAATTTGATTATAGCGATCTATCACTTCCGGATGCCAAGAAGTTATTCCCTGAATCAGAATACACCGCAATACTGTGGATTCCTGAAATCATGGATGGTGAACGAGATAATCGTCCTTTCCTTTATTTCAAGGAACAGCCTAGTGGAAAAACCATCAGGTCCATTGAATCCAAAATTGAAAAGGTCATTGAAGAAATGAAAATGGCTAAATATGGAATTAAAAAATCAGACTATAATAAGGTTCGTACCAATCTTTCATTAGCAACATTCAAGTTCAGTGAAGATGGTACTGAAGAGGAAGTCATGACTGAAAAAACAGTAGTTGGATTTGCCTTTGGTATCTTGATTTACATGTTCATTTTTATGTATGGTGTTCAGGTCATGAAAGGTGTTATTGAAGAAAAAACAAACCGTATTGTCGAAGTGATTATTACATCTGTAAAGCCATTCCAATTGATGATGGGAAAAATCCTGGGAATTGCAATGGTAGGTTTGACACAATTCCTATTATGGATCGTACTCATGTTTACGTTCGTTACAGCTGCTCAAACCATCATTTTAAATAACAAACAAGAAATGGTGATGGAGCAAGTGGCACAAGTTCAACAAATGAACCAGATGCAATCGGGCGCCTTAAATCTAAAGAAGCAAGAGGCCAATGCTTTTGACATCACCGATCCTGATAACCTGATCAATCGTATCAATTGGCCATTAATGATCAGTCTTTTCCTATTTTACTTTTTAGGAGGGTACCTATTATATGCAGCGCTATTTGCCGCAATTGGAGCTGCAGTTGATAACGAAACCGATTCACAGCAATTTATGTTACCGGTCACTGCTCCGCTCATAGCCGCATACGCCATGTCGGCCATGATGATTGAAAACCCTGGAAACCCAGCCGCTTTCTGGGGTTCTATTGTCCCGTTCACCTCTCCTATCATTATGATGGTTCGGGTTTCTTTAGGAATAGAAGGTGCACAATATTGGGAATTGATTTTATCCATGGTTTTATTGGTGCTCGGATTCCTGGCGACCACATGGTTAGCAGCCAAAATATACCGTGTAGGTATATTAATGTATGGTAAAAAAGTCAATTACAAAGAACTTTGGAAGTGGTTACGATACCATTAATGTTACTCAAACGGAGAAGGAATTCCTTCTCCGTTTTTTCTTTATAGCATATGAAAACAAACATCGCCATTATTGATCTTGGGAGTAATCTCACCAAATTGGTCATCACTTCCGGAGAACTTCCATTACAAGTGATTCATCGGTCAGTATATAATACCAAAACACTAAAATCTGCACCGAAAGGTTTCTTTGATAGCCAAAGTATTGCACAAATAGAATCAGATATTCAAAGTATTCTGGATGTAGCAAATAAGTATGACTGTTCAACCTATTTGGGTATTGCCACATCTGCATTTAGAACCCGTAAGAATGGGCTTCAGGTCATTCGTGACTTAAACCAAAAATTCAATCTTCAGATCAACATTATTAGTGGCGAACGAGAGGCGCAACTTATCTATAAAGGTGCAATCGCTTCAACTTCGGTAGATCGCTTTCCGGTTATGATCATGGATATTGGTGGAGGCAGTACGGAACTCATCATAGCTGATGCTTCTAACATCTTATGGAAACATAGTTTCAATTTTGGTAGTACCGCATTAACTTCCGGATTGTCATTATCAGATCCTCTTTCTCCAAATGACATCGAAGATTTAAACAATCGACTCGAACAACATTTTGCGGACTTACCTCAGATCATTCAAGCACATGCACCTCTAGCATTTATTGGAACTACTGGAGCATTTGAGTCCTTTGCTCAAATTATTGAATCATCTCATAACAGTCACGAATCTGTAGCATCTAACTACAGATTTGAACCTAAAAAACTCCATAAAGTTTTAGATCAAATTTTGAAATCTTCGTTGCAGGAAAGATTAGATACCAAAGGTCTAAATCCATTAAGAGTTCCAACTGTTCATATCGCTGCATTGATATTCAAATACGTTTTGGACCTTTATTCTTTTGATGAATATATCCTTTCACTAGGTGATGTAAAGGAAGGGCTTGCTAAGGAACATATGGAAAGTCAACTTTAATGTCTCCGCTATTTTTAGTTTAATCAACTTCACCTTACTTTAGCCAATCGAATATTAGAAGCTATGCGCAAAGTATTAATTATAGATGACGAACGTCCAATTCGGAACTCCCTTAGAGAGATTCTTGAATACGAAAAATTAAAAATCGAAGAAGCTACGAATGCCATCGAAGCATTAGAAATATTAAAGAAGTCAGACTTTGATTTGATTCTATGCGATATCAAAATGCCTGGCATGGATGGAATCGAACTGTTGACTAAAATTCAGGAAGACAAACCTGAAATCCCAGTCATTATGATTTCAGGTCATGGGAATGTCGAAACAGCCGTTGACGCATTAAAGAAAGGTGCTTACGATTTCATTGAAAAACCGATCGATTTAAATCGTTTATTGGTGACTGTTCGTAATGCGCTGGATAGAGCTAATCTGGTTGAAGAAACTAAAAAACTTCGAAAAAAACTACCGCAAAGTAAAGGACATCCAATTATTGGGGAAAGTACCGAAATCAAAGAAGTCATTGGTATGATCGAAAAAGTAGCACCAACTGATGCGCGTGTTTTTATTACCGGACCAAATGGAACAGGAAAAGAATTGGTCGCCCACCAAATTCATAAACAAAGTACACGTACCAAAGCACCTTTCATAGAAGTGAATTGTGCAGCTATTCCTTCTGAATTGATCGAGAGTGAACTATTTGGTCATGAAAAAGGAGCTTTTACTTCGGCCATAAAACAACGCAAGGGAAAATTTGAAATTGCAGAAGGTGGAACACTATTCCTGGATGAAATTGGAGACATGAGTCTTTCCGCGCAAGCTAAAGTACTTCGTGCACTTCAAGAAAATAGAATTACAAGAGTAGGTGGCGATAAGAGTATCAATGTAAATGTTCGTGTAATTGCCGCAACTAACAAAGACCTCAAGAAAATGATCTCTGAAGAGAAATTCAGAGAGGATTTATATCATCGTATCGGGGTCATCATTATCAATGTCCCTTCACTGAATCAACGTGCTACTGATATTCCGTTACTCGTAGAGTATTTCCTGGATAAGATTTGCTCGGAGCAAGGAATCAGCACTAAAAAAATTGAACCAAAAGCAGTAGATTTATTGGTTGAAAAAGAATGGACAGGTAATATTAGAGAATTGCGAAACGTGGTGGAACGACTTGTCATTTTATCCGATCAAACCATCACCGCACAAAATGTGAAGCAATATGTCTAATTCAGAGAACACACTAGAATTTAAAGGGGTTACTTACATTAACCATGAATTACATGACACAGAACTATTTGATCTTTTACCGAGTGATTTAAAATCCTTTTACAAAGAGATCAATGGACTGGTCGCGTACAATGGTGGATTTCAAATCCGTGGATGTGGAACCGGACCAAGTTGGAATTCTTTAGAAGATGTTTGGAAAGGTAAAGACGCTTTACATCATACCTATAAAAACCTCCAACCTACCGATATTCCATTTGCGCAAGATTGTTTGGGTGATCAATACATTTATAGATCGGGTTCGATTTGGCAGTTGCTCACCGAAACCGGTGATTTGGATGATCTGGAATTAGACTTTGATGAATTCATAGATGAAGTGATTGAAGACCCGGTTGAGTTTTTAGCATTATATCCGTTAATTGAATTCATTGAATCAGGAAATGAATTACAGCCAGGGGAATTATTGGTGCCTAATATTCCTTTTTCAGTAGAAACCGAAGAAGAATACACTTTTACCAAAGCTCGGGTCAATGACCGATTAAAAAGTTTGAAAGAGTTTTATTCTAAAAATAAATAAGGGGCTTGTTCCCCTTATTTTTATTTCCAATACTCATTTCCTTTAAAAATATAGCCAACCCGCCCATCTTCTAAAATAACATAAGGAAAACGTGGATAATCAAAATACAATTCATCATACTTTGGTAGAGCCAATAACCTACCTAATCTATCAACTGCGCCAATCTTACCATTCTTGTATACTTGAATTACATTAGAGTTTAGCAATTGGATGGAGTCTAATTCTGGTGGAAATATCATATTTCCATAATTATTAAACACCCCCAGTTTTCCTTCTTCGTTATATACTATAATAGCATAAGTATTCTTAAATAATTCTGCTTTGTTATAAATAGGCTCAATTAACGTATCACCATATTCATCTAGAACCCCCATCTTATCTCCCTCACTAATTATTTTTTTCTGCCAATCTCTATTAGAATACTCAGATACTTTTCTTCTTTTAAAATCAGGGTTATTTTCAGCATCCACCCAAAAAGTATCTCCCGAAAGCACCACCATAAAAGTATCAAAATGAGATTTTATAAAATCATACTGAGGTTCAATAATTATATTTTCTCTCCGATCTATCACTCCATATTTTCCATTAACTTTAACAGCTGCATATATATATGAAAATGCCAACGCATCTTCATATGAATGAGTACTCCAACGTTGCCCCATTTCATTCACATAGTACCACTCATCTCCATCTTGAACAGGAATCAACTCCCATCCCCAGTTTTGCGCATTCGCATTCATATAAAAACACAACATACACCAAACCAATATGCTTCCGAACAACTTCATTTTTTCAAAAAACATTTACAATCACTCCAATATTCCTTCCCTTTATAAATATATCCTTTACGACCTTTTTCATTTATGGTATAAGGCATATTAAAATAATCAAAATGTAGGTTATCATATTTTTGACGAACTATTAACCTTCCCAATCGGTTAACCGCTCCATACTTTCCTTCTTTACCGACTTTGATCACATACTCACTTACTATTTCAATAGAATCCTGTTCCGCAGGAAATATCATTTTTCCATAGTTATTATAAATCCCTATTTTTCCTTCTTCGGTATAAACAATAATGGCTTCAGTACTATACGGTATTTCTATTTTCTTGTATATAGGAGGAACAAGTGTATCTCTATACTCATCCAGCACCCCCATTTTATTGTCTTTTTTAAAGATCTCTTTCATAGTACTAGGCATAAAATCTCTTGTTCCACACCCCACTCGATTATCTCGGGTGTTATCTCTATTTACTCTGAAAGTATTACCATCTAAAACTACTGTCAAAACACCAAAACGAGTTGTTGCATAATCATACTGTGGTTCAATTATGATTTTTTGATTTTGATCTATAAACCCATATTTACCATTGATCATAATCGCAGCATAAAGCCTTGTAAATGGTTCTGCAAAATCGTAAACCTGATCACCTACTCGTTCTCCTTTTTCATTTACATAATACCATTGTTTACAATCCCGAAATGGGATCAATATGGGGTCATCAGTTTGTGCCCAAAGACCAAATGAAGTACTCCAAAAAATCAATATCAATATATATTTAATCATCTACTACAATTTAACCCATTTAAGAGTTTGCTTTTGGTTATTGATCCATAAATCCACCAAATATACTCCTTTGGATATTTTTGATGTATTCCAGAACAATTCTTGTGTCCCTCGATCTAGTCTTTGCGTTGCACTTTGGTAGATTTGCTTTCCATCTATTGTATAAATCTCAAAATATACCTCCGAAGATTCCCGAATCGGGAACGAAATTGTTAATTGTTCTTTCACCGGATTTGGGTATAATACGGTTTCAGATAAAGCACCTTCCACCTCATTAATTTTTGTAGGCATATTACAATTGTTTAAAATCAAAGGTACCATGGCATCGATAGGAGCGCCACCTGAACAATCAGAAAACTGTAAGTTACTACTTTCCTGCACCACCGCCTTTGCTCCCGCAATATCATCCGGAGTTAAATTGATTTTTCGATCCCAATAATGAAACCCATAAGAACTGGTTTGTGTCCCCGACTTCATAATCTGCTCTTTTTGATTCACATGATTTAAAAGTAAAGCATGTCCAAACTCATGAAGCGCAATCGAATAAAAATCATATAATATCGGAGGTTGCGCCTGTAACCGGGTCTCATCATACCAAAAATTGTTTGTATAAATTGAAGTATTCGAAAAAAGCATATCCATTTCATAGGTATATTCAATGGGTAAATTCGTGGACCAATGGGTACAACTGGTGGTCCATAAATATGTAAATGCTAAAGAACTCGCAATTCCTGAACTCACAGGGGCACCCAATTGAATCATCGATATATTGTCTTGTACTTGTTTTGCCTGATTCGGTTGTAATAAAGTGTTGGATAACCCAAACCTCACCTCGGTCGCACAAATCCATCCATTCATCGCTTCTTCTATACAAGGTTTAACTTTTGTGTTTAACGCTACCAAATTCGGGTCTAAATAAAACTCTATCCCCGGATAGGAATTTACCCCATTGGCATCCGCAACTTGATTTGGACCGGTTAAATATAATTTACTTTTAAACGGTTTTGGTAATACATTCCTACTTATATTTCTTCGGGAATATCCCACGATTAATTTATCATGAGAAACCACTTCATTGGACACCGTATTAGGAGTAGGCTTCGTAATCACTTTGACTTTTCCACTCCCAGGAACTTTTAGCTGATTTGTACTGGTGTAATTAAATGGAATAGTTGATGGAACTCGAAACTTTATTTGATTATCACTCCAGGATATAATATCATAATCGGTATCTAATGATACCCATATAAGCGTGGTATCCAAATGATCGGTATTTCTCATCTTGATGCTTCCTTTTTGACTTCCAAAAAAATGCCCATTAATCGTTACGACATCACCATTGATTACCGCAGGAGCAGCATATGTTCCTGTAATATCCGCATTTCCGGCATTGACCTTAGTTGGATTCATTGATACTATACTCGTTTCACACATTGGGTCATTTACATCATCCGAGGCATCAATTTGCGCAAAACGTTTATAATCTGACCACTTAAACGGATAGTTCGGAGGCATTTTCGAAACATATCCGGATAAATCTCTCATATTCGTAGTATTGGTAAAAATCAATTCAGGCAATTCATTACAGTTTTGAATCTCTATTTCCACGATAAACAATTGTACCGGAGTATATTGTAACATTTCTATTGGCTCCTTGGTATCATCATTTGTATGAGATCCAAAACCAATTACCCCATACCCTGAATTGCTAGATGGTAAGTCAATCGCTGGTGGTAATATATATCTTGGTTGACCTGCATAATTGCCATATAAAAATCCTCCTTTAAATACTTTCACCCGATTTAAGCCTACAGGTGTTGGACCAAAAGCCAATTCACTAAATTGTAATTCAACATTAGATGAAGTCAAGTACATTCCCTGCTTATCGGTTTGAGCCCAGATTTCCACAATAAATTTAGCCACACCTCCAACCTGAATAGAACGTGCATTTTTCATTAAATAGGTAATCTTGCCAAAAGGTGCAGAACTCTGCGCTACTTGATACATGCTTTGTTGTATAGCTATCATATCATTATATTTTTGGTCTAATAGATTAGGATCATCATAAAACCCTAAACAATCGGATATATAAGTAGGATCGATCAGCTCATATAATTCTTCTACACATTCAAATTTAATGGAGCCGTAGGTGGCCGATATGATATAATCTTCTCGATTGTAATCCATATACAATCCATCAAACAATTCAAACTGAAAGGCCAAAGGAGTAGTCGATATTGGATTAATGGGTACAACCGCACTCTTACACATAAACATTCCCCGTTGACCGGGTACAAAGCTGATGTTATGGGTAATCGATAACGAAGTATCACCTACAGTTCCCCCATGGGTAATCACTTCCACCAATTGTTCTTTCCCAAAAACAGTTACTTCATTTTGGGTGTTTTTCCATACGTTGATCACTCGAACCTGATTGGCGGTATAGATATAATTATGTTCAGGATTCCAATACGATTGTGTAGAGATGACTTCTCCTTCAAAAATAAATCCGGCATGGAGAATTCCATTTTGGATGATCCCCTGCAAAACGACCGGATCGGTAACCATCGAAGCGGACAAATGAAGGCTAAGTATAAAACTTAAACAAAACAGGTAAATTCTTTTCATGGTATTTTAAGTTTAAATGGATTAATACTCAACAGATTATTATCTATTGAGTTGTAACTTTTAATATATGTACCCTGTCCAAATAATAGACCTTGAGTACATACATCTGCTTGGGGTAATCCATAAGATTAATAATAGAATGGTTTTCTTGTTTTAAAATTCGGGTTCCATTTAGGGTATAAATCTCAATGGTGTAGTTATTTTGAAAATCCGGTAACACCAGTTGAAACCTTCCTAGAGATGGGTTTGGATATACCTTAACATCTAAATTCTGATCTATTTTATTTACAGATGTTAATTGATCTCGTATGCAACGTACACTTTGTCCATATTGCATGAATACCGGAATAAACGTTACTCCCCCATCATTAGGATATATATATTGGCTAAATGCCTTTTGTCCCAGATATTCCGGATCTTCGGTACTCGTCCAAAAATACGCTGCCCCTCCTACAGGATTAAATTCACCAGGATATGAATTAGTAGGCCCTGCCCTAAACCCTCCCGGCAAAGCCGTAAACCCACTACTATTGGTTGCCGTTCCATTGGCCCAAATCCAATGCGCATTTCCAGTTTCATTTAACTTTCCTTCTACCGGAGCCAAGAAATCGGTTAATTGAATCCAGTCTTCTTTGGTGGGTACATGCCAATTGACCGGGCATATATTTCTGGTATCAGCTACTGCAAACCAATTATACAATCTTCCATAATCAGCAACCAGAGAAGTATCATTTGAAGAGTTACAATAAGCAGGTGTGCTTAGACTTTGCCAGATAAAATCATTTTCTTCAGTAGGAATACTATCTCCGTTTGAAAATCTTGTTGCTTTTAGGTTCTCTTTCAACCATACCTGATGTCCGATTATAATAGGAGTATAAACATTACCATCAATATCTACTACGCTTTGAGATTTAATATTAGGGCTTAATAATAAGGTACATATGGAAAGGATAAATAGGCGCATGCCCAAAGGTAGTAAAATAACTTCAACAAGTAAAGGAAATGTATGTTTCTTTTATTTGTTGAAGTATTTAAAATCTATACTGTCTGTACAATAGCTCTTGCTCCTAACAATGCTTCTTCAATTCCATCCGCATTTTTACCACCAGCAGTAGCAAAGAACGGTTGTCCACCACCTCCGCCACTGATCTTCTTAGCCAATTCTCTTACGATATTCCCGGCATGTAGCTCTTTAGATTTTACAACACTATCAGAAATTCCAATCGTTAATGTAGCCTTGTTATCTGATTTTGTTGCAATCACTACAAATGCATTTTCTACTTCATTTCGAATTTCATGGACCATCTTTTTTACGTCATCCGTATTGATGTCCAACTCGCGCGCATGGAAGTTAATTCCATTAATGGATTCAAGCTCATCTTTAATATGCTGTTTGAAATTCTTTGCACGTTCTGTACGGAAAGCATTCATTTCCTTTTCCAGATTACTATTGGATGATAGCAAATCAGAAATCGACTTCTTAATGTCTTTCGGATTTCTCAACGAAGCCCTTAACGCATCTAAAGTATCAATATTCTGGAAAATATAGTTCTGCGCTTCTTCGCCCGTCACCGCTTCGATTCTTCTTACACCAGCTGCAATCGCACTTTCAGACACAATTTTAAAGAACCCAATCTCTCCTGTAGACTTTACATGCGTTCCTCCACATAATTCAACCGACTCTCCAAATTTGATCACACGAACCATATCACCATACTTCTCTCCGAAAAGCATCATCGCTCCCAATTTCTCAGCTTCGGCAATTGGTAAAGCTCTATTCTCTTCCAATGGAATATTCGCCCTCACTTTTGCATTTACCCTCACCTCAATATCTCGAATTTCTTCAGGGGTCATTTTTTGGAAATGAGAAAAGTCAAATCTCAAATACTTCTCATTCACCATAGAACCTTTTTGCTCTACATGTGTTCCCAATACTTCTCTCAAAGCATGATGTAAAACATGCGTTGCTGTATGATTCGCTGCTGTAGCTGCTCTTTTCTTTCCTGCAACAACCGCCTTGAATTTCGCATTTAAATCTTCTGGTAATTCAGTTGTAAAATGGATAATTAGCTTATTCTCCTTTTTGGTATCGATGATCTTTACCTTCTTTCCATTGGCTTCAATATATCCCTGATCGCCTACCTGTCCACCTCCTTCTGCATAGAAAGGCGTGATATTAAATACCAGTTGATATAAGTCATTTCCTTTTTGATTGACCTTTCTATACTTCGTGATCGATACATCACTTGTGGTATAATCGTAACCAATGAACTCCTCTTCATCATCTTCAATCAATACCACCCAATCTTCAGCCGTCACTTTCGTTGCCTTTCTGGAACGAGTTCTTTGCTCTTCTAACGCTACATTAAAACCTTCCAGATCCACAATCATTCCTGCTTCGGCAGCCATCAATTGTGTTAAATCAATAGGGAAACCGAATGTATCGTATAATTCAAATGCAAAATCACCTTTCACCTGATGATGATTCTTTTTATACTCTTCAAAACGAACGATTCCTTTAGATAATGTTCTCAAGAATCCTTCCTCTTCTTCTCTGATTACCTTTTGGATCAATACTTTTTGTTTCTCCAATTCATCGAACTGATCACCCATTAAATCACTTAGCGTATTTACCAGTTCAGTTAAAATCGGTTTCTCAATTCCTAAAAAGCTATATCCAAAACGAACAGCTCTTCTTAAAATTCTTCGAATCACATACCCAGCTCCGGTATTAGAAGGTAATTGTCCATCTGCAATAGCAAATGAAACTGCTCTAATATGATCAGCAATTACTCTAAACGCAACATCTACACGTGAATCCGTAGCTGTATACTTTTGAGTTGTATGTTTCTCTATTTCTGAAATTAGAGATGTAAAAATATCAGTATCATAATTAGATTGTTTAGCCTGTAAAACCATAGCCAAACGCTCTAATCCCATTCCCGTATCAATGTGCTTTTGTGGTAAATCTTTTAATGATTTATCAAACATTCTGGTGTACTGTATAAAAACCAGGTTCCAAATCTCGATCACCAATGGGTGATCTTTATTCACCAAACTTTTACCATCCAGCTTTGCACGCTCTTCATCAGAGCGAATATCCACGTGGATTTCAGAACACGGTCCACAAGGACCTGTATCTCCCATTTCCCAGAAGTTGTCCTTTTTATCGAAGCGCATAATTCTATCCGCATCTGTATACTTCTTCCAAATCTCTTCTGCCTCAGTGTCCGCAACTGTACCATCTTGTTCATCTCCGCCAAACACAGTAATATACAAACGATCTTTCTCAATTTTGTACACATTGGTCAAAAGATCCCATGCCATTTCAATCGCTTCTTGTTTGAAGTAATCTCCAAACGACCAGTTCCCCAACATTTCAAACATGGTATGGTGATAGGTATCAACACCTACTTCTTCCAAATCATTATGCTTCCCTGATACACGCAAACACTTCTGCGTATCGGCAACACGCAAATGCTTGGCTTCAGATTGCCCTAAGAAATACTCCTTAAATTGATTCATTCCGGCATTGGTAAACATCAATGTCGGGTCATCCTTAATAACCATTGGTGCGGAAGGAACTATCTGATGTCCCTTACTTTCAAAGTATTCAAAAAACTGCTTTCTAATTTGATTAGAATCCCACTGCATATCTAAAGTTTAAAAAATGTTAGGCTTTTTAAAAGCGATTGCAAAAATAGATTAATTCCTTAATTTTGCGCTTTCAATTTTTCCCGAAAAATAGATATGTCAAATACAAAATATAGGTACAATCCAGGAACGTTAAGTTACGAACGTGAGGAAACTTCAATGAAGTCTAAAGTCTTAAGAACTCTAGGTTTTTTAGCAACTGGGATTGTATTTGGAGGCATCTTTCTTGTCACATTCCTTTACTTTATTGATTCTCCAAAGGAAAAGGAATTAATCAGAGAAAATGAACAATGGAAATTGCAATACTCCATTTTAAATAAAAGAGTTGCAGATATGGAAAAAGTTTTGACCAACATCGAAGATCGTGATGACAATATTTATCGTGTGATTTTTGAAGCAGAACCCATCCATGATAATGTTCGAAAAGCTGGATTCGGTGGTTCTGATAGATATAAAGGTTTAATGGGCTTTAATAACTCAGAGCAAATTATGAAAACCACCAAAAATCTGGATATTCTATCCAAGAGAGTTTATATCCAATCCAAATCTTTGGATGATGTATACCAGATGGCTAGAAATAAAGAAAAAATGTTAGCCTCAATTCCAGCAATTATGCCTGTTGCGAAAGAAAATCTTACCCGAATTGCTTCAGGATATGGAATGAGAATCCATCCGGTATTTAAAGTTCGTAAAATGCATACGGGAATGGATTTTACCGCTCCTACCGGAACCGAAATTCACTCAACTGGCGATGGTAAAGTCGTAAAAGTGGTTAGTGAAAGACGCGGATATGGAAAACAAGTGGTTATTGACCATGGATATGGTTATAGAACCAGATACGCACATTTAAGTAAGTTCAATGTACGTGTGGGACAAAAAATTAAACGTGGAGATGTTATTGGATATGTGGGTAACACAGGAACTTCAACTGGTCCACACTTACATTATGAGGTTGAAAAGAATGGAGCGAAGATTAACCCAGCAAATTTCTATTCTAATGACCTTACTCCTGAAGAGTATGAATTAATGCTAGAGTTGTCTTCTAGAGCAAATCAATCTTTCGACTAATGTCTTTAAAGAAACAACCTGTGCAAAAAATGTTCTACACCATTGGTGAAGTTGCAGGTATGTTTAATGAAAACACATCTCTGATTCGTTATTGGGAAAAAGAGTTTGATATCATCAAACCCAAAAAGAATAAAAAGGGAAATAGACTATTCACTCCTCAAGATGTTGAGAATCTAAAAATCATTCACCATCTGGTAAAGGAACGTGGGTTTACTTTGGATGGGGCAAAAAAGAAAATGCGGGAGAATAAACAAGATGTGATCAACGAAAAGGAAATCATCGATCACCTACTTGAAATCAAATCTTTTTTGCTGGATCTTAAAAAGTCTATTGACTAATAATAAGCATGCGGTACAAGGTAGTTCTGAACATAATCCTTGATGGCATCTTCTAATTCCATAAAAGTCTTATCGTAACCTACTTCGCGAATTTTATCCATTTTCGCTTCAGTGAAGTATTGATACTTATCGCGTATATCCTCAGGAGTAGGAATAAAGCTAATCTTTGGTTCTAAATTCAGTGCCTTAAATGTAGCTGCAGCTAAATCATAAAAAGTTCTTGATTTTCCTGTACCCAAATTATATAGTCCGGAATGATTTCTATTTTCCATATGAAACATCAAAACATCTAAAGCATCTTTCACATAAACAAAGTCTCTTATTTGCTCTCCATCTTTATAATCTGGATGGTGTGAAGCGAATAACTTCATGGCACCGGTTTTTTGAATTTGATTGAATGTATGGAAGACGACAGATGCCATTCTCCCCTTATGGAATTCGTTTGGACCAAAAACATTAAAGAACTTAACACCCACCCAGTGATAAGGTTTTTGTTCCTGCTCTAATGCCCATTTATCAAAATCATTTTTGGAATCACCATATGGATTTAGTGGTTTCAACTTATATGCAAGTTCATCTTGATCTTCATAACCATACTCCCCCATCCCATATGTAGCAGCTGATGAAGCATAAACCAATGGCAAACCATATTTAACACATTGTTGCCAAATCTTTTTGGTGTAGTTCAAATTCAATCGATTGAATAAATCTACATCAAATTCGGTAGTATCCGTTCGCGCACCTAAATGGAAAATAAATTCGGTTAATCTATGGTTTTCGTCTAACCAATTATGAAAATCATCTCTATGGACCTTTTGAACAAAGGTCTTTCCTTCTAAATTCTTATTCTTATCCTCGCGAGAAAAATCATCCACAACAACGATATCTTTATATCCATCCTGGTTCAATCTACTCACCAACGCACTTGCAATAAATCCTGCTGCACCTGTTACTACTATCATAAACAAAAATTTGGGCAAAGATATATGAGCACTCTTATTCCTCCACATATTTCCGCTAGTCAATAGTCAAATTTCATATACATTTGCCCTTCATATTTATAAACGGTTTATACAATACTATATGAAAGGATATGTTTTTCCTGGACAAGGAGCTCAATTTACGGGTATGGGACTTGACCTATACGAGAACTCTGATGTTGCAAAAGAATTATTTCATCAAGCCAATGATATTTTAGGTTTTGAGATTTCGAAAGTGATGTTTGAAGGTTCTGCTGATGAACTAAAACAAACGAAGGTTACGCAACCTGCAGTCTTTCTACATTCCGTAATCTTAGCTAAGCTTTTAGGTGAAGATTTCAAACCAGATATGGTTGCCGGACATAGTTTAGGAGAGTTTTCTGCGCTTGTTGCTGCTGGAGGCTTATCTTTCGAAAATGGATTAAAATTAGTCTCAAAAAGAGCTTTAGCCATGCAAAAAGCATGTGAAATTAAACCTTCAACAATGGCTGCTATTATTGGTCTGGAAGATGATATTATTGAAAACACATGTAAAGAAGTAGAAGGCGTTGTTGTTCCTGCTAACTATAACTCACCAGGTCAACTGGTTATTTCAGGTGAAGTTGATGCCATCAATACCACTTGTGAGAAATTAAGTGCTGCTGGCGCAAAACGTGCTATGGTTTTACCGGTAGGAGGAGCATTCCATTCACCATTAATGTCTCCGGCAAAAGATGAATTAAAGGAGGCGATTGAAAGCGTTACAATTAGCAAACCAGTTTGTCCAATATACCAGAACGTAACAGCAATTGGAGAAACAGATCCATCTGTAATCAAACAAAACTTAATTGATCAATTAACAGCTCCTGTTTTATGGACTAAAATTGAGAATCAAATGATTGCCGATGGTATGTCTGAACTTACTGAAGTTGGTCCGGGGAAAGTACTACAAGGATTAATCAAAAAAATTGATAGACGTTTCCCTACATCAAGTGCGTCTATTTAATGACTAAATAACTGGATCGCCAAGTAATTTTGGCGATCCAATTTTTACACGTTTATACAAGGATTCTCTCTTTTTTCGCCATTCAATTCTTTGGCCCACTTTGCTTCCGCATCTTTATCATACTTTACAAACATCGTTAACCAAATCGATCTGGATAACCTAAAAATAAATGGAGTAAATACAATTAAAGAGCCTATTCCAAGAATAAAATATAGGCCAACAGCAAAATCGTCCAGTAATACTTCCATAGCTACATACACCGCTGTTAAATACGCAACGCTTAACCCATATCCAACATACATTGCTCCGTAGAAAAAACCGGGTTCCATATTAAATTTCAACCCGCAGCTATCACAATGCTCTGGCATTAAAAATAACTTCTTAAAATTATACGGATTTGTAGAACAGAATATATCCGATTTTCTACATCGTGGACACTTACCTTTAATGATTGATTTCATTCAACAAATTTGTATTAAAATTCCTGACCTCCATTCATCATTCTCGCATGAAAATAGCGCATGGTTTCACTATGGATTTTATGACCTCCATCAAAAGTATGATAATCAAACTCTACTCCCTTATCGCTATAATCTATGATAAAGTTATCTACTCTATCAGAATCTATATATTCATCATCTGAACCTATCACCAATTTAATATTAGATTCATTCACCTTTCTTAAATTTTGATTGTTCTCAAGAACTTCCTGAGGTAAATCCGTACCCCAGGCGATCAACATATCAATAGACCTATCCAATTGACTAACCCATCTGAATGCAGTAGGACCACCTTGTGAAAACCCTACCACTCCTATTTTACTTTCAGTAGATAGTCCCTGATCAAACAAGGTCTCTAAAACACTATTAAGATATTGAGTGTTATTCTGAATATCAGCATCACGTAAATCCGAAGTCATCCAGTTCGCTGATATTTGATTTCGAGTTCCTCTCTTGTAATAACGATGTGTTCCTTCTGGAGCAACAATCAACGTATTCTCGTCAGAGATACCATCAAAGTTTTTTATAAAATCTTCCGCAAGCATTCCATATCCATGAAATACAAACCAAACAACCTTAACCTTATCCGAAATTTGACCGTTGAGATAATATCTGGCAGAAGTAGTAATATCGATTTGATGCTCCTTAGACATTATACTCTTTCAATAATTACCGCATAACCTTGACCTACACCAATACACATCGTACATAATGCATATCGCTTATTTTGTCTTTCCAACTCCAATGCGGCAGCATAAACAATTCGCGTTCCTGTCACACCAAGAGGATGTCCGATTGCGATCGCACCTCCATTAGGATTAATTCTTGGATCGTTATCCTCCAATCCCATTTTTCTAGTACATGCTAAAACTTGCGCTGCAAACGCCTCGTTTAATTCTATGATGTCCATATCGTCCATAGTTAGCCCTGCCTTTTTCAAAGCAATTTCACTAGCATATACAGGACCTATCCCCATATATCTTGGCTCGACTCCTGCAACTCCAGATGCTACAATTCTCGCCTTCGGAGTAAGGTTATATTGCTTAACACCATTCTCAGAAGCTATTAAAGTCGCAGCTGCCCCATCATTCAACCCTGATGAATTTCCAGCGGTTACACTACCATCTTTCTTAAAGGCTGGTCTCAACTTGGCTAAAACTTCAAGATTAGTTTTAGGTTTAATAAATTCATCCTCTGAAAAAATAATATCCTCCTTTTTTCTTTGAGGTATTGAAACTGATATAATCTCATCTTTTAAAACACCCGTTTCGCGTGCTTTAGTCGCCTTCATATGAGAATTATATGCAAACAAATCTTGATCTTCACGGTTAATATTATACAATTCTGCAAGATTCTCTGCTGTCTGCCCCATACCATCTACACCATATAAATCCTTCATTTTAGGATTGATAAATCTCCATCCAAAACTAGAATCATGCATTTCCGCATCTCGACCAAAAGGTTTAGAAACCTTAGAAATCACCCAGGGACCTCTGGTCATATTTTCAATTCCACCAGAAATAAAAAGATCTCCATCTAAATTATTTATGGCTCTCTGTGCATGAACAATAGCTGACATCCCTGAAGCACATAATCTATTAACCGTTTCTCCTGGAACTTTCCAAGGTAATCCGGCAAGTAATAAAGACATTCTGGCTACATTTCTATTATCATCTCCAGCCTGGTTTGCACATCCCATGATCACATCGGAGATGGCATTTACATCTATATTAGGGTTTCTATTAATAAGTTCTGAAATCACCAACGCTCCTAAGTCATCAGCTCTTACTGTAGATAATGAGCCTCCAAAATTACCTATAGGGGTTCTAATTCCGTCTATTATAAAGCTTTCCATATTCTTTCAATAATATATAATACACGAACAATTTTACAACAAGAAGTTGGTATAGGCACAAAAAAAAAGGTGTCAATTTATAAAAATTGACACCTTCTGAAAATTGGCAACGACATACTCTCCCGCCTATTACAGCAGTACCATCTGCGCTGGTGGGCTTAACTTCTCTGTTCGGAATGGAAAGAGGTGATCCCCACCGCTATAGTCACCATAAACTATTCAATATTTTCGAAATTTTGAAGATAGACTTAATAACTTATACATCATCTCGGTTATTAGAAAGCTACGGGTAATTAGTATTGCTCAGCTTTGACATTACTGCCTTTACACTTGCAACCTATCAACGTCATCGTCTTTAACGACCCTTAAAAGAAGCCTCATCTTGAGATGAGTTTCGCGCTTAGATGCTTTCAGCGCTTATCTCATCCGAACGTAGCTACCCTGCAATGCAACTGGCGTCACAACAGGTACACTAGAGGTTCGTCCAACCCGGTCCTCTCGTACTAAGGTCAGGTTCTCTCAAGCTTCTAACGCCCACAACAGATAGGGACCGAACTGTCTCGCGACGTTCTGAACCCAGCTCGCGTGCCACTTTAATGGGCGAACAGCCCAACCCTTGGGACCTTCTCCAGCCCCAGGATGTGACGAGCCGACATCGAGGTGCCAAACCCCCCGTCGATGTGAGCTCTTGGGGGAGATCAGCCTGTTATCCCCGGAGTACCTTTTATCCTTTGAGCGATGGCCCTTCCATGCGGAACCACCGGATCACTATACCCAACTTTCGTTCCTGCTCGACTTGTAGGTCTCACAGTCAAGCACCCTTATGCTATTACACTCTTCGTACGGTTACCAAGCGTACTGAGGGTACCTTTGGGAGCCTCCGTTACTCTTTTGGAGGCGACCACCCCAGTCAAACTACCCACCAAACAATGTCTCCTTTGAGGATTAGATATCAGATAAATAAAGGGTGGTATTTCAAGGATGACTCCACCAATACTAGCGTACCAGCTTCATAGTCTCCCACCTATCCTACACATCATTTACCCAATATCAATGTTAAGCTGTAGTGAAGGTTCACGGGGTCTTTCCGTCCCGTTGCGGGTAATCGGCATCTTCACCGATACTACAATTTCACCGAGCTCATGGCTGAGACAGTGCCCAGATCGTTGCACCATTCGTGCAGGTCGGAACTTACCCGACAAGGAATTTCGCTACCTTAGGACCGTTATAGTTACGGCCGCCGTTTACTGGGGCTTCAATTCAGAGCTTCTACCGAAGTATAACCCCTCCTCTTAACCTTCCAGCACCGGGCAGGTGTCAGGCCTTATACATCATCTTTCAATTTAGCAAAGCCATGTGTTTTTGATAAACAGTCGCCTGGGCCTTTTCACTGCGGCCAGCTCGCGCTGGCGCCTCTTCTCCCGAAGTTACGAGGCCATTTTGCCTAGTTCCTTAGCCATGAATCACTCGAGCACCTGAGGATACTCTCCTCGACTACCTGTGTCGGTTTACGGTACGGGTAGTATAAACTTAAGTTTAGAAGTTTTTCTAGGAAGTAAGATTAGGGAAACTATCTGCTCGCCCGAAGGTTTGCAGTACTATCTGCTTTCAGCAAAGACTAGCTCTTAACCTGTCCATATACGTACGGCATTCAACGTACTATTCCGTCAGTACGCGTTCCTTTCACCTCTCCGTCACTCCATCACAATTTATACTAGTACGGGAATATTAACCCGTTATCCATCGACTACCCCATTCGGGTTCGCCTTAGGCCCCGACTAACCCTGAACCGATTAGCGTTGTTCAGGAAACCTTAGTCTTGCGGTGTGCAGGTTTCTCGCCTGCATTATCGTTACTCATTCCTACATTTTCTTTTCTAGCCGTTCCAGCATACATTACCATACACCTTCAACACAACTAGAATGCTCCCCTACCACTTTTATAAAGTCCATAGCTTCGGTGGTATACTTATGCCCGATTATTATCCATGCCAGATCGCTCGACTAGTGAGCTGTTACGCACTCTTTAAATGAATGGCTGCTTCCAAGCCAACATCCTAGCTGTCAATGCAATCCGACCTCGTTAGATCAACTTAGTATACACTTGGGGACCTTAGCTGATGGTCTGGGTTCTTTCCCTCTCGGACATGGACCTTAGCACCCATGCCCTCACTGCTGGTAAGCATTTTATAGCATTCGGAGTTTGTCAGGGTTTGGTAGGCGGTGAAGCCCCCTAGCCCTATCAGTAGCTCTACCTCTATAAAACTCAAAACCAACGCTGCACCTAAATGCATTTCGGGGAGTACGAGCTATTTCCGTGTTTGATTGGCCTTTCACCCCTACCCACAACTCATCCAAAGACTTTTCAACGTCAACTGGTTCGGTCCTCCACTTTGTGTTACCAAAGCTTCAACCTGGTCATGGGTAGATCACACGGTTTCGCGTCTACCTCACCTAACTCTTGCGCCCTATTCAGACTCGCTTTCGCTACGACTACGGTACTGAATACCTTAATCTCGCTAGATGAGAGTAACTCGTAGGATCATTATGCAAAAGGCACGAGGTCACTCTAAAGCTCCCTCCGCTTGTAAGCGTATGGTTTCAGGTACTATTTCACTCTTCTATTCGAAGTTCTTTTCACCTTTCCCTCACGGTACTAGTTCACTATCGGTCTCTCAGGAGTATTTAGCCTTAACGGATGGTCCCGCCAGATTCACACAAGGTTTCACGTGCCCCGTGCTACTCAGGATACTGTTAGGTAATACTTCAATTTCATATACGGGACTATCACCCTCTACGGTTGAACTTTCCAGTTCTATTCTATTATCAAAGTATAGTCCATATTACAGTCCTACAACCCCAGATTTGCCTAAACAAATCTGGTTTGGGCTATTCCCCGTTCGCTCGCCACTACTTAGGGAATCACTTTTGTTTTCTTTTCCTCCAGTTACTTAGATGTTTCAGTTCACTGGGTTTGCCTCCTTTCGGATGATATCTCTTCAAGATACCGGGTTTCCCCATTCGGACATTCACGGGTCAAAAGTTATTTGCACCTCACCGTGACTTTTCGCAGCTTATCACGTCCTTCATCGCCTCTGAGAGCCTAGGCATCCACCATACGCCCTTACTACTTTCGTAATAACTTAAATCGAAATGATTTACAGTTATTAAGCCTTTTATAATAATATCTCTATTGTTAATGTTATCTTCAAAATTTCAAAGAACTTTTTTGATACCAATGTATCAATTGTGAAAGATTTGGAGTTGAACCATTTTCTCGCTTACCTTATTAAGCTTCTTTCTTTATTCCTTTTACAGATCTTTTGGCTCGTAAGCCGTTTTTGAGTAATTAGCGTTCCAATATACTCTTGTGGAGAATATCGGAGTCGAACCGATGACCTCCTGCGTGCAAGGCAGGCGCTCTAGCCAGCTGAGCTAATCCCCCGTTATTGTAGTCCCAGGCAGACTTGAACTGCCGACCTCTACATTATCAGTGTAGCGCTCTAACCAGCTGAGCTATGGGACTCTATTCCCTTTCCTCTTACCGATAAAAACCCTACCGAGATTTCCGGGATCTCAATAATTTTAAATAGCGAAAAGCGCAAATATCCAACAGATATATAATTGTGTAGTACACTCTAAAAAGGAGGTGTTCCAGCCACACCTTCCGGTACGGCTACCTTGTTACGACTTAGCCCCAGTTACTAGTTTTACCCTAGGCAGCTCCTTGCGGTCACCGACTTCAGGCACCCCCAGCTTCCATGGCTTGACGGGCGGTGTGTACAAGGCCCGGGAACGTATTCACCGCGCCATGGCTGATGCGCGATTACTAGCGATTCCAGCTTCATGGAGTCGAGTTGCAGACTCCAATCCGAACTGAGACAGGCTTTTGAGATTCGCATCTCCTCGCGGAGTAGCTGCCCTCTGTACCTGCCATTGTAGCACGTGTGTAGCCCAGGACGTAAGGGCCGTGATGATTTGACGTCATCCCCACCTTCCTCTCCGTTTGCACGGGCAGTTTCTCTAGAGTCCCCGACATTACTCGCTGGCAACTAAAGATAGGGGTTGCGCTCGTTATGGGACTTAACCCGACACTTCACAGCACGAGCTGACGACAACCATGCAGCACCTTGAAAATTGTCCGAAGAAAAAACTGTTTCCAGTCCTGTCAATCTTCATTTAAGCCCTGGTAAGGTTCCTCGCGTATCATCGAATTAAACCACATGCTCCACCGCTTGTGCGGGCCCCCGTCAATTCCTTTGAGTTTCAATCTTGCGACCGTACTTCCCAGGTGGATTACTTAATGCTTTCGCTTTGCCACTAACAGTTTATCGCTAATAGCTAGTAATCATCGTTTACGGCATGGACTACCAGGGTATCTAATCCTGTTCGCTACCCATGCTTTCGTACCTCAGCGTCAATATTGGCTTAGTGAGCTGTCTTCACTATTGGTGTTCCATGACATATCTATGCATTTCACCGCTACATGTCATATTCCGCCCACTTCAACCAAATTCAAGATAAACAGTATCAATGGCAGTTCCGAAGTTGAGCTTCGGGCTTTCACCACTGACTTATTTATCCGCCTACGTACCCTTTAAACCCAATGAATCCGGATAACGCTTGGACCCTCCGTATTACCGCGGCTGCTGGCACGGAGTTAGCCGGTCCTTATTCGTGTAGTACCGTCAAACAGATACACGTATCTGCGTTTCTTCCTACATAAAAGAAGTTTACAACCCATAGGGCATTCATTCCTTCACGCGGCATGGCTGCGTCAGAGTTCCCTCCATTGCGCAATATTCCTCACTGCTGCCTCCCGTAGGAGTCTGGTCCGTGTCTCAGTACCAGTGTGGGGGATCATCCTCTCAGAACCCCTAGACATCGTTGCCTTGGTAAGCCGTTACCTTACCAACTAGCTAATGTCACGCATACCCCTCTTCAACCGATAAATCTTTGATATAATGATGATGCCATCTCTATATATTATAAGGTATTAATCCACGTTTCCATGGGCTATCCCTTTGTTGAAGGCAGGTTGTATACGCGTTACGCACCCGTGCGCCACTCGTCATCTTCTTGCAAGCAAGAAATGTTACCGTTCGACTTGCATGTGTTAAGCCTGCCGCTAGCGTTCATCCTGAGCCAGGATCAAACTCTCCGTTGTAATAAACTTAATTGTCTATCACTCTTAAATATCTTGGGGGATATTTGCTTAAATTTTTATGCTTTTCAACTATTCAAAGAACTTTAATATTCTTTTCTCTTATTCACTTCGTCTCGTTCCCGAGACTCAACTCTTAAGAGCTTATTTCTTTTAATCTTTGCCCCTCGAAAGGGGCGGCAAAGGTAACTCTAGTTTTTATTCTGACAAGCTTTTTCTGAAAAAATATTTTTTTTCTTCCTAACTCACCACTTCAAAACCGCACCAACCTTTTCAAAAACTATCCCCGCGAACGGGGCGGCAAAGGTAACTCTATTTTCTTTCCAAACAAGAAAAAAATTAAAAAAAATATTTTTCTTTTTTCTCGCTCCTCCTACTCCTCAATCTCTCCCGTTACCTCAACTTTTTCTTTACCCCCGAAAGGGGCGGCAAAGGTATGTCGTTTATCCTTCTCCTCAACCATATTTTTGAACTATTTTTTAAATATTTTTAGTTTAAACACATAACTCCCTCTTATACCATTACATACAGCACGATTTTTTTTTAGCTTTTCTTTAACCAATTCCACCTCACAATCCAACTCCTTAATCATCCCTGCAAGACACCTTTATTATATAGAAAGCAGTTTACACCTTTTTCAACAATTCACACTTATTAAATACAGGGTTTCATAAACACAGCAAAAAAATATTTTATATAAATTTGATTACATACAGTTCCTTGATATAATGCAATTACACAAGGAATTGACCGTTTAGTAAACATCCACCTCTTACATTGTATATAGCTTTGCAGATAATTATTCCCATATGGAATTAAACAAGCTAATCATATTAGTAGTATTTATCGCATGCCATTCCCCTACGTTTTCTCAGTCCCAAATGGGCGTTGTCCATGACAACATTAACGTTACAGAAGGTATTCGATTAAATCCAGCGCGTGCTGTTGATCCAAGACCATGGCTCGACATGCACCTCGGAGGGTTATATATGTTCGGTACAAGTAATGGTGCATACCTGGCAGCTGAAGATTTTTCCCCACTATCCGGGAAATTCCCTAGTCAACTTAGTCAGAATTTTAACGTTGATCAGGTTGATGGGCAAATTGAAGGCATTTTACTTGGTCCTGCATTTAATATAAGTCTTGGGAAATTTTCACTTGGACTCAGCTCAGCTTTTAGAAATTATGCAGTCGGACGTAACATCCCCTTAGAATTTACCAGAGGATTAATCTATGGTTTGCAAATTCCAGAATATTATGGAACCAGACTAAACGGAGGAAACTATCGAACTAAAGCGCTTAGTTTTGTTGAAGTAGGTTTAAACGGAGGAATGATCGCCCATCAAAAAGGAAAAATTCTTGTAAACGTAGGTGTAAACTTTAAATACATGCTTGGAATTGGTGGAATTGATTTCCTTGTAGATGATTTCAGCTATGAGATGATTGACTCAACTAACGCGTTTGTATATAACTACACTGGAAAATATGCCGGAGCTGATATAGGCTTCCACCCTGGTGTTGGGTATGGTGCCGATTTGGGCGTGACCATAGAAAAGAAAGTAGTCCCATCCAGACATTACACACCTCACTCTCCACAAAGCAATTGTAAATATGTTGATTATATATACAGGCTCGGCTTCTCTATACTAGACATTGGTGCTATCAAGTTTAAGAGTTCTTATTACAGAGAAGCTTCTCAAGCCAATGGCGAATGGGCCAACTATGCTGCTACAAGAGGAACTAATATTGGCGATATTATCAACACAATGGATCAGGCATTTCGCTCTGGAATTACTGATGTAAAAAACAGTTACTCCGCTACGCTTCCATTGACACTCTCACTACAATTTGACTACAACTTTGGAGATGGCTTATTCATCAACTCAACATTCATGTATGGTGTCCCGTTAAAAAGAGCTTTTGGCGGAGAGCGTTTAAGTATGATTGCAATTACTCCAAGGTATGAAGAGAAGCGTTTCGGTATTTCTTTACCATTAAGCATGAATACCATTATGAAACCAGCAGCAGGCTTGGCGGTTAGATTCTGGTATTTAACCGTTGGAACAGATAATCTTTCGTCCTACCTTATCAATACGGACGTATACCGTTTAGATTTATACGCACACTTAAAAGTGCCGATATTCGTTAACAAACCATGTAGAAAAAGAGGTTTAGGAGAATATGACTGGCACTTCAGTGATTGTAGCGCTCCAGGCGCCAGAAATCCAAGAAAGAAAAGCAAACGATATTAAATCGTTGCCCTCTTACTAACTAGATCTTTTAATAATACACTTGGACGATATCTATCATCCCCGTATCTTTCGAAAGATTCATTTAATCCATCTAAAACAGCATCAAAACCAATCTCAGCTCCCCATGTAATTAGACCTTTTGGATAATTCACTCCTTTAGTCATTGCGGTATCAATATCTTCTTTTGAAGCAATCTGAAGGAATAACGCATCTATAGCTTCATTTACCAACATATTTAAAATACGACTTAGAATCGCTTTTCCAAGTTTTTCATCTTTATTTGGCTCTGCGTTTCCGCTTGCATCCTTATAATTATAAAACCCCTGCCCAGATTTACGTCCTAACCTGTTTGCCTCAACCAAACGTTTCTGAGTCAAAGCTGGTTTATATCTAGGATCAAAGTACATTTCAGTCCAAACGGTTTCTGTTACAACATAATTTACATCATGACCGATTAAATCCATCAATTCAAATGGTCCCATTCTGAAACCACCCAGTTCCTTCATCGCCCAATCAATCGTTGCTTCATCCGCAAACCCCTCTTCTAACATTTTGATCGCTTCACTATAAAACGGTCTTGCGACCCTATTTACAATAAACCCAGGCGTATCCTTTGCTATTACAGTAACCTTCTTCCATGAATCAATTAAATCCTTTACATTATCCACAATTGCAGACTCCGTAACTAATGAAGGTACAATTTCCACTAATGGCATCAACGGTGCTGGATTGAAGAAATGTATTCCTAATAATCTCTCCGGATTTTTTAGTTTACCACCGATCGAAGCAATTGACAATGAAGATGTATTTGTCGCCAATACGGCATCTTCTTTCATGACATTCTCCAGATGAGAAAATAACTCTTGTTTAACCTGAAGTTTCTCAACCACTGCTTCAATAACCAGATCACAACACTCAAAATGACTTAATCCATCTACGTATTTTACACGTCCCTGAATTGCCTCACTTTCTTCAACGGTTACTCTTCCCTTCTCAACCAATCTAGCCATAATTTTAGCCAATTTGCTTTTCGAATCCTGTAAAGACTTTTCATTTAAATCGAACAAACAAACCTCATGTCCAGCGGTCGCTGCAACCTGCGCAATTCCTGAGCCCATAGCTCCGGCACCGATTATACCTATGTTACTTTGACTATTTAACATCTTCTTTCTTATTTCCCTTTAAATTCTGGTTTTCTTTTTTCTAAAAAGGCATTTACCCCTTCTTGATAATCATAACTATTTCCTGCTACTGTTTGTAAAGTATCCTCTAAGTCTAATTGCTCTTCCAGATTATTTACAAATGACGAATTCAACGCCTGCTTCGTTAATGCCAATCCCAATGTTGGCATTTTAGCTAGTTTTTTTGCGATTCCGAAAGACTCGTTTTCCAATTCTGCATCTTCAACAGCCTTATAAATCATCCCCATTTTTTCTGCATCATCAGCCATTACTTTATCTCCCAACATCATTAATGCTGAAGCTTTCTGCATCCCAATTATTCTTGGCAAATAGTAAGTTCCTCCACTATCCGGAATTAAACCTATTTTACTAAATGCCTGAATAAAAGCAGATGATTTAGCGGCTAACGTAATATCACACGCTAAAGCTATGTTTGCTCCAGCTCCAGCGGCTACTCCATTTACAGCAGCTACTACTGGTTTTTTAAGCTCTCTTATTCTTAAAATGATTGGATTATAATGTTCGCTAACAATTTTTGACAATTCAGGTCCATCCGGATCTATAGCTTCTGCTAAATCCTGTCCGGCACAAAAAGCCTTTCCATTCCCAGTCACCAAAACCGCACGAATCAAATCATTATCAGCGCAGTAGTCCATATATTTTTGAAACGCAAGGGCCATTTCTCTCACAAATGAATTATACTTATCCGGTCTATTCAACCTAATGATACCGACACCTTCTTTTTCTTCAAATTGGATATATTCACTCATAAATTTAGTTTTGACGAAAATAATTATTCCTCAGAGGTGAATCATACAATTTTATTCAAATTTTAAGGTTTCTTTTTGAGGGATTTTACCAGTTTCAATCTTTAAACATTATTAGAATGAAAGCTATTTATTTATACTTCTTATTGTTCTTTGTAAGTCTTTCGACTTACGCTCAATTTGAAACTGCAAATGACAGCAGTAATCAAAAACCATATTTTCAAGGTCCGGAAGTAAAAAAACAAAAATCACCCATCAAAGATCGACTTCTAGTTGGGGGAGGATTTGATCTCAGATTTGGTGATATTACTGTGATTGGGCTTACTCCATTAGTAGGCTATAAAGTGACCGATCAATTGGTAACCGGTGGTATTTTCACCTATAGATACTTTAAAGACAACAGACCAGGATTTAACTATTCTACTACTACATATGGAATTTCTCCATTTGCACGATATACAATTTTCAGAGGTTTATTCGCACATGTAGAATATGAAATGCTTTATGGTGAATTTAGATATAACGATGACCCAAGATGGGTCAATAGTTTCTTCGTTGGAGGCGGATATGGTGTTCCTCTTGGAGATAAGGGGTTCGCTGGGTTGTATTTATTATGGAACTTAACAGAAGATCCAAACTATAGAATTTACCAAAACCCTGTAGTAAGAATGAGTTTTGGCGTTGGTTTTTAATCTGCTTTTTACATTTTTGTATTTATGGGAAAAACTGCATTAATTACCGGAGCTACTTCGGGTATAGGAAAGGCTTGCGCCACTATTCTAGCCAAAAACAATTATGATTTAATTATCACCGGCAGACGTAATGAACGCTTGCAAGAATTAAAACTTCAATTAGAAAAGGAATGCCAGACTCAAATCACTACACTTTGTTTTGATGTTAGAAATCGTGAAGAAACAATCAACTCATTAAGCAGTTTAAATAATAATCAAAAGAAAGTCAACCTTCTTATCAATAATGCAGGATTGGCAGTAGGAATCAATCCAATCGACCAGGGTGATTTTGAAGATTGGGATCGTATGATTGACACCAATGTGACCGGCCTCCTGAACGTGAGCAAAACAGTTATTCCCTGGCTAAAAGAATCTGAAAACCCTCATATCATTAATATTGGATCTATTGCAGGTAAAGAAGTATATCCAAACGGAAATGTTTATTGTGCTTCAAAACATGCGGTTGATGCCATTTCAAAGGCAATGCGATTGGATCTCGTGCGCCACAATATAAAAGTGACGAACATTGCTCCTGGGTTGGTAGAAACCGAATTTTCCAATGTACGATTTTATGGCGATAAGGAAAAAGCGGATCAGGTTTATGTGGGAATGGATCCACTGACACCTGAAGATATTGCGGACACCATTTGGTTCTGTGCGTCAAGACCAGTACATGTAAATATTGCGGACGTATTGATTCTACCCGCTGCGCAAGCGAATTCCGTTACAGTTATTAGAAAATAGAAAAGGGCGCTTTCGCGCCCTTTTCTATTAATATTTCATATTTGTTCTACTGCTCAGAATTCGAGTATAGGTCAGTATACCCCATATTGTAGAACATAAATGCCCAATGGTCTGCTTGTTCTTCGATTACTTTAGACATTGGCTTACCTGCACCATGACCTGCATTGGTTTCGATTCTAATCAATACCGGATTTTCTCCTTTATGTGCTTCCTGTAGTCTTGCAGCGAATTTGAACGAGTGCGCAGGCACTACACGGTCATCATGATCAGCTGTTGACACCATAGTACACGGATAAGAAACTCCATCCTTGATATTATGTAATGGTGAATATCCATATAAATACTCAAACATCTCTTTGCTATCTGAACTTGCTCCATATTCCGGAGTCCAGCCCCATCCAATAGTAAACTGGTGATACTTTAACATATCCATTACTCCAACACCTGGGTAAGCTACACGAGCTAAATCCGGACGCTGATCCATCACTGCTCCAATCAAAAGTCCGCCATTTGATCTTCCTTCAATCGCTAGTTTTTCTGATGATGTATAATTTTCCTTTATTAGGTATTCTGCTGCTCCAATGAAATCATCAAAAACATTTTGTTTTTTCATCTTCATCCCGGCCTGGTGCCATTCTTCTCCAAATTCACCGCCACCTCTTAGATTGGCCATCACATATACGCCACCATTTTCTAACAAGATGATTCTTGATGTGCTAAATGAAGGTGTCAACGAAATATTGAAACCTCCATACGCATATAACAACGTTGGATTGTTCCCGTCTTTCTTTAGGTCTTTCTTATGTACAATAAACACAGGAACTTTAGTGCCGTCTTTACTGGTAAACCACTCTTGTTTTTCTACATACTGACTTGGGTCAAAATCAATCGCAGGCTTATAGTACTCTGCAGACTCACCCGTAGTCACATCGTATTCGAATATGGTTGGAGGATATAAGAATGAAGTAAATGAATAGAATAATTTCATTTCATCTTTCTTTCCACCCATATTACTTGCTGAACCAGTTCCAGGAAGTTTAATCTCTGTTTTACCTGATCCATCATACTCCATTACAAAGATTTTCGTAGTCGCATTGATCATATATTGTGCAAACATCTTTCCACCTCCAGTTGCTACCGAAGACAAATAGTTTTCTGACTCAGGAATCACTACTTCCCAATTAGATTTATCTGTATTCGCAGGATCGATAGCCACAACCTGATTTAATGGGGCATCCATATCTGTCCTTACTAAGAACTTACCATTTACATGCTCAATCACATCACTCTTAGAAGTAAATCCGGTAATCAATGGTTTAAACGCTCCGGAAACATCAGAAGCAGGTTTGAAATGAATATCCACATTATCTGTTCCCTGATATACATAAAGTACTAAATACTTTTCATCCTCAGTTACAGATACACCATGATATAAGTTTGGATCTTTTGTATCTCTATACACCAATCTATCTTCAGATTGATCTGTTCCGATTTTATGATAATATACGGTATGATATTTATTCTCTGCGGATAATTCATTTCCTTCAGTTGGCGCTTCGAATCCACTATAAAAGAATCCATCGTTTAACCAACTTGAACCGGAAAACTTCACCCATTTGATCACATCCTTGATATCCTCATTCTTTTCAATATCTCTCACACGAATTTCTCCCCAGTCAGAGCCTGCTTCCGAATATCTGTATGCAATTAACTTATTATCTTTTGATGCGCCAAGTAATCCAATCGTCACGGTTCCTTCCTCACTCATCTTGTTTGGATCCATAAAAACGCTCCATTCTCCAGACTCTCCTTTTCTGAAATAAATCACGCTCTGATCCTGTAACCCATCATTTTTATTCATGAAATAGTAATCTCCAACTTTACGTGGTGCAGACACTTTTTCATAATTAATCAACTTCGTATAACGTTCCTTGATTTTACCTCTAAATGGTATTTGACTTAAATAACCTTCGGTCACCTTATTTTCCTCAATAACCCACTGTTTTGTTTCTTCAGAATTATCATCTTCTAACCATGCATATGGGTCATTAATATCGGTTCCGAAATAATTGGTTATTGAATCCTTTTTTGCTGTTTGGGGATAAGTTACTTTGATTTGCTCCCACTTTGAAGGCTCTTCCATTTTTTTATTGGCCACTTCGGAATTACTGCAACTGGTTCCAATTACACTTAACCCGATAATGCCTAGCATTAATTTATTCATTTTTTAGTCATCTATTAGTTGGAAGCCCAAATGTAATTAATTGGTTATGACTTTCGAATAATTCTTTATAAACGGTAAATCTGAGCGATTTCCAATTCTATATCTCCCTAATTAAAGTTGTTGTCTCTATCATTTTATAATCTTCTCAAATCTGCTACTTTTACCCATTCTATTATTTTAAAGATGAAACTAAAAAATTATATACTCGGTCGATGGATCGAAGGACAAGGTGAAGGACAGGATTTATTCAATGCGGTAACCGGAGATGTTATTGCATCGGCTTCTACCGAAGGAATTTCATTTGAAGAAGTACTGGCTTACGGACGAAACGTAGGGAACAAAAATCTTCGAAAAATGACCTTCCATGAAAGAGGAAGAATGATCAAAGAGTTGGCGCTATACCTTCATTCCAAAAAAGACATTTTTTATGAACTAAGTTGGGCTACCGGAGCCACAAAAATAGATTCGTGGATTGATATTGAGGGAGGAATTGGAAACTTGTTTGCCTACTCTAGTTTAAGAAGGCAATTTCCTGATACACCTTATTGTGTAGACGGGGATAGTATTCCAATGTCAAAAGGAGGCACTTTCTCTGCCACACATATTATGACTCCAAAAACCGGGGTTGCTGTTCATATTAATGCATACAACTTCCCTATTTGGGGAATGCTGGAAAAAATTGCGGTGAATCTATTGGCTGGTGTTCCAGCAGTAGTCAAGCCTGCAACAGTTACGAGTTACCTAACAGAGTTAATGGTTCAGGAAATTCATAAATCTGGAATTCTCCCTGAAGGTGCTTTACAGCTTATTGTAGGTTCTGCAAGAGGAATTGTGGAACATGTAGGCATGCAAGATGTGGTGACATTTACGGGTTCCGCGTTCACAGGCCGTCAACTTAAGTCTCATCCAAACATCATTAACAACTCTGTACCATTTAATCTAGAAGCAGATTCCTTAAACGCATCAGTTCTAGGTGCAGATGCAGTTCCTGGGACTCCTGAATTTGATATTTTCATCAAAGAGGTAAGTAAAGAAATGACTGTTAAAGCAGGTCAAAAATGTACTGCAATCAGACGTATTTTAGTCCCGTCCGAACTTGTAGGTGATGTACAAAATGCATTAAGTGCCAGACTGGCTAAAACAACTATTGGTGATCCAAGAGTTGAAGGAGTGCGTATGGGATCATTAGCCGGATTAGATCAAAGAACAGAAGTCATTGAAAAAGTAAATCAATTAGCGGCTTCCCAGGAAATCGTTTATGGTAGTTTAGATGAACTTGAAGTCACCGGAGCAAATAAGGAAACAGGCGCTTTCATCTCTCCGATCTTAATGTACAACGACAATCCGTTTGAAAAAACTGATGTCCACAGTACTGAAGCATTTGGCCCGGTATCTACTATCATGCCTTATAATTCAATTGAAGAAGCGGTAGAAATTACGCAAATGGGCTTAGGTAGTTTGGTAACGTCTATTACCACTGCAAACGATAAAATCGCCCAGGAATTTGTTTTAGGTGCAGCTCCATATAATGGTCGTATCATGGTCTTAAATAAAGACATGGCTAAAGAAAGCACGGGTCACGGTTCTCCTATGCCAATGTTAACACATGGCGGTCCTGGACGTGCCGGTGGCGGTGAAGAAATGGGTGGTAAACGTGGGGTTTACCATTATATGCAACGTACCGCAATTCAAGGAAGTCCAACTACACTTGGTGCGATTACGCAAGTATATCAACCTGGAGGAAAATATTTAGAGACTCCAGTACATGTGTTCCGCAAACATTTCGAAGAGCTTGAAATTGGAGAAACAGTTCATACGCATAAAAGGACCATTACCGAAGGTGATATCGTAAACTTTGCAAATGTGAGTTGGGACCATTTCTACGCCCATACTGATGTGACTTCATTAGATGGAACTATTTTCGAACAACGTGTCGCTCACGGATACTTTATTCTTTCGGCTGCTGCTGGTTTATTTGTAGATCCAGGAAAAGGACCTGTTCTTTTGAACTATGGTTTAGAGGAATGTCGATTTACCAAGCCTGTATATGCCGGAGCGACTATTGGTGTGAGACTAACCGTAAAGGAAAAAGTTTTACAAGAAAAAAGAGATGATGATGAGTTTAGAAAAGGTATCGTGAAGTTCCTCGTGGATGTTTACGATGAAACGGGAGAAACAGTCGCACTTGCTACTATTCTAACTATGGTAAAAACTTTAGATCAAGATTAAATTAAAAAAGAACATTACAACATTACATATGCATACTAAAAACGACAATGACGGACATGTAGAATTTCATTTAGATAATGGAATTGCAACGATTGAGTTCTATCACCCAATGAGTAATTCATTACCAGGGTATCTTTTGGACGAACTAGCTTCAACCATTAGTAATACAGGACAAAATAGCATGGTCAACGTTATTATTCTTAAATCCAGAGGTGATCGCGCTTTCTGTGGAGGTGCTTCTTTTGAAGAGCTTACCGCAATCGAGGATTTTGACTCCGGAAAAAAATTCTTTTCAGGTTTTGCGAAAGTGATTAACGCCATGCGCACTTGTGGTAAAATCATTATTGGTAGGGTACAAGGTAAAGCCGTTGGTGGAGGTGTTGGTTTAGCTTCATCTGTAGACTATTGCTTCGGAACACAATATTCATCTGTACGTTTAAGTGAATTGGCCATTGGTATTGGTCCATTTGTAGTTGGTCCGGCTGTTGCCAGAAAAGTTGGAGACTCCGCAATGGCTCAAATGTCCATCACACCAGCAGTTTGGCAAAGCGCACGTTGGGCAGAATCTAAAGGTTTATTTGATGAAGTATATGAAACAACCGAAGAAATGGACGAAGCGATTTTGAAGTTTGCTCAAACACTAAACAGTTACAATCCGGAAGCTCTTGCCGAACTTAAAAACATCTTCTGGGAAGGTACAGATCATTGGGAAACATTGTTATACGAACGTGCAGAAATTAGTGGTCGCTTAGTGCTTTCAGACTTCACTAAAAACGCAATAGCGCAGTTCAAATCAAAATAATTCTTAAACTTGCCACGGAATTACCATGTTCAACATATTATTAATTGAATTTAATTCTCCTTCATTATGAAAAAAGAAGAGATCAACACCGCACTGAAAGGACTTATCGATCAGGAAATGTCAAAAGACGTTATTTCACAGGGTAAGCCATTATTAGAAGCATATCAAACAGCAGTTGCCAACCAGGTTCATGAGCAGAAAGAAAAATACGATGCTGAGGAACACGAAGAAGGTGACGAGTTTAAACCAGAACGGGATGAACAGGACGCGCTTTTTGATTCTTTATGGGCTGAGTATTCTAAACTCAAAAAAGAGTTTAGAGAAAAATTAGCACAAGCGGAAAAAGACAATCTTAATATCAAAGAAGGACTATTAAGTAAGATTGAGGCTTTAAAAAGCGAAGAGCATATCAAACAAGCTCATGAAGCTTTTAAAGAGATTGAACAGAAATGGAAAGAAGTGGGCAAAATTCCTCAGGAAAAAATCAAGGAATTAGATGCTGCATATAGTAAAGCACGCGATGAGTTCTTTTACAATATGCACATCTACAGGGAGCTTCTTGAAAATGACTTAAAACGTAATCTTCAGCTTAAGGAAGACATTGTAGCAAAAATGAAAGAAACTTTGGAACTGAAGAGTTTCAAAGACATGGATGCTACTGCACGAAGATTAACCAATGAATGGAACGAGATTGGCCCAACCTACAAAGAAAAGTGGGAAGGAATCAGAGATGAGTTTTGGGATGCACATCATGCCATCTTTAACAAAATCAAAGATTTCTACAAAACTCAAAAAGAGAAACAAAAGGATAATCTTGAAAAGAAACAAGCTCTAGTATCCAAACTAAAAGAGATCAATAATTACAACATTACTTCTGATAAAAGTTGGAAAAAGCATACCAAAATTGTTATCGACTTGCAGAAAGAATGGCGTTCTATTGGTTTTGCTCCCAAGTCTGATAATGAAAGAATCTGGGGGGAATTTAAATCGGCAGCTGATGCTTTCTTTAATGCAAAAAGTGCATTCTATTTAAAGGTTAAAGAAGTTTACGATCAAAATAAAGAGAAGAAGGAAAAACTGGTTGCCAAGGCAGAAAGCCTGGTTGATAGTACAGACCTCAGACAGACTGCTCAGATGTTAACCAATCTTCAAAAAGAATGGAGAACTATTGGAAGTGCGCATCATAGAGATGAGCAAAGACTATGGAAAAAATTCAGAGCTGCCTGTAACTCGTTTTTTGAAAACAAAAAGAATCAACAAAAACAAGATACTGTTGAGCAGAAGGAAAACCTGGAGAAAAAACTTGCATTAATTGAAAAAATTAAATCTGTAGCTCCAGCTGAAAATGAAAAAGATTCGCTTGCTGCTATTGATGAGTTGATCAAAGAATTCAATCAAATTGGTTTCGTTCCGATGAACCAGAAACAAAAAGTTGCGGTAGATTACAAAAATGCGATCCATCAAAAGCTTTCTGAATTTGGTGTTCCGGAGCAAGAACTTTCTGACTATTTGTTTAATGTCAAAATAAACGAATTGTCAGGGGCACAAAACCCAGAGAAAGCTTTGGAAAAAGAAGCTTCACACATTCGTGAAAAAATTAGAAATGTAAAATCTAACATTCTTCAATACGAAAACAATTTGGGTTTCTTTAAACACAGTAAAGGAGCGAATGCGCTTAAAGATGAAGTTGAACAAAAAATATCTCACAATAAACAAGTCCTTGCTAAACTTGAAGCCAAGCTTAAATTAGTATACAAGAATCTAGATTAAACAAACACGCAAATTTTAAACATGAAAAAACTATTACTCTCTTTTGCTATACTATCAATGGCTACTATGGCCTCAGCACAAGACGCTGCTAAACCTGCTGCAGGCGATACAACCGCTGCAGATACCGCTGCCCCTAAATACTGGACTATTGAAGGTGGCGTAGGACTAATGTTAAATCAAGTGGGATTATACCGCTGGCAAGGTGGTGGTGAACCAAGTTTCTCTGCTACACTCTTATATAAAAGTGTATATAACTATAAAAAGGGTAAAATCAGCTGGGACAACTACGTAGATTTAGCTTATGGTTTAATCCAACAAGGTAAGAATGACCTGACCAAATCGGATGATAGGTGGGAAGTTGGGACTAAGTTTGGGCGTCAACTAAACGATAAATGGGACGTCAATGTTTTTGCAACATTACGTTCACAATTTGCAGAGGGCTTCGATCCTGATGATGTTAATCTAAGAATCTCAGATTTAATGGCTCCTGGATATTTATTAACTGGTATTGGTGCTAATTACAAAAAAGGTGATTGGCTTAATGTGAATCTTTCTCCGGTAACTGGTAAAATCACTTTTGTATTGAATGACTCTATTGCTAATTTAGAAGTAGTTGATGATGCAGGTGCAGGAACGGGTAAAGGAAAATACGGTAACGATGTAGGTAAAAATGTGAGAAACGAATTTGGTGCGTATGCCAAAATCAGCATCAAAAAAGAGCTTATTGAAAATGTTACTTTGAGTACTCAAGCAGACTTCTTCTCTGATTATTTACACAATTTTGGTGCTATTGATGTCAACTGGAACCTTACTTTACTTATGAAAGTAAACAAGTATATTTCTTGTACAGTAACCACCAACTTGATCTACGATGAAGACATTTCAATCGTATTAGAAAAGAACAATTTGGGAGAACCAACACACATTGGCCCGGCAGTTCAATTTAAAGAAACAGTTGGCGTAGGTTTTACATATACGTACTAACACTTATATAATATTCGTTGAAAAGCCAGTTTATCAAAATAATAAACTGGCTTTCTTATTTGTACCCAAAGTTTAAAATTATTTTTTACCTTTATAGCCAATTATTATACGGCATTTAATGGGAGTACAAAAAACAGTAATGGAAAAAACCGATCTTTCAATAGATCGTGATACCTTATTGAAGGCGTGGAGACTAATGACTCAGGCACGCGCAATGTCTCATCTTTATGAAGACAAAAAAGAGATTACCGGAAAGTATGTTCATGCAACATCCATGGGGCATGAAGCGGTACAATTGGCTTTAAGTTTACAATTACTACCTCAGGATTATGTTTCACCTTATTATAGAGATGATTCAATTCTGTTAGGAACTGGAGTGACTCCTTATGATTTAATGCTTCAGTTATTAGCGAAAAAGGATGATCCTTTTTCCGGAGGCCGTTTATATTATTCGCATCCATCTTTAAATGATGCGGATAAACCAAAAATTCCTTATCAATCATCTGCTACGGGTATGCAAGCTATTCCTGCAACCGGATTAGCCATGGGAGTTCAGTATCGTGAGAAAGAACATATTGGATATACACCTAAGGATGAAAAAGCCGTTGTGGTATGCTCTATTGGCGATGCTGCAATGACCGAGGGGGAAATTTCGGAAGCTTTGCACATGGCTGCTTTAAAACAGCTACCCATATTATATTTTGTTCAGGACAACGAATGGGACATTTCTGCACACTCTTCTGAAATCAGACTTCAAAACTCTGCTGAATATGCAAAAGGTTTTAAAGGAATTGAAATCATAGAAATAGATGGTGCAGACTTTTTTGAATCATATACTGCTCTTCAAAAAATTATTAAAACAATGCGTGAGGAGCGCAGGCCATTCTTAATTCGTGCGAGTGTACCTTTACTGGCACATCATACATCTGGTGTGAGAAGAGAATGGTATAGAGATGATTTAGATGAAGCTCAGGCAAAAGATCCATATCCTAGGTTCAGACAACAATTGCTTGATCATGGCATGTCTGAAAAAGAATTGGATCAGATTGAATCGGATTCTCAAGCACAGGTTTTAGCTGATTTTGATAAAGCTTTAAAAGCGGAAGATCCAAGTCCTGAAGATTTATTCTTGTATGACTATGCTCCAACTCCTATTACTGAGGAAAAAGGTGAAAGAGCGCCAAAAGGGAAAGAAAAAACTGTAATGGTTGACTCTGCACTTTTTGCTGTACGAGAAATCATGGAGAAACATCCGGAAGCACTACTTTATGGACAGGATGTTGGTGGTCGATTAGGTGGTGTATTTAGAGAGGCTGCAACTTTAGCGCAGACTTTTGGAAACCACCGTGTATTCAATACACCGATTCAGGAAGCCTTTATTATAGGTAGTACTGCAGGAATGTCTATTGCAGGATGTAAACCTATTGTTGAAGTTCAATTTGCAGATTATATCTGGCCTGCTTTAAATCAACTTTTCACAGAATTAAGTAGATCTTATTATTTATCAAATGGTAAATGGCCTATATCTTCTGTTATACGTGTTCCTACCGGAGCTTATGGTTCCGGAGGCCCTTTCCATTCTTCTTCAATGGAAAGTATCGTAACCAATATCAAAGGAATTAAAGTGGTCTATCCATCTACTGGTGCGGACATGAAAGGCTTAATGAAAGCAGCTTTCTACGATCCAAACCCGGTGGTAATCTTCGAACATAAAGGTTTATACTGGAGTAAAGTTAAAGGGACTGAAAAAGCGATGACTATTGAACCGGATGAGAATTACGTGATTCCAATTGGTAAAGGTAGAATTTGCTTAGAAGCGACTGATGAGAATATTCAAAAAGGATATTCTCTAGCAGTAATAACCTATGGCATGGGTGTACACTGGGCTCAGAATGCAGCTAAAAAACTAAAAGGACAAATAGAGGTAGTTGATTTACGTTCATTGGCTCCGTTAGACAAAGACCTAATTGTAGAACGTGTTCAAAAACACAATAAGTGTTTAATTATTACCGAGGAACCGGATGGTCAAACATTTGCCAGAGGTTTAGCTGGTTGGATTCAAGACGTTTGTTTTGAGCAACTGGACGCACCTGTAAAAGTTTTGGCTGCTGCAGATGTACCTGCCATTCCATTAAACTCTGTTTTGGAAGAAACAATGTTACCTAATGCGGACAAAGCATATGATGCGATGAGCGCATTGTTAAACTATTAATATCATTGAAAGCGTCAGAATGAATCATTTTTCTGACGCTTTTTTTTACGCTCTACTCTATCCCCTTTCCTTTATTAGCAATAACAGCTTCCCTATTATCTATTCTCCCGTCCCATTTTCAGGTATTCCATTTTGACTATTTTTTACCCTTTTTAGAAGAATAAGCACCTTTCTCAAACCTTAAAACTCATTCAAATTTGCAAGTAAGAAATCATCACTCGTACACACGAATATTAAAAAGGTTTGATCATGAAACAATGTCTTGCAATACTCATCATCTTATATTCCGGAATATCAATTAAAGGTCAAGAAGCTACTCAGGATTCTTTGAAAATCAATTTAGAAATTGGCTTAATAGGAATTTGGCAAAAAGGAAATCTGGAGCAACTGAGTTTAATGCCAAATGGACAACTTAAACTACGCACCAATAAATGGTATTCTGAAATTTCCTCCAGCTACAATTTTCTAATAATTCAAGGCTACAGCCCCATCAATGATTTTTGGTTCAATGGACTGTATCAACACCAAAACAGCAAAAAGATTTATCCCTATTTTCAAAGTGTAAACGGCTTTGCTAAAACATACCTAATTGATGGCTCATCATTCAACAGCATCGGTTTAGGAATTAACCTCATACCTAACACACCGACAAAATACTTTCAATTTCATCTATCTACTGGGTATTTATACTTCAAATTTTATCATGAATCATCTCATACCGCTTTAGGTTTTGGAACTTTAATCCGTGCTTATTTTCCTATATCCGATCATTTAAATCTTAAGTGGGAACTTGCAGGTTATTATTCCAGTGATGATCACACTTATGGTGGCGGAAATAATAATCTGACATTAGAAATGTTTGTAACTAAAAGAATCTTTGTCACATTAATGCATCAGTTCTACTATCACAATAGAGATATTGATGGCGTTGAAAGATATACATCTATCCTACAATATGGATTGAAGTACAAATTATGATTCAACCTCTATGTATAAGACTGCGATTCATGGACCTTATTCTCCCTAAAAAAGAGAAATAAAGGAAGTCCTCCGGCTATTCCGAATGCAAACGTGTATAACCAAAACAGATACACCCTTTTCATCTTTTTTCTTTTGGCCTCACGATATGACCACATGAGAAATAAGACTACTATAAATAATAAATCAACAACAAATGCGGATGAAATATTATTGGCAAACATTCCCTTAAACGTTTCTAGTGGATTTACATATAGTAAGTAGTTACCCGATTGAATAGACTCCTTCATCACAAAAATATTTGGCAAGATTGTTCCAATAATTGTTAAAGTCAAATATGCTTTTTTCATACTTCTAATTATTAAAAATCAAAAGTATTCTCTCGTACAGGTTAAGTCAATTGACAAACGTCAATAAACAAATTAACGATACATTCGTTTTCTGATTCGGCTCAAAGTCTCAGGAGTAACCCCTAAAAAAGTTGCTAACTGGTATTGAGGGATTCGCTGAATGAGCGGACTCTTATTTTCTAATAGTTTCTGATACCGCTGTTCAGCACTCAGTGTAATAAATGAAGAAACAATTTCCTGATATACGATCAGTTCTTCTTCCATCATTATTCTTGCTAAGAATTCAAACTTTGGAAACAATTCAAGAAGCTTAAAAGCCATTTCAAACGAAACAACAGCCACCTTTGTTTCCTCGATTGCTTCTAAATTATGATTGGAAGCTGTCCTTTTGGTAAAACTTTCATAGGAGCTCACAAACATATTTTCAAAATAGAAAAAAGCTGTTTTCTCTTCAATTCCCACATTATAATAGAGTCTGATCCCTCCTTCCAGAATAAAATAAAACTCATTTGAAACTTCACCTTCGGATAGCAATAACTCTCCCTTTTTGAAGGATCGGACAGGAATATGTTCTCTTATGAATTGCTTTTCTATCTCATCAAGTGAAACATGTTTTTCAAAATAGTCTATTAAGTTCTGGATCATACCTTACCACCTATTTCCTCTAAATATCCAGGATGATCACTTCTCCCTGATCCACCAGTGGATGAATATTTTCTATCTCTCCCCACTTCTTTCTGGCACTTGGAGCCTGAACAGAAGCAAGATGATAGATATAGAACATATCCGCATCAATTTTTATATCCTTTTCCGCAGCATCAAGCAGTAACCAATAAGGAACAAAAGCCCAATCTATATCTTTAATTTCACCAATAGTTTCAGCACTTTCTGTGTCCCCTGATAAGTATATTCTCTTTCCGTGCCAATTGATCGAGTAAGAATAATGTTTGAAGGAAATTCCCCAAAACTTATGCTCTGTTTTAAATGCTTTGATTTCGAAATTAGGAATCGAATTTCCCAAATTTTCTAATTCTTCAATATTCCAGGGGCCATAAGTTTGCCCACCTTTCTCTTTAAGAACCGTTTTTAGACTCTTTTTAGAATAATGATCCGAATGTTTATGCGTGAAAATATAAATCGAATTCTGTTTTAGACTATCCAATTCTGACGCCTCAAACTCCATATATTTATGCGCACCTGACTTATATGGAAAATCAATATAGAGATTTGTTATTCCATCTGTCATATACAACCCACAGTTTCCAATAAATTCAATTTGAATATTTGATGTCTGGGTAATTCCTAAATTCGAAACAAGGTATAGAGTTATTACCCATATGATTTTCGTGAATATATTTTTCATCTTACAAAATTCAATCTAGTATAATCGGTTGCTAAAAGTAGGTTAATATTCTACTTATTCATCATTTACGCACACCATCTTGTTCATGTATTTCTCCAACGTCATACGCAATACTTTGTATTTTTAATCTTAACCATGTCCACTGTTCATTCTCCACCATCCAACTTGCTTCACACTCTACAGGTATTTTAATCCCATTTCTCTTTTCTGTTTTGGTAGCAGTAACAATCCACTCCGTAGGCGCTGTATCCTCTTTATCTTTAAACCGCATCGCTACAAAATTTTTAAACGTTCCATCCTCATCAAAAAAGAACACTCCAGAACCTTTTGTACCATTATAAGTCATTGTTGCTCTTGCAGAATTTTCATCGATCTTCTCCCACTGAATATATGGACTTAATGCAGCTGAAGGAAACCAAACAATTTCAGCTAAAAATCTTTGTAATGATGCTTGATTTATTTTGAAATCATTTTTAACATCAGCCACCGGAATAAAAGATAATAGCCTGATCATCATTTCTCCCCTACCATCTTCAAACTTATCTCTACCAGTAACATTAAGAACCTGATTCATTTGGGTATTCATACTCCAATTAAAAGCTGGACTTTGAATCGTAAAATACTGCTCAGCGCACCCACTATTCCACCCCTCCTGTTCCGGCTTTAACTTCAACTCCAACTTCTGCGTCAAAAACACATTAGAAACCATAGGTTTTCCGACTACACCACTATTTCTCATCCATTTTTGAACTATAGGTGGCAAACTTTCTATATCCCTCGCTTGAACTATTGACTGATTGATAACACCTTCTTTATTCAATAGAACCTTCCGCTCCTCTCTAATTTCATTTTTAAAATTCTGACGCGCATACGCTCCTATTATTACAATTAGGATAATCATATTGGCAATAGAACCAAATTTGGCATCAGACCAATAGGAAATGATTAAACCCTGAGAAAAAATCAAAGCTAAAAACCCACTTATCCACCATGAATCATTTCTAATTAAAATTAAGATTCCTGAAAGCAGAAAGAGTATTGAAGTCAAAAGCCAAAAAATTCCTGATATTCTAGATATAGGTAGGTTAATTGCATTGAATTCAGAAATTCCAAATGCTTTGAAGAATCCAAACAAGTGAATTCCTCCGTGTAAAGCTATTAATATAATGAAGGCTATTCGCATTGTATTACTTGTTGGCTAAAGACAAGTAAAGGTACATCATATTCCCTCCAATAAACATATCAACCAGAGATATAAACCGCAATATTTCCTTTAAACAACTTTAAGAGATTTATTTTTTTACTGAAAGCTATTTATCATGGATACAACTCATTCAATTGTCTTAAATATTCTATATATACTTCAACTGAGGGTTCTGAATTCTCAAATGATTCAAGCAAACTCTTGTTTTCTTCTAATAATTCTTTCAGTCGAGAGGTTGAAAGGACTTTTAATTTATGATCAACCCTAGTATCAATAAAATATATCTTGTTTTTCCCAATTCCACCAGTTCCAGATAGAATTGTACCTCCAACTAATCCTCCACTATTAAACCCCGCTTGTCCTTGAATAACCATAGGCATAGACTCATCAACCACAAAAGCGCAATAGCGACCGATCACTACCAATTTAGCAAATCTATTCTTGGTAGAAAACTCAATATTATACCTCATGTTATAATAAACTTCATTTCCATATGAAATTGCAATCAAGCTATTGATCTTTTTGAAATCTTCACATGAGCTATTTATATCTTTAACTGTCAGCAAATTAATTTGACTATCTTTTAATTGTATAGAATCATATTCACACGGAGTCATCTCCAAAAACTGATCAAAGGTCACAAATATTCCATTCAGAAGTATCTCTTTCTTCACAGGGCTATTTGAGGTCTGTGCAAATAGAGGTATTGAAATAAAAAAAATGTAAAATATTATTACTGATCTTTTCATCTTATATAATTTGAATCTAGTTTTATTTATCACTATAGGCGGATAAATTTATAGTTTTATTCTTTTTTATCTTATTTTTTTTTGCAAACCTGATTTGACACTTCTTCTTAGCTGAGAAAATACTCATTTAATCCATATTACTATAATTAAAAAATAAAAAAGTCCTTAGGCTTCCTAAGGACTTTAATAGTGGCGGAGACAGGACTCGAACCTGCGTCCGTCAGCTGACGGATATGAGCCCTACAATATTTTTGTTCTTATAAAATGTCTACCTCTACTTGACTTTAACTCTTTTTCTCTTTTCATCGCCTTGGACCTGGTTGAAAACTCTTCTTTATATATTACCTCCCATGGGCGATATGTTATTGTCCAACCTTTAGTGGCTAATTCATTATGAGATCGCAAACGACTTTCCAAATCTGATGTATATCCAACATATATCTTGTCGTATTTCTCAGAATATAAAACGTATGTTGTAAAATTAGCTGCCATAAAAAAAGTCCTTAGGAAACACCTAAGGACTTTAATAGTGGCGGGGACAGGACTCGAACCTGCGACCTTTGGGTTATGAGCCCAACGAGCTACCGACTGCTCCACCCCGCGATATGTCTTTGTGATTAAGTAGTGATTTCCGTTTCGGGGGTGCAAATATATACATATTTTTCGTTTCTTTGCAAACTAATTTAAATAAATGCACAAAGCCGGTTTTATTAATATGATTGGGAGCCCAAATGTTGGCAAGTCCACATTGGCTAACCAATTGGTAGGAGATAAGTTATCTATTATTACCTCAAAAGCACAAACGACCAGACATCGTATTTTGGGTATGGTAAATGAAGAAAATTATCAAATGATCTTCTCAGATTTACCTGGAATTGTAGATCCAGCATATCGTCTTCACAAGAGTATGATGAATTTCATTTATCAATCTTTAAGTGATGCTGATATTTTTCTTATTGTAGTTGAAGCGGGCGAAAAAGAGTTTAAAGATCAATCTATACAGAAAAAAATCAACAGCTTAGATATTCCTATTGTTGTTGCATTAAATAAAATTGATACCATTGATCAAGAAGAGCTAGATCGTAAAATTGACTACTGGAAAACACAATTTCCAAAGTCTATGATTGTACCTACTTCTGCATTGCATTCATTTAATATCGAATCACTGAAAACACTTTTATTAGATCTACTTCCGGAATCACCTCCATTTTTCCCTAAAGATCAATTTACCGATAAAAGCGAGCGTTTTATTGTTTCGGAAAAAATTCGAGAACAAATCCTAAAAGTGTACAAAAAAGAAGTTCCATATTCTACCGAGGTTGTTGTTACGGATTTTATTCGAGAGACGAACATTATTAGAATACGTGCTGAAATTATTGTAGAAAGAGATTCCCAAAAAGGAATTTTGATCGGGAAAGGTGGAAGTAAATTAAAGCTTATTGGAACAGATGCCAGATTAGAACTTGAAGAGTTTTTTAACTCAAAAATCTTTTTGGAGGTATTTGTTAAAGTCGATAAGAATTGGCGCGATAACGCGAAGAAACTTAAAAAATACGGTTACGAAAACTAACACTATATTTAATGGCAATTGTAGCAATCATAGGAAGACCTAATGTAGGTAAATCAACATTATTCAATAGATTAGTTGGATCGCGTGATGCGATTGTCAATGAATTTAGTGGAGTAACACGAGATCGTCATTACGGCAAATCAGAGTGGAACGGAAAAGAGTTTACCATTATCGATACGGGTGGCTATGTTACGGGAAGTGATGATGTCTTTGAAAAAGAAATTCGCAACCAGGTTTCACATGCTCTGGATGAAGCCGACATGATCGTTTTTGTAGTGGATACTGCAGACGGACTTACTGATTTGGACAAGGAAGTCGCAAACATTATCCGTCCATATAGTAAAAACATTGTTTTAGCCTCTAACAAAGCGGATAACTCAGAACGAGAAATGATGTCGGCTGAGTTTTATCAATTGGGAATGGGGCAAGTTTTTCCTATTTCTGCCATCAATGGGTCAGGCACAGGTGATTTATTAGACGAGGTCGTTGCAAGACTTCCTGAAGAAACACCAAAAGAGGAAAGCGAATTTCCTAAAATTGCTGTCGTAGGACGTCCAAATGCAGGAAAGTCTTCATTCATCAACCAACTTACGGGACAAGATCGAAATATTGTTACTCCGGTAGCTGGAACCACCAGAGACTCTATTAACACACATTTTAATGCATATGGTTTCGAATTTGACTTTGTAGATACTGCTGGTTTAAGAAAGAAATCAAAAGTTCATGAAGATTTGGAGTTCTACTCTACTCTCCGAACAATTAAATCTATTGAGGAATCGGATGTATGTATCTTGATGATTGACGCTACTGTTGGGTTTAATGTTCAGGATGTTACTATTTTCAGTCTTATTCAACGCAACAAGAAGGGCGTTGTCATCCTAATCAATAAATGGGATTTAGTTGAAAACAAAACAACCAACTCCATAAAAGAGTACGAAGAGACTATTCGCGAGCGTATCGCTCCTTTTGTTGATGTTCCAATGGTATTTGTTTCGGTTAAGGATAAACAGCGTCTATTAAAGGCTTTGGATGTTACACTAAAGGTTTACGAGAATAAAAATCAGAAAATCAAAACTTCTGAATTAAACGAATTCTTCTTACCGCTAATTGACCGATATCCTCCCCCAGCCATAAAAGGTAAATTCATAAAGATCAAATACGTAACCATGTTGCCTAAGCCTTTCCCGGCATTTGCATTCTTTGCAAACTTACCACAGTATATAAAGGATCCTTATAAAAGGTTCCTGGAAAACAAACTTAGAGAACAATACGACTTTACCGGAATTCCTGTGGTTATTTCCATTAAGAAAAAGTAATCGTCAGCTTATATTTAGATTTTTCTTTATTAAATTTTAATATAAAAAAAGCCTCTCAAGCAATGCTCGAGAGGCTTTTCATTTGATATTATCTTATATCTTATTTCACAGCCATTCTATATACTGCTGTTTCACCATCTAAGGTTACTTTGACGAAATAGATTCCTTGTGCTGCTCCTTCCAAGTTAATGGTTCTGTTTACTTCACCATTTACTTTTCCGTAAGACTGTACAAATACTTGTGATCCTCGTACATCTAGTACTTCTACTGACATATCCTTAGCCTCATCAGATTTTACATTTACTGTAAACACTCCTGCATTTGGATTTGGATATACAGAGATTAACGATGCTAACTCCACTTCAGATACACTTACTAACTGTCCTACTCTTACACAATCGTTTGTATAAGTGTTAGATCCACAGCTATTTGTTACAGTTAAAGTAACAACCATACAAGTACTATCTTCAATTGTCCAAGGATAAATGTGAATTGGATTTTCATCTGTAGAAGTTGATCCATCACCGAAATCCCATAAGTATGAAGTTCCGTTTTGAGATGTATTTGTAAACACTACAGTAAAGTGAGATGAAGAATCAGCAAACGCAGCTACTGCATCTAAAATCTCAGTTACATTCGTAGACGCTGAACTTACACAGTTTTGATCTGTTACAGTCACAGAATATGTACCTGGAGATGTTACTGATAAAGTTTGGTTTGTAGAACCATCACTCCATAAGTAAGTTCCCTGCATGTTTGCATCTAATACAACGTTAGCACCTTGACAGAAGCTTGCGGAATCATCTAATACTACATCCATACTTTGTGTCACAATTGCAGTATCTGCAGATGCACAACCATGCATATCCACTACCTCAACATAAACAGTCATCGCAGAATCAACAGTTACAACTGAATCTGTAGAAGTATTTGAGTTCACATCGTTACTCCACATATAAGTACCACCAGAAATTCCAGTGTTTAATGTAGCTGAAGTACCCTCACATAAGTTCGTATCTCCTACTACTGCTACTTGCTGTGGCATTACATCGAATACAGAAGTATCAGATCCACATTGATCGTATACTGCAACTTGTTGTGTACCTGGAGCTGTAATGTCATACGTATTAGATGTATCAGTTGTATTCCATACTACAGTATCAAAATAATCTTGTTGTAAAGTCAACGTATCTCCGTTACACAATACCGGACTATTTGTAAATCCAAACTGAGATAATGGTAAGAACTCATCTGCACCAATACATGGAGGATCTTGTCTTACATCACCTTGATAATCCATAGCGTAAGCAGATAAATAAGTACCAACTCCCCATAAAGAATCGTTACATACTTTGAATGAAGAAGTATCACTAATTACATCATTCACATTCACTGAGTTTGAATCAAATCCAGTTCCAGTTACCCAGTCCGCTAATGTTGCATATGAAGTACCACTATAACCAATGTTACCACCATTTGGCGCACTGATATTGTTATAATCCATTTCATAAACACCAGAACCTGAGATATAAACAGCAGCACCAGAACCTCCATTAATGAAGATATTGTTTTTCACTTTGTTAAAACTACCACCAGTGAAATACAACGCTGGACTGAAGTTTGAAGTACTGTTCATATATACAGAGTTATGTGCAAACTCAACGAATAAACAGTTAGAAGCATAAATACCTCTACTTGCTGCTGGCTTTGGCATTACTACTCTGTTGTCTGTAACAGGCATAAATACATTTAAGTCTCCGGTCATACCTGTAAAGTATAAACCGTAACTTGGCCAAGAAGTATTACCATCAATATGGTTTCTTTGCACTTCTACTCTTACGTTTTGTCCGAAATACATTGCATAACCAAAGTTATAAGTTGTATTTGAAGTTGCATAGTTCTCGTTGAACATACCGTCTTCTTGATAGTAGAAATAAGAAGATCTGTAATACTGATCCATAAAGTGGTTATTTTCTACCACATTATTTTTACAATAAGAACTGAAGTTACCATAGAAATATAATCCATAGTTACCATTCATAATTGTATTGTTAGTTAAAGTCCAGTTGTCGTTACCTGGTCCATAAATATAAGAAGCATACTCATCAGAATCCCAAGTAGAAGTCGATGGCATACCAATCCATTTACAACCATCAATAGTAATGTGTGTATTACCACCTGAAGTGTTAGTTGTTACAACTCTAGAGTAACTTGCACCTAAGTTTTGTAATGTAATATCTTCAAAGCTGAAGTTTGAAGCTCCGTTGAAATTCAACACGTAGTTATCACCACTGTTAGTTGAAGAATAAGAAACAATAACACTATCTACATTTCCTGATTGTGATCTAAAAGTCACATTATTAGCAGCAGACATACCGTTATATGATTCTAATTGGATTTGCTCTACATATGTTCCGTTCATTACTTCAAACACAGTAGCTGCACAAATTCCGTAGTTACTCATTGCATTGATTGCATCAGCAAATGAAGTAAAGTCACCTGTAGCACCAATTGTATAAGTTCCTGAAAGAGAATTGTACACTGAAACATTTAATGTATCATTGATGTTGTTACTATCTGGAACTGCATTTGGCATTGAAGACCATACTACGATGTTATCTCCATCATTTAATCCACCAGTAACCGTACCTAAAGTAACAGTATCCACTCCAAAAGAAGCCATGTTACCAGTCCAAGCATAAGCAGGCTGAACATTACCATTAATTGTCCAGTTTACCGTAGCTGATGTCAGGTTGGCTGTACCAAAGTTTTTCAACTCCACTTTTACTACAGAATCCATAGCACAAGTTGGGAAAGTTGGATTTGTTAAAGCACCAATTGCTGCATCGTTAGCTAAAGGAGGACTAAACTCAAAACGGATATTTGGTCTTGCCATAAAGTCACTACCAAATCCACTACTACCAGTCATAGCACACCCTGTTTGACCATCTGCATATCTACCATAAACAGAGTTAAAAGTTGTTGCTGTATAGTTTACAGTACTGTTACTGTACCATGCACCATTATCCCAACAAACCTCAATAACAATGTTTGATACACCATCCCAAGCAAATGGAGCTGAAAATGTAAACCCATTCCATCCTGTTGTTGCGGTGTGTGTACCAGAATACACATTAGTTAAACCAGTAGCATATGCGGTTAAAGATGTAGCTGTTGTATGCCCCATCTGAATATTGAATCCATTCATTGCATTTGAATTTGCTGTAGCTACATCAAATCCAATACTAAGAACACTACCTGCTCCACCTAAAGCTTGCAGTTCAGAAGCCAATACCAAGTATTGCGTTCTATTATCTTCGTAATATGTTCCAAATGGAGTCGGTAACGTTTGGAACGTTCCCGTTGTTGTCGTACCCGTACCCAGATACACATAGTTTTGCGCTGATACTTTTGTAAAGGCGGTACCTAAAAATACCGCAAACAAAACCAGCATCGTTTTGTAAACGTAGTTTTTTCTCATAAAATTTCTCTAAAATTGGTAAATAACGTCTCCAAATATATCGGTAATTATTTCTCATGCAAAATTTTTTTTAAAAAAAGCTTAATCTTACCCAACCCCCTATATTATTTATTCGTATCGCATACATTTTATTTTAAAACGGCAATTATCAATTTTAAAGAACTAAATACGCTTAAATCGAAAAGCCCGGGTGATATATCACCCGGGCTTTTATAATTATTTTGGAAACTAATTACTAGTTCACGGAAATCCTATAAACTGCTGTTTCACCATCTAAAGTTACTTTAACAAAATAGATTCCTTGTGCTACTCCTTCCAGATTAACAGTTCTGTTTACCTCACCATTTATTTTTCCGTAAGATTGTACAAATACCTGCGCCCCTCTTACATCCAGTACCTCAATCGACATATCCTTAGACTCATCAGATTTCACATTTACTGTAAAGATTCCAGCATTTGGATTTGGATATACAGAGATTAACGAGGCTAACTCAACTTCAGAAATACTTAACGGATTTACTGATTTCCCTACCTTTACACAATAATCTGTATACGTAGCAGCCCCACAACTATTGGTCACTTCTAACGTCACAACGTAACATAGACTATCCTCATTTGTATTTGAAAAGGCGTGCGTTGGATTTTCGTATGTTGAGGTTGTCCCATCTCCAAAATTCCATAGATAAGAAACTCCATTTTGCGATGTATTTGTAAATACAGCTGTATAAAGTGAAGATGAAGTACTAAACGAAGCTATAGCATTTAAAATTTCAGATACATTCGTAGACGCTGAACTTACACAGTTTTGATCTGTTACAGTCACAGAATATATACCAGGAGCTGTTACAGATAAAGTTTGGTTTGTTGAACCATCACTCCATAAGTAAGTTCCCTGCATGTTTGCATCTAATACCACATTTGCACCTTCGCAGAAACTTGCTGTATCTGCCAACACCACATCCATACTTTGAGTTACAATTGCGGTATCCATAGAGCTACATCCATACATATCCACAACTTCAACGTATACGGTCATTGCAGAATCAACAATTATCACTGAATCTGTCAATGTATTTGAATTCACATCGTTACTCCATAGATAAGTACCACCAGAAATCCCAGTGTTTAATGTAGCTGAAGTTCCCTCACATAAGTTGGTATCTCCTACTACTGCTACTTGCTGTGGCATTACATCGAATACAGAAGTATCAGATCCACATAAATCGTATACCGAAACTTGTTGCGTAGCCGGAGCGGTAATATCATACGTATTTGAAGTATCAGTTGCGTTCCATACTACTGTATCAAAATACTCTTGAACCAATGTTAAAGTATCTCCATTACATAAAACCAAATCAGAGAATCCAAATTGTGAAGTCGGCATAAACTCATCCGCCCCGATACATGGAGGATCTTGCCTTACCTCACCTTGATAATCCATAGCGTAAGCAGATAAATAAGTACCTACTGCCCATAACGAATCGTTACATACTTTGAATGAAGAAGTATCACTAATTACATCATTCACATTCACTGAGTTTGAATCAAATCCAATTCCGGTTACCCAATCTGATAATGTTGCATATGTAGTACCCCCCCTATAACCAATGTCACCTCCATTTGGCGCACTGATATTGTTATAATCCATTTCATAAACACCTGAACCTGAGATATAAACAGCAGCACCAGAACCTCCATTAATGAAGATATTGTTTTTCACTTTGTTAAAACTACCACCAGAGAAATACAACGCTGAGTTAAAGGTTGAAGTACTGTTCATATATACAGAGTTATGTGCAAACTCAACGAATAACAAGTCAGAAGCATAAATACCTCTCCATGCGTTTGGCTTAGGCATAACCACTCTGTTATTATAAATTGATACAGATGCATTCAAATCTCCTTTTACACTCGCTAAATACAACCCGGTTGATGGCCAATTGACAGTCCCTTCAACATGGTTATTAGAAATTTCAATTCTACGAGCCCCACCTATAAAGAAAGAACTACCACTAGGATGAGTTGAGTTAGATATAGCATGGTTTTCAGTAAACAAACCATCATCCTGATAGTAGAAATTTGCAGATATGTACCACTGATCAACAAACTCATTTCTTTCAATCACATTATTTTCCCCGTAATTTCCGTTAGTTCCATAAAAATACAACCCATAATTGCCATTTATAATAGTATTATTCCTAATCGTCCAATTATCATTACCTCCTCCATTGATATATGACACATATTGATTACCGTTAGATCCATTAGTCGTTGGCATTCCAATCCACTTACATCCATCAATCGTAATATTCTTATTACCACCTGAAGCAGTAACTACTCTTGAGTATGAAGGTCCTAAGTTTTGAAAAGTCATATTCTCTACCAAAATATTAGAAACGTGATCAAATTTCAAAATATAGTTATCTGAACTTCCTGAGGAAATATATGATATGACCACACTATCTGCATTTCCGGATTGTGAACGGAAGGTTAAAGTATTCATAGAAGACATCCCTGGAAAAGTAGAAAGGTTTAATTGCTCCGTATAGGTTCCATTTACCGCTTCTACAATCAAATTTCCACAAACTCCATAGGCACTAAGGCTATTAATCGCATCTGTAAACGAAACGAAATCACCTGCTCCCGAAGGATCAATGGTGATTACACCACTATAACCCTGAGTGTACACCAACTGCGTAGAGTCATTGTATGTAGATGAATCCGTAACACCATTTGGCATTGAGGTCCACACATCTATGGTATCGCCAAAAGCGATATTTGAATTTGTACCTACAACAACAGTATCTAAATCATTTGTTGCTAAAGACCCCGTCCAGGAATAAGGCATTTGGAGATTACCATTAATTGACCAGTTGATTTGGGCAGAAGTCAGGTTTCCAGATCCATAGTTTTTCAATTCTACAGTAACGACAGAATCCAAAGTACATCCCGGAAGTTCAGGATTTAATACTGCAGTTAAACCAGAATTATTTACTAAATCAGAAAAAACCTCAATATCATCTAATGCAATATCGTTGAAATATGGTGTGCTCCCATTTTGATTTACATTAAAACGGAATTTCGGAGGTCCACTGAAAGTGTATGCTGATAATGGGATAGAGAACTGTTCCCAATCTCGATTAGCCGTATTATTGGCAAATGTAAAAACTCCGGTATGCCAGGTTGCTCCGTCAAATACATCGACACTAAATGTATTAAAAGTGGTATTGTATCCTGTAATATCACTTTTTAACCAAAAACGTAATTTTGGATTTATAAAACCATTTATATTCACAGTATCGGTTTCTAAAATTGAAATCAGATTGTTAGGAGAGGAACCATCAACCCAGGCAAACGAACCTCCATTCCCCGTATGATCTACTGTACCATTCATTGCAAAGCCAGGATGTCCACTGAGCCTCCATAATGCTTTATAACTTGTATTACCTGTAGACGAGGTATTTGACCAACCCACAGGAACTGACGTATTATCAAATGTCTCGGTAAATGGCGGTGCAGAAACTGTCTGTGCAGAAACCGAAAATCCCCAGGCTACCAAAACCAATAGCGCATAGATTTTTATTAAGTGATTTTTCCTCATAATTTCTTTGATTTTAAGTTATACAATGAGGCCAAATATATTTCTCCACAATGAGCGAAGCAAAGCAACAGCAAATCACAAACACCTTAAAAACAACACTTTAATGCTCGTGTATAGTTAAAATAAGGTTGAGTCAAATACATATCCCACCTCTTTCTCAACCTTTTTCAACGATTCGTTCTTATCACATTAAGTATTTGTTTGGATTTCATTCTTGATGGGTTATAAAGTGTATGCAAAAACACTTCTCGTTTCAAGGCAAATCCATCAATTTTAGAATAAACCATCCATAAGGTCATCTTACCAAAAGTTATTAAACAAAAAAGCCCGAAGGATGAATCCCCCGGGCTCTTACAATTATTTTGGAAACCAGTGACTAGTTCACTGAAATTCTATAAACTGCTGTTTCACCATCTAAGGTTACTTTAACAAAATAGATTCCTTGTGCTACTCCTTCCAGGTTAACAGTTCTGTTTACTTCACCATTAACTTTTCCGTAAGACTGCACAAACACTTGAGCACCTCTGATATCCAGCACCTCTATTGCCATATCCTTAGCCTCATCAGATTTTACATTTACTGTAAATACTCCTTCGTTAGGATTTGGATATACTGAAATTAATGAAGCTAACTCTACCTCAGAAACACCAACCATAACTCCTATTCTTACACAATCATCAGTATAAGTATGAGAACCACAACTATTCGTCACGGTTAATGTTACCACTTTACAAATACTATCTTGATTTGTCCATGGGTAAATATGAGTTGGATTTTCTTCTGTAGACGTTGTTCCATCACCGAAATCCCATAGGTAAGATGTACCATTTTGAGATGTATTTGTAAATTGAACAGCTAAATATGATGAAGAACTATTAAATGATGCCACCGCATCCAAGATTTCTGTCACAAATGTAGAAGCTGAACTTACACAGTTTTGATCTGTTACAGTTACTGAATAAGATCCAGGAGAGGTTACTGATAAAGTTTGGTTTGTTGAACCATCACTCCATAAGTACGTCCCTTGCATGTTTGCATCTAATACCACATTCGCACCTTCACAGAAGGTAGCCGAATCATCCAATACTACATCCATACTTTGAGTTACAATAGCTGTATCCATAGAACTACATCCATGCATATCCACTACCTCAACATATACGGTCATTGCTGTATCAACAACTACAACTGAATCTGTAGACGTATCAGAATTTAAGTCATTACTCCACATATAAGTACCACCAGAAATTCCAGTGTTTAATGTAGCCGTAGTTCCTTCACATAAATTGGTATCTCCTACTACTGCAACTTGTTGTGGCATTACCGTGAATACTGAGGTATCAGACCCACATAAATCATATACCGCTACTTGTTGAGAACCTGGAGCAGTAATATCATAGGTATTTGTTGTATCTGTAGTATTCCATACCACAGTATCAAAATAATCCTGTACCAGAGTTAATGTATCACCATCACATAATACAGGACTATCATTAAATCCGAACTCAGAGATTGGCATAAACTCATCCGCACCAATACATGGAGGATCTTGACGCATATCGCCTTCATAATCCACCATATAAGTAGCTAAATATGTTCCAACACCATATAATGAATCATTACATACTTTAAATGTTGCGGTATCGCTGATCACATCGTTTACATTTACTGAATTCGAATCAAATCCAGTAGCTGCAATCCAATCGGATAAAGTAGTATAACCTGTACCTGAAGTATAACCTACATCCCCTCCATTTGGAGTACTTAAATTGTTATTATCCATTTCATATACACCTGATCCAGCTACATAAATTGCAGAACCAGTACCTCCGTTAATGAAGATATTGTTTTTCACTTTGTTGAAACTTCCATCATCAAATTCCAATGCAGCGTCAGTACCTGAAGAACTATTCATATAAACTGAATTATGCGCCAACTCCACAAATAGACTATTATATGACCTAATTCCATAATCCGCATTTGATTTCTTCATTACCACACGGTTATTCGTTATAGGTAAGAACGTATTCAAATCACCAGTCATACCAGAAAAATATATCCCTTGATCTGGCCAGGTTGCGTTCCCTTTAACATGGTTATTACTTACCTCGAATCTGGTATTTTCTACAAAATAGAATCCATATGAAAAAGAAAGCGTAGAAGTTGACGTTACTTCATTACCAATAAATTCTCCATCCATTTGATAATAGATATATGCACCAGTATAATATTGATCAATAAATGTATTATTCCTAACCACGTTATTCATTCCGTTGGTATTGAAATCTCCATCTAAATATAAACCATAGTTACCATCGATAATTGTATTATTTGTAATCGTCCAATTATCTTTTCCAGGACCATCAATATACGAAACAGCTTGCTCATCATCCCAAGATGATGTAGAAGGTACTCCTTTCCACACACAACCGTCAATTTTGATATCTGTACTAGAATTATTTACAGCCGTAACAACTCTTGAATAACCAGCACCTAAATTTTGCATTGTAATATTTTCAATATTAAAATAAGACGCACCGTTAAAATTAACCACATAATTATCAGAAGATCCAGTAGCTGAATACGACAAAGTTACCATACTGGCATCTCCGGATTGAGATCTAAATGTCACATTATTTGCCATGGACATTCCATCATAAGTTGTAAGGTTTATTTGTTCAACATAAGTACCATTCGCTACTTCGAAAACAGTTGCTGCACAAATACCGAAATCAATCATATCACTAATCGCTGCTGCAAAACTCACATAATCACCCGCACCAGACGCATCAATGGTATATGTTCCGGACAATGAAGTATGTACCATAACAGCTAATGTATCATTAATGTTATTACTGTCTAATACTCCATTTGGCATTGAAGACCATACCACAATATTATCTCCATCATTTAAACCACCAGTAACCACACCAAGGGTTAAAGTATCCTTATCAAAAGATGCTAAGTTTCCTGTCCATGCGTTAGCTGGCTGAATATTTCCGTTAACAGACCAGTTCACTGTTGCAGAAGTTAAATTTGAAGTTCCATAATTAATCAATTCAACTTGCACGTTAGAATCCATTGCACAAGTAGGAAATGATGGATTAATTAATGCGCCAGTAGCAGCATCATTTGCCAATGGTGGAGTAAACTCTAAACGCATATTTGGTCTATACGTTTGCTGAGCTCCAGTTGATGTATTACCGTTAGTCATTGAACATCCGGAATTTCCATCATCATATCTACCATACACAGAATTGAATGAAGTGGCTGTATATCTAACGAAGCTGTTATCAAACCACGCTCCGTTATCAAAACAAACTTCTACAACAACATTTGACACACCATCCCATGCAAATGGAGCAGTAAATGTAAAGTTATTCCATCCAGAAGTCGCCACATGGCTACCAGAATACACATTCGTCAAACCTGAAACAAAACCAGAAAGAGATGTTGCTGTAGTATGACCGATCTTAATATTAAACCCATTCATTGTTGCAGCGTCCGGTTGTGAGACATCGAACGCTAAACCTAATACACTTCCAGAAGCTCCCAAAGCTTGCAATTCAGATGCTAAAATCAGATATGACGTTCTACCATCCTCATAATATGTTCCAAATGGGGTTGGCATTGTTTGGTAAGTAGTGGTTGCTGTAGTCGCAGTACCGACATACAGATAGTTTTGGGCTGATAATTCTTGCAATGACAGCCCCAAGAATGCTATCATTACTATCACCCAATTAAAAAGATAATTTTTCCTCATAATCGATATATAATATTAAATAGTTAACTAATGACCCAAATATATTCTTTAAGAGTATTTATTCCAACTTTTTTATTTCACATAAAAAAGAAAAAGCCCCGATAGTGTAAACTATCGGGGCTTTCATAAATGAATTATTTATTTAAACCTATTTCACAGAAACTCTGTACACTGCAGTTTCACCATCTAAGGTTACTTTAACAAAATAGATTCCTTGTGCTGCTCCTTCCAAGTTAATGGTTCTGTTTACTTCACCATTTACTTTTCCGTAAGACTGTACAAATACCTGAGCACCTCTGATATCAAGTACTTGTACTGACATTTCCTTAGCCTCATCAGATTTTACATTTACTGTAAAAATTCCAGCATTTGGATTTGGATATACAGAGATTAATGATGCTAACTCCACTTCAGACACACTTACCAACTGACCTACTCTTACACAATCATTGGTATAAGTATGAGATCCACAGCTATTTGTTACAGTTAATTTTACCACATAACAAATACTATCTTCATTAGTCCATGGATAAATATGCGTTGGATTCTCCTCTGTTGATGTTGTTCCATCACCGAATTCCCATAAGTAAGATGTTCCGTTCTGAGATGCGTTAGTAAACACTACAGTATAGAATGAAGATGAATCAGAGAAAGAGGCTACAGCATCTAATATTTCTGACACATAAGATGAAGCTGAACTTACACAGTTTTGATCTGTTACAGTTACTGAATAAGATCCTGGAGAGGTTACTGATAAAGTTTGGTTTGTTGAACCATCACTCCATAAGTAAGTTCCTTGCATGTTTGCATCTAATACCACATTAGCTCCCTCACAGAAACTTGCCGAATCATCTAACACAACATCCATACTTTGCGTCACTACAGCTGTATCCATAGAACTACACCCATGCATATCCACTACTTCAACATAAACAGTCATGGCAGTATCTACAACAACAACTGAATCGGTAGATGTATCAGCGTTTAGGTCATTACTCCACATATATGTACCACCAGAAATTCCAGTGTTTAATGTGGCAGAAGTTCCCTCACATAAGTTCGTATCTCCTACAGTGGCTACCTGCTGTGGCATTACTGTGAACACAGATGTATCTGATCCACATAAATCATATACAGCCACTTGTTGCGTACCAGGAGCGGTAATATCATAAGTGTTTGAAGTATCTGTTGTATTCCATACTACAGTATCAAAATAATCCTGTACCAGAGTTAATGTATCTCCACTACATAAAACCGGACTATTTGTAAATCCAAATTGAGAAATTGGCATAAACTCATCTGCTCCAATACATGGAGGATCTTGCCTCACATCTCCCTCATAGTCTACAGCATACATTGGCATTGCTGTACCCACATTCCATAACGAATCATTACATACTTTAAATGAAGCAGTATCGCTCATTACATTATTTACGTTCACAGAATTTGAATCTAATTGTGTTGCAGCAACCCAATCAGTTAAGGTAGCTTGATTAGAACCGTTATAACCAATATTACCTCCGTTTGGCGCACTTAAGTTATTATAATCCATTTCATAGATTCCAGATCCCGACATGTAAACTGCAGCTCCAGAACCTCCATTGATGAAAATATTATTTTTTACAGTGTTAAAACTACCACCCGTAAAGTATAAAGCTCCATAAGAAGTTGAACTACTATTCATGTAAACCGAATTATGAGCTACTTCCACAAACAAACAACTTGATGCATATATTCCATAATAACCGCTTGATTTTGGCATTATAATTCGGTTATTATAAACAGGCAAAAATGTATTTAAGTCACCAGTTACAGATGTTAAATACAATCCATATCTCGGCCAATTTGCGTTTCCTTCAATATGGTTGTTAGAGATTTCAGTTCTTAGAGTCTGCCCAATATAGAATGAATAACCAGAGTTATAAGTTGTATTTGAAGTTGCATGATTTCCTGTAAACATACCGTCTTCTTGATAATAGAAATACGCAGATCTATAATACTGATCCATGAATTCATTATTTTCAACTATATTGTTTTTACCATTAGCACTAAAGTTTCCATAAAGATACAAACCGTAGTTACCATTCATAATCGTATTATTTACAATCGTCCAATTATCATTACCTGGACCATAGATGTATGAAACATATTCATCAGAATCCCATGTTGATGTTGAAGGCATACCTACCCACTTACATCCATCAATAGTAATATTTGTATTTCCACCCGAAGTTGGAGTGGTTACTACTCTTGAATAATCTGCTCCTAAATTTTGAAGCGTCATATTGGCAATCGTAATATATGAAGCTTCATCAAAGTTCAAAATATAGTTATCTGCACTTCCAGTAGCTGAATATGAAATAATCACACTATCCGCATTTCCAGACTGAGAACGGAAGGTTAAAGTATTCATAGAAGACATACCTGGAAAAGTAGAAAGATTTAACTGTTCTACATAAGTTCCGTTTACTGCCTCAACAATCAAACTACCACATACACCGTAGATATCAATATTATTAATCGCATCTGTAAATGAAACGAAATCACCTGCTCCAGAAGGATCAATAGTCATTACACCACTGTAACCTTGAATATACTCCAATTGTGTAGAATCATTGTACGCAGCCGAATCCATAATACCATTTGGCATAGAGGTCCATACATCAATAATATCACCAAAAGCAATATTTGAATTTGTACCTACAGTAACAGTATCTAAATCGCTTGTCGCCAAAGATCCCGTCCAGGAATAAGGCATTTGGAGATTACCATTAATTGACCAGTTGATTTGAGCAGAAGTCAGGTTTCCCGATCCATAATTTTTCAACTCTACTGTAACCACAGAGTCTAAAGTACAACCTGGAAGTTCTGGATTTAACACTGCTGTTAAACCTGCATTATTCACTAAATCAGAAAAAATCTCAACGTCATCTAAAGCGATATCATTCCAGTAAGGTGTCCCTCCTGTTTGATCTACATTAAAACGAAATTTAGCAGGTCCACTAAAAGTGTATGCTGATAAAGAAACAGAGAATTGTTCCCAATCTTGATTAGCCGTATTATTAGCAAATGTAAATGCTCCGGTATGCCAGGTAGCTCCGTCAAATACATCTACACTAAATGTATTAAAAGTGGTATTGTATCCTGTAATATCACTTTTTAACCAAAAACGTAATTCAGGATTCACAACACCAGTCATATTCACGTTATCGGTTTCTAAAATTGAAGTCAGATTGTTAGGAGTAGAACCGTCAACCCAGGCATAAGAACCACCATTTCCAGTATGATCAGATGTACCACTCATCGCGTAATCCGGATCGCCATCAAATTTCCACAATGCATTGGTACTTGTACTACCTGTAGATGAAGTATTTGACCACCCCACAGGCATAGTTGTGTTATCAAATGTTTCTGTATACTGAGCAGAAACGGAAAGTCCACACGCTGTTAACACCCCCAGCATGAGGCTTTTAATCGGATAATTTTTACTCATAATTTATATTTGTGTTCACTAAATAAGCCCCCAAATATATCCGATATAACTACTTACACAAAGTTTTTTTTGCTTCAAAAAAAAGAGCCATGGCAACAATTGTCACCACGGCTCCTACCAATTTAGTATATTGATTTGGTTTATTTCACAGACACTCTATAAACTGCTGTTTCACCATCTAAGGTTACTTTAACAAAATAGATTCCTTGTGCTGCTCCTTCCAAGTTAATGGTTCTGTTTACTTCACCATTTACTTTTCCGTAAGACTGTACAAATACCTGAGCACCTCTGATATCAAGTACTTGTACTGACATATCTTTAGCCTCATCAGATTTTACATTTACTGTAAAGATTCCAGCATTTGGATTCGGATACACAGAGATTAATGATGCTAGCTCCACTTCAGATACGCTTACCATCACACCCACTCTTACACAATCGTTTGTATAAGTGTGAGATCCACAGCTATTTGTTACAGTTAATGTCACCACATAACAAATACTATCTTCATTGGTCCATGGGTATACATGAACTGGATTTTCATCTGTAGAAGTTGTTCCATCACCGAAATCCCATAAGTATGAAGTTCCGTTTTGAGACGTATTTGTAAACGCTACAGTATAGAATGAAGATGAATCAGAGAATGCAGCTACTGCATCTAAAATCTCAGTTACATTCGTAGACGCTGAACTTACACAGTTTTGATCTGTTACAGTTACTGAATAAGACCCAGGAGATGTTACTGATAAAGTTTGGTTTGTTGAACCATCACTCCATAAGTAAGTCCCTTGCATGTTTGCATCTAATACCACATTAGCTCCTTCACAGAAACTTGCTGAATCATCTAGTACCACATCAAAACTTTGAGTCACAATAGCTGTATCCATAGAACTACATCCATGCATATCCACTACTTCAACATAAACAGTCATCGCAGTATCCACTACTACAACTGAATCTGTAGATGTATCAGAGTTTAAGTCATTACTCCACATATAAGTACCACCAGAAATTCCAGTATTTAATGTTGCAGAAGTTCCTTCACATAAGTTAGTATCTCCAACTACTGCTACTTGTTGCGCCAGTACATCGAATACAGAAGTATCAGATCCACATTGATCATATACCGCAACTTGTTGTGTACCAGGAGCGGTAATATCATAAGTGTTTGAAGTATCTGTTGTATTCCATACTACAGTATCAAAATAATCTTGTTGTAATGTTAAAGTATCACCATCACATAATACAGGATTATCATTAAATCCGAACTCAGAGATTGGCATGAATTCATCTGCACCAATACATGGAGGATCTTGTCGCATATCTCCTTCAAAATCCATTGAGTATGCAGGCATATACATACCTACTCCGTAAAGAGAATCATTACACACCTTAAAAGTAGCTGTATCACTCATTACATTATTTACATTCACAGAATTTGAATCAAAACCTGTTGCCGCAACCCAATCAGTCAATGTCGCTTGAGCAGAACCATTATAACCAATCACACCACCATTAGGGGCACTTAAATTATTATAATCCATTTCATATACACCAGAACCTGAAATATACATAGCCGATCCTGTTCCTCCATTGATCAGGATATTATTCTTAACAGAGTTAAAACTACCACCAGTGAAATACAACGCTGGACTGAAGTTTGAAGTACTGTTCATATAAACTGAGTTATGCGCAAACTCTACAAATAACCAGTTAGACGCGTATACACCTCTTGACGCATTCGGTCTTGGCATAACCACTCTATTATTCACTACAGGCATAAATGTATTTAGATCACCTGTAAGGTTGATCATATACATACCATATCTTGGCCAAACATTTGTACCGTCAATGTGATTATTTGTAATCTGAGTTCTACTATGTCCACTCAAGTACATTGCGTACCCACTAGTATAGGTAGAAGTAGAAGCTACATAGTTATTATCAAATATCGCATCTTCTTGATAGTAGAAGTGAATACCTCTATAACGTTGATCGATACACTCATTGTTAGCAATAACAGTATTCTTGTTATAATTTGAGAAGTTACCATAGAAGTAAATTCCATAACTACCATTAATAAACTGGTTATTGGTAATTGTCCAGTTATCATTATCCGCACCATAGATATACGTCAAACTTCTTAATGTAGAAGTCGAAGTTGTTGTACTTGCTTTAATAATACAGTTGTTAATGGTATTATCATGGCTACCTCCAGAAGTTGGTGTAGTCAATACGCGCAAATAAGTTGACCCAAGGTTTTCCATGGTAATATCTTCAAACGTAAAATAAGAAGCACCATTAAAGTTTACCACATAATTATCAGCTGATCCGGTTGCTGCGTACGATAAAATTACGCTATCCGCATCTCCAGCCTGAGATCTAAATGTTACATTATTTGTACTGGACATACCTGTGTAAGAACCTAATTCAATTTGCTCTACATAAGTATTACTTAATACCTCAAATACTGTTGGACCACATAGCCCATATGCATCCATAGCGTTAACCGCATCTGTAAAAGTGGTATAATCTCCACCTGTACCAATAGTATATGTACCATTTAATGCAGGTTCAAATACTCCAGACGCAGTATCATTACTGGTATCCGTATCCTGAACCCCATTTGGCCATTTTGTCCAAACAGTAATGTTCGTTGCTCCAGCAGGCATAGTTAAAGTATCCAAGGTAACTATTGTATCCGTTGCACCAGTACCTCCAAAAGTATCTAATGGTGCAATAAACCATGCTGAATCCATAACACTGTTCACATCCCAAACAACCATAAAGCTGTCTACCTGATTTGTTCCGAAGTTAGACACTTTCACGCTAATAGAATCAAAACCACCGGCACAATAAACTCCCGGAGTTTCAATTGAAGATAAACTAACGTTATCTGGCGAAGTACTTGCTGGCACATAAGTTACACTACCATTAAATTGTCTTGTACTAAATGTAGGATTTGGAATTGAACCTCCATATCCAACACCAGGACCTGTTTCAATAGTTGTAAACGCATCTGTAAAAGTACTTTGATTAGACGAGTTGTAAGTCGTATATACTACCGATGAAGACGCTCCTCCAACGTAAAACCCATAAGTTCCAGGACCCAATACTAATGGCGTATTTAATGTCAAACTTGAAACTACAGGTGTTAAACCTATTGATTGACCTGTCACAGTACCAGATTGAATCATCGTCCAACCATTTGCTGCTGAAATTGTAGGTGGTCCACTAATAGGCGTTGTGCTATACCAAATCTCGTACGGTTGCGTACTACTTTGGAAAGCCTGACCAATTTCAGTAACGATAATTGGTGCAGTAACGGTCAGGTTGAACGTACTACCTCCTGATCCATTTCCACCATTTAACGGTGGAACCGTAGAATTGACAAACTGCCCGTTCACTGTAATCGTTGCACTCACGAAAAACAGGGTTAACATGGCAGCTATCGTTAAAAAATTCTTTTTACGAAGTAAAATTTTTCTCATACACTAAGCTGTTAAAAGTTGATAATTTTATTGATTTTAAGGGTACTAAAATAATTTATAAATACTTTAACTGAAAAACAGAAGCGTATTTTTTAATTCCAATTCAATACGAAACAAATTTATTTTTATGACTTTTATCATAAAACATAAGGGCTACAGCAATTTTAATGATGTTAAAAAAAATTAACTTTTTCATAACTTTTGAGTACCCAACCTTTCTAAAAAATGGAACAATCAGCTCTATTTAAAACAAAAAAGCCCCTAACTTTTATCAAGTTAGAGGCTTCAATCTCTATATTTTAAACTACTTAGTTCATTAACGCTTTAATCGCATCTACTTTATTCAACTTTTCCCAGGTAAACAACTCCACTTCTTCTTTCTTACTTCCTCCGTCCAGAGTTTTAAACTCTTTTACAACCGTTTCATTCTTTCTTCCCATATGTCCATAAGCTGCAGTTTCAGAATATATCGGATTTCTTAATTTTAAATCTCTTTCAATAATTCCTGGTCTTAAATCAAACACTTCCTTAACAATCTCAGCAATACGAATATCAGTCAATCCATTTTTTGCAGAACCATATGTATTTACGTTAATACCTGTAGGCTCAACAACACCAATTGCATAAGAAACCTGAACCAACACCTGCTTAGCTACTCCTGCGGCTACCAAATTCTTGGCGATCCATCTTGTGGCGTATGCAGCTGAACGATCCACTTTACTCGGGTCCTTTCCTGAAAAAGCCCCACCTCCATGTGCACCTTTTCCACCATAGGTATCCACAATAATTTTTCGACCTGTCAATCCGGTATCTCCATGAGGACCTCCAATCACAAATTTCCCGGTTGGATTAATATGATATTTAATATCTGTTGTAAACAGACTTTGAATATGTTCCGGCAACTTCGACTTTACACGTGGAATCAAAACATTTACAATATCATTATAAATCTTTTCTTGCATTTGTTGCTCAGCCAACTTTGGATTTCCTTCGTCAACTATAAACTCATCATGTTGAGTTGAAATAACAATAGAATCTATTCTAATCGGATTATGGTTCTCATCATACTCAATTGTCACCTGCGACTTGGCATCCGGTCTTAAGTATTTGATTTCAGATTCTTCTCTACGAATAACAGCTAGCTCTCTTAGAAGCAAGTGTGATAAATCCAACGCTAATGGCATGTAGTTTTCTGTTTCGTCAGTGGCATATCCAAACATCATCCCCTGATCACCTGCACCTTGCTCTTCCACACCACCTCTATCAACTCCCTGGTTGATATCGTTAGATTGTCCGTGAATGGCAGTGAGCACTCCACAAGAATTTCCATCAAACTTGTATTCGCTTTTTGTATATCCGATTTTATTAATTGTTTCTCTTGCGATTTGTTGCACATCAACATAAGCATCAGTTTTCACTTCTCCTGCTGCTACTACCTGCCCGGTGGTCACTAATGTTTCACAAGCTACCTTAGAGTTTTTATCAAATGCTAAAAAGTGATCTAACAAAGCATCACTAATTTGATCCGCTACTTTATCCGGATGACCTTCAGAAACTGATTCTGATGTAAAAAGGTAAGACATATATAATTATATAATTAATTTAAAATACTTTCTTCATGTCAATTCTAAGAATATTACGTCAATAAGAAAGTATCCAATTTTGTTTTTTGACTTTATTTAGACGAAAGGGTCGTGCGGCTTACAATTTAGCATTTTTTACTGTGGTTGCAAGCGTTCAAATCCTTCCACCGTGCAAATGTAATTTTTTTATATTAGCATTTGTCAATCTCCTGTTTCATATTATCAAATAACCATTCAAAACCTTACATTTGACGCTCATATAGAATTACAATTAAATGAGCGATTTTGAATTTTCTTTAGCATATGCTAAAAAACAAGATGAACTAGATCCACTTAAAGATTTTCGTCAGAAATTCCACTTTCCACAACATAACAATCAAGACACGGTATACTTTACCGGTAACTCATTGGGGTTAGCTCCCAAAACCGCTCTATCCGCTCTTGAACAAGAAGTCAATGATTGGAAAAAATATGGTGTTGAGGGCCACTTTCAAGCTAAAAACCCGTGGGTAAGCTATCATGAAATGTTTGCTGAGCCTTTAGCCAATTTAATGGGGGCTAAACCTGAAGAAGTGGCTGCCATGAATGGCCTTACTTCAAACCTTCATTTACTGATGGTTTCGTTTTATCGCCCAACAAAAGATCGATATAAAATTATTTGTGAAGGCAAAGCATTTCCTTCTGATCAGTATGCACTTCAAAGCCAGGTAAAGCATCATGGTTTAAAACCTGAAGATGCTATTATTCAATTATTCCCTCGTGAAGGTGAGCATACATTAAGAACTGAAGATATTATTCAAACCATTCAGGACACGGGCTCTGAACTGGCATTGGTTATGATTGGTGGAGTCAATTATTATACGGGGCAATATTTTGACATTCCTCAAATTACCAAAGCAGGTCATGAAACCGGAGCAATCGTTGGATGGGATTTGGCACATGCTGCAGGAAATATTCCTATGCAGCTGCATGAGTGGGAGGTTGATTTTGCTGCATGGTGTTCATATAAATACATGAATTCCGGGCCAGGAAGTATTTCCGGTATTTTTGTACATGAAAAACACTGTAAGAATCCTGATCTTCCAAGATTTGCCGGATGGTGGGGACATAATAAAGAACGTAGATTTTTAATGGAGCCTGAATTTGAACCAATTCAAACGGCAGAATCATGGCAATTAAGTAATGCTCCAGTTTTGGCAATGGCTGTTCACAAAGCTTCTCTGGATATATTTATGGAAGCCGGAATCGAAAACTTAAGAGCCAAAAGCATCCATTTAACCGCTTATCTGGAATATGTGATTCAACAGGTTTCAAACGATGATCCAAATACGTCATTTGAAATCATTACCCCTTCAGTTCCTGAAGAAAGAGGAGCCCAATTATCCATTCTATCTCATGGAAAGGGCAAAGAACTTTTTGACCACCTCACTAATGAAGGAGTTATAGCAGACTGGCGAGAACCTAACGTGATTAGAATCGCACCAGTACCTTTATATAATAACTATGAAGATGTGTATCGATTTGGTACAATTCTTCAAAATGGGCTAAAAGCATAAACCAATGGAAGAACTCCTCCCATCTGCAATGAGAGAATTCAAACATCTGTTTTGGGTGTTTGGTGCATTACTTGTGGGTATAGTGATTATGCGTTTGGGGATCAAAAAATCAGTAAAACCTCCAAAAGGGGGTCGATTTTTTAAACGAAAAATGGAAGATAAATAAAGAATTAAACGGGACTAAATAAAGAATTAAAGCATGGAAAAAGTAGTAATTGTTGGCGCAGGATTAGTCGGGTCATTATGGGCTGTATATTTATCTAAAGCAGGATATAACGTTACCATTTATGAACGTAGACCAGATATTAGACGCGCTGATATTTCTGCGGGAAAATCTATTAACCTTGCTCTTTCTACCAGAGGTTGGAAAGCTCTTGATGCTGTGGGTATCGGAGATGAAGTAAGAAAAATGGCTATTCCAATGACTGGCAGAATCATGCATGATTTAAATGGTAATTTAACTTATCAACCGTATGGTAAAGAAGGGCAAGCCATTTACTCCATCTCGAGAGGTGGAGCCAATGCTAAGATGATGGATTTAGCTGAATCTCATGGAAATGCAAAAATCCATTACAACATGCAATGTACTAATGTAGATGTTGAAAATGGAGTTATCTATTTAAAAAATACTGAAACTGGTGAAACATCTACCGATCAGGCTGATTTAATTTTCGCATGTGATGGCGCTTTTTCAGCAGTAAGATATAATGCTTTACAAAAACTAGATCGATTTGACTTCTCACAGAAATATGTAGAAGATGGATATCGAGAAATTCTATTACCTGCCAATGAAGATGGTTCTTATAAGCTAGACAAGAATGCGCTTCATATTTGGCCTCGCGGACGTTTCATGCTGATTGCGTTAGCTAATGAAGATGGGTCTTTTACATGTACTTTGTTTATGCCTCATGAAAACGATGAAAACGCGTTTGACAAACTAAACAGTAAGGAATCTGTAGATCAATTCTTTAAATCCACATTCCCTGACTTTTACGAAATGATGCCAAATATTGCGGATGCCTGGGAAGATCATCCTCTTTCTTCTTTAGCCATAGTTCGTTGTTATCCTTGGACAGCTGGAAAAGTTGCTTTAATGGGAGACGCAGCACATGCTACCGTTCCATTCTATGGCCAGGGAATGAATGCTGGTTTTGAAGATTGTAGCATTATGTGGGAATTGATGCAAAAGCATGGCAAAGATTGGGATGCTATTTTTAAAGAGTATCAAATCTCTCGCAAGCCTAATGGTGACGCTGTTCAGGATTTATCAATTCACAATTACCATGTCATGCGCGACTTTGTAGGTGACCCAATGTTCTTATTACAGAAAAAAATTGAAGCGAAATTCTCCGCAAATCACCCCGATAAATGGATGCCTTTATACTCTCAGGTAACATTCAGCAATATTCCATATTCTGAAGCGTTAGAAGTAGGGAAACGACAAGATGCAATCATGAAAGAAATCATGAAAACAGAAAACATTGATGAGATTTGGGATTCTGTGGAAATTGAAGAAGCTATCTTAAACGCCATTAAATAATGATTCGAATAAGCCTCATATTTTTAAGCTTTTTATTCTTTTCTGCTCCAGCATGGAGTCAGAGAAAAGCATATAAAATTCAGAAAAAACAAAAGAACTACTATGAGGCTTATCCAAACCCTTTTGATTTTAGACCTACCGGATGGTTATTTGAAGGAGGTGTAACCGGAACGAAGGGTTTCGCAGATCCATCATCATTAGTTTCTGGAGATTCTACATTTTCTTTTTCTTCAGCTATTCGTCCGGGTGTCGCCTTATCTGTTGGAAGATATCTCAGTCTTAAAAAAGGTCATAAGATCATTAAATACATTGACTATACAGCCGGGTACAAGATGCTATGGAACCATGAAGGGCAAGACTTAAATGTGACGAATTCTTCTGCAAATCAATCCTTTTCAAACAATGCTGTTGCACATTATGCCAGTGCGAATCTCAATTTGAATAATGTAATCAGCATAAACGATTACAATTTTATTCAAAACTCGATTGGAATTAACTTAGATTATAGATTCGCTCAGAATTTGTCAGGAGATGGTATCAATCAACAAATTGCACCCGACAAGTTTATTATTCAATTACACTATAAATTGGCGTGGGGCTTTATGATTGATAATGACAAGGCACTTATCCCATATATTGAAATTCCAGTGTTTAATCTTACACCTTCCCAAAAGAACTTTTCTCAGTTAGATTATTTCAGTCAATCTTACCAAAGCGTAATTGTAGGAGTACGTTTAATGTTATTTAGATTGGGACAGAAAGAATGTCCGAAAGCCATAAATTACCAGGCTGATCCGAACCAAAAAAACGGATACTAAAACAAGCCGTGTAATTCAGTGTCAATCTTGTGGATGATTAGACCTAAATCTTCCTTGTCTTCCTTGAAATTATTGTCATCCACATCAATGATCAATAATTTACCACGGGTATAGGAATTAATCCAGGATTCGTATCTTTCATTCAAACTTTTTAAATAATCCAAACGAATAGATTCTTCATAATCTCTACCACGAGACTGGATTTGTCTTACCAAAGTAGGAACTGAAGCACGTAAATAGATTAATAAATCTGGTGGTTGCACGAAAGAACCGATTAGGTTAAACATAGAAAAGAAATTCTCGAAATCTCTGGTTGTCATTAAACCCATTGAATGCAAGTTCGGAGCAAAAATATATGCATCTTCATAGATCGTACGATCTTGAATAAAATCTTTGCCGCTTTCTCTAACTTTTAAAATTTGAGAAAATCTACTCGTCAGGAAATACACCTGAAGGTTGAAAGACCAACGCTGCATATCATTGTAAAAATCGTTTAGATATGGATTTTCATCTACATCCTCAAAGTGTGGCTCCCATTTATAATGATCTGACAACAATCTGGTTAGTGTAGTTTTTCCTGATCCAATATTTCCTGATACCGCAATATGCATAATCCTTAATTTCTATTAATTTCAATATTTAAAAGGTGTCCAAATTTAAAATTTTACTTCACAACTATTCTATAAATCAACAACTCATTTTGGGTAATTAATAACAATTTGTCATCATGCAGAGTAAAGTCAATGATATCAGCTTGCTCCAACTTCATTTCCGAAGTTTCAGCGGTTTTAAGATCATATGAAAATAATTTATTTTCTAATACGTAAAACATTTTATCCGATCTCAGCACCATTTTTTTCAATCCTACTACGGGAATTCTTTTAGTGTAACTACCATACCAGTCAAAGACCAAAACACCTTCATTTGGATCATTTACATATAGCCACTTATTATACTCTCGAATGTAATTAGGTTCTGGCACAAAGCCCAAGATTTGAGATAGATTTCCACTTTGTGCAGTAGGTTCTAATTGTTCATCTAATCGAGTTAACTCAAAGGTGGTTTGATCAAAAATCCAAATCCCCTCATTGTACGATCTGCAAACTGCTGTCCCCTGAACATATCCAATCATATCCAATGAAACCCGGTCACCTCTTTCTGACAGCTGATTATCTATATAAATGATTTGAGACAAATCCTTAAAAAAAGTGATCATTTTTAATGCATTAGATGCATCTAATGAAGATATTTCCCCAAATGCCAATGCACTATTTTTTAACACAAAATTACCAGACTCGGTATACTTTCTGATTTCCCCACCTTTTACTAAATAGATATTTCCAATATTATCAGACTCTATAAAATCCGCCTGGATGGAAACCTTTTTTTCCAATTCCAAATATGACTCCTGACCATTAGTTTGACTAGCCAGCAAAAGCATCCATAAGCATATTTTAAAACGCCAAAATATCATCCATGTATTTTCTAGTATTCGACAATCTCGGCACTTTATTCTGCCCCCCGAGTTTACCTTTCCCTTTCATCCAGTTATAAAACGTTCCCGCAGGCAATTTATGTATAATTGGTGCTTGCAAAACAAAATCTTTATATCGCTTAGCCTCATAATCACTATTTAAAGACTTTAACGCAGTATCCAGAATTTCATTAAACTGCTCCATACTTTGAGGCGGTTTTGAAAACTCTATCGCCCATTCATGCCCGCCTCGATCTTTATCTTTCATAAAGATGGGGCAAGCCGTAAAATCAGTCATGGAAGCCTGAGTCCGATCACATGCAATTTTAATGGCCTGTTCTGCATTTTCAACCATCAGTTCTTCCCCAAATACATTCATAAACTGCTTCGTTCTACCCGTAACTTTTATTCTAAACGGATACAGATGCGTAAACATAATCGTATCTCCTATCTGATATCTCCATAAACCCGCATTGGTAGAAATAATCAAAGCATAATGTACTCCTACCTCTACCTCATCTAAGGTAAGCGTTTCCGGGTTTTCATCATCAAGTCTATCCAATGGTAAAAACTCGTAAAACACGCCATAATCCAGCATTAAAAGTAATCCACCATCAAAACTTTCACCATATAAATCCTGAATCCCGAAAAAACCTTCAGACGCACTATAAGTCTCCATATAATTAAGTCCCGGCAAATCAAAAATTTGATCAAACTGCTTTTTAAACGGCACAAAACTGACACCACCATGCGTATAGGTTTCTAAGTTTGGCCATACTTCACGAATGGTTTTTGCGCCTTTAATCTCTAACACCTTATTCAATAAAACCAAAGTCCAGGAAGGCACTCCTGCCAACGTGGTGATATTCTGATCTGCGGTGCGCTCCGCCATTTTTGTAAGTTTTTCCTCCCACTCCGACATTAAAGCAATCTTCTTGGATGGAGTTCTATGTAATTCAGCCCAAATAGGTAAGTTATCAATGATAATTGAAGACAAGTCACCAGAATATGAAGCCGGATTCGTCTTATTGATTTCACTACTTCCACCCAGTACCAGGCCTCTACCCGTAAACATTTTAGAGTCAGGTTTATATTTGATATACAGGGAAATTAAATCCTTCCCACCCTTATAATGACACGTCTCAAGCGCTTCAGGTGTTACCGGGATGAATTTACTCTTATCATTGGTTGTTCCAGATGATTTTGCAAACCATTTCGTCTCACCCGACCATAACACATTTTGTTCCCCGTTCTTCGCACGATCAATAAAAGGTTTTAAACTATTGTAATCCTGAATTGGAACTCGATTCTTAAATTCCTGAATTGATTTTATATCTGAATAACCGTATTTCTTTCCCCATTCCGTATTTTGGGATGTTTGAATTAGCTTGTTAAACCAATCATTTTGTACTTCAACAGGGTATTTAATAAAAAGGTCGATTTGATGAATTCGTTTCTTCATCGCCCAAACCAATATCGAGTTTAGTATTTCCATTCAAAATATTTAGTGGTACACAAATGTAATCTTTGAATCTATTCTCCGAAATTGTTGCTTTTTATTTTTTGTCAAACAAAAAACTATGTTTGTAACAAATAATCTAAAATGAAACAAACTCTAGTTCTTTTTGCTTTTATATCCCTATGTATTTCTTCCTGTATTAAAGAAGAGCCTCCGGTTGGGCATCCACTACCTGAAGTTGTTATCATAGATGAAGACATTGTTTTAGACACCACATGGAAGGGGAACAAAGTATATCAAATTACCACAAACATCAACATTAGAAATTCTGCAACACTTACCATAGAACCAGGATGTATCATTAAGTGCGACCGTGATGTACTGATCAAAATTCCAGAATATAGTAATGGTGCCATCCATGCAGTCGGAACGAATCAGAAAAACATTATTTTCACTTCTTCAGGTAATCGTCAAGATTATAATGAATGGGGAGGCATTCAGATTTTTGAGTATTATACCGAATCTGTATTTGAAAATTGTATAATCGAACATGCCAATCATACTTTTTCTTATGGAGGAACCTTTAGCCCCAATATTTATGGTGGCGGTTCACTTGTTTGCTTAGGTCAATACATAACAATAAAGGAATGCACTTTTAGGAACGGAAATGGGGTATATATGTGTCCCATATCAAAATTTAATTCTTCCGGAATTGCTATTGGACCATCTTCCAGATTTACATCTTTTATCAATAACAACTTTGAGCTAAACGTGAGTGTTCCTTTGGTTATTGGAGCTAATTCGGTTTCAACAATTGGTGAGGGGAATAAATTCAACCCTCAGTCCGTCATCAATGTACAAGAAAATTTGAATGAAGCAGGCTCGCATAACTGGATTAATCCTGGCATTCCATACGTACTCAATAATTACTTTTCTATTTGGGGCGTTTCTGGCAATCCTTGTACTATGATTCTGGAACCAGGGACCGAACTCAAGTGCCCTACCGGTTTTTCTGTAGGTCAAAACTCCGGTTCCGGTGGTTTAATTGCTAATGGAACACCTGAAAACCCAATTATCTTTAGAGGAAGTTACGCAGCCGATCAAAACTCTCCTCGAGACTGGAATGGTTTATCGATAGAAAACCTAAATTCCGATGGAGTTGTATTAAATCACTGTGTGGTTACAAATGGAGGGAAATATAGAGGTAACATTTACATTGGCAGCTCTATTGTAACTCCAATAACCATATCCAATTGTGAAATTAAAAACTCGTATAAATTTGGCATTTTTAAAGAACAGTTTGCCACAGAACCTATCCTTTTAAACAACACTTTTAAAAATAATGCCAGTGGCGACAAAAACTGGTAATCCTAACTGGTTTTACATCTCATCTATTTCATAAAACGCATTACTTTTGGATTCAAACGAAATAGCATTTGAATCCACTTCAAACCAAAATAGAATTCTTAAAAGGTGTCGGACCTAAACGCGCTTTATTATTAAATAAAGAACTAGGTATTTTCACATTTGGGGATTTACTATTTCATTTTCCTTTTCGTTATGTAGATCGATCAAAATTTCATCCGGTAAGTGCGGCAAATCAGGATCAGGCGTTTATGCAATTCAAAGGACGTTTACGCAAGATCAAAAAAATTGGTCAGACCAGAAAAATGAGATTAACAGCTGAGTTCTATGATGCTTCAGGAAGTATTGAACTGGTTTGGTTTAAAGGAATTAAATGGGTTGAACCTAAACTAGATACGGATAGTGAATTTGTTTTGTTCGGGAAACCTACCCGATTCAACGGAAAATACAATATTGCGCACCCTGAACTCGAGTTAGCCAGTACGGCAAAAGTCACACAAGGACGTGCATTACAACCGATATATCACACAACTGAAAAACTGTCAAACAAAAACCTCCATTCCAAAGCTCTTGAAAAACTGGTCTATACTTTAACACAACAAATCCAGGTTAACATTCCTGAAAATCTGACTCCGGATTTGGCAAAAAAATGGAATTTAATCCCCAGGAATCGCGCCCTGTTTGAAGTTCATTTTCCAAGTAATGCCGAATATTTAAAGCTCGCCAGATATCGATTAAAATTTGAAGAATTGTTTTTTATGCAACTTCAAATTTTAAGGTTTAAAAACTTCAGAAAATCCGAGCGTAAAGGCTTTATATTTGGACAAGTTGGCCCATATTTCAAGAAATTCTATGATGAAGTTCTCCCTTTCGATCTGACTGGTGCACAGAAAAGAGTTATAAAAGAAATTCGTGCTGATGTCAAAAGTGGAGATCAGATGAATCGCCTATTACAAGGTGATGTTGGAAGTGGTAAAACCATCGTAGCAGTTCTTACCATCTTATTGGCCATCGACAATGGGTTTCAAGCTGCTTTGATGGCTCCAACAGAAATTTTGGCTACACAGCATTATGAAGGGGTATCTGAATTGCTAGACAAAGTAGGTATCAAAACAACACTTCTTACAGGCTCAACTAAAGCAAAAGCCAGAACACCAATGCTCGAACAGCTCAAAAATGGCGAGATCGAGGTAATCATTGGCACACATGCTTTACTAGAAGATCGGGTTCAATTTAAAAATCTTGGGGTAGTCATTATTGACGAACAGCATCGTTTTGGAGTCGCTCAGAGATCGCGCATGTGGGCTAAAAGCAAAGTTCCTCCACATATTCTTATTATGTCGGCCACTCCAATTCCTCGAACATTGGCCATGTCATTTTATGGTGACCTGGATGTGAGTATTATCGATGAATTGCCTCCGGGTAGAAAACCTATCCAAACCATTCATAAATATGATGCAAACCGTTTGGGAATTTTTGGTTTTATCCGAAAACAAATTCAAATTGGACGACAGATTTATATTGTATATCCACTAATTGAAGAATCTGAACATTTCCAATATAAGGATTTGATGGATGGATTTGAATCTATATCCAGAGAGTTCCCTCCGCCACAGTTTCAGGTTTCCATTGTACATGGTAAAATGAAACCTGCGGATAAAGATTTAGAAATGCAGCGTTTTGTGAATGGTCAAACGCATATCATGGTGGCAACCACGGTCATCGAAGTAGGTGTTAATGTCCCAAATGCCTCTGTTATGATTATTGAAAGTGCAGAGAAATTCGGGCTGGCACAGTTACATCAACTTCGAGGTCGTGTAGGTCGAGGTGCCGAACAGTCTTATTGCATTTTGATCACAGACTACAAACTTTCTTCTGAAGCCCGAACCCGTATTGAAACCATGGTACGTACCAATGATGGATTTGAAGTAGCAGAAGCCGATCTTAACCTTCGAGGTCCGGGAAACATTATGGGCACACAACAAAGTGGAATTTTAGACTTTGCAATTGCTGATTTAGCCAAAGACGGAAAAATCTTAAAAGTCGCCAGGGAAGCAGCTATATCCGTTTTGGAACAAGATCCTAATTTAGAGTTACCTCAACACCATAATCTTAGAAGGCACTTCATCTCATATGTAAAGAAGCATCCAAATTGGGGTAATATTTCTTAAAAAAGGGCTCCCATAATTAATTTACGGAACCCCTTTCTCATTTTAATTTCTTCGCATTTTCACACCTTCATTATTGAAATCATCCACCATCAGTTTTTGATTTTTACCATTGACATCGTAAAAAACTTCAATAGTCAGTTTTTCCGAATTAGACACCTCCTTTTTGATAGCTTTAGATGTATTCAAATAGACCGAAAATGTAGTCTGATCTACCGAATTTTTCAAGGTCTTACGTAATTCTTCATCATTTAAAACAATATCGTTATAGTAATAGTCATGCCCTTCATACCCATAGACTATCGCTTTTGTCACATGAATAGAGTCGTGCTTCGCCTTATTGAATACCAGAATAAATTCAGTGAACATTTCTTGCCCCTGATGACCCGGGCGAACTACTTTGTAAGAAGCAGTGCCCACCGTTAACGGAGACTTGCATGAAAAAACTAATAGCGTAATTAACCCCATTAAAAAAGAGCTTTTTTTAGTTCTACTCATATTTAACGATTTGATGTGTGAAGTAATCCTTTCCTTTCTTGATTGTAACGAAATAATTGCCATCAGCAAACTCAGAAATATCAATCATGGTTTTACCATCATGAATAGATTGTGTTTTTACAACCCCTCCAATTGAATTATAAATAATCACCTCATAATCAATTGCAGATTCTTTTTCGTTTAATTCAATAGTAAATACGCCTTGATTTAGAGTTGGAAAAACTTTAGAATGCTCCTTGATCTCTATACTTCCAACACTAGTCGGATTCGTATTATTTTCAAGAGGTGATTTCCAAATTCCTCTTCCATAAGTCGCGGCAAAAACACTATTTGATGCATAATGTATCTCTAATTCTTTTACTTGAGTATATGGTAAATTCGTTCTAAACTCAGTCCATGAATTCCCTCCATTTGTATTGAAGTAAACCCCTAAGTCTGTTGCCAAATATAAATCATCATTTGTCCCGGTTGCATATACCATATGGCTGGTTGGAACATTCGGTAAATTATACGTCATATTTATCCAGGTCGTTCCTCCATCCGTAGATTTAAATACTTTTTTAGAAGCATCAAACCCACTTAAGGTCGCATAAATCTCATCTGGCTTCGTTCCATTTACAGCTAATGAGGTAATCATCGTATTACCTGAAATTGGCAAACTCGTCAACTGAGACCAATTCTGCCCGTTGTCTGATGTCTTTTCTAAAACGCCACTAGATGTTGCAATATACATCACGGTTGGATCTGAAGGCGCAATTGCAAAAGCTGTCAACTCACCACCATTCACAGAATATAATGCAGTCCAATTCACGCCTTGATCTGAACTTTTCACCAATTTATTTCCTCCAAAAAAAATGGTAGAAGGATCTGTTGGATGCATAGCTACAATTACATCCCAATTGGCATAAAACCCGGCTCCAATGGTTATACTTGATGCTGTCTGCCAACCATCGGTTGTCTTCTCTACATAACCTGCACCTGTGGTAGTGATATAAGAGATATTTGGATTAGAGTAATCGATCAAACCATCATATCCATCGGAACCCGCTAACAAACCTTTCACTACATTCCCATTGATATAAACACCATCGTTATCCTGTGCTCCGGCAACCACAACTTTATCATCAGTACGTAATCCTCCCAACCCATAATATTGAGTGATATACATATTCCCGGTTACGTCAACAAACGTTGTGTTCTGAGTAAAATCTCCATAATAAACACCTCCGTCATTACCAATAAAAACTGTATCACTTCCTCCGGAAACAAACTTCATTACGTGATGATCAGAATGCACATAGAAATACGGATTACCCTGTTCCCAATAACCATCTAAATATAGCTCCCAGGTATCTCCACCATTAAAACTTCTCCATCCATTAATCCCTCCAATTAAGATTTTATTTTTATCTCCAGGAGAAACTGCAACGGTCATATTATATCCTCCCTGACTATCAAAAGATGAGGGGCCAGAAACGTTAGACCAACTTTGCCCACCATCATTTGATTTAGCCATAGTACCAGAAGCATCTAATGCAAAGATGAAATTTGCATCATCGGGAGTTATTCCCAACTCGATTCTACCAGAAAAAGATGGATTCCCGGGAGTTACATCCACCCAGGTATTTCCTGAATTAGTGGTTTTCAAAATTTTTCCGGTACTCGTTCCTGAATAAAACACCTGATCATTCACCTTCACAATACAATATCCTAACTCATTACTTACCTTGGTCCAGTTGACTCCTCCATCTACAGATTTATGGATTCCATCATTAGCAGTTGCCACAATTGTATTTGCAGGAGAATTTAAAATGACCATCCTTCTCAATATATACTCATCATCGTAATTATGATTTAACCCCACAATTGTCCAACTATCACCTCCATCAACCGATTTCAACATACCTGTAGAATACGGATTTCGACCACCATCTGCGTCACCAGTTATTGCATATAGAATGTTGACATTATTCGGGTCGTAAACAATATCACTGATTCCTACATTCGGTAACATATCCGTTCTTGGACTCCAATTCGCACCTTTATCTGTAGACTTCCAGATTCCAGAACCTGCAGCTCCCGCAATTAAAATATTATGATTTGACGGATGAATCGCAATGGCATTCACACGCCCAAACCCGGGATAATATGCCACACTAGACTGTGGTAAAACCTTTGGACCAAAGTAAGTCCAATTTGAAGCATTTATCGATCTAAAAGACTGCATATCCAGAGCTTCCAGATATCCTTCGTTTAACGTACTTGATGTTGGAAACCCTCCATCCGGTAATAAACTATGCTTCCAAAAAAACTCCCATCTTTTAAACTGCATGTATTCCCTTAAGAAATTTGGTTTTCCTTTTATAAATGATTTACCCTCGAATTTCTGATTCATATAATCACAAATCTCTTCAAATGTTTTTCCTTCGGTCTGTAACATCTGTGCACTTTGCCCAAAAGCCGCCATAGAAAATGCTACCAATAAAGCTGTTAATATCCTTTTCATAATCCTAGTTATTTGATCCACAGCTCAAAACTAACTTCATCGTTTTCAAATAATAATGCTTAAATCTCAACATCTGGTATATAAAGCCTGATTTTCTTCTATAATTTGGTTAACAGATCAAAAAGCTAACATTTGAAAATCAACACTTTAAATGCCGTCAAAGGTTTACAAACTGGATTTAAGCGTTTAAGAAGTCAATTAAAGTAATATCCTTTGGAACATTCAATTTTGACCTTAATCGATGTCTACTCATCTTCACCGCTTGCTCTGAAACATTGTTGATTATTGAAATTTCTTTGGAAGATAAACCTAGTTTTAACAGAACGATGAGTTTCTTTTCGTTTCTGGTTAACTTTAAATCACCAGATTGATATTTATCTACAAAGTCATTTTCCAAAGCTTCTGCCTGAACATAAAAATCTTCAATATCCGAACCAAGCCCCTGAATGTTGCGAATTTCAGAATTGATTTGTTTTAATTTCAAGTTCAACTTTTCATCTGAAGTTTTTAGTTTTTGAAGATTCTGTCTTAACTCATCAATCAATTTCTTTTTCCAGATGATATGTAATCCAAAATTGGTCAATGAAGTTTTTTTAATCTCCAAATCCTTCTTTTGAGCCTCAGTAAGTAATCTGAGATTCATTAACTCGGTTTCCAATAATTTAGATTTATTCTCAACCAAAATCTTTTGTCTACTCGCTTTTAAACGCAAAGAATAAACAACAAACACAAGAATAATAATGATTAAAACAGCTACAACTGAGCCGAACCAGACCAATTGCGTTCTGAGTTTATTCTCCTTCTCCAATTTTTCTTCAGCTAACTTCAGCTCATATTTATTTTCGACCTCCTGGACTTTAATCAAATCATCCGCAAATAGAAGACTATCCTGAAACCTGTTTATTTCCTCAAAATAATAGATCGCTTTCTTGTACTGACCTCTACTCTTATAGATATCAGCCATTTCAACATATATGGTCATCAATAATCCTTGATCTAATACCTGTTCATTTTTAAAATGGAGTACCGAATCAAAATAATTTAGAGCTTCGCCCTGCTGCCCCATCTTGTTCTTCAATACCCCCAGATTGGTATAAAAAATCATTCGATCTTCATATGGTGTATCATCTCTTTCAACAAATTCCAAAGCCAATAAATACAGTTTTTCTGCTTCTACATAATCTTCCAGCTCTTCCTGGATAATGGCCATATTAATGTAATAAGCAAACAAGGATGCTGTATCTCCGATTTCCTTATAAACATCTAAGGAAAGGTCATAATACTTAATGGCCTCGGGATAATCCTCTTTCTCAGCATAAATGTTCCCCAGGTTATTGAAAATACTACCTATTTCATCTTTTCGCTCTAGAGTTGAAAATAATTCTAAGGCCTGTTGGTTATAATTTATTGCTTTTTCGTAATCACCAAGATCATGATAGAATAGCCCCATCGAATTGTAAACTGTTCCTAAACCGTAGACATCATCTAAACGTTTAAATATTTGAATACTCTCTAAATAATACTCCAGTGCGATTTGCGTATTTCCCTGAGTCACATAAAAATCTGCCAGAGTTACCATACAATCTGCGATCAGAAGTTCAGAGTCATTCTTTTGAGCAATTGCTAATGCCTTCTTTAAATATTTCTCCAGTCCATTTTGATCAAAATCACCACAACATCCCAACTCTAAATAGGCCTCCACCGAATGAATCGAATTTGGTTCATTCTGAACAATATTCAGTAAGCTATCTATTTCATTTTGGTCTTTACTCCATCCATGAATCGGACTCCATAAAATCCAAATAATAAATATGAACTTAAAAGCATTCATTATAATCTTTGTCTGACTCTATCTTCGAATTTAATCTAAAGGAATAAGATATATCTTATTTTCTACCTATCAACATAAACAACGGATACTCTTTGATTTCTCCCGCGCGTTCTTTTTTAATCGTATAGCAAACACTGTACTGGATTGGAGTAAATCCCGCTTCTTTCATCTGATACTCTAACTCATCTCGATCAAATCCCAAATGACCGTCAAATTTATGATTATGAAATGAGCCATCTTCAGTCACTAAATCAATCAAAACCAAATATCCCGATGGATTCAATAAAGATTGAAACGACTCCAATATACTCTCCACATCATCAATATGATGAAGCGTCATCAACGAATAAATCAGATCGACTTTAAAATGAGGCAATTCATCCTCCAATAGGTTATACTTTACCGGATGAAAATGAATAATCCCTGCTTGCTCACATTTTCGATCCACTTCCTGAATCATCAATGCAGACTCATCCATTAAAGTAACCTCATCAATCCCATCTTTTAATGCAAAGCTTAATAACCCCGTTCCACAACCATATTCCAGAGCCGTACGTATCTGTGATAAATCTAACTCCGAATTGATGGCATTGGCAATCTCATTAGCTCTTCGAATTCTTTCAGAATTCTCATCCCATGTAGCTGCTTTTGAATCGAATTCCTGCACCGAGTTGATTTACATGATATAAAAACTTCCATCCTCAGGATTCTCATCCTGATGTTGAAAATCCTTACCTACCATTTGGTTTAAATTTAATTCAATGGTACGCGCAATCGTAGTCATTGCAATATCCGTTTTATTGTTATTAAACGGGTTTTGTAAATTCAATGCTGTTTTCTCTAACAAGAAAAATGGCACACTAATCACCAATAAAAGCGGTGCCACCAAATACCCAAAATAATCGGTCAAACCTAAAGGCAACATCATTACGAAGAGATAAAGTAGAAACTCTACCAAAATGGTATATGTAATTGGGAAAATCGTACTCTTGATTCGTTCAGCTTTCCCCATTGCAGCAGTTAAACGTGTGATAGAATCATCTATTTGAATCACATGGAATCCGGTTACCCATTCTTTTTCCATAGCTTCTTTCAAGCACTTTGCATGCAATTTTAGTATCGCATTGGGAATATTTGATTCTCTGGCTACCTCTTCTAGTTGATCCGGATCTAACTTGTCCTTAATCGTTGCAACCACATCTTGACCTCTTAAAGATTTTCCCAACGCATGGACAAAAGCTACCTGAATTTTCACCATTTCAAGATGCATTTTTTCGGATTGCTCTGGATTATTTTGATCATGGATAAATGTCATAGCCTGACGTACCAAAGTTCTGGAGTCATTCACAATTTCACCCCAAATCTTTCTGGCTTCCCACCATCTATCGTATGACTGAGCAATTCTAAACGCCAGAATCAACGATATTGTAGTTCCCAAAATAGATGGAACGGCAATAGGTATGGACATACGCTCTACGTGTACATAGTCATGAAAAAACACAATTCCAATGGCATAAATTGAAACCACGATCAACTCGGGTTTAATCTTTCCCAATGAATAAACAATTGGTAATTTATTGTCTAATAACATTTATTCTAATTATTTTTCAATTCATTAATTCTTTACGAACCCACAACTATTTGGTTTCATTCCACGGCTTAAAGATATCTCCCTGATCTACTCTATCTTCTGGAACTTCCCTAAGTGGCTCAACTTCTTTCAAACCTTCATGACTATCTGCGGCTAATTTTTGATACAGTAAGGTCCCTTCGGTTTTCCAACCTAGCATTTTATCCGAAACTTCCTTCACTAATTTCACAGGGTTTCCTACCCCAACACTTCTATTTGGGATTTCTTTACCAGCTGGCACAAAACACAATGCCCCGATTACACATTCGTCTCCAATTTCTGCATCATCCATCAACACCGCATTCATACCGATTAATGTATTTCTGCCTACATTGGCTCCATGGACAATAGCTCCATGCCCAATATGCGCCATCTCTTTTAATCGCACTGTTTTTCCTGGAAACATATGTACAATACAATTTTCCTGTACATTGCATCCATCTTCAATAATAATCTTTCCAATATCACCGCGAATTGCAGCTCCTGATCCAACAAAAACATTTGCGCCAATCTGAACATTTCCAATAACTGAAGCCAGAGGATGAACAAATGCGGTTTCGTGTATTACGGGAACAAACCCGTCATATTCGTATATCACTTCTCTAAATTCTTTATAACAAAACTAAATTTATACGGTCTAAACATCATTGTTTTCAGGATTAAACTTCTCTTTACCGATCAATAGATCTTTAAACATTATAAAGTCAGAAGCTAAAGAATAAAACGGGTATTGGAAAGTTGCAGGTTTATTCTTCTCAAAAAAATAATGTCCCACCCAGGCAAATCCATATCCTACCACTGGCAATAACCAGAGATAGATATACTCGTTAAAATATATTGCTCCAAAAAGAATGACGAATAAAAGTAAAGTGCCGGTAAAATGTAAGCCCCGACAAACCGGATGTAAATGTTCACTTAAGTAGTAAGGATAAAACTCAGAAAGACTGTTATATTTCCTTGTACTACCCATAAATACGATCTACTTCCTCTTTATGTTTTTCCAAGATTCTCTTACGCTTTAACTTTAATGTTGGAGTCAATTCATCATTTTCAACACTCCACATTTCCTTACATAGTTCCATCTTCTTTGGAATTTCCCACTTACCTAGGTCTTTGGTGATTTTCACAACATCTTTCCAGATTCTTTCCTGAACCTCTTCACAATTTGCAATTTGTTCATTCGACTCACATACCAAATCATGACGTTTACACCATTCCATTACAAACTCATAAGCCGGCACCACCAATACCGCAGGGTGTTTTCGATTTTCACCAATTACCATTGCCTGCTCAATGAATCTAGATTCTTTCAGCATATTTTCGATAATCTGAGGCGCAATATACTTCCCTCCTGAAGTCTTAAACATCTCTTTCTTACGATCTGTAATCTTAAGAAAATCTTTATTTGGGCCTACCATTTCGCCAATGTCACCGGTATGAAACCATCCATCTTCGGTTAAGACTTCTCTGGTTTTTTCAGGATCTTTATAATATCCCATCATCACGTTCGGACCTTTACACAGAATTTCTCCATCATCACCAAATTTCACTTCCACTTTATCCAACACTCTTCCTACAGTTCCAATCATCAATCCTTCCCTATCTAACTCGTTAACGGATATTACCGGAGAGGTTTCCGTTAATCCATAACCCTCGTAAATTGGAATCTGAGCTGCATTAAAAACTCGAGCCAAACGCGGTTGAAGTGCGGCACTTCCCGATGCTATAGCCAAAACATTATTCCCTAAAGCCTCTCTCCATTTGCTAAAAATCAATTTATTCGCAATTCCCAACTGCCATTCGTAGAAACCTCCATTTGCGCGATTCGGCTCCCATTTTTCTCCAAGTCCAACCGCCCAGAAAAACAGCATTTTCTTAATTCCTGTAAGCTCTTGTCCCTTTGCAATAATCTTATCAAATACTTTTTCCAATAATCTTGGTACGGCTGAGAAGACTTCCGGCTGCACTTCTTTGATGTTATCTCCAATAGTCTCCATACTCTCCGCAAAATAGACACTCGTTCCTTCTTTTAGGTATAAATACAATAAGGTGCGTTCGTAAATATGACAAACAGGTAAGAAGGATAATGATTTCTGTCCATGTTTCGCTGGAAACCTAAATCCACTAGCTACAACATTTGACATGATATTATCATGAGACAACATAACCCCTTTAGGCTTCCCGGTAGTTCCGGAAGTGTAAATAATTGACGCTAAATCAGAACTATTTACTCCATCCATTAGTTTTTGCACTTCGCTTTGCTCCGCACCATCTTTCTTTGCAGGAATTTCAGTCCAATGTTGTTCTCCGGATATACTGTCAAAAGTATACACCCCCATTAACGAAGGTACTTTTGATTTGATCTGATTCACTTTGGCTAAAATATCTTCAGATGAAACCACCACTAATTTCAATTCTGCATGATTAAAAATATACTCATAATCATCAGCAGAAATAGTTGGATAAATAGGCACATTAATCGCTCCAATTTGCAGAATCCCGATATCCATAATATGCCATTCATATCTATTGTTCGAAATTAAACCAATCTTATCTCCTGGTTTGATCCCCATGGCTAACAACCCTCTACTCACCTCATTAGATCGATCCACCAATTCTTTTGTGGAGACACCTTCCCATGAACCATTTACTTTAGAAGACAAACAATGTTCCAACGGGTAATTTTCCAATTGATAATAAGGAAGGTCAAATAATCTTTTCGGTTCTATAGCCATAATTCTGTGATTCTTTTAATTGTAGATCACTAAAATAGGTAAATTTGAAGAAACATCCGGGTTCTAAAACACCTCTTTAATTGAATTCTAATGAAATTTAACACATCACTAAATGCGCTTCTAGATATTGATTTTCCTATGATTATGGCACCTATGTTTTTAGTTTCCAATTTAGGAATGATCAAGTCGGGTATTGATTCTGGGATTGCAGCCGCTTTTCCCTCCTTAAATTTCAGAACCGAGGAAGATCTTTCAAATGCGCTTCAAACGCTTAACGAATATTCGAATGACAAACCCGGAAAATATGGTGTAAACCTCATTGCTCAAAAAAGCAATCCTTATTTCGAAAAACACCTCGCTATTTGTGTAGAACATCAAGTTCCATTTTATATCACTTCACTTGGGAATCCGCAAAAAGTTATGGAACAAGCACATCAATATGGGGCTAAAGTGTTTTGCGATGTGGTCAATATGGAACATGCGCAAAAAGTATATGATTTAGGGTGCGATGGTTTTATCGCTGTTGGACAGGGAGCTGGAGGTCATTCAGGACCGAACCCTCTTCAAATCTTAGTACGTGCGTTAAAAAACAAATTTGATATTCCGGTAATTGCTGCCGGTGGAATTGCAGATGGTTGGGGTATGGCATCTATGTTTGCTTTAGGAGCGGAGGGAGTCTCCATCGGCACCAAATTCATAGCTTCAAAAGAAGCTTCAGTAAATGAAGCTTATAAAGATGCGATTGTAAGAGCCCAAATGAAAGATATTGTGATGTCCAACAAAATTTCCGGTTCATGGGCAACAGTCATCAATACGCCATACGCGAAGAAAATTGGGCACCAACAAAGCTTTTTAGAGCGTTTCTTATCTAATAATCGGACCACTAAGAAATACTTTAAAATGTGGGTACAATATATTGGTATGAAAAAATTGGAACAATCTATTTTACCTGCCAATTACAAAACGCTTTGGATTGCGGGTAAGTCCTCCGAATTAGTGAATAAAATTGAACCTGTTGCGGATATCATTCAGCAACTTCAAAAAGAATTGGATCAGGCGTTGGATGAGATGGAACAATTGAGATTACCTTCAAATTTGAAGCTTTAATTGGCTTCTAACTGGCCAAAATCCATCACACAGCCTTTGATGTAATTTTTGTGATTTCCCAAGGAGACTCCCACACAATTGTAGTTCGGACTAAGTATCGCTTTTCGGTGACCAACATCTTTAACTCCATCATCTATCAATAGTCCGATTACATTATCCAATGGAGTTTCAAATCCCAGTCCTACATTTTCTGAAACTGAGATATAGGTTTTAAATAAATGATCTACACGTTTTTTAAATGTTTTACCATTGGAACCCGTATGTCCTTCTATTCCCTTTTCACCAATATCATCCAAATGCGATTTGGAAACCTCATATAAATCTTGTTTCATCGTCAAAGGCTTCACCGAGTTCGCTTTCTTTAAATCGGAATACAATGATTTCACATAGTGGTTTTTATTCAACTCATAATGGGCTACATACGGTTTCAATATCGCTTCCATAAAAATCTGCGGTTCCAAACGCACCAGATTCATATAAAAAACAACATCCTGCTCCTCTTTTGTCATAAAAGACACTTCCGAGTTCGCTTTAGCCAAAGTCAACGTTTCTCGAGAAAATTCACTTAAGTCGGGTTGATACATTTCCCTGGCCATTCCAAACAAGGGCAATAACAATATCCAGAACATCCATCTCATATTCTTTAAACTCCTCACCTGTCTATAAATTGTATGAATTGTTTCACGCATCGCTATAACTCCCTCAGATTATTTTTGATATACCATTTCTCCGTCCACTATAGTATAAGTTACCTGGAGTTTATCAAATGACTCCGGTCTCACCGTCATTAAATCCATATTCAGAATCGTAATATTGGCTTTTTTACCAATTTCCAAACTACCTTTTTCTTGTTCTTCAAAATTGGCCAAAGCATTCCAAATAGTCATTCCACGAATGGCTTCTTCTCTGGTTAATGCATTTTCTGCATTAAAACCTCCATCCGGATACCCTTTTATATCCTGTCTAAATACAGCCGCATAAAATGTTTTTAAAGGAGAGATATCTTCAATTGGGAAATCTGTACCCAAAGCCAAAATGTAGTTTTGATTCAACAAATCTTTATACGCATATGCCGTTTTAATTCGATTTTCTCCCAAGCGCTCTTCTGCCCAGTACATATCAGAAGTTGCATGGGTAGGTTGAACTGATGGAATGATGGTATACTTCTTGAACTTATCTAAATCAATAGGAGTAACGACCTGAGCATGTTCAATTCTCCAACGCATATCATTTACTCCGGTTAACACATTCCCGTAGATATCTAACAATACACGATTTGCAGAATCTCCAATACAATGGGTATTCATTTGATAACCTGCATTTTTGATTTCCTGAGCTAATTCTTCCATATGTGCTAATGGTGTAATTATCATACCATGATTTTCATGGTCATCAGTATACGGATGGATCAATGCCGCCCCTCTTGACCCCAAGGCTCCGTCAGCATAAACCTTAATCGACCTAACAGTCAACTTCTCTTTTGAAATAATTCCTTTCTTCAGAAAATATGATACATTCTCCGGTTTATCAGACACCATTGCATATATGTTCATCTTTAACAATGAATCCTCTTGTAACTTTTCAATCAATTCGATTTGCGCACGGTCCAATCCAGCATCGTCCACAGTAGTTAGCCCCACTTCAAAACACATGGTTTGCGCATATAAAATAGCTTTTTGAATCATTTCAGCATCCGGTTCAGGAATTTGATCTAATACCAGATCGACTGCATTATCTACTAATACTCCTGTAGGTTTACCATCCATCATCGCAATCATTCCGCCATCAATTTCAGTGGATGCATTGATTCCTGCAATTTCTAATGCTTTCTGATTTGCAATAGCCCCATGTCCATCAATTCGTCTTAATAATACCGGAGTATCCGGAAACAACTCGTTCAACTTTTTATTGGTTGGATATTCTGCAACCTCCCAGTCATTTTGATCCCAACCTCTTCCTGTAATCCAATCTACTTTATTTGATTTTGAAAATGATACTACACGCTCTATACACTCTTCCCAACTTTTGGTTCCTACCAAATTCACCTTCTGAAGACTCAAACCATATCCTACAAAATGACAATGTCCATCGATAAATCCAGGATACACAAATTGTTTTTTGGCGTTTATGGTTTGGTCACTCTGATATTTATTCATGATCTCATGCTCTGGTCCAATCGCCACAATCTTCCCTTGATGAATCGCCAGTGCCTCCTCTTTAGAAAAAGATTCATCCACAGTATAAACAGTCGCATTGTGGATGATCATATCTACTTTTTCTTTTTGTAAACCTGAACACGCCACTAACGACACAATACTCAACATCCACAGCCACTTCATATTTTGCATAAAACTCATTTAAAATCACCCAAAAATAGAAAAAGTCACAGGGAGTCTTTTGGGTTTTAAACAAAGCCATTCACATTGCATTTTTAAAAACGCGAGCATTCAATTTAAAATATTCTTAATTTAGCCCGTAATGGATTCTCCGCATAAAGAACTTTACGAAAAACATATTCTATCCTCAGAACAATTTGAGTATCTGGATAAAATCAAATCGGGCCGACTTATTTCGCTCTATGTAGAGTTAAGAACTCTTCTGTACTTAGGCGTCCTACTTCTCTCTACAGGCATTGGTTTGATGATTTACATTCACATGGAAAATTGGGGACATCTGGTTTTAATTCTAGGTTTAACGGTCCTGGAAATTGCATGTATATATTACATCAGCCAACATATTCCACCATATTCTAACGAAGTACAAAAGCCTCCTACACCCTACTTTGATTACATCTTGTTGTTGGCGGCATTAGTTTTTGTTTCGATCTCTTCATATGTACTCATTCAATACGATCTTATTGAACCCCTGATTAAATGGTCCTCACTCCTGACTTCATTTCTATTCTTTTATGTAGCGTTTAGATTTGACCATAGAGGAATTTTATCATTAGCCATTACCGCATTTGCAGCATTTTGGGGACTTCAGGTAAGTTTCACACAATGGTATCATTCTGATTTTGTGAACCTACTCTCACTATACAATACCGGAATTTGGGTTGGTGCTTTATTCGCTCTAACCGGATACGGATTGTATTACAAAAACATAAAACCACACTTCTCATTCACGTTCAAAAGCTTCGGGCTCTTGCTCTTTTTTGGTTCCATCGTTTCTGCTTCTTTTACCAGCGACTATTGGGTCTTTTATGCATTAGTTGCGTTAATCTCAGGAATAAGTGTGGCCGTCAACTCCTGGAAAAGACAAGAATATTTATTTTTCATAATGGGTATCTTATGTGGCTACATCACAGGCACCCGATTGCTCTTTGAAATCCTGGAAGATTTACCATTCGAATTATGGTTGATGTATTTTATGGCATCAACCGGAGGAATTGTGTTTATGATTGAACGCATCATTAGAAACATGAAAAAAAATCGTCAGTTATGATCGCATATAATCCGGAAGAACTGAAAAAAATTGAAATCATGGATGAAGCACATTCGTGGCACAAGAGTGGTGTGATTGATGATGATCAATGGAACGTTGTAACACAAGAATTCTCATCTAATTTATACCACCCCCCTATTTGGCTTAGAGTACTTCTTTTTATTGTTACGATCATTGGGGTGAATGCCGGAATGGGATTATTTGCGAGTACTTTCTTATTTAATACAGACAGTGATAATGCGGTTAGAGTACTTCTCGCACTTGCAGGAATCAGTTATTTGTTGATTTTGGAATTAGGTTTAATCAAATCCAAACAACATTATAAATCCGGGGTTTCAGAAGCCTTCCTGTTTTTAGGGTTGGGACAACTGATCATAACTTTTTACTGGGATGATGATATTTCTCTGTTCTTAGTTTTCATACTTCTTATAGCCGGAGTTTTTATAGCACTACGATATCTTAATCTCATTGGAGTCATTATTGCCGCTGGTGCATTTGCATATTTGATATTTGACACACTATATGCCATAGGTGGCTTCGCTCAGGCTATAATTCCAATGGTATTTGTGGTCCTTTTTGGAATTCTCTATATCCTCAGTCAATATGTCCAAAAATCGTTTAAAATTCCATTTTACTATAAAAATCATTTTATCCTTATTGATATTATTCTACTAATATTGACATATTTGGGAGGCAATTATCTCGTTGTACGTGAACTTAGTATTGAATTAATGGGACTGGATTTAGCTCCTGGGGAAGACATTCCATTTGCATTTGTTTTCTACTTTCTAACTTCTGTGATTCCTTTGATATATCTTCTTATTGGGCTTCGAAAAAAGAATATTATTCTCATTAGAACAGGTGTTCTGATTCTATTTGCAAGTGTAATCACCTTTAAATATTATTACAGCTCGGGTCATACTGAGTTCACTTTAACTCTTGCTGGCAGTGTGGTTTTAGGGCTTGCTATTTGGGCCTTAAACTATCTCAAAACCATGAAACATGGCTATACGAGAGAGCAACTATTATCGGATAAATGGTCAAACCTAAACGCAGAAAGTATTTTGGTTTCTTCTACCATGGGTGGAAACGCTTCCATTGAAGAACCTATGAATGATGTGGATTTAGGCGGAGGAGAATTTGGTGGTGGCGGTGCCGGAGATCAGTATTAATCTATTTCTTTACTAAAAAATGAATGACCAAACTGTAAATCATATAAAACAATACAATGATCGGAATAACTGTATAATCTAAATAAGGAAAACCCGGAATTGAAAACCAATAAGGCAGAAAGACCGTAATTATCAATAACCCTACAACAATTAGAAAGATATATCTGTGTTTGTTTCCTGCCCAGCTCATTTCTTTAAATTTAAAATTGAGCATGGTTACAGGAGCTACCATCATTATAGATAAGAAGATACTGATCAGAATATACCATTCCGAATAGAACAGATTATACACCAAATGAAAATCGAAGTGACTCCAATAGTTCATTACCATTAAGCTTCCTAATTGTTCGTCACCTAATGGATAATACATATTTAGGTTATACTGTACTGATAATATAATGGTAAATGACGCTACAAATAATGCCGCTGCCGGTGTTGGCACTCCAATAAAAGAATCGGATTGATTTTCATCGATATTAAATTGCGCTAGTCTTAAAGCAGCAAACAAAGCATAGAGTATACCTACAAGCGACAATAACACATGACCTATCGGACGTGCTTCAATGGGCATAAAATACTCTCCAAAGCCAATAGTAATGTGCTGATATAACATCACACCCGGCAACACCCCAAATGTGACCATATCTGCCAATGAATCCAATTGCTTTCCAAATTCTCCGCTCACTCCAAGCGCACGCGCGGCTAAGCCATCAAAAAAATCAAGTACGGCAGCAATTCCCATACATAAGGCTGCGCCAAACATATTGGCCTGGAACGTTAAAATAATTCCCATTATACCAAATGCTAAATTTCCTAAAGTTATCGAATTGGGTACTGCTGCTTTGTAATTCATGAACACAAATATAATGACATGGCTTATGCAAAAACGGGACGTTTTAAGAAGTTTTATATTTTATTCCATAAAAAAGGCTTCCAAAAAGAAAGCCTCTCATATTTATTTAATTATCTGAACAATTTTTAAGGTAAACCAAGACTATCATTTTGTAATGATAAGTTTCTTTGATGTAATCTGACCTTGAATCTGTATATGGACAATATACATACCCGAGGGAATAGATCGAATTGGAATCTTAATACTATTTTCAAAATATGTATCCTTTGGTTTTATTGTTTTCCCCGATAAATCAGTAATCCATACTTCAGCATCTACATCATTGATATTGAAAGTAATATTTATAACTTCTTTTGCTGGATTAGGATAAATTTTAATATTCATATTGAATTTATCAAATTCACTATTAAATTCAAAAACATCTCTTTTTGAATAATAAGGATTGAAGGATTTACAGAAATCCCCTAGATACTCATCACCAACAGGTTCGCTAGGTTCCCAGCATCCTGGATAAACTTCGTTAGGATCAATTCTTAAAGTTACACCAGCATTAAGTTTTACATTATTACCAACATTAATGTGTTTCCCAGAAACAATATCACTAATCCCATTAATATTTAATGTTTGAGAAGAATTTCCATTCATATTAACTTCATAAAGCCCAAAATAATCTCCCGGAGGATAAGTATTTGGAGACGTCATGTTTAGAATATTCTCTATATTGTCAAACATATTTACCCAGTTTGGATCAGATGCGGTTGTGAAGCCATTAACATAATAGCTATAATCACCATAGCTATTACCAATCAAGTCCTGCACATAATCTACATGTCCACCTTCTTGTAATATTAAATTACACATAGGTGTTTCTTCCAAAGTAACTTTTGTAGGTGTTTCTACATTATAGGTAGCAATAAAAATAACAGGCTCTCCTTTTCCATCTTTTCTTTCTAGGACAGCACGGATACGGAAGGTGATTTCAGGATCATTTGAACCTCCATAATCCCATTCTGGATAGTTGTTCCACTCGTAGGCCCTGTTAACAAAAACCCTAAATTGGTTGTTTTTCATACAGGATAACGAAGAGTATGGTGTTTTAAATGTAAGAGAGTCTAACCAATCATCATCATCAACTTCCCATCTATTAATTTCAATGCCTTGATCAAATAATGATTCCTCATAGTTATTGAAGTCAATCGGTTCAGTATTTGCTGGTCCAATAGGACCATGCATTACATTCGAAGCTCCATTGATAGTTATATTTGAAACGTAATCGTTTGATAGTACTTTAGTTTTATTATCCCTTGGCCCTCCAATACGGTAAAGAAACGCACCTTCTATACTTTTCAGTTCTAAATTAGAGTGCGGATTAAGCGCGAATTTAATATCTTTTTTTAGTTTATATTGTCGTACTTTTGGTAATCTACTTACGATGTTTTGTCCGTTAGGTAATAATGCTCCAGTTGGTGTAGATAGGAGCATATTATATTCTATATACTCTACTTCTGGTGCTTCCATTAGATTTATAATTCCTAAAGGGTTATGATACTTTGGTACCAATAGTGGATTTAAGTTTTGAGCGCCATCTGCCCCGGGAGCTAATACTTTTTGTTTTATATAATCATTTGATGTAGTTATCGTTCCCCATGCTTTTGAAGATGGAACCATGGCTACATTTGTCTCTTTATGCTCATCTGCACCTCCGGCAATAAAAAAGTCAAGTAAATTCATTACTCCAGAAATACCATTTAACCAACTATTGGCTGTACTTAAGATGCCAGCGTTGATCAAGTTTTTTAAAGGAGCGGTTTGCGTTTGTTTTTGTTGAGCTTCAGATACTTTTATTTGTGTAAAGCTATCTTTTATGACTTTAGTTTGTTTGCTACCAGTTTGTATTCCAGAAAAAGTAGCTTTAAACCAATCACTTCCTGTATTTGTGACCCCTCCCTGAACAACTTGAGAATTATTAATAGGATTCTGATTTATTATCATTTCAATATCTGATTCTTGGATAAGGGAAGCTCTAAACAATAAAAAAGATTCTTTTTCACAAATACATGGATCATAAATAATGGGAAAATCTGCAAATAGCCAAAAGTGTTGATCTACTACATATTGATTTGGTTTAGCAAATTGTATATTTGAATGGGTTGAGTTAAACTTATTCATAGCATCCATAGGTGTTTTATATCCGCTTAGATAGGCGTTTCCCATTTTTACGTTGTTAGAATTTTCTGCCCACTCTAAATATACTATAGCTTTTTTAGCTTCAGCATCATCATTGATTAAGAGCATGAAAACTCTTAGAATTCCCTTGTATCGATTGTAAAGAACAAATACTGGATCATTTACAGCATTTGAGGGTGTTCCAAAATCATAATAAACGACCTCCCATCCATCTTCAGGCCTAAAATCTTTCAACAAAGGCACTGCAGGTATATTTAAGTTGGGTTGACCTTGAGGGTAAAAGAAAGGAGAACCAAAATTTACTTGCTGTGGTCCTGTGGGAATATATACCTCACCATCGTTTAATAATTCTAAACGCCAATCAAACCCTCCAGTAATATCCGGATTGGTTGTTTCTGTGTTTTGCTTACAATAAGGAACTTGTTGTGCATGTATAGAAGAATACAATCCTAAGCAAAGGATTATAATTAGATTTAAGGATTTCATAATAATATTTATATTAATAAGGTTAATCTTGCTCAATTCCAGAGTAAGTGAATCTTTGATACTTGTTATCTATGAGAAACTCATATTCAATATTTAAAGTGTTTAATTTAGAATTGAAAATAGCTACGGTAGTCCCTAATTCATATGCATCTGAGGTAACAAACCCATTATAAGAGAATCTTGTAACAGGGCGATTTGGAATATTTATTCCATCCGGAGGAACAGGCATTTGATAACCACTAGGAAAATTTGTTAAGAAAGCTACAGGAAGCCTTTGATTATAACCCATACCCGCATAATATGTTAAAGTATCTATATCGGTTATAAAGACTTCATTTGGATTCAAATTACTTTCTCCTTGATATTTCCCCAAATAAGGAACATCCCACCACTTTCTTACTTTTAATGTTTTATATACAGTATCAATAATAGCTTCATTACCTAGGCACTTAGCCACAGAGTTTTTATAAGCAATACATCTGATTTTTACATCTCCAAAAGCTTCTTTAAAATAGATTTCCAATTTTTTTTCTCTACGAATTCTTGGGTCAGTACCGATCGTCCAGTGCACACTATCTACATTTTCGTCTAAAATTGAAAAATAAATAGTATTGCCTTCAATTGTATTTTCTGTTTCTACAAATTGCCCCATGTCAAATTCCATGATGCGTTCTTCCATTTTAAAATCTGCAAAATTCCCAGAAACGCATAAGCAAGGATCGTAATTGGGACAACTAGGATCATTTGGATTATCACATTTACAATTTTGTAATAGAAAAAATGATAATACCAACAGGGTATAAATTACCTTTCTTACATTAATAGTATTTGCAATATGATTTAAACTGAACATTATTTAGTATTTGCTTGAATTTCTTCAAGTTTTTTCTGTAACTCTTCTATTTGTAATTGTTGTTCTTTTATCGCTTCCAAAAGCACAGGTATCATCATAGAATAATTTACCCCTAGATATTCCGTTCCGGGAATATTTGTAACCATTTCTGGAAACTCATCTTGAAGTTCTTGAGCAATAAACCCAATCTGATTACTTGATTCCAATGCTATTTCAGCTTTTTTCTCTTCTGGAACATTTTCATACTTCGTTGCATCCATATCATATCGATATGCATTTAATTTCATTACTTTAGATAATGCACTTCCATCCCAAAGCTTGATGTTAGTTTTTAGTCTTCTATCTGAAAAGTATACTGTAGGGTTTGGAGAATAAAAACGAGTAGCAAAAACTCTATAAATTTCATTATTAGCATTTCCAATCCAAGCAGTTTTACTGAATTGTGGGAGAAGTATTGGTTCGTCAAACCAAGTTGTACCAGTACCTCCAGTAGAAGTTGTATTATTATGATAATTTCTAAAGTAAAAACCAGAATTAGAACTTCCAAATGCGGAGCTTACAGGATGAATATAAAAATCACCGTTAATATTCACTTTTTCAGTAGGTTGAGCATTTGCATAACCCATGGTAATATTACTATTTTGCCATACTTGAATTTGTGAATAAGAATTATAACTAATTGTCGATAATACGAATAGAGTCAATAATGGTAATAGATTAAATTTCATTTTAATTAGGTATTAAGATTAACAATAGTACAATATTACGAATTTAATATGTGCTATGCAAAGAAGTGTATATTAAAATAATAGCTCCAGTTTTTTGATAAATAGAGCTATTATTCTTTCGTTTAACTAGAAGTTTAATTTTATGCTGAATATTATATATATACTCAATCCCCATAATTCATCCAAACTATCCCTACTATTATGTATTCATGAGCATCTGAAATAACAATCCATTTTCTATTAAGGCAAAAGAGGTCCAAAAGACCTCTTCTTAATTTCATATATGGATTTCTTATAGACCCAATAAAACTTCTGCCGGTTCTTTTCCTCCAAAGATCAACTTCGTTGGGTTTTCCAACATTTCTTTTACAGTTTTCAAGAATCCAACTGAATCTTTTCCATCAATAATTCTGTGATCATAGCTTAATGCTACATACATAATCGGGCGAATTTCTACCTTACCGTCAATGGCCACCGGACGCTCAACAATATTGTGCATTCCTAAAATAGCGCTTTGAGGAGGATTGATAATTGGTGTACTCAACATCGATCCAAACACCCCACCATTGGTGATCGTAAATGTTCCTCCGGTCATTTCATCCAAACTCAATTTACCTTCACGTGCTTTCAATGCCAAACGTTTCACTTCTGCTTCAATCTCGGCTAAGCTCATCGTCTCTGCATTACGAATCACAGGAACCATCAATCCTTTAGGAGCTGAAACCGCAATTGCGATATCTGCATAATCGTAAGAAATGATTTCCTCACCATCGATCATTGAGTTAACCAATGGATATAGATTCAACGCTTCCGCACATGCCTTAGTGAAAAATGACATAAACCCTAAGCCTACACCATGTTTCTCTCCGAATGCTTGTTTGTATTTTTTACGTAAATCCATGATTGGCTTCATGTCTACCTCATTAAATGTGGTCAACATAGCCGTATCATTCTTAACTGAAACTAAACGCTTAGATAGTTTTCTACGTAACATACTCATCTTCTTACGACTTTCGTTACGCTCTCCGGTTGGTGTATAAATGGTAGACGCATCTACTCCTCCAGTTAAATATAAATCTACATCACCTCTAACGATTTTACCATTAGAACCTGATGGATTTACCTTAGCAGGATTCACAGCGTTTTGCTTCATTACTTCTTTGGCCAAAGGTGTTGCTTTTACATCCACTGCTGGTGCAGAAGCTGTTGGAGCTGGCTTAGATTCAGCTGTAGGTGCGGGAGCCTCTTCTTTAGTTTCCGCTACTGCAGACTCAAAGCCTTCTGGTTTTTCAGCGTCTGTATCAATATTACAAACCACTTGCCCTACCTCAACAGTATCACCTTCTTCAGCAATTAAAGTTATCACCCCTGAAGCTTCAGCAGGTAATTCCAATGTAGCTTTATCCGAATCAATCTCAGCTATAATTTGATCCGTTTCTACATAGTCGCCCGACTCTACAAGCCATTGTGCGATTTCTACTTCCGTTATCGATTCTCCCGGACTCGGGATTTTCATTTCCAAACTCATAATCTATTTAAAAACTTGATCAATAATTTTATTTTGACGATACTCAAATGCTTTTGAAGATCCTGATGCAGGACTTCCACTTGATCTACGCGAAATTACATCTAAATTGAACTTACGCATCTTACGTAAGATATATCCCCAGGCACCCATATTTTCTGGCTCTTCCTGTACCCAGAATAATTCAGCACCTTTATATTTCTCCACAATCGCTTCTATTTTCTCCATATTCAATGGATACAATTGCTCTAATCTAACGATCGCTACATCATCTCGCTTCAACTCTTCACGCTTTGCAATTAAATCGTAATAGATCTTACCGTTTAAGAATACCACACGTTTCACATTTGCAGCATCTACCGTATCATCAATAATTTCTTCAAATGCTCCATTGGCAAAGTCCGAAACTTTAGAGACACATTGTGGATGTCTTAAAAGCGATTTTGGTGTAAACACAACCAATGGCTTACGGAAATCACGTTTTAACTGTCTTCTTAATAAATGGAAGTAATTTGCAGGGCTTGTACAATTTGCCACTACAAAATTATCCTCAGCTGCCAATTGTAGGAAACGCTCCATACGAGCACTAGAGTGCTCTGCTCCCTGTCCTTCATATCCATGAGGCAATAATATCACCATACCATTCATGGTCTTCCACTTGTCTTCTGCAGCAGATAAGAACTGGTCAAAAATGATTTGTGCTCCATTGGCAAAATCACCAAACTGTGCCTCCCAAATCACCAATGAATTTGGAGATGCCGAAGCATATCCATAATCAAATCCTAATACCGCGTATTCAGATAAGAATGAATTGTAAATGCTAAAACTTCCTTGTTTCTCTTGCAGATTTCTTAAAGGCACATACTTTTCTTCGCTGTCTTCTACCATTACAGTAGCATGTCTATGCGAGAAAGTCCCTCTTTCCACATCCTGTCCACTGATTCTTACATCATGTCCTTCAGTCAATAAACTCGCATAAGCCAAAAGTTCTCCCATGGCCCAATCCAGTTTATCCGTATTCAACATTTCTTTACGTGCATCAAATAATTTTTGAATTTTTCTAAAGAACTTTTTGTCTTTAGGCAAATCGTTCAATGCCACCCCAAGTGTTCTCACCTGATCTTCAGAAATTGCTGTTTCCACCGGTTTCAATACATCACCAATCACAGGAACAGATAAATCTTTCCAGGTTTCTTTCATGAAGTCTTGAATATCTGCATGCTCTTCAGTCTTCGCTACTTCTAAACCTTTATTTAATTCCTTTTCAAAAGCTTCCTTAGTTTCTTTCGCATAAGAAGCGGAAAGGATTCCTTCCTGAATCAATTTCGCAGCATAAATATCTTTTGGGTTCTTATGCTTCGCAATTGCTTTGTATAAAATTGGCTGTGTAAATCTTGGCTCATCACCTTCGTTATGACCAAACTTACGATAGCCTAATAAATCAATAAAAACGTCTTTTTTATAACGTTGTCTGAAATCCATTGCGATTTCCATCACATGTACAACAGACTCTACATCGTCACCATTTACATGGAAAACCGGAGATAAAGAAACTTTACCTACATCGGTACAGTATGTACTGGAACGTCCATCGATATAATTCGTAGTAAATCCGACTTGATTATTGATTACAATATGAATTGTACCCCCTGTTTTATATCCATTCAATTGTGCCATTTGAACCACTTCGTACACTACTCCCTGACCTGAAATAGATGCATCTCCATGAATCACTATTGGCAACGCTTCATCTGAACTTTCTAATTCGTTATCGATCTTTGCTCTGGTAATTCCTTCTACCACCGGACCTACAGCCTCCAGGTGAGATGGATTCGGAGCTAAAGTCAATTTCAACTCTTTTCCTTTATTGGTTTTCACCAATCTGGTTGATCCCAGGTGATATTTTACATCACCGTCAAACAATTCATCATCATAATCTAACCCCGCAAACTCCGTAAAAATTCTTTCTAAAGGCTTTTTAAAGATATTTGCTAAAACATTCAAACGACCACGATGTGCCATTCCAATAATCAACTCTTTCACACCAAGATCAGAACCATTTTCCATCAAAGCATACAAAGCAGGAATTAATGCTTCGCCACCTTCTAATGAAAACCTCTTTTGCCCTACGAATTTCTTATGTAGAAAACTTTCAAATTCTACGGCATCATTTAGCTTACCGTAAATTCGAAGTTTTTGATCTTTAGAATAATCAGGTGTATTTCTGTTTTTCTCTACCCGCTTCACAATCCAGTCTAATTGCTCTGGCTTACGGTTGTAAACATACTCTACTCCAATTGACTTACAGTACGTTTGCTCTAAGAACGCAATAATTTCCTTAAGCGTAGTTGATCCGATACCTAATGTTTTTCCTGCATGGAAAACAGTATTTAAATCACTTTCTTGTAGTCCGTAATATTCAATTGAAATCGTGTCGGTGTACGCTCTTCTGGTACGAACAGGGTTTGTCTTTGTAAACAGGTGTCCTCTTGTTCTGTAGCCATCAATGAGTTGATAAACCTTAAACTCTTTTTCTACATTGGCTGGTATTTCCCCGCCATCATATTGCTCTAACGCAAATTCGAATCCCTGAAAAAATTCTTTCCAAGTTGCATCTACATTCTCAGGATTCGCTTTGTATTGCTCATAAACCTCGTTTATGGCGTTCACATCTCCGTTCCCTACGTAGGAATAATTGTCCATTTCTTGGCTCGTTGATTTATTGGCAAATTTAGATTCAATTTCGGGGTAAAAGAAATGAAAGTTTGATTTATTTGGAAATATTTTAATACTTAAGTTACACACGATTTATAATCTCATAACATTGGAGACGAGCGAACTCCCGTATCCTTTATTATTATTGAGACACGCGCTATTTATCACCAAATTTTAAAATATTATAAATCCCTTTTAAGTTAATTAATCGGGTGACAAAAGCCCAACCCACAGAGAAGATCAGGAGTATCGCCATCATTAATTTATGATCAATGTCAAACAAACAAATGATTTCAGCCATGGCATATAGCCCTCCAGAGAACAAAATAAGACTCGCAATCAGTTGCCATCTGGGTTTTACTACAAACGCTTTTTTGATGTATAATAACTGAAGTCCGACCACAACAATTTGAGTAACTAAAGTGGCCATTGCAGCTCCTTTAATTCCAATACTTGGGATCAAACCATAATTTAACCCCACGTTGATTATCAACCCTATAAATGAGATCACATTGAGCACCTTCATATCTCCATTTGCTGTGAGCAGTGTTCCAAAAACATAGGTAGAAGCCAATGGAATAAATGTATACATCAGGATAGTTTGAATCTCTGCTGATTTTTCAAACTCAGCATCAAACAAAATTCTAACCACATCAATACTGAAGAAAGAAATGACTATTGCTCCAATAATTGCCGGGGTAACCAATAACCTAAATGAAAGCGACATCAGATTCTCAATCTTTTCTTTTTGCGCCAGCATTTTTGAGAACATGGGTAACAATAATGTGGCGAATAATAATGCAAACATACTTGCCATCTCAGGTAAACGATATCCTTGTGCATAAATCCCAGCCTCTTTTGCGCCATCTGGTAAAATACTTTCAATCATGATGACATCTATTCTATAATAAATCGTCATGATCAAGGTCAACATCGCGTAAGGGAAACTATCCTTTACGATTTTAGGCAAGACATCAAACTGTGGCTTTTCAATTTTGACTTTTGCTTCAAACAATAAAATGGCCAAAGCCACTACTATTGTTGACATATACGCAGCGCCCTGAGCATACGCAAACCACTCAATTCTAAAAGGAACTTTTATCAAATCGGTCCATAACAGCACGCCACAAATTGCAATCATCAGGAGTCTATCCAGTACCGAAATGATACTATCCACTTTAAAGAATTGAAGTCCGGCTAAATTGGCTCTCAGAAACAACACGATTGAAAGTAACACTTGATTTACTCCAATGAGCAGAAGAAGGTAGAGATAATGATCGGGATAATTTTTGACATACTTCCCGATAGTCATTACCAAAATCACGAACAACAATCCAAATCCCAGTTTGACTACCGACAAGGTAGACAACAACTGTCCGGCTGCTTTTGGATTCTGGGAAATATTCCGGTTTTGGAAATTATTAATACCGAAATCCAGGAAAATATGGAACAAAAAAGAGAAGTTCAGCATGGTAAAATAAATCCCATACGATTCAATTCCAACTGCATTCTGGACCCCAATACCAATCCCTAAAACCCAAAAAGGCTTAATCAGTAGATTCAGAAATAAGAGAAATCCTAAATTGGTAATGAACTTCTTTTGCACATTATTGGTTTTGGGTCAAGCTTTAACATCTCACCCTTATTATAGTGGCCGTAAAAGTAATAAGTTTTAGGCTGGGCTCCCATTAAATTTATTGTTCTGCAATTCAAATGACATCTATCGCTTTTGGCCATTGACAATATTTTTTGCAATTATCCCCATTGAAAATGTTACTTTCGTCTCGTTATTTCAGAAACTCATTCAGATTGAAAATTGCAGTCAATACAAGGTTATTACTACCGGGTAAACTAGAAGGTATCGGATGGTTTACATATGAAACTCTAAAACGCATCACTGAATCACATCCTGAACATGAGTTCTTATTCTTGTTTGATCGTCAGTATAGCGAAGAGTTTATTTTTTCTGATAATGTAACCCCCATCATCGTACCGCTTCAGGCCAGACATCCGATTTTATATTATATCTGGTTTGAATGGCTGATTCCCCCGATTTTAAGGAAAAATAATGTAGACTTATTTCTATCTCCGGATGGGTACTTAAGTTTAAATTCAGAGAAAAAACAACTTGCGGTCATACACGACATCAACTTTGAATATTACCCAAGGCATCTGCCATGGTTTGCCAGAAAGTACTACCGTTTCTTTTTTCCGAAGTTCTCTGATAAAGCTAAAAGAATTGCTACAGTATCTCAATTTAGTAAGGAAGACCTGATCAGACATTATGAGGCAGAACCTGAAAAAATTGATGTGGTCTATAATGGTGTGAGCGATGTGTACAAACCTGTTTCTGAAGAAGTAAAAAAACAAACCAGAGATCAACATACGCAAGGGGCGCCATACTTCATTTTTATCGGATCTATCCAACCCCGAAAAAACCTCACTCAGTTATTCAAGGCTTTTGATCTTTTCAAAAAAGCACATGATACGGATATCAAATTGTTAATCGTAGGAGAAAAAAGATGGTGGACCAAAGCCATTCGAACAGCTTTCGATGAAATGCAATTTCAGGATGATGTTATTTTTTCAGGTAGATTAGAACAAAAAGAATTAAGTGAAGCGCTGGCATCTGCGTTGGCATTAGTCTATGTTTCCTTCTTTGAAGGATTTGGAATTCCAATTGTAGAATCTATGAATTGTAATGTTCCGGTAATTACTTCAAATGTAACATCTATGCCAGAAGTTGCCGGAAAAGCAGGTGTATACGTGAGCCCTTTTGACTCTGCCTCTATTCGTGAGGGAATGGAAAAAATAGCATTCGACCAAAAACTTGTTGGAGAATTGATCGAAGCTGGCAAAGTGCAAAGAGAAAAATTCAGTTGGGATAAAACAGCTCAGGCATTATGGAATTCGATTGAAAAATGTGTTTATGAGTCTTAAGCCTTTCTCTCAGGAAAATATTTTAGAAGCCGGATGTGATGAAGCTGGGCGTGGGTGTTTGTCAGGACCTGTGGTAGCCGCTGCGGTAATCCTCCCTCCCAATTTTGCCAATGATGTTCTGAACGACTCCAAAAAACTAAGCGAAAAGAAACGCTACGAATTACGCCCCATCATTGAGCGCGAAGCTATTGCATGGGCGGTTGGAATTGTTTCAAATACTAAAATTGATGAAATCAATATTTTGAATGCTTCTTTTCTAGCCATGACTCAAGCGGTAAAAAAACTGAATCAGGTTCCGGAACATTTATTAATTGATGGAAACCGATTTAAATCTGATTTAGACATTCCTTTTTCATGTATGGTAAAAGGAGACTCCAGATTTATGAGCATCGCTGCCGCTTCGGTGCTGGCTAAAACCTATCGTGACGACATCATGCTCGAACTTCATAAAGAATATCCGGTTTACGATTGGGATAAAAACAAGGGGTATCCAACTCAAAAGCATCGTCAACAAATTGCCATTCATGGCGCTACTCCACATCATAGAAAATCGTTTACACTTCTACCTAAAACAGTATAATGTATAAATATTTTCTTTTCGCCATACTGTTTATGGGGCTATTCGCCTGCTCTTCAGAACCTAAAACTGAGACAGTAGCACCATCTCAACCTAAAATTGAAAAGAAAAAGGAAACTCCGGTTAAAGAGAAAGTAAAACCTCAACCGATCAAAAAAGAATATCCACGCATTACCAATCAGAATGTGGTTCAATTTTTAACTCGATACGGGAAAGAAAATAAAGAAACCGTAATTCGACTGACTTGTCCATATGGGGATATCGATATCAAACTTTACAACAACACGCCACTACACCGTGCCAACATGATCTACCTGACAAAAAGAGGTTATTTTGATCTCACTCAATTTTATAGAGTCTCTAAAGATTTTGTGGATCAAGCTGGAAATTCTGACGAATGGGAATGTCAGGAAATGCGTGCGGAAATTGGGGGGTATACACTTCCTGCAGAATTCAACACGCAAAACATCCATAAATATGGTGCAGTAGCTATGGCCAGACGTTATGATAAAAACCCAACCAAAAGGTCATCCCCTTTTGAATTCTATATCACTTTAGGGCGTCCATATAATGCCACAGAAATTCGTGCCCACGAAAGAGAGTTTGGCACTTCTTATTCGGATGAACAAAAGACGATCTATAAGAAAATCGGAGGTACCCCATTCTTAGATCAACAGCATACGGTAATTGGCGAAGTGATCAGTGGAATTGAAGTTGCACAAGAACTGAACAAGGTAAAAGTGGACAACAGAGAGTGGCCGTTGACAGAGATTCCAATCTCTATGAAAGTGATTCGTTAATCCTAACTCAAATCCATTGGGATCAACTTCATTGCAAAAACAACTTTAGAATCTTCTTTAGACGTACGTTCAATTTCGTCCTGAACAATCTGCATCACTTCTTTGTATTCTCCAAATACCTGTGTACTCATATTGTTTTCATGAATCGTCACATTTGTATTGGATTTCAATCTCTCGATAAAATCGAGAATTGGAGGCTTATAATCCGGATTTAAAGGATACATGCTGATATCTATAGATACTTTCATCTTAATTGCAATTACAAGTTAAAGGGAATAATTTGATACAATCATGCGGCAGCATTTTTCTGATTTTATCTGCTGTTTCAGGCTCCACATATGAATGTCTAATATTCAAAAAACTAAGATTTCTACAATAGGCTAATTCATCCGGAACATCTTTCAAATTGGTATAATCTACATCTAAATATTCCAAACGTTTTAAGTTCCCAATGGATCCTGGCAAGTATCGAAACGAATTATGATGTAATTCCAATACTCTAAGATTTATTAATTGTCCCAATTCTCCGGGAATAGAATCAATCTTATTTCGGCTCAGATTCAGTTCTTTTAATTCCGTTAGTTTAGAAATTTCTGCTGGGATTTCAGTAATCTTATTCTTACTTAAATTGAGTTCCTGAAGATTTTTGAGGTTACAAACCTCCATCGGAAACTCCGTAAGTTTTTGTTTCTTTAAAATCAAGACCTTCACACTATCTCCGGCTTGAATAGCTTTATCCAGATCAGTATATACACTATCCTGCTGTGCTGACAAGATCAACGAAAAACTTAAAGCCCAAATGGTCAAAAACCATTTCATATTCCCAGGATTTGTAATACTTCGGTTTGATCTTTTTGCAATTGAACTCCTAAAGCTTCAATGTTCGCAAACTTCTTTTCGCTTCGGGTTCTTTTTTTAAAGTTCACCTGAATGGGTTCTCCATAAATAGTACGATTAAAATTGAAGATATGCACTTCTATACTCCTACTACGTTCATCACTTACGGTAGGGTTGTAGCCAATATTAAGCATCCCACCATACATCTCATCTCCAATCAACACTTCCACAGCATACACTCCGGTTGCAGGAATTATTTTATACGCACTTTCAATTTCGATATTTGCGGTTGGGAACCCTATCGAAGATCCTTTTTTACGTCCATGTGCTACCTTTCCCGAAATCATAAAATCATATCCCAGAAAGACATTTGCGGTTTCAATATCCCCTTCTTCTAGTGCTTTGCGAATCTTGGTACTACTGATGTTAATATTCTCAAATGTACGTGCTTCAATTTGTTCAATCTCGAAGTCGTAAACTTTTGAAAACTCTTCTAAATCCGTAATTGAACCTTCTCTATTCCTCCCAAATTGATGATCATAACCAATCACCAAAAGTTTAGTTTGCAACTCTTTAATCAAGATATCACGGACAAAAGAAAGCGAACTGGTTCGTGAAAACTCTTTGGTAAAAGGAATGATGACAAAATGATCAATCCCTGCTTTTTCCAGGCGATCGATTTTCTCATCAATAGTATGCAACAACTTAATGTCTATATCCGGATGAATCACTGTACGTGGATGTGGATCAAAAGTCACAACTACCGTCTCTCCATCATGCTTTTTCGCCAACGTCTTTATCCTATTTAATATCTCTTCATGCCCACAATGTACGCCATCAAAAGTCCCAGTAGTCACCACCGCATATTTGGGTGGTTCAAACTTTTCTATTCCGTGATATACCTTCAAATCCTCTACTTTTATTTAAGGGATACAAAACTAATAATCATGATGAATTGAAACACGCATAATTATCAGATCAGCTAATCACCTCTTTTCCCTAATGTTAATTCCTCTCAAGCCCCTATCAATTAGCAAATTCACTACTTTTAGGTAGAGCCTTATGACTTAAACATGACAATCTAACTTTTCCCTTTGCTGTTACTTTGCAGTCACAAATTTTAATAAGGGCAATTACTAAAAAACATCATGAAAAAACTTTTACTTTTTATTGTTATCTGTTTACCAGCTTTAGGTTTTTCTCAAGCTGATTCTGTATCAATCGATGCGGGTTACACTCACCAGGCTTTCTATAGTTTTAGCAATGGACTTGTAAAGAAATCTACATCAGATTGGGATCTTGCATTTGGAATTGGAGGTTTCAATATTGACATTAGAACTAACGAAGGTCACGCAGTAAAATTATACTTATATCCTAACGGGGATACCGCTGCATGGAACAACATTGACACTACCGGACTTCAAAACTGGACTCCAAGACATAATGATGAAAATGACTGGAGTAACACCGCTTTTACTACTGCAGGTTCTCACCCTGATTACGGTTGGGGCGTGTATAATTCAACAACTCACGATGTATTAGGAGATAGTATTTATATCATACAAACTAAAGGTGGTGATTTCAAAAAATTACGTATCGATGGCATGTATGCAATGACTGGTTCATTTGTAATCACTTATGCAGACCTTGATGGTAACAACGAAATGACCGGAACTATTAAAAAAACAGATTATACAGGCAAAAACTTCGCTTACTATTCTATTGACAATAATACTGTTCTTGATTTAGAGCCAATGGCTGCAGATTGGGATATCGTTTTCAGCAAATATGGAGCGGCACAACCACAAGGTGGTTATTACAACGTAACCGGAATTCAAACCAATAAAAACAGAACTTCTGCCGAAGCCAGAGGTGTCGACATCAATACTGTTGATTGGAACACTCAAAATTTTGTTAGTGAAGTTGGAACAATCGGATGGGATTGGAAATCATTTAATATGAATACTTTCTCTTATGACATCGAAGATAGTTTGACTTACTTCGTTGCAGATACCAACAACAATGTATGGCAAATCACTATGACTGCTTTTGATTACACGGTTGGAAAATTTGTATTCAACAAGAAAAGAGTAAACGGTGTAAGTGTTGAAGACATTACTAACGGGTTTAACGAGGTGAAATTATTCCCAAATCCAGCTACAGAAAATGTAACACTTAACATTGAAAGTGAGCAAGTAATAAACGATATCGATGTAAACATTTATTCTCTTACCGGACAATTGGTTTGGTCTCGTAAAGTGGATATCGTTTCTCAAACAAACATTAACATTCCAGTTCACAACTGGCAAAAAGGAATTTACATTGTTAGAGTTGGTTCTGGCAACGTAGTAAAACAACTTGTAATACAATAAACCAGTACTCCAATTTAGCAAAGGTGAATCGTAGGATTCATCTTTGCTTTTTTATTTTCGGACCATATGTATTCAACGGTTAAATATCATATTCAGAGAGTCATTCTGCTATTAGGAATGACTTTTTCGGTTCTATATGTTAACGCTCAGGATACTAAAGTAACTGTGATTGATAAGTCTATGGGATCTACCATTCCATATGCTCACGTGCAGTTTACCGATATCAAAACCTCCAGGTCCGAAATTGTTTTAACAGATCATGATGGTGTTGCCACACTACCTGCATCTGAAAACTTCAACCAACAAATTGCACTACATATTACCTACATTGGTTTCAAAACATATAATGATACCATTCAAAAAGGAACTTCGGTGAAGGTGAAACTATCTGAAAATATTCAACATTTGGATCAGGTGGTGGTGACTGGCCAATTCTCTGCTTCCAGCCCTGAAAAAGCACTTCACAAAATCACATTAATCAGTAGAGAAAAGATAGATGCCTTAAATGCGGTTTCTTTGGATCAGGTTTTAGCGCGTGAGTTAAACATGAATATTTCCAAAGACAATGTTTTGGGAAGTAGCATCAGCATTCAAGGTTTATCTGGTGAAAATGTAAAGATTCTTGTTGACGGTGTTCCAATGATTGGGCGTCTTAACGGAAATATAGACCTCAGTCAAATCAATCTCAACGACATTGAAAGAATTGAAGTCGTAGAAGGACCTCTTTCCGTATCATACGGTAGTAATGCACTGGCTGGAACCATCAACTTAATTACCAAAAAAGATCAACAAAAACCACTTTCTGTTAATGCCCGATATTATGGAGAGAATATCGGTACACATAACATTGATGGAAGGGTCGGATTTAAAAAAGGAACTTTTTTCGGGGCAGGAAATTTCACCAGAAACTTCTTTGATGGTTGGAATGTAGAAGACCCTAACTGGAAAAACCCTGCTCTCGTTGCTGACTCATCAAGAGTGCAATTGTGGAAACCCAGAACTCAATATTTAGCGGGATTCAAACTGGGAAAAAAATTAAAACACGGTACGGTGTTATACAACATCAATGGTTTTGATGAAAAAATCACCAATCGCGGTACACCTAGAGGCCCTTATGGCGAAAGTGCATTTGACGATTTATATCTGACTAAACGTTTAGATAATTCTGTAAATCTTAATGTAAGTATAGATACGATCAACCAGCTTAACATACTTGCAGCTTACAATTTGTACGAAAGAAAAAGAGAAGCATATATCACAGATTTAACTGGCGTGTATTCAAGACCAAATCCTACCGAAGGTATTAGTGACACAACCAAGACCACATTAATGATGCTTCGCTCTACTTTTACAGGAAAACCCGAAGGAAAAAACTGGCGTTACCAATTAGGGATTGACTTAAACAATGAAATAGCTTTTGGAGAACGAATCAAAGATAAAGAACAAAGTATTGGCGATTATGCAGGATTTGCTAGCCTGGAATGGCAACCTACCTATAAATGGACTGTTCGTCCCGGATTACGAATGAGTTATAACACACAATATGGAGCCCCGGTAGTACCTTCTTTATATGCAAAATACCAACTCAAACCTACTATGGCCATTCGTGGTTCGATTGCTCGCGGATTTAGAGCTCCATCGGTAAAAGAATTATATATGGACTTTGTCGATGTAAATCACAATATTCAGGGGAATACTGACTTAAAAGCGGAAACGGCTTTACACACCAGCTTAAATTATTCTTTTGTCCAACTAAAGAAAGGGCGTACTTTAAAGATTAAAGTGGGATTATTTTACAACCAAATCCAAAACAAAATCACTCTGGCACAGAGTAACACCACACTTTATTCTTATGCCAATATTGAAGAGGCATTATCTCTTGGTTTCAATTTAGAAGGTCAATATAACATAGGTCATTTGAAAACCAGTTTGGGATTCTCATATACCGGGACACAAAACAGTTTGGCTAACACGGAAACCAAACCGGATATCGGCTATAGTCCACAAATGACATCATCATTATCTTATGATTTCAAAAAATACAAATCCAATATTTCAGTTTTCTGGAAATTCGCAGGGCAGGTTCCACAAATCATCATAGATGAAAATGACAACTTGCAACAGTCTTTCATAGATTCTTACCACATTTTGGATGTAACAGCAAACAAAAAATTTTGGAAAGACCGGGTTATTTTAGGGTTAGGAGTCAAGAACATTTTAGATGTGACCAACATCTCATCTTCAGGTGGCGGAGGCGCACATAGTGGAGGTAGTTCTCGTCCAATTGCACCGGGTAGAGTTTATTTTGTTAAACTTGGGCTCCAGTTATAGCACACAATATTTTGAAGAATACCAACATAAATAAAAGACGGGCAACGGACCTAAAAATCGGAGAGTCTAGTGTGATTGATAGTTTCGAAAACGAAGAATTTTCATCTCAGTTTTTAGAGATTGGATGTCTTCCTAATGCACCCGTAGAATTGGTGCGTAAAGGACCTGCCGGACAAACTCTATATTTACGGGTGAATGGACACGCGTATGCTTTTAGAAAAGAAGAAGCTTCTCACATTATTTTAAAGTTTTAGGATGGGTACAAGTGAAGAAGTTTTAAAAATTGCGCTGATCGGGAACCCAAACGCGGGAAAGACTTCTGTTTTCAACAGACTCACAGGATTAAATCAAACTGTTGGTAATTTCCCAGGAGTAACCGTTGACAAGAAGTCTGGATCATATCCACTACCAAATGGTCATCAAGCCATCATTACAGATTTGCCAGGGACCTATAGTCTGTATCCCAATTCAACGGATGAAAAAATTGTACTAGAGACCCTACTAAATCAAGATAATAGCGCTTATCCTGATTTGGTTTTATATGTAGCCGATGCCAATAATCTGGAAAGACATCTGGTCTTACTTACACAGATTATGGACTTCGGTATCCCAATTATTCTATTGCTCAACATGATTGATGTAGCTAAGAGTGAAGGAAAATCGTGCAATGATCTAAAACTTTCGCAAAGTCTGGGAATTCCAGTAGTAAAAGTGAATGGAAGAACCGGAGAAGGTACGGAGAATATTGGACCGGTAATTTTACAATTGGAGGGATCACATCCAGAACCATTTTTAAATGTAGAACCGTATGCATTTGAAATGGAAAATGAGGTCAAAAAGCTATTTGGATTTGACAACAACTATCGCGCGCTTCTAACTGTCCATAACTATCAGAAATTAGATTTCATCAGTGATCAGGATAAAAGTTACCTGGATCAATTAGTTGAGAAACTCGAATTTAAAAGCATTGGATTACAGTTTGATGAAATCATGGCGCGCTATGATCAGCTCCATCCCATTATGGAAGCTATGGTTACCGACACCAGTGAAAATGCAGAAACCAAGACGGCTAAAGCCGATAAAGTTTTAACGCATCCAGTATGGGGTAGCCTGATATTTATATCTACGCTCTTTATCATTTTCCAGGCCATTTTCGCCTGGGCTTCATATCCTATGGATTTGATTGATGAAGGCATGTCATGGGTGATTGAGAGCACAAAAAACATTCTTCCCCCAGGATTATTTTCTGATTTCTTTACGGATGGAATTCTTGCCGGAATTGGTGGCATCATCATATTCGTTCCTCAAATTACCATTTTATTTATCCTCGTCTCTATCCTCGAAGAAGTGGGATATATGTCTCGAGCAGTCTTTCTCTCAGACACCTTGATGCGAAAATTTGGTCTCAATGGCCGAAGTATCGTTTCATTGATTTCCGGTGCTGCCTGTGCTGTCCCGGCCATTATGGCTACTCGTACGATTAGCAACTGGAAAGAGCGTTTAATCACCATTTTTGTCACTCCTTTTATTAGTTGCTCTGCACGGATTCCCGTTTTTGCGGTATTAGTGGCTTTTGCCGTACCAGATAAAACTGTGGGCTCATTTTTAAACCTTCAAGGCCTGGTGATGATGGGACTGTATACACTTGGGGTTGTGGCAGCGTTAGGGTCTGCATGGGTAATGAAGCTGGTTTTAAAAACCAATGATGCTTCTTTCTTAATGATGGAACTTCCAACCTATAAAATGCCTTATTGGAAAAACATTGGAATCACTGTAGTTCAAAAGGTAGGTATCTTCATCAAAAACGCGGGTAAGATCATATTGATTATATCTATGATACTTTGGGTATTGGCTTCTTTTGGTCCTGGAAACTCATTGGAAACCATTGAAGAAAATGTTAGAACGGAGTATGCGTCACAATCCATTGATGAAAGTGAGCTAGATAACATTATTGCATCAAAAAAGATTGAAGGTTCTTATGCCGGGATTTTAGGTAAAGAGATTGAGCCTATTATTCAGCCTTTGGGATTTGACTGGAAAATTGGGATTGCCTTAATTACTTCTTTTGCAGCCAGAGAAGTTTTCATTAGTACAATGGCCACCATTTATAGTGTAGGTAGTGATGGTGATGCTTTATCAGTAATGAATAAAATGCGTCAGGAACGAAACTCCACCACCGGAGAATTAGTATATACATCTGCAACCGCATTTTCACTACTGATTTTCTATGTATTGGCCATGCAGTGTATGAGTACTTTGGCCATTGTTAAAAGAGAAACAAAAAGTTGGGTCATTCCTATGGTTCAGCTATTTTACATGACCGGACTCGCATATGTTTTAAGTTTTATCACTTATCAACTATTATCGTAAAATTGAAACAGATGAATTTCACATATTTCAAAACAAATATTTGGTTGATTTTATCCGTATTATCGGTTTTGTTTTTTGCGTCTTGCGAAAAGGATGAAATTCCGATTGAACCGCATCCACCAGGCAATGTGGTTTCGCAACAAGTGGAAATGGGGTATTATTATCCGGATCAAATTTGGTTCAATATTGAAACCGGATCTGAAGTATCCAGAAATCACAAAACAGCATGGGATTTAGCATTTGAATGTAACGATCCGGGCTGGAGAATTACCATCAATTCTGCAAATAATGCCTATATCGCACACACAGAAGAAACCGATATTAATGCTGTAAAAGATACCATTGGCATGGATTGGAAATGGGACGAGTTTTCCGGAAATCTGGATAGTACCGCCATTGGGGATTGGAAAACAAATCCTCAAATCTATATTCTGGACAGAGGAAAAGACGAAGTAGGCACACACCTGGGGTTGACCAAACTGATGATTGATAGTGTAAATGCAGATTCCTTTTATTTCAAATTTGCAGACCTCCAGGCTTCTTCCTGGGTCAATGCATCTGTATCAAAAGACAGCAGCTATTTCTTTAGCTATTTCAGCTTAAATTCAGGTGGACAGCAAGTCACTATTGCTCCTCCAAAAAAAGAATGGGATATTGTATTTACACAATACACATTTGCGTTCTATGATATGGACCCGGTAGTTCCTTATTTAGTAACAGGTGTTCTACTTAATCCATATCATGCTTATAGCACCAAATGTTATGATCAAAATTTTGCTGATATCACTTTAGCTAACACTAGCAGCTACAACTATAACCAAAGATTGGATAATATTGGTTATGACTGGAAATACTACGACTTTGATCAAGGCTATTATATCACACTACCTGAAAAGAACTATATTTTCCGATCTCATAATGGAAAGAAATATAAAATCCATTTCCTGGACTGGTACAATGACCAGGGGCAAAAAGGAAGTCCAACATTTGAATTCTCAGAATTGTAGATATTGTATTTGCGAAAGGCTTTAAGAATGATTCTTAAAGCCTTTTTGTTTTGGTTTATCAAGATTTAGCCCCATTAATTATTTCTGTACTTTTATAACTTGTTTTTTTAACTCTAAAAAGTGAAACGGATAATAAAACGATACTATTTAAACCAACTAATCATAGGTTTTGTTCTAACCTTCACCACCATCAATTTGATTGGTTTAGTAAACCAAACCGACTCATTTAGTGTTGGACACTTGTCTTTATTATCAATTGTCGGAGGTTTTCTATTTTCTATTGCTAATGCCCTTATCAATTCTTTAAATTTCTCTTTCCCAAATAAACAAAATCATATCCTAGCCTTTTACATCCCAATTTTACTTTGGTTTATTCCTTTAATAACTTCCGTTTCTAAAAGCATAGAAAACGAAGAATTTAAAATTTCTGATTGGTTAATCATCATCATTTGGATGGAACCAATTCTTTATAACTTAGCATTATCTAAACTGGCTTCTAAAACTACAAAGTCTAAATAGAAAACATGATTTCATATGACCATTAAATACAAACAACTCAATCAAGAATGGAATGCTGATCCAAATGCTCCTGAGGTTAGTTTACAAATAATTCATAGGAACCTTATCATAAAAACTTATCTGAATTATTTCGTTTATGATGATTTCAATGAAGGAGACTACGCAATAATTAAATTCAAAAATGTAACCTCATATTCTTTTAACACTTGCAATGATGAAGGATATTATTATGGTCAATATAGATTTGGGCCTAAAGAATTACCCTGGGGTGAATTCTATGAAATTGAATCAGGTTTAGATAGAAACTTCCCCGATCCCCTAATTACCATACAAAAAGGAATCGCTCAACATAAACACTATGTCTTCTTTTTTAAGGACAATACATTAGAGTGTATTGCGGAAAACTACGAAGTGAAAATGTTTACAAAGAACCCCAATGACAAACCCCAATAGAAAACATTGTCCATTCACAAATCCATACAGAAAATAACTGCCATACTAGAAATACTATTTCTAATCATTATCCTATTAAATTTTTCATGGGCTCGGTTTGATGGTAAACTATCTATGCCATTTCATTTAGAAGCCACTCCATTTAGAATGTTTATTACTTCCGGGATATCAATTATTGTGCTTATACGACTTTTTCAAGTAAGTAAGTTTATGATCACAAATAATGAATTCTCGAAAAAATCTCAATTCATCGTTATCGGATTATACCTTCTGATGATTGGGACGGATTTATACGAATTTGGCAAATGGAAGTATTATGCTGATATGTATGGTTACATCATTATTATATTATTAACCCCGGTTTTTCTGGGTGTTTCGAATAACATTAAATCTCAAAAAACCGATACCTAACAAATCATTCTAATTTCACCACTTTTTCAACTTTAGTTAGGTTTCCTTCTTGTATTTGAACTAAATAACTTCCTATCTCCAAATCTGATAAATCAAGGATTAACTGTTTATCTCGGGTTGTTTTTACTTCTTTCAAATTCCCACTCAAATCAAATACGGAAACTTCCTTAACTGCTTTACTATTCTTAAAGTCCAGAGTTAAATAGCTATCTGTTGGATTTGGATATAGTGAGAGTTCCTTTTCTAAAACATCTTCTACTCCAGTTGAAATAAAAGGAGCAAAACGCAATACTTTCACCTCAGAGTCATGGGACCAATCACAAAATACTACATAAAAATAATCATCAACTCCCTTAATCAAAGATTGATATTCTCCTAGTCTACTTGAAGAATATGTAGCTTTATACAATACCGTGGGCACACTAAATGAATTTCCGGAATCCAAGGAAAATATATAATTAAGCTGAAATATTCCCCCATTGTTTTCATTATAGATCATATGGATTTCACCGGTATCTTCACGATACATTTCCGCATATGATCCATTAGCTATCATACTCGAAGTCCATGTAAAAGTTGAATGGTCATAAAAATGATAATTGATTTTGGTATGGTCCATATGAGGACGATGTGATAAAACACCAAAATAACTTGTTCCAGAATCTCCCAGGGGCTTACAAATATTATTCACTTCATTATTTGAAATAGTATCCAAAACTGCCCATGAATCTCCCCTATCTACACTTTCTGTTATATAAATATTTTCCTCTTTATTATCACCAAAAACTATTCGCAAAACTCCATTCGAAGACCAACTTAAATCAGGACCACATGGGCTTTTCGATGGAATTTCAAAAGTTTCAGCTATCGACCAACTCCTACCATTATCCATGGATTTCCTAAAATTCACATGACCTTCCAAATCATTATCTACCATTTGAAAGTGACTATATACTAAATAAAGGTTCCCATTATCATCATTAGTAATTTGCGGGTAATCTGCAATACCATCATTCATATGTGGATTTCCGACCAATGTCCAATTCAAACCTAAATCTACCGATTCATAAATTTCCAAATCCATATTAAGAACGCCTGTACCTTGAATATTTCTTCGCATAACCACCAGAAACATTTTATCGTCTTTAGTTACCGTTAACACTGGATCATAAGCATCTCCAAGAGAACCATTCGTACTTTGTATAGAGTCTATAAGTGTCCAATTCACTCCTAGATTCTCGCTTCTATATATGAGAACACGATCTACATTCTCAACTCTCTCCATAACTACCGAAACAAAAGTCCCATCTTTCATTTGAACGCATTCTAACTCAACTACGCTCTTAGTCCCCATCTCATTTAATTCTTGTCCTTCCAATGTGAATTGGAACATACAGAACATGACTATTATGATCAATTTATCTTGCATCGTGTCTAAAACCCAAAAATGTATCATAAACCTGAGACCTTTCGCACCAACGGCATTGCCATATTGTTAATTAATTCAACGCATTATTCACCTCATTACGGATTTCAAATTACCTTTACCCTCTTCTTTAGTATGACCAATTATGATAGCACGTACACCAAAACAATCTGATACCGTAATTACAGAATTAATGATTCCTGCATATGCCAATTTCGGAGGTAAAATCCATGGTGGAATCCTGCTCAGTTTGATGGATAAAGTCGCGTATGCCTGTAGTACAAAACACGCAGGTAATTACTGTGTTACTGTATCTGTTGATGGTGTAGATTTTATAGAACCCGTAGAGGTGGGTGATTTGGTATGTATGATGGCCCGTGTTAATTATGTAGGCAACACTTCTTTGGTAGTAGGCATCAAAGTCACGTCTGAAAATGTCAAAGAACGTACCATGAAACATACAAACACATGTTATTTTACAATGGTCGCTAAAGGTGAAGATGGAAAACCTACTCGCGTACCACCACTGATTCTGGAAGACTTTTTAGATGTCAAAAGATTTGGTGAAGCTCTATTTAGAAAAGAATTGAAAAAGTATCGTTTAGATCAAATGGAAAAGAACAAAAAAGATATTTCCAAATCTGAACTCATCCGCATGTTGAAGGATGAAAGATGTGAAATTAATTTTTCTATTGACGACACTCACTAAATTCGAATTTTCACATGCTTTTTAAGTTATTTAAGTTCATCTTTATTCCGCCCATTAATTTTGTTCTTAGTCGAACGCTACATCCGTTTAGCTCATGGATTCCGAGCAAATATCACTTTCCTGTGATCGGGAAATATCAACTTCAAATTGATCCAAATCACTCCGTTTATCTGGAAGGACATTATACCAGTCATCTAAGTAAACTCATCTTTTGGCAAGGAATCAAGGGCTGGGAATATGACAACGTTAGATTGTTTATTGCGCTGATTCAAAAATCAAATACATTCCTGGATATTGGAGCTAATATAGGATATTATTCTCTGCTGGCCTCAGGGCTTCAACCTAAAATCCGCACTATTGCCTTTGAACCTTTCCCAGATGCCTATGCGGCATTAAATGACAACATTCAGGTAAATGGTTTTAAAAATATTCAAACCGAAAGCATTGCCTTGTCAGACCAAAAAGGTGCGTTTGATTTCTTTTATAAAGTCAATCCAACTTTTAAAGATTACAAATACCAACTCGCAGGTGATAACGGTCTTGTAGACTATGATGAAGATGTGCGTCAAAAATCAACGGTCAATACCATCACATTGGACGAGTTTATGGAAGGTCAAGATCTGAATCAAATCGATCTGATGAAAATGGATACCGAAACTACGGAGTATTTCATATTGAAAGGGGGCCAAAAAACGCTTTCCACATTTCAACCGATTATCATGTGTGAAGTTTTGAAAGGCTATCATGAGAAGGAGTTAGAAGAACTATTGAGTGATTTAGATTATACTTTTTTCAAGGTAACACCGGAAGGGTTAAAAGCTTCCGATACGATTATCCAAAATAAAGAACATCAAAATCAATACTTTTTTGTTCCGACTCAAAAACAAAGTTTGATTCACGATTTACTTGCGCCTTAAAAGAACGCACGCACCTGTACATTTCCCGTATGAATCACTGGGTTATTCTCACTCACCCTCCCCATATAACTTAAATTCAATTGGAGATATTTTGCAATGGTGCGCTGGTATTTAACTTCCCACAGACCATTTTTTCCGGGTTGTAATCCATCCAGCATTTGAAACGCAATCGGTGAATTTACATTCCCTTGATAATCATTAATCAGATAGCTTCCGGAAATAATTAAACTTCCTCTGCCCACTTTTCTCACATTGAGTTCGGCACTATACTTTTCACTTAAATTGGTTTCCCCTCCCAGCTCTACCAAATTACGTTTATTGGATTGTTCATACGACAATATGATCTTGACTCCTGATCCTTGTAAATACGTAATAATAGGCTTGAAACTCGTATAATTAATCTGATAATTTCTATTAGAATAAAACTGAGCTCCAGATCGTTTTATACCCTGCTTCGCTTCCAGATTAATCTGATAAATTCTACTCATATTATATCTAAAATTTACCAGGTGGAAATCATCTTCGGTTCCTAAAAGTCCATTGGTCTGCAACACTTTTGTACTTACATCCTGGTAGGTATAATCTATCGACCATAACTTATTTGCGCGATTCAGATACACTGTATTTCTTAAAGAAGAATTCAACGTTCGAATATTGCTATCTGCAATACTGGTTGCAAATGGGTCGACCCAATTATTTAAAGAATTATCATCTGTTTTACGATCAACACGATAGGCAAATTGATTGGAGAACTTACTCAATACTTTTCGAATACCTTTTTTGTTTTTCCAGGTGACTCCGGGTCTTAGAAAAACGGTTTGATTAAACTGCGTACGATACACCTTCTCAAAATTATTGGTTTGTGTTAATACACGAATGTAATTGGCCTGATCCTGAAACTTGGCAATCTCAAATTCATTTTGCTCTGCAATTCCGTTTCCATTATAATCCACCCAGGTATACACTCCGGTACCCGCAGGAACTTCGACATAAACAAAGGCTTGTTCTTCGGTAAGTCCGGATCCCAATTCATAAAAAGAAGATAAGGTCACTACTCCTTTTAACATGCGTACAGTATAATCAATCCGATTCGTTAAAGTCTGCTCCGGATTTCCCATATACAAAGTCGTATCCTTAACCTCCAAAACACGATACATCGAACTCAACTGAAGCTGTGCTTTAGGATTAGACACCAAACCTAATTTCCCCTCGACACTTTGAGCAAAAGTGGATCTTTGTAGTTGTCCATTTTTTACATTGTCATTAATCCTATTGATATATGCTAACTTGAATTTATTCTTCGTGCTATCTCCATTGGCTATAAATGCTTCCCATTCCCAAAAACTATAACTGGTATTCGCTAAGGTATCTGATGACGGTGCTTTCCTTAAGTTATATTCGAAATCATCTCTAAAACCGATATTGATTTTTTCATATTTCTTCTGTAACAAAGCTTTATGTCGATTAAAATTGGAATTTCCTAAATCTCCACTGGAATTCAACAAACTCCCTGTGACTTTAGCTGTATACTTCTTATTGTCAATATTACTAAACAACTGATGCCTGAATCCTTGATATGCGTCTCCGGAAATGAATGACTTAAACTGATATCCCAGTTGCCCTAAACCTTTCTTGATCCACCCCACTTCTGCAGATGGTACATGCTGCATTCCGGTTAACGTTTGCCCTCGTACATTCCAATCTCGATCAAACTCTACAGAACGATAACGTTGGATTTCTTCAAAATTATCAGTCCGATTTTCGTAGTTCACTTTTAACACCATAAACCACGGAGCCACTGTATCATTCGTAATTTGTTTCCTCCTTTCGATTCCCATCCAAACGCCTCCACCTACATTATTTTGATTCCCTATAGATGAAAATGAATTTAAATCCCTTTGAGTCACCGCTCCTTCAAAAACCACTTTGGTATACGGACTCAATTGATAATCCCCCCCTACAGTAAACATTTGTCTTTTCTTCGGAGTAATCAATAAAATCACCGGTAAATACGAACCTTGTCGCACACCTCCAATTGGAGCAACATATTCGAAAACACGCCCGTTAGCTGTACTTGGAATTTCGATATAATCTCCATTTCCGACTCCCACATTGGAAAAAGACAATTGATAAATGGCAGAATCCGGATTGGTAGAAAAAATATAAATCGAATCTCCGGTTACCGGATGAATTTCTCTTTTATATAAAACCCGATCATTTGAGAACTCTACTTGTCTGGCGGAAGGTACAATCGCCTGATCAATATCATCCCCAATGCTTTCTAACAACTCAATATTATCATTGGTCAAATCCTGAAGTAACGGCTGGTTTTTGGAATCCTGTTCAGAATACAAATTAAAATTCAGATTCAACTTTTTCATTTTCACATAATCTGAAACCTGAATCAAAGAACGACTGTATGCCTGCGCGCTATACTGGAATTCAACTACTATACGTTTATCTCTATTGATCGGACGTTTAGCCGTAAAAACAATTTCTGCTTTATTGTAATCAATTACATAATCATTTTCCTGTCCACGCGTCATTTTTTGCCCATCTATATACACCACTTCAGTCCCGGACAACACTGTGATAAATGATTCATTCTCTGCCCCGGTAAGACGATATGGTCCTTGATTTCCTTCTTCTCCCTGGATAATATTACGTGAAAACTTACCTCGACTTAAAGCTGCATTCACACTCAAATAATTCTCTACATTTTCTTTTAAGTTAAATCGTGCGTCTATACCTCCACCACGTAATCGCTTATCAAACTTCATGAAATAGCTCTTGGGCTTTTGAATTCTAAAATCCCCTGCGGTTAATTTCCAATCATCATTATATAACTGAATATACACCTGATCAAAATCTTGTAGCAACTGCGTATTCCCATCTGGTTGCACCGGAATATTATCATCAGAAATCACCGCTTTGATTTTGATTTTTTCCGTTAACTCCCCGGATAACTGTAAATTCAAATTCGAATTAATCCCCAGATTCTGATTATTCCCAAATAGTACCCCTCTGGAAATACTTCCTGATTTATCCAGTTTCCCTGTACTAAATTGCGCTTTGGGTGGAGTTCCCTGATATTTAAATGGGTTTACTTTCCCATACATATCGGGCATAAAAACAGAGCTCGTTTTATGCGAATACGATTTAGCAATATTTACGGGCCAGACTCGAAATTGCACATCTACACTATCCTGACTTGGCTTTTGAAGCCACACCCATTTGGCAGAGGGGTAATCTATATAATAGTAATTTGAATCAATATCTGAAACCTGAACAGAATTGGGAGCTATAGAAAGCGTATCCAATACAATCGTATCTTGTCGTGTTGAAATTCGAATATTTCTGACATTACTTTCAACCTGTCCCCAAACCAGAACCGGACATATTAAAATCAATATGATCGAAAGTACTTTACTCATTCATTAAATGGGGTAATCCCCTTATACTTCGTGTAACACGAAAATAGTTTTTATCGCTGGGCGATAAACGTAACAAACCCTTAATTATTTTGATTTAGAAGTTGTACAACTGCATAATAGAATGATATAAATACACGTTATAAAGCTAAAATTTATGTACATGTTATACCTCAAAAACATTTCTCTAGCCATACTATTTTCGACAACCATTTCTCTTCTTCACGCGCAAAAAATAAAAGTTTCGGAAGTCACCATTACACCCGGAGTTTACAGTGAAGGAAACCCATCTGCTACGGTAAATGACTTTTACGCTTTGGCGCCCAATTCACAACTTCTACCTGGAAGTTTAAATGGTTATAAAACTTATGGCTCTAGTAACAACGGTGGATTTACCTCAAGTATCTTATTAGGATTTCAATTTCTAAACAAAGATCAAAATGAATATAAGGCCAATCCATTATTACGTGTGGGTGTAACATTTAAATCCGGTGACGTAATTTCTGCTTCGATTTTTAAAGAGACACGTACTACAATTGACACCTTGATTTCACAAAGTAATGGACAAAAATATCCACTGGACTCAATTTCATATGAAGCCTATGGATTAAATTATCACTCGCAACAAATAAAATTGGATGCGTCATTAATATTCAGAACCAACCCTAAATCAAGATGGTATTTATTCGGTGGTTTTGGTGGCACTATAGGAACTTCAATTAATAACAAAACCACGATTAATTATCATCAGTTCAATTACTCTTCTCCAGAAAATGAAGACGTACTATTTTTACCAAACAATCCCAGAAATCATAACTCTCAAAACGAATCATTTGTCAACCAAAACAGTATGGTATATTCCATATACGTTCCACTTGGTGTAGACTTTAGAATATCCAATAACAATGAATTCTGGAAGAGAATCCATCTGTTTTACGAAATGCAACCAACTATAAATTTCACCCCGGTTCCGGAACTAAGAACTTTTACCAATATGGCTTTTCAAAATAATCTAGGCATAAAAGTATCATGGCTCTAAAATTTTAATTTTCTGAGCTTTTCATAATACAAACTCCTCTTATCCATGGGCAATCAGTTTTGATTGCCCATTTTTTATTTTAAAATTTTACGATTAAGAGCAACCCTGTCAAAAGCATCGCGTTAATACCATATAAAATTTGGCTATTTCTATAATAACCGAATTTAAAATTTACATCAATCCAACGCTCTACTGTATTATGAAAACGATGAAAGCTTTAGGCCTACTACCTATTTTCCTACTAATCACCTTCTTCTTCTCAAACAATGAAGTACTGGCAGGACATATTTCCGGAGCTGATTTCCAGTATATCTGTATTGGGAAAGGGCCTACTGAAGATACCATTTTGTTACGTCTGAATATTTTTAAGGATTGTTCGGGTATCCCACTACCAAACGCTATTCAAGTTACGATCACCAACTCATGTGGAGTTAATATCAATAACTTCCTAAACCCTACAAATGTAAATGGTATTGAGGTTTCATTTTTATGTGGACCTTTAAGTGGCCAAAGTACCTGTAATGGAGGAAATCTACCTGGTATGGAAATCTATACCTATGAAGCCATATTTAATATTCCATCATCCTGCCCCGGTGAATTACAAGCATCCGCCACGGGAGGCACCCCCGGCTATAATTATTCCTGGCCCATGGGGCTCTCAGGTTCTGATATAGATAAGTTGTGTGCAGGAAATTATCAGGTTACCGTTCAGGACAATAACGGATGTACTGCTGTGGACTCCTTTGAACTGGTAGACATAGATGGTTTAAAACTTACAGCAGCTGTTTCTGAAGTTTCATGTAATGGTGCTTGTGATGGAAGTATAACTGTAACACCGACATTAGGAACCGCTCCATTTGTATATAACTGGCAAGATGGTGCTTCGGGAAATTCCAGAACCAACTTATGCCCCGGACTTTACTCCGTAACCGTTATGGATAATGATGGAAGCCAATATGCCTACTGGGTAAATTTAGAAAACCCTACCCCCATTTTCACTAACTTCATTGTTGAAGATGAATCATGTGCTTCAGCTTGCGATGGTATTATACGCACAGAAGTTACCGGTGGAACTCCTCCATATACTTATGCCTGGTCCGGAGGTTTAACGGGAAATACCCAGGCAAACGTTTGCCCGGGAACCTATACAGTTACCATAACAGATGCTAACAGTTGTTCTTCTACTTCCTCAGTAACGGTTAATGCCGCAACTGCTATAACCCCTTCATTTGTCGTTACCAATCCAATTATTTGTAATGGAGACTGTAACGGGTCAGCTACAGTAGCTGCAACAGGTGGTGTTACCCCATATACTTTCGAATGGGACAATGGATTTGTTGGAACGACTCAAACGAATTTATGCGCTGGAAACTATGTGGTTTCTATCACCGATGCCAACGGCTGTATGGTAACACAAAATGTGATACTGACACAACCCGCAGCAATCACTTCCAACCCTACCATAACAAACGATTCTTGTATTAGCACCACAGGATTTCACGGAGCTATTCAATTGGCTCCAACTGGAGGGACATCTACGTATTCTTATAACTGGAACATCACACCTAACCCAGGTAATACCAATACAGTTTCCAATCTTCAAGCTGGTGCCTATCAAGTCACCATTACAGATGCCAATGGGTGTACATCTTCACATTCTTTTGGTGTGGGACACATCAATGGCCCAACCAATTCCAATAGCATTATTCAATCTCCAACTTGTATTGGAAATACAGATGGCAGTATTATCATCAACCCGTCAGGTAGCACTGCTCCTTATTCTTTTAGTTGGAATACAGGCGACACAACAGATACCATCTCTAGTCTTTCAATGGGAAATTATATCGTTACTATTACAGATAGCAATAGCTGTCAGTTTATCGATATTATCTCAGTAGCAGATCCTCAACCTATAGAAATTGCTTTAGTTACAACTGATCCTTCATGTAACAATTTATGCAATGGTTCGATTGCCATTACACCTTCTGGAGGTACCGGAGGTTATAACGTACTTTGGAGTAATGGTGGTACCGGACTTTCTCAATCTAACTTATGTTCCGGAACTTATTCTTTAACCGTAACAGATGGTAATGGATGTACTTTCGCTCAAAACAACATTGTTCTAATCAACCCTACAATACTTCAAGACTCTATTTCTCTTAACAGCACTGTTGATTGTAACGGTGATTGTAATGGTGAACTTCAGGCGTATCCTTATGGAGGTACAGCTCCGTATTCTTATAGCTGGAGTAATGGCACCTCATTGCAAAAAAATTATGATCTGTGCGCAGGTCTTCATATCGTGACTATTACTGATGCAAATGGATGTACGGTTGTAGATTCATTTACCATTACACAGCCTTTACCTATTGTTCCAACCGTCACACAATTAACCGGGGTTACTTGTAGTGGATTATGGTCTGGCGGCTGGGGCACTTGTTGCCGTGCTCCGGGAATTGTAAATACAGGAACAGCTGATTTTTACAGTGATTTTAAAATGAATCAGACGATACCGCAACACGATTGTAATAGCGGGGTAGAATTTGAGGACAATCCGGATGCGCATCCGCTTCGTTACGTATGTCTTGGAGATACTTTATGTTACAACTTTGGAGCTTCTGAATCTGATGGTGATAGTTTAGTCTTTGAATTGATTCCTGCTAAACAATTTGCCAATGTGAATGTATTATACAACACTGTTGGGGGAATCACTTACTCTGGGACCAATCCAATTGACGGTATTACTTTAAATCCTGCTACAGGTGAAGTTTGCTTTATTGCGCAACCTGTTGGCAGATATGTAGTCGCTATTCAGGTTAAAGAATACGATCCTGTTACCGGATTGTTTAAAGGTCAAAACATGAGAGATATTCTCTTTATTGTAGAACCTTGCCCTCCAAACATCGACCCGTATGGTAGTGACATTGTCAACTTTGATTCTACTGGCGGTGCACAACTCACCGGCCCAAATAGCATAGAAATGTGTGAAGGAGATAGTTTCTGTTTTGACATCGTATTCCACGATTCTAATCTTGTGGATACCAACATGTTTGTTTTCACTAACCTTCAAAACTGGTTAAATGGTCCTAATCCTTCTGATACTGCGACCATCGTTAATACCGTTCTGGATACTGTAATCATTAATGGTGATTCGTTGATGGAAATCACCAGTACCATCTGTTGGACTGCCCCACCTAATAGTGGAGGTACCTATAACTTCTATGTCGCGGTCAATGATGATCATTGCAATATTCCAAAAGACTTCTTCCGAGCCATTACAGTCAATGTCACCGGAAGTACGGTCGCATGGCCTGATGCCACCATCTGTGGTAATCAATCTTCTCAAATCTTCTCTGCTGGTGGTACCGCTTTCTCCTGGAATGCCATATCTGGTGATCCTATTCAGGTCGGAGTCAACTTCTCTTGTGATTCCTGTGCTTCTCCCGTTGCATCCCCTTCACAAACAACTACATATGTCGTCACCAGTAACATCAATAGTGCTTGTCAAAACTCTGATACCGTCACCATCACTGTTGCGCCTGACTATCAGGTGATCGCTACTCCCGATACCATCCTTTGTAACATTGATACCATTCAACTCAATGCTACTGCAACCATTCCGGGGACTTTCACCTATCAGTGGAACAACTCCGCTTCCCTTTCCAATGATGCTATCGCAAATCCTGTGGCTGTCCCTCCGGGTTCTACTGTATACTCTGTCACCATGACTTCTAGTGATGGGTGTCAGAAAAACTCTACTGCTAACATTATTATCACTCCTCCTTTCCCTGTCCTCAATCCGGTAGCTATCGATACTGCTTTGTGTGGAAACGGAGATAGTACCCAACTTAATGTCGAATTCCTGCATGGTAACACCACTTCTTGTGGGCCTAGTTATTCTCAATGTCTGAGCACAACTACTTCTACCGATATCGGGACTGGTACCACTTCTAATGGTACCACTACATATCCTGCTCCGTTCGGTAACTTTAGAGAAACTGCTAAACATCAATTCCTATATCGTGCTTCTGAGCTTACTGCTATGGGGCTCACTGCCGGAATGATCACCGAAATCGGGTTTGATGTCGCTTCTATCAATGGTACCACAAACTATAATGACTTCACCGTCAAAATGGAGTGTACTTCTTTGACTTCTCTTCCTGCTACTTTCCAGGCCGTGAATACTACTGTATTCCCTGCTGCAAATATCACCATCTCTTTAGGCTGGAACATGCTAGTCTTCTCTACGCCTTACATCTGGGATGGAACCTCCAGTTTATTAGTTGAAGTCTGTTTCGATAACTCTTCTTCGGTTACTACTTCTAATTCTGCAACCAGATTCTCCGCTACTCCATTTACCAGTTCTTTGTATTATGCCAACAACTTTAATAATGCTTGTTCTGCCCCTGGAGCTCCTAGTCCTTTGTTCCAAAGACCTAACACCAGATTCTCTTTCTGTGATGGAGCCGATACTGCTGCTTATACTTATTCCTGGGCACCTAATGTGAACATCTCTGATACTTCTATCATCAATCCTTTTGTCTGGCCGGATGCCACTCAAAACTATCAGGTCATTGTCAATGATACTTTCGGGGTCTGTTCGGATACTGCTGATATCACCATCTATGTCGGTGAACTTGAAATTGGTAATGATACTTTGATCTGTGAAGGTGATTCTGTACAGTTCAATCCTAATGTTGTTGCCATTTGTCCAAATGGTACTGATACCTATTCCTGGTCTCCTACCACTGGACTTAGCAATCCTAATATTGCCAATCCTGTCGCTACTGTAACGCAAACTACAAACTATGTCCTCACTTACACCAACTCTTGTGGCTGTACACTTATGGATACCGTTACCGTCTTTGTCAACAATATGCTCAATCCAAATAGAGTATTAACGCATCCTACTTGTGGTTTGGCTGATGGTGAGATTCTTATTAATAGTGTCGGGGGATCTGCTCCTTTCACTTTTAGTATCGACTCCGGAGCTACTTTTGTAACTACAAATAACTTCACTGCTTTAGCAATGGGGGGATATCATATTCAGGTTCAGGATAGCAATGGCTGTTTATCTCCTATGGTAACTGATACATTGATCAATCCTGGAACTCCTATCGTGGATAGTATCTCTACTGTCGATCCTAGTTGTTTTGGATTTACTGATGGAGAAATCACTATTCATGCTACCGGAGGTACAAATCCGCTACGTTATAGCATCTCAGGCGGGGCGCCATTTTTGATTAACAATCATTTTACCAATCTTGCGGCTGGTGCTTACACCATCGTTGTCAGAGATGATAGTTTATGTGAAACATTCCCCCAAACTGTTAATCTAGTGAGTAACAATCAACTCTTCTTAGATTCTATTCAGGCTTCTAACTTACTTTGTTTCCAGGATTCTTCCGGGTCTATCGAAGTATTTGGACATGGAGGTACTTCGCCTTTAACTTATTCTATCGATAATGGAATATCTTATGATCCTTCTGCTTTATTCAATGGTTTAAGTGCCGGATCTTATAACATCATCATCAAGGATGCTATTGGATGTACTACCACAATGCAAAATCAGGTCTTAACTGAACCTACCTTGTTAAGTGCTACCGTATATCCTACCAATGATACTTGTTTCAATGCTTGTGGTGGAGCGGCTAATGCGGTGGTCAATGGTGGTACGCAACCTTACACCTATTCATGGAAAAAAGGCGTCAACATCATTGGTGCCAATAGCAGTAATGTAAGTGGATTATGTCAGGGGATCGATTATGAGTTTACCGTTGTTGATTCTAACAATTGTGTGCAAGCGATTCCTTTTGTCATCACTCATCCTGATCTACTTGTCGCTTCTTTCTCTTCAACTAACATCTCTTGTTATGGCGCAAATGATGGGACACTTTCTTTAAGTGCTACAGGGGGTACTGCGCCTTATCAGTATAGTATTGATGGTGGAAATACTTTTAGTAATTCTCCTAACTTCTCTGCTTTGGCTCCAGGTACTTATAACATCGTTGTTGCTGATTCAGGGTTTAGATGTGATGCAACTGTAACTGCGATCTTAACTGAACCTTCGCAGATTACTATCTCTTCTAATATCACTCAAAAACAATTATGTCTTACCGGATGTACTCAGTTGATTGCTTCTGCTGTGGGTGGGGTCGGACCTCCTTACAACTACATCTGGAATCAGGGTTTAGATTCTAATGGAACGCAAACTGCTTGTCCTACACAGACTACCATTTACTCTGTTTATGCTGCGGATACCAATGGTTGTACTTCTGATCCTATTGGTATTACTTTAACACTCTATGATTCTTTAACTGTCGATGCAGGTCCAAATCAGGATTTATGCCCTGAAGAATCTGCGCAGCTTTCTGCCATCGCTTCAGGAGGAAATGGAAATGGTTTGAGTTATCAATGGACCCCTGCTGCTGGATTAGATAATCCCTTTATCTCCAATCCTACTGCAAAGCCTTTTAATTCTACGCTCTATACCGTTAAAGTAACGGACAACTGTGAAACGCCTGCAGCTTATGATTCTGTGTGGGTCAATGTACACCCACTTCCAACTATGGGATTCTATGCCAAGGATACCACTGAAGGCTGTGAACCTTTTGATATTACTTTAGTCAATACTTCTGCTCCGGTGCAATTTGCAGAGTGGTCTATTCCCGGTACAGGAATCACTGCACACGGGTTCCAGACAGACATCACAGACATCCCAGAAGGAGTTTACGATGTACATCTTAAAGTTATCACGCCATTTGGTTGTGAAAATGAAATCACCAAAACTGATTTTATCACAGTGCATCCTCTTCCAATTGCTAAGTTCAATATGAATCCGGATCAAACTACCATTTACAATACTGTGGTACAATTTAAAGATCAGTCTATCGGAGATATCCAAAGTTGGGCATGGGACTTTAGTAGTTTAGACTCTGCTACAGAGCAAAACCCTACTTATGAGTATCCTAAAGAAATCGGTAACTTCCCAATTAGTTTACACGTAACCACTACAAAATCATGTGAAGACGACATTACTCAATTCCTAAGAATTGGTGGAGAGTATAACATCTTTGTTCCAAATTCATTCACACCAAATAATGATCAAAACAATGATGTATTCGCCCCAAGAGCTACAGGATTAGATCCAACAAAATACTCTCTGATTATTTATGATCGTTGGGGAGGAATTGTATTTGAATCCACTGATCTCAATCAACCTTGGGACGGACGTGTTCAAGGTTCAACCAAAATGGCTCAGAATGGTGTTTATGTCTGGCGCATCGTAGCCCATGAAGCTACAGATGAAGCCGAGGGTCACGTTTATAAAGGAACAGTTAACCTAATCCGTTAACAAAAAAAGGGAAGTCAAATTGACTTCCCTTTTTCATTTACCAATATGATTAACTCTAATCTACATTATCATGTAAGAACGAGTTATTGTTGCTAATACCAGTTTTCTTACCGTCTTCCGTCTCAGATCCATCCAATGAGTATCTTGAAACCTGAGACTCTGATGAATGCGGCACATCTTCTAAAGAAACCGCACGTCTTTGATATGCCGGAACATCTTCTAATTCGCTTAAACCAGAGGCTGTACGCAATCTACGACTCAATTCTTTTAGTCTCCCCATTCTACTCTTAATTCTCGCTTGCTGTCCTTCATCATTCATCTGAGGTTCCGGAGCTTGTGTATTTTCTACACGCTCTTCTGTTTTCACAGGCTCATTTGTCGGCACTTCTTCATCTAATGAATGAACGATTGGTGCTTGCGGAGGAGGTGTTTGAGAAATCGGTTTTGGAATAAATGGTTTAGGCTCTTCCATTTTTGGTGCTGGAGGAGGCGGGGTTTGATTAGCAGGCTTAATAAAAGGCTCTAATGGCTCCGCTGGTTTTACCTCTTGCACTTCATCGGAAGGCATATCTAATTTAAACTCTATTTTCCCTTGCGTCTCATCTTTCTTAATAAAAGGCTCCGGAGTTACAGGAACTTCTGGCGCTTTTTGCTGTGGCGTAGGTGCTGGTGTTGGATTAGCCATAGCCGTTGGCTGTGGATCATCTAATGTATGCACCTTTTTACGATTAGCTTCCGGTAATACATCATTCTTGTGTGCATCAGATAAGTCAAATCCTGTAGCAATTAAAGTAACAGATAAACCATCACCCATTTCTTCATTTTGACCATATCCCCAAATGATGTCTGCTGTAGATCCTGCCTCTTCCTGGATGTAATCAGTGATATCAGCAATCTCATCCATGGTGATCTCTTCGCTACCAAATTCCATATTCAATAAAATGAATCTAGCTCCTTTGATATCATTATCATTCAATAACGGAGAAGAAAGTGCATTTTCAACAGCTTTAATCGCTCTGTTTTCACCTTGAGCAATCGCGGCACCCATGATAGCTACACCACTTTCTCTCATTACAGTTGACACATCCTGAAAATCCACATTGATATGTCCGGTTCTAGTAATAATCTCAGCAATTCCTTTCGCAGCAATAGTCAGTACGTTATCCGCCTGAGCAAAAACTTCACTCATTTTTAAGTTACCGTACATCTGACGTAACTTATCATTGTTAATGATCAATAAAGTATCTACAGCCGATCGTAATTCTTCTATTCCTTTTTCTGCTTGTTGCTTTCTTTTACGCCCTTCAAAAATGAACGGTAAAGTCACAATTCCCACTGTCAATATCCCTAACTCACGAGCAGTCTGCGCGATAATAGGAGCCGCACCTGTTCCGGTACCACCACCCATTCCGGCAGTAATAAAAACCATTTTAGTTTCAGGGTCAAAAATCTTTTGAATATCGTCTGCAGACTCAATTGCTGCATTTCTACCAACATCCGGGATAGAACCAGCACCCATACCTTCGGTTAAGGTACCGCCTAACTGTAACTTGTCACTAACCGGGCTTATATCTAAAGCTTGCTGATCAGTATTACAGATCAAAAAATCCACACCCTTGATTCCTTGTGAAAACATGTGGTTGACAGCATTGCTACCACCACCACCAACACCAATTACTTTGATGATAGACGGTTTTCCTTTTGGCAAGTTAAATTCCATAATGTTCTAATTTGTTATTTTCAATGTACTTCTCACACGATACACTATAACAAAAATGCAAGAAAATCCGCTTGATTTCTCACCTTTTTGCCACGGTTTATTAAGATTAATCTGTTAAATCACTAAAAAACGTATCTGAAGTCTTTTTAATCATATCTAAAAAGTTATTCATCCCCGACTTCTTTGACGGAGTTTCAACCTTTTCAATCATTTTCTTTTCTACCGAGCTTTCCGCATCGGTATTGGTTTGTAATCTTTCAAAACCTTTCAAGATCAGCCCCACACCCGTAGAATACATTGGACTTGTAATATCCTCCGTTCCATTAGCTAAGTGCTCAGTTGGATATCCAATTCTCGTATCCATACCCGTTAAGAACTCAAATAATTGCGTAATATTTTTCAACTGAGAACCACCACCAGTTACAACAATACCTGCGATCAATTGTTTTTCTAATCCTGAGTTACGGATTTCATAATAAACCTGCTCAATAATTTCTTCTACTCTTGACTGGATAATACAAGCCAAATTGAATAAAGAGATCTCTTTTGGCTCACGACCTCTTAAACCAGGTATAGACACAATTTCGTTGCTGGAAGCTGTTTCAGACAAGGCGCTACCAAATTTAACTTTCAATTGTTCTGCTTGATTCTTAATGATCGCACAACCGTGCTTAATATCCTCAGTAATAATATTTCCTCCGAATGGAATCACTGCTGTATGACGAATAATTCCTTCCTTAAAGATCGCCACATCAGTGGTACCACCACCTATGTCTACCAATACAACTCCGGCTTCTTTTTCCTCCGCACTTAAAACCGCATCAGCAGATGCCAATGGTTCCAAAATAAGATTATCCACTTCCATATCAGCACCAGCCACACATTTCACAATGTTTTTAGCCGCTGCAATATTTCCGGTAATAATATGGAAATTGGCCTCAAGCCTTACACCAGCCATACCGATTGGATCATGAATTCCTTTTTCATTATCGACAGTAAAGTCCTGAGGCAATACATCAATCACTTTTTCACCAGGTAACATTACCAATTTGTACATTTCCTTGATCAACTGATTGATATCCTTCTGTGTGATTTCAGTTTCAATATTCTCGCGCATGCGGCTACCGCTATGCTGAATACTACGAATATGTTGTCCGGCAATACCCACATTCACCTTACCAATCTCATATCCTGCAATTTCTTCAGCTTCTTTCATCACTTTCTGAATCGCGTCAATGGTTTGGGTAATATGTGTTACCACACCTCTTGATACACCTAATGACTCTGTTCTGGCCATTCCGAGTATTTCAAGTTTACCATGTTCGTTAATAGTTCCAATAATGGCTACGATCTTGGTGGTTCCAATGTCTAGCCCTGCTACGATTTCTTTATGTCCTGTCTGTTCCATAGTTATCGTTTTATACACACAATTTGATCTTTATACTTGAGGTTTATTACTCTATAGTTATTCCATCCGGTTTTACTCAAACCTTCTTTATACAAAATCATTAATTTCGTTAACGACTCATCAATGCTATTTGAGCCATCTATTAAAATCACGTGATTTCCTACTGCTGGGATAAGCTCTATATCCCCATCTTCTTTAAAATATATTTGTTTAAACTGCGCATCCCAAAATGGCACACTCATGAATTTATATGCCAATTGATATGCTTCAACTAATTTCTTTGCTTCAAAATTCTTTTGTGTCAACTGATTCTCATTTGCGAAATTCAAACCTGCAACAACACTATAATCAATATTCAAATCCCCATTAACCACAGGTACCTTTGCCGTATACTTATCAGATAAAGGCATCACATATCCTGCTTTATCCAAATAGAAACTACTCGTTTTTGTAAACACGCGTGCAATCGGTGTACGTTGTTTGATATCCACTTTCAACATGCCATTCAAAGTGGTATATACTTCTGCTTTCTTTACAGAAGGCATCGCATCGAATTGCTTTTCAAGAGCCTTTAAATCCAAATTCACGATAGGCTCCTTACCCGTTTGATATCCATGCGCAAACACCTGACTCTCGATATCCAAATCGTTCACAAAGTAGTTTCCGTCACTGACATCAATATTGACTTTTAAATCGCTAAACTTAACGTCCTGTCTATTCGTTTCAGCCAACCCCATTACGGATAAAATCGCTACAATAGAGATCAAAACAATCGCTATGTTCTTAAACTTTTTCATGCAACAATTAATTCCTTAATAGGTTCAACCAATGTATCTATATCACCTGCGCCCAGAGTGAATAACACTTCAAATTCATTTTGCTTCAAGTAATCCACTACCTTAGACTTTTCAATAATTCGTTTAGGTCCTGTAGTTACTTTTTCCAATAATCTTTCAGAAGTCACCCCATCAATTGGCAACTCCCTAGCTGGATAAATATCCAATAAAATCACTTCATCAAACCCGGATAAAGCTTCTGCAAATTCATTTTCAAAATCGCGAGTTCGTGAATACAAATGCGGCTGGAAGATCACAGATAACTTCTTACCTGAATACATCTCACGCGCAGATTCTAAAACTCTGGAAATTTCAGTCGGGTGATGGGCATAATCATCCACATACACCATTCCTTCTTTCTTGCGTGTAATTTCAAATCTTCTTTTAACCCCTTGAAATGCAGCAATGGCTTCACCAACTTTGTTCGCATCCAGTCCGGAGTTTACCGCAACAGCCATAGCAGCTACAGCATTTTCTACATTATGTCGACCAGGTAACATCAATTCTACTTCAGATACTACACCCTTCGGATAGTAAAAATCAAATTGATATTTTCCATCTACTACACGTAAATTTCTTGCTACGTAAGTCGCTTCTACTTCAATTCCAAAAGTCTCAATCGTCACATTCGACAGATCAAATATGGATGGGATCGCATGATTAATAATTAATCTACCATCTGGTTGAATTCTGCTGGCAAAATCTTTAAAGCTATCCACCAATGAGGCTTCTTCACCATAGATATCCAAATGGTCTGCATCGATAGAATTAATCACCGCAATTTGTGGTTTCAAGTGCAAAAATGAACGGTCAAATTCATCTGCTTCTACCACAAAATATTCGCTTTGATCCGAGTACAGAAAGTTGGTTTGGTAGTTTGTTAAAATCCCCCCAACAAACGCATTAATTTCACCTGAACAATACTTGAAGATATGTGTTAGAATAGCACTCGTGGTAGTTTTCCCATGGGTACCCGCAATAGCCAGGCATTTACCCGAATTACTAATCAAGCCCAAAACTTCTGCGCGCTTCATCGTCACTAACCCACGTTCACGAATCGCAGTCCATTCCGGATTATCACCTGATACTGCTGGTGTGTAAACCACTAAATCTACATTCTCAGGAATCCGATTCGCATCCGGAGTATAATGAATTGCAATACCTTCACGCTCCAATTGAATCGTCAAAGGCGTTTGAGTTTTGTCATATCCCAAAACTTCACACCCATGCAGTTTGAAATAACGCGCTAATGCACTCATTCCAATTCCTCCTACTCCGAGAAAATACACAGTTTGTATGTTGTTGATATTCATCATTTGATTATCGACAAAACTTCATTCGCAATTTGTTGAGCTGCATTTGGCTTGCCCAACTCTTTAATATTTTTCATCAATGACGCACCTTTATCAGGATTTTGCGTCAACTCTGTTACTTCTTTTAGTAATCCGGTTTTTACATCCGCATCTTTTACTAAAATGGCGGCACCTTTATCTACTAAAGACATCGCATTTTTGGTTTGGTGATCTTCCGCGGCATACGGGAATGGGACCAAAATAGTTGGTTTCCCTACCAGACTCAATTCGGAAACAGCTATTGCACCGGCTCTGGAGATCACCATATCTGCAGCAGCATAGCCCAAATCCATTTTAAAGATAAATTCCTTCACGTGAACGCCTTTATCCTGAAACGGTTTTGAAGCTTCGTTTATTTCTTTGTAACTCGTTTTACCGGTCTGCCAAACAATTTGAATCCCCAGATCAATCAACTGCTGTAAATTCTCAAGGATAGCCATATTTACAGATTGCGCGCCTAAACTTCCGCCTACTATCAGCAATGTCTTTTTATTCCGATCTAATCCAAAAAACTCAATCGCGTCATCTCTTTTCCCATCGATCTGTACCACTTCTTTCCTCACTGGATTTCCGGAAAGTACAATCTTATCTTTCGCGAAATACTTTTCCATTCCATCATAAGCCACACATATTTTTTTGGCCTTTCCTGACAAAATTCTATTCGTCACTCCTGGAAATGAATTTTGCTCCTGAATCAAACAGGGTACTCCTTTTTGAGAAGCGACCCTTAATGTTGGACCACTTGCAAAGCCTCCGGTTCCAATCGCCACATCTGGCTTAAATTCTTTTACAATTTTAGATGCCTTCCACATACTGGAGATCAACTTAAACGGGAACATTAAATTATTCACATTTAAACTTCTACTAAAGCCACTGATCCATAATCCTTCAATCTTAAATCCTGCGGCAGGAACTTTTTCCATTTCCATTTTGCCCTTTGCTCCAACGAACAAAAATTCCGCATTCGGATGTTCTTCCTTAATCGCATTTGCAATAGCAATTGCCGGGAAGATATGACCTCCAGTACCTCCCCCACTGACCAAAACTTTAAGCTGTGACATATTTCCTCCCATGTTTTTGTTTTGGTTCCACTTTTTCTTCAATGACCTCTTCTCCTTCCTCTTCTACCGTACGGCTCACACTCAATATGATTCCAATCGCTATGGATGTAAACCACATGGATGTTCCTCCCATACTTACTAATGGCAAAGTTTGTCCCGTTACTGGTAACAGATTCACATTTACCATCATATTGACCATACCTTGAATAACTAATCCAAAGCTGAGCCCTAAAACCAGATTAGCCGCAAAGCTACCCCTGGCCTTTTTTACAATCTTTATCGATCTGTATAACAATATCAGATACAGGAAAACCACCCCAAGGCCTCCGAAAAAGCCATACTCTTCAATTACTATGGAGTAAATAAAATCGGAAAATGAACTTGGCAAGAAATTACGCTGTGTACTATTTCCCGGCCCTTTTCCAAATGCTCCTCCTGTAGCAATGGCAATCTTTGCCTGATCAGCCTGATAGTTACCATTAGGATTCGGCTCATCTGAGCCAAATCGCTCTATCCTTTTTTCCCAGGTTTTAAATCTTGGGAAGGTATCAGGACTTACCTTATATATGGCGAATACTAAAAATATTCCTGCTAATCCTACAGGAATTACACTCAATAAACTTTTGATACTTACTCCGGCCATAAACATTAACATCATGCTCAACATCAAAAGCACTAATGCGGTAGATAAATTGGCAGGTAAAATCAGTCCTACAACCATAGCTACAACACCCATTAATGGAACAAAGGTTCCTTTAAAGTCATCGAGGCTTTTATTTCGAACAGCCAAAAATCTAGCGATGTACATTATAAGGGCAATTTTCGCTAAATCGGATGTTTGAAAACTCTGATTGATTATAGGTATGGTTAACCATCTACTGGCGTTGTTAATGTTATTTCCCATTACCAAAGTGAGCAAAAGCAATGGAATCACCAACCAGACTAAAAACTGTGCAATCTTAGATAGATACCTGTAGTTAATCCGATGGACCAAATAAATAATACCAAAACCTGATAAGACAAAAGTTCCGTGTTTGATGACATAATAAAATGTATTCCCACCCTGGTATTTATACGCCAAAGTCACAATAGAGCTATACACCAAAAGCAATGACAACAATGCCTTTAGCATAACCACCACCCAAATTGCGCGGTCACCACCAAGATATTTAAACATTTTATCTATCACCGATCAAAAGTTTATAAGCTTCTAACTAAGTTCTTAAACACATTACCACGTTCTTCATAGTTTTCGAATAAATCGAAACTTGCACAACACGGAGACAATAACACTGCATCACCTTTATCAGTAAATCTGTAAGCGATACCCACAGCTTCACCCATATCCGCTGCATCATAAATCTCTACCAAATCACCAAACGCAGCATGGATTTTCTCTACATCTTTACCCAAAGCGATAATGAATTTTACTTTTTCTTTTACCAATTCTACTAACTGTGAATAATCATTTCCTTTATCCACTCCACCCACGATCCAAGCGGTTGGCTGCGACATAGATTCTAATGCATACCATCCGGAATTCACATTGGTCGCTTTAGAATCGTTGATGTAATCTACATGAGATATCGTCATAAAATTTTCTAAACGATGTTCTACGTTTTGGAAATCTGACATACTCTCACGTACTACATCTTTACGGATATCCAGTACTTGTGAAATAATCGATGCTGCCATCGAATTGTTGATGTTGTGCTTGCCTTGCAATGCTAATTTTTGAATGCTCATTTTTAAACTACCCTTTATATTAATTGTTATACTCTCATTTTCCAGCCAACCACCTGATACTTGAGGATCTTTAAGGGAAAACCCATGTATCTGTGATTGGATATTGTTTTTTTCTAGCTTGTTTTGAATGACCTCGTCATCCGCAAAAAACACTAGATGATCTTTTGCTGTTTGATTCTGAATGATTCGGAATTTCGAATTGACATAATTGTCGAATTCATAGTTATACCGATCTAAATGGTCTGGTGTGATATTGATGATCGCTGCAATATGAATTACAGTGTCATACATTCGATCCAACTGAAAACTACTGAGTTCCAAAACCCAATAATCATAGTCTGTATCTACCAGTTGTGCGGCCATACTTTGACCAATATTCCCAGCTAACCCCACCTTTAACTTTGCTTTTTTCAAAGTCTCATATGTCAGCAGTGTCGTGGTCGTTTTGCCATTACTTCCGGTTATTCCAATCAGTTTACCTGAAGTATATCTGGCTGCAAATTCAATTTCATCAATCACCGCTGTTCCCTGATCATCTAATTGTTTAATCAGTGGCACGGTATCCGGGATTCCCGGACTTTTGATGACTTCTTTTGCCGCCAGGACACGATCCATCGTATGTCCATTTTCCTCAAACGGAATCTTCGCTTTTGAAAGAACTTTCTTGTATTCGTCTTTTATTTTACCCAGGTCCGATACAAGTACCTGCATTCCTTTAGCTTGAGCCAGAAGCGCTGCTCCGGTTCCACTTTCGCCACCACCCAGTATTACAATTTCACTCACTTCTTATCTGATTTTGAGTGTCACTATACTGAGAACCATCAGCATAATCCCCACGATCCAAAACCTGGAAACAATCTTAGATTCGTGAATACCCTGCTTTTGAAAATGATGATGTAATGGGGCCATTAAAAAGATTCTTCTCCCTTCACCGTATTTCTTTTTGGTATACTTAAACCAACCCACCTGGAGCATTACCGATAGATTTTCCGCCAAAAAGATTCCTGCCAAAAGAGGAAGTATTAATTCTTTTCTTACTGAAAGTGACATCACAGCAATAATTCCTCCCAGCGCCAGCGATCCTGTATCACCCATGAACACCTGAGCTGGATACGAATTATACCATAAGAACCCAACTGCAGCACCTACAAATGCTGCGGAGAACACTACAATTTCCCCACTATGCGGGATGTACATCACATTGAGATAATCGGCAAAAAACTGATTACCCGAAACAAATGCGAATACTGCAATCGCCACACCTATTATGGCGGATGTACCAGCTGCCAATCCATCAATTCCATCGGTCATATTGGCTCCGTTGGACATTGCAGTGATAATCAAGATCACAATCGGGATATAGATCAACCAGGTATATGGTAATAAGTCTTTACTTAACCATGATAGAAACCATTTGTAATCAAACTCATTATTCTTTACAAAAGGAATTGTGGTTTTTGTGGACTTCGTTTCTTGCCAAACAAATTTCTCGGCCGTTTCATTCTTTTTTAAGTTTCCAGCTTCAGCTTGTGCTACGTTAGTTGCCCCATTGGCAACCTGATGACGTACCACTACATCTTGATTGAAATACAGAATTGAACCTACAATGATTCCAATTCCAATTTGCCCAACAACTTTAAACTTTCCTTTAAGACCTTCCTTATTCTTCTTGAACACTTTGATGTAATCATCAATAAACCCAATGGCACCTAACCATACCGTTGAGATCAAAAGCATAATCACATAAATATTATCCAACTTAGCAAACAACAATGTTGGAATCAGGATAGAAGCCAGAATAATCAATCCTCCCATGGTTGGGGTCCCTGCTTTTTCCATTTGTCCCTCAAGTCCTAAATCACGAACAGATTCACCTACTTGTTGTTTACGAATCAGGTCAATAATTCTCCCACCAAAAACCATGGAGATCAACAGCGAAACCACAATCGCCATCGCAGCACGAAAAGAAATATACTGAAACAATCCAGCTCCAGGCATTCCCAATTCTTGTAGATATTCAAATAAATAATACAGCATTATTCTTGTTTTTGGTTTAAGAGATTTTCTAAAATTTCGACATCATCAAAATGATGTTTAACACCTTGTATATCTTGATAGGTCTCATGACCTTTTCCTGCTACCAATATGATATCTCCTGATTGCGCCAGTGCTGAAGCTACTTTTATGGCTTCTGCTCTATCCAGAATACTCAGAGATTTCTTCTTTTGAATTGGATCTAAACCAGCCACCATTTCATCAATGATGGTTTGTGGATCTTCAGTTCTTGGATTATCAGAAGTAATAATGACCTGATCACTCAGTTTAGCTGCAATCTGCGCCATTTTCGGACGTTTTGCTTTATCTCGATCACCTCCACATCCAACAACAGTGATTACTTTTTCGTTTCCTGTGCGAATCTTCGAAATAGTATCCAATACATTATTTAGGGCATCTGGAGTATGCGCATAATCCACAATACCATTTACACCATTATCACTATCCACCTGTTGGAATCTCCCAGGTGCAGGCGCGATTTGAGAAATGCTGGTCAATACATCAATTTCATCCTGCCCACACGAAACAGCTACACCGTAAATGGCTAACAAATTGGATGCATTAAACTCTCCAATCAATCGGGTCCACACTTCATGTCCGTTTACATTGAGCTGTAATCCATCAAATTGATTTTCGACAATCTTTGCTTTATAATCAGCCATGGACTTTAGCGAATAGGTCTGTATTTGACTTGCGGTTCCCTGAACCATCTGTGCCCAGTGCTTATCATCCTTATTCACTATTGAAACTGTATTTGGACCTAACATTCCAAATAACTTTCTCTTGGCTTCTATATAATTATTGAATGTGCCGTGATAGTCTAAATGGTCATGTGTAATATTCGTAAAGACAGCTCTACTGAACACTACTCCGCTTACACGATGTTGTTCCAACGCATGCGAGCTCACCTCCATAAAGCAATAGTCACATCCTTCGTCTACCATCTCAGCAATCAATTGATTCACCTTTACAGCATCCGAAGTAGTATGCGTAGATTGAATCTCTCTTTCCCCAATTCGATTAACTACCGTTGAAAGCATTCCACAGTTGTATCCCAGCTTGGTAAACAAATCAAAAAGCATGGTTACAATACTGGTTTTCCCATTGGTACCGGTTACTCCAATCACCTGTAGTTTTCGCGATGGCACATCGTAAAAGTTAGCCGCCATACATCCTAGAGACTCAGCACTATCACTTACTTTAACATAAGTCACATTTTCGTGCAATTGATCCGGAAGCGCTTCGCAAACCACTGCTACAGCTCCTTGCTCAATCGCTTTTTCGATGTAATGATGACCATTTACCACTGTACCGTTTACCGCAACAAAAACTGAAAACTTAGAGACCTCGCGTGAATCAAAACACACCTGCTCAATAGCCAAATTGGTAGTCCCAACGACCTCCTTAATTCTGGAGCGATATAATATGTCCTTTAATAATTTCACGCTAAACTCAATTTTATTTTCATTCCCCTTTGGGTAATCACAAATCCCGGAGCAATGGACTGTGCTTTCACGACTCCACGACCTTCAATCTCCACTTTAATTCCTTTATTTTCTAATAGGTAAATTGCATCTTCTACATCCATCCCCACCACATTAGGCACCATCTGCCCTTCATATCTTTTTGTTTTCACCGCCACTGAATCTTTTCCAGTACTTACAGCAACCCACTGCGCATTTTCCATCTCCGTATATGGCACCTCTAATTCCTGATAGACATCAGATAAATCATCGTAATCACCATTTTTAGATATTGGAATTCTTGGTCGTTGGGTTTCTACATTCTGCGCCACCAATTCATCTTGCGCATCCAAACTAGTAGAGTACACTTTATTGGCAATTTCTTTAAAGATTGGCCCTGCTACCAGATTTCCATAATACACATTTTTACTTGGCGCATTCACCACAACAATGCAACTATACAATGGCTTATCCGCTGGGAAATACCCGCAGAAAGAAGCTTGATATGACTTACGTCCTTTATATCCACTACTCCCCTTTGATATTTGTGCAGTCCCGGTTTTACCTGCAATCGAGAAACTCGCATTTCGCAAATTTTTCGCAGTACCATCACGCACCACTTCTTCCAACATCTCTTTTGCTTTAGCAATAGTCTCTTTACTCGCCACAGATTCTTTTAGGATTATTGGATGAAATGTCTTTACCTCATCACCATAATTGGTAATCGCTTTAGCGAACATCGGCTTCATCATTCTACCATCGTTTGCTACCGCATTATAAAAGGTCAACAACTGCAACGGAGTCAACTCCAACTCGTACCCATGAGAAATCCACGGTAATGACAACCCTGACCAGGTAGAATCGTTCGCAGACTTTATATATGGCGTCCCCTCACCACTAATCTCCACACCCAACTTTTTGTTTAAGCGCATTTGATATAGATGATTGATAAATTTTTGAGGATCCTCTTTATAGTACTTCTCAACAGTCTTTGCTATAGCAATATTAGACGACTTCGCAAACGCTTCTTTTACTGTAATCTCTCCATACCCTCCTTCATGAGAATCATACATGGTTGTTTTATAAAACACATGTTTCCCATTTCCAGTTTGAATCTTATCATCCAGATCTACATATCCATCCTCCAGCAAAGCCATCCAGGAAGCCAACTTGATCGTTGACCCAGGTTCGGTTGCTGCCCCAATCGCATAGTTATATCGTTCTCTATAAGTACCATCCGAACCTTTTGACAGATTAGCAATAGCACGAATCTCCCCCGTTCTTACCTCCATTAAAACCACACATCCGTATGCCGCCTGATGCGCCTCCAACTGCCTCAACAATGCAGCTTCCGCTACATCCTGAATATTGATATCTATAGTTGTTACTAAATCATATCCGTCTTGCGGCTCGATATCATCAGAATCGCTAATCGGCATCCAGGTACCACCAGCAATCTTTTTCTCCAGACGTTTCCCGCTTACCCCACGTAGTTCTTTACGGTAAGCCGCTTCCAATCCTACACGCGCACCATTCTCACGATCATAACCAATGGTCCGTTCCGCCAGAATTCTAAATGGCTTTTGACGCTTATTCTGCTGCACATATATAAACCCGCCTTTATAACGACCTTTATTAAAGATTGGAAATTCACGCATTGCTTTCAAATCCGTAAACTTCACATTTCTTCTAATTAAATAATATCGCTTTCCTTTTTGACGCGCATTAACCAATTCCGACTTATATGATGCTGCAGAACGATCTTTAAACAAATCCGCCAGCTTCCACGATAAGCTATCAATATTATCTTCGAAAACAGCATCAGTAATGGCATCTGCGTTTGGGTCAAAACGCACTTCATACTTCGGAACGGATGTCGCCAACAAGCTCCCATCTACTGCGTAGATATTTCCACGTACCGCATCAATCGTACGATAGTCGATCGTAAGGTTCTCAGATTTTTGACGCCACTCCTCTCCTTCAATCAACTGAATTTGAAGCACACGCGCAAGCACCGCCACCATACCAAGTGCCACCAGAACAAACATGAAGAAACTTCTTCTTAATATGATTGTTTTATTTTCCAACTAATGCGTCCTCTCTATATTTTTCTAATTCTGATTCGGTTATCTCAATTTTTTTTGGTGGTTGAAAAGACTCCTCCAGAGCCAATCCTTTTTCGTGTAATATTTTTATCAATTCAGATTGCTTTGTTGCATACATCAAATCCGACTTAATCGTGATGTACTCGGAACGCATTTCTTTCAACTCAGCCTTGTTTCGATTAATTTGACGCACAGAGTCTTCAGCAGAATATCCTATACCTATATATACCAAACCCAAAAACACCAAAAACCCCACATACGGCAAATGCTTAATCAGCATCTCACTTCCGAAGAACTCTCCGCTCATCACCCCAACAAATGCACGACCCACTCCTGCAACCTTTGGCACTTCCACCTTGATATTTTCTACATCCTGCTCCATTACACTCTTACCGCAACTCGAAGCTTCGCACTTCGCGCACGTTGATTTTCTTCTATTTCTTTTTCTGTCGGCACAATCACCTTCCTATTTACCGGCTCAAATGGACGCACCAGATTCCCATAAAAATCTTTCTCCTGCTTCCCTTCAAAATTTCCGGTTCTCATATAGTTTTTTACCAACCGATCCTCCAATGAGTGATAGGTAATTACGGACAACCTTCCATTTGGTTTCAGCACTTTCTCAGTAGCTTTCAACATCTCCTTCAAAGCACCTATCTCATCATTCACCTCTATCCGAAGCGCCTGAAACACCTGCGCCATATAATTCTTTCCAATCTTCCCCACCTTAGCCGCATCAGCAACACGCAACAAATCGCTCACCCTATTAATAGGAGTCACAACCCGCTCACCCACAATCTCCGCAGCCAACCTTCTTGCATTTTTCAACTCTCCATACTCCCTAAACACACGAATCAAATCTGACTCTTCATATGTGTTCAACACCTTCTTCGCATCCAGATCCGCGTTTTGATTCATTCGCATATCCAAATCCGCATCCCCTCTAAATGAAAAACCTCGTTCCACCTCATCAAACTGATGAGAAGAAACTCCCAGATCAGCCAGCACCCCATCCACTTGAGCCGCTTTATGCATTTTCAAAAAATTAGACAGATACCTAAAGTTTTGTGGAATCAGCGTAAAACGTTCATCTTCCAGTGCATTTGCATGCGCATCCGCATCCTGATCAAACCCAAACAATCTTCCATCACCCAAAAAATTCAATATCTCCCTGGAATGACCACCTCCACCAAAGGTGACATCAACATAATCTCCCGATGGGTTAATCGCTAACCCTTCAATCGATTCGCTTAACAGAACAGGTTTGTGATACATCATTCTTCTGTATTATCAATTTCTCCCATGACATCTTCTGCCAACTGAGCAAAATCTTCTATATCTTCATTCATTACTTGTTCGTACTTCGCCTTATCCCACACCTCTATTCTATTCGCGTACGCAAAAAGGACAATCTCTTTTGCTATACCCACACCAGCCATTAGCGGCTTTGGCAATAACAACCTTCCCGTTCCATCTAACCCCAACTGTGTTGCCCCATTATGAAACTGTCTATAAAACTTCCTGTTTTTGGTCACAAACAGATTTAGCTTCTCAAACTTTTTAGTCTCCAATTCCCACTCATTCATCGGATACAATACCAAACACCCTTCGAACCCGCGATTGATCACAAATTGATCTTTAGCGGCAGGATCGAGCTGTCGTTTCAAACCAGCAGGCAGCATAAACCTCCCTTTGGCATCCACTTTACATTGATATTCACCTAATAAGCTTGACATCAGTACACTTCAATTTCAAGTCGTAAAAATATCCAAATTTTTACCACTTTTTACCACTTTTTACCACTTTGTTGAAAACTTTCTGATTTCTAGCACTTTTCAACGCCATAGATGCACTGTTTTTTAACGGGTTATGTAGTGTCACAAAGAACAGATTTACGGAGATTCATTTTTTTTGGAAAGGCGCATTATTCCTAACATACATTTGTGAATAGCGGCCAGAATTAATGGCCGTTTATATTAAGAATTGGTTAATTTTGAGTTTCTAAAATCGTATGCCTAGGATGGAAGAAATTATTAAAAAAGATGGGGATTTTGAATACGTTGAAGTTGGAGATGGCCCGGTTATCATTGTTCTTCACGGTCTATTTGGAGCACTAAGTAACTTTAAAGATGTGCTGGATCATTTTAAAAACGACTATAAGGTTGTCATCCCGATCATGCCTCTATACACATTGCCGGTTTTAAGCACAAATGTCAAAAGCTTAATGAAATACGTAAGTGAGTTTATCGAATTCAAATCTTACGATCGTGTTAATTTACTTGGAAACTCTCTGGGTGGGCATGTCGCATTAGTATATGCTTCTAAATACCCTGAAAAAGTAGATACATTAACACTTACCGGAAGTTCTGGTTTATATGAAAACTCTATGGGTCAATCTTATCCGAGAAAAGGGAATATTGACTACGTAAGAGAACGTGTAGAGTATACCTTCTACGATCCGAAAACGGCAACTGACGAACTGGTAAACGAATGTTTCGCCATAGTCAATGATCGCAAGAAAACACTAAAGATTCTTTCTTTAGCCAAATCTGCTATTCGACATAATATGGCAGAGGAGCTACCTAATATGACAATGCCAACTTGTCTAATTTGGGGGAAGCAAGATACCATTACTCCTCCTGAAGTAGGAGAAGAATTTAACAAGCTGATGCCTAATTCTGAATTATTCTGGATGGATAAATGTGGACACGCACCAATGATGGAAAAACCAGAAGAATTCAATAGCATATATCGAAAGTGGCTTTCCAAGACATTATAAATTGGTCTAAGCTCTAATCTTATCATTTTAATTTGCGTCATTATGAAAGTTAAAAACGCCAAATTCGTCATGAGCAACTCGGACTATAAAAAATGTCCAACTCCGGATTTGCCGGAATATGCTTTCATCGGTCGTTCTAATGTGGGTAAATCTTCTTTGATTAACGCGCTGACCAATCGCAAAAGCCTCGCTAAAACTTCTGGCAAACCAGGAAAAACGCAATTAATCAATCACTTTATGATTAATGATGATTGGTATCTGGTGGATTTACCTGGATATGGGTATGCTTCGGTATCAAAAACCAAGCGGGCTGAATTTCAAGTTTTTCTAAGAGCTTATTTGAAAAACAGAGAAAACCTCATGTGCACATTTGTGCTTTTAGACTCCCGATTAGAACCTCAGAAAATTGATATGGAGTTTATGCAATGGATGGGTGAGCAACAAATTCCTTTCGTGATGGTTTTTACAAAAATCGACAAACTGAATAGCTCTCAGCTAAGTAAAAACATGAGAAAGTATCAGTCGAAGATGTTGAACTCCTGGGAGGCATTACCAAAAATATTTCACACTTCTTCGGTCACTAAATTCGGTTCTGATGACATCCTCAAATTTGTGGAACAAACCAACACACTTTTTAAAGACTAATTGTGGAGTTTATAGATACACATGCTCATCTATATTTAGATAGATTTGAATCAGACATTGATGAAGTCATAAAAAATGCCATTGATAGCGGGGTTTCTAAAATGTTACTACCGAATATTGATAGTTCTACAATTGACTCCATGAATCAATTGAGTCAAAAGTTTCCGAAAAATTGCTTCCCGATGATCGGTTTACATCCTTCTGATGTTAAGGCAAACTTTAAAGAAGAGTTAGATATCGTCAAAAAAGAAGCTCTTACCGGAAAATATATTGCAATTGGTGAAATAGGAATCGACCTGTATTGGGACAAAACTTTTATCAAAGAACAGCAAGAGGCTTTTGCTGTTCAAATTGAACTTGCCAAATCATTAAATCTTCCAATAGCTGTTCATGCACGTGATTCATTTGATGAAATTTTCGAAGTTTTGGACCAACATAATGACGATCAACTCACAGGTGTTTTACACTGCTTTACCGGAAATCTTGAACAAGCTGAACGTATCATTAACTACGGAGGGTTCAAATTAGGTATTGGAGGTGTTGTGACTTTCAAAAATGGAGGACTTGACAAAGTTATCCCTCATGTGGACCCCAAACATTTAATCTTAGAAACAGATGCTCCCTTTTTGGCACCCAAACCTTATAGAGGAAAAAGAAATGAAAGTCAGTACATACCAATTATTGCAGATAAAATCGCATCATTAAAAGGAATGAAGATTGAGGAGATTGCTGAAATTACCACACAAAATGCTTTGGAGTTGTTTTCCAGGGTGAATTAAATCTCAATTTCCTTACTAGAAGTCAACTCGCTGGATCCATTTTCATAATACTCTATACGATATTTTCCAGCTTCCATTTCTAATTTCAAATCACATTCTACATTACCTGATATAGCGGTAAAGGTCTGAGACTTTTCACTCCAATTGTAATCAGAGACACTCCAATTAGAGATCGAAGAAAAACCGACAAACCAGGCGCTATTTTGTAGACGTATCAATTTAATAACTAAATCTCCATTCTCTGGTATTTTAGCATACAAGCTAAACTCACTACCTGAATAGTCCAGAACATCTTCATCGAGAAGGTTAATTCCAAACGCGCCTGAGTCGGCATAGGTGATTTCAGTAGTTGTGGTGGTTGAACTTGAAGGAGTACATCTAATCAGATTTAATGAACAGCAGACTATTGTTCCTAATACCAAATATTTCATCGCGCAGAATTTTCCACAAACTTATCCGCGCAACACGCTCTAATCATAATCTAAAATAAAGTCTTAACACATATAAACTTAGAGTGTTAAAAAGGGTTGTTCATTCTGGTTTTCACGCCATATATACACTTGAATTAATTACAAAACAAAAAAATACCGTGAAATTATTTTACATGTAAAATAATTATTTACATTTGCGTATCATTTATTGGAAATGGCTACAATTGACGAAGAATTAAAAACGAGATTTACGCACGATAAACATCGGTTTATTGCAAACTTGATCTTCACATCAAATTCTTTTCAAAATGCATTTAACGCCTTCATAAAACCTTATGGACTCTCTTCTCAACAATACAATATACTTAGAATCTTAAGAGGTGCAGCTGATTGGGTTTCCATGAATACCATTAAAGATTTAATGATTGATAAATCACCAAATACAACCAGACTGGCAGACAAACTTTTTAATAAAGGATATATAGAGAGACAAAGAAGTGATCAGGATAGACGTGTAGTCTACCTATCTATCACACAGAAAGGTCTGGATTTATTAGAAGAAATTGACCTGGACGACTCAGGACATCAAAATGAATATCTGGCTCGTATTTCAGATGATGAAGCACGCCAATTTTGTGACATTTTAGATCGAATGAGAGGTTAAAAAAATTTACTCAAATATTTTACATGTAAAATATAAACACAACAATCAAATATATATATACAATATCAAAATCATTAAACGTAAGACGAAAAAAATTTAACTAAATACTCTACATGTAAAATAAATCCATGTAACATAATAAATATAAAACGATGAAAACACTAGAATCATTAAAATGGAGAGCTGCAATTAAGAAATTTGATGGCTCCAAAAAAGTTAAAGAAGAAGACCTAAATATCCTTATCGAAGCTGCGAATTTAGCCGCTACATCCGGAGGACTCCAACCATTTAAAATGGTGGTCGTTGAGAACAAAGAACTACAATCTCAATTGGTGCCATATACCTATGGACAGGCTCAAGTTAAAGATGCCTCTCATGTTTTGGTATTTGCAATTGAGGCAGAATTTGACACCGATTTAGTTGATAGATATATCGACAGGGCTGCTGAAGTTCGAAACATGGACAAACAGAATCTGGTGGGTTACGCTGACTCCATGAAAGCATACATTTCTTCAATGGATGAAAACACGAAATACCACTGGGCTAAAAGTCAGGCATTTTTAAGTCTTGGCACTGTATTATCCGCTGCCGCTGATTTACGAATTGACTCTTGTCCAATGGAGGGTTTTGATGCCAGTCAATATCAAGAACTATTGGGCCTAAAAGCATATAATCTGATGCCTGTAGTGATTTTACCTATTGGCTATAGATCAGATGAGGATTTCCACTCGAAAGAAGCCAAAGTCAGAAAAACTTTAGAAAACTTCACAATCAAAATCAATTAAAAATGGAAAAGAGAAACTTAATTATTTTCAGAATTATCACCGGATTATTTTCACTAATGATTCTTGGTGGGGTCAGCCAATATTTTTTCAATCACGAAATGGTAGTTGGCATGTTTGAAAGCCTAAAATTCCCAACCTATCTGATTTATCCAATGGGTATCGCAAAAACATTAGGAATTGCGGCCATTTGGTTCAGTAAATCAGAAACACTGAAAGAATGGGCTTATGCTGGTTTTACTTTCAATCTATTACTTGGAATTTCAGCTCATCTCAACGTTGCTGATAACGAATTTGCCGGAGCAACCATTTGCCTCATTTTACTTATTGGATCATATGTATTCAATCGTAAATTAAATCCAAAAAACTAAACGAGAGATTCACACAAAAAAAGGGAGCTAATGCTCCCTTTTTTACTCTATAATCATCAATTCCATATCCTGATCCGGTTTTTGTTCATGCGAAATAGGTTCTATCACATACTGATAAATACCAGATTGTTCTTTTACTTGGATTTCACGAATTGATTCTTTCTTTTGATCAATACTACCAAATCTTAAGATTGTTTTCTCTGTATTTTCCTTTGCAAAAATCTGATGCACCTCCATAGCATGCTCAAAAAGCATTCGTGAGCGTACGCTCCAGGACAACCCAGAATTCAGTGACTTTAAAAGTATTCCTTTTGGCAATCCATTTTCATGATGCTGCAATTCAGCAACTACTCCTAAATTTGAAATCTTAAAACTGTTTTTTACTATGACCTTACCCTTCTCCAACTTTTTCATATACTTATCCTCTGAACTATATTACCTTCCTAAAATAAGTATTACTTCATCTAGCATAGTGATACTACTCTAAGAGCAGTTGAATAGTCTTTTGACTTCTCAATGTTTTTATACTTAAGAAATAAACTCCTGGAGCCTCATTAAGCTCAATCTTAGCTTGCGAAGTATTCTGTATTTTCTTTCTATAAATAAGCTTCCCCTGGACATCTGTAACCTTTAGTTCTACATTTGAAACTTGCTTTTCAAACACCACATTAAAGATATCCGAAGATGGATTAGGATATACTACCAACTTTACATTGGGTTCCAATTCACCTATCCCAACTTTTGTTATCGAAACACATGCTGAAGTATCGACACATCCATTTTCCGTTAATTCCACAGCATAATTCCCATTTTTTGTTGCTGTAAAACTCATTAAAGTTTCATTCGAAATGGGACTATAATTATCATCACAATCTAACCATTGATATGTCGCATTAACATTATTTGATGTAATCGTAACTTGATTCACAGAAACCGTCAAATCCGAGACTTTTGTTATTGTCAAGTTCAACGTAATAACACTATCGCATCCTTTTGAATTGATAAGTGTATGTGTAGCTGAGTTATTTGACATCGTATAAGTATTCCCATCTATCCAGGTATAACTATTACAAGCAGTTATGACATCTATTCCAGAATTCGGATAGTTTATTGTCAAATCCAATGTTACAACAGAATCACAGCCATTCATATTTGTAAGAGTATACGTAGCTGTATTATTTGATGAGGTATATGTATTTCCATCGAGCCAGGTATAACTATCGCATGCTGATATCACATCGACTCCTGTATTTGAATGATGTATTGTAAGATCTAACGTCACTACAGAATCACAGCCATTCGTGTTTGTCAAGGTATATGTAGCTGTATTATTCGATGAACTATAGGTATTCCCATCGAGCCAGGTATAACTATCACAGGCAGATATTATATCTACCCCTGTATTTGAATGATGTATTGTCAAATCAAGTATTATTACCGAATCACATCCATTTACATTCGTCAGTGTATGTGTAGCCGTATTATTCGATGTTGTATAAGTATTTCCATCGAGCCAGGTATAACTATTACATGCCACGATAACATCTGAGGTCAAAGAATTTAATATAGTTAAATCTAATGTCACCACAGAATCACAGCCTACTGAATTGGTTAATGTATATGTTGCCGTATTATTCGAATAGGTATATGTATTTCCATCTATCCACACGATACTATCACAGGCAAATAATGTATCCGTACTTGAATTCGAATTTATAATAGTTAAATCCAGGCTCACAATAGAATCACATCCTACCGAATTTACCAGCAAGAACTCGGCAGTATTATTCGATGAGGTGTACACATTTCCATCAATCCATGTATAAAAATCACATGCTGTTTGTACATCAGTAGCATAGGTAGGCATACATGGACTCAATTTTTGAACAAAAAAATCATAATCCCCATTCGACACGATGTTAGCTGTATCAGCTCCAGGTGCGAAGTCTACAACTCCACGGAAAACACCAGTTGAATATATATTCCCAATTCCATCTACAGTTATTGAATTTCCCTCATCATATTGCAATCCTCCCATATTCTTTGCCCATAAAAAACTTCCATTAGAATCTAATTTCTGAATAAATATGTCTCTAAGTCCGTTAGAAGTAAGAACTGTAGAATCCAAACCAGGATCAAAATCTACGGCCCCAGAAAAATAACCTAGTATATATGAACTTCCTAAGCTATCGACTTTTATAGAACGACCTACATCAAACCCTCCATCTCCCATGGATTTAGCCCAGACAAAATTTCCATTTAAATCCAGTTTTTGAACATAGACATCATCACTCCCTCCTGAAATAACATTAAAGACTCCAATTCCAGGATCCATATCTACAGTCCATTCAAAATACCCAGTTGAATATACGTTTCCATAAATATCTACAGCGATAGAATATGCCACATCATAACCAATCCCTCCCATTCTTTTGGCCCATAAAAAATCACCATTAGCATCCAGTTTTTGAATAAAAATATCCGTATTTCCAATTGAGGTAAGATTGTAAGTACCGATACCCGGATCAAAATCTACAGTTCCATTAAATACTCCTGCAGAATAAACATTCCCTAAATCGTCAACAGTCATTGAGTACCCAAAATCACCGCTTGTTCCTCCAAATCTTTTAGCCCATAAAAAATCACCATTACTATCTAGCTTCTGTACAAAAACATCGCTATAACCTGCCGAAACAAGATTAGATACTGCTACACCCGGATCAAAATCCACCGTCAATCTAAAATAACCCGAACAATAAATATTACTTTGATTATCTATAATAATCGAAGTTGCTTTATCCAGATTAATTCCTCCTATTTGTTTTACCCAAATAAAATTACCATTGACATCTAGTTTGAGAATAAAACAATCAATATTTCCATTAGAAATAAGATCAAAAACACCTATACTAGGATCAAAATCCACTGTATCTTTAAAGTTCCCTATTACATAAACATTTCCTATACTATCTACAGTAATTGAATTACCAATATCTGAAGAGTTTCCTCCAATACTTTTAGCCCAAATAAAGTTACCATTGCTGTCCAGTTTTTGAATAAAAACATCATCACTCCCATTTGAAGTCATATTCACCACTCCCGTTCCTGGATCAAAATCTACCGTCCCCCTATAAGATCCTGTAGTATAAACATTTCCAAAGTCATCAACAACAATAGAATTCCCTTCTTCCCAAGCACTACCTCCAACACCTATAGCCCATTCATAGGCTACACTTTGTGCAGTTAATTGAGATAAATTTAACATACTCATCAAGGGTAATAATAGCAGTATTAGTGTAATTTGTAATCGCATTATTCTTAGGTATTAAATATCAGATTAAATTCATTAATATGTCAACGTTCACATATTAAAGTAATCGTTTCCAAATATAACATTTTCAACCAAGTAAACTAAATCAAAATCTATTAACAAGGTCACTTTCATACCTATGGCTTACCAAACTCTTTCAACTCCATTTTATTCCCATCAAAAACTGCATAGGTAAAATCTACTACCCAATCACCAAGATTGATATAATGTGAGTTTTCTTTTAACTCTAAATCCATAGCGTAATGACGATGACCGAAAACAAAATAGTCGTAATGCTTCTTTTTCAATTCATCTTTGACATAAAGCACTAACCATTCCTTGTCATCTCCATGATACTCTTTATCCGCAGTCGCATTTGCAGCACGACTTCTACGTGAAAAATAATGCGCTAGCCCAATTCCAAAATTGGGATGCAAACGTGCAAAGCACCATTGCATTAAAGGGTTGGCAAAAAACTTCTTGATTCGTTTATACCAAAAATCACCTGGACCTAAACCATCTCCATGGCCAATCATGAATTTCTTACCGTTGATTTCTCGTTCAATTGGGTCTGTATACAAAACAACTCCTAATTCTTTCTCCAGATAATCAAAAGTCCACATATCGTGATTTCCTCTAAAGAAATACACCGGAATTCCACTATCTGTAATTTCAGCTATTTTCCCTAGCACTCTGGTAAATCCACGTGGTACGGCAGTCTTATATTCAAACCAAAAATCAAATAAATCTCCAAGTAGATAAATAGCTTCTGCATCTTTTTGAGCCATATTGAGCCATTTTACAAAATGCTGCTCACGTACTAAACTAGATTCAAAATCCGGTACTCCGAAATGTTGATCAGAAGCAAAATAGATTTTTTTCCCAGGAGAAATATCCATTACAATTATACGTTATCACTGGCAAACCACTCGGCATAACTAGTATTGGTTTCCCGCAATAAAACTGAATATAAATTAATATGATCTGGTAGATTTTCTTTAATGATTTCTACCATATGCTCTAGTAACTTTTCCGCTGTAGGCTGGTAAGGAACCAACATCAAACGCGGATTTATTTTATGGTCAATACTCCCCAAGAAACGCGAGTTATCTCTCAATACTAATGCATGATCAAAAATGTCCACTACATTTTCTTTTACGATCTTTTTTAAATCCGAAAAGTCAATCACCATTCCATCTTTTGGTGTTCCTGGTGCATCAATCGGCTCTCCAATAAAAGTCACCGACAACTCATAGGTATGTCCATGAATATTATGGCATTTTCCATCATGGCAATCTAAAGCATGTGCCATTTCAAAATCGAACTCCTTTGTAACTCTTATGATCATGAAGCATTTCCGTTTTTAGCCAATGCGGCATCTACAAAATCAAAAGTAGATAAGATATCCGGTTTTCCGTTTACGATAGCGACATCATGCTCAAAATGCGCTGACGGTTTTCCATCACGAGATACAATTGACCACCCATCGCTTAATTGTTTTACACGATAATCACCCATATTAATCATGGGCTCTATGGCCAACACTAAACCTTCTTTTAGTTTCTTCCCTCTTCCCTGTCTTCCATAATTCGGAACTTGAGGATCTTCATGCATCACACGCCCCAAACCATGACCAACTAAATCTCTCACTACTCCATATCCATGACTCTCTGCATGATGTTGAATGGCATAGCCAATATCTCCTAAACGCTTACCCGCTTGCATTTGCTCAATACCTAAATACAAAGATTCTTTAGTCACTTTAAGCAATTGCTTTACATCTTCTGAAACCTCACCAATAGCAAATGAATAGGCATGGTCCCCATAAAACCCGTTCTTTATCGCTCCGCAATCAACTGACAATACATCCCCTTCACGTAACTCCTGATTATTCGGAATTCCGTGTACCACATGTTCATTTAACGAAGTACAAAGTGTATTGGGAAAATCATATAATCCTAAGAAACCCGGTTCAGCACCTTGATCTTTTATGTATTCAAATGCTAGCTTATCCAACTCTAAGGGAGTCACTCCAGGGCCAATCTTCTCAGCGATTATACCTAAAGCTCGCGAAACAACTTGTGCGCTTTCACGCATCAATTCTATTTCTTCAGCAGATTTATAATGTATCATTCTAGTCCTAAATATTTTTAGTTCAACGCGTACGCCTAGCGTTTTTTGAAAAATGAAAACAGAGATTTCTTTTTTGGCTTTTTTAATGGTGCTGCATTCTCACCTTCAATCAGATGATAAATTGCTCCCCAACCTAGAAAGCCTCCGATATTTCTATCATCAATAAAAATATCGGCATTTATTTTACGCGATGATTTTCCAGAATATTGCTCTTCAGCAAATTCATTATTAACAGCATAAAACTCTATTCCATTCTTTTCACAAAACTCCACTGCCTCTCTTAAAGTCCTCCCTGAACGCACTGTCCAAAGAATTAACCGATGTCCTTTGGCTTCCAGCATCTTTAATGCTTCAAACGCAAATGGCATTGGTTTTCCAATTTTCGGATAAGCATCTTCAACGATGGTTCCGTCAAAGTCTACGGCTATGGTCAGCATTTTGTCAAACATCGCGCAAAACTATTGTTTATTAAGTGGGTATCCAAGCATTCCCGCTTGATACAAACCAAAAATATCCTTTAAAAACAAAAGCTCCATCTTTCGATGGAGCTTTCTTTCACTTAATGCATTTAAGCCGTGGATATTTTGCTCATTAATCAAAATCGGAGGTCAATTTGAACCTTAGTACACGGCCGTTTCCAGAATCAGCTACGTATACAATTTTATCGAGATATGCGACCGCACGTGGCTCATTGAATTGCGTTAACTCAATTCCCGTACCTCCAAATGAAACCTTCACATATTTCTTTACTCCAGCTCCCGGTGGTGGCTTAATACCTTCCAATCCGTTTGAAGTAAATTGATATAACGAATCTTTCTCTTGATCTACCACAAAGATAAAACCTGTTCCATCACCAGACATTGTAACATCCACAGGATGAGAAAATTTACCCGGTTCATCGATTGATCCATCTGCTAATGTGGTATCCAAAGGTATAATATCATTTGGATTATACTCTACTCCGAAATCAGTTTCGTTATAAGTAATTCCTCTTACACGATATAAATTATCTGCAGATTGATCCATCGAAGTAAATATAAAATGACGCGCAAAACTCGCACTAATCTGCGGTGGCTGCGCAAAAGAAGCCATTCCGAAAGGTCGTTTAAAGAAGTCTTTAAACACCCCTCCTCTGGTTGTCACACTAATCGGAGTAATATATTTATCGTCTGCTGAAAACAATAACACCGCATTATCAGGGCCTCCAAATTGATTTACATTATTACTAAATCCAGTTCTGGATACATAATATTCGTTTAATGCAATGATCGCAATATCCTGAAATTCCACAGCCAAATCCGAAGATGAGAATGTGTTTTTATGATAAAACGGATGTACAATTTCCTGAACTACTTTAGCATGATTCAAACCATATCCTAACGCACCTTGAAGGTCTAATCGGTAAATGCATGAAAAAGTATATGAACTCCCATTGATCACCGTGTCTTTCGTCCCAATGGCTAAAAGATTTAATCTACGGTCCTGAACAACTGTTTTGACGCCAGGAATACTAAAACTATATAACTCCCTACCACTTTGGTCTAATCCAACAATTTGTTCACGTCCCTGATCCGCTACATAAATCAAATCATCAAACCCAGCCAACACATCAGTTGGTTTTACAAATTGATCCAACACTGGCTGAATCGGCACATAAGCAATTGGTTTATTTTGAAAATCCGGAACATCAATAAAACTCACATCAGTTTTATTTCCAAAGAAATCATCACAACTGGTACTTACCACCATTAATGATAAAATCGCTCCTATTAAAAATACATTTCTCATATTACTCACGTATATCATTATTAATTGTAAATGAAAGTCCGAGAGACTGCTGATATCCCAGGTGATTGGTTGGAACCGCAGCGTAATCGATATATAGATCATGTGCTCCAATATGGGTACGTACTCCTACACCAAATACCGGCCAGTTATGCCCTGCCACATTTAGCTTATACCCCGCTCTGAAGAACAATAAGTTTAGATACTCAAATTCAGCTCCAATTCTAAAATTTTCCGCATTGTCTGATGGATGTTGTAGTTCAAAGTCCAATGCCAATGATTGATTTTTTCTCTTATAAGGTACCATAGACGCTCCCAGTCTAAAAACAGAAGATGATACGTAGTTATCCAATAAAACACCATTTCTATTAAAATCAACTTCCAGGTAGTCCCCCTTCAATGTTGAGTTTCCTCCGAAATTCTGTAACATTACCGCAAATGATAAGTCTTTCCAATCTGTCTGATACGCAAAACCCAAATCAATTGTGAATGTATGATTTTTATATTCCGCTAAACTCTCATTGATATAACGAATGGTAGACCCGAAAGCAAACATATCTGAGAGTCTTTTGGAATAAGTAAATCCAATTCCAACGGTACTCGCGTATACCTTTTGTCCAGTTCCATTCGGTTGAAATTCCGTTCTCACATCCATCTCTCCAGATGTTAAGAAGTTTACCGAAACACCATATGCAGCGGTATTTTGATTTGGCATTACTGCTGAAAAATATCCCTGATGAATTCCTGCTCCAACCAGATAACTGGAGTATGTGGCATTTAATCCTTTTAAATCTGCCGCATAAGCAGGATTCGAAAAGGTTGAATATCCTTTGGTATCAACCGCTACACTAGCTCCACCGATTCCAGCTGAACGCGGATTCATGTCATTTTTCAAGAAACTAAATGTAGCTAACCCCGCACGTTGTCCTCCCAAATTTGGCAAAATTTGCGCCTGTACTGAAATACTCAATACGGTCAGGACCCATATGTAAACTAACCTTTTCATTAAAATTTAAAACTAATTCCGTATAAAAATTGACGTGGCGCTAAGTATCTCGCAGGGTCATCCGGAAGTTCTCCATTTTCCTCTGGACCTAAATAACGCTCATCTCTATATTTACTGGTCACATCGTCACCAGGCTCATATCCTCGTCCGGTAATTGGATTTACCGTTTGTGCATTCTTATTGTTAAACAGATTTCTGATTTCGAAACTGAAAATCAAACCTGATTTTTTTTCTTTACCTGTAGTAATCTGATAAGACAATTTTAAATCTGCATTAAACCAGGCCTTTCCACTCTTTGCCAAATATTGATCTAAGTCCGGCTCGTACAATGGACGTCCTAATGCATTTGTTCCCACCTGAACTTGTGGAGTATATCTGTACCCCGAAGAATATCTCATTGTAGTAAATGCCGTAAAACCATGTAACACTTTCATACTGGTATCCGGCTTAAATACCAAATTCCATTTGATATCCCATGGTCTATCCCAAGCCAAATATTGCTCCTTGGTCAGTGCCACCTGTCCGTTTTGCTCAATTTGCAGGCCTGACTCACGTGCAGAATTTGACTTCCCACGCGCCACTTGATATGCTACGTTAAATGAGGTGCGGAAATGTTTCGCAGGTCTCCAGAATATGCTGAACTCAATTCCATAAATTCGTGCGTAATCCTGATTGATATACATTGATTTTGAAACCGGTCTTCCGGTTTGATCTTTTACAATCACACGTCTGGAAACGATATAATCAAATCTGTTGTTATTAAACGCAGCAATCGACATCGCTAAGTCCTTCGTAATTTGAGATTTCATCCCCAATTCGTAATTCACACTCACCTCTGGATTCAAATTTGGATTTCCCAGACTGCTTAAGAATGAATTCTGCTGATAACGTAAATCCAATCCCTGATACACAAAACGCGGATGTGGTAATCTCATGAAGTGACCATAGTTAAAGTATAATACATTGTTATCCGTTACCGGGAATGACACATTAATTTTCGGAAGTAATCTCGCTTTGAATCGTTTTCCAAACATTCCGAAAGTTTCATTCATGTAATCCTCTCTAATCTGGTCCACTACCGGAGAATTCGGGTCATTTACTACATCATCAATATAGGTTCCCTGAGACCAGTAGTTCAATCTTAAACCTATTGTGGCTACAATTCCTTTGTAAGTGATTACATCCTGCGCAAATAATGCCCCATTACTTGGTTTTACTTTCCAGATATCACTGGTCACTCCAACACTGGTTGAAGGTGTTGTCAAAGTATCATTAATTACGATTGGTGCACCTACCCATGGCTTATCTACATCGGTCCATTGATATTCCAGGAAGTGATGTTCGAAACCGAAACTATAACGGTGTGTTTTATTATCCGGATAGTATCCCACTTTTGCTTTAATAGTATAATCCTGTACGTAGTGATCGTGCCAGGTACCAGAAATACCTCCATTGTTAATTAACCATGGCCCAGGTTGTGTAAATACAATTGGATCTCCAGGATTAAAAATCCCAACCGGATTGGTTACAATATCATCTTCATCTAAGATTTGATCAACTGTTTCGGTTCTAAAAGGACGACCATTTGCATCTGCTCTTAAATTGGTAAACAATCTACCTAAAGAAGCATTCACACTCCAATTGTTATTAAAGAAGTGATTGAAGTTTAAAACTGTTAAGTTCGATTGCTGTGTATAGGTAGTTGCATTATCCAGATTTAAACTTCTTCTATATTGAAACCCTGGTGCCAACACCTGATCAAAACCTACGATCTGTAATGTTCTAGAATTTTGATTGATTTTTAAACTATGCTGATTCGTAATAAAAAATTTGGTTCCCGGTTTCACCTCATATACCAATTTGATGGTATTTGAATACGAGTTATTGTAACGTGGTGCCCAAATGGAATCATTTGAAGGTAGTAATGAACTGTGCAATTGATTGGCCGTAGGACCAAAATAATCATCCGTTAAATTCGCATCAATTGAAAAGAAGTAACGCAGTTTCTTTTTTGTAAAAGGAAATGCACCACCAAAGTTTAGATTGAAAATATCTGTATTCCAGGAATGCGCGGCATCTCTGTCAAATCCAAGGTTATCACGTGTCCATGAACCTCCAATTTCAAATTTATCGCCACCTTCACGAATCTTGGTTGAAATTACACCAGCCATACCACCAGCCTGATCTGCACCAGAACCACCTGTGGTAATTTGAATATCCTGAATAGATGAAGATGCTACACTTACTCCTGCTCCTGTTCCTGCCAATGGATCTTCTACTGATATTCCATCTACCACATATTGTGTTTCGTAAACTCTACCACCACGAATCGAAATACCATCCGTAGTTTTATTTACTCCGGCTTGCATAGAAGCTACTTCTGTCACATCACGCGCATTCATTTCGGACAATGCTTCTTGCGAAATTTTAACTTCTGAAGATGCAGCTTCCAAATCAATAAGATTTTTCTCCCCTACAATCTCTACTGCTTTTAATGTTTGAGATCTTGGGCTCAATTCGGCATTTAGGGTAGTTGTTTCTCCATTCGCAATATGAATACCGTTAAACACTTTATCGGCATAACCAATAAAACTTACTTTAATCGAATAATCACCGGGTTTAATATCCGTAATGGTATATTTCCCATCAATATCTGTGGCAGTTCCTTTATAGGTTCCCACAATCATTACTGTTGCACCAATCAAGGTCTCCTTTGTTCCGGCATCTTTAATTACCCCAGATAAAGAACCTTGCGCTTTTGCCTGACCTGAAAAAATCAAGGTCAAAGCCATCATGCAGATCGTAAATATTTTACCAGTTAAAGTCATTGTTTAATATCTGATCAAATAATATTTCTAAATCACTGATTTGCTGATCCATCTTATACAGCTGAACTGAAAAGAAATATTGATAAATATTGTTATTTCCGTCTTTTCTTCTTGCACCTACAGTACTTGGTCCGGTCCATCCACCTTGTTTTACCAAATGGCCGATATATACTTCTTCGGCTCCAATAGACATATAGAATGGTGATACTCCAGATAGAATAAATGTCGGACTTAAATCCGGGTAATTGGGACCGAAAGTGGATGAAATGGTACTATCAGGCACCAATCTCGCCTGTCCATTTGAAGAGGATAAACTATCAATAGGTAACGTACTTGAAATTCCGGAAATATCCTGCCCTTTGGTAAATGAAGTTACAATCAAAGATTTTCCTCCGTTGTTACTAAAAACCTGCAATGAAGGTGCTGCAAATTCCAATAAAACGTCTTTACGACCTGTTACTACATTAGTGAAGTTAGATTCATCCGATGTGAATACGATATCATCATAGTGTTCTAATAATAAATCAAATGTAGGCGACCAAAAGGCAGGCTGATATTTTCCTCCATCGGTAGCATAATCCAACGCATCATAACTAGTCATGTTATTATTCATCACCCCTTTATAAACATCAGTAGGTGGTGCCGACAACCCGGTTACATATAATAAATCTGAAGTTTTAGGTTTTATGTATAACACATCTGATGTATCAGGTTCACTTTCCGCATTGGCAAAATCAACTACTTTAATATAAAAGTGATTGGTATCTCCTACTACTAATCCGTTAAGCTTTTCAGTCAGTGGCAAATCATTCGTTCCATAGTAAACATGAGCATCAACTGTTCCTGTTTGACTACTATTGACAGGAACTATAGATAGCATTTTTTCATTTACATCAATTTCCATCCAATCTCCTTGATTGGCCTTCAAATAAGCTTTTATTATAGTTTCATCACCGTCTACATCCACTGCGTTCCATCTAAATGTGGTCACAATATTTACGGTGTCAACCGGGAAGCCTTTTTCATTGAACAAAGCTACCGGTGGTGTATTCTTTAATGGGACTTTTAAGTATGCCGGGGTTGGGTCTATCAAACTATCATTATCGATAGCTCTGACGTAAAAATCAATATCGGTGGTATCCGATCCGGGTTCAAGGGTAAAGTTAAATGTACTGTCATTTTGGGTAGTAAATACCCAATTTTGGTTGTCTAAAGAGATTTCATATCCTTTTATATATCCATCTTTATCTGAACCAAACCAACTTAAAAATACCACACTATTCAAGCGGTCATCACCGGTTAGGTTGATGCTCTCCGGAGTCAATACTGTATCTGGAGCTAAATTGGCATTTTTCTCTAAAGTACGCTTACAACCGAAAGCCGTAACTAATAAAGAAATGAAAACGATGTATTTAAAATTCAATTTCATTTTGATCCGTTCTATTCAAAAAAGGAAATGAAAAACCGGGTGTAAGGTCTACACCCGGTTATTTATTTTTTAGTGTTTAATCACGATTTTTTCAATGGCTAATTGATTTCCTTCCATGTCAGTTACTTTCATTAAGTAAATTCCATTTTGAAGCGCATCAACACCAATTTGTCCACCATTTGAGATTACTGAAGTTTGGTTTACCAAACGTCCAGATAAATCTAAAATAGATACCATGAAGTTTCCTTGTAATCCATTCACCGAAACAGTTACGTTGTTTGCTGCAGGATTTGGATATACAAATGTCTCAACAGTATTTCCATTGATTTCAACTACTGCCGTAGGCAATTGTAGATTAGTAGTATCTAAATCAATTGCAGTTCCATTTTCAGATAATCCAATGATATCATCATTGTTACGTGGCATTACTTTATAGTTACCGAATGTATAATACATCATACCCATTAAAGTATCCATTTGCATATCTGTAGAAGTAATTACTGTATCAACTTCCATTTGACCATCAGTAGTATACCAGGTTCCGTCAGCAACCAAAGACACCCATAAAGAAGAGAATGCATTGTTTGATTGACGACCAGTTGTTACTCTCGTATCAGTTGTAGCAGATGCTGAAGTACCAATTGCATAGTCACCGAAACCTAAGTTTGCATTGGTGATAAACAATTTACCTCCGGTATTTACCATTCCTACAGCCATACCTTCATACTTCTCAATTTCGTTTGTTGAGTGTAAATTCGCATCAGATGGATCGAAATATACCATTTCGTTAGGAACAATATTTCCAGTTTTCACCACATCGATTACTTGCATACGTGTCAAACCATAGTTTTCTTCAATAACACCTGTTACAGTTACTTCATGCGTTCTTAATAACAATACCAGGTCAGAGTTTCCAACTAATGGAAGACCACCCCACTCAGTAGCACCTGGTTGTTGGATGTAAACATATCCTAAATCATAATCTTTAGAAGAAGCACAAACCACTCCTGTTACTGTTACTGTATCACCCATGTAATAAGAAGCATCCTCATTGTAATCCAATACTTTTTGGATATCCACGATTGTTAAACCGTTATCTCTAACCGTATAAATCTTCACATTTGGACTAGTAGCTCCTGAAGGAGTTGCAGGATACTGAGAAGTGTTTCCATCGTTATCAGTTGCTTTGATATAATATCCTACCATCTTTCCGTCTGCAAATGCAGGAATATTAGCGGTGTACTCATCAGTTGACCCACCTACTAAAGTAAAGTTAGCGCTTGTGAAAGAACCACCTGCGATATCATCAGTATAGAATAATTCAACAGAAGTAATTGTTCCGTCAAAATCAACTACTTTACATGTAACTTCTGGAGTTTCAGTACTTGTTGGTGCAATAGGATTTCTAGTTGCATCAGAAATTGCTGGAGGAGTTACTCCAACTACATAGTGAGACGGGCTGAAAGGATTCAACTCATATCCACGACCATTTGCTCCAGTACAACCGTTTTCTGAATGTAATACAATACCTATTAATGTATCATAAACCAAACCTACTGGTGGCGCTACAAAATTTCCTGTAGTAGATGGTGAACTTGGATTCACAGTTGTGTGTCCTGGTAATTTCTGAGCTAAAAATCTATCAGAAATGTTAATTGTGTTACCATTAGCATCTGTTACATCAATACTTACACGGCTACCTCCAGAGAAGAAGTTTACTGCAGTTACTGTAACATTATTAATCATTACTAAAGACCCCTCAATTGGCTCTCCAGTTTCTAATTGATTCACACGGTTTCCATCATTTAAATCACCTACACTCACTACTCTTGGTTCCGGAGCTGTAGTTGTACCAATTGCATTTACCGCCTGGTTGTTTAATGGATAGATTTGAGTTTCACCCTGGTAACGACCAACAGTACCAGTTACTTCAACGATATCACCAGCTACTAATGAGTTCAAAGCCGTTACGGGTTGGTTACCCGAACCATCGTTAAATACACCGTGAATCTGAATTCCTGCGAAGTCACCACCTTGTCCGGCATTTGCTGTATCTAAAAGGTGAATTGCTGCACGATATCCTCCTGCAGTTGAACTTGATGGAATCTCAGTTAAGTTTCCATCATGCATAACGATTCCTCTTACTTTTACAGTATCACCCATGTAAGCTGAAGAATCATTACAGTTTGCCAAATCTGCTGCAGATACATATTGCACATCATAAATACTCACGTTATTTACTTGAGCAAATCCAAAAGCAGATGAAATAGCAAAACCTAATAATAGTAAAGTTTGTTTCATGTTCTTGCTTATTTAATTATTAAAAATTTAGATTTATAAATCTTTCCAGTTTCCAGATCTTCTACCGTAAAAATGTAAAGTCCTCTGGCCAATATCTGATTATCTTGTGTTAATAAGTCCCAAGCATGCTCTCCTCCAGAGAACACATTTTTGTTCGGATCTTCTGCTCCAAAGGTTTGGAACCAACGGATATCTGTACCGTTATAATCCTGATCGTGATAAATTTCATCTAATAAATCACCTGCGGTGGTATACACTCTAATTTTGCATCGCTCTGGTAAGTTCGCAAAAATTAATTTTCTACTTTCTTCCTGGAACGAGCTATTTCCTTCCCATGCGGCTCCGGCATAATATGGATTTGGATACGCAAACGGACCATTTTCTTTTAAATCTTCAACCGCATCTTTTCCTGCAAATACTCTGAAGTTATTAAAATTTGGACTCGACTCTAATGACTCTAAATTAGCTCCCGGATTTCCTCTATCAAAAGCAGTTACTGCAACCGCATATTGCCATCCATTTTGAATATTTTCAATACTATATTTATATACATAAACATTCGTATCCCCTTCAAAGGTTACTGGTTTTTCCAAACGGATGGACTCAAACCCTATATCATAAAATAACCCGTTGTTTGGAATATCATTTTCTCCCACTTTCACGAATTCCAATTTCGGTGGAGTTTGCGCTACATCAAAACCTAGCTTGGATGTATATACTCTATATCCTTCAAAATCCATTTCTTGTGTAATCGGATCCACAGATGACTCGCTATTATCTGCCCAGTACACATCAATACGATTATCGGTAGCATCAATCCGTGTTCTAGGTGAATTTGGTGGAGCAGGCAAAATATAACGTGTAATACGTCCATTTCCATCCACATCCTCTCCCGGATCCAGTTCTCCATTAAAGTTTACATCCTCACCATTGTACGCTGTTTGCGCCCAACCCGCATTCTGCATAAAATATTCTTTCTGTTCCAAAGTATTTATTGAAGGATCTTGTCCATCGTCCTTCTTTGGCCCAAGAATAAATGCGTATGTTACATTGATTGTATCACCTGGCGCAAAATCTCTAAATGGTCCTACGGATACCAAATCTGATCTATTTCCTAAATCATTGATTTGTTCTTGAATAGACTTTGCACTACAATTTCCGTTAGTTGACGAGTTTTGATCCCAACATAAAGTATGGTTCAACCCTGCTGTCATCTTCTGATATCTTTGATTGTCCGACTGCGGCAAAAAATAAATTGGATCTGCAGTATTATTAAACTGCCAAACATTGTAATGAATATTCAATTCATTCAACAGATTCCCGTTATCATCAACCAATCCCGGATGATGGAATCCATGTTTATCTTCAGCTCCCAAAAACTTTTGTCCAACATATGATTGGGTAAAACCTATATCACCTCCCTTATCATAACAATATGACATGTATAAAGAATCGAGATAGCCATTCCCCCCTTTGTTATAAAATGCTGCACCTCCAGAACCCGCTGGAGTGATATTAATATTTCTTACAACGGTATTTGCCCAGAAAGAGAAATGTGCACTATCAATCGTTGAGTTACTTCTGTTAATGATATAGAAGTTGGTAATTACAAAGAAGTTACTGAAGGTATAATTCCAGTTATAGGTATGTCCGATAACTTCAACATTCAACGGATTATCATGTCCTTGAATTGGAATTTGTGTACCTGGAATTAAAATATTGGAATCCGTAAATGTAGATACGAAATCTTCGTGAGACACAGCATCCGGAGAGAAAAACGGACTATCAAAATACGAAGATCTAATTTTTAGCGGGCCACTAACATTGGTAAACTCAAACCCTGCACGTCCGGTAGCATAACCTTGTGGTGCGTCATAAGCAGAAGTTGAAACTAAAACCTGACCGTTAACAATACCTCCGAACCAGAATCCGGATTCGAACATATGCTCTACACCTGATCCGGCAGGATATTCACAACTTTGAGAACCACTACCGTCACGATATCCTCTAAATGCGTTTCCAAATGTTCCAATGTTCGTTACGTTTAAACGTACATCGGAGACTTTTGTCGTTTGTTCATCAAATTGCTGAGCCTGAACTGAAAACCCGATGAATATCCCTAAGGATAGTAGTAAATAAAGCCTCTTTCGCATATCAAATTTTGTTTGTTAGCTGCTTATTTATCCGTCCCTTTTTTAAAACGGGGCGACAAATGTAATGCGTTTTTTACGTTCAGCGTATTTTATAGATAATTAAATTGTTAATTCTGAATTACTCTAACTACTTTTTTATTCCCAGAATTGTCCTCTACTTTCACCAATAGCACTCCCTTCGGCATATCAGAATACTCAAAAGTAGTTTCTCCTTGATGAACAATATCTTGATGTTTTAATAACGCTCCGGTGATACTGTAAATCTTAATCGTATAATTTCCTGATGGTCCAACCAATTTCCCGGAAACTCGATCACCTGGAGAGATCATTTGAATGGCCCAATCGGATTGTACACTTTCTGCTACCGAGTTGGGTTGAGCTTCTGTAATAATCATATCCATAACTACTGGAAGATGATCACTTCCATTATAGATGGCATCTAACACATTCGCTGGGACCGAATTATTTGACGGATTATTAATCGCGCTATTAAAATGGTTTCCATCATTCGCTAATGCCTTATAACTATTACTCACATACTCTATACGATTTCCATTATCCTTAATATCCTGAGAAATCAACACAAAGTCAAAACGATCATCCAAACCTCCTCCACTTGCACATCCGTTTCCAACGCTACGGGTAGATTGAGTGTGTACATCTGCATATGCTCCGTTATTATTCCAACTGCCCATGCGATTTACAGGATCAATGAATTTCACCTGAGGGTTTGATGGGTTTACCAAATTCTGGAATGCAGCTTCAGATGCCGCATACACGTTAAAATCACCTGAAAAAATATAGTTCCCATTGATATTCTCATCTGTGATATATTTCATCACAGCCTGAGTCGCTTCATCTCTTTGATTTTCATTTGAACTTCCGCTTCCCGCTTTTAAATGTGCTACAAAAACGGTCAAAAAAGTCGTATCCGCACCTAAACTTAGATTGGCATCTTTATAATACAATTCAAATACATCAATCAATCGAATAATATTATCCCCCCCTACCTCTTTCCGAATTTGGTCGTTGCTTTTTAAAGCAAACATTTCACCGTTATAGAAAAATGCATTGGCTATACTTGATCCGGAAGAATAATTAAACGGAGCCATTTCATATTTGGTCTCTCCGTTCACATTTAAACATCGATCTAAAATCTTAGACGCATTGGATGGGTTAGAACCGACTTCATTACACGCTATCAAATCCGGTTGTACATGAGCAAAAATAGTTTTCATGTATCCTTCCTTTGCCAAAGGAGAATTATTGGTATTGGTACAAAAACTTGTTTCGTTACGGTAATTCAATGTGTTGTAAGAAACAAAAGTAGCTACTTCCTGGTTTTGTGCCCAACCAAAGAATGGCACTAACACCATTAAAATCAATAACTTTCTCACCATATTTACAATTTTGGGGATTGCAAATGTAGAACGGATTTAATATGCGCGCATAATTTTTTTGTTAACAGTACATTATCTGTCACTCATAACACATAAGTAATTGGGCTGAATCACTTATTCACAAAGGGCTTAAGCTATTTTGTTAATGGTCAAAAAAAATAAAGCGAAAAACCTTTGGTCATGATTTAATCATTCACCTGAGTTTTTCGCTTTATTTTTAATAGATTTTACTTGTTCAGTTCTTCTTTAACTAAAGTTGAAATCAGCTTACCATCAGCTTTACCTTTTAGTTGTCCCATCACCGGCCCCATTACTTTTCCCATATCAGATGGACCTGAAGCACCTACTTTGGCAATCGCTGCCTGCACTACTTCTCTTACTTCATCTTCACTCATTTGAGCTGGTAAATATGCCGCAATAATTTCCGCCTGGAACAATTCTGGTTCTGCCAGATCCATTCTATCCTGACCTTTATATAATTCTCCTGAATCTTTTCTTTGCTTTACCAATTTTGAAAGAATCGCTACCTCCTCATCTTCTGATAAAGTTCCTGAACTTCCTTCCGCAGTCTCAGCTACGATAATTGCCGCTTTTACAGCTCTCAAAGCAGTTAACTTATCTGCTTCTTTCGCACGCATAGCGTTTTTTATATCTGTATTTATTTGGTCTTTTAAACTCATAATTTAATTTTTAACAAAGAAACATTTTGTTCGTTTAGGTTAAAAGAATTTGAACAGTTTCCTAATTAAATTTTCAACTTATATAATCCGTGTTTCAGAGCGTATTTGATAATTCCCATACTATTTTTTGCTCCAATTTTTTCTGATATCTGCTTTCTGTGTGTTTCCACTGTTCGAATGCTTATACATAGTATGTCTGAAATTTCCTGATTCTTTTTTTCCTCGCAAATCAGCTCAATAATTTTTAATTCTCTAGGAGTAATCACCGGATGTCCTGGTATAATCGGACGTCCTTCTACGCCATTTCGAATGGTTGTTACCAAAGCTCTGGATATGCGTTCATCAAAATAAAAATCATTATTATGGACGGCATAAATAGCATCCACAACTTTTTCAAAGTCACAATTTTTGGCTAAAAAACCATTTGCGCCCAATTCAATAGATTCCCAAATAAATTCATCATCATACAGCATACTGATAATAATAACTTTAACTTTTGGGTATTTTTCTTTTATCACCTTTAATGCCTGTGTTCCATTTATGATAGGCATATCTAAATCCAGCAGAATGACATCAACCATTTTTTCTCTCAAGGTATCGAGTAATAGAGAGCCGTTTCCTACATCGAAAACAACACGCAAACCCTTTTCTCTCTGCAACAAGGCCACCATACCTTGTCGAACGAGTTCATGATCTTCAGCTAGACCTAATCTAATTTTCTTTCTCATTTTTAACTAGTGGGACAGTTAATGTAATAGTAGATTCTGTAGTTCCTTTTTGGAAGAGTAGTTCTCCACTCAGCACCACCACACGTGCCTGAATGGAATTCAATCCTAATCCCTTGGATTGAATGGCTAATGTTTCAAATTCTTCTTGAGTTAAACCTTTTCCATGATGGGTAATTTTTAAATTTAGATCGTTATTAAGTTTATACAAATTTACATTTATCAGGTTCACCTTTTCGTGTTTAACAATATTATTAATCAACTCCAAAACCAAGCGATACATGTTTATAGCGACTTGCTTACTCAATTCTTCGGAATCGAAATCCGGTTTAAAAACAAACTCCACACCTGTGATCTTATTAAAGAAATTTCTCAATGCTTTCTCTAATCCAAATTTCAATAAAAAGTGCGGGGTTAAATCATAACTTGCCGTACGGATATTTTCAATAATACGGTCAACAAACTTTTGTTCGGCTTTAAGTTGGTCAACTGTCAATACACCATCTTCCAGATCAAATATAATATTATTAATGTTTAATTTATGCGTTGTTAATAACGGACCTATTTCATCATGTAGATTTCTGGCAATCGTTTCTCGTTCATCTTCTTGCACTGTAATTGAGTTTCTTAGCAATTCTAACTCCTGATTTTTTATCGTCATTCGGAGCGAATTATCTTTTTCCATCATCTTACGATTGTAGGTTAAAGTAAAAACAATAATCATCATCACCAGAATAAATATCACTAAGCTTCCGGCTATAACGATTAAGATAATTTCTACTTTACTGTCCATATCGCGCGTGCAACAAAAAGATTAAATATTATGGTACTTATGAGCTGAATGGGCCATAAATACTTATGGTAAAAAATTTCCTGAGATAAGACGCTCATCTCAAAAAAGGTCAAAATTATTGTTGACCCAAAATACACCATTATTCCACTATTTAACCAATAAAAGTAATATCTATATAAGTTTAATATCTCTAAATCCCGATATATTTTAACAAAGTACAGCATGGACCCTATTAAAGTCACAGTACTCAGCACAATATAAATCTCAGGTCTATACTCACCCAATCCGTTAAATTCATATACAACTATCCCTGTGAAAGCCAAAAACATCAATAACACCAGGGTCATGATCCTTTTGATTTCAATTTCAGAGATTTCGAGCCAGTATACCCAGTAAAGTGCGAGGCTTAAACCGATACAATACCCTACATAAATTTGATGATTTCCATTACCATGATGGGCCATATATAAACTCACCAAATCCGTCAGAAAATTCCACATTAATAAAACCAAAAGAGCTCCCAGAGATAATCTGGGAGCTCTAATTAGTTTAAATGGTATTAAGACCAACGGTAATACGGGGCTGAAAACTGATAATTTCAATAAAAAATCAAATTGCCCGCCTATCATTATTTTTTAACTATTTAGTTGGTTCGACTGCCCACAATTTGGCGGGCACTTTACAGATCGTTCCAAAATTACACCATCTTCCATATCGTCTTCATCAGCCTTAGCTCCGACCAACACCAAATTCTTGGTTCCGTCATCTTCTAATCCATAATAAATACGGATTCCCATACATTCTGATTGGTCTAAGATTTCGTTTAGTAGGTCTTTCCCAAAAAAATGTCCTTTTATTCCTCCTGCAGGAATAGTTTCTCTGTAGTTTGCGGTCCATTCCGCTGCTTCTGACAAGGTTACGATTTCACCTTCTGTTCCATTAAAAGCCATATTATTTTGTTTTTAGTTAGTATATGTGTACTAAGCTATCGTAACAGAATAATATATTCTCAAATGTAAAAATTTGAATTGAAAACCCACTCAAGTTTAACCCCCAGATTGACTTGGTTTTATTCATGTTTTATACGTATAAACCACATTTTATAAATACGTATAAACACGTATAAGAAATGTGGTTTATACGTATATAAAATTTGTGGTTTATACTGTTGCAGGAATCTACCAGTGTTATGACATTTGAGAGTTTTAGAATCGAAAAGTGATTTTAGTCTCTCCACATCCTTTTATCCGATTGTAATAACGGATATCTATTTAATGTATCTTAAGAATTTCATGTAATGAGATTCTTTCCGGATGTTGATTAGTTTATTACCGAAGCATCAAATTTCGATGCTCAGTGATTTTCAGCAGGAGAGTCAGATGAGCGAAAAAGATTGCAATTATAAACTAATGAACACATTATAGAATATATTTACACTTATTTTTTGTAAACAACACTAATGATCCAACCGCTATGAGATATTTTCACCAAACCAAACCTTACAAATACTATCGCCTAATAGAACAATATTGTCCCTCTTAATTCAAGATCTATTACTAATACTATACTATTTATGACTTACTATCTAATTGGAGACTTTTTTAAACCTTCCATGAGTTCATTTTGGGTTCATGCTGACCAGAACAATAATGTCTCCCTTCACTAACACTACTTTTAGCAAATTTTTAAACTGTTTAACATGAATGATTTTCCCACTCAATTAGACCAGCAAGAGATGCTGTCTGAAATTCGAAACATAATGATTAAAGATGTTGGACAATTATGGATACATATTGAACATCATATTGACATCTATTTAGAAAATCAAAAAAACCATCTCGAACAACTCATTAACGAGAGAATCGAAGGCACTATTTCTTATGAGCTTTTTGAGACCAAGCTGGAAGATGTCCAAATGGCTACCGCGATTTTTTTACATCAATTTGAGATTATTCCTTACGACATTGTAAAAAAGACCTCCGAAAATATGGCTCTTGTTGTTAAACAAAAAGTGGAATCCCATCTCATCGCATTGCTCATGCCTTTTACTTATGTAGAACCCGCAGCATGTTAAAGGCGCCATCAACTTAACCCTACAACCCCTTAAATAACAACCAGTAATATTTTTATCTTTTTTTGACTGACCGCTTGGTCGACTTAAAACATTCCCATTATTTTGTTTTAAGATTTACTACTATGTCTCCCAGAACTAGAGAACAAAACCTGGAAATTCGGGCAAAAACCAAAAAGAATATCATTCTTTCATCTATGCGACTTTTTGGACAAAACGGATATGAAGGTACTTCTGTAAATGCAATAGCTAAAGAGGCCAATATATCCAAAGGACTGGTCTATTACCATTTTGAATCTAAAGAACATATTGTTCGGGGTATCGTAGAATTTCTTACCGAAATTGGGGACAATATTATTTATCCAAAAATAGAATTTGAAACTCCTAAGCATCACCTGAAGTATATCATTGATGAATACTTCAACATCGCCAAAGAAGAAGCCGAACTCATGTCATGGATGCTTCCTATGGCATTTCAAGTGGGAAGGTATCCGTTTGTAGCCCAATTGGTCACTAAAAAAACGAAGATGGCCATTAGCGCTGTTCGAAAAATATTCCAGGAACTTAACTACCCATATCCTGAACAAGAAGCCTGGGCTTTTGGAGCGCTATTCGATGGCATCAGTATGGATCAGATTCTCGTTCCCAATTACGATTCAAAAGGAATGCATCAATATCTATTAAACAAATACGAACTTAATAACATCTAATATGAAACGACTTATTTTAATCTTGTTCCTTTTACCTCTTATGTCATGGGGACAGAGCGCATTAGAAATTGTAACCAAATCGGATGATAAACTCAAAGGTAAAAGTGCCAGAGTAGAGACGACCATCACTATTGTACGCCCAAATTATACGCGTGAAATGACGATGGTTAGTTGGTCTTTAGGTAGAGATTATTCTATGACCTATTTGATCTCACCTAAAAGAGATGCCGGAAGTACTTTTCTTAACCGCCAGAAAGAAGTATGGTCTTATACTCCAAGTATTGAACGTATTATCAAGCTTCCACCGTCCATGATGACTCAAAACTGGATGGGAACTGATTTCACTAATGATGATCTTGTCAAACAATCATCTATGATTACCGATTACAAACACCATCTGATAGGTAAGGAAACAATTGAAGGTTATTCATGTCATAAAATCGAAATGATTCCTAAAGAAGATGCTGCCGTTGTTTGGGGTAAGGTTGTAGTTTGGATCGATGAAAAAGAATACATGCAAATGAAGGTAGAATATTATGATGAAGATGGATATCTCATCAATACATTACTGGGTAAAAATCCTAAAATGTTTGATGGCAAAATGCTCCCTTCAGTCATGGAAATGATCCCAGCGGACAAACCTGGAAACAAAACAATCATGACTCAAAATAGCATGAAATTCGATATCGTAATCGATGAAAGCTTCTTTACAACCAGAAAGATGAAAACAGTGACTGCAAACGATTAAATCCTGAACTATGATTTTTAAACTGGCATGGAGAAATATTTGGAGAAACAAACGGAGATCTTATCTCACAATTGCCTCCATTATGTTTGCTGTTATTCTGGCCATTTTCATGCGTTCCGTACAGCTGGGTTCTTACGAAAACATGATTGAGAACTCTGTTCGATTCTATACCGGCCATATTCAGATACATCAAAAAGGGTATTGGGACGATAAAGTCATCGACAACAGTATGGCTTTAGACAGTCACCTATTGGGAACTCTTCATCAAATTGAAGGAGTTACAGATGTTGTACCTAGAGTAGAGTCTTTTATTCTTTCTGCTTACGGCACTAAAACTCGCGGTTCTTTGATCATGGGAATTGATCCTATTGCCGAAGACGGTCTAACAGGATTAAAAGACAAACTGGTGGAAGGAGAATACCTGAACATCGATGATAAAGCGGTTCTTATATCAGAGGGATTAGCCAAATATCTCAGAATGGGAATTGGAGATACACTAGTCCTATTGGGACAAGGATATCATGGTTCATCAGCTGCTGCAATTTACCCCATTAAAGGAATCGTCAAATTCCCGGTAAAAGTTCAGAACGATCAATCGGTATTCCTCCCTGTCGCAGAAGCACAATGGCTTTTTGATGCTGCTGATTTATTGACTAGTGTTTCTATTATGGTCGATCAGGTAGATCGGGTAGAGGGTGTCAATCAAACAATAAAATCACAGGTAGATTTAGAAACTCTGGAAGTTATGGATTGGCAGGAACTCACACCAGAATTGCTTCAGGCCATTGAAATAGATAATCTAAGCTCCAAGTTTATGTTGTACATCTTATATCTGGTTATTGGATTTGGAATGCTTGGAACCTTTATGATGATGACAGCCGAACGTCAATACGAATTTGGAGTCATGATTTCCATTGGTATGAGTCGACTCAAAATGCAGATTGTTATTGCTCTGGAAATGTTAATGATGACCTTTTTGGCTTTATTCATTGGGATTAGCATTACACTCCCATTCCTCATTCACCTGCATAACAATCCTGTAAAACTGACCGGAGATATGGCTGTAGCGGCAGAAAACAAAGGTGTTGAAGCACTTCTAAGATTTTCATTAAATCCTGAGTTATTCCTAAATCAAGCCTGGGCTATATTTTTTATGGCATTCTTATTAGGTTTTTACCCCATCAGATCTATTCAAAAATTAAAGCCTGTAAAAGCCATGCGTGGTGAATAAGTTGAACTTACTTAAACGACTGATATGTTAGTAAAAATTGCATGGAGAAACGTTTGGAGAAATAGATCAAGAAGCTTGATTGTGATCTCCTCAATTGCCGTAGGTGTATGGGCTTTGGTAGCTGGAACAGGTTTTATGAACGGGTTTATCGTAAGTTATATTTCTGACCAGATTAACTATAACACTTCGAATATTCAGATTCATCACCCGATATTTCATGAAGACCGAGATGTCAATTATTACATCCCAGATGCTATTGAAAAGTCGGAATATCTACAGCAAATACCTGGAGTCATTGCAGTGACTCAAAGAGTTATTTTAAACGGGATGATCGCTTCGGCCAAAAAAGCAAGCGGTGTTGAGATCAGAGGGTTAAACATAGAAACCGAAAGACAGGTAACCCATTTAGATTCTATTCTTGTTGAAGGAAAATACTTTGAAGGAGTTAAAAGAAATCCGGTCATCATTGGTTCTAAATTAGCTGAAGAGCTTCATGTAAAAATTCGATCTAAAATTGTATTGACCTTCTCAGATAAAGATGGTGAAATGATTTCGGGAGCATTTAGAGTTGTTGGAATTATCAAAAGTTCAGCCGTCAATTTAAATGAAGGCACCGCATTTGTACGAGATTCAGACATTCAAACTTTGCTGGGAATTGATCAGAACTACCACGAAATTGCTGCACTTACGCATACACAAAGTGAAGAACAAGATATCATTTCCGAATACAAAAAGACATACAAAGAAGACCTCATTCAAGATTGGAAAGAAATCTCTCCCGACCTGGCTTACATCTCCGAGACCTTTGGAAACATGCTATACATTTTGATGGCTATTATTTTAATCGCATTGGTTTTTGGCATCATCAACACCATGCTGATGGCTGTATTGGAAAGAATAAAGGAACTTGGGATGCTTATGGCTGTGGGAATGAACAAGTCAAAAGTCTTCTTCATGATTGTTGTTGAAACGGTATTCTTAGGTCTGGTTGGCACACCTTTCGGACTTATTCTGGGATACTTTAACGTGAGCTATTATCACGAGCGAGGAGTCGATCTTACCGAATATTCGGAAGGGCTTGAAGCCTTTGGATATTCAAGTGATTTGTATCCATATCTGGAACCTTCGGTTTACATCATTGTATCTGTAGGCGTATTTATTACCACAATCGTTGGTGCTGCCTACCCGGCATATAAAGCAGTTAGTTTAAAACCTGTAGAAGCCCTACAAAAATTATAATTTGAAATTCATTGATCATGAGTATTATACAAGCAAAAAACGTAAAGAAAACATACAACGCTGATACCATTCCGGTACATGCATTAAATGATGTTAATTTAAACGTAGAGGAAGGTGAATTTACAGCCATTGTCGGACCTTCAGGTTGTGGAAAAACAACTTTATTAAATATTCTTGGAGGTTTAGATGATGCCACAAGTGGACATGTGGAAATTGATGGTACCGTAATTACTCAAATGAGCGATGGTGATTTAATTGATTTTCGTTTAAATAATATTGGTTTCGTGTTTCAGGCGTATAACCTGATTCCGGTTTTAACAACTAAAGAAAATGTAGAGTTTATTATGCTTTTGCAAAAAAAGGATGAAAAACTACGTTCGGAAAGGACTTTTGAACTATTGGAAGAAATGGGAATTGCAGATAAAGCAGATAAACGACCATCTGAGCTATCTGGTGGACAGCAACAAAGAGTAGCGGTGGCCCGTGCGTTGGCATCTAAACCTAAATTTGTTCTTGCCGATGAACCAACTGCTAACCTGGATTCAAACTCTACCAAAGATCTTTTAGATATTATGGCCAAATTGAATAAGGAAGAAGGAATCACTTTTGTTTTTTCTACCCATGATCAAAGAGTAATCGATCGTGCGAGAAGAATTGTGCATTTAGATGATGGTAAAATTGTGGATGACGTTACCGTAAAGCAATCTTGAATGAAAAGAATTCTATTCATATTTCTAAGCTTTATTGCTTTATCTCAGATTCAGGCACAGAGCAATTATAAATTGAAAGATCACATTCAATTTGGTGGTTATTTGAAATACATGCAAACGAATGTGATTCAAAATACAGATACAATCCTGACCGACAACCTTATTCATAACCGGCTGAACCTTAAAATTCAACTACCTAAAAACTTCACTTTTGGAGCCGGAGCCAGAATTCGTGCTTTTTATGGCGAGGTGACTAAAGGAGGCGTTATTGCTGGAAATGCAACGGGTAATTCTTATTCTGATCAACTTAAAGGATATGATGGAACTCTAAACCTGGAACGTACGTGGGTGAATGGTAATTCTCTAATCATCAACTCCATTATGGATCGTTTGTGGTTAGATTATGCGAAAGGAGACTGGGAAATTCGCGTAGGACGCCAAAGGGTAAATTGGGGCCTCAATACGGTATGGAATCCCAATGATCTTTTTAACGCACTCAACTATCTGGACTTCGATTACGAAGAACGTCCAGGGTCAGATGCGGTACGCGTACAATATTATGTTGGTGCAATGAGCTCTATTGACGTGGCTTATAAATGGGCTGAAGACCCTAAAAACAATGTGGCAGCTGTTAAATATAAATTTAACACGCACACATACGATATTCAGGTTTTGACCGGTAAATATCAAGAAGACCTCGCTGTGGGATTAGGTTGGGCCGGTAATATCAAGCAAGCTGGATTCAAAGGCGAGGGCACTTATTTCATTCCCTACGATAGCATTTCTTCGGCAACCGGTATTTTGAGTTTCTCCACAACTTTAGAATATGGATTTAAAAGCGGCTGGACTGGTATGCTTTCATACTTATTAAATAGTGGTGGAACAGATCACCCTCAAAACGCACTTTCATTAAGTACATTTACTCCAAATGCTAAAACGATGATGCCCAATAAGCACACAGTATTTGTAAACTTCCTTAAACCAATTAATCCGGTATTATCTGTAAATGCGGGTGGGTTCTATGGTTTTGGGGTAAACTGGTTGATCTTTTTCCCTACGGTTACCTATAGCATCAAAACCAATTGGGATATTGATTTGGTAGGGCAACTTTTCTGGGGAGATAATACACAAAGACAATTTACCAACCAGGGAAATGGCATATTTTTGAGGCTCAAATGGAGTTTCTAAATTAGACTCATGAATATTCAAAAATCACCGTTTCCAACGAACTCTTTACTATCTCATACCAAATACAACTACTTTGATAGCTATCTATCTGAATTTTCTGATCCAATCAAAAAGTTTGATATTCTATCGGTAGCAAAATCGTTTATGAGTGCTTCACCTAAATGGCTTGAAACTCTATTTTCATTGCGAAATAAAATAGTTGGTGTTTTCGGACTTAAAACTGCACCACACTTACAAGATCGTTCTGCTGTTATTAGAAATTTTAACGGACAACCTGGTGAAAAACTAGGATTCTTTAAAGTATACCAACGCTCAGAAAATGAAATCATTCTGGGTGAAGATGATACACATTTAGATTTCAGAGTTTCTTTATTACTGAAACCACAACAATCTGACTCTCAAATATTACAAATTACCACTACAGTTATTTTTCACAACTTCTGGGGCAAATTATACTTCTTTCCTGTCAAACCATTTCATCGACTCATTGTACCGGTAATGGTTAAAGGCATCATTAAAGAAATAAAAAATCAGCAATCGATCTAGCGTCTCTCAAAATCTCCCCTTTCGTATCGCTCCACTATACTATCCAAAGTATCATACAATTCATTCAACTCCACAGAAGTTACCAAAACCTGACGCACCTCTTTGAAATTGTGAATTCCTTTAAAATAATTGGTATAGTGTCTACGCATTTCGACAATTCCTCTACGTTCTCCTTTCCAGCCTTCAGATAACTCCAAATGTTTACGAGCCACCCTTACACGTTCACGAATTGTTGGAGGAGCTAAATGCTCTCCTGTACGCATATAGTGTTTAATCTCATTGAAAATCCAGGGGTAACCAATAGCAGCACGCCCTATCATAATCCCATCCACACCATACCTCTCTTTATACTCCACAGCTTTTTCGGGTGAATCAATATCACCATTACCAAATACTGGTATGTGCATTCTCGGATTGTTTCTCACATCCGCAATCAAACTCCAATCAGCCTCACCTTTATACATCTGCTTACGCGTACGACCATGAATAGATATCGCTTTAATTCCTACATCCTGTAGTTTTTCAGCAGTACTTACAATACTCTTGGTATCATCATCCCAACCCAATCTGGTTTTTACAGTTACCGGAAGTTTAGTCGCTTTCACCACGGCTTCAGTCAGTTCTTCCATCAAAGGGATGTTTCTTAAAATACCTGCACCAGCTCCTTTTGAAACCACTTTTTTCACAGGACATCCAAAATTAATATCCAAAAGCTCAGGATTCGCTTCCTCCACAATCTCAGCCGAGCGCATCATGGAATCCTTATTATGACCAAAAATTTGGATTCCAACTGGACGTTCTTCCGGATAAATATCCAGTTTTTCACGACTTTTTACTGCATCACGAATGAGTCCCTCTGTTGAAATAAACTCCGAATACATTAAATCAGCACCCAATTCCTTACATAATGCACGGAAAGGTGGGTCACTTACGTCCTCCATTGGAGCTAATAATAATGGAAATTCTCCCAGTTCAATTTGATCAATCTTTACCACTTTTTGATTTCTTTGCGATGCTGCAATATTACATAAAATACAATCTATGCCTTTAAAAAATAGTTTTAGTCATTCCGGATCTTTTGGTAAGGTCTTATTACTTATTGCTTTAATGGCCATCTGCATGATTGTTTCTTTGCTCATATTAACCGGAATACTTCTGATTTTTGGATTATCCCCGGATTTTGGAGGTACACTTACCGCTACAAGTTCTCAGGAAAATATTCTCATTGCCAAACTGATGCAGATAACTTCTCAAATGGGTTTATTCATTCTCCCGGCTCTGATTTTTGGGTATCTCACTGCTCCTTCAATCGCAAACGGGCTGAACATAGGTAAATTCCCAATACCAAGATCTCTGGCACTGGTTGTTGTTAGCACTTTATTTGCTATTCCTTTTATTAATTTACTGGCACAATGGAATACCCAATGGCATCTACCAGACTCTATGCAATCTATTGAGGACTGGATGCGTAATATGCAATATGCCAATGATAAATTGATGGAAGTCATCCTAATAATGGATACTCCTTCGGATATTGCGATTAACGTTCTAATGATGGCCATACTTCCTGCCGTAGGAGAAGAACTACTTTTTCGAGGAGTCCTACAAAAAGAATTTGAGAAATCCTTTAAAAACCCTCATTTGGCAATTTTTATAACCGCTGCTATATTCAGTGCTTTTCACCTACAGTTTTTAGGGTTTCTATCCAGACTCATTCTTGGAATGTTGTTTGGTTACTTATTCTACTATTCCAAGAATATATGGACTGCAATTTTAGCACATTTTACAAACAATTTTCTGGCTCTGATTTTTGCTATTATTTACGGATCAGAAATAGCTACACAAAGTTTTGAAAATAACATGGACCCCATGATTATTTTACCTTCAATTGTGGCAATAGGGTTATCCGGATATCTCATTTATAAAAACCGATCAGAACTCGCTCATGGTTAGTTGGGTAAAGCCTCAGATATTCTTTGAGGATAAATCATTTTAATTGCGTCACATTCGCTTTTGCGATTTGATTTCTTGAGTTCCTCATACGTGCGTCCGAACTTTTGATCAGACAAATCATTTCTTAATTCAGAGTATGCTCTTACCAATTCATTTTGCACCTGCAAATACATCCTATAAGATGTTTCTTTATCATTTTGCAGCGATATTACCTGCTTTGATACCATCATCTCCCCAAAGAAAGGAATGTCCTTTAATCTTTTCTCTGGGAAGTTGGCATTATCATTTACGTTTAAAATAAAATTTTTGGTAATCTGTGTCACCTGATCTAAAGATACCAGTTCTCCTTCGATCATGATTCGGTCATCAGCATTTACCCATACTTCTAAAACATTCCTTCTTAAAATTTCTGCTTCGCTTTTCTGATCCGGATCAGGAAGGACTCTCATCATTCCGGCTTCATCATCCATAGTTGTGGTCATTAAAAAGAAAACAAGTAATAGAAATGCTATATCCGCCATAGAGCCAGCATTTAGTTCAGGGGTAATTCGCGTATTCATAATTTTACAATTTGGGTTACCTTGTAAAAATCAAATATCACACCAAAAACTCTGGCATAAAAAAAGGGGAGCTTTTGCTCCCCTTCTTCTTATAATAGAATATTATTTATTTCACAACAGATCCTTCACGGCTGGAATAACTAATCTTTAATGCAGATACCTTTCTTAACTCTTGCTTTACTTCAGTCACAATACCCATTTTAGTATCGCTATCCACTTTTAAAGCAGTAATTAATAATGGCACCTCAGCCTCATCGTGTGTATTACGTTCAGTCTCAATATATGGTCCTACATCTGCAACTTCTGCAAACGCATCGCCCAATTGAATCCTGGAACTTGTTCCGTATACTTTAGCATCATTCGGTTCACCAATGTAGATGTAAGTTACCAAAGACTTGTTCTTAAACTTGGAGATTTCAGTAGCTTCAGGTGTACTCACCTTCACTTTTAAATCTACCTCTCTCATCACAGTAGTTACCATGAAGAAGAATAAAAGCATAAATACAATATCCGGTAAAGATGCCGTAGAAATTGCTGGTTCGCCCTTTCCGTTATCTTTTTTAAACTTACCTGCCATATTAGTTTCCTCCTACATTTTTTGGTTCAGCCTCAGAAATTCTTTGTGGATAAACTTTCTTAATAGCTTTTACTTTATCCTTTTCTTCGTCTTCAACCAATGATTCATAAGACACTCCGAATTCTCTCATTGCTAAATCATCACGCAATTCATTATACGCTGCAGCTAACTCATTTTGCACCTGCAAGTACAATTTGTAAGATGTTCCATTATCATTCTGTAAAGAAATCACCTGCTTTGAAACCATCACATTTCCAAAGTATTTTACTTCCACTTGTTTCTTCTCTGGAAGTTCTTCTTTATTCAATGGATTTGCGATAAATTCTTTGGCAGCTTCCTTTAACTCAGAAATGTCCATCAACTCACCTTCCACCAAAAGTTGGTCGTTCGCATTTGCCAATACAACAAATACATTTCGATCCTTAATCGGTGGTGGCTTTGGCATATCTGGCGGTAGCGTTGGCGGCAACTTACGCATCATTCCCATATCAGAATCCATCGTAGTCGTAACTAAGAAGAATACTAACAGCAGGAAGGCGATGTCGGCCATCGAACCCGCGTTTATTTCTGGCGCTTCTCTTTTTGCCATAATCTATTAACGCATTAAACTATATACTCTCGCAAATACCAATGTTACGATTGACGCTCCAAACAAAATGTAGATTGCGTATAATAACATTCCAGAAAAACGAGACATTCCTTCAGTAATTCCAACAGGATAGCTTGAAGCATCTGATCCGTCAGCCATACCGTATGCTATACCTAGCACAACTAACATACCTACGATACCGATTGCCATTCCTTTAATACTACTCGGGTTCGCGATCAATCCGATAGCACCACCGATGATTGCCACAACTAACCCGATTCCAAAATACACGTACGAGCCGTATAAGATTGGATCAACATTCCCAGTGATCGACATAATAAATAGGATAATTCCTAAGATTATGAGGACCAACATTGCTATAGATGAAATCTTATCTTTCATATCAGCAGGGATTATTTATTGTTGTGTTGATATTTAACTAAGATATCGATCAATGAAATTGAAGCATCTTCCATGTCATTGGTGATAGAATCAATTTTAGATACGATATAGTTATAAAATACTTGTAATACCATTGCTACCAAAAGACCAGAAACCGTAGTAATCAATGCCTGACCAATACCTACAGCCACAATCCCTGGAGAAATGTTGTTTGCTTCTGCAATCGCATCGAACGCGCTAATCATACCAATTACAGTTCCGAAGAAACCTAACATCGGTGCTAGTGCGATAAACAATGAAATCCAAGAAACGTTTTTCTCTAATTGTCCTACTTGAACACCACCGTAAGCAATTACTGATTTTTCTACCATCTCGATACCTTCATCGTAACGATCTAATCCTTGATAGAAAATACTTGCAACTGGTCCTGCAGTGTTTCTACAGATGTCTTTTGCTGCGTCAATACCACCAGTATTTAATGCAGTTTCTACATCATTCACTAATTTAGAAGTGTTTGATGAAGACATACTTAAATAAATAATTCTTTCAATAACAATAGCTAAACCTAAAATTAATGCCAACGCAACGAAAGACATGAATCCTGCATCACCTTCGATGAATTTTTGTTTAACAGCTTGATGAAACGTTTTTTCAACTTCCGGTGCCTCTTCAACTTCAGCTGCAGCAGCAGGCTCTTCAGCTGGTTCTTCTACAACTTCCTCTTCAACAGCAGCAGCGTTAGCTGTGTCGTCTGCCATCACTTCAGTAGTTGAATCTTCTTGTGCATTTACAACATTTGTTACTCCAAATGTAAGTACTCCTGCAACAGCCAATACGGCTAGAAATTTTCTCATGATTTATCAGATTTAATTATTCTTATTTTCTATTTATTAATTGTTTACAAATTCCAGCGGAGAGAGAGGGATTCGAACCCTCGGTACCCTTTCGAGTACACACGCTTTCCAAGCGTGCGCCTTAAGCCACTCGGCCACCTCTCCTGTTATGACCAAGTTCGTTTTTAAACGGCCACTAAACTACAAAAAAATTAATTTTTTCCAATGGAATCAAAATCTCATTTTCATAGCGGGACGCAATTATACATCATTCCTATAAATTATGTAAGCCTAAAATGTTTGTTTTCTATTTTGTTAACGTTAATTTTATGAACACGGTTAGTTTACTTTGGTTGATTTAAGGTTTGACTTTTCTCTACCAAAATCGTACCACGCTCAATTTGCCCGGATTGGTAATACGCAATCCCCAGGTTTTTCATAATACTCGCATTATTCGGGTTGGCTTGATACAATGGCTCAAGTATCTGAATAGCATCAGGATACCTATTCAACATTGCATAGGTAATTGCTAATTTCTCAGCAACATCGGCATCATTAGGATAAAACTGATATGCCTTTTCCATGTAAGGTAAAGCACGTGAAGGATTTTTTAAATCTCTTGCAAAAACTTGTGCGGCAGCCAATAAATATCGCTTATCATTTGGTGAATAAGTCAATGCTTTATCATATGCCTGTACGGCTTCTTCATATCTTAATTCCTGCGCTAATTTATTACCGATGTAGAAAATATTATCTTTAAAACTCTGCTTTGTAGGCTTTCTTTCGACACAGTAACCATAAAACTTGATAGATTCAGCGTAATTTCCTGATTCAAAGTATAGCTTACCTAATAAATCCAATGGAGGGAAATATTCCGGATAAATATCCAATGAAGTCTTTAAATACCCATATGCTTCATTGATCATTTCAGTTTTCACATCGGGATTTTTCTCCTCACTAATTTCTTTGATCAAGGCATCTCCCGCAGCCATATTGGCTTTGGCACTTCCCGTAGAAGTTGCCACGTCAGTTAGCGCTAATGTTGCGTCATTTTTCCACGCTTGAGATCTGGATAAAGTCATTCCGGAAAATACAATTGTGACTACTCCCATTAAACCAATGGCAGTCACAGGCTTAAAGCTTTTGGCTTTTGCGGGTAATTCTTCCAGTAAAAAATATGTGAGTGCCATTAACATTCCAATACTTGGCGCATACATAAAACGCTCATTCATAAAAACACCAATAGGGAAGAATAAATTCGAAATCAGAATCGCTGTCCCCAGAAAAAACAAAGCCGCAAAGGCATAAATACTTTTGCGTTTAAACCCTTTTATGATTACCCACAAAAGCCCCAACATTATCAGTACTCCGGCAATCACCCCTAAGTCGGACCAAATTGCATATTGTTGCCCATCTTCTAGAAATGGCAGGTGATACGGATAATAATCATGTGTTAAAGGGAAAGGCATAAACAACAACTTGATATAAGCTGCAAAAACCAGAAAGATGGTGGCTAATCGCTCACTACCATTTGCATACAGAAATGGATCATTCATTAGCTCTGTGACTTCAGTATCCGCTCCTCCACCAATTACCATATAACGAATTAGAGTATACAAAACACCAGCCCCAAGTAAAACCACAAAAGACTTATTCCAGTCCTTCATTTTACCTATATCAAAGAAATACATCATTAACGGTCCTAAGGCTACAAACGCAATTGTGGTTTCTTTAGACATCAGACTTAAAAACAAAAGTCCAAATGCCCAGATCAAATTTTGATTATTCCTGGAATCTACATATTTCAAAGTTTGAATTAATGCCATTAACCCAAACAATAAACTCAAAATCTCATCACGGCCTTTTATGTTCGCGACCACCTCAACATGTAATGGATGGGCTAAAAACAAAAGTGTCGTCCAAAAAGGAATGGTTTTCCAAATATCTTTTTTCAAAGATGAGGGAAACAACCGCATCATTAAATGAAACAACACCAGCCCTGTTGCTCCATACAATAAAGCATTGATCAAATGGCTCCACCATGGATTTTCTCCAAATAGCTCATATTCTATAGCATATGACACTAAAGATAACGGACGATAACGACCTCCAGCCACCAAGGCATCCTTGTCCAAATCAGCCACATCAATCCCATATTGCTCTGCCCAAAACCCATCCATAGAATCATAAAAGAAATGATCCATTACGCCATCAAAACCTCTGGTGGTAATTTGATTAGAGATAATTACAATTTTATCATCCAGTGCATATTCGAAGTTTACAGTTTGCGCATATAACAGGAATCCAAATACAAATAGAATCACCTTCCATTTCATATCTACCTGAGGAGCTTTCGAAATATTCTGTGCCTTATCTTCTGAAGGAGGAGTTACTTTTTTCTTATCTGCTTTGGATTTACGCATAGTTTAAACTGTTATCTCTCCTCTCAAAGGAGTTTCAAATTGTTGTTTTAATTCTTCTAAGGTTAAATTCTTTTCTTTCAAATACATCAACTTGGTCAACGCAGCTTCAGAAGTAATATCTACCCCACTGATCACTCCCAGATCTTGTAACTTACGTCCATTCGCATATAACTCCATGTTGACTCTACCCTTTATGCATTGTGTGACATTCACAATGACTTTTTCATTGGTCACGGCTTCTTCAATGGCATTCAAAAACCAGGGTAACATCGGCACATTTCCTGCCCCAAAGGTGATCAAAAGAATCGCCCAATTATCCGGACTTCTTAATACCGATTCCACCTGACTTTGAGGCATTCCAGGAAAGACAGGCAAGATAAATATATCCTGACTTTTTAATTCTACCACGTTGATATTCCCATCACCAAATGGCTTCAAATGATGATTCTTGTATTCTATTGTTACACCAGCTTCTGCTAAATCTCTAAAATTTGGAGAATGAAAAGCATCAAAGTGCATGGTACTACTCTTATGTGCACGATTACCTCGAATCAACTTATACTCAAAATAGATGGCTACTTCACCTACCATTGATTTTCCGTTCGCATCTTTATCTCCGGCAATCTCTATGGCAGTCAACAAATTCTCCTTCCCATCCGTTCTTAATACTCCAATAGGCAATTGAGATCCTGTAAGAATCACCGGTTTATTTAAACCTTCCAACATATAACTCAATGCTGAAGCGGTATATGCCATGGTATCTGTTCCATGTAAAATCAGAAAACCATCGTATTGTGTATAGTTTTCAGCTATTAAATTAGCCAGTTTATTCCAATGTTTGGGCGAGATATCCGAAGAATCTATCGGAACATCAAAAGCAATCGTATTAATCTCACAATTCAACTTTTTTAATTCCGGAATTTCTTCTGTAATCTGACTAAAATCAAATGGGTGTAATGCCTTTGAATGAATATCTTCGACCATACCTATCGTACCGCCTGTATATATCATTAATATTTTAGAAGGTTGTTGCATTATCCACTTATTTGATGCCCAAATATACCTTTTGGATTTTAGAAATCGTAAAATCAAATCATAAAAAAAGGCCGCATAAAATGCGACCTTTCCTAATTCTATTTTATAAAATCTAAAATAACTAGACTTTCATGATTTCTGCTTCTTTCTCAGCTACCAAATCATCCACCTTTTTAGAATAACTATTCGTATCTTTTTGGATCTCATCTTCCGCATCTCTTGCGGCATCTTCAGATAGGTGATTGTCTTTTAACTTCTTCACCTCATGCATGGCATCATGTCGCGCATTACGTACACTTACCTTTGCATGCTCCCCTTCCGCTTTAGCTTGCTTTGCTAAATCTCTACGTCTATCCTCAGTCAACATTGGCACATTGATAATGACCATCTCGCCATTGTTTTGCGGATTTAATCCTAAATTAGAATTGATTATTGATTTCTCTATTTCTTGTAACAAAGATTTTTCGAATGGCTGAATCATTAAAGTATGTGCATCTGGAGTGGTCACATTTGAAACCTGACTCAAAGGTGTTTTTGAGCCGTAATATTCAACCATCACACTACTTAACATTACAGGATTTGCTCTTCCTGTTCTAATCTTTAATAATTCTCTTTTTAAATGGTCCATAGAAGCTTCCATTTGCTCTTTGGCCATATCAAAAATCATTTCTAATTCTTCTTCCATGTTTTTTTCTTGGTGCTACAAATAAACAATTTTGAACGGCTTTAGCCTAATCGTTTTGCGATTTATTCTTAAACGCATTCCATCCCTGCGCTTGCAATTCAACTACCTGTTCTCCACGAGCCACCATTGATACTCCTGATTCTTTATCTGCGATATGCCCGATCACCGAAATCCCGGGAATTCCCTTCACAACATCATAATCTTTCTGAGAAATGGTAAACAAAAGTTCATAATCTTCACCTCCATTTAAAGCCGCTGTAGTGGCATTAAAATTAAACTCCTCAGCAGTTTTATAGGTTTGATAGTCAATTGGAATTTTCTCTTCGTAAATCTGCGCACCTACTTCGCTTTGCTTACATATATGCATAATCTCAGAGGCTAACCCGTCAGAAACATCTATCATTGAAGTGGGTATCACATGCATCTCTCCCAAAATCTTAATCACATCTCTACGCGCCTCAGGCTTTAATTGTCTTTCCAATACATATTCACTTCCAGACATATCCGGTTGCATTTGTGGATTTTCTCTGAAAACAGCTTTTTCGCGTTCCAAAACCTGTAACCCCATATAAGCGCCTCCTAAATCTCCGGATACACAAATCAAATCGTGTTCTTTTGCACCACTTCTATAAGCCAACTTCTCTTCAGGTGCCGAACCAATTGCGGTCACACTAATCACCAAACCTTTTAAAGATGAAGTAGTGTCTCCTCCAATTAAATCTACATTATAGAATTCACAGGCTTGTTTGATTCCCGCATAAATCTCTTCCAAAGCCTCCACTGAGTAACGACTAGAAACTGCTATAGATACTGTCACTTGTTTAGGTGTCGCATTCATCGCATAGATATCTGACAAATTCACCACCACTGATTTATATCCCAAATGCTTTAACGGTACATAAGTCACATCAAAATGCACTCCTTCCACTAACATATCAGTAGAAACCACTGTTTTTTCATTTCCGTGATCTAATACTGCCGCGTCATCACCAATTCCTTTTAGTGTAGATTTCTCTTTATTCTCGAATCCATTTGTTAAATGGTCGATTAATCCAAACTCTCCTAATTGTTCTAAATTAGAGGTACTTTGATTCTTATCTTCTAACATGCTGCAAAATTAGAATAACCCTAATTTTAATCATCAAAAAACAACCAAGTATTTACGGAATAGCTATTTACTGATATCTCATTATTAATTATATTTAAACTTATTCACTAATCTCAAATTTCAATCCCCATGAACCTACCTTTAATTCAATTATGGTCAACGATAACCTGTCCGGTATGTGGTTTTCAAAAAGAGGAAAAAATGCCTCAGGATTCTTGTCAGTATTTTTACGAATGCACCCATTGTATTTCGCTTATTAAACCGCAAAAAGACGATTGCTGCGTGTATTGCTCTTATGGTTCCATTCCTTGTCCACCAATTCAGAAAAGCACGGATTCTTCATGCTGTCACTAAATAGTGTTTTTAGTGAACCGGATCGCCATTGGTTTTATCCAATTCTTTTACATTTGAGAAACACTCTCTTGAATCAATTATGATCATCAAAAAAGAAACATTTGATTTATCAGATAAAACGGTATTGGGCAGGTTAATCTTCAGGCCGCCATTTAAAGCCAGTTCGGCATTAAAAAATGAAGCTCGTTTTGTTCATGTATTGAACGGCACCTCAAAATTGCATTCGCCAAACTCAAGGATGGATTTAAATCCTGGAGATAGTGTTATGATGAAATGCGAAAACTTTGTGAACAATTGGATTCCCAATGATAGCTCTGAACCCAATGAAGCCATCATCATCCAGATTTATCCCGATATTTTAAAACTGGCCTACAATGATCAAATTCCGGAGGTATTTAATTCCTCAACCCCTATTTCAGCAAATCCGGTTGAAAAAATCCCTCCACATTTAAACATGAATCATTTTATTACCGGATTAAAGCACTATTTAAATCATCCTTCCGTAATATCAGAGGAATTACTAAAACTTAAAATCAGAGAATTGATTCATTTGCTTTTGCACACTCCGAATTCGGGTCCAATTAAATCCATGTTAGGTGATCTTTTTAAAACAAAGGACTACGCCTTTAAAGAGATCATCCAATCTAATATTTACGAAGATTTGAATCTTTCGGATTTGGCCTTTTTTGCAGGACTCAGTTTATCCTCATTTAAACGTAAGTTCAACGAGCTTTATGGGATGAGTCCAACTAAATACATTATTGGCAAACGGCTTGAAAAAGCAAAAAAACTACTGGCAGAATCAGATACCCGAATTTCGGAAATTGCTTATTCCTGTGGATTTAATGATACCGGATATTTCTCCAAATCATTTATTCGTGCTTTTCAATATTCGCCTTCAAATTATCGAAAAACATTTCAACAAAATGACCTATAGATCTGCTCAACCTTCTGACTTAGACCAATTAATTCAACTGGGATTTCATACATGGAGTATATTTAAAAATGATCTCGCACCAGAATTCTGGAAACAACTTAAACATGGTTTATTGGATCGATCAACTTACGAACCACTGGTAAACGCGTCTTATGGTGTTGTATGCGAAAACGAACAAAATGAAATTATTGGAATGGTGTTTTTAGTTCCAAGCGGAAACCCAACCGACATTTTTCCCGCTGATTGGTGTTACATCAGATTTCTAACTGTTCATCCCGACTATGCCGGAGCAGGAATAGGGAAACAACTGACTAAAGAATGCATGGATTATGCAGTTCAAAATAAAGAACACACCATCGCATTACATACTTCGGAAATGATGCAAAATGCCATTCGTTTATATACCAACCTTGGATTTAAACGCCTCAAAGAAATCCCTTCCAGACTTGGAAAGAAATACTGGATTTACACCTATTCAATATCATAAAAAATCAATTTTTTGAGTTTGAAAATCACCTACTTTTGTATTGAAATCTCAAATCATTATGTCTGAAAAAATTCCTACAACACTCGCTCATTTAGATCCCGAGCTCGCTCAACAGATCATTTCTCATTCAACGACATTAGATATTTCGAAAAACACCGAAATATTAAGAGATGGACAATATGTTAAAGTGATTCCAATTGTGCTGGAGGGGCTCATCAAAGTTTTTACCAGACACGAGGACAAAGAACTATTACTGTATTACATTCAACCCAATGAAAGCTGTATTATGTCGTTTGCTGCCGGTTTAAAAAATCAACCCAGTCGCGTTTTTGCTATTACGGAAGAAGACACCCAAGCTTTATTATTACCTATCGATAAAGTCACTCAGTGGATCAAACAATTTCCGGATATCAACACCTTATTCTTCCAACAATACAATATTCGATACAGTGAACTTTTGGATACCATTAACCATGTGTTATTTCATAAAATGGATACCCGCCTGTTTAATTACTTAAAAGAAAAGTCGCGACTTACCGGGAAGAATCCTATCAAAATCTCACATCGCCAGATCGCGAACGAATTAGGTACAGCACGCGAGGTGATCAGTCGTGTGATGAAAAAACTAGAAGTAGAAGGTAAAGTCAAACAGCACCCCAACCAGATTGAAATTTTGGATTAGCCTACCGTGGTGACCCTGGTCACTGCTTCGTAGTTCCTACCCGTCCTAGCTTTGATGCGTCAAATTTAAATTACACATCATGAAAAAGAACATGGGCAACATAGATCGCGGAATCCGTATCGTTATCGCCTTATTACTAGGCACACTTTATTTTACAAATACCATAACCGGTACATTGGGCCTCGTTTTACTTATAGTTTCAGTCGTATTCGTATTGACGAGCTTAATCAGCTTTTGTCCGCTATACACGCTATTGGGAATCAAAACATGTCCGGTCAACAAAGCTGAATAAAATCTATTTCATCCCCCGTTTAAAATTGCGTTGATCTGGTCAACGCAATTTTTCACCACCTACTTTTAACTCCTAAACTTTATCTTATTTTCGTGGAAACCGCGCAAATGAAATATTTAATCTGTATTGTAATCAGCACGCTTACCTTTTCCCTATGGGGACAGAATTCCTATCGACAATATCTTCAGAAAAACAGTTCAGACCTCAGAAAGTCATTCCCTCAACTCGATTTAAAAAATCAAAAAATAATTGGATTTGCAGCTATTCATGGGAGTGCAAAAACTGAAGAGGCGGAACACATCCTTTTAACAGAACTCATCAAAAATCATCAACTCAAATATTATTTCCCAGAAACTGATTATGCCACTGCCTTATATTTCCAAAAATTCATTGACACTGGAGATACTATACTCTTAAAGAAGCTCATTTATGAATATGGAAGTCGTGTTCCACAAGAAGGTACGGTTGAAACATATCAGAAATGGCTAAAAATTCAACCTATTTTTAAACAACATAACGTACAGGTATTAGGTATTGATAAAGTGATCTCGTATAAATACTCGGTGATTGCATTACACGATGAAATAAAGCATATCTCGGGAACATCTTATTCAGACTCACTACAATCATTGATTCAAAACCCAAACACCAATTGGATGACTTATTTTGATTCCAGAACTAAAAAGATATTAAAATCATTTGTGGCTGATTATGAACAAAATCAAATTGTATATCAAAATCAAATTTCCGATACTTCTAAATTCAACTTCATTATTAAAAACTTAAAAGCCACCTGGACAAAAGGTGGTCGAGAACAACGTATTTATGATAACTACCTGCACCTTCTACCACAATTGGAATTAGAAAATCAAATGGCCTTCGTCCGGTTTGGTGTCTTCCATATCATGAAAAGCAGAATAAATAATTATGCTTCCTTTTTTACCCGACTCATTGAAAACAAAGTTTACACATCCAGTCAAATGGTAAGCATTCAATGCTTTTTAACTAAAAGCAAGGTCTTATGGGACGCACAGTTTGATACAGAAGGGAATTATAAAGGCTATTCTAAGCGTGCCGGAATTGGCACTTCAGATCATATTTTCGAACACTACAAAGGAATCAAGAATTTAAAACACACCCGAATATCAGATCTTACATTCTTCAATCTAGACCACGACCATTCTCCTTATTCTATTCCATCTGAATTAGATCTGGTTAAATCTAAAAAACTTCTATATCGTAAGCGTTGGATGCCAGATGCCAGTAAATCTACACTAGATTATTTGGATTACGCCATTTTAATCTCAAAATCCAAGGCAAACACTCCAATAGAAGAAATCCACACTCCATAACACAAACCACCTCAAAAACAACCACTTAAAACCCTATCACATCTGAATTGCAGCATATTACATGTGAAATGCACCCATTCACCTATGCTCAAAACCATTGCTGTATTATTTATTGTAACAGCCTCTTACCCATCCTAATTTAGATTTCAAATCTCCCCATAACATCATGTTTTACAAACAAATAAACCGTAATACTTTATGGATAAACGTATACATAATGCCAAAAAATCTTACAAAAAGTACTTTTTCATTGGAGGCGCAATAAGTGCTTTATTACTGATCACCTACCTTGTTATAAATACATCTAGTTCCGCATTGTATTTTCCAAAAGATCAAATCTTAATGGGTACGGTCATTCAGGGGAATTTCACAGAAATCCTCACCACAAATGGAACGGTAATCCCAAGTAAAACAGTTCAAATTGATGCTTTTGAAGGTGGAGTCATAGATGAGATTTATGTTGAAAATGGACAATGGGTTAAACAAGGAACTCCTCTATTACAATTGAGTAATACTGCCCTGTCTCTGGATTTCATGAACCGTGAAACTCAGATCATAGAACAAATCAATAATCTACGAAATACACGAATTAATCTGGATCAAAATAAACGCAATATCCAGGAACAGCTGGTAGACATTAACTATGAGCTACAACAACAAAAGGAACAATTTTTAAGAGATAGTTTATTGTTTCGCGACAGTGTAATTACCCTATCAGATTATCAGGCCAGTGCACGATACTACCACTATCTGGAAAATAAACAAAACCTTTTAGACCAGCGGACACAGACGGATGAAAAATACCGAATCAGCCAACTTCATCGTATTGATGCTTCGATCCAATTGATGGAACGTAATCTGGAAGCTGTACGAAAAAGCTTAAATCAAATGACCGTTACTGCTCCCATGAATGGTCAACTCAATTCTTTCCAACACGAAATGGGTGCGACTATTAGTAAAGGAGCCAATATTGGTAGAATAGATATCATGGATACTTTTCATATCACTGCCTTTATAGATCAATATTATCTCTCACAAATTAAACAAAATCAAAAAGCTACTATCAAGTTGGGAGGCACTCCATCTACGTTACAGGTTGCTAAAATATTCCCTACGGTAAACAACAATCAATTTGAAGTTCACTTTTCATTTCACGATCCACAACCTGAATCTCTAAGACGTGGTCAGAGTGCTCCTATGAAAATTCATTTAAGTAATTCCAATCAGGCCCTTTTAGTTCCCAAAGGAAGCTTCTATGCTACTGGAGGAGGAAAATATGCTTACGTCATCAAAGGAAATGAAGCCCATAAAACCCCCATTCAACTTGGAAGGCAAAACGATACACATATCGAAGTTCTTGCCGGTTTAAATCCGGGAGATCAAATTATCATTTCCCCTTATACGAGTTTTAACGATAACGAATTAATAATCATTCAATAAAATGTCCTAATTATGATTAAAACAATCAACCTTTCCAAAGTCTTCAGAACTGAAGAAATTGAAACCACTGCATTAAACCAAATCAATCTCGAAATCCAAAATGGTGAATTTGTCGCTATCATGGGCGAGTCAGGTTGTGGTAAATCCACATTTCTAAATACCGTTGGTTTATTAGATTCCGTTTCATCCGGCCAATTGATCTTCAACGGTACCGATGTAAGCCAGTTTTCCGAATCGCAACGTGCTGTTTTAAGAAAAAAAGAAATCGGATTTATCTTCCAAAGCTTCAACCTTATTGATGAACTTACTGTTTTTGAAAACGTAGAACTACCCCTCACTTACCAAAACATCCATAAATCAGAACGTAAAAAAATGGTCACTCAAACATTGGAACGTGTCAATATGTTACACCGTGAGAACCATTTTCCTCTACAACTCTCCGGAGGTCAACAACAAAGGGTAGCCATTGCACGCGCAATTGTCCACAAACCACATCTCTTATTGGCAGATGAACCCACCGGAAATCTGGATTCTAAAAATGGTACTGAAGTCATGGAATTATTGACCGAACTCAATCAGGATGGCTCTACTATTATTATGGTAACACACTCGGAAAAAGACGCGGATCATGCTTCACGCAAAATTCATCTTCATGATGGTGCTTTAATTGAATCACCTTTAAATATCATGGCATGAAAACAGGTCAAATAAAATCATACTTACGTTTCTTATCCAAAAACAAACTTTTCACTACGATAAGTGTCATCGGATTGGGAGTTGGAATTGCATCGTGTCTACTGATCAGTTTATATATCCATTACGAAACTTCATTTGATCATTACCACGAGAAAAAAGATCGCATCTACCGTTTGACTTCTCAATTAGACTTTAATGGTGTCATCGATGCTGCGGTTACAAATCTACCCAGTGGACCAACACTATTACAAGATTATCCGGAGGTTGAATCTTATGTTAGATTTAGAAGATTTGGGCGGGAAGCGCAAATCAAAGTAGATCAAAAAATGTATCCTACCAGTAACGTATGGATTGTTGATAGTACCATCTTTGATGTTTTCTCATATCCGATGATTCAGGGAGACCCCAAACGGGCATTGGTTCAACCCAACAGTATTGTTCTGACTAAAACTACGGCTGATCGACTATTTGAAAATGGTGAAGCATATAATCAAACATTATTCATCAATAATACGCTGTATCAGGTCACCGGAATTATTGAGGATATTCGCCCTCAAAGTGAAATGCAAATTAATGCGCTGGTAAGCCTTTCTTCCTTACCTCAACCATTTATGGATGCGCATAATCAGGATTGGTTCCGAATAGGATTCTATACCTACTTACTATTCCACCAACCGGTAGATAAAGTTGAATTTGAACAAAAGCTAGTTGAATTTGAAAAGAAATATGTCCAACCATGGAGTGCAGAAAATCAAATCGTAGCTTCGCTTAAATATGAAATTACGCCTCTCAAAAATCTTCATTTTGACAATACCAAAACCTATGATCAACCCAAGGGAAACAAAACTTATCTGATCATATTTGCTTCTTTGGCTGTTTTCCTTTTGCTTATTGCGGTTATTAACTATATCAACCTCAATTTGGCACAAGGCGGAAAACGATCAAAAGAAGTAGGTGTAAGAAAAGCTACCGGAGCACAACAAAAAGAAATCTTTACACAATTCATTTCCGAATCGGTCATTCTTTCATTTTTAGCATTGCTATTCGGTCTCATCGTATTGGTCATTTCATTGCCATATTTCAACAGAATTATTCAAGCGGAAATATCCTTTGGTTCTTTATGGAACCTTACATTCCTCATTCCAATGATTGGTATTTTTGCAATGATCACGCTTGCTGCAAATAGTTATCCGGCCATGTTGTTGTCCCGACTGAATCCTATTCAGGTACTAAAAGGAAATACACAAAATGGTTCCAAACTAAGCAAACTCAATCAAACGTTAATCTTCATTCAGTTTCTGTTTTCTCTATTTATGATCACCGCAACGATCATGGTACAAGATCAAATGACGTTTATATCTGAATATGGTTTAGGGTTTGAAAAGGATAAGATTTTAACACTTAGAATTCCAGCTGATTCTACAGCGAGAAACCAACTGTCGCCATGGTTAGAAACCATCAACACAAACGCCAATGTTATTGCCTCTAGTCAAACCAGAATTCCGGATGGTAGTGGGACCGGACAACTTATGTTTAGAATTGAACAAGATGAAAAAATGATGGAGCAAACCATCAATTACCTTTTTGTAGATGAAGAGTTTCTTGATGTTATGGGACTCGATTTAATTCACGGTAGAAACTTCGATAAAAACATCGCTACAGACCAGCAACAAGCCTTTATTGTAAATCAGAAAGCTGCTGAAGTTTTTGGCTGGTATACGGATGCCCTAAACAAAAGAGTTCAATGGGGATTAATGCCAAACGGACAAGCCACAAATGACGGCAAAGTGATTGGAGTGGTCAATAACTTTAATTTCCAGACGCTTCATAATGATTTAGCTCCTTTGGTTCTTTGTTTTAATCCCAATGGAGGAAATTCGATGTCAATCAGATATAATACTGCGGAATTGAATGGGCCAATTCAAAAACTTCAAACCAGATGGAATGAACTCGCACCTGGGTTTCCCATGCAATACGAAGTATTATCTACATCAATCTCGGACAACTATCAAACCGAAAAGCGTATGCATGATGTTTTGAAATACTTTAGTTACATCGCTATCATACTGGCTTTAGTCGGGCTATTCGCTTTAGTGAGTTATACCCTCCAAAGTCGAATTAAAGAAATTGGCATTCGTAAAGTACTTGGCGCATCCACCTGGCAATTGATTTGGTTAATTAGCAAAAACTTCTGGATTTTACTTTCGATTGCTTTTGTGGTAAGTACCCCGGTGGTCTGGTGGTTTATTCAGGATTGGCTCAATGAATTTGCATTCAGAACTGCCATTACCCCAATTCCATTTATCACTTCATATATGCTCATCGCAATCCTTTCCGGGTTGACCATTGGTTATCATATCTGGAGAGTGAGTCGTGTGGACCCTGTAAAGGCGCTTCGCTACGAATAATATCAATAAGCGGTATTCGTTAAATTACGAATACCGCTTGTTTATAAATTGATATTCCCCAAAGCATTTGGATTGGAAAATGTACCGATCTTGTGACTGCATATTAACGTCTATTCCATGATCAAAAGAATCTTTAAATTCTTTATTGCTTTTCTGTCTTTGGGGCTCTTAGTTATGCTGGGATCTATCTTAATCCCGAGAAACTATAACATCCCCAAACCTGAAAAACGAGCGAATATTAAATATTGGACTTTAAATGATAATTCCAGAATTGCATACACCCATCTTATACCAGATTCAAATCTGAAATCATTTCCAATTATCTATCTTCATGGAGGACCTGGAGGACCTATTTCAAATCATCACATCAAAAGTCTCCAACCTCTAACAAATTCGGGATATGAAATCTATTTATACGATCAAATTGGCTGTGGATATTCCGATCGTTTAGATGACATCTCCCAATATACCACCGACCGACATGTCAAAGATTTGGAAGAAATCATCGCCCAAATCGGAGCTTCAAAAGTGATACTGATTGGACATTCATGGGGCGGGATGCTTATTAATTTATTTCTTGAAAAAAATGCATCAAAAGTAAGCCGGGCTATCTTTTCATCTCCCGGACCTGTTCTTCCAATAAACCACAAGTTAGCCGGCATTACCGCTCCTGATAGTTTGAATATTCAATCGCCTTACTATACCAATCAAAGTGGCAGTGCACTGGCGTCAAATATAAGGTCAATGGCCATGCAAAAATGCGCACGATTGTGGAATTTTAAGTTAGCAGCGGATGAAGAAGCAGATGCATTTGCAACCTATCAAAATGGTTTTTTAAATCGCTCTACTGTAATGGATACTTCGCTTCAAGTCTCAGCTGTATTTGGCTCCGGGTTTTATACACAGGTGATGACGGTTAAGAGTTTCTATCATGTTCCGGATCATAGACATACCCTTGCCCAAATCAAGATCCCGGTTCTTATTTTAAAAGGGCAATACGACAATCAAAAATGGGGATTCACTAATGAGTACACTCAATTATACAGGAATCATCAATTCATCATAATTCCTAAAGCCGGGCACTCGATTTCTCGAGAACAACCGGATCTCTATACGCAATACATCATCAATTTTTTAGAACAGAAGACAAAAACAGACGTCAAAATCTAATCTTCGTTTTTTTAACATATTCCCCCAGAAAACACAAACAACTACAAAACAACAATTTAAGCCAAATTCAAACCCTAAAATAAAATGAAAAAATGTGGTTTATACGGATACCAAAAATGATCTGCGTAGTCTAAATTCGATCAGTAATTTCCTACGCAGTAGATACTCCGGTACCGTAGGCCTCACTTATGTCGGTATCGGGTATTTACTGTTTTTTAACGCAACTTATCCTAATTAAGATAATTAAGTTACTTTTGGATTAGCCTAATTCTAATAAATTTAATCTAACACTTAACAGATATAATAATGTCAAAATTTTCACTATTAACAGCCCTTGTTCTAATCTTCATCTCGTTGTCTTGCTCAAAAAAAGAACCTAAAATAAAAGAAGTTGAAAATAACTCTAACACAATCTATGCTGCAGAAGCTCCGTATTATTTTACAGCAACTTCCAATTGCTCAAATAACCGTATTGATTTACAATCACTAATTGATATTGCAGCAGCTAATAATAAAAGGTTAGTCATTGAAAAAGATGTCTACTGCATTGATGGATCATTGAACATCCCTTCCAATATTGAAATTGACTTTAGCGGGTCTACCATAGTTCGTGAAACAAATACTAATCCAATACTTGTATTTGATATGATCGTAAATAAAACACCTTCTATTGGAAATAAACATATTACATTAAAAAATCTAATTATAGATGGCCAATATCAAATCGATAATCTTAGTAATAATACTGATGCTCAAGGTTCCGGTGGAGATTTGTTTTCGGGATTAAAATTGGAAAATTGCACACAATCCAAATTAGAAAACATCACCGTCAAAAATACTGTAAATGCGGAAGAAGATGTCGATACACCAGCTGCAGGAATCTTTATCACAGACTGTTCCTATATAGAATGCAATAAAATTAATGGATATTATAACTTAGGTACAGCAATTATTGTTTACGAATCCAATAACATCACCATACATGAAAGTAAAACTGAAAACAACCTAGGTACTGGTCTTTCAACTATCTTATCTGATTTTTGTAGCTTATATAATCTCACATCCCATAATAACGGTCATTTCCAATACACAACAAGCCAGGGGCAAATTGAAGAACGTGTTTATTCAAATATTTCAATTAATGGAAAGTACTCCCAAATTAATGGGGTTATTACATCTAATGCTTCTGGTAGCGGCTTAAATATTGGACACCCAGCCAATCCGACCTATTTAAATGGAACTCCTGCAGATTTCACAATCATTGATAATGTTTTTTCATTTCATAATAGCATTGAAGGAATTACTATTAGAAATACAAATGACCTTTTATTATCCAATATACATGTACAAGAAAACTTCAGAAATAATCTCTTAATTTCTAACAATAGTTCCAGAATTAAGATCAATAATATTATATCAAACGGATATTATGTAGATAACGTTCTGAGTAAAGGGGTTCAACGAAATTCTAACCAATATGGCCATGGCATTAGTATTCTAGGTGGAGGTGGACACAGCATTAACAATGCCTCAATATATAACAATTACAAAAGTGGAATCTATATAGAAAATGTAAATGGTGGAGCGTCTATCAACGGGGGAAGCCAAATTTTCAACAACGGTAAATTGCTGGCAGATAATGTTAATGAAATAAAATCAGGCATACATATTGTCAACTCATATTTCTGTCGAATTAACGCAGCAAAAATTTATGACGACCAATCTACAAGTAATAAAACACAAGATTATGGCATATATGTTTCAGGGGGAGGTAATAACAAAACCATCTATTCTGACATTTTTTGGAATATTATTAATGACATCCAAGGGCCGATAGATATTATTAATTAACCTTTTTCACGTATACATTCATTTTGAATCTATTTCATTCTATATCTTTATAGAATACTTTCTGATTTCAAGATATTTACGAATGAAAATACTACTAACCGGAGCGACAGGATATATTGGCAAGCGACTACTTCCTGAATTAATTAAGAAAGGGCATGAAGTCATTTGTGCAGTTAGAGATTTAGATCGCTTTAACCCTCCGCAATCTTTACAGCCTCATATTAAAATCATTCAGATTGATTTACTGCAAATTCATACCCTGCAAAGAATCCCAAAAGACATTGATGGCGCATATTATTTGGTACATTCTATGTCTACCTCAACGGATTACGAGGCTTTAGAAATGCAATCTGCAGAGAATTTCAGAACCTGCATTGAACAAACCTCGGCCCAACATGTCATTTATCTAAGTGGAATTACCAATGAGCAAACGCTATCCAAACATTTAAACTCGAGAAGAAATGTGGAAGAAGAATTGGCCAAAGGCAATTACCATTTCACAACCTTTCGAGCTGGAATTATCATTGGTTCGGGAAGTGCTTCATTCGAAATTATTCGTGATCTGGTGGAAAAACTCCCGGTCATGATTACTCCAAAATGGCTCCGTACCAAATGCCAACCAATCGGCATTCGAGATGTGATCCAGATTCTGTCGGACAGTATTTTCCATGAAAATACGTACGATCAAAATTTTGATATTGGCGGACCAGATATTCTATCCTATAAAGAAATGCTTCTGGGATACGCGAAGTCCAGAAACTTACAACGTAAAATCTTTATTGTACCAGTTATGACTCCAAGACTTTCTTCCTACTGGTTATTCTTCGTGACATCGACTTCATACAAATTGGCTTTAGCTCTTGTGGATAGCATGAAAATTGAGGTCATCTGTAAAGACCAACGTATTTACGACATTCTAAATTTTGAACCCTTGTCATATGTGGAATCGCTAGAACGAACTTTATCCAGGATTCAAAGAAACAATGTCGTTTCCAGTTGGAAAGATTCTCAAATCAGCGGTCGACTCCGTTTTAATATTTCTGAGTTTATTCAGGTTCCTGAATTTGGTTGTTTCAAGGACCATCGTCAAAAAGAAACTCAAAACGTATCAAAAACCATTGATAAAATCTGGGCAATTGGAGGTGAAAACGGATGGTATTACGTGAATTTCTTATGGAAACTAAGAGGTTTCTTTGATCGATTGGTTGGCGGTGTTGGACTTAGACGTGGTCGTACGCACTTAAACGACATTCAGCCAGGAGATGCGTTGGATTTTTGGCGTGTGCTTTATGCCGATAAAACTGAAGGACGACTACTCTTATTTGCGGAAATGAAACTACCGGGAGAAGCCTGGTTAGAATTTAGAATGCAAAACAACACCTTAATCCAAACTGCGACTTTTAGACCTAAGGGCGTCTGGGGTAGACTCTACTGGTACAGTGTACTCCCATTTCATGCCATTGTATTTCAAGGCATGCTCCATCAACTCACAGAAGCAAAATAAAAATGGACGGCATTCACCGTCCATTTAAACAAACTCTATTTTCTATCGGAAATCCATTGATACACACAAGGAATGACAAACAAATTCAAAATCGTGGCCGATACCAGACCTCCCAGTATCACAATCGCCATGGGGCTTTGAATCTCATTTCCAGCCTCGCTTCCCTTTAAAGCTAAAGGAATCAGAGCCAGACCTGTGGTAAATGCAGTCATTAAAATTGGATTCAATCTATCCACTGCACCTTCCAATAGTAATTTCACCCCTTGAAACCCTTCTTTGCGCAAATCTTCATATCTGGACACCAATAAGATTCCATTCCGGGTCGCTATTCCAAATAAACTTATAAATCCAATAGTAGCAGCAATGCTGATAATTCCAGATGTAAAATACACCATCAGAATCCCTCCTATTAGCGCTAATGGTAGATTCAACAACACTACCAATGATAGCTTTACATCTTTGAATTCAAGATATAGCAATATAAAAATCACCAGAACTGCAAGAACTGCACTAATCATTAGTAATTGAGAAGCTTTCGTTTCACTTTCAAATTGACCTCCGTATTTAACACGATAACCCTCTGGCAAGTTGACCTCAGATTCTATGATCATTTGAATGTCATTCACAACACTTCTTAAATCTCTCCCATGCACATTCGCAGCCACAACAATTTTTCGTTGCACTTCTTCCCTACTAATCGTATTCGGACTACTCAAAGAACGGATTTCTGCCAACTCTTGAAGCGGAACAAAACCTCCATCGGGCAAATGAATCAATGCATTAGCCATTCGCTCCTTACTATTTCTAAACGCTGGTGCCAGACGCACCATCAAATCGAAATATCGCTGACCTTCATAAATCTCTCCGGCTTTTTCTCCCGCAAAAGAAATATCTACTTGTTGCATCAATTCCGAAATAGTCATTCCATAAGCAGCAAGCATTTCACGTTTGGGAACAATGCGTAATTGCGGCACTTCAATTTGTTGATCCACCGCCACATCAGCAATCCCGCTCACATTTTTAATCTTTGATTCTACATCCTTTCCCACTTCAAATAATCGCTGAAGGTCAGGACCAAAAATTTTAATTGCAATATTGGCTCTGGTACCGGAAAGCATATGGTCTATGCGATGCGCAATAGGTTGTCCCAAAGTAATATTCACTCCTGGAACAACACGCAACTTATGACGTACCTCTTCAAAAAATTCTTCTTTGCTTTTCCCGTTTAATACAAATGGCACATCTACTTCCGCAGCATTTACCCCTTGCGCATGTTCGTCCAGCTCAGCTCTTCCTGTTCTTCGTGTAACAACTTCCACTTCAGGCAACTCCAATAATAATTGTTCTACGAGTCGGCCCGTCTTATTACTCTCTTCCAAAGACATTCCCGGAACGCCTACTACACTAATCACCAAAGAGCCTTCATTAAATTCCGGCAAGAAACTTCTACCCAGCTGTGTGAATACAACTAAACTCAAAATAAAAGCTCCTAACGTCCCTCCGATCACCAGTTTTGGCATTTGCAATGCACCTTGTAGCGTTTTCCTATAAATGCTCCGCAACCAGATTTCTACTCGCGTTCCCTGCGCCTGATTTGACAATACGCTTTCTTTTTGAAGCAAATAGGAACATAATACGGGTGTAACTGTAACCGCAACTATTAATGAGGTCAATACAGAAGTGATAAAAGCAATTCCGAGAGGTTGAAGCAATCGACCTTCCATACCTCCCAAAAAGAATAATGGAATAAAGGAAACTATAATAATGAGCGTAGCGATAATGATAGAACTCCTGATTTCAATTGAAGCTTTTCGAACCACTTCAAGTATCGGAAGTCGCTCAGAAACAGGTTTACGAACATTCTCCCTCAGTCGTTTGAAAACATTCTCCACATCAATAATAGCATCATCTACCAAAGCTCCAACTGCAATCGCCATTCCTCCCAAACTCATTGTATTCATTGTGTAACCCAACACATTCAAAACAATTATAGACACCATTAATGAGATCGGAATAGCCAATAATGAAATCACAGTCGTTCGCCAATTCATCAGAAAAACAAACAAAACAATAACTACAAAAAATGCACCTTCCAAAAGGGTTTGTTTTAGATTGCTTACTGATGCCTCTATAAAATTGGCTTGTCTAAAAATATGACTTTGAATCAGTACATTTTCGGGTAAATCCGCTTGTAAATCAGTAATGACCTGATCTAAATTCTCGGTCAACTTTAACGTATTCACATTAGGTTGCTTCGATATCACCAAAATTACCGCTGGATTACCATTTAATGATCCGTCACCAATCTTATCTGAAGCCCCAATTTGGACATCGGCTACATCTCTAATTCGAATAGTTTGCCCATCAACATACTTCAGGACAGCCTCCTTCAACTGGTCTACTTGATAGACTCTCCCACTCCCCTTTACAATATATTGATTTCCATATTCCTGAATTACACCTCCGGGAGCATTTACATTAGCTGCACGTACTTTTTCAAGTACCTGAGACAAACTCACCTGATAATAGCTCAACTTTTGAGGATTTACCAAAACCTGATATTGTTTAAACTCTCCTCCAATGACCATCACTTTTGCGATTCCACTGACTGATTTAACACGAGGGCGAATAGTCCAATCTGAAATTGTTCGCAGTTCCATCGGAGATAAACCATCAGAAGTTACTCCCAATAACATCACTTCTCCCATAATAGAAGAAATGGGTGCCATAGTTGGTGTTCCAACTCCCTCGGGAAGATTTTCACTGACCATTGGAATTCGCTCACTCACAATTTGTCTGGCCCGATAAATATCGGTTCCCCATTCAAACTCCACCCACACAATAGAAATCCCAGCAGCTGAAGATGATCTGATCCGTCTCACATTTGGAGAACCGTTCATAGCAGTTTCCAATTGATACGTGACCAACTTCTCCACCTCTTCAGATTCCATTCCATGCGCCTCGGTAAGAATCGTTACCGTAGGAGCTGTGAGATCTGGAAACACATCCACATTCATGGTTCTTGCCAAATACACTCCGGAAATACTTAATATGACCGCTGCAAGCAAAACCATCAATCGGTTGTTTAATGAAAAAATTAAAATTCTATTTAACACTTGACTCTGTTTTTATGAATTTAATGTGCATGTCCGTGCGCAGGTGCCTGACCTGACATGGATGCCATTTTCACTTGATACGCGCCTTTGGTTACCACGATCTCTCCTTCAGAAAGACCTTTGATAATTTCCACTTCAGATCCATTTGTTCGTCCAATAACCACAGGTCTTCGCTCAAAGCTTTCCCCTGATAATTGTACAATCACTGAGTATTTCCCATAGTCTTCCAACAAAGCGGCTACAGGAATCACTTTACCTGTACTCTGGCTCCCTGTTTGAATATGAACTGGAGTATACGCCCCTTCCGGCATGGTCACCATTTCATTGATTTGCCCAAACACTTCCAGCATAGGCTGATCTCTTTCCACGGCTTTTCCAACAGAAATCAATTCTCCCTCTGTACTTAATAGATCTGACCATATCCCAGTTCTTGGTTGATACCAAATATTGTGTACCGTCTGCAAATCTTCTGTATCATCAATACTTACAAAGGTTTCCAATATACTTGAAGCTTGTTTGGACACGGTTATCAGGATATCTCCCTGATCTACATACGCTCCATTTTCTTGTAATACAGACTTTATATATCCATCAAACGGAGCCATGATTTGCTTTCCAGAACCCGAATAATTGGATTTTAAAGTTTCATATTGAGATTTTGCGATTAAATATTCTCGCTCCACTTTTTCCAATTCAGATTTAGGAATAATCTTAGAGTTATAGAGTTGTTGCTTACGCTGATACGCAGCCTCTAACTTTTCCAGATTCACTTGTGCTTCACGGATTTCAGCTTCCAGATTATTTTCCGTGAGCCCCTGACTATTGATCGTTAAAAGCACATCACCTTTCCGAACTTTTTGACCGGCAACAAGTCCCTCGCTATGATATTTCACTGTCCCACTAGCCGTGGCCACAATGGTTTGCGCGTTTTGCGGTGCAACCTTCCAGATCCCGTAAGTTTGGATCACATCATAGACTTCCTTTTCAACCACAGGGTATGTTTGAAAATCTATTTTCCAGGCTTGTTCCTTCAGAAATGTAATTTCATTTGAAGGGCTCTCTTCCGTAACGTTTTGTTGCGCTTCATCCAATGTTGCATATACCACAACATCCTGAACAATCACACGATCAGTTACCTCGGGAGTGATCAGATCAAAAACCAATTGATACACACCTGGCTCTTTTGGTTGTAAAGTCGGTTTAAAAATACCAGGAGAATCCGGAGCTTCAACGGTTTGTCGAATTCCGTTTTTTCCCTTTATCAAACTCACCGTCACTTTTCCTTCTGTAACCGCTTGATGTTGATCCAGAATTGTAAAATGTGCTGCAAATCTGCTCGTTTCACCCACAACTAAAACCGGGAATTCCACAAACAACTCTGTTTTCTCAGTCCAGATCGTGACATCTTCTCTAGGAACCTCTTCAGAGCTTCCCATATGATTTCCTTCTGAATCATGAGCATGCCCATGATTTGAAGCAGATTGGCAGGATGTTACCATCACTGCCAATAATATCACCAAATATTTCATTTCAATTATTCATTAAATTAATGGTGATGATCTGCTTCGTTTCCATCATGGTCGTGGTCATGATCATGTGTATCTTCCATTAAAGAATCCTGACCTACCACAAACTCTTCTTGCGCGTGGTGTTCATGTGCATCGCCATGTTCATGTCCATGAGATTCTTCTCCATGTGCATGACCGTGCGCCTCTTCACCATGATCATGAGAATGTCCTCCGGCTTCATGTGAATGACCTTTCTCTTGATTTGGGGCACTACATGCGCCTAGTAAAAACATTGTGGATACGATAACTATATTTACGATTTTCATAATTTCTATTTTTTAAATTTTATTTAATTCTTGTTTTGAGTTAAACTCATAATTGATAATCTAAAAGACTTGCTTTTAGAACATGCATTTCCATTTCCATCTTGAGCATAGTATCCATGGCGTCTCGATAAAACTGTAATTCCATGAAATACTCCAAATAAGAGATCTGCCCCAGGTGATACGCCTCTAGCAACATACTTTCACTATTCAGATCAGAAAGAGTAGATACATATTCTGTGTATTTACTCTTCAGAACCTGATAGTTGTTATACTGCTTTTGGAATTCAGCATAATGACTTTGCGCTACTACTTGATTCAACGACTGACTATACTGATATGCAGATGCTGCGGATTTGACTTTATTTCTATTACTCCATAATGGGATGGATAAACCACCATAAATCCCCGAGTAATTTGAACCAGATACTCCTTGATAATTATACCCGGCAGTCAAATTCGGCAGTCCTTTATTTTTTGATAGTTTGTAATTCTGTAAAGCAACTTCTTCTTGCTGATTCAAACTTCTCAATTCAGGATCTCGATTTTGTTTTTCCACCCATAAAGAATCTACCGGATCTATTTCAATTTCGGTTTCATATGAGGATGGAGAAAACATTATTTCATTCCCACCATTCAACTGCTGTAATGTCAACAACACATTCTGCATTTTGGTTTCTAACTCAGTTACCCTGAATTGCTCTTGGATCCAGGAAATTTTAGCCTTATTTACATCCAATAAGCTGACTTCTTCACTGTTATACATTTCAGAAATATGATTAAAAACCTGTTGAGCCTGTTGGACTCTTTTTTCTTCAACCTCTTTCTTCTTCTGTAGATAAACCAATTGCAAACAATATTGCTTTGCCGGGAGCAATACCGATTTTCTCTTTTCGGCATACTCCAGTTCTAACTGAGTATACTGTTTATCTATCAGTTTACTCCTTACCGAATAAACTGTTGGAAATTCAAATGACTGGGTAATCTGAAACTCTGAATAATCTCCGGTTTGATGTTCCCCCCAAGGTAAATAATACACCCCAACTTGAGGGTCCGGCAAATTATTTTGTGTTTTTAAAGCCAACTTCCGACTTTCAATCCAGGAAGCATATGCTTTGATTTCATTGTTGTTTTGTTCTATTTCCTGTAAAATCCGATTGATCTCATTGGTTTGTCCCCAAACAGATACTACAGAGATATACAGGAATAAAACAGTTCCTATATTTTTTAACATTTAAAATTATTTTAGGTTAAACGGACGGATGTCCATCAATACATTAGTTGTACCTATTGCATTAACCTAAAGAAGGAGGGCCTCGAAATGAAAATCCACTGACTAGCGGGTCGGAATATATTTGATACGGTTGATCTTTAATAGGAACCTTATCCCTAACAGTCCCAATATGTATGATTTGCTTCTGATCTACATCAAAAAAAGTCCCGGTTACAATTTGTAAAGAGTAACTTCTCTTAGTATACTCAGACGCTTCGTGCACATGATACACATGTGAATGATCTCCAAAAAATAAAGACCAAAGCAAACCATCTGAATCTTCTTCTGAATGATCAGAATCCTGATGGTGAGAATGTGTTCCTAAATGATCGTGATCATGTCTACCATCATGGTGATGATGAGATTCAGCTACCGGGTGTTCATGATGTGAATGATGCACATGAGGCACCACATTATGCAACATCAAAATACTAATGATGCCTAATAAAAAAATGGCTTTTAGTTGTTGCAACTGCTTCATGAGCTAACAAAATTATTCATTATCACTCAACTAACAATAAAAATATTATATGCAAATTCACTTATTTGACAATAAGTTTAAACTTATTTTGACCTTATTCATTATTTTTCGGACATCGAATCAATCATTATTCAAAATTTATTAAAACTATACTTATGATCATTTACGGAACCAAGCCTGTAAATCTATTGTCTAAAAACTCTAAAAATACTACGTGCCCCAACTGTCAAACCGAAGGCTCTATTACTTATCACATCTATCGTAAACATGCCCACATTTTTTGGATCCCATTATTCCCTCTCGGAAAAAAAGGATATTCGGAATGTTCTCATTGTAAAAATGTTTTAGAGCCAAAAGAAATGCCCCGAAACATGCAAATGGAATTGGATATTGTAAAAAATGAAGCACGTGGTCCAATCTGGCAATTCGCTGGTTTAGGAATTATCGCCATACTATTCGTTTGGGGTGGTTTTGCCAGCAAACAGGATAAAAAAATGGAACTTCAATACCTTGCCGCTCCAGCCGTAAATGACGTATATGAATACAAAGCTGAACCGGGAAGTTATAGCACCATGAAAGTTGTTGAAGTAACAAGCGATAGTGTTTTTGTTGCTCCAAACATGTATGAAATCTCTAAAATGAGTAAGATTTATAAAATTGATAAATCGGAAAATTATTCTGAAGATGTATATGGTATATCGAAAATTGATTTGAATAAAATGTATTCGGATGGAAAAATTTTCGATATCAATAGAGACTAAGAATTTTCTTGTTTTGAAACAAAGTCATCTACTTACCGGGTGACTTTGTTTCTTATCACATCAACCCATCAAATACTTTTTCGTCATTTAAAACGTTATTGATCAGATCAATTCACCCATTAAAGAACATTCTATATGACATTTTCACCAACTATCTATTGCAACGACTTTGCGCGTAATGTTCTTCCAATCCAATCTTTATTTTATTTCCTCTCAATATGAAAACCTGCCCACAATGTCGCCAAAACGTTTCCTACAAGAAATCTTTTACTCCGGATAATGCCATTAATATTCGAAAGCGTTCGCAAAAAGAACTATATATCTTCAAAGGTTGGTGTCCCAACTGCCAGATAGAACTCAGAAAAAAGGTAGAAGGTAATAAGGAAAGCAAATGGTATATCCACAAACTGGATAATCTCAAAGATTTGCCTCCTCCTATTTCAGATTCCGAACTTCATGAAATTGAACGCAAGCTATATCGTCATATCGAAAACCGGTATAAATGGAAGACCTTCCTGTCATATCGCAAGCCGAATGATACCATCCATAGATTTAAACATCTCAATGGCTCACAAAAAAACATTGCAATTGTTCGAAAAGACATGATAATTGCCGAATTTTCAGCTTTTATTGAGTTATAGATGAGTGATGTCCATATTGATGAAAGCATTTTTATCTGGATCTTTTTAACGGTATCCATTTTCTTTTATGCCTTTCATTTCGGTCAACTCCTACTTATTAATTTCTTCGAAAAACAAATCCGCACTTACCTCAGAATCCCTACAACAGGTACTTTTAATCAGATAACAGGCCCCATTTTAAGTAGTGTCATATTCTTTTATTTGATGGAAATGATCCTATTCTCAACAATCTCATCAACCAATGTATTTTTCTTCTTTCTAGAATTTTATAGCCCTTTTCATTTTGGATACATCTTCTTTATACTTGGCATGAGTTTTTTAAGTCTTTCAAGATTTTCTATCGATTCGAAAAAAACATACGAACAAAAGCTCACCAGAAGACAGTATTTGAAACGTGTCTTTGTATTATCCTCCATCACCTATGGTTTATTGATCATACAAAAGACTACTCATCTTTTTCCTAAACATTTCTGGGCAGTGTATATTATCGTACAAACTTTGGTTCTTTATTTAATATTCAATTGGAATAATCGCTCAACATATGGTCATTAAATCTTTAGAGCACATCTCATTTGACTCCATTATTACATGCTTTTTTAAAGCATTCGAAAATTACTTTGTTCCTCTACCAAACAACAAAGATCTGTTTAAAGCCAGATGGGAAAATGCGGGAGTGAATTTTAAATATTCTTACGGAATGTTTGATGGTGATCAACTTATAGCTTTTATTATTCATGCCATAGATTATAGAAAAGGACACAAAACCGCATTTAATACCGGGACCGGAGTTTTACCAGGTTACAGAGGACAACGAATCGTTCAAAAGTTATATGATGCCGCCATCCCAGAGTTAAAAAAACACGATATTACCCGTTGTACTCTTGAGGTCATTACTCAAAATAACAATGCCATTAAAGCGTATAAACGTATCGGTTTTAAAATCACGAAAGAATACCATTGTTATAACGGTTCCATCGCTCACATTGAACCGAATTCAAATACTCAAATAAAACAAGTCACTTCATCGGAAATCGATTGGGAATCCTTACCTCGACAAGAGGTTTATTCCTGGGATCATCAAAAAGAAACCTTGAAAAAATCTGATTTCACTTTGTTTAAAGTTTTTTATGATGACCAATGGGAATCATATTTCATTATGGATACCTCAAGAGGCTACATAGCTCAGTTTGACGTTTTGGTTCATTCAAACAATGTGTGGGACAGACTGTTCCAGAGTATTCGCAAGTTAGCTCATAACATCAAAGTTAATAATGTGGATTCTAAAATTGAAGCAAAAATTGCGACTTTGAAAAGAGTCCATCTACCACATATCATAGATCAGTATGAAATGGAACTTTTTATATGATTAATATTGTTCATCGTTATCATATTTAATCTATGCGTTCTATTTCTGATTTATTAAACGATCCTTCCGATCATACGGCCTTGCTTTTTGATGCTTTTAAGGAACATATCAAAATTAAAGTCGTTCCTAAAGGTACTATCCTGCAATATCAGGGAGACCAAAGTGGCACAGGTTACTATGTCAAAAAGGGACTTCTCAAAAGTTATATTATAGACGAAAAAGGAAAGGAACACATATTTATGTTCGCTCCTGAAAAGTGGATTATTTCAGATATCGAATCTCAGATTTTTGATATCCCTTCAGAACTTTTTATTGAGACCCTTGAAGATTCTGAAATCTATGTCCTGAAAAAAGAACTTCTAAATCAATCGTTATTGCCAGACCATTTGGTAAAAAGTGAAGTCATTCGACTTCTGAAAAGAATTTCTGTTTTGCAAAAAAGAGTCATCATGCTAATGAGTGCTCCTGCAATAAAACGCTTTGAGCATTTTATGGAAACTTATCCGGATATCATTCATCGGGTTCCTCAAAAAATGATTGCTTCGTATCTGGGCATCACACCAGAAGCTTTAAGCAAAATTAAAAGTGATCAATTCAAAAAGCCTTAAGTCATTTCTTAATCTACATTAATGCATAGTAGATCTGTCCATCGGAATTTTGCATTATAAATTTAAAATTGAAACTTATGAGAAAAGAAATCTGGTTATGGGTAATAGGTTTAATGCTATTTCTACCTACTCAAGCACAAAAAATAAATGCAGAAACTTCAAAAGTTACTTTTGAAATTGGAAACATGGCGTTCAGAGTGGTGGACGGATCGTTTAAAGAAATGAGTGGGCAGATTAATTTTAATGTAGCGAACTTATCTACTTCAACTTTTAATGTGTGTATCAATCCTGAAACAGTAGATACAGATAACAAAAAACGAGATGAACATCTTAAAAATGAAGACTTCTTTAATACGGCTAAATATCCTACAATCTGTTTTGAATCTACAGAAATCAAGAAAGGGGACAATGGTTTTATTGCTATTGGGAAATTAACTATGCATGGAGTCACCAAAGAAGTTCAAATTCCATTTACATATAATCAAAATACATTTACAGGAACCTTAAACCTCAACCGTTTGGATTACAATGTAGGCGAAGACACCAGTACATTTATGGTTGCAGATGAAGTAGCCATTACTATTATTTGTAACGTAAACTAACTAAATCAGGAGGGAGTTAAAACTATGACTTCCTCCTGATTTTAATATTTATCATTTGACCCGTAACTATTCGTCATTAAAATCGTCTATTTTGTAATCTAAAATATTCAGGTTTTTATGACTTATTTTTTCAAGTTGCTCAGATCACTTTTATTGATTTCCATCGGAATTTCCGCCCCATATTTCGTTATCGCCCAAAGTTTCACATTTGGCGTTTTAAATCAGGAATTAAAATGCTCTCAAGAACCCCAAAACCATATGGAGCCAGGCACTACGATTCCTGATTCATTAACATTACCCGATTCTGTAACGGTTCCACAAGGTACTCTAGTTTATCTTTCTACTTCCGCTTCAAATCCTAAAAACCAGATTTTATATACTATAGATATGGGAACTGAAAAAACGTTGATTTTAGATAGCTCTCAACCCATTCCATATCGGTCTCTAAGTCAAAAAAAAAGCAATCAGATTCAAAAAAAGTTAGCCAAAGACATCAATATCATCGGAATCAATTATCCCAATCAACCCTGGGTAGATTTTGTGTGTTTGATCAATAAAAAAGGAGAATATCTTCAAAACTCCTCAGTAGCTTACGCTCAGTTTTTTCAACAATATGTTTACCTTGCAAAACGCACCGTATATCTAAAAGAGAGCACCTCGACTAGTATAATTTCAACTCAAATTCCGGCTACCCCTTTAAAAAGTCATTGTCAATTTGCTATGGATACGACCACCTCCAAATCTGATTCAATTCCATATATCACCTCATTAAAAAAAATCAACCAAAAAAATTGTTCTACGCCAAACTATGAAGGTTTACTATCTGGTCTTAAGAAGCATGAAAACCTAACTGATTCCGAACCTCATCTACAGTTCTTAGTCATTGGTGTCATAGATTTAGATCATGACCATATCAATGAACTCATCATTGAAGCACGAGGATATGAAAGTCACCATTATCTGATCTATTCATTTGATGAAAAGTGGAATCTGGTATACTCTGGGGGCGGTTGTGGTATTTAATCGATTTAAATACATTTAGATTTTCTATTCCATGCGTTTTTCCAACATCCAGATTGTTATCGTACTTACGGTTCTCGGAACTCTAATTCGATGGATATATGGATTATACTTCGAAGCATGGAATCAGGCTCCTGATCATATCGCATGGGAACTTATTCTTCGAGAAGGATCATGGAATTATACGCAACTGATCCATTATCCTCATGAAGGTGGAAGTATTTTGGTTTCCTTAATTAGTCGCTTTATTGGCTTCTTTACCTCTTATGATTCTCTTGCTATCTCCGCACTTATCCTCGATAGTATTTCAAGGTTTGTTCAGTTATGGGTGGTATCTAAAGTCTTTTCCAGAAAAGTGTTTTGGGGCTTTGGAGCTTGGACGCTACTGGCTACGCCTTTCCTATTAATGTGGGGGATGGTCAATTTCGGACTTCACAATACATCCAGTGTATTCCCATTTATTTTTCTTTATCTACTAGGGCTTCCCCAATCACAAAAAAACCAATGGTTATTGGGAATATTTTTAGGAATTGCTATCTGGTTCTCGTATACCAACCTGATTTTGTTACCCATCTATTTGATCTATCAATTCATAACTTCTTCAAAAAAACAATCTGTGATTCATACCATTTTGGCGTTTATGGTTGTTTTTGGAATACATGTTTTGATCCGTTTAAATTTTGATCCCGGTTTCCATCTTTCTAATTATGGAATGACATCTATCCGTGGTATTGACTTCCTTTCATTTTCATCAGTCCATATGCAACATCTGTTAGGAACCTGGATCAAAGCTATTCCCCAATTAGCTGTAGGAAATACAACTACACACTTCGCTTTAATTCCAACAGCTATCATTTGGTTTATCCTGTTCATTTTAAGCCTGAAAGGTATTTATACTTCATTTCAAAATCGCAAATTTTCTAAATCCGTCTATTACGCCTTTCTAACTATTCCGGTTTTTCTAATTGCCTATGGTTTAAGTCCATTTTATTATGGGAATATCCAAAATGGAAACTTCACTACTTATCGACATCTCACGTATATCTTTCCTATTCTATCAATGATGATCATTGTAGGTCTCTCGGAGCTGAAGTATCAAAAAACTTTGATTATGACTTATTTATTTGTGCCTGTTGTTACGGCAGGAATATCGGTCATAAATCCGATAAAGAATTCTCAAAGCCGTACTTCAACCCTAAAATCTGCCGGATGGGTGATTGGTTATAAGTTTGGACATGATCCTTCTAAACTCCAAAGCATTATTTCAGATTCGGAGAATTATGATTTACTTCTGGAAGGTACCGGATGGGGTGTATGTACCGCTTTATTTGAAAAACCTACGACTTCCTCAGAGGAAATGTCTAACAAAATAAATCAGCTACTCAGAATTAATAATCAGTTTAAACCTTCAGAACAAATTATTTTTCTTCAAGGTGTAAAATATGCTTTTAGTCCAAAGGCAAATCCGCAACTTCCTCAGGAAACACTACATCAAATTTTAGAAAAGACTGCTCCTTAAGCTTACTGCTTGATAAACTTCATCACACCAAAATCAGAATCAGACTCCAAATGCAACACATAAGTTCCTGCAGGTAATTGCTGTACATCTATCAATTGTGTCGCAGATCCAGTATAAACCAATTGTCCATTTATCGAGAATACTTTTACACGATATGGCTGACCGGAAACATCCTGAATATTTAAATAATCCTTAGTGACAGTTGGATATACTTTGACACCTTCAATTATTGGTTGATCCTCTACTGATAACAAAATACGTACGGCTTCTTTTACAGCGGCATAAGCATCAACCTTTCCCCATCCCCATTCAGCACTACCTGTTGCAGGAATAGCTCCTGTCTTATCATCTTGTCTTGCTTTTGTTTTTAAAATATCTTTAATCTGAGCCGGAGTTAAATACGGATTCGCTTCCAACATTAAAGCAACCACACCAGTAGCTGCCGGAGATGACATAGATGTTCCTGAGAACTTGGAGAATTCGTACGTTCTTCCATTAAAAGTTGTTGAAGATGTTGGTGTATATGCTCTGGTAGTAAATGACGAAATAGACGACTCCACACTAACTCCAGGTGCAGAAATATCCGGTTTGATTCGCTCATCAATTGTTGGGCCTTCACTTGAGAAATTGGCTAATGCGCCATTTATTACCGTTCCATTTGGAATACGAACTTCACTGGTATGTGCCGCAACGGTAATTACATCTTTTGCGCAAGCCGGTTCCCCGACAGCATATAATGCATCGCCAACCATACTGTTAGGACCAAATGAGGTAAAAGGCATTCCCCAGTTACCCGCACCATTACTCAATTCAGTCACATTATGATAATGTACTGTTCCCGTATTGGCATAAGATTTTAGTACTACGCGCAAATTTGAATTGGTATTCTTTACACGCAATGTCATATGAGGTCTTTGATTTTGTGGATGAGCCGCATCGGTAGCTAAATTGAAAAATATGGTATCCGTTCCGGTAATCAACATCGAATCCAAATACGAAACCGCTGTTGCCGTTTCATATATCGGAGACTTCACCTTTAACGTGTTACCACTATAAATTTCAATTCCCGAACGAAATTCATGACCACTTTCTCCCCACATGGAAACACTCTGTCCCCACATGCTTGGGTGCGCATTGTAGTTGTAAAAGTTAATGGTAGTCACCACAGAATCCTGATTAAAATCTTTCTTGATATGGAAATTCACATCACCATTATTTCCTCCGGAAGTCACAATCACTACACCATCATTTACAAATCCATCTAATGCCTGACTTAATAAAGACGTTCCATCTAAAGGTCCCAGGTGATACAGTCCCCAACTCATATTGATCACTAGTCTTTTGTTTTCTGCATTGGCAAAATCCTTCATCCAACTCACCGCATCAATCACCGATCCGGCATCTAAATGAATGGCAGTAAACAAGTATTCCGATTCAAAAGCCACTCCTCTTAGACCTATTCCGGCTCCACTTCCACCAGCAATTCCTGCCACATGACTCCCATGAGTTGCGTAATCATAATATGTACATGCGGTATCCGATTGTGCCGTCATTAACTCCGTTGCACCTACATACTCGGTACCATAACTCATAGATGACGGTGCCGGACCTGAAGTTTTGAATTGATCCCAGGAAGCTAAAATTCTGGTTTCCTGTAAAGCAGTATCATAGAACATAGGATGTGTATAATCAAATCCCCAATCCGTTACTCCAATAATCACATTTTTACCTGTATAAGAATTATCCAGTCCTAAACCCTGATGCACTGAATCTGCTCTTAAATCTAAAACCGCTTTAGCAACTTCCGGTTGGATTCTATTCGCAATCTCTATGTAACGAACGCTTTTTAAACTCTGAATTTTATTCAGTTGATCAACAGGCACTTTTAAAGTTACAATATTGTTGATCTGAGTTCCTGGTATAATTCCCTTCGGTAAATCAGTTGGCGAAAATGATTCTGTCACCATTGCTACCATCGACAAATGATCGGTTCCGTTTATTGAATAAATCGGATATTTTTCATCCAAAACGTTCAATTGACGTGACTGAACAGATTTTTGTATTTCACTTAAGATGTGCTGATCTCCACTTGAAATCCCTACTTGTCCATATAACCAACTACTTATACTTAAAAACAATACCGATGTAAAAAACTTCATACGCATAATTTGAAATTGCAATGTACCAAAATTTTCATTTTCACAAATGTCTTCCATCGATCATATGGGAATTAAATCTGAGATTCGTTTGTTGTTCTCCTTACTTATCCAAATCGATTTCTACTTTCGCATCCTGTAACAATATTTGATGAATTCTTCCAAGGCACATACTGATCCCTGTTTCATTCCTTTCAAACAGGCTTTTAAAGATGAAGATTTACCATCGAAATTCACATTTCCTTTTCAATATCAACCGCATCCAATAGCCCAAATGGCTACAAAGGAGCTACAGGAATATCTGGAAACACAAACTTCGTGGACACATCAATTTTGGGAACCATCGGCTGACCAAAACAAAGCTGTTGGCAAAATGTTTGGCGTATTGATTGTCAAAAATACTTATGGTCGATTGGGATACCTTACCGCCTTCTCCGGAATATTGGGAAGTCAAACATTAGTCGGGCGATTTGTTCCTCCGATTTATGATCGTAAAGGTGAGTCAAGTCTTTTTCTAAAAATTGAAAAAGAGATTTCTCAGATCAATCATCAAATTGAACAGCTTCAAAAAGCTACAGATTATCTCGATCTCAAACAGTATTTACAAACATTACAAGAAGAATCTCAAAAGGAGATTGCTCAAAATAAACTAGCTGCAAAAGCGGCTAAAAAAGAACGTGATCACAAAAGGGATCATTTCAAAAACATATTGGATCAGGAAGCATACGAAGAATTATTGAACGCACTTCGTAAGGAAAGTATGGACTTAGATTACCAGCATAAAAAAGCTTCTAAATCCTGGAAAATTCAAATTGAGGAGACTTTGGAAAAACTCAAGGAAAAAGAAGATTTCATCCTACAACTTAAAAGCTTACGGAAACAAAAATCAACAGAACTACAGGATGTTCTATTTCATGAATATCAGGTATTAGATAGTCGGGGTAATTCACGCAGTGTTCTGGATATTTTTAAAGATCAATTGGATAAAAAGCCTCCAGCTGGAACTGGAGATTGCGCAGCTCCTAAACTAATCCAATATGCTTTCCAAAAAGGTTATCAGCCAATTGCTCTGGCTGAATTTTGGTGGGGTAAATCTCCACAATTGGAAGATCGAAAACATGGGCAATTCTACCCAGCATGTCGAACAAAATGTGAACCTGTATTAAATTATATGCTTGCTGATGTGGATATGGATCCCAACCCCATAGATGCGATAACAACCCAAAATCTGGATATTCAATTCCTATTTGAGGATGATCATATTGCAGTGATTCATAAACCGGCAAATCTACTTTCTGTTCCTGGTAAAAAAATACGGGATTCGGTTTTCACCAGAATGAAAAAAAAGTTTCCAGATGCAACCGGTCCATTATTAGCTCATCGATTGGATATGTCCACTTCCGGAATCATGGTCATTTCTAAATCTTTGGAAGTCCACCGTGTTTTGCAAAAACAATTTACTGATAGAACCGTTCAAAAACGGTATGTGGCCCTATTGGCTGGACATCCAAAATATACGTCTGGAATTATTGATCTCCCTTTAAGAGTTGACCTGGACCATAGACCGCATCAAATAGTTTGTGATCGCTATGGTAAACCTGCCAGAACCAAATGGTCGGTTATTGAAAAAACAGAACAACATACACGGGTGTATTTTTACCCCATCACCGGTCGCACACATCAACTAAGGGTTCATGCTTCGCACCCAAGTGGATTAAATTGTCCAATCGTAGGTGATGATTTATATGGAATTCCGGACACACGTCTACATCTTCATGCAGAATCCATCACCTTTAAACACCCTGTTACTCAGGAGCAAATATCTTTCCAATCTGATCCCGATTTCTAAATTCTATTCATCAGAAACACATACCTTTATAACCCAATTGATCAAATCAAAAATCTTGCTATTATGTTAGTCACAGAAGAAGAACTTTATAAACTCAGGTTTCCCGTAGGAGAGTTTAACGCGCCCGAAACCATCATTTCAGCACAAATCAATCAATGGGTAGATGTTATTGCGGCATTTCCACATCGAGTGAATGAAGCCACAAAACGTCTTAACACCACCGAAAAGAACTGGAGATATCGCCCGGATGGATGGAGACTCAAGCAAGTCGTTCATCACTGTGCAGATAGTCATATGAATAGCATCATTCGATTCAAACTCACTTTAACCGAAAAAGCTCCAACCATAAGACCATATATGGAACACCTTTGGGCTGAATTGGTGGATAGTCAGGATGACGATCTATCTCATTCCGTTTCAATTCTAACCAGTGTACATCATAAATGGGTACAACTACTTTCGAATTTTACTTCGGAGGATTACGCAAAATATTATGTCCACCCGGAATATGGAACCAACTACCGACTGGATGAAGCTATCGGCTTATATGCCTGGCATTGTCAACATCATTTTGCGCATATCCAACAAGCGCTTGAATCAGAAGGGAAATACAATTAGTTATTCAAGTAGACTGCTAGTTTAGCATTTAATGGTGGATAATTAACTGGAGGTGCATGTTTACAATTCGGTAATAAACTCCCTTCTACAAAATTGGGAAATACCTCCTTGGCACGTTCAATTACCTGCTCTCCCGGAAAGAAAACATCTTCATCCGCACCTAAAACATACACTGGAGCTTGTAAAGATTCCATTTGCGCTTTAGTTACCAACGGAGGTTTACGCATGTCCATATCAACATATTTAAAAATATCCGCCTGGAATTCATGCCAACCTTCCGGATCGGTAAAAATATTATCTAAGAGTTGATCCAGATTCTTCCTGGACGGAATTAAGTTATATTTCAACATGGGCCAGGCTACTTTTTTAACGGATACCCACGGTGAACTATCCACAATCCCTCCAGGTACCACCAATATCAGTTTTGAAATTCTTTGTGGGGCATATGCCGCCAATTTCATGGATACGAAAGCACCGTAAGAAACACCCACTATATTCACCTGGCTAATAGATAAATGATCTAAGACTTCTTCAAACCAAACGCCATAGCTGTGGTCTTTAATACTTGGTCTGTGCTCTGCGCTTCTTCCAGTCTGACCAATCATATCCGGGGCATAAACTCTATGCGTTTTAACCAACTCTGAAATCGCCAATAATGCTATAGGTGCATTCGCTCCAACTCCATGCATGACCACAACTGGTGGGGCCTCCTCAGGACCCGCAATCAATACGTTTGTAGCCCCGAAACTGGTTTCAAAATTCTTCTCCACAAAATCAAATGGTAGCTTAGACAATGCTTGTCGGTAATGCCCTTGAAATTTTCTTCGACCTTCTTCTGATTTATATATGGTTGACTGTTTCATAAAACTCATTTTTGTAGTACAAATGTATTCAAAAAATCAAAATTAGGACGATTGGTCTAATTTTAATATTTTAGAGGTTATGAAAACCAAAGAGAAAATTTTATCCTCCGCATTAAACTTGTTCAATCAACAGGGCGTAAGCTCTATTTCTTTACGTGATATCGCGCAATCTACCGGTATTAGCAAAGGAAACATCGGTTACCATTTTCCCCTTAAAGAGGATATCGTTTACCAGTTATATACTCAAATGAAGGAAGAGTTATATGAAATCTCAAAGCAGTTTGTCTCTACACCTGACTTACTAGAAATGTTGCTAAATGCACCAATTCTCACTTATGAATTATCTCATAAATATCGTTTTCTATACACCGAATACGTTCATGTATTACAACAATATCCAAGAATAAAAGAAGAACACCAACAGGAAGTTTCGGAAAGGAAAAATCAATTTAAATTCATTCTTCAAGGTCTTCAATCCACTCAGATCTTAAGAAATGATATTAGTAAACCTCAATGGGATATTATTTTACAGCAGAGTGGCCTTGTTAGGACCATGTGGTTTGCATATACTGCATTCCAACAAGACCTTTCCAAAAAAGATAAACTTTGGAATTACGTAGAAATGGTGAACCAATTATTATGGCCATATCTAACACCTAAAGGAATCTCACAATACGACCAAATTACTCAAAAAATCAAAAAATCATTAATGTAATTGAATTCGCTCATCCCAGCCTCCGCCTATAACACCAACTCTTAATAAGTCTCCTTCAAGTTTAGGATATGCGATTAACACCGGATAATTTTCCTCGACCTCATAAACGTCATGATTAAACGAAATTGTATCGCTGAAAACAACATCACCACCTTTTTGTATTTCCCTAAATATTCTGGTCTCTTCTGCTAAATCTTTCAAACTTAATGTCACCAATCCCAAATCTTGATATACCAACACCTTTCTTTCTTCATTTTCGGTGAGCACAATCGAAGTGTATTCTTTTAATTGCTCCAAAAAATTCTGGTGGTATCTATCTTTCCTCAAATAATATACTTCATGAGGATAAATTTCTCTGTCATAGTTAGCCAGGATATCCAAGGGTTTTCTCCATTGTACAGCCTTGGTGTCTAACCTTTTTTGATACTCACTTTGATTATAAAAATTATCAATCAATAAACCCAGAACCCCCATGTTGATTACAATAAACACAAGCTTTGGAATTTTTAAACGGTCCATAATCGGATCCAATATTTCCATTAAAGAAATCACTACCAGAGGCCAAAACGGCAACAATACTCTTCCGGTAGGCAAAGGTTTATTTCCGATCCAGGCCATTGTAATAATCAAAGCAAATGTACCAATGGTAATAAGTCCAATAGGGTTCTTAAATTTTGAAATAAAAAAGAAACCGATAATCAAGCCCACAATCAAAAAAGTCGCAGGAATTATATAAGCCATTTCCATTTCAGAACGCCCCAAAAATCTGGAGATGAAATCATATGGTATAGCCTCAATGACCCCTTCTTCATAAGCTCCATAAAGAGGCTTTCCCTCTCGTGTAACCGAAAAAAAGCCGTAAACTCCAAGTAAAAACAGTCCTATAATCCACCTCAATTTCTTCTTAGGAATTTCGGGTAATTTCCATTTAAAATCAAAAACAAAAATGTAAGCGCCCATTACCAGAATAATTGGAATAGCTACATAATTCGCATACATGGCTAAAAGGAATAAATATGCCAACCATAGATACCATTGGTTAAACTTGTCCTTATTCTTGTACACAAAAACAGATGCCAATAAAAATGCGGCAGACATTCCATATCCTCTGGCCATTGACAAATAGGTTGTAAAATAGTAAAAGAGCAACAGCAGTCCTAAAAATATCAATCGGTTTTTAAATTGTTTTGAAAACGATATTGCCGTGGAAATATAAACCCCTGCCAATAACACGGCCGGTAATCTAATTGCAAAATCGTTATAAGGGAAAAACAGTGTGGTTACCGTCATCAATAGCGAATTCAAGACATGTGTATTCGCTATTCTAAATTGATATATTTTCCAAACATCCTGAATTCTGCCGGTATTCATATAGGTATAGGCCTCATCATAGGTCATATCCATATATGCAGCCTGGAAGATGACCCAAACGAAAATCACAGTACCTAATAAAATACTCACCACATCCTCAAAACTCTTGATCTTTAAATCAAAAAAAGGTTTCAATTTTTTTCCAAATTCTGATAACGTAGTTATTATTCCCATGAAATCTATTTCCTGCGAAAATAGGTTAGTCCTTTTTATGAATAAGCATTCTTCTATATATATTAGCGAATATCTATATCAATTGACCAGTCACAATTATTGGGAATCAATACGATTTTATCCCCATCCACATTTGAAGGATAAGACAAATAAGTCCACATTTGATTTCCAGACTTATACAAATAATATTCAAGAATCCACTCATCCTCATAAATCAACTCACCGGTTTTATAAACTTTCCTATAAAACCTATCGAAATATGGCTTTCTATTAAAATCAAAAGCCACTACTCTCAGTTGATCATACCCAGACCACTTCACACCATTTTTCTCCATAACAAATGATGGTTTCATTTGACTTAACTTTTTTTGAATAAGTCCATGATAAAGGTCTTTCTCCAAAACATATCTATCGTGAGGGAAATAATAAGTATCAAAAGGATAAATATCTTTATCATAATCTGCTAATATAATAAGAGGCTTCCTCCACAATTCCAGTTTATCTTTATATAGATTTGAAAAATACGTCTGATTAGAGAAATTGATCATAAACACGACTAAAAACAAAACGTTAAATAATAAAACCACCTTTTTAGATATCCTTAGGGATTCAGTTAAATAATCCAATATTTCAATTATAAGAAGTACTATCAATGGCCAAAATGGAATCAATACTCTGCCGGTCGGTAGAGGTTTATTTCCTATCCAACTAATACCTATTATTAATACCAATGTACTTATCAAGATTACACCATACATTTTTTGCGCACGGGTTACCAGGAACGTTCCTAATGATAAAAAAACCAAACCCAATGTCCCTATAACAACCCAATGCTCAGAAATATTGGATGAATCAATAAAACGACTGACCAAATCATAAGGAATAGCTTTAAAAAAACCAATATCATATGCGCCATATAAAGGTCTCCCCCCTCTTGTTACCAAAAAAAAAGCAAAAATGCTGATTGCAAAAAGTGTTATTATTCTAATCCACTTTGACCTGGAAATTCTGGGTATTAAAAACTTAAAGTCAACAACCCAGATATAAATGCTAAAAACACATACTATAGGTATTGCTACGAAATTGGAATATATGGACAATAAAAAGAAATTGGCCATCCATAAATACCAATTATGAAATTGCTGTTTATTCTTATGCACATAAACAGCGGCAAGAAGGAAAGCTGCGCACATCCCATAACCTCTTGCCAACGATAAATACCATGTGAAATAAAAAAAACCAAAAAGTAATCCAAGAAAGATCAACCTGTTCTTAAACTGTTTAGAAATTGATAATGCCACAGAGATGTAAAATCCAGCTATTAAAATAGCAGGTAATCGAATAGCAAAATCATTATACGGGAAAAATAAAGTGGTCACGGTCATCAAAAGAGAATTCAATATATGGGTATTGGCAATCTCAAATTTGAATATTCCCCAAAAATCTTGGATACGACCAGTATGAAGATACGTATACGCCTCGTCATAGGTCATATCTAAAGTTATCCCATGAAAAACGACAATTACGAATATTAGTACGCCTAGCACCAATGAGAACAGGTCTTCAAAGTTCTCTATTTTAAAATTAAAAAAAGGGGTAAGACCTTTTAGGAGGTCCGAGTTTAGTAGGCTCATTCAAAATTATTTAAAACTAAAATAATTAATGTACACTATAAATTAAGATCAGACCTAAGAATACTTTATTCCGAGAGATTACATTTGCTAAAAAATCAAAGTGTACTCATTTACATTAGCACTTCATTCATGGAACCGATGGGCAGTTCTTATAAGCCTGATTCTTATCTGTATCACCTCTTTTAGAGGGTGGAAAAAACAACTTGTTTTTGAACGGAAAAATAGAATCCTACAAACAGTTACTCTATCAATTGCGCATTTACAATTGTTCATTGGCCTCTATTTATATTTTATCAGCCCAATTAGCAGCTACTTTCTTTCTCACTTTTCTGAAGGGATTCATGAGCGGGAACTGCGTTTCTTTGGAATGGAGCACGTCTTTGTGATGGTCATCGCCATCGTATTGATAACCATTGGAAATTCCAAAATAAAGAATGCACAAACAGACAATAGAAAATTCAAGCTCCAATTCGTATGGTTTGGAATTGGATTAATTTTGATTATAAGTTCTATTCCGTGGAGTTTTTCTCCACTGATTAGTCGTCCTTTATTTAGGCCTTTTATTTTTTAAGGTCAATCTCTTTTAAATTTTCAATTCTATTTCGTTCAAGAAAGTCATCAATTGTTTCGAAATGTTCAATGACTCTTTGATCTTTAAATTCAAAAACCTTTTGAGATAATCCTTGTAAAAAGTCTCTATCGTGAGATACTAATATTAATGTCCCATCAAACGCGCTCAGTGCTTCTTTTAGAACATCTTTAGATTTTAAATCCAAATGATTGGTCGGCTCATCCAGGATCAGAACATTCACGGGTTCCAATAACAACTTCACCATTGCCAACCTGGTCTTTTCTCCTCCGGAAAGCACACTCACTTTCTTATCAATCGCATCTCCGCTAAACATAAACTGACCTAGAATATTCTTGATTTGCTTACGAATATCTCCTTTGGCCACCTGATCTACAGTCTCAAAAATCGTGAGACTCGGATCCAATAATGAAGCTTGATTTTGAGCAAAATATCCAACCTGCGCATTATGTCCCAAACCACATTCTCCTTCAAATTCAATCTCCCTCATAATGGCTTTGATCATAGTGGACTTCCCCTCTCCATTCCTTCCAACGAAAGATACTTTTTGACCACGTTCAATACTCATATTGGCATTTTTAAATACCGCATGATCTCCGTACCTTTTTGACATTTCCCTTACCACAACCGGAAAATCGCCTGAACGTTGTGCTGGAGGAAATCTTAATTTCAAAGAAGAATTATCTACTTCATCAATCTCAATAATTTCGAGCTTCTCCAACATTCTCTCTCTAGAATTCACCTGATTTGTTTTGGAATACGTTCCTCTAAATCGTTCGATAAAAGCTTTATTATCTGCAATGAACTTTTGTTGTTCCTGATATGCCTTTAACTGGTGTGCTCTACGTTCTTCTCTTAAGGTTAAATAATGGCTATAATTGGCTTTATAGTCATATATTTTACCCATAGTGACTTCAATCGTTCGATTGGTAATATTGTCAATAAATGCTCTATCGTGTGAAATCACCACAACAGCCTTCGCTTTATTCACCAAAAAGTTTTCCAACCAAATCACCGATTCAATATCCACATGATTCGTAGGCTCATCCAAAAGAATTAAATCTGGTTTTTGCAGTAGTATTTTGGCCAACTCAATTCTCATTCGCCACCCCCCGCTAAACTCACTGGTTTGACGATTAAAATCTGAACGTTTAAACCCCAGACCTTGTAAAGCTTTTTCAACTTCTGCATCGTAATTGACATCTTCAATGGCATAGAATTTCTCACCCAACTCTGTCACACGTTCAATGATCTTCATATACTCCGCAGATTCATAATCCGTTCGCGTTTCTAATTCTTTATTTAGACGATCAATTTCGTCTCGCATAGAGAATATATGCGCAAACGCCTTGGAAGCTTCCCCAAAAACGGTACAATTGTCTTCCGTCAATAAATGCTGCGGTAAATACGCAATTACGGTATCACCAGGGGCACTCACATTTCCTTTAGATGGCTTCTGAACTCCAGCAATAATCTTCATCATGGTGGATTTTCCCGCACCATTCTTCCCCATCAAAGCGATCTTATCATTCTCATTGATCACAAACGAAACATCACTAAACAATGTATGTCCGCTAAACTCAACTCCTAAACCATCTACAGATATCATATCAAAAAAATTATGGCGGCAAATCTAATGATTCCTTACCGGGTATAATTAAATCTTTAGACATCAGAATTTCCATTTTTTGATTTAGGTCAAAAAATAATTTCATCACTCAAATGACCTTTGCACCGCAAATCAACCAAATCCAATTATGAAATTACATTACACATTAAAAATCTATATTTTCTTTACATTTCTGCTTTCTGCACAACTGATACAGGCACAATCTGATAGTTATTATCTTATCGGATTAAAAGGTGGAGTCAATGTAGCCAACCTTCAAGGATCAGAAGGTTCAACACTCACAGGTTTTACAGGTGGGCTATATGCTGAATATTTAATTTCCCCTGTATTTACGCTTAGATCTGAAGCGCTATACTCTCTTCAGGGAAATCGAAATGATCTACTTAGTGATCGCATCAAACTACATTATTTAAACTGGCCTATTTTAGGTAAAGTTTATGTTTCCGATATGCTTGGATTAGAATTTGGGCCTCAAATTGGTTTTCTGCTAAGTGGTACCGGAGGCACATTACCAAGTGGAGCATATAACGCTGTAGACTTTGGGTTGGCATTCGGAACTTCTGTGAATGTAGTGTCCAATCTGGACATCGGTGTGCGTTATAATCTAGGATTAACGGAAGTCACAAAAACGCATCAAAACATAAAAAACTCAGTTTTTCAATTTACCCTGGGCTATACTTTGGGTTATTAAGTCCGTTTAATTTGATTACTTTAGATTCAAAGTATTCTTATGGCAGATTTAAATGTATTCGGACAACCACTCATCCCATGTAGTATGGAACCTCTTACTGGTTATTTTAGAGATGGCTGTTGTAATACAGATGAAACTGATGTAGGCGTACACACTGTTTGTATTGTGGCTACGAAAGAATTTCTAGATTTTTCAAAATCCGTAGGTAACGTAACGATCTTTCTACGCCATTACCTCAATGGAATTTTGCAGGAGTTAAACCAGGTGACAAATGGTGTTTATGTGCAGCGAGGTTTTTACAGGCACATCAAAATCACGCGGCTCCAAAAGTCGTTCTAGAAGCTACCAATGAAAAAACATTGGAAATTGTTTCAATGGATATCCTACTGGAATATGCTTTTTATAGTAATCCGTCTTAGAAATTTCTAAGACGGATTAATCTTTTATCTACTTAGCAATAGTCGCTAAAGTTTCAGCTGCTCGTTTTACAGTGTTATCAATATCTTCGTAAGACAATGCATCACAGATAAACCAGGTTTCGTATGCTGATGGTGCTAAATACACACCTCTTTCCAACATTCCATGAAAGAATGCTTTAAACTTAGGATTATCCCCTGCCTTAGCGGTCTCAAAATCGATCACCTCTGAATCACAAAAATGCACAGAAATCATAGACCCATATCTGTTGATGGTATACGCATGTCCTGAAGCACTGAAAACAGCATCTAACTCTTTATGCAAATAAGCTGTTTTCTCATTGATTCGCGTATAGATTTCTCTGTCCTCATTCAATGCAGATAACATCGCTAGTCCAGCCGACATCGCCAATGGATTCCCTGACAATGTACCTGCCTGATAAACTGCTCCTAATGGGGCCAACATATTCATAATTTCATTACGTGCCGCAAAAGCACCTACAGGAAGTCCGCCTCCAATGATTTTTCCAAAGCACACAATATCTGCTGTAATTCCGAAAACTTCCTGTGCGCCACCTGGCGCCAATCTAAATCCGGTCATCACCTCATCAAAGATCAGTAATATTCCTTTCGATTCAGTATATGCTCTAAGCTCATTTAAAAACCCTGGTTGTGGAGGAATACACCCCATGTTTCCGGCAACAGGCTCAATAATAATCGCTGCAATTTCGCCTTCATGTTCTTCCACTATGCTTTTAACATGCGCCATGTCATTATAGTTCGCCAACAAAGTATCTTTTGCGGTACCTTGTGTCACTCCAGGGCTATTTGGTGCACCGAATGTCACCGCTCCACTACCTGCTGCAATCAAAAATGAGTCCGAATGACCATGATAGCATCCTGCAAACTTGATAATCTTGTCTTTTCCGGTAAAACCACGAGCCAAACGAATCGCACTCATACACGCTTCCGTTCCTGAATTTACCATTCTGATTTGATCAATGCCAGGTACCATAGAAACAATCAATTTCGCAATCTCAGTTTCCACTTCTGTTGGTGTTCCAAATGAAGTTCCTTTTCTGGCTCTATCGACCACTGCATTTACAACTGGCTGATATGCATGCCCCAAAATCTGCGGACCCCAGGAATTGATATAATCAATATAGGTATGTCCATCCTCATCTTCTAAATAAGGCCCTTCAGCACCTTTAATATAAATAGGTGTTCCACCTACAGATTTAAATGCTCTCACCGGAGAATTTACTCCTCCCGGAATATACTTCTGTGCATCTTGAAACAACGCACTACTTCTTTGATAACGCATCAATAATTCTATTTTATTTTCAAATATTCTTTTTCGCCCTTTTCTTCTTTCCAATCATCACTCCATTTACGCAAAACGTCTATCCATCCGGGGTACGTATTTAAGCAGGAAATAAACTGATATTTCTCTCCCCCTGACTCCATAAAAACCTCTCGATTTTCCATATCCATCTCCTCTAAAGTCTCAAGGCAATCTGCCACAAAAGATGGTGCCACAACCTTAATATTTTTTTTACCCTCTTGCGCCAGTTTGACTAATGTCTCATCAGTATAAGGCTGCAACCACGGATCACGGCCCAATCTACTTTGAAACGAAGTCGAGTAAGTTCCTTCTTTTAATCCTAATCTTGAGGCAATTTCTTCAGTGCTTTTGTATGCCTGGTGTCTATAGCAAAACTCATGTGCCGGAGATGGAGTCACACAGCAACTCGCATCAATCTTACAATGAGATTGAGTAATATCTGATTTTTTTATATGTCTTTCCGGTAAACCGTGATAGGAAAACAAAAAGTGATCATATACATCATCTTCCTGCTCAGACTTCATTTGTTCGGAAATCACTGATAAATATGATTCATCATTATAAAATGCAGGTAAAACCTCCATGGTCATATTTTCAAACTGGCGTAAATCTTCTTTTGCCTGTTCGATCACGGTTTCGGTGGTCGACATTGCAAATTGCGGATATAATGGAATCATTAAAACCTCATCAACACCTTGTTGATCTAACGCTTTTAACCCATCTGCGATTGAAGGTGAACCATAACGCATTCCCAAAGCAATCGGGCAATCTATTTTTTCTTGTAATCGATCTACCATCTTCTGCGAAATCACCACCAATGGAGAACCTTCTTTGGTCCAGATTTTTTGATATGCTGCGGCAGATTTTTTCGCTCTGGTATTTACAATGATCCCCTTAACCAGTAACCATCTAAAAATAAAGGGAATATCAATCACTCTTTCATCCATTAAAAACTGCCCCAAATAACGTTTTACATCTGTAGGGGTCGGACTATCAGGGGATCCCAAATTCACCAATAAAATTCCTTTCATCTAAAAAAATCTAAATCTGCTATTTTTAAAACTATACAAAAGAAACATTTGTTTGTTCCCAATCAAATATCCCATTCAAATGCCTGTAAAATCATGACACTTTCTTTACAAAAGGTCCGAATGATTCCTTTCAGGGCTCCGTATATTTGCGGGACACTAAATCAATCCATAATATGCGGTATTTGGATCAAAATAATCCGACACAATTTTATGTCATCGGGTTATCTTATAAAAAAACAGATGCAGAGACCAGAGGACTTTTTAGTATTGGATCAGATCAACAATTAGAGTTGTTAGAGAACTCCAAATTGGTTCAATGTAAAAGTTCATTATTGATCTCAACTTGTAACAGAACCGAGCTTTACGGTTTTGTTTCAGATCCTGAGGTTCTATTTGAGTTATTGGTAAAATATTCAAAAGGGAATCTCGATCTACTTAAAGAAATAGCATACATATATAAAGGCGAAGAAGCGATCAACCACTTATTTAAAGTGGCATGTGGCCTGGATAGTCAAATCATTGGTGATTTTGAAATTATTAGTCAGGTTAAGAAAAGCTACGAACAGTCTTTAGAAGTTAAAACTTCAGATGTTTTTCTGGATCGCTTGATCAACTCCGTAATTCAAGCCAGTCGAAAAGTAAAGTTTGAAACGGAATTAAGTTCAGGTGCAACTTCAGTTTCGTTTGCAGGTGTACAATATATTAGAGAACAGTTTCAGGATTTAAATGATAAAAAAATCCTATTGTATGGAACCGGCAAATTAGGAAGAAACACCTGCGAAAACCTGATCAAACATACCGATCATGATGCCATTACATTGATCAACAGGAGTCAGGAAAAAGCAAATGTACTCGGACAAAAATTTGACATCCATGTTAAAAATCATCAATACTTAAATGATGAAATTGGTGCTTGTGATATCCTATTTGTCGCTACTGGTGCCCAGATTCCTACTGTTACCAAAGAAAATATTACCAACGATACTCCTCTACTCATTCTGGATTTATCTATTCCTAGAAATGTAGACCCATCGGTGGCTGAGTTACCAAATGTTTCTCTGATCCATATGGATGAATTGAGTAAAAAAACCAATGAAACCTTAAAGAACAGAGAAAAATATCTTCCACGTGCATATAAAGTTATGGACGAACTCAAAGCTGAGTTTTATGCCTGGATTGATTCACGAAAAATGGTACCTACAATCACCGCGCTCAATCAAAAACTGAAACAGTACAAAGACAGCGAACTCCAAAAGCTATCAAAGTCTATCGGTGAAAAAGAGCAAGAACAGATGATGATGCTCTCAGACAAAATTGTTCAAAAGTTAACGGGACAATTCGCAAGTTACCTGAGAAACAACAGCACTGAATTTGATCGGGATCTAAATTTCATTCAGGAAGTATTTAAACTAGAAGAAGTACAGGCACATGAGTAATGTAGTTAGAATCGGAACCAGAGATAGTGTACTAGCCATGTGGCAAGCGCACTTTGTTCGTGATGAAATTGAAAAACTGGGATTAGAAACTGAAATTGTTCCTATCAATACTAAAGGCGATCAAAATACCGTAGTCCCGTTATATGAATTTGGGGTGACCGGAATTTTCACAAAAAGCTTAGATATTGCCTTATTGGAAGATCGCATTGATATCGCGGTACATTCCATGAAAGATGTCCCAACCATTTTACCAAAAGGAATTTCTGAATTTGCCATTCCTCAGAGAGGGGGCATTCACGACACTATGGTTTATAATGGTTCTCCGGAAGATTTTCTAAATAACTCCTCCCGTGTAATCGCTACCTCTAGTCTAAGAAGAAAAGCGCAATGGTTATATCGTTATCCAAACGATACTATCACTGGAATTAGAGGAAATGTGATTACCAGATTAGAAAAACTAGCATCCAATCCTTGGGATGGAGCCGTATTTGCCGAGGTTGGATTAAAAAGAATTGAAAAGCTTCCTACTCATTCTATGCGGTTGGATTGGATGGTTCCCGCAGCTGCACAAGGTGCGTTGCTGATCGTTGGAAAAACTGAAAACACAGAATTACAGAATCGTTTGGCTTCTCTTAATGATGAAAATACAGCCGCAGCTGTGACTATTGAAAGAGATTTTATGCATACGCTTGAAGCTGGTTGTACTGCTCCGATTGGGGCGCATGCCGAAGTTCGCGATCAACACATACATTTTCACGGAGTGGTAAACTCGATCGATGGTTCACAACAACTTGAAATCAAAGAATCTGTGGCTTGGGATGACCGCGAGCATTTCGGAGCTAAATGTGCTCAAACCATTTTAGGTCAGGGTGCCAAAGAAATTTTAGATGAAATAAAAAGTAGTCAATAATGACGCCTGTGGCTTCCATATTATCTACAAAGGTCCTCTCTGAAGATTTACGTGAGCAATTGATTTCAAATCATATTGCCATTCGGGATGAGGATTTTATTTCAATCGCATACAATCAGGTTGATTTAAAAAGAGATGCTTTAGATCATGTGGTGCTCATTACCAGTAAGAATGTTATTCAATCTTTGTTGGATTCAAATCAGATACATGTTTTGGAAGGAAAGGAGATTCATTGTGTGGGAGATTCTATTCCGAAGCTTCTGAAACCATATGGCATATCGATTCAGCAATCATTTCAAAATGCAAAAGCACTGGGCGAGTTTATAGTGCAACAAGATATTAAGTCGGTTACTTTTTTAAGAGGCAACAAGAGCCGACCAGAATTGCCTCAATTGTTACTAGATCATGGCGTTCTCCTGAAACAATATGAATTGTATACCACCAGATTGACCCCAAAGAAAATGGATCAATCATTTGACGGGCTACTATTCTTTTGTCCTTCTGCGGTAGAAAGTTACCTCACGAATCATCACATTAACAACGAACAGATTATATGTATTGGTCAGACCACTGCTTCAGCGGTTCAACCATATTCTAATAATATTATGATTGCCGATCACCAAAAGGTCTCTTCGGTGATTCAAAAAACCATTGAATTATTTCAAAAATCATGAAAAACGACTTATTTCTTCGTGCCTTAAAAGGCGAAACTGTAGAACGCCCTCCAGTATGGATGATGCGTCAGGCCGGGCGATTCCTTCCGGATTTCAGAGCACTAAAGGCCAAATATGATTTCTTTACCAGATGTCAAACGCCTGAACTGGCAACAGAAATCACTGTGATGCCAGTCAATCAAATTGGCGTAGATGCAGCCATTTTATTTTCTGACATTTTGGTAGTTCCACAAGCCATGAACATTCCGTTCGTAATGAAAGCTGGAGTTGGCCCATGGTTGGAAGACCCTATTCGTTCTATGGCGGATGTTCAAAAAACAGTTGTACCGGAAATTGGTGATACTTTACAATATGTAATGGATGCCATTAAAATGACGAAAGCAGAATTAGATGATCGTGTACCTTTAATTGGTTTCGCTGGTTCTCCGTGGACAATCCTTTGCTATGCAGTAGAAGGAAGAGGTTCTAAATCATTTGATCAGGCCAAAAGCTTCTGTTTCTCACAACCTGAAACTGCACATTTGCTATTGCAAAAAATTACCGATACCACCATTGCTTACTTAAAAGAGAAGGTGAAATCCGGAGTCAATGCGGTCCAGGTATTTGATAGCTGGGGAGGCATGCTTTCTCCTGAAGATTACGCAGAGTTCTCATGGCGATACATTCAACAAATCGTAGATGCTCTGGCTGATGATGCTCCAGTAATTGTGTTTGGAAAAGGATGTTGGTTTGCAATGGATAAAATGGCAGCTAGTAAAGCCTCTGCTATTGGCGTGGATTGGACCGTAACTCCAGAAACAGCAAGAAAATTAACTGGAGGAAACATTACTTTACAAGGTAATTTCGATCCATCCAGATTGTTATCTCCTATTCCAGTGATTGAACAGTTAGCGACAGAAATGATTGATCGTTTTGGAAAAGACAAATACATCGCTAATTTAGGTCACGGTATTTTACCTCACGTTCCGGTAGAACATGCACAAGCCTTTGTGAATGCAGTTAAAAACTATAAAGCGAAATAATTATGTATCCATATAAAAGACCAAGAAGATTACGCCAAAACGGAGCCATTCGTTCTTTAGTTCAGGAAACTATCGTAACTCCAAATGACTTTTTGGTACCACTTTTTATTTCGGAAGGTACCAATCAGGTAAAGGAAATTCCATCTATGCCAAATTACTTCAAAAAAAGTCTGGATTTGACTGTTCAGGATGTGAAGGAACTATGGAACATGGGAATTAAATCTGTACTACTATTTGTACAGGTTCCTGATGATTTAAAAGACAATCAAGGCACAGAAGCCATCAATGCAGATGGTTTAATGCAAAGATCTGTTCGAGCCATTAAGGATGCTGTTCCAGAAATGCTTGTCATGACAGATGTGGCTTTAGATCCGTATTCTTCCTACGGTCATGACGGTATTGTGGAAGATGGACAAATCTTAAACGATTCTACAGCTGAAGTACTGGCTGCAATGTCTATTTCTCACGCTGAAGCAGGAGCCGATTTTGTGGCCCCAAGTGATATGATGGATGGACGTATTCAAACCATTCGTGAAGCACTGGAAGAAGAAGGATTTACCAATACAGGAATCATGAGTTATAGTGCCAAATATGCTTCTAGTTTTTACGGCCCATTTCGTGACGCACTGGATTCTGCTCCAGGTTTTGGAGATAAAAAAACGTATCAAATGAATCCGGCTAACGGACATGAAGCTGTTAAGGAAATCCTAATGGATATCGAAGAAGGCGCTGATATGGTTATGGTGAAACCAGGATTACCTTATCTGGATATTGTAAAAGAAGCGAAAGCTATTTCTGAAGTTCCGGTTTCGGTTTACCAGGTAAGTGGTGAATATGCAATGATTAAAGCAGCTGCAGAAAAAGGCTGGATTAATGAAGAGCAAGCGATTATCGAATCATTGACTTCACTTAAACGTGCAGGTGCGGATGTGATCGCAACTTATTTTGCCAAAGAAGCTATTCGTTTATTTGGGTATTAAAAGATCAAAAAGATGAATCAAAATCTAATTCAGAAATACAATATTCCGGGACCGCGATATACAAGTTATCCAACAGTTCCATATTGGGAAGCTGATACAATCGATCAGGATTCCTGGAAAGAATCTGTAATTCGTTCTTTCAACGAGAGTAATTCAGAAGAAGGCATTAGTATTTATATTCATCTTCCTTTTTGTGAAAACCTATGCACATTCTGTGGATGTCATAAAAAAATCACCAAAAGACATACTGTAGAATCTCCATACATCGAAGCCGTTTTAAACGAATGGAATTCTTATGTAAAACTGTTTGACGAAACACCCATCATTAAAGAGTTACATCTTGGTGGTGGCACACCTACCTTTTTTGCTCCGGAACATTTAGAACAATTAATTACCGGATTATTTAAATCAGCAAAACGAGCTGAGAATCACGAATTCAGTTTTGAAGCGCATCCGAATAACACCACGAAAGAGCATCTTACAACACTTTTCAACTTAGGCTTCGAACGTTGCAGTTTTGGGATTCAGGATTACGATCCAAAAGTTCAAAAAACCATTAATCGAATTCAGAGTTTCGAACAGGTAAAAATGGTAACAGAATGGGCCAGAGAAGTAGGATATACATCAATAAGTCATGATCTTATTTTTGGTCTACCACATCAAACCCTGGAAAATGTTCAGGATACTATTCGTAAAACCAACGAACTTTTGCCGGATCGATTGGCATTTTACAGTTACGCGCATGTTCCTTGGATTAAGGGAAATGGCCAGCGAGGTTATAGCGAAGCTGACCTACCAAAAAATGAGGTTAAACGCGCGCTTTACGAAGCTGGGAAAAAGATGTTTTCCGAATTGGGATATGTAGAAATCGGGATGGATCATTTCGCTTTAAAATCAGATTCCCTGTATAAGTCTCTCGAGAGCAAAAAACTACATCGTAATTTCATGGGGTATACCGCAAGTAAAACCCAGTTAATGATCGGGTTGGGAATGTCGGCTATTAGTGACTCGTGGTACGCTTTTGCTCAAAATGAAAAATCCGTAACGGATTATGAGAATAGAGCAAATGCGGGTGAACTCCCAATTTTTAGAGGTCATTTACTCACCGATGAAGATCGTGTAATTAGACAGCATATTTTGAATATCATGTGCCATTTCGAGACTTCATGGAAAGAACCTGATGCTCAATTCCCAGAACTTCCTGAATGTCTCGACAAATTAAAAGAAATGGAATCTGATGGTTTACTCACCATTCAAGATGATATGTTGTTTGTTCCTGAACATGCCAGACCTTTCGTAAGAAATATCTGTATGGCTTTTGATTTGAGACTCCTTAGAAAGGCTCCGCAAACGAGAGTATTTTCAATGACGATCTAGTTGCGTTTTTCTCTTTGCCTTTTGTAAATTTTGATGGCCATCATCAATACAACAGCAAAAGCAACCAGTCCCAATAATCCGTATAACCAATCGGTTGCCGTTTGGAATATCACCAAAAAGATTATAGCGAATAAAAATAAAGTTGCTGCTTCATTCCATATTCTCAGTTTGGTAGAAGTCCATGAATATTGGTTGTTTTGAAGTTGCACAAAAATTCTGTGATTTAGAAAGTGATATACAAATAATAGGATTACAAATGTCAGTTTGATGTGCATCCAGGGTTGTTTTAAAAAGAACGGTCTTTGTAACAAAACGCTGGTTCCAAAAATTAGAGTCAGTATAGCAGAAGGCCATGTAATTCCATACCACAGTCTTTTACTCATTAACTGAAACTGGCGCGTCAAAATATCTTTTTCTACCTCAGGTTTATCCTGAGCTTCAGTCTGATAAATAAATAACCGAACGATGTAAAACAATCCCGCAAACCACGTTACCACAAAAATGATGTGCAACGATTTCAACCATAAAAAAGACATATTGTTCCTTTTGAGTAAAAGCCCAAAGAAACAATAAATTCTAAAACAACAATCCTATTCCTCAAAAGGAGCTCCTACTCCTTTTTCACAGTAGTTTCTTAAACTCTCCAAATACCTACCCCAACTGAAATTTATGTTTCCAAGCGCTGAATAATCATCAGAAAAAGCACCATGTGTAAACTGAACCATGACTTTATTATCATTTTCAGATAACTTAAAAGCGATATGCGTTCCTTCCCAATCAGGATTTCCCGAAACGGATTTCCAGACAACCATCAGATTTTCCTGAACCTGAACAACCTTCATTTCAAACGTGGCATATTCTGCGAATTTAAAAAATACGGTTCCGTTCAAATTGGCGTCTCCACTGGTGGTTTTAGTCCACCAACCGGATAACCCGTCAATTGTAGTGAGCGACTCAAATACCTTTTCGAAGGTGGAGTCAATATGAAATGTATGATATAGTGTTTGCATAAATCAAATTTGTTAAAACAAAAAGCGCGGCTGATGCCACGCTTTTTAAAATGAGTTTTTACATTGGTAAGCACTCTCTGATTTCCAGATTTCCGTTGTGCTCAAACACCGGGCAACCTTTTGATAATTCTACAGCCTGATCGTAATTTTCTGCTTTAATCATCAAATATCCTCCAATTGCTTCTCCACTATCCGAGTTTACCACACCATCAGTTGTGCCAGCCGTGGTTAAAATTCTACCATCCTGACCTAATGGTAATCCTCCGGCAAGATTTCCTGATTGCGCCAGACCTCCCATAAATACATTCCATTTCTCCATGTGTGCTGCAGTTTCAGCTTCTGTTAAATCTGCCATTCTTGCGTCACCACCTCGAATTAATACTAAATAATCTTTCATAGTTAAAATGTTTTTGGTTTATGCTAACAAAGGTAAATCCCACTTTACCCTTTTTATGGGTGTATTTCCGACACTTACACGGGTGTTTTGAGACACATAGTTTGTATACATTTGTTTTTCAACATCTTCAAAACAAAGGCCATGAAACATATTAGTGTTATAGTTCCTAACGGGGAAGCAGTTTTAAGCTCTATCATTGGTGCTTATAAGATATTTAATAAAGTCAACGATTATTTACTACAGACCGGTCAAATCTCATCTGACATGTTTAAAGTGGATCTGGTTGGATTGAATTCTAAGACTGATTTGTATAATGGTGCTTTTACTGTAACACCTAACAAAACGATTGATCAGATAGAACGTACGGACCTGATCATTGTAACTACAATTGTTGGAGATATGCAGAAGGAACTGGCCAATAATGCGGAATTTATTCCTTGGATTAAAAAGCAAAGAATTCAAAACGATGCGGAAGTGGCTAGCTTGTGTACTGGGGCTTTTCTTTTAGCTGAAACCGGATTGTTAAATGGTAAGACCTGTACGACACATTGGTTTGCTGCAGATAACTTTAGACAAATGTATCCCCAAATTACACTTCTAAATGAAAGAATTATTACTGAAGATAATGGCATTTATACTTCCGGAGGGGCCTATTCCTTTCTAAATCTCCTATTGTATCTGGTTGAAAAATACTGTGGACGTCAAACGGCCATTTGGTGTTCCAAAATGTTTGAAATCGAATTTGACCGTAGCAATCAAAATCAGTTCACCATTTTTAATGGGCAGAAAGAACATGAAGATGAATCCATAAAAAATGCGCAGACTTTTATCGAAGGTCACTTTGGTGATAAAATAAATGTAGAAGAGCTGGCCAACAAATTTGCTTTGAGTCGTAGAAACTTTGTGAGAAGATTTAAGAAAGCTACTTCAAACACACCAATCGAATATATCCAGCGTGTTAAAATTGAAGCAGCTAAAAAAAGTCTGGAGTCCTCCACTTATTCTGTAAGTGATGTTATGTACAATGTGGGTTACACAGATGACAAATCATTTCGTAATACTTTTAAAAAGTTCACCGGGTTATCTCCAATGGAATACCGTAAGAAGTATAATCGCGAGATGAGCTTATTATAGTCAGACAATATTATTTTATAACAAATTTTAATATCCCAATTCTTTTCCTAATTCAAAAGTCATTTTAAATTTGTCGCATGCGATATAATCGCTCACGATTTAAATTAAGATCATGGAATTTTACGATTTAACATTCGAAACGCCATCTGGAAAAAGTATTTCCATGGCTGACTTCAAAGGAAAAGTAGTTTTAGTAGTTAACACGGCCACCAAATGTGGACTTACTCCGCAATTTGACGGACTGGAACAACTACATCAAAAATACAAAGACAAGGGATTAGTTGTTTTAGGTTTTCCTTGTAACCAATTTAAAAATCAAGAACCGGAAACCAACGATACTATTGAAGAAGTATGCCGCATCAACCACGGTGTTACCTTTCAATTAACGAAAAAAGTGGATGTAAATGGAGAAAATACACATCCTGTATATAAATACTTAAAAAGTCAACTCGGTAGTTTCCTAGGACGAAAAATCAAATGGAACTTTGAAAAGTTTCTAATTGACAGTAATGGTAAACCATATAAGAGATATTTACCCACTACCGTGCCCTCCAAACTAGAAAAGGATATTGTTAAACTATTATCATAAAGTCATGAAAGATCAATCACAGCTTTTACTGGAAAATCAACTCTGCTTTCCGATTTATGCCACATCTCGGATGATCACAAGATTGTATCAACCGCTATTAGATGTGATTGGTCTTACCTATCCTCAATACCTGGTGATGTTAGTGATGTGGGAGCATGAAAATCTAAGCGTGAGTCAATTGGGAAACAAGCTCTTCCTGAATACCAATACGATTACTCCGCTCCTCAAAAAAATGGAGCTTAAGGGGCTAATTGTTAAAAAAAGGTCTTCGGAAGACGAACGAACGGTAAATGTTTCACTGACCAAATCTGGACAACAACTCAAAATAAAAGCGCTGGATATCCCGGAAAAACTAGCTACGACAAGTAACATTCCAATTACGGAGTTAAATCAACTAAGATCCACAATGTGGAAAATGTTAAATTTTATTGAAAAATAGATTCACTTACAACAATTGTATATACATTTGTTGTCTCAACAATAAAAAAATGAAATTAGAAGAGGAATTAAAAATGGGTGACATTCAAGATGCACATCATCGTGCCACACTAAATGTAATATTTACAGGAGCGTGGATGTCTGAAAGAATGAATAGCCTTTTAAAACCTTTTGGAATTTCAGAGCAACAATATAACATATTACGCATCTTAAGAGGTCAAAAAGGAAAGGCGATTAGTCTTCAGGATATTTCAGGTCGTATGGTACATAAAATGAGTAATACTACGCGTTTGGTAGAAAAACTTCGCATCAAGGGATTGGTAGATCGTCAGATTTGTCCAGCCAATCGTAGGAAGGTAGATATTTCCATATTGCCGGCCGGACTAGATTTATTAGAGAAAACATCTAATGAACTCAATGAAATGAACCAATCTTTTAGAGATAGCCTAACGGAACAGGAGGCTTCTACTCTCGCTGACTTATTAGATAAGATTAGGAATTAAAAAATTTTACAACAACCATTGTATATACAATTATTAACATCACAACAATTAAAAACAAACATCATGAAAAAATCAACATTATTATTAGGACTTGGATTTGCAACAGTATTAGGTTTAAGCGCCTTTACTTCAGCTGGTGAAAAAGAAGCAAGTAAATCCACATCGATTATCGAATGGACTGGCTCTAAAGTTATCGGTGGAGATCATAAGGGAACGATTTCTATTAAAGAAAGTGATTTCGAATTCAAAAAAGATCAATTGATAAAAGGAACGGTAGTCGCAGATATGACTTCAATTACAAATTCCGACTTAGAAGGTGAATGGCAACAAAAATTGATTGGCCATCTAAATTCTGATGACTTCTTCTCTACTTCGAAGTATCCAACCGCGACAATTAAAACGACTAAGGTTACTCCGGGGAAACAAGCGAATACATACGACATCGTAGCGGATTTGACCATTAAAGGCATTACCAAATCTCAAAGTTTTACTGCAATCGTAAAGCCGAATGGTAAGGGGCATATCATCACCGCTAACGTGGATATAGATAGAACCAAATATGAAGTGAAATATGGTTCATCTAGTTATTTTGATAGTTTGGGAGACAAGGCAATTAGTGATAACTTCAACTTAAAGGTCACTATTTATAGCCAAAACTAAATCGAGTCTATCCCATTAAAACATTCAACATGGATAGAAAAAGTTTTTTAAAAAAGGCATTGATAGCGGGTTCAGTGGGAGCAATAGCTCCCACAGTTCTGGCGTCAGAAAAAGATTCCAAAAACCAGAATGATATAAAAGTCATTTCTCAGGAAGGTTTTAATCATATTCCCAACAAAGAAATACGAACTATGAAAACGGTTTTACATAAAGCAAATACCCGTGGTCAGGCGAATCATGGTTGGTTAAAAGCGAATCACTCTTTTAGCTTTGCAAATTACTATAATCCTGAACGAATGAATTTTGGAGTGCTTCGTGTACTAAATGATGATCATATTGCTCCGGGAGCAGGATTTCCAACCCATCCACATGACAATATGGAGATCATTACTATTCCATTAAGTGGACAGGTGGAGCATAAAGATAGTATGGGCAATTCGGGAGTGATTAGTCCAGGAGAAATTCAGGTGATGAGCGCTGGTACAGGAATCCAACACAGCGAATTTAATAAAAACAAGGATCAAGATTTAAAGCTCTTGCAGATCTGGGTTTTCCCTAACCAAAAACAAGTTACTCCGCGCTACGATCAACATCAAATTAATGCAACACAGCAGATCAATGGATTTAGACAGATCCTATCTCCCAGTTCAAATGATGATGGCGTTTGGATTCACCAAAACGCCTGGTTTCATCTAGGTGAAATGAATTCTAGTGAACAATTCACGTATGAACTTAGAGATAAAAACAATGGAGTGTATATCTTCCTGATCGAAGGGAATGTCCAAATTGAAGGAGAAAATCTATCCGCACGTGATGGTTTAGGCGCATGGGATAGTGAAGAATTATTAATAAAATCACAAGCAAAAAGCAAAGTACTTGTAATGGAAGTACCTTTGCGCATCAACTAAGAAAAAAATCAAACTATGTCATTAATAGAAAATTTAAACTGGCGTTACGCAACTAAAAAATTCGATGCCACTAAAAAAGTATCTAATGCCGATATCGATACCATTAAAGAAGCCATCAGCTTATCTGCAACATCATACGGGTTGGAAGCTTATAAAGTGCTTATTGTAAAAGATGAAAGCCTAAGACAAGAGTTGGTGGCAGCATCATGGGGACAATCTCAGGTTTCTGATGCTTCTCATTTAATGATTTTTTGTAACTTCAACGAAGTTACTCCTGAATATATCGATCAATATGTTGATTTAAAATCAAGCGTTCAGGGCATCCCATCAGAAAACTTAAAAGGATATGGGGATTTTATGAAAAAGACTATTGGTTCTTTTCCTGAAGAAATTACCAGAACCTGGACTGCAAAGCAAACCTATATTGCTATGGCAAACGCAATGGCAGCTTGTGCCGAACTAAAAATTGATTCTTGTCCGATGGAAGGTTTCGATGCTGCAAAGTATAACGCGATTTTAGGTCTGGAAGCAAAAGGATTATCTGCTGCTTTGGTTTTACCAATCGGTTACAGATCAGAAGAAGATCAAACCCAGCACGGCAAAAAAGTAAGAAAACCACTTACTGATTTATTTGAAGTTGTATAACAATGCAATTCCCTGAAGGAGGGTAAAATGAAAAAATCGATTGAAAGAATCGTAAACAATCAAACGGTATGGATGGGTCAAACAAAAATTGGTCAACCTATACCTCAGGCTGAACTGGATGAAATCAGCCCATTTATTTTATTACATCATGCAGCTCCGGAGGAAATCCCTCCCGGAGGTCCTGCATTTGAAGTAGCACCTCATCCACATCGCGGTTTTGAACCTGTTACTTTTGTTTTTCAAGGTGAAGTTGAACATCGAGATTCGAGAGGAAATCAAGCCATCGTAAAAGCAGGTGGTGTACAATGGATCACTTCCGGAATGGGAATTATTCATTCCGAGGGTGTTCCAAAATCATTTGTAGAAACCGGTGGCACATTAGAGATTATCCAACTATGGATCAACCTGCCAAAGGATTTGAAAATGGTGCAACCCAATTATCAGGTCTTTAATTCAGAAGATATCCCAGTCATTAAACAAGTGGATAGTAAGATCAATGTAATTTCCGGAGAGATTGGAGGTTATAAAGGCCCCATAAAATCATTGACAAGCATCACCGCTGCAACTATTGAAATGCAAGAGCAAGGTAAAGTACAACTTGATCTACCTGAGGGAGAAAATGGAGCCATTTATCAATTAGCTGGTAGTTCTAAAATCAATGGGCAACAAGTTGGAAATATGCAACTCGTACAATTGGGTACAAATGGATCGGAAATAGAAATTGTATCAGATACTGAAAGTAAACTTTTAGTTTTATCAGGACAGTCCATTGATGAACCTAAAAAGATGTGGGGACCTTACGTAATGAACACGCAAACCGAAATTATGGAAGCGCTTAGAGATTACGATATGGGTAAAATGGGGTTCTTACCAAGGTAAGAACAATGATCCCCGAACAAATCAACCTATCAGGTTTAAAAAACCTGATAGGTTGATTTGTTCGGGGACTTAATATTATTTATGCGCTCCCTTTTTACAACAGGAGTGTAATTTATCATAAGCTTCTTTATCTGCAGGGACATCATCCGCATCATAACCAGTTGCTGCAACTGCTTTTCGAATCAAGTCCGGATTCGTTTTCTTAGGATTATATTCCACCGTTAAAATACTCGTTTCCACATCTAAAACTGCTTTTTTAACTCCTTTTTCGAATGCCATTCCTTTTTCGATGGTTTCTTTACACATATCACACTGTGAAGATGTTTTGATTTTTATCGTTTCCGTTCCACCTGCGAAAGCTGCATTCGTAAAAAATGAAACCGCCATAAAAACAAGTAACAAACCTAAATTTCTCATATCTATCTTTTATTTAATTGAATATCTAAAGCCAATATACACCATTCTTCCTGATACTGGTCCCCAAATCATAGACGCATCAAAATGATCTCCAAAAGGGTTTTCACTATCGATAATGGGATTATCTTGTCTATAATTCAATAAGTTTTCTGCGCCCAGGTATGCCTCAAACAACCTGAACTTTCTTGTAATCTGACCATTAACAACAAAAAACGCTTCCGACTCTGTCTTTCGAACTGCATTTTCAGGGTTACCCTCTGTAGACGGCACGCGACTCAATCCTGTCCAGAGTGTGGTAATATCAAACTTCCATTTATCAAATCGCGAACGATATCCCAGATTTAATAAAACTCTATCTTTTGGTGTAAATGGTTTTCTTTTCAATCCAGATGCATAATCTGTCATGACATCCAGGAACTTATAAGCCGTTCTAAATTCCCAGCTTTTATACTCTATACTTCCTTCTATCTGAAATGCATGCGAATATGATTTTCCGTCTAAATTATAAAACGAAACAAAGTCCTTATTCTCTACATCAACCACTACTTGATTTTCAAAATCAGTATAATAATAGTCTCCATTAACCGATACTTCAACATCCGAGATAGTCCACTTATGGGAGTAACTCACTCCATAATTCCATGCTCTTTCCGGATTTAAAGCTTCTACAAAATTTACCTTCCGAGAACTCACCAAATAAGATGAATTTTCGATTAGCACATTTGTAGTTCTAAAACCCTTCCCAGCTGATAATCGAAATGCTGATCTGGATGTTAAATTGTACTTCATGTGAAATCTTGGAGATACAAATCCACCAAACTGATTATGGTGATCTCCCCGAATACCCGCAACAACCGATAATTTATCACCAACATACGCATACTCCAAAAACACCCCTGGAACAACTTCCAAATTGGTAAATGAAGAATCGTTAAAATGATGTCTATAGTTATCGTAATTCAGACTCAACCCTGTTTTGATACTGTTTTTCTCATCAATAATCTCATCCGCATATGTAAGATTTACATAAAAGTTTCTTTGATCTGCATCATATCTCGTTAATCCATATGTAGATTTAAGCTCATGATATTTAAACTTTGAAATGATTGCAACACTATTATCATTATTCAATAAATATCCTCCTTTAGCGAAAGCATATAACTGATTGGTCTTGATGTTTACCTGATACGGATTCTCCAAAGCCTTCTTTTGTCCAGAGTTCACATCATTCAATACTCCCCTTACCCCAAATTGCGATCTAAACGTTTTGCCAAAATATTTCCATCGATTCATTACAATCAATGTGTTTTTTAAAGGAATATCTAAAAATTGATCATTATTACGATCTATTTCAAAACCCTGATTTCCTCCATGAATCATCAACATCGTACTCCATTTGTTATTGAGTTTTTTAGACAGATGCGTATTTAACTCAAATCGGCCCATTTCATTGGCATACACATTCACAAACAACTTTTCGGCCACATCAGGTTTTAACAATTCCACATTGATTTGTCCTGCAATAGATTCATATCCATTCACCACTGAGCCTGCACCTTTTTTGATTTGGATAGAATTCACCCAGGTACCTGGAATATAGTCTAACCCATTTGACGCGGATAGCCCTCTTACCAACGGTAAATTCTCAAATTGAATCTGGGTATATATCCCATCCAACCCCAACATTTTAATCTTTCGAGACCCCGAAACCGCATCGGTTACATTCACATCTACAGATGCATTGGTTGTAAAACTTTCTGAAACACTACAGCAGGCAGCCTTTTTTAATTCTTCTGCGCTTAAAGTTTCTACTTTGTCTGTAGAAATCGTCCCTACGGAAGTCGCACTTTTACGCTCTGCTACTTCGAATTCCTTTAAATCCAGATTACTTTTTAACGTTATAGTAATCTTTTTCATATTTTCCCAAACCTTGATCGTATCGGTTTTAAATCCCACACTGGAAATCACCAATAATCCAGGGTATTTCTGCGGCACATCAATTTTAAACTTTCCAGATTCATCTGTACTCACTCCAGTCTGTGTATACGCCCACAAGACGTTCACAAAAGCCAATGGCGCATTGCTTTCATCAGTAACAACTCCACTGATTTTTTGTGCATTCAAATCAGACACACTTAGCCATAAAAAACCCATAATCAAGCCCAAGCACTTAAGCACCGGGTTCAAATTAACTTTGAGATTTTTTATTTTCATGGATTCGGTTTTGCGGCTAAAATAAGTTTCGAAACTGATAGCTACCAATTTTAATTAAATTTTAACCTTTATGTCACAAATTACTCATAAAATGAGTTCAGATTCTCATTCAAAAGTCCAACCAACAAAGATCAAAACCCCTCTTTCCTTCTTATTTCCAGTTCTTTTCAATCCTCTTTATTTACTAGAAGTTATCCTTCTATTTCAAATTCTTATTCTTTAATAACTCAAAGTGTTTTTTTTCACTTGTTACCTACCTAAAAATAGGTATTTTTGCGCTTAATTAGAATCATTCTAAATAAACCGTTATGATAGAAGTAACAAACGCAGCACGTGACGAAGCATTACGGCTATTGAAACAAAGTGATCTGGGAAATGACGCCTTTATCCGAGTAGGAGTCAAAGGCGGTGGATGTTCTGGATTGATGTATGATTTAGATTTTGATAACAAAATCACAGAAGAGGATAAAAAAATGGAGGATAATGGGGTTACAGTTGTCGTTGACAAAAAGAGTTTCTTGTACCTCATTGGAACGAAGCTGGATTTTTCGGGTGGATTAAACGGAAAAGGTTTTCAATTTATCAATCCGAACGCTTCTCGTACCTGTGGGTGCGGTGAAAGCTTCGCTGTTTAAAAATAAAAAGCACATATAATGGGCTATAACGAAACAGATTTAGAAAAGGATTTAGAAGGGCAAGAATATAAATATGGTTTTGTTTCCAACTTTGAGACAGATCGTATTGAAAAAGGATTAAATGAAGACATTATTCGTTTAATCTCCAGTAAACGTGATGAACCAGAATGGTTATTGGAATTTCGATTAAAAGCCTATCGCCATTGGTTGACCATGGAAGAGCCTGATTGGGCACATGTAGAATACGAAAAGCCTAAATTTCAAGATATCAGTTATTATTCTGCGCCAAAGCCTAAAAAACAGGTAAATAGTTTAGATGAAATCGATCCTGAGCTAAAAAGCATGTATGATCGTTTAGGCATTTCGGTTGAAGAGCAAAAAAGAATGAACGGAATCGCTATTGATGTAGTGGTAGATTCTGTATCTGTTGCAACAACCTTCAAAGAAACTTTGGCAGAAAAAGGGATTATTTTCATGTCTTTTTCAGAGGCGGTAAAAGAACATCCTGAATTGGTAAGAGAATATTTAGGAAGCGTGGTTCCATCTTCAGATAATTATTATGCAGCTCTAAATTCTGCGGTATTTACGGATGGATCTTTCTGTTACATTCCAAAAGGCACCAGATGTCCAATGGAATTATCTACTTACTTCAGAATTAACGAAGCCGGCACTGGTCAATTTGAACGTACATTGATCGTAGCTGATGAAGGCTCATATGTAAGTTATTTAGAAGGTTGTACTGCTCCAACACGTGATGAAAACCAGTTGCATGCTGCAGTGGTTGAAATCATGGTGAAAAAAGAAGCTGAGGTTAAATATTCTACTGTTCAGAACTGGTATCCTGGAGACAAGGAAGGAAAAGGCGGAGTATATAACTTCGTTACCAAACGTGCGATGTGTGCTGGATATAAATCGAAAGTATCCTGGACACAGGTTGAAACAGGTTCAGCTGTCACGTGGAAATATCCTTCATGTATTCTAAAAGGAGACTATTCCGAGGGAGAATTTTACAGTGTTGCGGTTACCAACAACCACCAAATGGCCGATACAGGTTCGAAAATGATTCATTTAGGTAAGAACTCCAAAAGTGTCATTATTTCGAAAGGTATTTCTGCTGGCGTTTCAGAAAACAGCTACCGTGGATTGGTTCAAATTCACAAGAATGCAACAAAATCTAGAAACTTCTCTCAGTGTGATTCCTTGCTTTTGGGAGATCAATGTGGGGCGCATACTTTCCCATACATTGAGGTGAAGAATAAAAACTCACAAGTGGAACATGAAGCGACCACCTCAAAAATTGGAGAAGATCAAATATTCTATTGCCAGCAAAGAGGTATCAGTGAAGAAAAAGCAATTAGCTTAATCGTAAATGGTTATGCACGTGAAGTATTAAACCAGTTACCAATGGAATTTGCTGCAGAAGCGCAAAAATTATTAGAAATTACATTAGAAGGATCAGTAGGGTAAATTTAGTCTGATGACATTATTCAAATTCGTCATCGATTACAAAGAAAAAAACAATGAGTACACCAATTATATCAATTAAGAATCTACATGCTGAAGTAGAAGGTCATAAAATCTTAAAAGGTTTTAATCTGGAAATTAACGCAAGTGAAATCCATGCGATCATGGGACCAAATGGAACTGGAAAAAGTACTTTGGCCTCTGTATTGGCAGGAAGAGATGATTATGAAATTACCGAAGGAGAGGTTCTTTTCAATGGAAAAGATCTTTTGGATTTGGAGCCAGATGAGCGTGCTGCAGAAGGTTTATTCTTAGCATTCCAATATCCGGTTGAGATCCCTGGAGTGAGTAACACCAACTTCATGAAAGCAGCGGTAAATAACATCCGTGAGTATCATGGAAAAGAACCTTTAAAAGCCAAAGATTTCTTAAAACTCATGAAAGAGAAACAAGAATTGGTTGAGCTTAAAGGACGTTTAGCGAACCGTTCTGTAAATGAAGGTTTCTCAGGTGGTGAGAAAAAACGAAATGAAATTTTCCAAATGGCTATGTTGGATCCTCAATTAGCTATTCTGGATGAAACCGACTCAGGATTGGATATTGACGCTTTAAAAGTGGTTTCTAACGGAGTAAATCAATTACGTAATGAAGAAAATGCTTTTATGGTAATAACTCACTATCAAAGACTTTTGGATCATATTGTTCCGGACTTTGTTCATGTAATGTATGATGGGAAAATTGTAAAAACCGGGCCAAAAGAATTAGCATTAGAATTAGAAGCTAAAGGTTACGACTGGTTAAAAGAAACTACGGTTTAATTCTTCAAATTAGATAATTATGAGTGCCATAGCACCAATAAAAAATAAGGAGTTTGTAGATAGTATCGTAAATACCGATCATATCGTATCCGGTTTTGATCATCTTAGATCAGAGGGTTTACGTCAACTGGAAACAACTCCATTTCCGACATTGCGAAGTGAAGTGTGGAAATACACCAAAGTTTCCGGACTTTTAAAAAAGAGTTTTATTTCTTCTCCGTCCGATCTCAAAGCAATTCCAGATTACATCAAATCCGCAATTGATGGGAACCCACATATTGTATTTGTGAATGGATTTTTTAATGCAGATTTAAGTCAACTTCCTGAAGAGCAAATCCACATCGCAACCTTAAGTTCAGGAAATGTAAATAGCCAGGACATTTCTTCCCTTCCTACCAATTGGGAAGGTGAAAATGAAGCTTTCACGCACTTAAACGCTGCGTCTTTTACAGACGGTGTATCTATTACAATAGAAAAAAACATAAAACTAGATACTCCATTATTTGTTATTCATCTTACGAGAGGTGAAAACGTATCGGTTTCAAAAAGAAACTTTATTCGGGTAAAAAATGGAGCTGAATTGTCGGTCATCAATATGTTTGATGGAGATTCAGAAACTTCCTTTTCTAACCATTTTAATAGCATTTCTGTAGAAGCAAATGCATATTTGAATTGGTATGATTATCACCAGGATGGAAACTTATCAAATCAGGTAAACACTACCATTGCTGATCAACAAGGTGATAGCCATTTGAATATCGGTTCTTATATCTTTGGAGGAAAACTTTTACGTAAAAACTTCTACGTAAATATCCTCGGGGAAAATGCGGATACTACTGTTAATGGCGCGTATATCTTAAACGAAAAACAAGTTGCGGATCATCGTATCATCCTGGACCACAAAGCTGCACATTGCACCTCAAATCAGATGTTCAAGGGAGTTATGGGAGATCAATCTACTGGTATTTTCAATGGAAAAATCTACGTAAGAAAAGACTCTCAAATCATTAATGCTTTCCAAAACAACCGCAACATTTTGTTAAGCGATGATGCTAACGCATATTCCCGACCACAATTGGAAATTTATGCGGATGATGTAAAATGTTCGCATGGATCTACCATTGGTCAATTAGATGAAGAAGCGCTCTTCTACTTAATGGCCAGAGGAATTCGCAGGACTGAAGCTGAAAAATTACTTGTATCTGCATTTACTGCGGATGCACTCGAAAATATTTCTTTTGAACCTTTCAAGGAGATTGTTCTCAACGCTATTGCTGAAAAAAGCGCAAAACTTTAATCATGGAAAAAGTATTGGACATCTCTAAAATACGTGAAGAGTTTCCCATTTTACAGGAGAAAGTAAATGGGAAACCTTTAGTATACTTTGACAATGCGGCATCTTCTCAAAAACCAATTTCGGTAATTGAAACTATTTCAAATTACTATTTGAAAGAACATGCCAATATTCATAGAGGGGTTCATACGTTAAGCCAAAAAGCTACTTCCAAATACGAAGCGGTTCGGGAAAACCTTGCCGATTATATCGGTGCGGAATCAAAAGAGATCATCTTCACCAGAGGAACTACAGAAGCCATTAATTTATTTGCATCGACCTACGGAGCTGAAAATCTCATGCCGGGTGATGAAATCATTATTTCTACACTAGAGCATCATTCTAATATGGTACCCTGGCATATGTGGTGCAAAAAAACAGGAGCAATTCTAAAAATTATTCCAATCAATGATGCCGGTGAGTTAGATTTAGAAGCCTATACTGAGCTACTCAATGAGAAGACTAAAATAGTTTCTGTAGCACATGTCTCCAATACACTCGGTACTGTAAATGATGTGAAGTTTATTATTCAAAAAGCGCATGAATTTGGCGCAGTTGTTTTATTGGATGGTGCACAAGCTTTGCCACATATTGAAGTAAATGTTAACGATCTGGATTGTGATTTTTATGCTTCTTCTGCACACAAAATGTATGGACCAACAGGAATTGGTTTTTTATATGGTAAAGCTGAGCTTTTAGAAAAAATGCCACCTTATCATGGTGGTGGAGAAATGATCAAATCCGTTAGTTTATTAGAGAGTACTTATGCTGATTTACCTTTCAAATTTGAGGCTGGAACTCCAAATATTGCTGATACCATTGGTTTTGGAGCAGCCATAGACTTCTTAAAAAAATACGGAGCTCATAATATCGCAGCACATGAAAAAATGCTCCACGATTACGCAACTGAAGAGTTAAGCAAAATTGAAGGGATTCGTTTTATCGGAACCTCAAAACACAAAGCTGGAGTAATTTCATTTTTAATTGGAGATATCCATCCATATGATCTGGGTGTGATTTTAGACCAACTAGGTATTGCAGTACGTACGGGACATCATTGTACCGAACCATTAATGCAACACTTTAATATTCCTGGAACCGTTCGAGCTTCATTTGCAATCTATAATACCAAAGAAGAAGTCGATCAATTTATTGCAGGTGTAAAACGTGCACAAAGAATGTTATCTTAAATAGATACGAAATGACGATTAAAGAAAAACAAGATCAGATCATAGAAGAGTTCGCCATGTTCGATGAGTGGATGGATAAATATGAGAATATTATCGATTACGGAAAAGAACTTGAAGGGTTAAATGATTCTGATAAGACTGATGAAAATATCGTACGCGGTTGTCAAAGTAATGTTTGGCTAACTGCAACCGAAAAAGATGGAAAATTAATTTTTAATGCAGATTCAGATGCCATTATTACAAAAGGGATCATTGGGTTATTGTTAGAGATATTTTCCGGACATACCCCTCAGGAAATTGCAACAACCGAACTATACGCGATTGATGAAATAGGGTTGAAAGAGCATCTTTCTCCAAATAGAGCCAATGGACTCACATCAATGGTGAACAAAATTAAAATGACGGCTTTGGCTTATAGAGCGAAGCAAAACGGATGAGGCTATGAAAATGAATAAAAAATTATTAGGAAATGAAATTATTCGGGTCTTAAAAACTATTTATGATCCGGAAATTCCTGTCGATGTATACGAACTGGGATTGATCTATGATGTTCAAATTAAAGATGATTATTCTGTATTCATCCTAATGACATTAACAACTCCAAACTGTCCGGTAGCAGAATCTCTTCCACAAGAAGTAGAAGATAAAGTTGCAGGAATTCATGATGTAACAAAAGCATCGGTGGATATTACATTTGAACCGCCATGGACCAAAGACATGTTAAGTGAAGAAGCTATGCTTGAACTGGGAATGCTATAAAATTGAAACAGCCGAAATAAATATTTCGGCTGTTTTTTTATGGATAATATTGTTTGATCCTGATCCTTGTATTGTGTGTTCGAATGGGTAACCATTCTTTCAACTTCTTCATTCTGGCATTCTTTGTTGAGGTCCCTATCTTTCGGGACCAATTAATAAACAATGTTGGAATCGTATCTAATTTCTCTCCACTATTTTCAATTACATCGCCAAACGCCAATGTATTCACACCAGAGTACATAGAACGAATTTCATCCGAAATCTGTTGATAATCTATCATCATAGAATCTCGTTTATGAATCTGATTATTTAATTCATTAATCACAGAATCTTTCATACTTAGATTCATCCTATTCTCCAACATCATCGCATTAAAAGCCGATTGATTTTCTTCATTTTGACTAGAGGAACTTTGTTCTAACTCTTTAATCTTGTCTGATAGTAATTCATCATGAATATCTTGAATAATGTGCAACTCCGTATTCTCCAGATTATATTCCTGCAACTTGGCCACCCAGGACTGAATTGTAGAATCACCAACCGTTTGTCCTCCCATTAAAATCTCAATTTTTGAATCTCGATTCGGATTAAAATTAAAATTCTCAGCAATTACAAAGCTATTGCTATGTTGGATTTCCTCCTTTACAAATCTATTTGCAGCAGATTCGAATAAAGATTTACGAGTCGCATTGATAAAAAAGAAAATACTTGGAACTATTAATACAATCATCGATACCGTGATAATGATCTTTGCTTTCTTCTCTTTTCTCTTATTAACGAAAGTATGAATAGGGAATCCTATCACACGCACAAAAACGGTTGTAGAAATACTGATAATTACAGAATTCAGCATAAACAGGTACATCGCACCCAATGCAAATTCCATTTGAAATGTGGCCAGTCCATAACCTACTGTGCATAATGGTGGCATCAGAGCAGTTGCAATAGCCACCCCTGGAATTACGGTTAGCCCCTGAGTCTTTTTTGTTCCAGCAATAGCACCAGCCAATCCACCAAATGTAGCTACCAATACATCTAGTATTGTTGGAGCCGTTCGTGCTAAGATTTCTGTATCCGCCTTATCTATTGGAGTCAATAAAAAATACAACCAGGATGTAATTAAACTTACGGTAACCATGATGACAAAATTCATGAATGACCGTTTCAGTAAGTCAAATCTATTGGTCCCCAATGAAAAACCAACTCCAACAATGGGTCCCATTAATGGAGAAATTAACATGGCTCCGATAATGATCGCTGTAGAATTAGAATTTAACCCAATCGAAGCAATAAATATTGAGATGATCAATACCCAAACGTTAAAGCCCTGAAACTTGATTCCTTCCGCAATTCTCCTTGGAGACTCTTCATAATCAATCTCACTCTTTACACTGACCAGTGAAACCAAAAACTCTTTCAACGAGCTATATAAACCCGTCACCTTTTCTTTTACTTCGTGTTTTGCATCCTCTAACTTCTCTTGTTCCTGATTCTGGTTATCTTCAGCGGGATTCATTGGCGTAATTTTTCGGAAAGTTAGTAAATATAATTTTTTCCAAAATTCAAATCAGTATTACTTATTCGCTTATTTCTAAACATGCGGGTATAACATGTATTTTTGTTGTTCAATCAGATCGAACATATGTCAGAAATCATCAACAGAGTAGAAAAAAGTGGTCTTATTCAAATTGATTTGGCAGACTATTATACCCATGGAAAAAGAACCATACTAGATATCAAACCATGGCTATTTGAAGAACTCATACTTAAAGAGAAGGATTTCAGAGATTATGTTAAAAATCATGATTGGAATCAATATCAGGACCATTTCGTTTCTGTGATCTGTAGTGTGGATGTCATTGTTCCTTCATGGGCATATCTTTTAATTGCGATAGAATTAGAATCTATTGCTAAAAAAGTGGTCTTTGGAAATACGGAAACTATGGAAACCATATTGTTTGAGGAATATTTCAATCAATTTGATTTTGTTCAATATCAAGACAAAATGCTAATTGTTAAAGGTTGTGGACATCTTCCTATTCCACAACAGGCTTATATGCACTTTATAATCAAAGCAAAACCCTTTGCAAAGTCTATTATGTTTGGAGAACCTTGTTCTGCTGTACCTTTGTACAAACGGTCAAAGAAATAAAACATAAACAAGTTACAACTCCTATCAGGTTTTATTAGATTTGCTCACCCAATACTCAACAAAATGGATCAAAAAATTCTAATCACTGGAGGTGCAGGTTTTATCGGTAGTCATGTTGTCAGACTATTTGTTCAGAATTACCCCAATTATCATATCTATAATCTGGATAAACTTACTTATGCGGGGAACCTGGAAAACATCAGAGATATAGAAGATGCTTCTAACTATACCTTCATTAAAGGGGATATCGTTGATGCTAGTTTTATTCAATCCATTTTTGAAGAGCACCAGTTTGATGCAGTAATTCATTTGGCTGCAGAAAGTCATGTAGATCGTTCCATTTCAAATCCAATTGAATTTGTGATGACCAATGTGGTAGGTACGGTTAACCTTCTGAATGCTGCTAAGCATATTTGGAACAATAACTTTGAAAACAAATTATTCTATCACGTTTCTACCGATGAAGTATATGGTTCACTTGGCGAAACAGGGATGTTTTTAGAAACTACAGCTTACGATCCTCATAGCCCATACTCAGCTTCTAAAGCAAGCTCAGATCATTTTGTGAGAGCCTATCATGATACTTATGGAATGCCAACGGTTATTTCCAACTGTTCTAATAATTACGGTCCAAATCAATTTCCCGAAAAACTGATTCCGTTATTCATTAATAACATTAGAAACAACAAACCTTTACCAGTATACGGTAAAGGTGAAAATGTCAGAGACTGGTTATTTGTGATTGATCATGCCCGTGCTATTGATGTCATATTCCATAAAGGAGTTGATGGAGAGACTTATAATATTGGAGGGGAAAACGAATGGACCAATATTGAGCTGATCAAAGTAATTTGTAAAGCCATGGATAAAAGGCTAGGCCGAGAAACAGGCACTTCAGAAAAGCTGATCACTTTTGTGAAAGATCGTGCAGGTCATGATTTAAGATATGCGATTGACTCCTCTAAACTGATGTCCGAATTAGGTTGGGAACCATCATTACAATTTGAAGAAGGAATCGAGAAAACCATAAACTGGTATATGGACCATCAGGAATGGATGGATAATATCACATCAGGTGATTACCAGAAATATTATGATGAAATGTATCTAAATAGATAATTTTTCGCCACAAATCACTTTCATCTTAACTCCATGTAAATCAAAAACATCTGCTCAGACAGTGATTTTACCAGCATTCTATTGTGATTTTTTTAACAAAAAAAGAACCTTTTCTCCAACCCTATATCCAATCAGAGTTGTCTACTTTATTAGGATGACACTCCGATAATTCCGCTCTTAATTCATCTAAGGGTCATCCCAAATCTTGAGCAATATTCTGCTACGTCCATTTTCCGTAGCACAAATTCTAAAATGTAATATCTAGATGATAGGGGATAAACGAATTGTCGTGGTTATGCCTGCGTACAATGCTAAAAACACTTTACAGAAAACTTTTAATGAAATTCCATTTGACATTGTGGATGATGTTATTCTCGTAGACGATTGTAGTACAGACAATACTGCGATTGTGGCGAGAAAAATTGGTATTCATCACATTATTAGACATCAACAAAATCGTGGTTATGGAGGAAATCAAAAAACATGTTACCAAAAAGCGATTGAGCTTGGTGCCGATATCGTAATCATGCTCCATCCGGATTACCAGTATACACCTAAACTTATTCAATCCATGGCCTTTGTTATTGCCAACGATCTGTATCCAGTTGTATTAGGGTCTAGAATTCTGGGTAAAGGTGCTTTAAAAGGAAATATGCCTATGATCAAATATGTGGCGAATCGATTTCTAACACTCTTCCAAAACATAATGTTGAATCAAAAACTCTCTGAATATCATACCGGATATCGTGCTTTCTCTACCCAGATATTTAAAGATATTGATATCGAAAAAAACTCTGATGACTTCATTTTCGACAATCAAATGCTATGTCAAATTTTTATGTCTAACCACGAAATCGGAGAGATTACATGCCCTACTAAATACTTTGACGAAGCTTCTTCAATTAGTCTTAAACGGAGCGCTATCTACGGTATGGGAGTTATTAAGACGTCCATCCAATATCGATTACATAGATGGGGACTGGTTGAATCACCAATATTCATGAATTAATATAAAACCTATGGGGCAGTTAAAATCATCAAACATACTCGATACATTTGTATACCCACTGATTATTTCAGTTGTATTCCTATTCATCTATGCTTTCATATTTGATATGAAATTAGATACGAATGGAGATAATTACAATTACCTCAACTATGCAACTTCAATACTAGATGGGCATGGTTACTCTTCACCTTATAATTCCAACTATTCCCCAACCAACTGGTATCCTCCAGGATACTCTTCACTTTTAGCGATTACTATGGTTTTCTTTGGTGAAAATATTCCATTACTTAAAGTTCTTAATGGGGTACTTTACTTAGTGGGCTTAATTCTGTTTTATATCATTATCAAAAAAAGTACAAATGACTCTATTTTAGCTTTTTCAATCACTCTATTACTCACATTTAATCCTGGGTTGCTACGATTTTCAACGATTTTAATGTCCGAAATCCCATTTCTATTCTTTACGATGTTCACTGTTTATCTTGTAATCCATTTTGATGAAAACAACTTGCAATGGAGATCCCCATACTTTCTAGGGATAATTATCAGTGCAATCACGACATATTATTTCCGTACAGCTGGAATTTCATTACTTGTAAGTATTTGCATTCACTGGGCAATTCAGAAAAAATGGAAACAAATAGGTCTATATATTACTGGGTTATTTATTCTTTACCTTCCCTGGATTATTCGCAATTCTATTCATGGCATTAAAGGACGTTATATGGGGTCCATTATGGCCGTAAATCCATGGAGACCTGAAGAAGGTAACATCGGTTCAATTTCTGAATTTGTATCCAAAATGAAAACCAACCTTTTTGATACTGTTCTTAAAGGTTTTCCTGAAACATTATTCAACTTCTATCCCTTTAAAGATTTATCTACAGAAAGTATGATTGTAATTGGAGGGCTCACGCTTCTCATCATCTTATTTGGAATTTGGAAACTTCAAAAAATCAATTATCTCCTTTTATTTCTGATTTTAGGTAACATCGGAATTTTTATGATTTGGCATGGAGGCAATGGTATTAGATATGTTTGGACCATTACTCCATTTTTAGCTTTGGGCTTCTTTAACGGACTCATTCAACCTCTTAAACTTCTATTCACATTTAAAAATCAAAAAGTCTATTCCTATTTCTCTCTCTTGATTTTATTATTATTTATCCCTTACAAGCCACAACTTCAGGCTTATCATCAAAACGCACAGAAAAAGGGAAGTCCTGCATATCAAAACTATTTTAAAATCGCCAAAGAAATCAAACATATGGAAGGTCAGGATGTTACGGTTACTTCCAGAAAACCAGGAATGTTTCATTTCTATTCTGATGTATTTGTAAACAATTACAAATACACTTTAGACATTGAAGAACAGATTGACTTTCTAAAGAAATCGGGCACCGATTATGTGGTTTTAGAACAGTTAGGTTATTCCAGTACTAACAGATATTTATATCCAGCAGTTCAGCGCTATCCTAATAAATTCAAAATAATCAAACACATTAAGAATCCCGACACCTATCTACTTAAATTCTCTCCTGACCTTGGGTACACCGGTGAATGGGAAAATAATGAACGCTCAGGATATGGTACTTTTGTTTGGGAAAACGGGATGACATTTGCAGGGAATTGGAAAAACAATGTGCGTAATGGTAAAGGGACTTTATACTTTTCTGATGGTCGTCAACTGGAAGGTTCCTGGGAAAATGATAAATTACATGGGCCAGCCATTATAAAATCTAAAGAAGGAACTATCATAGAAAGATGTGAATACCAACACAATAAGAAAATTAAAATCTATTAAAAACAACTTTTTTGATTTTTTTTAGTCTTTTACCAACCAATCACCTCTTTCATATTGTCTATGGTATTAGGAGCATATTTAATATCATTTTATAAACACTTATTATGAAAAAAATTAACAAATTAATTCTTGCGATCTTTGCGCTACTATCGGTGCAAATGGTTCAAGCCCAGTGTGACGCTTCGTTCACACATACAGGAACTGACCCTACGTTTAGTTTCTCGCCTAACACGACCCCTTCAATCAGTTCTGCTGCCTGGTGGAATTTTGGTGATGGGAATATTAGCTATACCATCAGTCCTTCACATACCTATGCTGCAAATGGAAGTTATATGGTTACATTTAATGTAATCGATTCTGCTTCAAACTGTAGTGATATCGATACCCTTTGGATCAATGTAACCAACGCAGCACCCGTTACTTGTAGTGCGGCATTTACTATTTCTGGAACATCTCCAACTTTCACGTTCAACCCAACAGGTACTCCAACTGCTCCAGCAGGATATTATTCTTATGTATGGGATTTTGGTGATGGAAACGTGAGCTACGCAAATAATCCAACGCATACATACACCGCAAATGGAACATACAATGTAACTTGTATTTTCTATGATAGTATTTGGTGTGCTGATACTGTAACCAATATAGTAACGGTGACTGGTATCTCAACACCTTCATGTGATGCTTCATTCACTGTAATTGATTCTAACGGAACTTTTATTTTCATTCCTAGCGCACCATTCCCAGGAGCAGTTTACTCATGGATTTTAAGTGATGGTAGTGTATATGGAGTACAAAACCCGGTTGTTAATTTAACTACTCCTGGCAATTACGTAATGTGTTTAACTATTTCCGATCCTTCATCAGGTTGTTCAGATACTTTCTGTGACACAGTAGTAGTTAATCCAGCAGTTTGTGATGCTTCATTTACAGTATCAAATATGGACCCTTCTTATACATTTACTCCGAACACGGTGCCTTCAGTTTCTAGTGGTTACTTCTGGGATTTTGGTGATGGAAATACTTCTACTCTATTAAATCCAACACACACTTATGCTGCAAATGGAACTTACAACGTTACATTTACTGTAATTGATACCTTAAACTGGTGTGGTGATTCTTCGGTTACATCAATAACTGTAACCAACATTGTTCCTACTCCAACTGTGGGACAAATCACAGGTATTGTTGCAATGGGATTACAAGGTGCTGATGCTGGGGTAGTATTCTTAATTACATATGATTCCGCTGCAGGAACTTTAACAATGGTCGATACTACTCAAATCGATTCTTTCGGAATGTATGCATTCTATAACGTACCTTACGGAACATATTTAGTTAAAGCTGCCCTTAGTCCAGCTTCTATTAACTATACAAATTTCCTACCTACATATTATGCTACCTCAGTATGGGGAGGAGAATTACTATGGAACAATGCTACTGATGTAGTTCTTAACACCCCTTACCTAAACAACGTAAACTTCAATCTGGTACCAGGTTCAAACCCTGGAGGACCAGGATTTGTTGGTGGTTTAGTAAGTCAAGGGGCAAACAAAACCGGAGATCCAATGTCTGATATCCAGATCATGATTTTAGATCAGAACGGTGATGCAGTAGCGTACGAGTACAGTGATAACACCGGATCATTTAATATTCCTGATTTACCTTACGGTACTTACACCGTTTATCCTGAAGTTCATGGTCGTGTAACTACTTCTGTTGATGTGGTTTTATCTGCAGCTCATCCAGGAACAAATCAAATTAGAATTGAAGTAAACAGTACAACTGTTGAAGCTTCTATTGCTACTGGAATTAATGATTTACCACAATTTGCTAATATCAGATTATTCCCAAATCCGGTAAAAGAAATTCTTAACGTGGATTTAGGTTCTGAATTAAGTGGAAAAACTACGCTTCAAATATTAGATTTAACTGGTAAAGTTATTTCGACTACTAACGTTTCTTCAACTGGTGTAATGACAGTTAATACTTCTGAGTTAAACACAGGAGTTTATATCTTATCTGTTGAAAATAACGGTAATAAAGCAATATATAAGTTTGTAAAATAATATCTAAATATCTCAAAATTAATCTCGGTGTGGGCAAATTCCCGCACCGGGATATTTTACTTTATGGCGGTTGATCAAAGACTTATTCAACAGTGCATTAAAGGTAAGGAAAAGGCTTATTATGAACTATATAAGCTTTGTTTTTCAGACCTAATGGCTGTCTGTGTAAGATATTTCCGCAATAAAGAAGAAGCTGCACCAGTATTAAACAAGGCTTTTTTAAGAATTACGCAGAATTTAGATAAGTATAAATCTGACGTTCCCTGGGATCGTTGGATTAAACGAATAATGATTAATACGATCATTAATGAATATAAAAGTCAAAAAAGAAATAAAGATTTTTTCGTTCCAACTAGCTTTGAAAGCGGATCTTTAGAATTTGATAATTATTCATTAAATGAAATCAAAGAACGCATTGATCTCGAACACATAAAATCTTTTATTCATGAGTTGCCCGCAACTCAGAAAGAAGTTTTTAACCTTTATGCGATAGATGGTTATACGCATAAAGAAATAGCTGAAATGTTGGAGATTCCTTTGGGGACCTCAAAATGGTTACTTGCCGAGGCAAGAAAAAGACTTAAAACTATGGTAACAAAGTCTTTAAATATTAATACTGCAATCGCGATATGAATAACGGTGATCACAATATAGATAAGTTATTTAAAGATGCTTTTGAAAGTGAAGAGCATGACTTTAATGCAGCTTACTGGCAAGATGCTCAGCAAATGCTGAACACTGGTAAATCCACGCCTATTTTTACAAAACCATATATGGTGGTTAGTGCCTTATCTATTGTTATTTCATCTATTCTATTTTTTGCAGACTCAACACCTCAACAATTTATTCAAACTAAAAACCCCATTGCTGAAAATCAAACTATCAATTCAACTGAAAAACAGCGTATTTCCAATACAACATCTTCAAACACTGATTATTCTAAAAATATTCAAATAGGCACAGAACAAAATCAAACTCTTGATTCCAAAGCTTTAACTAATGAAGAATCAAAAACTAATTCCACACCTTCTTTAATAAAAAACGAACAAGAAGCTAATTCTAAATTAGAATCCCACCTTGTAAATAACACTACGGAAATCGCCATATCTGAGCGTCCACGCAAAATAACAGCTCAGAATACTAAAACTGAATCAAAAGTTGCTAAAGGAGAACTGACTAAATCGAATATATCAACTTCTAATATTGCTCAAACCGCTATTGTTTCTTCCAGTATCGGAACAAATAATGCGACTAACCAAAACCAATTAACGCTTCGCAAAACAAGCAATCATACAGTTATGTCAAATGATACGGAACAGAATGTATCTCAAGAACATACTGTGAATCAACCTCATCAAGACTTACAGTACAAAAAGACCATTCTCAATCATGACTTTAAAGAACAAGCTTTAGGTTTTATGAATACAAAGTCGCTGGTTTTATCGAAACAGGATAATTCATTAGCTATTCCTTCTTCCGACTTCGAACCCTTAAAGTCAATTCATCTACCACTTACATTAAGATTAAGTGTGGGTAATTACTGGAGCGAGTCATTTAATACCGCATCTAGCAACGTTCAAACTTATGGACAAAATAGAAATATCGAATTTAGCGCAGAATATCTCTTCAGACCTAATTGGGGAATTCAGGTAGGTATTTCCTATAACAACATGGTGGAAGAACAAGCACACCGAGGTTTAGGTGTGATCAACAACTCATATTGGAACGAAGTGGATAATTCCTATTGGAAATATCAAGAACAACAAATAACGATAAATGATAGTACCTGGTGGTTAGGTGGCTGGTGGCACTATGCTCCGTATCAGGATACAGTTATAGACTCCACCTACATATCAAAACATGATCAGGTCTATGTTACTAAATACGATACAACTGCTAAAAACTTTAAATCCGAGCAAAAAATCAAACTTATTGAAGTTCCAGTATTGATCTCTTACAATTTCAATATTGAAAGATGGACTTTCCAATTGGCATCAGGTATGTCATTTGGGTTCTATTCAAACTCTTCCGGACAAATTATTCGTCCAGGAGATCCGGTGCGATTGGAAAATTCGAGTTCTTCATTGTTTCATAATATCCAATACAACTACCTGCTTCAAACTGAACTAGGATATAATATTACAGATCAGTGGCAACTTACGGCAAGACCTCAGATGAAAATGAACCTGAACAGCATTTATAAAAACGAATCTGGTTTCCGACATCGTTATCTATTTTATGGTGTCAATGTTGGTGTTGCATACAGATTCTAGGCTCCCACAGCCGAGTATGGTAATCAGAGTGAGAAAAAGTCCCTTGGAAGATTATGACAAACGCTCGCTTTGATTACTTAACTCCCCTCCTTTTGTTTTAAAAACGTATTCTTCTTAGCCATGAAAAACATGTATTTTTACATCTAGGTTTGGCTTAATCATTGTTGTAGATAATATATGTTAAAAAAGGTTTTCATATTACTTCTTTTCATTGGATCATTTTCTCCTATCTATACTCAAGCATATTTATCCGAATTAAAGACAAACGATGATTTTGAAACGTTAAGCGGCTTACCATTATCCAATAAGTATGGTCAACTTTCAGCTATAAAAGTGGTTGTCGACTTAAAAACTGATAAGATTTATTATTTAAATGCCTCAGATTATAAATTTCATCATGAATTTTGCGAGCAGGTTTTAAGAAATAATGTGACCCTTTCCTATTTCAATGAAGTGAATTATGAAAACTCTTCTCAACGCCAATACTTGCTTGGGAACCTCAACCTTATCGAGACTTCGGGCAAGTATTTTTTAGAACTTTCGCCAACGGATTTGATGTCTGAAAAACTCATCTATCAATTCTTCAATAAGGTTCAAAATTCATTTTATAATTCAAAAAAATTACTGTTTCTGATCAACAGTAACAGATTAAACGAAATCTCGGATTCACTAGCATTACAAATTCCCATTTTACACGCTTCGGAGATTTATCAGGATCTCGATTACCAGGCCATTGGCAAAGGTGAATCAGACGGATATTTAAAAATCATTGATGATTTGGAGACATGTGTAAATCAGTTACAACCCACTGATATTATTGTCATCAATCAAACACCTCTGTTTTTGCCTCAGGTTGCTGGCGTAATTGTTACCAAGTTTCAGACTCCTTTAAGTCACTTGAGTATTCTGGGGCAAAATAGAGATATTCCGATCATGGCCTACACAAATGCTTTTAGGGATCATCATCTACAACGATTAAACAACAGCCCTGTTCATCTTAAAGTGGAAAGTGATACTTTTTATCTTCGACAAATTGAAGAAGTGATTCCCAAAACCTCAGCCTCCAAAAAAATCAAATTAAAATATGATCTGGACGTAGACTCTTTAATCAGCATTAAAGATCTCAAAAGAAAATCTTCAAAATATGTGGGTAACAAAGCACAAAACTTTAGAGAACTCTATAAACTTTCTTTAAAGAACAATTTCAAAGTTCCAGAATCTGCTTTTGCAATCCCATTCTTTTACTACCATCAGCATCTGATAGAAAATAAGATCGACACACGAATTGAACACTTCTTAACCCATTATAAAAGTTTAGAACCGGATTCCATTCAATTCTATCTTAAACAGATCAGAAGAGAGATCAAAAACACTCCTGTTAATGATCAACTTTTAAAAGATACGGAAAACATGATTTTAGCATTAGGTACATACAAGCGAATGAGATTTCGATCTTCTACCAATGCCGAAGATGCTAAAGGTTTTTCAGGAGCCGGACTTTATTCTTCTAAAACGGGAATTCTATATGACGACCAAAAAACGATTGATCGGGCCATTAAAAAGGTATGGGCAAGTTTATGGAATTATGAAGCCTTTATGGAACGTGAGTTTTTTTCAGTCGATCATCGACAAGCGTATATGGGAATTCTGGTTCATCGTTCCTTTCCTTCAGAAGTTGTAAATGGCGTTGCCATTACTAAAAATCTATATCGATATGGTTATTTAGGGTTTACGGTAAATGCACAACTGGGAAATGAGAATGTCGTTCAACCTTCTCCTGGTGTGATTTGTGATCAGTTCATCTGCTATCCAAATACGCTTCACAACATGTATGATGAACATCATACGATTGAAATCATCACTACTTCAAGTTTAAATAATGGTGAGCTGGTCATGACTCCAGAAGAAATTTACAATTTGGCGTATCAGCTGCACGTCATCAAAAAACACTTCTTTTATACGCCATATTCCGGTGGTGAATACGCCCTTTTTGCAATGGATGTAGAATTTAAAATAGATGGTGAAAACCGTACTTTATACATCAAACAAGCCCGTCCGTTTAATGATTAGAAAAAGTTGATATTGTATATCTTGACACTTTTTCGTTTAACAAAACGCATATTCTATTTAACTATAAATTCATTTATAAACTTTGACCGAATAGTTACATGCTTTCGTTTTCAGGATGTTCTAATTTCATATCACCAACAAACACCAACTAAATAATTGTATAACAAACTAAAACAACACTATGCAACGCAAAGACGCCCCTTTTGCATTGCTCTACGTGATTATATTGTTGTTTGCCCCAATTAACGTTAACGCTCAGGTTAATGCTAATTTTTCTTCAGTTCAAACCATTGGATGCAGTCCTTTAATGGTTGAATTTAACGATCTCTCCACAGGCTCGAACATTATCTATAGAAAATGGGAATTTGGAAATGGCAATATGTCCATTGGAAATAATACCCATCCTTACGTGATCTATAATTCTTCCGGATTTTATAGTGTTACACTTACCGTTTCAGATGGAATCGATACCTCTACTGTTACCAAGACCAACCTCATCCATGTTACACCTCCCCCAACAGCCGCCATATCACTTCCGGTAAATCATGGTTGTGTTCCTGTTACTCTGAGTCCTCAAGATATTTCAACCGCATCGGTAGCTCCTATTGTTTCATGGGAATGGGATTTTGATGATGGTGCTTTATTGGACTCCAACCAAAATGCAGTTCACACGTATCAAGTTAAAGGAAATTATTCCATTTCATTAAAAGTCACCGATTCACTGGGCTGCTCAGATTACACGATAATCTCACATCCCTTTAAAGTTTATAAGCCAAAATCGAGATTTTCTTCAATTGGTTCTCGATTCGCATGCAGTCCGCCCTTAAACGTAAACTTATCCAGCCAACCCATTGGCACCAGCCCTTTTACTTATTCATGGACCGTCAACAACCAAAATTTCACTTCTTCTCAATTAGCGACTGCAATTCATCAATCCGGAAACTATGATGTTGAACTTATAGTCACTGATTCAATAGGATGTAAAGACACACTAAACATCAACAACTACCTTAGAATTGGAAATAGCTCTACTTCTATAAATGCACCAGATACAACCTGTAGAAATACCCTAGAGAACTTTATCGCTGTTGGCCCAACAAACTCTTACTATACATGGGACTATGGAGATGGAAATACCGGGACAGGTATTTCTACCTCTCATAGTTATGCTTATCCGGGTACATTCACCATAACTCTCGTTGCTAATAATCCTGGAGGTTGTTCTGATACTGTAACTCAAAATATTGTTGTAGAAACTGTTTCTGCCGATTTCACTTCTTCACCGCATTATTCTTGTCAACAACCAATGATGGTCAACTTTCAGGATCAATCCACCGGAAATATTACGCAATGGGAATGGAACTTTGGAGCTCATAATGGGACATCTACCAGTCAAAACCCAACCCATCAAATCAATCACCCTGGCATCTACAATGATACATTGACTGTTACAACTGCTTTTGGATGTCAAAGTACTGTGGTCAAATTAGCCAATGACTCTTTGATTGTAAATCAGGCCAATTTTACGCCTAGTATTACCGAAGGTTGTGCTCCGCTCACCGTACAATTTCAAAATACCACTCCAGCTTTGTTATCCCTTCAAAGTGTATTCTGGGATTTTGATTTTGGATCTGTTTCTTCTACTACAAACACACAAATGTCGCCAACGCATGTTTTTACTATACCTGGAGTTTACAAGGTAAAGCTAACCGCGATTACGTATTCAGGATGTCAAACGAGTATTATTAAGACCATTAGAGTTGGAAGTCCTCAAAATGCTGCTTTCGCATTAGATACGAATTTAGCTTGTGGTTCGGAATCTATTCAATGTATCAACAACTCTACAGATACTAATCTCATTAACTATTACTCCTGGAATTTTGGGGACGGATCCTTTGAGTATCAACCACAACCACAGCATATTTTTAAGGACACAGGTTATTTAAACATTTCACTTATTGTGGGCTACAATGGGTGTTATGATACTGCATCTATCGATTCAGCAATTTATATTAAATCACCAATAACAGATTTTAGCTATAACGTAGATTGTACACAACCCAATAATGTGGCCTTCTCACCTTCAACTTTGGGGGGTACAAGTTTTTATTGGGATTTCGATGATAACTCACCAATTGATTCAACCAGTTGGAATCATACTCATGTATTTCCGAATATCGATGGTGATTACGATGTATCTATTTTAGCGAAGGACTCTACCACAAGTTGTCAATACAAATACACTAAAAAAGTACGTATTCGTTACCTTCAAGGACAATTATCCAGTACTGATTCCATCACATGTTTAAATGACTCCGTCTTATTCTCAACCAGCGGCTCCAACAATATTTTTGGTTCCATTGACTGGTCTTTAAACAATTTCTCAAATCTTGCTTCTGGTATTGGCGCTCATAAATTCAGAATCAACCAACGTGGAAATAATACGATTTATGCTATAATCAAAGATTTAAACGGTTGTAGAGATACATTAGCAACCCATGTAAAAGCTTTTAAACCGATCGCAAGAATGAATGTGGATACGATGCTGGGATGTGCACCTTTTTCTGTTCAGTTTTCGGATTCCTCATCAAGTGACACCAATATCATTTCTTATTTGTGGAACTTTGGGGATGGGACGAATTCTTCTCAAAAGAATTTTAATCATGTGTATACACAGCAGCAAGCCACATCATATGATGTCAGCTTAACTGTAACTGATACTTTCGGTTGCTCTCATTCGGTTAAACGATATGACTATATCGCAACGACTCTACCTCCTGCATTTTTTAATTCTACCGACTTAGATATTTGTGCACGAGATACAGCAAATTTCATAGATATTCCGAATGGGAATTATACTTATGCCTGGGATTTTGGAGACAGTTCAAGCAGTACTATTCAAACTCCTTCGCATGCTTACCAAACCGATGGACAATATTCTATCTCTCTTTCCGTAGCAGATTCCAATGGCTGTATCAATACATTCACCAGACCATCATTTATTACGGTTAGACCTATTCCAAGCCCACAATTCGCGTCTGATAAACAATCTACTTCTTGTTACCCTTCCAGTATTATATTCAATAATACTTCAAACATAGCCACTTCATGGGAATGGAATTTTGGAGATACAACCGGTACGAGAATCACAAGTTCCGGCATGGCACAGCATCTATACCATCAACCTGGAGTTTATGATATTACTTTAAAGGTAACTTCAGACTATGGTTGTTCCGATTCTATTAACCTTGGACAACATATCAATATACAAGGGCCAACAGCTCAAATTGATCTTCAACCCAATACCGGATGTCTGAATAAGCAATTTAGCTTTAATGTGGCACAAATTAATCCGGCAGCCAATATCTTCACATGGGATTTTGGCGATGGTACAATCCAAACTTTAAATAATCAAAGTAGTGCGATTTATCACACCTACAATTACGCAACAAGTTACGACATAACTCTTTTGACTTCAGACTCTTTGGGGTTATGCGTTAAAACAGACCAGAGCACAGTACATGTGATCGAAATTAAAGCCGATTTTGACCTTTCTCACCAATTTGGATGTACTCCTGTAAATCTGAATCTCACTAACAAATCCGCTGGATATAACCAGCAAGCATGGTCTGTTGATGGAATCTTTAAATCATCTTCTAAAAATCCGAACCTGGATCTCACCCAACCTGGTATGCGTACAATTTCCCTAAAAGTTTGGAATGACTCGGTAAGCTGTATGGATTCCATTCAAAAACAAATCGAAGTATTTCCGTTACCTCATGTGAGCACCTATTCTGATACTTCTATTTGTTATGGTGATTCTTTGCAATTGTCTGTATCTGGAGCAAATTCATTTCAATGGTTCCCTTCCAATTTTTTAACCGCTACAAATATTCCAAACCCGATAACCACAACGACCCAAAACATGCAATATGTAGTTCAGGGAACGGACTCAAATAACTGCATTAATACAGATACCCTGGATATCCAAATTGTAACTCCTGCACAGATTTTATCTTTTCCAAAGGATACCATGATCTATGAAGGTCAAAGCTTTGCTTTGACCGTAAATGCAGATCAAAAACTAAACTATTTATGGACTTCCGATGAATATTTAAGTTGCGAAGATTGTAAAGACCCTTTTGTAGAACCGCAACAAAAAAGTGTGTACACCTTACACTACGAAGACCCTTTCCAATGTTTTAGCGGAGATACTTCGGTTACCGTTGACATTATTGATTTCAATGTCTATATACCCAACTCATTTACGCCAAATAATGACGGAGATAACGATGTCTTTATGCTCGCATCTGATGGTGTAGATCGCTTGATGTATATGTATATTTATGATTATTGGGGCAATTTAGTATATGAATCAAGAGAGTTGGATCAAGGATGGGATGGTACCTACAATGGTCAGACATTAAATGGTAATACTGCTTATGTATATAAAATAAAGGTTATTGGTTTTAGCGGTAAAACCGCAGAGTTTGTAGGAACAGTTAATTTAATCAGCAGATAACGATTTTCATCCCAAATAAAAACCCCCATACAAGTAATTGTATGGGGGTTTTTCCTTATTAATATATCGAATTATAAATTCAACTTCACAACGTTTTCACCTACCTGAAGCATATAAACTCCGTTTGATAAGTCAGATACATTGATTCTTTCTAAAGTATTTGAAAGAACAACTTGTTTCACAACAGTACCAGTAATGCTGTATAATACTGCAGTACCTTCTCCGTTTCCAACAACGATCTCATCATTTGATGTAAATGCGAAGAATTTTCCGCTATCTAAATCATTAATGCTTAATGGATACGCTTTTTGGATTGTAATCGTCTCAGTAGCCACACAAAACTCCGGGTTGATTGTATATAAACCAACTGAATCAGTTAAAACCACTGTATAATCGTTAGTTTCAACTGCATAAGTATTTGTTTCAGTAGCTGAAGCATCAACAGTCATATTACCATCACCGAAGTTGATTGCAGTAGTATTGTTATCTTGTAATAAACCAGTGAAAGTTAAATAAGAACTTCCCATTTGAGAAGCAGTAATATTGAAAGTTACTTCTTCATTTGGTCCTGATAATTTAGTCACACTAGGAATCACATTGTTCATAACATCATATTGGATCAATGGGTGAATTCTTGGTACAATTCCACCAATTTGAGCAGAAGCTCCAGGTCTTAACCAGTTACCACCTACTTCTAATGAAGTTGGGTATCCATCAAAACCTCCAGAAAGTACACCACCGGTCCATAAAGCAGTTGAATCAGTAGGAGACCCTGCTTCAACAGTGATTACGAAAGAATTGCTCAAGTTTGCTACACTAGAAAATGTAACCAGGTTATAAATATCACCTAAAGTTTGGCTATTCGTATCTACACTTACAGTTTGTGTTTCTAAAGCTGTTCCAGTTGGTAATGAATCTGCGCCAGCAGTATAAAGGCTTACAACAACCGATGAAGCTGAACCATCTGCTTTTCTACTATTCGCAAAGAATTCTAATCCATTTACGCCAACACTTTGACCTGCAGGTACCGGGAAAAATAATCCCATTCCTTTGATTGTAGTCATTGAATCTTGTAAAAGTACAGTTGCATAAGTCACCTGACCCGCACTGTTTAATGATCTGTATAATGCATAATCTACAGTATCCACACAACTTTGAGTACCTCTAGCTACATCTGCCGAAGCAGCATCTCTTGTAGCAATTACCTCTCCGGTCATCTGTTGTGGCTCAATTTTATAATCTAAGTTGTTTTGTGCAAAACTTGCACCTACAAGGCCAACCAAACCTATAGCTAATGTGTAAATTTTTCTCATGTGTATTTTGTTTAATACACGCGTAAACGGACACATTACCCTATTGGTTGGGTAGAATTTTAAGTCTTATGTTAAAAGGTCGTTAAAGCTTATCAGCGGATGATTTCAAGTAGGAAAATTTGACACGAAAATTTCATTGAAAATAAAAAAAGCCAATGGTTACCCATTGGCTTTTTTGTTCTATTTAATCGATTAATTAGTCGATTACAATTTCGTTGATTTTGTCTCCCTGACGAATATCATCAATTACATCTAAACCTTCTACTACTTTTCCAAAACAAGTATGTTGGCGATCTAAATGTGAAGTATTATTTCTACTATGACAAATGAAGAATTGCGAACCTCCGGTATTTCTACCTGCATGTGCCATAGATAAAACTCCTCTATCATGGTATTGATTATCGCCTGTTAATTCACAATCAATTTGATATCCAGGACCACCTACTCCTGTTCCTTCAGGACATCCTCCTTGAATTACAAAATCAGGAATAACACGGTGAAAATTTAATCCGTTGTAAAAACCATCTTTGGCTAGTTTCACAAAGTTGGCTACTGTATTTGGCGCATCATTATCGTAGAATTCTACTTTCATATCGCCCTTTTCAGTTTTAATAGTTCCAGTTGTCATACATTTATTTTTAGGCCGCCAAAAGTAATAAAGTTATAACAAGTATAAATCAAGGGAAATCAGCTGAACAAAAACTATTTAGAACTTTTTATCAGACTAATTCCTCCCAAAATCACAAACACAAATACCAATTGGATCATGTTAAATTCTTCTCCATCCAGGATTCCCCATAAGATGGCTATAATTGGAATTAAATAAGTAACCGAAGAAGCAAATAAAGCCGTGGTATGTTTAATCAGCATATTGAATACCAACACTGCTATTGCTGTTCCTACAACCGCAAGAATAGCAATATAGCCAAAGCTTTCTATACCACCTGGTTTCTGAATATTCGATACAAAATCAGAAATTCCAAATAAATAGATTCCCGCCAATGGACCAATCATGGCAAACGACCAGGCAGTAACCGCAACAGGATTAATATTTTGAAGGTAAGTTTTAATGATATTTACATTAATCCCATACGAGGCCGAAGCAATGATCGGGAGTATCATGAATATCGTAAAACTCTGCGCAACTTTATGTTCTGCCGAGAAATAAATCAGCCCTACAGCCCCAATTAAACCCAGGCTTACTCCGATCATACTGATCCGTCTTACTTTTTGCTTAAAAAAGAAAACTGCAATTATCAGAGTAAATAAGGGAGTCAAAGAATTTAATATTCCACTTAATGAACTACTGATCTCGGTTTGAGCCGTAACAAATAAAAAGTACGGTAATGCACTTCCGAAAATCCCCACGGCAAAAAACCACCATCTATTGCTCGGCTTTAATGCTGAAAAATGTTGAATCGTACTGGGCAATAAAACCGCAAATACCAAAAACATCCTCAAAGCCGCAATTTCATCAGCCGGAAATACTTCTAAACCACGTTTCATTAAAATAAACGAACTCCCCCAAATAATAGAGAGAAAAGCCAGTGTGGCAATTTGAACCGGCCGAGATTTAAAATTGATTCTTTGCATTGGCGGCAAATGTACTCCGAATTCTAAGTTTGCCTCTGATTTTCCAAATTAAAAAAAGCAATTTCCCCCATAGGAAAAACTATGCGTCTGAAAGGTGTTAGGTAAAAAGATAGCGATGCACTTTTTCATTATCTGCCCGCCAAATCACGTTATCAATAAAATAGTGATGAATATTGATAAACACAGAGAACAAAAACAAAAACAGGCCTTGTCCAAAAAGATCATGATTATATGGAATCGTAACATCCATTACGCGCGGTAATGCCTCGAAGAAAACAACTCCTGTTAGCACAGCAAATGCGATATAAGCCACCACCCATTTAGCCACATGATTTTTATTTTCAATTTGCGCTGTGATCTCGTTCTTTTTTAGCGCGATCACAAAGGTGAAATACTGAATAGAATGGAAAAACGGCACCGCTAGATTATACACCGGGTCATACAAGATAGGAAGAAACCAGGCATAAATAGACAAGAAACTAATAATGGAAATGAATGGAGGCCATTCTTTAGTTTTCAAAATTCTTCGAAGCATCAATAGGCCAAAAACCATTAATGTCACTGCCGTAACTCCATATGAGATGTAAATACTATACTTTGGAAAATTCAGCGACTCATATGGAATTCCCCAATATTCCAAACCGGAATTTTCACCAATATTAAATGACAAAAATGACGTAATCCATAAAGCATACATATTCACTTTTAGAGCCCATCTTTCCCAATGGCTATAAAAGTATTTCTTCATACTCGAGGTCACCATCACTGCGCCATAGGCCTGCTTGGTATAATGCCACCCCACAATGACAAACATAAACTCCACGAAATAGGCCAACATATCTGGACTTTGCTCCACCATGGACCAAATGATATACAATAGAAGCAAAACTGGGACAACAATCCCCGCCCAGATAAACCGATAATCTTTGAGCAAAAGATGTCTGTAATCACTATATAAAAGTTGATATGATACGGTAAAGTGGGGATAATTAACTACAAAAGCAACAATGTATAGCGAAATGCCAACTTGGTCCGATAACCCGGCATCATTTGAAATAAAAAAAAGAAAAATGGGTAATATAACTACCGATAATCCCCCAATAGTCAACCAATCTATTTTCGAAGAAAGAAGATATGAATGACGTAAAGATTGTTTCATATTATTCCTTTAAGTCCTCCGGAATTTCGCATACCGGAATTGGATTCATTTTATGTTGATTGGCCTTCCAACGACTGAAATATATCTCCCAAACTTCACGCTCTCTTTCTGACAAGAATTGAATTTGATCTAACGAATCTCCTAATGTTTCATGCTTTCGCATCGCTGCTTCCAACTCTGCGTAAGTCGCTCCGATTTGATCCTCATCTGTTCTGCCATCATCCCATAAACCATCGGTGGGTGGCGCTTCTAATATATTTTGATTAACGTTCAGATATTTTGCCAGAGCATAAACTTCGGTTTTAAACAAATCCGCAATGGGAGAAATATCCACTCCTCCATCTCCATATTTGGTAAAGAAACCTACTCCAAAATCTTCTACTTTATTTCCAGTACCAGCAACCAGTAATCCCTCAATCCCTGCCACAGCATATAATGCAGACATACGCAATCTGGCTCTGGAATTCCCGAGGGTTAAATTCTTGATTTCTTCCGAACGATTCAAATCAATATTTGATCTTAACTCAGCTAAAAATACATCATAGGTATCAGTCATGTTCAGTTCTAACGAAGAACAATTTGGATATTTTTCAACCAAAAAAGAAATGTGCTTCTTCCCTCTTGACACCTGAGATTCATCCTGATGAATCGGCATCTCCACCAAAATCGTTTTCTTGCCGGTTAACGCGCATAATGTACTGGTAAGAGCACTATCAATACCTCCTGATACTCCAATTACAAATCCATTGGTTCTTGAAGATTCCGTATAGTCTTTTAACCACCCAACGATATGATCTATGATCTTAGCGTACTCCATAATACTTAAAATACAATCGCTAAATTCAGTTCAATAAATTTTAACTTGGTAGATAAATCTTTATCCTCTTGCGCTTCGTTGTTTTCTACAATGGTATTTCCATTACCATCCACTGCATACGCTTTGCCTTTCATGATATTATTTAGACCATTGTGATAAGTGATTCCAATTCGGTAATAAGCATCACCTGATATATTTCTTTCGATTCCTGCACCAAAAATCATAGAAGTTCTAAACAAGTTAACGTCTCCCGAAACATCCTCTGTAACTGTTGCATTTGTCGTCCCGCTGTAACTTGTATTGTATTCTTTTTTGGCATTCACATTAAAACCTAACTCCGTTCCAAATAAACCATAGAAAATATTATATCCAATTTCATTGGTTTTAAGCCTAATCGCAAAAGGCACATCGATATACGTCAATTTATACGTTGACATATTTCTAGCTGCAATTACATTTCCATTACTATTCGTCACATAGGTAGGTTCTGATAATTTCCCTCCTAAATGATTCATCGTAAATCCTGACGCGAGACTATAATTATCGTCACCAAACAATCTAAAGTCCATGAGTAAACCATACTTAATTCCTGCTCTAGACCCCTCAGAACTATACCCGGTATTTGTTGGAGCCAACCAACTTGCAGATGGGGAAACTGTAAAAGCTAAACCTACTTTTTTATCTCCCTGGGCAATCGAATTTTGGTTGGCCACTAAAATTAATAAGCCTATAACATAAAATTTTAAATCTCGCATAACGTTACCTTATCCTGTTTTATAGATTTGCCAAATAAAGCGATAAAAGTAGGATATATTCCCAACCAATGAAGTATAAATTTTCATACATTTTCAATAGTCTATTGTTCCTTATCATTGGATTGAGTTCCTGCGAAGAGAACAAATTTGATGTGGATTTATCCGGTCAAACAACAAACATAAACTGGTTACATTTGGAAACGGATTTTACCGGTTTAGTGACTCATTCAAATTTTGAGTCTTATAATGATTCTCTCCTAAAAGTTTATGGTAGTTTTTATCGTCTATATGCCGGGAGAGTGATGAAATTTGGAAATGTTTCTACTCCTGTATTTAAAGAAAGAGCCGTCCGTTTTCTAATCCATAAAGACATTCATCAACTATACCGAACAGTTGATAGCAATTTCCATGATATCTCTGCTATCCAATCAGATGTAGAGAAAGCATTTAGCTATTATCAATATTATTTCCCGGAAAAAGAAATCCCTGTGGTAGTTAGTATGGTCACGGGTATTTCTAACAACATTGTAGTTACAGACTCTGTCTTAGGAGTCGGGTTGGACTTATACCTGGGAGACTCTAATAAAATCTATCAACTTGCCGGAATTCCGGAATACATCCGAAAAAAGTCGACTCCGGATTATATGGTTTATGATATGCTCCGTGGATGGGTTTTAAGTGAGTTTGAACCTGAAAACAAAAAAGACGAAGTCTTATCACAAATGGTAAATTTCGGAAAATCCATGTACTTTATGGATGCCTTATTCCCATTTGCTTCCGACCATTACAAGATCGGTTTTACCGCTAATGAAATTCAATGGTGTAAAGAAAATGAAGCCACCATTTGGGCAAAAATGATTGAGGAACAACAACTGTATAGTACAGATGTAAATGTCATTCGTGCACTTACCGGACCCGGTCCTTTTTCTCCGGGTTTCCCAAAGGAATCTCCTGCACAAATAGGGTACTGGATGGGATGGCAAATCGTGAGAAAATATATGGATGAACATCCTGAAACAACAATAGAAGAACTAATGAAAATGGAAGACGCACAAAGCTTGTTGCGTCAATCTAAATACAAACCGAGATAATGAAAAAATCAGAAATAAAAATTGAGGTCTCTTTAGATGAGAATCACATTCCGGAACAAATAGATTGGTCTGCTACCGATAGCCAAAATAATGGTTCGGTAAGTGCTTCATTTCTGTCTGTTTGGGATCCAGAGTCGCAGAGCGCTTTGCGTATTGACCTTTGGACCAAAGAATTTACCGTAGACGAAATGAAGATGTTTACTTATCAAAACATCATGACCATGGCCGATACTTTTGAAAAAGCCACAGGCTTAAGAGAAGAAGCTGAAGACATGAGAGATTTTGGAAGATATATGGGAGAAACTCTTGGTGTAGTTCAAAAACCAAAAAGTCCGGATTCTTTACCGGATCCAAAATAATCAATACTTTATGAAAACTGTCTTAGTCACCGGAGGTACGGGTTTAATTGGCAAACATCTTTGCCATTTTTTAAAACAATCCGGGTACCATGTGGCCATACTAAGTCAGATTAAGCATAACAAGTCAGAATTTCCTGTTTTTTACTGGAACTGGAAAAAACAGGAAATTGATGAAACCGCTTTACAAAATAGTGATTACATCATACATCTCGCGGGAGCAAATATTGCCGGTCAAAGATGGTCGGATAGTCGCAAAAAACTTATACTGGATTCCAGAGTTCAATCGACCTTGTTCTTACAGAAAAAGATCAAAGAATTGAACTTGAGTCCTTCTGCTTTTATTTCCGCTTCTGCGGTTGGATATTATGGGATGATTACCGATTCACATATCTATAAAGAATCTGATTCTCCCGCTGATGATTTTCTTGGAGATGTATGTGCTAAATGGGAAAATGCGGCAACACAAGTTTACGATCCGCGCATTCGAACAGTCCAACTTCGAACCGGAATCGTACTAACCTCAAAAGGTGGTGCACTTCAAAAAATGACTCAACCCATTCAAGCCGGAATAGGCTCTCCACTAGGCTCGGGAAAGCAATTCATCCCCTGGATTCACATTGATGATCTGTGTCAAATGTATTTGGATGCCATCCAAAATACACATCTACATGGTGCGTATAATGCAAGCGCACCCGAACATCATACCAACAGATCATTTACCAAAACAATTGCCCAAAAACTCAACAGACCAATCTGGCTCCCTCCGGTGCCTGCATTTGTATTAAAAATGATATTTGGCGATATGGCCAAACTACTTTTATATGGCAGCCGGGCTTCTTCTGAAAAAATAAAATCTACTGGTTTTTCCTTTAAATATCCAGAATTAAAGGCTGCCCTTGACGACCTGTTAAGCTAAATTCAGTAGAACGATAAAATATAAAAAAAATTAAATTTTAGCCCTAACATCTATCATTTATCTGACCCTGTCAAGGTCATCAAATGCCGTATGAATATTTTCTAGTTTTATACTTTAAAATTTTTAATAAAACACTAGAAACTAGTTTTCTAAGATATTCATATAAAATTATACGGTGATGAAAGTATTTGATGAAAAACACATTAAAAATCTGGTATTACTTGGAAGCTCGAAATCCGGCAAGACAACTCTTGCAGAGACCATGTTGTTTGAAGCCGGATTAATTTCTCGTAGAGGTACGATTGAAGATAAAAATACAGTTTCGGATTACCACGAAATTGAAAAGGAAAGACAAAGTTCTGTATTTGCCACACCATTGCATACTGAATGGAGAAATTATAAGATTAACATTATAGACACTCCGGGATTAGATGATTTCGTAGGTGAGGTAGTCGCATCCCTTCGCGTAGCTAACACCAGTTTAATGCTGATCAATGCACAACATGGAGTTGAAGTCGGTACAGATCTCATCTGGAATCATGTTTCGCATTATAACAAACCTCTCATTTTTGCAATCAACCAATTGGACCACGAAAAAGCGGATTTCGAAATGTCTTTAGAGTCTCTAAAAGAACATTATGGAAATGCTGTAACTCAGATGCAATATCCTATTGATGAAGGAAATGGATTCCATCAAATAGTGGATTTACTAAAGATGAAACTTTACAAGTTTGGTCCGGATGGAGGAAAACCCGAAAAATTAGAAATTCCGGAATCTGAACTGGATAAAGCGAACAAACTACATAATGAACTGGTTGAAAAAGCTGCTGAAAATGATGAAGCTTTAATGGAACTTTATTTTGAAAAAGGGAATCTATCTGAGGATGAGTTGAGAGAAGGTTTAAAACTCGGCATGCGTAATCATGATGTCTTCCCGGTATTCTGCTTGTCCGCCAAAAAAGATATGGGTTCAGGACGTTTAATGGGCTTTATTGATAATGTGGCGCCATCCGCCATTGATATGCACCCTGAGCAAACAGATGACGGACATGAAATACAATACAAATTAGACGGCCCTCCGGTACTTTTTATTTTTAAAACTCTTATCGAACCTAATTTGGGTAAGATCTCATTCTTTAAAGTGATCTCAGGTTCTGTGAAACAAGGAGACCACCTAATCAATCATACAACAGGCGAAAACGAACATCTGAACCAACTTTATATCATGGATGGTCACGAGCGTCATGCAGTAGATCAATTGGTGGTAGGGGATATCGGAGCCACCTTAAAATTAAAGAATTCTGATACCAACCATACTTTAAGTTCTAAAAATGATAATGTTGGTCTGAAGCCTATTAATTTCCCGGCACCAAGAATCAGAACGGCTGTAGTAGCCAATACGCGTAAGGATGATGAAAAAATTGGTGAGGTCCTCAAAAAGTTATCTCAAGAAGACCCTACTGTTATTTATGATCAATCTGTAGAACTGAAACAATTGATCATCCATTGTCAGGGAGAACTCCATCTATCAGTGATCAAATGGAACATGGAAAATATCTATGGCATGGATATCCGATTCGAAGATCCCAAAATTCCGTATCGCGAAACCATCCAAAAAAGTGCAACTGCTTATTACAAGCATAAAAAACAATCAGGTGGCTCCGGTCAATTTGCTGAAGTACATATGGAAATTGAACCATGGTATGAAGGTATGGAAAAACCAACACATCATCCGGTAAGAGGTGAGGAACTGGTGGATCTCCCATGGGGTGGAAAATTACATTTTGTAAAATCTATTGTGGGAGGTGTAATTGATGCTCGATTCTTACCAGCAATTCAGAAAGGGATTATGGAAAAAATGGAAGAAGGTCCAATTACCGGTTCTTATGTTCGTGACGTTCGCGTTATCGTATATGATGGTAAAATGCACTCTGTAGACTCAAATGAAATCTCTTTCAAGATCGCAGGTTCACATGCTTTTCAGGATGCTTTCAGAGATGCTGCTCCTAAAATTTTAGAACCAATCTATAAAGTAACGGTAACAGCTCCGGAAGATGTGGTTGGGGAAGTAATGACTGATTTACAAAGTAGACGTGCAATCATAATGGGAATTGAGTCCAAAGGGAAAAATCAAATTATTCAATCTCATGTGCCTTTGGCTGAATTAAATAAATACAGTACTGCATTAAGATCGCTCACTCATGGTATGGCCAGTTTTACAAGTACATTCTTAGAATATGCCCCAGTACCAGGTGATGAACAAAAGAAGTTAGCTGAGAAATTTATGGAACACGCATAAATTTAAAATATCTCAAATTCGAAGCCTTCTCAAATATTGGGGAGGCTTTTCTTTTGCGAAGAATCTGGGTTACGTTCGTAGTATACATCCATAGCTACGATAATCGCTACAAACGCCCAAAAAGGAACTGCTGCCTTATCCACATCTAAGAAATTGTTCAAGATTCCGTGTACCAGATAAGTGGTCAAACCCAACAACGTCCCCATCATTAAACCTTTGTTTTCTTTTTGTTCCAATCTATAATAAGTCGTCACTCCTCGATAATAAATAAAGAATATCAACACTAACCATATCGCCAGTCCCGGAACACCCTGTTCGGCCAGTGGTCCAAAATATTCCGAATGCGCATTTCCCAAATCACCGAAATTGGTAGAAATCACAGTTAGATTTGAACTTAATTGATATGGTGCATATAAAAATGCATACGTCCCCGGTCCTGTACCCACCACCGGACTTTCATAAAACATTTGAAACGCAGCACTCCATCTATTCAGACGCTCCAGGTTACTCGCATCCGTAGCGACATTACTCATTGACTCTACGTGTTCAGCTAAATCTCCAGAAGAATCCTGACGGTTTTTTTCCAGCTTATGCATAATCGGTACCCAAAACATAAATAGTAGTGCCACTATTGTGACTCCGGATAATCCAACTATCCACCATCTGATACGCAACTTAATTAAAGCAAATAATGCTACTGCAGCAACCAAACTCACCCATGCCGCACGCGTATACGATAATACGGTACCAATCATAAAAATAGCGGTTAATACTCCAGCTAAAATCTTCGTATTAATTTCCCATTTTAAACTACTGATATGTGCAAACATCGATGGAATAAAAAATGCCATCATGGCCCCATAAGAAGTATGATCGCTAAAAAAAGGCTGCATTACCCAGTGTGCAGCTTGCATATCAAACCCTCTCACATATTGTCTGATAATAGTGTAAATGATTACACCAGACATCGGAACTGCAAACAACCAGGTCAGTTTAATCACATTCTTTCGATTCTTAAACAACAATACGCCTGCAAAAAAGAACGGTACAATAAACCATAATTTGGCAATAAAGAACTTCAATGAAACGACCGGAAGTCTGCTAAAAAGAAATGAAATAAACATCCACATCAACATGACAATAATGGATATGGAAATCGGATTTTTTAAAATTCTACCATCGTAATCTCCCGTAAACAAATTTTTCAGAATAAATACGAGCATGGCTCCAAAGAGTAAAGGTTCCGTGGGCAATGTGAGCCCCATCCCCATTCCAACTTCTTCTAAAGTTAATGAAACCGGAACCAAAAAGAAGATCAGCATCAAGAGCCAATCCAATTTAAACAATGCGATTGCAATAATGGCTAATGCCACAGGCACCGCCATGAAATAAAATATTTCAAAATAGATAAACAGGGCATTAATAATTGCAAATGCCCCAAGAATCTGGTAAAATAACTTATATGATAGTTTGTCTTCCAAATGAAAGGTTACTTCTATTCATTTTTAAGTTGCGCAGCATAGCGGTTGTAATTTTCAACACCGATGATTACTAATACTGCCAATAACAAAGATGCTAATGTTGAAACCAAAACAATTAACCATCTGATTGGATACGCTTTCTTTTCAGCTGGTACAGCTTCGTTTACCACGAATTTCCAGGTTAAATCTTTAGTTGCATCTACTTTAATCTCATCATATTTACCTTTCAATAAAACCAAACGCTCTCTCAAAAACTCCAGATTTTCTGTCATCGATTTTGAAGCTGAACCGTATTTCGCAAGAGTATCTAACTGCATTTGTAACTGATTTACGGCACGCGTATTATTCTCAGCCAAAGCCTGATAATACACCCCGGTAATCATCTCAATCTGCTTCTCATAATCTTGAACACCTTTCTTTCTAAGTACCGTCAATGAGTCATCCAATTGTTTCATGTAACCTACCATACTGTTGTACTCTTCGTCCATAATCTTGTATGCTTCTTGCGCTCTGGCATGGATCATTTCGTTACGCATGGTATCTACCAACGCTGCAATCTCATTCGCCAAAGTAGCCGCCAAATCTTTATCAGTATCCAGTACATCAATTCGAATGGAGTTAAACTCTGTTCTTTTAAAGCTTACGTTGTTTTCCCAGGTCTTTGATAATTTTGTTTGAGCATATTCTTCACCTGGGTCAATTTCGTAGTGCTCCATCATGTTATACTTTGCCCAAAGTCTCCAACGAATTTTATCACTATTCAAAATCTGAAGCATCGCTTCCGCTTGCTCTTCCTCTCCAAATTTTGATAAGTCATTCTTACCCTGCGCATCCTCAGTCATCAAACCTTTAGATAATGATGAGTTATTTGCCGGGAAGAATATCGCGGTAGACAAAAACTTTGGTGTAATCATCAAAGAAACTACAGCTGAAGCCACTGCGGTTACTGCCATTACAATGATCAATGGCTTTCTCCATTTTAATAAAAAGAACAGTAAACTTGATGATGAAAAATCGCTTTCCCGAGTAGAATTGTTTTCAGACATTTAATTGTATTTATTTCTGCGAATAATAGTTGCCAAATGTAAATAAATACGTGTAACGAAATAAGCCTTCTGATATTTTGGCTTATTTGTTTTTAAATAATTAAAAATCACCCACTATGTCAAATACAAAACAATTCTAAACCGCATTCATTTGCTCTAGTTCCGATTTATATTTTTCAGAATACATCACAATCTCCCTGATGATTTCATTACGCTCCTCAAACAAAGCCTTTAATACGTTTCTATCCTTACGCAGCAATCGATTCAATTTGCCCTGTTGACGCATTTGAAAAATCAAACTCAAATATTTTAATGTAAACCTACCAGCCAGATAAACTACCGAAATCAACAAAAACCCAAACCACCAATATCCGATAAAGCTGGAGGCATATACACCCCATCCAATATACCAGATTAAATACAAGACCATCCCAATACTCATTCCAATAGAGCCATGAAATGATGGATCAATCTTAAACCTTCTAAAAATCCAAATCGTTGCGTAATAGGGTAAACTATTCGCCAGAAACCCAAATACAAATACCGGAATGCCTAAAATGATTCTCATATAGTCGTACCAACTTATTTGTCCTACTCCTCTGGATATGGTAGAATCACTAACCCCATAAAAATCTGATCTTCGAATATAATTATCTAAATTTCGAGTGATTATTTCCAATACCTCAGGATGTTTATTCGCATAATATGCCATGCCATCCTGTATTTCCTGATCTAATTTAAACTTATCTTCTAACCCCAGTTTTTGATCATTAGACACACGTAATTCATGTGCAGAAACTCTTCTTACCTTTTCAAAAAGTGCTTCTAATTTTTCGTCTTCCAAATGAATTAGATTCTCCTTCAATCTATCTTCAATAATTTGAGTTAAAGCTTTCGCTTTTTCAAATTCATCTTCTAATTGAAGAGAATCAATATCTAATGTTAAAATAGGCTTTCCTATTCGCACATATAATTCTGATTGAAAAGAATGCGGGTCAGAATAATTCAAGCCTATTGGAATAATTTGCACCTGCACATCATGCCGTTTTTCTGCTCCAAATGCAATTCTAGCTACTCCAGTTTTTAATGGTCGCAGCTTTTTCTCCGTAATCGAGCTCCCTTCCGGAAAAATCAAAATTGATCCGTTATTTGACAAATGCGTAAAACACTTTTCAAATACATCACCATTCTTTGCGGATTTATCGGGTAACGTGTTTGGGCGATATATCGGAATCATGTTAAACAACTTTTGCATCAACCAGGTCACGATTCCTTTTCCCATAAATTCAGCTGCAGCCAAAAAGTACAATTGTGGTCGAACGATCGCACCAATAACCACCGGATCCATCAAAGTGCTAGGATGATTTGCCACAAAAATAATCGGTCCATCATTCGGGATATTTTCTTTCCCGGTTACCTTCAAAACTTTGAAATACGATTTTAGGGTTAATCGCATCAGGTATTTTAAAACAACATAGAGCATTCGCAAAGAATTTGAATTCGCTAAATTAAGGAATCCATCTTTAGGGAAATGTTATTTAAATCTAATATAATCTTAGCTGTGCACTGATGAAATCCATGTTGAAATACTACTTTTACAGCCATACAAATGAAAACAAAAGAGGATGCAAAAAATTCAAAATTATATTAATGGTGAACTCATAGCTCCAAGCAGTGATTTATATATTGATAATATTGAACCTGCTACCGGACAAGTCTATTCACTCATTCCGGATTCTGATGAACGTGATATCGAATTGGCCGTAAAAGCTGCAAAAGATGCGTTTGAATCGTGGGGATCTAAACCAAAAGAATTTAGATCCAATGTAATGCTAAAAGTAGCACAACTCATTGAAGAAAGACTTCCCGAATTGGCTGCTGCGGAAAGTAGAGATAATGGGAAACCTTTAAAACTGGCGACTGCAGTAGATATTCCTCGCGCCAGAGATAACTTTCACTTTTTTGCTACCGGTATATTACACTTTGCATCTGAATCGCATGAAATGGAAGGCGTGGCAATGAACTATACCACCAGACATCCTTTAGGAGTTGTAGGATGTATTTCTCCCTGGAATCTACCACTATATCTATTTACCTGGAAAATTGCTCCGGCCCTGGCTGCCGGAAACTGTGTGGTTGCCAAACCATCTGAAGTAACTCCGATGACAGCTTATCTGCTTTCAGAAATTTGTATTGAAGCCGGAATGCCTCCAGGTGTTTTAAACATTGTACATGGTTTAGGACATAAAGTTGGAGAAGCAATTTCACAAAACGATCATATCAAAGCTATCAGTTTTACTGGTGGGACTAAAACCGGAGCACATATTGCATCCATAGCAGCTCCAAAATTCAAAAAACTATCTTTAGAATTAGGAGGAAAAAATCCAAATATCATTTTTGCTGATGCAGACTTTGACGAAGCATTAAAAACTACAGTTCGCTCTTCATTTGCGAACCAGGGACAAATTTGTTTATGTGGATCGAGAATTTTTGTAGAAAGACCGATCTATGAAAAATTCAGAGATGCTTTTGTAGAACGTGTTCAAAATATGAAAGTAAGTTACCCGAATGATCCGGATGCCAAATTAGGCGCAGTAGTATCAAAACCACATATGGAAAAGGTACTTTCTTACATCGAACTTGCAAAAGAAGAAGGTGGTAAAGTATTGGCTGGAGGACATCAGGTTCAAATGAACGGAGAATATGCGGATGGTTATTATATCGCACCAACGATTATCGAAGGTTTGGCCTACACCTGTAGAACCAATCAAGAAGAAATTTTTGGGCCGGTCGTTACCATTACTCCATTTGACACCGAAGATGAAGTGTTGATGATGGCCAACAGTGTAGAATACGGATTATCTTCTACCATTTGGACAGAAAATCTCAAACGTGCACATCGCGTAGCTAGCAAAGTAGAAGCGGGAATCGTGTGGATCAATTGCTGGTTAGTACGCGATTTAAGAACTCCATTTGGTGGCGTTAAGAATTCTGGAGTAGGTCGAGAAGGTGGTTTTGAAGCCCTGAAATTTTTCACAGAACCTAAAAATGTTTGTATTAAATTTTAACTTCTTCAAATAGATTTTGAAGTACATTTGACGGCATTATTTTCACCACGAAAACGGAATCATAATATGGAAGGGAATATACTGGTTATTGGCGCTTTAGGTCAAGTAGGAAGTGAACTTGTGGAAACCTTGAGAGCTAAATATGGAGCATCTTCTGTGATCGCTGCAGATATTAAAGATGAAGGAGGAACCGGAATCTATGAAAAACTAGATGTTTTAGATGACGCTGCTCTTCGCCAGATTATAGAGAAGCATCAAATTCGAAATGTATTTAATCTTGCCGCATTGCTATCTGCTACTGCTGAAAAGCATCTGGAATATGCTTGGAAATTAAATATGGATGGTCATTTCAATATTTTAAACATTGCCAAGGAAGGCAAATTAGATAAAATCTTCTGGCCAAGCTCTATTGCTGTTTTCGGGCCTACAACACCAAAACAAAATACGCCACAGGATACTGTGATGGATCCAAATACCGTATATGGAATTTCTAAACAAGCTGGAGAGCGTTGGAACGAGTATTATTTTGAGAAGTTTGGTGTTGATGTACGTAGTGTACGTTACCCTGGACTTATCGGATGGAAATCTCTTCCTGGAGGGGGAACAACCGATTATGCTGTAGATATTTTTTATCATGCACGCAAAACCAACTCATATGAGTGTTTTTTGAATAAAAATGCGAGTTTACCTATGATGATGATGGAAGATGCGGTTAGAGCTACTATTGAAATCATGGAGGCACCTTCTGAAAATATCAAAGTCAGATCAAGTTATAATTTATCGGCAGCTTCATTTTCTCCTGCGGAATTGGCCAATGAAATTGCTGAGCAAAAAGAGGGTTTTACGATTTCTTATAAACCGGATGAAAGAGATGCTATTGCTGCATCATGGCCACAAAGCATTGATGACGCTCCTGCGCGTGCCGACTGGGGGTGGAAACATCAATATGGCACCACAGAATTAGTAACAGAAATGTTGGCTCATATTTAAGCATTTAAAAAAATAATTCAATAAAAAAGGCGCTCAATGAGCGCCTTTTTTATTGAATATATTCTGATTTCTATAACGCATTTGCAATACGATATTTCAATCTATTTACGATAAAGTACATTACAGGTACAATGACTAATGTCAAGAAAGTCGCAAACGTCAATCCGAAGATAATTGTCCATGACATAGGTCCCCAGAATTGTACGTTCTCACCACCTACATAGATATGTGGATCTAACTCCGTAAAGAATCCAAAGAAGTCCACGTTCAATCCAACCGCTAATGGTAATAATCCCAATACTGTGGTAATTGCTGTCAACAATACCGGACGTAAACGCGTTTTACCACCTTCTTCAATCGCTTCAACGAAATCAGCAAAAGGTAATTTCTCATCTAAAGACAATCCTTGCTCTTTCTTCTTACGATCCACGATAATATTGGTATAATCTATCAATACAATCGCATTGTTTACCACAATTCCGGCCAGTGAAATGATACCAATCATGGTCATGATCACAACGAAATCCATTTGGAAGATTACCAGACCCAATAATACCCCAATCAATGAGAACAATACAGAAGTACCGATAATCACAGGAGTTGAAGTCGCATTAAATTGAAGAACAATGATGAAGATTATCAATAAAAATGCAATTAAAAGTGCATTACTCAAGAATGCCATCTCCTTAGCCTGTTCCTCTTGTTGCCCAGTAAACTTATAGGTATTCTCTGCTGGGAAATCGTATGAATTTAAAGTCGCTTTAATTTCATTTACCACTTCCGTTGGATTGTACCCTTCAAGAACATTAGAAGAAATAGTAATAATTCTATTCAAATCCTTACGTTTCACTGCACTAAACGTTGATGTCTTTTGCACATCAATCAAAGATGAAATTGGAATTTGAATGATCTTACCGTTATTCATATTCTTAAACGTAATTCTCTGATTGATCAACGCATCCGGATTATCACGGAATATCTTAGCAGATCTGATATTGATCGGATAATCATCCTCTCCATCTTTATACGTAGATACTTCCTTACCGAAAAGCGATGTTCTTAAAGCGCCCCCAATTTGTGCGGTAGATACCCCTAATCTTCTTGCTTTATCTCTATCAATCTTAATTGGCATTTCAGGTTTCCCCTGATCCACATCCAGTTTCAACTCTTCAATACCTCCAATGTTGGCGTTATTGATAAATGTCTTCACTTTATTGGCTTCAGTGATTAATTGTTCATAATCGTCACCTGTAATTTCAATGTTAATTGGTGCCCCAGTAGGCGGTCCATTCGCATCTTTATCAACAGTAATTTTTACTCCTGGTATGCCTTTAAACATTTCTCTAAAGTCAGATAATACATCATTGGTATTAATCAGTTCCTTATCTGTAAACTTATGACGCTCGGTATATTTGACAAACGAAACCGTAATTCTTGCTTTATTAGGAGTTGAGCCAGCGGTAAATCCTTGAGCCGGATCAGAAGTCCCTTTTCCTACTTGTGCAATCACAGAAGATACCAGATAGTTTTCCACTTTTCCAGTTGCTGGATTTACTTCCTCATACTTCTTAATCGCATTCAATACCTTCTTCTCTAAATCCATGGTCAACTTATTGGTTTCTTCAATATCAGTCCCAATAGGTTTTTCAATAAAGATGTTGAGATACTTCGGTTCATTGTTTGGGAAAAACAACACCTTAGGCATAAACGCAATCAGGAATACGATCGATAAGATCAACATACCAAATGTACCTCCTAAGAATTTGTATGCATTTCTACCTCTTAATGCGAATCGGATAAATCTATCATAGATCACCTCTAATCTTGGCATAAACGCATCTTTAAACCAAATACTAGCCGGATAAATCAAATAAGCATTTACAATTAAGAATGTTGCGGTAATACCAATAAAGTTCGCACTTACCGTTTGACCTGTAAAATGATATACAAGGGAAATTCCCATGAAAATCAAATTAGGTATTAAAATTCGTTTCTTATCTGTATCCACTGATAAGAACATCATACGACTCATAACAAACAATAAGACTCCTGAAACGATCACATATGATAATCCTCGTAAAAAGGAAATTAAACCAACAATATCACCTACTTGAAATTCTACGTTATTTGCAGTCATCCCAGGAAGTAATCCTAATAAGAATGCTACAGCCAACCCAAGGTATGATATCATTAACGCTTTTCTGGAGAATACCACATCTTCTTCATGAATTTTCATAAATAAAGTCGTTAACACAGGATTAATGACCAATGCCACAAACAATGAAGAACTCAGTACAATCATAAGGGTAATCGGTAAGTAACGCATAAACTCACCCATCATTCCCGGCCACAATGCCAATGGAACGAATGCGGCTAAAGTAGTTGCTGTAGATGCAATAATCGGCCACGCCACTTCACTTGCTCCTTCTAATGCCGCTTTGGCTGGTGGTAATCCTTCATCCATCAAACGATAGATATTTTCAACTACCACAATACCGTTATCCACCAACATACCTAATGCCAACACCAGAGAGAACAATACCATAATGTTTAGGGTCACTCCTAAAGAACTTAGAATTAAGAACGACAATAACATCGATAATGGAATCGCTACCCCAACGAATAGAGCATTACGCAGACCTAAGAAGAATAACAATACAGCAATTACCAGTACCATTCCGAATAAGATTGAATTCTCTAACTCATTCAACTGGTCTTTTGTTTGATCTGTTTGATCATTCGTAATGGTAATATTCAATCCTTCAGGAAGGTAGTTTTTCTGTGCTTCTTTAATCACCTCGTTAATTGCTGCAGATGCTTCAATTAAGTTTTCTCCTCCACGCTTCTTCACATCCAAACTCACCACAGATTTCATATACTCACGTGCATAACTTTCTTTCTCTTTCTCACCGAAAGAAACTGTTCCTATATCACGTAGATAAACAATGTTTCCATTTTCTCTTCCTACGATAATATCCTGAATGTCATGCCAATCACTAAATTCGCCTACCACACGGATCGAACGCTTAAACCCATCGATAAGTACATTACCACCAGAAACAGTCATATTTTCAAAGTTGATCGCATCCTCTACATTTTGGAAATTGATCTTGGTTGCTTCCATTTTTAGCAGATCCAACTCTACTTTAACCTCCTTATCATTGATTCCTCGAATATCTACTTCGTTAATCTGTGGGATGTCTTCAATTTTATCCTCCAGATACTCCGCATATTCGTTTAGCATATCTAATGAGAAATCTCCGGATAGATTGATATTCAAAATCGGCATCAACTCCGAGAAGTTCATATCAAACACATTTGGATCCGCAGGTAAATCAGAAGGGAAATCAGGGTCGGCCATAGCCACATCCACTTTATCCTTCACTTTTCGCAACGCTTGCTCAGGAGTTACACTAAAATCGAACTTAATCTTAATTGAAGAAACACCTTGCAATGAAGAAGATGTAATTTCATCTATTCCGGTAATCCCTTTTACTTCTTTCTCAATCGGACGGGTAATTAGTTTCTCAATATCCAATGGACTATTCCCCGGGTAGATTGTACTAATGTATATCTCCGGCATTACAATTTCCGGAAATGCTTCTTTTGGCATAGAGTTATACGCTCCTAACCCTGCCAAAAAGATAATCAGAGTCAATACCATCACCGTTGTACGGTTCTTGATTGACATCGCGGTAATACCGAACGGTTTTACCTGTTTCTTTTCTTCTTGATTACTCATATACAATAATTTGCAATAACCAAAAAGGGTTATTTAGTCACTCTAATTAATTGATTATCACTTACACTTCTCGATCCTTTATCAATAATCATATCCTGATCATGTAATCCGGAAAGTACTTCAGTCACTCCATTATAAGTCATCCCTACTTCAATAGGCTTCAGGATGGAATAAGTCGCATCTCCTTCTGTTTTCACTGTGAAAATATAACTATCTCCCTGTGCATTTTCCTGAATCAAACGTGCAGGAATTACTAAAGCTGAATCTTGTTGGTAATCTTGAATCTCTAACATCCCCAATAGATTCGGATACAATTTATTGTTTTGATTTTCCAGATTAATTCTCGCGGTAAATGTTCTGTTCGCAGGGTTAATAAATCTACCGGTCTCATTAATATTTGTTTTTACCGACTCATTAATAGACGGGAACGTCACGTTTACCGGAGTTCCTCTTCCAATTGTTTTAATATACCCTTCCGGAACGTCTGCTTTCAAGTAAACTTTATCCAAATTTACAATACGCATGGTTGCCACTCCAGGGCTTACCAATTGACCATTTTTAATCATGATTTCATCAATGGTTCCAGAAAATGGTGCTGTAACATTCGTCTTACTAATTTGTGCTTTTAAAGTTTCTTTTTTCGTGTTCAAAGCATCCAAATTGTTTTTGGCTCTCAAGTAATCCATTTCAGAACCAATGTTTTGTTTCCAAAGTTTCTCTTGTTTGTTGTAAACATCTTTAGCCAATTCGATCTGAACCTTTACTTCGTCCATACTCTTTCTTAAGATTTCCGAATCAATAGCATATAAAGTCTGACCTTTACTTACTGGTTGACCTTCTTCTACAAAAACTCTGGTGATCTCGCCTTGAGCTGATGGGTATACCAAAGTGTTGTTATCCGTTTGAATAGATCCGTAAATCTTGAAAAAGTGACGGAATGTAGTTCTATCTGCTTTTCTTGCAGTTACATTCACCACTTTTCTCGTGGTATCCAGAGCCGTGATTTGCGCTTCAATTTTAGCCAATTCTGCTCCTAAAGTTCTATATTCAGCCTTAATACTATCTCGCTTTGTATTCAATTCCGTTAGATAGTCTTCGGTAGTCTTAGACGCACATGATGCGGCTACAAAAGCTAAGGATATATATATTAATTTTTTCATCTGATTATATTGAAATGTTGTTGTTTTTAGTAATTGCTTAAAATTCTATCCATTGCCGAACGTGCATTAATCATTTGCATGATAGACTGTATGTAGGCTCCCTGGATTTGGAAAAATTGTATTTGTGCGTTAGCTAAATTCAATGAGGAGGACATTCCTTCCTGATACTTTATGGTTTCTTTATTTACCACCTTTTGCACCAAATCCAGATTGTCTTTCGAATTTTTATATTGATCAATAGCAAATTGATACTCCGACTTTTTAGTCAAGAACTCTACCATTAAACCTTCTTCAGCTTGTCTGGTATCAATTTGAGATTTTTGCCAGTCCAAATCAGCTTGCTGCATCGCGTACCAGCGTTGACCACTACTAAAGATTGGAATATTCATTTGTAATCCCCATACAGAAGTTGGGAACCAATATTCACTCTTTAATGAAAGATCATTAAACTGGTAGTTTTGTTGATACTGGAAAAAACCATTCAAAGTTGGCAAAAATGCCACTTTGGTATTCTTCAAATTCAACTGTTGTAAGTCCTGATTGTTTAAAGCGATTTTGTAATCGATATGTGCATTTACATCAAACGCCTGATTCACAATTGAAGAATCATTTCCATAATTCACAATCTTATCCAGACTATCGGTTAATACAATAGTAGTTGTTGATGGAATACCCATTTTAAACTTTAAAAGATTGTCAGAAATCTCACGTAAACGGTCAGCTCTGTTGAATTCAATTTCTGCCGTTTGCACTAAAATTCTTAACTGGTCTACATCCTGCTCTTTTGCAAAACCACTTTGATATAAAGCCTGGGTCTCAGTCAATGTTTTTTCAAGATAGTCCTTATTCCCTTTTAAGGTCTCATAGTTTTCTCTTGAAACAATGGCATTACCATATGCAATGGTCACTTCATCCTTGATTTCACGCTCAGATTTTATCACCATTTTCTCGCTCATATCACGATACACCTTCGCAGCCTGTAATCCAACAATATAAGAACCATTAAATAATAACTGGTTCAATTGTAAAGTACCTCCTACATTGTAATCTGTACCAAATTGGATTGGAACCAATTCCCCGCTACTTGGATTAGTAAAATCCGGAGCTAAAGATGTTGGAATTTCCAGGAAGTTTTTAAAATCAGCCGTAGCAGAAATTTGTGGTAAACCAATAGCGGTTGTTTCCTTTAATTTCTTCTCAGCCATGGCCTGATCTAAAACAGCTTTACGCGTGCTATAACTATGCTCTACCGCGTAAGTTCTAGCTTGTTCTAATGAGAATTCAAGCTGTTCAGCTTGTCCGTACACACTACCTATACTCAAAATGGTAAGTAGTGCGACAAACACACTGATTTGTTTAATTTTATTCATGTATGTTAACTTAAATATTGATTGATTAATTTGATTCCTTTTTCATTTGCAATCCCTCTGATGTGATAGTTGAATATCTGGAAATAATATTCAGACATCGCAATACCACTGGATAAGAATTTTGTGTTTTGAAAAATTCCCTGTACCACCGATACATAAATTTCTGCAATAAGATCTATATTCATATCATCTCTATACAGACCTTCATCTATACCTTGTTGGAGATTGCTTTTTGTAACTTCTAGTATGGTTTTATCTTCAAAATTTCTGATAATCGCCCAGGCTTCCGGGTGATATTTTTGAAGGTCGTAAAAAATGGAAGGATGAATCTGTTTCATTTTTTCCCCTGCGATCTTACTGAAGTTAATCACTTCCTCAACCGCATTACTTGAAACATCACAGGCTTCATTTATTTCGCACTCATTGGTTTCAATGTGAAATAGAATACACTTCTTCACCAAATCATTTTTGTCAGACACATAGTTATATAATGTCTTCTTTGATATTCCCAACTTGCTGGCAATATCATTCATCGTTAAACTTTTTATACCAAAACTTAAAAAGATTTGAGATGCTTTAATAATTAATTCTTTCTCTTTTTCACTCATCGGCCGCAAATGTAAATCGCATTTCCGATATAGGAAACGTTTTTCGGGTAAAATGTTTCCTAAGTAACGTTAAAAAACTCAAAAGCCAATTAAATACTTAAATAACAGTGTTTTAAGCATGATTTTGTTTTATCACATTTTTACACTTTTTTGGATGAATGGCAACTTCAAATACTTGAAGAGTGAAAAAAGAGCACAAAAAAAGCCGCTAAAAAGCGGCTTTTCAATAGTATATCTTGTTGAACCTTACTTTACTAAAGTTCCCACATTTTCTCCATTCGCTAATTTGATCAGATTGCCTCCTGAATCCATATCAAATACCATAATTGGCAGACCATTTTCTTTACACAATGCAAATGCAGTCAAATCCATTACACTTAATCCCTTATCAATACATTCCTGATAAGATACAGTATCATATTTGGTCGCATTTGGATCTTTTTCCGGATCTGCAGAATAGATACCATCTACACGTGTTCCTTTTAACATCACCTCTGCACCAATTTCACTTGCTCTTAACGCTGCAGCAGTATCAGTAGTAAAATATGGATTACCTGTACCTGCACCAAAAATCACCACACGACCTTTTTCCAAATGGCGTGTTGCTCTTCTTTTGATAAAAGGCTCCGCAATTTGCTCCATTTTGATTGCGGATAACAAACGAGTTTTCACCCCACATGCTTCTAATGATGATTGTAAAGCCATACTATTAATCATAGTCGCCAACATTCCCATGTAATCACCCTGCACACGATCAATAGCTCCATCTTCTTCCTGAATACCCCTAAAGATATTTCCGCCTCCAATTACAATAGCTACTTCAACTCCAGCATCTACCAATTCTTTAATTTCTTTGGAATAGCCTGACAATCTGTTATGATCAATTCCGAACTGTTTCTCTCCCAATAAAGATTCACCGCTTAATTTCAGTAAAACTCGTTTAAATTTCATTCTTTGTTTTTATAAATGATACGATTTGCGAAAATTAGGACAAAAAAAAGAGAGATTGAAACAATCTCTCTTTTTTAATTCCTCTATCATATTAAGACAATGATACTCTAGAAAACTCAGTAACTGTAAGTCCTTTGCTTACACCATCTAAGTATTTCTGAACAGATGATTTATTGTCTTTAATAAATGCTTGATCTAATAAAGTAGCTTCTTTGAAGAATTTACCTAAACGACCTTGAGCAATTTTATCTGCCATTGCCTCTGGTTTACCTTCTTGAATAGCTAAATCTCTACCAATTTCTAATTCCTTAGCGATAATATCTTCTGGAATAGAATCTTTGTTTAATGCTACAGGATTCATAGCCGCTACTTGCATAGCTACATCTTTACCTGCATCAGCAACATTATCACCAGCCTGGTTCAAACCTACCAAAGTAGCCACCTGGTTTCCCGGGTGATTGTAAGCTACAACTGTATCAGCAGCAATATGGCTTACAGCAGACAAATCTAACTTTTCACCAATTTTACCAATTTGATCAGTAATAGCAGCTTCAACAGTTAATCCATCGAAATCTTGAGTTTTCAACTCATCGATAGATTTTGCTCCTGAATTTAAAGCGATCTCAGCTAATTTTGTTACCAAAGAATTGAAGTTTGCATTCTTTGCAACGAAATCAGTTTCACAGTTCAAACGAACAACAACACCGTTAGTTCCATTTGACATTGAAACAGCTAAACCTTCCTTAGCTTCATTATCACCTCTTTTTGCAGCAACTTTTTGTCCTTTCTTTCTTAGGATTTCAATCGCTTTTTCTGCATCACCCTCAGCTTCTACAAGGGCTTTTTTACAGTCCATCATTCCTGCACCCGTTTGCTTACGTAGTGCATTTACTTCTGCGGCAGTAATTTTCATTGTAAAATTTTATTAGAATTATTTTTCGGCAACAGCTTCGTCAGCTGGAGCACTTTTTTCTTCTGTAGCTTCTTCTTTCTTCTCAGCTTTTGGCGCAGCAGGAGCATCTTTTGCAGCTGCTTTTGCTGAATTACGCTCTTTTAATCCTTCGATTACAGCATCAGCCAATGCACCTACGATTACATCAATTGAAGATGATGCATCATCATTTGCAGGAATTGGAAAATCGATTGTAGAAGGATCTGTATTGGTATCTACCATAGCGAATGTAGGGATACCTAATTTGATTGCTTCAGATGTTGCAATGTTCTCACGGTTAATATCCACGATGAAAATTGCAGCTGGTAAACGTGTCAAATCTTTAATCGGACCTAAGTTACGATTTAATTTTTCACGTTGACGGCTCATCATTAAACGCTCACGTTTCGCAATGTTAGTAGAATTTGGATCAGCCAATAGCTTATCGATGTTATCCATTTTTCTAATCGCTTTACGAATAGTAGAGAAATTGGTTAACATACCCCCTGGCCAACGCTCAGTTACATACGGCATTCCTGCTCTTTCTGCATGCTTAGAAACGATAGCTTTAGCTTGTTTTTTTGTAGCTACAAACATGATCTTACGACCAGATTTAGCCATTTGTCTCATGGCAGCTGCAGCTTCCTCAAGTTTAGCTTGAGTTTTATTTAAATCAATAATATGGATTCCGTTTTTCTTCATGAAGATATACGGAGCCATTTTGGGATTCCACTTACGAGAAAGGTGTCCGAAGTGTACACCTGCTTCCATAAGTTCTTTATATGATACTTTTGACATTTTTTTACTTTTAATTTTGTTCACTTTCTTTTTACCCAGCGGCAACTCTCAAGTATTGCATCAACAGTCTTGAAAGTTTAGATTCTGAACCCAAAAACGGATTAACGTTTTGAGAATTGGAATTTTTTACGCGCTTTTGGTTGTCCGAATTTCTTACGTTCAACCATTCTAGGATCTCTGGTCATCAAGCTTTCAGCTTTCAATAATGGCTTATACTCAGCATCAATTTTCACTAATGCTCTAGAAATTGCCAATCTGATCGCTTCTACTTGACCTGTAGTACCACCACCTTTTACATTAACTTTAACATCGTATTTTTCAACTGTTTCAGTTAATTCGAATGGTCTGAATAACTTAGCTCTTTGTGTAGCTAATGGAAAGAAGTTTTCTGGTGTACGACCGTTGATAGTTACTGCTCCATTTCCTGAAGACAAGTAAACACGAGCAACAGAACTTTTTCTTCTTCCTAATGCGTTGATCATTTCCATATTATAATTCTACTTTTGTCGGTTTTTGTGCTTCATGTGCATGCTCAGTTCCAGCATATACATGCATATTTTTATAGATCGCTCTTCCTAATTTGTTTTTTGGAAGCATTCCTTTTACAGCACTTTCAAAAACTTTTGTAGGCTTTTTATCCATCACCTCATCCGCAGTCAAAGTTCTTTGACCACCTGGGTATCCAGTGTGACGAATGTAAGTTTTAGTTGTAGCCTTTGTTCCTGTTAATCTGATTTTGTCTGCATTTAATACAACAACATAATCACCAGTGTCTGAATGAGGCGTGTAAGCAGGCTTATGCTTACCTCTTAGCAATTTTGCTACCTCAGATGCAGCACGACCTAATACTAGGTTCTCTACATCTACAACCAACCATTTTTTATCGGCTGATTCTTTGTTGACCGATTTGGTCTTGTAACTTAAAGTATCCAATGTGTTACGCTTTAATTCAATTCATTAATCCAATTCCCCGAAAAAATCGGGCTGCAAAGATAGATTTTTAATCTTTTCAAACAAGCAGTTATTAACAATCAATTTAAAACATTTTTAAACCCGCTTAAATTTCGCGCAAAAATATGGCTTTCAGAGAGTTTAATCCCACTTTTCAATGTGATCATTTTGGGTGTGGTCAAAAAATGAGTTCTTGTTCACTGTTTTTTGATGTTTTTGCACAATGGTGAAAACCTGCATTTTATACTAAAACTATAAATTCCTGTTGTTTTTCACAATTTCAGCTTTTCTTATGTTCATTTCGTTCGAATAGAATTCTTTTTCACGGTAACTTGTGTTACGTTACACCTCATTTATAGCCCGTAATTTTGGCCAAATTTATTTTGACAATGAAATCTACATATATATCTGTTTTACTCGCAATTCCTTTTTTATACGTATCATGTTCTGATACTCCTTCTCAACGTCAAAAAGAACGAACTACCAAAAAATCGGTAAAAGTCGCATCGGTCTCACAAAAAGGTGTTTTCAAAAATCTATCCGCTAAAGAATTTCATGACCAAATTTCATCTGGCGAAGGAATTATACTGGATGTCAGAACGCCACAAGAAACTCAAAGAGGAGCGATTCAAAATGCCAGCTTTATCAGTTTAAATGATCCCAAATTCATCCAAAAGATCAACGTGATGCAAAAGGATCAACCTATTTTTATATACTGCGCATCAGGTAGTAGAAGTTATCGTGCCAGTCAAATTATGATTCAAAACGGATTTAAGGTAGTATACAATTTAAATGGTGGAATCATTGCCTGGAATAGTTCCGGTTTTCCTATTGTACGCCCCTCCTCCTCTTCTTCATCAGAAGCCAAACAACTTTCAATAGATGAGTTCAATCACATTATTAATAAAGACCAACCCGTACTGATTGACTTTAATACGGCCTGGTGTGCTCCATGTAAAAAAATGAGTCCCATCATTGATCAACTAAAAAAGGAATATGGTCAAAAAGCGACCATTTCTAAAATAGATGTAGATCAAAATACGGATGTTGCAAAAAAAATGGGCGTTCGTGGTGTTCCTGTTTTTGTATTGTTTAGAAATGGAAAAGAGGTCTGGAGACATTCCGGGGTAATTACCAAATCAGATCTAAAAAAGGTTATCGACAAAGAAATCCAGAATTAAGATTATGCTCTATTTGGTTTATCAAAATAAAAAAGGTCATCAATATTGATGACCTTTTTTATTTTGAATATTTAAGTCCTTATTACAAGGTACCTCTGTTTGCTTGTTCTCTTTCAATCGCTTCAAATAATGCTTTGAAGTTACCTACTCCGAAAGATTGTGCTCCTTTACGTTGGATAATCTCAAAGAACATTGTTGGACGATCTACAACTGGTTTAGTAAACAATTGTAACAAGTATCCTTCATCATCACGATCAATCAAGATTCCATGTTTTTTCAATACTTCTACATCCTCATCAATATCGCCAACACGCTCTAACAAATCATCATAATAAGTTTCTGGAACATATAGGAACTCCACACCACGGTCACGCATTGCAGATACTGTTGCTACAATATCATTAGTCGCTACAGCGATATGCTGAACACCCGGTCCTTTGTAGAAATCAATATATTCCTCAATTTGAGATTTCTTCTTTCCTTCTGCCGGCTCGTTAATAGGGAATTTGATACGTCCGTTACCGTTACTCATCACCTTACTCATCAAAGCAGTATAATCAGTAGAAATGTCGTCATCCGTAAACGAAACGATTTGCGCAAACCCCATCACTTTCGCGTAGAACTCACACCATTCTTTCATTTCACCCCAATCTACATTTCCTACCATGTGGTCAATATATTTTAACCCTACTGGCTCTGGATTGTAATGAGACTCCCATTTCACATAACCTGGTAAGAATACTCCATTGTAATTCTTACGCTCTACAAAAATGTGAACTGTTTCTCCATATGTATGGATACCTGCTCTTACGACTTCACCATGCGCGTCTTTTTCAACGGTTGGTTCCATGAAAGATTTCGCTCCGCGTTTTGTAGTTTCTTCCCAGGCTGAACGTGCATCTTCTACCCAAAGCGCTACCACTTTTACTCCGTCACCATGTTTATCGATGTGCGCATTAATTGCACCTCCTGGCTCCAATGGAGTAGTTAATACCAAACGAATTTTATCTTGTTTTAATACGTAAGAAACACGATCTTTCACTCCAGTTTCCATTCCACAAAATGCTTCGGACTGGAATCCAAATGCGGTTTTATAAAAGTGTGCAGATTGTTTTGCATTCCCAACATACAACTCTACATAGTCCGTACCTAGTAATGGCAAAAAGTCTTCTGCTTCCTCAAATAACTTTTCTAACCCGTACTCCGTATTCTGGAGGTTTTTTAAATTTTTAATCTCTGCCATATCGATCTTATTTGTCTAAATTGATTGTTTAGTGATTATTCCATGATTTATAATAGTCCGGATCTGATATTTCCACACCTACTTTTGTAATCATTAAAGGTGCAAATGTATCTACCATTACTGCTAATTCTTCTGTTTCTGTTTTACCAATACTTCTTTCAGCAGCACCTGGATGTGGACCGTGAACTAATCCAGCTGGGTGCAAAGATATATGACCTGCTTCAATATCGTTACGACTCATGAAATCTCCATCCACATAATACAACAATTCATCAGAATCAATATTGCTATGGTTATATGGAGCAGGAATTGCTTCCGGATGATAATCGTATAAACGTGGCACAAAAGAACAAATCACAAATGAAGCTGCTTCAAATGTTTGGTGAATTGGAGGTGGCAAGTGAATTCTACCTGTGATTGGTTCAAAATCATGGATAGAAAACTTGTAAGGGAAATTATACCCATCCCATCCTACAACATCAAATGGATGGCTTGCATATACCACTTCATGAATTACATCTTGCTTACGGATTTTCACCATAAACTCGCCAAGTTCATCATGTGTTTCTAATTCTGAAGGGCCATGAATATCTCTTTCACAGAATGGAGAATGTTCCAAAAGTTGTCCGAAGTTATTACGGTATCTTTTTGGTGTAAAAACAGGATCGGTACTTTCTACAATAAACAATCTGTTTTCTTCTGTATCAAATTGAATTTGGTATACCATTCCTCTTGGCACTACCAAGTAATCACCATATTCAAAAGAAATATTTCCCATTAAGGTCTTTAAAGTACCGGTACCTTTATGAATAAATATCACTTCATCAGAATCTGCATTTTTAAAGAAATATTCTGTCATTGACTTTTGCGGTGCTGCTAATGTGATATTAACAGTTGCGTTAGTCAGCACTGTTTTTCTACTCTCCAAATAATCTGCTTCAGGTTTAATTTGAAACCCTTTCATACGGGTCATTTTCAAATTACGTTCCACAGCTATTTCAGGAGCCACAGAATACTCTTTCCCATATCTCGACACAATTGTTGGTGGATGCATATGGTATAAGTTTGATGTCATTCCTGCAAACCCTGCAGTACCAAATACCTGCTCACTGATCAACTCTCCATTCTCTTTTCTATTGACAGTGTGCCTCTTAGCCGGTACTTTTCCTAATTTCTGATAAAATGGCATATTCTATTATTTTTTACGTTCACGGCAAATATGGTGTTAATGTTTTCAAAAAAACATGATTTCTATCAGTCCGTCATTTATATCTAATTGTGATTTATATCTTTACAAAATGTTTCAACTCGAACGCACAAAACAGCTGGTATCACTGACCTTTTTATGGGTTCTATTCTTATGTGCTGCACCTGCTTTTGGTCAATATTCGCTTGGGTTAGACAAAAAAGGGAAAGTTAAACGCATCCATTTTTATGCAGGTGATCATATTAAAATCAAATTGTTAACCAAAGAAAAAGTCGTTGGCCGAATTGATGCTATTTATGATTCTTCTTTTGTGATCGAAGGGCGTAAAATTAACCTCACAGATGTCGATCGGGTATATAGTGTGAGAAAGGGCTTAAGATTTTTAGGAGGCGCCCTGGTGGTATCTGGTTCTTTTTTCTTCACGTTAGATGCCATTAATAATATTTTAAATTATAGTGCACGTGGATATGTGATCAGTAATTCAGTTTGGCTCCCTTCGGCTATAGCAGTAGGCACGGGAGCAATTATTTACTTTTTTAGCACCCGAAGGACCAAGGTAGCCGGAAAAGGAAATTTCAGAGTATTCAACACTTCTCCAATCCCTATCACCGATCAAAACACAGAGCCATGAAATATCTTATCATTTTCGCATTTTTGATTTCCACTTCATGTGCCAATCAAAAGATCATTGAATCTCAACCCGATCCTGTTCCTACGCAAACACAAAAATGTGATGACGGTGTTTCAGCCACACTCAAAAAAATACAATTAGATGGTTGTAATTGGGTGATTGAGTTAGATCAAGAGGAAAAACTAGAACCTCAAAACATTAGAGACTTCCTTTCAGAATCTGACTTTAGCTCATCAAAAGAGTTTAAGGTTAAAATCCAGTATTACGAGACGAAATCTGCCAGCATTTGTATGGTGGGGAAAACTATCGCGATTACTTGTTTGGAAATTGTGCCTTAATTGTGTCATAATCTGATCGAATTCTAATGCTTTTAACTCTTTAACATTTCCGCATGATATACTTTTGCGGTCATGAAAAATCAGGTTCAAAATCTTTCCATTGGTGATTTCACTTATGAATTACCAGCTGATAGAATTGCAAAGAAACCAGCAGAGAATAGATCTGGATCAAAATTATTGATTTACGAGAATCAACATATTTCGGAGTCTACATTTGATCAGCTTCCACAAGTTTTAGATCCAAATTCTCATTTAGTATTTAACAATACAAAAGTTGTTCAGGCGCGGATCATTTTCCAGAACCGAAATGGTCGTGATATTGAAATTTTCTGTCTGGAACCCGCTGGAGAAAATATCGACTTGAGTATTGCCATGTCCACTCAAAAAAGCACACAATGGATTTGCTTAGTGGGAGGAGCTAAAAAATGGAAGGAGCCTTTTTTAGCTATTTCCGATCAAAATGGTTTTGAACTCAAAGCAGAGCTTACTGAAAGATTGGATGGTGAATTTCTCATTACATTTAACTGGACACCTGAACAATTGACTTTTTCTGAGGTTTTGGAAAATGTAGGTAAGATTCCCTTACCGCCATATATCAAAAGGGATGTCACGGATTCTGATAAAGACCGATATCAAACGGTCTTTGCCAAAGAAGAAGGTTCAGTTGCAGCTCCAACTGCGGGGCTACATTTCACAAAGAATATTCTCCACCAACTCCAAAGTCAACAAATTTCATCCTCACAAATTACATTACATGTGGGAGCCGGAACCTTCAAACCGGTATCTTCAGATACCATGAAAGATCATCCCATGCACGCAGAATGGATAGAAGTAGATCTTTCTACTATTCAGGAATTGGCTACTACCGACAAAAGGATCACACCGGTTGGAACGACATCTATGCGTACCTTAGAAAGTTTATATTGGTTTGGTGTAAAAATATTGACTCATCCAGAAACTAATCTCTCCGAACTAGGACAATGGGACGCTTATGAACTTCCTCAAGATTATTCTAAAACAGAAGCTCTAAATGCACTTGCTGGTTATCTTGAAGCAAATAAAGTCACGCATTTTATGGCAAAGTCCAGATTAATCATTGCTCCAGGATATACGCCAAGAATTTGTGGTGCTTTGATCACCAACTTCCACCAACCGGGTAGTACTCTTTTACTATTGGTTTCAGCATTGGTTGGTGAAAATTGGAAAGACATCTACCAATACGCACTTCAAAATGATTTCCGTTTCTTAAGTTACGGGGATTCGAATTATTTAAAGTTTTAAAACGGAATACAATTTAACATAAAACGACTATGAAAAACATTGCCATATTTGCTTCCGGTTCGGGCACCAATGCTCAAAAAATCATGGAACATTTTGAAAATGAGTCAGATGTTCAGATAAGCTTGATTTTGGTAAACAATCCCAACGCTGGAGTGATTCAAAGAGCTAAAAAGTTCAATGTACCGGTAGTTAAATTCAACCGACAACAATTCAGTTATAGTGATGAAATTGTCAACGTTTTATTATCTCATCAAATTGATTTAGTTGTACTCGCTGGTTTTTTATGGTTGGTTCCTCAAAACATGGTAGCCGCTTTTCCAGACCAGATCATTAATATCCATCCTGCATTACTTCCAAAATACGGAGGAAAAGGGATGTATGGTCATCATGTTCATGAAGCTGTTATTGCAGCTAAAGAAAAAGAAAGTGGAATTACAATTCACTATGTGAACGAAAAATATGATGATGGAAATATTATCGCACAATATAAATGTGAAGTCTCTCCTACTGACACACCAGATTCGTTAGCCCATAACATTCACAAGTTGGAACACCAGTATTTTCCTAAAGTCATTGAAAACATATTAAATAGTTAATAAAGAACTAACTTTGGTATGAAATCGATGTACTCCATTTGCATTTAAAACAAACATCATGAATCTTGATTTAAACCAAATTTTACCAGCTACGATGATTTTATTTGCGGTAGTTGATATCATTGGCTCTATTCCAATGATCATTGACTTAAGGCAAAAAGTCGGACATATTCAATCAGAAAAAGCAAGTATTGTTTCGGCCGTTATTATGATCGCTTTTGTCTTCATTGGCGAAAGTATCTTAAAGATCATTGGCATTGATGTTTACTCTTTTGCGGTAGCGGGTGCATTTGTACTTTTAGCTTTAGCACTTGAAATGGTTCTTGGGATTACGATCTTTAAAGATGATGTTCCTGCATCAGCTGCGGTATTTCCATTGGCATTCCCGTTAATTGCAGGAGCTGGTTCTTTAACCACCATTTTAGCACTTAAATCCGAATTTGACACCAGTAATATTATTGTAGCAATTATCCTTAATATTGTTGTGGTTTATGGTGTTCTTAAATCTTCAGCGAAAATTGAACAAATCATTGGTGTCAATGGAATTAAAATCATCCGTAAAGTATTTGGGGTTATTCTTTTGGCTATTTCGGTTAAGCTTTTTGCCAACAACATCCCATTATTACTTAATCAATAATCGAAACTTATGAGTATAAAATCATTTGCCGGAAAGCTTTATGCTCAAATTATGGTCAACAAATTGCGGAAAGTATCCGCAAAACCAATTGACCATCAACAAAAAATATTTCATCAGTTAATTCAGGAAGCTTCTAATACTACTTTTGGAAAGGATCATCAGTTTGAGGACATCAACAATTATGAGGATTTTAAAAAACTGGTTCCGGTTAGAGATTACGAAGCTTTAAAAGAATACATTCAAAAATCGGTAGACGGCCAAGCTGATATTTTGTGGCCAGGACGTCCTGCGTATTTTTGTAAAACTTCTGGAACCACTTCAGGTGCCAAGTACATCCCCATTTCGAAAGACTCTATTGCCCATCATGTAGATGCAGCCAAAATGGCGCTACTGTGTTATGTAAAAGAATCCGGTAAAGCAGATTTCTTAGATGGCAAAATGATTTTCTTACAAGGGAGTCCGGAGCTCAGTGATTTGAACGGAACTCCATTAGGTAGATTATCTGGGATTACTGCGCACTGGGTACCGTCATATCTTCAAAAAAACAGACTTCCCAGTTGGGAAACTAATATGATCGATGATTGGGAAACGAAGGTAGATGCTATTGTTGAAGAGACTATTCCGGAAGATCTTCGATTGATCAGTGGTATTCCTTCCTGGGTTCAAATGTATTTTGAAAAACTCGTTGAAACATCTGGAAAGTCGACAGTAGCAGAAGTGTTTCCAAATTTCTCTTTGTTTGTACATGGTGGGGTGAATTACAAACCTTATCAAGCCATTTTTGAGAAACTGATAGGCAAAAAGATTCCATCTATAGAAACCTATCCCGCTTCCGAGGGATTCATCGCTTTTCAGGACACCCAAAATGAGCAAGGTTTACTATTAAATGTAGATGCAGGGATTTTCTTTGAGTTTATTCCTGTGGATGAATTCTTTGATGAACAGCCAACCAGAGTCAGTCTTCAAGATGTTAAATTGGATGTCAACTACGCCATCATATTAAACACTAACGCAGGTTTATGGGGATACAATATCGGTGATACGGTGAAATTTGTTTCACTTAGACCATATAGAATTGTAGTAACCGGTCGGATCAAACATTTCACTTCAGCCTTTGGTGAGCATGTCATTGCAGAGGAGGTAGAACAATCTATGAACGAGGTTATTCCTCAATTTGATATTCGGGTACGTGAATTTCATTTAGCACCTCAAATTGCACCTACCGATGGACTACCTTATCATGAATGGTTTATTGAATTTGATCAGGAACCTGCCAATATTGATGCACTACGTTTGAAATTAGATCAAACTCTACAAAACAAAAACCCGTATTATAAAGATCTGATTACCGGTAAAGTTTTAACGCCTCTTAAAATCACGAAGATTGAAAAAGACGGATTCTTAAATATGATGAAATCCAGAGGTAAGTTAGGCGGGCAAAATAAAATTCCTAGATTATCGAATGATCGGGTTGTCGCTGATTTATTATCAGAATATAAACTTTCCTAATTCTTACGATTCAGGGTGATATAACCTGTTTTATTGACATTCTCGCCATCATATCTACAGTAGCTTAGAATGTAATAATACACTCCATCAGAAACTTCTTGTCCAGTTTTTTCCATAGTTCCATCCCAACTTTCTTCCTGACTTTCCAGTTCTGCAACTAAGATGCCCCAACGGTTATAAATTTCTACTTTAAAACATGTTGCTCCCAATATTTTTATGGAGAAATAATCATTTATTCCATCACCATTTGGCGTGAATACATTAGTAATTTCAATGTCATCACAATCTTCCGTAGAAATCGTAACCGAAGCATACTCACTATAACATGGTGGTTTCTCTGTACGCACATAGAATGTGGTGGTAGAAGTCAAATTTTGCAATAACGAATCTCCTGAATGAATAGGTGGGGAACCTAAAGGGCTGTACCAAACGATTGAATCTGCTCCTGCTGACGCATACATCGTTACATCTGTTCCTGCACAAATCAGAGTATCATCCGATATTGTTGGAATAGTTAAATGATTCGAATCCATCTGCACATTAAAAGTATCGGAATATGCCTCACACCCAAATGAATCAGTGGTCATCAATGCATAGGTACCACTTTCGTATACGGTTAAAGTTGGTGTTTGCTCATTCCCGGGATACCATGTATACTGGTTCATTCCCGTTACTTGTGCTTTTAGCACTACTGAGTCACCTTCACAAAAATGTTGTGCGCCAATGGCAGTTATCGGTGCAAACGTATCAGGAATAATCACTTTAATTGGGTCCGCAATTCCTGGGCAGCCCACACTATCCGTAACAGTTAAACCGTATGTTCCGGCCTGATAAATTGTGATTTGTTGCGTGGTGTCTTGGTTTGGACTCCATTGATATTGATCCATTCCCGGTGTTCCGGTTAATGTCAGCGAATCTCCTGAACAAAATCCCAGGGCAGATGAAGAAATCCCAGCTGTAACCACCACTTGCGTAACCGTAACGGTATCAGATGCCACACACCCTGTAGAATCTACTACAGATAAAGTATAGGTTCCTCCACTGTTGACCGAAATACTTTGGGTTGTTTGATTTCCTGGCGTCCACGCGTAACTTGCCATTCCCGGCAATCCTGAGAGTATTGTAGTGGAATCCTCACAAATCAAATCCTTTCCACTTATTTGGGCAAGGACCGCACTGGAATGAATGGTAATACTCGCATATGTTGAAATCCCACAAGACGTAATTTTACAAGTATATGTCCCGGCAGAATCAATCACCTGGGTCATACCACTTCCTGCCAAAGGTGCTTGCCACTCTATAATACTATTGCTAGTGGCCTGAACCGATATTAATGTAGAGTCTCCCGGACAAATAAAAGTATCTCCGGTTGGAATCAACATTGGTGTGGTATACTGTTCCAGAATAATCGTGTTCGAAACCAATCCACAACTATCAGAATCATTGACTACCGTATAATATTGTCCAGGGTCGGTAACGAAAATGAATGATCCGCCCGGAATAGGGCCATTGGGACCTTCCCAGAAATTCCCATTGAGCTGATCACAACTCAGGACGACCGAATCATTTGGGCATATAATTGTATTCCCAGCCGTTATCGTGGGCTGGGGCTTTTCCTGGATCGTTATGCTCTCCATGACCGTCATCTGGGCCGTACAACCATAAATATTGGTATCATACACTGAAGACGTCACCATATATACGCCAGACTGCCATACATAAATAGAACTATCGGTCAATCCATTAACTCCAGGGCCAGTCCAGGTATAATTCGGGCCGCCCATTGCCGTAATCATAACAGAATCACCAGGACAATAAAACGGACCTCCTACAATGGTATCTGTGAATGGAGTAATTACCGGGGATGGATTCACCATAACATAAATAGTTTTCGAAACAATAAAGGTATCCTTCATACAAAAGTTTTCTCGAATCAACATCGCTGATATCGTATAAGTTCCTGTAGTCGAAGGGTTGAAAAACGCATATGTTCCACAAGAGGTGGTAAATGGCACTACTGGATTTACGGTCCAATAGGTCAAAATACTATATGCCGGATCACCCAGACATAATGGAGCTCCTGATGGATTTAGCACACTATCATATAACTGTACAGAAAAGGCTTCCGCGTCACAAACCGATACGGTATCATCCGCTTTTATCTCCAAATCAAATGGAGGCAAGGAAGTGTAAATACTCACATTTACCTGATTGTAAATCTCACATCCATTTGGCCCTTGAATATGAAACTGATATACACCTGTTGCTGTTGCAGTAATCACAGAATCATATACCCCGCCAGCCGGTAATCCTGGCCCAGTCCACCAATACAAATTTGAAGGATCAAAACCGCTTCCTGTAATCACAACAGAATCCGGATGGCATAATTCTATTTGTTGCGTAACCAGCGCATTGACATTCACCTGTTCATCATCACTAATTAAAGGTGTATTAGGCGAAGACTCGATAACGACCTCCACAGAATCTATGGTTGAAAAACAACCATCTCCTGAGGTTTGGGTCACAAAATAGGTTCCGGACGTATTCACCAAAACATTGGGTGTTCCGGCTATAGGTGCTCCTCCCGACCAGTTAAAAATAGGAACAGGTCCTGCTGATGCGCAAAAAGATGATATCGGATGTAATACTGCGGTGTTACAGTTCGTAATCGTATCCGGGCACAGCGAATCAATGCACACACTTACCGGATCTCGCTGACATCCACTTCCTGTTCTGATATAGTAATCATACGGTTCTCTGTTTGAATCAAATCCATTTAAAATAAAAACATCACTATTTCCTCCTGACCCCATTTGATAAAACTTCCCATAGTCAGGATCACCACAATAAGGTGAGTTTCCATTACAACTTATATCACTCCATAAAGCAAGATTGGTTGAACTAAAATTGGAAGAAACAGGAATATTTATAGAACCATGAAAACTTCCTGCCGCATGAATCTGTCCAAAAGCATTGGCCGCAACGCCAAAACATTTATCCTCTGCTTGACCTCCGGCATGACGGCTATATTGCCAGGTTCCAGAAGAATTATACTTGGTTACATAAATATCAAATCCTCCAACAGAGTTAAAAATTGCAGATCCATATGCATCTGAATACTCATCCAGTTTACACTTAAAGTGTCCTCCTATATATACATTCCCACCATTATCTACTGCAATATTTTTGGAAGTGAGATCACTATCTGAGCCATCAGATTCCGCCCACTGGAATGTACCTCCACTATTGTATTTTGCTATAAAAACCCTTTCGGAATAGGTATTCGTTAAAATATTATTTGGCGGGCCGAAAAATGTGAGGCCTCCGGTAAAATCTCCTGTTAAATGACTATTCCCATTGCTGGATACCGCAATTCCATTCACTATATTTGAAGCAGCCGCTCCAATAGTTCTAAACCATTGTTCAGCTCCTGTAGAATTGAATTTGATCAGGAAAATCGCATTTAGCATTTGATTATTATGCTGTACATCGAATGTAATGGTATCACTAAAATGTCCGGTTACATAGACATTACCATTATTATCACATCCCAGATCCACTCCTCGATTATTATAGTTTCCCTTCCCGGATTTAGCCCATTGAAAAGCTCCGGTCGAATTCAATTTAGTTACAAAAACATTTGACGTGGTATTTGGACTTGTAAGTGTTGTGGTTCCAAATGTAGCAGAACCTTTATATGACCCGGTAACAAATACTCCTCCGGTATTATTAAATGATATTCCTGATCCCTGATCAGCACCAGTTCCACCAGCTTGTTTTACCCATTGCAACACACCCGCATTATCATACATTGCAATAAATATATCTTGTAAACCTGAAGAAGTAATAGTTGTCGTTCCAAATGTGGCTGAACCATTAAAATAACCGGTCACATATGTATTTCCTAAAAAATCTGCTGCAATGGCTAATCCTCTATCAGATCCTGTTCCTCCTGCTTTCTGCGCCCAAACAAAATTCCCCTGATTATCTGTTTTTACCACGAAAATATCTGTAGATCCTGAAGAGGTTAAAGAAGTCGTCCCAAATGTGGCAGTTCCGGTAAAATAACCTGTGGTATATGTATTTCCTTGTCCATCGACTGCTATATCATAAGCCTCATCAATGGTTATACCTCCTCCTCTTTGCATCCAATAGGGTGTTTGTGCCTGTGTGACGGATCCCAAAAAGATCGACAATACACACATCCACATGAGATTGGCAAAGTCTCGGTAAGTATAATTTTTAATCAAAAAAGGTCTTTTTAAAGATGAATAATTTTATCCTTTGATCTTTGACGACAAAGTATATAAGTAGGTTGTCTCTTTCCCGAGCAATATACGAAGAGCCAATGAGTTATTCAAATCTACTTTTTATCCCTACTTAGATTATTTTAACAATTAATAAAAGTCAGATATGGAGAAAAATTTACTTTTGTAAGTAATTACTCACAACACTGTGACTAAAAAGCAAGAAAAAATATTAGATGTGGCTTTGCAGCTTTTTGCTGCAAAGGGGTATGATGCAACTTCTACCAGCAAAATTGCGAAAGTTGCCGAAGTATCAGAAGGGCTTATCTTCCGGCACTTTGGAAACAAAGAAGGTCTTTTGAATGCCATTATGGATCAGGCCATGGAAAAGGCAGAAAAAATGTATGAAGAAGTGTTGATTCATGATGATCCGAAAAAGGTCATAAAAAGTATCATCTTGTTTCCTTTTCAAATCGAATCTAAAGAGTTTTCCTATTGGAAACTGATGTATGCTTTAAAATGGCAAGCAGAGGTATATGATCATTCCGGCTCAAAACCTGTCAGAAACATTCTCATTCAGGCATTTAAAGATTTAGGTTATCCAAATCCTACAGCAGAGGCTGATCTCATCCTAATATTATTGGATGGTGTAGCCACAAATATTTTACTTAAAAAGAATACAAATCTACTAGATGTACAAACAGCACTTTTAAATAAATACGACCTGTAATTATTTTTTTTATCACTAAAAAAGTAATTACTCACTTATATAAAAAATCAAAAAATGAAATCAATCATAATTAAATCTATAAAAATGATCGGCATTGTACTTTTATCCATTATTGGTCTCATCGTCATTATCGGTGCTCTATTTGTAAACATAAGTCCAGAATTTGGAGGCAAGTATTCTAAAGCAAAACAGAACGCTTATGAACAAACCGGTCACTACGAAAAAGGGAAATTCCTAAATCAAATTGAAACCAATCTTGATTTAAAGGTTGGAGATATGTTGGGAACCATGAAGGATTTTATTCTGGGGACTCCTAACCGCGAACCTGACTTTAATATTCCAGTAGAACACGTAGATTCATTAAGTTTAGAAAAAGACAAAAATGAACCTCGATTGATTTGGTTTGGACACTCGGCTTTCTTACTACAAATCGATAATAAAAACATCTTATTGGATCCAATGTTTGGAGATGTTCCTGCACCACATCCTATGTTGGGAAACAAAAGATATAGCACGTCATTACCTATTGAGATTGAAAAACTTCCACATATAGATGCCATCGTTATTTCACATGATCATTACGACCATCTGGATTATGGGTCTATAGAAAAGCTTAAATCAAAAACTCAAAAGTTCTGTGTTCCTCTTGGGGTAGGTGCTCACTTTCAGGCATGGGGGATTGCACCGGAGAATATCATTGAATTAGACTGGTGGGAAAACGCCCATATAGATTCTCTCGAATTTGTTTTTACTCCTTCGCGTCATTTTTCAGGTAGAGGATTAACAGATCGCAATAGAACTCTATGGGGCTCCTGGATTATTAATGGCTCGAATCATAAAATTTATTTTAGTGGGGATAGTGGTTATGGTCCTCATTTTAAAGAAATCGGAGAGAAATATGGGCCTTTTGATTTGGCTATGGTTGAATGCGGACAATACAACGAAAAATGGAGTCAAATTCACATGATGCCTGAAGAATCTGCACAAGCTGGTAAGGATCTTCAAGCAAAAAAAGTGATGCCAATCCATTGGGGTGCATTTTCACTGGCGCTGCATTCCTGGACCGATCCAGTGGAACGTATTCTGAAAAAGTCTAATGAACTAGGTTTAAATATTATCACACCAAGGATCGGAGAATTTATACAGGTGGACGCGCAGAATTCTGCATATCACACACAGTGGTGGTTAAATCCTTAAGTGGGTTTTAATTTACAAACAGCAAAACATGAAAGTCCGGGAATATGTATCCTCAACTTTCTAAACAACTCTCCTATTTTATAGTCAGTTAATAAAATTGTCTGAATGGTTTTTGTAAGCCATTCGGACTTTTCCCAATTACCCAAATGTTGAAGTTCTTCCTCGGATTTAGGACTCAGCTTTTCCTTGATTACCTGTAACAGCCTTGGAGGGATCAGAGACATAAAAAAGTAACCTCCATAAATGATTTCCAAACCACATTTATCCGTGGTATTTCGCAGCAACTTCATATCGTACCGTCTATAGTGCTTTAACAAAGCATCATGATGGCTAAATAAACTCTGATATGCCGGAACAGTAATCAATACATAAGTCTCTTTTCCAACCAATCCACTGGAAATAATTTCATTTATCAAAGCAGCATCATCTGGTACGTGTTCTATCACATCTAACAAAGTGACAACATCCATCTCTTTCTTAGGAGACACCTGACTTAATGCTTCATATAAACTCAAATCGGGATTATTATATAACGCGCCAATTTTCTGCATCGAATCAGATGTATAACCAATATCCAGACATTTACATTCCGCATTTAATGCTCTGGTAAATCCGTCTGCAACGTACGCATCACCACTTCCCACATCCAGAATTTGTTTCTTCCGATCTGATTTCACAAACCTTTGAATAAGTTCTGTAACAATTGATGAACGTGATAATTCCCAGGGGTGGCGTTGGGTAATGTTAAAATTCGATTCTACTAAATCCATTCAATTACATTTTTAGAATTGATCTACTGGATATCATCAGGTTAACCCGATTCCTCACAAATATAATAATGTAAAACTACTTACCGCTGTTGTTTATAAAAACGAATAAAAAATCAATTTTATTAAACTTAAAATAAATTTTATTTAGTTTTGAGTAAAATTAATTCAACAAAATGAAAAAACTTCCGGTTCAATGCCCGAGTTGTAGTGGCACTTTAGATGTGAGTGAATTGACCTGTGGTCAGTGTGAAACCAAGATCATGGGGAGTTACTCATTACCTATTCTCCTACAGTTAACTCCAGAGGAACTCACATTTGTTACTGAATTCATTCTAAATAGCGGCAGTCTGAAAAAAATGGCAGTAAAAATGGAGAAAAGTTACCCTACGGTAAGAAACAAACTAGATGACATTATAGAAAAGTTAAACCAACTTCAAAACGATCAATAACATGCTTAAGATTCTTATAAATCCATTTGAAAAACTACAGGAAAATCAACTGCTAAGTATTGGAGTATTTGCCATGCTTATTGGTTCTTTTATTGGTGGAACTTTAAATGCACGTTTCGATGGCTTTTTAGATTTACACTTTACCCATCACACCAATTTCGCAGCGGTCATCCTGGATAATCTAATCAACACGACTACATCTATCATTATTCTATTTGGACTCGGGAAGTACATCAATTCGAAAACACGCTTAATTGATATTATTACGACCATCCTGATCGCAAGAATACCTTTTTACCTTTTACCTATCTTTAATATATCTGGTGATATTATTCAGGCTTCAGATCTTGTTATCGCATTATCTCAAAACCAAATTTCCATAGAGGACATCCCGCAATTTAAATTCGTTTTCTTTATCGTATTTGCGATTTTTACATTGATGGCCATAGTATGGGTAATTACATTATTATATAATGGCTTCAAAACCGCATGTAATACTAAAACAACTACGCATATTATCATGTTTGCTGCTGGTGTCTTACTATCCGAGGTCATCTCTAAAACTTTAATCATCCTTTTTAATGTCTCCATATGAAACCTTTTCTTACACTTTTAGCTATTATTGGATGCTTTCAGATTTCCATTTCTCAGGAAACTAATATTACATTCCCAAGTGATAATTTCACCATAGAAGGGACTCTATCTATGCCGTCAGGAACAGGGCCTTTTCCGACCATAATTTTAGTCCATGGTTCCGGAGCTAATGATAGAAATCAAACGCTCACCTTAACCGGAGCAAATGCGGTATGTCTTTACCCGAATTTAGTAAATGCTACAATCGAAAACTTCAAAGATCTGGCTCAAGAACTTTCTGCCAATGGCTATGCTGTACTACGATATGACAAACGAACTTATACCTATGGTGCGCAAATCGATCTCAAAAGCATCACATTAGACGATTTTATTACGGACATTCACTCTGCAGTAGATTTTGTTAAAACACAACCAAAAATTGACACCAATTGTATTTCGTTATTAGGGCATAGCCAAGGTTCAAATCTCATCCCTATTGTAGCTTTAAATCGCACAGATATACAGTCATTAATCAGTTTGGGAGGCTCTTCTTCTAGAATTGATAGTCTGGTAGCCATGCAAATTCGCAACATTTATTATACCTGTAATCATGATACTGCAACGGGTGATCAAAATTATACTCAGATTTTAAACGCGTTTAATCTTATTGCGAACAATTCATGGAATCCCAACACCCCTTTGATGGGAGGATATCCTGATTTTTGGAAAGGCTGGCTTCAAATTTCACAAATGGCAATTTCCAACTATCAAACTGTAACCGTACCCAAACTATTCATTCATGGTATGGACGATTTAAATGTTCCAATCAGTGATGCGCAAAAAATGGAAAATGCTTTGACAGGTACGAATACAGATGTTGTGTATTTACCCGGAATTAATCATTACATGACGAGTTCAACACATCCTAATGTTGATTCTACAGTCATCAACTCGATACTGAATTGGAAAAATCAAAATAGCTGTATCTCCACAGATATTAAATCCGAACCGGTAATTCTCCCCCAAATAAGCTGGTGGCAAAACGACTCTCAAATCACCATTCAACTTGCGAATCCTTTAACATCGTATAGTTTTACACTATATGATATCTCAGGAAAAAAGATATTGCAACGAACTACAAGCGCTCATCATTCTATACAAATAGACAAAACCACTCTTTCATCTGGGGTTTACATCATTTCTGCGGAAACTTCAACCTCTCAAATTCGGGAAAAAATAGTGATCTGGTAAATTCACATATTGTTTACAAATGGTGAATAACAAACACCTTCGGGATATTCTCTAAGAAAAATCACGTTCTAATTTTGAAACCTCAATTTTGAAATTGGAACGTGACAAAGTTTGCTGAGTTTAAAGGAGGTAAAATCAGATATACGGACACTGGAAAAGGTCGTACCGTAGTATTCTTACATGGTTTTCTAGAGTCATCGGATATGTGGAAGTATTATCGAACCCATCTTCCCAAACATATTCGTTCCATTTGTATTGATCTTCCCGGACATGGTAAATCTGATAATTTCGGTTACAATCATTCCATGGAAATGATGGCCGAAAGTATTTATGCGGTTTTAAAAAAAGAAGGTATTCGAAAAATCGTGTTGGTAGGTCATTCTATGGGAGGATATGCTGCTTTGGCTTTTGCAGAATTGTATCCGGATATCATTAAAGGACTCATCATGTATTTTTCTTCTGCCGCTTCTGATTCTGACGAAAAAAAGATCAATCGAAATCGTGCGATTAAATTGGTTGAACGTAACAAAGAATCCTTTGTTCGAAATTCCATCCCTTTATTATTTACTGAGAAAAACAGAGTCAAATATCAAAAGAGTATTTCCACCCTAATCAAAAGAGCAAATACGATGGGGATTCAAAGTATCATCGCTTCTTTAGGCGGAATGAGAGATCGATCAGACAGAGAAATCATTTTACGTTTTGCCCCCTTCCCAGTAAAATTTATTGTGGGCGATCAAGACCCTGTACTTCCTGTAGAACAACTCATACAACAAGCCCAACTTCCTGAAAAATCATATTTAACGGTATTAAAAAATACCGGACATATGGGGTTTATTGAAAATAAAAAAGCCACATTTCTAGCCGTAAAGGATTTTTTGGATCTGGTGTATTAACGTTTTTTTAGATTAATCTCCCCTGCTTTTATAATAATTCGAATATTTCTATGTTACTTTGTAATTCAAAGCACTCTGAAAATGGAAAAAGAAAAATACATCCAAGACCTGGCCGACATCAAAGACATGATGGAAAAATCATCTCGTTTTATTTCTCTAAGTGGATTGTCAGGGGTCCTGGCTGGTACTTTTGCATTAATTGGAGCGTATTTGGCCTGGGGCGTTCTTTATAATTTTGACGCCTATTTTTCAAGAGCGTTTGTCACTTACTTACCTAAAATAGTTCTTTTCAAACTCATCATGATTGGTGCTGGTGTTCTATTCCTAAGTATAGCTGCCGGAATGTTCTTTACTCAAAAAATGGCTAGAAAACATGGACGACAAATTTGGGATGAAACAACTAAGAGATTACTACTCCATTTATTTATTCCGCTCGCAACGGGTGGAATATTTCTAAGTATTTTACTTTTCAAAGGCTTTGTGGCTATTGTGGCTCCCGGCACTTTGGTTTTCTATGGTCTGGCTTTGATCAATGCGAGTAAATACACCCTTCGAGACATTCAATATTTAGGAATATCTGAAATCATTATAGGTCTTATTGCCACTTACTTTATTGGGTATGGGCTTTTCTTTTGGGCTTTCGGTTTTGGAGTATTACATATTATTTATGGGATCGTAATGTATCTCAAATACGAAAAAGGACAATAAATTTGCGCCTCAATTTTTGCCATGAACAATCCGATTCAAAAATTAGACAAAGCATTCAACAACAAGATCCGTTTGGGGATCATGTCGGCACTTGCTGTGAACGATTTTTTGGATTTTAAGGCACTTAAAAATCTATTGGAAGTGACAGATGGTAACTTAGCCAGTCATACCAGCGCGCTTGAAAAACTGGACTACATCCAAATCTCAAAATCATTTATTGGCAAAAAACCAAATACCAAATACGTCATTACTTCTAAGGGGAAAAAGGCATTTAATAGTCACCTGGAAGGTTTAGAAGAAATTATTAAAGCCACCTCAAGCTAAATTTTTTTTACTCATATACTTTGAAAAACAAAGTACTTTAATTTTAAATATAACACTATGGAAAACGAACAAAACGGATTTGTAGACAAAGCGCGCCACTGGGCCAAAACCTCCATCATGCTCAAAATGATCACCATCGGTTTTTTAATCGTCATTCTATTGATTCCAGAATCGATGATTCAATCTCTTATTCGTGAGCGCTCATATGCCAGAGATGGTGCAGTAAACGAAGTCAGCAATAAATGGGGTCAAAGTCAAACCATCACCGGACCCATTCTAACTATTCCATATGAAAGCGAAGTTTTCAAAGATGGAAAGCTTCGAAAAGTGAAACAATTTGCACACTTTCTTCCTTCTAAAGTGCTTATTGACGGAGCAGTGAATCCACATCAAAAACACCGTGGAATTTATGACATCATACTCTATGATACCGATCTAAAAGTTTCCGGTCAATTCGATAAACTTGACCTATCCAGCCTTAATCTGGAAGATGAAGATATGATCTGGGAAGAAGCTAAAATTGCGATTGGTATTAGTGATCTCCGTGGACTAACAGACGTAATTCAACTCAACTGGGATGGAGATAAAATCCCTATGAACCCAGGTGTAGAAAATGCCCAGATGATTAATTCAGGCGTACATACCATTATTAATATTCCTGAAAAAAGAAATCAAAATGAAGATGGCACATTCACGATATCCAGAGCATTCGAAAACATCTCTTTTTCATATAGCCTTCAAGTAAACGGAAGCAGTAATTTACGGTTCACACCTATTGGTAAACAAACCACTGTTGATCTCAACTCAAACTGGCCTTCACCAAAATTTGATGGAGCCTTTTTACCACAAAGTCATGACGTCAATGATTCCGGATTTGTATGTCAATGGAAGGTAATCAACTTAAACAGAAACTACCCACAACAATGGGTGAATAGCAATTACCATATCAATAATTCTGATTTTGGTGTAGATCTGATCTTACCCGTAGACGAATATCAAAAATCATTAAGATCCGCCAAATACGCAAGTTTGATCATACTACTCACTTTTCTGGCATTTTTCTTTATCGAAATTGCTAACAACAAACGTATTCACCCACTTCAATACATATTGGTGGGTGCAGCATTGGTCTTATTCTATTCCCTCTTACTCTCCATTTCTGAACATTTTGGGTTTAACATCGCCTATAGCATTTCAACAGTAATGATTGCCGGATTAATTGGCATGTACTCATCATTCATTTTTAAAAGTGGTAAAATGGCATCATTTCTAACCGCAGGCCTGGGAGGTATTTATTGCTTTATGTTCTTTGTTCTTAATTCTGAAGATTACGCGCTGCTTATGGGAAGTATCGGTTTATTCGTCATTCTTTCTATAGTGATGTATGCCACCCGAAATATTAATTTTTACAAATCAGCTTAACCCTAAATTTACGATTAAAAGCACTTCCCAACTTATTAACCCTTTCGGGAAGGCTTTTAATCATTTTAATATCAAACATTTATTAATCACATTTAAACTATTGCCCAAATCAATTCTTTAATTAATTTTGCATCCCCATATTTGGGAATACTAATTTAAACAACAGAATAATGTACGCAATCGTAGAGATGGCAGGGCAACAATTCAAAGTTGAAAAAGATCAACAAGTATTTGTTCACCGTTTAGATAGTAAAGAAGGATCAAAAGTTACTTTTGATAACGTTTTACTAATCGATAACGGAGGAAAAGTAAATGTTGGCGCCCCAGCTATAAAAGGTGCTACAGTAGTAGCTACCGTTCTTGAGCACGTAAAAGGCGATAAAGTAATCGTTTTCAAGAAAAAAAGAAGAAAAGGGTATAAAGTACGTAACGGTCACCGTCAGTATTTAACCTCAGTAAAAATCGAGGCGATTAACGAGAAAGGCGCTAAAGCTGCTCCTAAAGCTGCTGCTAAAAAAGAAACAGCTCCGAAGAAAGAAGCTGCACCTAAAAAAGCTGCACCAAAGGCCGCTGCTAAGAAAGAAGCCGCTCCTAAAGCTGAGACCAAAAAAGCTGCTGCTAAAAAGCCAGCTGCTAAGAAAGAAGACAAATAATATTTAAAACTATTAAGACATGGCTCATAAGAAAGGTGTAGGTAGTTCTAATAACGGACGTGAATCAGCAAGTAAACGTTTAGGCGTGAAAATTTTTGGTGGACAAGCTGCCATTGCTGGAAATATTATTGTACGTCAAAGAGGTACAAAACATCACCCTGGAGATAACGTAGGTATCGGTAAAGATGATACTTTATACTCTCTAATTGATGGAACTGTAAAGTTTACTAAGAAAGCAAACAATAGATCATACGTTTCGGTTATTCCAACTGAGAAGAACTAGTCGTTGATTTATTTCATAAAATAAGATCCTCGGCTTCGGTCGGGGATTTTTTTTTGCATTAAACAAGAATATTTAATCTCACTTTCCTGTATGACGGGTTAAAACAGATATTTAATTTTACCCTTTTTTTGATGACGCATCAAACTTTGTCATACCGTTTTACAAATTCGATCAAAAATGCTTCAAGTACCATATATCAGAGAAAATAAAGATCTCATCATCCAGAGACTAAAACTAAGAAATCTGGATGCCGCTGAGATTATTGATAAAATCATTGACACGGATAAAAACCGTAGAGAAACCCAAAAAAAATTAGACGAGACATTAGCTTCTTCGAATGCTAAGGCTAAAGAAATAGGTATGCTTTTCAAGCAAGGAAAGGGTGCAGAAGCCAATGCATTAAAAGAAGAAACTTCAAAACTGAAGGAAGAATCTAAACAGCTTCAAGAAACATTCAATAATTATTCAACAGAACTTACGCAATTACTATATCAGGTTCCTAATGTCCCAAATGAAATTGTACCTGAAGGTAATTCTGATGAAGATAATGTAGAAATTTTCACTGCGGGCACCGTTCCAACTCTTCATGATGAAGCACAGCCACATTGGGAATTGACTAAAAAATATAGTCTGATTGATTTTGAATTAGGTGTTAAAATTTCAGGCGCAGGTTTTCCGGTATATACAGGAAAAGGCGCAAGAATTCAGCGTGCATTGGTCAACTTCTTTTTGGATAATTCTACAGAAATGGGCTACCGCGAGGTTCAACCACCTTTATTGATTAATGAAACTAGTGGATACGGAACTGGCCAATTACCAGATAAAGAAGGTCAAATGTATCACGTAGGTGCCGATGATTTATATCTCATCCCTACGGCAGAAGTTCCAGTGACCAATATTTACCGTGATGTTATTCTGGATGCAGATCAATTACCGATTAAAAACACCGCATATTCTCAGTGTTTTAGACGTGAGGCAGGATCTTATGGTTCTGATGTAAGAGGTTTAAACAGATTACATCAATTTGATAAAGTAGAAATTGTGCAACTGGTTCACCCTTCTAAATCTTATGAAGCTTTAGAAGAAATGGTCGAATATGTAAAAACACTACTTGAAAAATTAGAATTACCATATAGAATTGTAAGATTATGTGGAGGTGATTTAGGCTTTACTTCTGCTCTGACTTATGACTTTGAGGTATATTCTGCCGCACAGGATAAATGGTTAGAAGTAAGTTCTGTTTCTAACTTTGAGACTTTCCAGGCGAATCGTTTGAAGTGTCGTTACAGAGATGAAAACGGGAAACCTCAATTGGTACATACGCTAAATGGTTCTGCGTTAGCATTCCCTAGAATCTTAGCTGCGCTACTAGAAAACAATCAAACTCCTGATGGAATCAAAATTCCAAAAGCATTAGCTAAATATACAGGATTTGACATGATATCATAATGAATGTTGGTATGCGTTTAGGCGCATACCAACTTCTTATTTTGATCCATCGTGATCAATAGAAATTGCAATACTTTTGTTTTATGCGACTTATTTCTTCAAAATTCATTTTAGTTCTCTTCTTTTCGAGCGCCATCATTTCATGCGTAAGTGAAAAAACGCAACAAAAAACATTGGCTATTGGGAAGCTACAAACCCAGGTAGACTCCTGTAATAAAGAATTCAAAACACTGGATTTAGAAAAAATCAAGGCCTATAAAACCAACGCTAAAACTCAGCTTGATTTTTTAGAGCAAAATTTCCACGACACCAATTTCCAAAGTGCACGATTTATTGATGTGTATTACAGGAACTATAAACTGATGACCAAAATCATCAAAGGCGCAGATCGTCTAAAATCGGAAATCACCTATTCTCAAAGTCAATTGGAAAAATTGCATAATGATGTGGAAAATGGCTTTTTCACGGATTCCCTTTATCAAGAATATTTTGATGGGGAACAAAAAGCAGTAGAAAAAATTAAAAATACTACTAAAGTATTATCCGACTGGGAGACTAAATCCATCAACAGATATGATGGCATGACCACATCTATCGATTCTGTAATTACTGAATTACAAAATCAAGGCTACCGTTAAGAGGATATGAAAATATCCAGAGTCAGTTTCATAATCACCCTAATATTCCTTTCTCTAGAACTCCTTGTTCTTGGGTATTTCAACCAAAACTGGATTCATTGTGTGCCATGTACCGATTCTTCCGATTGCCCTCCATGCATAAGTACTGAGCAATACTATGCTATTATCACAGGAATCATTCTGCTCCTGATTTATCTGAGTTACATCGTCTACCTAAGCGTTAAAAAGAGATAATGAATCCTGTTCACTAGAAGATGATTCTCATGGAGTTCATTATTTTTGTGACATAGACCAAATAGCACATGCGATATTTACAAATAATCATTTTCTCAGCACTTTTCCTGATTTCTTCATGGACATCAAACCTTGTGGCTCAAACTGGAAATGATTACCAGATCGCAGAGCAATATTTTAAGCAAAATAGTTTTGACAAGGCTGCTGAATATTATTTAAAAGCTTACAAAAAATCAAAATCCATCAGTCATTTCGATAAGTACATTGTTGCTTTAGTTAATGCGAAAGATTATAAATCTGCAGAAAAAGCTTTAAAGAAAGAGATTAAACGCAGACCTAATCGTTTTGCGTTGAGAGTAACTCTTGGAGATGTATACTGGCAAGCTAAAGACGAAACATCCGCCAAAGCCACATGGGAAACGGTCATTCGGGATTTACCCGGGCGACAAAATGAGATCATTCCGGTGGCTTACTTGTTTACACAATTGAATCAACCGGAATATGCCATCAAAGCCTACGAAGTGGGTAAAAAATATATCTCCGGTTTTTATTCATACTACCCGCAAATGGCTGACTTATATGGAATTATTGGGGATTATGAGAATATGATTGATCTGTATTTGGAGCTCATAGAATTTAATCCGGGTTACCTACAAACAGTACAGAATTTATTAAATCGAAATTTTGATTTTACAGAAACGAACAACAATACCACACTACTCAAGCAAAAGCTTTTGCAAAAAACAAATCAACATCCCGACAATACTTTATATGCCGAAATGCTGATTTGGTTGAATTTGCAACAATCCAACTTTTCTGGAGCTTATATTCAGGTTAAAAGTCTGGATAAAAGATTTAAAGAAAATGGAAGCCGTTTGATCAATTTTGCAAGATTAGCCAACAACAATGCGCACTATAATGTCGCGCAAAAGGCTTATCAAACAGTAATTGATAAAGGTGACCATTTACCTTATTATGAAACAGCCAAAGTGGAGATTTTATCTACACAGAAAAACGTACTGGATCAAAACCTAAGTACAGAAAGAGAAACATATGAAACGCTTTCAGAAGAATACCTCGCTACATTAGATGTTTTAGGTATTGCAGATTATACCGCGTCATCTGTTCGGGAACTTGCAGAGATTTATTCACAACAACTACATCAAAACTTACAAGCTATCCAATGGTTAGAAAAAGTAGTGGAAACCCGGGGTATAAGCAAAAGAGAAATTGCGCTTACTAAAATTGATTTGGGAGATTATCTATTGGCTGAAAATCAAATCTGGGATGCCGTTCTTTATTATATGCAGGCAGAAAAAGCTTTTAAATATGATGAACTTGGAGATCTTGCCAAATTAAAAGCTGCTAAAGTATATTATTACAATGGAGATTTTGCCTGGGCAGCAGCCAAGCTTGATGTATTAAAAGGATCGACATCTAAACTGATTAGTAATGACGCATTGTATTTATCCAATCTAATTACAGACAATACAACTATTGATACTAATTTACATCCAATGCAACTATATGCAAAGGCTGATTTATTGATGGTTCAGAAAAATTACGATGAAGCCCTATTAGTTTTAGATACACTCGAATCTTTTTATCCAGGACATATGTTGTCTGACGAAACATTGATGCAGAAGTATCACATCTATTACGCTCAGAAAAACTACAAACAAGCTGCTAAAGAACTAGAGACACTTTATGGCGGTTATGCTTTCGATATTTTAGGAGATGATGCAATATTTCTACTGGGTCAATTATATGAAATGCATCTTGATGATTCGCAAAAAGCAATGGAGTATTATTTACTTCTAATGACCGATTATCCGGATTCTGTATTTATTACTGAAGCGCGAAAACGTTATAGAAAATTAAGAGGAGATTCTGTTTGATCCCCTCTTATGATTTTTAAACTAATTCTTCCGTAATTAAGTGTTCAGCGATTTGAATCGCATTCGTAGCCGCACCTTTACGTAAGTTATCTGCAACGACCCACATATTTAAAGTTTTCGGTTGACTTTCATCTCTTCGTAGACGTCCTACAAAAACTTCATCCTTATGATGCGCATATTTAGGCATCGGATAGGTATTTGTTGCTGGATTGTCTTGCAAAACCAATCCGGGAGTTTCGTGAATCATTTTTCTTACATCAGAAATGTCAAACTCCTGGTGAAACTCTACATTAAGAGATTCCGAATGCCCCCCCTCTAACGGGACTCTTACTGCAGTAGCAGTAATGGCTATTTGATCGTCATCCAAAATTTTACGTGGTTCGTTCACCAACTTCATTTCTTCTTTGGTATAATCGTTATCCATGAATACATCACAATGCGGTAAACAATTCTTATCTATGGTGTATGGATAAACCATCTCTCCATTCACTCCATTACGCTCATTCTCCATTTGCGCAACCGCAGCTTTCCCGGTTCCGGAAATAGATTGATATGTAGATACGATCACTCTTTTTAACCCATATTTCACTTTTAGAGGAGCCAGTGCCATCACCATCTGAATGGTTGAACAATTTGGATTAGCAATGATTTTGTCTTCTGAAGTTAAAATCTCCGCATTGATTTCCGGTACAATTAACTTGTGATCCGGATGCATTCTCCAGGCTGAGGAATTATCAATAACGGTTGTACCTGCTTCCGCAAATTTTGGTGCCCATTCCAAAGAGGTATCCCCACCGGCAGAAAACAATGCGATTTCAGGTTTTGCAGCAACAGCATCTTCCATAGATACAATCTTCACCTGTTTACCCTTAAAGGTAATTTCCTTACCCACAGACTTCTTTGAAGCTACAGGTAATAAGGTATCTACGTTCACATTACGCTCCTCAAGCAATTGGAGCATCACTCTGCCCACCATTCCGGTGGCGCCTACTACTGCAATTTTCATATTATAAATTTTCGTGCAATATTAAATTTTATTTTTACTTCTTAAAACTTTAAAAACACCTTCTAAACATTTGTAAACATTGACATTACGCTGACAAATCATTTTCGCAAAAACGACCGCATTAAAAAAATATTATGCGTAGTGCAACACTAAAAAAATTGCACAAGTCTATTAACTAACAAAGTCAAAATCTAAAACGTACAAAGACAATTGTAATACACTATTAAAACTATAATCATGAAGCATATTTTTACAACGTTTATTTGCTTAGCTCTGCTATATCCTGCTTTTGGGCAAAATGAAACCAATACCGTACCTGAAATTCCAGAACCAGTAACCTATAAAAAAGATACTTCTGAAGTAAGAATGAATGGTAAAAAAATTATCATTATAAAAGACCAGGAAATTGAATCAGGCACAGAAAAACACACCAGTTCTTCTACTACCATTAGTATGTGGTCTTCTCGTAGAAACAGAGTTTGGCAAGGGTTCGAAATTGGTTTTACCGGAGTAAGTTATACTGAAGAATTTAATACTGATATTCCACCTGGACTTGAGTTTTTTGATCCAATAGTATCTAACTCTATTAACTGGGCGATCAACCCATTTGAAGTAGATATGAGAATTGTTGGTGAATACGTGAAATTCTCAACTGGCTTAGGATATATGGCCAAAAACTTTTCACTGGCCAACAACTACCGACTGACGAAAGATAGTGATGGGATAACTACCGGTTTTCAGGATCATAGAGTAACAATGGTCAGAAACAGATTTCGTACAGGATATATTACTGCACCTGCAATGATTCATTTCAATACCAATAAAAACCCATCGCATGCATTTAGAATTGGAGCCGGAGTGGTTGGCGGTGTTAAAATTTTCGAAGCGTATCGTGTTAAACACTACTACGATGGGCATAAAACAAGAGAAAAATATAATGGTGGTTATAATGCCAATCCTTTCCTGCTGGACTTAAGAGCTGTTGTTGGATATGGAGGTGTAAACCTTTATGCAACTTACTCTACGCAAGGGTTATTTAAAGATAATCGTGGGCCGGAGGTCTATCCATTCACAGTTGGCATCTCTTTTGTTAATAGCTACTAGAACATTTTTTTAGCATAGATTATTGAAGCCTGGTTTTTGTGAAAAAGCCAGGCTTTTTTTTACCTCTAAAACCAGCAAAAACAAGCCTTGTTTTTTTTCTATAAAACACTCATTCCTAAGAGAATTGTCATTTTAATAAAAAAAGTGATTTTTGATTATTATCAGCGTAGAAATTTACATACTTTTGCCGCCTTAAATTGAAACTGAGTTTTAAACAAAACGCATACTAGATATGTCTGAATCAATAGGAAAAATTTCCCAAGTAATTGGAGCGGTAATCGATGTTACCTTTGAAGGCGACCAGGAATTACCAAAATTATACGATGCACTTTCTGTAAAAAAAGCAGATGGTACTGAGATTGTTCTTGAAGTACAACAACACATCGGTGAAGACACTGTTAGAACCATTGCAATGGATGCATCAGATGGTTTTAGACGTGGGATGGAAGTAACTCCGAAAGGAAGTGCTATTTCTATGCCAATTGGAGAAGCTGTTAACGGTCGTTTGTTCAACGTAATCGGTGATAGTATTGATGGAATGCCGAACCTTGAAAGAACTAATGAACTTCCAATCCACAGGGATGCACCTAGATTTGAAGATCTTTCAACTTCATCTGAGGTTTTATTCACAGGTATTAAAGTAATTGACTTGATTGAGCCATACGTAAAAGGTGGTAAAATTGGTCTTTTCGGTGGTGCTGGTGTTGGTAAAACTGTATTGATTCAGGAATTGATTAACAATATTGCGAAAGGTCACGATGGTCTTTCTGTATTTGCCGGTGTAGGTGAGCGTACTCGTGAAGGTAATGACCTTCTTAGAGAGATGCTTGAATCTGGCATTATCAATTATGGTGAAGCTTTCATGGAATCTATGGAGAAAGGAAAGTGGGATATCAGCTTAATTGATACTGAAAAATTAAAAACTTCAAAAGCGGCTTTCGTATTCGGTCAGATGAATGAGCCTCCAGGTGCACGTGCACGTGTGGCACTTTCTGGATTGACTTTAGCTGAGTATTACCGTGATGGTGATGCAGACAGCTCTGAAGGTGGTAAAGATATCTTATTCTTTATCGACAACATTTTCCGTTTTACACAAGCAGGTTCTGAGGTATCAGCACTTCTTGGACGTATGCCATCAGCAGTAGGTTACCAACCAACATTGGCAACTGAGATGGGTGCGATGCAGGAAAGAATTACTTCTACTAAAAACGGTTCGATTACATCTGTACAAGCTGTATATGTACCAGCGGATGACTTGACTGACCCGGCTCCGGCAACAACTTTCGCTCACTTGGATGCGAAAACAGTATTGTCTCGTAAGATTGCTGAGTTAGGTATTTATCCAGCGGTGGATCCTCTTGATTCAACTTCTCGTATTTTGACTCCGGAGATTGTTGGTGATGCGCACTATGACACTGCACAAAAAGTTGTTGAGATTTTACAACGTTATAAAGAGTTACAAGATATTATCGCAATTCTTGGTATGGATGAGCTTTCTGAAGAGGATAAAGCAGTTGTTCACCGTGCAAGACGTGTTCAACGTTTCTTATCTCAACCATTCCACGTAGCAGAGCAATTTACTGGTCTTGCTGGTGTATTGGTGCCAATCGAAGATACTATTAAAGGCTTCAACATGATCATGGATGGTCAATTAGACCAATATCCTGAATCAGCATTCAACCTTAAAGGAAATATTGAAGAGGTGATCGCTGACGGAGAGAAATTGTTAGCTAACGCATAATAAAACCAAAGAATATGCAATTAGATATTCTAACACCAGAAAGAAAGCTTTATAGCGGTGAAGTTACTTACGTAGAAATGCCTGGTATTGATGGGTATTTCGGAGTATTAGATGATCACGCTGCTATGATATCGGCTTTAGGTGCGGGTAAAATTACTGTGGATCAGGTAAAGGCAATGACTCCAGATGAGGATGCTATTGATACCTTTTTAGAAGATGCACAAAACAAACGTTTTACTTTAGACGTTAAAGGTGGCGTTGCTGAAGTATTTCGTAATAAAGTAATTGTCTTATTAGACTAATATTTAAAATAATATAAATAAAAAAGGGAACCAATTGGTTCCCTTTTTTATTGCTTGTATATTTCTCAATTACTTGTTCTTTGCCTCAAATAGCAACCCTGTAATTTCTAAAAACTCATCGACAGAAAGTTGCTCCGGACGTAATTTTTCAAACTTTTCCGGCAATGCCACGTTACATTCGTTTAGGACTGATTTTAGCGAATTTCGAAGTGTTTTTCTTCTTTGGCCAAAAGCCGTCTTCACCACACGCTTATAGAATTTTTCCGGGAAATCAAGTTCTTTACGTTCATTACGAACCATACTGATCACTCCCGATTGCACTTTTGGAGGTGGATCAAAATGCTCAGGTCCTACTGAAAACAAATACTCTATATCGTACCAGGTTTGAAGTAAAACACTGGTTAATCCATATTGTTTATTTCCAGGAGGAGAAGCCAAACGTGCAGCCACTTCCTTCTGAAACATTCCTGAACATTCAACTATTTGATCTTTATTTTCCAATACCTTAAACATAATCTGCGTTGATATGTTATAAGGATAATTCCCAATCAAACCAATTTTTGCCTCCGTGATATCAGATAATTTCATTTCTAAAAAATCACCTTCAACGATCCGATCACCTAACTCCGAAAAGTATTTTTTTAAATACACGATAGACTCCGAATCAATATCTACGACAGATAATTTCTCTTTGTAAATTGGAATCAGTTCTTTAGTCAAGACTCCTTTTCCCGGACCAATTTCAATCACCTCATCAAAACCATTACCTTTCAGCGTATGCGCAATGTTATAAGCAATCTGATCATTGGTCAGGAAATGTTGTCCCAAATGCTTTTTTGCCTTAACGTCCATTTACTGAATCTCTAACAAAGTTCTGAATGCGACAAAATGATCTTTATAACGTTCCGTATGCTCTATTTGCAATTTCTCAGCATGTTCATCCTGATACTTTTGAAGAGTTTCCAGATCTTCGCAATAATACTGGATCGAATAATTGGTTCCTTCTTCATCCTCCACAAGGACTTTAGAAAATACATTCTTATCAAACAATCCCGTAGCCATCACATCAGGAATATGCACAGTTTTCATCCAATTCACCCAATCATCGTGCTTTTCATGGGATATCTTCACAGTTACATTGTATATAATCATTGAACCCTATTTGTTGCAAAAATGTACAATATCTAATAAACAACTTGTTAGAAGACGCAACAATTATCGATAAAACGTATATGAATATTTCGTAATTTGAATCTGATGACTCTTAATCTCCTTACGCAACACTACCGAAACCAACCCTTCCTCGTATAGGTATTCAAAACGATGTACCAACGCCCCATCATGATACTCCTTCATGACTTGCAACATTCCCGATTCATCATACTCCAATTCAAATTTCACTTCTCTACGGGTATTCAGCTTACTATTTTTAGCATATGAAATTAACTTACCCGATTCATAGTGGTAATACACTGACTCTTTGCTTGCACCTCTAATATATCTGGTAGTTTCATTAACGATTATACCATCTTCCAAATTTACAATGGTGTATTTGAAAGTCAAACCTTCGTTGTTGAGCCAAAACTTCTTGTATTGTGTATCCGAATAGTATTCATAAGAAAACCTCTCAGGATCAAACTTTTCTTGCTGACTTTCATCAATGCGTTCAATTTCAATCACATTCCCATGAGAATCGTATACATACGACTTCAAAATATTTCGTTTTGACGTACGAATATGTTCAGAAACTAATTTCCCATCCTTAGATAAATAATAGTTTACTCTTTTCTCATTACCAGACCTATTGATACTAATCCACTGCTCCACATCTCCGTTCCCGCTAAAACTGTAACGCATACTCTCCGCAGAAAAACTAATCTTCTGCATCGGGTACTTATACATCACCTCCGTTTTAATGGTTTTAATCCTCTTTTGTCGTATAAAATCAGAATTAAAAAAGGGATATGTTTTTGCTTGTGCAGGTAAAGACCTGGCATACTGCTGGGCATTAAGATTAAAATCTACTCCCCAACTCATTAAGACAACCAGAAAAAAAACAACCCACTCCCGTTGTTTCACTGTATTTATTCTCATCTACTATTTCCTACTTTATTTGCTTTAAAGCTGCTCCTAAATCGGATGTTGGTAATTGACACGCTTTGTTTACACATACATAATACAACGTTTCCTCATCTACGTATTTCCCATCTAGTAACGCCAATTTACTGGGTTTTGTACTTCCTAAAACAATTTTATTTGGAATATAATATTGTTCTATTTGCGCTCGCTTGGTTTGTGCAATTTCTCCTACCACTGCAATTTCATATAACGGATAAATTTCCTTCAACATTAAGATTCCCCAATTGGAATACCCCGAACCATATTCAGTCATTTGAAGTTTCACATTATTCAGCATCACTTTACTTCTATCCAGATAATCCTGATTATCCAATATCGTTCCTAAAAGAAACAAAGCATTTGCCATACTTGAATTTGAAGCCGGGATGACATTATCATTCAACTCCATTTTTCTTGCGACCAGGCTAGGATCTAGGTCAGACGTAAAATAAAACATCCCACTTTCTTCATCATAGAAATGAGCAACAGTATATTGCATCAATTCATTTGCCTCATCTAACCAACTTTCATCAAAAGTGGCTTCATACATTCTGATCAACGCTTCTATAGAAAAACTATAATCCTCTAAGTACCCATTAATATTTGATGTCCCATTTTTATAATTATGATGTAATCCTCCATCCTTTTTACGTTGAGTCTTTACAATGAATAGAGCCGTTTGCTTTGCAATTTCTAAATAACGTTCATCGTTAAAAGCAATATAAGCATCAGCCAAACCTTTCAACATTAGGGCATTCCAGGAGGTCAAACTTTTATCATCTAAACCAGGTGTGATTCGTTGTTCTCTTACCTCTAACAGTTTCTTATTAATGCGATTTATTCTGATGTCAAATTCCTCTTTAGAAATGTCAAATTCATCCAAAATCTCCGCATCTGCTCTATTTCTCAACAGGATGTTATTCCCATGCTCCCAATCCGCCTTTTGACCAATGTTATAATACGCAATTGCTAAACTGGAATCATCACCCAGAGTTTGTTTCAATTCGTCTTCTTTCCACACATAATATTTCCCTTCTTCACCCTCACTGTCCGCATCTAAAGCAGAATAAAAAATCCCATCTCCCTTGTATAATTCTCTTAAACAAAAATCTATACTTTGATCCACCACATCTTTGTATAAATCTTTTCGATACCTGGTATACGCCTCAGAATACAAAGAGATCAATTGCGCATTATCATAAAGCATCTTTTCAAAATGTGGCACTTTCCATAGTTTATCTGTAGAGTAACGGGCAAATCCACCTCCAATCTGATCGTAAATTCCCCCAAATGCCATTTTATCCAATGTAAGTTTCACTTGCTCATCCACATATTCGTGATGACCTAATGCGGCATACCTCATCAAAAAAGCATAATTATTTGGCAATGGAAATTTAGGTGCACGATTCCCACCTCCCTCCAACTTATCAAAGCTATTTTTCCATCGAACTACCATCTCATCCAAAGTCTCTATTTGGAATTCTTTAGGTTCATTATTCTTGATAATCACATCGCTTTGAATCACTCCTTCTGTCAAACGGTTCGCATATTCTTCTACTTTTTCAGGTCTTTCTCTGTACTCAATAGCAAGCTTTTCCAAAATATCCATCCAACGAGTCTTTGGGAAATACGTTCCCCCATAAAACGGACGTCCATCAGGTAGGGCAAAACAATTTAATGGCCACCCCCCACTACCGGTCATAAGTTGCACCGCAGTCATGTAAATTTGATCAATATCCGGACGCTCTTCACGATCTACTTTTATGCATACAAAATGTGTATTCATGAGTTCCGCAACTTCCTTATCTTCAAAGCTCTCATGCTCCATCACATGACACCAATGACAAGCAGAATACCCAACACTTACCAATATTATTTTGTTTTCATCTTTCGCTTTTTGTAAAGCTTCTTCACCCCATGGATACCAGTTTACGGGATTATGTGCATGTTGTAATAAATATGGACTTGTTTGATCTATCAAATGGTTCGTATATTTATGCTGTTCCATCTTTGGTTTATTTTGAGTCTGACTGATACATGATTCAAACAACATGGACGACATGAATAATATGCTAACTAAATAAACGTTGATATTTTTGATCTTGAATCTCTTCATTTGAATCATTAAAATGAAAGGTCGAAATTACGACAACCAAGATTCAAACCTATGGTTTTTATGTCTCAAATTACGATATCTAAAGACAAATCATCTGCTTTTCGTTCTCCACAACAGAAAAAAGATATTCCATCATGGGTGGCTCCTTCGATTGCCGGATTTTGGTTTGTTGGTTTATTTCTCATTTGGAACGCCTATTTTCAAACAGAAATCACATGGGTAGAAACATCCAAATGGTATCTCTTTTTCGCCTTAACCGGCACTTTAATTCCATACAAGTTTATCATCAAATACGTTTGGTTAGAATACACCTATTGGATTACAGCACATATTGTAGGGATCGGCCCGATATTAACCGGTTTCTTTCTTTTGCTTAATCTAACATTTACCGGACAACCATCCAGCGAGACTTATCAAATCACAGAGGTTCATGTCCCGGAATCTCAAGAATACACCATTATCACGGTTGAACTTGAAGATAATGCGCTTGAACATCACCCTAAATTCAGGACCTTTGACTACTACCAAATCCGGTATCATAAATCTATTACATATGTTTTCACCGAAGGTATTTGGGGCTATCGGGTTGTGGAAAAAACCGAAATGAATTAAATCGTATTTATCCTTTTGCGTGTCCGTTAAAATTTGTCAAAACCCTACTTTTGTATACTATTGATTTTCACAAATCGTTTTTCATCGAAAAAAAATTCAATGACAAAAGCAATAAAAGGTTTTTCGAAACTTACCAAAGAAGCTAAAATTGATTGGGTACTTGATCAATATTTTTCTGATAAAGAATCTGCAAAAGAAGTTCTAAAACAATATTGGAATGCGGACTCTAAACTTCAACAAGTTCATGATGAATTTATTGAAAATACACTTACCAATTACTATCTGCCATTTGGCGTAGCACCAAACTTCCTAATCAACGGGGAAACGTACGTTATCCCTATGGCCATTGAAGAAAGTTCGGTTGTTGCTGCGGCTGCAAAAGCTGCAAGTTTTTGGATGAAACGTGGCGGTTTTAAAGCTGAAGTCATTTCAACTAAGAAAATTGGACATGTACACTTCGTGTATTATGGTGACTATGACAAACTTTTAAAGTTTTTCAATTCTATAAAAGATAAGTTTTATCAAGATACAGAAGGTATTACGGCCAATATGAGAAAACGTGGTGGTGGCATTACTGACATCATGTTGATCAACAAAAACTATGAAGAGCCAAATTACTATCAAATCAAAGCAAACTTTGAAACCATTGACTCCATGGGAGCCAATTTCATCAATACTTGTTTGGAACAATTTGCACAGACTTTAAAATCTGAAATCGAAGCTTCTGACCTTTTCACGGAAGAAGAAAAAAAGATTCAGATTATCATGTGTATTTTATCTAATTATACACCTGAATGTTTGGTAAGAGCAGAAGTAAGTTGTCCGGTGGAAGAACTTGCAACTGAAGGTATGTCTGGAGAAGAGTTTGCTTTAAAATTTGAACGAGCTATTCATGTGGCACGAATTGAACCATACAGAGCGACTACACATAATAAAGGAATCATGAATGGTATTGACGCTGTTGTTATCGCTACAGGTAATGATTTCAGAGCTATTGAAGCTGCTGCGCATACTTATGCCTCCAGATCAGGTCAATATCGTTCTTTAACCGATTGTGAAGTCAAAGATGGAATATTTAAATTTTGGTTGGATATCCCAATGGCTTTAGGAACCGTGGGGGGGTTAACTACATTACACCCAATGGTAAAATTTGCTTATCAACTTCTTGGTAACCCAGGTGCAAAAGAATTGATGATGATCATTGCAGCATCCGGATTGGCGCAAAATTTTGGTGCGCTTAAAGCTTTAACAACCACAGGAATTCAAAAAGGGCATATGAAAATGCACCTATTGAATGTTTTAAATAATCTTGGGGCCACAGATGAAGAAAAAGATTTCTTTAAAATTTACTTTAAGGATAAAGTACCAAGACACAACGACATCGTGAACAAATTCAACGAGATTAGAGCTACCAAATCTGCTCAATAAAATGAATACGGAACAACAATATTACGCCCATGGTAAATTGCTTATCACGGGCGAATATTCCGTTTTAGATGGTGCCACTGCATTTGCTATTCCATGTCGGTCTGGGCAGTCACTAACAGTTACAAAAGATCATTCAATTGATGGAATAATCTGGACAAGCTGGGATGTAAATCAAAAAAGTTGGTTAAAAGTCTCTTTCGACAAACAATTAAATATTGGGAATTCGAATGACACCAGGCTTTCTGAAAAGCTACAATCCATTCTAAAATCAGCCACTCAAATTCAGCCTGATTTCCTCGAAAAACTTGAAAATTGCAAAGTGGATACCCATTTGGGATTTGATAGAAATTGGGGTTTAGGTTCCAGTTCCACATTAATTTCTCTCATTTCTCAATGGGCCCAGATCAATCCATATAAATTGTTAGATCAGACATTTGGTGGATCAGGTTACGATATCGCTTGTGCGACAACAAATAGTCCAATTCTATTTCAAATAGATGATCGTAAACATTTAACCACTTCAATTGACTTCAACCCATCATGGATCAAACATGCTCATTTTGTTTACCTGGGTCAAAAACAGGTGAGTAGTAAAGAGGTTAAAAAATATAGTCATCTGGATTTTGACAAGAATAAACTGGCATCTGAAATCTCGGATATCACACAACAACTTGTTATTTGTACTGATTTATTTCAGGCGCAGAAGTTATTGCAGTTACATGAGTCTAAATTATCTGTAGCTCTAGGTTATCCTTCGGTCAAATCATTGCATTTTTCACAGATCAATGGAACGTTTAAATCTCTTGGTGCCTGGGGAGGAGACTTTGTGCTGTTTCTGGGAGATTCTTCTGAAATTGAAAAAATCAAAGCACTAGGGTTCCCAATAATAATTCCCTGGAAAGAAATGATCTTCAACCCTATAGATTAGGAATATGCATTAGAACTTTCGTTCCCACATTTTCCTCACTTTCTATTTTAATTTCTCCATGGTGAATGTCTACGATTCTTTTAGCAATCACCAATCCCAAACCATTCCCGGGGATATTTAAGTTTACAATATTCTTAGCTCTAAAAAATGAAGTGAATAAATGCGACATTTCATCTTCCGGAATACCAATTCCTTCATCCGAAACGATTACAGAAAAACCATCTTCCTCAAACGATAATTCACATTCCACATCCTTATCTTCGGAATATAGCAATGCATTTTTAAGCACATTACAGATCAGATTATCAAATAGGCTTGGATCAAATACCAAAACACGTGGAGTACCTGAAATTTTCAAGTTCACCTTTCTATCTGGGAAAGCTTTTACAATCTGCTCATTGATGATACTTTGCGTAAACTCCACTAGATTTTGATTTACCGGATTAAACGGCATCTCCATCGACTCAATCTTGCCTAATGTATCTATATTTTTCAGGAGATTATTAATTCTACTTACCTGAGTCGTAATCTTACCAAAATGCTTTTCAAATGGCTTGATAAAACGATCTCCCAAATCTTCCGCATACATTTCCAGCAGTTCCACACTTGATTTTATTGAAGACAATGGGGTTCTGAACTCATGAGATGTCATCGTAATGAATCTGGATTTTAACTCATTTAGCTCTTTCTCCTTTTGGAGCGCCATTTTCATCTCCTCTTCCACTTTTCTTCTTGCAGAAATATCACGTGTAGCTGCGATAAACGTTCGCTTACCGGAGGCTGAAATCAACGGTTGTAATACTGACTCTATCCAGATATAACCTCCTTCTGCCATTCGCACACGAAACTGTTCTACCACACGTTTAGCTCCATTCAATAACTGGTCAAACAGATTCGCTTTAATTCTTTTATGATCTTCCGGGTGAATATCTAAAATCGCATTCCTACCAATGAATTCATCCGGGTTCTTTCCGACCATCCCACGAACCGCATTTGAAATAAACAGATAATTTCCATTCTCATCTATTTCAGCAATCAAATCGGAAATATTCTCAGAGATTCGAGCCAGTTTATTTTCACTTGCTTTATTCTCAATCTCAACGCGCTTGCGTTCTTCAATGTTAATCAAGGTTCCTTTGACTCCTTGAAGCTCATGACTTTCATTAAAAATCACAGAAGCATGAACTTCCATCCAAACGGACTTTCCATTTGCTGCAATAAATTTCAACTCTTCGGTTTTGTGGATCACATCTTCACCTTCATACTTGAGTTGAAATATTTGACTTCCAGTAGCTCTATCATCCGGATGAATATATTTTGAGGCTTCAGTCCCAACAGTCTTATCTACTTTAAGCAACAAATGACGCTCCCAGGCATCATTTAGAAAGGTTATTACCCCTTTGTTGTCAATTTCAAAAATAATCTCATGAATCGAGCTAATGAGTCTTTTATAGTTGGCTTCACTTTGTGCTAACTTCCTTTTATATTCAATTCGCGATGTGATATCCGTATTGGTTGCGACAAACTGGAGTGGGATACCATTCTCGGAAAAATTAACATTTGCACGCGTCAACACCCACAAATACTTACCTTCTTTGTTCCTAATCCGGTACTCACATTCATAAGTCCCCACACCAATTTTCATATATGGGTCTAGCACTTGAAGAACTATTTCTTTATCGCTCGGATGCAACAGACTTTCAAAAGTTTCGAACGAATCTTCAATTTCATCTTCATCAAAACCCAGCATTCTTTTCCATTGACGCGAAAAATGCATTTGATTTTGTGTCAAATCAATGTGCCAATAGCCATCGTTAGAACTTTCAATGGCTTTTTGAAGTACATCTTCTTTGGTAAAAAGCTCTCGTTCTAAAGTTGCTGTATGAAAATATTGAGAAAATATGACTGATAGAGAATTCAATTCTTTTTTATCCTCCTTTGTCCATAATCGCTCTGTATCATTTTCCAATAAGGCTAAATAACCAATTGTTTTTTGCTGCGCTCGAAGTGGAAATATTAAAAAGGAAATGACTCTGTTCTTTTCAAAGTCAGCTCTTAACGAAACATTGGTTAACTCATTCGTCAATCCCCAAAAAACATTTTTTTCAGGATCCTCTATTTTTTTAATCGCTGCGATTAGATCATCCTCTAACGGAATCTCTTCTGTTTCGCTCCCATACACACATTTTTGCGATTTAAAATGAGTCTGCATTTTGGGCGGAACATGAGCCACAAATACCATTTGATAAGGATAATAAGTATCCGACAACCACTTTAAAAAGATATTTACTTTATTCTCAAATAAATTTTCACCGATGAATAATTGAAGCGACTTATCAAGCAGTGAGGATTTGTTATTAGATATCAATTGAGCACTATTTGCAGAGAAATCATACATAATCTATTGCCAAAAATAACGCCAATATGTTACATTTGTGACAATATCGAATCAAAACGTTTAAATCCATGTCCAATATACTTGTAATTGAAGACGATGCCACAGTAAGAGAAAACCTTGAAGAACTCTTAAAATTTAAAGGCTATACAGTATTTAGTTCTTCCGATGGGAAGGAAGGTTTAGATATGGCGTTTAAGAAGGAACCGGATTTAATTATCTCGGATATTATGATGCCGGAGATGGATGGATATGAATTATTAAAAAACGTTAGAGAAACTCCAGCATTAACCAATACCCCGGTGATACTGCTTACAGCCAAAACCATGACAGAATCCAAAATCATGGGATTAGAATATGGCGCAGATGATTATATCACCAAACCATTTAATGCAAAAGAGCTTATTGCCAGGATTGCGAATTTGATTGAGATTAGAAGAAAGTTAAAAGCAAAAGCGTATTTAGAAACCAATAAAACTGAAGTGGAATCTACTGAAGACATCTTCATGCGTGAACTTATTGTGCTATTTGCTGACAATTTAGATAAATCACAATTTGCGATCGAAGATGTTGTGGTTGAAATGGGGTTAAGCAAATCTACTGTTCAAAGAAGAGTAAAAGCCATTACGAACAAAACTTTCAATCAATTCCTAAGAGAATTTAGACTAGAGCAAGCAAAACAAATTATTGAACAACGCGGTGGAAACATTTCGGAAGTGGCTTACGCTACTGGGTTCAATAGCGTAAGTTACTTCTCATTTTCTTTTAAGAACTACTTTGGATTCCCTCCAACTGAAATCGTTCCTAAGGATGCCGGTTTTATTTAAAAACTAAGGCTCTCCATTCGTCTTCTTAAAACCGTATTACTTACGGTTAATTTGTACTTGGTACTCAAGTACTCTCTGATTTCTTCGAGACTGGTGTATCCTTTCTCCTTGAATTCCAATAAGGTTTTCTCAAGAAGTCCCAATCTCCCTTTTCTTAAACTTTCCATAAATCCCCAAATTTTATGTTACACCTAAACTAACGATCTAAATATAGTAATTGTTTTACAACAATCTAAACTTTAACATAATTTAAACATTGATAATCATGCACTTCCCTCATCTAGCAAGACTTTAGAAGCGCCAATTTATTATCAACAAATCATTAACATAATTTTCAACCATATCCCGACATTCAATTTAGAGCTCGCACTAAAAATCACTATTTTCGCTTAAATGACGCGGTTTATCATGTTCTTATGTCTGCAATTCCTTTTTGGTATTACCATTCAAGGACAACACAACCATGCTCAAGACTTTGAAGAAATCGTTAAATACGAAAAATCTGGATTTCAAAACAAAAGGGCCTTCACCGAGTCCCAAAACACCCAGAATTATGACGTTTCTTATTATCAACTGCAACTTAATGTAAGTCCAGATTCTCATTTTATTCAAGGTAGTGTTACCATTCACTTTACACCAAAGAATAATATTTCGCAAATCGTTTTTGATTTGAATTCTGTATTACAAGTTGATTCTATATCTAGAAATAATCTAACGCTATCATTTGAACATCTCAACAATCAGATCTTTGTTCAACATGCTTTTCAGCATTCTCAAAAAGATTCGGTTACCATTTATTATCATGGAACGCCTCCAAATTCTGCTTCATTTAGAACCGACTACCACAATAACACACCAATTCTTTGGACACTTTCAGAACCTTATGGTGCATTAGACTGGTGGCCATGTAAACAGAGCTTATTGGATAAAGCCGATTCCGTGGATACTTATATCACTGTACCCAATGGAAATAAAGTAGCTGGGGTTGGGAACTTAATTTCTGAAATACCGCATCCGAATTCCACAACCACAGTTCACTGGAAAAGCACCTATCCAATTGCCACCTATTTAGTGGCGATAGCCGTTACACCTTATGCTGAAATTAACTTTCAATCTACTTTGACCAACGGAAATTTATTGGTACAAAATTATGTTTACAAAGAAGATAGCGCTGATGTCATCGATCAATTGATGGCCACAGATACCTTGCTACGATTTTACGATTCTCTTATCGGTCCCTACCCTTTTATGTCAGAAAAATACGGACATGCGCAATTTGGACGAGGTGGCGGGATGGAACATCAGACCATGAGTTTCATGTATCATTTTGGATTCGGTTTAACTGCACACGAATTGGCCCATCAGTGGTTCGGAAATAAAATCACTTGTGGTAGTTGGAGCGACATCTGGCTGAATGAAGGGTTTGCGACCTACTTTGCCGGAATTCCTTTTGAATTTTTGTATCAGGATTCTTCATGGTATCAATGGAAAAAAACATTTCTTGAACGCGCCACCGAATTATCAGATGGAAGTATCTATGTATATGATACCAGTAGTGTCTCTCGAATCTTTGATCCAAATCTTTCATATGCGAAAGCTGGTTATATGCTTCACATGCTCCGTAAGCAGATTGGAGATGATCATTTTTTTAATGCCATAAGAGCATATGTAACAAATCAACAATTAACATATGGTTTTGCCTATACGGACGACTTTTTTTCGCATATCGAAATGGAAACAGGTCATAATATATCTACATTTAAAAATCAGTGGGTGTATGGTCAGGGTTACCCCAGTTTTAATTTAGAGTGGAAACAAAATGGTTCTGACTTAGAACTCAATCTATCCCAAACCACATCTCATGCCTCAGTTTCGTTTTTCTATCTTAATGTCCCTCTCCTTATAGAAAGCGATAATGGGGATAGCTTATGGTACTATATGTATCATCAAACCAACAAGCAAATTGAGCAAACCTCAGTGCCTTTTGTGGTAAACAAGATCACCATTGACCCCAATCTGGATTTAATATCAAAAGCAAACTTTAGTATCAATACGACTTCGCTGGACGGGTTAAATGTTTACCCCAATCCAGCGCAAAATCATATTATCATATCACCAGGTGGAGAAATGAAATATGTTTCAGAATACCAAATCATTAGTTCGGTTGGGAAACTCATGCGACATGAATCCATGCCTACATTTTCATTTCCAAAAGAGATAGATGTTTCTTATTTAAGTCAGGGGGAATATATTTTGATCTTACGACATAAAGAGAAGTCTACATCACACAAACTTGTGATTTCAAAATAGATTAGATCTTTCCAAAAATGCTTTTAAGCTTCAATGTGATCACACCAAAGAAAGCTTCTTTGAAAATACCACCAGACATCTTAGAAGTTCCTTCTTGACGATCTGTGAAGATGATTGGGGTTTCCATCACTTTAAATCCTTTTCTCCAGGTTCTGAATTTCATTTCAATCTGAAATGCGTAACCTTTAAACTGTATCTCATCAATTCCAATAGATTCCAGTACCTTTCTTCGGTAGCACTTAAACCCAGCTGTAGTGTCACGAATAGGCATTCCTGTAACTATTCTTACGTACATAGATGCATAATAGGACATCAAGATTCTACCCATTGGCCAGTTCACTACATTTACACCCTTGATATATCTGGACCCAATCACCAAATCCGCATTATTATTTTGCGCCTCGTTGTACAAAACAATCAAGTCATCAGGATTATGTGAAAAATCACAATCCATTTCAAATATAAAATCGTAATGTCTATCGATACTCCAATGAAATCCATGTATATAGGCTGTTCCCAATCCCAATTTACCTTGACGTTCTTCAATAAACAACCTATCCGGGAACTCGGATTGCAGTTCTTTTACCACAGCAGCCGTACCATCCGGAGAACCATCATCAATAATCAATACATCGAAAGCTTTCTCTAACGAAAACACTTTTCGAATCATTTTCTCAATGTTCTCAATCTCATTATAAGTTGGTATGATAACGATGCTGTCGTTCACTATAGCAAATTTTGATGGCGAAGATAATATTTGGACGTTATTAGTTTACAAACTGACCGCTGAAGAGCGAAAAAAATTATTAAAATCTGTGAATTTATAATTTCAATTCTTCATTTGGGTCCCAAAAAACCTCTTTAAAATTGACAATTTGATCATTCTCCACTTTTATTCCTTCAGCTTCTAATAATTCCTGCATTCTCGAAGGAGGGACAAAGTTGTTTTTACCTGATAAAACCCCTACTCGATTCACTACACGATGTGCAGGTACTTCCAGACCGGCTTTATCACTTCCATTCATTGCCCATCCCACCATCCGAGCCGATCTTGCTGATCCCAGATATCTACCAATTGAGCCATAGTTTGTAACTCTACCTTTCGGAATCAACCGAACTACTTGATATACCTGGTCAAAAAAATCCTTATTCTTCTCTGAATGCTTTACAACTGTCATTTACGTAATTCTAAATCTCAAATATTTTATCACGTGTCCAATTTCGGAAAACTTTTCCTCATAATAGGTTTTTACCTGCAATATTTCTTTCAGATCTTCATCTTTAACCAGATCTAAATCTGCATAAATATCATGGGACACAAATTCCAGATCATATCCATGCGTCTCTATTTGCTCCAATGTGTAATTAAAGAAAAAGTCATTGTCATGCTTCAAATGGAGTACTGCTCCCGGTTTCAAAAACTTTCTATAACGATCAATAAACAATGGTGCAGTCAGTCTCTTTCTGGCACGATTCTTTTGCGGTTGCGGATCAGGAAAAGTAATCCATATTTCATCCACTTCATCCACGGCAAAAAAGGAAGTTATAAAATCGATTCTTGTGCGTAAAAAACCAGCATTCCCTAATCCCTCGTCCAAAGCAATTTTTGCGCCTTTCCAAAGTCTGGCTCCTTTAATATCCACCCCCAAATAATTCTTACCGGAATTTTGACGCGCCAATGCTACCGTGTATTCTCCACCACCACATGCCAATTCCAAAACCAAAGGATTCTCATTTTTAAAAAACTCCTTTTTCCAATTTCCTTTAATGGGATGTGGTTTGATTTCTCCTCCATTATTTTTGTCAATAACATCCTGAAGAGAAGGTTCTAAAACATTTTCAAAACGCGCTACATCAGCGAAACGATTCAGCTTATTCTTATTCGACATCGATCCAAGTATTTCGGCAAAAATAATATCATTCAAAGCGATACATAGGATGCTTTAGTTTTAATTTGTTATACACTTTTCATGATTCAAACTAAAACTATATTCATTGCTCCATTGAACTGGGGGCTAGGTCATGCCACAAGGTGTATTCCAATCATTCAGCATCTAAAAAAACAAGGGCATAAAGTCATTTTAGGATCTGATGGAAATGCTTTCCAATTATTGCAAAAAGAATTCCCTGAACTTCTTGCCATTGAGCTTCCAGGTTATAACATCACCTATCCTGATAATGATCAATTTGCCATGCATATGATTCTATCTGTTCCTAAAATTTTATCCGCGATTAAACGTGAAAAAAAGGTATTGGAGACTATCATTAAAGATCATCATATTGATACCATCATATCCGATAATCGATATGGAATTTTTCATTCAGATATTAAGTCTATCATTATCACACATCAACCCAATATTTTAGCTCCGGTATTCTCAAATGTAGCATCAGCACTTCACAGAAAATTTCTAAACAAATTTGATGAAGTCTGGATTCCAGATTTTGAAGACGCTAATAATGTATCGGGAGATTTATCACATCCAATCCATAATTTATCACAAGCTAAGTATATTGGAATTTTGAGCCGATTTTCTTCCAAATTAAGAGCACAGTCTCCTGAAATTGAAATCCGAAAGCCTTATATCCTTGCTATCATTTCAGGTCCCGAACCTCAACGATCAAAATTTGAATATATTCTACGGAAACAATCAGAAAAAAATGATCATCATGTAATTGTGGTTGGAGGGAAATATGAATCCGTGGAAAATTCAAAAACAGCACACAACCTTACGTATTTACCATTTGCTTCGAGCGCGCATCTAAAATGGCTTATTGAAAATTCAATGATTTGCATTTCCAGATCTGGGTATTCATCCATTATGGATTATATCTCGCTAGGTAAGACTGCAATTATGGTCCCTACACCTGGTCAAATAGAACAAGAATATTTAGCTGATTATCTCACTGAAAAGGGATTATTCATTACCTCCAAACAACATCAATTTGATCTTCAGAAAGTACTGGAATCTTTTAACACTTTCAATCCTAATTTCAAAAACTTCGATTCTAAGAAAATTGATAGGATTTATGACCTACTTAACAACATTTAACCCAGATCTACGTAAACATTAATCAGTGAAAAACCTTTCTTTGCATCTCGTAAATTGAGGTTACATTCTAAATATCTTTCGGTTTCATTCGTTGTCATCAAAACAAGACACACATAACAACTGGAAAACAAGTTTTTATGAGTTTTAAACAAACACTTTTTTCTTTTCTTTTCGCACTTCTTTATATCTCGAGCATACACGCTCAGGACAGTAGTCAGGTTCAACCGTCAATTGATAGTCTTTTGATTGATACAGGTGACGAAGTTGTATTTGCTTTAGATCATATGGCCAGACTTCCATATTTAGAATCACATCAAGTAGATACCAGTGTTGAAAATCTGAATACATTCCAATTTGCTGCGGATAGTGTACCTTATTATGATAGTGCCTATTATGCTAAGTTTTTAGACTCGCTGGATCAACGCTCTCCTTTCGATTTGGTTTATAACAAAAGAACTGATGCCTTTATCAAACTGTATGTAGTTAGAAGGAGAAAACAAACTGCAAAATTACTTGGGTTACAACATCAATATTTTCCTATGATGGAAGAATTATTGGCTAAACATGAAATGCCATTTGAACTTAAATATTTAGCAGTAATCGAATCCGGGTTAAATCCTAAAGCAAGATCACATGCTGGTGCGGTAGGCTTATGGCAGTTTATGTATGCCACTGGGAAAATGTATGGGTTAAATCAAAATTCATACATGGATGAGCGTATGGACCCGATTAAATCTACAGATGCTGCATTGAGGTATCTAAAGTATCTATATGGAATCTATCATAAATGGGATTTAGCTTTGGCCGCTTATAATTGTGGGCCTGGAAACGTAAATAGAGCAATGCGCAGATCAGGTTCTTCGGATGGAAATTACTGGGATTTATATCCTTATTTACCTAGAGAAACTCGTGGTTATGTTCCAGCATTTATTGCGGTAAATTACGTAATGAATAATCCTTCAGCGCATAACATTTATCCGGTTATGCCTAAAGCCACTTATTTTGAATTGGATACTGTTCAGGTCAAACAGCCTATTAGTTTTGAGCAGTTATCTCAAAATCTGGAGATTCCGGTTGAGGATATTGCATACTTTAATCCAACGTACAAACTGGATTATATCCCGGCATATAGCAATAAAACTTCTATTCTGTATCTACCTCATGAAAAGACAGAACTATTTGTTCAGAATGAACAAACCATCTATGCTTTGGCTAAAAAGGAAAAACCAAATCAAGGAAAAGAGATTAAGCCTTTTTCCGAAGACCGTGTAGTTTATCGGGTAAGGTCCGGAGATTATCTGGGAAAAATTGCCAATCGCTATCATGTAAGTGTGAGTAGTATCAAACGCTGGAACGGACTTAGAAATAATAATCTAAGAGTAGGACAAAAATTGGTCATTTATCCAAAAGGTAATTATGCGCAATCAAAGCCTAAGCCAAAACCCAAAACCAGAGCCACTACCAGTGATCAAAACTATACCTATTACAAAATTCAATCTGGAGACACTTTATGGGATATTGCCAATGCCAATGGGGTATCGATTGAGAAATTAAAAGAATGGAACAAAGATTTAAATGATAAAAACCTAAAAGTTGGCACGAATATTATTGTAGGTGAATCTTAAACAGACCATCATGAACCAGATTCTTAAATTCATATTCTCCATTGCAGTTTTATCAAGCGTTTTATTCTCCTGTTCTAACAATGACGAAGAGAACAAAATGTTGATGTCTATTTCAGGTAATCCCGGAGAGGTCATCTTTGTAACCACCACGAATCAATGGAAGGGAAAAATTGGAGAGACCATTCAGTCTCATTTCCTAAAGCCCGTATACGGAATGCCTCAAGACGAGCCTTTGTTTAATGTTATTCAAACTAACAAAAGTGATTTCGATCGAATTTTTCAAACCTTCAGAAATGTTGTCCTCATTGAAATTGACACGAACAGATACAGTGAAGGAGAAGTTACCTATCATAAAAACGCATGGGCCAATGGACAATTAGTGATTCGAGTCATTGCCAGTAGTCGAGATGAACTGATTGATATTTTCAACCAGAATGCCGCCCAAATGATTCATACTATTCAAGCTAAAGAGTTCAATAGACTTTATGCCAAATATAAACGCAAACCGAACAAGGGTATTCAGGAAAAACTTAAAAAGGAACTTCAAATTGAAGCAGTAATTCCCAAAGAAGCTGTGTTGGCTTCACACGATGATAAACACGCCTGGGTGCGAATTGAGAGAGAAAAACTCAAAGGAGGTTACCAACATCAGATTAGTCAGGGTCTTTTGATTTTTAAATATCCTTACCGCCAAAAGCAACAATTTTTAGATAGCAATCTGTTTGCTTTACGTGATTCTATTCTTCAGGCTTATATTCCGGGACCATCTGATGGCAGCTATATGACCACTGAATATCGTTATTATCCCCCGGTTACTAAAGAAATCAATTATCAGGACCATTTCGCAAAAGAGATTCATGGGTTATGGCGCATGGAAAACAATTTCATGGGAGGTCCAATGGCTACATATTTTGTATTGAATGAAGATGAAGGTATGATCTATTGTTTCTCTGGATACGCTTTTGCACCACAATTTAACAAACGGGAATACTATAGAGAAATCGAATCCATAGCAAGGTCAATCCAATTTGTTTCTGCATCCAAATAACATTCTCTTTATATGTAAATGTAAGCCCCCCGTCATTTCGTAATCGACATTGAGAGTAGGTTTGCCCTCAAAAAATTATGAAATACATTCTTTTGATCAGTATCGCGTTGGCATCTTTTGTAGTTTCAGCCCAGGAAATGAATCCCAATAAATATGGAATGGATACCACATCCACATTGCCTATTGGGTTAAATGTAAACGATCAGGCACCCATTATTAAAACAACCTCCATCACAGGAGAAAAGATCAATACCGGGAAATTGTTGAAACAAGGCCCTGTTGTAGTTATATTTTACCGTGGAGAATGGTGTCCGGTTTGCAATCGTTATCTGAGTAAATTGAATAATTCTTTACCCGAAATAACAGCCAAAGGCGCTACCGTTTTAGTGGTCTCCCCAGAGCAGCAATCAAGTGCTTCCAAAACAGCTGAAAATACAAAATCGGACTTTATTTTCATCTCAGATGCTTCACTTAAAATCTGTAAAGATTTTGATGTTTTGTTTGATGTAACACAAAAATATCAAGAACGAATTTTAAAAAACCTGGATACTGACATTGCTCAAAACAATGGCAAAGAAAATGCACAATTACCTGTGCCTGCTACATTTATTATTGATACAGATGGTAAAATCATCTATAAACAATTTGACTATAATTAGACCAATCGTGCTACGGCTGAAGACATCTTAAAAATGCTCTAGTGGATAAAAACCAATAGAGGTGAGTTTTGTTACTAACCACCTCTATTTAACCCGTTACCTTTGTACACTTCATTAATGGTATTGATATGAGATCATCTTTTCTATTTTTAAGTGCAGTATTGGTTTTGTCATTTTTTGGTTGTTCTGATCAATCAGAAAATCAATCCCAGAAAGAAACCAAAATCACCTCAGAGGAATTCCCTGCTGAAAACATTAAAATGGGATTTCAACATTTAAATTCTGTTTGCTTTTCTTGTCATAGTATAGATCCCGGTAATAATGCCAACAAGGTCGCACATGACATGGGCGAAATTAGTAGAATCTATAAAGATCAATCCAATTCTTTTGAGGATTTCCATCAAAAATTAGCAACATTTATCAATCAACCTGAACCACAAAACAAACTTTTGGCGCCAGAGGATAATTATGGTTCCATGCCCAACTTCAACTTATCAGATAAGGAAATTCTTCAAATTGCGACTTATTTATATCAGTCTTCAATAGAAGAGTCAGATTGGTATGCAAAACATTATCCATCTGAACTGGAGAAACACAAATCTGATCCGGATGATCTTTCATACATTGAAAAGGGAAAAAAACTGGCATTATCAACAAAATCTGTATTGGGTAAAAATCTAAAAGGAGCCATCAAAAAGAATGGTACAAGTGCGGCCATTTCATTTTGCAATACCAGAGCCATTACGCTCACAGATAGTATGTCTCAAGAACTAAACGCGCATATAAAGCGTGTTTCTGATCAACCCAGAAATCCCAATAATGAAGCCAATGAACAAGAGTTAGAATATCTACTTGCCAAAAAACAAGCTTTAAAGGAAGGGAAGTCTATTGCCCCACAACTTCAAAAAATTGATGGTAAAATGGTAGGCTATTATCCTATCACCACGAATAAAATGTGCTTACAATGTCATGGGCTTCCAGATCAAAACATCCAACCCGAAGTACAACAAAAACTAAATTCACTATATCCTAATGATGCCGCAACTGGTTATGGGGAAAACGAACTTAGAGGTATTTGGGTTGTAGAAATGGATTTGGTTACGAATTAAAATAATTCCAAACAATTTTTGCTTTTGCTTCTCCAACTACTACAGAAAGTTCATCCAATGTGGCTTCCTTAATCCTTTTTACTGAACCGATTTTGGTTAATAATTGCTCCGAAATTTTAGGCCCAATACCTTTTATCTGATGCAATTCACTTTTAACAATAGACTTCCCTCTCTGATTCCTGTGATGTGTAATTCCAAATCGGTGGGCTTCATTTCTTAAGAATTGAATGATTCGTAAACTTTCGGATCTTTTATCCAGATATATAGGTATAGAGTCTCCAGGGAAATATATCTCTTCCAATCGTTTTGCGATTCCTACCACAGCAATCTTACCCATCAATCCCAATCGTTCCAGACTATTAACAGCCGAATGCAACTGACCTTTACCGCCATCAATTACCACCAATTGTGGTAAAGACTCACCTTCCCGCAACAAACGACTGTACCTGCGATAAACTATCTCTTCCATAGACGCAAAATCATCCGGTCCTACCACAGTCTTAATATTAAAATGTCTGTAATCCCTCTTGGATGGTTTTCCATTCTTAAAAACCACACAAGCTGCCACCGGGAATTCTCCCTGAATATTGGAGTTATCGAAACATTCAATGTGAACAGGTAATTCTTTTAATCGAAGGTCTTTTTGAACCTGCTGCATGACTCTGTTAGAATGACTTTCCGGATCTACCTTTTCCATGGCTTTGTATCGATCCATCATAAAGTATTTTGCATTCCTTAAAGACATTTCGATCAACTTCTTCTTGTCTCCAATCTTTGGAACGATGATCTTTAAATCATCCATTTCCATATCTACTTTTTGGGATAAATACAGCTCTTTCGAAGTGCTCCCAAACTTTTGTCTGATTTCTGCGATCCCGATTGCCAATAATTCCTGATCAGTTTCTTCCATCTTTTTACGAATCTCAAGCGTATGCAATTGTACTACTGCTCCACTATTGATCTTCATAAAATTCACATATCCCGCATAACTATCTGAAACAATACTAAACACATCTACATTGTGAATTTTATAATTCACTACTGTAGATTTAGCCTGATAATTCTCTAAAAGTTCCACACGTTCTTTCAGCTCCTGTGCTTTTTCAAATCGTAATTCAGAAGCATAACGCATCATCGTTTCTTTTAAATCTTTGGTAAGATCTCCAAGATTACCTTTTAGAATATGTCGAATTTCATCAATGCTTTTGTCGTAATCATACTCCGATTGTTTCCCTTCACAACCTCCCAAACAATTTCCTATATGATATTCCAAACAGACACGATACTTCTTATTAGCGATATTGGTTGGTGATAAATGATATGAACACGTTCTGAGTTTATACAGTTTCGAAATAATATTGAGAACTGTATGCATCATTTTTACTGACGCATATGGACCATAATATTCCGAACCATCTTTGATCAGATTTCTTGTAGAAAACACACGCGGAAAAGGTTCTTTCTTAATACAAATCCAGGGATAGGTTTTATCATCGCGCAATGCCACATTATAATGAGGCTGATGTTTCTTAATGAGCGAGTTTTCTAACAACAATGCCTCATACTCCGATTCGACCACAATGTATTCAATATGATCGATCTTACGCACCAATAACTTGGTCTTTCGATTCTCATATTTAATTTTATTAAAATATGAAGATACACGGTTCTTAAGGTACTTGGCCTTTCCCACGTATAAAATCTTCCGATCCTTATCGTAAAAACGATAAACACCAGGTTTCTTCGGAAGATTCCGTACGATTTCTTTTATATGCTCAGGAGTATCCACAATCGAACTACAATATTAGCATATCCTTGCAGATCACCTCTGCTTCTTACAAATGGAAATTGTAAGATCTATTTCTCAATGACTATTCCTCGGTGGTGGAGTTATCTCCATCTTCCAAAATCTCAAATAACTTATCGAGGTTTGGAGTTAAGATTACCTCAATTCTCCGGTTTTTAGCCTTGCCCTCAGGAGTATCGTTAGAAGCAATCGGACTAAACTCACCTCTACCTGCAGCGGTTAATATTGCAGGATCTAATTCACTATTGCTCAACATAATTCGAACTACCGCCATCGCTCTCTCAGCAGATAATTCCCAGTTGTCCTTAATAGCTCCACGTCCACTCATTTTATCACTATCGGTATGTCCTTCAACTAAAACCGTTAAATCCGTTTGTCCTTCAAGTGCTTTCGCCAATTGAATAACCGCCTGTTTACCTTCACTTCCCACGGCAGTACTTCCACTTCCAAAAAGCAATTGCGCTTCCATAGACACATACACTCGTCCATTTTTTTGCTCAACGGTAATTCCTTTATCTTCAAACCCTACAAGAGCTTCTTTAATCTGATTTTTTAATTGATTTACCGCTGCATCCTTTTGTGCTAAAAGATCTTCTAACTCTTTTACTCTCGCTTCACGCGCTTTTAAATCATCATTTAATTGTGCCAACTCCCCTTTTTGAACTTTTAGATCATATGCCAATAATTTCAAGCTATCTTCTTTGGCCTGTAAATCCTCCTGTACTTTAAGCAATTCACTCATCAATTGTTTATTCTCTCTCTGAGAACCTGAACTTAAAACATCTTGTTTTTCTACTAGTTCAGCATTGGTCTTCAGTAATCTATCGTATTGATATTTCAGTTGACGATATTGCGCTCCTGTTCTGGAAGTGTCTTTTACCAAACTTTTTAGTTTCTCCACTGCCCTTTCTAAATCTGCTTTGTTTTCGGTACTTTCTTTTTCCAAACGTGCATTTTCAGAAGCCAAATAACTTCTGTTTTCTTCACACTTTTCATAATTATCAGTGATTTCATTCACCTTCTTAGCCGGAACACAAGAAACTACTCCACCTAAAATTGTACCTACTAACAATAAATTTAAAATCCCTCTTAATCGCATTCTTTCTCTTGATTTATTCATTACAAATGTCCATTTCATTCCCCACTATTAAAAGTCAACTCGTAATAGTTTTGAACAAATAACGCGTTGATAAATGGTTTGTTTTCTTTTTAATAACAATAATTAACCCTTTTCTCTACAAATTTTGATTCCACTCATTTTGCAACAATTGCGCCTAACATTTTTACGTCCACATTTTATCTGTAGTCGCCATTCGTAATTGCATAAATCCGCATTACATTTGTCGGCTGATTATTAAGCAATAAAAAGCAAAAAAATGGCCTATAAATTTTTTGATGTAGAAAAAAAATGGCAAGCCTATTGGGCTGACAACAAAACATTTAAAAGCAAAATAAATCCGGACAAACCAAAGTACTATGTTCTGGATATGTTTCCTTATCCATCAGGAGCAGGATTACATGTTGGTCATCCTCTAGGTTATATTGCTTCAGATATCTTCTCAAGATATAAAAGATTGCAAGGGTTTGAAGTCTTACATCCAATGGGTTATGATTCATTTGGACTTCCAGCAGAACAATATGCCATTCAAACCGGACAACATCCCGATATTACGACTAAAGAGAATATTGCACGTTACAGACAGCAGCTAGATCGAATTGGATTCTCTTTTGACTGGGATCGAGAAGTACGTACTTCAGAAAAAGATTACTATCGATGGACTCAAGAAATTTTCATTTCACTGTTCAATTCGTGGTACAACAACGAAGCCAATAAAGCGGAGTCCGTTGATACACTTATTGAGAAATTCGAATCATCTGGAACTGAGAATGTAAATGCAGCCTGTTCGGAAGAACTTGAGTTTTCTGCAGATGACTGGAAAAACATGACAGAAGATCAACAGTATGAAAAACTATTGAACTGTAGAATGGCTTACCTAAGTGAAACTGTTGTGAACTGGTGTCCGGAACTTGGGACAGTATTGGCCAATGACGAAGTTAAAAATGGCGTTTCAGAGCGAGGTGGCTATCCTGTCGAACAAAAGAAAATGAAACAATGGTCTTTAAGAATTACAGCATATGCAGATCGTCTCTTAAATGACCTGGACACCATTGATTGGCCCGATTCTATTAAAGAAATTCAACGTAACTGGATTGGAAAATCGCAAGGAGCTACAGTTCACTTTGAGGTAAAGGACAGTGAAGAAAAAATTGAAGTTTTTACTACACGTCCTGATACAATTTTCGGAGTTTCATTTATGGTGGTTGCACCGGAGCACGAAATTGTTTCTAAAATCACCTCTTCAGAGCAACGTGAAGAGGTAGAAGCTTATATCGAACAGACCAGTAAACGATCAGAAAGAGATCGAATGTCAGACGTTAAACATATTTCTGGGGCTTTTACCGGAGCATATGTAAAACACCCATTTACTGGTGAAGATATTCCAATCTGGATTGGAGATTATGTTTTAGCACATTATGGAACTGGAGCAATTATGGCTGTTCCATCTGGCGACCAACGTGACTGGAACTTTGCGAACCACTTTAACTTACCTATTCCGAATATTATAGAAGGAGGTGATTTAAGTAATGGCGCCATAGAAAATAAACAAGCAATTCTAGCTAATTCAGATTTCTTAAATGGACTAAAAGCCAAGAAAGCCATTGGTCAGGCCATTTATGAAATGGAAAAACGTAACATCGGTACACGTAAAATCAACTTTAAATTACGAGATGCCGGGTTTAGTCGACAAAGATACTGGGGAGAACCTATTCCGGCTTATTTCAAAAATGGAATGCCATATATGATGGATTCGTCTGATCTACCATTAGAATTACCAGCGGTGGACAAATATTTACCGACTAAAGATGGCGAGCCACCATTGGCTCGTGCGGAAGACTGGGTTTCAAAAGATGGGTTTCCTCTAGAAACGAACACAATGCCTGGATGGGCCGGATCATCGTGGTATTACTTGAGATATATGGATCCGCAAAATGATTCTGAATTATTTTCAAAAGAAGCTGTGGAATACTGGAACCAGGTGGACCTTTACCTGGGAGGTGCTGAGCACGCAACAGGACACCTACTTTATGTGAGATTTTGGGCGAAGTTCCTAAATGATCTGGGAACAATTCCATTCAACGAACCGGCTAAAAAGTTGATCAATCAGGGAATGATCCAAGGGGTATCGGCTTTTGTTTACCGTAAAGAAGGAACCAAAACTTTTATTTCTAAAGGTCTGATTGAAGGCGAAAATGTAACTCCAATTCATGTAAATATTGATCTGGTAAAAGACAACATTTTAAATGTTGAAGGATTCAAAAAATGGCGTGAAGAATATGCAAACGCTGAATTCATTCTCGAAGACGGAAAATACATCTGCGGAAGCGAGGTGGAAAAAATGTCAAAATCCAAATACAATGTGGTCAACCCCGATGGGTTAATTGAACAATACGGAGCAGACGCTTTACGCCTCCATGAAATGTTCTTAGGTCCAATCGAGATGCATAAGCCATGGAATACGAAAGGTATTGATGGAGTTTCCCGTTTTCTAAGAAAGTTCTGGGCATTATATCATGACGAAAATGATCAATTGAATTTAAATGATGCTGAACCTACCAAAGAAGAATTGAAAATCTTACACAAAACCATCAAATCCATACAAGATGATATGGAGAGGTTTTCTTTCAATACGATCGTAAGTCATTTAATGATTTGTGTAAATGATTTGAGTAGCATTAAATGTAACAACCGATCAATTTTATCTGATTTAGCAGTATTAGCTGCCTGTCATGCTCCGCATATCACTGAAGAATTATGGCAGAGGTTAGGAAATACAGGTTCAATCTCTTTCGCTAAATTTCCAAAGTTTAATCCGGAAGTTCTAGTGGAATCAGATCACAATTATCCGGTTTCTTTTAATGGAAAAATGAGATTTAAGATCAGTCTTCCGTTAGATATTGATTCTAAAGAAGTTGAAAACATCATCTTAAATCATGAAGATTCTCAGAAATGGTTAAACGGTCAAAAACCTAAGAAAATCATATATGTTAAGAAGAAGATTATTAACATAGTGCTGTAAATATTTATTTGCACCGCGTTGGGTATATTAAAAAGTTTTCTAAATTTACGTCACCTAATTAAACAATTTAATAAACAAACGTATAAACCCCGTCTATGAGTGTAAATTTAAACAAGAAGAAGAATCAATTAAAGGTGATTTTGAAATCTAACATTGCCAGAGCCTGGTATCAATTGGATAAGAAATCTTACGAGTCCTGGTTAGAAGGAAGAAGAGTTTCAAAATCAGAATTAAAATTTTAAATAAAAAAGCCGATTCAAATTGAATCGGCTTTTTTAATTTAAACAACCCACCTATCGTCTCTTTCCATGGCCTTTTTTGCCATGTCCTTTTTTTCGGGATGATTCCCATTGTTCATATTGCTCATCGGTTAAAACTTCCTTCAACTGAGCTTTCATATCCTTCTTTAATGTTTTCATCTGCTTCTTTGCCTCTTCTAGTTCTGGATACTTAGATTTTATCTCTTTTCTCTTTGTGGCTGAATCTTCAAACACTGCTTTAAGTTCCGCTTCTTGCTTTGATGTCAGATTCAAATTCTCCTTCATCATGGCTAAGCGTTGATCGTGACTTTTATTCTTCGATTTCTCGCCATGTTCCATTTTTCTCATAGACTTCATTTTTTGAAGTTGCTCCTCTGTCAAAATGGATTTCACACGATTTTTTTCAGATTCTTTCACTGCTTTTAATTCTTCTTTAGCCTGCTCCAATTGTGGATATTCCTTTTTTAATGCTTGTCTTTTTGTAAAAAACTGAGTATAAATCTCTTTTGTTTTATTTGCCTGATCATTAGTCAGACCTAATCTCTCAGTCATTTTCTTAGTTACCATTTCGGCTGCTTCATCCGGGGATTTATTTTCCATCCCTTTATGTCTTTGTTGCGCACTAATTGATATCACTGAAAAAATCATTAGAACTGCAATTACACTTTTTCTTATCATAACTCTATTTTTTTTGGTTTTGTAATATCTCTTTGACCACACATTTCCCGAAAGGTTTAATTCAACACCAAAAAACTTATTTCGCTATTATTTAATATATTGCGGTCGTCTGACGACTTTATGATGAAAAGGATACTGGTAATTTTAGTTTTTGTTGCTATCCAAAAATTGGTTTTTGCTGATGTTTGGGGCAATAACTTTATGACTCCAGGTGAAGTCAACACATTACTAATTTTATTGTTCTTATCCTTCATTTCAGTTTTAGGCTTTGTACTCTCAGCCCTATTCCTATTATTTAAAAGTCAACCTTTAATTAGAAAGACATTTAAACTATTTGGTTGGAGTTCTGTTATCTTACTCTGCATATTTGGATTATTTACTTTATCCAATAACCCGGTTGCTGCACTATATCTTTTTGTAGCAGGAATTCTCATAGGTGTATTCCAATTTATACCTCACGTAAAGCAAGTCCAGCAGCAATAGGACTAGGATTCCATCTGTAATCAATTTTTATTCATCTTATAATTTAACTTCACATGAAGAATTATACCATAGCGGAAATCCGCTATTTAATCGAACGATTTGAAAATCAAAAACTACCTAAATCAGAATGGACACATGAAGCCCATTTGGTCGTGGCCATATGGTACTCGACTCAAAGTGATTTATGCACTGCTTTAGAACAAGTAAGAAATTATATCACAGCGCATAATACATCTGTAGGTACCCCAAACACAGATCATGAAGGATATCATGAAACCATTACAAAATTCTGGCTATGGATAGCTCAGGGATTCATTCGAAACAATACCGCTGCTAATATGGAAAAACTGGTTAACGATTTCATCAACTCACCTGATGGAGTTAGTAACTACCCTCTTTCATTTTACAGTGAGTCTCTTTTATTTTCTGTTCACGCCAGACATTTTTGGGTAGAACCAGATTTAAAGGAACTCCCGGAAATTGACCTATAAAAAAAGGCGTTAAGATCAATCTTAACGCCTTTAAAATTAAAAGTCGAATATGATTAGCTGAATGCCGGAATTCCCGTTACATCCATTCCTGTAATCAATAAGTGAATATCATGTGTCCCTTCATAAGTCACAACAGACTCTAAGTTTGCCATATGACGCATACAAGAGTACTCATTTGTAATACCCATAGCCCCATGAATTTGACGCGCTTCACGACAAATCTTTAAAGCCATATCCACATTATTTCTTTTTGCCATAGAAATTTGAGCAGAAGTAGCTCTACCTTCCTCACGCAACTGTCCTAATCTGAAAGTTAACAATTGTGCTTTTGTAATTTCGGTAATCATTTCAGCAAGTTTCTTCTGAGTCAATTGATATGCCGCAATTGGCTTATCAAATTGAATTCTCTCTTTAGAATATTTTAAAGCTGAATCATAACAATCCATCGCAGCACCAATGGCACCCCACGCAATACCATAACGTGCAGAATCCAAACATGATAGTGGAGCACCTAACCCTGAACGACCAGGAAGAAGATTATCCTTAGGTACTTTTACATTATCAAATAATAATTCCCCGGTAATTGATGCTCTTAATGAATGTTTTCCATGCATTTCAGGTGCAGTAAAACCCTCCATTCCTTTCTCAACTAATAAACCGTGAATTCTACCGTCTTCATTTTTAGCCCATACTACAGCTACATCTGAGATTGGCGCATTTGAAATCCACATTTTCGCTCCGTTTAGCAAATAATGATCGCCCATATCTTTATAGTTGGTAGTCATACCACCAGGGTTTGACCCATGATCAGGCTCAGTTAGTCCAAAACAACCAACAAACTCTCCAGTTGCTAATTTTGGTAAAAACTTCTGCTTTTGTTCTTCTGATCCGTATTTCCAGATTGGATACATCACCAAAGAAGATTGTACCGAAGAAGTTGAACGGACTCCAGAATCTACACGTTCTAATTCTTGCATCAACAATCCGTAAGTAATTTGATCCAAACCAGGACCTCCATACTCAGCAGGTATATAAGGACCAAAGCAACCGTACTCTCCCAATCCTGGAATGATTTGCTCTGGGAATTTTGCACGTTCGTAATAATCTTCAATTATTGGAGATACATCTTTCTTTAGCCATGTACGTAATGAATCTCTAAATAATTTTTGCTCTTCAGTTAGCAACTCATCCATTAAATAATAATCGTGAGCCTCAAATCTATCTGTCATTTTTTCTTGTTTTAGAGCGCCAAAGGTATACTAAATCTTTAAAGTTTTTTGTTCAAAATTCTATGATTATTTGTTTCAATTTAATTCATTTATCTCCGGCTGCACCATTAAATTTGTTCCTTCGAAAATGCCGCAGAATTCCAATAATTATATCAATACATCAAATAGCAATTTTTCTATTGCTTCAGATAGTTTATTGGTCTTAAACAATGTTACTCCGCATACTCAAAAGAAGGAACTCGAGTTATCTCACTTTAAGTTAAATCACTTTCTGATTTCAAAAGATATCAAGAAACCACCCTTACCGTTTACTCCGGTTCAATCCTCTGGTGAATCTTATATGTTTTTTGTCTATTTCGGAATTCTATTGCTTTGGTCCGCATTTTATCAAAAGAATTTTAAAGGTTTGATCAGCATCGGTAAAACTTTTATTAGTAACAATGCGCTTTTCCAGGAACTCAACGACAAAAGCGGATATAATGGATTGGTTTCTTTTGGGATGTTTTTTTCCGGAATTTCGGTCATTTCCATATTCTTTTTCCAACTGGTGCAAAACCTTAATCTACCATTTTCGTGGTTTGATCTATTACAATCGAAAACAACTATCTTTTTTATTGCAATTGGGCTAATTGTAATCCTCTTTGTTAAAACCATCTTAATTTTAGGATCTTCGTTTCTATTCAAAACACCTCAAATCTTTAACACATACCTGTCTTTAAACATTATTTCTATTCAAATGATAGGCGTATTCCTATTTCCCCTAATCATTTTAATCAGTTTTAGTTACGCGCTAAATTCAACTCAATTGGTTGGTGTCGGAATTGGAATTATGCTTATTTCTTTTCTTTATAGATTAATTAGATCTTTTTTTTTAGGAGTTAAACAAACTAATAGTCAGGTCTTTCACATTATTTTGTACATTTGCGCCCTTGAAATTTTACCGTTAATGGCTTTAAGTAGAATTCTATTGGTGAAGTCTATTTAAAATCTTAACAGCAAAACAAAATCTCTTTTTTAAGTCAATCTATGGATTTGAAAGTAAAAACAATACTCGTATCGCAACCAAAACCGGAATCGGATCGTTCCCCTTATTTTGAAGTTAGTAATAAGCATAAAGTAACTATCGATTTCAGACCCTTTATTCATATTGAAGGAGTAAGCGAAATTGATTTCCGTCAGGAAAGAATCAATTTATTGGATCATACTGCAGTTATTTTCACGTCTAGAAATGCGGTAGATCATTATTTTAGAATTGCAAAAGAGTCAAGAGTTACTATTCCAGATACCATGAAATACTTCTGTATTTCTGAGTCAACAGCATATTATTTACAGAAATATGTGGTTTACCGTAAACGTAAAATTTTCCATGGTAAACAAAGATTTGCTGATTTGATTGAGGTGATGAAGAAACATAAAAAAGAGACTTTTCTTCTTCCTTGTTCTGATATCCTTAAAAAGGAAATTCCCGAGTTATTGGATAAAAACAAATTCAAATATTCAAAGGCTGTTTTATATAGAACGGTTTGTTCTGATTTGAGTGATTTGGAAGATGTATTGTACGACATGTTGGTTTTCTTTTCTCCAGCAGGAATCGAGTCTCTTCTTAAGAATTTCCCGGATTTCAAACAAAACAATACGCGTATTGCGGTATTTGGTCCAACAACAGCCAGAGCGGCTAAAGAAGCTGGTTTTAGAATTGATATTCAAGCACCAACTCAAAACGCTCCATCAATGACTATGGCTATTGAAAATTATATCAAAGAACACAATAAGAAATAATCCTATTTCTTATCATAATTATACTAAGGGTTTCGCAAGAAACCCTTTTTTTGTATCGTGAAATTCGAAAACAAACGAAAGAGTCATTTAAAAAGTAAGCTCATTATTGATCAGCTTTTTTCAGAGGGACAGGTTATAACAAAAAAGCCATTTCGTTTGATTTATTTAAAATGCGAAGACCCTAATCTAAATGGGGTTCAACATTTTATCAGCGTTCCGAAAAAACGTTTTAAACTTGCAGTCACAAGAAATCGCATCCGAAGAATAATTTCGGAAGCGTATCGACTTCATGCAAATGAAATAAAACAACAATTTGAACATTCCAATACATATTTAGCTATTGGAATTATTTATATTGGCAAAAAAGAAATTCGCTTTTCAGAAATTGAAAAACAAATGAAAGATTTGTTGGCAGAATTAATATCCAAACAAACGACTTATAATGCATAAAAGATATCAACTTAAAAAATCTTCAAAATGGATGATCGCTATCGTGGCGGTTGTTTCTTTTGGGCTATATAGCTTCCAAGACACTTATTTCGAAATCAGTAAAAACCTGGACATTTTTGTTTCGGTGTATAAAAATGTCAACACTTATTATGTGGATGAAACTGAGCCAGGAGATTTAATGAAGACGGGTATTGATGCCATGCTCAAAAAATTGGATCCTTATACGGTATACTACCCGGAATCTGACATTGAAGATTTCAGATTCATGACCACAGGCCAATATGGAGGAATCGGAGCCTTGATTTCCAGAAAAGATGACTATGTTATTATATCTGAACCCTATGAAAATTCCCCGGCACACAAAGCTGGACTAAAAGCCGGAGATATTATTCTGGAAATTGATGGAAAATCTGCCAAAGGCAAAAGTACTCAGGAAATTAGTAGTTTTCTTAAAGGAGAGCCTAATACGGAAATGGTTTTATCTATCAAAAGATATAACGAGGAATCCACTTTAAGTATAACCGTTACGCGTGAAGAGATTAAAATTAAGGATGTGCCCTATTATGGTTTGGTAGATGAAAAAACCGGGTATATCAAATTAAACAGCTTTACTGAGACCGCTAGTTCAGAAGTTAAAAAGTCTTTGATTGAATTGAAAGAAAAACATCAAATCACCAATCTAATTCTAGACCTAAGAGGTAATGGTGGAGGCCTCCTACGTGAGGCTGTAAATATTGTTGGGCTTTTTGTTCCGACCGGGACGAAGGTCGTGGAGACCAAAGGTAAACTTACAGACTGGAATCAAACATATGTGACTTCTCAACCTCCTGTGGATACTGAAATTAAATTAGCTGTTTTAGTTAACGGAGGATCTGCATCTGCTTCGGAAATTGTCTCGGGAACCATTCAAGATTTAGATCGTGGAATTATTATAGGTACCAACACATTCGGTAAAGGTCTGGTTCAACAAACCAGAGATTTGAAATACAATTCCAAGATGAAGTTGACTGTAGCCAAATACTATATACCGAGTGGTAGATGTATTCAGAAACTGGATTATTCACACAAGGATAAAGATGGACATGCTACTCAAATTCCGGACTCTTTAAGAAAAGAGTTTACGACTAAATCTGGGAGAAAAGTACTGGACGGTGCAGGAATCGAACCTGATTTTAAAGTGGAAGGTATAATTCCAAGCCCTATCTTGATCAGTCTGGCGCAAAAACAATTAATTTTTGATTATGCAACAGTATATCAAAGCCAACATTCATCTATTAATCCAGCGAATGAATTCGTGATCGATGATGCAGAATACAGCAAGTTCAAAGACTACTTAAAAGACAAAGATTATAGCTACTCTACCGAGACAGAAAAGCTACTGGAAAAACTAGAAAAGGCTGCTGAAAAAGAGCAATACGTTACAGATATAGAGAAGGATTTCAAAAATCTGGAGGATGCGATTTTCAAGAATAAAGCCAAAGATCTGGATATCTTTAAAGATCAGATTACACGCTTTTTAGAAAGTGAAATTGTGACCAGATACTATTTCCAATCTGGAAAAATCCAACAAAGCCTGGTAAAAGATGAAGATGTACTTGAAGCTCAAAAAGTACTTTCTGATGCGAACACTTATAAAGCTACTTTAAGCAAATAAGGAATTGCAAAAATACTGGTCAAATAAAGCAATTATTCATCAGAATATCTTTACCGGATTACTCATCCTAATTGTTATTGGGATGCAGTTTTCTCACTTTTTAGTAAGTATCAGTATCATTACATTATCAGCAAATTACTTATTAGAAGGAAACTATATTCAAAAACTAAAACGAATCAAAAAGAATCCGGTCATTATTCTTTTTGTCGGGCTCTTTTTCCTTCATATCCTTGGACTCTTATGGACTGCGGATTTTGATTATGCTTCAAGAGATATTCAAATTAAGCTCCCTCTCCTGGCCGTTCCGGTAATTTTAGGGTCTTCTGATCAAATTTCTAAAAGGCAATTTGAATGGGTCATTTTATTCTTCTTGGCCACATCTTTAGCCAGTAGTATTGTAGGTTCCGTCATCTATTTCATTTTATCTCAACCTGGAGATGATTACAGACTTATGTCTCCGTTTATGTCCCATATTCGACTTAGTCTAATGATGGGAGTCGCTGTATTTTCTGCTTTTTACATGAGCATCAAATCGGTTCATTGGAAAAAGTTTAAAATGATTTTTATTGGATTGGGTATCTGGTTCATCATTTATCTGTTTATGTTGAGAGCCATGTCTGGAATTGTCGCAGTTTCAACAGCAGGCTTCATTCTACTTTGGATCATTTCTTCGCAAAAAGAATTCAAATATCATAAAAAGATTAAGCTTGGAATTATTTTTCTGGCCTTGCTTTTTATGGGAAACATCATTGTACAAATTCAATCTTTTTATAACATCGAAGAGGTGGATTTAAATACAGCTGATACCCATTCTAAAGGTGGAGAGAAGTACTACTTCAATCTGGGACACAAAATGGTAGAGAATGGTCAGTATGTCCATGCATTTATTGCTCCTGAAGAACTTAAAGCAGAATGGAATAAACGAAGTCAACTCGATTTTGACGGCTTAGATGCCCGAGGACAAAATCTATCATCCGTCTTGAGTAGATACCTTACTTCAAAAAACCTCCGAAAAGACAAAGAGGGAGTACAAGCACTTACGGATTTAGATATTTGGGCTATAGAAAACGGTATTGCCAATGTGCGGTTTCTGGATGATAAAAACATCAATACAATGATTTACCGTTACATCTGGGAAATTCATAATTATAGTACTGGACTAAACCCTCAAGGTAACTCTTTGGGGCAGCGTTTTTTATTCTGGAAAGTCGGAACCCGCATATTAAAAGACAATTGGTTATATGGTGTGGGTACCGGAGATGTTCAGGAACATTTTAATGTTCAATATCAGGAACTCCCTTACATTATTAAAAAGAAATACCAACTGCGTGCCCATAATCAGTATCTCACCATGGGAATTACATTTGGAATATTCGGACTAATTTATTTCATAATCACTTTGATTTCCGGATTCTGGGTTAAGCCCAACTCCAGTTCATATCTGTTCATTGGGTCATTTATCATCTTTGCTGTTTCTATGTTAGATGAAGATACTTTAGAAACTCAGTTTGGGGTCACTTACGCTGTCTTTTTCTATTTTTTCTTCTTATTCCAACAACCGGATTCAGAAAAATAGCCCTATTGGCTTTTCCAAAGTTGACGTAACTTTTTATACTTCCAATACACTGACATTGCCGAGATTTGAGCTACGCGGAATCCAGCTAATCCGTCTAAAAAACCTTGTCTAATAATTATGTCTTTAATCACCGAAGCAATTGGGTTTAATATCAGTTTATACCAGGGAGCTTTCTTCCCCCTTGAAAACATAGCTTGAGCTGCAATCGTTGAAAATTTTTCCTGTTGCTGAATATGACCTTCTACAGAATAATAGGAATAATGTAAAATGTCTCCTTTTAAATGTTTTGCTTTACTCTTATCATTGGTCAATAGCTTATCGTGTGGATTATCACCTCCCCAGGATACCTGACTCCTTTTGGCCAATCTTAATTTGGTATCAGGATACCAACTTCCATGCTTAATCCAACTGCCGCAATAATTGGTCATCCGGTTCATTTTATAAGCGGATCCTTCCCAATTTTGCTTTACTTCTAAGATGCTCTTCTCAAGTACCTCATCCAAAGCTTCATCTGCATCTAATGATAGAACATAATCATAATTGGCCTGATCTAACGCCCAATTTTTCTGTTCAATATGCCCGTCAAACTTATGTGGGATGAAACGTACATTATACCGCCCACAAATCTCCTGAGTTTTATCTGTAGAAAAGGAATCTACCACGACTACCTCATCCGCCACATTTTGAACTGAACGTAAACACCTTTCAATATTTACCTCTTCATTAAAAGTTATTATGACCACAGAAAGCTTAATCATGAATCCTCTTTTATATAAACTCTCTTTACGCGTGGAGGAATACTAGATAACACTTCATAACTAATGGTCTCCAGCTTACTTGCAATTTCCTGAACGCGAATATTTTCTCCAAATATTTCAACCCTGTCGTTTACCTGAGCCGAAATATTTGACACATCCACCATGATAAGATCCATACAAATGTTTCCAACAATAGGACATCTTTCGCCATTAATAAAAACATGCCCAACTCCATTCCCCAATTTTCGATTCACACCATCAGCATAACCTATCGGAATAATGGCTATCTTCATATCATCAGAGGCCATAAAGTTGCGACTATAGCCAATGGACTCTCCTTTCTTTACATGTTTAACCTGAACGATAATCGAATTTAGTGCAGAAACAGTTTTTAAATGGCTTTGATTTTTTTCAGAAACAGCCACTCCGTATAGACCTAAACCCAATCGAACCATATCAAACTGTGCATCAAATCGTTCTATTGCTGCTGAATTGGAAATATGTTTAATAAAATCATATCCCAGCTGATCTTCTATTTTCTTTACTGCAAATTCAAATTTCTGTATCTGCTCTTTAGTGAATACATCATGCTCTGGCATATCACTTGCGGCTAAGTGAGAGAATACAGATGCTACTTTGATATACCTTTCTCTCTTTAAAATTCTCAGAAATAAATCTAAATCTTCAGGTCTAAAACCCAATCGATTCATCCCGGTATCCACTTTCAAATGAATTTTATAATTAGAGCTTAAAACACCTTCACTATTGAGTACCCTTACAAACGATTTAAAAGCATCTACAGAATAGATTTCTGGTTCCAAATTGTAATTAATCATTGTTGCAAAAGCTTCAATCGATGGGTTCATTACCATAATTGGAATTCCAATACCTGCTTTTCGAATTGCGACTCCCTCATCAGCATATGCCACACCTAAATAATCCACACCTTCACTAGCCAAAAGCCGGGCAACTTCAGGTCCTCCAGCACCATACCCATAGGCCTTTACCATAACCATGATCTTTACCCCACTGCCTAATCTATTTCTATAAAATCTTAGGTTATGTCTAAGGGCATCCAGATTAATCTCTAACTGTGTTTGATGTGTTTTCTGGATAAGTCTGGATGTGATTTTTTCAAATTCAAACTTACGTGCACCTTTGATCAAAACCCCCTGATGAAAGAAATCAAACGCATGTATCTGATCAATAAAACTCTGTGTATTTAAAAAGAAATGTTTATTTCTGATTTCTATTAAATCCTGGTGTCTGAAAAGCTCTTCTCCTATTCCAATAAACTGATAAATACTATGATTACTTAGGCTGGAATTTATCTTTTTATATAAGCTCTCCGCATTTTCTCCACTTTGCAAAATATCAGATAAAATCACCGTCTTTTTCCGCTTTTGCAATCTCCCCAAATAATCCAATGCTATTTCCAAAGCCTTAGGGTCTGAATTATATGCATCATTTAGAATCACACTCCCATCAACGCCCTCTTTTTGCTCTAAACGCATTTCGATGGGCTCTAAGGCATTAAATCTATTTTGAATTTCTGACTGAGAATAATTCTGATGCAATAAATACATCCAGCAATGCATTGCATTTTCCACGGATGCATCATCTTCAAATGGTATCGTAACTCTAACCTCCTTGGATCTATATATCCCGATCACTGTAGTACATCCTGAATGGTAACTCTGTTCCCGAATTCTTAGATCAGCATTTTCACCTTTTCCCCAAATCAACAAGCTCGATCTATCCATACAAGATTCCACTTCATCCGAAATAGCTTGAGCGTCTCCATTATAAATCAAATAACGTACACCTTTAAACAGATTTAGCTTTTCTCGAATCTTCTGATTTAGGCTTTCAAAATTTTCCTGGTGCGCAGAACCTATATTGGTAAAAACACCCATCTCGGGCTGAATAATTTCCTGAAGTCTCTCCATTTCCCCAGGATGAGAAATACCTGCTTCAAAAATTCCCAAATCATAATTCTTATGAATTTGCCATACGGACAATGCCACTCCTATTTGAGAATTATAACTCTTCGGGTTTCTAACTATTTTTAAATCCTTTTGTAACAATTGAAATAACCATTCTTTCACGATCGTTTTCCCATTGCTCCCCGTAATACCTATCACTGGAATAGGGGCTTTTGCTCTTTGAGCTATCGCCAAATCCTGTAAGGCTTTTAACGTATCCTCTACTTGAAAGAAATTAGCTTCTTTACAGCCACCGATTTGCTTCGATACCAAAAAATTTCTTACACCTTGCTGATATAATTCTTCTATAAACTGATGTCCATCTCGGAAATCACCAACTAAAGCTACAAATAATGTATTTCCCTTATGATGTACCTTTCTACTATCAATTAACAAATGGGATATACATGCCTCCGGATTTTTTATGTGTGTTACATTTCCTAAAATCCTTCCAATATCGATGGCGCTATAGCTCGTCAATTTCATCTTTTGATTTAGAGATTTTCAACATCTCCTTTTCATCATATTTGTTTGAAAAACATTTACGGCATAACGGCTTATAACTCTCCTGTTCTCCTACCAATACCAAATCTTCATTTTCAGAGAACCGATAGGAATGTTGTGCCAAATCACCACATTCAACGCAAATTGCATGTACCTTGGTAATATATTCAGCAGTAGCCAATAGTGCGGGCATTGGCCCAAATGGTTTTCCCATAAAATCCATATCTAATCCTGCCACTATCACACGCACACCTTGTCTCGCCAATTGATTACACACATTTACGATCTCATCATCAAAAAATTGTGCTTCATCAATTCCGATCACATCAATATCATTGGCTAGCAACAATATATTTGAAGATGCCGGAACGGGAGTCGAAGAGATTGAATTTCTATCATGGGATACCACCTCTTCTTCGTGGTATCTATTATCAATTTGCGGCTTGAAAATTTCAACTTTTAACTGCGCGAACTTGGCTCTTTTTAGACGTCTAATCAGTTCTTCTGTTTTCCCTGAAAACATCGATCCACATATTACCTCAATCCAGCCCTTTCTCGTATTTTGATTAACCAGTTTCTCTAAAAACATCTACTTTCCAGCTATTTCGATTCTATTTTCACATGTTTTGTCATCGTTATACCAAAAAAACACTAGCCCAAAAGCATTGGCATTCAGGTAAAAACTAATTCAAAACGTATTATAGAAAATATCTAATTCAGTTGTACACAAATCTAATTAAATTTGCGTTTATCAGGTAAGTGATAGATTATTTTATGAACGGATTTAATCCGTTTCATTTAGTAAACAAAAAATGAAAATGGGAACTAGGGAAAAACTATTTAGACAGAAATTAGCCAATCAAATTGAAACTTTATTAACCCAGGCAGAAAAGGTTTTTACAGCCGAAAAACTGTCTGCTGAATGGTTAAATTCAATGTTGACAGAAACGCAAGAATTAAATAGTGCACTTACAATTTACAAGTTTTTGCATGAGCTACCTGAAGATGCTGATTTACAGGTAAAGTTTTTAGAATTAGAAGAAGAAATTTCTGAACCTGTACAATCTGAAGTTCCTAATTATGGCGAAGAGATTCTAAAAGAAATCGATGAATTTGAATCCCAGGAAGCAGTGGATGTGTATGAAACTCCTGCTGAAGATGCTACAACTGAAAACAGCGTAGAAGAAGATGAATCCATCGACATTTCTAAACCGCAAAATGAACCGGAAATCGTAGTTGAAATTACGCATGAGGAAACCGCATCAACAATAGAAGTGATTGTTGATGATACAGATTCTGCCCAGGGAGAGGAAGAGGAAGAGGAAGAGGAAATTATTTTGGAGGAGACAACTTCGCAAGTAAAAGAAGAATTGCCGGAAGAAAAACCTGAGGAGTTAGAAACAGTTTCTGAAGAAATTGATGCAACATCTGAAGAAGAGATTAAAAAAGAAATCAACGATACAGTTGCTCAAAATCACACTTCTGTTGCTGACAAACTGAGAGCCAATTCTATTCAAAAACTTGCAGAGTCTATTGCTTTAAATGAACGTTTTTTGTTTTCTAATGAATTGTTCAATGGCAATATGGAAGCTTTTAAACGAGCGCTTACCGAATTGGATCATATAGCTAGTTTATCAGATGCACAGAGGTACATCAACATCCAACTCAAAGAAGAAAATCAATGGGATATGGAATCCGAAACCGTTGAAAAATTCATCACATTAATTAAACGTAGATTTATTTAATTAACTTTACGGGAATGGAAGAAGCAACGAAAAATCAACATTTTAAAAACCTACTATCCATTGCTTTTGCGGATGGAATTCTAGATAAATCCGAATTAGAGTTCTTATTTAAGAAATCAGATAAGTACTATATTACCTTAGAGGAAATCGGAGGACTTATTGAAAACTCAGTTCATGTAAAATCTGTCGTCATTGACGACAAGCAAGAACGTTCTGAGAAAATGCTCGACTTGATTGAAATGATGTTAGTCGATGGGGAAACACATGAGCGAGAACAAAGACTTTGTGTAAGTTTTGGTATCAGCTTAGGGTATTCTGCTGATAACGTTCATGAAATGATTCAAAAAGTAGTGGCTATGATTGAAGATGATAGAAGTCATTTTCAAATTTTACAAACCATTCAAACTTATCATTAATTGAAACCACTTACCTTGGTTCCTACACCGATAGGAAATCTAAAAGACATCACTTTTAGAGCTATTGATGTGCTCAAAAATTGCGATCTGATTCTTGCAGAAGATACCCGTCAAACGAAAAAACTTCTGCAACACTATGAAATAGATACTCCTATGTCTTCATTTCATATGCATAACGAGCATAAAGTAACTACCAAATACACTGATCTTCTTAAGCAAGGTCAACATATCGCATTGGTAAGTGATGCTGGTACTCCTGGAATTTCAGATCCTGGTTTCTTATTGGTTAGAGCTTGTGTAGAAGAAGAAATTGAAGTTGAAGTTTTACCCGGTGCAACTGCTTTTGTTCCTTCTCTTGTGGCTTCAGGTTTACCATGTGATAAGTTTATTTTCGAAGGATTCTTACCGCATAAAAAAGGACGTCATAAAATCTTAAATGCGCTTTCAGAGGAAGCTAAAACTATGGTCTTTTATGAATCGCCTCATAGACTAGTGAAAACGCTGGATTTAATCGCAGAATTTTTCGGTTCTGATCGCAAAGTTTGTGTATCCCGGGAACTCACCAAAATGTTTGAAGAACATCAAAGAGGCACATTATCTGAAGTATCTCAATACTACAAAGATCACCCTCCTAAAGGTGAAATTGTAATTACCGTTTCTGGAAAGCCAAAATCCTAAAACCGGGCATATCAATTTCTTAACCTAAAAAAAACGGCACAACATTTGACTTCGGATACTATAAGTTGTAAATTCCAGTTATTAATTTAAACTTTACTCGATATGAAAATCCGAATATTATCTGTGTTGATTTTATCCAGTCTGATTGAATTCGCATTCATATCCTCTGAATCCGGAAATGAATATACAGACTTAAAAATTGTAGATTATCAGGTCTTCGAAAAAGGTGAACGACTTGAATATTTAGCCCATTACGGAATTATCCATGCGGGAAAAGCCACTGTAGAAATCAGTACCGGATCCCATTATGTGAATGGTGAGATGAGCACCAAAGTTATTGGCAAAGGATATAGCACCGGAGCTTTTGATTTCTTTTTTAAAGTGCGTGACTCTTACATCACTTATATGAATACCGAAACCTTAGAACCGTATCGATTTGTAAGACATGTAGACGAGGGTGGTTTTGTATTCGATCAGGAGTATAACTTCGATCATGAAGAACGAAAAGTGGTCACTGAAAAAAACGATACTGTTGATGTTCCACCAGGAATCCAGGATTTGGTAAGTGCTTATTATTATGCCAGAAGCATTGATTTAGACAACTACAAAATTGGAGATGTTTTATCGTTTAAAGCATTTGTTGACGGTCAGGTAGAGCCTATTCGAATCAAATACATTGGTAAGGCCACAATCAATATCAAATCAGGAAAATATCGTTGTTTTAAATTCCAACCTATCGTTCAATCCGGTAGAGTTTTTAGTGACCCGGATGATCTGATTGTTTACATTTCTGACGACAAAAACAAAATACCTGTTCTAATAGAAGCCAAAGTAATCGTTGGGTCTGTAAAATTAGAATTGATCAAAGCGGATAGACTTGTTCATCCTCTGGCTAAATTATAGAACTAACCAAACAGAGTTTCAAAAACATCATCCACTTTTTTCACCATTTTAATCTCAATATCCACAGATAAAGTTGAGCTTAATTTATTGTAAGAGGAAATAAATATTCTTTTGAATCCTAATTTATCTGCCTCGGTAATTCTCTGCTCTATTCGTGCTACCGGTCTAATCTCTCCTGATAAGCCTACCTCTCCGGCAAAACAATCTTTTCCATCAATCGCAATATTCTCACTCGATGATAAAACTGCACTTACCACTGCGAGATCAATCGCAGGATCATCTACTTTTATACCTCCTGCCATATTTAAGAATACATCCTGTGTACCTAATCTAAATCCACATCTTTTTTCTAATACTGCCAACAGCATGTTCATTCTTCTTAAGTCATATCCTGTGGCAGATCTCTGTGGTGTTCCATAGACTGCGGTACTAACCAAAGCCTGAGCTTCAATAAGCATAGGTCTTAATCCCTCCGTAATTGCCCCAATAGCCATTCCATTTAAATGATCATCATGTGTAGATAGCAAAATTTCTGACGGATTATCAACTTCTCTTAATCCTGAACCCTGCATTTCGTAAATGCCTAATTCATTCGTAGAACCAAAACGATTTTTAATCGAGCGTATCAATCGGAATAAATGATTTCGATCTCCTTCAAATTGCAAAACCGTATCCACCATATGTTCCAATACTTTCGGCCCGGCAATATTTCCATCTTTAGTGATATGTCCAATAATAAATACAGGAACACCTGTTTCCTTTGCATATTTGATCAATTGTCCGGTACATTCTCGAATCTGACTCACACTTCCTGCTGAGGAATCGATCAATGGTGAAAAAACTGTTTGAATAGAATCTATAATCACAATATCAGGTGATAAATCTGAAAAGTGATTGAATAAAATATCTAAGGAATTGTCATTAATCACATAACAGGCATCATTATTTATCCCTGTTCTATCCGCTCGCATCTTGATCTGTGAAGCACTTTCTTCTCCAGAAACATAGAGCACTTTTTCGGACATGGATAGTGCCATCTGAAGCAACAAAGTTGACTTACCAATTCCCGGTTCTCCCCCAATTAAAGTCACAGAACCTCTTACCACACCTCCTCCAAGCACACGATTTAATTCCTGATCTGATAACATAATCCGAGGTAAATCTTCATAAGTCACCTCCTGGATCGGAATAGGTTTGGTCGTTTTCTTATCAATTAATTTTTCGGCAAAACTCTTTTTCTCAGGCTGAGATATTATTTCCTCCACATATGTGTTCCACTCTCCACATGAGCTACATTTACCCACCCATTGTGCCGACTGAACACCACAATTTTGGCATACGTACGCCTTCTTAACCTTTGCCATAATTTTTTAGAGTTTAATTAAATTATTGATTTGCCTCAATAATCTTTTTTTCCAATGAAGTTGTCGAATACCCCTCCAAAAACGGAATCACAAACACTTCTCCCGATTCTTCCAACACAACATCTCTTCCTACGATATATTGCTTACTGGTTAAATCTGTTTCTGTCGCATCATAATCCCCACCTTTGATTAAGACATCTGGTCTTACCGATTTTATCAACTCGTAGGGAGTTGAATCATTAAATATGATCACCGCGTCTACAAACTCCATGGCAGCCAAAATCATAGATCGACTAAATTCATCTTTAATGGGGCGCGCAGGTCCTTTGGATAACGTTTTTACAGATTCATCAGCATTTAAACCGATTACCAGTTTGGTTCCAAAAGATGCTGCATCTGCAAGGTATGTAATATGTCCCGGGTGAATCAAATCAAAAACACCGTTGGTAAAAACTATTTTTTCACCTTCACTTTTCCATTTATTGATAAGTGATTTAGCGTTTTCTAAAGAAACTATCTTATTCTTAATTCGATTCAACAACGACACTTTTTCTTTTATTATAGATAGGAATTAATAACATAGATCCTGCACCCAATACAATCACTAAAACCGTCTGAACCACCCATGTGATCCAGCCTAATGCACCACCTGCAGCTTCACTATAACCGTAAATTAATAATGCCGCCTGAATCGCGATCGGGTAAGCGCCAATTCCCCCATTGGTCAGTGCCATGGCCAGACCGCCTAACACAAATGCCGTTAATGCCTGACTAAATGAAATAGATGCGGTTTCCGGTAAGGCAAAAAAGTTAAAATATAACATCAGGAAATACATAATCCATATGAATATCGTATGAAAAATGAACATCCCCTTACTTTTCATTGTTAGTATGGATGTAATTCCAGAAACAATTCCTTTTATTGCATCCTGTACTTTTTTCAAAACTTCCCACTTCCAATCCACTCTATACACCACGTACAACCCTCCAAATCCTGTCGCCATTAAACCAATTAAGACTAATAAAACAGCGGTTCCGGAAATATCTCCAATTTTATCTGCAAGTAAACCATTCACGAAATCACTGATTAAATCATATTGAATTAATACAACTGTCGTGATAACCAGAATCAACATGATTAAATCAGCCAAACGCTCTGCAATTACAGTTCCAATAAGCTTATCTAAAGGAATTTTATCGTATCGATTCATAAAGCCACAACGTGATACTTCTCCTAATCTTGGTACAGCCAAATTGATTAAATAACCAATCATTACCGTAAAAAAACTATTGAACGTGTCAGGCTGATAACCTAGAGGTTCCAAAGTGTACTTCCATCGAATAGCTCTACTGATATGACTCAAAACAGCAGGAATAACTGCGATTCCAACCCACCAATAATTTGCCTGAGCGATTGAGTTTGCGATTTGTTCTTTTTGGTCTTCGGTTAACGTATCAAAAAAATACCATACCAGATACACCCCTAGTCCAAGAGGTACTCCAATTTTTAATACGGAAATTGCAATTTTCTTAATCAAAGCAATTATTTAAGTGTATTTGTTTCTTCGTCCGGAAAAACAATTGTGGGTTGAAATGTTTTTGCTTCCTCGAAATCCATTGTTGCATACGAGATAATGATCACCACGTCTCCTACTGCAACTCTTCTTGCTGCGGGACCGTTCAAACATACTTCACCGCTACCTCTCTTACCCTTAATCGTATACGTTTCCAGTCGCTCTCCATTGTTAATATTAACAATTTGAACTTTCTCTCCTTCAATCATATTCGCTGCATCCAACAAATCCTCATCTATTGTGATACTACCGATATAATTTAAATCCGCCTCTGTAACTTTAACCCGGTGAATTTTTGATTTAAAAACCTCAATCTGCATTTGTCCTACAAAAATTTTTGCAAAATTAGTATTAATCCGTTATTCAGGAAATTCGGTAATTAAAAGAAATAACCTATTGAATTAAAGCTATATTGTCTATTAATCGTACTCCTTCTACGTGAGCCGCTATAAAAGCTCTAATTTTCTTTTTCTTGGTTTTAATAGATCTTAACGTTTTTGACTCCACTATTTCGAAATATTCGAGTTCTACTTGAGAGTGGCCTTTTAACGATTGCTTTACCGATTTTATTATTTCATTTACCGATAATGTATCGATATGTGTTTTGGCCCAGTTTAATTGTTGATATAAAACAGTCGCAACTTTTATTCCTTCGGCACTTAGACGTGTATTTCTCGAACTCAATGCCAGACCTAACTTATTTCGTCTAATCGGACACCCAACAATTTGAATTTGCATTTTCAGTTCTGACACCATTTGCTTGATGACCGCCAACTGTTGGAAATCTTTCTCTCCAAAAAATGCGAAATCCGGATTAATCTGATCAAAAAATCTACTCACTACCTGCACCACGCCATCAAAATGTCCCGGACGGTGTGCACCTTCCATCACGACATCTAATCCTTTTAAGTCAACAGTGCTCTTTCCTTCAGATTTTGCTCCTTCAGGATACACTTCGTTGACTTCCGGAACCAATACCACATCGCAATGAGCTGCTTTCAACTTTTGTAAATCTTCTTCTTCAGTTCTTGGATATTTCTTCAAGTCATCCACATTATTAAACTGAGTAGGGTTCACAAATACAGAACATACGGATACATCACATCTGGAATTACATTCCTCAATTAGTGATAGATGTCCTTCATGCAAAGCTCCCATTGTAGGGACAAAACCAATGGTCTTTCCCTCCTTTACCTGACGGTCTAAAAATTGCCTTAATTCACCAAACGTTCTATAAACCAACATTGTTAAACTACTTTAAATCACGCATTGAATAGCGGGCAAAGCTACTTCAAAACTTGATTAGCACTATAAAAAGTAGTACTTTTGTGCGAATTTTTACGGAGAGAAGGATAATAAAGCAATTTTATGAGTAAAGTAAAAGTCTTGTACGTTTCGCAAGAAATCACACCGTATGTACCGGAAAGCGAAATGTCAACCTTAGGAAGATTCCTCCCTCAGAGAATGATGGAGAAAGGAATGGAAATCAGAACATTCATGCCCCGATTTGGAAAAATCAACACACGAAGACATCAACTGCATGAAGTGATTCGTTTATCTGGTATCAATTTAGTAGTAAACGATATTGATCATCCCTTAATCATCAAAGTTGCTTCAATTCAACCTGCACGTATGCAAGTTTATTTTATCGATAATGAAGAGTATTTTCAAAGAAAGGCTTTTTTAATTGATGAAGTGGGTGAGGCATTCCCAGACAACGATGAACGTTCTATTTTCTTCGTTAAAGGAGTGTTGGAAACTGTAAAAAAATTGGGATGGTCTCCTGATATTATCCATTGTCATGGATGGATGGCTTCTTTGTTGCCGGTTTATCTAAAAACAATGTATAAAGATGACCCATTATTCAATGAAAGCAAGATTGTATATTCTGCTTTTAGTGATATTCCTAATGGAGATTTAGATAAAGATCTTAAATCTAAACTTAAACATGATGATATTGCTGATGATATCTTAAAACATTTGGATACGGTATCATATGATGGTCTTCACAAAACAGCAATTGATTTATCAGATGCTATTGTTATTGGAGATCAAGGATTAAGTGAAGATGTTCAATCATATATTGATTCAAAAGATTGTCCAAGCTTAGTACACGAGGGAGATCCTGATGAATACGCTGAGCCTTTTGAAAAACTATACGATGAAATTTTAGATAAAGTTACCATTGAGTAATATTTATCTTTATTCATAGTTATTCATAACACCAGTTATTCAGAATATGCGTATAGCATTAATCATTTGTTCAGTTTTTCTGACATTACTAAGCACCTCCTGTAGAAAAGGCGAACTCATCGGAAGAGAAGTCCAGGTTGGAGATAATGATGTGCTTCTGTTAACAACAGACAGTTTTCACATTAGTGCACGTACCATTGAAGCGGAACGAGAGCGTACGGACGAGCGTTTCGTTGGAATGCTGGGAGCATATAAAGACCCAACATTTGGAACCAGTGTAATTTCATACATCTCGCAATATAATTTGGAACAAGAAGGCTTTACCTTTCCTTCAGATGCAGTTTTCGATTCTGCCTTTGTTTCTTTTAGATTAACAGGTGGGTATAGAGAAAAAGATTTAGATGCTGAAGTAAAGTCTTTGATGCATTTTCAAGTATTTGAATTGGCCGAAGACATCTTATTGGATAACATTTACTATTCAGATGAAAAGACAAAGGTTAAACCTAATTTAATTGGTGAATACAATGGCTTTGTGGGCCTTTTTGATAGTGTTTACGTAGATGGAGTTGCACAACCTCCGCAAATAAGAATACGACTAGATGATCTATGGGGTGAAAACCTTATGACCACTGACTCTGCTAATTTTGAAACCAACGAGGCTTTTGTTCAGTACATGAAAGGCTTAAAAATCATGCCTATTCAAACCAATCAAACAAATAGTAATGGAGCAGTATTCTATTTTAACCCTCTAAGTGGGTTTACCAATATCACGCTACATTATCATACAAATAGCGACACCACTAAGTTTAGTTTTATCACATCAAGTTTAACGGCTAATTATTCTACTTACGAACATGATTATGCCAATTCTGCTATTGCTAATATTCTAGACGATACTGCCGCTGGAAGCGAGAAATTATACCTTCAGGCTACAATTGGCACGGATATTCAGATTGAATTAAAAGACATTGCTGCTAAATTTGCTCAAGATCCTAAGGTTATTAATCTCGCTGAGCTTTATATTCCGGTGGATACAAATGAACCATATTATCCATTAGAAAAATTATCGGTGAGTAGAAAGCTGGAAAATGGAACTGCTGAATTTCTACCTGATCAGGTAGAAACAGGGGATCGTGTCATTGATGGTTCTTTTGATGCGGAAAATTCAAGGTACAGGTTCAGAATTACGCAATATGTGCAAGAAATAATACAAAATTATACTCCAGGCAGTAATCAATCGGAAATTCTTTTGATTAGTCCGTTTGGGAATAATACTTTAGCAAACAGATCAGTTGTCAACGGGCCCCGACCTAACAGTCCAGATGCTGATCAGTTGAAAATTGTAATAACATATACCCCCCTAAAATAGAACGATATGTGTGGAATTGTAGGTTATTTGGGTCATCGAGAAGCATACCCAATTTTAATAAAAGGATTACAAAGACTCGAATACCGAGGTTATGACAGTGCTGGAGTTGCACTTGGAACACCCCAACACATCGAAGTCATTAAAAAGAAGGGTAAAGTTGCTGATTTGGAAGAAGAAGCCAAGTCAAAAAACACTTCAGGAAAAATTGGAATAGGTCATACAAGATGGGCCACCCATGGCGTTCCCAATGACATCAATTCTCACCCACATTTTTCTGAGTCCGAGAATTTAGTTCTGATTCACAATGGCATTATTGAAAATTATGATGCTTTAAAACAAGAGTTGATATCCAGAGGATACTCTTTTAAAAGTGATACCGATACTGAGGTACTTGTTAATTTCATTGAAGAAATTAAGAAAGTTGAGAATACCGACCTGGAAAATGCTGTTCAAATTGCTTTAACACAAGTTGTTGGTGCATATGCAATTGCAGTAATGGAAAAAGGTGTTTTAGACGGGATGGTTTTAGCTAAAAAAGGAAGCCCGATGGTAGTTGGAATTGGTGAAAACGAATTCTTTGTTGCATCGGATGCATCTCCTTTCTTAGAATACACTAAAGATGCCGTTTACCTGGATGACGAAGAAATGGCTGTTATCAAAATAGGTGAAGGTATTAGCATTAAAACAATTCATGGCAATGAATTTATTGATCCAAATATTCAAAAACTTCAACTCAACCTTGAAGCTATTGAAAAAGGCGGATTTGATCATTTCATGCTAAAAGAAATATATGAGCAACCAAAATCTATCCGTGACACCCTGAGAGGGCGTATGCTGGTAGATGAAGGCATCATTGCGATGGCCGGCTTCCAGGAATATGAAGCTAAATTCATGAATGCCCGTAGAATCATTATCATTGGTTGCGGAACTTCATGGCATGCTGGACTTGTCGCGGAATACCTCTTTGAACAATATGCGAGAATACCAGTTGAAGTTGAATATGCTTCAGAGTTTAGATACCGTGATCCAATTATCAACGAAGATGATGTCGTTATCGCCATTTCGCAATCAGGTGAAACAGCAGATACATTAGCTGCGATTGAACTCGCTAAAGAACGAGGTGCCACAATTTTTGGGATTTGCAACGTGGTAGGATCCACAATCGCTCGTACAGCACACGCTGGAGCATACACACATGCTGGTCCTGAAATCGGTGTGGCTTCCACCAAAGCCTTCTCATCTCAAGTTGCAGTTCTAACATTAATGGCTCTTCATTTAGGTCATAAAAAAGGAACAATAACAAATTCGCAATTCCACGAATTGCTTACAGAATTAGATAATATTCCAAACAAAATTGAGAAGATGTTGGAATCAGATGATCAGGTACTGGAGATCACTGAGAAATATAGCAACATGGCCAACTTCCTTTATTTAGGAAGAGGTGTAAACTTCCCCGTTGCGTTAGAGGGCGCTTTAAAGCTTAAGGAAATATCATATATCCATGCTGAAGGTTATCCTGCTGCGGAAATGAAACACGGTCCTATTGCTTTAATTGACCAAAGCATGCCTGTCGTGGTTATTGCGAATCAAGGGTCACAATACGAAAAAATCGTAAGCAATGTTCAGGAAATCAAAGCTCGTGATGGGAACATTATAGCGATTGTAACCGAAGGTGACACCACGTTGAAAAACTTAGCAAATTTCTGTATTGAAATTCCTCAAACGGAAGAAGCTTTAACACCTCTGATTACAACTATTCCATTACAATTATTATCCTATCACATTGCGGTGTATAGAGGTTGTAACGTTGACCAACCTAGAAATCTTGCAAAATCTGTAACGGTCGAATAATCTTATTTATTCGGCCCACATAAACGCCTGACTGTTTGGAGAAAATTTGTCGAGGTTTTTGGTTGCAATAATTGCGATGATATCGCTTACCACTAAAAAACCAAAACCTCCTCCAAGCGTAAGGGTGTAGATGATAGGTACCTTAGTGGCTGTCCCCAGATATAATCTATGCACACCAAACACTCCGAGGGTTACTGCCAGTGTTATCGCAATAAACTTTTTTCTTTTGATTTCTTTATCAGTACCTGAGATTCCGGTCAATTCGGATACCAGACCTAACTCAATCCCATTCTCTATTTCTTCGTATGAAAACACAGACTCCTCCTCAATTCCAGCATAATCTGGGAGGTTATATTCAATGGTTACAGCTTTAACAAGGTTAACCCCATATACCGAGATCATTAATGTAACAATTAAGGCCCACCTCATTTCACTAACACTAATTTAGTATCAGTTTCTACAGCTTTTAAAACCGTTGGGTCGTCACTATTCCAAATCGGATAAAAACCCTCATCATTCCAGATATTTCTGGCAATGTAAGCCTTTAATCTTTTACGAATTAATTTCTCAGAACGATCAAATCCCGCTGACTCATAAAGTATTCCTTCTTTTTCTGCATAAGCTATCATTTCTTTAATCAGCTTATCGGTCACTTTAAATTGTGATATGTACTTTTCAGGAGTACCATAAGAATTCAATTCTTGCCTGTGTTGATCAGCATAATTAAAAGCAAAATCGTAAATAATACCCGAGTACACTAACTGATTCAAATATCCAGAGCCTTGTGTGGTATCAATTGGAACAAAAATATCGGGGATAATTCCTCCGCTCCCATAGACTTTTCTCCCATTGTCAGTAGTAAAAAATACCGAATCAACAATTTCAATACTATCCTTCGACAACATCTCTCCATTCTGATATCTATGATAGTATTCCTCATTGTATTGTTTTACTCCATCATCATAGGGTTTTTGAATACACCTTCCAGATGGCGTATAATACCTGGCTATAGTTAAGCGCGTTGCAGAACCATTAGGCCACATAGTTTGTTCTTGAACTAAACCTTTTCCAAAAGATCTTCTCCCCACAATAACACCACGATCGTGATCCTGTATTGCTCCAGCAAAAATTTCACTTGCTGAAGCTGAACTCTCATCGATTAAAACCACCAATTCCATATTAGGGTATATCGCATTATCTTTAGCGAAGACATCGGTTTTATTCCGTGCCTTTCCTTCTGTGTATACCAGTAATTCCCCTTTATCAAAGAATGCTTCCAACATATTGGTCGCGGCATGCATATAACCTCCACCATTACCGCGTAAATCCACAATTAACTTTTTCATCCCTTGGCGATTTAACTTTCTTACACCATCAAAAAACTCATCAGTTGTATTTGAACCAAAACGATCTACTTTAATTAAACCCGTAGTGTCGTTTATCATATAATTCGCACTCACACTATGAATAGGAATCTTATCTCTTGTGATCGTAAACTTGGTTTCTTGTCCTCCTTTTCTTAACACCGTAACATCTACCTTAGTACCTTTTTCCCCTTTTAATAATTTCAATACGGTTCGGTTTCTTACCCCAACTCCGGCAATCAACGAGTCATTCACCTTAGTAATACGATCCCCTGCTCGAATTCCCACCTTTTCAGACGGACCACCAACAATTGGATCAATAACTACCAAAGTATCTTTCTGAATATTAAATTGAATTCCAATTCCATCAAAATTCCCATCCAATGGTTCATTCATCTCAGCAAACTCATCCGGGGTGATATAGTAAGAATGGGGATCCAACTCTTGTAACAGGTTCTTCACTGTAGTATTGATCAACTTATCTTTACTCACCTGATCCACATACTCCGCATCGATATAATTGAGTAACTCACTCAACATGTCAAAGTTCTTTGATGAAGAAGAGGTGTTTTTTTCAAAAGACATTTGAGAAGGGGTGTCATTTAAACTACCTATAAAATATCCTATAGCCAAAGAAACTCCAATTGCGATTGGAACATATAGTTTCCAACTATTATTCTGCTGCGTACCGTCCATAATTAAAGCAAATTTAAACCTGTTAAGAAAACAAACACCAACTTTACTGCCCAGTTTATTCGAAATCCTCTATGGAATAACAAGTAAAAAAAGCATTTTTAAGCATTATAAAACACATTTTAACTCACCAGCCAAATATTATTCTTTTACTTTAATTATTTGGTCATATATTTTAAATATTAAATCATTACCGAAAAACGGAATGAAAAACTTTAAGATTTCTTAACACAACTCATTTTTAAGTGTTAAATTTTGCCTCTCAAACTGAAAAAACACCGCTTGTAAGGATGTTAATCAGCTTGAAACTATATGCTAAATGTGATGGAAACTATTCCTTTTAAGTAAGGGCGGCTGTTGAGAAATCAACAAAACAGGGGTTCTACCCCACTATTATTGTAACAATTAAATCTATGCTATGAGGAACAAAAACTATTTTTTGTTATTTGTCGGGTTGCTATTTGCCTCGATATCGTTTGCTCAGGTCACGGTAAAGGGTACCGTAACTGACAAACAGGACAACTCTCCACTTCCTGGGGTTACGGTTGTCATTCAAAACACTACAAAGGGTACCGTTACCGATATTAATGGTAAATATGAAATCCAACTGGATTCACTTGGACAAACACTTGAATTCAAATTCGTTGGTATGGAAACAGTGGCTATGGTCGCAACCAGTAATACGGTTAACGTTGGAATGAGTGCTGGTGTCAACCTAGAAGCTGTAACGGTTACGGCATTAGGTCTGGAAGTAGATAAGGACAAGGTGGGTTCTGCACAATCTACAATTGACGGAGCTGCCCTTCAGGACAATGGCGAAACCAGATTGATCAACAATATGTCTGGTAAAACCGCTGGTGTAAATATTATTCAATCTACCGGTGATCCGGGTGCTGGTTCTAAAATTCAAATTAGAGGTGCCAGTTCTATTACTGGAGACAACCAACCATTAGTTATTATTGATGGTGTTCCTATGGACAATGGTTCGTACAGTGGAGCTGGTTCAAACTACGTTGGTTCCGGTGGTGGTGTAACACAACAATCTCGTTTAAATGATTTAAATCCAAATGACATTGAAAGCATGGAAGTTATTCGTGGTGCTTCTGCTGCAGCATTATGGGGTTCTCGTGCTTTGAATGGTGTGATTGTGATTACCACTAAAAAAGGTAAACAAGGTGCTCAAAAAACATTTGATGTTAGAATCAACTCAGCTGTTGCTTTTGACCAGGTAAACCGTAAAATCGATTTAAATGAATCCTATGGTCAGGGGGTTTCTATGCTTCACTTAGATAATTCAAACACTGGTTTCACCAGAGCTTTATCATGGGGTGATAGAATCGCAGACAGAAAAGGTGGCGCAGATGATTTTATCACAGATCCTAATGCAGCTGGGTATAATGGGTACTTTATTGACAATGTTTCCGGAAACAAATACTACGCTACTGCGGATGGGGATTCTGCAAATCCTCACGGAGGAAAAAACAGCAGAGATATTTATAGTCCATATGATCAACTTTTCAAAACTGGGGTAACCTTTGACAACTCTGTAAGTATTAGCTCAGGTGGTCCAAAAGGAACGGTTTATTTCAGTGTAAGTGATCTAAACCAAAATGGTATTATTATCGCGAATAGTAACTACAGAAAGAACACCGTTAGATTAAGCGGTTCTAGTAGACTAAATGATAAATGGAATGTAAGCGGTAGTGGTCAATACATCAAAACCTCTTCAAACCGTGTTCAAATGGGATCTAACCTTAATGGATTATTCTTAGGTGGGTTACGTAACCCTGCTGATTTTAACATGGAAGACTATGAAGGTACTTACTATGGTGCTGATGGTTCAATTAACAAAAATGTACCACGTGCATTTAGAAATCAATTGGGTAAAAATCCTGGATATGGTTATGACAACCCTCTTTGGATGATGAGAAGATCTCCTTCTTCAGCAAATGTTAATAGAATGATTGGTAAAGGTGAAATCACTTACAGTCCAATGTCATGGTTAAGCGTTACTGCTCGTGGGGGATGGGATTTCTACACTGACCAAAGAGATGATTACTTCCATCCTTACTCTTCCGGAGAAAACAATGGAGGTAGATACGCAAAAGAAAAATACTCTTATTTACAATTAAATGGAGACATCTTCGCTCGTGGAACTTTCAAATTAAATGATGACTCTAAGTTAAATGCGTTAGTTGGATTTAACGTAAATGACAGAAGAGACAATACCATTTCTTCTGATGCGAGAACATTCATCAATCCATTCGCACCACCATTATTAAATAATGCTGATCCAGCAACAGTTGCGAGTGTAAACAATACTACAAGAATTCTTACCAATGGATATTATGGTACTTTCGGTTTTAGTTTCTGGGATGAGTTATTCGTTGACCTGACAGGTAGATACGATATCTCTTCTACTTTACCAGAAGATAACATGGGTGTATTCTACCCTGGATTAAGTGTTGCTTACCAATTAAACAAATACTTACCAAAATCTATGTTTGTTAAGGTAAGAGGTGCTATTGGTCAGGTAGGTCGTACTCCAACCGAGTATACTTTAAGAACAGGTTTATATTCTCCAACAAACAGCTTAACAGCTGTTGAGCAATTTGGTTATTCTGATGGTTGGGGGTCTGCAATCTTCCCTTCTGGATACGGTGGTGGATTTGCGCTTTCTTCAAACGCAGGAAATCCAAACTTAAAACCTGAAATTAAAACTGAATGGGAATTAGGTTTTGATTCTCGTTTCTTAAATGGAAGAGCATATGCTAATTTCACATACTACAACAATGAGACGAAAGATTTATTACTTTCTGTTGATGTAGCACACTCAACTGGTTTTGGATATCAAGAGTCTAATGCAGCTAGAATTACTAACCAGGGTGTTGAAATCGAAGTTGGTGGTATCGCAATGAAGAAAGAAAACTTCCAATGGTCTATTGATGGAAACTTCACACGTAACAAAAACGAAGTTGTTGAAATCAGTGGTGTTGACAATGTATTCTTAGGTGGTTTTACCGATGGTAGTTCAAGAGCTGTTGTTGGTCACCAATTAGGTGTTCTTTACGGATCTAAATGGGAACGAGATGAATCTGGAAACCAGGTGTTAGATGCAAACGGATTCCCTGTAATGGCAGCGGATAACGGAGTAATTGGTGATCCAAACCCTGATTTCCGTTTTGGTATTGGTAACACATTCAAATACAAAAACTGGGAAGCATACATCTTATTTGATGCGGCTGTAGGTATGGATATGTGGAATGGTACTAAAGGTGCATTGGCTTTCTTCGGTAGAGCTGGGTACACTGATGTTACTACTACTGTTTCTGCTTCAGATGCTGCTTCTCTGGTTAACTTCGATGGAGTTACTGTTGAAGATTACTACCCTTATGCTAAAAATGCGGATGGTTCTTACACGATTCGTGGTGAAGTTAAAAACTTCGGTGGCGGTAATGTAATCGTTGACGAGTCCTGGTACTTAAACGGACCTGGTAGTGGATTCACTGGTCCATCTGAGCAATTCGTTGAAGATGGTAGCTGGTACAGAATCCGCGAAGTAAGAATTGCGTATACATTGAGAAAAGAAAAAATGAATGGTTTCTTAGGATTACAACAAATCAAATTCTACGGAACAGTTAACAATGCTTTCTTGTTTACTTCTTACACCGGAAATGACCCAGATCAAACTTTGACTGGTGCTGGAAACAATGGTTTCGGATTAGATTATTTCCAAAACCCATCAACCAGAACTTACAGATTTGGTGTTAATATTTCATTTTAATTAAAAGAGAGAGAATTATGAAAATAAATAATATAAAATTTATTGCTTTAGCATTAACTGCAACAATGGGTGTGAGCTCTTGTAGCAAGTCTTTGTTGAAGGATGTGAATAATAACCCCAACCAAGCTCAGGATGCACCGCTATCTACTTTGGTGACATCAACCTTAGCTGGATCTATTATCCCATTTGAGGGTGAAAATGCAAGGTTTGCTGGAATTTGGGGTCAAACCTTTACAGGATCTGATAGACAATATTCAGCTTATGATAACTATGGTGTTTCTGCGAGTGACTTTCACTGGGAGTTTTTCTATTACGGAAATATCCAACAAGCTAACTTAGCAATTACCAAAGCTGATGAAAACCTATTCTACAAAGGAATATGTCAAATTTCGAAGGGGAATTCTTTTGGAACGATGACCGCTTTATGGGGAGACATTCCTTTTTCTCAGGCGAATAATCTTGTGGAATTTCCAAATCCAAAATTTGATAGCCAATTAGATGTTTATGCTGGTGCTCAAAAACTTTTGGATGATGGTATCGCTAATATCAATGCTGCTTCTATTACAGACGAAGCTGGTGTAGACTTCTTCTACTCTGGTGATGCTGCTAAATGGGTTAAAGCTGCGAATACAATGAAAGCTAGATATTATATGCACACTGGTGATTATGCTTCTGCTCAAACTGCTGCAGCTGCTGGTATTCTCGATGTTGCTGATAATATGATGATTCCTCATGCGGGAACATATAATCAAAACATGAATGTTTATGCTTCGTTTGGTGAGCAAGACCGTCAAGGATATATGGGTGCTCAAAACGCATATTTACCTACCATCTTGGATACAAATGGTGCTAAAAACAATTCAAAAACAAATGAAGGTGAAAGATTTGCGGATCTTTATGTAAATGCGGGTAGCCCGGCTACATATGATTTAAACTATTCCGGAAATCTATTTTCCGCTACATCTTCATTCCCAATGATCACTGCAAGTGAGACCCATTTAATTATGGCTGAAATTGCTTACAGAAATAACGATGATGCCAATGCAATCTTACACTTGAATCATGTGCGTCAGATTTTAGCTGCAAAATATCCAGCTGGACAATATGACGATTATGTTCTTGCAGATTTCGAAGCAGGCGGTATCGTTGATCATGGTAAAGGATCTGCTTTAGCTAATATCTTCCATGAGATCATGAGAGAAAAATATGCTTCTCTTGTGGGGCAAATTGAAGTTTTCAATGATTTACGTAGAACAAACAATGAGCTTGGTTTAACTCCAAAAGGAACCGCTACAAATCTTCCACAAAGATTTTTAATTCCGCAAGACGAATTAAATGGTAATCCTAATGCGAGTACAACAGATCTTTTTGTTGAAACTGAAGTAAACAAATAAGAAAATAATTTCTCTTTATTAAAACAAAAAGGTCGGCTTAATGCCGACCTTTTTGTTTTTAGAATTTACTGCATAAAAAAGAGGAAGTTAAACTTCCTCTTTTTTTGTACCCTCCGTGGGACTAATGTCGAATCAATTTGATAAAGATTTGAAGAAATTATCAGAGCTTTATCACTCAATAAAAGCAGCCTAGACAATATTTTACAATAATTCATTTCTTATTGATTCTTGTTTAAGATCAATCAAAGTAATCAAATCGAGTTTCATATAGAAGTCGAGATACATATAAAACTAATTTTTCTCAGTATCGGATAATAAAAATTGCTAATAATTTGTTTTAGATAATAGATTAGGTGCAAAGAGATAGCTCCCTATGACAGACGTTTTATTTTAATCATTATAATACAGGCTTACTATGTTTCTCACAACGTTGTCCTTGATAAAAACCTTTCTCATTCTATAGTCCTCACTAGTCGGAGAGTCACTATACATAAAGCAATATTCACTATTCACTTCAGAATAATTCCAAACATATACTGGTTTTCCAATGATTTTATATACCTGCTTTTCTGTCATTCCTTCATTAAGTGATAAGAATTTTTTGTCTGTATAGTTTTCCGAATATCGTGTATTCTCACTTCCCTGTGAAGTCCATTCGCAAAGCAACCCGTAATATCCATCTAACTTAAGTTTTGGGTTAAATTGTTTTATTAGGAACAGTATCCCTAACAGCAATATAGTTGGTATGATAATTTTCTTCATTTTCAGTTTAATTTTGACTTACGTTTTTGTGAACTGCTATTTGTCAATGTTTTTATATTCTCATTTTAAGCTCCTTCATTTAAACGTTGGTCAACTGTAATTATTTCTCGGTCGGGAAAAGTGGTAATTGCAGCTAACGTTTAGTATATGGCAAGTAGGGCAGTAGAAAGCGATAAACTTTCGAGTTTGCACTGAGCCAAATCGTTGTATTTTGTTTTTATCTTATTCATTTTAAAAGCCAAATCAACGATTTGGCGGTGTTTGTATATCTCATTGAACTGACTTAAACCATTGAACGCCCTATTTGCTATATATCGTGTTATATGGATTTTCTTTAATGTACACTAAAATAGCATTCGCGTTCACCTGCAAATTCAAATTGTCCATCTAATATAATAAGTCCGCCTTTTTGGTCAATAAGTTCAATAAGCACGTCTGCTGAAAATGTATCAAAGTCAATCTTTTGTTTACTATTAAAATGTACTGTATACTTAACCAATGAATTCCCTTTATTTGTTACTCTGTTACCCCTAGGGAGTAAGTCAAATTTATCAGCATAATAACTTTTCCAATATGGACCACCTTTGTAATTACCTTCTTTTTCATAATAATATGAATACATAACATAGTGGTCTAGCCAAGGGTGAAATTCTTCATTCTCTAATTTAGGTTTAACTGAAATACTCTTAACGGCTAAAGAATCAAATCTGTTTATTTTAATATCAATCCCGAGGTATTCATATTGTCCTTGCCACATTCTTGCTGTCACTGATATATCTTTGTTAATGTCTTCATTCAAGGTTTCGTAATATGTAAAGCATCTACAAGAAGATAGAGAAATGATTGAAATTAATATGTATATAATTCTAATTGTCATTTGCTCATTTCACATAACGGTTGGTGTATGAGGCGTTGGGCATTTCAACGCACTTCACTTTCAAACCACTGATATGTTTATTAATTGTACTCACATTTAATTAAATACTTGCTACCCAATGACTTATACACATTGTTGTGTGGTCGTACTTTCTGTTCAGTCGGGGGTGGGCAAGACATACTCTTTTGCAATTTTTGGTTGAGCGATGGCTGGTGCGAATTGCAAATGTGTATGGCTTTATGTGCTGGCTATAAATAATCTATCTTGACATTAGAAATCTTATCTAATTCAGTTCCAATTTTTTCTTTAATCTTTTGGATAGAAGAATACTTATTGGATATTATTTTTTGTTTATCAAGGTCAATTATTCCATTAGTAAACGGGATAGGTATCTCAATGTCCTGTATTTTCCCTTTTCCTGCTTTATTACTAAATCCGAAATTATGGGAGCTAAACTCCTTTTCTATTTGGTATTTAAGAAAATATATATCCATTGATTTAGTTAAATCCTCTTGTATCATCAATGGGATTACTTTTTCAGATAAAGAAAATCTTCCTTCTCTAAAATGTGCTTTGCCAATAGAACCATCAATATTCCAAGTCAAGCAATCCTCAAAATATTTGACACCTTTAAGATTATCTTTTACATATCCGTAGTCCACCGATTCAGGAAATTTTGAAGCAGAATAAACAGGAATATTTCCTTTGTTTTTATTAATAAAAGACTTAGTAAACTTACTGTTGTTAGTCTTGATAGTGAGGTCAAATATGTCTTTAATCTTCATCAGTTTGAAGTTCTCGTCCAAAGATATTTCAACATTTAAGTCTTCAATCTGTTTTTTGTACTCTTCAATTTTATGTTTTAAATCTTGAATAAAAAGAATTTTATCAACAATCTCATTTTGTGCTTCAATGTCAAAATCGCCATTTTCATTAACAGGCATTTTTATTTCTACATTTTCAATCATTGAAGGATAAACTTTGGTAAATTCATCTTCTCCTTTTTCCCCTTTTCGTCCTTTTGCAAGTCCTCTCAATGTCGGCTCTAAAACGGTTTTTATGTAGGTGATATTGATATTTTCTTTTGTTGGCTTTAAAAGTCCTCTATCTGCATTGATAGAAAATTTACCATCAATAACCATAATATAACCTGCAAAACCATTTGTTGCCCAAGTCAAGTATTCCCCGTCATAGTCAAAAGAATTGATATGTGTAAGAGGCGCATTGTTGGAGGCTGAATAAACAGGAAAATCTCCCTTATTTTGGTTTCCGAATTTTTTAGTGTATTTCGATTTTCCTCTTTCTATGGAGAATAAGTCTTTAAGCTTAAAGTTTGAATAGGTTAGTTCAGACTTTTTTTTTTCTGAAAGCTCTTTTATTTCTTCTTGGAAACCACTTATTGAAACTGCAATATCTTCAACCAAGGAAGAAAATTCTAAAAGACCTACTTTCTCTTTTTTCTCACTTATTCCAATTTCAATTTTTTCTTCTTCTGACCACCACTTGTCAATTATCCAACTTTTATCAATGCTCTCTTCAAAGGTTTTAAAAGGAAATATTTTACAACGCTTATCTGTGTTTATTTTTGAGAAGCTCTGCTTATTGCCTTTGAAAAACGAATAAAGAGTAACAGCTTCGGACAAATCATTGTTTTCTATATCAAATCGGTAAACATCTCTGCTCTCTCCAATTTCACTTACCAAATATGAAAATACAGGCGATTTTTGCTTTTCTTTCTTATCAGCCTTTTTAGTAAGAGCTAATATGTATGTTTTTTTATTAGTGGTAAAAAATGTGTTAAGTGGAAGTGATATAATACCATCAATGAAACACTCGTCCACAATAAATTGCCTTAGATTTTTGTCATTCTGACGATTAAAAATACCGTCAGGAACAACAATAAATGCCTTGCCATTTGGTTTCAAGGCTTTAATAATCCATTCCATAAAAAGCCCCTCAACTCCCATTGCGTTAACTTTGAAATAGTTAACCAAATCGCCATCTTTTTTAACTTCTTCTTTAAGATTACTACTGCCACTTGTTACATAAGGTGGATTTGTTAGGATAAGGTCATATTCATTTTCAACCGCATCTGAAAGCGTTCCTAAAATAGAGTTTGTTTTTAGGACAAAACTTTCATTGAATAAATCTGCAAAATCATTAGTAATATTTGGGTTCTCCTTTAATAAGTCAGAAAAATAAATGAGCATATTAGCTTTTGCTAATATTATGGTTTTTTGTTCGTCTTTATCAAACCCTTTGTCATATCCGTGGATTGTAACTTTAGGTTTCAGTTTTCCATTTTTCACTTCATAAAACTGGTCAAGTTTTGTAAAAATTGGTTCAAGTAAGAATTTCCCAACTCCACAAGCTGGGTCACAAATTTTTGAACCAACTTTTATATCATCTTTTGCCATTTCTGTAATGGCTCTAATTACTTTTAGCGGAGTAAAAAATTGTCCCCAATTCTTTTTGCTAATACTTTCTTTAAGGAAACTTTCAAATAGTTGGCTTTTGAAATCTTTATCAATGTATTCAAGTTTACCGTAAGATTTGAATTTACCTAAAACCTTTTTGAATACTGTGCTATACCCTTTTACAGCTTTTTGGTCTTTGCTTACAAATATTGTCCCATTAATAATAGTTGTTCCGTCCAAACCTGGAGGGAAAAGCTTTTTAATTTGGGGTCTAATTGTTTTGGCGTAATAATCTAAAGCTTCTTCGTCTGGGTTATCAATTTGATAATCGTATCTTTCTTGTAAATGGTCAAAATTTATCCCTTGTCCAAGGATTCCTAAATCGCTTAGATATTTAAATATAAAAAGCTCTACAAAAGTGTAAAGACAATTTTCTGGAGTTGCACCACTAACAGACCATATGTCTTGCCAAATCTGTTTTGCTAAATCAGTTGGGTTGACTAATTTTTTTGGTTTTATCTGGTCATTAATTTCGTTGATTGACGAAATTATTTTCTCAATTAATTCTGGGAGTTTTTCATCTTTTGGGTCGAAATTATGTTTGAACTCTTTCCCGTCTTCTTCTTTTATCCGATTTCCTGTTTTTACATTAACCCAAACAGATTCCTTAGTGTCAGTCGCAATCATAATATTTGAGCCTATCTTTCTTGCAACTTCTATCTCTTGTTTAATTGCTTTGTTCTTTTGAGCTTTAGTTTTAAACTCAGAAGGTTTTTTATACTCAATTACAGCAATTACATTTTTTTGCTGAACTATTAAAGCGTCAACTTTTTTTCTTTCTTCTTTTCCGTAGTTTACATTACGAATAATTCTGTATTCTTTCAGAGCCTTTATAGAAGTTGCTCCGATATTATAAAAGTCCCATTTCCCGATTTTTTCGGGATTTTTTTGAAGGTCTCTTTGTAATAATTCTTCACTCATATCTGATTATATTTTAAGAGTACCTTGTTTCACATTATTATTTAGATAATACTTAGTTTTTGATTCGGCAAGCTCATATATTGTTTGAGATTCTTCAACTTTGTACTTTACCGATTCTCTCGCAAATTGGTCGCTCAAATATTGCCTTTTCATAACTTCAACATCAATATTTAGAGCCTCTGCGAGAAGTATTAGTTTTTCTTCATCCAAGTGTTTTTTGTCATTTTCGACTTTACTCATACTCCCACTGTCAAGTTTGACTTTAGCAGCTAATTCTGTTTGGTTTAGACCCCTTTCAATTCTAAGTCTTCTTATGTAACTGCCGAAACTTTCCATTTTTACCTTGCTCATTTTGACTTGGCGATTTTTGCAAATCTATGAATTTAATTTCGGTTTTACGAATTTTTGGGTGGGAAAAGATTAGGCTCTTTTGGTTTTTTTAGTGTTGGAATTTAGCGTTGGAAAAAACCAAATGTGCCTAATGAGCGTTGGCTTTTTTGTATGCCGCACAACGGCTCGTATAAGAAACGTAAGTGATTTCGAAGCTCCTACTTGTCAATTTGTACTGAGCCAAATTTGCGTTTTGACACAAATTAAAATATTAAACAACCCCGTCAAATCGCAGATTTGGCGGAGCTGATTAAATGTGCCAAAGTTTCGTAAACCACTGAGCCACTCATGTTTTTTATACATTGTGTCTGTTGCGCAACTTACTAATTTAATGTGAATAAAGTTGTTGTAAATATCTAAAAATGAGCTGCTATTCAAATTATCTTTAGATATGCAAGGCGTAAAGACGTATCAAGAAAAGATATTTGCTCAATTTCAGTTGAGTGAACGTGTACCTAAAAATAACTTTTACCGCAGATTAGGTGAAGTATTAGATCTTCATTTTTTGTATGCTAAGACTAAGCCTTATTATGGCAGTTGTGGCCAAAAAAGTGTCGACCCTGTGGTGTTTTTCAAACTCTGTTTGGTAGGCTATTTTGAAAACATTATTGGTGATAGGCCATTGATTACTCACTGTTCGATGCGATTAGATATCCTTTTCTTTGTTGGCTATGATATTGATGAAGACCTTCCATGGCATTCAACGATAAGTAGAACCCGACAATTGTTTCCTGAACTCATTTTTGAGGAGGTATTTAACCAAGTATTTTCGATGTGCGTTGAAAAAGGGATGGTATCAGGTCACACCCAAGCCATTGACTCGGCTCCGATTAAAGCCAATGCGTCCATGGACACTTTAGAGCTCAAAGTGCCAAAAGAAGACTTAGAAACTCACTTGCAAAAAGTGAGGGTAATGAGTAAACCCGATAGAGTTTCTAAACGTAAAGCCAAAGAGAACAAAGCGAATCAAGACCAACAAACCATTCAAGCCAATACCCATGAATTAAAAGGGATACAATCACGAAACAAAAAATGGAAAGAAGACCAAGACCAACGACCAGGAGCATCTAATAAGGGATCTAAATATACCTCAAACAAAACGCATTATTCACCAACCGACCCTGATGCCAGAATAAGTGTTAAACCCGGAAAAGCACGTAAACTCAATTTTATGAGCCAGCTATCGGTAGATACAGGGCACCATGTAATAACAGATATCTGGGCATACCATGCGGATAAGAAAGACAACCAATATCTTCAAGATATCACTCTAAGATTAAAACAAAGACTTTGGCAAAACCGTCTACTCTGGAAAAACTGCTTGGCCGATACAGGCTACAGTAGTGGAGAGAACTATGCCTTTTTAGAAGGGCAAAATTTAGCCAGCTATATACCACCACATGGAACTTACAAAGGCGGTCCCGAAGGTTTTACTTATAGCAAAGAACACAACCATTACATCTGTCCCCAAGGAAAACCCATACCTTTTAAAAAGGTTTTCTATGAAAAGAAAAATAATACCAAAAAGAAAGAATACCGAGGTACACGGCACACCTGTAAAGACTGCCCAATCAAACTAACAATGTATAGGCAAATCTGCCCACGAAAAAAGGATCACCATCACCTATTACACCGAAGAATACGAACGCAATAACGCCCGAATAAAAAGTAAAAAGGGTAAGATGTTTAAAGCAAAACGCTCCAGTACCGTAGAACCTGTTTTTGGTGTACTTACCCAGTTTAGAAGCTTACGAAAAATTAACACCATTGGAATTAAACAGGCAAACAAAGCCATGCATCTATCGGCCATTGCTTATAATCTCAAAAAATACTTGAAATTTACAACCCCAAAAGTGCAAGAAAACAAGAAGGAAGTGCTCGCAATAATAAATTGGATTTTTAGGCCGATTCAACTTCATTTCAAACCCTTTTAAGACACTCAAATTTTACTGCTACTTCGTCTAAAACTAAAAACAAAGTATCCTTAAACGAGCTTTTTTTAGGTCATCATTTTACTTATTGAGGGGTTGCGCAACGATTACCGTTGTTGTAAACAGTTAAATTACCTTATTATCGGGGAATCTATCAATATTTTAAATTAAATCGTACAAATCGTCTTTCCATTCGGATAGGTTTAATTTCATCGCATCGACTTTTAATAGTTTCCCTCTACCAGATTGTTCCTCCATTAAATCTGAATTAAAAAGTGTATAATTTCTATTACCAGTAAAAGAACTTCGAAAGCAGATTCCATCATAGTCTTTCCTAATAATTTCTTCAACAATAAGTTGAGTGTCAAGGTAGATAGAATTGGTACCATTACCTATCGGTTTTGAAAATAATGAATTAATTGCGGAAATTAACTGCAATTCTTTAACTGTAGAATAATTTTGCTTAAAATCCCAAATATTGGGATCAGTAAGGTCAAAAATTCTTAGTTCACTCTTGGAATGAAATTCTCCAATTGACACTAAATCTCCTTTTTGTGCACGGACTTCTAAAACGCTTGTATTGATGTCTTCAGCTAAATATAAGAATCCACAAAATGCTCTGTTAGCCCTTCCTGAATTAATTGCATCTTTAGGCGCAACGCCAATGTCCTTTTTGTCAAATGGAATTTTAACAGCTCTCCCATATTCTCCTGCAACTTCTTTACAACCAATTCGAGACCTATAACCAGATATCTTAGCTGTTTTCTTTTTAATCATTAATTCAGCCTTATTGACTAAATCTGTTGTTGCTTGTAATTTCTTTTTAAAATTATCTTCTGACGTTAAAGAATTTAATAATTTATGATGTTCTTCATTTACTAAAGCCCAAGGACTTGCCCAATGATCATTAAGAACTAATGTTTTAAAATCATTATTTTTAATTGAGTAATACAGTGAATCGTATTTATCATTTTGTTCTATTTGTTTCCAATTAAAGAATAATTCTTCTTCATAGATGGTTACTAAGTAGTCTCTATTTCCATAACGTCCATCCCAATCAGCTTGTGGATAAAAGTAGGCTACATAAGCTTCCAAATAAGGTTTAATATCTTCTATTGTGTCTTGATTTAATCCGAATAAATCTTTATTATCACAAAAGTCGCAATTGTCAATCTTTCTCCCAATTTTTATTATTTCTTCTCGAAGAGCTTCATTGTTTGAACATTTGTAACAGATATTAAATTCTTCCATTATTATTGAGTATGCAGTTTTTTTAGTGAAATTGTTTACAACGGTCTAGTATAAGAGCAGTAGTGGATTTTATGTAACTGCTTTTCGGATTACAATATACTTTAATTAAATGAAAAAACGGTTCAAGTTTGCACAAGAACCGCTATTGCTTTTATACCTTGTTGGGCATAGTTTTTATTCATTCGGTTTAGTATAAGTAACTATATCTATTCCTATTCCATTTGGATCAACAATGGCAAAATGTCTATCTCCCCATGGTTCATTACGAATGTCTATTTCAATTTTAACACCTAATTCGTTCATCTTTTTATATATTTCATCCACGTTATCTACCTCAATAGTAAGATACATTCCTTTTCCTGCAAAAGGCGTTTGAAATATTGGTTTTTGTGTTGGGTGGTTCGGGAGTAAAAAGCTTAATTCTGCTTGTCGATTAGGCGTGTGCATTAAAAGATAGAATTCATTTTCAAAGGTGACGCCAAAACCAAGAATTTTGCTGTAAAAATCTTTTGTTTCGGTTAATTTTTCTGTAATAATTCCTGCGTTTAGTTTCATGTTTTTTGTTTTTTGATTTGTTTGAGAAAACATTGGAGTTGCTGTCAACAATACCAATGACATTTTAATAATAAATTTTTTCATACCTATTTTATTTATGATTACATTACAAATGTATGATGCAACAAAAATTATAGATTGTAAAAAACGGACGTTTTAATAGGTATTGCTAAAAGCTTTACTAGGTGTTACTCCATAAAAGGTTTTAAAATCTTTTATAAAGTGCGATTGGTCATAGTGTCCTGTGTCGTAAAAGAGTTTATTTTGGTTAAGGCTTTGATTAGAAGGTTTTGCTTTTAATATATTTTGAAATTGAACAACTTTACTAAAGGTTTTAGGTGAGTCGCCAATATAAAAGTGAAACAATCTTCTTAATTGTCTAATGCTCAAGCCAACATCTAAATCTTTCTCAAGATTTAGTACGCCATAATTGTTGAGAATAATGTCTATTGCGGTGTACAACCTACTATCATAATCAAAAGTTATTTTCTTTAAAACACTCTCAAAGTAGTGATCAAAACTTGCCTTTATCTCATTGGAGGTCATTTCTTGGTGGAAATGTTTGGCAATGAATTGTGAGGTTTTTGGAGCAAAACCTTCCAAATTTTGGAACTTATTACTTAAATCTTTTGCATTTACTTTAAATATTTGTGGAAATATGGTTGGCAAAAACCGAATACCAACATAATTAAACTCTGGATTAAGTTCGTATTCTGTATATTTTCTGCAAAAGCCAGCAACAAAATTATCCTGTGGCTTATTTATTTCAAATAGTATGTCAATACAACCATCAGAAACCACTTTGTAACTAAAAGGGGTGACTAATTTTTTATTGGTTTTTAATTGCCAATAGCAATATATGTATGGTTGTAGCTTAATAGATGGCAAAAATTCACAATAAGAAACACTTCCACCTGTTGGCATTACAGTCGGTTGAATGGGTTGAAATAGTTCTCGAATATGTTTAGTAATACTCATTTTGCCAAATTTGATAAGTCATTTAATATTAGCAAGCCACCTTAAAACATTCAGAAACAATGCAGCATTATCGCATTCTGGGTCATGAATGGTAACTGGTATTTTTTCGTCATCAATTAGTAAATCCAAGCTTCTAAACATACCTTGGTCTGTAGCAATAACAACTCTACCCATACCGTACTCAAAACCAATCATTCCTGCATAGGCATCAGAGATTTCTTCAATATCTTCACTGTTTTTTGCTGGAGTAAAGTTGGTCGTGTTGTTTGGGAATGCTAATATCACGTCTTCGGGGTTTCTAAAAACCGCTGCTCCACAAAGGAATTTCACATTGTTTGGCATTGGTGTTTTTAGGTTAAGATTGTCCTTAAAAACAGGGTGATCTTTCTTTAAAAGATTGTTTTTATCATTCATCAAGAAATGACTGCATAACCCACCATTATGCCCAAGGTAATTTGGGTGAAAAGCGTAACCATCTCTAAACTTTACCTGAAAAGCTTCTAAAAGCGGTAATGCACCACTACCATTTGGGAAATGACTTAAAAATAAGAGTAAACTTCCACCATTGTATACGTATTTTACAATATCAATTACTTCTTTATTGCTTAACGGAGATTTATACAAGGTTTCTTCCTTTTCACCACTATTTAAGGCAATCTTATCGTTTGGCATACCATGCAATATCAAAATATTGGATTCGGATTTTGCTAAATGTATTGAATCAAGGGGCTGCTTTGTAAACACGAGTTCAAACCCATCAGCCTCCATTATTCTTAACATTTCCCTAGCACTTGCCTTTCCGTATGGTAATGAGTAAATCGTATTATGTGCTTCTGTTACTAATACTTTTTTTGAATGAGTGGTTTTTAACGGTTCAAATTGATACTTAAATATTGTGTCAAATTCAGCTTCAACTGTATTTTGGGCATTTAGTTTTCCTACGAGAATGCAGAGAAATATGAATAAGGCTTTAATCTTCATTTTAGTTACAGTTCAGTATTTTGCGTTCTGTTTCATTATATTCTTTTTGTAACTGTGTACCAAGTTGGGTTGAAAATTTTAAAATTCTAATCAGCTCATCAATGGTTTCTTTTTTAAGAGAGTTGCTCGCTTTACTAACTTCCTCCACTACTTTAGCTTGTAGATTGTAAACATTTTCCAATTGATACATGCACTCAAAACTTAATTCAGAACTGATATTGGTAGATACTGTGGTTTTCCATGCAATATCGGTTAACAGCGGTAATTCCATTTCAACTTTTGTTGTACCTAAGTACCTAAAACTGTACTCATCAATTGAAATAGAATCGTTTATGATAAAGAAATTTGGGTGTTTTGATTGAAGCTCTTTCATCTTAACGGGAGTCGTTATGAGTTCAGTAGTGTTCTGATTATACAAGCCTTTATATTCAGTATATGCCTTTAAAATCGTTTCATAATTGTGAAGAGCTGTATTTAATTCTTTTTTATTACTTCCTATTTCTTCAACTATATTTTTGATTGCAATAGTTTTTTTTTGATTAATTTTTTTTGATTCATTCCAATTATTAAACCAAATGGCCAAATTAATTCCGATAAAAAGCAGAAGGATTTCGCGAAAGATGTATTTCCAATTATTCTTGGCTGATTTTTTTAATGATTTAAACATAGTTGAATTTATTCTTTTTTTTGCGATTTTTTAAAATTTCCTTTTGCCCATTTTTCTTGTAATTCAAGATACTTTTCTTTTGGTTCACATGTTAACCAATCAATATCATTTTCTTTACAAATTTTAGTATGGAATAAAAGTCCAATCAGTGGATGAACAATTATAAATATTAAGCCCCAATGCCCAAACCAACGTACCATCACAAATGAAATTCCTATATAAAAGATAAATTTTCCAGGTATTTTCCATTTAGGGCGCACAAATCGTCCGTTGTGTAAATATCCAACAAACCAAATTATGGCAGCAACAATTATATAAATTAACTCAAAAGTTCTCATTTTTTTTTTTTGACTTTTATTCGTATCAATTACTACACAATGTCAGGTTTTGAAATGGTGTTGGTTTGTTGCACTAAATTATGCCCAACGGTCTGTATATGGTGCGTTGCCGTCCCACAGGGCGGCTATGCACTATATACCTTGTTGGCGGTAGTTCTCTTTAATTTGATTCAACATATTTCTTGAAGTTGTCTAAAATTGCTTGCCATCCTTGTCTTTGCATATCAATCGAGTTTTCATCTTCTACTTCAAAGGTCTCGATAACTTCTGTTTTATCCCCAATTTCTGAAAATGAAATTGTAACTTTTCTACCATCATCTAATTTATACTCCATCAATTCGTTTGGTTCGATTTTTGTAAATGTCGCAGTGTAATCAAAGGCCATACTGCCATCCTTGGCAGCCATGTGATAGTTGAGTTTTCCGTCTACTTTCAAATCATGCTCGGCTTTTGGGCAATGCCATTCGGGCGATGCAAAATTCCAATTTTTGATATGTTCGGGGGTTGTCCATAGTTCCCAAACTTGATTTACTTTCCTGTTAATTGTGTTTTGAACTTTTACCGTTTTCATTTTTAGTCTTTTAAGTTTTTTAATAAGTTATCTAAATTTTCATATGCCATTGACAAGCCTTCTTTCATTCCCATCTGAATTACTTGCTGCAAATGTTCTTCAGAAGCATATTGAGTGATTACAGTTACAGCGGTTTGAGTAGAATTTGATACAAAATTATTCTTGAACTTAGCAACTGGCATTTCTTGATTTATAATACCATGATCGTCACAAAAAGCATCCTCACCTGAAAATTCGAAAGGCTTGTTAACCTTTTTATAGGTAGTTAGTCCCCAATGTTCTTCTCCGTTCGGCCCACACATGGCATAAAGTCTTTGCCCATTTTCTTCGAAGACCATCCGTTTGGTTTTGGACTCCCATGGTTTGGGTGCCCACCACTGGTCAAGTAGTTCTGCTTCTGTCCATGTACGCCAAACAAGGTCAATTGAGGCATTAAATATTCGAGTCACTGTTAGTTGACTTCCGTTTGTTCCAAATTTTGTCTCAGTCATTTCGGTTTTCTTTATTGTCCTGTAGTTTAGTTAACAGAGAGTCTAATTGGTCAAAGCGTGACTCCCAAATTTTACGGAATGGTTCTAGCCAATCAGCAACTTCAGATAGGGTTTGAGCTTCTAGTTTACAATAGCGTTCTCTTCCTTCCTTATTGATTGAGATAACCCCACATTCCTGCAAATATTTAACATGAAGTGATACTGCTTGCCTTGTCATATCGTACTTATCTGCTAGAGCATTTACATTTTGAGCTTCTGTCGTTAAGGACATTAGTATGCTCCTTCGTGTTGGGTCTGCAATGGCATTGAAAACATCTCTTCTCATAATTACTTAATTAGATATGCAAGTTATAGCTTGCAAATATAAGCGCAAGATTTTACTTGCGCAAAATAATTTCCTTAAATTTTTGATAATAGAGGTTGTTTTGTTAGGTGTTTTCTAATTACCGCCAACGGTTAGTATATGAAAAGTAGGCGATTTCGAAGCACGAAACTTTCGGTTAAGCACAAGCTTTATATGAGTAAAAAGCCTTGATTTTACTGCTGTTTTGCCTATTTTTTATATACATTGTTATGCCCTTTTTTTATTTTTCACGTTCTGTTTTTAGCGTTGGCAAAGACATACTCTTTTACAATTTCAGGCTTGCGTGTTGGCTTGTGCGAATTGTAAATGTGTATGGCTTTAAGCGTTGGCTATTCAGTTACTTGCTCAATTTTAAAATCCTAAATGCTCCTTGAATTACCAAACCAAAAACAATTGTTCCAATAATTAAGTCAGGTTTGCTTGAGTTCAACCAATTTACCAAAAGTCCAGCGATTATAACTCCCAAATTTATGATAACATCATTTGAGGTAAAAATCATACTCGCTTTCATATGAGCCTCTTCTTTACTCTTTGACTTTTGCAAAATGTAAAGGCAAATTCCATTTGCGATAAGTGCAAAAATCGAAACAATAATCATAGTTGAAAAGTCGGGAAGTTTCTCGTCTCCGAAAAATCTCCTTAAAACTTCCACAAATCCAATAATCGCAAGTGTTATTTGAAAATACCCAGCAAGTTTTGCAATCCGTTTTTTCTTAATCAACGTTCCTCCAACCGCAAACAAGCTAATTCCGTAGACGAAACTGTCGGCAAGCATATCTAAACTATCTGCAACAAGTCCCATTGATTTTGAGATTATTCCTGTTGTCATTTCGATAATGAAAAAGGCAAAATTGATTGCAAGTACAGACCAAAGTAGCTTTTTTTGGTTTGCATTTTCATTAAATGCCGTTTGGTTGGTCTGTTCGGTCGAAATTTTCTTGCCGCCTAAATTTAGTTCGATAACGGACTTTTCGATTTGGTCGGTTTCTCCGCTGTGAAAAACGGTCAATTTTCGGTTTGGAATATCAAAGTCCAAATTTTCAATACTTGAAATTTCGTCCAGTTTCATTCGGATTAAATTTTCCTCTGAAGGACAATCCATTTTGGTTATTTCAAAGATTGTTTTTTGCATATCTATTAACAGCAACTTTTATTTTCTTGAATTGGTGGACAAGGCACAGTACCATATGAACAATAAACACAACAATCTCCCTCTTTTGGCTTTAAAACCTGCTTACAATTTTCGCATTCGTAGAAAAATTGACAAGCGTTTGTTGGCATATCTTCCACTTTTTTATGTCCGCAGTTTGGACAAGTGATTTCAGACTTTAATATAGTTTCCATTAATTTTATTTTTTGTCGGTTACTTTATAACCCGTTGAATTAATTGCTTTCTCAATTTCCGTTTCACTGGTTTTGGTCCTATCAAATTCAATGATTGCGTTTCCATTTTCGTAAGACGCTTTTGAGTTTACAATTCCATTGAGTTTATTTACTTCGTGATTGACGTGTTCTTCGCAACTCGCACAAGTCATTCCGCTGATTTTAAATTCCGTTGTTTTAATGTCCGATTTGTCAACTACGATTACTTGCTTTTCTGTATTTGGATAAAAAATTCCTGAATAGTATGGGAAAGCCAACATCACAATTGCAAATACAGTTACAATTCCTAAAAATTTCTTTGATTGTATAAATTTTGGTTTCTCGTCCGTTTCACATTCGCAGTCAATTTCTTTTCGAGGTTTTAGTTTTTGATACCAAGCAAAACCAAGAACTAAAATTGTAAGTCCGATTAAATAAGGTCTAAAAGGTTCTATCCAAGAAAATGTTGAAGCAATTCCGCTTGTTCCTGCAATTAAAGCCAAAACTGGTGTAATACAGCATAAAGAAGCTGTAATTGCAGTTAACAAACCTGCACCAATTAATTTGTTTTCACTTTTCATATCGTTTCTAAAATTTTGTTTTTATCAAGTATCTCAAAGAATGGATTTAGCATTTTTTCGTATTCAGCCGTGAGTGAATAAAAAATCGTTTGGGCTTCTCTATCGGTTTCCAATAGATTTCGGTCTTTCATTTTTCTCAAATGTTGAGAAATAGCAGAAATATTCATTCCGAGAATATCGCTCAAATCACAAACGCAAAGTCTTTTTTCTTCAAATAGCAGGTAAAGAATTTTCAGTCGAATGCTATTTCCGACTAATGAAAGTCCGTTTGCTAAATAGTCGAAGGATTCGTTTAATTCCGAAACTGTGTCTTTGCAACGATTTATTTGTTCAATATCGGCTTGTTGTCTTATGCAAGAGTTATTATCCATAAAACAAAGTTACGGTTATTTATTATTTAAGCAAATACTTAAATACATAATTTTCAAGCGTTGGAAGAAAATAGCTCTTTTGGTTTTTTTGCATTGGCTTTCGTGTCGGCAAAAACCAAATGTGCTATTTGTGCGGTTGGCTTTTTTTTAATTGGGCATAACGTTTAGTATATGGCAAGTAGGGCATTAGAATGCGATGAGCTTTCAAGTTTGCACTGAGCCAAAACGTTGTATTTTGTTTTTAATTTATTCATTCTTAAAAGCCAAATCAACGATTTGGCGGTGTTTGTAAATAGCACTGAACTTTCGTAAACCACAAACGCCCTATTTGCTATATACAGTGTTGTATGGCGTTTTAATTCTTAATCATTATTCCGTCCAACTTATCTTTATCAATCCAGAATTCCACAGTTTTCGATTCAAGTTCTTTATCAATCTTTTCATTCCGTATTTTATAATTCTGAATAACAACTCGAACCTTGATTCTGTCTTTTTCTAATTGAACTATTTCGGTATCATAAATCCGTTTACTAATGCTTTTGTCGTAATTCTCTATTTCCAGAAACTGGTCATTAAAGGAACCATGGTCAACATAGATTGCCCTTCTTTCAATTAAAACCGTCTTACCATTATTTATCAATAAGTGAGCTGTGTCTTGAGGCATCACATAATGTCTAACACTTCGCTTTTCCGGCTTTTTAATTTTTAGCCAATCATGTTTAAAGTCCAGTTTTATTTGGGTGTTCAAATAATCTGAATTGAGAGAATCAATTTCAACATATCCAATGTTCCAGCTCCCTTGTGAAAAGCAACTGGTTCCAATGAACCCAATTAAAATTATGCTTAAAATATATCTCATTAGATTTTCTTTAATGCCATACAACGTACGTGTATATGTACAAGTAAATATATACGCACTATATGTTTTATTCCAAATGTATGGAATCTAAAGGATTTTTTATTTTTTTAAATGAACTTATAGCAACATGTGTGTAAATTTCGGTTGTTCTGCTACTATTGTGCCCAAGAAGGGTTTGAATATATCTTAAATCTGTTCCTGCTTCTAATAAATGAGTGGCGAAGGAATGTCTTAAAATATGTGGTGTTACCTGTTTGTTGACCCGTGCATTTTTTGCTGAATTTTTAATAACCTTTGATACGCTTTCGGGAGAATATTTCCCACCGCGTAGCCCTTCGAATAAATATTTTTTTGGTTTCCATTCCTTGAAATAAACTCTCAAGTCTTTCAGAAGTGATTCAGATAATAATGTATATCTGTCTTTGTTCCCTTTAGCTCCCTCTACTCTAATGGTCATTCTTTTACTGTCAATATCAGATATTTTTAGATTTAACAATTCGCTTCTTCTCAGACCTGAAGAATAGAGTATACCTATAATACATCTGTGTTTTAAGTTGATGGTGTTATTTATTATGATACTAATATCTTCTTTACTTAATACTTTAGGTAGTACTTGATTCTTTCGAGGTCTTTCAATTGCGTAGAATCTATTAGGCATTTCTAAGACTACTTCGTAATAAAACTTGATCGCATTTATGGCTTGATTAAGATAGCTATTTGATCTATTTTCTTGAACAAGTTTCTGTAAATAGGATCTCACATCATTTTCATTTAAACTTAACAAATTGACATGTTTATAATGGTTAATGAAAGCTTCAAAAAACTTAACATATGTCTTAACGGTATTGTTTGAATATTTCTTTAGTTCTAATTTCATTAAATATTCTTCTGGACAGACTCTATAATTTTTATCAACTGTACGTTTTCTGAACCAATTGACATCAATGGGGCCATTTTCTATGTCAATAGGTCTATTGATAAAAAAGTGACTGCAATTAACCCAGGCAACACCTCTAAATTTTTCAAATATTTTATCCAAATTAGATTTGTTATTTAATATATAGACCATGCCAAACTCATTACTCCATTTAGGATTTGGAAGTTCCTTTATTAAAGCTTGAATAACTTTATTAGGGTAGAATTTTAATCCAATTTGTTTTTGATTTTCGATCAGTAGGTGTTTAAGAGTAATCGCATATTGGTGGTTATATTTCATAATGACTCAAAAGTAGAGTAACGGTTGAGTAAAAAATGGAAGTAAATGATTATAAACGTTTATAAGTGATTACAAACGACAACAAATGCTTACCAACACTTAGAGAAAATAGAAACGGGTGATTAAAAAACTTTTATCAAACCTCTTAAGTATTATGTAAGTAACTGTATTACAGCTATTATGACTTTTGTTCGTGGCGTTGTGTCTCATTTAGGTATAGAAATGGGAGTCGAACCTATATCTTTTTGGTAATCAACATTATAGGTTGTGGAGGGAATATTTTTGTTATTTGAAATACAAAATCAATTATTTTGTAGAACTCAGTAAAAACAATACTTTCAGAGATAAAAAAAGCTCAATCAAATCAATGATTGAGCTTTAAGTACCCTCCGTGGGACTAATGTCGAATCAATTTGATAAAGATTTGAAGAAATTATCAGAGCTTTATCATCATATAAAAGTGGCCTAGTTATTTAGACAAAATAATCGTCCCGAAAATCTATATAAATATCCTAATTTCATAAATTTGTTTCAAACATTTCTGGATAAATGACTGAAATAGGTAAGTTTTTAAATAAGAAATCAGTAAACAAGGCTGAAATAGCTAGACGTACTGGAATAAGCACTTCTCGCCTAAGCGAGTTGAGTTTAAAAGAATCAACACGTTTTACAGTAGAAGAATTATATCTAATAGCTTTAGCAATAGATATCAAACCCGCAATTGTACTGGAAGAAGTATGTAAAAACTTAAAACTTAATCCTCGATAATGGCTAAAGTACCTTTTAAAGTTTCCGCAAGGACAGCAAAATTAATTGGTTTAGAGAATTTCTCTAATGCAGAAGGTGCTATAATAGAGCTTATAAAAAACACCTATGATGCTGATTCCAAAATTTGCATTACAATATTTGACTTACAATATAAAGAAATTGAAAACCTTTCTAACGAAAGCAATGAGACGTCTGAAAAGGAACTAGTACTGGATAGAGATAATAGTAACATTTTTATCATAGATAATGGTGAAGGAATGACAGATTCAATAATCTCTAATCAATGGATGACTATTGGAACAGATGATAAGTTATACTCTCATACTTCCGAAGATGGAAGAGTAAAAACTGGAGCAAAAGGAATAGGTCGATTTGCATTAAACCGACTTGGTCTATCTACAGAAATGTATACTATCTCAAAAACAAATAAAGACATTGGACACTATTGGAAAGTCAATTGGGATGATTTTGATAAAAAGGGAGCTGTTGTTTCTCAAATCAATGCTGAATTGTTAGATAAACCGAATTTAGATTTAAAAAATCTTTTACATAACAGATTTGAAGAAAATCAACAAATTGCCGAAGTAATACAAGAGAAATCATTTTCCAATGGAACTATCATAAAGATTTCAAATCTTAACGATAATTGGGAGTTTGAACAACTGAAAAAGCTTTATGATAATTTAGAAATGCTTTTACCTCCAAAAGAACAAAATGATTTTGAAATCCATTTCTTTTCCACAGATAATCTTGATGAATTCGGCAAAGTCAAAAGTGCATATTATGATGACTTTGATTATAAAATTAAAGCAGATTACAAAGATGACAAAGACAGAACTCTAGAGCTAAAAATCACTAGAAACGAATTTGATATTGATGTAATAGAAAAACGTTATAAGGAACTCTTTGACTATAAGCAAATGAAGAGTTTCCCATATCGTTTAGAAGACTTACAAGAAAAGACAATAACCTTAAAGACTAGTTTAAACGACTTGTTTTCTTCTGAAGTTGATGATAATTTAATAGCTAAAATAGGCAAGTTTGGATTTACATTTTATTTTTTAAAGAATACCATATCTGATGATAAACAAGATGGAGATATTAAGAAATATCCATATAAAAACTTTAATAGCACGAATAGAAAAACTTGGCTTAAAAAATTTGGTGGAGTAAAAATTTTTAGAGATGACTTTAGAATAAGACCATATGGAGAAAAAGGTGAAGATTGGTTAAAACTGGGTGAACGTCAAGGTCAAAGTCCTGGTGGTGCAGGGCAAAAATTAGGAGGTTATAGAATTAGACCTAACCAGATTGCGGGAACTGTAAATATTTCTAGAATTTACAATGAAAGTTTTCAAGATAAATCTGGACGAGAAGGAATACGTGAGAATGATGTTTTTGATTTATTCAAAAACTTATTGATTGAAATTATAAGCCTTTTCGAGAATGACAGAAATGTCATTATGTTCCACCTTTCAGAATTGTATAAAAAAAGAAATAAAGAAGAAGAGGAAAAAAGAAAAGCTCAAGAAGCCGCAGAGAGAATTAATAAGGAGGAAGAAGAAAAAGAGCAAAATGAAGACCCTTCGGAGGACAATGACGACACTCAAGACGATGATCCTACAACTGAAGGAGCTACTGACACAGAAAAATCTTTAGCAAAAGGGATTAAAATTCTATCTCAGGAGATAGAAAATAAAGATGAAGAAATTCGATTGCTTAGAACTTTTGCCAGTACAGGTCTTATCATCTCTTCTTTTGCCCATGAAGTAAAAAGCTTAAGGTCTAGATTGATACCTAGAACCTCGTTTTTACTTCGAGAACTTAAAAACCATATTAACGAAAAAGATCTTAATCATTTAGACAAGGATGACAATCCTTTTTATATGATTAAACTAATTCAGGAAGAAGATACTAAACTCAAACATTGGCTAGAATATTCTCTGAATTCAATTACTAGAGATAAACGAGAAAGAAGGAACCTGAGTTTTGGAAGTTATTTTGAAAGCTTTAAATCAAATTGGCAAAAAGCCATCGAGCAAAGAAATGCAACAATAGTATTAAATGGAACTAATGACGACAACTATACTATAAGAGCTTTCGAAGTAGATATGGACTCGATATTTAATAATCTTCTTTCTAATTCTCTTAATGCACTAAAAGGTGTGAAAAGAGAGAAAAAACTAATAGAAATAAGTTGGAAAAGGGTTAATGACACTATCGAAATATTGTTTTCTGATAATGGAAAGGGGTTAGCCTCACAATACAAAAAAAATCCGGAAGATATATTCAAGTTATTAGAATCGTCCAAAACAAATAAGAAAGGAGAAAAAATTGGTACTGGGTTAGGTTTATATATAGTTCAATCAATAGTTGAACAGTATAATAATGCTTCCATCAGCATTATGAACATAGAGGATGGATTAACTCTTAAACTAGAATTCCAAGTAAGAAAAGGTAATTAAAAATGAAATACAAGTTAGCATATATAGACGAAGATAGTGGGTGGCTAAATACATTCTATCAAACATTTAAAGGAGATTTTGACATAATTAGAATCAAAGCGGATGCTACGACTACATTGGATAGTATTGTAAGCACAATTTTCGACAATGATGTTGATGGTTTAGTAACAGATTATTTACTTGACGAAACAGGTGAGGTAGACTTTAATGGCAATAAAATAGTTGATGCGGTAAGAGATTATAAACCTCATTTTCCTGCTATTATGTTAACAGCTCATGAACCTCAAGCTATCAGTCAAACTGAAGATGTTAATATTATTAATGGTAAAGATATTCTTGATGGTGAAAATGAAAAACGTTTGGAAATACTTAAAGTCAAAATCAAATCAAATATTGACAGATACTATTCACTAATAAAAAATACTGAGAGTAGAATTGAAGAATTAGTTAAGAAAAGAAACGAAAATACCTTAGAAACAACTGAAGAAGAGGAGTTGACCAAATTGTTTATTCTAATGGATGAGTTAGAACCTGAAGGAAAGGATATACCCGCCAATCTAATTAAGCCAGAAGCAATCACTAAACTGAATGATTTTGTGAGCCAGACAAAGGAAATTTTAGAGGAATTAAAAAAGAAAAATAAATAATTATGAGTGTTTTTCGAGAGCATACTCCAAAGAGGAGAAATATTACAACTGATGTTTCAGCGTACGGAAAACATAGAGACGATCTAAAATTAGATTATCAAAATAGATGTGGATACTGTAATGATATCGACACATGGAGATTTGTTTGGTTTGAAATTGACCACTTTGTTCCAAAGAAATATCTAAAAACAATAAGTGAAACAGATTATTCCAACCTAGTTTATTCGTGTCGATCTTGTAATAATGCTAAAAGAGCAAAGTGGCCAACTGGTGATGAAAATAAACATAATGAAAGTAACAAAGGGTTTATTGACCCATGTGATGATGGTTACAACAATCAGTTTGAAAGGTTAAAAACTGGTAGTATCAGACCAAAAACTGAACTTGGTGAATGGATGTATAATGCAATGAAATTATACAAACCGCAACACGAGATTATATGGAATATTGATTTGCTAGATCAATTGATTGAGGAAATAGAGACCCTGCTTGACGCATCACCAAATAGTGATATTGAAAATAGACTATTGGAAGCATACAGAGAATTTAGAAAATACGTAAAAAACTTAAGTAACGTTGGACACTAAGAAAAATACTGGTTCATATTATACGCCTTCATACTTGGCAAGTTTTATCTCAAAAAGAGTTCTGTCTCATTTTGAGGACAAAACACGTATGTCCATTTTAGAGCCTAGTGTTGGTGATGGTGCTTTTGTTTCAGAATTAGCTAAGTCAACTGATATAAAAATCAAACTCTCCGCATTAGATATTAACCAAGAAGAATTAGATAAAGCTTCTGAAAAGTGGAAAAAGAAAAATGCGGCATTCATAAAAACTGATTTCCTTGACTTTTCCAATACTAATAAATATTCCGCAGTTGTTGGAAACCCTCCTTATGTCAAAAAAAATAGACTGACTAAAAAACAGATTGATTTAAGTAAAGAAATTCACTTTAAAGAGGGGCTTTCAGAAGCTTCGGTTAAAAATATTTGGACAACATTCCTAATCAAATCCAATAAACTACTTAATAATAATGGTGTTCTTGCATTTGTTTTACCTTCTGAACTATTGCAAGTGAAATTTGCTGAAGAAGTTCGGGAGTACCTAAAAAAAGAATTTCAAAGAATTGAAATTTTCACATTCAATGATCTAATGTTTGAATGCAAAGGACAAGATACTATTGTACTTTTTGCTTTTAAAAAATCAAATAATAGAGGAGAGTTTTTTGCTAATATAGATTCAAAAGAGACACTTGAAACAGGAAAATTCACTTTAAAAAACAATAACTTACTTGTTTCTTCAAAAGTAAAATGGACACATCATTTTTTAACAGATGATGAATTGACATTTATAGGAAATCTTAAAAAAGAACTTCTAACTGTTAATCATTATTCGGATTCTAAACCTGGCATTGTAACTGCTGCGAATAAGTTCTTTATTATTGATAAAGAAACTGAAAAGAAATATAATCTATCAAGATTTACCAAACCAATTATTCAAAAAGGGCTTTTTGTGAATGGTAGTGTTATTTTCAATCGTTCAGATCTTGAAGAACTAGAAGCTAATGATTATCCCACCAAGTTGCTACAACTCACTAATGAAGATAGAATCTCTAAGAAACTTCGAGAATACTTAACTCTTGGTGAGAAAGAAGAAATTCACAACAGGTACAAGTGTAAACTAAGAAACAATTGGTATGTAATCCCTAACATTTCTGATGTACCTGATGCATTTTTCTTTAAAAGAAGTCATTTATATCCCAAATTATTAAAGAATAATTCAAATGCTTTTGTAACGGATTCAGCTTATAAAGTTAAAATGAGAGATCAATACGACTTAAATAGTTTCATATTCTCTTTCTATAATACATTGACTCTTTTATTGTCAGAAATTGAAGGAAGATATTATGGTGGAGGTGTTTTAGAATTGGTTCCAAGTGAATTTAAAAAACTGTCAATGCCATACGTTGAAATAGATAATCTTCAATTTGAAAATTTCACTGAGAGATTTGAAAACAAGAAAAATATTGAAGACATCTTTTCCCAAAATGATTTAGCGATACTTAATCCTACGTTAGGGATAGGCAATGAAGAGCTATTACAATTGACAAAAATTAGGAATAAATTGAAGCGAAAAAGATTAAGAGTTTAAACCAAAATATTTCAGGTCTCATTATTCTGTTTTTTCCGATTACGAATTTTAGCTTTAGAATTTTCTTCATGTAAACTAACAAGAAAATAGAGAAATTCTCTTATATCTTTCACTTCTTCGTCCGTATACTTTTTACCGTATTTTTCTAATCTTTTCTTACAATGGTCTAGACTTAACATGAATTTTAAGTTTTTAAGGGCAATGGGAGTCGAATCAAATATAGCTGATTTACAGTGTTTTACAAAGAAGTAGACTGCATTTTATATGAAAACAAAAAGCAAAACCCTACTTAACACGCTGAATATCAAAAAGAAAACGGGATAAACTAGCTAGTTTATCCCGTCCAGTACCCGGGGCGGGAATCGAACCCGCACTCTGTTGCCAGAACTGGATTTTGAATCCAGCGCGTCTACCAGTTCCGCCACCCGGGCAGAACATTTATTTCCTCAGAAATACAGCGCGAAATTAATATTTTTTTATTCTCAACCTCATAAAATTTGATCTTCTTGAAAAAATCACTCTTCATAAATCTCTTATGAGTTCAAACTCAACTAAAAACAACTAGGTGTAAATATTTGGATAAGTGTGTATTATTTAATTAAATTTGCAGCCCTTTTTCAAGCAGTAATATCGTGGGAGATAGAATAAAATTTTTTACAGGCAACGCAGACATTGATTTAGCAGAGAATATCGCTAAAGCATACGGGTCTGGATTGGGCGATGTATCCATTCCTAAATTTAGTGATGGAGAGTATACCACTTACTTTAATGAAACAGTACGTGGACAAGATGTTTTTCTTTTACAATCTACCAATCCACCTGTAGACAATTTAATGGAAATGCTTCTGATGATTGATGCGGCAAAACGTGCCTCTGCGCGCCAAATCATTGCGGTAATGCCATATTTTGGATTTGCCAGACAAGATCGTAAAGATAAACCTCGTGTAGCTATCGGGTCTAAACTTGTTGCTAACTTATTAAGTGCGGCAGGTGTAACCAGAGTTATGACGATGGACTTACACGCTGATCAAATTCAAGGTTTCTTTGAAATACCAGTTGATCACTTATATGCTTCAAGCATTTTCCTACCTTATATCCAGGAAAACTTCAATCTGGATAATTTAGTTATTGCTGCCCCTGATACCGGTGGTACAAAAAGAGCCAATGCATACTCTAAATACTTAGGATTAGAGATGGCTATTTGTTACAAGCAAAGAAGTGTTGCGAATAAAATCGACAACATGATGGTTATCGGTGACGTAAAAGGTAAAGACGTACTGATCATTGATGACATTATTGACACTGCAGGTACCATTTGTAAAGCTGCAGAATTAATGATGGAACAAGGAGCTGCAAGCGTTAGTGCAATGTGTACGCATCCTGTTTTATCAGGTCCGGCATATGAAAGAATTAACAACTCTGTTATTAAAGAGATGATCGTTACAGACACCATCGCTTTAAAAGGAGAGTCAAGTAAAATAAAAGTTTTAACAGTAGCTAATTTATTTGCAGAGGTTATTCGTAGTTTAGAAAACCACGAATCTATCAGCAATAACTTTATAGTATAGAAACAAACAAGTAGAATGAAAACAATATCAATCACAGGTTCGGTTAGAGAGAATTTAGGTAAAACAGGAGCTAAAGACGCTAGAAACAATGACCAGGTGCCATGTGTTATGTATGGCGGTGGAAAACAAATCCACTTTACTGTAGATCAAAAATCATTTGACAAGATTATTTATACTGCAGATGTATATAATGTAATCTTAAACATTGACGGAACAGAATATAGCTCTTTGTTGAAAGATGCTCAATTCCACCCTGTAACTGACAAACCAGTTCATGCTGACTTCTTATTCTTAGAAGACGGTAAGCCTGTTACTGTGTCATTGCCTATCGCTTTGACTGGTTCTTCTGCTGGTGTTAAAAATGGTGGTAAATTAAGAACCCCAATGAGAAAGCTTAAGGTAAAAGGTGAGCTTGCTAACATGCCAGAAAATATTGAAATTGACATTACAAAATTACGTATTGGTCAATCTATCAAAGTTGGAAGCTTGACAACTGAAGGTCTTGAGTATTTAGACCCTGCGTCTAACGTGATCGTTGCAGTTAAAACTGCTCGTGGTGCGGTTCAGGATGACGAAGAAGAAGAGGAAGAAGCTGCTGAAGCTGAAGCTTAATTCGTTATTATATGAAATATCTTGTTTTTGGATTAGGAAACATCGGTTCAGAATATTCAGAAACCAGACATAATATAGGATTTAAAATACTCGATGAACTTGCTGGTTCATCGAGTATTTTTTTTGAACCCGATAAGTTAGCCTCTAAAGCTGTTGTCAAGTTTAAAGGACGACAGATTATCTTGCTTAAGCCTTCCACATATATGAATTTAAGTGGTAAGGCTGTTAATTATTGGATGCAAAAAGAAAAAGTCCCTGTAGATCGTGTACTCGTTCTCACAGATGATATTGCTTTGCCATTTGGTAAACTACGTCTTCGAGGAAAAGGAAGCGATGGAGGTCATAATGGACTTAAAAGTATCAATCAAATATTGGGACATAACAAATATGCCCGACTTCGATTTGGCGTAGGAAATGACTTTAATCCCGGGTCACAGGCCAACTATGTATTGGGGGAATGGAACTCTGACGAAAAGTCGCTACTTCCTGAACGCTTAGCAACCTGCACCAAACTTGTGCAAAGTTTTGTCTCTATTGGTCTTGGACAGACCATGTCTCAATTTAACAATAAATAGGGTTCCCTATTTCAAAACCATAGATGCGGAGCCAACCTCATCACCAGATATATAAGCTTTCACAAAATATTCTCCTGGAGTTAATGCATTGATTACATCCCAATACATGCATAAATCCAGTTGCTTATTCTCGTAATTTACTTCCTTTTTAACAGAGTATAATACACGTGCACCATTCAATTCAAATGTATTTGAATTATCCGACCTTTCAGCTAATACAGTTCCCTCTGGAGTCATAATACGCAGATACACCATCTTTTTCCCTGCTTCAGTCACTTCATTTTCATCAATGGTAAAACAAGCTTTTATCTTCTCTGCATTACTGGCTCTTGAAGTTTCTTTATGTATATTATTACGCTTTACACGTTGAGCATATACCTCGAAATTAAGTGCGGCTAACTTAGCTCCTAATCTCACCTTACTTTCTAATTCGGAGTTACTTTCTTTAAGCTTACTATTTTCATTCTCCTTTGCCCCTAATTCATCTCTTACTTTCAGATTTTCTGCTCTTAATTCTACATTTTCGGTATTTAAAGAATCAATGGTTCTCACATAACCCTTCATAATTTCACGCAAAGTAGCCGCCTCCTTCTTAAGCTTATAAATTGACCAATTGTACTTTTTCGCATCAGCCATCAATTTATCTACTTTTTCTTTCTGCGAAGTCAACTCAGAATTTATAGAATCATTATCGGTCATCAAAGAATCATATTCAGCAGCCATCTCCTTCAAATCGTGCATCACCTCTTTCTTCTCACTCTCCATTGTATCATAAGATACTCCACAGTCTTCCAATGCCAGTTTTAGGTTTCGGTTTTCAATAAGTAAGTAAATTCCCATTCCCGAAATCAATACTAATAATGCAATCAATACATATTGCACAATTGGCTTTTTTTGGCTGTCTCCTTGATTTTCCATAATTTTAATTCAATTATGGCCCAAAGTTATTCCAATAAACCGTTTTTATATACTCTTTTAACTGATTTTATAGCTTTACTTTATCCTGAAACATGTATAGCTTGCGGCCACACATTACTCCAAAAAGAATCGACAATTTGTCTTCAATGTCAATTAGATTTACCGCTTACTAAATTCGAAAACTATAGCCCCAATCCAGTTGAAAAACTATTTTGGATAAAAATTCCAGTTAGAGAAGCAACATCCGGATTTTTCTACTCAAAAAAGAGCAAAATTCAAAGAATCATTCATGAATTCAAATATCATAATAATCCAGAGTCAGCTTTACATATGGGAGAGTTACTAGGGGCTCAAATATTGGATTCTAACCGATTTAAAGAAATTGACCTCATCATTCCGGTTCCACTACATCCTCAAAAATTTAAAAAGCGTGGGTACAATCAATCAGAAAAACTAGCACAAGGAGTGGCAAAGGTTTTGAACTTACCTCTGGACATATCCACACTAACCCGATCCACAGACAACAGTACACAAACGAAAAAAGGACTTTTTAATCGATGGACTAACGTTCAACATGTATTTAGCATTATGCATCCTGAACGCCTTCAAGGCAAACATATTTTACTCGTTGATGACGTGATTACTTCAGGGGCTACTATTGAAGCTTGTGCCAAACAAATTCTACAAATACAAGGCTCGTCTATTAGTATTATATCGTTGGCTTTTGCCAATGATTAGAGAAATCATAAGATATTTTAAACACTTAAAAAATATGTTCTTCCACCCTGTGCAATAACTATATTTGCACCCATGTCAGAAAATCTTCAAATCAATAAAACAAGCAAAAAAGATGCTTACGAGACTTTGCTTCCGCAAGTCCAAAGTCTTATTGCCGGAGAAGTTAATCTGATTGCCAATTTAGCGAATGCATGCAGTGCTATTCAAATGACATTTGACCATCTGTGGACTGGTTTTTATTTAGTCGATAAAAAACAACTTGTTTTAGGACCTTTCCAAGGACCAATTGCCTGTACACGCATTCCAATGGGCAAAGGCGTTTGCGGAACGGCCTGGAAAGAACAAAATACAGTTATTGTTAAAAATGTGAATGAGTTTGAAGGTCACATTGCTTGTAGTTCTGACAGTGTATCTGAAATTGTAGTTCCCTTGTTCGACCTTGAAAACAACATCATTGGAGTTTTAGACATAGATAGCGCCCAAGAAGCTATGTTCGATGAGACTGATCAAAAATATCTGGAAAAGCTGTGTCTTTTAATCACCAAAAATTTAGACTGTTAATGAAAATAACACATTTTATAGTCATTTGTTTTGTCGCGCTGATTCTTGTTAAATGCGCACAGCCACGACCTCTAAATGGAGGTGAAAAAGATACTACACCACCTAAAATTCTGAGAAGTAGTCCGCAAAATCTATCTACAGGTTTTGAAGGTCATGTCTTCGCTATGGAATTTGACGAATATGTTCAAATTAAGTCGCTTAATTCTGAGCTGGTTGTATCTCCACCACTAACTTATCCTGTTGAGTATAAAATCAAAGGGAAAAGAGTCTTCTTTGAGATTAAAGACACCCTAAAACCAAATACTACTTATAATTTCAATTTTGGAAATGCAATCGTAGATTTAAATGAGAACAATCCATTAGATAGTAATTTATATGTGGTTTCAACAGGTTTAACATTAGACTCAGGTCAAATCTCTGGAACAGTAAAGGATGCATACACGTTAAAACCTATAAAAAATGCTACTGTTCTATTACATAATGTAGCTGATGATTCTGCCATTTTTAATGGCAATCCAACATATATTACCAAAACAGATGGAACAGGAAAATATCACTTAAAATACCTGACACCTGCAAATTATCAAATATTTGTTTTAGAAAATCCTGGCGCTGACTATAAATACGTTCCTCAAACTAATATTGGTTTTTATCATAAGAATATCAACCCATCTAAAGATAATCAGGTAGATTTCGTTCTATTTAAAGAAGCAGATACGACTCAATATATTTCAAAAGATTTTTCAAGAGATTACTACTCTTTTGTATTAGGCTTTCATTCAGATTTGAAGAAACCTAAATTCAAAATCCAACCGGATACTGTCAATTATATCATAGAGGAAATAAAACAAGACAGTTTTAAATTTTGGATTAAGGGAGATAAAGATGTAGACTCTGTCAACATAATCATTAAAGATGATTTGGGCTTTTTAGACACAATTGATATCAACATTGAGGATCGTAAAAAGTTCTATAAAAAACTGAAAAAAAGAAAGCAGACAAAAATTCCATTACCTTTAAAACTAAATACATCAAACAACGTTCATCACTATTTTGACACCCTAAAATTAAACTTTGGAAGACCTCCAATAAAATGGAATACAGATAGTATGTTATTTGTGCATGGAAAGGATACCGTTCCGGTAAAACAAATGTTTAAGTCGGGCAAACTTTCAATGGACCTCCCAACTGCCAAGAGAGGGACCACTAAAGAGATCAGGTCAATGGTGATTAATTATAAATGGGATTCTAATCAGGAATACGCCTTTATTTTTTATTCAGGAGCCTTTACTGACATTATTAACCAGAAAAATGATACTACCATTTTAAAATTCAAAACAAACAAGTTTGAAGATTATGGAAGCTTTAAATTTACAGTTAATGTCCCTGGATATAATGGGCCGCTATTACTGGAAATTCTGGATCAAAAAGACAAATTTGTTAGGGACTACAAAATCAAGTCAGGAGATGTTATTTCTCATGATTTAGCTATCCCTGGAAAATACAAAGTACGTCTAATCTTAGATGAAAACAATAATAAAAAGTGGGACACAGGTAATTTGATTGATCAAACTCAACCAGAGCAAATCATATATTACGATGGAATTGTGGAGATCAGATCAAACTGGGATATGGAAGAAACCTGGAACGTTCAAATCAAGTAATTTGAAACGCATCCTGATCATTTAAGAAATTAAACTTTTCTCTCACCGTTTGAATTACTTTTCTTTCAATTTGAAAGCAAGCCACTTCTTCTATCCCCGGTTTCGAAGAATAAACCATTCCACCAAGGGGATCTAAACATACGCTATCTCCCGAATGGTAAATATCGTTGCCGTCATTTCCTACCCGGTTAACCCCAATCACATAAGATTGATTTTCTATTGCGCGTGCAATTAATAGCTGTTTCCAGTAATATGATCTACGCTCAGGCCAATTGGCTACATAAATAGCCAAATCATAATCCACATCATTACGACTCCATACCGGAAACCTCAGATCGTAACAGATCAATGGCATGATTTTAAAACCTTTTAAATCAACAATCAATCTTTCAGTTCCGGAAGTATAATGTTCATCTTCTCCTGCAAAAGAAAATAAGTGTCTTTTATTATAAGACTTATACTCTCCATTGGGTTGAACCCAAAACAAACGATTAAAATACTGCCCTTTTTCTTGAATAATTACACTTCCGGTAACCACACAATCTTTGGACACAGCCATATTCTTCATCCACATTAAAGCCTTCCCTTCCTCTGTTTCACTCCATTTTTCCGGAGCCATGGAGAAACCTGTAGAAAACATTTCTGGTAATATCAAAAGGTCTACATTTTCGGATATCCCTTCCGATTTATCCGTAAACATTTCTAAATTTTTGTCAATATCTTCCCAATGCAAATCTGCCTGGATATAACATACCTTTATCGCTTCCATAAAGCGAAATTAGGGTTTCTATCTTCAAAAAATAAAGAAATCAGATTTAATTGATCCTAATGATCTGTGTTTTGCAAATTGTAATTTGTAATATACTCACACCTTTCAGCATTTTCATCGTAACAATCTCCATCTATACAATGAATTTTTTCTGCAACCCCATCACATTCTCCATTTCCGTAACGTACCATAACCAATGGTTCTTGATTATGCACCCATAAATATTTTACTACGCCACTAACGTAAGATTTACAATCATCAGAATATACCAATGGTTCTACTATTTCTACTTCTAGCCATTTTGGAGGAGACGTTGGGTTTTCATAAGCATAATCATGACAGAAACTGGTATAACACATCCATACATCTTCTTGTGGTTCTTCTACAATAGGTTGTTCTTTTTCGCAGGCCGTAAAAAATAATCCTAAAAGAATTAATAGTAAGCTAAGAGAGTTTTTCATAGGTAAAAATTTTAGTATTAAGTCCCTAATATACAACCCATTTTAAACCCTACAAATTTTATTTTCAGATTAAATTTTAAATCACATTAGTCAGAAACATCACATTTCAAGGTAAACATACACTTCACTGCATTTTTATCATCACAATCACCATTCACACATAAAATCTTTTCAGCAATATCGTCACATTCTCCATTTCCATAGGATACCATTGCGGCTGTCTCACCGTTTTTTAAATACTTGACCATTCCTTTCACTATACAGCCACACTCATCTGATACTACTAGCGGTTCCAGAATATAAACTTCTACATCTGACGCTACCTGATCAGGATTTTCATAAGAAGAATCGGTACAAAAATCAACACCACATCCAACTCCACAAACGCCATAAAAATTACCCTTTTTATTCTCTTTTTCATACTCTACCTTTTCACATGCAGAAAAAACCAATCCAATAAAAAACAGAAATAAAACTACAGAACCTCTCATAACATTATGTTTTAGGTTCACTAAAATACAATTAATGTGACTCAAAATCAAAAACTTACTTCATAAGCTCCTGTAATTTCATTTCCAAATCTTTTCCAAATAGGTTATATGCGACAATCTTTCCTTCGGAATCCATTAACACATTTGAAGGAATAGCAGAAACATTATATAGCATAGGAGCCGCTCCGGAATACCCTTTTAAATCAGACACCTGAGTCCAGGATAGTTGGTCTTTTTCAATAGCTGAAACCCATCTGAAACTTCTTTTATCCAGGGATACCCCGATAATCTCAAACCCATCTTTGTGATATCGATTATATTGTTTTACCAAATGCGGATTCTCTCTTCTACATGGTCCACACCAGGACGCCCAAAAATCTAGTAGCACGTATTTTCCTTTAATAGAACTTAACGAAACCTCTTGACCATTGGGACTCTGACTTACAAAATCGACATATTGTTGACCAATAGCCACTCGGCTAAATCTTGCCACTTTTTCTTCCAGTAATTTAGTGATTTTTAAATCTGGATGCTCCTTCTTAAATTCGGGTAACAAACGTTTCATAAAGTTCACATCTGAATAGGACCATCTTAAACTAGTAGCGTATACCGCGACTGAAGTCCCCATATTGTTTTCCACCCAATTTGTAAGTTCCTTTCGATGCGCTGCATAATTTCTATTTTCAATTAAAGCCAAGGAATCAATGAATTCAGTTCTTTCAGATTTTTTAGCTTCTCTGATTTCCCTACGTACATCATCCATCCATTTAGACAGTGATTCCTTTCTAAATACTTCGTACGCATTTAATAACTCCACATCCGTTGCCCCAGAAGCCATTAACTTTTTTTGACTATACGAAATCCGGACTCTTTGCATATTATCTACAGCCAGATACACTTCTCCAACGTCATCAATACTCAGAACATATAAGCCTGGTTCCTGATGCGCGGTATAATCCAAATTTCCTCCTGCATCAATTCGAATGGAGTCAACAAAAACATTCTTTCTATGATCAATATCCCATAGCTTTAAAGCTCCTGATTTACTTTTTATTTCAGAGAAGCTCCCTGCTATGGTAAACTGATATGATTGACCATTCAAAAATTGGGTCATCCCAATCAATAACACCACTAAAATCTTACGCATATATCCAATCTTAAACCGCAAACTTGCGACTTAAACTACACTAAAACTGTAACCCTACAGACAAAAGGATCTTTACGTAAAAACTACTTTATATCGTAGCAATACACTTTAGCTCTATCGCAATTGGAGTTGGCAATGCATTAATTTCTACTGTAGTTCTGCACGGCTGAACGTCTGAGAAATATTCCGCATAAATTCGATTAAAGGTTAAGAAATCTCTTTTCATATCCACAAGAAAAACGGTAACATCCACCAGGTTTTCCCATTTCGAACCTGAAGCTTCCAATACTGCTCTTACATTGTTAAAAACAGAATGACATTGTGCTTCGAAATCAAACTCTTCAAAATGACCATTTGCATTCACCTTTAACCCTGGTACTTTTGAATCTGTTCCATCAGAACCTGCAGTTCTTGGTCCTACACCAGATAAAAACAATAAATTTCCAACTTGACGGGCGTGAGGATAAGCTCCTACTGGTTTTGGAGCATTTGAAGCATTTATTTTATCTGAACTCATTTTGTTTATTTTGATTTAGCCACAAATGTAGTGAATCAACGAAAAAAGGATTGGTTCTACTGGGATAAATACACCCACTTCATTTTTCTAATTTGATTTTTGTAGATTTTATTTAAATACGAAAATTAATACCGCGTCTTTTCTATCTTTGGAGGCTTTAAAAATGGCCATATCCTCTGGAATGGCTAAGTTATTCAGCCAAAAATATTTGTTTGATGGACGATAAGTCAAAAAAATTACTCGAGATAAAAAAAGAAGCTGAGCTCGGTGGTGGCCAGAAAAGAATTGATGCGCAACACAAAAAAGGCAAACTAACTGCACGCGAAAGAATCCATTTCCTATTGGATGAAGGATCTTTTCAAGAGTTGGGTCAATTGGTCACTCATAGATCAACGCTTTTTGGACTCGATAAACAAAAGTTTTTGGGTGACGGAGTTGTAACCGGTTATGGTAAAATCAACGGTCGATTGGTATATGTTTTCTCTCAGGATTTTACTGTACTAGGAGGGTCTTTGGCAGAGGCACATGCAGAAAAAATTGTTCGTGTAATGGATCTCGCCATGAAAAACGGAGCTCCAATTATCGGTTTAAATGATTCAGGTGGTGCTAGAATTCAAGAGGGAGTTGTATCTCTTGGGGGTTATGCAGATATCTTCTATAAAAATACTTTAGCTAGTGGTGTTATTCCACAATTATCAGCTATTATGGGGCCTTGTGCCGGAGGAGCCGTTTATTCTCCAGCGCTTACGGATTTTATCATGATGGTCGAAAACACTTCTTACATGTTCGTTACCGGTCCTAACGTTGTGAAAACCGTAACACATGAAGTCGTGAGCTCAGAAGATTTAGGAGGTGCATCTGCGCACTCTGTTAAATCAGGAGTAAGTCAGATTACTGCGGCAAACGAAATCGAAGCTTTCGAAAAATTACGTAATCTATTGTCTTACATCCCTCAAAACTGTGAGGAAAATCCTCCTTCTGTTCCATATAAATTTGGAAATGAAACAAGACCTGAGCTAAATAATATCGTACCAGAAAATCCTAATCAACCATACGACATTCATGATGTAATTCAAGGTGTGATTGACTACGATTCTTTTTATGAAGTTCATAAAGAATACGCGGACAATATTGTTGTTGGTTTTGCCAGATTAGCAGGTAAATCAATTGGTATTGTAGCTAATCAGCCAGCTGTACTTGCAGGAGTATTGGATATCAACTCTTCTAAAAAAGCAGCTCGTTTTGTTCGTTTCTGTGATGCATTCAACATCCCATTATTGGTATTCGAAGATGTACCTGGATTCCTTCCGGGAACCGACCAGGAATGGAACGCTATTATTACCAATGGCGCGAAATTGCTTTATGCATTTAGTGAAGCTACCGTTCCAAGAATTACAGTGATTACGCGTAAGGCTTATGGTGGAGCTTACGATGTAATGAATTCAAAGCATATTGGTGCAGACATGAACTTCGCCTGGCCAGGTGCGGAGATTGCAGTAATGGGAGCTAAGGGTGCGGCAGAAATCATTTTTAGAAATGACATTAAAAATGCAGATAATCCTGAAGAAATGTGGAAGCAAAAAGAAGCTGAATATGCTGAAAATTTTGCGCATCCATATCGTGCGGCATCCAGAGGTTATGTGGATGATGTGATTCTTCCGGAAGATACCAGAGAAAAGCTTATATTAGCGTTTGAAAGCCTTGAAAATAAGGTGGATAAATTACCAAAAAAGAAGCACGGTAATATTCCACTTTAAAAAAGTGATCACAGAAAAACCTTTTCTGTAGCTTTAAGGCAACCAATTGTAATAATTGATGTTAATTAATAAACTGTTTCTTATGAAAAAAGCATTCTATTCTTCATTTATTGTTTTTGTTGCCTTAACCGCTATGTCGTTTATCACGATTCATGGCCCGCTTCAAATTGGTGAATCTGGTGCGGCAGCATTTAGAGAACTTACAACTAACATGGATGGAGCAGATGCTCCATTACGGGCTTATGTCCAAAAAAATGGAATGGTTGTTTTATTCTCTTCTAATGATTGCAACTACTCTAATAATTGGGAAGACCGATACGATGGATTGGCAAAGTATTGTCATGCAAACGGATTAGGATTTGTGGTAGTTAACTCAAATTCTGCGGAAAGAAACGGCAAAGATTCTTTTCAAGCGATGAAAGAACACGCAAAAGCACATGCGTATACATTCCCTTATTTAGTAGATCATAATGCAGCTATTGCACATACATTAGGTGCTAAAACAACTCCTCAGGTATTTCTTTTTGACAGCAATTTCAGATTGGTATACAGAGGACTTATCGATGACAACCATAAGGATGCATCAAAAGTGAATACTACTTACGCATTGAATGCGATGAGAAACTATATTTCTGGAATTACTCCTGATCCGGCAATCACCACTGAAGTGGGATGCAAGATTAAGGATGTAAAATAAAGTTTTACTTCTTCTTGTATTTATCGTTTAACCCAACTCCTTCAAAGATCATCGGAATAATCTTTTCCAATCTGCTTTGTTTTGTTTGAGCTCTTTTGGCAGCACCAATATGTTCTGCAAATTCTCGCTTTTTACTTAGCGATAGCACTTCAAATTTATCTTTTAAAACAGCATCCTTTTCAAAAGCATCTTGAAGCTCTTGAGGAACCTCCAACGCTTTATTTCTTTGAGGCTTAATTTCTTTTCCTGCCTTGGCATTTTCAACAGCCTCTTTGACGTAGGTTTCAATCAACTCCATATCTTCTACGATATTATCGAAAGATTCAAAACGCCATTGACGTAAAGCGGTAGTTTTACCCTCTTGCGCATTTATGAGTTTATTCTGCGCATCTTTTAATAATGCTCCTTGAAAGAACCATAGTCCTACATAAGACTTAAACGCACCGAAACCAACAATATTTTTACCTCCATCACAATACACCGGAGCGCCCCATTTAATGGTTTCATCCAGCCCTAAACTTAGAACGGTACTACGAAGTAACTCAAGTTCTTTTACCCATTTTTCTTTCTTTAAAATGTAATTTTCTACCTGAGTATTTGTTTCCATTATTTTTTCTTTTTGGTTGGTTTTGGTTTCAGCGTTTGCGCATAATTCCAGCTCTTTTGGAATAACTGCTTTAGGACATCCGTATCTTCTAATACACTAGATGGAATTTCAACATATTCCTTCATTTCTCGTCCATGCTGAAACATAGGTCGTGTTTGAAACTCTCGCATACTCCATTCACGATCTTCAGTGGATAAACGAAATCCCACATGACCTTCTTTAGATACAAACGAAAACATATTTCCGTTTAGAGAAGTATATGGCATCGTCTTTCCCTTCCTTTCTATATCCGGGAAAGACGTAACCAATTCATCATATATCTTTACTATATCTTCGACAGACATTTTATTTAATCAGCTCCAGATTTTGTCTGAATACTTGATCATCAATAGTAATTAATACGTAATACATGCCAGAATTTAAACCAGATAAATCCATTTGACTTGTACCATTACCTTTAGCGGTTAACATACGCTTACCCATCAAATCATATACCTCAACGTTCCATTTCTTAGATGTCTTAATGTTTAATTGTCCGTTTGACGGGTTTGGATACAATGAAACCTCATCTGTATTATTGATATCTGTTACACTAGTTAAATTATCTACCGTAAAAGTCGCTGAATTTGAACAACTGTTATTATCTGTAGCAGTTACCGTGTAATCACCATGTGCTAGATTATCGATATTTTGAGTTGTTTCTCCATTAGACCACACAAAGTTGTAAGATGGAGTACCTCCTGAAGCACTGATATAAACAAATCCATCAGTTAATCCATGATCCGGACCGATTTGTGTAGAAACGATTGTAATTGAATCCGGTTGTGTAATATCTTGTTGTGCCATATAAGTCGCTCCTGCTCCATCGGTAGCTGTCACGGTATACGTCCCTGCAGCTAATCCTGTAATGATCGCAGTAGTTTGTCCACTACTCCAAACATAAGAGTAAGGCGGGGTTCCTCCAATTGCTTCAGCTTCTAAAGAACCATCTGCCACACCATAACATGATGCAGGAATAATATTGGTAATTCCTGCAACCAATGCAGCGCCAGTTTGGTAATCTGCAGTCATGACATTTCCAGTTGCATCTGCCTCTACCTCCAATAAGTAATAGCTTTTATTCTTTGCTAAAAATCTATAATAATATCTTGTTGTAACAGATTGTTGGATTGGTTGCCAAATTCCAAATACCTGTCCCCATAAAGAATCAGTACTTACCTCAACATCATACTTTCGTATAACGTTATCTGACATTGTAGGTAAATTCAAAGTACCAAATGCATCTACCAAACTGGTAATTTGACGAACACTTTTTAGTCTTAATGAATCAAAGATTCCCGTAACTGTATCCTCAACAATCGTATCCGTAACATTACCTGCCGAATAAGTGTCGTTATAATCTAAAGGAAATGGAATCATCAACATATCCGGATCAAAATCCAAAGAACCCACTACCCCAGTACCAAATAAGTCGCCATACAAACCATCCATTTTAAAATCGGTAATGGTCTTTATCCCGTACACATATTCTGCTCCATTAGAAATCACAATATTCGATGCAGGAAAATCCGATGAACCTGGAGTAGCTCCTGGAGCTAAAAAATCAATATTACCCGCATTAGATACATTTAACATTGTATAATCAAATGTCTGTGCTGTACTTGACGCTGGTGATACGGTTTTACCAGTTACATTGGTATCAGAAGCAATAGTTATTTGATCTCCAATACTCCCTAAATCGGCAGAGTCAATAGTAATTTGAGCAGTAGCACCCAAAGCTAAAATCAAAGTAGCAAACGAGGTAAGAGTGTTTTTCATAATACTTAATTTAGTTAAACGACTGTAAATCATAGAGTTTTTTATACACATTGTTCTTTTCTATCAATTGATCGTGTGTTCCTTCTTCTACGATTTTTCCATGCTCAATAACGTAAATTTTATCGGCATTCACAATAGTTGATAGACGGTGAGCAATCACAATGGATGTCCTTGACTTCATTAATTCATCTAAAGCCTCCTGAACCAACTTTTCACTTTCTGTGTCTAATGAAGAAGTCGCCTCATCTAAAACCAGAATTGGAGGATTATTTAAGATCGCTCTGGCAATACTCAATCGTTGCTTTTGACCGCCAGACAACTTTGCACCTGCATCACCTATGTTGTAATCATAACCTCCAGGAAGTTTTAAAATAAACTCATGTGCATTCGCCACTTTTGCGGCATATTCTATTTCTTCTTGAGTCGCATCAGGATTTCCGAAAAGAATATTCCCTTTTATCGTATCATTAAACAAGATACTCTGTTGGGTTACAATTCCTATCAAAGCTCTTAGGTCCTCAACTTTAAAATCAGTAATCGGCTGCTGATCAATAGAAATACTCCCGGATTGCACATCATAGAATCTAGGTAACAAATCAGCAATAGTAGACTTTCCACTTCCGGAAGGTCCCACTAAAGCTATGGTCTGTCCTTTTTTGATATTTAGCGAAATTCCTTTTAGGACTTCATCTTTTTGATATTTGAAACGAATATGATCATATACGATATCAGATTCAAATTCCGTTTTCTTCACTGGGTTCACAGGGTCCTTTATTACCTGATCCGCCAATAGAATTTTATCAATTCGATCTAAAGAAGCTCGTCCTTTTTGCACATTATATATCGCCACAGTGAACGATTTCACTGGTGGAATTACTTGCGTAAAGATCACGATGTAAGCGATAAAAGCTGAAGCCTCTAATGCCTGACTTTCATCCGTCAGAATTAATCTTCCTCCATACCAGATCACGAAAACCATGATTACAATTCCCAAAAACTCACTCACCGGAGAAGCCAAATCTCTTTTACGATACATTTTGGTCATTAAACCTGTGTAATTATCGTTCATTTTCTGAAACTTCAAAATCGTCAGTTTTTCCGCTGTAAATGCTTTGATAATTCTTAGTCCTGTGATAGTTTCTTCCATCATAGCCACCAGACCTCCCATTTGATCCTGACCATCTTCAGAAGTCTTCTTTAAAGATTTACCTATACTTCCCACTACATATCCGGATAACGGTAATATCAGAATCACAAATAACGTCAACTCCGGACTAATCCAAACCAGCGTTCCCAAATAAATAACTATTGAGAATGGATCTCTAAACATCATTTCTAAGGATGTCATGATCGTCCATTCCACTTCCTGAACATCATTGGTCATACGAGACATGATATCCCCTTTCTTTTCCTCATTGAAATAGGCGATGGGCAATCCTACCACCTTTTGATACACACTATTTCTTAGATCTTTCATTACCCCTGTTCTTACGGTAGCTAAAAAGAAATAAGACAAATATCTGGTTAAATTCTTTACAAAAATGAAGATCAAGATCAGAATACAAATCAACACCAGCGCATCCATTCTACCCCCTTCCGGATTACTGATAATCATATCAGCCATGTAATAATTGAAGTAATTGGTGATGGTATCCGAGCTTAGTGTAAGAGCTTCCGGTTTATTTTCAATATAAACCATGTAGTCCGCATCTGATTTTAGAAAAATCAAATTCAAAAACGGCACTAACATCCCAAGTGAAAAAAGACCAAATACAACGGATAACAGGTTAAACAACACATTTAAAAATGCCGGAAATTTATACCCTTTTATCAGTTTTAATAAACTAAAAAGTTTTTTCATTTAGCGATTTTAATTTCGTAATTCAAGCTATTATGAAATAAAAATTACATCTTTAAGCTTGTAGCTGCGACATATAAGTTGCTACATACTTCCCAATAATATCGAATTCCAGATTCACCTTTGTACCCATCACAAAGTTCTTAAAATTGGTGTGCGCAATCGTATAAGGAATTATTGCAACACTAAAATGTCCGGGGCTTGAATCTACAACGGTCAAACTTACACCGTTTACAGTAATTGACCCTTTGGAAACTGTTAAATTTCCTTGCTTTTTATCGTATTCGAATCCAAACTTCCAACTTCCGTCTTCTTCATCAATACGCACCACATGTGCAATTTGATCTACATGGCCTTGTACAATATGTCCGTCAATACGACCTTGCATCATCATACTCCGCTCTAGATTTACCTCATCTCCAACCTGAAAATCTCCAATGTTAGATTTATCCAAAGTTTCTTTAATGGCTGTAACCGTATATTCTGAATCTTGAATATCCACCACAGTCAAACACACACCATTGTGCGCCACACTCTGATCAATTTTCAATTCTGATGTAATTCCGGATGTTAGGGTAATATGTAAATTCTCTTGTTCTTTTTGAAGTTTCGTAACCTTTCCTACTTCTTCTATAATTCCTGTAAACATGTCGCTTTAATTCGTGGGTTGCCCCGATTCACGCAGCAAAGTTACAGTTCCCTTTAAAATACGCTCTACGATTCCTTCCAATCTTATTTCATAGACTTTACATACATAAAAATACGTTCCGTTTGGCAGCCCTCTTCCTTCTGTTGTACTACCATCCCATCCCAATGCTGGATCAGTTGCGGTATATACCACTTCACCCCAACGGTTGTAAATCGTCATATCCACCTCCTGTACATATCTCCAACCTGGTAATGGAACATAAAAATCATTCTGTTTGTCTTTACCCGGAGTAAAAATATTAGGTAACTCGTAATACGGACAGTTATCCACACAGACTACATTACTAAATGGGCTTTCATTATCAAATGAGTCAATTGCAGTAATCGCGTAACATCCTGCAACAGATTCCAGATTATCAAACAGTTTTGTTGTATTTGTCGCCCCCTGAACTTGTTCAATCACCGAGAAATCCCCTTCGCTAAATGGTCTGTAATAAATGTTATAACTCACCACATCATCTGTTGTATCGCAAATATCGTTTGGGTTTAACCACGCCAAATCATTAAAAAACAATTCACATTCACTTTTGATGGTCAGATCTTGAGGAGGACATGGAGGCTGTTTATCAACCACCGTATCGCATCTGATTTGCGAATTATTCAATATTGGGAATTCTAATGTGGTATCCGCATAATCTCCCTTGGTTGTAATGTAATAACAATACTCTCGTCCATTTATTAAATTACTATCCGTAAATACAAGAGTATTTGCTGAATCTACATAATCAAAACTTCCGCTTGAGTTTTGACGATAGACGTACATCGTTCTATTCTGCCAAGGAACATCGATATTCAATGACAATTCCATACGATTATCTAGTGGTTTTAATTTCAACCATGGCGAAGTTGCTGTTCTGGATGGCCCAACAAGCACTTGATTGCTATAAATCTCAATTTGATACGTATGTTGATTATCTCGGGTATTAATCCCAGTATCCACAAAAACGGTATCAATAAGATTCAGATCAGCATTAATGATGGAGGAACCTACAATTGTAAAATTCCCATTATTGACTTTTCTTAATATTTTGTATTGATATGGTCCCGGATATTTCTGAACATCTAATTCTGTCGGTTTTGCCCATTTCACGGTATCACTACCATTGATCGCATCTGTAGTATTTACGCTCACACGGGTAATAATAGGGACTTCTTTTCTTAGTGTCGCACAACTCTCTGTTGAAGGATAACTCTCCGCTCCATCATCAAAATATGCATATACCATGTAACAATACTTCTGCCCACTAATTAATCCTTTTCCATTATCATTATCATAAAACGTAGTCGATCCGGCTCCTACTGTACTTCCTACCAATTGATATCCCGTAGATGCCGGAATTCCGGTTTCACACAATGGTGCTTCATATCCTAATGAGTCCAGGCGTCTATAAATTCTATATCCTGCCGCATTGGTACACTGCGAATATCCCCAGGTCACATTAATTCCTGCTCCGAAAGGTTCCGCATTAATATTGGTTGGCGCAGGTGCCAAAACATTTATCCTCCAATCCAGATAATCTGTTAACCTGACATTAGGTGCATTATCCTGTGCCCTAAAGACTACGAAATACGGATAACTACGAATGTGATTACACTGCGTGGACCAATCAAAATCCTGCGAAACGATACGTTCTGCTGTTTTGGTCGGGAAACTTGCTTTATTTCCCTGAACATAGAACGGATCACCTGTAGCGGATAATTCTACACTTTGGCGCTCAATAAAACTCGGTGGTAAGAAATCATTATCTATGGCCGTAACCGTTTTATTTAAAGCTTCAGTGGCCGTAACACATGTATCTGTCATTGGTTGAATCTGTGGCGGATTATTGGTCTGACATACATCTACTGTAATTTGCAAATCCCGTAATACACTTCCTATTTTAGTGATTGTACCTCCAATTCTTCGCCATTCTTCAATTAAAATCGCTACATTATATTCTCCTTGTATTTTCGGGCTATCCCAACTCAAGGTTCCGGTTAAAGGATCAATCGAAATCGTGTTATCCGGTCCAGGCCCCCATTTATCAGGTAAGGTATAATTAGGAATTGGTGCTCCTCCATTACCTAAACAGGTGACGAGCTTATATGATAAACTATCACTCAATCCATTATTAGAGATATCCTGATCTACAGCTCCCGGATTATGCTCATATAAAACATTTAAACATGCATCATCCACTGGTGGATTTGTTAATCGTGGAGATGAATTCGCAGTTCCTCCTGGAAAAATATTGAGCTCCGCATAAATAAAGAATACAACCTGCACCGAATTTGGAATATTGACCACACCCTGATTCCTATTGGGATCTTCCATGGTAATACGATAAGTCCCTGTACTTGGATAAGTATGTTCTGTAACGTAAACATTCAGCTTTGTATTATTTCCAATGCTCACACCACAATGCTGACAGCCGGCAGAACCTCCACCACCACAAGCTCCACCATTCACTCTATTTACGGTTGCTGAAGTTCCATCACCAAAAAAAACATCCAATGAACATCTATCCGCAGTTACGGAACTTTCATTGGTGTATGTAGTCACGGTAATTCTATAGGTTAAACCCGAAATATGTTCATAGGTAATCTCACCCGCACGGTTATGTGTAGCCCATAAACCAAGCGGGAAAAGTAGTAATGAGAATAAAAAAACGATTAGTGTTTTTTTCATATAAACCTATGTTACTATAGCTAACGATGTTTACTCTACAAAAGTATAGTATAATAACTAAAAAATTGTATTTCAATATCGGCAGGAAAAAGACGAGGAAAAAACCATTAAGGTTGCTGATATTTTATCATTCCAAAATTCCATTGGCTATCTTTGTGGGTTGGAATTTAATTTTATGAAACGTAATAACAATAAAGTAAAAGTAGCCATTTCCTGTGGAGACATCAACGGCATCGGTTTAGAAACGATTATCAAGTCATTTCTGGATACACGTATGTTCGAATTATGTACACCTATGGTTTATGGTAACCATCATATATCAAAAGCTTATCGTAAAAAGATCGGGATTCAGGATTTTAGTTTTAATCTGATCAAAAATCACGATAAAAGCAATCAGAAGAAAGTAAACCTTATTTCTATCACCGATGAAAAAATGGATCTTTCTTTTGGGTCTGTAACCAATCAAGCAGGAAAACTGGCTTATCAATCTATCACCAATGCTACAGATGCATTGGCTTCTAATCATGCTGATGTATTGGTCACTGCTCCGATCCATAAACAGAATATTCCCTGGGAATATGAGGACATCAAAGGTCATACGGAATATTTAGCGCATTATGCCAACGAGGATCATCCATTGATGATGATGGTACATAATAATCTACGCGTGGGTGTGGTAACAGGCCATCTTCCATTAAAAGAAGTTTCAAAAACGCTTACAAAGGATAGAATCATTCAAACTCTGGAGGTTTTCCAAAAAAGCTTAAAACAAGATTTTAGTATCCATCAACCAAAAATTGCGGTATTGGGATTAAATCCACATGCAGGTGACAACGGGGTGATTGGAAAGGAAGAGATGGAAACTATTATTCCAGCTATTGAAGCCTTTAATGCAGATGGAAATATCGCAATTGGACCTTTTGCCAGCGATGGTTTCTTTGGTTCAGGTCAGTTTAAAAAATTCGATGGAATTTTAGCCATGTATCATGATCAGGGCTTGATTCCATTTAAAACTATATCCAATAACGAGGGCGTCAATTTTACAGCAGGATTACCAATTGTAAGAACTTCTCCTGATCATGGAACTGCATTTGACATTGCTGGAAAAAATATCGCTGATCCTACCAGTTTTAGAAATGCAATTTATCTGGCAATGGATATTTATAGGAATCGAAAAAACTACCGCGAACTCACTAAGAATGTTCTGGAAGTGAAAAAATGACCAAAATTAAAAAGAGGAGCTCCTCAACTCCTCTTTTCATTTTTCACCCATCATTGTCTGTGGCTGCTGTCCCAACAATCCAAAACAACAGCACTTACAACATAATTTCTTACGATCCCGGTTCTAAAAAAGTTTCATTTTTTAGAAAAAAGTTTTATTTAATCTTTTTCCCATCTTTGAACACTCTGGTTCCCTTTAAGTTACCCTCCTTATCATAGATCATATATTTTCCATCTAAGCGACCTTCCTTATAATTGCTATGGCTAATTAACACCCCTCTTTCTGTGTAGATTTTACACTCTCCATCTGGTCGGTCATTTTTAAATGATTGTTTTCTTTTGATCTGTCCTTGTGGATAATTAAATACCCAGTTACCGGTTTTCACTCCATCTTTATATGCTCCCGTAGATTCCAGCTTACCATATTGGGTATAATATTCCCAGGAACCATCTCGCATATTATTCTTAAAGTTACCTTGTTCTCTTAGAATAGTTCCGGGATACCAAAAAGACCACTTTCCTGTTCTTTCTCCCATATCCCATTGTCCGGAATATTTCGGTGTTCCAGCCTCAAACCAACCTTCCCATTGCCCGTTCATCTTGCCTTCATTGAATACACCTTTGTCCTTTACTTTTCCTGTTTCAAAATATGAAATCCATTCTCCCTCTTCTTTTCCATTCTGATAACTTCCTTCAGTAAAAACCTGTCCATTTTCCCACCAACTGGTCCAATGACCTTCTTCCAGATTGTTTTTGTATATCCCAGAACGGAACTTTTTACCACTTTCAAAGTAAAAAGTCCAATTTCCATCCTTTTTTCCTTCTACATACGTACCTTCAGATTCTACTTTGCCATTTTTGAAATAAACTACCCATGCACCGTGTTCTTTTCCTTTAATATATTCTCCAACCCAGTCTTTAGTACCATCATCAAAATACGCTTCCCATTTACCAGAACGCTCATTATTCTCGTATTGTCCTTTTCTACTTATCTGTCCGTTTTTAAAGAATAAAACATATGGCCCTGTGATTTCTCCATTTTGGAAACTCATCTCTTTCCACTTCGCCCCATTTTCATACCAATATACCCAGGTACCATCTGGCAATCCATCTTTGAAGCTTCCTTCGTATTTTTTTTGTCCATCAGAAAAGTACTTCACCGTAGCTCCGTTTCTTACCCCATCATTTAATGCAGACTCTTCTCTTAACTGTCCATTATCATAGAAATATTGTAATTGTCCCTTACCATCTTTTACCTTTTGCTCTCCTGAAACATTCCAAAAACTTTGAATATATCTCTTCCCTTCTCTGCATTCTTCTGTTTTCCATTTTTTACCGTCAGCATACCAGAATTCCCAGATACCAGAACAAGCATCATTTTCAAAAGCGCCTTTTTCTTTTTGCTTTCCGTCCTCATACCAGGACAAGTAGATACTGTCTCTAAATCCTCTTTTGTAATAGTTCTCTATTTCTTTTTGACCATTTTCATAATACAGGATTTGCTTTCCATTGATAAACCCTCTTCTAAACTCAGCTTCTTCACTCAACTTTCCATTTGGATACCAATATTTCCATAGCCCGGTTTCCTTGCCATCTAATCGATCGCCTTCACTTCTTTTTTGCAAATGAGCGGTATCATGATAAGTGATATAATGTTGGGTGTCCTGCGCATATAACTGTACGGATATCAACATCAATAAGAATAAAATAATTCTATTCATAATTCGGATTTTCAGCAAAAATATGGGTTGCAATCATTCTTAATTCCAATGCAATTAAAAAATATTCACATTCTTTTTAATCTTAAATTGGAACAATGCTTTTTGTATTTTTGGGCGTGTTAAAAAACTCCTCTTATGGCAATTTCAAAAAAATCTTTCGACTTTCTAAAGAAACTTTCTCAAAACAACAACAGGGATTGGTTTACCGAAAATAAATCTTTGTATACAGATGCACAGCAAAACATTATTGACTTTGCTGATGATGTATTGGAAGGTATGAGTGCTTTTGATCAGATTGAAACTCCTTCAGGGAAAAAAGCTTTGAAAAGAATCTATAGAGATGTCAGGTTTTCGAAAAACAAAGCGCCATATAAAGAACATTATGGAATGATGTTTTCCAGAGCAACCAAAGCAAGAAGAGGAACTTATTATATCCATATTCAACCCGGCCATTCATTTATAGGTGGTGGTTTTTGGGGACCTGAGAAAGAAGATCTTTTACGAATTCGTAAACATATTGCCCAGGACGATTCTTATTTAAAAGAAGTTTTAGACTCTAAAGAATTCAAAAAGCATTTCAACGAAATGCAAGGAGAACAATTAAAAACGGCCCCTAAAGGATTTGACAAAGAGCATCCTTCTATTGATTTATTGAGATACAAACAATTCCTGATCTCTGAATCTTTTACTGATGAAGATGTTTTACATCCAGACTTTGCAAAAAAAGCATGTCAGACATTAAATGCAATGGTTCCTTTCTTTGATGTGATGACCGATATGTTAACGACCAATCTAAACGGAGAGAGTTTAATCGACTAGCGTTTGATCGCACAGCTATGGCTGTCGTATTCACTTCTTAAAATCCCATCTACTGATATCAAATGATCTAATCGGATTCGATATTGATTGTAAGCATCTTTAGCAAATAAATATTCTCCTTCTTTGGTGGTTTTGAAATCATAGATTACAACTTGCTCAATGGTTTGCTCTAATTCAGCCTCACTATAAATCATAGTTACAGGCTTACCTATTGTAGCTATTTTTTCCAGTTCATCATAATAACCACAATCTATCGGAGTGTATTTTTCTTCTAACATGGGACAAAGGTATAGCGATTGAAGAGTTTGAAATGGAATGTGCATGACAGAACGTTTATCAAGTCTTCTTGAAAATCATACGCATAAAAAAAGCCCTCAACTCATGTTGAAGGCTTTTTTGTTGTCCCACTAGGGCTCGAACCTAGACTCTTCTGAACCAAAATCAGACGTGTTGCCAGTTACACCATGGGACAAAATTCCGACTTTTACATTTCGTTTGGCGCTTTAAAACTCAACGCCCTTTGTAAAAGGAATGCAAAAGTAAAATATTTTTGAATTGAGAAAAGTTTTTTCTTGAATTTTTAAAGGCGTAAGAACCCATTTTTTCCAATTACATTTGCAACCATGAATATGTCCATCATTCATAGGGCACCTAAGTTCTTAAAACCGATCAGTTCACATCTGGTTTGGTCAATAGAACCCCATCAAAAAGAAATCTATCTTACGTTTGATGACGGACCGCATCCGGAGATCACTCCGTGGGTTTTAGCAGAATTGAAAAAATATAATGCTAAAGCCACTTTCTTCCTGGTGGGTGAAAATGCTTCTAAATATCCTGAAGTCGTTCAAAGCATTTTAGATCATGGGCATCATATAGGGAATCACACCTATAATCATATTAAAGGATGGAATACTTCTGCGTATAAGTATTACAAAAACACCTTGAAATGTGAGGATCAATTTCATTCTTCACTTTTCCGCCCCCCTTATGGCCGAATTACACGCGCGCAACATAAGCGTTTATCCAAGAGATATAAGATTATTATGTGGAGTGTATTAAGTGGAGATTATGATCGCAAACTAAGTCCTAAGAAAATCGTCAGAGGCGTGATCAATAATACTGTACCGGGTTCAGTTATTGTTTTCCATGATAGTGAGAAAGCAGAAAAAAACCTTAAGAATTCACTTCCTAAGGTCTTAATGCACTTATCTAAAAAAGGATTTATTTCTAAAGCGATCCCTTATGATCTCCAGAACAGTTCATCTGTTAGAGGTGAAGGGAAATAATCTAAACGTGCTTTGAAATCTCTGCTCTTAAGTTTTCAATGGGTGTCACTCCGGATTGTCTCCAAAGCAGATTCCCATTTTTAAAAATCATTAATGTAGGTACTCCACGAATCTGGTACTTTGCTGCGATCTCCTGATTCTTATCCACATCAATTTTGATCAACTTCACCTGATCTCCCATTTCTTCTTTAAGCGACTTTAAAATAGGTGCAACTGTTTTACACGGTCCACACCACTCTGCATGAAAATCAATCAATACAGGTACATCACTTTGTATAATTGAGCCAAAACTTGCCATAATTCCTTTGCTATTTACTTTGATATAAAATCCTCAATCGCCCCACCAATGAGGTGTCCGATTAGTCCTCCGGCAATCATACTACCATACCATTTACTGGTAATGGCACATCCTTCAGTACAGGCATATTCCTGCCAGTACAAATATCCTCCAACTAATCCGATTAACGCTAAAATATTCGCGTAAGTGATCAACTTCTTCAACTATTTGACGATTTGATATCCTTTACCAGCCCAGGCTAAAAATCCTCCTTCAACGTTTCTCACATCGCTAAACCCCATTTCAATTAAGGTTTTACTGGCGATCTGACTTCTGTGCCCTGAACGACAATACACATAAACGGTTTTTGATTTATCCAAAGTCTCCGCTTGTTGCTTAAAAGTAGTACCATTTATGTTTAGATTTTGCGCATCTTTCACATATCCTTCGGATACTTCGGATGGGGTTCTTACATCCAAAATGATCACGTCTTCCCCTGCTTTTACTACTTTATTCAAATCATCTACAGAAACATTTGAATACGTTTTAGTTGATTGCTCTGTACCTTTCGATTCTGTTCCAGCGCTACAAGAGATAGATGCAAATCCCAACATTATTGCTGAAACAAAGAATATTGTTTTAAATGAAAACTTACGCATAACTATTAATTTCTATTTAACTGTTTAAAATTGTGTGATATATCGTGCGGATTCTTTTTAGAAGTAGTGGTTCCGCATTCATTTTGACCAATACCCAAACCGCAACCTGTATTAAATAGTGCTTGATAAGCTAGAAATAAGCCCATAAAGGCAACTAAATTTGAGCCTTTTAAATAGGCATCCACCATAAATGCCAAACCAATACCCAATCTCAACCAACGTCCAAGCCCCCATGGGGTTTTATAAATCGTCTCAATGACACTCATTACATTCTTCTATATAATCCAACAACTTGTTGAACTTTTCATTTTTAATGAAGTAAAAACAATTTTTACCCTCTTTTCTTGATCCCAAAATCCCACGGTCTTTCAAGATTTTTAGGTGCTGAGATACTACAGCTTGTTCCACTCCTATCTTCTCATAAATATCAGTTACACATAAACCCTCGTGTTCTTTCAGGACCTCCATGATCGCCAATCGAATGGGGTGTGCAACTCCTTTTAAGAGATTGGTAGCAGCATTTAATTTCTCCAGATTAACCATGTGAAAATTTCAGATTACAAATATATGATTTTTTATATATGTTATTCAGAGCATAAAAAAAGCCGGAAGAATATTCCAGCTTTCTAAAATTATTTTGCGGCCCTTTGAATATTGGTTGGTTTTCTAAATCGTATCCCAATCATTAATTCATGCGAACCGGACGTTGCGGTTTTAATATCCGATGTGGCCATGTCATATGAGTACGCAAAAACTAAACTCTCATTTACATTCACACCTAGCATTGCAACAACCGCATCATTCATTCTATAAGAAGCTCCTACCCACACCAAATCCTGATAAATCACTCTTAAGTTTCCTTCAAATGCAATTGGTGCAGGATCTACCCATTTTCCTAATACGGCAGGTTCCACAATAATATCATCAGTCACTTTAAATTTGTACCCAGCATATGCAAACATATGACGTTCTAAAGCCGCTTCAGTATTTCTATAATGATCAAAGAACTGCAGTTTATTTCCGATAATCTGAGGCATTGAAATGCCCACATAAAAATCATCTGAATATAAATGGAAACCTACTCCAGCATCCGGAACAAAAACTGATTGCAACTGACCACTTAACGCAACATCATTCGGATCTTTCAATAAGATTTGCGAACCATCTGTTGTATACTGAAGTCCTCCAAAGCTTAATCCCATACCTAATTTTAAAGTTTCCGATAACTTCAATTTATATGAATAGCTAAATGAAAAACCAGTTCTTCTGGTTGGTCCCACCACGTCCACAAATACTTTTCCGCCTAAGCCCATTTTATAATCACTAATGGGTCCATTGGCACTAATTACATGCGTTCGTGGCGCATCTGTAATTCCAACCCATTGCAATCGGTTGGTTGCTTGTGCTTCCCAATAATCTTCTGTTCCTGTTGCCCCAGGATTGATCAGCGTCTTATTTAGAAAGAACTGCGAGTATTGCGGTAACTGTTGTCCCCAACTCGCTACCGAAATACATATCGTTGCTAATATTAAAATCGTCTTTTTCATATCATGCATTTTATCGCATTATCGTAACTGGTCCGCTAATTGGCTCAGGGAAATCACCGTCTTTCAGATCGATCACATAATAATATGTGCCAACCGGTACCGGTTCTCCCTCGAACGTACCATCCCAAGGTGTCGTATACCCATCCTCAGAATGGAATAGTAATTCTCCCCAACGGTTATAAACGTCTACCTGAGCTTGTGGATACTTATCTAAGAAATCCAATTCCCATGTATCATTTGAACCGTCACCATTTGGAGTGAATCCTGAAATTACTTTAAGTTTTTTGTTTACTGTAATCGTAATCGTATCAGAGTTCGTACATCCAACAATATTTGTAACAGTAACTGTATACAATGTCGTCACAGTTGGAGTCGCTATTGGATTCGCTACAGTCGGATCACTCAAACTAGCTCCTGGGGACCATAGGAATGTACTTCCTCCCCATGAAGTCGTTGGATTTCCTCCAAGTTTCACATCCTGACCTCTAATAATTGTTTGACCAACTCCTGCATCGACATCAGGAATCTGTCCTTTAGCGACTGCCGCAGTGTCTAGTGCAGAACATCCTCCAGACACTACACCAACAATGTAATAAATGGTATCACCAGTTACTGGAACCATCAATGTTGAATCATTACCGATTACCGCTCCACCTAGATTATACCATTGGTAGGTAATTGCTCCATTCGCACCAGATACAACCGGATTGAGTAATACAGAATCTGATCCATCACAGATAATCTGATCTGCAAGAGAAACTGTCAGATTCGTATTGGCGGTTACCACAGCACTATCGGTAACCGTACATCCATTTTGATCTGTTACGGTTACATAATAAGTACCTACGAATAAGAATCCAATGTTTTGGTTTCCTGAAGTAAATCCATTCGGACCTGTCCAGTTATATGAATACGTTGGAATACCACCTGTAGCTGTAATCTGTACGCCACCATCGTTTGTATTTAAACAGTTTGCTTTGATCACTGTATCTACAGTTAATGCTAACGGTACACCATCAGAAATAATTACAGAATCTATCGCAGAACATCCCGCGGCATCTGTTGCAGTCACCGTATAAGTTCCAGCACATAACCCAGTTAACGTTGGTGAATTTGGTCCACCGTTTGACCACGCATATGTTACTGTTCCAGTACTTCCACTTACTGTAGCAGTAGCCGTTCCATCACATACACTATTACAATTGGTATTGTCTGTAAATGCCATGCTGATATTTAATCCCGGGATTTGATTCACCGTTACCGTATCCACCGCCATACATCCACCTACAGCATCAGTCACTGTAACAATTACCTGACCGGCACATAAGTTTGTTGCTGTTTGCGTCAAATCACCATTTGACCATTGGTAACTAAATGGGCCTGTTCCTCCTGTTGGAGTTGCAGTAGCCGTACCCACACAACTACCATCACATGGTACATCTGTTGTAGATAATGTCATTCCCAATGTACCTGCATCACTTAATGGAACAGTTGATGTTACCACACAACCATTGGCATCAGTTACAGATAACAGGTATGATCCTGATGGAATATTTACGATTGGATTACCAGGGGTTCCATTCCATGAAATGGTGTAACCTGGTGTTCCTCCTGAAATTACTGTTTCTAAAGAACCGTCACTTGCACCACAACCTGGGTTTGTTACGATGATATTATCGATAACCAGAGCTGGTGGGCTACTAATAGTAACCGATCCGGTGGTTGTACATCCATTGGCATCAGTCACTGTTACATCATATGTGGTGCCTCCACATAAGTTTGAAGCGATTGGCCCTACATCACTATTACTCCATGCATAAGTATATGGACCTGTTCCTCCTGTTGCAGTAGCTGTTGCAGTTCCATCACAAACATTGGAACAATTTGCATCCAGCCCAACAATCGACACTTGAATTGGAGTTGGTTCAGTTACGTTATAAGTATTTACAACAGTACATCCATTATCATCTGTCACCGTTACGGTATAACTACCTGCACATAATGCAGAGATAGAATTTGTATTTCCTGAATTACTCCATGCATAGTTATACGGTCCGGTTCCCCCTGATGTCACTAATGTAATCGACCCATCACATACACCATTACAAGATGCATCAACAATGGTCTCCACATTCACAATTGGTGCTGGATCAGATAGCGTATCAGAGGCAATAAATATACATCCATTCGCGTCTGTAATGGTTACCGTATGAACACCTGCACATAATGCATATGCCGAATCCACCACAGATCCATTAGACCATGCATATGTATAAGGACCTGCTCCTCCAATTGGAGTAACTCTGGTCATTCCGTCACATAATCCACTACAAGAAGGATCCCTGTTCACAAATGTTGCTCCAGTTGGACCTCCGTTATTACTAATTGGTGCAGAAAGTACAGCAGTACAACCAGAACCATCAGTAATCGTAACAGAATATGTTCCTGGACATAAATTATTAATCGTAGTACCTGTACCACTATTCGACCATGCATATGAATAAGGACCTCCATCGCCACCTGCAGTATTTGTAATTGTGATTTGTCCATCACATACTCCACAAGTTGCATTTGTAGGTGTTAATGTCGCAGTGATTGCAGCAGGTTCAGAAATAGTCTGACTCGCAGTTGCAGTACAACCATTTCCATCCGTTACCGTTACAGAATAGGCACCATCACATAGACTATTTATTGAATTACCACTTCCACTATTTGACCACGCATATGTGAAAGGAGATGTTCCACCTGAAATAGTAGCGGTAATCATACCATCACAAGATCCATTACAGCTAATTGGCGAGGTAATTCCAAGACTTACTGTTAACAGCGCTGGTTCAGTAACCGTATAAGTTCTTACAGATGAACATCCATTTGCATCCGTTACAGTTACAGTGTAAGAGCCTGCACATAAATTGGACAAACCTCCCGTACTAGATCCATTTGACCAAACAAATGAATAAGGTCCGGTGCCTCCTGATGTCGTCAGAGTAATTGATCCATCACATAAACCATTACAGGTTACATGTGATATAACTTCGTTTATAATGATTGGTGTTGGTTCTACTAAAGTATCTGTTCCAATAAATACACATCCATTCGCATCTGTCACCGTCACAAAATAAATGCCTGCACATAAACCACTTTCAGAATCCGTTGTTCCTCCACTTGACCATGCATATGAGTATGGTCCAGTACCTCCAACTGGAGCTACTGTCATTGATCCATCACACACACCGTTACAAGTTGGATTTACTAAAGAAATCGGTGCTGAAGTTGGCCCACCAATATTTCCTACCGGTATAGCTACAAGGGCATTACATCCTGACACATCGGTCATTGTTACTGTATATACACCTGGACATAGATTTGAAATCGTACTTGTACTTGCGCCATTAGACCATGCATAAGTATATGGGCCACCATTTCCTCCAATGGTTCCTGTTAATGCAATTTGTCCGTCACATGCACCACATGTTGCATCTGTTGTTGCAATATTTGTTGAGATTGGTGGTGGGAAGTTAATTGCAGAACTCGCTGTTGTACTACATCCATTCGCATCCGTTACGGTCAATGTATAAGTACCTCCACATAATCCTACTGCAATGTTTCCTATTCCTCCATTTGACCAGGAAATAGAATATGGAGCTGTTCCTCCAGTTACCGTAGCAGTCATCTCTCCATCACAAGTTCCATTACAGGAAATTGGATTTGTTATAGCAATACTTGCTGATAGCGCAACTGGCTCTCCGACATTAAATGTATCTAATTTAGTACAGCTATTTGCATCAGTTGTAGTCACAATGTAAGCTCCATCACATAATCCTGTGATTACGCTTCCGGTCATCGAATTATTCCATGCATAAGTATAAGGTCCGGTTCCTCCGGTAGTCGTCAACGTGATCGAACCATCACACGTTGAATTACAAGAAGCATCCACAATTACTGGAGTGTTTACAATTGGATCCGGCTCAAATAAAGTATCACTTGCAATTAAGATACATCCGTTACCATCTGTAATAGTCACAAAGTGAACACCTGCAGATAATCCGGTTTCTGTAGCATTTGATCCTCCACTAGACCAAGAATAAGAATATGATCCGGATCCTCCAGATGGCGTAACCGTTAGTGATCCGTTACTACCACCGTTACAGGTTGGATTTGTTCTATTGAAATTAGCCGATGTTGGACCTCCGATATTACTAATGCCTTGCGTGATCACAGCTGTACATCCTGATCCATCCGTAATTGTTACGGTATAAACGCCCGCACATAGATTGATTATCGAATTCGGTAAAGGAGTTGGTGTACCACCACTCCAGTTATAAGTATATGGACCTCCATCACCACCAGATGTTCCGGTAATAATAATCACACCATCACATGCTCCACACAATGCATCAATTGCTTGCGGAGTTGCAGTAATTGCACTTGGTTCTGTAATTGTCATTGATCCGGTGGTTGTACAACCGTTCGCATCTACCACAGTTACTGTATAACTACCTGCACATAAACTGCCTGCAACAGTACCATTTGTACCGTTCGACCATGTTACTGTATAAGGAGCGGTTCCGCCTGTAACATTTGCTGTTAATTCACCATCACATACCCCATTACATGTAATTGCATTTGAAATGGATACATTAACCGCCAATGCATTCGGCTCGGTTAAAGTCACCGATTGCGTTGTTGAACAACCGTTCGCATCTACTACTGTTACAGTATAGCTACCTGCACATAAACCTGTTTTCACATCAGTAGTATCAGAACCTGGCCACACTACTAAATAAGGTGCAGTTCCTCCGGAAACGGTAGCACTTACAACTCCATCACATGCACTATTACATGTAATACCTGAAGTCTCCACTAATGATACAGTCATCAGTGATGCATCATTAATCACAATAGTTGCTGTACTTGAACAGCTGTTGGCATCCGTTACTGTTACGGTATGCGTACCTGCACATAAACCGGATTCTGTCGTTCCATTACCTCCACTTGGCCATGCAATAGTGAGAGGAGAGGTACCTCCTGATAAAGTAATAGTCGCTTCCCCATCACATACCCCATTACATGATACATGTGAAGTCACATTTGTGATGATCACAATTCCCTGTGGATCTACCAAATTAACCGTAATCGTTTCACTACACGCATTTGCATCGGTTACTGTTACGACATATGAACCCGCGCACAATCCACTTTGCGATGGACCGGTTGCTCCACCAGGCCAGGTAAATGTCATACCAGGTGTTCCTCCCACTGCAATTACGGTAGCAGCACCATCACATGCTCCATTACAGCTAATTTGAGACGTAATATTTGCAGTCAATACGATATCTGCTGGTTCTGTAACCACAAACGGAGTTACCACCGAACAACTATTCGCATCTGTTGTGGTTAAACTATATGTTCCTGCTCCCGTATTTGTAATTACCGGACCAGTTGCACCTGTATTCCATAAATAAGTATAAGGTCCAGTTCCGCCAGTTGTACTTGCAGTTAATGTCACCGTAGAATCTCCAAAACATAATATTGTTCCTGTTTGTGTAATTGTAGTTACTACCGGAGAAGGCTGTGTAATCGTAATTGATGCGGTTCCAGTACATAAGTTCGCATCCGTAATCGTTACGGTATATGAACCTGCACATAAATTATTAATAGTTGCACCACTCAGACCATTTGACCATGCATAAGTATAAGGTCCTGTCCCTCCACTTCCGGTAGCTGTGATTTGCGCATCACAAATACCTCCACAGGAAATACCCTGATCTAAGTTAATCGTACCAGAAACTGCTGTTGGTTCAACCAAATTAATCGTATCCGTAATTGTACAAGAATTCGCATCTGTAATCGTTACGATATAATTTGTGTTCCCACATAATGCGGTTGCTGTATCATTTGAAACAGTTACACCCGCAGGCCAGGTAATGGTATAACCTGGTGTTCCTCCAGTTGGCGCATAAGTTACTGACCCATCACATACTCCATTACAAGAAACTCCATTGACAATTGTTTGATTCGCTACAATAGGAGTTGGCTGTGTAATAATAAAGCTTGCCGTATCCGTACAGCCATTACCATCCGTAATTGTTACAGTATAAGGTCCTGCAGGCAAACTACTGATCGCAGCTGTTCCCGCTCCATTCGACCATGAAAAACTGTAAGGGTTTGTTCCTCCTGAACCGGTTGCTAACAAACTTGCAGTTGGCAATCCACCACAAGAAATAAATCCGGTTTGTGTAATGGTCACATCTAAAACGGTCGGTTCAGTTACTACTGTTGAAGCAGTTGCTGTACAACCATTATCATCTGTTACAGTAACCGTATAAGTTCCTGCCCCTGTATTTACCAGATTGGCATTTGTACTACCTGTTGACCATAAGTATGAGAATGTTGGAGTTCCTCCTGTTACAGTTGAATTAATCGTTACTGTACTGTCTCCATTACATAAAATAGTTCCTACCTGTGCCAATGAAATACTCAATGCATTCGGTTCAGTGATTGTAATTGAAATCGTATTACTACATGAATTCGCATCAGTAGCAGTAACTACGTAAGTACCCGCACATAAATTATTTTGCGTTCCACCGGTTGCACCTCCAGGCCATGTAATTGTAATCGGGTTAGTTCCGCCAGTTGCGGTAACTGTAGCTGAACCGTCACATACTCCATTACATGAAACATGACTAATATTTGAAGATGACAAATTAATCGCTTGAGGTTCGTTGATTACCACTGTCGTAGTCGTATCACAACCATTATCATCTGTAATGGTTACAATATAAGTTCCTCCACACAAAGCATTTTGCGTTGGGCCTGTTAAACCTCCTGGCCAAGCATATGAATAATTTGGAGTTCCTCCGGCAGCCGTAACAGTTGCAGAACCATCACATACTCCGTTACAAGAAGCGTGATTATTCACCGTATTTGTTGCTGTTAATAATGTAGGTCCTGAAACAATTTCTGTTACCACATCAGTACAACCGTTAGCGTCTGTGATAGTTACAGTATATGTTCCTGCTCCAACATTTGCATTAATTGCTGTTACCGGGCCATTAGACCATGCATAACCATAAACAGGTGTTCCTCCAGTTGCTGACGCTGTCAAGGTTACTGTTTGATCTCCATTACATAAAATAGTTCCAGCTTGTGCTACTGCTCCAACCAATACCGGTGGTTCAGTAATTGTAATGCTACTCGTTGCCGTACATAAGTTAGCATCCGTAATAGTTACATTATAAGTTCCTGCACATAGGTTCGAATGAGAAGCATTTGCAGGTAATCCATTATTCCATACGTATGTAAAAGGTCCTGTACCTCCGGTTGGAACTGCTGTGATTTGTGCATCACATACACCTCCACAAGAAATTCCCTGATCCAGGTTAATTGATGCCGTAAGTAAAGCAGGTTCTGTTAATGTAAATGGCTCAACATGCTGACAGTTATTCGCATCGGTAATCGTCACATCATAATTAACTCCTCCACATAAGTTTGTCGCAGTATTTCCCACAAAAGTGATCCCGTTAATCCATTGAACGGTATAAGGACCTGTACCTCCTGAAGGATTAATAGTCACCGATCCGTCACACACGCCATTACATGATATTGGGGTGACTACTGTTAAATTAGCAGCTATTGCTGTTGGCTCAGTTACTACAATAGTCTCGGTATCCGTACATCCATTTGCATCCGTTACTGTAACCGTATACGTTCCCGCTCCTATATTCGCATTTACAGGAGTGGTAGGCCCATTTGACCAGGCATATCCATAATTCAAGGTTCCTCCAATAGCACTAGCTGTAATTGATGCTGTTAAATCACCATTACATTGAATAAATGCGGTCTGAGTAATACTTGCAACTAATGGATCTGGCTCTGTAATTGTCACCTGGTCCGTTGCTGTACAACCATGATCATCTGTTACAGTTAAGGTATAAGTTCCAGCGCCAACATTTGTTAAACCTGGCGTTGTTGGTCCACTTGACCATAAATAATTGTACCCAACTGTACCTCCAGTTGTAATTGAATTAATATTTACTGTTTGATCCCCATTACATAAAATGGTTCCGACAGTTACTAAAGTTGTTGTTAAAACCGCTGGTTGTGTTAAGTTCACATTATGTGTAACAGAACACCCTCCCGCGTCAGTAATGGTCACATCATAAGAACCTGCACATAAACTTCCCTGAGTAGGTCCTGTTGCACCTCCTGGCCATGTAATGGTTAGTGGCGCTGTACCTCCCGAAGCATTGATAGTCACATTTCCATCACATACACCATTACAAGAAATAACCGTATTTACAGTTGATGAAACAATAATAGGTGTAGGATCGGAAACTGTAATTGATCCGGTCACAGAACACATCTTTGCATCGGTTACAGTTACATTATAAGTTCCCGCACATAAATTCGAATGCGAAGCAGTAGCTGGCAACCCATTATCCCAGGCATAAGTATATGGTCCCTGACCTCCGGTAGGTGCCGCTGTAATACTTGCATCACACTGTCCCGGACATGAGATCGGTCCCGTCTGCGTAACATTTGGAAGTATAAGCGTAGGCTCATTTACAGTTGCAGTTGTTGTTGCTGTACATCCGTCTCCCACAGACGTCACCGTTATAGTGTAAGTTTGAGCAGTCAAGTTTGACGCTGTTGGCGTGGTTTGTCCGGCTGCTGGTGCAGGTGACCACGCATAAGTAAATGAACTTGCACAATTACCAAAACGTACATTTGGTCGGTTTGTAGATGTTGCAGTCATTGCTGTACTACTACAAACAGAAAGCGTATTATCATGGAAATATCTTACTGACTGATTCGTAGTTGGAGTATATCTTGTCAATGCATTACCACTTGCTGTAGAAGTTGGACTGTTAAAACATACCTCAACTACCAAATTAGATAATCCATCCCAAAAATATTTTACATCAAAATTATGGGTATTCCAACCCGTAGATAATGTATGCGTCTTAGGGGTAAAAACTTCCGTTAACCCGGTCTCCCAACCTCCTGTTAGATCAGTCGCAGAAGTACAACCCATACGAATCGTAAAATTGGCATAATTTATCGTGGTTCCTATACTGGCGACATCCAATCCCAAAGAACTAATCGTTCCAGGCAACACACCGGCAGCAGTTAATTCAGCTGCTGTAAATAACATTTGATGACGTGCTCCATTAAAGCTATTTCCATAAGGAGCAGGGAATGTACTAAAGGTATTGGTTGCAGTTCCCGTTCCAATTGGAACAGAAGTTGGAGTCGTACACGCATCAGTACTTACCCCACAAGTTGGATATGCTCGCGCATAAATAGCACCATCCGAACCACCATTACATGTTACAGAATCCACACTGTCAATCACCACCGTTGGTGGAACTGGTTCTTGAATAATAGCAGATTGAGATTGAGTACAACCATTGGCATCGGTAACTGTCAAAGTATATGTTCCGGCACATTTACCCATGATAGAAGATGTGGTTTCCCCACTACTCCACAAATAAGATAGTGGTGCCTGCCCCCCAAAGACAGAGGTACTAATTGCCCCTATACACGTGGATGAACAATCATCATCCGTAATATTGGTAATCGTAATTGATATTGGAAAAGCATCCTGAATGACAAATAGAGTATCCCATGTATTCGTGGATGGATCGGGATCACCCAAATCCCGGACTTGCAATCCATAAAATCCAGCACACATACCGGTAATACTCGCTAACCCCTGACAACACCAAGTTCCTGTAGGTGCCCAGGTATATTGATATGGCCCAACACCCCCTGAAGCGACTACCGTTGCCGTACCGTCACACACACCGTTACAACTGATATTGGTGGTTGTTAATGCTCCTGTTAGATTTGACGGAGGTGGAATAATCACTTGAATTGCAACTGAGTTTACACCCGAAATCGGACAAGCACTATCACTCGCCTGAAAAGTTACCGTATTATTTGTATTCATCCCCGCAGGCACCGTCCAACAGATGGTTGCAGTCACCGGGTTTGTTCCTGAATAAGATACTGTTGACCCAGGTAATGCAGAAGTTGCATTTGAAATCACTGTCACAACATCAGTTAAGTTTGAATCACTAAATACTGCATCGAAACAAAATTGATCACCCACATTAGCAGTAACCTCTAAAGGCCCTGTAAATGAAGCTGATCCTGATGTATTCACTAAATTTGTTAATGCTGTTGGGACATTAGGAATCTTGTTAGGATAATTCAGTACAACAAACTGAATATCGCGCTGAACTGTTGAGATTACCTGACCGGCTCCATTGTACTCAGTAACTCGAACTACGATAATAAAGTTACCTGTAATTGTTGGCGTAAAATTTAACTGTCCCGTAGCCGCATCAATAGTGATCCCAGGAATTGGAACGGTAGCAGAATATCCGGAATTATATGACAGGTTACCACTCGCTTCTCTTGCTGTTACCAATTCATATGTTAAACTATCTCCATCATTTTCAACTACACCATAATTATAATTTACTGCCTGATTTACCAAAACATATGGAATTGGTGGCGCTGTATATTCTGGCGAACTATTATTCGGATATAAAACAGAATTTAAAGTTGCTGTGATAAAGAAACCGTTGCTATTTACCCCCCCAACTACATTGACAGCAACGTTTCTCGCAAAATTGCTAAACGAAAAAGTATAATCCGAACAATGGGTGGATAATTGAACTATCCCGGTATACTCGTATTTCTGCATCCCAGGTAAAAAACCTCCATTACATGTACTTTGACCAATCATAGCCGGACAAATCTGAGAGACTTCAGTTCCCCCAACATTTTGAAGGGTCACTAATAAGTTTTGTGTTCCTGTACATGAACTGTTAATCGTAATACTCTCATTTCCTGTAACCGGAATTCCGGCACAATCTCGATAAACTGTCAGAGTCACCAAAAAAGAGTCATTTCCCAAGTGTTCGTAGGTAATTTCACCACCTGCAATGTGCGTGGCATTTGCGGTAGACGGCAAAAACCATGAAAGGCTAATTATCGACAAGAGGAGTAATAAATGCTTCATATATGTAGTTCTAGGTTCAATTTTATGTGTAATACGCTCCTTATGAGACGTAAAGACACACCAATTAGTTGCCATTTTTTTAATGGCACTAAAATACAAGGAAAAGTTGTTAATAAAAATTAATTTCTATCCAATCAGATCTCCCGGATTATTATAGGAGTCTCCAGACACTAAACCTAGCTCACCTTTTTCGTTTTCAGCCATTAATAACATTCCCTCAGAAACAACTCCACGAATTTTTCTTGGAGGCAAATTCATCAAAACAGTCACCTGTTTATTAACAATTTCTTCCGGGCTAAATTGTTGAGCAATACCTGAAACAATGGTTCTAATATCTAATCCGGTATCAACTTTTAACTTCAGCAACTTATCTGCTTTTTTGACTTTTTCCGCTTCCAGTACTTTACCGATTCGCACATCCATTTTCAAAAAGTCATCAAAAGAGATATTTTCTTTTTGTGATAAAACCTCTTTTTTTTGTGACTCTTTTTCCTTTTCAGCTTTTCGCACATTCAACTTTTCCACCTGCTTTTCGATCAACTCATCCTCGATTTTTGAAAATAACAATCCAGGCTTTTGAAATTGTGCTCCTGCCGGTAACAAATCAGATTTTCCTGCAACGTTCCAGTTTTTATTTTCTTGATTCAAGAACGTATTTAGCTTATCACTGGTATGTGGTAAAAATGGTCTTAAAACAATGGCTAGATTCGCTACAATTTGATTCGAAACATGCAAGATGGTCTCTACTCGTTTCGGATCCGTTTTAGCTAATTTCCATGGCTCAGTATCCGCTAAATATTTATTTCCTAATCTTGCCAAATACATCGCAGCACTCAATGCTTCACGATATTTATGCGCTTTGATTTTTTCCGCGATTTTAACCGGAATTTCAGCCATTTCATTGAGCACTTGCTGATCAACTTCGGTCAACTCTCCCAACTCCGGCATTACACCACCATAGTATTTATTCGTCAATACCAATGAACGATTCACAAAGTTTCCTAAAATGGCAACCAGCTCATTATTCACTCTGGCCTGATAGTCTTTCCAGGTAAATTCACTATCCTTATTCTCAGGTGCAATGGAGGTCAAAACATACCTCAATTCATCTTCTTTGCCTTCAAATTCAGAAATATACTCATGTAACCACACGGCCCACTCCCTGGAAGTTGAAATTTTATCTCCTTCCAAATTCAAGAACTCATTGGCAGGTACATTATACGGTAAATTTAAGTTACCATGTGCTTTTAGTAGAATTGGGAAAATAATTGCATGGAATACAATATTATCCTTAGCGATAAAGTGAGTTAGATGTGTATTTTCATCCTTCACCCAGTAATCTTCCCAATTTTTATTCTTGTCTTTCGCCCACTGTTTGGTTGCGGAAATATAACCAATAGGTGCATCTAACCACACATACAACACTTTGCCGTCCGCATCTTTTAACGGTACTGGAACTCCCCAATCTAAATCTCTGGTCATTGCTCTGGCTCCCAAACCTCCATCAATCCAACTCATGCACTGTCCCAACACCTGATTTCTCCATTCGGCTGGAACATGTTGTTCTTCCCCGTCTAATTTTCCGGTTTTAATCCATTCTTTCAACCACTCCTCATCACGATTCATTGGCAAATACCAATGTTTGGTCGTTTTCATTTTGGGAGTCTTCCCGGATAAAGTGGATTTTGGATCAATCAACTCAGTTGGACTTAATGCCGTACCACACTTCTCACATTGATCTCCGTAAGCATTTTCATTTCCACATTTAGGACATGTTCCAGTCACATAACGATCAGCTAGAAACTGATTAAATTCCTCATCATAAAACTGTTCCGACTCTTCAACTTCAAAAACATCATTCTCCACTAATTTCAAAAAGAATTCTGAGGCAGTTTCATGATGCAATTCAGAAGAAGTTCTGTGATATATATCAAAATCAATCCCAAAATCAGCAAATGCTTTTTTATTGATATCATGATATTTATCTACAATTTCCTGCGGAGTAATCCCTTCTTTTTTGGCCCGTAAAGTAATTGCTGCACCATGCTCGTCCGATCCACAAACAAATACTACATCCTCCTCATTCATTCTTAAAAACTTCACATAGATATCTGCTGGCAAATAAGCCCCGGCAATATGCCCAATATGTAATGGTCCGTTTGCATAAGGTAATGCGGAAGTAACTAAATGTCTTTTTGGATTTGAAGTCATGACAGCTTTAATATTTAGCGCGCAAATATAGTTTGATTCTCTATGATTTCACATAGAATCAAGCCGTACATTCAATCAGAGATCAACTAAAAAACACTTTCTTTTAAATTATAGAGCTTTTCTGCAGTTTCCCAAAGCGATTTCCTGTGATTTGGATGGGCCATATATATTAAGCATTTTAATTTTACACCTAACGTAAGAAAAGTAAAATTAACTTGTCTAAATTACTATATATTTTTCTACATTTGTAAACACATTAGTCTATGTATAAGATTAATGTTTAAACTCTATAAATAACACTTTTTATTAATTCTAAATTCAAGTAAATCTCATGAAAAATTTATTCTTGATCTTCTTGTTTTGTGCTTCTATTTTTATGGTGAATGCACAAATAACTAAAACAATTACTCCTTATCAAGTAAAAACAGGCTCTCATACTAAAAATCTAACCACAGGCAATTATAGCTGGCTGTATTCAACTACCGAATTAAAAGCGGGTTTTATCGGGAACGATCTAAATACCGAATATTCTAGAAAAGCTTTAGCATACTTCGATCTAGGCAATTTAAACGTAGGGGATTTGACCCAGGTGAAACTCAAATTTAAAATGAATAAAATCCAATACGCACCTGGTGATCAATCCAATGCAAATATTGGTATTGTGTCTTTTCCATATATATGTACAGCTTCTAATGGTCCTGACGTTCACAATTGGTTTAACAATTCACCTTTTTATTTAAAGGAAGTTAGCACCAACGTTACTTCAGCCTCCTCACCAGCGGCTTTTACAATCACCATTCCAGGAACTTACACATCTCCATCTGGAGCTACATACACCATAGACCTAACCACTCTGGGATCTGCAAATAACAATCAGTTCACCATTGGTTTCACCTGTTCTCAAACTATGGCTTGCACAAGAGTTGCCGAATTCACTGATGTAAAAATAGAAATCACACATTGTGGTGCACTTGGCAATATATCTGGTTTAACTTCATCAACAGGTACGAATTCTGTACAGCTATCCTGGAATTCTGTTAATCATGCCTCTTCATATGAAATTTATGATTGCTCCGGAAATCTAATAGGAACAACTACATCAACATCATACACACATTCAAACCTTTCTCCAGGAACCAGCTATCAATATAAGGTTAAACCTGTAAATGGATGTAATCCATCAAACCTGTCTAATTGTATTACTGCGGTTACCAAACTATCCACTCCTAGTAATCTGACCATCAACACCAATTCTAATTCAAGTGTAACTCTTAATTGGAATTCATCAAGTGGAGCCAATTACTATCAAATATATAGTTGCTCAGGAACCCAAATTGCAAATAATGTAACGGGTACATCCAAAACAATCAACAATCTTCAATCAGGTGTTAGTCACTCATTTAAAATAAGAGCGGTAAAAAGTTCTACAAATGTATATTCTACGTATTCCTCTTGCAAAACCGTCACACTTGCACCTTCAACTCCTGTAAATATCTCAGCAAATCCAACTTCACATAATTCTGTTCAATTAAGTTGGAGCCCAAGTATCGGAGCAAATTCATATAAGATTTACAATTGTAATGGCACGCTTATAGGTACCTCAAACACCAATAACTACACACATAACGGACTAACTCAATTAACAACATATACCTATAGAATTAAAGCTTTTAATTCTGGAGGAGGGTCTCCTAATTCTAACTGTGTATCTACATTGACTCCGATTGCTACTCCAACAGGGCTCACATCTATTGATGTTGATGAAGACTTTGTAGAACTTGAATGGAACCCTGTATCTGGCGCTTCATATTATGAAATTTATAATTGTAACGGGAATCTAATTCAATCTAACATCAATGCAACTTCAACTTTTGTTTCTAATCTTACTTCTGGAAACTATTATTCCTTCAAAGTAAGAGCTATTGGAAGTGGAAGCACTTCATTCTTATCTTCATGCTATGGCGTATACACCTTAACAAAATCCGCAGTAGTATCTGTAACAACCGTTTCTCAATCTGAGTTAGCGCTAAATTGGAGTCCTATCAATGGAGCAATTCTGTACAGGATCTATAACTGTAATAATAATTTCATTGCCTCTACTACATCAACCAGCTACAACGCTACTAATCTTAATTCTTCAACTCAATATGGCTACATAGTCAAATCGGTTAATGGAGACAATGTAGAAACTTCTGCAAATTGTGTTACAGGAATAACGAGAACAGCTACACCTACAGGTTTTTACGTTGAAATAGTTAATTCATCAAAACTAAAACTACACTGGGACATGCATCAAAATGCCCAGACCATCGAAATATTTGATTGCAATGGAAATTTTATTGACTATCAAGATGGCGATGAAGATGCTATGAATATAACAAACCTTACTTCCGGAACAAATTATAGTTTTAAAATTAGAGCAGGAGCAAGTAGTTCAGCTGGAGGAGCATCTGCTTTTACATCATGCATCACTAAAGCCCCAGTTCCTAAGACACCTACCAACTTTACCATAACACCAATTTCGAGCAAAAAACTACACTTACAATGGAATCCTTCTTATGGCGAAACGGGAATTGTCAGTTACCATATCTACGATTGTAATGGAAACTTGATAGATTACACTATAGATGAAACAACCTATGAAATGAATGGTCTCAAAGAAGGAAAATATTACGAATATTATGTAGTGGCTCGAGTGGGCAATGGAAACTCTGCCCCAACAAACTGCGTTGGTAATTACACTTTGCCAGACAAACCTAAACTATATGTAGATGATATAAGCTCAAACTCGGCAGAGCTTAGTGTTGAAGCAAACGGGATATATAACCTCATCGAAATATATGATTGCAACGGAAACTTTGTTAAAACCCAAATATATCAGGATGAAGTGATTCAAAATTTAAATTCATCACAAGCATATCATTTTAAGGCCAGAGTTGCTAATGGTGGTGGTTGGTCTGAATTTTCTGACTGTGTTTCATTCTCTACAACATCCGTTGCCCCTCCAAAAAACACAAACGATATGCCTCAATATAAAAAGGCTTCAGACTCCCAAAACTCTAAAGTTGATAATAATACTTTACAGGTGTACCCTAACCCAATTAATGGTGGAGCTATCTATTTCAATAAAGTAATAAACGCTTCTATATATGATTCTCACGGGAAACTTATCAAAACAGTTACCAATGCAAGTTTTCTGAATATAGATTCATTGCAAAATGGCATCTACATTATCCGATCAGAAAATGGAGAGGTAGTCAAAATAGTAAAACAATAGTTTAGCTTCTCGGTAGCTTTTCTTTCATTTAGAAAAGCTACCGAGAAATTATTTCATTGTTTAACCCTACCTAAAAAACACTTTCTTTTAAATTATAGAGCTTTTCTGCAATTTCCCAAAGCGATTTCCTGTGATTTGGGTGAGCAATGTTGATTAATGCTTTAATCCGTTGGTAAATATTCTTCCCAAACAGATTGGCCACCCCCCATTCGGTCACCACATAATGTACATGCGCTCTGGTAGTCACTACTCCAGCACCCTCTTGTAAAGTTGGTACAATTCGGCTTATCCCCTTATGTGTTTGCGAAGGCAATGCAATGATGGGCTTTCCACCCTCGGACAATGCCGCACCTCTGATATAGTCCATTTGTCCCCCTACACCGGAATACATTTTTGTTCCAATACTATCGGCACAAACCTGTCCGGTGATATCTACCTCAATCGCACTATTAATGGCTACAACTTTTGGGTTTTGACGAATATTTGAAACATCATTTACCCATTCGGCATCAGCCATAAAAAACATAGGGTTATCATCTATGAAATCATATAATTTCTTTGATCCCAAGGCAAATCCACATGTGATTTTTCCCTGATGTGTTTTTTTATTTTTTCCATTGATCACACCTCTTTGCACCAGATCCACAATTCCATCAGAAATCATCTCCGAATGGATCCCCAAATTTCGATGGTGCTTTAATTGAGATAAAGCAGCATCCGGGATTGCACCAATTCCCATTTGCAAGGTAGAACCATCTTCTATCATTTCCGCAATGTACTTCCCAATCTGTACTTCTGCTTCGGTAGGGACAGATTTTCCGTGTGAAGGTAATGGTGTATCCACCTCCACAAAACTATCCAGTTTAGATATGTGAATGACTCCATCTCCATGAGACCTTGGCATTTGCTTATTGATTTGCGCAATGACATATTTCGCTGAGTCTACTGCAGCTCTGGTCGCCTCCACCGAAACACCTAAGGAACAAAACCCATGACGATCGGGAGGCGAAACTGAAATCAAGGCCACATCAATCTTCATAATCTTTCTTCTAAACATCAACGGCACTTCACTTAAAAAGATCGGCACATAGGATGCGTTCCCTTGTGATTGCGTTGGCTTTCTCAAATTTGGGCCTACAAACAGCGAATTCACGTGAAAGCTCTCACTATATTTTTTATGGGCATAAGGTGCTTTACCTTCAATGTGAAGGTGCACGATTTCAACAGCACGCAGTTCATCCGCTCTATCGGTTAATGCGTTTATTAATTCCTGTGGAGCCGCAGCTGCGGTATGGATGTATATTCGGTCGTTAGATTTTACAATCTTTAAAGCTTCTTGAGGGGATACTGGTGTATACATGATTATCGATTTTACGCAGCTAAATTATAAAGAAGCTTTACCCTAAATCCTGATAAAAAATGTGTTTTAAATATGATCTTAGTACATTTTACAAATCGATGATTTATTCCAAACCGTCTAAATTTTATTCTTCAGGAAATCGTTTAAGGTCTTCATCAATAAAATTCCATTCCGGAGTATACAGATCCACCCAACCCTCTAAATGATACCATGGGCTTATTCCTGGATCCGCAGGATTTTCTAATATTTGAATCTCTTGTGCTGGCATATAGCTCTGTGCTAACATAAACATCTTTTCACCTTGATCATTCTCTACCATATCAACCACAATTACCGCATGACCTGGTGATCCTCCCTGAATAAACACATCTCCGATCTGCATGTTTTCAATTTTAACCGGAATCAATTCTTTAGATAAGGATAGCGTACCTGCATACATATAAATCTGCTCTTTATATCGTTTAAAATCATTAGGCGTATTAGACGGAGCGGCAGATTGTTTCCAATACGTTTTATTCCTCTGAACCACTATCCTCTTTCCTTTAATGTATTCAGAATAATCTACCCGAAAACCATTGGTAAAATTGAAATGGATATCTTCATATCGTTTTTGAGCATACAAATAATCCGCTCTTAATCGCATCACGGCATCGGCACATTGATGCAAATCTTTTCTACCTATTGGTAAGTCGACCACTGCAACATACACTTCATCATTTGGCTTTACATCACCATTATAATACAGCACTTTTGATCCAATGGGCTTAAGCTGTAAATGCCTTAAATAATGAGCGAAAGAGTTTCGATCTAAATATTTTCGCTGATAACCTTCAGGAGGAGCAAACCTATCCGGAATCTTCTCAATCAATCTCTTTGAATACTCAAAATCACTCAAACCACCACTCGACCATGAGTCACTTACCAACAAAATGCCTGCAATAAAGATTACGAATACAACTATGACCTGATTTACATTTTTCACGATACTATTAACTCATAATCTGATATCTTATTTCACAACTGATCAGTTTTTATGGCATTCATAACTTTCTTTACAACCTCTATTTTAAAAGCCATTACATTTGTCTTTTTTCAAACCGCACGCATGAAATCTAGATTTTTCATTCTTCTTTTTTTATGGTCTCTCGTTGGCTATTCTTTTGCTAATAATACCATTAATGTGGATTCCTTAAAAGCAGAACTCCAACAAACAACTAATGATTCGATCAAATACGATATCTGTGTTGATCTGGGTATCCATTATGAATACATTGATTTCTCTATTGCCAAACAATACTACGATCAATCCAAAGAAATTGCGCTAGCCAATAAATGGTATAAAAAAGTAGGTGACAGCTACTTTAATAAAAGCTTTTATTACCATTATTCTCTTCAATCCGACACCGCTTTTCAAATGCTTGATGAAGCCCTTAAATGGTATATAAAAGCCGATCACCAAATAGGAGTCTTGAGTTATTATTTTACTGTGGGGACTTATCAAATGAATCTCGAAGAATTTGACAGTGCCACCGTCTATTTAGAAAAAGCAGTAGCTTACGGAGACACTGCTGCTTTAAATGACTCCATTTATCTGGATAAATCCTATAATAACCTGGGCCTTCTTTATCAATACCGAGGCTTTTTAGATTTGGCCATCGAAAATTTTATCGTTGCAGCCAAATTAAGAGAAGAAAGAAACAGCCCTGATATTTTCAGTACCTACATTAATTTAGGATTAAGCTATAGCTCTACTAATCAAAAAGAAGAATCTATTCTCTACTATAAAAAGGCTTTAAAAATAACCCATGAACGAAAAGACCTATCTTCAGAATCCCTATGTCTTAATAATATCGGAGAAGTATATTCAACCGATTCTAATTCAACTTATGTAGATAGTGCATTTTATTATTATGATCAGGCCTACACTATTTTCGAAACCCTTGGAGATTCTAATTCAATGGCGCGATCACATAATTCCAAAGCAGCTATTTACCAAAGACAACATAAATACGATCGTGCCATTCAGGAATATGAAAAAGCACTTGATATGATCCCTTCAAATGGACTAAAAAGATTACAAATATCTGTAATCAACAACTACACAACCTTAAGACTTGAACTTCCTAACAACACTAAAAAGGATTATCGAGAAATAATCCAGTTGGCCGAAAAATCTTATCGTTTATCCAAAGAAACAGGCCTGATCCAGAATAGAAGTATTGCCGCTATGATTTTGTTTCAGGCGTATTCAGAAAACAAACAATTTGAAAAAGCCTACCCTTTTGGTGCAGAGCATATTGAATTGAGTGATTCACTCAAAAACCAAGCAAGAACAGACGCTTTGGTGGAACAACAAACCAAATTTGAAACGGAGAAAAAAGAACTGGAAATTGATCTACTGAACAAAGAAAATGAATTGATTTCTAGTCAAATTAAACAAAACAACATTGTCAATTCCAAACAACAACTCATCATCTATCTACTCGTTGGCGGAGTCATCACCATTGCCATATTCTTAAGCATTACATTGAGATTTTACCGCACACAACAAAAATCAAACGAAGAACTTGAAAAGAGTAATAAAACCATCTTAAAGCAGAAAGAAGAAAAGGATGTGCTGCTTAAAGAAATTCATCACCGGGTTAAAAACAACCTGCAAATCATTTGGAGCTTATTAGACCTACAATCCAACAGTATAAAGGATGCTTATGTTAAAGAAGCCATTAACGATGGTAAAAACAGGGTAAACTCTATGGCCACCATCCACCAAATGTTGTATCAAAATGATGATGCCGGAAATATTTCATTTGAAGAATACATCCGTAAACTCACCCAACAAATTCTAAGCACACATAGTCACGCTAAAAATATCGATCTCGATATTCAAATTCCAAAAGATTTAAAATTTGATATTGATACATCTATTCCATTGGGACTCATTGTAACAGAACTATTTACCAACTCATTAAAATACGGGACAGATTCTAAAAATGGTCGTATTTCGATTACTCTTAAACATCAAAACAATGACCATTACACCCTACTCATTAAAGACAATGGTTCTGGTCTACCTGAAGGCTTTGAGATCAAAAAATCCAAAAGTTTAGGGCTTAGATTAGTGAAAAACTTATGCAAACAGATCAAGGGAGAATTCCTGATACAAAATGACCATGGTGCAGAGTTTATGATTAATTTTAGAGGCACTTTTTTCAATCTGGGGCAACATGAATAAAGTTAAAATTTTGATCGTTGAGGATGAGATGGTTATCGCCATGAATCTGGTTTCTATTCTGGAAGATTTAGGATACGATGTCCTTGATCCGGCTAATTCTTATGACGAAGCAGTGGATGCTTTGAAAGAGGAACAGCCCGACATTGCATTATTAGATATTCAACTGGATGGGGATAAAGATGGAATTGATTTTGCCAGATATATCAATCAACATCAAGAAATTCCTTTTATTTATCTGACCTCGAATGCAGACTCAAGAACATTAAATCAGGCTAAAGAAACTTCTCCATCTTCCTATCTGGTTAAACCGTTCAATCAGGATGATTTATTCACCTCGATTGAAATTGCCCTGCATAACTTTAGAGATAAACAAAACGGGGATAAAGAAGATAAAAATGTGGTAATCAAAGATTCCATCTTTGTGAAAAACAAAAACATGTTTTACAAAGTGAAATTTGATGATATTCTATTCGTAAAAAGCGACCATGTATACCTTGAAATTTATACTGCAAAAAACAAAAAACACCTGCTTCGAGGAAGTTTAACCGCATTTGCCGAACGACTTCCTAAAAACTTCTTCAGAACTCATCGAAGTTACTTAATCAATCTGGATTATCTGGAAGCTATTAACTCCATTCACGTCATTATCAATGATATTCAGGTACCCATTGGAAAAACATACAGAAACGACCTCATGGAAAGTATCCAACTGGAATAGTTTCAATTATTTATCATTTTCTTAACCTGTAAATCCTCCTTTTGCTTTTCAGAACATAATTCATGTCGTTCATAACATTTGTTATGGTACACCTTTATGCTCACCCTTCTTTTGCTCCAATTTAAAGAGTCAATCTCACCAAATTTCAAACAAAATTCAAAGGGGCATGAAGAATTTTTTTACTGTTAAATCGTATTCATTTTTAGCCTTGATCGCCATTTTGGCCATCAGTCTTTTTTCAAATTCCACGGCATATACACAAACGTTAGCCAGTCCATATGTGGTTACCACATTTCCGGCCACTATATCCAGTATCAACACCGCTGGTGGAGAAACCGCAACGGGTATGCAAGGAGCTTGTTTTACACTACCATGCTGTTCTATTAATGTATTTAAAGTGACATTACCAGCAAATGGCGTGCTTCGTGTGGAGATGAGCAATTTCAATTTTTTAGCAGGAAGTATCATTGCTTATCGCTCACTCGTTGCAAATCCAACGAGCTATTCTGACCTGCAGTACATTTCAGGCTCACCGGGAAACTTTTGCGGATTTAGAGATACCCTACAACTGGGTCGTGCATTTACAGATAACTGGGATAATATTCCATATGGCGGCACACCAACTCAATACAGTGGGATTACATCGGTATATGACTTTAATAACCCATCATCTTTAGCAGGATATTATCCTGCGGGAGATTATTACCTCCTGGTATTTAATGAAAACCAGCAAACCTCTCAGGGACTTGGGGGATTAACAGATTTAACGTTTGAATTTGCTGAAGCATGTGCACCATTGACCGCACCAACTGCTCTAAATTTTGATACGTTAGAATACAATTCTGAATCAGATACCGTAAGTTTTTATGTAAAAAACCAAAGAACACTTGATGTAGACATCGATACTTCTAATATTAGTATCACAGGTACAAACGCCTCTGAGTTTATCTTTTTACCAGTTTCCGATACTTCATTAGCCGTTGGCGACTCCTTGCAATTTCAAGTTGTTTTCACCCCTACATCGGGAGGAGCCAGAACAGCATCCATTGAAATTCCTTTTTCTGATACCAGTTGTTCCACAACATCTGAAATATTATTAAATGGATATGGCGCACAACCTGAAATTGTCTTACTGGGAAATAGTATTAACATTACTAACAACGACCTGACACCATCTACTTCGAACTTCACCAATATGGGACCGGTAGTTACCAATACCGGGTCGGTCACCAAACTTTTTCAAATCACAAATACGGGTTCAGATACACTTACTTTGACTAACAACCCTATTGTTACTTTATCCGGAAATAGCCAATTTATCATCAGTAGTCAACCTGCTTCTTCTGTTCTACCCGGTGATACTACCAGCTTCGAAATCACTTTCACTCCTACCGTTGATGGAACCGTAACCACAGATATATCCATTGCAAATAATGATCTGGACGAATCCACATTTACATTTAGAATCGAAGCAACCGGAGCTGAACGAAATGGCTTACACTTTGACGGCTCAAATGATTATGTCAACATTAACACTGTAGCTGATGACATGGCTGGGATCAACACCTGGACCATTGAATCATGGATCAAAGCGGATCCTTCCCAAACTGGAAACGATCATATCATGGCTGTGAACACCACAGGAACCGGCACCATTTTTCTTTTCAGATTAGATGATGGTTTTTTAGATTTCTATGATGGATCAACTGCCTTCGAAGTAGGTCCTGATTTAAGAGATGACACATGGCACCACGTTGCTGCGACCTATGACAATGGACAATTAAGCTTATTTATTGATGGTATTCCTCAAGGATCATTTAATACCGGAACAATCAGTTTTGCAAGCAACAATAGATGGAGTTTAGGACAGGAATATGATGGAAGTTCCAGAAGTGAGTATTTCAAAGGAGCACTAAACGAAGTTAGGATTTGGAAAACAGTTAAAACTACACAAGAAATCGCTGATGGTCGTTATTGTGAAATTCAAAATCCGGCTTCAAACACTAACCTAACAGGTTATTATACTTTTAACCAGGGTGTATCCGGAGGATCAAATACCAGCATCAATGCAATCACTGATGCATCTGGTTATACAAACGATGGAACTCCAAACAACTTTGCATTAACAGGCACCACTTCAAACTTTATTGCAGCCACTAATGTAGGGGTAAACTGTAACTCTGTACGTATTGCCTTATGTGATATTGATTCTTATTCTGTTCCTGGAGGAAATACCTACACATCATCTGGTGTATATATCGACACATTAACAAATAGTATGGGTGGTGATAGCATTGTATATACGGATCTATCTATTCGATACTTCCAAATCACTCAGGATCATATTAATGATACGACCGTATGTGACACCATAAAAGAATTTGCGCAAACATCTTACACTCCATTCGCACGATTTGAAAATACAGACAATGACTGGGTAGAAATAAATGGTGCGGTAGATAGTCTGGTAAATACCAATCGATCCGTATTCTTATGGATGCGTGAAGCTGATCAAATTTCCGGGAGTGCGGACGTACTTGTTGGTATTAATACGAGCGGGACTGCAACTGTATGTAACTTAGGAATTGCTACTAATGAGCAGCTTTGGATTTATGATGGTGGAAATAACCGTTACTCAGGCGTTGTAGTTACCGATGGTCAATGGCACTTTGTAGGTTATACTTATGATGAAGCTTCCAATCAAACTCAGTTTTGGGTGGATGGAGTCGCAGCCAATTCATTTACAAATGGTCAATCCATAAGTGCCACAAGCCGAATCTCATTAGGACAGGAATTTGACGGATCATCCCCAAGTAATTTCTATGATGGTGATATGGCTGAAGTTACTATTTGGAATGAGGTTCTGGATGCTACGGATATTGCATTGCTAATGGAATCATCTGTTCAGACTTCTCATCCAAAATACAATAAACTAAAGGCTTACTATCCAATGATCAGCGAATGTAACAACACTGATCTTACCTTAAAAGATTTTGGCCCGCACGCTTACAATGGAACCATGACAGCAAATGATATCATTATCACCGATACATTAGCCAATCTTACAGACCACAATGCCGCACCTTTATATAGTAAATCATGGATTAGAAATGGCTCACAAATCTCCACATCTGATTCTCTATTCTTGACTAATGCTATCCAGGGCGGCACATATGGTTTAAACCTTTCACTGGATTACTTTAACGTGTCAGATTCTTGGGTCACTACAGTGAATCCGGCTTGTCAGGGACTTTTTGCATCGGTAGTTGTAGATGCTCATGTAAGCTGTAATGGTTTGTCTGATGGAGGAGCAACCATTACAGGAATCAATGGAACAGCGCCTTATACATTTGCCTGGAGCAATGGCGCAACCTCAGCAAGCATCACTAGTCTTTCAGCTGGAACATATACAGTAACCGTTACAGATGGATTAGGAGACACGAGTTCTACTTCGATTTCAATTACAGAACCTACTGTTCTGAATGCAAATCCAATCATCACTTCAAACATTAGTACTTCGGGAGCATCAGATGGCGTGGCATCAGCAACACCTCAAGGGGGAACAGCACCTTTTACTTATTTATGGAGCAATGGTGCTACAACAGCAAGCATCTCCAGTCTTTCGGCTGGCACTTATACTGTGACCGTAACAGACGCTAATGGCTGTGTAAACAGTGGATCTGTCAACTTTATTGCTCCGGTTGCTCCTGCACCAGGGGTTATTGTTATTACAGAGATTAACTACAATCCACCTGAGTCAGGTAGCGATTCAACGGAATATATAGAAATACACAATACCAGTTCGGCACCAGTGAATCTTCTAGGATGTAAATTTACGAGTGGCGTAGTTTATACCTTCCCTAATATTTCGATCAATGCCGGAGGATATCTGGTTATTGCTACAGATTCGGTAGCATTAAACAATAGATTTGGAATACATGCCTACCAATGGAGTTCCGGAGGTTTAAGCAATGGGGGAGAACCTATTGCCATCAAAGATCCTTCTAATAACTTAATTGACTCCTTAAGATATGATGATGTTGCTCCATGGCCTACGAGTCCAGATGGAAACGGAACAACATTAGTGCTATGTAACCCAAGCGCTGATAATACAGATGGAACAAATTGGAGTGCATCGACAACTATTCTTTCTGGAGTCATTGTTAATAGTAAACAAGTATATGGATCTCCTGGTATAGCTGATGATGTTTGCTCAGGAATTATTGCTTCCGCAACAGCAAATTCCAACGTTAGTTGTAACGGTTTATCTAATGGTGCTGCTATGGCTTCCGCAACCGGAGGAACAACACCTTACACGTATTCCTGGAATACCGGAGCAACCACAGCTTCAATTACTGGAATTTCTGCAGGAACATATTCTGTTACTGTTACCGATAATATGGGCTCTACTGACTCCACTTCTATAACTATTACCGAACCATCTGCACTTATATCTTCGGCAACTATTACAAGTGCTATTGATTGTAATGGTGCTACAAATGGACAAACTACCGCATCAGCCACAGGGGGAACAGCACCTTATACTTATACATGGAATACTGGCACTTCGACAAGCTCAGTGACCAGTTTGGGAGCAGGTACTTATTCTGTTACTGTTTCAGATCAAAATGGATGTACCGACTCTTCATCCATATCTTTAACGCAACCATCAGGATTATCAATTTCAGCGACTAGTGGAACCGATAGTATTGATATTTCAATAGCTGGAGGAACTACCCCATACAACTTTATCTGGAGTAATGGAGCTACAATAGAAGATTTAAACAATATACCAAGCGGTACCTATACTGTAACCATAACTGATGGAAATGGATGTACAGATACGCATACTGAAAATGTTGTAAATCCAGCAGAGTATTTTGTTACCACATGGAAAACAGATAATCCAGGTGTGTCTGATAGCACTTCCATCAATATATACACCCAAAGTGGCTTTTCTTACAACTACGATGTGGACTGGAATGGTGATGGAGTATTTGACGAATTCGGTATAACGGGAGATGTGACTCACGATTATGGAGTAGCCGGGACTTATACCGTAAAGATCAAAGGAGATTTTCCCTCGATCTACTTCTTTAATACTTCACGAGATAATGAAAAACTAATGTCCGTTGAACAGTGGGGAAACATTACATGGGCTAGCATGAATCGGGCACTACGTGGTTGTGTAAATGTAGTAATCAATGCCACTGATGCACCGGATTTATCTAACGTACAAGACATGAGTTACATGTTCCTGGAAGCATCAAGCGTATCCTCCGATATGGACCATTGGGATGTAAGTAATGTAACCAACATGACTGGAATGTTCCAAAAGGCCACAGCTTTTAACGGAAACATCACCACTTGGGCAGTAGACTCTGTGACTAACATGAATTCGATGTTCAAGAATGCTTCCGCTTTCAATGGCAACATCAGCACCTGGACAGTAGATTCTGTAACAGATATGCGTAGTATGTTCCGTGAGGCAACTGCGTTTAACCAAAACATTGGTGGATGGAATGTGGGTTCCGTTGTTAACATGGAATTCATGTTTTACAATGCTGATGCCTTCACACAGGACATCAGCAGCTGGGATGTTTCTGCTGTGACCAATATGCGATTCATGTTCGCTTTGACAAATAATTTCAACCAGAACATTAACAGTTGGAATGTGGGTGCAGTTAGTAATTTGAGCGCTATGTTTCGAGATGCCACTGCCTTTAATCAGCCACTTAACTCATGGGATGTTAGTTCGGCTACTAATATGCAGTCGATGTTTCAGGGCAGTGCTTTTAATCAGAATATCTCGAACTGGGATGTAGACTCCGTTGAAAACATGTCGTTCATGTTTTACAATAACACCGCGTTTAACCAACCGCTAGATACGTGGAATACAAGTTCAGTGACGAACATGAAAAGCATGTTCCATAATTCGGAATCCTTCAACCAAGATCTAAACTCGTGGGATGTTAGTTCGGTCACCAACATGGAGCAAATGTTTGATCGCTGTGATGTTTTTAATGGGAACATAAGTAATTGGGATGTTAGTTCGGTCACCAATATGAGCTCCATGTTCCGATCATGTTATGTTTTCAATAGCAACATCAGCGGATGGGACGTAGGTTCAGTGACCAATATGATTGCGATGTTTAATCAAGCTAATAACTTTGATCAAAACCTAGGAAGCTGGGATGTTGATTCGCTAGCTACTCCTAATCTGATGTTCCTTGGCGCAGAATTATCTATAGACAACTACGACAGTTTATTGATAGGATGGGTTTCACAGAACGTGCAATTTGGCAAACATTTCCACGGAGGTTATTCCAAATACTGCGCAGGTGATTCTGCACGACAGGAACTGATTAACACATTTGGATGGACTATCACTGACGGTGGTAAATCCTGTCCACCATCTGTATCCATTTCTGCAACCAACACATCATGTAATAATGTTTCTGACGGTACCGCCTCTGCCTCTGCCTCAGGAGGAACCGCGCCATATAATTACTTGTGGAATACCGGAGCAACCAACGCAACCATTAATGGATTAGCTGCCGGAATCTATTCTGTAACAATCACAGATAATAGTGGGATCACCGATTCAGCTTCTGTTACGATCACACAGCCTACCGCTCTGGTATCAATTGTAGTGGTGGATTCTAATACTACTTGTAACGGATTATCTGATGGTGGTGCTACAGCTGCTGCCACCGGAGGAACTGGACCATACACTTATACATGGAGTAATGGAGCCACTAATGCTTCTATCACTGGTGTAACTGCTGACACTTATTCTGTGACTCTTACAGATGCAAACGGATGTACAGATTCAACTTCTGTTACCATATCTGAACCTGCTTTATTAGTAACTACAGCCGTAGTTGATTCCAACATTACTTGCAATGGATTATCAAATGGCGGAGCTACTGCTGCTGCAAATGGTGGAAGCAATCCATATGCATATACATGGTCTAACGGAGCTACAAATGCTTCCATTACCGGTGTCATTGCAGGAACATATTCTATTACTATTACAGACAATAAAGGCTGTACGGATTCAACCTCTATTTCTATTACCGAACCAGCCTTATTAGTGGCTACAACTGCAGTGGATTCGAATATCTCATGTCATGGACTAACCGATGGTGGCACCACAGTTTCTGCAACCGGAGGAACTGGCCCATATACATATACCTGGTCAAATGGTGCGACAAATGCATCAATTAACGGAGTACCAATGGGTACATATTCAGTAACCGTTACAGATCACAATGGCTGTACGGATTCTTCCTCTGTAAATATCACAGAACCTGCTCTTTTGGTTTCAACCTCAGTGGTTGACTCTAATATTTCTTGTAATGGATCATCAGATGGTGGTGCTACAGCTACTGCTAATGGGGGATCTTCTTCTTACACGTATTCCTGGTCAAATGCAACTCACAACACATCAATAACCGGAGTACCAACAGGCACCTATTCTGTTACAGTTACTGATCTCAACGGTTGTATGGATTCAAGTTCTGTAATCATTACCGAACCTACACCATTGGTCACTACAACTGTTGTTGATAGTAATACCACGTGTAGTAGCAATATGGACGGTGGAGCCACGGCTTCCGCTACTGGAGGAACCAGTGCGTATTCATATAGCTGGAATAATTCTGCAATTACCGCTTCCATTACAGGAGTAGCTGCAAGTACCTATACCGTAACCATTACAGATGCGAATGGATGTTCCGATGTAAATACTATTCACATTATTGTTGAAGACACCATTCGCCCTGTCGTGCTAACGCAAAACATTGATGCTTATTTAGATATGAATGGAAATTCAACCATTTCGACAGCTGATATTGACAACGGATCGAGTGATGCATGTGGTATCCAATCTATGCAACTAGATATTACTTCATTTGATTGTAGCAATCTAGGCTCAAACACCGTTGAATTATTGGTGACAGATGTCAATGGAAATAGTGATTCTACAACGGCAATTGTCACAGTAATTGATTCTTTGGCTCCAACAATAAACGGACAAAATATCAACGCATACCTCAACTCAAGCGGACAAGTATCAATTACCGCCTCAGACATCGACAACGGGTCCGTAGATAACTGTGGAATCGCTTCAACAACCATTTCAACATCTAACTTCACATGTGCAGAAATCGGCTCTAATAATGTGGACCTCATTGTTGAGGATGTAAATGGAAACATAGATACTGCGACTTACGTAGTCACTGTTTTAGACACTGTAAGTCCAGTAGTCAACACTTCGAATACAACAGTTTATTTAGATGCCTTGGGACAAGCTTCTATTACCGTTGCTGATATTAACAACAACTCCACCGATAACTGCGGTATTCAAACAATGACCTTAGACAGCGTCAACTTTGATTGTTCAGAAGTTGGTATTAATACAGTTGTTTTGACGGTATCTGATGTGAATGGGAATTCATCCACTCAATCTGCAACCGTGACTGTGGCAGATACCAATAGTCCAACTGCAATTGCACAAGACTACACCGCGTATTTGGATGCCAATGGATCTATTACCATTAGCGTAAATGATATCGATAACGGCTCTTCTGACAACTGTGGTATTCTGTCTATGACACTAGATCAATACACATTTACATGTGCAGACACAGGTACAAACACAGTTATTCTGGAAGTAAATGATGTCAATGGAAATAGTTACACCGCTTCTGCTGTGGTTACCGTAATCGATACTTTAAAACCAACCGTAACTTCACAAGATATCAATGTCTATCTGGATGCGAATGGTCAGGTATCCATATCCACCTCTGATATTGATAATGGATCAACGGATAATTGCACGATTCAAAACATGACACTTGACAATTCATCATTCGATTGTAGCGCTGTTGGTGTGAATACTGTTATTTTATCTGTAACAGATGTAAATGGAAATACGGATACAGCATCTGCAACTGTAACCGTGATTGATTCTATTTCCCCGGCTGTTTCGACACAAGACATTACTGTTTATCTCGATGCCACCGGAATTTCTAATATTTCTACTTCAGATATTGATAACGGATCAACGGATAATTGCGCGATTCAATCTCAATCGTTAGACATCAGCACATTTAATTGTAGTGATCTGGGTACAAATACCGTGACTTTATCTGTTACAGACGTAAACGGAAATACTAATACACAAACTGCAGTGGTAACCGTAATGGATTCTATCACTCCTAAAATCACATGTCCGACAGACTTTTCTAATTGTGGTCCTGAAATCACCGTAGATGATCCTGTTGTTAGTGACAATTGTAATATCACTTTACAACTTGTTTCAGGTATTCCTTCTGGTGAAACATTCCCAGTAGGAAAAACAACAAACACTTATGAAGTAATAGATGTTTCTGGAAACAAAGCAACGTGTAGTGTAGATATAACTCGATTCCCACAACCTGTGGTAACTGTAAGAGCAGATTCTACTGTATACTACGAGCAGAGTCTAACACTTTATTCTCAATCTGAGTTTGTAGTGGAATACCAATGGAGCCCGAGTATTTATCTGAACAGTTCAACAAGTCAGCAACCAATTTGTACTCCTCAAGAAACGACCGAGTATACACTGATCGGAAAAAGTGCGGATGGCTGCTATAGTGAACCAAAATCAGTATATATCACAGTATATCCGGGAGGAGAACTTCTCATTCCAAATACCTTCTCACCAAATGGTGATGGTTACAACGATTATTTTGAAATCCCTGGAATCGCATTCTTACCGGAAATGAGAATGACCATTTTCAACAGAAATGGAGAAATTCTGTATCAGAAAAAAGGTTATCAAAATGACTGGGATGGAACATCAAACGGGAAAGTACTTCCAGTAGCTACATACTACTATGTCATCGACTTAGGTAACAATCAAGAACCTATTAAGGGGGACATCACCATTATTAAATAGTGTAGAACATGAAAACATTAAACGATATGAAAATCCAGGTTTTATTTTTAAGTCTTGTTCTGGCAACGCTAACAGGCTTTGGACAACAAAGATCTAATTCCAACTTATACTTGGAAAATCGGGTTCTGATCAACCAAGCATATAGTGGTGTTGATCCGGATAAAGAGCTTTCTCTAAGCTACCGAAATCAATGGACAGGAATCAGCAATGCTCCTGTAACTACCCAGCTCAATTTTAGAGGTTCAATAAACCGACCAAATTTTGAAGCTGGCAGAAATATTCCGACCACATCAAAAACCATTTCTCAACCTATTGTGACACCTAAGAGTTTTTGGGCTTACAACGGAATGATGGTTTATGATAATGCCGGGTTATTAAATAGGTTGCAATTTTCTGCTGCAGGAGCATATCACCTTCCTGTAACCAGAAAATTGATGGTGGCATTTGCGCCTACATTAACTTACACCAATTTAAAGGTTGATGTAGATCAAATGAAACTGATTCGACCAAATGACCCGGCATATAATCAATATTTAGCTACTGGAGGTTCGAGTAACTTTCTGGGTATTGATGCCGCTTTTGTTCTTTACTCCAGAAGATTTTCTCTTGGTGTGACGGCAGAACAATTGGCATGGCTCACACTTTCCAATAATGATTTAGAGGAAGATATTGTCAATCATTTTTTTGCGACAGCTGATTACAACTTTAGAGTTTCAGACGACTGGGAAGTGCGTCCAACAATCAACGCAAAAATTGGCAAAGGTTTCCCAACCACATACGACTTTTATGCACGTGCAGATTATCGAGATACATTTTGGTTTGGAGCAGGTTATCGCACTTCTAAAATGTGGATTGCTATGCTAGGTGTTCACTTAAAAGACTCCATTCGATTTGGGTATTCTTATGACACCGGAGTCATTGATGTAAACAACATCACTAAAGGAAGCCATGAAATCTATTTATCATACACTTTTAAATAAGCCAGGCATGATCAAGTATATTACATTATTTTCAGCCGTATTATCCAGTCAGGTAGGATTCTCAAGCGGAGACAGCACATTAACTCCATTCGATACGATCTCAGAACAAAACGTGGTACAACTCCTTCAATCTAAAACTGATTCGGGAGACTATATCATGCCAGTTTCCGTAAGCCCCAAAACAGCTTACTTTACTAAAATTCAAACTTCAAAAAGTGACCGGGATGCCGATGTTACAATGGAACCATACTCCATGGAAATTTCCGAATCACTTTCTCAAGCCATCAATGAGAATAAACCACCTTATTGGAGTTCAAAAAACACCAAAACAATTATTGGAGCTTCACAAAACAATGACACCATTTATGTAATGGGCTCCAATGATGAACGCCTAAACTTCCAACAAGGACTTCTAAGAATTCATAAAGAATCAGTAGGATGGTCAAAACCTGAAAAGTTAAAAATCAAATGGTTCAAACCCACCTCATGGAATTATGGGATGTCTATGCATTCATCGGGTGATATTCTGTTGATATATCAAAAATCAGTGATCTCAGATGACTTTGAAATTTTTGTTTCGTTTAGAGAAGCTCCTAAAGTATATGGGAAACCAATTAAGTTAGAATGCATCTGTACCACAAATGATGAAATTACGCCCTATCTAAGTGAAGACAAAAAAAGATTGTATTTCGCTTCGAATGGACATGCTGCAGATTCAACTTCGAATAACTATGACCTTTTCGTTTCTCAGGTTTTAAATGATGACTTTTCATTACTTTCTAAACCGGAAAGATTACCGGAACATATCAATCTAGAAAAGTCTTTTGAAGCATACATTTCTGAAATCGATTCAAATCATATCATCTTTTCATCCGATCGTGATGGCAAAGGAATGCGCTTGTACACCACAAGAATCACACGCGGATATGTAAAACCGGCTCCAATAATTGAAGAAGTCATTCCTGAGCCGGAACCAGTTGTTGTGGAAGAAATCATTCCAGAACCCATTCCGGAAGAACCTAAAAAAATCGTTTTAAGTAGTGAAGAACTCAATTTTGGTTCTAATCAAGCCAATGTTTCGCAAGAGGCTATAAAACAATTAAACGCTAATTTCCCTTTTACTCCTGAAACAGATGCCAGCACAGAATCCATTACGATTACCGGATATACAGATTCTATGGGTTCAGAAAATTACAACCTTTCCTTATCCAAAAAAAGAGCTGAAGCCATGAAAAAAGCTCTGGTAGAACTGGGTTGGAGTCCGGATAAAATCATCACTATCGGAAAAGGGGAAGCTGATCCAATTGCCGATAATGGTACGCCAGAAGGACGCGCCCAAAACAGACGAGTCGAGTTTTTAGTAAAATAAATTCATTCAACATACCCACACATAAATTGGAGATTCCACATCTCAAAAGCACCATAAATTTATGGTGCTTTTTTTATGCTTAACCCAATACGTAAAATTACCCAATTCATGATTCAGGTAATTTCACTCTAAGATTCATAGTATCAATCTTCCATATTTGTAAGGATGATTATCTCACTTTCGTCAAATTGCCACACACAGGAATATCCTACTACGAGCCTGAATATCATCACAACATGTAATTAATTATAAACCTTATAAATTTTATTCTATGGAAGGAACCATTGGAGAAATCAGAGCGTTTGGTGGCAACTTTGCTCCAAGAAATTGGGCCTTTTGCGAAGGCCAACTTCTATCCATTGCACAAAACACTGCCTTGTTTTCAATTGTAGGAACTACCTACGGAGGTGATGGAAGAACCACATTTGCTTTACCCGATTTACGGGGAAGGACCGCTATTGGACCTGGTAGAGGGCCAGGCTTATCAACCCGAAAGCTAGGGCAACGTTCGGGTCTGGAAGAATCAAGTATGAACATCTTACAGATGCCATCGCACAGTCACTTCACTAGCCCCAACTTGTCTGGGGTTGTTAAACCTAATGCTAATTCTGACACAGGAAATGATGGTATTCCTGGGCCTACATCTTATTGGGCTGAACCCAACCCGGCTACCAATATCTACAATAATGGAACGCCAGATACAACTTTAGGACCATCATCGGTAACCATTGGAGGGTCGGTCACTCTAGCAAATACTGGATCAGGGCAATCCTGGAATAATATGGAACCGTTTTTAGGTCTTTATTTTATCATCTGCATGCAGGGGGTTTTCCCATCACGTAGCTAAATCACAGTCTATTTTATTTACATTGAGGAGTTTATCCTCACAATTTCAATTAACATTAACAATTTTAAATTATATCAATCATGGAAGGAACTATTGGAGAAGTAAGAATGTTCGGAGGGAACTTTGCCCCAAGAGCATGGGCGTTTTGCGAAGGCCAACTATTATCTATTGCTCAAAATCAAGCTTTGTTTTCAATTTTGGGAACCACGTATGGTGGAGACGGACGAACCACATTTGCTTTACCGGACTTAAGAGGTAGATCACCGATTGGTCCAGGTACTGGACCAGGTCTAACCACCAGAAAACTCGGACAAAGATCTGGAACGGAAACCAATCAGTTGACACAAAACCAACTGCCTGCTCATTCACATGGAACTACTGTGAATCTTACTGGTGTTGTGGCACCGTTAGCTAATTCTGATACAGGAAATGATGGTATTCCAGGGCCTACATCTTATCCAGCTGAACCCAACCCAGGTACCAATATCTACAATACCGGAACGCCAGATACAACTTTAGGACAGTCACCTGTATCAATAACAGGAACTGTAGTAGTAGGAAATACGGGTGCGAATCAACCGATAAATAATATGCAACCGTTTCTGGGATTATATTACATTATTTGTTTACAAGGAGTTTTCCCGTCACGCAGCTAATTATATACATCATAAAAACAATTCATACCACCTGAAGCCATCATAGTATGGCTTCGGGTTCTTTATTTTATAACATATTGATAGTTCATCAGCTTTACAAAAGACCTGAAAAGAGCAAAAAAAGGGTTTAACAATAGGTAAAATCTACTGATTCAAATTGTTACACAATAGCGTCACATTGATTTTATTAGGCACATTTTTTATACTTTGCGCACGAAACCACATTCTAAAACTCAATGATGAATCATATCCTAAAACTCAATAATAGTTATGCAAACTACTAGTCAGAACAGTACAAAACAGCTAATCAATTATTTTATTGTTAGCTTGATTATCTTATTCAGCTCATTGGTCAGTTATGGGCAGACCACTTTTAACTTTGAAGGAGCCGGAGAAACGAAAACTTCGTATTCCGTGGGAACCGTTAATATAAGCGGAATCTCCTGGGAGCTGGAACATGCATTGATCGGGACCACTTCAGGCTTTGATCGATTTAATGGCGCCAGATCATTACGGATCAGACACAGAACCACACCTCCAGCAGGTAGAGCCGAAATGCAATCTGATATTGCCGGTGGTATTGGAACCATTTCTTTGGTTTATGCACAATATACTGCGGATCCAAATCCTCCGGTTATTCAAGTGCAATACAGTACTAATGGAGGTACTTCCTGGACGCAAGCAGGAACAAACATCGTAACAAGTGGAGTAAATACACTTACTGCATGGAGTGCAGCGATTAATACAACCACAGCAACACGTGTTCGGTTCATAACAATTTCAGGAGATAACAGTCGAAGAGCTAATATTGATGACATCACATTTTCGGTTCCAGTTGTTGCTACACCTCCATCCGTTTCCATCACAGCAAATAACAGCGTAAGTTGTCCGGGAGGATCAGACGGATCATTAACTGCGACAATAACAGGTGGAACTGCTAATTTTGATTATGTATGGAGTAACGCTAGTTCGACCACTAACACTTCATCTACAACAAATACAATCTCAAGCCTTGCTGCTACTACTTACACGGTCACAATAACAGATAACAACGGTTCAACTGCTACAGCAAGCGCCACAGTTTCAACGGCTGCGGATAATACGGCACCAACTATTACGGTATGTGCGTCTACTCCGGCTAATATTTCAGCAAACGGGTCTTGTCAAGGTACTGCTCCGAATTTAACAGGTTCGGTAACTGCTACTGATAATTGTACAGCTTCGCCTACTATTACACAGTCGCCTGCTTCTGGGGCTACGCTTGGTTTAGGTACTACTACAATTACTTTAACAGCTACAGATGGATCAGGTAATACGGCAACCTGTACCGTAAACCAAACCGTTGTTGACAATACAGCACCTACGATTACTGTTTGTGCTTCTACTCCTTCTAATATTTCAGCTAACGGATCTTGTCAAGGTACTGCACCAAACTTAACCGGTTCGGTAACTGCGACTGATAATTGTACAGCTTCGCCTACCATTACGCAATCTCCAGCTTCTGGGGCTACGCTTGGTTTAGGTACTACTACAATTACTTTAACAGCTACAGATGGATCAGGTAATACTGCAACCTGTACTGTAAACCAAACTGTAGTTGACAATACGGCACCTACAATCACTGTTTGTGCGTCTACTCCTTCAAATATTTCAGCTAACGGATCTTGTCAAGGTACTGCACCAAACTTAACCGGGTCTGTAACTGCGACCGATAATTGTACAGCTTCACCTACCATTACGCAATCTCCTGCTTCTGGGGCTACGCTTGGTTTAGGTACGACTACAATTACTTTAACAGCTACAGACGGGTCAGGTAATACTGCAACCTGTACTGTAAACCAAACTGTAGTTGACAATACAGCTCCTACCATTACGGTTTGTGCTTCTACTCCTTCGAACATTTCGGCTAACGGATCTTGTCAGGGTACTGCTCCGGATTTAACTGGCTCAGTAACTGCTACTGATAATTGTTCTGCTTCACCTACCATTACACAATCTCCAGCCTCTGGAGCAACACTTGGTTTAGGTACGACTACAATTACTCTGACTGCTACAGATGGATCAGGTAATACAGCAACCTGTACAGTGAACCAAACCGTTGTTGACAATACAGCTCCTACAATCACTGTTTGTGCTTCTACACCTTCTAACATTTCGGCTAACGGATCTTGTCAGGGTACTGCTCCGGATTTAACTGGCTCAGTGACTGCGACCGATAATTGTACAGCTTCGCCTACCATTACACAATCTCCAGCCTCTGGAGCAACACTTGGTTTAGGTACGACTACAATTACTCTGACAGCTACGGATGGGTCAGGTAACACTGCAACCTGTACAGTAAACCAAACCGTAGTTGACAATACAGCTCCTACGATTACTGTATGTGCATCTACACCTTCTAACATTTCGGCTAACGGGTCTTGTCAGGGTACTGCTCCGGATTTAACTGGCTCAGTAACTGCTACTGATAATTGTACAGCTTCGCCTACCATTACACAATCTCCAGCCTCTGGAGCAACACTTGGTTTAGGTACTACTACAATTACTCTGACAGCTACGGATGGGTCAGGTAACACTGCAACCTGTACAGTAAACCAAACCGTAGTTGACAATACAGCTCCTACAATCACTGTTTGTGCATCTACACCTTCTAACATTTCGGCTAACGGGTCTTGTCAGGGTACTGCTCCAGATTTAACTGGCTCAGTGACTGCGACCGATAATTGTACAGCTTCGCCTACCATTACACAATCTCCAGCTTCTGGGGCAACACTTGGTTTAGGTACGACTACAATTACTCTGACTGCTACAGATGGATCAGGTAACACTGCAACCTGTACAGTAAACCAAACCGTAGTTGACAATACAGCTCCTACGATTACGGTGTGTGCTTCTACTCCTTCAAACATTTCGGCTAACGGATCTTGTCAGGGTTCTGCTCCGGATTTAACTGGCTCAGTGACTGCGACCGATAATTGTACAGCTTCACCTACCATTACGCAATCTCCAGCTTCTGGGGCAACACTTGGTTTAGGTACGACTACAATTACTCTGACTGCTACAGATGGATCAGGTAATACAGCAACTTGTACAGTAAACCAAACCGTTGTTGACAATACAGCACCTACCATTACGGTTTGTGCTTCTACTCCTTCTAACATTTCAGCTAACGGATCTTGTCAGGGTACTGCACCGGATTTAACTGGCTCAGTGACTGCGACCGATAATTGTACCGGGTCACCTACCATTACACAATCTCCAACTTCTGGAGCAACTCTTGGTTTAGGTACTACTACGATTACTTTAACGGCTACAGATGGATCGGGTAATACGGCAACTTGTACGGTTAACCAAACCGTTGTTGACAATACGGCACCTACGATTACTATTTGTGCTTCTACACCAAGTAACCTAATTGGAAATAGTTCAGATCAAGCACCTGCTCCGGATTTAACCGGTTCAGTAACCGCTACTGATAATTGTACTGGTTCACCTACCATTACACAATCTCCAACTTCTGGAGCTACGCTTGGCTTAGGTACAACGACAATTACTTTAACAGCTACAGATGGATCGGGTAATACAGCAACCTGTACCGTAAACCAAACTGTAGTGAGTGGATATAGTGCAACAATTTCTGCACAAACAAACGTTTCTTGTAATGGTTTAGCTGATGGTTCTGCAACGGCTGCTCCGTCTGGAGGAACAACGCCATATACATATGCATGGAGTAATGGTGCCAATACAGCCACTACAACGGGACTTGCAGCTGGAACTTATACCGTAACAATTACTGAAGGAGGTACCAATACTGCAACGACCACTGTGACCATAACACAGCCTAATGCTTTAGTTGCAACAATAAGCATCGATTCAAATGTATCTTGTAATGGATTTAGCAATGGTGGAGCTACAGCTTCTGCTACGGGTGGAACTCCAACATATTCTTATGCATGGAACAACGCTGCAACTAATGCTTCTATTACCGGAGTGGTTGCAGATGCATATACCGTAACAATTACGGATGCGAACGGATGTACTGCTACAAATAGCAATACTATTACCGAACCTGCAGTTTTAGTGGCTTCAGTAGTCATCGACTCAAATGCTTCTTGTAACGGATATTCTGATGGTGGGGCTACGGCTTCTGCTACGGGTGGTACCTCTGCATATAGCTATGCCTGGTCTAATGCCGCTACTAATGCTTCAATTACCGGAGTAGTTGCTGGCACTTATACCGTAACTATTACGGATGCAAATGGATGTACCGCAACGAATAGTAATGCTGTTACTGAACCTGCAGCTTTAGTAGCTGCTACGGTTGTAGATTCCAACGCTTCTTGTAATGGATATTCAAATGGTGGAGCTACAGCTTCCGCAACAGGTGGTACCACAGCCTATAACTATTTATGGTCTAATGCTGCAACAAATGCTTCAATTACTGGAGTAGTTGCTGGTACTTATACTGTTACCATTACGGATGCAAACGGTTGTACATCAACAAGCTCATCAACCGTTACTGAACCTGCTGCTCTTGTGGCTGCCGTAGTTATTGATTCAAATGTAACCTGTAATGGTTTCTCTAATGGAGGCGCAACGTCTTCTGCTACTGGTGGTACAATGCCTTACAGCTACTTCTGGAACAACACATCTACAAATGCTTCAATCACTGGAGTTACCGCAGCGACATATACGATCACAATCACTGATGCCAAAGGGTGTACGGCTTCCAGTAATGGTACCATTACTGAACCAACTATCCTTATTGCTGCTACAGTTGTAGATTCTAATATTTCATGTAACGGCTATTCTGATGGAGGGGCGACTGCATCCGCTACGGGTGGCACAGGAGCTTACTCTTATGCATGGAACAATGGAGCGACCAACGCTTCTATTACTGGTGTGGTTGCGGGTACTTATACAGTAACTATCACCGATGCAAACGGTTGTACATCAACAAGCGCTGTTAGTATTACTGAACCTGCTGCTCTTGTGGCTGCAACAATTGTGGATTCTAACATTTCTTGTAATGGTCTTGCAGACGGTGGGGCTTCAGCATCTGCAACTGGTGGAACAATGCCTTATTCTTATGCATGGTCAAATGGTGCTAATGTGGCTTCAATTTCATCTCTTGCTGCTGGTACGTATACTATAACTGTAACCGATGCGAATGGATGTACTGCTACAAGTGCATCTACAGTTACCGAGCCTGCTGCTCTGGTAGCAGCATCAGTTGTTGATTCTAATGTATCATGTAACGGATTCGCTGATGGTGGAGCTACGGCTTCAGCTGCTGGCGGAACAATGCCTTATTCTTATGCGTGGTCAAATGGTGCTACCACAGCTTCAATTACTGGAGTTGTAGCTGGTACTTATACGGTAACTATTACGGATGCAAATGGATGTATGGACATCACTTTATCCACTGTAACTGAGCCAACTTTGTTGGTTGCCGGAACAGTAGTTGATTCTAATGTGACTTGTCACTCCGGAACAAATGGTGGTGTAACTGCCTCTGCTACGGGTGGAACCGGTGCATATTCTTACGCTTGGAGCAATGGCGCAACTACCGCTTCAATTACTGGTGTTGCTGCCGGAAACTATACCGTAACTGTAACGGATGCGAATGGATGTACTTCTTCTGCATCTACTCCGGTGACTCAACCTACAGCACTTATCGCTGCAACTGTAGTGGATTCAAATATTACTTGTAACGGTCTTTCAGACGGTGGCGCAACAGCTTCTGCTACAGGAGGTACTGGTGCATATTCTTATATGTGGAATAACGCTGCTACTACAGCATCCATTACTGGTGTGATCGCAGGAACTTATTCTGTAACTGTTACAGATGCAAATGGGTGTACCGATTCTACTTCTGTCATCATCACTGAACCTGCTGCTCTTGTCGCTAGTACAGTTGTCGATAATAATGTTTCTTGTAATGGTCTTGCAGACGGTGCGGCTACAGCTTCTGCTACTGGTGGTACTGGGGCTTATACATATACCTGGTCAACCGGTGCTACTACAGCAACTGTAACTGGTCTCGCTGCTGGTACTTATTCTGTCACTATCGTTGATGCTAACGGTTGTTCTGCAAATACTTCAATTACCATTACAGAGCCTGCAGCTCTTGTCGTTACTACAACCGTAGTTTCTAATGTATCTTGTAATGGCGTTTGTGATGGAGAAATCTCTGCCAATATCACCGGTGGATCTGCTCCATATTCATATATCTGGTCAAATGGTTCTACGGTTAATCCAATCACTAATTTATGTGCAGGTACTTATACCGTAACTGTAACAGATGCCAACGGTTGTACTGCAACAAGCACTGCTATCGTTACGGAGCCACCTGTATTAACAGTTACTACTACTTTAGATGCAAACGTTTCTTGTAATGGTCTTGCAGACGGTGCAGCTACGGCTATCGCTACCGGTGGTACTCCTTCTCATACTTTCTTATGGAATACCGGAGCGGCTACTGCTTCTGTGACTGGCCTTGCTGCTGGTACTTATACCGTAACTGTAACTGACAATAATGGTTGTACGGCTACTGCTGCACTTGTCATCACTGAACCTGCGCTTTTAGTCGCTTCTACCGTGGTAGATTCTAATGTTACTTGTTTCGGTGGAGCTGATGGTGGTTTAACTGCTTCTGCTACGGGTGGTACTACTGCTTATGTTTACGCATGGAACACTGGTGCTGCTTCTGCATCTATTACCGGACTCATGGCTGGGACGTATACCGTGACTATAACTGATGCAAATGGGTGTACAGATACCAGCTCTGCTATGGTCACTGAACCACCTCTTCTATCTGTTGATTTAGGTAACGATACTTCTGTTTGTTTTGGTGGATCATTAACTCTTGATCCTGGAGCTGGGTTTGCTTCTTACTTATGGCAAGACAACTCTACGAATCAAACTTATAATGTGGATACCTCTACTCCTGGTGTGGCAGATTACTCTGTTACTGTTACAAATAATAACGGTTGTATTGGATTCGATACCATTAATGTAACCGTATTCCAGGCTACTGGGGTCGCTATATCTGGTGCAAATGATCTTTGTGCTTATGAAATCGATACTCTAATCGCTTCTTCCGGATTTGTATCTTACATCTGGAATACCAGTGCAACGACTTCGCAAATCATCGTAGATGCGAATAGTTTGTCTCCTGGTTCACAGAATTATTCTGTAACTGCTACGGATAGCAATGGTTGTGTATCTGATGATGCTGTTTCATTCAATGTTCATAATCCTGTGGTAGTGGACTTAGGTCCGGATACTTCTATCGTTTGGGTTGATGGTGGAAATAACACTTATACATTAGATGCTGGTGCGGGTTTCAACTCTTACTTATGGAGTGATTTAACCACAAACCAAACGCTTGATGTGACATTAGCTAACATGGGAACTATTTCTGTTGTAGTCACTGATGGAAACGGATGTTACGGAGCGGATACTGTTTTTGTAGATTTCATCTTAGATGTTCCTACACTTGACAAAGCCTCTGTAAACATTTATCCGAATCCAGCTGCTGATTATTTAAACATTGACATGAAAGGTTTCAATGGTCAGGAAGTTCAGGTAATCATCACCGATATGGGTGGAAAACATGTGATCAACAACATCTTAAAAGTAAATGGAAATCAAACTTCTACTTTAGATGTTTCAAATCTTCCTACGGGTACTTATTTCATCCAAATCCAGGCTGAAAACCAAAAAGTGGTAAAACACATCGTAATCAGATAGATTTAAATTTTAAATATCTTCATAAAAAGGCGGCCTTTGGGTCGCCTTTTTTATTTCCCAACAACAACTTGCAAAACACTAATAACAAACTATTTAAAAATCAAAATGATTTTATTTATGTACTTCTCCACATTAAATAGTAATAAATCGTTTTAATTTGTAGTCGCTATACAACATACGTAATTACGAAATCTCCACACAATCACGTAGTTTATGAATACTAGAAATCTTATTGTATTTGTTTTTACCTTTTTCTTTATTACAAATACATATTCCCAGGAAACCACATTCAGCTTATCAGACATAGAAGATTCCATCCTACTGGAAAAATTTGATGTCGCTCAAAAAATGATTCAGGGTAATGACACCTCTGAATACATGCAGGTGCTAAATAGAATCAGTAAACAAAACGCATCTAATTTAGACTACGTTAAGTATATCGCCAAGATGCAAAACAAGGTCAACAGCAACTTTGACGGAATTGTCGCTTTTATTGATCGTAATGTTACGGTTCCACAAAATGATTCTGTGGACTATAATTATGTGAAGTTAATTTGGGTAAAGCTCACTACGTTGACAAACACCAACAAGTTAGAACAAGCAAATACAGAACACCAAAAACTAGAACAATACATTGCACAATTTGATCCGAATCAAAGAAATACAAAACGTGCGCAAATTCTAGCAAGTACTTACCCGATTACTCTGTATATCATTCAAGAAAACATCGAAGAGGGCAAAAAACTGTGCCTGGAAAATCAAAAAACAGCAACCGAGATTAAGGATACCAACCTAATCATCAACTCCCTGTATTATCTGAGCGAATTTTTGATCTTCGAAAGAAATCTGGATGAATATATCCGAGTAAGCGAATATGCCTACGAACTAGATCAATTGCAATATGAAAAAAGTGCTTTTTATATTGGTAACATGATGCATTTGGCGGATGCCTATATCTTTAAAGGAGTTTCGGGGTCTAAAATATTACCACTACTAAATGAACTTTATCAGATACCAAATAGCCGTTTAGGAACTTATTCCTATTTCATTAAATATCTGGGAACAATAGAAATTCCTTCACCAGAAAGTGATTCTATCTTTAATGCTTTCCAAAGTGAAAACCTCATTCAATTTTGTGAGCATGCGGCTCAACAATCAGAAGGTAAACTGGACAATGTAGAGTTTTATCATTTATTGAATGAAATCTCTAACACACTCGCTAGATTTGGCCATTATCAAGCTGCATTGGATTTCAAAGACCAGTGTATTTACATCACCAAACAGAATTACTCTCAGGATTTATCGAAGTCATTGGCACAATATGAGACCAATCTCTTAAAACAAAAACAGGAACTGGAATTAGAAAACGAAAAACAAAAAACAGAAATGTATTTTGTGATCACACTTCTGGTTGGAGTTTTATTTGCTATCGCCATCATTGCTATTGTTATGATGCGCAAAAAGGAACGTCTGCTCAAAACTAAAAACGAAGAAATCACCAGACAAAGAGACGATATTCAAAAGAAAGAAGAAGAAAAAGCCACTCTTCTTAAAGAAATTCACCATCGGGTTAAAAATAACTTCCAGGTCATTTCTAGTCTATTGGAACTTCAATCCTCAGGAATCGAGGACAAAAAAGCCTTAGAATTGGCACAGGAAGGAAAAAACAGAATTAACTCTATGGCGTTGATTCACAAAAAACTATATGAAAACGATGATCTCATCATGTTCTTTGATGAGTATCTGGTGAAACTCGTGAATGATCTAACTGAGATGTATGGCAAAAAAGATCAACTCAAAATTCAAACCGATATCCCGCATATTGCTTTCGACATTGATACCGCTATCCCTCTTGGACTTATTGTAAATGAGCTGGTCACTAATGCATTAAAATACGGAACCGGAAATAACACACCCGAATTATCCGTATCCATTGAAAAAGATCAAAACGAAACATATACTTTACATGTTCAGGATAATGGTGCTGGAATTCCGGATCATTTAAACATCAAACAATTAAGAAGTTTAGGTTTGCAATTGGTTCAGGGTCTATCCAAACAACTTCAGGGAAGTTTTGAGTTTATCAATCAAAATGGCGCACACTTTATTGTAACGTTTAAAGATACATATACCAGATCTCTAACCGATTAAAAGCTTATAGTTATGGGGAAAATAAAAGTTTTGATTGTTGAAGATGAAATGATTATTTCAAACAATATTAAATTTTCTTTAATGGATAATGGTTACGAAATCTCAGAACAGGCCATTAACTATACCGAAGCCATCGCGGCTATTGAAAATGAAGTTCCGGATATCGCACTTTTAGACATCCAACTATCTGGAAAAAAGAGTGGCATCGAACTCGGAGCTGAAATCAATAAACGCTTTAAATTCCCTTTTATCTTTTTGACATCAAATGCAGATAGCCAAACAGTAAATAAAGCCAAAAGCGTAGAGCCTGCCGCTTATCTGATCAAGCCTTTTAGTAGTGTAGAATTGTCTACCTCTATTGAAATTGCGTTATACAATTTCTCTAAGCGGAATGAAAAAGCACTGAATCAGGAAAATCTGGTCATTAAAGATTCTCTGTTTATCAAAAAGAACAAAAACTTTATTCGAATTGACTTTAAAGATATCCTCTTTATCAAAAGTGATCATATTTATATCGAGATTGAAATGGTTGATGGAACGCAACACGTCATTCGTGGAAGCCTGAACGAATATATCAACAAACTATCCGGGAACTTCTTTAGATGTCATCGAAGTTATATTGTAAACCTGGATTACATGCAAACTGTAACTCATAATGAACTCATTATTTTAGAAAAAACGATTCCATTAGGAAAACGTCATAGAGAAGAACTCTTAACGGTAATTAATAAATCCTAACTGTTTCTTTCGATTTTCTCACATCACTTTTTTACAGCCCTACAACACGAATCCGCAACCTGAGAACATTTATTTTGCCCACTTTGGAGGTGTCATTTCTTTGCATTTAAAACCATACTAATACTGTATAAGAAATGAAACTTTTTAGATTTCGAACCGCATTTTTAATAGGGGCCTTGATTGCGTTATCTGGCAATCTGGCGTTTTCACAAATAACCGTAACATCCCAATACTGGACTGCCGGTTGGGGGCCTGCTGGAATTGGAGGACCTGAACCAGCTGGTTTAGACACCGCTAAACTGCCTTTAGTTCCAGAACGTTTCGGTAGTGTCGCCATCGGAGATTTGGATGGAGATGGTGATATGGACTTTGTATCCGGGAGTAACAGAGGTCGGTTCTTCTATTTTCAAAATCAGGGTACTGTTAGTAACCCTGTATTTATAAGAACATCCGGTGCTATTCCTTCGTTAGATACCATAAAAATTGGGGTAGTTCAAAACACCAATGAAGTTAGACCCCATTTGGTTGATATTGATTCCGATGGAGATTTAGATCTTATGGTAGGATCCAGATGGAATCAAGCAGGTTTACTCAAATTAGATGATATCCATTTCTATAGAAATACCGGAACAGCTACCAGTCCTTTCTTTGCAAAAGACACGATCCCAGGACTTCAAGGACAACAAATTGGTGAATTTTCATCATTTGGATTTGGTGATTTAGACAATGATGGAGATTTAGATTTTACGGCTGGAGGTTCAGACTCTTGCACCTATTTTGAAAATGTCGGAACACCAACATCACCAAGTTTTGTAAGAGAGTTTGGTAGTTCTTCTCTTTTCCCTCCAACCCTATGGGTAGAAACAAGTTTCTTAGCTCCTACTCCTGACATGGAAGATTTTGACGGTGATGGTGATCTGGATATGTACTTTATGAACGAAGCCGGTTTTATCCGTTACATTCCTAATAATGGTACTGCTACTTCTCCAGACTTCGCTCCATACATTAGTTATCCTGCGCATTCATTTGATACTGTTGATTTTGGCGCATTTGGCGCCATGTGTTTTGAAGATATAACCGGTGATGGAATCAAGGATGTCATTGCCACGCATTGGAACCCTACCCGTTGGTATTGGTACAAGGGTGTTTCAAATGGTCCCAATCCAACGGTCACCATTGATTCTGCTATTTCTTGTAACGGACTTACAGATGCCGGGGTAACCATCACAAGCACGACCGGAGGAACTCCTCCATATACTTATTTATGGTCAACAGGCTCAACAGACACCACACTTACCGGATTAGCTCCTGGAACTTATACCGTAACAGTGACCGATAGTCTCTCAGCCACTGCTACAAAATCTATTGTCATCACTGAGCCTGCCTCATTAATTGCAGCAACGGTTATAGACTCCAATGTGACTTGTAACGGTTTCTCAAATGGTGGTGCAACAGCATCAGCCGTTGGGGGAACTACTCCTTACAACTTTGCCTGGTCAAATTCGGCAACTACAGTTTCTATTACTGGGGTTCTAGCAGGAACTTATTCGGTGACCATAACCGATGCAAATGGATGTACTGCTACAAATAGCAATACTATTACCGAACCTGCTGTTTTAATTGCATCAACCACGGTAGATTCAAATTCTACCGGAGGTTTAGCCAACGGTGGAACAACAGCTTCTGTAACCGGAGGAACCACACCTTACAATTATGCCTGGTCAAATGCAGCAACAACCGCAAGTATTACAGGTTTAGCCATGGGAACTTATACGGTAACCGTGACAGACAACAATAGTTGTACGGCTACAAGTTCTGCAACCATTAGTAGTATGTCTGCAAATACCGTTGTGGACTCCAATGTGACTTGTAACGGTTTTTCTGATGGAGGCGCCACAGCTTCTCCGTCCGGAGGAACAGCACCTTATAACTACGCCTGGTCTAACGGAGCAACAACCGCAAGCATTACAGGTGTTACAGCAAATACATATATGGTAACCATTACCGATAACAACGGCATAACTGCAACGAGCTCTGTAAACATTACAGAACCCTCTGGACTGTTGGTACAAGCAATTGTTGATTCAAATGTGACTTGTAACGGTTTCTCAAATGGTGGTGCATCTGCGGGTGCTTTATTAGGTACATTTCCTCACACTTATACATGGTCAAATGGCGCAACAACTCCTTCTATTACAGGAGTAACTGCAAATACGTATACGGTAACAGCAACAGACAACAATGGATGTACTGCAACAAATTCAGTCACCATTACGGAACCTGCTGGATTGATCTTACAGGCAATTGTTGATTCAAATGTAACATGTAATGGTTTTTCAGATGGTGGTGCATCTGCGGGGGCTTTATTAGGTACATTTCCTCACACCTACGCATGGTCAAATGGTGCGACAACCCCTTCTATTACAGGAGTAACTGCAAATACATATTCAGTAACCACAACAGACAATAACGGATGTACTGCTACAAATTCAGTCACCATTACGGAACCTGCAGGATTGATCTTACAGGCAATTGTTGATTCAAATGTAACGTGTAATGGTTTTTCAGATGGTGGTGCATCTGCAGGGGCTTTATTAGGTACATTTCCTCACACCTACACATGGTCAAATGGTGCGACAACCCCTTCTATTACAGGAGTAACCGCAAATACATATTCAGTAACCACAACAGACAACAATGGATGTACCGCTACAAATTCAGTCACCATTACAGAACCCACAGCTTTAATGGCTGCCACAGTTGTGGATAGCAATACAAGCTGTAATGGATTCTCTGATGGCGGAGCCTCTGCATCTGCTTCTGGTGGAACCACAACTTATAACTACCTATGGTCGAATGCGGCAACTAATGCGAGTATTACAGGTGTGATTGCTGGAACTTATACCATAACCGTTACTGATGCCAATGGTTGTACTTCAACCAGCTCTGCAACTATTACTGAACCTGCTGTACTTGTAGCCACTTCTATTGTAGACTCCAATGCTACATGTAATGGATTCGCAAATGGTGGTGCTACAGCTTCTGCTACTGGGGGAACTGCGCCATATAGCTATGAATGGAATAATACGGCAACTACAGCAAGTATTACAGGTATTTCTGCAGGCACCTATACCGTAACCATTACAGATGCGAATGGATGCACTTCTACAAGTTCAGCGACCGTTACCGAGCCATTAGATTTAGCATTCAACCTGACTATTAATTCACCGATCAGTTGTAATGGGGCAAATGATGCGATTGTTTCTTATGTAATTACCGGAGGAACTGCGCCATATTACAATATTTTCTCAGGAACAGATACCATGGCTACCATGGATACTGATACTGTTGGTCCTATAAATTTACCACAATATGTGATTTATGATGCCAATGGATGTTATGATACCACATCTGTACTTATTACAGAACCTACAGCTTTAGTCGCTGCAACTGTAGTTGATTCAAATGTAACTTGTAATGGATTCGCAAATGGCGGAATTACCGCTTCTGCTACTGGTGGAACCGGAGCATATACTTATGCCTGGTCGAATGCTGCGACTACTGTTTCTATCACTGGTGTGATCGCCAACACATATACCGTAACAGTCTCTGATGCAAATGGCTGCACCGATACCAGTTCTGCAACTATTACAGAACCTACAGTTTTAATGGCGACTTCTATAGTGGATTCTAACATAACTTGTAACGGATTATCTAACGGTGGTGCAAGTGCCTCAGCTACGGGTGGAACAACACCATATTCTTATGCATGGTCAAATACGGCCACCACTCCATCAATTACCGGAGTAAGTGCAGGTACTTACACAGTAACGGTAACCGATGCAAATGGGTGTACCGATTCTACTTCTGTCATCATCACTGAACCTGCGCTATTAGTCGCTTCTACCGTGGCAGATTCTAATGTCACTTGTTTCGGTGGCGCTGATGGTGGTGTAACTGCTTCTGCTTCTGGAGGTACTACAACTTATTCTTACTTGTGGAACACCGGTGCTGCTGCTGCATCTATTACCGGACTCATGGCAGGGACGTATACCGTGACTGTAACTGATGCAAATGGGTGTACAGATACCAGTTCTGCTATGGTCACTGAACCACCTCTTCTATCTGTTGATTTAGGTAACGATACTTCTGTTTGTTTTGGTGGATCATTAACTCTTGATCCTGGAGCTGGATTTGCTTCTTACTTATGGCAAGACAACTCTACTAATCAAACTTATAATGTGGATACCTCTACTCCTGGTGTGGCAGATTACTCTGTTACTGTTACAAATAATAACGGTTGTATTGGTATCGATACCATTAATGTAACCGTATTCCAGGCTACTGGGGTCGCTATATCTGGTGCAAATGATCTTTGTGCTTATGAAATCGATACTCTAATCGCTTCTTCCGGATTTGTATCTTACATCTGGAATACCAGTGCAACGACTTCGCAAATCATTGTGGATGCAAATAGTTTGTCTCCTGGTTCACAGAATTATTCTGTAACTGCTACGGATAGCAATGGTTGTGTATCTGATGATGCTGTTTCGTTCAATGTTCATAATCCTGTGGTGGTGGACTTAGGTCCGGATACTTCTATCGTTTGGGTTGATGGTGGAAATAACACTTATACTCTGGATGCTGGTGCGGGTTTCAACTCTTACTTATGGAGTGATTTAACCACAAACCAAACGCTTGATGTGACATTGACTAACATGGGAACTATTTCTGTTGTAGTCACTGATGGAAACGGATGTTACGGAGCGGATACTGTTTTTGTAGATTTCATCTTAGATGTTCCTACACTTGACAAAGCCTCTGTAAACATTTATCCGAATCCAGCTGCTGATTATTTAAACATTGACATGAAAGGTTTCAATGGTCAGGAAGTTCAGGTAATCATCACCGATATGGGTGGAAAACATGTGATCAACAACATCTTAAAAGTAAATGGAAATCAAACTTCTACTTTAGATGTTTCAAATCTCCCTACGGGTACTTATTTCATCCAAATCCAGGCTGAAAACCAAAAAGTAGTGAAACATATCGTGATTAGATAGGCATCGCATTATTTATAATCAAACAAGAAAAAGGTATCTATATAGATACCTTTTTCTGTTTCTAGATAATTTGAATCATTCACTTACATTTGAAATTCCTATGCACACATTCATTACATATTTCTCCGCAGTTATTTTGCTATTCTCTTTCGTAGGATGCAATGAAAGCACTCAAAAAAAACAAATTCAAGCACCTTCTACGCCTCAGATAAAACCGAAATTTCAGGCTTTATCTTCTGAAAAAACAAACATCCATTTCACCAATACCATTGTGAAAGAAACGGAGGAAATGAATTGCTTCAACTTCTTCAATATGTATAATGGCGGAGGGGTTGCAATTGGGGATATCAATAATGATGGGATGGCTGATATCTATTTTACCGGGAATCAGGTCGACAATAAACTTTATCTGAATATGGGTAATCTGACGTTCAAAGACATCACCTCAAAAGCACAGGTATCAGGTAAAAAAGAATGGACCACAGGAGTTACTATGGCCGATGTCAATGGTGATGGATGGTTGGATATTTATGTATGTCAATCCGGAGGGCAAAACTCTTCGGATATGAAAAACTTACTTTTCATCAATAATCAGGATCTTACATTTACGGAATCTGCTGAAAAATATGGTTTAGCAGATGCGGCAAGATCCAACCATGCCGCTTTTTTTGATTATGACCATGATGGAGATCTGGATATCTACATTTTAAATCACCCTATAGGGTTTGGAGATTACATTTCTACACGACTTCAAAAAGCAAAAAATCCATCTGATCTGGAAACCGATAAATTATTCAGAAATGACGGTAACCATTTTACAGAAGTGACCAATCAGGCAGGAATTCGAAACTACGGATTTGGCTTAAGTATTAGCCCTGCGGATTACAATAATGATGGGTGGATAGATTTGTTTATTGCCAACGATTATTCCGAACCTGATCATCTGTATATCAATAATGGAAACGGAACTTTTACGGATAGCATTCACCAGCAAATGAAACATATTTCCCAGTTTTCTATGGGAAGCAGTGCCAATGACATCAACAATGATGGCTTAACCGATCTTCTGGTTCTGGACATGATGGCCGAAGACAATAAACGGAAAAAGACCAATATGCAGGGGATGGATATTCAGGCCTTTTATACCAACTATGCTTTGGGCAGACACCTCCAATACATGCAAAATGTTTTACAACTCAACAGAGGAAATGGTCAATTTAGTGATATCGGGGAACTTGCTGGAGTTTCAAATACGGATTGGTCCTGGTCTCCATTAATTTGCGATTTGGATAATGACGGTTGGAAAGACATTTACATTACCAACGGAATCAAACGCGATTTAAGAAACAATGATTTCCAAAAATCAATCTCAAAGTATTCTTCCAAAGATATCATCCAACAATTTAAAGAACTTCAATCCCAAATGCCATCCGTACCTATTGACAACTATGTATATCAAAATAATCAGGACCTAACTTTTACGAAAAAAGAATCAAATTGGGGACTGAACTATAAAGGGTTTTCGAACGGTGCTGCCTACGCAGACTTCGATAACGATGGCGATTTGGATTTAGTAGTTAACAACATGGATACCGAAGCTTTGATTTTCGAAAACACTACAAAATCAACCAATTTCTTAAGAGTAAAACTTGAGGGGGCAGATTTAAATAAATGGGGTATCGGAGCAAAAATCACATTGATCACCGGTGACCACATGCAACATAATATATTGACCACCAATCACGGTTTTCTATCTTCTTCTGAACCTATTGCACACTTCGGACTGGGAAAAATTTCCAAAGTGGATTCTTTAATCATTGATTGGCCCAATTCAAAACAAAGCGTTTATGTAAATCCTAAAATCAATGGACTGCTCACCATTAAATATGAAGACATTCAAAATCCCAAAACACATTCGAATTCTGAGTTAAATTTTAGTTTCCAGGACATCATCTCAAAAAGTCAAATTGATTTTGTACATCAAGAAGAGTTTTACGAAGATTATGATCGTGAAATTCTTTTACCACATAGGTATTCTCAAAATGGTCCATTCATAACCGTGGGTGATGTGAACGGTGATGGACTAGAAGATTTCTTTGTGGGAGGAGCTTCCAAACAATCAGGTAAGCTCTTTATTCAAAAAGTCAATGGCTCATTTGTACAGGCTTCAAGTCAACCTTGGCAGCAACACAAAGATCAGGAAGATATGGGCGTCTCATTTATAGACATTGACAACGATCAGGATTTAGACCTATATGTAGCGAGCGGCAGTAATGAATGGCCTGAAAATAGTCCGATGTATCAAGATCGGATTTATGTGAATGACGGTCAGGGGAATTACCAACACGATCCAACCCTCCTTCCGGAAAACTTCACAAGTACTTCAGCCATTGCGGTCGCTGACTTTGATCAGGATGGAGATCAGGATATTTTTATAGGAGGTCGAATCACTCCCGGAAAGTATCCGTATACACCTAAAAGTTATTTACTCATTAATCAGAATGGAAAATTTACGGACCAAACGCAATCACTAGCACCCGAATTAAGTAATCTGGGAATGGTCACCGAAGCCATTTGGGCCGATTACGATCAGGATCAGGACTTAGACCTTGTGTTATCTGGTGAATGGATGCCGATTACTATCATGAAAAATGAATCCGGTAAACTTTCTAACATAACTCCAACAACTTCATTAAACAACTATACAGGTTGGTGGTACTCTATTGCAGTAGGTGATTTTGATAACGATGGCGACATGGACTTTATTGGAGGTAATTTAGGATTAAATTCCAAATATCAAACTCAGGATGGGCCGCTAGAAGTTTACGCTGGTGATTTGGACCACAACAACTCTCATGACATCATTTTAGGATATTACTCGGAAAATCAATGTTATCCTTTAAGAGGACGAACTTGTTCGTCACAACAAATGCCATCTATCTCCAAACGAATCCCTACATATGATGCATTTGGGAACTCCAGTTTATCAGATGTTTATGGAAAAGAATTAGATAATGCTTTCCATAAAAAAGTCAATTGGCTCGCGACTTCATATTTTGAAAATATGGGAAATGATTCGTTTGCAATTCATCAATTACCATCATTAGTGCAACTATCTGTCACTAACAAAATCATTCCATATGATTTAAATCGCGATGGAAATTTAGATCTCATCATAGGTGGAAATATGTATAGTGCAGAGATTGAAACTGCCAGACATGATGCTTCATATGGTTTGGTTCTTATAGGATCTGGTAATGGACAATTTATTCCAATTGAAAACTATGATTCTCATTTGAACTTAGATGGTGATATCAAAGACATTGATTTTATCCACGATCAAAACCAAAATATTCAAATAATCGCCACCAGAAATAACGCACCACTGCTACTGCAAAAAATATTGACAGAATAAAAGTTTAAAACACTCACATCTATTTAAAAGGGTTTTACAACAGTATTTCGATCAGTGAGAACATTTTTTTTGCTTCCAACAGGGTTCTGTTTAATCTTGTTTTAAAGTGTCAAAAAATCTCCTATCGGAATCATTTATATTTGATTTTAAATCTATGCTAATGAAAACAAATCTACTCCGATTATTTCTATTCATTTCTTTTATTGTTTTTGGAGCGCAACTGCACGCACAATGTCCTGTTCCCAACAATAACTTTCAAAAATTTGGTGAATTTGATTTAACGCCTTCTGGTGTTGGAGATACAATGACCAGTACTACTACATGGGGAGGAGACTTCCATCGTGTTCAGGTTGATTCAGGAAAAACATATTGGATTTCTATGTGCGAAACACAATATTTTGCTGATAGTGCATACTATATTGGTGCTCCTGGGATTTACTATGATCCGATCATCACTCTTTACCATGATACGCAATCAGTTGCCGGAGCGTTCAATCAACTTTCTGGTCCTATTGTAGGATTTAATGATGATTATTGTGGCGTGCTACCACAAATCATTTATACTGCAACGTTTACGGGAAATTTAGCCGTTGCTGTTGATCCTGCAGTTGACTGTGACAGTTTTGCTATAGATAGCGCCATTGTTCAGGTAACTGAGATTTTAATTGGGATTTCAGGAAACATATCTGTAAATAATCATGTTTCTTGTAATGGACTTTCTGATGGCTCAGCTACCGTGGGTGTGACCGGAAATATTGGCCCGATATCCTATTTATGGTCTACTGGAGGCACAACAAATTCTATTACCGGACTTACTGCTGGAACATATTCTGTTATCGTTTCTGATTCGGCCGGAAATGCGGATACCGTTTATACTGCTATAACAGAGCCCCCCACACTGGTCTCATCAGGCGTAGTTGACAATAATGTCTCCTGTAGCGGACTTTCGGATGGTGGTGCCACAGCATCCGCAACGGGCGGTACAGCAGCCTATACATACTTATGGTCAAATGGTGCAACCACGGCCTCTACGACCGGGGCGGTCGCTGGAACTTACAGCGTAACCGTAACTGATGCTAATGGATGTACAGACTCTTCATCTGTCATTGTTACCGAACCCGCTAATTTAGTCTCCTCCGCTACGGTTAGCTCCAACGCAAGTTGTAATTCATGTTCAGATGGAGGAGCTACCGCTTCCGCGACTGGTGGAACTACGACATATAATTATCAGTGGAATACGGGTGGAACTACAGCTTCAATCACAAATCTCCCTGTTGGAACGTATAGTGTTACGATCACCGATGCCAATGGATGTACCGATTCTGCATCAACAGTGATCAATTCGGGTCCACAGTTATCAACTGTGGTAAACAACAATGTTTCATGTAATGGATTAACCGATGGTGAAGCTATGGCTTCAGCTACAGGAGGCACCTCTCCATACACCTATGCATGGAGCAACGGAGCCACAAGTGCAACCATGTCAAGTGTTGCTGCTGGAAATTATTCTGTTACTGTTACGGATAATGGAGGTTTAACTTCAACTTCATCTGTGACAATTACAGAACCTGCTGTATTAGTCGCTGCTACTGTAGTCGATTCTAATATTTCTTGTAATGGATTTAGTGACGGAGGAGCTACTGCTGCCGCAACAGGTGGTACAAGTGCTTATACTTATGCCTGGAATAATGGCGCGACTAATGCTTCGATTACTGGTGTAGTTGCTACAACTTATTCTGTGACCATCACAGATGCCAATGGATGTACAGATTCTGCTTCTGTCACAATTACAGAGCCTGCAACCATGGTTCCTGTAACACTTGTGAACAATCATGTTTCTTGTAATGGACTTTCGGATGGTGATGTGACCGCTTCCGGAACTTATGGAACCTCACCATATACATATGCCTGGTCAAATGGTACAACTGCAAACATTGCACATGATGTTCCTGCGGGAACCTACACCGTGACCATTACAGATGCCAATGGATGTTCGGACACAGCCTCGGCCGTGGTTACTGAACCAGCTGTTTTCATCTCTACTGCTGTTGTAGACTCGAATATTTCTTGTAATGGACTTACAGACGGTGGGGCGACAGCTTCTGCAACTGGTGGTACAACAGCTTACACTTATACATGGTCTAATGGAGCAACTATAGCTTCAATCACCGGTATCGCGGTTGGGACCTATTCTGTAACAGTAACCGATGCCAACGGGTGTACCGACTCCAGTTCTATAAATATTACTCAACCTACAACTTTAACTGCAGCATCCGTTGTAGATTCCAACGTAACTTGTAACGGGTTCTCCAATGGTGGGTCTACAGTTTCAGCTACCGGAGGTACCACTCCTTATTCTTACAATTGGTCTAATACAGCTTCCACAGCTTCAATTACAGGAGTAGTGGCTAATACATATTCTGTAACAGTTACTGATGCCAATGGATGTACTTCGACAAGCTCAGCGACAATTACAGAACCTGCAGCTTTAGTAGCAGCTAGCGTGGCAGATTCAAATGCAACATGTAATGGCCTTTCTAATGGTGGCGCTACGGCTTCTGCTACAGGAGGTACTGGTGCATATTCTTATATGTGGAATAACGCTGCTACTACAGCATCCATTACTGGTGTGATCGCAGGAACTTATTCTGTAACTGTTACAGATGCAAATGGGTGTACCGATTCTACTTCTGTTATCATCACTGAACCTGCTGCTCTTGTCGCTAGTACAGTTGTCGATAATAATGTTTCTTGTAATGGTCTTGCAGACGGTGCGGCTACAGCTTCTGCAACTGGTGGTACTGGGACTTATACGTATACCTGGTCAACCGGTGCTACTACAGCAACTGTAACTGGTCTCGCTGCTGGTACTTATTCTGTCACTATCGTTGATGCTAACGGTTGTTCTGCAAATACTTCAATTACCATTACAGAGCCTGCAGCTCTTGTCGTTACTACAACCGTAGTTTCTAATGTATCTTGTAATGGCGTTTGTGATGGAGAAATCTCTGCCAATATCACCGGTGGATCTGCTCCATATTCGTATATCTGGTCAAATGGTTCTGCGGTTAATCCAATCACTAATTTATGTGCAGGTACTTATACCGTAACTGTAACAGATGCTAATGGTTGTACTGCAACAAGCACTGCTATCGTTACCGAACCAACTGTTTTAGTTGTGTCAACAACTTTAGATGCTAACGTTTCTTGTAACGGTCTTGCAGACGGTGCGGCTACAGCTATCGCTACCGGTGGGACTCCTTCTCATACTTTCTTATGGAATACCGGAGCGGCTACTGCTTCTGTGACTGGCCTTGCTGCTGGTACTTATACCGTAACTGTAACTGACAATAATGGTTGTACGGCTACTGCTGCACTTGTCATCACTGAACCTGCGCTTTTAGTCGCTTCTACCGTGGTAGATTCTAACGTTACTTGTTTCGGTGGAGCTGATGGTGGTGTAACTGCTTCTGCTACGGGTGGTACTACTGCTTATGTTTACGCATGGAACACTGGTGCGGCTACAGCTTCTATTACAGGACTCATGGCAGGGACGTATACCGTGACTATAACTGATGCAAATGGGTGTACAGATACCAGTTCTGCTATGGTCACTGAACCGCCTCTTCTATCTGTTGATTTAGGTAACGATACTTCTGTTTGTTTTGGTGGATCATTAACTCTTGATCCTGGAGCTGGATTTGCTTCTTACTTGTGGCAAGACAACTCTACGAATCAAACTTATAATGTGGATACCTCTACTCCTGGTGTGGCAGATTACTCTGTTACTGTTACAAATAGTAACGGTTGTATTGGATTCGATACCATTAATGTAACCGTATTCCAGGCTACTGGGGTCGCTATATCTGGTGCAAATGATCTTTGCGCTTATGAAATCGATACTCTAATCGCTTCTTCCGGATTTGTATCTTACATCTGGAATACCAATGCAACGACTTCGCAAATCATTGTCGATGCAAATAGTTTGTCTCCTGGTTCACAGAATTATTCTGTAACTGCTACGGATAGCAATGGTTGTGTATCTGATGATGCTGTTTCATTCAATGTATTCAATCCTGTGGTGGTGGACTTAGGTCCGGATACTTCTATCGTTTGGGTTGATGGTGGAAATAACACTTATACATTGGATGCTGGTGCGGGTTTCAACTCTTACTTATGGAGTGATTTAACCACAAACCAAACGCTTGATGTGACATTGACTAACATGGGAACTATTTCTGTTGTAGTCACTGATGGAAACGGATGTTACGGAGCGGATACTGTTTTTGTAGATTTCATATTAGATATTCCTACACTTGACAAAGCTTCAGTAAATATCTATCCGAATCCAGCTGCTGATTATTTAAACATTGACATGAAAGGTTTCAATGGTCAGGAAGTTCAGGTAATCATCACTGATATGGGTGGAAAACATGTGATCAACAACATCTTAAAAGTAAATGGAAATCAAACTTCTACTCTAGATGTTTCAAATCTTCCTACGGGTACTTACTTCATCCAAATCCAGGCTGAAAACCAAAAAGTAGTAAAACATATTGTAATTAGATAGTATATTGAGATACCACACAAATTAGAAAAGCCGTCCTAACAGACGGCTTTTTTATTATCTAATATTAGATCGCAACTGATTTAGATAAGAGTCCGCCACCTGAGCTCCTTCTTTTTGCGCACTTAAAGCACTTTCTAAAGCGCCCCTATAATCTCCCAAACTATTTTTTACCACCGACAAATTCAACCACACACTTCCAGCATGTTCATTGATTTGTAAAGCCTGGGTAAAGGCCCATGATGCTCGTTCTAAATCATTCTTTTGATAATACAGGCTCCCTAAATTGTTGTAGGCATCAAAGTAACCTGGATTAATCGTCACTGCTTGTTCTAAATCTCTTTGAGCACTCTTCAAATCTGAATTTAGTAATGCAGTCCCTCTATTGTACCACGCATTGGCGTAATCAGGATTTATTTCGATCGATTTATTAAAATCTGCTACAGCCTCAGCTATATTTCCTACCATCAAATACAAATTCCCACGATTATTATAAGCCAAATAAGAATTTGGATTCAGCGCAATCGCCTGATTAAAATCTGCCAATGCGCTGGCCCCATCTTGCAATGCAATATAAAACTGTCCCCTATTGATATATGCCTGTTCGTAATCAGGTCGCTGTTCAATAGCTAAGGAATAGGTTGCAACTGCCTTTTTCACCTGAAGCATTTTGTATTGTAAGTCTCCCAAATTAAAATAATTATCAATCTGATCCGGAGCCACCTGTATCGCTTTTTCAAAATCAGCTAATGCTTTGGCTTCTTTACCTATTTCCTGATAATAATTCCCTCTTCCAATATATCCGTACCAATCCTGTGGGTTTTCTTGAATCGCTTTGCTCCAAAGCGTTTCACTATTCTCCCAAACTCTGACTTGTTTGATCGATATAAAGAAAAAAAGTCCTCCTACAATTATTCCCAATACATAAAATGAAGATTTATTCTCTTTGATTTTAGTGATCGAACTCAACAAAACTCCAAAAACCAAAAACAATCCCAGATACGATAAATAAGTATAGCGCTCTGCGACTATAGCTCTACCAATACTCACCAACTGTAACATCAACACAAGATTGAGGAGATAAAACAAAATGCCAAAACGCAGTTTTCGATCTTTTTTAAATCCCCAAGCAGCTAATAGTAACATAATTATTCCACCTAACATAGGAGCAATAAAACTTATGCTGGTCATTTCATCACCGGCCGGATATGGATGCATTGCAACAAGACCAGATGGCCATATACTCTGAATGGTATAATAGTATATCCCATATAAAGCGAAACCCATTCGCTCTACTACGGAATATGTTTCTAAATCGTTGATTGCATCATTACTCTGCAACTGTATTGTCAATAGCCCAATAATGATACTTCCCAAAAACAAAGGAGCTAATTCCAGAAGTTTCTTTGCCTGAATCGTTCCGGATTCCCAATAGTACAGTAATGCCAAAGCCACGGGAAGAGTGATTGCAGCCGGTTTAGACAATAACGATAATACACCTAAAACCAGAGTATAAACTAAAAACTGCTTTTGTTGCTTCATCAAGTATTGATTATAAACAATCAGCGCACTGAGATAAAAAAAAGTATACACTAAATCTTTACGACTGGAAATCCAGGCGACCGACTCAATATGCATGGGATGAATGGCAAATAATAACGCTACAAAAAATGGAACTCCTCTATGATTTGAAAGAATTCTCTGAACCAGAAAGAAAACCAATACCGTATTCAATAAATGCCAAAGTACATTGCTGACATGATACATTTGCGCACTTCCATTGCCCAAAGTATGATCCAACCACAAACTAATCATGGTTAACGGATGAAAATTGCCCGTGCCGGAACCATCCAATAAAGAATTCATCGTTGGCGATTGCACAAACGCATTCTCCAGGACATAGACCTGATCATCATAATTGACGAAATCAAATTGTGTAGATGGCCAATACAAAATCAGGGTGATCAGAACGATTCCCAACAATTCATATATGGATCTTCGATCTAAATTCATTTGTTAATTGATTGGCTGGTAATAACCAGGATCTACTTGTACTCCCAAAGTTGTCGCGTAGTCAAAGTCCGCATTTGCTGAAGTTTGATCTCCAAGTAATCGATAAGAAATTCCTCTATTGAAATAATAGATTCCTTCATTTGGTTCCAGTTGAATTGCAGTATTTAACACCGCAACCGAAGAATCAAAAGCACCTAAATACTGGTATTCTACGGCAATCGCATTCCAAATCCCATGATTATCCGGCTCCAATTCCACGCATTTTCGATAGTCGTTTTTAGCTTGTTCTCGTTGATTCAGCACACTATAAATGATCCCTCGATTCATATACGCATTTACAAAATCCGGATCTAAATCAATTGCTCTGGATAAATCCATAACCGCTTCATCATACTGCCCTCTTCGACCGAAAATGGCTCCTCTATTGGCAAAAGCATTTTCATCGGTTGAATCCAATCGAATACAATTGTTATAATCAAACAAAGCATTGTCATCTTGCCCTAAATCAAAGAATATATTCCCACGGTTACTATAAAACATAGCTTCATTCGGATTAAGAGCCACCGCCTGATTTAAATCTTTGAGTGCCTTGGTATATTTTTTCTCCATACGGTAATACACGCCTCTTCCGCCCCATGAGCCCGCAACTTCAGGGAATTTTTCAATCGCATCAGTCCAAAGTGTCTCGCCACTCTTCCAAACTTTCACTCTATTAAAAGACACTAAAGAAAATCCGATCAATACAACCATAAAAGCAATGCTTAAATTCTTTTCAGCTTTTAGTTTATTAAAGGCCACATCCTCCAGAATAAAGTAAATAGCCAAACTCAATCCTACATACGCCAAATAGGTATAACGTTCGGAAATAATTGTGCTTCCCACCGTGACTAACTGTACCAACAAAGCCAATGAAGACAGGAAAAATAAAACACCAAAGACCACATTTCTATTTTGACGCCATTTCCATAATACACCTCCCAAACCTGCCGCAAATATTATTGGGGCAATACTTACCAGCATTTCAAATGGTCTTGATGGATAAGGATAGAAAGAAGATAAATGCATTGGCGCAATAAATTTTGCGATATACATATTTAACGCATAACTCGCCAGTTGCAATCTTTCAATAACTGAATACGCATCTACATTCACCGCTCCGGCATCTGTTTGTACCAACACTGTCGCCAATCCGATCATCACGGAAACCAGGAAAAACGGCACTTTTTCTACGATTAGTTTTATGGATAATTCACGTGATTGTAAGTAATCTATTAAGAGTAAGTGTATCGGAAATATAACTGCCGTAGGTTTTGATAATGCGGAAAAAATGAAAAACAATAATGTTCCTATTAAATACTTCCGGGCACCCGATTTATGAAACTCCTGATAACTTAAAAGTCCTAAAAAATAGAAACAAAAGAACAAGACATCCTTTCTTGAAGAAATCCAGGCTACAGATTCCACATGCATAGGATGCAAGGCAAAAACTCCAGCAATGAACAAAGGCAAGTACTCCCGAGTCGGCCAAATTCTTTGGACCCAGACATAAAGCAAAACGGTATTAAAAACATGAAAAATCAAATTGAACAAATGATATCCAAAGGCATTCTCTCCTCCCAAAGCATAATTAAACGCTAAACTCAACATCGTTATAGGATGATAATTGGCTGTATTACCTTGAGTAAAAAATGAAAGCAGGTTCTCCATGGTCGGATTAGTGACTTCCAAATTGTTAATGACATAATAATCATCATCCCAATTCACAAAGTCAAAAGAAAGTGATTGTAAATACACGAATAGTGTCCCAATCAAAATACCGGCTAATAGCTTTTTATGTTTTTGGTTCAAGTTGTTTTTTTAAGTGTATACAAATCTATTATTCTCACATATTTACTTCGTGAAAAACCTGTTTTAATTTCAACAATCATTTTTGAAACTTGCATAAACAAAAAGCGCCTGTAGAAATCTACAGGCGCTAAGAATCCATCTTGTTTTTGTCTATTTGATTTTCACAAACTTCTGACCACTCTCATAAAAATCCGTATTTAGCAGTTCATCAAACTCTTTTCTGGAGGGTTGAATTTGGTAGGCAATGACTTTTCCTTCCTCATCGGTTTTTTCAGAAACTTCAGTGGTGTTACGAATTTCCTCCAGATCACTTACTCCCAGACTCAGGTCATTTAATGTTAAATACCCCTGATCATCAAATTTCAGAATCCGAACTTCCCAGGTTCCATCACTATTCTCATAATTCAAATAGCAAATTCGATCTTCATATTTCAAGATTCGATTATTACCTAGCCTAAAAACTTCCTTGGTAAAGTCTACAATATAGGAAGACGAATCATCATTTGGAGTAATTACCAAATCAGCCTCATCTGCATCCACGTTGATATTTCGTACCGCAGTTTCAATGTTCTCATTAGAATCCACTGTAACTTCAAAATTCCAATTTCGTAGAATCTCACGTTTTGAAACAATTAGGATAGAGCTATCTTCAATACATAAATACTTACCGGTGAATTTACGTTTGAATTTCTCTGCATTTTCCACATCGGTAGGTTGCGGTTCTGTAAACCCAACTTCAGGCTCACAAGAAACAATCGATAATCCTAATAAGGCTAAAAAAAATAATCTCTTCCCAATTTTCATTTTATAATAACTATTTAACCCGGGTCCACACAGTAGTACGCCCCATTAAACTGAATCCAATATAACCTCTTACGTTAATGGTATTCATATCTTCATATGTAATCTCACAACTATAGGTCTTGCCGCTCTCCGGATCATAAATCGTGCCTTCTTCATATTCTCCATCATCCCATTCAAATCCTTCCAATAAGTTTAAACCTAAAATTGGTCTTGTACGTAAATCTTCATCTGAATTATGCTTATCAACTTTTGGTTTTCCCTGTTCATTATTGGGATCTCTTAACCACACAATTGAACCATAATATTTACCATCTTTTTTCGTGATTTCAATCTTGGATTTTCCTCCTTCGGTTAACCAAACTCCGATTAAGTCATCCGCTTTTTGGGCATACATCACTGAAGACAAAGCGAACAATACACATAAACTCAATAATTTTTTCATACTTGTTGTTATTTATTTTATCCCTCAAATTTAAGCATTGATTTCTTCCATCATGCGTTAAAAAAAATGAAATTGTAAATCCTGCGACAATTAATCTTGATCCTGACTTATACATTCGTAGCATAAAAAAACCATTAAATCATTTAGTTATGAAAGAATCAAAGAACATTTTTAAGGCAGGTGCAGTTATATTAGGCGCTATTGTATTAAGCGCATTTGCTGTATTCACCACCACTGAAATCCAGGCCGATGAGATTTCCGCACAAGCAAACCAATCAACTGAACTTCTAGCATTAAATACCGTTGATTTTGATGGTAAATGTGGCGAGGGAAAATGTGGAGAAGGTAAAAAATCTGAGAAAAAAGAAGAGAAAGCTAAAAAGTCTGAAAAGAAAGAAGGCAAATGTGGCGAGGGAAAATGCGGAGAAGGTAAGTGTGGCGAAGGAAAATCTGAGAAAAAAGAAGAAAAGAAAGAGCATAAATGTGGCGAAGGAAAATGTGGCGGCCAATAGTATAGTTTATAATCACACAGATAAAATGTACCCGAGCGAATGCTTGGGTATTTTTTTGTCCGCATTTTCGAATAGATTAGAATACTTTTGATACTCTGAAGCAATCCATATGGGAAACAAAAATGTAGCATCCGATTCGATCAAGATGTTTTCGGAAAAACCGCATCGTACCAAATTAAACAGACGTCACTTCCTTTTGGGAATGGCTGCTATTTCTGCTACCGCTATGATTCCCTCTGTAATTGCCTGCTCAGCTACTCCCATTCACGACATTCACAATCAACTTTCGGATAAGGATTTTAATACGCTGATTGCGGTACAAAATCATTTATTTCCAACCAGTAAAGACAGTCCGGGAGCACAAGAAATTCATGCTGCACAATATTATACCTGGGTCCTGACCGATCCATATCGCGATCCCGATAGCATTAAACAAATGCGCAACGGAATTAGATGGACACAGGAAACCGCTACCGAAACCTATAATGAAAATTTCGTTTCGTTAAACTTTGAGGAAAAAGAAAATGTACTTCAAATTATGGCTCAGGAAGGTTGGGGAGAAAACTGGTTAAGTGTAGTTCTGACACTCATTTTTGAAGCTTTATTGAGTGATCCCATTTATGGTTCAAATAATAATGAAGCCGGATGGAAGTGGTTAGAACATACCCCAGGAGTTCCCAGAGCAACCGTAGAAAACATGTATCACAAATTGATTATATCGTAATGACAGTAGAAACAGAAGTTTGTATTGTAGGAAGTGGTGCCGGTGCTGGACCAATCGCATATACTTTATCTCGTGCGGGAAAAAAAGTGTTGGTATTAGAAAAAGGACCATGGTTTACTGAAAAAGATTTTAGTAAAGATGAAATTTCAGTGTGTAGAAGGAGTGTCTATACACCTAATTTGAAGGATGAACGTCATGTTTTAGAAACCAAACATAAAGATCATTGGGATGCAAAATCCACGTATGACAGCGGTAGAGATTTTTGGAATGGTAGTCTGGTGGGAGGCTCCAGTAATTTAATGAGCGGATATTTTCATCGCTTAAAACCGAATGATTTCAACTTATTATCTACTTACGGCCCCATTGAAGGGGCTAATGTTGCAGACTGGCCTATTGAATATGAAGATTTAGAGCCGTTTTATGCAATGACCGAAGAAGTCGTTGGGGTATCCGGGAAAGTGGTTCCTCATCAATTTCAAGAACCAAGATCTACTCCTGATTTCCCTTATCCTAAACTGACCGAAAATTATATTGCGGAACTGATTGATCAGGCGTGTGATGAAATGGGGTATACATCTATTCCTACACCAAGAGCAATTGTCTCTAAACCAAAGGATGAGCGTAATCCTTGTTATTACAGCAATTATTGTGGAAGCTATCCATGTTCTTCAGGAGCTAAAGGTAGTGCGCGTGCAGCATTACTAGATCCTGCATTGAAAACTGGAAATTTGACGGTTACTCCATATGCTAAGGTTTTTAAACTCACCACCGATGAAAATGGCAAAGTGGTTTCTGCGCATTATTACGATGAGAACAAAAAAGAGGTGATTGTTAAGGCCGAAACTTTTGTAGTCGCGTGTCAGGCTATTGAAACCTCTAGATTGTTATTGATGTCTCCCGGAGAGAAGCACCCAAATGGAATTGGTAACAACAACGGTCAACTGGGAAAAAACATCATTTTTTCTGCCGGTGGAGTCGGACACGGAGAGTTCCCCTATGATAAATTCTCTGATGAAGAAGTAACTAAATTGAAGTCTCGCGGCACCTTTGTCAATAGGTCGCTACAAGAATGGTATGAAATTGACGATGACGAATTTGGCGGTAAGGTCAAAGGTGGAACAGTAGATTTCCTATGGAAACATGCCAATCCAATTGCGCGTTCCATTCGATTAAAATGGGGCAGAGATGGTTTGATTTGGGGAGAAGCTCTAAAACAAAGAATGCATCACTACTTCACGCAAGAACGTCATTTGACATTTGAGATTTTTAACGACTGGTTACCTACGGATGATTGCTTTGTGACATTAGATGATGAAGTCGTAGATAAATGGGGGGATCCCGTGGCTAAAGTCAGATTGGGATATCACGAGCACGACTTAAAAATTGGGGAATATATTGCTGAAAAAACAGAAAAAGTTTTAGAACAAATGGGCGCAGAACGTATTCGTTCCAGCGTAAGTGGTTCCGCTCCAGCCAATCTCGTGGCTGGAGGTTGTCGTTTTGGAGACGACCCTCAGACATCGGTACTGGATAAAAACTGCAAAGTTCACGATTGCGAAAATCTATATGTCACAGATGCGAGTTTTATGCCTACAGGAGGAAGTGTTCCATATACCTTTACGATATATGCCAACTCATTTCGGGTAGCAGAGCATTTAAAACAAAAGTTGTCAAACTAGATTTTGACTCCTTACACTCTATGCTTCTTTTTATACAAATACTCCACCACAAAACAGAAAACGATAATTCCAACCGCTATAAAAATCCCCTTCGTATTAGACGCATATTGCTGAATAACTAAAACTACTAAAGCAATGGTGCATAACAAACTTCCTATCATAGGAATAACCTTATTTCCGTTAACTTCTTTGTAGCGTTTATATCCCACATAATTCACCATCGCGAAAATCATCAGAAACCCTATGCTACCCGCAATAGAGATACTTTCCAGGTTTAAAGTATTGGTCATTATCAGAGTCACTACTGCGGTGATTAATAATCCTTCCGGTTGTCCCCAAAGCTTTCCGGTTAATTGGTGTGGAAGTTCTTCATCTTCGGCAATTTCATAACTCACCTGACTTCCGCCATACAAAGAAGCATTGATAGCTGAGAAGGTAGAAATCAAAGCGGCTACAGTAATTATCGTAAAACCTACCTGACCGAGCATCGGTTTTGCAGCTTCAGCCAATACATAATCCTGAGCAGTAGCAATATCACTAAATGGTAACGAACCCACAGTAATAAAAGCAATCACGATATATAACACAATTACAAAAATGACAGAGTAATAATATGCTTTAGGGATATTTTTCATTGGGTTTTCAATATCCGGAGCGGCATTCGCAATCAACTCAAAACCTTCATAGGCTACAAAAATGACCATCCCTCCGGTCAATAATTGAATCGGTGTTTCCCAATTCTCAATAGACAGTTGCGCCAAACTTGGATTCCCAATTAATCCATATGCCCCAATCCCTACAAATGAAATCAGTATAAGGAGTTTAATCACCACCGCCCATTTTTCGATTTTGCCTACTACCGCGATGCTATAATAGTTGATCAAAGTTGCCAAGATGATGATCGCACTGGAATATAAGTGTACATCCATACTTTTATCTCCAGTAATTTCGAACAAATTAGGAGCGTAGGAACCAAAAGCGGATGCATATAACGACAACATGATGATATAACTTACCCACAACAGGTTATTAATGGCACCACTAAACACGCCATTTCCAAATCCCTGATTGATGAAATTTACGGTTCCTCCTCGATCCGGATAGGTAATAGAGAGTTTCACGTAGCTATATGATGTAATCAATGCAATCAAACCCGCGATTAAAAATGAAACAGGTGTTCCTCCTTGTGCCAGTGAAACTGCCAATCCTAATACAGCAAAGATTCCACCGCCAACCATACCACCTATTCCAATAGAAATCGCTTCTTTTAATCCTATTTTGCTTGAACTCATCCCGAATTTATGATTTGGTTAAAATGAAAAAAGGAATAAAAATAGCTTTTTATTCCTTTTCTATACTTCGAGTAATTCGTTAACTAAGCCAACGCCTGTTCTAAATCTGCTATTAAATCATCCGCATCTTCTACACCCACACTTAAACGGATTAAAGAATCCACCACTCCGGATTTTTCTCTTTCTTCTTTTGGAATTGAAGCATGCGTCATCGTAGCCGGATGGCCAATTAAAGACTCTACTCCTCCTAAGGACTCTGCTAACGAAAATAACTTCACATTTTTAACGATCTCATGCGCATCTTCCATTTTATTCCCTTTAAGGGTAAATGAAATCATACCACCAAAATCATCCATTTGACGCTTGGCCACATCGTGATTTGGATGAGATTCGAACCCCGGCCAGTATACCTGATCCACCTTTGGTTGTTCTTTTAACCAGTGCGCGATCTTTGATCCGTTTTCACAATGTCTTTGTACACGTAAGTGTAGGGTTTTAATCCCTCTCAACACCAAGAATGAATCCATTGGTCCGGTTACTCCGCCACTACTATTTTGGATTCTATAAATTTCATTGGCCAAATCCTCATCTTTCACCACCAAAGCACCCATCACCACATCAGAGTGTCCGCCTAAATATTTTGTTGCAGAATGCATCACGATATCCGCTCCTAAATCCAAAGGGCGTTGCAAATATGGAGTTGCGAACGTATTATCCACAGCCAATAGAATATGATGTTTTTTCGAGATTACTGCCAATGCTTCAATATCGATAATATTCATCATTGGGTTTGTTGGTGTTTCCGCCCAAATCAATTTCGTATTCTCATTCACCAACGCTTCCACATCCTCAGGATTTCCCATTGGGGTAAAATGAAATACGATTCCATACTTCTCAAAAATGGTTTTAAAAATTCGATATGAACCACCGTATAAATCATTCGTTGAGATCACCTCATCACCAGGATTCAACATCTTAATCACCGCGTCAATAGCAGCTAAACCACTACCAAAACAAGCTCCAAAATTTCCATTTTCGATGGCTGCCAGGTTCTTTTCCAAAGCATCACGCGTTGGATTTAGTGTTCTTGAATATTCATATCCTTTATGATTTCCTACTCCGTCCTGGATGTAAGTTGATGTCTGATAGATTGGAGTCATAATCGCTCCAGTGGCTGGATCCGGTTCTAAACCTCCGTGAATTGCCTTGGTCGCAAATTTACTTTTTGATGTATCCATATTGATGATCTTTTAAAGCAACGAAATTATTCAATATCGTCAGATACAATCGTATGAATGAAGAATAAAATCAGATTCAAAAACAAATTTTACGTTAATTAAATCAAGGCAAACTGATCACATATCTAAAGCCAATGTTCACATTCGCACTTTCCTCCCCGATAAACCGATCTTTACCATCAATTTGAATCTCATCCAGTCCGCTGGTCCAGCTTCCACCTCTGGCTCCGGGCTTACTTTTATCTGTTCCATAATACACCATTTCCGCTACATTTCCACTCATACAAAACAAACCATATCTATTTGGAGCATATGACCACACCGGAGCTGTAATCTCTATCCCATCCACATCCATAGTTTCTCCATCAGGCCTAAAATTAGCCAAATAACATCCTCTATCATTTTTTGCATACGGTCCTCCCCACGGATAAGCTGAACTTTCAATCCCCCCTTTAGCCGCATACACCCATTCCGCATTGGTTGGAATTCTCACATCATTAATCGGGTTTTTACCCTTCTTTTTCAATACACTGTTTACTTCTTCCGTTAGCCATTTACAATACAGTTCTGCACCTTCCCTACTAATATTGTTTACAGGATATCCACCATATGCTGGATGCGAAAAGTAATACTCCGCCATGGCAGCATATAGATGATCATTTACCTCTCTCCATTGGGATTGGTCTGGTTTCGCAATCAGAAAATCATCTTTTCTATTTAAAATCAAAAGGTCAAATAGAAAAGTGATGTAATCTAAATTGCTCACTTCGGTTTTTAGCATTGCAAATGAATTTACTGAAACCGAAGACCCATTGATTTTCATGGTTCCCTCAGGAATCTCTGAAAACCGTTTTTTATCCATTTTGATCACTTGTTTAATCAGTTTGGCTTTCCTTTTTTGATTCTCTTTAACTTCCTCCTCAGTCAGTGTTGGAAATCTATACGGTTCAACTGTAATTACTTCTTCCTTTTGCGGAATCTCATCTATTTGAACAAAACGTTGCATCATTTCTTCTTCTTTTAACTCCACCTCAAAAGGCATTTCAAAGTTTTCCTCAGTAACTTCTTCAGGAATTAAAACCAGTTGATTTTCAGATCGAAGCTCTAACCTTTGTTCTTCTCTATTTGTAGAATCTCCAGATAGTATCCATTCTGAAGTATTTTCTTTTACCTCTACATTTTTATGAATTGGTTTTTCGATGACAGAGGGATTAAAGAAATTCGAATAAATGAGAACTCCTATACCTATAGCACTAAATATTGTTGTCATGATAACGATAACTTTTGTCGAAAAAAGAGATGATTTGTTTCCCGAATGAAAATCAGGGGCATTTACAGCATCCATAAATGCGGATCGCGTTTCTTCAAAGTGCACCAGGGGCGCATCATTTTTAGCTTGATGAAATAAGCGTCTTAATTCATATTCTTCCTTATGACATTTCATATTTCACCCCCTTTATTTTATTCGAGTTAGAATCGGACAAGACTTCCTTCAACCTTGTGCGTCCGCGTTTTAAACGTTGTTTCACAGCAGATTCAGAGACTTGTTGTATTTGCACAATCTCCTTTATCGAAAACCCTGAAATTTCAAACAAAATGAGACACTCTCGCTGTTCATCAGGAAGTCTACTCAAAGCTTGATACAATATGGCTACTTCTGTTTTCCTCGAAGTATCTGCATCTTGATCCTCCACATCAAAATGCGGATGTTGCGGCCATGACTCCTCTCTTTTTTTCTTATGATTATTAGATAAAATGCGAATACTTACCCCAATTAAATATGACAAAAAAGAATCTTTGGATTTAAGCGATTTCAATTTCTGAAACGCTACCAATAACGTCTCATTCATCAAATCCTGATGATCCATATTTCCATAAACTCTCGCCCTGCAGAAGCGTTCGAACCTATCATGAATCGGTTCATATAGTTTCAAGAAATATTCTTGTTTCTTTTTGTGCGTCATCTATTATTTAAGTACTCGTATGATATAAGTGTCGTTACTCTCTTAAAAGTTACATCGAAAGGATATTTTTTACGAAACTACTCTTTAACCCCTTTATTTTAGAGCGCTTCATAGAATAAAAACAAATCATTAAATTCACCGATTCTATCACACCGTGTCGTAAATCAAATCATTTGAATTCTATCTATACATATATCAGCATCATACTTCTTTTATTGATCAACTTCACAGGGCTGGGTCAGTTTCAGGAACGTTTGAAATCTGATGTTAGACTATCACAAATTGATCTTCAGCTAAAATCCAATATTGATTCCGCATATTATTTAGCTGAAGATTTATTGCTGCAACAAGATATTGATGAGGAAGAAACAAAATGGGCATATTCTGTTTTAGCCCTGGTGGAACAACTTAAAGGAAATGGATATGATGCAGTTATTCATCTGGAAGAATCAAAGAACTACGAGGTGGATGATCCATATCTCAATGCGTATTCCTTATATGTAGATGCGCTAATCAGTATCGAAATCGCCAATGAATCACAGGCTTTAGAGACTATTCTGGAAGCTATTGACATTTTCGAAAACCTGAATTCCGATGAAAATTTAGCTGGATGTTATACCATTTTGAGTAAAATCTACTCCAATTTGGACAAACCCACTCTAGCGAGTGAAAACCTCCAAAAAGCGCTCTCGATACATACTAAAAACAATAACTTTAATAGAATTGCCGGAGATTATCACAATCTGGCCATCTTAGCCTTAGGTACACATCCTGATTCAAGTTTGACGCTACTGAATAAGGCCATTCAAATCAACTTACAAAATGATAATATCAGATGGTTAGCAAATAACTATTACATGAAATCCAATGTATTTGTAGCACTCCAAAAGATGGATAGTGCATTTCATTACATCCGTAAAGCTGAAAGCCTATACATTGAACTTAAAGATAAATCCTCTGAACTGGGAACCAAATCTACTTTAGGTCATTTATATTTTAAAGCGAACTCATTAGACTCTGCTAAATCTGCATATAAAACGGTTATTTGGGAATCAAAGAATCAACCCAATCAAATTGACATCTCTGATGTTTACAAAAACATGGCGGACATTTATTTTCTGGAAGCTCAATTTGACTCTTCCAGAAGCTACACCCAACTCTTTATGAATGCTAAAGACAGCATCAACAAAAAGAAGAATCAACATATTCTTTCCATCGTTACACTTCGCAATGAATTCGAACTTCAAAAAGAGGAACTCTTACTTGAAAACGACCGAATTAAACTTTCTGTTCAAAGAAAAAATACACTTATCACTGCTTTGATCATTCTTATTGTGATGATTTCTTTCTTTATCTATAACATCTACAGATGGAAAAAACTGGATAAGAAAAAGAATGAAGTGGATGCGCAATTGATGCAAAAAGAAATTGAGTTAAAAAACAAAGAACTCACCTTAGCCGTTATGGGGCAATTGAAACAAACCAAATCTCTGGATAAGTTGGAAGAACAATTGGCTGTAATAGAAGATAAGGCTCCAAAAAAGTTAAAGCCTGAACTTCAAAAATTGATTTCTGAAGTATCCCGAGACAATGGTCCTTTACTTTGGAAAGAATTTGAATTGCGATTTAGTAACGTCCATAATGAGTTTTATGAACGTTTAAAAGAACGTGCTCCGGATTTAACTCCTGCCGAAATTAAAGTGTGTTCTTTTTTAAAACTAGGACTCAATTCGAAGGAGATCTCAGCACTACTTTTTAAAACTCCGGCATCTATTGAAGTAGATCGTGCAAGAATTCGCAAGAAATTAGGCCTCACCAACTCAAAAACAAATTTAAGTCAGTATATATTTGATATTTAAATATTTAACTTTTAAAAACATCCCTTTGCTAAGGTCTTTCTAAGGTTAAAAATTGGATTGAAATTTATTTTCTACAGCTTCACCCCATAGTTTTACAATCGAAATTTTAAAATTCCGTAAGAATATGAAAAAACTTTATGCTTTAGTTTTCACGTTAGCTGTTCTTTCCTTTTCAGTTAATAGTCAGACCAAATATGTGGTGGTCGAAGAACACACCGGAAGTTGGTGTCAATGGTGCCCGGGAGGAACCTATTATATGGATTCTTTGTTACACACATATTCCAATGTTATTGGAATTGCTGCACATAGTAGTGATCCAATGGAATACCCGGCTTATTTATCTAATCTAGGTTTATCCAGTGCACCATCTGCACATACTGATCGTGGTGGTCAGGCGTCTAATATTGGAAGCTGGTTTAGTGATGTTAATACCGCAATGAGTCAAACTCCAGTGGCGGATGTTGAAGTATTTCAAACATTCAACTCTACTTCCAGAGTCTTAACAGTTCGTGTAAAAGCTACATTTTATAGCGCTATTTCAGGGACGTATAAGTTAGGAGGAATGATTACAGAAGATGCGGTTCACGGAACAGGTCCTGATTATGCACAATCTAATGCTTATGGAGGAAATGGAAATGGTCCAATGGGAGGCTTCCAAACACTTCCTAAAAGTATTCCCGGAAGTATGTTATGTTACAATCACGTTGCACGCCACATGCTAGGTGGATTTGATGGACAAGCCAATTCTGTTCCAGCAAACATCCAACCTGGTGATACAGCAAGTTATACTTTCACGCATACATTACCTGCAGACTGGGATGAAAACTACATTCGTTCAGTAGGTTTCTTATTCGATGGTAGTAATGCAATCGATAACGCTGGTAAATCAGATTATTTAGATGGAACCGACAATGCTGCTCCGGTATTCCTTTCAAATCCGGTAACAAATGGATTTGTGAATTCATTCTATTCTTTGAACGTATTTGCAAGTGATCCTGATGATAAAAACATTACGATTACAGCTACTACTGCACCTGCATGGCTAAGTATTACCAGCATATCAACTCTGGGATATATACATACCAAAGCCGTACTTGAAGGCACTCCAACAGCAACGGGAACTTTCCCTGTTGAATTAGAGGTTTCAGATGGATCTAAGTCCACCACAATGAATTTTGATATTGTTGTGGCTCCGGAATTACCAGGGAGCTGGACTTTGGTAGGAAATCAGGGGTTTGTAAACTCTAGCTTTATCATAGACATGGCTGCCAATAAAAACGGAACATTATTCGCGCTTATTGACAATGGATCTTCTACCCAGGTGTATGAAAAAAATGGGAATTCAGCGTGGGCTCAAATGGGCAATTTATCTTCATCAGACATTCATGGTAAAATCAGAGTTGGCTCAGATGGATTAACTCCATACGTAGCTATCGGGGGAACCAGTGGGATCGCTGTGAAGAAGTTTGAATCAGGAGGCTGGACACAAATGGGAGGCTTACTTCCGGGAGGTGTCCAGGTAGGATTTGACCTAGATGCCAGTGACAATCCTTTCGTAGCTTTCCAGGATGGAAGTTCAGGCTATGCAGGAAGTTGTTACAGTCTCGATAACAATGCCTGGATCAAAGTAGGTAATACTACATACTCCAATGGAAATCCTGCTGTATGGAACGATCTTAAAGTAGATCAATCGTCAGGTGAGGTATATGTTCTTTGGGTAAACTTTAATAACGGTCGAGTTCCTGTTGTATCTAAATGGGATGGCTCCGCATGGAGCAACCTTGGAGGAACACAAGTTGTCAATGCGCAGGTCGCTTTCGAGCAATGTATTGATATTAATCCGGTAACCGGTGAAATCAATGTGGTATTTGCAGAAGGGAGCGGCTCAGAAGGGAGCTTAAGTGCATACCAATACAATGGTACCAGCTGGAGTCAAATTGGTTCTGATGTGGCTAATGGAATGATCTCCGATTTAGATATGACCATTAACGAAAAAGGAGTTATGCTGCTTTCTTTCCAGGATAAGGCATTTTCTGATGCGGTAAGTGCAATGAGCTACTCTTACGGAAACTGGACATTTATTGGTCCTCGTGCATTCTCAGGAGGTACGGCTTCTCAAACAGCTATTGCGGCTTATGATAACATGCCATATGTCTTATATAAAGACAATGCTGCATCGGATAAAGCAACCGTAAAATATTATGATTCCCCAGTAGTTTCAGTATCTGAAATTAGCGAAGTTTCTCAACATAATGTTTATCCAAATCCAGCGAACAACTTTATCCAAATTGATGGATTGGAAAAAAGCACAGAAGGAAGAATTTATAATATTCAAGGTGCGTTAATCTGGTCAGGATATATTCAGCCAAATGGAAATATCTCTACTCAAAGTTTAGATAACGGAATTTATATTTTACACATCGATCAGTCACAATATAAAGTGGTTGTTCAACACTAAGCAAGGTTTAATATTTAGAACTCTCATGCGTTAAAATTTGGGCTGTCGGAAATCAACACTGTTTTCGTCAGCCCAATTTTATTTTATACTCACCTCATCCTAAACCCCTTAATGGCATTTTAGAAATAAATTTCGTAACTTTAAAAGTCTAAAATTCAATGCCATGTCAAGATTAATTACCAAACTCAACAAGTATGGAAACTCGTTTAGAGTTTTCGAGCCTAACATCGCCAGAGTTCTTCTAGGCGTTTTTGTTCTCTACAAGGGACTCACATTCTTACAACATACCAACATTTTAATGGAGATTTTAAATCCGTCCGATGCGGGCCTTACTGAGATTTTTATTGTGCATTATGTTCAAATGGGACATATTGTTGGAGGACTTTTCTTAATTTTTGGATTACTGACCAGACTTGCAGCAATCACACAAATTCCGATCTTAATCGGAGCTGTTGTGGTAAATGCTCAAATCGGAGATTTAAACCAACTGGTTATTTCTTCAGTAGTCCTGTTATTTTTGGTTTTCTTCACCATTATTGGTTCAGGGAAAGTCTCTATGGATTACAGCCTAAAAATGGAAATGTAATTCAGATTTACAACGCATTAAACTCGTGCAACCAAATTTGATACTGACGTAAATATTCTAAAATTGCAAATGCCTCTTTCTTAGAATCGATCCGAGCGCCACAATCTATTTCATATTTCTTTCGAGTTATTATGGTTAAGGAATCTCTTTGTAACATTTCATCTGTATTCAATAAAAAGTTGGCCACCCATTCTTCATGACGGTAAGCCAAAATATCACTAATATCCGGCCCGGTGTTTTTATATTCCATGGTATGACATGTACTACACTTATTTTCGAATAACTGCTTCCCAGAATTCATTAATGAATCATTAATCGGTGGTAAATCCAAATTCTTTATCGGCCCCACTCCTTTTAAATCTCTGGATAATTCAGGCCTGGATTCGCATGACACCAGACCCCAAATCAAAACGCAAAAAACGAATCCTATTCTCATGATTTCAATACAATATAATTATCCCAACAATAAAAATAAGCGCCAAAATGCTACTCGTAACTTTCCAGAAAACATGGGCATTTTTAGTTTCTACAAACTGCATTAAAACTCCTAAAAACTTAATGGTTGAGATCAACACGATGAGATAAACTCCACCTGACATTCCATTCAACAAAACACCTATCAGTGTAAGTCCAATTAGAAGTATCCAAACCCATCTGTTATTTTTAAGCTCTTTCATATCAGATATAAAATTGGAAAAATCAGTATCCAGATCAAATCACACATATGCCAATAGGTTCCACTCGCTTCAACATCAGCAAAATCTTTTGCTGAATACTTTCTCTTTTTAACTGCTACACGCATATAGGCAAGTAAGCCTACACCAAACAGAACATGAATAAAGTGAAATCCGGTCATTAGCCAATACAACGTAAAAAAAGTATCATGCCCCATACCAAAACCTTCTTCCAGTTTTAAATAATATTCTCCAGCCTTAATCATCAAAAAAAGAATCCCCAGGAATAAAGCCCATCCCATATAACCTACTGCTCCATCCGTATCAGCCAGCTTTAATTTCACAATAGCATTGGCCATAAAGTATCCACTGGTAATGAGCACAATCGTGTTTACCGTTCCCCAAACCGGATGTATCTGGCTTCTATAAAACGCAAAAGCATCGACTTCCACATTTCTGTAGTACATGAAAATAAAAACTCCGCCTAAAAATGTAATGATTTCAACCATCATGATCAACCATATCAATATTCCTCCCGGAGGATAAAAAACCGACTTATTTTCGTTTATGGATTTCTGTTCTAGCATTTACCGCTACAATTTTTGAACTTCAAAAGTGGGATACCCTTTATTACCCGATTTATCATAGAAGTCTGTAAACCTCAACTTATAGAATATTCCTTCAGTTGTTTTTAAAACAAAACTTTTTGATGGGTCAATCACGAATGAATTATCCTGACTATTTCTAATCTTCCAATCGTATCCAATAACATCCCAATCATTACTGTACACATATGATCCCGTATCGCTTAAAACAATTTCTGAGAAACGATTCATATGGTCTTCTCCCACTACTACATTCTGATCCTGATTGATCAGAACCTGAGTCAAAACAAAAGGCAATGGCAAATTACTAAACTTGTGATAATGATTGGTAAACAGCAAATCCCAGGAGTGTTTTTCCGGTTCTAGTTGTAATGTTTGGCCACCGCCTTGAAAAGTAAAATGGACATAATTTAAATCCGGGTCTTTAAGAATGGTATATGTCTGCCCATGAGCACCATCTACATCTGAAAACTTCAATATATATCTGGTTGCATCCACGGATACAAATTGAATTTTTTTGAATCCCAAATGTTTTCCTTGTGCATCATATTGCAAATCCAGAATATAGACATCGGTTTTATTTCTCCAATCTCCAATTGCTGTAGAATCTAAATTCCCGGAAGGTGCGTCCCATAACCATTTAGCATCCTGAACATCATGGATAGCGTCAAACGATACATTTCCCATATTGGCTATAAATTCTCCTTTAGCAGTATTTAATCTTACTCTATACCCATCAGAGGCGCATTCAAAAGCAAGATCCCATGCATACTTCGTATGGGTACGCACAATTTTGTTTGTACCACAATCGTAATATATCTGATTTAAATATGGATAACCAATTTCAATTTGAACTGTTTCAATACTTCCCGGGGTAATAGGAGCCATAGGAGAATCTTCGCGGAAACAAGATGATAATCCCATTAATAAAATCAAGCCATATGTTAATAAGCCTCTCATACTAAAGATTAAAATTCATGGATATAAAAAACGTCCGCCCCCACAATACGCTCAATGAGGATGCATTTTTCGAACTTGAAACACCAAACACATTACCTACTAGCGCAACATCATTCACGTCAAACAGATTCTTGACCCCTGCCACACATTTCAACTTTCTTTTCCAAAGATGTTTTGAAGCAGTCACATCCAGTGTATGAAACCCTCCAATATAACTGGGTTGAATCACATCATTATCATCCATATAACTGTTTCGAAGTGCTCCGGTATATTTATAAAAACATCCGAGCTCTACACCTAGAGTATCCAGACAATACGAGAATTCTGACGCAACATCCGTTGAATAAAAAAATGAGTTTTGGTGATCCGCACGATCAAACATAGAGTTGTAATTTCCATAATGACTTCCGGTAATTGACCATTTTATGGATTTCCATTGATAATACAGCGCCAAAGACATACCTTGAGTAATCAAAAAGTCTACATTGGCATATTTCCAATCCACCTCCGAAATCTGAACCAAATCGATAAGTTGATTGATCCTGGAATAATAGGCTTTTGGAACTACCCTGATCCGATGTCCACCAATATCTTTATGATAATCCAACGAAAGGTTTAAATGATCTGAAGTTTCGGCACTTAACCGTTCATTACCCCATAGATTGATTGTCGCATTGTAGTGGAACTCCAAATACAATTCCTTTAACGAGGGAGCTCTAAACCCTTTGGCATACGAACCTCGAATGGTCATTTGAGAATTGGGTTTTACCAAAATATTTAATGATGGCACTAAAGGTGCATTATACTTGGTATTATACGCATACCTCATGGCAGGTTGAATGGTTATTTTTTTAGAAGGTTGATACATCAAATGTCCAAACGCAGCATAATCTCCTATATACTGCTGATTTCCAGTGACACGACTGGCATCAATTTGGTCATATTTCATTTCAATTCCGGCCAAATAATTCCACTTCACTTCATCATTTTTCTGACTAAAAACCACGCGCGACATATACGAGTTAAAACGTGTGGTATCCTGATCTGTCTCAGAGTCTGTCAATGTTTCCTCCAGGCTTACCAGATCCTTGAAATAAATATTTCTTGTTCTTTCGTAATACGACTGCGATAATGTAACATCCAAAAAGTGCGTTTGAGTTACTCTACCGGAAAGCAAAGCTTTATTTGAAAATCTTTTGGTTTTGAAATACGCATCAAAAGCACTCGTATAATATGGGTATCTGGGCGCTCCTTTACTGATCATTTTTTCAGAGAACCCATCTAGGATGTACGAGAATTTCAGATGCCCAAAACTCCGACTATAAGTAAACGTTCCAAAATATTGTTCACGTGGTTTCCAATCTTGATATCGAATGGTATCACTAACGGCATAACCTCCAAAAAAATTACGTCCTCCAGATATTTTAAAAGTGCTTTTTTTATGCTTAAACCCCAATCGACCACTCACGTTATACTGGCCTACTGTTTCATAAAATAGTTTTATGCCAACGTCCAACTTTTTATACTGTTGTTTTTTTGTGATGATGTTAATGACCCCGCCCAGCGCATTTGTCCCGTATACAACCGATGTTGGCCCTTCAATGATTTCTATTCGTTCAATTTGATCTAAATTTATTTGAGATAAATCCAGATTCCCATTTATACGTCCTTCCACAGGAACTCCATCGATCATAATTTTCACATGATTCCCAGACAATCCGTTTAATATTACCGCAGTTTCATTAGCATGCCCATTATTTGATTTAAAGTTAATCTCAGCATTCAAAGCTTCGCGCAAATTGTTCGCACCTTTCTGTTCTACTTTTTTATCACTTATCGTCTTAACTTCATAGATCGCGTCCTGCTTCTCTATTGGGATAAACTGTGCGGTAACTACGACATCTTTCAATCCAAAAACACTTGGTTTTAATAGAATTTTCTTTGAAATTCCCGGGCCAATTGTCAGCACATATGCATCAAAACCGATATAGGAAATCTCCACTCGAACAGAATCTAAAAAAGGAACACGTACCTCTCCGTTTACATCGGTTACTTCCCATTTCACCTGATCCTTTTGATCCCCTGAAACACAAGTAAACTTAACATGTGCCAGATATACTGGAATTTGATCTTCCAGATTCATAACTCGCAGAACTCCTTGAGATCCATCCTGAGAAAAAGTAAATAGATGCAGGTAAATAAAAATCCATATTGTTATGCTTCTTTTTGCCCACATCCTTTACCCGATTATCCTTTTATGCTGTTCAATCTATTTACTCTACAATCAACTTTTGCATTGTTCTTAAATTGGAATTACTGAGTACCACGAAGTACACTCCGCTATTCAGATGACTAATATTTACCTGTTTTTGAGTCACTCCTGAATTCAATCCAAATGAATTGTTCCAGACAATTTTTCCAGTAATATCCATTATTTGCATATTCACGGTACCTTGAAGTGAATTATCCATAAGAATAGTTACATTTTCAGCTGCCGGATTTGGATATAAACTCCAAGTCATTTTTTGTTCTGGTTCTTCTATGGAAACTGTAAATAACTGCTCTGTTTCAAACATAGCTTTCCCGGTTCCCATTCCTTCAAAGCCAGTAAATACCATTCGATACAAATCGGTACTATCATTAACATACAGGAAATACGCTATGGAGTCATAAGTCATCCAACCTGAAGACGAACTGTATTTTTTCCATTCTCTACCAATATTATCCATTTTATCCGTATATGCCGTTTGTGGAATTGTTGCCACTGAAGCCGCTGCATAATCTGCTTCATGAGACTTTGCAGTATAAACACCACGGTTACTAAAAACACTGGTCATGGATTGATACATCCCCGGAGGGTTCAAATAATCAACATGTTTCGTGAATGTAATATCCCAGGTATCGTTATCTGGTTCTCGATCCACAATCTGATCATTTAGTACGGAATGATATACAAAGTTTCTTTTCGGATATACAGATTTATCAATGGTAAAAACCTGCTCATTCGACCCATCAATATTTGCATATTTATATTCCCAAACACCTGTTTTCAAACTTACTACCCACAGTTTTCTAAACGAACCGTCATTTAAACGAAGTAAATAAAGTGAATCGCCAAACGTCCAGTAGTTATTACTCGGGTTCAATATTCCCCATCCCATATCAAACAATCCTGCTGCTCCTCGATATCTATTAAAAGCTCCATTCGTCCAGGTAGTATCTGAATTCAATAACCTTTCCCAGTTTTCATGACCAGTAGTATCAAACCCACTCCAGTTTGATGTATCTCCCGGATATTTCCATAAAACCGTATTGAATTCATTGATCCAAATTGCACTCCCGGCAGCGCCATTACCATGAGTCGTAAAAGCCAAATCCCAATCGGTATTATCCACATTAGCAACCTCACCATTTTCTAAACTATAGAAAACCTGACTCACATAAAATTGTCCCATTGAAATGGTATCAGAAACGGGTTGCGCAACAGCACAAAGGCTTCCAAATAAAACACTAAATATTGTCACTAAATTTTTCATAAGCATCATTTATTTCTATCAAAAAAAACACATTTTAAACTCAGAAAACATGACGTAAAATTGCTGATTCACTGAGCTTTATCACTTTTCATCCATCCAGTTAAAAATCAAAATAATTTGGTCATTTATTTGTCATAAAAAAGGGTCTTCAACCCCTTAAAAATCCACTGTGAAATAAGAAGGAGGGAAAATTCCCTCCTTCAAACTCACAATTCATATTTAAATCTAATCCAATTAATAAATATCATGAGTTGTGTTGTAAATATTGAATTTACCCGTTGGATTCTCTACCCAGTCATCTTGAATGATCTCTTTCAATTCAAGAGTCTCATCATCGTATATTAAAATTGCACTTTTTTGTCCCATAAAGGCAGATACCCAAACTTCATCACCGGCTTTATTGTATTCCATATGAACCATTCTACCGTCCACACCCTCTGGCATGGTTATATTTTTCTTCAACTCTAAGGTTTCAATATCAAACACATCCACAGTGGAATTCAATTCCGGAGTTGGATTTAACGTTCTATCCACCCACAAGTGTTTTGATTTTGGGTGTGATTTCACAAATAGTGCTCCACCACCAGAACCTGTAGCTTTCACTTCTTTTACCACGGTCCATTGACCTTCTCCAGGATCTGTTTTGATAAATGATAATTTATTTTCTCCCAGGTGAGAAGTTACCCAAAGACTTCCCAAATCGTTTTTAATATTTGTACCACGTCCAGGGTGTGGTTTGTTACCCGTTTCAATGATGCTTACTAATTTTTTATTTGGTACATCCACCACAACAATTTTGTTACTGGCATTTGCCGCTACTAAGAAGTAATGTCCGGTTGCATCCCAACCGCCATCATGTAAGAATCTCGCTGAAGGAATTTGGGTAGATACCGGATTTCTTGGATCCGTATAATCTACAATCCATACCATACCTGTTTCTTTTACATTACAAATCCAAACCGGATCAGTATGTGATGCTACAATGGAAGCCACACGCGCTTCTTCAATAAATTCTTTGTCTCCGTCACATGCGTTACCACTTGTAGAGGTCACACTTAAAGGTTCTAATGTTTGCGCATCAAAAATCACAAAGTGACTTGGACTATAACCCCCTGCAACCAAATACTTGTCTTCATATCCTTTGTACTTGGATACCTCAACAGAACGCGCATCAAACGATTCTCTAACTTCAGCTACAATTTCTGGTTTCTCCGGATAAGTATCGATCATTGTAATACGTCCATCTCTACCAATAGAATAGATATAACGACCAGATGCAGATGTTCTTAAAATATGAACCGCAAATCCTGTTTTTAATACTGCTAATTGTTCTTTAGTATCACCATCAATAATGGCTACTTTACCTGCATCACGCATAATCACACCGAAATAATTATCAATGTTTCGATTATGCTGAGGCTTTGTAGGGCGATCCGCAACCGGAACAATTAACTTCCAGGTTTCTTTAATTTCTTTCATCCCGAATGGTGGCACAACCGGAGGCTCAACTTGCAAGAAACGCGTCATTACTTCAATTTCCTCTTCGGTCATCACACCCTTCCATTCTGGCATACCACCACCGGTTCCATTTTCAATAAATGCTCTCAAACCAGCAGTACCCAACATTTTTGTTGCCGGATATTTCCCATCTCCGTCTGGTAATAATGAAGGTCCTGTAGCACCTTTCCTTGAAGATCCATGACAACCTGCACAACGATCAAAATACACTGCGGCAGCGCTTTCCATTTCAGCTTCGGTAATACTAATTTCTTCGCTCTCCGCCTCTTCCACGGGAGCCTTGGTTTCTGCAGGGGCTTTTTGGGGTTCACCTCCGCAGCTATATAAGACCACCGAACTGAACATTGTTAAATAAACTAAGTGTAATTTTTTCATCGTTGTGTTTTTAGTTTTGATTAATGTTATACAGATATTCTTTTGTTTTGACGATATAAAGATGTTTATATCTTTTATTTGAAAAAAGAACTTATCTCATACGAATCATCTCAAAATCCTTGATTTTCAACTGACTAAAATCAGCTTTTGCAAACAAAAACTTACAACAACTTGAATTTCAATAAACTAAAGTCAAGGCTAAACATTTTGGGATTTTAATCGAAAAAGAATGTTTGTCATACAAGATTCATGTATTCACAAACGTTAAGAGCTAACTTCTTCTATTTAGAGGAATTATGCTTTAATCGCATCGTATAACATAAAGACAATCGCCAATCCGAAAGCAACTCCGGCCGCAATTAAAACTTCCTTTATAAATGGCCAGCCTACAAAGTCACCTATTGAACCAATGACTGCCAATTGTAAACCTACCGCTAATGCTATTTTCACTTTTTTACTCATTATTCAATATTTGAAGTTACGACTGATATTTAATCTTGTCATATATTCTCGCCAATGACTGTAATAACTCTACCGGAGTGGTCATAATATCATAGTGATTCGCTCCGAACATTTGAGGCAGGTAATACTTGGCTTCAGATTCTATAGCCAGCGCATAAGTGTTGATGTTTCTCTGATTCAGTTCACGTAAGGCTTGTTTTACATCATAGATACCATAACGACCTTCATATTTATCAAAATCATTTGGTTTTCCATCCGAAATCAAAATGATCCATTTGTTTTTGCTTTCTCTCTGATCTAATAATGCTCCTGAATGTCTTAAAGCCGGACCAATTCGGGTATACCCGGCAGGATCGGCCATTCCAATTTTATTTCGACCTGTAGTCCATTTCTCATCAAAATCTTTTAGTGTTAAGTAGGTCGTGTAATTTCTTGTTTTTGAATGGAAACAATTGATAGAAAAATCTACATTGAACTCCTCCAGAATTTCCCCAAATAAAATCGAAACTTGTTTTTCTACATCAATCACGCGATTACCTGCTGCATATGAATCGCTGGATAGACTCGAATCGAGTAAAAACAAAATGGACAAATCTTTTTCTTTTTTACGCTTGGATAAGTAGATATTCTCTGATGGCGTATATCCGGAATGTACATCTACAAAACGTTCTGTTAAGGCTTCCAAATCAAATTCTTCTCCCTGATTTTGTCTTCTTTGCGTTTGATACTTGTTATTTACCGAGGTTAACATTTTTCTCAACCCCATAAGTGTTGAAGCATTCTCTGCAATAGTTTGCTTATAATATTTAGCACTCTGTTTCACTTGTATTTGCGGATATACTTTACAATAATTGGTCTTATAGGCAGATTTCGAATAATCCCATTCATCATATTTTAAATGATGTCCTTTTTCATCTAGCTCTAAACTTTCTGAAATATTGGTGTTCTCCACAAAATCGGCTTGATACACTGAATGCACCTCGTCATCCACACGCACTGTATATTTCATTTGTAATTCATCCAGTGCATTTTCATGGTCTTCCAATTCATCTTCCCCATCAAAATCTCGCCAGGTCCCGCCTCCGAATTCCTCTGCACTTTCTACTTGTTCAAAGTAGTTACTCACCACATGGTCTTCCTGTTGCTTTTTATCCACTGTGAGATTTTCCATTTCCTCAACCGGATTAGCCTTTAAAGTAGTTTCTACTTTTTCAATACGTGCACGTTTTACTTTATCACTTACATTCTTCAGCGGGTCTTCTTGCTCCTGTGGGTTATTAAACATCCATTTCCCATACAACCAGGAAACATCGGTTTCTTCTGATTCGTTGGATTTCAGAAATTCTAAAAACTCATCATGTTTTTCATTAGCCCAACTGAATTCACTTTTTAATACTTCTAAAACTTGAGGCGCGCTATTCTCAGCATATTGTCGTGCTGCTTCAACTTCTACCGTCTGATCTCCTTCTGTAAAATTTAAATCCAGATTTTTCTGAATAGACAGAAACAAGATCCGATACAGAAGAAAGTCCTGGTTTTGTTGTTGTGAAGGAAACAATGCCATTTGTTGTGGAATAAAGAAATTGTCATTCTTATATCCACCTTCTCGTTCTGAAGGAAACAATTCAATTGGCCTACCGGTAATTGCACGTGAAATCACGGTTAATTTCGGGCGTAAATCTTCTAAATAGGCAGATTTCTCGAGAATATCTTTTCGATTTAATTTTCGGTTTTTCAAATAGTTTGCAACCGCTCCAAATAGATATTCTTGCAAATCCATACCCTAAATCATTAAGTCACTTAAATCTTTTATTGCAGATGTTATTTCCACATCATCACTTAAAGGCTCCACTATGGCTACATGAACCGATAACCTTTTAGGTAAGCCGGTAGAAATCAATTTGGCCGCATCAATCAATAATCTGGTAGATACGGTTTCGGTAAGTCCCAATTCAGTTAGATTTCGAATCTTATTTGCAATCTTCACCAGTTTCACTGCGGTATCTTTGTCTATCTCCGTCTCATTAATCAGGATGTCAGCCTCTACTTTTTCGTTCGGATAATCAAAAGCAATCGCAACGAATCTTTGTTTGGTAGAAGGTTTAATTTCTTTGAATCCTTTCTGGTATCCTGGATTAAATGAAACTACCATCATAAAATCCTCATGAGCCTTATAGGTTTCACCTAGTTTATCCACATATAATTCTCTACGATGATCTGTTAACGAGTGAATAGCCACAATCACATCCGGACGTGCCTCTGCAATTTCATCTAAATAAATAATAGCTCCTTCTTTCACAGCTTTGGTCAATGGGCCATCCATCCAAATCGTTTCCGCTCCTTTAATGATATATCTACCAATTAAATCCGTTGCAGATGTTTCTTCATGACAACTTACAGTGATCACTTTTTGCTGATACTGATGGGCCATATACTCTACAAATCTTGTCTTTCCTGTTCCGGTAGGTCCTTTCAAAAGTAACGGCAACTTGCTTTTATAGGCATGTTCAAATACCTCTACTTCCTTTCCTACTTTTTCATAATATGGTGAATCACTCATTTTAAAACTTTTAAAAATCTAACTTCATCAGATGAAAAAACCGAGATTAACAACTATATATTCTTAGCTCTAATCCCGGTTCATAATCAGAAAATAATAAAAAATCAACCCTGCTCTAAAGCTTCATCGCTTGGCAGTCCATATTTGATAAAATCAATTATGAATAATAATAAACCTGTTGTCAATACTGTCGCACCCAGAACCAATACGAAGAAATGCACTTGTAATTCATTTTGAACCTGCATAAACTCTTCCTTGTATACTCTTTCCAAATATACCTGAGCCACTCCGGCAACGGCAAACGCACCTGTCATAGAGAACATTCCTACATTAGACAACCAAAAGGCAGCCTGACCTGTAGGCTTTTTGTAAATTTTTCTACCGGTAATGTTTGGCATCGCATAAGAGATTAATGCCAACACAATCATTGCATACGCACCCCAAAATGCCAGGTGACCATGAGAAGCTGTTGCTAATGTTCCGTGTGTATAAAGATTTGTTTGCGGTAATGTATGTGCCAATCCAAGCACTCCTGCTCCTAAGAATGAAACTACAGCTGAACCTACGGTCCAGAACATCGCTAATTTATTTGGATGTTTTTTCTCTCCTTTTTGGAACATTACCATCGCCCAGATTGCCATAGCTAAGAATGCTAATGGCTCTAGTGCTGAGAAAATACCACCTACAATTAACCAGATTTTATTGACTCCGATATAATAATAGTGGTGACCCGTTCCGAGTACTCCTGATAGAAATGTTAGACCAATAACTACATATAACCATTTCTCTACAACCTCTCTATCTACTCCAGTAAGTTTGATCAGCAAGAACGCCAGAATACCTCCCATAATCAATTCCCAAACGCCTTCTACCCAAAGGTGAACAACCCACCAACGGAAGAATGAGTCCAGTACCTGACTATCGAATGTGATCATTCCAGGTAAGTATAATAATGCTGCGGCAACTAAACCACCATACAGCACTAATGCGGTGGTCGTTTTCTTTTTACCTTTTATAAGCGTCATCAACAGAATAACCAAAAACAAGACCACATTAACGGCTACGGGCCAATCCAGAAATCTTGGAATTTCCAAAAACTTACGACCTTCCCAGGTATTAAAGTGAAAACCTAAAACTGCTACAACACCAACCACAGCTAATGAAATTAACTGCACATATGCCAATTTTACTGACCATAACTCAGTTTCTGCTTCTTCAGGAATAATAAAATAGGCAGCGCCCATAAATCCTGACAACAACCAAACAACCAATAAATTCAAGTGCACCGTATGCGCGGTGTTAAATGGAATAATATCATGTAATCCGTCAAAACCCATTCGAGCAAAACCCATGATAAAACCATATGTCAATTGCAAAACCAATAAAAGCATGGACAATGCAAAGAACCAATATGCTACTTTTTGTGATTTAAATTTCATATCATGTATTGTTTAATTGTTTTTATTCTCTTTCGCTAATGGAGAAACCACACGGTCAAATCCATTTAAATCAATCTCACCTACCCATTTAAAAAATGCAATCACATCATTAGCTTCCTGCTCAGAAAACCCATAAGCGACCATCTTTCTTCCATTAGGTTCCCATGGAACCGGAGACATTAATATTGCTTTAATCATCCCTTCTCCTCTTCTGTCATATACCTTTGTAAGTTCAGGACCGTAATACGCTCCTTCTCCCATAAGTGTATGACAGCCCATGCAATTGTTTTTTTCCCAAATCTCTTTTCCCCTAACCACTTCTTCGGTCATAAGGTCATGATTGGCCTGATCCTGAGCACTAGAAAGAGAGAATATGGTCAGCCCGATAAAAATTAAAAACGTGACTGCAGTCCCCCCTAAAAAAAATGCCCGTGCTTGTTTTTTTGATAGCATACTCTTAAAGTTTGAATTGAATAATATATTTAAAGACCTTTTTATCTTTTAATAATTCAAATGTAAGGTTCCCTATTTTACAATATCATGACATTTGTCAGTGTATCAGGAAATTTAAGTCGCTATGAAACTGAACGAAAACTCGTTTTAAGCCTCTTTTACGGGCAAATTTTTAATGAAAGACTCCCCATCCTGGACAGAAATCACTAAATCAGAGATTTTTTTGGAATTGAATAAATCCCAAAGTCCATCACGATATACTTTAAAGTCATCATGCAAAGGACAAGGATGTTCATTGGAACATTCTTTTAATCCTAAACCGCAACTGGTAAAGAATGAAAGTCCATCAATCACTTCTATTATTTTAATCAACGCCACCTTTTGATTCTCCTCATTCAAATAAAAACCGCCATTTGGTCCTTTTACAGATTGAATGATTTTATGTTTCGTAAGCTGTTGTAAAATCTTTCCTAAATATGGTGTAGGTAGATCTAACTCCTCGGCAATCGCTTTGATTCCTAATTTGGAATCGGGGGTTGCACGACAGGCAATAAAAACAATAGATCTAAGTGCGTATACACAGGATTTAGAAAGCATACAAATTGATTAATTTAGAAATAATTGAAGCCGCCAAAATTACAAATAATAACTCAGGTGATAAACTATAAAAGGCTATTCTCTAGCTCAATTGCCTTTGGAAACAAAACATTATTTTCCAAATGAATGTGTTGGAATAAATCATTTTGGAATTCTTCCAATTTTGCATACATCGCTTTATATGTATTACACGCGTCTGCCGGTGGTGTAAAGTTGTTGCTCAATTCCGCAATCTCTTTAATGATATCGCCTGCCCCATCGTGTTCGTTGTGCATCACATGAATTGGATTTTGTACAGTTCCAAACCCAGGTGGTGGAACAGGTGTATTATTTCTCTTGGCATTCAACAACTGCTTCACATAAGGAAATAATATGTTCTCCTCTTTCAACAAATGCGGACCCAATTCTTCAACCAACGCATAAGCCAATTGATTAATTCTTACCACCTCCGGATGATTGACTCCATGAACCGTTGCGACACGCTGTGTATATTGTAACATGAGTTCTGCGTTACCTCTTACGTAAGCGTGATGCGTATTCATGATGTAATCAATCAAAAAGTCCAATTCCCAGGAATTGTAATCATGTACAGCACCTTTTTCAGCCAGCGAATCATTCAACTCACTCACAATTTGATCTACATCCAGACCCTTTCTTTCGCACGCTTTGGCCACGTTAACGTTACCTCCACAGCAAAAGTCAATTCCGTTTTTTTTAAATACGTCTGCGGTTTTGATGTTCTCTGTAACAATTTCTGCTACTGTTTTATCTGCTAAATTTTGCATAACCCTAAATTTTAGAATACAAAATTAGATAAAACTCTTAATAAAAGATGTTAATGTCTTTTATTTTTTAAACTGGATTAATTTTCGCTTTAAATACACACGTTGAATCCATTGCGGTAAAATAATGGCACCGATAAACAAATACGGATAATACGTAAATAGTCTCCATAGTACAGCCAAAACGATGGACAATCCTATTGGCGTAAAATCACTTAGAAAACTTCCAAATGCCAATTCCGCCACTCCCGCACTTCCAGGAGTTGGACTAATGAGCATGATCACCCACATAATTAATTGTCGGGCTAAAACCACCAGATTATCTAAAAAAGACAACTCGGTAAAAGCCATTAAGAGAAAATTCGCTACTAGAAATCTGGATGTCCAGGACAATGCAGTCGCACCAAACGTCTTTAACCAGAACATAAATGACTTCCCCTTCAATTCAGTACTAGTCGTGATCACCTCATCTCCGGTCTCTTTTGCAGATCGTCTCCATTTTTTAAGAAAAGGCAATCTGAAGACCAGCAATAACAATCGCTTAAATCCTTGTGGACTCAAGAAAATACCATAAAAAATAATCGAAATTAAAAAGATGATGAATCCGTATCCCACCCAAAATACTTGCTTAATTCCAAGCTCCATACCTAACACATTCATTTCCGGCACGGTATCCGGGAACAAAAACGCACTTCCTGCAAACACAAATAATAGAGGCACCATCACCACATAAAACAATTCATCCAAAAAGGCTGTAATCATCACAATAGCTGTACTCCTCCCTACTTTGATTCCCTCCTTACTTAAAATAAAAATGGCAACACCAGACCCTCCTACCACGGATGGAGTTATAGCAGAAGAAAATTCCCACAACATAATATCGTCAAATACATTCCGCCAGGAAATTTGTTTTTCACTCAGAATTCGCAATCGGAACATATATCCAATATCCCGAAATGCCGCAGCGCATAATGCTACGATTAGCATCAAAACTACTCGTGAGTTAAACTCAATTGCACCCAAAGCTTTTAAGTCCAAATCTCTAAAAAGTAGAAAACCAGCAATGGCCACACCAATTACGATTGGAATGGCCATTTTTTGTGGACTCAATAATTGTCTTATGGGACTAGATTGTTTGGTCTTCTTTACCTTTGCCATTTTAATCATAAATCAATGCAAAACACTGTATTTTATCTTCAAACTTGTGACACCTGCAAAAGAATCATTAAAGATCTAGCATTGGATACCGGGTTTGAAATGCGAGAAATCAAAAGTAATCAAATAACTCCTGAAGAATTAGATGAAATGAAGGATCTTGCAGGAAGTTACGAAGCTTTATTTAGTAGACGTTCCAGACAATATGCTGCGAGAGATCTTAAAAACAAAACTTTGACTGAAGATGATTACAGAACTTTAATTCTTGAAGAATACACTTTTTTGAAAAGACCGGTCACAATATTAAATGGCGAAATATTCATTGGTAATTCCAAAAAGGAATTGGAAAAGTTGAGAGAAGCAAAGAGCTAAACTTTAGCTGTTACTTATCCTCCTCAATTTTCAAAATTCTTATTTGCTGGATTTCCACGGGATGTTGTTTGTCAAAATTGGATGGTTTCTTAAAACCATTGGTACAATTATAACTAATACCAGTATACTCCATATCCACAATGAAATCCATTTCTTCCAGGTTTTCGTTGTTTAGTAGTTCTTCTGGTAAGCCTTCTGAAATTTCCAGTAAATATTCGAAGTGCTGAGTGGTACATTTCACAAATATCCCGGTACATGTTCCCGGATTAGTATGATCAACTTCGTAGATCTGGGCTTTCATTTCCATATGCTTTTTCCCTTTCAACGAATAGTAATAATCGGTTTTTGAAGCTTGTACTTCTGGAGTTTCTTTTTCACAAGCCATAAAAAAAACCGCTAATGAACTGAATAGTGTAACGTAAATTAGATTTTTCATAACTGTTAGGTTTTTGATTCTGATATCAAATTTACCGCGTTTTTACCCCACTCCCAAAAAATCAAAAGTATTAAGTGTTGATTATCATGTATTTACATATGTGAGTTGCAAAATCAAAAACCACTCATACTCAAAAAAAACCTTAGAACATCTTAAATCCCCATAAATTAATTCTTTATGTAAATGGAACAATTCGCATGTTTTACACCCAACTTTTCTAAACTGATAACAAGCACTTTACATGATTTTAATGTTTTTAAAACATTTATATATACATCATATATATCGTTGCGTAATTTCTAGAAGTATACACTACTTTTGCAGCCGTTAATTTAAGTAAATCAAAATGTCGCAATTATCAGAACAAGAAGTAGTTCGTAGAGAAGCTATGAACAAACTTCGGGAAATGGGAATCAACCCATATCCAGCGGAGGAATATGTGTCTACACATTATTCAGAAGATGTAAAATCAATTTTTGAACAGACAGAAGAGTTAAAGGATATCTCATTATCTGGTCGTATTATGGCCAAACGGGTAATGGGTAAGGCGTCATTTGCAGAATTAAAGGATAAAAAGGGTCGTATTCAGTTATACTTTAACCGTGATGAAATTTGTCCAACCGATGATAAATCTATGTACAATGTCGTTTTTAAGAAACTAATGGACATAGGTGATTTTATCGGAATCAAAGGTTATGCTTTCCGTACTCAGGTTGGTGAGATTTCTATTCATGTTACCGGGTTTACTGTATTAAGTAAATCACTTAGACCGTTACCTATCGTTAAAACAGATGCTGAGGGTAATGTTCATGATGCATTTACTGATCCGGAACAACGTTATCGTCAACGTTATGTGGATTTGATCGTAAACGAAGGGGTTAAGGATACTTTCGTTAAACGTACGAAGATCATGAACGCCATGCGTGAATTCTTCAATTCTAAAGATTACTTAGAAGTAGAAACACCAATCTTACAGCCGATTCCTGGTGGTGCAGCTGCACGTCCATTCGAAACACATCACAATGCGTTAAATATTCCTCTTTATTTAAGAATTGCAAATGAGCTTTATCTTAAAAGGTTAATCGTTGGTGGTTTTGATGGAGTGTATGAATTTGCCAAAGACTTCCGTAATGAAGGAATGGATAGAACGCATAATCCGGAGTTTACCGTAATGGAAATCTATGTGGCCTACAAAGACTACCATTGGATGATGGATTTCACTGAAAAAATGCTAGAGCATGTCGTAAAGTCAACTAACAATGGTGGCACTCGCGTGAAGCTAGGTGATATGGATATCGACTTTGCCGGTCCTTATCCAAGAATTCCAATCCTGGATGCCATTAAAGCACATACAGGATATGACTTAAACGGAAAGACCGAGGCTGAAATCTATGATGTAGCTAAAAACTTAGGTATTGAGGTTGATAAAACCATGGGTAAAGGAAAACTGATTGATGAAATCTTCGGGGAGAAATGTGAAGGAAACTTCATTCAACCAACATTCATCACAGATTATCCGGTGGAGATGTCTCCATTATGTAAAAAGCATAGAGACAATCCAGAATTGACTGAACGTTTTGAGTTAATGATCAATGGAAAAGAAATTGCAAATGCATATTCTGAGCTAAACGATCCAATTGACCAAAGAGAGCGTTTTGAATCCCAATTGGCGTTAAGTGAAAAAGGTGATGACGAAGCCATGTTCATTGATCATGATTTCTTGCGTGCATTAGAATATGGAATGCCTCCGACTTCAGGGATGGGAATCGGTATTGATCGTTTAACAATGTTGTTAACGAATCAAACTTCTATTCAGGAAGTATTGTTATTCCCTCAAATGAAACCAGAGAAGAAAATTGTTCTTCCTACTGCTGATGATTTTATCGGCATAGGGGTTTCTGAAGCTTGGGCAGAACATGTACAAAGCTTAGGATTCAAATCTATTGATGAATTTAAAGAAACCAAGTCTACGCAACTTCACCAGAAATTGAATGGACTTCGTAAAAAGAATAAATTAGATATTCCGGCATTAAAGCTTGAGGATGTTGAAGCATGGATGTAATTCAAACAAAAAAGGGAGCTAAATAGCTCCCTTTTTTGTTTCCTTTTCTTGTATCTTATTTGATCACCCGACTCTTTCCTTTCGCTGCCGGTGTATAGTCCGGTTTTAATTCCAGTGCCTTATCGTAATCACTTAATGCTTGGGGGAACATTTCATTTCTTTCAAATGCCAATCCACGGTTATAATATCCCTTAAAATTATAAGGATTTAATGCCAACAATTTATCGTAATACATGATTGCACTATCATTTTCCTGTAGCATTTCCAAATAGATAAACCCGATGTTATAATATGCGTCTTGATATCCGTCATTAACTCTAAGAATATGCTCATATTGGTTTATTGCATCTCTGGCAATTCCCCAATCTTGTAAGTGCATCCCAAATGCATATAAAGCATCAATATTGTTTGAATCAATACGCAATGCATTTTCATAAAATGCACCCGCTAAAGTATCTTCCGCTACATCATACATATATCCAAGCTGTAACCAGGCTTCTATATAATCATTATCCTGCTCCGTTGCAGTTCTAAAATTAGATACAGCCAATTTAAAGTTGCCCAACTCTTTATATGCCAATCCTTTTAAATAATATGGTTCAGGAATATACTGGTTTTGCTTCAACACATTATTCGCATAGGTAAAGCACGATTCATGTTGTCCTGCAATCAAGCTGATCCATGCCATTTTTTGATTGGCATGTTCATTTTCTTCGTCTTTTTCTAACACTTTCAAATACACTTCTTTCGCATTGAGCATATCCTGAGCATCATAGTATGCATCAGCCTTGAAGTTGTAATATGCAATATTATTTGAATCCAATCCTATGGCCTTATCCGCTTCAATAACTGCATTCTCCACACTTCCTTTTTCAAGCATATATCTGGCTTTTGCAATATATAAACCCGGATCATTTGGATTCTCCAGTATTTGTGTGTTGATCCACCCCAAAGAATCTTCTTTTACATTTTCCTTAGGCTGATCTTGCTGATCAACAGTTTTTTTAGGCTCAGTATCACAAGACCAAACCAATACGGATAGAAATAGTACTAAAAATAGATTTTTCATATTCAACGCTTAAACCCCAACTTTACATACGTAAAATTGGGGTCCGAAAGTAGGGTTAAATTAACATTCTTCAAAAAGAACACTAATTTAAAGGGTTAAACCTGCGAATTAAGACGTTATAATTCTATTATTAATTTTCTTCCTTAGCTGCGCGAACTTTTCCTTCGATTTCCTCAGCCAATTCAGGATTATCTTCAATCAATTGTTTTACGGCATCTCTACCTTGTCCTAATTTAGTATCTCCGTAGCTAAACCAGGAACCGCTCTTCTTCACTACACCCATTTCAACACCCAGATCCAATAACTCTCCAGATCTTGAAATTCCTTTACCATACATAATATCAAATTCAGCTTTTGTAAACGGAGGCGCAACTTTGTTCTTCACCACTTTTACACGTGTATGGTTTCCAACTACAGTATCTCCATTTTTGATCTGTCCTACTCTACGGATATCCATTCTCACAGAAGCGTAGAATTTCAATGCATTACCACCAGTAGTTGTTTCCGGATTTCCAAACATAACTCCAATCTTTTCACGTAATTGGTTAATGAAAATCACCGTACAGTTTGTTTTGCTAATTGTTCCGGTCAACTTACGTAATGCCTGAGACATTAAACGTGCATGGAGTCCCATTTTACTATCTCCCATTTCGCCCTCAATCTCTGCTTTAGGAGTTAAAGCTGCAACAGAATCCACTACAACGATATCCACCGCACCCGAACGGATCAAATTATCTGCAATTTCTAGAGCTTGCTCTCCATTATCCGGCTGAGCAATTAATAAGTTTTCGATATCTACGCCAAGGTTCTCAGCATAAAAACGGTCAAAAGCATGCTCTGCATCAATAATCGCAGCAATTCCTCCTTGCTTCTGTGCTTCAGCCATCGCATGAATTGCCAGAGTTGTTTTACCAGAAGATTCAGGACCGAAAATCTCAATGATTCTTCCTTTTGGCAATCCCTGTACTCCCAAGGCCATATCTAACATGATCGAACCTGTTGGAATTACATCTACTTTTTCAATAGCAGCATCACCTAATTTCATGATTGCTCCCTTTCCGTAATTCTTTTCCAATTTATCCATTGTCAGCTTTAACGCTTTCAATTTTTCTGATGCTGCTTCTTTTGCCATTTTGTTTATGTTTTAACTAATTACTCTGCAAACGTAAGGTCGGTAACCGTAATCTATTTGCGGTCTAATTTTTTTCTTCTTTTTTTATTTATTTACTCCAAATTATTGTCCCAATACTTCCAGAATTTGCTCCGTATGGGCCTTGGTTTTTACCTTAAGAATAATTTTCTCAATCACACCATTCTCATCAATAATAAAAGTCTCACGATAAATTCCTTCATATTCCCTTCCGTACAACTTCTTCATTCCCCAAACACCATAAGAATTGATGATTTCTTTAGACTCATCTGCCAGTAAAATAAATGGAAGTTCATATTTCTCCGTAAACTTTTGATGACGCTTCACACTATCTGCAGAAACTCCAATCACTACAAACCCTTTTTCTGTTAAAGCCCCATAATTCTCTCCTAAATTACATGCCTGAGCGGTACAACCCGGAGTCATATCTTTAGGGTAGAAATACAAAATCACTTTTTTTCCTTTAAAATCTGATAGCTTTACTTGTTGTTCATTTTGATCAATTCCAGTAAAATCCGGTGCCTGATCTCCTTCTTTTAAATGCGTCATTTGTCTAATTTGAATGCTTCAAAAGTAAGGGTTTCGATCCCAAAAAAAGCAGAAAAATCAAGAAAGCAACACAATTTGTCAAAATATTTAACATGAGTTGTAAAACGTAATTTTTACCATGGGTAATTGTAATTTATATCACAAGATTTCCCATCTTCTACTTCTTACATTTGTAAAAACTTTAAAAAGATGAGCTATTATATAGGTAAAGTCGTAGACATGGAATTCAACCAGGCGGTTGATGCCATTACAGCTACACTCAAAGATCAAGGTTTTGGAATCATTACCGATATTGACATGAGTGCCACATTGAAAAATAAAATTGACAAGGACATTCCTTCATATAGAATCCTGGGTGCTTGTAATCCCGGATACGCATATGAAGCGGTCACCAATGAACCTCAAATCGGTGTAATGCTTCCCTGTAGTGCAGCCGTAAGACAACTTGAAAACAATCAGGTTGAAATTGCAGTGATTGATCCCATTGCTTCCATGATGGCTGTAGAAAACGATAAACTTCATGGATTTGCAACAGAAGTTAAAGAAAAATTATCTGCTGCTGTAGACAACTTATAATCTAATCGCACTGTCCACAATCGAAACAACACTATGATTGATCCATAGGTTGTTTCGATTGGTGCGATTCATAAATAGCCAAATCACGTGTATTTTTTTGTACCGCAATGGCTCCAAATAACGCCAGTAAATACGAAAAAGCATAAAACCCTTTTTCACTTGGTAACAAATCGGCATTCCATAAACCCACTACCAGAAGAACCAGAGTAAGTATAGTCGAGAACCAACTTAGACCATAATAAATGTCCGTAACCGGAATTCCTTCCAGTTTATCTCTCACGCTTTTTTGAACTGATACTACTGCAAACAGTCCAAACATAATTCCTATAAAATAATAGCCTTTTTCACTTAACATCATCTCTGAACGCCACAATCCAATTAGATATCCGGAAACTCCTATAATCAACGCAATCCAGGATGCTGCAATAAATGCATTTGATGGTTTTAAATTCATAATCTGTGATTTTTAAGTTAATACCGGGTATGTTGGTTAGCCCCATACCATGAATAGCTCTATATTGAGCAGATTCAAAATCTACGACCAGTTTGTTTCAGAAGATTCACCAATTAACATTTATTTAAGAATTCGCGGGTTATGGTAAAATTTGTAAAATAAAACGCGTAATCCAATCGATTCATTTTTATTTGACCTCATTCAAAATACAACAATGAAAACTTTACTTCTGCACTCCTCTATAATTGTTGCCATCATTTTAGTTGGCTGTTCTTCATTAATCACAGTAAACAGTGTCGATGAAAAAGATTCGAGCACTGCTATTTATAAAAACTATGATGCAGATAGTCAAATAAAGTATCTGGTCTCTAATGATGACAAAAACTTACATCTAAGTTTAAAAACCAATCATCAACCTACTATTGCCAAAATTTTAAGAGCTGGATTAACCATTTACTTTGATCAGGAGGGAAAAAAGAAAAAGAATGTATTTGTAAAATATCCTATGGAATCATCTCAGGATTTCAAGCAATTCAAAGGAAAAGATGGACAAAGAAAAGGGTCTAATCTCAAATCACTGATCAATGCTACATCAGTAGGCGCAGAATATAGCTTCTTTGGCAAAAAACAATCATTTGTCGTTACCAATCCCAACTCCAAGATTCAACTTTCTTTAAATACCAATAGTGAAAAAGAACTGGTTTATGATCTTATTATCCCTTTTGAAAAACTTGCTGTAAATGGTAGATCTGATTTATTAAATCTTTCTATCGGTATTGTTACCGGGAGTTTTGATGTTCCATCCTCTCGCCCACAAATGGGTCAAGGCGGTGGTGGTGGAAAAGGTCAGGGCGCAGGAGGAATCCCTCAACAAGGCTATGTTTCCGGAAATGCCAATTACGCTGGAGGAGGTCAGCGTGGTGGTAGATCAGGTCGACCGCCACATGAAGGCTTTACAGAATTGAGCCAGGATTCAAAAATTTGGTTTTTAGTGGCTTTGTATCGCTAAAACCAGCGTACGCTTGCATCTCATTCATTATTACACATACCCTGTCAACTTTCATGCTTGAACGGATTGTCCAATTAGTTGGACGGATATTCCCATTCATTCGATTGATGTTATCTGACTTTTGTATTCACAGTTTAATCATTAAAAATCAAAGTCATGAAAACAAAAATCAATCTCATTATCATTCTTGTATTTTCAGTAATTATCACAAATGCGCAGTCTTTTACAGTTGAACGAATCATTAATGCTCCGGCTGAAAAAGTCTGGAAAGTTGTAGGTGAACAATACGGAGAAATCGCAAATTCCCATCCCACTGTAGTCGCATCAGATTATATTAGTGATGATTCCCAGGGAGGTGAAGGATGTGAACGTGTGTGCTATTTAAACGAAGAAAAAACTAAATACACCCACGAGAAACAACTTGAATTCGATTCCATTAATTTTCGATTCAAAGTTCAAATATCTCATGTGGAGGGTATTCCTTTAAATCCTGATTTTTCTTATGGAATTTATAAAGTGATTCCAATTGACGAAAACTCTTGTAAACTAGTCATCGAAATGAACCTTAAAACCTCACCTGCGTTTATGGGTATTTTGGCTAAAGGTAAATTCAAGAAAAACATTGAAGATTATCAAATTGCGATTCAACATAATGTTCTTACCGGAGAACATGTGACAAAAGACAACTTCAAAGAAATCAAAAAGAAGTATCAAAGCTAGATTAAATCTCAGGGGATCTAAGTATCCCCTTTTTCTTCTCCAAAATTTCTTTAGTTATGATTTTATCACGTCAGCACTTCAAAGTTCAAGGCAAGATTATCCTGGAAAAAGTGCAATTTCAACCTCCGTTAAATGCCGATTCCGCCATGCATAATGAAGCATGTTTCTTACATGTGGTTCGCGGAAAGTCTCGATTATACAGTCCAACTCAAAATCTTTCGGTTCAATCCCAAGACAACCTGTTGATGAAATGCGGACACTATCTAAATAAGTGGTTTCAAAATGAAAATGCACAACCTAACGAAGCTGTTCTTATCCATTTTTATCCGGATATCTTAAAATGGGTGTATCAAGATCGATTACCCGATTTCTTCTCATTCTTACCTTCGAAGTCTTCGCAGACTGTTGCAAAGATTGAAACGGATCAAATCATCCAAAACTACATGGAGCAACTGTTACATTGTTTTGAACACCCTCAACTCGTGAATGATGAATTCATTAAAATAAAAATTCAGGAACTGATTTTTATACTCACGCAATCGCAAAACAACAGTCAAATTATCACCATTTTAAACCAGCTCTTTCATCCCACAGAATATGCTTTTAAGGATGTGATTCACAAAAATATTTTTGAAGATCTCAGTTTAAATGATCTGGCTACCATTTGTGGGATGAGTTTATCTTCTTTTAAAAGGAAGTTTAGAACTGTCTTCAATACCAGCCCAAAGAATTATATCATCGAACAAAGACTTCTAAAAGCAGCAGAATATTTAAAGAATTCTTCATTACGAATCTCTGAGATCGCATTGGAATGTGGATTTAACGATATGGGCTATTTCTCCAAATCTTTCTCGTCAAAATTTGAATATTCTCCAACAGATTATCGAAAACTTCACTTGAACCAATTGTCCCATTAGTTGGACGAATATTCCCATTCCTTTAACCACACACACAGCACCTTTGTATCATCAAAAAACTTAAAGTCAATTATTTATTATCAAAAAATATTATCGCTATGAACCAAACAGAACAACTTTCAGTATTTATTACGGGCGCTAATGGAGGAATGGGACTGGATACATCAAAAATTTTAGTTAGCTCCGGGATTCATAGACTGGTTATGGCTACCAGAACTATGGATAAGGCCGTTACAGCCAAAAGTAAAATTGATACAGCCTATCCAGGTCATCAAACTCAAATTGAAGTCGCATCGGGATTTGATATGACCGATCCAAAGGCTATAGAAAAAGCTGTACACAAACTTCCCAAAGACCAACCTTTTAATATCATATTTCTACAAGCCGGAGGAGTTATTTTCAGCAACGACTATTCATATTTGACATGGAATAATACTGCGATTGAAAAAACCATTTTTCAAAATGTCATAGGTCCATATATCACATTACTTCAACTCAAAAAACATGGACTGATTGCTCCAAATGCAAGAGTTGTATTCGCAGGAGGTGAAGGTGCACGTGGAATTCCCGGAATGATTGAAAAACCAGTATTTGACACCATCAATGATTTTAAAAACTATATCTACGGAAAAGGAAATTTACCGAAATACAATCCTATGAACGCTATTGGTGTTTCTAAACTAATGGGTGCCGTACTGAGTCAAAAGCTTTCCTCACTGGAAAAAAATATGGATGTGATTTGGTTTACGCCTGGCTTAACCTATGGAACAAATGGTTTAGCTGCTAAACCCGCGATCCAAAGATGGTTTATGGAAAAGATCATGTTCGGAATCGCAGGATTTCTCGGATTCGCACAAAGTCCCATGCAAGGGGCTCAAAAATATGTAGATTGCTTATTAGGTGTCTATGGTAAAAATGGTGATGTTCTGGGCGCACCTGAAGGCAAAGTTTTGGGTGATCTTGTAGATCAAAAACCTATGAACCAAATGTTCACCAATACAGCGTTACAAGATGAGTTTTGGCATATTCTAAATACCATTTACATGCCTTACCACGTGATATAAATATAAGTGGGTTAGATCCCTTTTCTAGCCCATTAATAATTCACTTAAATTTGATGTTCAACTTTAACAAACTACATATGTCATACGATTTCATTGGAGATCATCCACAAAACTATTCTTCGGGCAATATTATTTCTCGTTTTATAGACGGTTTAGGTTTTCGTTATTACTGGGTCACTGAAGGGTTAACAGAAAATGACTTAAAATTCAAGCCTTCTGAAACTGGTCAAAGTACCATGGAAACCATACGCCATATTTATTGGTTGGCATTTATGGTAAACAATACACTTTATAACCGACCATCCAATAGATCGTTTAATGCAGAAATAGAGTCGTTAGATTTTAATGAAATCAGAAATGGAACACTGGATTTGATCAAAGACTCCAGTAGTCTATCTCGCAGTTTATCTGAAGAACAATTATCCCAATTAGAAGTGCAAATTCAAAGCGGAGATAAAATCTATTCGTATCCCCTTTGGAACATGATGAATGGCCCATTATCCGATGCTTTATATCATACCGGACAAATTGTATCGTTTAGAAGGTCATCGGGAAATCCAATTCGTAAAGGGGTTAATGTATTTTTGGGAAAGTTGGTCAACTAACATCTAGATTTATGAAATTAATTCTATCCATAATCGTTTTGTTTTCTTTTGGTGTTGCCTCTCCTCCAATTATTCCAGAGCTATCGCAAGACAGCATTAACAAGATGTACTGGAAATCGGATCATGGAAACTTTGATCTTCTGAGTCCTTTAGAATTATTACAACTTTCTGCTTCAGTCAAGCATGGAGGGATTTACTATCAGCCCGAAAAAAGTAACAGCAAGGTATTTCATTATGAAAAAAATATTCAATGGTTAGGTCAAGCAAAGTCCGATTGGGTTACTGAATCGGATATTCAGAAATTACTCCCATATATTCGATCATCTCAACCATGTCTGCCTTCAGTCACGCTACATACCTCAAGTCGTTGTCAAGATATTAGTACTGTTGGAAAAGAAGCCTGTCAAATTATTCTTCATTCAGCAGAAAGCCCATATCCAAATAGATGTAGCAGTATCTCTGATGAAAAATGGGAAAAATTGATCTCTATGATTCAAAAAAGGTATCAAAAATAAAGAGCCACCAAAATGGCAGCTCTTTTACTTTTTGTTATTTGTTATTTCTTATTTAGGGGTTCCGATTCCAGTTTTATTTGGAAATTCTAATGTTTAGAAGATTCTCTGTAAATCATATTCTAAGATGAATTGATGTGTTTTTTTGGAAATGTAAAACTTAATATTTTCGCAATTCAATTTTTTACACTTTAATCCATGAAGCAAGTTTCCAAAATAGCCCCATTTATTCCTTTCATAATCGCGTGTTTAATCATGTCTATTAGTATCATTCAGGTTATCATGATACCACAAACAATTGACGAAAAGGGTAGATTAGTAACATACTTATTAGAAAACTCTGTGTTTTATGGGGCTATTGGTTTATTTATTACATTAAATCTTATTCTTATAAAAAGGGATATTTGGAAATATGCTTTCTTAATTCTCGTCTTAGCTTCATTTTCTCCATTTATTGACTTGATTGGTTTTTTCAGGCTCTATTTTATTGGAATCAATATTATTTCTTTGACGATACTCATATTACATCTGTATTTCAATACTGAAATTATATATAACACCATCAATTTTTTTAAACCAACCGAAAAAGAAATTCAAAAAATAGAACAATCCAAACTAAAAGACTTTGAGCAACGCATTTTGAAATTTGAAAAGAAGTTCGCAAATAAAAGTGAAGCGGAACTCTCGAATATCATAAAAGAAAATCGACTTATTCCAGAAGCAATAGAAGCTTCAAAACGACTATTAGATAACAAAAAAGGAGCCTAATAAAGCTCCTTTTTTGTTTCTGGTTATCTCTTATTTCGGATTACCGATTCCAGTTTTATTTGGGAATTCCGGAACAACCACTTTAGCTGGTGGATTTGCTTTTAAAGAAGCGTTGATTAACTCAATAGCTTTATCCAATTGGGCATCAATACCGTTATACATATCTTCAGCTTGTGCATCCACTTCATAATCCGGGGAAACACCAACACCTTCAACATCCCACTCACCATCTAAATTAAAGAAAGCAAAATTCGGTGCAGTTAAGAATCCGCCATCTACCAATGGTGGAATTCCACTAATTCCTACCAATCCTCCCCAGGTACGTTTACCTACTACAGGACCTACTTTCTCTTGTTTAAAGATGTATGGGAACATGTCTCCACCTGATCCGGCCCATTGGTTAGCCAACATCACTTTAGGCCCGTCCATTCCGTTAAATGGAATCGGCCATGGTTTCTTGTCTCTTCGAGAGAAATGACTACGAATTGGGCGGTTTAATAATTCCACAAATCTGTCTGGGATTTGGCCTCCACTATTCCATCTTTCATCAATAATCATAGCGCTTAAATGGAATTGTCCCTGATACATTCTGAACAACTGATTTTGTCCATCTACCCCCGTATTTGGGACATAGATATAACCACATTTTCCATTTGTTGCTTTCAGCACTTTCTGACGATTGTTTTCAATCCACGCCAGATTTCTTAAACGAGCTTCATTACGCATTAGCTTCACCTCAACATCTCTGGCATCTTTACCATTGGCATCTGAAGCAATGCTTAAAACCACCACTTTTTGATCCAAATTTTGGAATGCCGCATATGGACTCTGTGTTCCATCCACCGGTTGGTGATTTACAGCCACAATATACGCTCCTTCTTTCACCTCAATTCCAGCTTCATTTAATGGTGATCTGGTGATATCCCATGGTGCTCCGGCATATATTTTATCAATACGAATGGCATTTTTACCTTCTGTAGATAAATCCGCACCTAACATTCCCACACCTACTCTTTCTGCTCTAGGCATATCGCCTCCACCGACATAAGCATGACCTACATTCAATTCACCAATCATTTCTCCAATGATATAGTTCAAATCACTTCTGCTAGAACAAAATGCCATTAACTTACTGTAACGCTCTCTCACTTCTTTCCAATCAACACGATGCATATTTGGATCATAGAAAAAATCTCTCTCCAATCTCCACGCTTCATTAAAAATTTGATTCCACTCTTCCACAGGATTAATCTCCGCACGCACATCTTTCATAGACAACGCACCATCTCCTGCTTTTTGACCCGGACGCACACCTGTAATGGCATAACCTCCTCTAAATCCATAAATGATCTTTTTACCATCGGCAGATAATTCATATCCGTATGCGCCTGAAACAATTGAACTCTCTTCTTTTCCATTAATATCCCAGTATCTAATTTCAGAACCGCCTCTACCGTAAGCTTGATACAAGATTTTGCCATCAGCAGCGGTTAAATAGCCATAATTCCCCGGCTCTACAGGCAATGCTACTGCACGCCATTCAATTCCTTCGAAATCTATTTTGATTCCATCATCTTCAGTCTCTTCTTCTTTGTCTGATTTTTCCTCTTTTTTATCTCCATCCTCTTTAACTTCTTCCATATCATTTTCAGGAGCCAAAATAGAAGGTTCATCTTTAGACAAAGTTGTCGCCATCAACACCGTAGATTTATCATATACCCAGGTACCATCAAAGTTGCTATAGGTTGGCATAAACGCTCTGTTAGAAGTATAGAAAAGGTACTTTCCATCTAACGAAAACACCGGATCCTGACAGTTATAGAACTCGCTGGTCAATTGGTATGTTTTCCCCTCTTTAAGGCTATAGGCAATAATGACAGAGTTCTGGCTAATTATAGATTTAGAATAGGTTAACCATTTACTGTCATGCGACCATCTGTAATCACGAATGTCATCCATTTCACTGAAATCTACTTTCGTAATCTTCTTGCTATCTACGTGGATATAATAGAGTGTTCCGTCATATTTTGTAAAAGCAATTTTCTTACTGTCCGGAGACCATAAAGTTCCACTGTAATATCCTTCCAAATCTTTGGTTAATGCTTGTGGTTCTCCCGAACCATCTGCAGGGCGAATCATTAATTGATATTCTCCGGTTTCATCAGAAAAATATGCGATATACTTTCCATCCGGTGACCAGTTTGGTGATTGCTCAGAAGATCCTGAGGTATGTGTAATATTCTGTGTAATTCCTTTCTCCGCAGGAACGGTAAAAATCTCCCCACGCGCATCAAACAAACCTCTTTTTCCGGTTGGGGAAATAAAATAAGTACGCACATCTTTACTCAGGTCTTTCCACTCCGCACGTGCCATAATATGTTCTGAAGGCACTTTTATTTCTACCGGATTTGTTTTTCCTGTAACCAGATCAAACAAATGAAGTTTACCTCCATTTTCCAGTACAATATGTCCTTTACCCATACTAGGGAATTTCACATCGTAAGTATCAAAATTTGTTTCTTGCTTGAACTCTTTACTATTCACATCATAAGACCAGATATTAGCTTTATGATTCTCTCCACGATCACTTAAGAAATAGATCTTATCTCCATTCCACATCGGTAATGCATCAGTCCCCTTATAAGAAGTAATCTGAGTCGATTTTTTGGTCTTTTCATCATAAATCAGGATATCACTTGCTGTTCCTCCCTGATACCGTTTCCAGTTTCTAGAAACTCTGTTTAGGTATTGATAGGCCAATTGCGTTCCATCGGCATTGTAACTTCCTAACTCCGCAAAAAACAATGGCAACTGCTCAAGAGTTCCACCTTTAGTTGACACCGTAAAAAACTGATTAAATCGGTTAGATGGGGATTTCCTTCTGGATGCAAATAAAATTCCCGATCCGTCCGGTTTCCAATCTACTGTGCGATCGTTCCCCGGATGGTAAGTTAATCTCTTTACATTATATCCGTGATGGTGAATTGTATAGACATCATAGTTCCCATCATAATTCCCACTAAATGCAATCGTATTTCCATCTGGTGAAAACTTAGGATAATACTCCATACCAGGAGTTGAAGTAATTCTTTTGGCCATACCTCCGGTTATAGGTACAACCCATACATCTTCTGCATATACAAAAGTGATTTCATTCTCCGATACATCGGGAAAACGCAACATTAGTGCGTCAGGTGAATCTGTAGTCTGCGCGAATGAAAATAACGCTGTAGACAACACAGATAGGAGGGTGTAAATTCTTTTCATTTCATTCGTATTTTCACGCAAGTTAAAATGTTTTCCAGCCCAAATCTTATTTTTTTGGTAAAGGGTTGAATTCCTAGATAAATGGAATCCTGCTGTAACTCACATGAAATAAAAGGTAGTTTACCTCCTACGACCACCTCTGGCACCTCCACCTGCTGGTCTTCCTTGTGGGCGACTTTGCATTCTGGATTGCGCTTGTCTTTGTTGCTGTGCTCTTTGGTAGTTTTGATTCCCCTGATTTCTACTTTGCGCAGATCGATTTAATTGCTGTTTCTTTTGCTGAGCTTGCTGTCTCGCTTGTTGATTACCTGTATTTGATCCTACGGCTGGTTTTTGAGGTTTCTTACCTTGAAACTCCTCCTTTGTAGGTCTTTTTCCCGCTGCGTTATTTGTTCTATTTTGGAAATTGCCTTTTTGATCTCTTTGGTAAACATTCCCCTTTTTATCGGTATACATATTATTCGGTTTACCTGAAGGTCTGGCTCTATTATTTATCGCGCGATTTGCATTTCCACGATTGATATTTCCGGTTTGTTTTACGCCATTACTACGGTTCTTATACACGTTTTGATTGCTATTCCTTTTTCCAGCAGCATATCCTGCTCTATATCCATTATGATAACCTCTTCTATACCCGTTATGGTATCCGTGATGATAGCCATGACGATATCCATAGTGATATCCTCTTGGTCCCCAATAGCCATAACGATATGGATGATAGCCCCAGCTTACCCATCCATAACTAATTCCTATCGTAAAGCCCCATCCGGTATACGGGTTATAGTGTACTCCATATCCATAAGTCACTGGTCTTGGATAATAATACGCACCATACCATGGGTGATAATAATATCCCGTTCCATAAACCACTACACCACCATATACATAACTGTAAGTGTATCCCGGTGTATATCCTACATATACCACATCCGGTGTAGAGTCATAGATATAAACATACTTTACATTGTACACCGGTGATTCCGGTGGAATTTGATCTACATCGTCCGGTCTATCTGTAGATACTTCCCATGGTCCAGTTGGTTGATCAGAAACGAACCATACGGCATTTTCTACCGCATAATATTTACCCTTAATAAGCAACACACTTTTATCTGTATTCACTGCATATTGCATTTCTGTTCCGGTAATCGGTTCAAATTTAGGTTCCCCATCATAAGTCACTTCAATCTTCGCTTCTTTTCGATCTATCGTAGCTGTTTGTGGAATAGATTGTTCCAGAATTGCAGATTGTGCTTGTGGTGTTCCTGGCACACTTGGCAACACATTACCCATACTTGATGAATCCGGAATATTTTTAAATTCTTCCGGTAAACTCTCCGGCTCCACGAATTTCCAGTCACCATCTTCTAAAGATTTAGATGCATACCACCTTCCGGCAAGTAACACAAAGTGCTTTTGACTGGTAATATCCATGATCACATCACTTTCTGTATTGCTCACATACAGTAAAGATGTTCCCTCAATTGGTTTGTAGTCCATCTCACCATCTACAATAATCAACTCCGATGCTTTGGTTTCTACCAAAATTTCGGGTGCTTTATCATAAGTGTCCGCAATAGAATCAACTTCAGTGTCTTTTTGATTTTCTTCTGCAAACTTTTTTACTCCGGATGGTACTTTCTCAGTTTCTTCATAACCTTTCAAAGCTTCTTTTGAAGTATACCAGAATTCTCCTCCATTGATATAGTAATCCGACTTTTTATCCTTAACAATAAAGAATGGGGTATTGATCACATACTCCAGGCCTGATCCTTCATCTTTCTTAAATCTTGGTTCTCCATCAATCATCACCAATACCGCAGGAGATTTTCGCAAAAATATTTGCGGAGGATCATTATTAATTTGTTCGGACAGAGCATTTAAACCTTCCACTTCTTCCAAACTTGCGGATAAACGATCTAATGACATCACAATGTCCCAGGATTCCACTTCACTGGTCAATAAATCCTTAAATTTCTGAGACTTCTCATCATCTACCATATCCGGAAAGTGGGTATTGGTAATATCCACCGATTGGAGTCTTACAATTCTATTTTCCAAATCGGTTTCCATCGTAGCTTCAAACCATACCGCTCCAAAAACCATTTCGCCATCTTTTGGTTTTACCGTCAAAGCCATTCTACCACTCAGTATATTTCCTTTAAAACTTTCAAGTTGCGGTTGATATAAGGTTGTAACATATCCTTTATCACCTTCCAGTTCCATGGGCCAGGAAAATTCAGTTATGACGTCTTGGGAAATACTTGTAAATGGGAATAAAAATATATTGGCTAAAATGATAAGAAATAACCTCATGAGATCAGAATTAATTTAAGCTTCGAATTTACATAAATTGGGCTTTGAATATCGATTTAATTCCGATTATTCCATGCAGAACCAAAAGTGATGTAATACCCAAAATCATTATTGGACCAGGCGACATCCACACCCATTCGTAATCCGAATTTACGCGCTAACAGGTATCTAAATCCAGTACCATAATTATACACCAAAAGGGCATCTTTAAAATCCACTTCCTGAGTCGGTGCCTTAGCCATTCCCCCAAAAGCCAGTATACTCCATCGTTTGGTAAAGTCATATCGTTGTTCGGTTTCCAACATATAGGTACGATCACCCTGATATCTATTAATGGGTACTCCTCTTAAACTAATCCCCGGCATCGCATAGAATGGTGCATCACCAAATTGAGATTTATTATCCAATCGGAATCCACTAACCCATCTGGAAGTAGGTTGAAAATAATAAAGCACTCCAAAAGTTAAAGTTCCATATTCATAATCACTTCCGGTCCATTCTGCATTTTGTCTATAATTAGAAGTAATCAAAATTCCTTTGTTGGGTGTAAAAACATTATCCCGCTTATCGTATTCCAGATCTACTCCTACACTACTTAAATTATGAGACTTTCTTAAACGCTCATCAAAATCCGGAAAATCTTCCAGCTCAAAATTTGCTCCTACGTCTGCATTGATAAACAAATACTCTAACCCCACATACACATGCGTTCGTCCAATTTCTTTTAATACAGATGCAAATACGGGAGTCATTCTAAAATTAAATGAAAACTTACGCTCCCCAATAAAAGGCAAGTCACGATAAAAATCCATATTGACATTGGCATATGCCAAACCTGCTCGATATTTCATTCGATACTTTGGCAATGAAGCAATGCGCATGGCACCCAATAACCATGTTTGGTTTCCAGTATATCCTGCAACTGCAGCGGTGATATTGGGCGGCACATACTCATCTTTTAATTGCACCTTATTCGGTTTAATAAATACTGCCGCTAACATCACCCCTATATCACCTAACGCGGGCTCTGTAATTAACTGTGGGACTGGAATAAAACCATCGGCCTGAATCAGGAAATCACTCGCATCTAATTTATGATCCAACGAATCGTGCAAAAGATCTTTCATTTTGGGTTTTTCCTTGGATGTCCGGGTTGGAGATTCCTGAGCCCAGATTGGAAGTATAACCCAACAGAAGGCACAAAGGATGATTCCCTTTTTTAAATATTTGTGCATAAGGTATGATCGTATAGTGTTTCAAATATACGAGGATTCTTTATGCAACTCTGAAATATCAAATCCATTTTAGTAACATAGCAAAAGGCCTTAGCCAAAGTATTAAATCGTCTTTATGCTTTTATAAAACTATTATGAACCGGATTTAATAATTTGTAAATACGAATTCGTGATCTTGACAATACGCTAACTCTGACAAAATTTTAATTTAACATTCCATTTTTTCGTACCTCCACAATCTCCTTCAAGTCACTTATTTCCAATCACATTTTAAAAACCACTCATTTAACCTGGATTTAAATTATCATAAAGATTTAATAAATCAATTCACTTCTCACCTCCCGTAACAGCCCTGTTTCTTTGCAGCAGCTAAATCAACAACTATGAACAAAATTTTTACATTTTTAATGGCAACTGCGATTGGAGGCTCTGCACTTGCTCAAAATCCGTTTCCTCCTCTTCAAAAAAACTTTTACGATTCTACAACTTACGGTTCTGATTTAACGGAGGTGATGGTTCCAGCATCTCCAATGAAATATGATGTGCTTTTTGTAGGAGGAACTGATATGGTTCATAACAGCTCAGGCCAATCTGCTCCGGCAAAAGAATGGCAAGATTTTACGGGTTATGTACCTATTGATGGTAGAAGTGATTCCGGATACGTTATCGTAAACCACGAAAGAGTTCAATCTGATCCGGTAAACGGTGACGGTGGAGGTATGACCGTTTTCATTGCACATAAAGATGCTACCGGACATTGGAATGTAGTAGATCAAGGTGCCGGTGTGAAATTCAAAAACGTTGATTTCTCAAATGTGGGTGGCACCGGTGCAAACTGCGGTGGTATACAAAGTTCATGGGGAGCTGTTTTCACTGCTGAAGAGTGGGGTTCTGCTTTCAACGGATACTGGTTAAAAGATCAAAACGGTATAGATAGCTTTTATGTGACAGGTAATGCTCGTATCGCAAGTCAGGGTTTCTCTGATACCACTGACTGGAACGTGGCAAGCTTTAACGGAGCTGCTTTGAACCAAAACATTAAAAGAAACCAAAACTTCCAATATATTGTTGAGGTAGATCCTGCAACTGCGCAAGCGGTTCGTAAAAACTACAACATGGGAAGATACGATCACGAAGGTGGATGGATTGCCGGTGACAACAAAACAGTTTACTTATCAGATGATGCTTCTTCTGGTTCTGTACTTTTCAAATTCGTTGCAGATCAGCCTAAAGATTTCTCTAAAGGAAATTTATACGCTTACAAACAATCTACTGATGGTACTTCTGGCTCCTGGTTGACCATGCCAATGAGCTTGGATTCAATGGTTGTGGCTCGTGATGTAGCTTTACATATGGGTGCAACAATCTTTATGAGATTAGAATGGGTAGAAGGTCAAGGTGATATGGTATACATCACTGAAACCGGAAGAGGTAAAACTTTCAACGTTTCCGGTGCGATCAGCAAAGGTGGTGTATTGGCTAAGCATTTAAGGGATTTAGATACGGATAACGATGGTAAAGCTGAAGATATTTTCGGTCGTGTTTTAAGATTAGATGCACAATCTAACAAAATCGAAATTATGCTAGAAGGTGGTGGTACTTTAGATGGAAATAACCTTCCAACCGGAAACCACTTAACTTCCCCTGATGGATTGGCATTAGGAAACATCAACGGAAAGACTTATTTGGTAATCAACGAAGATTTGAACCCAAATTCTTCTCCGGCTTCTCCGGCTCAATTCTCTAAAAAATTAAACGAGATTTATTTCTTAGATGTTACTGGTGACGTTGCAGGTAAAACTTACCAGGTTTCTGAATTAATTCGTTTCGTTGCAGGTCCTAAAGGATGTGAAACTACTGGTGGTAGATTTACTCCGGATGGATTGACTTACTTCTTTAATGTTCAACACCCAGATCCAGCAAACACATACCCTTTTAACCATTCCGTTACAGTTGCAGTGACTGGATTTGAAGACTACTTAACCTCTGTTCAAAATACAGATTCTAAGGGATTAGGATTAAATATCTGGCCAAACCCGGTGGCTAGAGAGTTACACCTTAACAAGGTAACTGATGTACGTTTAATTGAAATTGCAACCGGGAAAGTTGTTCGTGTTCAAAGAAATACGAATAGAATGGATGTATCCGGATTACCTACAGGTAACTACGTGATCCAAACTATCGAAGGAGAAATTCAGAAAGTAATCATCCAATAACAATCTATTTATCCTTTCTCAATAGGCGGCCCATGGCCGCCTATTGTTATTTAAAACATTTTCTATGAAACGTCTTATTTTCTTATTTACACTCATTGGAGCCATTTACTTTTTGAATTCTTTTCAAATTGAGACTCAAAACATGGCCACACAATCCATCCAAACAGAGTGGGTGAAGCAAATTCAGTTATTTCAAGATCAACTGGAAGTATTTTCCCAAAAGGTAAAATCCAACAATGTTACACCTGAAGATTTCGTAGAACTAAAACTACAATACAAACGTATTGAACCACTTACAGCATATTTCTTTCCTACATTGGATAAATCATTTAATGGAGCGCCATTAAACACGGTGTATACCGATGTTATTGTATCTGATGTAGAAAAACCAACAGGTTTACAGGTTTTGGAAGAAGCTCTATTTGCCGAAGATGAAGCACATATCACTGATGCTTTAGCTCAAACGCATTTTTTGATTAAAAAAAGTGCTTACTTAAAAGAGCGTACGCAAAAACTTCATCTGGAAGATCGTCAGATCTTTGAATCTGCACGTCAGGAAATTTTACGCATCGAAACCATGGGGATTACCGGTTTTGATTCTCCGGTGTTTGGCAATTCACTACCTGGTGTTTCACCGGCATTAAAAGCAATAAAGTATAATATTTCTCAGTATTATGACTTTGCCTCTCGACAAAACTCTAAAGCACCAGAAGAGTTAAAAACTCTTTTCAAACAAGCACAACTTTACCTCGAAGAAAAACAGGATTTCGACACTTTCAATCGTGCGTATTTTATTCGCAACTTTATGGACCCTATTTATGGCTCGCTTCTAGATCTACATCAGGATTGTCAGATCGAAACTATAGATTTGGTATCTTCTATCCCTCAAAAACTAAATTACTTCGCTACACAGCTTTTTGCAGAAGATTTCCTAAATCCATATGCATACTCTAAAATCGGAAAGGAAACCGAAAACAAAGCATTAGCTCAAATTGGAGAAAAACTATTCTTTGATCCTATTCTATCTGCCAATAATGAACGTGCCTGTGCTTCTTGTCATTTACCTGAAAAGGCTTTTACTGATGGTTATACGACCAGTAAAAACTTTAAACAAGATGGTTTTGTTGCACGTAATTCTCCAACTGTTTTGAATGCTGCCACACAAGATGCTTTTTTCTGGGATGGCCGATCTGGGAACTTAAATGATCAAATTGATCATGTGGCATTAAATCCTGACGAGTTCAATTCTTCCGTGGCTGAGGTTGTTATGAAAATTCGTACTAGTTCTGAATATCTAAGTTTATACACTCAAGCCTATAATAGAGAAATCGTTCCTGAGGAATTTGGAATTGCGGACATTAAATCCGCATTAAGTCAATATATCCGTACCCTGAATTCTTACAACTCTCCTTTCGATAGGTATATGAGAAAAGAAACCAATTCAATTGATCCACGGGTGGAGAATGGGTTTAATGTTTTTATGGGTAAAGCGACTTGTGCTACCTGCCATTTCCCTCCCACTTTCTATGGATTGGTACCTCCCCTATTTCAAGATTCAGAATTTGAAGTGATTGGTGTTCCGGCTACCGCAGATAATACATCATGGGATACCGATATGGGACGATATAAAGTATTTCCACTCCAGTTTTACAAAGGATCTTTTAAAACGCCTACGATTAGAAATGTAGAATACACGGCCCCTTATATGCACAATGGCGTTTACACTGAGCTCAAGCAGGTAGTCGATTTTTACAATAATGGTGGTGGCACCGGACATGGATTTAATATCCCGCATCAAACGCTACCGAGCGATTCCTTACATCTCACAGATCAGGAAATCGAAGATTTGGTTTTATTTATGGAATCATTAAGTGATACCACTTCTCTGAATCATCGTCCACAAAACTTACCTCATTTTGAAAACACCAGCTTGAATACCCGTCCGATTGGCGGTTCCTATTAAAAACCAGACACTAGTTAGCTAAAACAAAAAGGGGTAAGAATTCAGTTCTTACCCCTTTTTTCCTGTACGGAATCTCCAACTATTGACTCATCATAACTCTTTTCGCTTCCGCTTCTAAATCGATGTATGGGGTACCTTCTACAGTTACCGCTACAAAATCAATGATACCTCCTGAAAACTTACTTGGATTAGGATATAATTCACTAACCCCATCACCACTATCATATCCAACACATAATCCATCACCTGAAAGTGTAAACTTAGCTGGTTGAGTTCTCATCGGGCCTTCAGCTACTAACTTCTCATCAATATACAATTTCGTAGTTCCAATAGACTCTCCTTTATCACCAGTACTTTCACGAACAAACTCCATTCCGATAGTATATTTCCCCGGAGTTAATTTCACTGATGATTCAAAAACCTGCTCTGGTTTAATTCCTAAGAAATTATACACGTAATACAATTTATTATTCTTGATAAATAATGAGTGGCCACCGAAACGAGATCCATGTGCAAATACCACACCTGAAGAATTTTCAGTAATCTCTACGTTTGCCAAAATCTTATATGAGCGGCCTCTAATATTTACCGCATTACCTTCCGGTACCGGAGCTGTATTTGGATAGTATACATATCTATCTCTAGCTGGTTCTTGAGAAGGTCTTTCAATAGTTAATATCTCTGCCGCACTTCTATCATCCAATGGAAGCACATTATTTTTCTCTGCTTCAACAAACCAGGCATCAATTAATTCTTGTAGTTTTTCCGGATTTTCTTTCGCTAAATCTTTAGACTCTGACCTATCCTCCGCCACATGATACAATTCCCAATCATCTTTATCGAAGTTTCCTTTTCCTGAAAGCGGTGCGTGAACAGCAGCTGCTTTCCATCCGTCTTTCCAAATTCCTCTTGATCCTAACATCGCATAATACTGTACATCTTTTTCAGTAGGGTCATTAGGCTTCGCATCGAATGTATAGGCCATTGACACACCAGATAAAGGCACTTGTTTTACTCCATTATACGTTTCCGGCATTTCTAAACCAATTACCTCTAACAATGTTGGAACGATATCCACAGAATGGTGATACTGATGTCTGATTTCGCCTTTGGACTGAATTCCTTTTGGCCATGAAATCACCAACGGATCATTGGTTCCTCCAGCATATTGAGAATAACGCTTAAACATTTTAAATGGTGCAGAAAACGCAGATGCCCACCCAGTTGGATAATGCTCATATGTTTCAGGGCCGCCTAAAACATCCAAATACTTCATATTTTCAGAAAGCTCATCCGGGAAGTTATTAAAGAACTTGTTTTCATTTACTGATCCATTTGGAGACCCTTCTCCAGAAGCACCATTATCCGCAGCATATAAAACGATGGTATTTTCCAGTTGACCACTTTTTTCCAAATAATCAATCACTCTTCCAACCTGTACATCCGTATACTCTGAAAATCCAGCATATACCTCAGCCATACGTGCGAATAATTTCTTTTCATCATCCGTTAAAGTGTTCCACGGACGGACGTTATCAATAGCAGCAGCCATATCCTCACGCATTGGATTCATCGGGGTATTCACCGTACCTTCCGGTAAAATTCCTTTTTCAATCATCCTATTGGTTACCCATTCTCTATACACATCATACCCATCATCAAATTTTCCTTTGTATTTGTCGATGTACTCTTGTGGTGCGTGGTGTGGTGCATGATTTGCTCCAGGATTATACCACATATACCAGGGTTTTGACGGATTTGTCGCTTGTTGGTCTTGCAACATTCCCAAAGCATGGTCTGCTAAATCTTTTGATAAGTGATATCCATCTTCAGGTCCATATTCTTGTTCAACGAAATGGTTATCCTCAATCAAATCCGGGTACCAGTTATTGGTTTCTCCACCAATAAATCCGTAAAAACGATCCCAACCCATTTGTAAAGGCCATTGTTTTTTACTACCACCCGAGGCTACATCTTGCTCTGGCACATTATGGTTTTTACCAATCCAGAAAGTACTGTATCCGTTGTCTTGCAAAATCTTAGAAAGTGGAGTCACCTCTGGTCCCATTCTACCATTAGAACCTGGGAACCCATCTGCAGTTTCAGTAATTGCAGCCATTCCATTTAAATGGTGATTTCTTCCCGTTTGAATTGTAGATCTGGTTGGCGAACATAAAGCGGTTGTATGCCATTGTGTATAAGTCAAACCATTCGCAGCTAGTTTGTCCATTGTCGGCATATTGATTCTTCCACCGTATGGTGACCATGCACCTAGTCCGGTATCATCGTAAAGAATAAATAAAATATTGGGAGCCCCTTTTGGTGCTGCTTTGGGTGTATATGGAGTCCAATCTGATTTAGAATCTCTAACATCTAAAGCAATTTCTCCATTAAATTTAGAAGCAGAAGGTTCTTTTTTTGTGGTTTCTTTTGGGGTCGAATTACAGCCTGATAGGAGACTAATAGCCAATGCCATAGCCACAGGTGCAATGCCCAATTTTATCTTGTTCATAATGGTTTATATTTAGATTCTACGAAAATAGCACCCGCAAAATCACAAAAAACCATCATTTGAAAGGTTTTACTCTACCTCCTTTTTGATTCTATATAGGGTAATCGGTTTGATTCCAATAAAGCTCGCCACATCTTTATCAAATGCCGAATGCAAATACTTGGGATTCCATCTCAACAAATCTTCGTAGCGTTCTTTAGGGTTCATAGTTACAAATGTGCCCACCCGATGTGATAAGGTTAAAATAATTTCCTTTAGAAAGTCCAGGTAAAAACTCAACAATTCTTTGCTTTCGTAGCTCAATTCTTCCAGTTTCCCGATATTGAATTTTAAGTAATGTACCTCACCTATTGATTCAACTTCCAGTATCTGAACCTCATCCCCAAACACTTTGGCATCCGCAATTAAATAACCTTCGTAACGCATAAAGTTATTGAGCTCTTTTCCTTCTTTATCTAGTGAAAAAGCTCTGGCTGAACCTGACAATAGCAGAATCACATTTTTACGGGTACTCCCACCTTTTAGAATAATCTCTTTATTTCCTGCTTTTTTATACTTACATATGGATAAAAACTCATCCAAAGCTGCATCACTTAAGTTCGGAAAAAAATGTAAAACCCGGTTTTTTAGTTCTTCACTGGAATAGAGCATAGTCGTTTAGTTTTGGGAGAAATACGTATTTAACTCCAATAATCTTTGATTGTTAGGTTGCAATTTCAGGGCTTTCTGTAATTCTTGTTTGGCTTTATTTTTTTGATCCGTCTGATACAATGTTAGAATATAATTATACGCATATCTAGCATTAGATGGTTGCAATTCGTATGCTCTTTGCAAATATTCTTTCTGTAGATCAGATTGTTCTAACATGCCTTCATTTAAACCCATATAATAGTTGAGCGCAGCCTGGTCCGGAAAATGTATTAACCCAGCACTCAAAATATCTCTTACCGCCATCAAATCATTTTTACCACTATAAATAATTGCCAGATTGGTATACGGACTCAAAATCAAAGAGTCCATTTTTAAAGCGCGTTTAAATGCTACGATAGACTTCTGATCATTTTTTACCTGCTGATAATATTCTCCTAGCATAACTTGTCCTGAAGGGAAATCTGCATTGGCTTTTAAATAAGTCATGTATTCTGCTTGCACATCATTCCAAAGTCCATAACTCTTAGAGGTAAGTTTTGTCAAATCAATTCCGATTAAACACCTAAACGCCATGAGACGCACCGCTTTGATCGGGTCACTCAATCCCTTCATGGCATACGTATCTTTAACCTCCTGGGGAAAATGAACCAACACAGCATAGGCATTCTGGCGCACCAAAGGATCTGGATGAACCAACGCTCCAACGATAAGTTCTCCGGCTTCTCTTTCCGGTACATATTGTAAATAATCTACAGCAGTAGCTTTTACAATGCCGGAAACAGAATCATTTTCCAAGAGGTTCTTTAAATGCATCAAAGCCTTATCTCCCAGCTCCGAACCCGGAATTAAATCATCCGAAAAATGATATGCTCTTTCCGGACCAAACCATTTAGTTACATGATTTGCAGCCCATTTTGCCGATTGATCTTTATGACATGAATTACATGCATTTGATGTTCCATATTTTACAGATTGGTCCGGTCTTGGAATTCTAAAACTATGATCTCTTCGATAATCATTTCCCATGTACATCTTACCATCCATATGACAACTGATGCATTCTGCCCCGGCCTGACCAACTTCGTGATGATGGTGCGATTTACTATCGTATGAATTCTCATGACACTGTAAGCACAGCGCATTTCCCTGTTGTTTTAAATGGCCCGAATGCGAATTATGACAATCCGAACATTTTACATGATTGCGATACATTCTACTGGACAAAAAGGACGCATAAACAAAGTCTTCTTCCTGAATTTGCCCATCTGCTTCATAAAAAGCATTATTTAAAGTTTGTGGGAAATATCTGTTCAGGAATTCCGAATGAGGATCACCCAAATCTTCCAACATCGTCCTCCTGGCATGACATGTTCCACAGGTATTTACCTGATTTTTTTGATCTAACAAATTGACCACCGCATATGGATCTGACACCTCAGTTTGTTGATGCGAACGAATGTGTTCACTTCCCGGTCCATGACATGACTCACAAGCTACATTCACCTCTTCATAGGTTGTATTAAATACATCGGTATTTTCATTGTAATTCTTTCGCACATGCGTAGAATGACATGAGGAACACATGGTATTCCAGTTTTGTCCGCCTTTAGACCAACTCAGCCAATCATGTGGTTCTATGACATCACCTGCACTTTGGTGAAACCATTTCTCTTGTTCCACATCCCAACTCGCTCTTAAGGTTTGAAACCTCCCGTTTTCAGCTCGCAACAAATATTGCTGTAGAGGATATGTACCGAATGTATAAGCGACCTCAAATTTCTGAGACTTACCTGCCTCAGAAATTTCAACAAAATATTTTTGATTCTGAATGGTAAACTGATACGAAATCTGATCTGCTTTAAAATTCTGTTCAAAATTGGCCTTTACAAATTCTGAAGTCGCAGGCTGCATTGAAAAATAATGATCAGATTTTTTCCAATCCTTATAGGCATCAGCATGACACTCTTTACAGGATTCAGCACCTACATATTCGTTATGATATGTTATCGGCTCCGCTTTAAAAGGTTTTTTCTCTCCATTTTCAGCACATCCTACCAACAACAGGGTTAGGCAAACGAATCCTACAAGTCTTAGCATTAACAAACGATTTTGGCAAATGTAATTTTTCTCCAATCGGACTAAAAAGCAATTCTTAATTTTTATCCTTCAAATCCAATCTTGGCATGTGCACCATCACAATACGGTTTGTTACCCGATCCTCCACAGCGACAAATCGCAGTCATTCCGGATTTTATTTCAATAGCTCCATCTACGCCTTTAATTTTAAGATCACCCTTGATCAACATCGGACCATTTTTCATTACGGATGCTTCCACCGGACTGGAATCTGCTGATTTCGATTCAGTTCCATCAGTATAGGACAAAGCTCCGGATGGACACGCATCAATTTGTTTTTTAAGTTCAGCCACGCTAGCATTTTCTTGCTTAATCCATGGTTTCTCATTGGGATTATATACTTCCGGTAACATTTTGACACATACCGCAGCATGTATGCACTTTGCAGGTTGCCATATAATCGTCAGATCATCTTTGATGTACTTTTTAGTAATTTCTCTCTTCATATCTCGATCCAATTTTAGTTTATATTGATTTATTCATATCCGATCTCTGGGGTTAATTGTACTTTGCTTTTTACAAAATTTCCGGTTCCTGTAGCCACTTCTTTACCGCGTTCATTATAGAGTACAGATTCAGCCACAAATAATTCTTTAGACACAAACCGTACCTTGCCTTCCGCTTTTATGATTCCTTTATTCACCGGTCGTAATAACTGAATGTTAAATGATGTGGTCAACACAAAAGCATCTCTCACCACCGAATTCACCGCAAAAAACGCAGCATCATCTAATAGCTTAAAATACACGGAACCATGAATGGCTCCTAAAGCATGAAAATACTTCTCAGAAATACACAGTCCAATTTCAGATTTTCCTTCAGAAATATGACATGTAGTGGTATCAAAAATCATGGTATTGACATTCGCCTGTAAATACATGCGCTCTAATTTTCGATAGTGTTCTTCCTGGCTCATACAATTGTTTTGTGGTGATTTACATCCTGACCGAAAGATATAATTTTTGAGCCAATTTTACGGTACTATCCTGTGGGGTTCATCCAATTGGAATGGGTACTTTTTTGATTTCTACGGAGATACCTTTTTCTTAACCTCAGCCAATCCTGAATTCCATAGGTTTCAATTGATTTATCAGGATTACCGTAGGTTTCAATTAAATACTTCACCGATGGCTCTATTACTTCTAACTCATCAATCCAACGATACAACGCAGTTTTCCAATGATCAGAATTTCCACTCCATTTTCGGACCAGAAACTGATTAAAATAATAACGTTCGGAAACTCGATATTTGAGATATTTACCTCTTGCCCACATGATCAAAGGCCAAATCCATTTTTTCAATACATATCCACCTACAATAAGTGCCAGAATTAAAACACTCCATTCTTTTATAGTTAATCCCCAAAAACTAAATTCTTTATCCGCAATTTCATCTTCCCGAGCTTGAGCCTGAGCAATGTTTAAGGAGTCTTTTATACTTTCCAACATCCCTAAATCCGGATTTGGATTCACATAAACAACCACTTCTTTTAATGTTCGCTTATATATTTTTTTATACCTCGGATTCCACCACATCACTTCCATTTCAGGAAATACTACTTCGCCTTCTTTTTCAAACAAATAACGCATCCTATCCGTTCGTTCCGCACTAATGGCCGTTTTAGATTTATGATTCTGCGCACTCATTCTATCAGGATATAAACTCACCCCGTCCAGACTATCCCAAACAATTGGTGGAATCAGCTCCGATACTGTTCCGGCAGCCTCACGATAAATAGAGCGTTCAATGACATCTCCAACCTTGACATTTTTTAGATCACCGCTCCAATAATCTCGGACCGTCATTTGGTGTGTTACCAACCAATCTTCAGATTGAATTCCAGGAGGAATTGGTTTAATCCTGATTTTTCTGGGTGTAGTCCTGACTTTTCGTTTTACACCTTTGTAATCTCCTGCATCCGGGGTTTCTACCTCAATTTCCAGAGCTGGAAAAACAATATCCTCATCTGAATATGGGAATACATTGTAAAAAAACTGAACTCCAGCATACGTTTTTCCTTTAATAACTTTGGAGGTACTCAATGATCTAAAATACACCGTAAATGCATCATTTACCTGGATATTCTGTACATGAACTCCCTGAGTAAACCACGTACTTGTAAATACTGAAACGGTAACTTCTACTGGCTGTCCTATGTATACATACGAAGGTTTTACCTGAACTTCAGTCCAGAGATGTCTTTGTGACCATCCCGAAAATGATACCACAATCATCGCAACAAACATTCCATATGTCTTCAGCCATCTTACCATTTCTTAGCTCCCTCTTTTGGTTTCAGACCTCTCTTTTGGGCTTGATATTTAAATTTACGCTTTAAGAATAACGCAGGATCATCATCCACTTTTCGCATCAAAACTTTCTGTGGATCCATCCGTTGAGAATTCCCAAAATCAATATCATCCGGCACCTCATCTAATTCCTTTCCTTTACGGATATCGGTAGATACTGTTTCTTCTTTCCTTTCGCGTTGCATGTCTTCCTTAGTCGCCTCTTGTCCGCCTCCGCTCAGGTCTTCCATGTCTTTGTTCTCTATGTTTTTGGAATTATCCAAAGGCTGAGATTCTGTCGCATCTTCCGGATTTACTTCATCTTGTCCACGTATCACATCATCCAACATCTTTTGATTCACTCGAGCGGCTTCCATATTGGGGTCCAATTCTACCGCCATTCCAAAAGCCATTTGTGCTTCTTCAATATTTCCATTTTGGTAATAGGCCAATCCTAAATTGTACATTCCATTGGAAGTAGTGTCTTTACTGAAGGCCTGAATAGCCGCTTCAAAATTCCCGGCTTTATAATACGCTACTCCTTTTCGCATAGGGTCTTCGAAAACCACTGCTGCAGAATCATAATCCCCTGCATCGAACAATCTCTGTCCCTGATAATCTTTAGTATACCAAAAATCGCTAAACGCGGTATCAGAATCACAAGATTGCAAGGCCATCACAAACAGTATGGAGTATATTACAAATCCTTTTCTGAACCAGACTAAAGTCAATAACAGCAATGGAATGATCAGTACCCACCCCTGATCTTCCCAATCATCTTCTTTCAGGCCATCTTTTTCCTGAAAGTTTAAGTTGGTACTGATCTCTTGTGCCAGTTTTTCCATATCGCTTTTATCCAACGTTAACTGGCTTATCTCAACTTGCGACAGCGCTCCCAACTTTAAAACTATATCCTGATCCAATGCAGATCGAACCACCTCACCATCCTTATCTCTTATTGATACAGTACTACCCAGTCGTGGGATTTCCGCTCCTAGTGTGGTATTCATCGGAACGATCACCACATTTCGACCTTCTGTCTGGATATAATTTTGAACCGATTGAAACAATGCCTCCGAAATCTCATCAGTAAATAAAATCAATCTGGATGGCGCATCTGTAATGGCCACTATGGTGTCTACCACATCGAACAGCATTTCAAAATTTGTCCCCTGATACGGCATTATATGTGGGCCCAAACCATCCAAATGACTGTTTATAATTCGATAATCACGACTCAACGGAATAATAGTATGTGCAGTGCCTGCAAAGCCCACCAATGCCATTCGAGATTTGGGATCCGCAGCTAACAAATCTTTAATCTTAAACTTCGCACGGTCCAAACGATTGGGTTGAATATCGGATGCCATCATACTTTGAGAAAGATCCAAAGCTATAACCACCGGGGTTTCCAGAATTTTTCCCGGAACTTTAATCTCACTCCACGTTGGACCTGAGAGACCTAAAACCGTAACGCTTAGAAAAAACATCAGGAAGATATGAATCCACAGTCTCATTTGGTTACTTCCTTTTTGAATCACATATGGTCTTAAGTGACTTGCAATATGTTGTTTCCATCGCTCTTCATCTCTAAAACTTAAAATCCCAAGAATCAATATCAAACCAATGGGCAAGAAAAGCCATAGATATTCCGGTCTCAGAAAATGAAACTTATCCCAATCGATATGTGTCCATTGCGCCATCATTTAACCGGATGCATTAATTTTCGTATCACTCCCCAAACCGTGGTAACAAACAACATCACTAAACTCAGTACTACCGCAACCGCAAGCGGATAGTGATATAAAAGTGTCACAGGTTTATAGGTTTCTTCTTCGTATTCTATGGGCTCCAATCGGTCTAATTCCTCATATATTTCTTCCAGTGCTTCAGTATCTTTCCCTCTGAAATATCTGGCTTTAGTCATATTCGAGATTTCCCGAAGTGTTTTTTCATCCAAATCGGAACCTTGCGTTCCTGGTTCTCCAATACCAATCGTATAAATCAAAATAGAATCTTTTTGCGCCATATCTGCCGCATCTAAAGGCAATATTTCCGATCCGGCATCTACTCCATCTGTGATCACCAACATCACCTTGTTTTCGATGGTATCGTTATCGAATAACTCCATTCCCTTCATAATGGCTTTACCGATATGTGTCATCTGTCCGGCAAATCCCACATCTGCTTCTTCCAACATTTGGTCTACAACTTCTAAATCTGGTGTGAAAGGAGCCTGAATATAGGCGGCTGAACCAAAGAAGATCAACCCCATTCGATCTCCTTCTCGCTTTTGGATAAATTCATGCATCACCGATTTAACCGCATCCCATCTTCGCACTCGTTTTCCATCAATTTCCCAGTCTTTTTTTGCCATGCTGAATGAAATATCAGCCACCACTAAGAAATTTCTGGAGGTCTTCACTTTCATTTCCGGCTTACCCACCAATTGTGGAGAAGAGGCTGCAACTAATAAGGATACCCAAATCCCAACCAGGACAATCCATCTGAAAATATTACGTCTTCGGATCATGGATGCGCTACGCGGTTTTTGATCAGTATAACCCTGCGCATTTTCAAAATTCGGGTAAATCAACGAAGCACTTTTCATGCGCATAGCCGGAATCAACAAATACACCAACAGCGGTAATGGTGTTAACCAAAATACCCACAGATGCGCTATTTCAAAATTCTCAGGCATGCGTTTTTATCCACTTTTTTGCTAAACCAAATACACTTAAAGCATCTTCATTTGAAGGGGCTTCATTTTTATATAATGCTTGATTCCATATGGATTCGAACTTAGAAAATGGTGTTTCTTTTCCTTTTTCTTCTAAAAATTGTAACCATTCCACCCCACTTAAATCGGCCACATGTGTTCTCCCGTAAGTGGTCATTGCAACTTGTTTTAGAACGACCATCAAATCTGTAAAGCAATGCACATCTTGTTTTGAGTTATATCTAACTGTAATCACCTGAATCAACGCAATCGCTTTTCTACGATACGCATTACGGATATAACTTCTTGTGATAAAAAACAAGCCCACTAATATCAATACTCCAGCTACTATAAAGAGGATTTGCCACCCTACCGTTTCAAACGAAAAAGCTACCGCTTCCGGCTCATAAAGCGCTTTCATCTTTAAATCTGTCGATATGTTTAAAGAATCATTCATGGGAATTAAAAGCTCTTTTGATTTGCTCATCGACCGGATCAATGGTATTCATCCGAATCAATGGAATTCTGAACTTCTTCATTTTGGTTTCAAAATCTGTTAGATCCTGATCAAACCCGGCTGTGAATTTTTCCGATACTTTCTTGCGCTGCCCATCCACCATAATTTGATGATTTCCATCTCCTACAATCATTTTTTCACGAGGGATTTTTCTTTCAATCGGATCGAATACTTTGGCCAGTAACACATCATTATGCTGCGCCAATCGCGAAAGGTTTTTCACCACCTCATCCGAATAGTATACAAAATCGCTTATCACTACAATTAAGAAATCATGGGTTACAATATTTCTCAACTTCGAAATGGCTTCTCGAAGCGCTACGGAACGATCTCCCGAAGCATTTTGTTTCAGGTTGTGATTGTGATGGACAATACGCTCCAGTAACTTCAGCGTATTCTTTTTATTTCTTTTAGGTAGTACTGCATCGGCACCTTGATCCGTAAAAATCAATCCTCCCACACGGTCTCCTTCTTTTTGAATTTTAAATGCAATCATCGCAGCTAACTCTGCTGCTACTACGGATTTTGTTTTTTTAACTGAACCAAAAAACATGGATTTGGATTGATCCACCACAATCAAAACCGGTTTCTCTTTTTCCTCAGTAAATACTTTTGAATGTGTTTTTTGGGTTCTTGCGGTTACTTTCCAATCGATGTTTCGAATATCATCACCTGGGACGTATTGACGCACTTCTTCAAAGTCCATTCCCCGGCCTCTTAATTTAGAAGCGTATTTACCCGCCAAAATGCTTCGCACTTTTTGCTTTCGCGCTCTAAATGAAAAACCTTTGGCATAGCGACTCATTTGGAGTAATTCCTCCAACGATACAAATACGTCTTTTGGATATTCTTCACTCATCGTTTAGCCCACCACTGCAACTTCTTTTAATATATTTCGAATCACCTCATCAGCTGAAATGCTATTCGCTTCAGCTTCATAACTCAGTATTAATCGATGTCTTAAGCAATCATACACCACCGCGCGAATATCATCAGGGGTTACATGATCTCTTCCTTCCATCCAGGCATGCACTCTTGCGCAACGATCTACCGCAATACTCCCTCTTGGACTAGCGCCAAACTCTATCCAGCTATCCAATTCTTCTCCGTATTTATCCGGATTTCGTGTGGCTGAGATAATATCTACGATGTAACGTTCCATGTTTTCAGAAATCGTTACTTGTGCAATTTCCTCTCGTGCTTTAAACACAATTTCAGATGCTAATTTTTCCGATTCGGTTTCTTTTTGGGGACTTTGCTCCTGACGATTTAACCGAATGATTTGTAATTCAGCGGCATCATCCGGATAATCAATCATTACATGCATAATAAATCGATCCATTTGTGCCTCCGGTAACGGATAAGTTCCTTCTTGTTCTACCGGGTTTTGTGTGGCCAGAACCATAAACAAAGGATCCATAGGATAGGTTTTTCCTCCAACAGACACTTGTCTTTCTTCCATAGCCTCCAACAAAGCTGATTGCACTTTGGCAGGTGATCTATTGATTTCATCCGCCAGAATCAGATTACTAAAAATCGGCCCTTTTTGAAAAATGAATTTCTCTTCTGTTTCCGGTTGATAGATTTCAGTTCCGGTAATATCTGATGGCAACAAATCCGGGGTAAACTGGATTCGACTCAAATCACAATTCAAACCTTTAGAAAGAGCTTTAATCGCTCTGGTTTTTGCCAAACCCGGCAGTCCTTCAAGTAATAAATTCCCATTGGCCAATAAAACCAAAATCAATCTGTTGACCAATTTATCCTGACCAATAATCGATTTCGACATATGGTCTCTTAATTGCTGTATGGATTCTAATGTTGTCATATGCGTTTATTTTAATTCAAACGGATAAATTACCTTCCAATCGTTTTTCATATCAATGATGGTCCACTTTTCTGCCTCCGCCTGATCCAGACCTTTATCTAACTTTCCAATATGAGAATCACGGTCGTAAGCCCACTCTCTTTCTCCATCTGTATGATGAACATATACATTCAAAAATGTCTCTTGTCCTGAGGCCCATTGTAACATGGCTAAATCACCATCAGAGTTCCCCACGGAGATCACTGGTCTACGTCCGATAATTCTCTGAATATTCTCTGGTTTTCCAGCCTTATCATCCACAAAATGAACTTCCGGTAATTTCATGATTTGCGGATGTCCATTATTATAGGAATAAGCTGTTTTTAATGTAGTTCCAATAATTTGCTCTGGTGGAATATTGTAAATGTCCGACACAATTGGACGCATAAAATCTACACCTCCTCCTGAAACGATGTAAGTTTTAAATTCATTGTCCTGCAGGTATTGTAACAATTCCAACATGGGTTGATATACCAAATCAGAATATTTACGGTGTAATTGTGGATGTTCTGCTGAAGCTGCCCATTGCTTTACAATTTCTTCAAATTCTTTTGTAGTCACATTGGAATGACTGGTCAAGATCAATTGGATTAAGCCTTTTTCCCCATAGCTCAAAAGCTTAGGCATATCATTTTGTAAAACGGCACTATATGGCATCAAAGTATCCCATTCCGGATGTTCATTTGCCATCGCTTTGATTCGATCAATAGCAAAGAATAATTGAAAGTATACGGGTTGTTCAGCCCAGAGGGTTCCATCATTATCGAATGTAGCAATACGTTGAGCCGGGGCCATGTAATCCACACTATTTACATCGGTAACACGGGTTACAAAATCAATAATCTCTTGTTTTGATTTCACATCATTCCAGGATGGTAAAATCTCAATTTGTTGTTCAACATTCTGGGGATGCTCTGTACAGGAACTTATCCCCAAAATCAAAATTAAGTTCCATAAGATTATTTGTGATTTCATATTGTATAGATAACACAAAGCCGAATACATGTATTCGGCTTTGTGAGTTTAACTTATTTAAATTTAATTTTTTGGATTGGTTTGCAACGACTGCATCACCTTATCCATACTTAAAGAAGACCCCAATACTGGTGGATATTCTTTAAATGATTCCAGGAACTCTCCCACATATACTTGTGCCGGAACAAATGTCCACATATTGTCCGCAAACCAACGGATATACATACTTGATTTGTAAGACACTTCATATGGATCCGCTCTTAAGTTGATTAAAACCGGCCAGGATGGTGTTTTTCTGTATGCTTCGTTAATTGCACCCTCCATAATGGTAAAATGTAATTTCCAGTTTTGGTAACGTAATGCATTTAAATTACCACCGGCATCAAAATAGAAAATCTCTTTTCTTGGCGCCTCTTCTACATCTCCTTTCCAGAATGGTAATGCATTGTAACCATCCAGGTGACACTTGAAGTTTTTACCAGATGCCTGGTAACCTTTTAACAATTTCTCTTTTACATCCGGAACACCTGCTGCTGCCAATAAAGTCGGCATCATATCCTCATGTGAGTAGATATTGTTATCAATCGTTCCCGGCTTGATTACACCCGGCCAACGAATAGCGCATGGTACACGGAAACCACCTTCCCAGGTTGTTCCTTTTTCACCAGCAAATGGAGTTGTACCTCCATCAGGCCAGGTAAATTTCTCAGCACCATTATCTGTAGAATACATGATAATTGTATTGTCTATAATTTTCAATACTTCCAATTTAGCCAATACTCTACCGATTTGTTTATCATGCTCTACCATTCCGTCCGGATACAATCCAATGCCCGTTACGCCAACACTTTCGTCTTTTAAATGTGTCCAAACGTGCATTCTTGTTGCACTTAACCATACAAAAAATGGTTGTCCATTCGCATGCGCTTTTTCAATGAACGCAATGGCCGCATCGGTAAATTCATCATCTGCTGTTTCCATTCTTTTACGGGTTAAAGGTCCCGTATCTTCGATTTTTCCATCAGAATAACTATGGATCACACCTCTAGGTCCGTATTTTTTATGAAACTCCGGATCTTTTGGATAGTAATATGTTTCTGGTTCTTCCTCCGCATTCAGGTGATACAGATTTCCAAAAAACTCATCAAATCCGTGGTTTGTTGGTAAATGTTCGTCTTGATCTCCCAAATGGTTTTTGCCAAACTGTCCGCAGGTATATCCCTGTGGTTTCAACAATTCGGCAATGGTAGGTTGATCATCTTTAATCCCTTGTTTACTTCCCGGCATTCCAATCGTCAATAATCCGGTTCTGAAAGGATGTTGTCCCAAAATGAAAGCTGCTCTACCTGCCGTACAGGATTGCTGCGCATACCAATCGGTAAACATAGCACCTTCATTTGCAATTCGGTCGATATTTGGAGTTTGGTACCCCATCATCCCGTGGTTGTATTTACTGATATTGGCCCATCCAATATCATCGCCCCAAATCACCAGGATATTGGGCTTTTTGTTTTTCTGTGCCATCACCATGGATGACACTGCTACTAAAGCTAATAAAATTAGGCTTTTTCTCATCTGTTACGGTTTAATTTATACTTGTGCTATCGCCATAATTTGGCGATGAATTAAAAAATAAAACTATATATATTTTCTATTTTTAAAACAATCATTTTGCGACATTTCACTCTAATCCGGACCTGTATTCATTTGGTGTTAAACCATTCATTGCCTTAAACTTTCGAATAAAATTTTGACTATTGGCGTAATCCAGTCTTTGCGAAATTTCCTTTATGGAAAGTCTCGGATCATTCAACAACTCATAACTCTTTCGCTTTAAAAATCTCGATTTTATTTCCATAAAATGCGTTCCTTCTTGTTGCAATCTTCGCTCTATCGTTTTTCTGGAAACATTCAATAAATCGGATAATTCATCCAAACTTGGAATATGTCCTACTTTAAAACTTTCCAACATCCGTTCAATTTTGAAAGCATTGGTTGAATCATCGTATAGTGTATTAATTCCGTTAGAATCCACTGTCACTTCAGGAACTGGTTTCGCAAGTAGCGAGGTTTTAAATAAAACCCAACTTTCATTTTGATTGAGTTTTACCGGATAATCTCCCTTAGGAAAAATTGATTCCAAAATATTACTGGTTTCAGCTGTTATTCCTAGTTCTATGGGCTGAAAATCCTTTCCACCTACCAGCATAAACGCATCTAAAATTCGTGCAATATCAATCTCCTCAGAAATCAATTTACCATGCCCCTGAACCTCATTAATCTTAACAGAAAATCGTGATAAATTCCCATTAATATCCAACGCCATGGAATAATTGGAACGCAACATCTTATGACATTTTATAGCGTTTTCCAAAAAACATAGGAAATTGGGGCTTTGATATAAATGACTGCTCACAAACCCCATGTTGGTAGACCTGAAATGTTCTTTAAAGTCTACCACCAAACTATCCACACCTAATTGATTCTTGATATTCAACAACAAATCTCCTAACAGTTCATTCGGAATATATTTATCCGGATCAGTTAGGTCTAGTTTTCTCAAATAGGAAGATTGAATAAACCGATCTGGGTTTATTCCATTTTCTTGTAATCCTGAAAACAATGATGGTAAATATGAATTAAGTGCAATATCGGTCTTCACTATTGATGTTAAATGAGTTTAGTTTATAAAATTAAAACCAGGTCGATTAAGCTATCGACCTGGCAGGTTTTGAAAAGTTTCGATTAATTATTGGTAGGTGTAGATAATTTCTCCATCACTTTATCCAAACTGAAACTAGCCGCTTTCATTCGCGGTGGATATTCCTTAAATGTCATTAAGAACTCCCCTACTATTTCTTGTGACGGCACCAATAAAAAAGCATGATCCAATACCCAATCGTAATATGTATTTGATGTAATATTCGCTTCTTCGTATGGATCACGTCTCAAGTTAAAAATCAACGGCACTCTTAAAGGGGTAAATGGATTGGCCCAAACTCCTAATGTTCCTTCCATGCGTTGCTCCATGAATATTAATTTCCAATCATCATATCTCAATGCGGTTAAATCACCATCATCTGAGAAATAAAACAATTCATGTCTACGACCTGTTTTTTCTTCACCCATTAGATATGGCAACATATTATACCCATCTAAATGTACTTTATAAGTTTTTCCATTAATGGTATAGCCTTTTAACAGTTTGTCTTTTACCTCAGCGTCACCAGCTGCTGCCAATAAAGTTGGCATCCAGTCCATCCCAGAGAAAATCTCATTCGACACACTATTTTCTTTAATCTTATTTGGCCATCTCACCATTGCAGGAACTCTCCATCCTCCTTCCCAATTGGTATTCTTTTCACCTCTAAAAGGACTAGCAGCTGCATCCGGCCAGGAATTTTTATGAGGGCCATTATCTGTTGAATACACTACAATAGTATTATCGGCTATTCCCAATTCATCTAAGAGTTTTAAGAACCTTCCAATATGCATGTCATGCTCTACCATTCCGTCTCCATATTCATTCTGACCTGAAACTCCACGTAATTCTTCTTTTACATGTGTTCTAAAGTGCATTCTGGTTCCATTCCACCACACAAAAAACGGCACGCCATCTTTCACAGATTTTTTGATGAATTCTATCGCTGCATCTGTAGTCTCATCATCAATCGACTCCATTCTTTTCTTAGTCAATGGTCCGGTATCTTTTATACTTCCATCTGCTGTAGAATGAATCACTCCACGTGGTCCATATTTTTTTCTAAAGTTCGGATATTTCTCAGGGTCCGGATAATCCGGTAATTCCGGTTCTTCCTCAGCATTCAGGTGATATAAATTACCATAAAACTCATCAAAACCATGATTTGTTGGCAAATGTTCATCTCGGTCTCCTAAATGGTTTTTTCCAAATTGCCCGGTAGCATATCCCAATGGTTTTAACAACTCGGCAATGGTAGGGTCTAATTCCGAAATCCCTTCTTTGGCCCCCGGCATTCCTACTTTACTTAGCCCGGTTCTAAAAACGCTTTGTCCTAAAATAAATGATGACCTTCCAGCGGTACAACTTTGTTCTGCGTAGTAATCAGTAAAAATCATTCCTTCATTAGCAATACGGTCAATATTCGGGGTACGATATCCCATCATGCCCATGGTATATGCGCTAATATTGGATTGTCCAATGTCGTCTCCCCATAGTACCAAAATGTTGGGTTTCTTATTTTTTTGAGCTTTTAAATCGGTGGATTGGATTCCTAGTACAAAGGCCAATCCCAGGAACAACAGGTTCCTTTTCGGTGTTAATAGTAATTTAGTCATAGTAGTATCTATTTGATTGACATAAAATTAACCTTTTTATTTAGATCGTGTATTATATCAATTTGATGATTAGAATTCTCTCCCAAATGCTACGGCAATAGACCAGGTATTATAGCCTTCTTTCACATCATAAAAAGCCCCGGGAGCCAATATCCAATCATTTGAAAACACAAAGGCATACTCAGCACCAAATCTCATAACTCCGAGGTTTTTATGCTTTTCAATTTCTATTCCTCCTCCGGCAAAAACATTTACATTACTAAATGGGTTATATGAAGCAATAGCCGTCATCACCAATGCTTTAGAACGATTTAAATCTTTCTTAATGATTAAGTAATCCGATAGCTCCAAATCAATCATGGTTCCGATCTCCCACCTCGGACTAATCTTTCTAAAATAGTCAATCCCAATAGAAGGCACATATACTCCGGTGACCTCGGTTCCTTCAGGCTCAGCTCCTTCTGACACATAACTGTAACCAAATGATAAGGACAACAGGTTTTGTAATTCTTCAGTTTCTTCCTGCGCCTGAATGGTATAGCTAATCGCACAGGCTGTTATGATGGTCAATAAAATTTTTCTCATTATTTGTGCGTCTTTTGAAAGTTCAAAAATCAATAATTTGCAGGAACAAAAAACTTTCAAATGATATTAAAACAGCTCCATTTGAGAAAATATATCTGCACCTTCCAATTTGAGTAATCTCTTTTTAGCGGATAACCCTCCTGCGTAACCTACTAAATCACCATTACTTCCAATAATTCTATGACATGGGACCAAAATGGAAATGGCATTTGCACCATTAGCTGTTGCTACTGCACGAATGGCTTTTTCATCTCCCAAAATCTTTGATAATCCCAAATAGGTTTCGGTTTTTCCGTAGGGAATTCGCACTAACGCATCCCACACCTTCTTTTGAAAATCAGTCCCGACCCAATGCATAGGCACATCAAACTGAGATCTGTTCCCCGCAAAATATTCTTCTAATTGATCAATGGTCTTTTGGATCGTTTCATCACTACCTTCAATATATTCTGCAGCTAACCCCGATTGAATACGTTTATCAATTTGCTGACGCATTTTACGATATTTCCAATCCGCCAGACATAATTTCCCCGCATATGATCCCAACAGTATTTCTCCAACCGGAGATTTATATGTCTTTACAATCACATGTTTCATTTTATCTCTCTTCAATAATTCTTCTGGTTGGGATTGGCGCTTGAATTCCAGCATCTTTTAATGCTTTAAAAATGGATAATGAAATTTCACTATCTGTTTTTAAAGTATCCGAAAAAGTGGTCCAGTACATCAAAGCAAAATCTAAATTCCCATCAATCCCATAACCATAAAAATATGTTTTTGGTGCCGGATCAGAATAGGTCAATTCATGATCTTTGGCTATGTTAGTTAACAGATCGATCACCATTTCCGGATCCGCACTGGATGAGGTTTTCATCAAAATACGACTTCTTCGGTCACGATTCGCCAACGTCCAGTTTACCACTTTTTTTGAAATCAAATCTCCATTAGGTATGATCGCTTCCGAACCAGAATAGGTACGAATATTACTGGATCTTACACCAATATTAGTCACCACACCTTTTTCCTGATCAATTTCAATGGTGTCTCCCAGGTTAATGGGTCTTTCGAATGCTAAAATCAATCCGGCAATAAAGTTTAAAACCACATTTTGCAATCCAAATCCAATACCTACACCCAGAGCTCCAAACATAAACTCTAACTTACTAACATCTACCCCAGCTGAACGCATGGCTAAATAAAAACCAATACTGATAATGATAATTCTTAACAGTAACGACATCGCAGGAGCTACCCCTCTAGGTAACGCTTGAATCATCCATTCATCATGGAATATTACAGCGGCCAGCTTTGCCATCAATAAGGCTCCAACAAAAAATCCAACAAAGGCTAAAACACCTCCTAATGAAAAACGCATATCTCCAATCGTCCAACCTATATGTAAGGAATCGTTGAACCATTCAATCACGTTTTCATATACATCAAACCCGATCAAGGTAAAGATGACCCAAAGCACCAAACCGATAAATATCAGTACAGGTTGAAATCTTTGGTTTGTTGCATCTACCATAGCGGTTAATGCTTTGGCATTTTGACTTTTTCTCAGTTTGAAAAATACGACCAATATACTGGTCACAATACGCACAGACAACAATACCACCATCCCCAACGCAACAGAAGTAAATACACCGTGTAGTACTACTGATGAAAGGTTAACCATTCCAATCACATTCGTCAAAATCGAAACTCCTGCGACTACGGTATAAAATGGCAACAACCATCGATGCATCCATTTTACCTTTTGGAATCGATCAGGATGGTTTTTCATTGCACGTTTTCCAACGATTAATGCTCCAATTAGAACAACACTATTTAGTATCATGATCCATCTGGAAAACACATCTTCTTCATCAAAATACACTGAAAATATTTCGATCAAATACGATAGTATAATAAGATGCAGGAATAATCTTAATTCTTTGGTGGTGATTTTAGGCAGCAATACGGATGTTCCAATTAGCACCACCATAATCTCGAATTCTCCAAATATTGGGATAACTCCTTCAAAGAACATAGATGAAATCAACACCCCCACTACCAATGCAGAAACTATTGGATTATTCAGGATTTTATATGCTTGTTCATCCACTTTGTTTTGCACTTCAAACTCAAAGAAGTCCCATCCTCTTTTCATTCGAACAATCATCCAAATAATTAAAAATATCAACATGATTTGCAACAAGATGGTCCCCACATTATCCACCACAAAATCGACAAACTGCTTACCATCATATGCAACCTTATCCCACAAATCTTTTTTATTGGAAGCAGTATTAACATCAGCCTTATTCTCATCCACAACTGTAGAATCCATTAAAATGGTATCCACTTTCCCCAGAGCCCAAATTGGTGGGGCATCCAGAGTGAAATAATCCTGCTTCATCTGGTCTCCCACACGTTTCATTTCAGACATGGTCTCATCTACAACCAGAATTAATTCGGTGAGTCGGGTTTGAATGGTAAACACACTATCCAATCGGGATTGTGCCATAGTAATTAAATCATCTAATGTGACAATTACCGTATCCAAACTTCCAAAAACCTCAGGAGATTCCGAACTGTTGGTCAATCGATCTTTGGTCGCCTTCCACTTCTCCAACTCTTCAACCAATTCATCATTGACATCGGTAATATCAGAAGTTCGATCATTTAATACCCCCTGTAATTTTTTAAGTTGCTTACGATAGTTTTGCCACTCCACTTCCCGGTTTCGCAGATCCCTTCTGGAAATCACTTCTAACTCCTCCAGTAAGGTATCCCGTTTGGAATTTATAGCAACATACGCAGTATCTAAAACGGAATCTACTTTAACCGTTTGCATACTTGGCTTCAAGACCTCTTTCAGACTATTCAAACGCTGACGTAGTGTTTCGGTCTCTCCTGAAATTTGCTCAATAGACATCCCCTCATCAGTCTGGGTAATACTATCTTGTTTTTCAATTTCCTGCTCTTGTGCGACTAAAAAAATCGGCACACACAAAACCATCAATAAAACAACACGTCTGATATAGTAGATCATAATCAAATAATTTCCATTGAACTTTTCCGGATTATGCCAAAATAAAAACATTATGATAATAAATCATCTTTTCTACATTAAATCCATCTGTTTTGAAATGGATCATAAATTAAAACTTTATTCTATCAATTATTATAAATTTATGGGTTGATCTTCCGAACCAGAAATAATTCATCAATATGACACAAATCGCCTTTAATAAAATATCCTCTCCTACTAAATTAAGATCATGCAACTATCCGCTATTATTATCCACAACACGAACACCACCTTTGAACTCAAAAACATCCTAAATCAATATTTCACAGAAATTAAAATTCTTGGTTCGGCCAGTACCTTAGACTCCGGAGTGAGTTTGCTCCATAAAACACAACCTCACATCGTTTTTCTGGATGTACATTTATCCAACACCGAAACAAGTTTTGACCTCTTAAATCTATTCCCTGACCGAAAATTTCATGTAATCTTTATCACCTCTCATTCTCAATACGGTCTACAAGCCATTAAATACAACGTGTTCGACTATATCATCACCCCAATAGATTACAAAGAAGTCATTCAATCTATCCACAGGTTAAAAAAGATTTATTATAGTCCGAATGAAGATACTCCCAGAACTGATATCGTCATGATTCCTACATCAAAGGGCACCCATATTGTTCCACTATCCGATATCTTATATTGTAAAGCCGATGGCAGCTATTCCATCTTTAAACTTGTCAATAACAAACGACTCGTTCTTTCACGATCACTTAAGCATGCTGAGACCATATTATCTGATCATCGATTTAAAAGAGTCCATCGCTCATTTATTATCAACACCCATAAAGTCTCCAAATTTTATATTCAGGATGGTGGTTTTGTAAAAATCCTAAAAGAAAAAATACCCATTTCAAAATTTTTCGTTCAAAGAGCTTCTCAATTATTTAGCATTTAACGCTCCTTATAAAATCATCACCCTAATTCATGAAACGAATCCCGTCACTCATGAAACCACCCTATTAATTCACACATAATCAATGTATTTTGAAAGCCACTAATTTATTTGCTGGTACATTTCGGGCTTACCTCCCATTCTATTAACTATTACGGAGCTTTCGGAAAATCCTTACAAAAGAGTACGCTATACTAATCAAAATCATTTATTATGAATTTTAATAACACCACGGATCATTTCTATGAATGGTCTTCTAACTTTTTACAATCCTTATTGATCTTCACCCTCCTCATAGGAGCAAATTATTTACAAGCACAGGAATATGACGAATGGGCATTTGGATCAGGTGCAGGAATAAACATAAATACCAATGCTTTATTAAGTCCGGTTCCTACTGGTTCAAGTTCAGGAAGAGAAGTCTCATATTGTGATGCTGCAGGAGATTTATGGTTTTATACTAAAGGAAATACGATTTACAACTATCAAACTGGTGCAGTTTGTACCAGTTGTATTCCTGGAAACAATCGTAGAAAAGTAATTGTCCCTAAGGTTGGTGGAGCAAGCAATGAATTCTACATATTCACCGTTCCAACCGCAACTTCGACCAATACGGGACTGTCGTATCATGTATATAATGCAACGACCAATTCTATTTCAAGCACTGTTACATTGGGATTTTCTCCAGGTACATTTGGAGCACATTGTCAGGAAAGATTGGCTGCTGTGCCCCATTCAAACGGAACAGATTATTGGGTGGTTATAAAACCTAAAGTGGGTACAATTCCTGGTGCAACAGTATTACCAACATTACCTGCTGGAACGACCAATTCAGATCTATATGCTTATCGCGTATCTTCTTCCGGTGTTGCAAACTCACCGGTGATCAGTGATGCTGGATATACCGCTGATATCAATCCTCAAACAAACTATCTGGGCCAGGCCAAATTCTCTCCAGACAAACAATATTTTGCCAGTGTGGAAAGAAAAACATTTTCAACGGGCTTTACACATCTTTATAGATTCAATAGTGGCTCAGGTAAATTCCACCACATGTTTGCTTTACCTACACCAAGTAGCCAGTCAGCATATGGGTTATCATTTAGTCCAAATTCAAAAGTTCTTTATACATTGACCAATGGGACTACCGGCACCTGGAGTGAAAAAATCATACAATATGATCTTGAAGATTTAGATTGTGACCCAACTGCGACCCCTCCTTCCTGTGTTTTAACGATTTCTAGTGGGTCATCTACTCAAAAGGTTTCTGAATTTCAGTTGACCACAGATGGTAGGCTTTTAAAATCTAATGTTGGTTCAAATGCCATTGATGTTATCAGTAATCCAAATGAAATTGGTTGTGCCAATATACAGTACCTACCAAATAGTTTAACCGTTGGTACAGGAGCAAATGTTTCTGGAGTAAGCTTACCAAACAACATTGATGGAGAGAAAAACAACAGCAGTGTATCTATTTTTACTTGTTCAAAAACATGTAGCACAGCTACATTTTCATTTACTGGTGGTGCGGATATCATTACATGGAATTTTGGAGATGGGACAAGTATTTCAGGAAATCCTGACCTTGGTGGAACACCTCCACAATCGCATACTTCAGGGACTTATTTTAGACCCGTACATCAATTCCCAAATGGAGGAGGAACATATACCGTTACAGCGTCCACAAGTACTTATTCTGTAAGTACAACTGTGACTATTCTAGGCATCACTCCAATTCAAGTGAGTTCTTCAAGTTTTCCGGTGTGTGCAGGAAATAATACTGCAGCAAACATTGCTGTAACTAACTCTTCCGCTTTTTCTTCTATTTCATGGGTGGATTGCACTCCTCCAGGATTATCACCTCTCCCAAGTGCTACAGGAAATTCAGTAACCTTCTCCACAGGGTCTATGTTAGCTGGAACTTATACTTATTGTCTGACAGGAATTTTAACAAATGGATGTACTGTAACAGAACAATATTCATTTGACATCACTCAGGGAGACTGGCCAAAAATCACCAATAATACTGCTTCATGGGATAAAGGCACATGTACCGCAACCGATAATCATGGTGACATTTATATGGGGGGTGAATTCGATGAAGAAACAGACTTTGATGGAATTACCGTATCTGGAAATCCAAATGCCAAAGTAAACGCCTATTTAGCTAAATACGAGTTATGTAACACAGTAGAATGGGTTGCTGTAGCCAGTTCTACCGATATGGTTACACGCACTTCTATGGATATCAATGAAAGTCTGGAACTTATATATGTTAGCGGAAGATGTCAGGATCAAACCATATTTGAGTCGGGTATAGATATGAACGGTTCTCCTGTTTGTCCAACGTCTATTACCATTAATGGAAATGGAGTCTATGTGGCTATTTACGATTATGATGGTTGTCTGCAAGACGTACATATGGTGAACGACAACTCCAGCTTTATTCAAAACTCTGCACATGTTGCCGTATCCAGACCATCGATAAGTGGAGGTATTCAAGATCGCGTGTATCTGTCCATAAACGTTACCCCATTAAATGGATCAATTGAAAGATTACATGTGGTCGGGTATAGACAAGTTGGTACAAGCCTACTTACACAATGGCAACAAAACCTAGAGTCTAAATTTGGAATTTATGCCGCTGATATTAGTGCTATAGGCAACACTATAGGTGTGACCGGAAAATTCTGGGGAGCAATGTATTACTACAATCCAAATCAAACGCTTTTGGGTGCTAATGCAAGTGCTGCAAAATCTGAGGCATTTGTTATTGGTTTAAGAGATCAGGGAGGTGCTAGTGTATACAATCCAGAATTTACTGCGAGAATAAACAGATACTCACTCCCAAATGTGTATTCAGAAGGTACCGGTATCTATCTGGAAGATGAGTCTCAAATGTATTTATCCGGAAATTTTGATAACGATATTAAAGCGCCATTTAATATGGGAGGAACCAATATCCAGGTATATACTACCCCAGGAAATACTGCTGGCTACATTTTCAGACTTAATGATAATAATTTCGTAACCAATCCGGATTGGTTTAGAACCATTTGGGCAGATAAAAAAATGACTGCAATGGATGTGATTACCAGATATAATCACACTTATTTCGTAGGTAACTGGGAAGGACCCGAATTCTTTATTGACAATACAACTATTGATAATAATCTGGATAAAAACAAAATGTACATCTATTGTATCGTAAATGATGGAACAATAACTTCTCCGTTGACTTATCTGAATTATTCACAAAACCTCTCCGGAGGCAACGATTTTATGACCCCAACAAGAATATCATATGCCACCGAAAATATGTATGTGAGTGGATTCTTTCAGGGAGAATATGAGATGATCAATGACGTAGCGCAAAACTCAAGTATTCAGTCGACTACAGGTACACATAATAGTATGATGTGGAGATACTATTCTACTTCAAATAATGGGCAAGCATTTAAAAAGGAACAGCCAACATCTACAGTAAGCTTTAGAAAACAAGCTGAACAAATCATGGTATTCCCAAATCCGGCACATGAAGTATTTACAATTGATCTTCAAGAGTTTTCAAATGCCGAATCATTTAATGTATCTATTTATGACATGACAGGTAAAATGGTTCATCAATCCAATTTCACATCTAACACAATGCGCATTGACGCCAATGAGTGGAAATCCGGATTGTATATGATCATGATTCAAAATGAAAATGAATCATACTCTAAGAAAATCATCATTGGAAGTCATTAACCCAATCATCATATCATAATGCAAGAGCTCATATAAAATTATATGAGCTCTTTTATTTTTACTTAATAATGCAATCATATAACCATAATGATTCAATGATTTAATCCCAACATTAGATTCATACAACACCTTTAAATTTGACCATCAACGTTATACGTGTTTTCTGTTTATCGATTCTCTTGAACATGATCAATGAAAAGACCACATTAGATTCCAAACAATCTCCGATGGATATCATTAAGATTGACAAATTCAAATCGCTCACCGGGGTTAAAAATAATTTTCTAGCACAATCCGCTATGAAAGTTTTGGGATTAAATAAAATGAACTCGATTTATAATCAATCTTATCATAAAGACGCTTCAATATTTCTGGAACAAATCAAAAATAATCTGGAGCTTGAAATTGAATTTGATCCTACTGACCTCAAAAACATCCCCAAAGAAGGCCCTTTTATTACCATTTCAAATCATCCTTTTGGAGGTATTGATGGTATACTGCTCCTGGAACTCTTACTAAAAGTTAGACCTGACTTTAAAGTACTTGGAAATTACTTACTCTCTAATATTGAACCCATTCAAGACCAAATCATTCAGGTTGACCCTTTTCACCCAAAAGATCAAATTAACCTCAGTGGGATCAAACAAGCTTTGACTCATATTTCAACCGATCACCCCATAGGAATTTTCCCGGCAGGGGAAGTTTCTTCGTGGTCGGGTTTGAGAAAAGGAATCATCGATAAACCCTGGAAAAAATCCATCATTAAGTTCATTAAGCGCTGTGAAGTTCCTATTATCCCTATTTATTTTCATGGATCCAACAGTGTAGTTTTTAATGGACTTGGAGTTATTCACCCATTTTTGAGAACCCTCCAACTTCCACGTGAAGCCATCAAGCAAGGGCGTGGTCCTATTCAAATTAAAATTGGAAAACCGATTAGTGTAAAGCGTCAAAATAAGTTTACATCCAATGCACAATTTGGAGCCTTTCTTCGCTCTAAAACCTACATTCTGGGTACAGGGTTAAAATCCAATCTCTTTTTCAAAAAGAAGTTTTTCTTAAAAAAGCCCAAGCCCATAATTCACCAGACACCTCACCAACTTATTATTTATGATCTGGTTCAGATTCCTAAAGAAGACAAACTGTTCTCGGTTGGTCCTTTTGATTGTTTTTGCACCACCATAGAAAACATCCCGAATATCATTAGAGAAATTGGTCGTTTACGAGAAATTACTTTTCGGGATGTTGGGGAGGGAACCAATAAAGAATTAGATATTGACCAGTATGATATCTATTACAAACACCTATTCGTTTGGGAACGTGAAAAGCAAAAAATTGTTGGCGCCTATCGTGTAGGAAACGGCAAACAAATCATGGCTGAATACGGTAAAGCTGGCTTCTACATTTGCTCATTATTTAAAACCAGCCCGGAACTTAATCCGTTGTTAGCCTCTTCTATGGAACTGGGTCGTTCTTTTATTGTGCAGGAGTTCCAAAGGTCGGCAAGTGCTTTATTTATGCTTTGGAAAGGTATTTTATATTACACCATCAACAATAAAGAATGTGATTACCTCATTGGCCCGGTAAGTATAAGCGGACGTTACAATAAGAACTCAAAAATGCTGATCGCTAATTATATTATTGAACATCATTTTGATGAGCAACTAGCTGAATTTGTTAAACCCAGAAAACGTGTCAGATTCACGCGCTTGAACAACAAAACCAACTTCAATGCACTAAATAGTGAAACTTTAGAAGAATTAGATCGCGTGATCGAAGCCATTGAACCCGGTAAAGTCAAACTTCCGATTCTGCTAAAGAAATACTTAAAACAAAAAGCAAAAATTATTGGGTTCAATCGAGACCCACAGTTTAACAATGCTTTGGATGGATTTCTGGTTTTAAAACTTTCTGATCTGAACATTGAATTTGTAAAAGGCCTCTCTCAGGACTTTGATGACGTTGAATTGTTAAGTCGGTTTAGTCAGAATTAAGAAAACCACTCCCCTGACTTCAGGAAGTGGTTCTATATTTCATTCTATATACTATTTAAAGCGCATTATCCATGATATCCTGAACAACTTCCGGATTTAATAGTGTAGAAGTATCTCCTAAATTGGAAGTATCCTTACCCGCAATTTTTCTCAAAATTCTACGCATAATTTTTCCAGATCGTGTTTTAGGAAGTCCGCTGGTAAATTGAATTTTATCCAGTTTGGCAATCGGACCAATATGTTCTGTAATAATTTGATTGATCTCTTTTCTCAAATTATCATGTAATCTTCCTTCACCTGTTTCTTTCAAGGTAACATATCCATACAATGCATTTCCTTTCACATCATGAGGGAAACCCACAATGGCCGATTCTGCAACGGCCGGATGTTCGTTGATCACATCTTCTATTGGTGCTGTACCTAAATTATGGCCCGAAACAATAATGACATCATCTACACGTCCCGTGATTCTATAATATCCCACAGCATCTCTTAATGCCCCGTCACCGGTAAAATACTTATCCTCAAAGGCACTAAAATATGTATCTTTATATCGTTGATGATTTCCCCAAATAGTTCTGGCCATTGAGGGCCATGGATATTTAATACATAATCTTCCATCCACCTGCTTACCTTCAATTTCATTTCCATTTTCATCCATTAATACCGGTTGAATTCCTGGTAATGGTAATGTGGCATATGTTGGAATGGTTGGTGTCACATATGGAATTGGGGACAACATAATGCCTCCGGTTTCTGTCTGCCACCAGGTATCTACAATTGGACTTTGTTTCTTGCCCACATTGTCGTTATACCAGTGCCACGCCTCTTCATTGATCGGTTCTCCAACAGATCCTAAAACTTTTAATGAACTTAAGTCATAACGATCTACGTGTTCTAAATTCTCTTTAGCCAATGCACGAATCGCAGTTGGTGCGGTATAAAACTGTGTGATCTTATGCTTCTCTACAATTTCCCAAAACCGTCCACAATCCGGATAACTCGGAACACCTTCAAACATTACTGTTGTGGCCCCATTGGCTAATGGCCCATATACAATGTAACTATGTCCGGTAATCCAGCCAATATCCGCTGTACACCAGTAAATATCTTCATTTCTGTAGTTAAACACATTCTTAAATGTATAGGCCGTATATACCATATACCCTCCTGTCGTATGTACCATTCCTTTTGGCATTCCTGTCGAACCAGATGTATACAAAATAAACAATGGGTCTTCTGCGTCCATAATTTCCGGTGCACATTCTTTTGACGCACCATCCAGCAATGGTTGCAACCAATGGTCACATCCATCTTTCATAGTGATCTCTGACTGAATTCGTTTAGCTACCAAAACACTTTCCACACTTGGACAGTCTTCCAAAGCTTCATCAACTATACCTTTTAAATCAATAGTCTTTGCTCCACGATATGAACCATCAGAAGTAATCACCATTTTACAATCCGCATCATTAATTCGGGTAGACAATGCAGTAGATGAAAATCCAGCGAATACAACCGAGTGAATAGCTCCAATCCGGGCACAGGCCAAAACTGAAATAGCTAATTCAGGAATCATAGGTAAATAGATACATACCCGATCTCCTTTTCCAACTCCCTGATCTTTCAATACATTGGCAAACTGATTTACACGTTCATGTAATTGATTATATGTGATGTGTTCCGCAGCTTCATTTGGATCATTAGGTTCAAATAAAATAGCCGTTTTATCTCCTTTGGTAAATAGGTGTCGATCTATACAGTTTTCTGTAATATTAAGCTTTGCTCCTTCAAACCATTTTACTTCCGGAGTCTTAAAATCCCAACTCAACACATTATTCCATCGCTTTCTCCATACAAAATGTTCTTCGGCTATTTCCTCCCAAAAATTCTCGGGTTCTCGTACTGATTTTCGGTATACTCTATAATACTCTTCTAAATGTTTGATATGATAATTACTCATGTCTGTTCAAGTAGTTTTTATATTTCAATGTTCACGTTAAAGTGCGGAACAATTTACAAAGAATTTTGAGAGATCGAATCTTAAAAACTCATTTTACAACCCTTCCTCTCGATCTCCATTTGCAAACACAGCAAAGTGCTTTTTTTCACTTCCATGAACAGGGTCATGACCAGACCAGGGCCAACCACCAAATTGTGTTTTTTGATAATCCATAAATGCCTGTCGAATCTCATCTTCTGAGTTCATTACAAAGGGACCGTATAGGACTACCGGTTCATGTATAGGTTGACCTTGTAAAAACAGCAGATATGCATCTTCACTCCCGTTTTTCAATTGAATATCATTGGCACCTTTCAATTCGACACCTGAATGTGATCCAACCTCAACTTCAGCAATCTCCATGTGATCACCCCCATAAAAAAACAACGTCCTATTGACATCACTTGTAGCTTTTGGCAGAGTCCATTTTGCTCCTGCTTCCATTCGAAGCATCCAAACCCGTACTTCATGACTAGATTCATTGGCCCAGGAATTTGGTGCACATGGGGGACTCCTAAACTCTTTATAGTCTCCTGATATTATGGTTAATTGTATAGATTTTCCAGATGCATCCTGTTCTGAAATCTTTGGTACATCTTGCTTCCAAATCATGGCATAATGAGGTTCCACCATTTTGTCTTTTCGAGGGAGGTTGAGCCAAATTTGAAAAATCTCTAACGGGTTACCTTGATCTTGATTCAGCAAAGGAAACATTTCAGAATGCTGTACACCTTTTCCTGCAGTCATCCATTGTACATCACCATCACCAAACCTGCCATAAGCGCCTAAAGAATCTGCATGATCTACCGTTCCTTCGGTCGTAATCGTAATAGTTTCAAACCCTCGATGCGGATGATATGGAAATCCGGGAACGGTTTGCCCATGATACATTCTCCATCCATCTTTCAATACAAAATCTTCTCCCAGTCTACGTCCTTCCAAAGACGCATCCGGACCTAAATTTGAATTTCCTTTTGGATATGCATCTGCATGATGCGCACAAAATAAAAACGGGTCCTGCGTTTCCCATGGGAATCCTAATTTAAATACCCGTATTACATCTCTCATCCGTCTATAACCCTTCTTCTCGATTTTTGTATGCTGCCCAAATCAATCCCATTGAGATAAATCCGATGCCCATTCCAATCGCTCCACCTACTGCTACATTCCCCATCAACATTCCTAATCCACCACCAACGAACATACATCCTACGAAAATAACTCCACCGATTTGTGATCCACTTTTTGTATTTTCTGCCATAGCTTATATTGATTTTTTGTAAAGATAAAAAAATGCCTTTACTCTAATTTAAAGTAAAGGCATTTCTACAAAAAATTATGGATCAATGAATTATGGAGCCAATTGCTTTAATACATTTTTCAATATGGATTTATTGTAATAATCCATATCCCGATTCATCACATAAACCATACACTCTCCGGAATCTGCATTTACCAACGTTTTGATAGATTGGCCAAAAAGGTATGGGGTATTAAAGTAAATCAATACTTTTTTTCCGGATAAAACCGCCTCATCTATTTCTTCTTGTGTAACCACTTTCATATTGGAATTCCCAATCTTATCCATATCCTTTTTCTCTAAGGCCACATCCGATTTCAAAATATAAATAGGATATGTACCCACTTCAGATTTTTTTGATTTCAAATAGCTGTAACTAGTTGTTGGAATATTTAATTTTTCTCCATTGTAAGTTTTTGTGAATTTCACATTCTGACTTTTAATCAGTCGAGTTAGGATGGCTTCCAGGTTTTCACTTTCAAAGGCTTCTGCTGGAATAAAATCTTCAACGACAACAGGTTTGGCCGTAATCTTATTTTTCTTTTGCGTGATATGTTTATGTTGATTGTAACATACCAAAATATCAGCTGTTCCGCTACCTGCTTCAGTTTCAATATTGATTTCAAATACCCCCATCACATAATCTTCTTCATCTCCGGTATATGCCTGATATTCTTCAAATGTGATGAATGTATAATCAGAAAATGTCCAATACTCTGATACGATATCTTTGATCAGGATATTATAAGGCGATGCCTCGTTGGCCTGTAAAACGAATTTTACCCCGTTTTTTTTGGCGTCATCCACAACAGATTTAGCCTGTAGTGAATTTGTAAACAGCCCTAAAAAGGCCATAACTAAAAAAGTAAGAAATGTATTTTTCATAGATCAGTTTTTAATGTGACGGAAATTTACATCAAAGGGTTTTATCTATAAAAAAATTAGCCCGGACTTAGGTAAACCCTATTCCCATTTAGGCAACTGGTGTGGTCTGGCATAAGGTAAGTCCATCATTCGATTCAAAGCATAATATCTATTGAGTCCGGATACACCAACATTTTGGGTCATCTCTAAATCCACATAACCATTGGCTGCCACAGCTTCATTTGGAATCATCAAATGCGCTACCTCACCAACAATCAAAGTGGTTTGATTACTTTTTATGTCAATTTCTTCTTTAAAAGACAACCCTATTTTTATCCGAGACTCTAAAACAAACGGTGCTTTAAAACCTTCTAGATATTCCTCGTTCAGATTACACATTTCAAATTCAGAAACATCGGCTTCAAACTTTGCTGAGGTATAATGAGATTGCTTGATAATACCCTGATGTACATGATTTATCGTAAACATTCCGGTCTCCTTAATATTCTCATAGGTATCTCTAATAACTTCATGTTTGGGACGTAAAATAAACCCCATTAAAGCAGGGCTTGAACCCAAATGTACCACCGAACTAAAAACCGCCAGATTTGGAACTCCATCCTGAGATACAGTTCCAATCATATTGACTGATTTTATCCCAGAAATCGAGTTCATGATATTTAAGCGTCTCACGTGATCCAGGTATTCAATATCTGATTTTGTAAAATGCATACTTAGTTCGATTTATACACTCCAAACCTTTTTTCAATGGCTTGTGTGCGGTAATTAAATATTTCATTCAATTTGGGACGAATCATCATTCGATTTGCCATAGCCCCAATAATACCGAAGGGTGGCTGATATGAAACAATATCTTTCATTAACACTCCATTTTCAATCGGTTCAATATGATGCTGATGATGCCACATTTTATATGGCCCTACACGTTGTTCATCTACAAAAAACTTATGATCTTCCACATGAGTTATTTCAGTGACCCATTGTGTTTCAATTCCCAAAACCGGCCTAACCAAATAACTAATAATCATTCCGGCATACATCTTTTCCGGTAACGATTTACTTGTAATATCGAAACCCATATAATCGGGAGTGATTTCTTTTAGATTTTTTGGCGAAGAAATAAAGTCCCATACTTCTTCCATGGAAGCGTTGACTTTCTGTGTATTCGTAAACTGATCAAATGCCATCTTCATTTTGTCTAACTTATTTGCAAAAATATTAAACAAAATGGATTTTAGGGTAACTTATTCCTAAAGAGGTATCTTGCTTAACGCGTTAATCTCGATATGATTTTCGCATGATTCGGATATTCCAAAGTCAATTGATCTGTGACAGCCAACTCAAAATCTCTAAAATCAAAACCTGGAGCAACCGTACAACCAGCTAATGAGAACGCTCCATCAGATGCCACTTCAGATGCAAACCAATCACCAGCGCTTACTACATATTGTGGCACTTCTCCATTGGAAAAATCGCGGCCTATCTTAATTTTTTTATAGACACCTTCTTTGGAAATAATATGTAAATCAATAGGTGCCCCATCATAAAAGTGCCAAATCTCATCTTGTTGGATTCTATGAAACGCAGAAAAATTACCTGCAGTCAAAAGGAAATAAATACAAGTTGAAAAATTTCTCTCACCTTCTATTCTTAACCCCGACTCTTGCGGGTTTAACTTTCCCTGACTTCGATAAGTTTCTTTAAAATAACCTCCTTCAGGATGTGGTTCTAAATCCAGGGTCTTTATAATCTGTTTGATTTTTTCTGACTGCTCCATAGAACCGCAAAATAAGAAAATCCTCACCCTATAGCTCCTAATAAGTTCAAGAAACATAAAATTCACCAATCGCTGAATAACATTTTTTTAGAACAGCCCAATTCTATTTTCTCTACATTTGCATAGATTGAATTTAAACACGAACGACTCTCAACGGGAGTCCTAAAAATAAGAGATTATGTATCCTCCTGAATTAACAAAACCAATGGCTGAGGAATTAACCGAAGCAGGGTTCACACAATTATCGACTGCGGATGCAGTAAACGAAGAGCTTAAAAAAGACGGAACTGCTTTTGTGGTGATCAATTCTGTATGTGGTTGTGCAGCGGGTAGCGCAAGACCGGCTGCCAGAATTGCAATTACGAACGATAAAACTCCGGATAGATTATTGACCGTATTTGCAGGTGTGGATGCTGAAGCTACTGCTCAGGCGCGTAAGTTTATGTTACCTTACCCTCCATCATCTCCATCTATGGCGGTATTTAAAGATGGTAGATTGGTTCACTTTTTAGAGCGCCATCACATTGAAGGAAATAGTGCGGAAACAATTGCTGAAAATTTAGCAGCTGCATTTGATGCTTTTTGTTAAAATTAAAAACGAAAGATTTCAAAAGCGTCTGAGGATTCTCAGACGCTTTTTTTATGATACTATTTTTCAATTTGAAGTAGAGTCCTCTCTGTAGATTTCCCTACTAATTCTACCAGATACAATCCATTTTCTAAACCAGATATATCAACAATGGAAGTTGGTTGCGATATAAACAAAACTTGCTTTCCAGACGTATCAAATACCCTAAGTGCTTTTTGTCCATCTGGAACATGAATAATATGACGGGCTGGATTTGGGTATATAAATGTTTTAGGTTGAATAAGCTCAGCAACCGCAACTGGTGTTTTTTTTATCACTTTAACCACCATACTTTCTCCAGTATTGGATTCTAGCCTTAATAAATACAGACCTGTTTTTAAAAAAGAAATATCGTAATTAAATTCATGTTTTCCCGGCCAAATAATAGAGTCGTTTATTGGGGAAAATAAATTTCTACCAACTATATCATATAAATCCAAATTATATCTCCCAAATGACACTTTGATATGGACATTTAATTGGTCTGCTGTAGGATTCGGATAGACGTACATAGTATCAATGTTCTGTGTTCTCACATTGCTTAAGGAAAGTAATAACCCAATAATTAATACTATAGTTTTTAATCTATTCATCATCTTATTTTTAATGAGATTTAAACCATCCACTCACCCCAATAGTCTGATATACCCCATTTTCATCAAAGTCGAAATGAATATACATACAGTATTCCGAGTTTTCAGTAAAACATGTTCCAATGGTGTAATACATAAATTTATTCAACCTTACCTGATGGGATTCTCCAAAAAAATGTTTTATTTCTTCTTTGTTTTTACCCTCTAAACATTTATTCTCTGGTAACATATCTGAACAGAATTTTTCTGTCTCTTCTTGGATCAATATCACCAAGCCATTCGTATCAAACTGCCAATAATTTTCAACAAAAGCTTCCAATTTCTTATCACAATCTCCTACAGAATTCTGAGCTGCTAAATCAATATGGGATAAAGCTGCCATATGTACAACCATATAAAAAATAAAACTGCGCATAATAAAATAGCTAATGGGTAATCTTCTCTATTATTTGATATTGATATGCTTCATTTTCAGTTTTTATCTTTAAAAGATACATTCCATTTGATAAATTCGAACAATCAATAGTCAATCCAACTCCTTTAAAACACTCTAATATGCGACCATTCAAATCATACACTTCTATTTCTTCGACACTCTGATTTCGAGAAAATATTATTCCTGATGTAGGATTAGGATATAAAACTTCCTCATCATTTAAGTCTAAAGTTTTTACTGATAAAGGAAATTGAGATTTGGTCATTGTTATACCTTCTGTAATAACCCCATTAATGTATAACCATATGAGATATTTTGCGGGAGGTAATGTATCAAGATTTACCTTAACATCATGAACACCCGCTGATAATAATGAATCTTCAAATAGAACCACTTGCGAAGAACCATTTATTTTAAATGCCTTGAGCGAAACCGTATCCGTAGAATATAGTTCAAAACTTATATTAATCGTATCATAAAATGGATTAGGATAACCTCCCATAATATTTGTATTCTGACCAATAACACCTATACACGATATAGCAAATAGTAGTGTGAGTCTTATTTCTTTAATATAAATTTTCATATTCACGATTCTTAATTTGACTTACTCCATCCACGAATTCCATTTGTCTTATAGATTCCATTTTCATCAAAGTCAAAATAGAAATAAACACAATTTATTGAATCAACAGAATGGCATGTCGGATTGATATAATACCAAAATTTATTATCACTAACTTTATTAGGAGTTCCGAAAAGCTTTTTTACTTCTTTCTTATTTTTCCCTGATAAACAATCTTTTTCAAACATATTTCCCATAAAAAAACTCATATTAAAACTATCTGCTTTAACAACCTTATATTCCTCATTATATTCCCAATGTTCTTCAACCAATATTCTTAAAACATCATCACATTTATTTTTAGTAATACTATTTTTTTGAATGGCGCAAGAAACAAACAATATCCAAACTAATAGTCCTACATTTTTTATCCTATTAAATACCATCTACTGTTTAATTAACTTAAAGGAATGTCTTTCTCCATATATTGTTAAAACACCCATAAAAATACCACTATGTTTAATTTGATTCAATAATATTTCATTTTTCCCGGTGGTTAATCTGATATTGTTTTGATTTTCTATGAGCTTTCCGGTAGCATCAAATATTTGCAAATTCGCTTCAGTCTCATTCGGAACTAAAACTTCCAATATTGGCTGTGTAATAAAAGGATTGGGAATCACTCGTAAATTTACTGAAGAAACACCTACGCTAAAACGTTGATCCGACATTGGAACACTACAAAATGACTTGGGCAAAGGAAACATAGGATAATCATTATCACTGCAATAACTATAATCTACCTGCTGACTCTGAGCTATGATATCCGATCCCGCAGATATATTAATCGGTTCAAAAAATATTTTACGCCTCCACCATACAATAGGGTTTTGAAAATCCTGTAATGATCCATACCACATTATATCGTCCTGTTGATTGACATGATTTAATAAATGTGCATGACCGAGTTCATGTAAAGCTACTGCATAAAAATCATATTTTCCGGCTGGTTGATCTATTGTTCCAGTACTATCATAAAACCAACTATTGATGTTTTTAAATGTTATATCAATATCATCAATAAAACTCAACTCTTCACCTCCTGGCCCTGAGCAGATCTCCCACCAGGCAGATGTCTCTGCCAAAACTGTGGATTGTTGGATTTGTCCCATTCGCATCATAGAAACTCTATCTTCAACATCGGGCCAAACCCCAGTTTGTGCATCTATTTGCCATCGTACCTCTGTGGCACAAGTCCAGTCATGAAGCGCTTTCTCAATACATCTTTTAGCATTCACACTTATATTGGGATTTAGTATAAAAGAATATCCCAGATTTTGATGTATCCCATCTTCATCATATACACTATCTACACCTGCCAAATGCACTTTACCCTTTTTATAATTATAAATAAAGTAATTCCTCCAAGAATATTCAATTTGAATCTCATCGAGCGTTTCAAAAATGTCTAACCCTAAATCCTGTTGCACTATAATTTTCCCACTCCCAGGAATTTGCAATTGACTGACAGAAGTTGCGGTAATTGGTACGGTAGAAGGTACTCGCACTTCAATTACCGAATCATTCCAGGTTACAATATCATAATCATCTACTGTAATCAATGTTTGTCCTCCTGTATTTGCATTCCTAAAGGCGACCACACCCTTAGTACTTCCAAAAAAATGCCCGTTAATGGTAATTACATCTCCGACTCCTCCTGCCACAGTTTTAGGATTAAAATCATCAATATTCATTAAACATAAATCAGAATCTTCAGTATCCGTTGCATTTATATAAGAAATTTGTTTAAACGGACCGATTGCAGGTGTATTAGGATTTGATGTATAAAATGTGAAATTTTTCATCGATGAAACATCTGTAAATTCTATATCTGGAAGTTTATTACAATTCTGAACTTCCATTTTTACGTGAACTAATCTTTTAGGGTTAAAATCAATTAAAGCTCGATTTTGAGGGTTATTTGTTATTGACATTCCAATTGCCAACACACTAAATCCGGCATCATAAATACTTGGATCATTATAATCTGTTATTGAAGCTAACACTTCTCCTCTTTGTACTGTTATCTTATTTCTTGACACAATAGAATCTCCAAAAGCTAAAAAGTTATAATATAACTTAATATGTGCATTATCGAGATAGACTGGATTATTTGCCGAAGCGGAAATAAATATGTCAAATTCAAACGTGGCCGTTCCATTTTTATGTGTTGTTCGCGCATTTTCGAATGTATACACAATAGTTCCATTATCGGCAATTACATTGGCTGCTTTTTGATTGGAAATTTGCAAAAAATCATTGTAACGCTGTTCCTGAAGAACTCCATTTGGGAAAACACCTAAACAATCAGCTACATAATTAGGGTCTATAATCTCATATAGAGATTCAATACACTCAAAATTTATGTCTCCAATAGAAGTCGATATATAATGTTTAGAATAATCGTAATCAAAATACAGTCCATCTTCTAATTGAAATTGAAAAGCAGATGACACCGATGAATTGGGATCGGTTTCATAGACAACAGGTTTACATAAAAACATTCCCTTCTGTCCTTTAACAAACTCTGCATTATGTGATATTGACAAAGTTCTTGTTCCTACTGTTCCTCCACGAGTTACAACTTCTACATATTCGCCCTTATTTAACGTGACAATTTCTCCACTTTTCCAAACTTGAAAAACCTGAACTATATTCGAAGTATAAATATAGTTATGCGCTTCATTATAATAAGACTTGGAATAGACGACTTCACCTTCGAATATATAGGAAGCATTTTGAATTCCGTTTAGAATCTGTTGATACACAAATGCACTATCGGTGATGACGGAACTCGCATGCGCAAACATACCGTATAGTAAACCAACAAAGAGGATTATTTTTTTCATGGACTAAATATTTTAAAAGCAAGAATTAAACAAATTAAGTCGAAATATTTCAATTATGAAATATTTATTTCTTTTTAGGTTTTGAAACTTGATTTAGGTTAAACAAATTAATCACGTGAATATCATTTGTAAACACATATCAAAAAAGGTTAATTATACCTATTTCAGTAAAACAGGTATTTTGCTCACTCATAATCTCATAAAATAATATGATGTATTCCTACGTTAGCACTTAAAGAACTAATCGTTCAATAACTCTTCAGTCACTTTTTCTTCAACGGTATCCCTTACATCATCCAGCACCTCATCTATCTTGGAAGGATTGTACCAATCGGATTTTGTGATTAACGGAATGACAGCCTCAGTTATAGACATAATATTGGAATACGCGATAGACTCATTCAAGGTTTTACGTTTTACCAATGTTAAATTGGAATTCACAAAGTCAAACAGATAAAATACAACACTCAAAATCACCACAGTTTTTAGCATAGAAAACACTCCTCCCATGATTTTATTAAGTGGAGCCAGCGCTACCATTTTAACTGCCTGATTCACAATTTTAGCCACCAGATGTACTCCAAAAATAATTCCCATAAAAGTGATGGTAAAAGCAGTAATTGAAATGTACTGCTCATCTATTTCCGTTTTCGTTTTCAACAATTCTGCAACGATATCAGAGAAATAGATCGCACCTACTACACCCAAAATAAGCGCAACGAATGACGCCAGTACAATTACAAAACCTTTAGAAAAGCCTTTATAAAAGGAATAGGCCAGGGCTATTAAAACAAATGCATCTATATAGTTAAAATCCACTTCGAATGTTTTATCCCGCTGGATCCGCACTTGCTGAAGTCACCACTAATTGGGCGATATCTCTATCAAACATGTAGATTCCACTTCCTGATTCGGTACCAATAATTTTTAACTTATCTAAAATTGTACGTGCCAATGCTTCTTCTTCCAGCTGTTCTGCTACATACCATTGTAAGAAATTATGTGTAGTGTAGTCTTTTTCTTGCAAAGTCAAATAAACCAATCCATTAATTTCATTGGTCACTTTCATTTCATGACTTAAAAGCTCTTCAAAAACTGCTCTTAGGTTCTCAAAATTATGCGGTGGTTTTTCAATCATTGGAATCTCAATAGTCGCTCCTCTTTCGTTCATAAACTTCACCAATTTCAACATATGCTGACGTTCTTCATCGGCATGTTTGTACATAAAATTCGCAACTCCCTCAAAACCTTGTTGTTCAGCCCACACAGCCATTGACAAATAAACATTTGACGAAAAACCTTCTAATCTCACCTGCTCATTTAAGGCCGCTTCTACTTTCTTTGAAAACATAATTCTAATTTTTCCCAAAGGTAAAATAACCTTTTATTAATGCTATTCTAATCATCATTAAAAACGCTATTCAACAATATAAGTTTACATTTGCAGTACAAAATCAAGTCTGCGAGATTTCAATCTGAAGATGAACTACTCATCCATCGCAGTTATTTAACCACCCAAAACAATTTCATGGGAAGAAAAAAGAAAGGAAAGATTCATTCCAAAAAAGGGAAGAATCTAAAGAAGATAAAGAATCAAATTTTAGATGTTTTTATTGAAAACCCCAATAAAATACTCAACCACAAACAAATTTCAGCGCGATTAGGTTTTACCAGTTCCAGCGATAGAAATATCGTGATTAAAGCTCTTGGTGGCCTAAAAGCTGCACGTAAATTACAGGAGACTTCTCCTGGAAAATTTGCTATGATTTCGGTTCCTAAGTTTATAGAAGGAAATATTGAATTGAAACGAAATGGAGTTGCATATGTCATCTCAGACCAAATGGAAGATGATGTATTTATTGCACCAAAATTCGTTCATCACGCCCTTGATGGAGATCGTGTAAAAGTAGCGCTATTGTCTAAAAGGCGTGGAAAAAGTCATTCGGGACAGGTCGTTGAAATAATAGAACGTGCACAAACCAACTTTGTCGGTGTAATCGAGATTTCGAAGAATTTCGCATTTTTAATTCCGGATAAAGTGAACATGCCAGTAGATATTTTCATTCCATTGAGCAAACTCAAAGGAGCGAAAAACGGTGAAAAGGTTATTGCAGCCATCACCGAATGGCCTAAAGACGCCTCCAGCCCATTCGGAGAAATTATTGATGTGCTGGGTAAAGTGGGTGAAGCAGATACAGAAGCTTATTCCATTTTAGCACAATATGACTTACCGCATAGATTCCCGGATCATGTGGAACAGGAAGCTTCTAAAATAGCATTGACTATCAATGATGCCGAGCTTAAAAAAAGAAAGGATTATCGTAAAGTAACCACCTTTACCATTGACCCGGTAGATGCAAAAGACTTTGATGATGCACTATCATTCAAAAAGCTCGACAATGGAAATTATGAAGTTGGGGTACATATTGCGGATGTCACACATTATGTAAAAGAAGGGGATATCATTGATCAGGAAGCCATTCAACGCGCAACTTCCGTCTATCTGGTAGATCGTGTAGTTCCGATGTTACCTGAAGTGCTTTCGAATGGTGTCTGTTCCCTGAGACCTAATGAAGACAAACTCACTTTTGCAGCCATATTTGAGATTACTCCTGATGCCAAAATCATAAAAACCTGGTTAGGACGTACCATCATTCATTCTGACCGAAGATTTACTTATGAGGCAGTTCAGGAGATTTTAGAAAGTGGAGATGGTGAATTTGTAGAAGAATTAACAATCTTGAACGATTTAGCTAAAACCACAAGAAAAGCGCGTTTAGATCATGGCTCTATAGCATTCGATAAAGTGGAAGTTCGATTTAGATTGGATGAGAACAAAAATCCGGCTGGTGTATTCTTTAAAGTTCAAAAAGATGCACACAAACTGATTGAAGAATTTATGTTGCTTGCGAATAAAGCGGTGGCAGAAAGAATTGCAATTCCTAAAAAAGGAGAATCGGCTAAAACATTTGTGTATAGAATTCATGATAAACCTAATCCAGAAAAGCTTGTCGCATTTTCAGAGTTCATTCGCACATTTGGTTATAAGTTCAATGCAAATACCGAAAATATTGCACATTCTATGAATAAACTCTTAATGGAAATTCAAGGTGAGCGTGAAGAAAATATGATTGAGCAACTCGCTATTCGTACGATGGCCAAAGCCGTATATAGCACACAAAATATTGGGCACTATGGTTTAGGATTTAAAAACTATACACACTTTACTTCACCTATTCGTAGATATCCGGATATGATGGTTCACAGACTCCTTCAAAGGTATTTGGATCATAAACCATCCGCGGATGAAAACACATATGAAAATTGGTGTAAGCATAGTTCGAATCAGGAACGAAAAGCAGCTGAAGCAGAAAGGGAATCCATTAAATACTTCCAGGTATTGTTCATGGAAAATGAGGTTGGTAAATCCTTTAGAGGCGTGATCTCCGGAGTCACAGAATGGGGCATTTATGTAGAGATCATTGAAAACAAATGCGAGGGTATGGTTCGTTTAAGAGAAATCAGTGGAGACTATTTCACATTTGATGATACGCAACATAGAATTGTAGGACATAATACAGGTAAAATCTACCAACTTGGTGATGAAGTAGACATCACCGTAAAAGAGGCCGATTTAGCTAATAGAAGACTGGACTTTGTCTTGAATTAAATATGTGATGTAAGTCGGAAATAAAATTTTCGACTTACTGATTCTTTAAATGTTGGAGTAATCGGGTAATCTCATTGAACCACTTATCATCGGTCATGTATGCCCCTTTTTGGATCCACTCAAACATCTCCTGTTCACGAATATTCTGGTACTTTTTAGATGCGGTAAATACCTCTACCTCATCTCGCGTTAAACCTTCCTGAACTGATTCCTGGAATTTATTTGTATTTAGATTGATCTCAGAATTCGGTTTCACGCGAATTCCCTGTACCCAGGCTTCGTCATCTCTAAATTCTATGGTTTTAAATTCTTTAGCACTTACATGTTCCAGATATTTACACTTTGATAAAGCCTGGTCATAAACCAAATCACTATAAATATCAATGATTTCTTCGGCTTTATCCAGCTCATCCGCTTTCATCTTTTGCCACAAATCCGCATCAATTCCCTGAGAAGCTAAAAAACGAATAAAATCATCTTTCAAATTCTCTAATTCCGTATTACTTAATCTTTGATATTTCACCTATTACTGATTTAGTTTCTCTAATATTTTTCGAGCTTCATCTACATGTTGTTCCGCATTACTCATAGAGTTAAATGTATATTGAACAACTCCTTCCTGATCTATCACAAATGTTACTCTACCCGGGATCAATCCCATAAATTCACCACCAACTCCAAATAACTCCTGAACTTTACTTTCTTCATCAGACAACAATGTAAATGGGAGATTATATTTTTCTTTAAATTCCTGATGTGACTCTGGCGAATCCCCACTAATTCCTATGACCAAAGCATTCAAATCTGTAAAAACCTCAAAGTCATCTCTAAATTTACAGGCTTCTTTAGTACAGCCAGGAGTGTCATCCTTTGGGTAGAAATAAACAACCAGATTCTTTTCGCCAACCACATCTTCCATTCGGTACAATTCACCATTCTGATCCATCAACTCAAACAATGGCATTTTATCACCAGGCTTTAGCGTCTCTGGTTCACTCGAAGAGCTACAACCCACACCGACAAAAACTAAAACAAGCAATAAAACGATTGGCAAATACCCTCTCATATACCGAAAAATTTCAGCAAAAGTAGCGCAAAACCTAAAGATAGCTGTCACACTTTTTTAAATGCTCAGCAGATGAGTTTATAGCCGCATCCCCGGATGTTGATGATTTGAATATCGGGATCCATTTTGAGTTTTTTGCGAAGTTTTGTAATAAACACATCCATACTTCGGGCATTAAAAAAATCATCTGTTCCCCAAAGTTTGAGCAACGTTTCACTCCGGTCTAATACCTGATTTCGTTTTTCACTTAAATGAAACAACAACATGGTTTCTTTATGGGTTAATGTTTGCTTTTGGTCCTTAAAACTTAATACCTGTGTTGTTTTATTAAATGAATACTTACCTATCTGAATCTGCTCTTCTTCTTTGTGAATTTGAACTCTGGACAATAGTGATTGCATTCGTACAATGAGTTCTTCCATACTAAAAGGCTTCTTGATGTAATCATTTCCCCCATGTGAAAAACCTTCCAGCACATCTTTCGTTTGGGATTTAGAAGTTAAAAAAATGATTGGAGTTCGATGATCTGTTACTCTGATCTTCTTTGCCAAAGTATACCCATCCATGATAGGCATCATTACATCCAATACCAGAATATCCGGATCATTCTCCAAATAAACATCATACGCTTCTCTTCCATTAGGAGCATACAATACCTTAAAATCTCTGGTTTCCAGATTTTCTTTAATCAAAAAACCTAAAGATTCCTCGTCCTCTACTAACAATACTGTTGGCTTACTCATGGCAATATAATGGTGAAAATTGTTTGCTCAGATGAAGAGTTCAATTGCAATTCACCCAGATGTTTTTCAATAATTTTTTTGCAGTAATACAAACCAATCCCAAATCCTTTAACATCATGGATATTTCCCTTCTGAACCCGGTAAAATTTATCAAATACTAACTTCTGATCTTCTGGTGATATGCCAGAACCATTATCCTTCACCTGAATAATCACTTTTTCGTTTTCGCAATTCACCTCTATCGCAATACGATCTCCTCCATATTTGATCGCATTATCAATGAGATTATTCATCACATTTTCAAAGTGAAACGGATCTACACGCACTTCATTTTTTGTGTCTTTTATATGAAATGTAATACTTTTCTCACTGGTGGTAAACTGATGCTTAGAGACCAAAGGTTCGAGTAAATCTTTTAAAACAATCTTTTCTATTTTGATGGTTAATTGATCCGTATCCAGCGTAGCGGTTTCCAACAACTTCTCTACCATAGTATACAATTTACTCAACTGTAGTTTAGAAATCTCAATGTACCTTTTATTCTTAACGGGGTCATTTGTTTCATTAAACGATTCCATACCCTGAAGCGCTGTGGAAATAGTGGTAATAGGTGTTTTAAACTCATGAGTAATATTACTAATCAAATCATTTTTGATCTCTGCCAGATGCTTTTGTTGACTAATAATTCGCAACAAAATAAATAATGACCCGATGATCGCAATAGATAAGAACAATGACAATAAAATGCCTAATCCACTTTTTTGAAGTAATATCTTACTGGAATTCGTAAATCGAATTTCTATTTCTTCATCATTCGGCAATAATGGTGATGATGCTTTAACCGATAAATAATCTGCAGACATCTGATCTAGTCCATATGTAGACAACACCCTACTATTTGAAGGAACGGTTGATTTCAATACAATCCCAAAAGGGAAATCCCAGTTTTGTGCAGTAAAATCTTCATGGATCAACTTATGTAAAACGCCCAGATCAATGGAATCTTCCTGGATTGAAATCATAATTTTTGATGCCAATTGACGAATATGTCTTTCTTGAAATGAATCAGATTTTAAGATTAAAACCTCTTTCTTGTACATGGTATCATGATTCATCAACTGTAATTCTTCACTCAAAATCCGAGAAGTCACCGTGTCCAATTCCGAAGCCTCAACAATCTGTCTGATTTGTGTTCTCCCGGAATGAAAGGAAGTATCGGTGATGTCAAAATCAAAATTTCGGGGATTTACCTGTTGCGCATAGTAGCTTTCTATAGCTTTATCTAACCGATTATGTACCTGATCTAAAAGTTCAATTTTATTGGCATTATAATGCACAACATTCCAATATGCCTGAATACTAATCGTGATCAGAATGGTCACCGAAAGCAACCCTATTATAGTTCTATTGGACAGTTTCACAATTCAAATGTGGTCTTTATTTCACAATGGAACAAGGCATTAACAGTCGTTAACACTACTTAACCAAAAGCCGAAAACGACATCAACACTTTTGTAAAAACAAAATGGACGACTATGAAATTACAAAAACTAAACATTGGAATTCTAACCACTTTTCTAGCCTTAAACTTTCTTTCATCGGCTCAGGAAATTAAAGGCAAGGCCTTTTACAAATCTCAACAGAACATGGACATCTCATTGGATAGTACAATGGCTCCGGAAGAAGTGGCAATGATTCAAAAGATGATGCAGGAACAAATGAGAAACGATTACGTACTCACCTTCGACCACACTCAGTCTTTTTTCAAACAGAAAGAAAAACTGGACAATTCCAATCCCAACGCTTCTATTCAAATTATGGTAGTAACACCAGGAGGAAACGAACTGTATAAAAACATCAAAGAAAACAACTTCACCAGCGAACGCGAATTATTTGGCAAACTATTCCTGGTTCAGGATACCTTACCTCAAATTGACTGGAAACTTACGGGAGAGACCAAGCAAATTGGACAGTATACGTGTTATAAAGCAACTTATACCAGAATGTCGAGAGGTGGGTTCAAGATGGATTCAGAAAATGGAGAGTCTTTGATTCAACCAAAAGAGATTGTAACCACAGCATGGTATACTCCACAAATTCCTATTTCTGACGGGCCGGAAATGTATTATGGATTACCTGGACTAATTTTAGAAGTAATAGATGGAGATCGGGTCTTAATCTGTACCAAAATCATATTAAACCCTGAAGAAGAATTGAGTATCCCTCAACCTAAAAAAGGGAAAAAAGTTACCTCTGCGGAATACGAAAAACTGATGGAGGAGAAACTACTGGAAATGCGAGAAATGAATAGAGGCGGTCAGAAAAAAGGACAGGGAGAATATCGCGAAATCACCATAGAAAGATAGTCGTTACAACACCATGAAAAAAGCCGTTACCATATTCGCATTTTTACTATTCTGTACTTCCGGGTTTTCACAATCTGTAACTATTTTCGGTACAGTAACCGATACTCTGGGTAAAGCCATGGAGCAAGCGAGTGTAATGGCTTTTAATCAAACGGATAGTACTGTAGCTGCATTTGGGTTTACAAATCGAAATGGTAGGTTCGCACTAAAAGTCGACAACACAAAATCCTATTTCATCAGATGTAGCTATCTGGGTTTTGAAACTTATGAAAGCGCAATACAGCTCCAAAACGATTCCACACTTCTCTCTATTACTCTTCACGAATCACCTCAAAGTTTAAAAGGGTTTGAGGTGGTGGAAGAATTTCCGGTAACCATTTCCGGAGATACAATTATTTACAATACCGATGCTTTTACCAATGGTCAGGAACGTAAACTGGGAGATGTTCTAAACAAACTTCCCGGGTTTGAAGTGAACAAAAATGGTTCGGTGACGGTACAGGGCAAAAAAGTAGACAAGATACTGGTAGATGGAAAAGAGTTCTTTGATGGGGATAGTAAAATGGCGGTTCAAAACATCCCGGCTGATGTGATTGACAAAATAGACCTGTTAACCAACTACAGTGAAATAGAGCAAATGAAAGGTCTAGGTTCTGATGAAAACCTCGCGTTAAATATTGAACTTAAGGATGGAAAAAAGAATCTATGGTTTGGTGATATAGAAGTGGGTGGTGGAGCGCCCAATAAATATCTGATACACCCCAATATCTTTCATTATACTCCCAAGTCTAATATCAACTTTATTGGTGACGTCAACAATATTGGAGAACAACCTTTTACCATGGAAGACTATTTTAAATTCAGCGGAGGTTTCTCCGGACTCTCTGATAATGGCTCGTCCGTCCAACTAAACTCTGACGCATTGGGGTTAGCTTCTTTGCAAAACAATATGGCTCAAAATTCTATTTCTAATCTGGGTGCTTTAAATCTAAATTATCACCCCAATAAAAAATGGAAGTTTTCGGTATTTGGCATCCTAAACGGATTAAATAACACTATACAAACCAACAATTTGCGCACCTATATCCGTTCTTCTTCAGAACAAAACGAAATAAACGAATCCGTTATTAACCAAAAATTAAAATCAACCCTTTTACGAGGAAAAGTAGATTATAAACCGAATCCAACATTACAGATGCGGTACAATGTCTTTTTAAAAGATGGAAACATTACTGATAATGATGACCGTAGCTATACATTTGGAACAGTACCTAACACCATTAATGAGATCAATACCAGAAAGCCCTTTACAATCGATCAGAAATTTGATCTCTACAAAAATTTTGGAACCAGGAATATTATCTCAGCCAAGACCAACTGGGTCTTTAAAAAACAAAAATCCGATTACTTTCTTCAATCTGATTCCAAACCATTTGACGGAATTCTCCCTCTTACCCATCAAATGAACCACAACATCTTTCAAGAGAAAGAAATCATTACCAATGAACTCAAAGGAAATCTGGATTATTACTACATCATCAACCCCAGAAATCATTTAAACATCAGCTTAAACATTCATAAACTGAATCAGAGTTTCACTTCAGATATTCAAGAATTAGATAATGGAGATTTCATCTCTATCAATGAAGCGTTTGAAAATAACGCTACTTACGAATTTAAAGATCAAACTATAGCGCTGCATTATCGATCCAAAATTGGCAAACTCTCGGTAAGGCCAGGAGTCAATCTGCATATTTACCAAACGAACATCAATCAACACAAAAACGAAGTAAATCAAAATCAAACCCTGTTCCTCCCGGACCTTTATATGAAATACGCATTTCGTAAGACAAAAAGCATCTCCTTTAACTATGGCATGAAAACCGAATTTAGTGATATTTCTAACCTATCAACTGGTATTATCATTAGAAATTACAATAGTCTATTTAGAGGAAATAGTTTATTACAAAATCTATGGTATCAAGACTTCAGTTTGAACTATTCTAATTTCAATATGTTCAATCATATCAATACCTATGTCATATTCAACTATCAAAAAAGATATCGTGATATTAATGAGTCGGTCGCGTATCAGGATATCAATAGAATTTCTATTCCAACTAACGGACTCTTAGCCAATGAACGATTGATACTCATAGGTTCGTTAGAAAAGAAATTCCCTAAATGGAACTATCGACTAAAAGCTGATCTTAACTATTTTGAATTTCAAAATACCGTAGAACAAATAGAAAATCAAAACACCAACTTCATCCAATCTTATCAGGCATTGGTAAAATCAAATTTTATAAAATCTCCTAATTTTTCCATTGGGGCAAAAAGTATTTGGGCCAATTATTGGAGTTCAGAATCACACCAACTATTTATTACTACCGAACCTTTTATCAATATGGAAATCGTTTTACCAAAAGGCCTTATCCTACTGGCAGAATACACTTATACGGATTATCGGGGTTCAAACAATAAAACGAATAGTCAATATGACTTTTTAGATGCGACTCTATATTACCGAAAACCCGGAAGTCCCTGGGAATTTAAATTGACCAGCAAAAACATACTGAATACCCAATATATCAGGAGGGATCAATTTAGCGATAACATCATCAGTACATACCAATATTACGTGCAACCCAGATACGTTCTTCTAAGTGCTAAATATGATTTATAACAGACCTAATACAAAAAATCGTGATACGGAAATCTAGACGCATGAATACTCTTGGCCATTTGATAAAGATCTTCCCTCAACTCCTGAATATTCTCTTTTTTAGCCGCAGAAATAAACACACAATGATCTTCTAACTTGCTCATCCAACTCTTTTGCAAATCCACCAGAGATACATGGTGTTCAGCATCACCGGTATAATCGAACTCTCCTTCTCCCACAAAACTGTATGCATCAATTTTATTGAACACTACAATGGTCGGTTTATCTTTACTCTCAATCTCAGCCAAAATATTGTTGACCGTATTGTAATGATCTTCAAAATTTGGATGAGAAATATCCACCACATGTAACAAGATATCCGCTTCACGCACCTCATCCAACGTAGACTTAAAGGACTCTACTAATTGTGTTGGCAGTTTACGAATAAACCCTACCGTATCGGTTAATAACGTTGGTAAATTATGAATCACTACTTTCCTAACCGTAGTATCTAATGTGGCGAAAAGTTTATTCTCAGCAAACACCTCAGATTTGCTCAGGATATTCATCAAAGTAGATTTTCCCACATTAGTATATCCTACCAAAGCAATTCGCACCAGTTTACCTCTATTTTGTCTTTGGGTAAACATCTGCTTATCGATGGTTTTCAGCTTATTTTCCAGTACGGATATTTTCTTACGGATAGCCCTTCTATCGGTCTCAATTTCTTTTTCACCTGCTCCACCACGAGTAGAAGTGCCTCCTCTCTGACGTTCCAGGTGAGTCCACAAACGTGTCAGTCTTGGCAATAAATATTTAGAACGTGCCAGCTCCACTTGCGTTTTCGCCTGAGCAGTCTGCGCTCTAAACTGGAATATATCCAGAATAAGTAAGCTTCGGTCGTAAATTTTAATCTTTAATTCACGCTCTACATTACGCATCTGCGATGGTGTCAGATCATCATCAAAGATGACCACATCAATATCATTTTCCTTGATATAAGTTTGGATCTCTTCTAGCTTCCCTTTCCCTACAAAAGTTTTAAGATCTGCTTTAGATAGGGCTTGTGTGAATTTTTTAACCGTATCAATACGCATGGTATTGGCTAAAAAATCCAATTCATCCAAATATTCAGCTACTTTCTCAGCATTCTGAGCAGGTGTAACTAACCCAATTAAAATTGCTCTTTCGCGTACTGGCGCGGTGTCAAACATTTTACCCATTCAAATGACTCCAAGGAATTCTAATTAAGAATAGAACAAGAGCTATAGAGAAGAAAATAATCGCTGTTTTAAACTTATCTGCAGATTCAGTTTTTTTCTTCAACTTGATACGTCCAATGGTGATTAGGGTTACTCCAATAATCATGGTTAAAGGATGCTCCACCACCATCATTCTTAAATAAGAATCTTTCATTACGGCTCCCATATTTGCAAAATTGCCACTCATAGGACCCACTGTTAATAATATAATTCCGATCAACAATTGAACGTGTGCTAAAATCATCACAATCAATGTTGTTTTATCTTCCATTACTCCAAATGCATCTCCATTTGACTTTTTAAATGAAAATTTCCCAATAGTAAATACTAGAAATATCAGTATCCCAACCATTACAAAATAATGAGTCGAACGAAGTATTGCGAAAAAAGTATCCATAGCTTTTGATTTAGTTGCAGGCAAATGTAGAAAACCTGATTAGTTAGCGCAGAAAATTTAAGATTAGATTTATTTACGTTTACATAATTAAATCATATCACATTTTAAGTCCGAAAAATTCGCTTTTAGTATCTACCTTTAGTTTCGTACGGTTTTTAATGCTGTTCAATACGTTCTGACCCAAAAGCTTCTTACGCCAACCTTCATCTAACGAAGTGTCAAAATATTCCAAATCCCACTTCATACGTTTAAACTTACTTCGGTCGATCACCAACTCGGGAGCTATCTTGTTCTGACTACAGATAATTTTAATTCCCAGATACAGAATATCCATCACAGCATCTATTCGTGGTTTTACCGGAACATTCCTGGCAATTAAACTCAAAACGCTTTTTTCTTCTTCGGTTTGCTCCTGCGCATATAGCTTTACAAAAGTGTCTCCATCTTTATCAATCACATGAGGAGGAATCAAACGATTATGATACAAATTCTTCTTTCCACCTTTTACGCCTTTCACAATATGATTGATCAGCTTTTTCTGGAGGATTCTTTCCTTTGGCTTATTCTTAGATTCTGCATTTTCAATACGCCATTGATACAAACGCATTAAAAACAACTTTTCCTTGATATTGATTTTAGACAATAAATTATTCGCCAAAAACTCTTTATGCGGTGCAGTAGTATAACTTTCTTCAGCCTGTAATTTGTCAAACTCTTCACATACCCAATCTGACCTTTTCTTAGATTCTAATTTCTTAGTAATCTCTCGCCAAAGCCCTTCCAAATAAATCACATCATTCAGCGCATATTGCAACTGTTTTTTTGATATTGGTCTGGATTCCCAATCCGAAACAGCGGGTCCTTTATCTAATCTTACACGCAGCTCACCCTGCAACAAATTGGCAAATGAAATAGGATAACTGTATCCAATAAAACCTGCTGCAATCTGTGTATCAAAAACATTTCGTGGCAACACTTTATACTTCTGGAATAACAATCTGTAATCGTTTTCACCCGCATGAGTGATTTTTACGATTTCAGGATTTTTAATCATCTCCAGAAAAAGATCAATATCCTCCAATGCAATAGAGTCAATCAGATAATGTCCATGCTCCGTGGCGACCTGAATCAAACATAAAATGGGATAATATGTTTTCTCTCCTATAAACTCTGTGTCAAACCCCATCCATGAAATGCCTTTATTCACTTCATAGAACTCTTTCAAACTTTCAGGTGTATCAATATAAGTGTGTGGTGATGTTTGTGAATAATTCATGCCGCAAGGTACATTTTTTGAAAATTAAAATTTCAACGTAAACCAGATGCTTTAAAACTTGTTGAAATCTCGTTTATTTTAATGAAAAACATAACTTATGTTAACATAATATTTCGCGAGAATTTCCGACCTTTATAAGCAATTAACAACCATTTTAAACTGATATATGGCTAAGAAAAAAAAGCAAAACAAAATCTTTGTACTTGACACCTCGGTAATCCTTTTCGACCATAACTCTATCCATAATTTCGAAGACAATGATGTTGCCATTCCCATCACGGTTTTAGAAGAACTTGACAATTTTAAAAAAGGTAGTGATACCAAAAACTTTGAGGCACGTGAGTTTATTCGAACCTTAGATCGTTTGTCTGAAAGTCATTTATTGCAGGAATGGAACCAATTGAATGGGCCTGAGAAAGGCAGGTTCAAAGTGATCATGGAAGGTCAACAAGGACAAACCGAAGCAGATATCATTTTTGGAGGAAATAAAAACGACCATAAAATTCTAAATGCTGCGGTAAATCTGGCTGAAGAAAATCCTGAGAGTCTGGTCACTATGGTTTCTAAAGACATTAACCTAAGACTAAAAGCGAAAGCGGTGGGCATAAATGCTGCAGATTATGAGACCGGAAAAATTAGCGACTTACAGCATCTGAGCACCGGTAAAAATCATATTCAGGATGTTCCCCAGGATATCATTGATAAACTTTTTAAGGATGGAAAGATTCCTGAAGATCAAATTGACTTTATGGAACTCACCAACAACGAATATTATATTCTTCAAAGTTCTACCAATTCAGTTTTGGCGTATTTCAATCCAATCGAGAAAGTGCTGGAGCGAATTGACAAACATAGTTGTTATGGGGTCACTCCAAGAAATGCGGAACAAACTTTTGCCGTACATGCCATTTTAAATCCGGACGTAAAACTGGTAACGTTACAAGGTGTTGCAGGAACGGGTAAAACTTTACTTTCTCTGGCATCCGCTATTGAAAGCAGAAGACAATTCAAGCAGATTTATCTGGCTAGACCAATCGTGCCTTTGAGTAATAAAGACATCGGATATTTACCGGGTGATATTAAGTCTAAAATCAATCCTTATATGGAGCCGCTTTGGGATAACTTGAAGTTTATCAAAAACCAGTTTAGAGAAACGGATCCAAACTATCATCGAATTGAGGATATGGTTAACAAAGAAAAGATTGTAGTGACTCCACTGGCATACATCCGTGGTAGAAGTTTAAGCAACGTCATCTTTATCGTTGACGAAGCGCAAAACCTCACACCACATGAGATCAAAACGATTATTACACGTGCTGGTGAAAACACGAAGATGATTTTCTCAGGTGATATCTACCAAATCGACACACCGTATTTGGACGAACATTCCAATGGACTTTCTTACCTGGTGGATCGTTTAAAAGGAAACGAAATCTTCGCCCACGTGACGCTTGAAAAAGGAGAACGAAGCGAATTGGCTAATCTGGCTGGTGAATTATTATAAGCATTAAAAAAGGCGCTCTTTGGAGCGCCTTTTTTGATTGATCAATATCTTACATCTGTATGTGATTCACTTCCTCAAACGGTTGTGGAATCTTTTCGTCATCTTCATCTATTATTTGAAGAATATCTCTGGTAATTCCTCTAGAAATGGCTGAGATCGGCACATCATTTGGTGACCCTTCAAATGGATTCTCTCCGGCTAATCCAATACGCAACATCGTATTAAACACCCAAATTACAATCACCGTAAAAGGAATGTTCAACCAAACAAAATACGAACTAATAAATGGATTGGTTTCTGCTAAACCCGCCCCCATTTTTGAGAATGTCGGAATAATCGCAAATGGTAAAACCCACATAAAAATATGCACAAAATGATATCCGATACTTCCATATTGCTTTGGATACGGGAAATTCTTAATTCGTTCAGATTTACCTTGCAAAGCGGTTAACTCTTGCAACATTTCCTGGAGACGCAATAAAGAGAAATCCCAGAATTTCTTTTCATCCGTTAATCTTCTAAAATGTTGAGATTGTAAATTAATAATCGCATTTGGTTTGTTGTCCTTAGACATCACATACTGAAACTCTTCTTTAGACAAATAACATGGCAATTCTTCTTCTATGGGCGTCATGTATTCTGGAGTCACCCAATATTGATTATCATCCGAATCCTCACTCTTATAAGTGGTCTCCCACTTCTTTTTAGTACGCATCGCGTACCTCAGTGCGGTTAACCAGGCAATATGTCTATTCGTAATGATTTTCAACTCTTCTAACTCCGGTTTCTTTGCATCCGTATTATGTACATAAAAACTGTCCTTAACGGTAATAATTAATGACCGGGATGTATTTACAATACCGCCCCAAATCTTACGCGCTTCCCAAATACGGTCGTATGCTGCATTATTCTGAAAACCGATCATAAATGCTACAGCCGTACCTACCAAACCTATCGGAGTAAATGGCACCTGTAACCATTTGATATTAAAATACTCAAACAAAACCGTAGCTACTGCCGCAAATACAGTGAAAAAAATCAACTCTCGTTTGGTCCAATTTATAACTCCTTTAAACGGATATCTTCTTTGTGTATACATTGATTGTCTTTTTTTGCTAAAAGTACAAGAATAATGAAAAAACTAAGATTGAATTCATATCAAATTAGATTGGTCTACTTTTGTTGCAATGAAAAAAAATGAACATAAAACACCGCAAAGTCAACCCAAAAATCCATTACACGGGGTAAAATTGGCTGACATTTTAGAATTCCTTGTGGACGAATATGGATGGGACGAATTGGGTGATTTAATTGATATTAATTGCTTCCAAAACAACCCATCGATAAAATCATCCCTTAAGTTTTTGCGAAAATTTCCATGGGCCAGAGCCAAAGTAGAAAAACTGTATCTAGAAAGTATTTAAAAAACTTATTAAAGCTTTACCAATTTTTGAATCCCTCGGTTTCTTCCACTCTGTACAGCTATAAAATACGCTCCAGACGGTATATGTGATATATCTAATCTGGTGGAATTCTGATTTACGCTCGTTTTAAAGATTAGATTTCCAGATAAATCGAACAACATCACTTCCACATCTTCAAACACATCTACTTCTATAACCAGTGAACCGGATGTTGGATTTGGAAAAACATCAAATTCCACTTTACCCATCACGTCTTCTGTTCCAAGACTTAACGCCTGATCAAATTTGAGATAAAAAACATCTGATAGTCCCTGTGCGGAAAGCAGCGTCTTTGTTGAATCCGGATTAAAATCTATATCCCATCCACTGGAAAACCCTCCTGTGACCAAAAAACTTGTTGAGTTTAGCAAATTAACCTTTTCAGGATAAATATACCCATGAGAACCTCCACGCTTTGCCCAAACAAAATTCCCATTAGAATCTAATTTCTGAATATAATACTTGCCATCGGTCAAGATTAACGAATCCGATCCCGGATCAAAATCCACTGATCCATTGACAGCAGAAGTAGAATATAGATTCCCATCATTATCTATCGCACTAACTGGCCCAGCAGATCCCTTCTGATCACCTTTAGCCCATAAAAAATCGCCAGAAGAATTTAACTTCAAAACAAATTGACTATACATACCAGAACTTGTCATCATAAAAGTTGATGTCGTATCAGGATCAAAATCAATTGTTCCTGTATAACCCCCACTAACATACACATTATTTGAATTATTAATAGCTACATTGGTAATAACCAAGCTCTCCCCAAAAACAAGTCCCATCGCAAATGCCCATTCCAAGTTGCCATTGGCATCCAGCTTAACGGTATAGTATAGTCCATCATCGGCAGGGCTTAAAACAAAACTATTAGGGCCAGGGTCAAAATCAGAAGGTTGAGTTAATTTGCCAACCATTATTATATCATTATTATGATCAATTGCTAAATCATATATCGAAATTGACCCAGAGCCAGTGAATTGTTTTACCCAAATAAAATCTCCATCCTCATCCAGTTTAAGAGTGAACTGATCATGATTATTTTGACTGGATAACAAGTTTAAAGTTGTGGAATCATAGTCAAAATCAACAGTCCCAGCAAAAATACCGGAAAGAATAATATCATCTAGATTATCCAACTGCAGTTTCATCACTCCAGAATATAAACTTCCTGTTGCATATTGTTGTCCCCAAATGAAATTTCCATTTGCATCCATTTTAACTAAAAACGTACTTGGACCTGATATTGTAGAGGTCAAATTAAATACACCTAAATTTGGATCTAAATCAATAGAACCTTTAAAAGAACCAGCAACATACACATTCCCATTCTGATCAAAATCTATTGTACTACAAAGCGAACTACTTTGAGAAGGAGAAGAAAATATTTTCGCCCATACGAAACTACCCGTGGAATCTAACTTTTGAACATATGATGTTTTCACCGATATGGGTGAAGTATAAAAAAAACTATTTGGACCAGGATCAAAGTCAATATTTCCATAGAAGTAACCTACGGAATAGATATTACCATCCATATCAACTTTTGAATCTTCAAGCCTTATTTCCTGTCCCGAATTTCCCGTAGTGATCGCCCAATCCAATTTAGGTTGGATACTTTGACTAAAAGAAGCAGTAATACTACAAATTACTAAAGCGCTAATTAGAATTAAATTTCTCATAATAGGTTCTGGTTAAAGTCATTATAATGATTAACGTTTCTCAAAGTTAAATGGTTAGTCCATTTTTTGAGAAAATCTGTTTAAGCTCAAAAAACCACCTCAAATCCCATAAAATATCCGACCAAAACAATCCCGAATTTACCCCTTACATTTCTACGTCAAAATACCTACTTTCGCAATCTTTGAAACCAAGGGTATTATGCCTTTAATTTTCAGTCAACAACATGTCTAAATACAAAGAATACAAACAGTTAAATTTAACTGAAGTCGCGAACGAAGAGAACGAGTTTTGGAAAGCAAATGATATTTTCCAAAAAAGTATGGATGAACGCGAAGGTTCACCGGAATATGTGTTTTATGATGGGCCTCCATCTGCAAACGGAAAACCTGGTATTCACCACGTAATTTCACGTACGTTAAAAGATTTGTTTTGTCGTTACCAAACGCAAAAAGGGAAGCAGGTTATCCGTAAAGCGGGTTGGGATACCCATGGACTACCTGTTGAACTTAAAGTGGAAAAAGAACTTGGGATCACCAAAGAAGATATCGGCACAAAAATTTCTGTAGCTGAATACAATGAAGCTTGTCGCCAAACGGTAATGCAATATACCGAGGTTTGGGATGATCTTACCGATAAAATGGGATATTGGGTAGATATGGAAGAACCATATGTGACCTATAAAACCAAATATATTGAATCCGTTTGGTGGTTGTTGAAACAACTTCACGATAAGGACATGTTGTACAAAGGGTACACGATCCAACCTTATTCTCCTAAAGCTGGTACCGGATTAAGTTCTCATGAACTGAACTTACCTGGAACCTATGTGGATGTGAAAGACACCACCGTTGTGGCGCAGTTCAATCTGATCAAAGACGATAAATTCAAATCATTGTTTAATGATTTGGAAGAAGTTTTTGCTTTAGCATGGACAACAACACCATGGACGCTTCCTTCGAATACCGCTTTAGCCGTTGGACCAAAAATCGAATATGTACTGGTAAAATCATTTAACCAATACACATTTGAACCAATGCATGTATTGGTGGCAAAAGCCCTGGTTTCAAAAGCTTTTAGCGGGAAATACTTTGAGGGAACTGACGAAGAAATCTCTAATTACGCTGCTGAAGATAAAAAGATTCCATATCAAATCGTTTCATCGTTCACCGGAACCGATTTGGTAGATTTAAAATTCGAGCAACTACTTCCTTACGTACAACCAATGGAATCTCCGGAAGAAGCTTTCCGTATTATTCCTGGTGATTTCGTAACCACTGAAGATGGTACAGGTATCGTTCATATCGCACCGACTTTTGGTGCGGATGATGCGCAGGTAGCCAAAGCAGCTGGAGTACCGCCTATGTTGATCGAAGATGAAAACGGAAACCCTGTTCCATTGGTAGACCTACAAGGTAGATTTGTTTCTGCAATGGGAGAGTTTGCCGGGAAATACGTTAAAAACGAATATTACAATGATGGTGAAGCACCTCAACAAAGTGTAGATGTGGAGATTGCCATCAAATTAAAAACGGAAAACCGTGCATTTAAAGTTGAAAAATACGAGCACAGTTATCCGCATTGTTGGAGAACAGATAAGCCAATTTTATATTACCCGTTAGATTCATGGTTTGTACGAGCGACTGCTAAAAAGGAGCGTATGAGCGAATTGAACGACACGATTAACTGGAAGCCTAAAGCTACAGGTACAGGTCGTTTTGGAAACTGGTTGAAAAACTTAAATGACTGGAACTTATCGAGATCTCGTTACTGGGGAATTCCACTTCCCATCTGGCAAACAGAAGAAGGAGATGAATCTATCTGCATTGGATCTGTAGAACAACTCAAAAATGAAATTGACAAGTCTGTCGCAGCGGGAATCATGGATAAAAATCCATATGCTTCATTTGAAATCGGAAACATGTCCGATGAGAATTATGATGCTATAGATTTACACCGTCCATATGCTGATGATATCGTTTTGGTATCTTCAAATGGAGAACCTATGAAACGTGAATCAGACTTAATTGACGTATGGTTTGATTCAGGTTCTATGCCATATGCACAGTGGCACTATCCTTTTGAAAACAAAGAAAAAATTGATGGTAATAAAGCATTCCCGGCTGATTTTATCGCTGAGGGTGTAGATCAAACACGTGGTTGGTTCTATACATTACATGCCATTGGGACCATGGTATTTGATTCTGTAGCATATAAAAATGTTATTTCAAATGGATTGGTTTTAGACAAAAACGGAGTGAAGATGTCTAAACGTTTAGGCAATACCATTGATCCGTTTGATACATTGAAAAACTATGGCCCGGATGCAACCAGATGGTATATGATTACCAATGCGCAACCATGGGACAACCTGAAATTTGACCTGGATGGCATTACTGAAATCCAACGTAAGTTTTTCAGAGCATTACAAAACACCTATTCATTCTTCACGCTTTATGCGAATGTGGATGGATTTACATACGCTGAAGGTGATGTTCAGGACAGACCGGAAATTGATCAATGGATTTTAAGTAAATTAAACTCATTAGTGAAAAATGTAGACGCTGCATATTCGGATTATGAACCAACCAAAGCAGGCCGTTTAATTCAGGAATTTGTTGTGGATCATTTATCCAACTGGCACGTACGTCTTTCACGTAAACGTTTCTGGAGAGGTGATTATGGTCAGGATAAAATCTCTGCGTATCAAACATTGTATATGTGTTTAGAAACTATCGCAAAGATTTCTGCACCTATCGCGCCATTCTATAGCGATCGTTTGTTTAAAGACTTAAACGCAGTTACCGGAAAAGATACTTCTTTATCAGTGCATTTGGCATTATTCCCAGAAGTAAATGAAGAAGCGATTGATTTAGAGTTGGAAGAAAGAATGGAATTGGCACAGAAGATTTCATCTATGATTCTTTCTTTACGTAAGCGTGAAAACTTAAGAGTACGTCAGCCACTTCAAAAAGTGATGATTCCGGTTTTAGATGCCCATCAGCAATCACAAATTGAGGCTGTAGCTGATTTGATTAAGACCGAAACCAACATTAAAGAAGTTGCATTCATGGATGACGCTTCCGATATTTTAGTAAAAAATATCAAACCGAATTTCAAGACATTGGGACCTAAATTTGGTAAGCATATGAAGGCTATCGCGCAAGCAGTTGGTCAATTTACTAAAGAAGACATCCAGACGCTTGAAAGTCAAAAAGAAATGTCGTTGGATTTAGGTGCTGAAACGATCACCATTTCACTCGAAGATGTGGAAATCAGCACACAAGATATCGAAGGTTGGTTAGTGATGAATGATGACAAAATTACTGTGGCTTTAGACATCACAATTAGCACGGAATTACATCAGGAAGGTATCGCCAGAGAATTAGTCAATCGTATCCAAAACATACGTAAAGACAACGGTTTTGAGGTGACGGATAAAATTAATATTGCGATTTTAAAACAAGATTTATTAAAATCTAGTGTGGATGCTAATTTGAATTATATTTGTTCGGAAACGTTGACAAACAACCTTACCTTTACAGATACACTTTCAAATGAAAACGCAATCGCGATAGAACTGGAAGAGGGATTGACAACTCAAATTGCGGTATCAAAAATTTAAAGGAATTAAATTATTAAAATTATGTCAGAAAAAAATAGATACTCAGAAGCTGACCTAGCGGAATTTAGAGAATTAATAGAAGGCAAATTAGAAGAAGCACAAAGAGATTTGGACATGCTAAACGCTGCCATCTCACACGATAATAATGGTACTGACGATACATCTCCTTCATTCAAAATGATGGAAGATGGATCTGATACTTTAAGTAGAGAAGAGACGGCTCAGTTGGCAGCACGTCAAAAGAAATTTATCATTAGCTTAAAGAATGCTTTAATCCGTATTGAAAACAAAACTTACGGAATTTGTAGAGAAACTGGTAAACTGATCTCAAAAGAGCGTTTACGTGTAGTTCCTCATGCAACATTAAGTATTGAGGCTAAAAATAAAATGAGCTAATCTCGAGACAAAAATTCTTTCAGATTAAAAATCAAAATTACATCTCGAACTTAATCGTTCCGGCAATAGTTGCAGTTACGGTTTTGATTATCGATCAGTGGAGTAAAATTTGGGTAAAGACCAACATGTACATTGGTCAGGAGTACCAGATTACCGATTGGTTCTATATTCATTTCACGGAAAATCCGGGAATGGCATTTGGTATGGAACTCGGTGGAGATTATGGCAAGATTATTTTGAGTGTATTCAGAATTGTTGCTGTAATTGGGATTGGATGGTATATCGTTCGATCCAGCAAAGAAGGCGCGCATAAAGGCTTTTTGATTGCCATGGCATTTATTTTTGCAGGCGCCTTAGGAAATATTCTGGATTCCGTTTTTTACGGACAAATTTTTACTGCTTCAAATGCACATATCGCTCAAACTGTTCCTTTCGGGGAAGGTTATGCCGATGTCCTCTATGGGAAGGTTGTAGATATGCTTTATTTCCCATTGTTCGATGGGTGGTTCCCAAGTTGGGTCCCAGTTTGGGGAGATGAATATTTTATGTTCTTCCGACCGGTATTTAACATCGCTGATTCCGCAATTACCATTGGCGTTATTTTGATTTTCATATTCCAAAAGTCCTTTTTTGCCGAACCGCAAGAAAAGGTCAAAGAAGAATAACTAATTAGTTTTCAACATCCAAACCCCTCACCCAGTCTTTAATACCCAGCCATTTTAACATTTATTAAATAATATTAGAATTTGGCTAACACAATAAAATAGCTCAAATTTCGTAATTTGGTTCACACTTAATTGGGAGCTTTATGTTGAACTTAACAAAGTATGTTTTAGAGAAGGTGAGCTTTGATAAAAAGCTTTTCAAGAAGGAGTTAATCAAAGCAACAAAAGCCTTAAAGAAAGAAGAATTAATGTTATTATATACCTGGGGTGTGGTTCAGTTTGCTTCTGAACACCAACAAATGGTAAAAGAGATTGTTTCTCCATTTATCTAACATTAATCAGAACCAATGTTTAATCGTGGCTTGAAATGAATTTAATATTTCGTTTCAAGCCCTTATTTTTTGTACGCATTACAGGTGTTCCCGCAAAGACTTTTAAGAAAACCTCATCTGTAATTTCTTCCCAATCCTTTTTAGAAAAATCTTTCCAGCCAACATGACGATTAAATGCGGGTTCCAGAGTTGGATTCGTATTTCTGGTCCAGGGACAAACATCCTGACAGATATCACAACCAAAAATCCAATTTTCCATTTGCCCTTTAAACTCGGTGGGAATTTCATTTCTCAATTCAATAGTCAAATATGAAATACACTTTTTAGCGTCCAATTGATATGGGGTATTTAAAGCATCGGTAGGACACGCCTCCACACAAAGGTTACAAGTTCTGCATAAATCCTTTACAGGGCTGGTAGTTTCCATTTCAACATCCAAAATCAATTCAGCCAAAAAAAACTGTGATCCCTTCTTACGATTTAAGACTAAAGTGTTTTTACCGATCCATCCTAATCCACTACGTTTTGCCCAGGCTTTTTCCATCACCGGAGCAGAATCTACAAACGCACGACCATTCACTGCACCCACTTTTTCCTCAATGAAATGAAGTAATTCAATCAGTTTTTTCTTTAATACCTTATGATAATCCTTTCCATATGCATACTTGGAAATTTTATAGGTATCATCTTGTGGGGCAGGCAATGCAGGCAAATATTCAAAACCTAAAGACACTACCGTTTGCGCACCTTCTACTAATTTAGTAGGATTCGTTCTCTTATCAAAATGGTTTTCCATCCAGGCCATCTCCCCATGAGATTGATCTTGTAACCACTTTTCCAAAAAACGCGCTTCCTCATCCAAAAACTCAGCTTTGGAAACACCGAATAAAGAAAAGCCTAACTGATAGGCTTTTTGCTCAATTTGTAACTGCTGTGAAGATGTTAACCTCAAAACAAGGTAGATTGATCATATGGACGATTTCGTCCCAAATGCTTATACGCCATTTCAGTGACTTCACGCCCTCTGGATGTACGTTGTAAAAAACCTTCCTGAATTAAAAATGGTTCGTATACTTCTTCAATAGTTCCCGCATCTTCTCCTACTGCCGTAGAAACCGTGGTTAACCCTACCGGACCACCTTTAAACTTATCGATAATGGTAGCCAAAATCTTGTTATCCATTTCATCCAGCCCGTGTTTATCCACATTCAAGGCATCCAACGAATAATGTGTAATTTTTAAATCGACCCTTCCATTTCCCTTGATTTGCGCAAAATCACGTACTCTTCGCAGTAATGCATTAGTAATCCTTGGAGTTCCTCTACTTCTGGATGCAATTTCATGTGCGGCATCATAGTCAATCGCCACATTTAATATTTCAGCTGAACGCGTTACAATGGAAGCCAAAAGATCAGAATTGTAATACGCCAATCTGGAATTGATCCCGAAACGCGCACGTAATGGTGCGGTTAAGGAACCTGACCGCGTGGTAGCTCCCACCAGAGTGAAAGGCTCCAATTCAATCTGCACTGATCTGGCATTGGGCCCGGAATCGATCATAATGTCAATTTTATAATCTTCCATCGCGGAGTATAAAAACTCCTCTACCACAGGTTTTAATCTGTGAATCTCATCAATAAACAAAACATCATTGGTTCCCAGATTTGTTAATAACCCTGCTAAATCACCAGGTTTATCCAATACAGGCCCAGAGGTGATCTTAATATCCACACCCAATTCATTGGCTATGATATTGGCTAAAGTTGTTTTCCCCAATCCCGGAGGTCCATGTAGTAATACATGATCCAATGCTTCATCACGCAACTTAGCCGCTTCAACAAATACTTTTAAGTTTTCTACCACATGATCCTGGCCAGTAAAATCACCAAATGATTTCGGTCTTAATACTTTCTCTAGATCTCTATCAGACCCTGATAGATTTCCCGGATCAGCGTTTAAATATTCGTTCATATAACAAATGTAATAAAGACACCTTAGTCCATTTACCCTTTATGGGGTTATGTAAATAATTTGATCAAATATTCTACAAATAGCATCAAGCAACTTTAAAAATATAATTCACTTCTGAAGCCAATTGAACCTGAAGAATTTCTTCAAATTCCAGAGTATTCTTTTGTGCAATGCTTTTAATTTTTGCCAAATCGCACCCATCCGATAAAATCATGTGTACCTCCGCACCTTTGATTTGAGGCAACTGCTGAAACAGCTTTTCAAAATATTCATATTCTACCCCACAAAACCAGGCTTTTTCGGCTACGTTTTCCGGTTCTTTTGGATAGTATGGCGGGTTTATAAATACGTAATCAAAATCTTCTTTAGGCACCTGGTCTAACAGGTCAGAATACAAAGCCCGAATGTCCAGATTCAATTGGGCACTTAGTTCCTTTAATGACCTCACAGCTACTTTATTAATATCTGAAGCCCAAACCTGCGCGCCCTTACTGGCTGCTAAAACAGAAATAATTCCACTGCCACATCCCAATTCTAAAACCCTTTTATTTTGAAGATTTAAAGTAGATATGAAATCCAAAAACACTTTGGTGCTCATGGTATTTTTAGGAGAAAAAACACCCGGTTGAACCATCGTATAAATATCCTTGTACACGAACTTTCTGGGCTTCCGATGATACCAGAAATGATACTTCGCGTATAACGGTTGAATGAGTTTTAGAATTCTCCTTTTCATTATTCTGAATAAAAACCCTGTATTTCCGGTTGACGATATTTCCAGATCTTATGTAACGCTTTAATCTCATATGGATACTTATAAAAACCCGTTTGGTATCTCCAATGTGAAGCCCAATTTAACAGTCTCTTTTTAAAACCTTGAATTCTAAAATCTGAAACTGTTGGATACTTTCCATTTAAAACAGTTTCGAAATTTTTAATCGTATCAATCATATATGGTTTTAACCAGGGCGTTAAAGGATTTTTTCTTAAATCAAAGTGCTCCCAGCTCGGAGAAATCCAATCTTCCAATTTCTCTGGAAAATGGAACCCCGCATCAATAATCTGTTGATAGAGTTCCGAACCTTCAGTTGGCACCGGACTATAGAGATAAATTATAATTTCAGTATCAGGATTAATCTCTTTGATTTCTTTAATAAAATTGATATCCCATAAAATCTGTTCGTATACTTTTTCTTCTGTTTCAGCAGGCATTCCTAATACAAATGACATCTCAGGGATTATATCTACTCGTTTCATTCGAGCAGCAAACTCTTTGATCATTTGACCGGTTTGTGTCCCGCCTTTATTCATTTGCTTCAAGACCTCATCATTTCCCGTCTCCGCCCCTAGAAAAATCATTCTACATCCTGCTTTACGCATGAGCATCAGATCTTCATCTGAGTATCTATTAATCGTATCGATCCTACCTTCTCCCCAATATTGAATACCATCATTCATGATCAGTTTAGAAAACTCCACTACACGCTTTTTGGAGGTAAAAAAATTATTGTCATGGAATTCGACTGCATCAATTCCATACTTTGACTTAAAGTATTGGAGATCCTTATAAATGGCATCTGCAGACTTCCCTTTCCAACTCGCATTAAAAATGGGAACGATTGCACAAAATGAACAAGTAAACGGACATCCCATACTGGAATGATAGGACAATGTATTTTGTCCCATGAAAGTTTTAGCCAGATAATTACGTAATGGATAATCTGTATTTAAACTTTGATAAGGTAAATCCGGTAATGCATCCTGATCTAATAATCCCTCCTTAGCAGTTTTTATTATTTCTCCTTTCTGCGTTTTAAAAATTAAGTTTTTGATTTGTGATAAACGCTCATTTTCACCTGCCTCCAATGTTTCTATTAAAGATGGAAACGCAACATCGCCCGGACCTTTGATGATATAATTCACATACCCGGAGTCCAGGCAAACCTTATATTGATTGGAAGCAAAATATCCTCCCCAAATAGTCACGACATCAGAATATTCACTTTTTATCTCTTTCGTAAATGGAATGGCCTGACGGAGTTGCGGTCCCGGCATAACCGTACAGCAGAAATATTGGTATTCTCCTGTATTTAAGAGCGATTTGATTTTGGCTAAGGGTTCATCTTCCAGGTTTCCATCCACCAACGTATATCCATATTTATCATGAATAGATGCTGCTACCTGCAATATAGAATTCGGAATTCTATGCTTCGCACTGGCACTCCTGGGATTGAATATGATTAGCTTATTATTTTCCATCCCTTCTATTTTTCACAATCTATATCGCCCAATTCCATTCTATTGATTTGATAAAAGTAACCATCCATTATATAACACCTAAACTTTAATTGATGTGATTCACCTCTTCTACCGAATATTCTCTAACCGAAGTCGATACGGAAAGCACTTCATATGGTGAGAAACTATTTACTTCTGATCTTCTATATACATCTCCTAAAAAAGGAAACTCCGCATAAGTCGTGGTAGATAACCCACTCAATTTACTTTCCACTACACTTAAAGGCATTCTCCATTCTTCACTTAATCTGGCTGCAGACGGATACATGAAAGAAATATATAACAGTTCCATTTGCGTATGATCTTGCTTCTTACCAAAATCAACTCCACCGTTAATTTGTAATTGTTTCTGAGTCAAATTAGAAGAAAACCATTCTAATGTATCTTTCAATTGAAGATAGCTTAAAAAACCTGCTTTATCCTTTTGAGAGCTAAACAATGGTGAGATTCTACCTTCATGACACCACATACATTTAGCTGGTTTTCCAGCTTCCGAAAAACCAGGGTCAGATGCATTTATGCGGATACTATCCGCTCCATATACCCCAAATCGCAAATGTCCGTTCTCCATTATCTCAACTGTTTCAAATTCCAAAACCTGTTCATTAATAGAGTCAATTTCTGCTGAGAGAAACAACTGACGCAGCCCTACTTGTTTTGAAAATGATATAATTCTATGCTTATTAGAAACCACTGAATTATTGACATATCCTTTTCTCATCTCCAATTGATAGTTGGCCATAACATCGGACAACCTCTTAGGTACGCCAGTTATAGCATAATAATGTTCAGAGGCACCTAATATCAATGTTACATATCGCCCCAAATCAATGCCCCCGGTTTGTTGATACTCTTCAGATTGTTTTAGACTTTCATGCAATTTTTTGATTTGATTCTTTGCATTCACAGAGAAACCCAGATCATCTAAATCCAATTGAAATCTTCTATTCTGATCTAAGGAAACAGCCAATTTAGATGCGGCTCCAATACTCCCCAAGGCCCAATTTAAACCCAGCATCACGTTTTCTTTGGTTTCCGAAGCGTAAGCCTGATTCCATTTCAAGGTAATGATGGTATTTGACTCAGGTTCAAAAACAGAATCATGCGTACACCCTGAAATTAATGTAATACCACATAGCACTATGAAGTAACTCCATTTCTTCATTTTGACCATTTCATTAAAGTAGAGGCTGCTGTAGATTTTAATTTAAGTTTCCACTGATTCCAGCCTGCATGACCTTCTAATTGTGCTTTATGTGACGATACCTCATTTACGATATATCTTACCGCATAATCATAATACTTCCTTGAATATGTCCGCTCAAAATCGATATCGCGATCTGTAGATGATTCCCAGGCTAAACTGGTTGTGATTTGATTCTGAACCTGATTATACAGTCCTGTTCCTTTAATGGGATAAGCTACTGTAATTGTAAATTGATCCGGATTAGCCTGCTTTAAATATTCCACAGTTTGAAAAATATCTTCCTCGGTTTCTTTAGGATATCCCACCATAATAAATGTTCCGGTTTGGATCCCATAGTCTTTCGTCTTTATAATCATATCACGAACCAAATGTATATCTACCCTACGATCCATTTCATTAATGATTCGTTGCGAACCGCTTTCCGCACCAATCCAAATCTTGCTACATCCCATCTCCTGAAGTTGCTGTAAAACCTCATCATTCAATCTTTCCGCTCGTGTAATACATTCAAAAGGGATCTTGATTCCACGTTTTTTAAACTCCTGATATAATTCTCCTAACCATTTGTGGTTCACTGTAAACACATCATCCACAAACCACAACGAATCGGGATTATATTTTTCAATCAATAGTTCTATTTCATCCGCAACCAGGTTTGGAGATCTTCTACGATAACTTTTACCATATACCGCAGTACTACACCATTTACAAGTGTATGGGCACCCACGTTGCGTAGAAATATTTAGCGTATTTGTACCATGAAATTCTTTCCATACGTTAAGGTACTTTTCCAGGTCAATCGCATCTCGATCAGGCAATGGAAGCTGATCCATTTTCCTGATTTTTTCTCTGGGTTCCGTCCGAATAAAAGCTCCTTCTGAATTTTGATATGCAATCCCGGGGATATTAGAATAATCTTCCTGATTACAAATAGACTGACATAATTCTTGCATAGTTTGCTCTCCTTCTCCAATTACTAAATAATCCGCGCCAAATCGCAGATAATTTTCGTAATTATAGGTTACGTCCGGGCCACCCATCACAATTTGCATATGGTTTAATTCAGACTGGGATTTAATCCATTGCATCAATCGAATGTTATTCACTTTAGTCATTAGATTGGCATAAATCGCAATGACACTGGGTTTATGTCTCAAAATATATTCCTGTTGTTCCTCGTAACTTGAAAATGTAGTATCAAAAACAGACACCTCGAAATCATGTTTCTTCAAGTAAGCTGAGATATACAACAGACCCAAGGGGGGATATGGGCGCATGATACTTTGCTCCACTTCATCCGTATGGATGAAATATCCATGTGTCAGTAAAACGTCCATTTATTTTTTTATCAAATGAATTAAAAAATGATCACTAAAAGCCGCCTTGCCAATACTATACTGACTTTTCTTATCCGCTGCCCTCATTCGGTCCAAAAGTTTTGGTCTGTTTTGAAACATTGGATTTAAATAGGAGGGTGGTACATAAAATCCTATCGGACTAATTTGAATCGTTTCAAATCCTTTTGCCATTTGACTCAACTCTTGAGGTGCGTAATAATACGTCTTAACTTGCTGGCCCTCTACATGGGCCCAAACACCTTCTTTCTGACTTCTACGGAAAGCAGCACTCCATTTTAACTTGCCTAAAAAATATAGGGACTCCCATAAACACTTATTGGTCATGACAACCAAAACAAGATGGCCTCCAGATTTTAGTTTATTGTGAATTGACTTGAAAAAGCTTTGTAATTCTTTTGGGGATAAACAATTTAGCCCTCCAAAATTGGAAAAAACCAAATCGTACAAATCATCTTGTAATTGATTCTGAATATCATTGATATCCAAAACTTCACATTTCACATTTGCATATGATTCTGTTTTTGATCTGGCTACTTCAACCATAGACCTGGATATATCCGTAGCCAATACATTACCCCCTTTTTCCGCCAAATACTTCGCATCCTCTCCGGTTCCACAGTTTAATTCCAGAACATTCCATCCCTGAATTTTTGAAAACTCTTTTTCTAAAGCATCATATACTAAATCGCGCTGTGCTACTCCGATAGCCGTTTTTGTAAAATCCGAATCATAACGACCGGCAATATGATCGAAATCCGGCCGCATTACGCTTTGTTACTCGATTTTTGAAGTTCTTGTTTGTATTTCGCAATGATGGGTTGATAATACATCTTTTTCATCCAGGCTTTTGCTCCTGAGATGGATATTCCATGTTTTCTCATATTCTCATCAGCCTGGGCACTTCGAAATACTTTATGTACATATCGATGGAGTACTTTATAATAATCCTGGTTAAACGTATTCTGAAACATTAATGCCAAATCATCCGAATCTTCCCAATTGGCCTTTTGACTCAACTGAGACTTCACTTTATCATAAAATTTTGTTCCTGGTAATGGATATGAAACACTCACCCCTATATCGTCCGGCATAAAATCCAACAGCATATCAATGGTAGATTCAATGTCTTTTTTGGTTTCTCCTAAATAACCGAATTGCAAGAAATACGCGACTCTAACACCTTTAGACTGCAACAACTGTGTGCTTTGCTTAATTTGCTCAATAGAAGTCCCTTTATCCATCGCATCCAGAATCTCTTGCGAGCCACTTTCCGCACCAATCCATACTTCATACAGACCTGATTCAACCAAAGCGTCAATGTTATCTTCTTTGAGCAACAAATCTGCACGACTTTGAATCTTATACTTAATAGCGATCTTAGCTTTCTGAAGCTCATCTCTAAAACGTTGTACCCATCCTGGTTTTAGTCCAAAAATATCATCACACATCCAAAATTTACGCACTCCAAATTGTGCCTTCAAATATTGAACCTCCTCCACAACTCTTTGTGGTGATCTGACATTATAACGCTGACCATATATTGGTTTGGCACACCAATTACACTTATATGGGCATCCTCTGGTAGTCGCAATATTTAAAGCAAAATCATGTCCATTGGATTTCCAAATTTGCTTATAGGCATTTACATCCACCAAATCCCAGGCCGGTTGTGGCAATATATCCAAATCCTTTAAGACAGGCCTTTTACCTGTCTGTATTAATTCTCCGCTTCGATAAAAACAAATACCTTGAATCTCATCCAAACTGGTTTTATTCTCAAATGCATCAATCGTTTCTTTTAACGATAACTCCCCTTCCCCTAAAAGCACGACATCTGCTCCCTGATCCAAATATTTTTGGAAATGATCCGTAGAGTCCGAACTGGATACAATAACCTTACATCCTCTATCTCTGGCAAATCGAATCATTTTAAATGCTGCTTCACGCATATTCGTCAAGCACATTTTTGTCAAATAATTAAACCCATCATCGTATAACACCAAATACTCCGGATTTTGCACGTCAATTATCTGAACAATCTCCTCCGGTCCATCCTTTAAACACACATCAAACAAATCAACTTCATAGCCATTCTCCCGCAACCATGAAGCGGCATAGATCGTTCCTAACGGAGGATATGGCGTACCCATCTTCCACTGTTTTGGATCCAGACGATAATAATAACTATGACTAAACAGAACTTTGGACATATGGCTATGCTACTGATTGAATTTCATTCATTTTTAACTCCAGAGCAGATATTCTTTGTTCATAACCCTCCAGCACCTTTTTCTGAAAATGACTCGGATGGTGCTTGGAAACTCTTTTGGTCGTTTTCAATGCCACTTCAAAATCTTCCTTTTCAAAATAGGGGAACTTTTTCCTCCATCTCTTTAAAGTCAATTTCATAAAAAAATCATCCAATATATCTCCCCACTTTAAATTCAAAATGGCTTCTAATGTCTTCTGTAAAAACCCCGGAGTAATCTCCATAGACCCTCGGTCAGGATAGTCAATATAGTCCGGATAAAACGAACCGACCCATGCATTTTCTTGCATTAGGTTCTGATATAACTTTCTATTCACAATGGGCCATAAAGTCACTAGCTCCGTTGCAGTAAAACGATTTTTATGTTGGATTTCTAATGTCTCATCATCAATTAAATAATTGATACAGAAATATTTCCTTGAGTTTAGTAAAAACACTTTTTTGTATGCAATCAATAATGTTCTGGCAATCCATAACCGATTTGGCGCAGTGACAATAAAATAATCTATATCTCCATCTTCTGTCATCGTTCCTTTAGACAATGAACCCGAAATAAAAACGCCTCTAACGTAAGGGAACTTCGCGATTAATCTGGATTTCTTAAAAGCCTGGTCAATATAAGCTTTTGCTCGCTGATCTCCTGATACACGATTATGGACCAGCGTCATATCATTTTTTAACGCATAAAAATCTTCTAACTGAAATATTAATTTCTCTCTTGTTAGCCAGAGTAATTCTTCATCTAAATTTAATCGAATAGCAGGATCAACAAATTGTTCCAATTCCTGTCTATTCAAAGGGAAACTGAACACATCAAAATACGCCAATGCCTTTAATACATTACTCATATTTGACTGTATAGTATGATTCATTTAAATAAAAATAACTGGATGTCTTACAAACCTATCGAAAACTCGGTTTAATTTTTAATATTCTCAATTATTAAAACTAATTCCGATATTTTTTAACTCCGATAAAGCTAATCTCATTTACCGTATCCCACAATTAAAATTCCTCCTTTCTTCCAAAATATTTATACCATATTTGCCCGCAATACAAAACAGGGTTTATTTAAACATTTAGAACTGTTATCTTTGCGAACAAGACATCATGCGTATGAATTTAGAAAAGTACTTCGAGCCATTTCGTAAAAACATTATTGGCAATGATCAATATTTTGAATCTCCATTCGGAAAACAAAAAATTGTATATGCAGATTGGACTGCGAGTGGTCGTTTATATGCACCTATTGAAGAGGCTTTGACTGATAAATTCGGTCCTTTTGTAGGGAATACCCATACCGAAACCTCCATTACCGGATGCACTATGACTGTGGCATATCACAAATCTTTAGATATGATCAAATCACATGTGAATGCATCAGAAGATGATTACATTATTGCTTGTGAAAGTGGTATGACCGGAGTCATCAATAAATTCCAACGTATTTTAGGGTTTAAAATCCACGAAAACTTTAAGGGGCAAATTACAATTCCTGAGGAAGAGCGCCCTGTGGTTTTTATTACACACATGGAACATCATTCTAATCATACCTCATGGCTAGAAACCATTGTGACGTTAGAGATTATTCACGAGTGTGAAAATGGGTTACCTGATCTAAAAAGTCTTGAAGTATTACTTGAAAAGTATAAAAACAGAAAAACAAAGATCGCTAGTGTTTCTGCCTGTTCTAATGTGACGGGTGTGGTGACTCCGTATCATGAAATCGCTAAAATGATGCACGAAAACGGGGGACATTGCTTTGTTGACTTTGCCTGTTCTGCTCCATATGTAGACATTAACATGCATCCGGAGAATGATTTGGAGACGTTAGACGCTGTATTCTTTTCTCCGCACAAATTCCTGGGAGGCCCTGGAACTCCGGGCGTTATGATCTTTAATAAGAAATTCTATAACAACGAAATTCCGGATATTCCAGGTGGCGGTACAGTTACATGGACAAATCCATGGGGTGGGCGCCACTATTTTGATGAAGTAGAAGTGCGTGAAGCTGGAGGAACTCCTCCATTTATGCAAACCATCCGCGCGGCCATGTCCGTTCAGTTAAAAGAGGAAATGGGCGTAGAAAACATCATCAAAAGAGAAGAAGAAATTCTGGAACTTATTTTTGATCGCATCTGTGGAATTGATAATTTACATATTCTAGCCGGAGACTTAAAACATCGAATGGGTGTGGTTTCTTTCTACATTGATGATTTACATTTCAATTTGGGTGTTAAACTACTAAACGACCGCTACGGGATTCAAATGCGAGGAGGTTGTTCTTGTGCAGGTACCTATGGGCATATTTTATTAGATATTCCACAAAACTTATCTAATGAGATTACACAAAAAATTGATAGTGGAGATTACAGAATGAAACCGGGATGGATCCGATTTAGTATTCATCCAACCATGACCAATGACGAGATTGATTACATCACTCAGGCATTAATTGATTTAGCTAAAAATCATAAAGTATGGGCCGAGGATTATGTCTATCATCCGGATAACAACGAATTCACACACAAAAATGGTGAAGCCAGTATTATGGATCATGTAGATTCCATATTTGCCAGTATTTCTACACTTCCGGTAAAACAAATCTAATGGCAGGGAAAGTAGAAAATTTGGGTGGCGTATTTATTTACGCTCAGGATTCTAAAAAATTGGCTGACTGGTATTCAGCACATTTTGGGATGACGCACGAAACCTGGGGTGATAGTGGCGTATATTATATCTCTTTCCCTTACAAAGAAGATAATGGAGACTCCAGATATTTTGCGTGGTCTATCATGCCATCAAAAGATTCTTTACCTCCTAAAACTCCAAAAGTTTTTACGATTAATCTACGCGTAAGTGACCTGGAAGATTTGATTGTTCAACTGGAAAGTAAGGGAGTTCAGGTAAAACCTATGGAGATTCATGATGAGGGCAAATTCGCATGGTGTCAGGATTTAGAGGGAAACCACATTGAATTGTGGGAAGATGTTACGCCTAATTAGATTCGAAATTGAATTTCATTACGCAGATTAAAAAGCCGCATTGGATTGCGACCATTCTCACTTTTATTCTGGTGGGAATTTTTACTATTCAAAATTATGTGCTGGATACGTATGAAGTTAATGGGGTTACTGTCTCGTTCTACAATAATTATCTTATTTTCAAACAATCATTCTTTAGTTTGATTGAGAATCTAAATCTGTATACGAATCACCGACCGATTCATGTAGATTACTTTAAATACAGCCCGACATTCGCCCTGTTTTTTGGACTTTTTGCTCCAATTCCTATACTATTGGGTTTATTCATTTGGAATATGCTCAATGCTTTGGTTTTTTATGTCATATGGCAAATGGATCTCTCTAATCAAAAAAACAAGTTTTGGATTTGGGCCTTTTTGATCGTAGAATTTTTGACCAATGTACAAAGCTCGCAAAGTAATGGAATCATGGCCGGGTTAATCATCTTAGCATACTTATTCCTGGAAAAAAAGAATGTAGTTCTGGCCACTTTAATGGTCGTGCTATCCGTGTATATAAAGCTTTTTGGATTAGTTGCATTTGCGCTATTCTTATTTTATCCCGATAAAATCAAAGCTATTTTATATGCAGCACTTTGGGGGATACTACTATTCTTACTTCCATTAATTGTGGTAAGCCCTACTGAACTCATTCAACAATATGAAAACTGGCTCAACTTATTAATTATTGATGAGGCACGAGATTATAGTCCTTCTGTAATGGGCTGGTTAAACTCCTGGTTTCACATTTATCCATCTGGAAAGCTTTTGACCGGATTGGGTATTATTATGTTCCTTATTCCATTTACTCAGATCAAGAAATACTCAAATCCGGTATTTAAACAACTGATTTTAGCATCTATTCTGATCTGGGTTGTCATTTTTAACCATAAGGCCGAGTCTCCTACTTTTATCATCGCAGTTTCGGGAGTAGCAATTTGGTTTTTTTGTCAAAAACCAAACCCAATACATTGGGTATTGCTTATGCTTACTGTAGTATTTACGCAATTATCTCCTACCGATTTATTCCCTCCCCACATTCGAAACGAGATCTTTATTCCATACGTGATTAAGGTTGTTCCGGTAATTCTAGTTTGGTTTAAGGTCATATACGATGCTACTTTTTTGAGATTGGAAGACACCAAAAAAGCATAAATCTAAGGCATCTATTCACTATAGTTAGATCAACTATTCTTATCTTAAAGAGCGCTACCGCTTATTCTAACTAAAAGTAAACTTCAATAAAAAAACCACTAACTCAGCAGCTAGTGGTTTTCTCTTTAATCTCCATTTCTTCTTTCATTAACCAGTTGCCATTATCGTTTTCTCTATAAATGACAACTTCATTAAAACAACTAGAACAATTGCCATTACCAGCATTCCCAACAAAGATGTATTTACTCTCTTAGCTAATTGATTATGCTTTTCATCATCCTTATTAATATATCTCCTAATTGGAAATAGCCAAAACATCATATTCAATAAAGTAAATAAAACAATATTATCAGATTGCTTTATTATCCCTTGCTCTTGCATTCTCCTACGAACACTATGTATTCTGAACTTATTATAAACTACAGTATAAAAGAAATAGCCCATAACAATCCAACAGATCAACATTAATATCATAGATAAACTATACATTTATTTTGATTCCTTTTTCGGTGGTGGATCTTTATGTAAGGTTTTAGCATAAACCCAACCTCTTGTGTAACTACCTCCAAACCTGACTCCTCTATCATAATAACTTACAACATCTGCCAATAATCCATCTTTAGAATACCCCATCACATACACTGGGTTATATAACGGCACCGATTTTAAAGGAAACTTTATCTCCGAGCTGATTCTCTTTTCTGTATTAAAATAATACTCTAAATAATAATCCTTGTATTCCAGACTTTCAATAATCAATACACCATTATATGCCTCAAAAAAAGACTCATAACAATACATTTGGGGTTGTTTCTTAATATTCTCATGATAAGCCTTATCATATAAATATGAACCAACAATAAACGACAGAATTAAAATAATTAATAAACTAATACTTTTTTTAATCTTCATCTTTTTTATTTGCTTCTGCTTCATATGCCTGTTCCGCTTGTGTCTCACCCGCAACTGTATCTCCCTTTATATCACTATATCCAATAGAGTTATTCGCAAAAGTTGCATATTGGTTTATTGAAGAATTAGGCTTAGGATCTAAATTCCATCTTCTTCCTAAACGCGTATCATACTCCCAATACATTGCTGTAGTATGAGCTCCCAGAATTCCAGAAATCTCATCGTCCTTTTCTTGCCCATTCATACTGTAATCATATTCTGTTGGACTAAAAGACCTCTATGGTTTAATAGAGAGTCAAATGGAAGTAGTCGCTAGTTGATATTACGTCTGCAATATACTAAACACAACATCTACACACTAATAATCAATGTTCTATGTTTAGATTCTGATTGCAGTTTCTATATTCAGAAAAACTATTAACAAAAAACCACTAACTCTTCAGCTAGTGGTTTTCTTTATTCTTTAAGCGGTTGCCATTATCACCTCGCTATAAATGTTAACTTGACTATTCTTTTACACTCAACCTATCCAAGTATTATTCAGATGGTAAGCTACTTGGTGAATATGTAAATGCAATAATGTATAGAATGACAGAAATCAACCACAAAGCTATTCCGGACATTACACTCAATAAAGAACCATACAACAATAAACCATTCATTAGTCCTGCATAAAAGAAAATTCCGATTACTAGCACGCCAAAAAACAAACCAAACCAAATCTTGTACATTTCCAACTTAATTACTCTTTTCAGCAAAAAAGCCATTATTGATATCTGAAAAACAACAAATGGATAATAAATCACACCTGTAGAACTAGATAAAAAACCAAGTCTTGCAAGAAGGTCTTTACGTCCTATTTCTTGAAACTCAATATTAAAATAGTAATAATATCCATTTATTAAAGTAAATAAGTAAGCAAAACATAAAAGCAATGAACTAAACATAAGCAACACTACAACATCCTTTTCCCTTTTTATCATCTTTTTATTATAAAATAACACTTCATTAAATAAATACCTTAATTAATTGGACCCTTAAGACCCTTTAGCATTATTATATCCATCAGAAATTGCTTGTTGATCCTCTTTAGAATCTGAATCATAATCTCCAGTTGCATTTGAATTTGCTTTTTCCAAAATGTATTCTAAATCATCATCACCATTGAATCCCAATTTAAACATTGCCCCTCCCCATAAATAATTACCAAAGTCATGAAAGTTATACGCCTTGTCTCCATTATCATCAGTATTAATAAAGAAGTTTACATCATGAGGATAAACTCCACCATTTACCTGATTAGGGTGATGGTACGACATTTTTCCTCTAACAAAATCTTGCATTAAAGGATTAATACCATCCATAGCTCCTCCTCTACTTTCAATCTGAGCATAAGCATGACGTACGCCCCATGCTTTTTCTCCTCCTGACATTTTCTCTTCTGTCTTTTCTACATAATTATCCGATACAAAATGAACAATTGGCTCCGTACCATTATCTCCATACAATTGTTCTTGTTGATATATATTTTCTTCTACAAATCTTTTATCATGTACCTGATCATTAAAAGCATACCTTTTCATTACACCATCATCAGTTTGAACCTGAAATCCATGAACTTGATCATCAACAATTATTTCTCCTTGATAAACTCCCTCTGAATTAACAACATACCAATCCTCTCCATTTGGATCCATAACCAATATTGGACTATTTGCAGAAAAATGATATGGACTCCAAGATTCATACTTAGCTGCTTTTGGGTCAACACTCAGCCATCTCCCCACTCTAGGATCATAAATCCTAGCCCCAAAATCCAATGAGTTTCCGGTTCCCTTAACTTCATCATCCTTTTCCATACCGTTAAATCCATACCTGTAATCATCGCTACTCGCATTACGCATTGGCATCAATGATCCAAATGCATAATAATCTGCTGCGGAGATCACTTCGGCCATATAACCTTCAACGCCTGATGTCGATACCCAGCTTGGGTAGTTGATATCACGTTCGCAATATACAAATCACAACGGACACCCACCTAATAATCAATGTTCTATATTTAGATTCTGATTGCGGTTTCTATATTCAGAATTACACGAAATAAAAAAAACACTAACTCTTCAGCTAGTGGTTTTCTTTTAATCTCTATTTCTTCTTTCATAACTCAGTTGCCATTAGCGCCAAGCTATAAATGTCAACTTCACTTTTATTCAGATGGCAAGCTACTTGGGGTGTTGCTGTAGGTTCGCAACCTGCATTATACAGAAACAGTGCAGGAGCTTCATTCCCGTATACCATCGCAAACATGGCTTCGATTACCGGTTCTACAGCTAGTTCAGGATACTATTATTTCTTCTATAACTGGCAGGTTAAAGAATTGACCTGTCTCAGTCCAAGAATTAAGGTGGATGCTTTAGTAGACATTTGTGCAAGTGTCAATGAAAATGATTTGACCAACAATGTTTCAATCTACCCAAATCCTACACAAAACGAGTTTAACATTGCTATTCCATCAATTTTAGCTAATAAAGGATTAAAAGCAACGATTATCAATAGTGTGGGACAAGTGGTAGCCATTACTCCACTTCAAACTGAGAAAACATTAATCAATACCTCAAACTGGGCTAAAGGAATTTATTTAATTCAAATTCCATTAGATGGTCAGGTTAATACCTATCGACTCATTGTAGATTAGATCATGATATAAAAATTAAAAAGCCTCTGATTGATCAGGGGCTTTTTCGTTTAAATTCTATTTTTCTTTCATTAACCAGTTACCATTATCGCTTTCGCTATAAATGACAACTTTTATTCTTTATTTCTCATTTGACGAGCTGCTAGGGCAATTTGGCTTTTATTCTTTATTTATCATTTGGCAACCTGCTGGGGTAAATTTTCACAATTTATTGTATCAACCCAATTCAATATCTTAATCGAATCTCTTGTAAACTCTTTTTGTCCATAAATAAAAACAAGTTGAGGGTCTGGATACAACTCTATCCCCGTCATCAATTCTAAACTCAATAATTTATTTAATATTAAATCTTTCTCAACTTTTGAATAGTATGGTACCTTTCCATTTCTGTTCTTTTTAATATATTCAGAGGTTTCTATTAGTTCATCAACGATCTTTTTCTTTTCGTTAACACAATAAGTACAACTTGTAAATAACCACAATATAATTATATAAATTAATTTCATTATTCTACTTTTTAATAACTAGGATAATCGTAAAAATGAAAATCCTTTACTTTATTTACCCCTAACTCTGGAGATTCGTCAAATTCTTGCATAGTTGTATCCCCATTTTTTTCCAAATAAAAGAATATGTTAATTCGTATATTACCGTTTACCCTATTCTCAGCGGGAATAGCAAAATTATCATGAGCTTCATTATATTCTGGAGGATATGACGTACTCCAGAATTCCTGTGGAATATTGGACATTTCTCCAGGATCTAAACCATATTCTGCTTTCTTATATTGTTCTATAGTCTCATGAATTATTACACCTGCACTCATAAGTCCACCTTCCCCAGCATCGTCAAAAGCTTCCACATCAGCCATATCTAACTTACCTGTAATCCAACTTCCTCCATTCGTTTCAGCGTCTCCCCATACAACTTCCATTCGTGCTATATATTGACCTACAACTGCACTATTAAAATCATCATAAAAAGCTTTTCCTTTTTCACTAAGATTACTAACGCTACCTCCACCAATCGCGACTAACTCAACTTCAAAATTATACCCTAACCTATCATCTGTAACCAAATTAAACTTAACTTCAAACTGCCCCTCCAATGATGCATTAACCTTTTTCACATATGAATCATATGCCTGTTTTGACTCAAATGAAAGTCTAATATACTTTCCTCCCTCATCAATAAAAATTACTGGATTATCAGCAACATAACAATAATCACTAATTTCAGGATACTCGCTAGCCAAAGGATCTAAACTCAACCATCTCCCTATCCTAGGATCATAAATTCTCGCTCCAAAATCTAAAGAGTTACTTGTTCCCTTGATTTCATTGTCATTCTCCATACCGTTAAACCCATAACGATGCGCATCAGAAGTATAAGATCTTCCGGATTGTACGGAGCCAAAAGGATAATAGTCGGTAGTTGATATCACGTCTGAAATATACAAATCACAGCAACTATGCACCTAATAATTAATGTTCTATGTTTAGGTTCTGATTGCTGGTTCTATATTCAGAAAACATGAAACAAAAAACCACTAACTTTAGCTAGTGGTTTTCTCTTTAATCTCTATTTCTTATTTCATTAACCAGTTGCCATTATCGCTACGCTATAAATATCAACTTCGCTTTTATTCTTGCTACGTTAGCTATTTTCATTTAGCAAACTTTATAAAGGTACACCCACTTTATCTATAGCTGTTATATAGAATACTTTCGATTTATAAAACCTTATTAATGATTTATCCTTTATATCAAAATTTGGAACTATAATTTGCTTGACACCTCCATATACGAAGCTAAAACTCAAATTATATATTTCATAATCAATTTCACAAAACGTAATGTCAGAAGATTTATGCACTTTATTATACTTTGAGACTTTTTCACAAAATTCATCAGAGTTTATTTTGAAATGTTTACCCTCAATGTCTTCAAACATCTTATCCATTTCCAACGTATTCATGCATTCAAGTCCTTTACTTAGAATCTCTTTTCTTGTTTCATCAGATGGAAACAGGAATATTGTATCGTACGAAGCAATAAAGCTTTGTCGATTTAAACGCACAAAGTAGGGAAAAATTCTGTACGGTTGTTCATGCCCATCACTGCATAAATTAAAAACACCAGACTTACATTTTTCACGGTATAAAATCAAATTTTCATCAAAAACCTTATCAATGACAACCTTTTCTTTATGAAACTGATTTTCAACAGAGTCAGAAGATTTTATAGTGCATCCTATAAATATGGGAAAAAATACCAATATGATCCTTAAAATGTACATTATTTTATTGTTTGACGATTTTGCTTATCATTAATAATATTCATTGTATTCTGTTTAGTTGGAAAAACCATTCCAGACTTACCGCTTTGAAGTCCAATTTGATTATATTCATATTTAGTAGTGTTGTACGGAGCCAAAAGGATTATAGTCGGTAGTTGATATCACTTCCGCAAGATATATAACGGAATAAAACAACGCTAATAATCAGTGTTCTAAGTTTAGATTCCGATTCACGTTTCGTTATTCAGAATTACACGAAACAAAAAACCACTAACTCAGTAGCTAGTGGTTTTCTCTTTAATCACTATTTCTTCTTTCAATAACCTGTTTGCCATTAGCATATTTATCAGAAAAAACAAATTATCAAAATGAATATAATTTTGATTTATCTTTCTATTATATCCAATTCTAGTATTAATATGTTTTTATTTATTCGGGCAAATTCCCCAATATGTTCCAGGGTTATTGTGACGCATATTACCTAAATCATTCAAATCTATATACATGGTATCACACTTACATCTTCTCGATTCTTTTCTTATTTGTTTTTTTAATTCTACTTCAAAATCCACTATTTCTGTAAAAACGGAATCCGTATAAAATATAGTTTCACAAACCCCCTTCATTCCTTTATGTTCTTTTTCTAAAACTAATAATACAGGTTGTTTGCACGAAAAAAGTGCTAAACAAATGATATAAAAAACAAACCATCTATAAAATATCTTAAACATATCAATCTCCTTTAACTTGAATATTTATGCCATAGGCTGCTGGAGGTTAGCCCTCCCTAATGACAAATCAGTAATTTACAATGAGTTTGAAAACCAAAAACGTATTATTAAAATAAATTGTTTTAAAAAGGTTTTCATAAACTATATAAGACTCGCTCATATAAACCTCCCTTATAAACAATACTTAATAATACTTTGTTATCTAGGTAAACAAAGAAATCGGTATACCCCTGCAAAGCATAAGTTTTCTTTTTTACTTTTCTTAAAGTCTCAAATGATAGAATTAATTCTACTTTCCCATCATTCTCTTTTGAAGTAATCCCATGCAAGGTCACATAACAACAGTTATGCTTTCTATTAACCGTACTATCTACGATACTTAATTTATTACTAACCTTTTTATGAGAACTAAAAAAAACAGTATCACTTATAAGGTAATATCTACGACAGCTTCCTAACTTTATTTCACTTAGTTCATTATAAAAATTAGTCACTATAGAATCTACTATAATAACTCCATTACTATCTATCTGTTGAGAATTCAAATCATTTACGAACAACATAAAAAAAAGTAAAACTGACATTCCTCTATTTGCTAGTATTTCTACTGCTATTTTGTTGACTCTTTTCATTTTTTAATCGTTTTTATACGTTGCAACAATTATGATAGCTTCATTTTGCTCAATTTACCTTCAGTCATTCTAAACTGTAATATAAGGTTCTGCTGTATCAGTTCTAGCGTGATTGATATCACATCAGAAATATATGTAACAAAATAAAACAACACTAATAATCAATGTTCTCTGTTTGGATTCTGATTATCGTTTCTTTATTCTGAAAACAAGCAACAAAAAACCACTAACTCAGCAGCTAGTGGTTTTCTCTTTAATCTCTATTTTTTTCTTTCATTAACCAGTTGCCATTAAGTTTTTCTAACCAGCACAGCTGATTGAAAAACTAAAATGTTCAACTTCGCTTTTATTCTTTATTCTGATGGCAAGCTAATTGGGGCTAACACATCCCCAAAAAACCATTGTTTTACACATTATTACGAATATTCGTAACCGCTATTTGGTTTTTAAATGAGAATCAGCACTGCATTTGGCGAGCTGTTGAAGGTCAATCTTCTTCTCTACATTTAATCAAAAAAACTGGTACATTTTTAGAAAACACCAACTTGCTATTAATGAAAAAATTTGATTCATAAACTCGAATTTTTAATATATCATCTAACCCTTCCCAAGAAACTTCTGTTAAATTATTTTCAGCACAAGTTCTATTTTTCCTTTTAAGTATAATAATCGTATCTGACGTTCTTTTTAGAACTCCTTTAAACCATAAGTAATCTTGAAAAATTAGACTATCGACTTCTATTACATTAACATCTTCTAATGTAACATCTTGATTTTGATTAGCATATCTAGTCCCCCTACAAGCATACAAACTTAGTGAACTAGCTAATAAAATAATCAGCATTAATTGTTTAATCATTACTTTGGAATTTCAAGAACATTATACCATTGAGTCGTACCTTTTATCCTAGCTTGTAAGATAATAACATCTTGATTTGTTGTTACTCTGTTAAACTCTAACTCAACCTGAACTCTATCTAATGAATATGCTGCTTTATGAGAACTCTTATACGAGCTAGTATAATTTCCTCCAGGATCATTAGTTGCTCCTATATAGGCTTCATTTATTTCATGTATCAAAGTTTCCCCAGGTTTTTCCCCTATTATATTAGCTATAGCATTTATAGCTTCCATATTAATCCACTGAACAGCAACAGTAAAACCAGTATTTGGTATAACTGTACTTCCTTCGTATCCTGCAGGAACCAAAGGATAAGGACCTGTACCTTCTTTAGAATAATATGTCTTCTCTTTTGTAGTAGATAAATCTACTACCTTTTTATCATCATTAATTGCCTCCAAGAGCTTTTTATCCTTTTCAGTAACAGCATCTCCTGTTGCATGCAACTCTCCATTTTCTCCGCGAGTAATATTCAAAGACGTTGAAGCATCTATCTTCTCTGTTGCTTCATCAGCATCTTCTCCTGTGACAAACACTTTTTCTCCTTTACCCTTATAGTCTATAACCGAAACCGGACTATTTTTAAAATAGGCATAGGGTGATTGCCAAGAATATTTATGAGCCCAAGGATCAACACTCAAAAACTTCCCAATTCTCGGATCATAAATCCTAGCCCCAAAATCCAATGAGTTACTTGTTCCCTTGATTTCATCATCCTTTTCATGTCCGTTAAACCCATACCTGTAATCATCCGTACTCGCATTACGCATTGGCATCAATGATCCAAATGCATAATAATCCGCTGCAGAGATCACTTCGGCTAAGTATTCTACTCCTTCTACTTTCGGAGTTGGATCAGAGCTTTGCACACTTGAATTAGTCCCCAGGATACCATCTCTACCATGGCTACTGTAATCCTTCACAACTTGGTTCACAATATTATCCATTGGATAATAACACTCTAGATTACTTTCACTGCCTGAAAGCCTCTTATTCATATAACTTTGTATTTGCTCTTGAGTTCTTGGAGTACTCCAAATTCTCACTTCATCCATTCCTCCTAAAGTTGGAGCTCCTGTCCAAGACTGTCCAATATTAAAAGACGTTCGTGTATGAGGAATCGCATTGTAAGTCAAATTATCAGTACCTCGCTCTACGCCATTTATATACCAGGTTACTGTTCCTGCTGTAACATTTTTCACCACTGCAATATGACTCCATTCATTTTCTACTAATGGTACATTTGCTGTTAAATGATCATAATTTGTTCCATCACCGTAATAAAATTTTAAATATCCATTTTGAAAAACACCAATATGGCCAGCATTTTTCCACCAAAGTGAAATTAAATCATGACGATTAGCAAAGTCTTTTGGTTTCACCCACATCTCAATGGTCAGATCATTTGTGAAAGAACTTATCGTAGCATTTACACGAACGTAGTCATTTAAACCATCATTCACTTCTCCAAACTCTAAATATTTACGAGAGTAATCAGCTTTCTTTCTATCCGTCACCACACTTCTAACATTTCCTAAATGATCCTTTAACTCATAACTCTTCGCTCCCACTGTTCGTGTCGAAGATGTCACCGTTGTATATGGATTCGGAGCAGTCACATTAAAATCCGTTTGGGTTTGTGACTTGGTAAACTGATAATTATTCACCGATACATTCGTTTGAGTCGCGATCTCCTGGTTCATATTCTTATTCCCCAATCGATCCGACCCATATAATGGCACTTCTGATAGTTTTAATATCACATTATTCCCCACCGGTTTCTTGTCATAAATAGCCATTACATTCCCGCTCGCATCGCGCAAGTAATACTGTTTCTTTATTAAGCCTCCTGAGTTAGTCAAAACTTCTTTGGTTATTCGGTTTCCCATCCCATCGTATTCAAATATAATGGTTTCTGATGAACCTATCACTCGTTTTACCTTACCAATTACATTCCACTCTATTTCCGTGTCATTATAATTATCATTCACCAAATTCCCCATATCATCATATTCATAGTTCTCATCTCCTTGTGTCCCCATATGAAAATCTGATGTTCCAGAAGGAATCACAGAAGATGCATCTTCAATATGATCCAGCCTGTTATTCACTCCAGGACTTACATATTGGTAATCCATATCATCCACTTTTCCTTGTGATGAAGTTCCATATCTATCCACTGTTTTGATATTTCCATTCGCATCATAAGTAAATGACTCATCGTATCGTTTACCATCATCTAAATATTTCGCGCCATCCCACCATTTAAAATCGGAGTTTAATATTCGGTTTAATGCATCATATCGATAGACATTCATCTTCACATCGTACTCATCCATCGTTAATCCTCCGGTAAACGTATTGGTCAACCACGTACTAATATTTCCATTGTATAACGAAGTATTACTATTCACATCTGACCCTGCTGCCGTAAACGGATTGTATTGACTATGCTTACCAATACGCGTTTCTTTTCTTTGATAATCTCCGTCAAAATACCCCAATTCCATCGCAAATGCATCTCTTGCTGTACTGTTAATCGCAAAGTCTTTTTTGGTAATCGTCACACCTGCTGCGGTTAGTCCTAAACCAGTAGGTAATGATCCTTCTCCAGTAGCATAGATTTTCACTTTATGATCTCCTACTACTTCTGCTTTGAGTCTATTCAATAGTCCTGAACTCGCTTTTTCATAGGACGCATTAATCTCTGAACTTAATGCCAAAGCAAATAATTCAGGTGTACTTACTGACGTAAAACTATACGTTGTACTTGATCCATTTAAACTCAACGTTGCACTACTTACAGAACCCGATACATTTGTAATATCAATATATCCTACATGTGCACCATCCGCACCTTTATCATTGCGTCCTTTGGTATCTAAGTCTACTGTATTTACACTCTTTAAGAAACCTTGCAATGTATACACATAATCTACACCCTGAATTTCATCCTGGCCCAATTCTATTCGACTTAATGGGCCATGTAAATAATATTCATATGCTGCATCTCTGTCCCATAAAATGCCATCTTTGGATGTATAAACTTCTGTGATTCTATTGTCTTCATCATAGTTATATCTATGATAGAACTGGTCTTCACTATCTACATCATAATGACTATTGTATTTCACTTGATTCACATTCCCACTCACCAGGTCATATTCATAATCCAGAATTTTCACTCCGATCTCATCCATATCGTGAATCAACTTTTTCACATTACCATGCATATCATAACTATAATATGTTGTCACATGATCATTCCAGGTCTTTTCTACACGATTTCGCACATTTTCCAGTGCTATACTTGTTACTCCACCTGTTTGATTGGTTATATCAGCTGTACTGTTTCTACTCTTTCCATATTGAGTATATACCTCTTCTGATGTGGTATAACCTGATAAACTTGGATCTAAAATTATATTCGTCAACATCTGATCAAAACTTACTGCTGACGAACTGGTTACCTGACCCACTTCAACAACTCTGCCCAATTTATCATACTTAGTATAACTAAACTTATTGTTATTATCATCTTGATTCGAATTTTGACTCAGTACCAATTGACCCAGATTATTATATCCAAACTGACTCTGTCCTCCATCAGGAGTATCCTGCCATACCAATTGCTTTAATGAATTGTATCTATACTTTGTACGCATTGTATGTGATGGATACACTGGCGTATTTCCTGCTGGATTATCTCTATACGTTTTCACAGATGATACCTGAGATGCATTCAACAAATTCACTCCAAGTGGAGGAACTGTCTCAATCAAATTCCCAGCTCTATCATAGTAATACAAAGTATATTGACCAGCCACCAAATCATATCTCATACTTAGATTATCCGTATAATCCTCCGCACACTTTTTATAATTCTCTTTTAATTCATTCGTCTTATCCTCCAAACATGCACTTAATAATCCTCTAATCGCATTATTCTGATTTTGTTGTTGAATCTCTTCGCACGATAATGGAACTTCTATATCCTTTGGCGTATTATCTACCTCAAACGTATATCTCACACATACATCACAAGATTTAGAATAATAATTAGCACAATTAGTTTGTTTTCGAAATTCATCTATCTCACTCGCATCGTAATCGGTTGATGATTTTGCTGTAGTATTATAAGTGTTGCCCGATACATGCCCATATGTAAATGGCACATAACATCCTAAATATTCAACATTACTTGATATACCCTGGTACACATTAACTACTCCTGATCCATTTACAGAACCCACAGGAGGATTCCCTGTATAATACAACATATTGGGGTTCAAATCTATTTGGAAAAACTCTCCTGATCCATTATACACAATATCATTAAATACTTTTCTATTTACATTATTGTATAAATAAGGTGTATAAGAGGCACCTGAATAATCGTAATATGATCCTGTTTCTATTGTCAATCCCCTCATCCATGAATCATGGCTATTCGCATTTTGTGGTTCAATCTGAAATCCTGCTATTATATTGGGTTGTTGTGGACCACTCTCACAATCGTTCTCTAATGTCAACTTCACCATAGTAATAATACTCTCTCTACTTTTAGTCACCACACCTGTCTCACTTGTCTCTTCAATCTCCGAAATCTGTGCCTCTACATATGTCTTTGCTCTTAATAATCCCGCAGTAGATGTTATCCATTCCTTCTCATCTTCGTAGACTTCCACATATATAGTTTCATTCGCTACAGGGGTTGGTAAACTAGTTGTATAAGTTGCTGATACCCCAGTAGCTTGACGTGAATCTATCAGCGTCTTAAATGAAGTTTTCCAAAAATCTGCAATATCATCTCCCAATACTTGCATTTCTTGATCAACCGATACATCTATACCTGATAAACTACTAACTGAATTTCCGATAACTTCTGCATATCCATATGGACAATTTGTAGATGTTGCACTTGCAGTAGAACAAGTATTCAAAGCATCTAAACTTTTGTTACTACTCACTTCTGATGGATAATCAAAATTCACAAAGTCACCGGAAAGAGTTCCTTCTAATTTTATTAATGATGGTTCAATTAAAGCCTCTTCATCATATAAATATACCTTCAAAATATTCCCGGAACTACTCGCTCTCATTATAGGATTAGATGAAGTTTTATTGATTTCATCTGCGATTAATGTTGCACTTTCTGAATATGTACTACCTGCTAAAACTTTCTTGTTCATTACATATTCTACATTCGTTCCATCATCATACTTCAATAAAAACTCCGTTGATCCTCCCCATGGAAAATCACTAATATCTATACTCGCTATTGCTGTATAATCTACCGGAGTCACTTTATTATAATGATACCACTCAGAATTAGACTTCCAACACATATTCTCTGATGGCACTGCATGGAAATTATCAAACTGATCAAAATAAAACTCTGCAATATGATAACGCACATCATAACCTGAAGGACTCACCCCTTTGAATATTCCACAGTGATCCAGATCACTAAGATTTTCAGGAGCCACCGCCCATGAAAATATCTCCGCCCCTGTTGAACATAATAATCTTACGTTCAACTCTAATATCTCATCATCTGAAAAATCATTCGGCATTATCTCTCTAAATATTACATTCACCTGAGCTGTTACTGATCTAAGCGTTCCTGTTCCATCCGATAGAGAAAAACCTTTTTCATAAGTATTCATTCTATCTCCCTGACTTCCTAATGGAGTTAGAACATGTTGTGGATTAGGACTCACCCAATTACTTCTTTCAGACATTCCCCTTTCTAAATTATCATAGAAAAACTTAACTATCTCTTCTTTAACCTCTTTTTGATAATCTGATACCGAATATCCATTTTGTATATATGGTGCATAATGTGCGGTCCCTAAAACTACATCTTCAATGTCCTGACGCTCTTTTGCTAACCTTTGCTGAACTTCTGTATCATCATATACATCGCTCATCTTAAAAGTCCCTGGAATTGAAATCTGATCTACTCCTACTCCATTTATAGAAAATGAATTCTCATTGTTTGTCTCTGAATCAAACTTCGCCCGACCCTCTAAATAAGTATGTAGTTCCTTATGACACTTTGTTTTACAATGTGCTACCATTAATTCAATCTCACAATCTTTTTTCGTGCTTACTATACCAGCTATATCATCTTCCCAATCATCTGAATAGATATCTGTATGACCATTGGCCAAATTTGCGGCTAAAACCGCATTATTATATGCCACCTCGTACATCAACTTATTATCATCACATTGCTCCTCACATGATAACTCTAATTCCACAGATGCAGTCGAATTAGAAATCTCATCTTTCATCTCTGGCATCGGGTCTGGAATCTTCTCTAAACAATCACACCCCATCTCTGCCAATGCCGCACGGTCTGACTCCTCTGCCCCTGTATTCACTGTCGAATTTGGATATTGCAAATACCTTAAACAATTATCATGTGCCAGGGCCTGTGTTTTATCTATATGTGTATTATGATTCTGATAAAAACTAGCTGATGAATAAAAACCCGAATGAACTACCTCTACTAATTTTACCTGATTCGATGGTATCCCTCCTATATTAGGCGGACCTCCCGGATGTTCAATATTATTATAGGTCACTATTATTCCTTTATTCTTCATATTCGCCAAATTCACTGCATCTATGAATTCCTGTGAAGATCCGTTTTGACCATATGCTACAATATCTATCCAATAACTACAACCAGGGCCTTCACTCGATACAGATAAACAATTAAATACACCTAATAAAAAATCATAATTCTCTTTAAAAGCACCTGCGGCAGAACCAGGGTTCTGGATTCCTCCATTCGCCATGCTCTCTGCTATCGTGATATTATTATCTAATAACTCACCATATAATGTAATACATGATAATATAGTATTTGACGCTATACCTTCATTACACATCCAATCTGTAATTAGGCCCTTAAAGTCTGCTATCGATGTTTGACTAATATTATTACTTAACAGATCTCCTGCTGGTTTTGTCAAAATATTTTTATAATACGTATTGTTGCCATCGTTTAATTGATAGGTCTTTTCTTTTTGAACATAGTTATACAATGTAGTCGCCAATGCGGTAGCCTTTGAGTTAAAATTAGGATCTGCACAAGTAAACCCTTCTATTGTATCACAACTCCATTGTGGAGCTGGTAAACTATATGGCCCACAACAGTTCTCTGTCAATGTCCAATTCTCATACTGTGACTCTAATTCTGAAATATAATAATCTAAATAAGTCTGCCCAGAATTAGGCCCCTCTAAATCATTAATCACTACCTCTTTCTCTATCGTATACACCCCAGGCTTTAAATGGATTGTTCCTGAAGTAATTCCTGATAAAAATGCACTACTCACTGTATTTCCAGCTGTTGATGTATTCGTATAATCTACTGCTGATACTGTAATATTGCCTGGAGCACTTCCATTCAAAAGATTACTATATACCGCATTTGTTTGTCCACACTCCAATAAATAACTTGGCGGGATATTTATCTCTAAACGTACATTACGATCCGGATCACTTGGATATTTCGGACTTGTAATCGTTATATAAACCTTGTAATCACACTCCGAACAAATATCATCACAATCGCCACATCCATTATCACAATCTAAATTAAAATCTGATGGAGAAAACGAATACGTTAAATCAATTTGATCTGCTTTTACCGAATTAAAAGTTCCTGCTCCCATCACCATTAATGTCTTCGAAGACGAACTACTATATCCATCTGAAGACAACATCCCTTCTGATAATGCATCCTCTACTGTTATAGTTTGCATCCCTCCTACTGGCGTTTGTCTATTTGAATAATCTGTTACTCTAGCTCCATCCAACATCGTGGCCAATACTTCCCCCTTTTTGGTCATATAATTAATAGAGGTTACTCCATTTGGATCTCTTGTACTCGTTTTATATACATTCTCAGCCAATGGTGCTTCATTTCCAAATATGTAATCTAACTCTTGCTGTGCAACACTCCCATATTCCACCACCGTATTATGCGCTCCTGATACATTCGTTGGATCTCCCAACTTCAGCACGTCACCGACTCCTCCTTGAACCCATACTCTTCCTGTTGCATCCGGAGTATATACATTTCTGGTATATGTCTGACCTTCCCCATCAGCCACATATAATCCATCCATCGATCCATTATTCTGATCACTATAATACTGAGACAATGAAGAAGTAGACTTTACACTATTAGGCGCAAACATTTTTCCATCCGTATCAAAATCTGCTGCTGAATAGACCCCTCCTGTTGATGAGGAAATCATAAAATGATTATCATACTCAAAATAAGACTTTTGAGTAGGTGCCATCATCGTATTTAATGCTCCTCTACCCGAATAATCATATACAGTCGCATTGGCTACAACTTCTTCTCTACTATTTAATTTCGTTTGAGTTTGTCTTACCTGATTTAATCCATTCGCATAAGTTACCACTTCTTTTCTCTTGCCTCCTTCTGCAAACTGTTGCATATAACTCCAGTTCTTCCCCTGCTCAAAACTTTGATCTATGAAAAACTCATTATTTGCCGAACTTCCCCCTGGCTTATAATTTCCAGATGGTGATGTAACTTTAAATTTTTGTCCCCCATCTGTACTTGCCGGAGTATAAAAATGTCCTAACGAAGCATCTATTGATAAACTGGACCATTCTCCTATATTCTTAACATTTGTTGCACCACCTGAATATTGTGATCCAATCGGTCTTACTCTCCATACATAATAGCCTTCTCCTGAACTTGGCATAAATGCATACGAACGCACTCCTCCATCTACTCTTACTTTTAAAGCTTTACTCCAATCTTTATATAACGTATATGATCCTCCTGAACCTTTTTTAGGATCTACTTTTAGTATCTCTAAATCATATGACTCAAAATAATCTCTATTTGTACCATTTGAACTATGACTACTCCAACTTAACATTACCTTGCTCTCTTGAGCTGAAATAACATCTACCGACTGATAATTGATATTACTTGAGGAATGTAAGTGATACTTATACTTCGCCTGATAATCCACCTTTAAACGTAAATTATTAGGTATCGTTCCTGTTACACTCGTCACTGTTAATCTTACAGCACTTGAAGAATGAAAATTAGATCTGATATACTGCTTGGCATCTCTTAAATCGTTCGAATTCACCGTCAACACACCCGATAAAACCACTGAGCTCCCTGAAGAATTTGAGTATTCTAAATCATATCCAACACTTATAGTCCCTTGCGTTATATTAGGGTTTGTTACATCTCCATAATCCAATGAAACCAACATAATCAACTCGTCTGTACTCACTGTTTGTGATCCGTTTGTTGACAATGAAGAATAACTCCCTGTAAGCGAATTATTCACTAAAATATTAGACCCTTCAAAAACAATTTGAGAGATCACACTACCGCTCATCGCAACTATTGCAACGAACAATAAAAACACTTTATGTAATTGATTCTTTAGTTTCATAATTAGAGTTTTGATATAGAGTAATTTTTATAACGTGCTAAAAGCTCTTCCTTTTCATTAAAAAAATAGCGTTTCACATCATGATGTGGGTATGCCGAAAATCGTGCCTTTGACACCAATTCAACATACGTGATTTCTTCGTAGAGTTGCTCCGAATAATAGCCTTTTACTATACTATCCGGTAAAATCTCCCCTTTAGAATAGTATATGTTCTGATACATCAGATTATCAAACTTGTAATAATTCTTAGGGGCTATTTTACATTCATACGAAATATTCTTCCCCTCATTATAGGTTACCGATGATGTATAAGACATAATTGAATCAAAAGCATTTACCAGACTATTCATATAACCGGTTGCCATTTCTTCTTCCGATTCTATCTCTTTGATATATATCTTTTTCGCTTCTTCATTTAAAATGATCATCAGACTATCATCTATATAATAGCTCATCTCATCACTGCTTATAATGACCATCTTTCCATTCTTATAAAAATCGGTCGTTCTTACATCTGATGTATAACTTGATTTACGCGAATAGGTCTGCATCTGAAAATGTAAATACTTCTCCGTATTCACCATATTTGCATAATCCGAAGTATGTTGCTTTAATTTTTCTATCGCATCTAAAGGAAACTGGTATTGAGATATAACAATACCTCTCATCCCCAATAGCAATACCATCATTATCAATCCTGTTCTCATATCTTATTGTCTAGGCTTACCTTCTGAGTTATACTGTGTTTCTGAAAGCGTTACTATTCCTTCGCTTGTCTCTTTTAATTTGCGGATTAACTTCCCTTCCTCGTTGTATTGATAAATCAATGCAAAATGCTGACTATCAAAATTTGCAACTAAGCGCTGATGATTATCATACACATACGTCACCATCTCTGATTTTACCGGTTGAACTCGAACATCATCTATATAAATCGTAGGGCCTGATGATGTCCATGATGTACATGACATCTCAAATCGTATTCTTGAAGGTTCAATACCCGGAGGAGATACTCCTGCTAAATCAGAACCATCTAACTCTACTTCATATAAACTCCATTCTCCACATGATTGAGCGAGTTCCATATCTTCATTTCTAACCGTACCATTCCCATCTGTAAGCTTGACATTAAAAGTTGGAGTCCCTGTGGTTTTTACCCATGCCTGAACTAAAAAACCATCTCCATCTAAAACATCCGTATTACTCCATAAACCGCCATTTAAACTCGGTGCTATATTAAAATATCCCGCATCCTTAACTTCAACACACTGATTACCCGTATGACCAAATGTCGTCTCCACATCCAAACTACTCGTCTGCTCTATTCCATTATCAAAATATTTAAGTACAGGGGAAGAAGAAGGGTCCGGAATGTACGTATTCTCAAATGATTCAAAGGATACTTCAAAAAATCTCCCATGTTGTACAACTCCTATTACTTGCGTGTTGTTATACCCATATAAAGCCCCGCTCGTCACTCCCAATGCGTTAATCTCATAAATAGGATCTCCATTAGCAGAATACTCCATCATATTGGAGGTCTTAATCCATTTATCATAGTCATTAGAAGACACATCCCTCCATAAAAATTGAGAATAACCAAAAGTCCCTCGATCATAATTCTTATAATCATCTGTAGCTGCAGTATTAATTATAGATCCATCTAATTCCGACTTATAGGTATAAGATTCTTTTACTCTCCATTTATTTAAAAAGCCTTGCTCTACCTGATTTGGAAATACCCCCGTCATATCCTTCGCATATCGAGTTAAATCCGTTGACCAATTCGATGAAAATGTTTGTGCATTCGCACTGATCACATGCTCTAAATACAACCCGTTATTAAATGAAATACAATCAAATTCTTCTACACTTCCGCATAGCCCACTTTGAAATACAACATTTCCAGTAGCTTGATCCAATACAAATTGCCCGTTCTCTCCTACCGTTTGATGTGCCATCTTCATCGTCACAGAACAACAACCATACTCCCCATTAGCAGATGTCACCACCACACTCATGGTCTGGGTTTCTATTACTACATCATTAATAGAATATTTAACCTCTATGTTAAATGTTCCTGCATAATAAAAATACACATCTGAATAATACGGTCCCCCATTGGGATCTAACAATGGTTGATGCACCCCATAACTGTTATTGACCCGGATACTATAACCCAAATTATCACTCGAATTATAACTCCCCGCTATCTTTTCTATCTTAAACCTCAAAACATAATCTAATGTCGAATGAGGTACATAAGTCGCATTAAAATTAGCTGCAAGACCAATTAATGGAGACATAAACAATAAAATATAAATTAACTTTTTCATCGGTTTAATTTTAGTTTGATGGATAACCTAAGCCGCCTTCACCACAGTGATACAATGTATAAGACTTTCCGTCACATGAATACTCATAGGATACTATTGAAAAACTTGTCTTAATTGGAGAAGAGGTTTGATCTATTATCACGTCCACCTTCACATTCCTAATACTCATCCCCTCACAGTTTATCACTGAAAAACTTGACAAATCAACCTCCGTATACGGCCCATATAAAACTATGGGTTGACTAGGTGTACTACTCAAGTTTGTTGTTGCCTGATTTAAATCATTTATAAACTGATTCGTTCCATAACTAATACCACTCGGTGTTGAATAATAATTAGGCACTCCTTCTGGAGAGAAAAATACCGTTTGCCCCATCATTGTATTCATCTGATTCGTATATCCACTTCGTAATATCTCAATACGACTAATATTCGATGGTAAGGTACTCGTACTATGCATTGACCTTTGAACAACCAGTTTATTATTCAAGGCATCCACATCTGTGACATGATATAAGCATGCTTTATCATTAATTTCTAAGAAGTCACCAACCTGGAAAGATTCCTCTAATCCACAGAAATTAGAGGACGAAGTGGCGTTAAACGTAATTGTACTCAAACCTGCGGATGTATTTCCTGTAATTGATGATAATCCCCATAATGACGGCTCTATCACTAAACCCTCATTTTGATACTTAGATCGCATCCCTTTATAGTTCCACATCGCCTTAAATTTCTGATCCAAATACACTCCTTCTTTAAAATCATCTTTATAGGTCGTCACTACAGCATCACCCGTGTAATCATCATATACTCTATTTACCGTATGCGTACGTATTCCATCATTCACCGTAATCACCTCTGTTGGAATCGAAGTATGTTCCACTACTTTTGATACACTTGCTGTATTGTATTTCGTACGCGTATATGAAGCTTTCACTGGCGAACTTAAATCTGCCAACTTTGCCAAAATTCCAGGTATAGGTATTGGTATCCCCGGATAAGCTATTCCTCCTGGACCATCTGTATCTAAAGTAGCTCGAACACTTACATTTTCATCCACAATAGACTTACTATATCCATGTACACTCACCTTTCTTCCTAAATCTCCCAATCGTGCTGTTTTTATAGCCATATTATCACCCATCAACTGTACCGTCTTAGACTGATCATCTCCGCGCTTTTCATAATGCATATACTTATACTCTGTTGATGAAACCAAACTCTTTCCATCATTCGATAACACACGTGTCATCTTTGGTTTACCATGCATATCATTTAAATGAACCACGATCCCTTGAGTCGCTGAAAACTCTTCATTCGTTACACTAAATCCTGGAACACCTAAACTTGCAGTTAACTGTGGTGTACGTCCATAATTTGGTGGCGGGGCATCTACACTTGGATTCTCCATAAAACAGGGATAATCCTTTGCTGTATAAAACTCTTTTACCGTCTTTCCTGTTCCTGTCTTCCCAGGGTGAATTGAACGACTCGTTACCTTTGAATATCCTATTGATGGACCAGGCATAAACCCAAATCCTATTGGCCCCATATGCTTGTATAAATAACTTGAGCCTAATATCGATTCGCCTAAAGATATATCCGACTTATCTATAGGATGTACCCATGGATTTTCCATCTTAATACTTCCACTCTCATTGGTCGCTACTCCTGAAGATATGCCCTGACCATTATCATCCAGCGTATATAAATATTCCGTTCCATATACTGTTGCCGGGTCAGATAACATTCCTCCATCTTCGTACATTAATAATCGTTTTACACGAGCGCCTCCTGCTTTCTTCCCTGGCTTTCTATAGTCACCAGTACCCAATGGTAGATTTAAACGCACATAAGACATTTCAGGATCCATATACTTACATTTTTCAACAACCCCTGATGCCGCACTTTCTAATATTCCTAAAAAGGATTTTGCCATTCCTTTCTCACTTCCCCCATCTACAGCTGATGTTAGACCAACTACATTTTGACCTCCATCTACTAATAACCTCCTTTGTGATTTATAAAAGTCCTTACAGACCTTCCTTGGAATCTCTCGCTTACTCGTTTTTCCTGGGTTATTAACCGGATTATCAAACTCTGGGCTAGATGTATTCGGATTTCTTTCATCAAAACTGAAGAAAAAATACCCATCTTTAAAACCATAACTCGATATCACCGAAAACCCTTCAATATAATCCGTATGATTACGCTTTGAATCCGGAGTATCCCCTATTAACGCATATAAAAATTTAAAATACATCCGATCCCCTTCTATCATCGGCTCAAATAGCTTTTTAGCTAAAGCTTCTCGCTCACTCTTCGTATTCGGAGTAGACAACCCTATCTTCTCTATATCAATATAATATAGCTTGTTATTTGTCTCTTCAACATCCGTATCCGAATGAAGCGGAACCATCACCATCGCATTGCGGTTTTGTACATAAGCATATTCATGTTGTTCATATTGAACATGGATTTCCCCACCACTTGGTAATTTTATTTGCTTTAATAAATAGGCCGCTGGATCGAACTTACTATAATCCGGATCCTGATTATTAAATGGGAAAAAGCGCTTTAAATTTTTACTCGCATAATTTAAATCTGATTTGTCCTCATCATAATTACAATACTGCCCCCAACCATCTGTGTTCACAGACATATAATTAGGATGTTGAATTCCTACTGGAATATCCCCATGATCAAAATCGTTAATATTTCGTCCTACTTGATCTGATGAAGGATACTGAGCACTAATAGGATAACTCGTAATATTAGGATACTCATATACAAACTCATATGGCTGTATTCTATTCTTAGAAATCCCTCCGTGTTCTACCCATACTTTCTTTAAGGTTAACTTCCCACTAGAAGATGAATTATTAGGTAAGCCATTTGCCAAAGTATAATCATACTTGAAATGAACACTCGATAATTCTTCGGATAAGGAACCATCATCACTTTGTTTTGCATATAGCTCAATCTCATCTAATTTCTTCAGACTCTTTCTCGTTCCGGTACTTCCATCCCATTCTGCAATCGCTTCCGCACTTGAACCATTCGGTAATCCCACCGATTGTCCGTCTGATCGACTACTCTTTTTAAACTTCGCTACGTGAGTCTTTGAATGCACCTCATGTAATAAATACACCTCTTTCTCTCCATATCCAAAACTTCCCATATCATCTCGATTCGTTGATAAGGAACCTGAAGATAAACTCACCCCAATATATGGAGATCTATGACCATACCATGCGTCTGAGCCATCTCCACCATGTACTCGCTCATATTTAAACTGTGTATAACTTCCAAAATCATCCTCTGATGGACCATCTCCTGTACGGTCTATATAATCTGGTGTGAGTATCTGTGTAAGTAAATACGTTGTCGCATACATATTCCCATCCTTCTGACCTACTTTACGTTTTGCACCACTATCAGAAAATTGACTCTTATCTAACATCGCTATCAAGCCATCTTCTGAAAAGATTACATTCGGTGAACCTGAATAGTCACTCGATTCCAAACCATACTGGATATTCTGCTCATTTCTTTCATATACCGGTAATCCATATACATAGATTAATCCATCCTTATTCGTTGTTACAATCTCTGCAATACCTCCTGCAGGGTAATCTCCATAGTCATAATCCTCATAACTACTTCCATTATAATATTCTAACCCCTTCTCATAAGTCCTATATGGGCTACTTCGCTTTCCTAGCTTTGAAAAATCCTCATTCGTATGAGTCACAATATGTGTACTTCGTTGCTTATGTTTCCCATCACTTCTGAAGTTAACCATACGAAACCCTCCATATGAATTATCATTTGCTGATACATTCCCCGTTAATGTCGGAGAATATGGTGCATCATTAAATACATCATGTCTTTCCGTTAAATCAAAATATCCAGCTAAGTCCCCAGCAAACAAGTAAAATACTTTCTCTTGAGATTCCTCAAATGAAGACTCTGACTTAAAAGATTGATCTACACCCATAAATTCTTCCCACTCTCCTATATCTGTCTGATGATAATTTGATGCTATCGATCCTCCATACCCGAACTCTAAATTTGCAAGACCCGGAATGAAATTTAATGGCACTGAAAAACCAGCTCCAAAATCCACTCCTATATCTTCACTACGTATTTCATTCGGTCTGAAATATCCAAAATCTCCTCGCACCGCTTCAAAACTCCCTCCAAAAGCTTCTCCACTTAAGCTATAATTATCTGCATTCGCTAGTGGATACCCCAAAACTTCATCGTTCTTCTCTAAATGAGACTCCATCTCCATCGTATAATCCATCAATCCTTTTGGATCATCTTGGGCTTTCTCTGTATTTAAATAGCCATATACCGTCTCCTCCTTTACTTCATACTTGTTCTTCTGCATCGAAAATGTTCCCGTAGCAGACCACTGACCCTTTATTGGTACAGGTGCAAAAGCTGCTCCAACATCCAATTTAATACTTGTCATAACTCCCATAGACTCTGACACAGAAACCGGAATAGGGCGAAATGATGGACCAAATGAGGGATTAAAAAAAGATAACGCTGATTCCTTTCCCTTATTCATAGTTTCAGTATCTTTTTCCTTTTGTTTTTCGGTTAGAAGTAATTTATCTATTTCACTTTTACCCTTAGCATCTTCCTCACTTAAAGGCCTATCTTTAGCCGAAAATGCATTTAATGCATTCATTGGATTAATGCTATATGTCGCCCCATTATACTTCCCATTCGAAAAACTCGCATTGATATTGGCCACTCCTGCAAAATCTGATGCGCCAAAACTTAATGAAGTTCCTAATCCATTATAATTATTAAAGGATATTGTTTGACTTATATTCGCTCCTATCAATCCTGATGACTCTCCCTTTGATGTCTCTTTAGCAAATATGTCTATATTTACTCCCAACTTCGCTCCTATTGTCCAGTTTGCTGGCATACGATTATAATAGGTCACCTTCGCTCCATCATACTCATCTGGGAAACCCTTCTTATTCCTATTAATCACTCCTGGATTAATATTCCATCCCAATCCAACCCAACTCGATAATGCCTCATTATTCACTGAATTACTATGATAGGATAAGTTTACCGGATACCCATTCGGTACATTCAATAACGGTAAATTATAAGTAAAACTCCCATCAAATTCATTGACCATATTCGTGGTCGATACCGGCTCAAATGAACTATACTCCGGCATACTCGAATGCCCTGTAATCGCATAACTATACATCGGGAACATGATCTGATTTACAAACAGGATCAACATCCCATAACTCGCTGTCTTTAATAATGGTCTTATTCTCTTCATTTTACAAAGTATTGTAATACGTTTCTTCGTTTATTGGTAGATCTCTTAATACAGACAAGTCAAACCGAAACTTCAACTTCCCCATACCAAATATCTGGTCATCATATACCAGGGTTACTTGCTCTTCTTTTAATTGGGTCTCATCAAACACAATATTATACACACATCCCCTCCCCAATTCATATCGCTCTTCAAATTGTGCAATATCAGGTGGTATCTTACGCCCTTCTTCCTCTATATAAATAAAGTCCTTCCAACTATTCATCAAATACCACTTGTATTGCCGGTACTCTTCATAATTACGTGAATATCTCTTTAAAAAATCTTGCTCCTTTCCCGTTATTGAAAAAACAAAACTTAAACCTCCATCTAAATCTCTATCCTTTCTTAACTCACCGGGAATACAGCGAACATCCACATCTAACTCCTTAAAATTTCGGTGTTTCGAAAAATCTTCGCGATGAGCCTCTATATACCCCAACAGATCTTCCTTACTCTCTATTTCCTCTCTCACACATCCAGAAATAAAAAAGACCATTATATATATCCATATATAACTACATCCCCTCATAACTGCCATTCAATCCAATCAGTAATTCCTCCGTTATGTTCTTGTCCTTATCACTATACAAAACATTCCCCTGATCCGTGATTCCTACAATAAGTTCATAGCCCTGCTCCTGAGCATACCTTTCTACATACACCTCAATCTGATTTGATACTTCCTCCATCAAACGATCATTCTCCCTTTGGATATTCTCCGTGTATCGCTCCTTCGCTTCTAATAGATTATTCTTCTTGTAATTTAATATCTCCTCTTCCTTCTTCCGTCTCTCTATCGATAAACTCTCTCGCTCACTTTGATACTTTATAAAAGACGCTTTTAAATCCTTCTCTAATTCCTCCAGATTCTTCGCCCACTCTGCTTCCTTCTTCTCATAATCCGACTGTGCTTCCTTATACCCATTATAATCCAATAACAAACGAGTGTTATCCACATACCCAACCTTTCGGGTATCTCCTATATATAGACTTAGAAAAATTACGATTAGCACCAACGATAGTGCGCTGATTATTATAGAGTATCTCTGCATGGTTAATTTATTTTTATCCCTACAAAAATCCTAAATCATCAAACCCTCTAAAAGAGCAAATACACCCCAATACATACCTTTTTTTACTCCATACTTCAGTGAGTTTCTCACTTTATTTGCAAAACAACTCACTTTTTCACCCAGAGGAAATACGAAGAAAACGAAGTGCAAAACACTCAAAAACAATGTGTTGCACACGAAATCAGAATGCACTGGGTTTACAACGAGTCTTTTACATGAAAATAAAAAGTTCCATAATTTAGAAATAGAATCTAAATTTGTACGTTCCAAAAGGAACCTTGTATTAATCTTAACTAAAACAATATGACATGAGTTAACCAACCTTGACCTGAAGAAAATTCACCTATTTATTTAAATTATCAATCCTAACTTTTCCTGATTAAATGAATATTAACTTATTTTCAAATCAACCTCTAATATCCAATTCTTTAGCGGATATTATTAAAAAGGGGGCCCCAAATGGGTCTCATTGCATTTTTTATGCATTTGAGACTTTAAATAACAATGTCGATTCAAACGATATCATCGTCATTTTAGAAAGTAAAATAAACCCTCTTTCATATGATAACTTAAGGACACTTCATAAAGTAACAACAAAAATCCTTTTTATCAAAAACCCCTTTTCATCCTTAAACACGCAATCTTTATATAAAATTGGGATACAGAATATTATTACAACAGAAGATAGCGAAGTTATATTCCAAAATTGCTTAAACGCAGTTAAACAAAATACCCCTTTCCTATCTCCATCTATTCTCAAAGAAATCAATCTCATCAACCTATCCCAAAAGCACAATCTAAGTGATACAGAAATCAAAATCATAAAAATGTCATGGGCGGAAAAAAGGAATCAAGAAATTGCCGACTTCCTATGCCTAAGCATCAGAACAATAGAAAACAAACGAGTTAAAATAAAAGAAAAATACGCTGTAAACTCATTTACAGGCGTATTTAAAAAAGCAATAAAAGATGGACTTATTCAAATTTAGATCAAAGAAAAAGAAACTTAAAGGCTGGACATTAACAGAAATACTAATTGTATTAGCAATCATTGGAATCCTGGTCATGCTTGTATTACCAAATCAAACCGCTGTAATTGGAAAAGCAAAAGCAAAAGAAGCTCAATTACAATTAGATATGGTATATAAGTTACAACTTTCAAATTTTTATGAACGATCAAAGTATTCTGATGATTTAAAAAGCATTGGATTCATCCAGGAAAAACTGGTATCACAAGGAGGGCAAGCCAACTATAAAATAGAGTTAATAGAAGCCTCAAACAATCATTTCAAAGCAACTGCGACCTCAGTAACTGACTTTGATGGAGACGGATCATTTAACGTCTGGCAAATTGATCATGAAAAAAACCTAATTGAAGTAATACCCGATTAATGGTTCTAATTTCTCTATTCAGTCTCATAATAAGTTCGGCAGCAATAATGTACGAAGATTGGAAATATTTAGAAATACACATAGGATGGTTTCTTCTGCTTTTTACCGGTATTAGTATATACATATACTGGTATTTTGCTCCAATTGGATTTCATTTTTATTGGCCAATATTACTAATGAATTCTATCATATCTCTACTACTTTTTATATCCACAATAGTATTCATATGTATTAGAAAGCATAGTGTTATTAATGTTATTGACAACTATATTGGACTTGGAGATATTGTTTCGATTTTCTTAATTGGAGCATGGATACATACCTCTTTCTTTTTACTCACCATCATTTTGTCTTCAATAACCGGCCTTTTTATTCAAAAAATAAAACCAACTAAGCGCATACCGCTGGCTACATACTTAATAGGCTGGGCACTATTTTTTTATTCTATCTCATTAATGCAGATTATATAATGATTATTCCTACAGAAATAATTCAAACCATAGACTCTAAAACAGCCTGGAAATATAGTGTGGTTCCAATAGGAATTACGCAAAACTCCATAACTCTTATTTCTAATACACAACCTTCTAGTTCACTAAAATTTGAGCTCGAACTTATTACGGGAAAATCTATCGAGCTTAAAAAACATGATCATGATGGTTTTGACGAAATTCTAAAACGTCACTACCCAAAACATAGGAATACAAAATCAATCGACATTAAAAACAAAGAGCTTTTAATGGTCAACTTAATTGAAGAAGCAAAAAGCCTTGGCAGCTCAGATATCCATATTGAGCCTTATGAACAAAAAGCACGTATCAGATATAGAATTAATGGGAAATTGATTGAAAAATTTCAAATAGACAAGAAGGACTACCCATCATTAGTTAATAAACTAAAAATTTATGCGCGTTTGGATATCGCTCAAAAAAGATTACCACAAGATGGAAGAATCCTATTTAAATCAGAAAGTATACAACAAGAGCTTCGTGTTTCTACCCTACCGACACTATATGGAGAAAAAATTGTTCTAAGGTTACTCGGAAACTCCAGTGAGCATCTTGACTTAGATAAAATTGGAATGAGCCCATCTCAACTTTCATTGTATAAAAAATCGATTCATAAATCAACTGGAATTATTCTTATTTCCGGACCTACAGGATCTGGAAAAACGACAACATTATATACTACTCTGAAAGAATTAAACAAAGTCGATAATAACATTATGACCGTTGAAGACCCGATTGAATACACTCTGGAAGGGGTGAATCAAGTTCAATTACGAGAAAATATTAACCTCACATTCGCAGTTGCCCTAAAAAGCTTTTTAAGACAAGATCCCGATATTATCATGCTAGGTGAAATTAGGGATAAAGAAACTGCTCAAATGGCTATTCGCGCTGCATTAACAGGTCATTTAGTATTAAGTACAATTCATACCAATAGTGCCTGGGGAACAATAAATCGACTAAATGATATGGGAGTCCCGAGTTTCCTAATTGCCAACACCTTAAACTTATCTGTTGCGCAAAGGTTGGTGCGTATTCTATGTTCAAAATGTAAAATTGCACATAACAATAGTGAGCAAAAAAAACACTCCAAATTCGGAAATTACCCTTCAACGTATTATGATTTTTCAGGCTGCGAAGATTGTAATTATACAGGATTTTCAGGTCGTCAAGCGATTTATGAATTGATAGAAAACAATGACAATTCAAAAAATTCAATCATAACGAATACAGACGAATCCAACCTATCATTTGTCTCACCAAAAGACACCCTCGATTACAAAGCCTGGCAGTTATTTTATAATGGCTTAACCACAATCTCAGAAATAAACTCATTAATTAACTAGATGAAAAAGTATTTACATATAATTTGTTTGATTTTCATTTTATTAGCCTCAAATCTTTCATTTGGCCAAAATGATCCTATTTATCGAGTTGATACTTTAGACACCTATTTTAATATTCTTTCTGAAGACATTGAAGCATTAAATGAAGAAGTAGAATTTGGTGTTAGCGGTGTATCCGTAAGAGAATTCTTAAGAGCACTTGCCTCAAGTCATGATCTAAACATTGTTATTGATGAAAAAGTTACTGGGACCATTCACAATAATTTTTCCAATGTTAAAGTAAAAGAAGTTCTAATATTTATTGCAAATGAATACGACTTATCTGTCAATTCTATTGGCACTATAATCACCTTTAAACCAATATCAAAGAATAAAATAAAACAAAACGTATACACACCTACATATAATATTTCTTATAGTAAAAGAAACACATGGTTAACACTAGAGGCTAAAGACGATACACTTTCTGTTATCACTAAATCTATCACCGAAAAATCGGGAGTTAATATTATCCTGTTTCCTGAAATTAAGAATAAACTGGTCAGTTGTTTTATTAAAGACCGACCACTAAATGAAGTTTTAGAAATGTTTGCCCTGGCAAACGACCTTCATTTGGAAAAACAAAACGACAAATACTACACATTCAGTCCCAAAAAAGAACAAATATTACCCAATAGAAATAACAAAAATGAGAATACGATTGAACCCGAAAAATTAGATACGGAAATAAAAGTCTCATTCTCAGACTCACTACTACTTAACATTATTGCAATTAATAAACCTATTAAAGAAATTCTTGCATCTGTATCTAAATATGCTGGCTATAACTACATATTCTACAAAGAACCTACAGGTATGGCTACAATTTACGTTAACAATGTAAATTACGAAGAATTTCTAACCTACTTATTATCAGGATCTGAGCTCACTTTTAAAAAGTCGGAGGGAATCTTCTTCATAGGAGGAAGGAAAGATGAGTCCTTTAGAACCACAGAAATCATTAAACTTGATTATAGAACAGTTGAAAAAATAACCGATTTCATACCCACAGAATTAACAAAGAGTATTGACATAAAAACCTTCCCTGAACTCAATTCAATTATTGTAAGTGGGTCTAAGCCCAATATCAATGAATTAAGGAAATTTATTGCGCAGATTGATCAAATAGTACCAGTGGTTAAGATCGAAGTCATGATTATTGATTTTCGAAAATCTCATGATACAAAGATTGGAGTAGACATGTATTTAGGAGTAGGTGAAACACCCCAAAAAACATCTGGTTCTTTAACAGGTAATACTGGTGGAAGTGCGACACTAAATAGCACCACCATAAATAGCTTAATAAACTCATTCAATGGTTTTGGATGGTTTAATTTGGGTTCAGTTACTCCCGATTTTTACATGTCTATTCAGGCTATGGAAGCAAACGGGAATCTTAAAGTTCGAAGCACACCAATGATCGCCACCTTAAATGGTCATGAAGCCAATCTGACCATTGGGAATACTGAATATTATCAAGAAACTACGAATAGCCTGGTTGGGAACCAAAATCCCATTTCACAAACATCGCAAGTCTACAAATCAATAAATGCGGACCTTCAGCTTAATATCGTCCCGTTCGTATCAAGTGATGGACATGTAACATTAACCATAGAAGTATCACAATCTGATTTTACAGGCAGAATTGCTGAGACAGCTCCTCCAGGCCAAATTAGTCGAAATTTCAGTTCCTTAATTAGGGTAAAAGATGGGGAAATGATCATTTTAGGAGGATTAGAAGAAAACAAAAAAAATGCCACTAGTCAGGGGTTACCCTGGATTTCTAGATTACCAGTTCTTAAATGGATTTTTGGCAAAAGATCTAAAACAGTCAGTGATTCAAAACTGCACATTTTTATAAAACCAACCATTATCTACTAAGTGAACATTTTTTATAAAATAGCGCAGTTTATAGATCAATATTCTAACCATACCAAATCGTTAGAATATCAAATTTATGATACACATTCTAAATGGATTGGACTTCATCCGAATCAAGTAAAACAAGAACGGATGAATAAGAATAGCATTTTTGATAAAATACAAAAGTTTGAATTTGTTAACCTAACAATTTCAGGAGATCATTTTCTGGAAAAAACCTATAACAATGATTTTGCGGATTATGAGCAGAATTTCGTTCAACAATTTTCCACTTTCAGTACTCAAAACGCACTTGTCAATTGTTACGAAATTAACTCTGATACATCTATTGCTATTTTTCTACCAAAATTTAAACTAGAACCGGTAATAAAAGAATTGGATGAAAACTTCATTAAAATTTCATCTATAAAAATATCCTCCTCAACTACTGACAACAAAAATTGCATTTTTCAACTGATCCCGAATGACATCACACGTAACAATGAAGATAGAATATACTTTTCCAGTTTCCGAAAAATTCTATTTCTAGGGATTATTTTTTCAGTAATATTAACCTCAGTCCTATTTCTTGGTGTAAATCTTTCCGAGAAAATCAAAAATCAACATTTATCTCAAAATATTGATTCAAATAGATCAAAAAACCAATTGGACAGCTTACAAAATGTACTTAAATACCAAGAACAACTCATCGTCCAAAATTCAACATATCAAAAGAGGTATAAATATCAAATTTTAAACGAAATCGCATTATCTACTCCTGAACAAATCACCTTAACGAAATTAAGTCTAAATCCGCTTACTGCTAAAATAAGAACTGACAAGCCGATTCTATTCTCTAATAATACCATCCACATTAAAGGCTTTTCAGATGAAATAAAATCAATCTATAGTTGGATTTCGAAAGTTAACTCATCTGAATGGGTTACAGATATATATATAGATGAGATTAACGAAAATAGAGAAAACACCAATCTAACTTTTTCAATTATTATCACAATATCAAAATGAATACACCTCAAAACATATTTGGAATTTCTGTTCTGATCGTTTTTGGTCTGATCGTATCGATAATGATGAAATTTGGATTTAAAATTTGGAACAACTTGGAGCCTTCCGATAGTAGAGTTGAATTAAGTATCGAACCAAATCAAATAAATGATCTACAGTCAAAGATTTCTGAAAATAAACGAGTTATTGACGATTATGACCAAACAAGTGTTTTTCAACAAACCTTAATGAAAAATATATCGAATTTTAAAAATTCGCATGATATTTCAATTTATTCCATACCCAAAGTTCATATAAACACTAATCAAAACACCAAGAGTACCACTATTCAAATTCAAATCACAGGCAATTTTGAAAATCAACTTCTATTACTTGAACATTTTGAAAAAGAATTGAGCCATATACCGATGAAATCTTGCGCATATAAAGTTGAAAAAAAGAAAAAGAAGAAAAAACTTATTGGAACGTACATATTTCAATACAAATCATCTAACTCGATCTAAAAATGAAAAAATTAATTTTTTATATAACTCTTTTACTCTCTTTTAGTAATTGTACTGATCTGATAGAGCAAAATTTGGAAAATGAAAGCATCCATGTACTTTCACCAAGAGACAGCCTGATTTCCAGCAATATTAGTCAAAAATTCTATTGGGAAAGTTCATCTCCTAATACTTCAGCACGAATTCAAATAGTTACCCCCAATTTTAACCAAATAAACTTCTTTATTGTAGACACTTTAGTCTCTGGTAATCAATTCGAAATCAACCTATCTCCAAACGAATACGAATGGCGAATCCGATTAGAAAACAGTGTCTATTCAAGTGAGTATCAGTATTACAAGATATTTATTGATAGTTCGGATAATTTAAATACTCAAAAACTTTTAATTTCTTTTCCGTCAAACAACCAAATTTTCACAAAAACAGATTCCATATTTTTTGCTTGGAACCCTATTATTGGTGCGCTTCAATATGAGTATAAAGTTGAAGATTTTAACAGTCAAAATGTTCAAAATGGTATCTTAGCAGACACCTCTCTACTTCTTGATTCCAATATAGCTCAAGGAACGTATCAAATTAACATTCGAGGACAAAATACATTTACTAATACGGCTTTTACAGAACTTCAATTTGTTGTTGATACTGCTGCTCCTCAAACTCCAATTATTACATTCCCAATAAATAATCAAATACTGAATTCTGGATTAACTCGACTGGAATGGAATACTTTCAGTAGCCCGGTTACTCCAGAATTTGACTCCATATACTTTTTTGTAAATCAAAACAGTAATACCATTCTTTCAAAACACTATGTAGGTCAGGATACTTTTTTTGACACAATTATTTCTTCAGGTATGTATTACTGGTCAATTAAAAGATTCGATCAGGCTGGTTTTTCTAGCAATTTCTCAGAAAGAAACAGGTTTTTCGTACAATAACTCTATGAAAAAGATAATAAATATCATCCTAATAATTATTGTTGTTATAATATATTCAAGGCTTGTCTTGAGCCATATGGACACCGAAAAAATCCCAAATCAGAACAATATTGTTAGTCCGAAAATCCAAAGATCTCCCATTCCAACTTCAAACTACACTCTTAATTTAAACTTTACAGATCCTTTTTTAAAACACAGTGCAGGAGCTAAGATCGTTTCAAACAATAAAACTCCAAAACCCCAAAAAAACAATCACAAAACAGCTATAACAACTGATGAAAGTCTAATGTTTACTTCATCGATAGACCTGTTATACTTGGGAAGAATCGTAAACATTAGCAAACATGAGTCAAAAGCACTAATTAAATATAAAAATAAAGAGGTTATTGTGAGCCCAGGTGATTCCTTAGATAGTTTCAAAATAACAGAAATACTTAAAACACACTTAATCATACAGTTAAACAACAAAAATTTTAAATATGAAATCAAAAAGTAAATATGCCCTATTTATATTATTTGTTCTTTTCTGTTTAAGTGCAAATAGTCAATCAAAAAATATTCATTCCCTTGATTTACACACTAATTACGCTACCAAAGTAAAAACCTTTTATTCTACCAAGAATAGAAAAAAGAATAATTTAAAAGCCAAATACTATTGGACTACCAACCGAGAAATTCATCAATCCAATGGTAGTTATTCCGGATATTTAATCCATGGTACTTACAACGAATTCTATCTTACCAATCAACTATTCGCTCAGGGTACTTTTGAGTATGGTTTAAAGTCCGGTAGGTGGATCTACTGGCATTCGAATGGTCAAATTAAAATTATTGAACATTACAAAAATGGATTACTACATGGAGAGTATTTGGAATATGATCAAAACGCTAAACTCATTTATAGTGGAAAATTCAAAAATGGATTCAAAAATGGCGTTTTTATCAAAACAATAAACGACACTCTTGAGTATAAGGAACATTATAAAAAAGGATTTCTAAAAAAAGAAAAAAAGAAAATCCAAGATTTGAAGATTAAAAGAAAGTCAAACAAAAAAGAAAAAAAGAAAGAGAACGAAAACAAAGATGAGAAACCACCTTTTTTAGATAAAATAAAGAGTGTTTTAAACAAAAAAACTCGATCGGATGAGAATTAAAGGATGGATTTTATCCTATACTATTATTCTAATGTTAATCTCTTCTTTGATTTTAACTACTATGATTGTTGTGGCCGGATTTCAAAAAAAATTATTCTCTAATGCGTTTAACAGCTACAAATTAGAATTAAATAATATATCAGGGTTAAACTATTTTCTATCTAACTCCATTGACAATTTTAATTCGCAAAAAAAATTCGAAAGTGATTTTAAAATCACGCAAAAAAAATGGGGGCATTTAAAGTTAATTCGAATAACTAGCTATGCCGGAGTAGACTCACTCATTAAACCGGTACTAATCGGCTCCGTACCTTCATATAATGACCCTATCATAAGTCTGGATGAATCCTCTCATGGATTGAAATTGTCAGGAAAATGTGAATTGATAGGAACAATAGAAATACCAAAACATGGCATAGAAATACTAAACAAACTGTATTCTCCTTCTGACATTAATATAACGAGGGCAGAAATATCTCATCGTAATACCTCGACCAATTCAAAAAACCTTCCATCAAAAAGTTATTATTCTGCACCCTACGAAAATTTATCCTTTATAAATAATATTGATTCCATAAATCAGTATTTTTCTTTTAACCGCAATAGCAGTTACTTTTACTCAGAACAAGAAATAGAGCTCTTAAATAATATTCAAGGGAATATAATTATAGAATCTAATGATAAGATTTTCATAGATACACATAGTCAACTTGAAGATTTAATCCTAATCGCTCCTCAAATTGAAATTGCAAATAATTGGTCTGGAGCAATACAGTTATTTACAGATCATTTAATTCTAGGAGAAAATATAACCTTTCTTTATCCCTCATCTATCTCTGTTAATACTTCAAACGAAAAATACTCTCTTAACTTTAAATCGTCCTGCACATTAAATGGATATTTAAACATCCATGGTCAAAAAGAGTGTAAAATCACACCTAAAATAAGTGGGAAAATTAATGGGTACATCCATTCGGATATTCCCTTAGACTTTAACGCTAAACTATCCGGTCAAATATCATGTCCTTATTTTAAGCATTCAACCTCGTCATCATCATACATAAATCTAATTTATAACTCTACGGTAAACAGCGATTTCCAACAAAAGGGTATTCCCATCCCGGTATCATCCACAAACTCATCAAAAGCATTTATCAAATGGCTAGATTAAAGGGATTTACAATAATCGAAACTCTTATTGCGATGTCACTATTTGGCACTGCTGTTTTTGTCTCAAACATTCTGATTCAAAACATCTATAAGCAACCTAATCGTTCTGATTTAATTCAAATCAATCAATGCATTCAAAAAATATCTAAACTCAACAATTTCAAAGAGTTTGAGTCAGAAATTAACAACATCGAATTTGACAATTTACAAGTTACGTATGACATCGAACATTTAAAAAATACAGATCAATGCAATTTCTATATCTCAAAAAACGATGAGATAATTTTTTCTCATTTTATCATCCTGCGACATGAAAGTTAGAGGATTCACCATAACAGAAATATCAGTTAATATGTTAATCAGCGGTCTGATTATCATATTTATCATCTCTTTTATTTCTTTCCAGAATAGAGTTCTCCTTAATCAAATTAAGAACTTTGATCGAACATCTGATCTTCGTTTACTCCAATCTGTACTTTCTCAGAACTTTTCAAAAAACAGTTTAATAATGGGCAATGGAAATTCCATCTGTTTTAGAGATTATAAATCCTCATGTAATCAAAAAATATCATTCTTCCCTGACTCTATTATTATTCATCAACCAAGTCCGAATACATTTCAGTTTAAAAATCAAACTGACCTACTCTTCCTACGCGATTCGATAATATCTCAAATTGATATTCTGATATATGATGAAGATCAACAATACCAACTTACGTATAGAAAAACCTATACCGAAGGGGAGTTATTAAATATTCAACTTTAATTCGAGCAATGAAACTATCTGATAAGCAAAAAGCAGAATTTTACTATGAGCTTTCCATATTTTTTAATTCTGGCCTCGATCTCAAAAACGCAATGCAATTAATGATTGTTGAAAATGAGAAGTCTAAACAAAAAGTCATTTACGAAGGAATTTATAACTCATTGTTAGAAGGTAAGTCTCTAGCATTCATATTGAGAAATAATTCGATATTCTCTGATTATGAATCATTCAATATTAAAATTGGGGAAGAAACTGGAAATTTAAATCACGTATGTAACGGTCTGGCAACATACTTTCAACGTAAAATAAAAGTTCGAAGTCAATTAATTGGAGCAATAAGCTATCCCTTGTTTATTCTAGCATTAACAATTGGAGTTCTTATATTTATGATGAACTTCGTAGTTCCAATGTTTTCCGACATCTTCCTTAGGTTTGACTCAGAGTTACCTAAAATCACAGTCTTTGTAATTAACTTATCAAATTGGTTTAGATCATCTTTCGTTTATGTTCTTGTTTTAACCATTGTAATAGTTATCCTAATTTATTTTTCATCAAAAAGTGCGTATTTTAAAAAAATAACATCATATGTACAACTTCATATTCCCATCTATGGGTCAATAATTAAAGATATTCAAATCAATAAATATTATCAGGCCATGAGCCTTCTCCTCTCATCAAATATCACATTAATTGAATCAGTCGAACTTTCAAAAAACATCATTTCATTTTATCCACTAAAAAAAATTCTTAATCACATAGAAGGAGATTTGCTTAAGGGGGTCGCTTTTAATGAGTCATTAAAGAAAACTGATTTCATTCCATCAAAAGATATCCTACTATTCAAAATAGCGGAAGAACTAAATCAACTCGATAGTATTTTTGAAAAACTCACAATACAATATCAAGAAAAAATTGACAATAAAACACTGATAGCAGGCAAATTAATAGAACCCGTACTTATCGTTTTCATAGGCGGAATTGTTGGATTTATTTTAGTATCCATGTATTTGCCTTTATTTGAATTAAGCACCAGTTTATAAGATATAATCACATAACAAAGGCTACAAGTCCGAGTGAGTGATGTCGGAATTGCAGCCTGATTATGAGCTAAGTATACTCTTTAGTATAGTAGTATCTTAAATACTATTAGCGACTTGTCAATTCATTGATTCCAAACCTTACTAATAAGATTAAGCAGGAAGTTGAAGAAAACTTCTGTTTAATACTATTATTAAACTTCTTTCATCAAAAGGATAATTAAATATAACTAGAGATAACCTCAAAAAACTCCAGACCACACTCAATACCCATATTATGAACAATATTACATCGAATACGGGTTCATTCAACCCATAAATTTTATGGGTTTTTTAACATTTCTATAAAAGATTATTGATTTATTCTAAAACGAAACAAAAAACAAATTAACCATGTAAAAATGGACTCTTACTAGCTGTAAAAGATCGGTCAATTTTTATCCAAGAATTGGCCATACTTATCACGATCACCTCAGACAGTGATTCCGCGTGTAGCTTCTCTTTCAGGTTCAAAATATGCGAACGGATAGCCGCCTCACTAATTTCATGCAGTTCAGCAATTTGACGCACACTATAATTGTGACACAACAACTTCAGCACCTCATTCTCACCCTTAGTCAACTTGGGCTTTGGTCGGGGAAAAACATGAGGAGGTTTATTGATCCAATATTCTTCCGGAATATGATAGTTTGCAGAATATCCCTTTTTATCAATATCACTGATAATTTGGTCCATGGTTATAGTATTTAACTCACTTGGTTTAATAAACCCAACAGCGTTGTACTCCTGCAAAAAACCTATGAGTTCTTTGGGTAAACTATTCCCCAAAATCATCACATTTACCTCACCCAGTTTTTTCAAATTCTCAGGGCTACTCACCGTCATAAAATTTAATGAGGGCTTTACAAAAAGTAAATGCTTATGATCGACCTTATCTTGAATGAATTCCCTAAGCTCTATATTTTTCCCTCCAACATATCCTAAAAAAAAGGACGTGTCTCTAAAAAGATTATCAAAATGGTCAAGAATCTCTTTTTCAGCTGATAAAATGGATAAATAAGTTCTAGGCATTTGGTCACAATAATTCTGATTACAAAGTAGTAAAAAAAAATTTATCCCAATCTAATAAATTGTGATATTCCTAATAAATCTAGAGCTATTTTCTATTTCAAAAAACGATATGCTACTGAAAAACTAACTTGATTCATATTCAACAGATACCATTCAGTTTCAAAATTAGTTGAAGTCAAATTTTCAATAGGTTCTCCCAAACTATTATTAGTTTCCAGAGTATTCTTACTCCTCTGAATAGATGGAGCAAACTCAAACGAACACATAATCCTATCTTCTGCAAATTGATAGTTAAACATTATTGGGATGGCTAACCCCATCACAAAAGTTTTATTTTTAAAAGCACTTATTTTCTTTCCTTTATTATCTTCCCCAACAATATCTTTATACTGTTGATATTTCAAAAACACGTCCATACCTATTCCCCATGATAAGTGTTCATTGGAATAAAATCTTTTCTCTAACCCTGTTGACAGTCCCATCCCCCAATTCTTATATAATGTTGCCGTATCTTGAGTTGATGTACTATCTCTACCACCGAATAACTCTAAAGCCTTTGCCCTGTAGTACCAGTTCTTTTTACCTCCAGCTTTAAAACTAATATTAAAACTCTTAAAGTTTGAAGTTCCCATTCCCCATTCAACAGCTCTTCCCTTTAGTGTTGAATTTTCTTGTGATTTAATCTGAAAATAATTCAGAAATAATAGAGTCGCTAAAATGATCACTTTTCTCATGGAAAATAATTTAAGTTGTTTTTTAAGGTTCAAATAGGTATTACAAAAATAACATCTTCGAATATTTAACATTGCGTAACAATATTTCTAATCAGAGAACCGCATATCACCCTAAAATTACCGCTAATTAATTTTTATCCATTTACATCTTCTAAAACATTAAAATTGTACTGTGATACAGTTAACTGGAATAAACAAATCTTACAAAGTAGGTAAGCACGACCTTCAAGTTCTCAAAAATGTGAATTTACACATCAAAGAAGGAGAAATGGTTTCCATCATGGGCTCCTCGGGATCTGGTAAATCCACATTGCTAAATATCCTGGGAATATTGGATACCTACGATAGTGGTGAATACAAATTAGATCAAACGCTCATTCGTGAAATGAGTGAAACCAAAGCCGCTCATTATCGTAATAAAATGATCGGATTCATATTCCAGTCTTTTAATCTAATCACATTCAAAAACGCAATGGAAAATGTGGCACTTCCACTCTATTATCAGGGAGTGAGTCGCAAAAAAAGAAATGCGTTGGCACTGGAATACTTAGACCGTGTAGGGTTAAAGGATTGGGCTGAGCATATGCCAAACGAAATGAGTGGAGGGCAAAAACAACGTGTTGCGATTGCCAGAGCACTAATTTCAAAACCCAAAATCATCCTTGCGGATGAACCTACCGGGGCCTTGGATAGTAAAACATCCATTGACGTTATGAAATTACTACGAGAAATAAACTTAGAAGGAATTACCATCATCATCGTTACCCACGAACAAGATATTGCGGATGCAACTGATCGAAATATTGTTCTTAAAGATGGAGAGGTAATGACCGTGAAAACAAATGTTTGATTTAGAAAAATGGCAGGAAATATTTGACGTAGTCAAGGCCAATAAGCTACGTACATTCTTGACGGCATTTTCGGTGTCGTGGGGGATTTTCATGCTCATAATTCTACTAGGTGCCGGTCAGGGTTTACGGAATGGTTTTGAATATCAATTCAGAGATGATGCGATCAATAGTGTTTGGTTAAGAGCCGGAAACACAGGAGTCGCATATAAAGGAATGAAGCCGAACCGTAAAATTCAATTGACCAATGCGGAATATGATTTAATCAAAAACTCATTTGAAGATATTGATCATATCACTGGAAGGTTTGCCAGCTGGGGGAGTCAAATGGACTATAAAGAACGGACTGCGAATCTACCCTATCGCGGGGTTCACCCAGACCATCAGGTCCTGGAAAATACGATCATGAGTACAGGTCGTTTTCTAAACCAAACAGATTTAAAGGATAAAGCCAAAGTCGCTGTTCTGGGACAAGAAGCCATTACCGAATTATTCGGAGATGAAGACCCCATGGGTAAATACTTTTCCATTTGGAATGTTCCTTTTAAGGTAATTGGTACCTTCAACGATTACGGAGGTAGATGGGAAAAGAAAATGGTTTACATTCCAATCACAACTTCTCAACAAGTTTTTGGAGGTACAGAAAACCTTAATCGTATCATGTTCACCACTGGAAACGCACCGGAAAGCAGAGTAAATCAGATTGTTGATGCAACAGTTCAAATGCTATCCGACAAACTCATTTTTGACCCTAAAGATTCCAGAGCACTTTATGCGCGCAACAATGCCGAAGAATACAAAATGTTTACTGGTATTTTCACCGGAATAAATGCATTTATCTGGATTATTGGCATCATGACCATTATTGCCGGTGTTGTGGGGATTAGCAATATCATGATGATTACCGTTAAAGAACGTACCAAAGAAATTGGCATTCGCAAAGCTCTGGGTGCCACACCTGCTTCTGTGGTTACCATGATCTTGCTAGAAGCTGTAGTTATCACAACTGTGGCCGGATATACAGGATTGGTTTTAGGTGTTTTCTCGTTAGAATATCTTTCCAGCCTCACCTCTGACCCGGGTACATTCATGAATCCAGGTGTTGATTTTAGTATTGCGGTAGCATCCACCATTGTATTGATTGTTGCAGGAAGTATAGCCGGGTTGATTCCCGCCCTACAAGCAGCAAAAGTTAAACCTATTGTAGCATTAAGAGACGAATAGATGTTTGATATAGACAGATGGGCCGAGATTTATCAAACACTTAGCAAAAACAAATTGCGAAGTGCACTTACTGCTTTTGGCGTGGTTTGGGGAATCATCATGCTGATTGTCATGTTAGGCGCAGGGAATGGATTGCAAAATGGAGTTTCGAAAGACTTTGCCGGAAGAGTTGCCAATAGCGTCTTTATGTGGTCCAATACTACCTCCATGCCTTACAAAGGTTTTAAAAAAAATAGATGGTTTGGTTTAAATAATGATGATACAGAGGCATTACGGGAAATTCCAGAACTAGACCTCATCTCTCCTGGATTGCAATTAGGAGGATGGCGTGGTGCCAATAATGTTACGTATAATTCGCGTACGGGCGCTTTCGAAATCAACGGATTTGCTCCTGAAGTGCAATACATCAAACTTCTTAAAATGCAAACAGGTCGTTTTTTAAATGACCGCGACATGAAGGAAGAACGAAAAATTTGTGTGATAGGTAAAATCACGACTGAAACGCTTTTTCCGGATGAAGATCCATTGGGGAAATATATCAAAATCAACGGGGTGTATTTTCAGGTAGTAGGTACTTTTCATTCAGGTCTAAAGGGAGATGATGCCGAGAATGAAGATCGCTCCATTTATATACCATTTACCACTTTCCAAAAAGCGTTTAATCAAGGTAATATGGTACATTGGTTTGTGATGACCAGTAAAAAAGGAATTAAAGTAACCGTGGTGGAAGATGAAGCCGAACGTATTCTTAAACAGAGACATGATATTCACCCGGATGATCCCAGGGCTATTGGTTCCTGGAACATGGAAAAAGAAGTCGATAAATTCAATATGATATTTAACGGCATTAAAGCGTTATCCTGGTTTGTAGGGGTACTTACCTTACTTGCCGGAGTAATCGGTATTTCGAATATCATGCTAATTATCATTCGCGAAAGAACACAAGAAATTGGAATTCGTAGAGCCATTGGTGCCACCCCGGTAAGCATCGTCACACAAATTGTATTAGAATCTATGATCCTAACTACTCTCAGTGGGATAATCGGAATTATTTTTGGAGTTTGGTTACTCGAGCTTCTCGGACCTTACATTCAACATGATTATTTTTCTAATCCTGAAGTCCAGTTTGCCATCATTATCAAAGCATTTAGTATTCTGGTATTTTCTGGAATATTAGCAGGTATCATCCCATCGATACGTGCTATTAAGATTAAACCAATTGACGCATTAAGAACAGAATAAAAAACAACATATGAAAATTGTCATTAGAGTCGGTATTTTGATTGCTATTTTAGGTGTTTTTGGATATACCATGTATTATCTATACATGAAAAATGAAGCCCCTGAAGCTACATACAAAATCGAAAAACCATTTATCAGTGAAGTACTAAAAAAGACTGTCGCTACTGGATCGGTTGTTCCTCGTAAAGAGATTTTGATTAAACCTGTGGTGTCTGGAATTATAGACAAAATATATGTTGAAGCCGGATCTATGATCAAAAAGGGAGACATCATCGCACGTGTTAAAATCATCCCGGATATGGTGAATTTGAATAACGCTGAAAACAGATTAGAAAGAGCTGAGATTGATATTGAAAACTCTCAATTGGATTATAATCGAAACAAAGAACTCTTTGATCAGGGTGTGATTTCTAAAGCGGAGTTTCAACCATTTGAATTAAGGTTAAAAAATGCCAAACTAGAAGTTGAGGCCGCTGAAGATAATCTTCAAATTATCCGGGAAGGTGTGAGTAAGAGTAGTAAATCTGCTACCAATACTTTAATTAAAAGTACCATTTCTGGAATGGTATTGGATGTTCCGGTTAAAGAAGGAAATCAAGTGATTGAAGCCAATACATTTAATGAGGGAACAACTATCGCATCTGTGGCAGATATGACAGATATGATCTTTCAGGGGAAATTAGATGAATCTGAAGTGGGTAAAGTAAACGAGGGTATGGATTTGATCCTCACCATTGGTGCGTTACAAGACTTAACTCTAGGTGCTTCGTTAGAATACATCGCTCCAAAAGGTGTCGAAGAAAACGGAGCGATCCAGTTTGAAATTAAAGCTAAAATTGATCCAAATGATCTATCTGCGAATTTCATTAGAAGTGGTTATAGCGCAAATGCCTCAATCGTTTTAGAAAAAGCTGATTCTACCTTAGTGGTTAAAGAAAGCTTAATTGAATATGTTGGAGACTCAGCTTTTGTTTATGTTCAAACACAACCTCAGGTATTTGAGAAAAAGCAGATTGATGTGGGATTATCAGATGGAATTATTGTGGTCATTCAAGACGGCATTACCATGGATTCTGAATTGAGAGGGAGACAAAATGTAGAAGGTGAAACTTCAAAAGAGTACTAGTCTATTGGAGTTGTCTGTAGTACGCTCCTGCGTTTGAAACCGCATCATCTATATTCCGAAATGTATATGACATTTCAGATATAATTTTCTCCGCACTATAAGAAACCGTATTTACTGCGGACTGTGCAGATTCTGAAGTCACAACAGGGGACTTTCTGGTAATAAACGAACGGATTTTTTCCAGACGCCAAAAAATATCAATCCAAAATCCCTGTACCAAAACCGATGGAGGTTTTACGTCCATAATTCCTGCTATTTTGTCGAATAATTGCTTATAGCTCAAATTCTCCCCAATCAATAAAAAACGATCGGATTCAATATCGCTATGCATTAATTTCTCCATCACATCAGCTACATCGCGAACATCCACAAATGCATTCGCACCTCCGGTATAGAACTTTAAACCTTTTCCTATGGTTTTAAATAAAGTTCCACTAGAACGTTCCCAATCTCCGGGGCCAATAATCACACAAGGATTTACAATCACCGCTGGCAGACCTTCAGCCACACCACGCCATACCTCGTTCTCCGCATAGTGCTTACTGATAGCATAATTGGAAGTTACTTCTTCTTCATCCCACTTATTGGATTCAATAACGACCTCATTCTTTTTAGATTTACCAACAGCAGCTGTGGAACTTACATAGCATAACTTCTTTACACCTCGTTCCAGGCATGCATTCACTACATTGGCAGTACCTTCAATATTGAATTTATATAGTTTCTGTTTATCTCTAGGATCAAAAGATACCAGAGCGGCAGTATGATAAACATATTGCGCATCTCCAATACCATCTTCCAATGAAATGATATCAGTAATGTCCCCATTCACCCAGTGGATTTTATCAAATAAATCCTCCGAACCATAAAAGCTAAAAACTCTTTTGACAATCTCAAGGTTTGAAGATTCTCTTTTTAATGCACGTACCGAATTCCCAGATTTTAACAGGTTCAACAATAAATGCGAACCCACAAGTCCTGTTCCTCCCGTTACGAAAACTATATTTTCAGCCATTTGGTAAATACGTTTCGACAAAAGTAAGCCCAAAACAACATTCCTATTTAAACTCCTTTCATTTTCTTTTAATCCACGACTTATTGCTCATAACAATTGAAAATTTACATCCTAACGATACGTCTTAAACTCTTTATTTGACATCTTAAATTTAAAATTACCCAATGGGACTAAATAAATACGCTGTAATTGGACTGGGGCAATTTGGAAATGCCATCGCTAAAACCCTAACTGAAAGGGGCTCGGAGGTTATTGCAATAGACTCAGATATCAGAAAAATTGAAAATATTCAGGGCACGGTAAGACATGCTATTCAATTAGATTCTACCAATAAAAGGTCACTTGAGGCTCAAAACATTGAAGAACTAGAAGCTGTAGTTGTTGCTATTGGAAGAGATTTTGAGGCTTTGCTTTTAACTGCAGTTCATCTCAAAGAAATCGGTGCCAATAGAATCATCGTTAGAGCCAACGGTCCTCAACAACGCATGATTTTAGAACAAATTGGTTTTAAGGAAATACTTTCACCTGAAAATGAGGTCGGAATTGCAGTAGCAGAAAGACTTCTCAATCCAAGCATTCTATCCTCATTACAACTTCGTGATGATTATGAAATTGTAGAAATAAGAGCTCCGCACCGCATTTTTGGTAGGACCTTAGAAGAACTCGCCCTTCGTGAACATTATAAACTTACGATAGTCACCATCAAACGAGAATACTATCTGGGAGAAAAAGAAACCGGAGGTAAAAAGGTGGAAAAACATGTTTTAGGCGTTCCATCCCCTTCAACGATTATTCAAAGCGGAGACACTTTAATTATATTCGGTCAAGCTTCGGATATTGAAGAATTTAGCAAATCAAATGGATGATTTCATTACCTTCGCCACACATGTGATTTATCATAAAAATCTTTTGTAAGTTCCAGACTCCGGATTGTGTCTATTTCTCCTTCCAATATACTTGATAACGAAACTGCTTTTGAAGCGTTCTTTAAGGAGAATTACAATTCTTTTTGCCGATTCGCATATACGTTTATCAATGATGCAGATGATGCTGAAGAGATAGTCCAAAATTGCTTTGTTAAACTATGGGACGGACGTAAAACACTCATTTTAGGAAATAATCCCAAATCCTATTTATTTACCATGATTCGAAATGCTTGTTTGAATCAAATCAAGCATATTTCTATTCGGGAGGATTATAAGATTTACAATGAACGACTACGCTCAGAAGCTCAAACGGAAGAAGAGTCAGAAGATTCTGATCTACAACAAAAAGTAATCCATGTGATTCAAAATATGCCGGCTCAACGAAAAAAAATATTTGAGATGAGTCGTTTTGAAGGATTGAAATACAAAGAAATTGCAGAACATCTCAATATTTCAGTAAAAACCGTTGAAAACCACATGGGCAGTGCTATAAAGCAACTTCGCGAAGAGCTAAAAGACTATATGCATATTGGGCTTATCATTTATTTTGTAAACAAACTAGGGGATCAGGTAAATACGATTGTCTTATTTCTAGGATCATGATGCAGGAAAATCAAAATATAGATCATTTACTCACAGGTTACCTGAATGGAGAACTGAATGATTCTGATACACATATCGTTTCGGAATGGATTGCATCGTCAGAGAAAAACCAAAAATGTTTTGAGGATTTTGCACGCATTTGGAATCTTTCACAAAACACAAACATCCCAGAATTCAGTTCTGAAAAAGCCTGGAAAAAAATAGCGCCTCAAATTCATAAAACACCATTTTACAAGCAGTCCTGGTTACAAATTGCGGCATCGATATTGATACTTATCGGTTCTATGACCATTATCTTTCAGCTTACATCAGACGGTGGACAGACTTCTGTTTACACTTCAACAGAAATTTTAAATGATACCCTACAAGATGGTTCGGTCATCACGCTAAATAAAAATACGCAAATCAGTTATGCCGAAAACTTCAACTCCGATACCAGAGAAGTAAAATTAGAAGGTGAAGCATTTTTTGATATTGAACGAGACACGACCAGACCATTTATCATTCACCTCGAACAAAGTGAAGTTCATGTATTGGGGACATCATTTAATATTAAATCTTCCTCAAAAGACGAACTCATTAGTGTTTACGTTAAATCCGGTGTGGTGATGTTTAAATATCTATCTCAAGATTCCGATAGCACATATCTATCCATTAAACTACATGCGGGAGATAAAGTTATCTATAATAAAACCACCCAGAAACTGGAACCGATACAAGATGCATCTGAAAAAGCTACTGAAATGTACTGGTTAAATCAAGAACTCATCTTTGATGGTATCGAACTGGGAAAAGTATCCAAAATATTAGAAAGCGTTTATGATGTAGAAATCTCTTTCAACGATGAGCATACCCCAAAATGTTTGTTAACGGTTAATTTCCAGAACTCAAATATCGATCATATCATGGCAGTAATTGCGACCACTTTTGAGCTTGAACTGGAACAACGTGATAATCACTATACACTTAAAGGAACCAGCTGTGCGCCAAATTAGTTGTTTGCTTTTTCTATTGATTTCGTTAGGTGTTTTTGCACAAAAGAAATCCAACTTAGAGGTGAATGTCTCTCTCAAGAAACAACCTGTTCGTATTTTATTTACGCAAATTGAACAACAAACCGGTCTTCACTTTTCTTACAACTCCAACATTTTAAATGCAGATAGTTTAATTACATATTCTGCACATAAAACAGTAAAAAAGATAATTTCTGAAGTCTTTGACAGACAGATTCAATCCAAAATAATTGGATCACACATTATTCTGGTTCATAGCAAAAAGATAGAAAAGCAATACGATAAAGACCATCCCGATTTTACGGAGTTTTCTGGGACTATTCTAAATGCAGTTACACGTAAACCCATTTATCAGGCAAGTATTTATAACATCTCATCCAGAACAACCGTATTAACTAATTCTAAAGGACATTTTTCTATCACCATTGAAAAAGGAAGCATCAAGAATTTCAATGTAGCCAAATCTGGTTTTCAAGATATCATTATATCGGTGAATGTACGTGAACAAAACAATATGGAGATCCTGCTCAAACCCCTCCATCCAAAACTTACCGTTACCTCGAAACCTACCCAAAATGCTACCATTCAGGAAAATCCCAATTTCGTTTTAAAAATGGTTCCTCCGGAGGGGTTAATTACTGTAGAAAACCTAAACGAAATTGAAGAAAAAAGAGTCGGGCAAGTCTCATTTATTCCCACTATTGGAACAAACATGAATGCCAGCGGAATTATTGATAATAATTTCTCTTTGAATATTCTTGGAGGCTATAATGGTGGCGTAGATGGTATTGAGGTTGGAGGTTTATTTAATATCCTCAATCGCAATATGGAGGGATTACAAATTGCAGGATTGGTAAATGTGGTTCAGGGGCACACTTCAGGTATGCAAGTCGCTGGGATCGTTAATAAAAACAAAAAGAATGTTACCGGATTACAAGTTGGTGGTATCAGCAATTTTCTTTCTGATAGTTTACATGGGATGCAAGTGGCTGGTGTAAGCAATATCGTAAACGGTCGGGTAAATGGATTTCAGGTGGCAGGAATCCATAATCATGTAACCAAGGATGTGAATGGCGTACAGGTAGGTGGAATTCTCAACTGGGTACAAGACAGCATTGTAGGCTTTCAAGTGGCAGGAATATCAAATATTGCCAATGGCAAAATGAATGGTTTACAAGTCTCAGGAATTCATAATTTATCTACAAAAGATATTGTTGGCGGGCAAATTTCTGCAATCACCAATCAAGCTCTTTCAGAAATGCATGGAGTTCAGCTATCACTCTTCAACTATGCAAAAATGAATAGCGGGCTACAATTAGGGCTGATCAATATTGCCGATACTTCTAATGGAATTGCGCTGGGGTTATTCAATTACATTAAAGATGGATACCATCCAATTGAAATTTACGGAAATGAAGTTTTGTATACGAATCTTGCCTTTAAATCAGGGATGGATTATTTCTACATGACATACACCGCTGGTTTCCGTCCAAATGAACCACATATTTTAGGTTTGGGTTTAGGAATTGGATCTAAGATTAACACCTGGAAATGGCTCTCTTTTAGTTTAGATTTAACTTCCACATTTATCAATGAACAGGAGTTTAACGCGGAATACGATTGGCAATTGAACCTACTGAATCGTTTTGACCTTACCGTTGATCTAAACATTAAAAAATTCTCTATCATATTCGGACCTTCCATCAATGGTCATATTTCTGAAATGCAAAATTCATCTGGTGTCTTCACCACAAGCATCGCCAGAGAACCCTTCTATACTGAGGTTATTGATGGTGTTCAATTCCAGGCCTGGTGGGGCGCAAAAGCGGGGGTCAGATATTCTTTTTAAAAAAAATCAAATAGGACTAGGGGTAATTTAAAACCGAATTGTCTTCATCATAGTTAAACTTAAAAACGACATGAAGACATTTCAAAACGCAATTATCATTCTACTGTTTTTCGTAGGCTCACCGCTTTGGGCTCAAAACGATACAACGAAGAAATCTACCCCGGTTCAACTGACATTCCTTTACCCGATAGGTAGCAACGGAATGAACTCCCCCCAGTATACCAACAACGTATCCTTAAACATGATCTACGGAATCAATGGGTCTGTACATGGATTAGAACTTGCTGGAATTGGAAATGTATTAAAGTCAAACATGACCGGAGTTCAAATGGCCGGAATTACCAACATTACCGCAGGATATGTGAATGGAATTCAATGTGCTGGTATTTACAACCATACCAATGCCAGAGTTACAGGTGCTCAGATGGGAGGTATTGCCAATATTGCCATGAAAGGTGTTGACGGACTACAAATAGGAGGAATTACTAATATATCTCGTCACAATACTACAGGTTTACAAATAAGCGGCATCTACAATTGGAGCCACGGTAACACTTCCGGTGCTCAGGTTTCAGGTATCTATAATAGAGCGGACAAAAAGTTTTATGGCTTACAACTCGCCATGATCAATAGCGCCAAAAACATCACCGGGTTACAGATCGGACTCATTAATGTAGCCGATTCTGCGGACGGTGTTTCATTTGGTTTGATTAACGTTATTAAAAATGGATACCATTCCTTAGAAGTATCAGGTAATGAAGTTTTACCATTGGGCATCGCTTTAAAATCCGGTACAAATACCCTTTACAACATTTATTACGCAGGGGTTCAGGTCAACAATCCACAGGTTTTCGGATTTGGATTAGGTTTTGGATCCAATATCCAATTGGGCTCTAATTTATCCATGAGCATGGATGTCACTTCAAACTACATCAATGAATTGAAAAAGTTTGAATGGAAATTGAACCTCCTCAACCGACTGGATATGACCATGAATTATGATATCAATAAACACTTCACCATCCTGGCCGGACCATCATTTAATGTACACGTATCGGAACTGGGATACGAATCCACAGGAGGGTTTACTACCGCTATCGCCAAAAACCCATTTTACACCGAAACATTTTACCAAACTCAAGTTCAAATGTGGATCGGAGCAAAATTCGGTGCACGATTTAATTTCTAGAAACACTAAACTTATTAATTTTAAATCCCATGAATCAATATAAACTCATCTGGTTTTCACTCCTCACTGTGATTTCATTAAGCTCGTTTACTCAAAATTTAACGCAAACCGTAAGAGGAACTGTTATCGATAAAGACACGCAACAGCCCATTATTGGGGCCAATGTGATCATTGTTGGAAGTGATCCCTTTCAAGGAGCCAGTACAGACATTAACGGTCAATTTATAATCAAAAACGTAGCCGTAGGGCGTGTTAGTTTAGAAGTAACCGCCTTAGGCTACGAACCACAAATGTTATCCAATATTGTAGTTGAATCAGCCAAAGAAACCGTTTTACATATCGAAACCATAGAAGCCTATGAAATGTTGAATCAGGTGACTATTACAGCACAGGAAGAACGGGGTGAATCCATTAATAAAATGGCTACCGTGAGTGCCAAAACCGTTACTGTTGAGGAAACCGGAAGGTATGCGGGTTCTTTGAATGATCCTGCCCGTATGGTTTCAGCCTTTGCTGGAGTTGTTGGAGATGCTGAGGGAAATAATGATATTGTTGTACGTGGAAACTCTCCCAGAGGAATTTTATGGCGCTTAGAAGGTATCGAAATTCCAAACCCAAATCACTTTGCAGATGAAGGCAGTACTGGTGGTCCTGTAAACACATTAAATGCAACGATGTTAGCCAATTCTGATTTCTTTTCTGGAGCTTTTGCCCCGGAATACGGAAATGCACTTTCAGGGGTATTTGATACTAAATTCCGAACAGGAAACAATCAAAAAAGCGAACGTTCTTTCTCAATTGGGGTATTGGGAACAGATATCACTCTGGAAGGACCTTTTAGTTCTAACTACAATGGCTCATATCTGGTGAACTACCGTTATTCAACTTTGGATTTACTAGACGCTGCCGGGATTCTACAATTTGGTGGAATTCCTAAATATCAGGATGCTTCATTCAAAATCAATCTTCCATCCAAAAAATGGGGAAACTTCTCCATTTTTGGATTAGGCGGACTAAGTGCTATTAATCAGAAATATGAGGATGAAGATACACAGGAAGTGGTGAGTAAAACAGAGGTCAAAGACGCTGTAGGTGTGATCGGAATTAATCACAATTATATCGTGGGTAAAAGCAGTTACTTTCATTCTTACGTTTCCGCTTCCGGAACCAGCAACAAAATATTCGATCAGACCAAAGATGAGGTCAGAAATGAATTTTATGATAGCTACGTTCAGGATTTTAAAAAGAGTACTTATCGATTCTCAACTTCGTTCCATCATAAATTCAACAGAAAAAACACGCTAAAAACAGGTGTGATCTATTCCATTCTGAACTACAATATGGGTTCTACAGTAAATGATGACAACACTGTTCCCGTGGATTATATCAGAGCCTCTGGTAAAACATCTATGATTCAAGGATATTCTACCTGGAAACACCGTTTAACCAATGACATTACCATGGTAAGTGGGCTTCACTTTACTCAACTTTATCTCAATAACAATTATGCTTTAGAACCGCGCCTTGGTTTAAAGTGGAATATGAATCAAAAAGAATATGTTTCGTTTGGTTTCGGAATGCATAGCAAAGTAGAAAGCATTTCCGTTTATATGGCGAATGTTGAAGGGCAAGAAGGTACATATGCCAATCAGGATTTAGAACTCACCAAGTCCATTCATCTGGTAGCGGGTTTTGGACACAACTTCAATCCATATCTCACTTTAAAATCTGAGGTTTATTACCAACATTTGTACGATGTTCCTGTGAAAAATGATCCGAATAGCGCCTATTCCATGATCAATCAATCTACGAGCTATATTAACATTCCATTGGTTAGCGAAGGTACAGGAACCAACTATGGTATTGAATTGACGTTGGAGCGTTATTTCCACAATCAGTTCTACTATATGTTGACTTCATCTTTATACCAGTCAAAATACACCGCGTTGGACAAAATAGAGAGAGACTCCAGATACAATGCCAATTATGCCTCCAATGTGGTGGTGGGAAAAGAATTTAATTTGAAATCTACCAAGAAAAACAAAACATTGGCAGTTAATATCAAAGCTTCTTTGCTTGGGGGAAACAGATACACTCCAATTGATCTGGAACAATCGATCATTGAAAACGAAACCGTTTATGATGAATCCAGAATCTATGGAGCAAAAGGTGATGATATTTTCTTCTTAAATTTAGGAATGACCTACAGAATCAATAGAAAAAAGGTAACCCATGAAGTCAAATTAGATATCCAGAATATCACCAACAACAAAGCCGCAGTAGGTTACTATTATGACGACACCAATCAGAAAATCGGAGAGTATTATCAATTGTCTTTGATTCCCAACCTGATGTACATTATTAAATTCTAAAAGATCAAATCAGGTTCATTTTTGATTAACTTCGTGCGGCTAAAAGCATTTCAAGGTCAATAAATGAACTACTATTTCATCACGGGAACAAGCAGCGGCATCGGAAAAGCGTTAACCGAAGCCCTTTTAAAAAATAACCATACTAAGGTTTATGGAATGTCGAGACGTCAAGATGCAGTGAGTGGCAGTTACGTACCGATTTCCATAGACCTTTCTAAATCTGATGAAATTGAAGCTTTCCAATTTCCTGAACTAGCTGATGCAGAACGCATCGTTTTAATCAATAATGCAGGTCAAATCGGAGATATAAAACCAGTGGGAAATGTAGTGAACCAGGCTATTGCAGATTTGTTTACCGTAAATGTTACCGCTCCGGGTATTTTAATGAATAAGTTTATTCAAGCATATGGCGAACTTCCGGTTCAAAAAACTGTTTTGAATGTAAGTTCAGGTGCAGGCAAAAACGCGATAGAAGGTTGGGCGGCTTATTGTGGTTCTAAAGCAGCTATAGATTTATTCAGTTTAACGGTGTTTGAGGAGCAAAAAAGGGCAACCCACCCTACACAGATTTACTCTATCGCTCCAGGAGTTGTAGACACACAAATGCAAGCGGAAATCAGAAATTCTAACGAAACAGATTTTTCAAGACATACGCATTTTGTGAATCTCAAAAAGAACAATGAACTGACATCTCCGGATGAGGTCGCTGAAAAATATATCTATATTTTAAATCACACTGAAAAGTTCCCGGATTGTATCTTCTCACTCAGAGATTTATAAGTGATTCTTTTTGAGTTCTATTGATTATTTGTACTTTAGATGGTACGTAACTAGCTAACCATTTAGAGTTGAAATCATGAACGAGTTCAAAATTTTTATCGTAGAAGATAGCCCTTGGTATGCAGAAATGCTCAAATACCATCTTACGTTAAATCCAGATTATGAAGTACATATTTTTGAAACCGGCAAAGATTGTCTGGCCAATATGCACTTACGTCCGGATGTAATTTGTTTAGATTACTTTCTACCAGATAGTAGTGGCGAAAAACTATTTGAAAAAATACAGTCACAAAATAAAGACTTACCTGTTATCATTATTAGTGGCCAGGAAGAATTGAGTGTCGCAGTGAAACTACTCAAAAATGGAGTCTATGATTATATCATTAAAGATGACCACACTAAAGATGTTTTGTGGAACAGCTTAATTCATCTGAGAGAAAATAGCAATCTAAGAAAGGAAGTCACCGAGCTCAAATCTCAACTCAAATCTAAATACGATTTTCAGAAAATCATTATTGGTCAAAGTCCGCAAATCAAAAAAACTTTTGCGCTCATTGAAAATGCATCCCGCACCAACATTAATATCGCAATTACTGGTGAAACAGGTACTGGGAAAGAAGTTGTAGCCAAAGCCATTCACTATGCCAGCGATCGAAGTAAAAAACCTTTTGTGGCAATCAATATGGCTGCCATACCTAAAGAACTGATAGAGAGCGAACTCTTTGGACATGAAAAGGGAGCTTTTACCGGAGCATTAGCCCGCAAGAGAGGAAAATTCGAGGAAGCCAATGGCGGTACTATTTTTCTGGATGAAATAGCTGAAATGGACCTCAATATGCAAGTGAAACTTTTACGTGTTTTACAAGAACGTGAAGTCATACGTGTGGGCGGAAATAACAAGATCAAATTTGATGCGCATTTGATTACTGCTACGCATAAGAACTTGAAAGAGGAAGTTAAAAACGGAACTTTCCGAAAAGATTTATTTTATCGAATCATGGGACTTTCTATTGAACTACCTCCGTTGCGCCAAAGGGGAAACGATATCCTAATCCTGGCAAAACACTTTATAGACCTCTTTTCAAAAGAGAATAAATTAAAAGCACCTTCATTGACTCCTGAATCTAAAGAAAAGCTTTTGAAGTATCATTTTCCGGGAAATGTAAGAGAGCTTAAATCTGTAATGGAACTCGCATGTGTAATGGCTATTGACGGAGAAATTCATCCTGATAACATTACTTTTCATGCCGATATGCATGATGATGATACGTATCTAAATGTTGAAAAGACACTTAAAGAGTACAATGCCGATATCATCACATACTTTCTGAAAAAGTACAATAACAACGTGATTGAAGTCGCTAACATTCTGGATATCGGGAAGTCTACGATCTATAATTTGATTAAAGCAGGTGCCGTAAAAAACAAATAGACCACTCCATCTAAATCAGATCTTCATCTTAACACCCTAAAACTGTCCATTTTTTCCATATTCTGGAATTCCCATCTCTCTTTTTGGAATTTTTCGCAAACACCAAAACACACAACACGCTAACAAACAAAAACTTACCATTATTGGCTTACATCTTGCCAAAACTCATCCGCAAAACAGTAGTAAGTGTCATAAGCGAGATGATCCCCAATTATCTCGCTTTACTTACCTAACTACCTAAATCAAGAGTTATGAATAGATTTTACAATTACGTACTTGCTATCTTCAGTATACTTCTCGCTATACTGCTTTTTTCAATTCAAAGCTACTCTCAATCCGTTCAGATTTCTATTCAAAATCCAAATGGTTTGAACGTTTGCGATGTAGCTAAATCTGTGCAGGTTAATGTCTATAATGGCACTGCTAATACGCTTCAGTCAGTAAGTTTAAACGTAAACTTACCATCAGGTATTTATTATGCATCTGGCACTATAAGTAACTTAAATGGATATAATGTTCAGGAGTCCAATGTTTCTAATCTCTCTTCAATCACACTATCTTCCAATAATATTCCAGCAGATAGCACCTTGCGATTCACTATTGATGTGCAAGCCAATATGGATGCCATCACCTATCAAAATAATGGTAACGTATTCAGAAATCAGGTTACTGTAAATTATTCTGGAGGTTCCGCCAATAAACTTTCCGGAGGATACAATTTATATTATCCTGTTTTAAGCATATTAAGTGTTAGCCCAACATCTCAATCTGTTCACTCCGGAAATTCTGTAACACGTCAAATCAAAATATTAAACGCGGGAAATGGTCGTGTATCCAGCTTTACCGTTGAAGATTCACATGGCACAGGAGTTCAATTAACCGGAGTTTCTGTAGGTAGCTTAAACAATTCGGGAAATCTAATTACATTGTCAGGTAGTGATTTCACAAGTGTTGGAAATGGTGATCAATTTTTAGATCAAAATGAGTCTATTATCATTACAGAGACTTTAAATGCTACAGGCTGTCAATCTAGCACTGTGACTTCAACTATTACAAACTTCTGGGGCTGCAACAACTCCTTCATCACAAGTTCTAACTCATATGCTCATGTGAGTATATCGTTAAAGACTCCTAATATTTCAGTATCTAAATCGAGCGAATTGACTTCTTGTTTCGGTACTGGAAATGCAAGTGATCAGTCTATTACACTATCAAATAACGGACAAGGAAAAGCCGTAGATGTTTCATTGGATCTTTTTAAATCTTTAGGTTCCAATTACGATCAAAACATATTTTCAAGAATAGATGCCAATAACATCACATATAGTTTGAATGGTGGAACTGCTGTTTCAATTACTCCGACTTCAACTGTAGCTACTTCAAATAGTGGTGGATACTCTTGTTTGGGAAGTAACCCAATAGGTAGGGTTGTCTTGACACTCCCTGATTTAAATCCCGGAGATCAAATCCAAGTTTACTTTAAAACATATCACTGTAACATCAATGTTTGCAACGGAGAATATGTAAAAGGCTGGGCGTATCAATTGCAATATGAAAATGTTTGCCAAACCAGTTCGTATGCAAAAAACGGAACAGGGCAAAATGAAAACAATACTCAAATGTCCATCTTCCCTGAAACACCAACAGATATAAACTCCGGTGAAACAAAAGAATTCAATTTTACTGTGTCCTCTTTTAACAATGACCTTCCTGTAGGAAGTGGAGCGAAATACAAAGTTGTTTTTGACATCCCTTTAGGATTGAACTATTCTAGTTTGGAATTCTATCATAATGTGATTTGGGCTCCTTCATCTGTACAGTTTAATTCAAACTCCAGACAATTGACTGCCTATTATGATTTACCAGTTCCATCTGGATTTAATATGAAAAAAGCTTCATTTAATTTGGATCTTACTGGAGATTGTTCTGGTGGAGTTACCTCCGGAACTAAAAGTATAGACCTCTCCATAAACTACATCCCCAATAACAGTTGTGTATTTGAAGTCCCTTTTGTTTGCAACAAATCGGTAGATGTAGATCTTCACTGTCCATATGGGGCAGGTTGCCAGGGTATGGCATTTGAAAGTTTCACATTTGAGCGTACAAGTTTTGGTGCTCCGGATAATAATCTGGATGGAATACCTGACGCCTCAGGAAATCTCAACTTCTCTCGTATAAAAACCAATCGTGTGATGTATGGAGATACAATTAGAGGAACTTTTACAGGGACCGTTCGAGGAAGTCAAACTTTCAATTACGGTAAGGCTATTCAAAGCATAGAAAAAGGATTTTATTTATCTGCAATTTCCGCTTCCATCAAAGTGTATGATGCAAGTTCTGGCAGCTACCTAACAGCTTCAGGATTATCTCTAGCGTCAAGCTCAAATTCTAATAGTAAAGAATTTACCTATGATATTAGTGTAGGGAGTTTAGTTTCATTATCATCCGCGTTCTCAGGATATTCTTATGCTCAAGGAGACTCGGTTTGGGTATACACAGACTATAAGGTAACTACGAATATTGGAGGAAACATTCAACAATTAAAATCAACAAATGAATACTATTTAAGCAACGTTTCGAATCCCAATTCAAATCAAAAAATGAGTTGTGGATATTACAACGACCATTTTACGCTTATTGGCTATTTCTTTAAAAATGCCAGTCGTAATTATTTCAATATCACTAGTTGTACTAAAACGGTAAGTCAAAACTTCTTTTTGAGCATTGGAGACTGTTGCTCGAATTACAATGGTGGAGATTTATTTCCTTCGGAATATCGTAACTGGGCACATATCAAAACGGTAACTGTAGAAATTCCAGCGAATTATTCGATAAGTAATGTAAGACTTAAACATCAAAGAACTCGAAAAATAAATAGTTCTGTGACTGAACATGCCTATAACATTTCACCTTCGAGTGTCAACGGTAATCTATACACTTTTGACATTGAGTCTTTATTCTCAGGCTATGGCGGTTCCATAAAATTATCAGATGATGGGTTTAAAGCAGTTATTTATATGGATGTATCTCCAAATTGTGATGTACCATTAAATACTTATCAGGATTTGGACTGGAAAGTAGATTTCCAAAAATCAGATAACCTTGGAGGAGGAACTTCAGGTTTCGTTACTGCAAGTAATCCGGATCAGGTAAAATTCAATCCACCAACATTGAGCTTGCTTTCTAATAATCCAATTATGGATGGTATAAACAAAACAGTTCATTGGGATTTAAAAGTTAAAACCAATTCATCTAGTGTAGATGCCAATTATGCCTGGGTTCACATTAAGAATCCATCAAATGAGGTGGATATTTTACATGTGATAGACGATGCTTCCGGAGATACACTTGCTCAATCTAACGACTTATACCTACTCGGTATGGTTGATGGCTCTCAACAAAGAGATTTAACTATCGTTGGACAATATCATGCTTGTGCCCCGGATTATATTACGGTATACGCAGGTTATGAATGTACGGCTTATCCAGCTTCATTTGCTGATTTCACTTGTAATTTTACCACTTTAGGGTTATTTGTAGAACCTAAACCTGCTCAAATGCAAGTGGTGCTACTCGGACAAAATGTGGGAGACGAATGTTCCAATACGGTAGAAATAGAGTTAGATATTACCAGTGTGAAATTCGGTGCTATTGATAGTATTGATATAGATTTTTCTAGTACCAATAATAGCATGCGTTTTGAAAATGGTAGTGGTCAACTCCGTTATCCTCAAAGCGGGTCTTACCAATCCGTAGCGAATCCAACTGGTTCAATTAGCAATTATTCATATGCTTTAGCACATCTAAATTCAAGTTTGGGTGCCAATGGATTACCAGGAATATTAGACCTTTCAAACAACATGGTTAAATTAAAATTCAATATGGTCCTGGAAGAAACATTTAAACCGGGAGATTACGCCCAGTTTACCATCACAGGAAAAACCATGTGTGGTCAAAATGTTCCAACAATTAACTTGAGTTTCGATCCAAGCGTAGGTTTCCAAATGGTGACCAATGCAGGAATTACAAGTGATCATATCAACTCCTGGTCTTCAAGTTGGGGCGATTACAACAATGATGGATATCCAGATTTATTCGTTACTTCTTATGATGAGAATCAACCAAACATTTTATACAAAAACAACGGTGACAAAACTTTCACCAAAGTGAGTTCCGGGGCTATCGTTACCGATTTAGCTAAGTCCGTTTCTTCTACATGGGGCGATTACAACAATGATGGGTTCTTAGACTTATTTGTAGCAAATAATGTAGGATCTCCAAACTTCCTGTACAAAAACAATGGAAATGGAACTTTTTCCAAAATCACTTCCGGAGATATTGTAAACTATGGAACTTACTGTCATAGTGCTTCCTGGGCAGATTACGATAATGATGGATATTTAGATCTATTCGTAGCCGAATATTTCCCAACAAAGAGTAATCTATTATTCCACAATAATGGAGATGGCACATTCTCTAAAGTAACAGATAGTCCGGTGGTGACTGATGCTGGGCACTCAATTGGTGCAGCATGGGGAGATTATAACAATGATGGCTTGATGGATCTTTTTGTACCAAATACTAACAATGAGCCCAACTGGTTATACAAAAACATCGGAAACGGTCAGTTTGTTAAGGTGAACGAAAATGTAGTGAGTGCAGCATCAAATTCTGTGGGCTGTAGTTGGGGAGACTATAACAATGATGGACACATCGACCTATTCATTGCAAATTCAGGAAACTCGAATAACTTCTTGTACCGAAATAATGGGAATGGGACTTTCTCCAATATCAACTCCGGACCAGTTGTTAACAATGGAGGCCACTCTCATGGAAGTGTTTGGTTTGACATTGAAAATGATGGAGATTTAGATCTTTTCGTAACAAATGATCAGGGATACGATAACTTCCTGTATACAAATGATGGTCAGGGAAACTTCACACGTGTTGAAAATGATTTGACTGCTCAGGGAGGAAATTCATTTGGAACTTCCGTAGCAGATTACGATCGAGATGGAGACCTGGATTTATTTGTTGCCAATCATGGAAATACAACTAATTTCTTCTTTGAAAACACTAAAGGCCAATGTGCTTCCTACCTATGTTTAAACCTCATCGGATCAAATTCGAATTATAGCGCGATTGGAACTAAAGTTCAGGTTCTGGCTTCTATTGACGGGCAACAGGTATGGCAAACACAATATGTATCAGGTCAAACCGGAGGTGGTGCCGGTGGACAAAATGCGGCTAACCTGATCTTTGGTCTGGGCGAAGCTGAAAATGTAGATAGTTTAATTATTGAGTGGCCATCAGGCTTCAAAAAAGTCTACACAAACATTTCTCCAACGCAATCCAATTGTAACACATATACAGAAGATAATGGCGCATTGGTTTCAGGAACTGCATATGTTGATGCCAACAGCAATTGTCAATTTGATGCTGGAGAAACAGTCATGAAAAACGTTGAAATCACCATCTCTCCAGACGGTAAAAAAACATATACAGATGAAAACGGATACTACGAATTCTATATGAATTCAGGGCAGTACACAATATTGGCTGAAACACCAACGTATTACGTAAAAAGCTGTTCATCTAATGTTTCTCATAGTGTCACGGTAACTGGAATCGGAAACACTTATCCAAATAATGACTTTGGATTTATTCCATCCGGTTCTCAATCAGATCTTACAGTTTGTTTGAGTACTACCGTACTAAGAATCAATTTCACAAATGATTATGTTGTTACTTACCAAAACCTGGGAAATACAGTGTCTATCAACAACACGATTACACTGAATTTTGCGCCTGGTATTGAAATCATTGCAAGTACACTCCCATGGACTTCAAATAATGGACAAACTGCAGTTTGGCAAATTGACTCCATACAACCACAAGAATCCGTAGTATTCTATGTAACTGATTCTGTAACAACCAGTGTAACTTTTGGAAGTTTTGTAACCAATTCGGCAACGATCTCTTCAAGTTCTTCTGATGCAGATTTGTCTAACAATATGTGTAGTGACATCATTGAGATTGTTGGCGCCATTGATCCAAATGATAAGTTAGTTTATCCTGAAGATGTGGTCGAAAAAGGTGCACCTCTGACTTATAAAATTCGATTCCAAAACGTAGGAAACTACCCTGCCGAATCGGTTATCATTTATGATACATTGAGTGCTGATTTGGATGTTTCAACTCTATCTCAAATAGAGACTTCGCATCCTTCCAGTTTCACGATCATTGATGGGCATATTTTAAAATGGGACTTTGGAATCATTAATTTACCGGATAGTGTACATAATGAACCGGAAAGTCATGGGTTTGTTCAATTCAAGATCTATCCATTTGAAAATCTTCCTGAAGGTTCAGTTATTGAAAATTCAGCATTGATTCTCTTTGATTACTATCAAAAAACTCCGACCAATAACACTTATGTGGCCATTGAGTCTGACCAGGTGATCGATAATAATCTACAATCGTTACATATCTATCCACAACCAGCTTCGGATAGACTGATTATAAAATATATATCTGCTTTTGATGAAGATGTAAATATTGAATTCCATTCCATCATTGGTAAAGAAATAACACAAGTCACTAAAAATGTCGAATCTGGTGAAAACCATTTACAATTTGACATCAGCAATTTCCATGAAGGTGTGTACACCGTAATACTACATGCATCTCATGGAACGGTAACACAAAAAGTACTTGTAGTAAGATAGTTTTTCATTGTTTAGACTAGAGTAGTGAGTAAAGAGTCATGAGATATGAAGAGGAATATAGTGAGTGAATAGTTTTAAGAATTGTGGATTACATTAATACGTTTTATTAAACACACCATTATATCCTCCATTCCACCACTCAATCCTCATTACTCAATCCTGTTCGCTCATTACTCTATCCTCAAACAACCCGCTCAAATTCAGATTCCACACCTAAATTCTCATGTCCATTTTTTGGAATCCGCCTTCCAATATTGGAATTCCCTATTTGACACACAAACACAATCACTTATAAAACAGCAGGTTATATTTTGCGGTTTAGTTTTTGGCATAAGCGAAACAACTAAATCACAATATCATGAATTCACTAAACATATTTGTAGTAGATGACGACCGATTCATGCTTCACATCATAGAGAAGCATTTATCTAACCTGGGCATCACTTCCATCAAAACCTTCCATTCCGGAATTGATTGTTTACAACATCTCAATGAAAAACCGGATATTATATTTTTAGATCACAACATGGACCTGTTAACCGGATATGAGGTGCTCAAAAAAATAAAAAGAGTCAGTGCAGACCCATTTGTAGTTATGGTTTCCGGACAGAAAAAAGTAAAACCTGCTGTGGACAGTTTAAAACACGGTGCTTTTGACTACATCCAAAAAGACGATCATTTGGGGGAAAACCTCAAAAAAGTGGTTCAAAAAATACTAGATTACAAAGACTTAATACAAAGAAGCAAACCAAGCTTACTTAAAAACCTATTCTATTTTTTATAGTCATGAGACCGCTAATCATCATATTATCCATAATCACATTTACATCTTGTAAAACACTGAACGTGTACATGGAGCCTAAATCCAGTCAAAAGGCAGATACTGCACAATTGGATAGTTCCTTCTTCTATAATCCGGAATACCAATACAAAATTCGGAAAGATGATAAAATCAGCATCAGCGTTTGGGGGCAGGATGAACTCAGCGTGGGATCCTCTTATGGGATCTACAATTCCAACGAAGTGTATGGAAAATGGCTAATGGTTGATGATTCCGGAACCATAGAAATTCCAAAACTTGGAACATTCTGTGTAGAAGACCTTACAGTCCAACAATTGAAGTATGTCCTAAAAATGGAATTTGGAAAATGGATTCTAAACCCGGTGGTTGACGTTAAAATATTAAATAAAGAAATTACTGTAATGGGAGAAGTAAGATCTCCAAAAGTGATCCAGGTAGATAAAGACCAAAACTCGCTATTTGAGATCATCGCCAAATGTGAAGGTTTCGATACTTACGCCAATTTAAAGTACGTCAAAATACTTCGTCAAAATGGAGATGATGTCATCGTAGCCAATGTAGACATTACAGAGTCCGGAGGATATTTATATAAAAACATCCAACTCTATCCGGGAGATGTCGTGGTAGTACCCTCCAGAACCTACAAAGAATTTGATCGAAGAGTCTCGATCATCATCCCATTCACTACAGCCATCACAGCTGCCGCTATATTAATTACCGCTTTTTAATCAATGCATCATGGAAGATAATTTTAGAATTCTTAAGCCATACTTCAGAGGCTTACCGCTGATTATCCTGGCGATGGTCATTGGTTATCTGGTAGCTCGTAAATACCTCAATTACGCGACTCCAATGTTTGAAAGTACTGCTAAACTTAAACTCGCAGATATTGGAGATGGTGTGCCAAGCAGCAATCTTTTCAAAGATCTGGATGTATTCGTTTCATTGCACCGAATCAATGCGGAGATAGAAGTATTAAAATCTGAAATACTCCTGCAAAAGGTCGTAGACAAACTTCAACTGAAAACCAGAATCTACAGAAAAGGACAAATCAAAACCGTTGAGCTATTTGATCAATCTCCGTTTGTAATCACACATGGTAAAATCACATCTAAATCCTATGATCATCGTTATGATCTGGTATTTAAAGATCGTTTGCATTACACATTTTCTGATCCTCATTCAGGAGTATCATTTGACGGTATTGTCGGTGATACCTTAAAAATGGATCAAATGGAGGTATTGGTACAATTCAATGATTCATTTCTGGTATCCAATCCACACATCGAAACCATAGATCATTTTCAATTTGAATTTATAAGCAAAGCGGCACAAATAGAGCATTTACGTTCTCATTTGGATATTACATCTGTAGATAAAGATGTGGCGGTCATCCGTATTTCATACAAATCTGCTATTCCTCAAAAAGCCGCTGCAATATCTAATGCTTTGGCTGAAGCCTATATCCAGGATTACATTGAAAATAAATTTCAGGCTGCAAATATCACAGTTTCCTTTTTGGAAAGACAAATTGAAAGTGTTTTTCTAAAACTAACTTCTGCTGAAGACAATATTCAAAACTTCAGGGATGCGAAACGTATTACAAATCTGAGACAGGAGACTGAAACTGATTTACGTGAAATTTCTCAACTTAAAATTCAGAAAACCAATCTGGAAATGAACCTTTCTGCAATAAAGGATTTGGAAAAATATGTTCAGGAAGGACAAGAGGATTTCCTGGAACTAGCTCCAAATTTTGAAGCTTTTACAGATTTATTATCTACCGAAATCATTAAAAACATTAAGTCTTTACAAGCAGAGAAAAAAGATCTCTTATTGGTATATACCGAAGAAGATGAAAAGGTTCAGGTAATTGATGCTAAAATCAAAGATTTGACAAATTACTTATTAGAAAGTATCAGCAATACACGTAAGAACCTCGAAGTTAAATACGCAGAACTGGAAAGAGATATTCAGGAAGCAGAAAAAGCATTTATCGGGATTCCTGAAAAGGAGAGAATTCTAACTCAATTAAACCGCGAATTCTCTATCTATCAAGAGTCTTATAACTTTTTAAATAAAAAGAAGATCGAAGCAGAAATTGCGCAAGCTGCGAATATTTCTTTCCATAGAATTATTACTAAAGCGCAAATTGCTGATCAACCTATTTCTCCAAATAGAGGAATCATCACAATTGTAGCTGTGATCCTTTCCATGTTTGGTGCGATCGTGTGTATTGCTATCATCCACATACTTAAAGCAAAGGTGAATAATAGACAATCTATCGAGTCTAATTCATTAATACCAATTGCAATGTTGGTTCCATTTTTAGATCAAAAAAACGTAAGAGTATCTCACTTTTTAAAAGAAGCGATCCAATTGGAAATCAAAGGGCTGATTTCAGATCATTCTTTATTGGCTATTCACTCTTTTGATCAACAGGAAGGCGCACAATTCAACACATTACACCTGGCAAAAGCGTTGGCTATGCAAGACCGAAAAGTATTGATTGTAGATATCGATGGTATATTAAATGAAGAACAAAAAGCTTCATTGTCCATGGTCAAACATATGAGTCTTAAAGATTCCAAATATGACAGATACACGCAATCTATGATGCAGGATTTAATGCAGGAATTAAAAGTATCTCATGATATCGTTCTTTCATTAAGCGAAAATATGCTCAGCCAAAAATCGCTTTTGATCATGAAGATGGCCACAACTAATTTGGTGGTGTTGGATACCAGAAAATCTTCATTCAAAAAGATTATGGAAACAGATTTAATGGTAGAAGAATATCAACTGCCACAAGTCAACTTCATCTTAAACAGATATGCATACAATCCTTCTGTAATTGTTGACATTAAAGAATTTATTGGATTCGTAGTCCAAAAACTACAACAACTAAAATCAAAATAATGCAACTCATTTCCTACATAAAGTCTTCAAAAAAGATGATGGTCCTCACTGATCAAATCGTCTTTAGCGGAAATAGTTTTTTGCTGACCATTTTGATGGCTCGAATTCTAACTCCGGAAAAATTTGGTGTATTCGCATCTATCATTCTGGGGTTATATCTCTGCATCAGTATTCTGAATGCATTAGTTGTTCAACCATATCAGGTTTCTATCGCTAAAGAGAAAAATAAAGAAGCTTATACCTCGTATAGTTTCTTTTATCAGATTTTACTTCTAGCCATCGTATTAATTCTATTGAATTCGCTTTCATTCTTGCAACTAGAGTTTTTAGCTGATTTCAACGAATTGATCATGCCTTTGATGTTATTCGCTTCTGGGTTTATCATGCAAGATTATCTGAGAAAAATTTTTCTGGCGCAATCTGAATTAGACGCCACAGTTTTGATCGATGGTCTCACGGCTTTCCTTCAAATCTTCGTCTTGATTGCCGGATTATACTTCTCTTTCTCACTTTACCATATGCTCTGGTTATTAGGTCTGGCCTATCTCCCATCATTATTAATGGGGATCGTACTATTAAGACCTTCATTGGCTCAACTAAACTTATGGAAAAACTTTATGAATTCGCAATGGAATCAATCCAAATGGTTATTGCTAACTGCAATGGTCCAGTGGTGGTCAGGCAACCTATTCGTAGTTATGTCTGGTGTTTTTATCAGTATCGAAGCATTGGGCGCTTTTAGATTGGTACAATCCTTATTTGGTGTGCTCAATATTCTTTTACAGACTTTCGAAAATTACGTATTGCCACAAGCTTCATCATTATTACATGAGTCCGCATTTAAAGCAAAGCGTTACTTAAAGTCAATCAGCATCCGCTCATTTGCATTGTTTATTATGATCATTAGCGTTGTATTTGTTTTCTCGGAACAAATCATCCAATTGGCCGGAGGAGCTCAATATGTTTCTTATGCCTATGTAATTAAAGGGATGTCCGTTTTATATCTCATCATTTTCATAGGTTATCCTATACGACTTTCCATCCGCGCATTAATCTTAAACAAGAATTTCTTTTTAGGGTATTTGATTTCTTTGGGGTTTAGCTTGATTTCTTTCAAATATCTCCTTCACAATTGGGGGCTCATTGGTGCCATCTCCGGATTAATAGCTTCTCAAATCATCGTACTGACTTACTGGCAATTCATACTTATTCAAAAAAAATTCATCCTATGGAAATAATACATCTTATACTCGGAAAAGCCAATCCTGATCGAATGAACGGGGTCAACAAAGTTGTTTTTCAATTGACATCATGGCAAAAAAAAGCAGGTAGAAATGTTTCAGTTTGGGGAATTACACAAGAGCTCTCTCATAACTATGAGAAACGTAATTTTCAAACCAGATTGTTCCAGGCTGAAAAAAATCCATTTGCCATTCATGCTTCACTAAAAGAAGCGATCCTGGAGAAAAAAGACTCAGCCGTTTTTCACTTACACGGTGGATGGATTCCGGTTTATAGTTCTATTTCCAAACTCATGGCTGATCACCAGATCAAATTTGTCCTCACCCCCCACGGAGCCTACAATAAAATTGCTATGAATCGCAGTAAATGGGTCAAAAAAGTCTATTACCAATTCTTCGAAAAACAATTGATTCATCGAGCTGCCTGTATTCATTGTATAGGTCAAAGTGAACGTGATGGGCTCAATGATTTATTTCCAAACAAAAAATCTTCTTTGATTCCTTATGGTATTGATCTTAAAAACGGTGAAAACACCTCCCTCAAAAACAATAATGAGTTTATAATTGGTTTTGTGGGTCGATTAGATGTCTATACCAAAGGGTTGGATTTATTACTCGCCTCTTTTCGTGAATTTCATAAACTGGAACCGAATTCCAAATTATGGATTATTGGAGATGGTAAAGAAAGAACTGTCTTAGAGTTTTTAGCTCTGGAATATCATATTGAAAATGCCGTCATTTTCTGGGGAAGTAAATATGGCGATGAGAAAAACGCACTTATCCAAAAAATGGATGTATTTGCCCACCCATCAAGGAATGAAGGTCTCCCAAGTTCCATTTTGGAAGCCGCTCATTTAGGAATTGCAAGCGTGGTTTCTCATGCCACCAATATTGCTGACTATATATCTGAAGCACATGCTGGTATAGCTGTTGATAATGAGAATGAATCAGAATTAACACATGCTTTTTCTGAGTTAAAACAACTTAAAAAGAAAAATAAACTCAAAGCCATTGGGCTAAACGCTAAAAAAATGGTGCATACATTCTTTAATTGGAAGAACATTGTACCGCAATATGACCAACTATATCAGCAATGATAAGAGATCAAACCATAGTCAAAGAGCAATTTTTAAAATCAACTGGGCAATATTTATTTATTCTGCTTTTGCTCATGGTGGCCTGTTTCTTCACCTGGAGTGAAAACGTTATGATCACACGTGCCATAAAAGTGGTGGGCAGATTAGGAGTACTGGCCGGGTCCTATTTGGTTTACCGAAGAATTGTTCAATTCGGTGCCGTGGATTCCCTAAAATGGAATAACCCTCTGGCCATCGGGTTATATGGTCTGTATTTACTGATGGGCTTTGCTTCTTTCGCCTGGAGCACCAATGTAGGTTATAGCGCACTTCAATGGTTTATGACCTCTCAGACTTTAGTATTTTGTTATTTCTTCATCAAAAGTATCTACCTGCTGGATATTTATTTCCAGGATCATCGTATCCGAATATTTAATCTATTGGGTAATGTTTCCTTTAGTTTAATCCTTCTATTTGTAGTGGGCATGTGGACTTTACCAGATATCTTTTTCAGATTGACTCACGGTGGCGAAGAAGCGCGATTAGGAGGATATTTTATGAACCCAAATGAATTGGGAATGCTGGCAGGACTAGGCATTGCCGGTTTAATTTTTGATCTTTTCCAAAACGACAGAAAGAAATGGTGGACTGTGGTAAAACTTCTCGTTTTATTCTACGGGTTATACGCTACAGGCTCCAGATCATCACTGATTGGCGCTTTTCTTATAATTGGATTTCATATTTTCCAATCTTCAAACAAGAAACTTAAATATATCTCCATTGGAATGATGTTACTCGTGACACCCATAGCGGTGCATAAAGTCATATTTAAAGATGGGGATCAAAGCAGAATGGAAGAAGTGCTCAGCATGACCGGAAGACTTCCTTTTTGGACTGCACTCATCAATGAAGGATTGCCTAAAGAACCATTATTGGGATATGGTTTTATGCGTATCGCATACAAGGAATATTTTCAGGGTGTACATACCTATCCGGGAAAAATGACTCATAATACTTTTATTCAGGTTTTAATGAATTTAGGGTTCATCGGTTTAACCGTAATCCTATTCCATTTGATCTTTACATTTTATGGAATTTTCCATGAACCCCAATTGAAGAAACAAGTTTTGCTCACTTTACTGATTCCATTGATCATCAACTCTTTTACAGAATTTGGAATCTTTGGAGAATCCAATTATGGAATTCTGTTTTATCAGCTCATTCTCATGTATATCTCATTCCAACCACGTATGGTTTTAAGTCCGCGAGAACGCATTTATTTGCGTAAAAAACGCCCTGAACTTGAGCTCATCTCGGATTCCAGAATTTAATTTCTAATCCAAAATTTGGAATTCTTAAATTCAATATTTTCCTTAAATAACTAACAAACAATACTTTACATTGTTGGCAGCGCTTTTGAATATATGTTTTTGTTCCAAAATCTATATATCATGGAAGCCATATTAAAACACCTCGAATTACAATTATCGTCCAACCAAAACGGTCAGCGTTTAGACCTAATGTCTATGAACAACCCTGACGGGAGTCCAAGATGGATTTGGAATGCGACATCAGAGAAACCACACTTTTTAAAATTCTATGCAACGAATTCATTGAAATCAAAAGTGATCTACTGGGCGATACAAGTATTGTTTTCACTCAAATTGCAAAAGCTACTTTTTAAAACTTCTACCTACTACGTTAAAAACGTAGGACACAGAATTTATCAGGAAATCAATCCATTTAAGCCAAACTGGGCCTTGTTCACCGGAACTGTGGGACCAAATAACAAACTGGTAGTGTATAAACTGGAAGAAGGCAAAGGCTATTTCTTTAAACTGGCACCGAATCATGTTGCAAATGATTTACTTGAAAATGAAGCGCATGCCACTTACAAATTAGATTTATTCAAAGTAAAGTCGTTTAGCTATCCTAAAGTGAGCCACGTGACTCATAATATGATCAAATTAAGCGATGTATCCATGAATAGTCGCTCAGATCATTTTGGTTTAGAACATAGTTTGGCTTTGGGTGAAATGTACAATCACACCATCAAATCTTCTCACCTGGATGATTTATCTGCTTTTCAAAAAACTAAAAAATTACTGGCTCAACTTCATGCAAAAAAAGACTTCAGAATCCCAAACGGATTATTAAAGAAATTGGATCTCTTACTAGAGAAACAAGGCAATAAATCGGTTCAGGTAGCCATGGCTCATGGAGATTTCACTTCCTGGAATTCTTATGTTGAAAACGGAGAAATAGCTATCTATGATTGGGAACTTTCTGCTCCACATATGCCTATTGGCTATGATGCTTTTCATTTCATAATGCAACAAGGAATTCTGGTAAATCATGCTTCCTGGAATGCAATTAAAGAAGAAATATTCCAAACGATTTCTAAGCGTCAATTTAAACTATGGTTGAACTCTGATGAATCAGGGTCTAAAAACATGCGAGATTATCTGGAGCTTTACATGCTTCTCAATACAGTTTATTATTTGGACCTGTATTCTAATCAGGCCAAATGGCATAAGCAGGTACATTGGTTAATCAAAGTATGGAGTGCTGCTATTTCCGATATGTTACAGTCCGGTTCAAATCAACGTCAGGTAGTTATTATGGATGTTTTTGATTCCTTAAAGGATCAACCATATGGTACAGTGAAATTCCCAGAATATTCTCCGGAGAAATTAAATGAATACTCAGATATCGATATGTGTATTCCTCAAAAAAATGCGAGACAACTGGTTCGTTTTTTAAAGCAACATCCCATGACCGCTCAACTTAAATCTGTAAAGTATTCTTATATGAGTAGCGTTCAGGTTTTCTTAAAAGATGGTCAGGTATTGAGTCTGGATTTAATCTGGAAATTAAAAAGAAAATCTGTGGTGATGTTGGATACCAATCAAATCATATCCAGAAGTTATCTCAATGATTTCGGAGTGAAAAAAATCAAACAATCTGACTTAACACATTTCATCGGAATGTTTTACGTCCTGAACGGAAAATCAGTTCCTCAAAAATTCAAAGCCTATGAAATGTTATTGGCTAAAAGCAACTCCGAATTAGACCGTATGTTATATCGTCATTTCGCATTCAACGATCAGATCCATTCAGAGTTGGTGGCTTATTTAAATAAGCAATCCGCAAATCTGGGTGTATCCAAATTATTCAATCAAATCAGTTATTTATGGGATTGTGTAACGAAATTCCTATTTAATAAAGGGATGGTTATCACTTTTAGCGGTGTAGACGGAGCAGGTAAATCTACTGTTATAGAAAAAGTAAAACACAGGGTAGAAAAGGTATTGAGAAAACCCGTTATTGTAATACGTCATCGTCCTTCGTTATTGCCAATTCTTAGTGCATGGGTAAAAGGAAAAGCACAAGCTGAAAAAGATGCCGCAAATACACTTCCAAGACAAGGTGCAAACAACAGTTTCTGGAGCTCACTTTTCAGATTTGGCTATTACTACACAGATTACATATTCGGCCAGTTCTATGTTTTCTTCAAATACCAAATCAGAGGTTATGTAGTGTTATACGATCGCTACTATTTTGATTTCATCAACGACAGCAGAAGAAGCAATATTGAATTGCCAAAAAACTGGATCAAAATGGGATACCATCTGGTATTCACTCCAAATCTGAACTTCTTCTTATATGCAGATCCAGATGTGATTCTTTCCAGAAAAAGGGAACTAGATAAAGCAACGATCTCCTCACTTACCTCAGACTATATCAACTTGTTTAAAAAACTAGGGCAAAACCAAAAAGATACCTACTTCAACATTGAAAACATCCAATTGGAACAAACAATTCGCCAAATCATGCAACAAACTACTCACAAACTAGCTATCGCATCATGAAATCACTAATTGAAAATATAATCCAACTAAGGAATCCTAATTTCAAACTGGATCCTGATCTCAACTCTTACGCATTTTTTCAATTCGTTTGGGTCCAAACCTGGAATATGGTTCGAGGATTAAAATTATTGTTCTATTTCAAAAATCCTAAGGGCGCATTATTAGGTAGAAGTGTTCGATTTTTTAACACCCCTAAAATCCAATTCGGCTCTTTTCTAAAACTCGGTGAACGTGTATATATGAGTGCACTGGGAAAACAAGGAATCTCGTTGGGAAATAATGTAAGTATCGGTGATTTCAGCAGAGTCATTGTATCCACCTCATTCGACCATTTAGGGGAATACATTAAAATCGGAAACAATGTAGGTATCGGTGAATTCGCTTATTTGGGTGGAGCCGGTGGTTTGGAAATTGGAGACGACTGTATTGTAGGTCAATACTTAAGTTGCCATCCGGAAAACCACCATGCAGATCAACCAAACATCCCAATCCGCATGCAAGGTGTATATCGTAAAGGCATTTCCATTGGTTCAAATTGTTGGATTGGCAGTAAAGTCACCATTCTCGATGGTGTTCAAATTGGAAGCGGTTGCGTAATCGCTGCGGGTTCTGTGGTGACTAAATCCTTTGAACCAAATTCAATCATTGGCGGTGTTCCCGCAAAACTCTTAAAATCCAGATTTTGAAAACAAAAAAAACCATACTCGCTACAACTTATGCGGTCAATCCTTTCAAAGGATCGGAAGATGGCATGGGATGGAATTTTGTTTGTCAAATCGCCAGATTTCATTCTGTGATTGCGATTACCAGAGAAAACAATCGTGAAGATATTGAACGCTATATGCAACAGCACCCAAATGATATTTATGAAAATATCACTTTCCTTTATTTCGATTTACCATACTGGATGCGATTCTGGAAAAAAGGAAGTCGTGGAGCCATGTTGTACTATTGGATGTGGCAATATGGGGTCGTTTCATTTATTCGCAAACAAAATATCCATTTTGATATTGTTCACAATTTGAATTTTCACAACGATTGGACCCCAAGCTATTTATGGAAATTAAATAAGCCTTTTGTTTGGGGACCTGTTGGACACCATCCAAAAATTCCAACTCAATATTTAAAAGCATACAAATTCATGTATCAGGTAAAAGACTCTTGTACATGGTTCGTCAAAAAACTATTCTGGAATGGATCAATTGCGTTAAAAAATACCGTTAAGAATGCAAATCACGTATTGTGCATGAATACTTCTGTTCAAACGAAATTAAAACTTAAAACCAATCAACACTCAATTATGCCGTCAGTTGCTACAGAAGATTTTGGTTCCCCAAAAAGCACAAAATCTAAAAAATTCACTTTAATCTCCGCAGGTCGTCTAGTTCCACTAAAAGGTTTCGATCTCAGTATTTTGGCGTTTGCTTCATTTTTAAAACACATTCCATTACCTCATCGTAATGACTGTGAATTAATCATTGTAGGGAAAGGTCCGGAACTCAAAAAATATCAGGACTTATGTAAAGAAAATCAAATCCTTCCTTATGTCAAATTCATTGACTGGATCGATCGCAAAGATCTCATGGAGCTATTTCGCTCAGCTACAGCCTTTTTATTTCCTTCTCACGAAGGCGCAGGTATGGTTGTTGCAGAAGCCCTATCGTTTGGTCTACCGGTCATTTGTTTGGATAATGAAGGTCCAGGTGAATTTATTGATGACTCATGCGGTTTCCGAATTCCGGTACAATCTTATGAGAATACCATACGCGATCTGGATTCTGCTATTCATCAATTGTATATCAAGCCTCATTTACTAAAAGAAATGAAACAAAACGCTAGAAAAAAATTCGAAGAGTCGTTTCACTGGGATAGACGCGGTGAAGCTTTAAATCATATGTATCAAAATCTTTAGTCATGAAAATATTCGCTTTCCATTTACTCAATGATTATAGTGGCAGTCCTAAAGTACTTATGCAACTTATTAAAGGCTGGACAAAAAACAATATTGATGTGCATTTGGTAACCAGTAAAGGTCGTGATGGTTTTCTTTCAAACCTGGATGACGTTTCCTACCATCACTTCTGGTATCAATGGGCAAAGAATCCTTACTTAAGATTTATCAATTTAACGATCAGTCAACTCATCCTCATCTTCTCTTTGTGGTTTAAAGTGAGAAAAGATGATATCATATATGTCAATACAGTATTGCCTTTTGGCGCAGGAATCCTTGGTAAATTAAAAGGCTGTAAGGTAATATACCACATACACGAAACCACGATCAATCCACCTGTGTTCAAGAAAATGGTTTTTGGTATTGCTAAATGGAGTGGTTCAGAAGTCATTTTTGTTTCTGAATTTTTAGCACGCCAGGAGCCATTTGAGAACACTAAAACACACATTTTGTATAATGCAATTGAGAACTCTTTTTTAGAAACTGCATCTCAAAATCGCAAAAAGACTAAAAGTCCTTCTCATGTTTTAATGGTTTGCTCCCTAAAAGATTATAAGGGTGTTCAGGAATTTGTACAGCTGGCACAGCAAAATCTCAATTTCAATTTCAAGTTAGTTTTAAATGCATCACAACAAGAAATTGATTCCTATTTCGAGGCTGTAGACCGTCCGTTGAATTTGCAAATTTTTCACTCTCAAACCAACTTACATCCCTTCTATCAATGGGCAGATGTTATTTTAAATCTTTCACGACCACATCAATGGGTGGAGACTTTCGGACTTACAATCATTGAAGGGATGGCTTATGGAATACCTGCGATTGTTCCTCCTGTGGGTGGGATTACTGAACTTGTTCAGGAAAACACAAATGGGTATAAAGTAGATTGCAGAAAAACACATCTGCTAAATGAAAAACTCAACCAATTGTTTTCTCAAAAAGAAAAGTATGAACAAATGATTCAATACAACATTAACAAAATCAATCACTACAGTGAAAACAGTTTTATACGTAAAAACCTGAGTATTTTATCATTACTGTAATCTGGAAACCATTTCCATATAATGGAAAACATTCTTTGCAAAACAAACTTAAATCACTAAAAAACAGAGCTTTAAATTAAACGCATGGTTTTTGGCATTAACATAGAAACATTTAATCGCCAAAATGAAAACAAAAGTAGCTATCATAGGAACAGTTGGTCTTCCAGCCAAATACGGAGGATTCGAAACTTTAGCCAGTCACCTGGTAAAACATCTGAAAGACAAATTTGACTTCACGGTGTATTGCTCTTCAAAATCCTATGCTAAAGAAGAACAGCAAACGCATTATCAATCTGCACGTTTAAAATACATTCCATTAAAAGCCAATGGGGCTCAAAGTATATTATACGATGCTTTATCAATATTTCATGCATTGTTTTATGCAGATGTACTATTGGTTTTGGGAGTGGCCGGGGCCTGGACTTTTCCTTTTATCAAATGGTTTACAAATAAAAAAATTATCGTTTCTATTGATGGCATTGAATGGAAAAGAGACAAATGGAATTTGCTAGCCAAAAGCTATTTATTCTGGGCAGAATCTATTGCAGTAAAATATTCAAACATCGACATTTCAGATAACGAATCTATTCAGGATTATACTGCAATGCGCTATAACAGTCTAAGCAGAATCATTGAATATGGTGCGGATCATACCATAAAATCTTCCGTGACATATAAAGACATTCAAAAATTCCCTTTTTTATCAGGTGCGTATGCATTTAAAGTATGCCGTATTGAACCAGAAAATAATGTGGGAATGGTGCTCGATGCGTTCTCAAAGCTTCCAAAGTACAATATCGTCATTGTAGGAAACTGGAATAATAGTCCGTATGGCATTAAACTCCGATTACAATATGAATCCTACAAAAACATCCACTTATTGGATCCTATTTATGATCAAAAAATATTGGATGTACTTCGTGGAAATGCGCTATTATACATTCACGGACATTCAGCCGGAGGAACTAATCCGTCACTTGTAGAAGCTATGTATTTGGGGTTACCCATTGCCTCGTTTGGCGTCTCCTACAATAGAACAACTACAGAAAACAAAGCTCACTACTTTCAAAGTAGTAAGGAACTAGTTCAAATTATCAAATCTTCTAAGGTGAGCCAACTAAAAAAACAAGGTCATTTGATGAAGATGATTGCATGTAGAAGATATACCTGGAAAATCATTGCTGACAAATACCAAAATCTGATTTTCGAAGCGATGGTTGTAAAATCTAAATCACCGGTTCAAAAACCAATCAATTATCAACTGAATATGCAACTCAATCAAATGGAATTGGGGCATTTAAACAGCCAGCAATTATTTTTTGAAAAACGTTAAAACAAATCATCATGGACCAATTATACACTTACTTCGCTATACCATTACTTTCATTTGTGTTGACTTTAATATTAGTTCCACCCATAAAAAAACTAGCCATTAAAGTACAATTGGTTGATCAACCAAATTGGCGTAAAGTACATGTAAATCCAATTCCATTAATTGGTGGAGTTACCGTCTTTTTATCTGCTGGTTTGGCCATGTTCTTATCTTCTGACCTATATCAAAACTTTGTAGACCATTATCCGCTTATTCTGGGTGCAGTAATACTCCTCGTGATAGGCGTGGTTGATGATAAAATGGATGTGAGTGCTATATTAAAATTAGCCGCTCAAATTGCTTTAGCCTTCTTTGTGGTTAATAGTGGTATCAGAATCGAATCCCTATATGGAATACTCGGAGTTCATGAACTTTCAGAAACAGCCCAAATAGCATTAACCATGGTAGTTATTGTTGGAACTGTGAATGCCTTTAACTTAATGGATGGAATAGACGGTTTAGCAGCCGGATTAGCTATTTTATGTTTAAGTGTGTATTCATTGATTGCTTTTGCCATATCTCAATATTTCCTCATGACATTATATGTCGCTTTAATAGGCGCATTATTGGGGTTTCTAAGATTCAACCTTTCCGCATCTAAAAAAATATTTATGGGTGATGCCGGGTCTTTAGCTTTGGGTTTCATCATAGTAGTTTCAGGAATTATGTTGATCCAAAACTCCGGCAGCCTTCCCGCTCAATCGTTGGCACTTACTGTGGTTATTGGCGCATTGATTCTACCTGTAGCCGATTCTTTACGCGTATATCGTACACGTATTAAAATGGGTTACAGCCCATTCAGACCAGATAAACAACATTTCCATCATCTTTTTATCCAGTTGGGAATCCAACATAAACGCGCCACATTTTTTATTCTATTATCAGCTTTAGCGTTTTTAGCTTTCTCATATTTCTCAGGAGCATATCTAAATGTAACTGTGGTGATTGTTGGTTTAATTGCTATTTATGTAGGTATATGTGCCGTTTTAATTTTAACAAATCAGCTACAGGAATGGAAAAACAAAATCCGAAAAATGGAAAACAAATTTTAATCTACGATTTACTCAATGCATAGCTGGAGCGCGTAGCTAAGATTTGGCTTTGATGCGCTTCTGCCCATTGAGATAATCCAAGGATATGAGGTACCAAAGTTTTTCCCAGCGGACTTAATTCGTATTCTACACGCGGAGGAACTTCAGGAAACACCTCTCTTTGAATCAAACCATCCGCTTCCAAAGTTCTTAATGTAACTGTCAACATCTTCTGCGATATTCCATCAATGGCTTTATACAATTCATTAAAGCGCATCTTTTTTTCCTCAGTACTGGTAAAAGATTCGCTCAAAATAGAAATCACCAACAACGACCATTTATCTCCAAACCGATCTAAAACATTTCGAATAGGACATCCATTCATATTATTTTGCATTTTCTTCTGATTGTAAACTATTTATTTTCAACAAGACTAACCCCCAGGTAAGTAACCTACATTAGCGTACCTTCTTGTGGGAGACAAAAATCCGAAATACCTTTGACTTACGAAAAGTTAGTTACTTCATATTTTATACTATTTTGATTATGAGTGATAAAATAATATATATAATGGATCCGCATTGCGGATGGTGTTATGGAAATAGTCAAAACATTACACAATTAAAGGCGTCCTTTTCAAATCAATTTGAATTTGAAATCCTGGTTGGGGGAATGTGGTTAGGTGCAAACGCCCCATTTGGAGGGCCCCGGTTGGCTTCGTTTATCCAATCTCATGCGCCTAAGATGTCGCAAACTACCGGAGCAGAGGTTTCAGAAAAATATTATCAACTTACATCAGACACTTCTTATCAATTCAGTAGTTTAGAACCATGTGCTGCTATATATCTAGTAAAACAAATAGCTCCGGAAAAGGTATTTGCATTTGCGAAGAAGGTACAAGAAGCTCTTTTTATTGACGGATTACCCTTACATAACATTTCATCATATACGTCCATTTTAGAGGAACTGGATATTGATTTGGCAGAGTTTCAATCCAAATGGATGACTTCCGAAAACATTAAAGAAACACAAAAAGAATTTGAAAAAGCACGCACTTTAGCCAACGGTTTTCCAACTTTGATTTACTCAAAGGAATCCAAAAACTACTTATTGGCTTCTGGTTACTTTGAATTAGATAGAATGAAACAACAACTTCAATCCATAAAAAGCTATGAACTGGAAAAGTAAACGTATTATCATCACTGGAGGAAACTCCGGTATTGGGAAACAATTGGTCACCGATCTTTCCCAACTTGGCGCAAAAATTTCTTTTTGTGGATTGGAACCTGATCAGGTCCGGGAAGTTGCAGAAACTTTCGAGGTAAATGGTGTTGTTGCAGATTTATGTGATGATGCACAACTTCAGACCTTTTTTGAAAACTCTATTTCATATTTAGGTGGATTGGATATTCTGATCAATAATGCAGGTTACGTCATCGCAGAATCTTTCGAAGATCTAAAACGTACCGATTTTGAAAAGATGTTTGCTTTGAACGCTATTGCTCCTGCAAGATTGGCTCAGTTAAGTATTCCTCATTTTAAAACGCAAGGTTTTGGAGATATTTTAAATATCGGGGCTACCGGAGGTTACTACGCTTTTGATAAAGGCACCGCATATTCTGCGAGTAAATCAGCTTTAAGTATCATTTCCAAAAACCTCAACCTGGAATTTAGAAAACATCATATTCGAACCTTCCATATTGATCCCAGTTGGTGTACCGATACCAACAACAATAATTACGGTAGTCATATTCCCGCAAATCCCGAACAATTAAACCCCACAGACATCACGCATCTTATTGTTGAGGTTTTAAAAATGGATAGACGCGGATTCGTTCCTCAAATGTCTATTTGGGGGACTCAACCTTAGCATGACACCTCGTATCTTCATGATATAAAACACTTTGTAATGGGCCAGACAAATAAAAATAGCATGTCTTGATCAAAAACGTTATTTTAGCCCATTAAATTTCTACTAAGCTATGAGTACGTTGAAGACAATCTTCACTGGGATAATTTTAGTCACTATTAATCTGAGTTTAAGCTGGGCACAAAGCCCTACAAATTGGTGTGGTCAGGTGATCATGGATCAAAAATTCAAAGCCGATCATCCAGATCAATTACCAGAGATTATTAAAGCCGAAAATCAGTTAAGACAAGAAGCCTTAAATTACGCATCACAAAGAAATTCAAGAGCTGTAAAAGTGATTCCGGTTGTTTTTCATGTAATCCACCAAAATGGAGCCGAGAATATCAGCGAAGCGCAAATTTTAGATCAAATGCGCATTCTAAATGAGGATTACAGTAAAAGCAATGCTGATTTAGCCGATATTGTTCCCTCTTTTACCAACGCGATTGGAGATGCTGAAATTGAATTTAGATTAGCTCAATTAGATCCAAGTGGTAATCCAACAAATGGTATCGATCGTATCGCTTCGGGTATGACCAATAATGGAGGCGATAATGCGAAACTCAATCCATGGCCAAGAAAATCTTATTTAAATATCTGGGTAGTTAAAAGCTGGAATTCAAGTATTCCAAATGGTGTACTGGCATATGCTTACCGTCCGGGTAGTGTTCAAAATAGCCCAGAAGTTGATGGAATTATCGTTTTATCACAATACGTAGGAAGCATAGGTACTGGTTCGCCAACTCATTCCAGAACATTAACACATGAAATCGGTCATTACCTAAATTTACTACATACCTGGGGCGCAAGTAATAGCCCGGGATTATCAACCAACTGTAATGATGATGATGGAATTTTTGATACGCCAAATTGTATTGGGTCCTTCAGTTGTAATACCTCTATGCAGTCTTGTGGTTCACTTGACAATGTTCAAAACCACATGGATTATTCTGGATGTTCGTTAATGTTTACCAATGGTCAATGTAACAGCATGAATGCTGCATTGAATTCTTCTGTTTCGCAACGAAACAACTTGTCTACTCCTGGAAACCTTACAGCAACCGGGGTAAATCAACTTACCGTAGCTAACTTTAAAGCCAACAGGCTTACGATTTGTCAACACGAAACTATAGATTTCACTGATTTAAGTAAGTATGATCCAACCACATGGTCATGGACATTTCCAAGCGGTGTAACGGGGTCATCTAGTGACGAAAATCCTTCAGAGCAATACATGAACCCTGGACTATATGATGTTTCGCTAACCGCTCAAAACGCAACAACCAATGTAAGTGAGACCAAAGTAGGCTACATTATGGTAAATCCAAGTTTGGGGAAATTTGCACCATTCTCTGAAGATTTTTCCTCAGTAGATCAATTGAACCATGAGAACTGGTATGGAGTAAATGATAAAGACGATGCATATCAATTTGTAGCAGACGCAGATAATGGATATTCTGGTTCAAAATGCTTACGAATTGAGAATCATGGTAATCTATTAGAAACTGCGGACGAACTGAGATCAACAACCTACGACCTTAGATTGTTTTCCAGTGTTGACATCTCATTCAAAGTAGCATACGCACAAAAGTCTGGTACTGATGTATCGAAATTGACCTTATATGTTTCTGAAGACTGTGGTCAATCTTGGACACCGAGATGGTCAGCAATTGGTCCAACTTTATCAAATGCTCCAGTTACACAGGGTTATTATACTCCTTCAGGAAATCAGGACTGGAAGACATTCAATGTTTCAAGCATTACCGGATCGCTCCTATCACAAACAAGTCAACTGCGTTTTGTTTTTGAAAATAAGGAAGGTAACAATTTATATATTGATGATATCAATGTTACCGGGATTTATACCAATGTCGCACAACTTAAATATCCTTCCGATGGATCAACCGCTGTTCCAAATACGCAGGGAATCTACTGGAAAGCTATGGGTGGAGGAATTGACGCGTATGAATATCAATTGGATACTGATCCTAATTTTAATTCTGCCAATTTACAAACGGGCACGAAAAATTTCATCTCTATTCAGGATGGCCCTGATACAGAATATCTACCATCCACTTTACTTAATGGGCAAAAGTACTACTGGAGAGTTCGTCTCATTAAAGGTGGGCAACCACAACCCTGGAGTGATGTTTGGAACTTTACCGTAGCGGTAAATGGTGTTTCAACCGAAGATATTTTACTAAAAAAATACGAAGTGAAAGTTTATCCGAATCCTTTACACACCAACGGATTCCTGTCATTTTCACTTGATCAGGGTGAAAATGTTCAGATACATGTAACCAACATCATAGGAAAAACGTACGTTATTAGCGATGAGCAATATTTTGGAACGGGTACACACTTATTTAATTTATCTCAACTTCAGTTGAGTCCGGGAATGTATGTCTTGAATATTAAAATCAATGACACCACACTCCACAAGAAATTTGTGGTCCAGTAATCAATAACTATCAAACAAAAGGTCTTAGACCAACTTATTTATGAATACGAAAACTATTTTAGGGGCAGTTTTTGCAGTTTTTTTAGCCATATCAGGTTATTCTCAAACAGTATGTGGAACCGATTATTTTCTGGAAAAAGCATACGAAGAAGATCCATCTTTTCAGAATGTCGTAGAACAAAATTGGATGGTCAGTGACGGTCCGGCACAACAATCAGAAGGTTCCAGAGCCGTAACCATTATTCCGGTTGTATTTCATGTATTTCACGACAATGGTGTGGGTAACATTAGCTACGAGCAAATTCAAAGTGCCATGAAAATGATCAATGATGATTTCAGACGTACAAATGATGATGCTGTAGACACCAGATCAATGTTTTTACCATACGCTGTGGATTCAGAAATTGAATTTCGTTTGGCTCAGGTAGATCCGGATGGAAACTGCACCAATGGGGTGGTTAGAATCAATGATCCTTCTGCTTCTCATAATGCAGGTAACAATGTAAAACCAATAAGCCGCTGGCCATCTAATCAATATTTTAATATTTGGGTAGTCAACGACATTGAAAGTAGTGGTGTTCCTGGAATTATCTTAGGATACGCACAATTCCCCGGTTCTGGTTCATGGAATACCTATGGAGTAGTCATCCGTAACGACCGTATCGGAACTGTTGGAACAGCAACTTCTGGTGACCGTACATTAACACATGAAATTGGGCACTGCTTGAACTTATTGCACACCTTCCAAAGTGGATGTGGAAGCAACTGCCAATCTTCTGGAGATCGTGTGTGTGATACACCTCCGGTAGACCATTCTACACAGCCTTGTGATTTAACACAAAACCAATGTAGCAATGATGCATCGGGTAATAGTGTTTACAATACTGATGTTGTAGATCAAATTGAAAATTACATGAGCTACAACGATTGTCAAAACATGTTTTCAAATGGACAAAAAACCAGAATGCAAAATGCATTGAATAATTTCAACACATTGGTTCAGTTAACATCTTCGAGCAACCTTACAACAACCGGAGTATTGAATACAAACCCGGGAGTGTGTAAAGCAGAATTCGATGTGAGCAATACCGTGATTTGTGTCGGACAGGATGTAGAGTTTACCGATTTGTCATATTTCAATCCTAAAACCTATAACTGGGATTTTGAAGGTGGATTCCCAAATGTTTCTCAGGCAAAAAATCCAACAATTTCATATAACACTCCGGGTCAATATAAAGTGGAATTGACCATTGTAGATTCTACAAACACGAGTGTTTCTACGGTCAAAACAAACTTTATCACTGTATTATCTTCTTTAGGGAATACCGTTCCTGCACAAGAGTCATTTGAGTTTAGTAATGTTTTAAATGCCAATGAATGGTTTGCTGATTCATTAAACAGTGGAATTGCGTGGACAAAATCTACTACGGGTGGTTCAAGTGGTTCCAATGCCATGAAAGCAAACGCATTCTTAAACAATGGGAAACTATCAGTAACCAGTCCGGCTTATGATGTAAGCAATCTGACAGAAGCTACCGTAACTTTTGATCATGCCTATGCACCACGCTTAAACGAAGGCAATAACTTCTTAAGAATATATATATCATCAGATTGTGGTCAAACCTGGAAACTAAGAAAAGTATTGGGAGGTCCGTCTATGGCCACGGCAAATACGATTTCCAGCGCCTATAACAATCCTGCGAATGGAGATTGGGTAAGCAATAACTTCACTGTTCCAAGTACTCTTTTATCTGATAAAATGAGAATCCGATTTGAGTTCACTGCAAATGATGGAAACAATATCTTTATTGATAACATTAATATCACCGGAGTTTTATCAGATCAGGTTGTTTTAAAATCGCCTATGGATGGTGCGCAAAACCTATCTGTAAATCAATTACTCAACTGGAATGCAACAAGCGCAATTGATTTCTACACGGTTGAAATAGATACCGATCCGGCATTTAATACTCCAAACCTGGTGTCTCAGCAGATTAACTATATCTCTGGTTCTTCTAACGGAACGGATACAGAATTCCAAACCAATAATCTAACGGATGGTCAAACTTACTATTGGAGAGTTCGCACTACGTTAAATGGAACCAGCAGTGCATGGTCTCCGGTTTGGAGCTTCACAGTTGATGCAAGCGTGGTGGGTATTTCTGATCCAATAGAAAGCAATTCAGAGATTTTGGTGTATCCAAATCCGGCATACGATCGTATCAATATTGATGTGGAACTTGATGCAGCTGATGAAGTTCAAATCAGACTATATGATGTGACTGGTAACCTGATTCAAAATGTTTATGACGGCACATTAAATAGCGGTAAATCTCATTTTGAGATTCAAAGAAATGGATTAAGTCAAGGCGTTTATCTAATTCAAACATATACCACCGAAGGAATCAAAACTTCAAGAGTAGTGTTTAATTAAGATCATTTTAAACGATTTGAAAAGCCGTCCCCAATTCTTTGGGGACGGCTTTTTTTATTTTATCTAATTGAATACGACCATTTGCTACTTCGGAAATCACCAACTGAAGAAGCTCTTACAGTCATTCCTAAAAACATGATAAAAGCAGTTCCAATTCCGGCAGCACTAGCACCTACTTGCTGATAGATATCTCTTTCTGGAATCATTAATCCTAATATTGTAGTATTGACATAATGAACCCTGGTTAAATAATTCAAGACCAGAATTTACTCCATAAAAAAAGCCCTCTGGAAATCTAGAGGGCTTTTATCTTTTTAAAGCTACGAACTATTTTGTAATCCCTTCAAGGTCTAAAAAGAATGCATATTCTAACGCTGTTTCTTTTAAGCCTTCAAAACGTCCGGAAGCACCACCGTGTCCCGCTTCCATATTCGTTTTAAGCAGTAAAATATTATTATCTGTTTTCATATCTCTCAGCTTCGCTACCCATTTCGCTGGTTCCCAATACTGCACTTGTGAATCATGTAATCCTGTGGTCACTAACATATTTGGATAATCCTTCGCTTCCACATTGTCATATGGCGAATATGATTTGATATAATGATAGGCTTCTTCCTCTTTTGGATTTCCCCACTCATCAAATTCTCCAGTAGTTAACGGAATAGACTCATCCAACATAGTAGTTACTACATCTACAAATGGAACTGCGGCCACGACTCCATTCCAAAGATCCGGGCGATAATTAATGATGGCACCCATAAGCAATCCTCCTGCACTTCCACCCATCGCATATAAATGATCCGAAGTAGTATATTTTTCTTCGATTAAGAACTCTGCACAATCAATGAAGTCGAAGAACGTATTCTTCTTGTTCATCATTTTCCCATCCTCATACCACTCTCTTCCTAAAGTTTGACTTCCTCGAATGTGTGCGATTGCAAACACAAATCCTCTGTCGAGTAAAGTTAATCTGGTTGAACTAAATCCAGGGTCAATGGAATATCCATAAGAACCGTATGCATACAATAACATTGGATTTCCTTCTGGACGTTTTAAAGACTTTTTATACACCAATGATATTGGAACCTTTTTTCCATCACGTGCGGTAGCCATAAAACGCTTAGACTCGTATTCATCCACATTGTATCCACCAACAACTTCTTGTTGTTTTAATAATTCCTGCTCACGTGTCTCCATGTTATAGTCATATAAACTAGATGGAGTAGTCAAAGAAGTATATCCATAACGTAATACCTTAGTATCATAATCACGATTTACACTCGTATATACCATATATGCCGGATCATTGAACTTAATATAATGCTCCTCGCTCCCATCCCATGGCATGATACGTAATTTGGTTAAACCATCCTGACGCTCGCCTAAAACCAAGTAATCATTGAAAATTTCCAAATCCTCTAGTAAAACATCTTCTCTATGCGGAATCACTTCTTCCCAATGCTCTTTCTCTGTTTTACCCACAGGAGTACGCATCAACCTAAAGTTTTTTGCGTTCCAGTTAGTAGATACGTACCAATAGCCATCATAATGCGCAATTCCATATTCATGTTCATCTTCACGTTTTTGGAAAACAGTAAACTCTCCCAAGGGATCATTGGCATCCAAATACTTGTATTCGGTTGACAATGTACTTCCCGAACCGATAATGATAAATTGTCTGGACTTCGTACGATACACAAATGTGTTAAAGGTCGCATCATCTTCATGAAATACTAAAACATCTTCTTCCTGTGATGTTCCCAACACGTGGCGATAGATCTTATACGATCTTAAAGTTTCATCTTTCTGAGAATAAAAAACAGTTTTATTATCCGCTGCCCAGGTAATTCCTCCGGTAGTATTTTCTAATCGATCCGATAACATTTCACCGGTTTCCAGATCCATAAACTGGATATGATAAATTCTACGGCTCACAGTATCCTCACCAATAGCTACCAGTTTATTGTTATCACTAATAGACAAACCACCCAATGCATAATAATCGTGTCCTTTTGCACGGACATTTTGATCTACAATGATTTCTTCTTCATTATCCAGACTTCCTTTTTTTCTACAGTTAATGGCATACTCATTTCCTTTCTCAAATCGTGAATAATAGAAATACCCATTAAACTTATATGGAACAGATTGATCATCTTCCTTAATTCTGCCTTTCATTTCCTGAAACAGAGCTTCCTGAAAATCATCCGTATGCTTCATTACACTTTTAGTATAATCATTTTCAGCATTTAGATAATCAATCACTTCAGGATCGTTTCTGTCATTCATCCAATAGTAAGGATCAATTCGGGTATCATTATGTATTTGTAATTCTTTATTGACTTTTTTCGCTTTAGGATACACGCTCATTTTATCGGTATTTTGTTTTACGTTTTCAGAACAGGATGCAATAATAATGGTTAATAAAAGAATTTGATACTTCATGTTGATTTGGTTTTTGAGCAGGTGAATTTACACAAATTATCTATTCAATCCATATCAATTTTAGCCCTCCAAAATCATAAAATCAGACAGATATTTATAGGCGATTGTCAAGTAAATAAAAAATCGAGGCCACATTTTTATTGATTTTTTAACTATTTTGCGGGTATATGATCAAATCAAGAGCTATTGGATGGTAAAAAACTACTCTTTTAAAACTTACATATTATTTTTTGCATGCGTATTATGGAACTTAATGGGCCAATCTGTTTTTGCCCAAAATGGAGATAATACCATCACCGGTAAAATCGTGGATTTTGAATCTGGAGAAACCGTAATTGGTGCTTCCATTATTATAAAAGGCACCACCGAAGGAGTAACTACAGATATTGATGGAAACTTTTCATTAACCACTTCCAGACCCTTTCCTATTGTTTTGCTCATCAAATCTATGGGGTATACCGATCAGGAAATCACCGTGAGTGGACCTGACCAAAAAATCAAAGTCAAGTTAAAAACCAGTAATGTCGTTCTGGATGCGGTTGAAGTCGTAGACTCCCGGATTACAGATAAACAAAAAGAATCTCCTCTGACTGTGGAAAGTATGGACATCACCGCCATTAAGGAATCTCCTTCCGGTGATTTCTATGAAAGTCTGGGAAACATGAAAGGCGTGGATATGACCTCTGCTTCAATTGGTTTTAAAGTTATCAATACCAGAGGTTTTAACAGCACATCTCCCGTACGTTCGCTACAGGTCATAGATGGTGTAGACAATCAATCTCCTGGTCTTAACTTCTCTTTAGGTAACTTTTTAGGTGCGTCTGAATTAGACCTTAAAAGAGTGAATGTCATTGCCGGAGCAAGTTCTGCTTATTATGGACCTGGTGCATTTAATGGTGTCATCGCCATGGAAACCAAAGATCCATTTTACTTCCCCGGACTAAGTGCTTCCGTGAAATTTGGAGAACGAGATTTATCTGAATTTGCCGTACGTTGGGCACAAGTGGTTAAAAATAAAAATGGAGAGCCTGGAAAATTCGGTTACAAAATCAATGCATATTATATGCAAGCCAACGACTGGGAAGCAGAAAATTATGATGCAGTATATAATACAGATTATACCTCTCGAAACCCTGGTGGATATGATGCAGTAAACGTTTATGGTGACGAAGAAATTGATGCACAGTACACCTCATCTTTCGGAAAACTTTCCAACCCTGGACTTGGAGCAATGAGTCGTACAGGGTATAGAGAGATTGATCTGGCGGATTATAGCACGGATAACTTCAAATTCAACACAGGACTATATTACAAAATCACAGATTCAGTTATTGTGAATTATACTTTCTCCTATTCTACTGGAACAACTGTTTACCAGGGTGATAACCGATACAGTTTGAAAAATATCCAGTTTATGCAAAACAAACTGGAAATCAAAAAAGAGGGTAAATGGTTTATCAGAGGTTATGCGACCAACGAAGATGCGGGAGATTCCTATGATATTGTGACTACAGCAATTCGAATGCAAGAAGCGTCTACAGAAGACACCGATTGGTTTACTGATTATAAAACACTTTGGGGAAACACCTACAAACGTGATATTCAAAGTGATCCGAATTATCCAAGATATGATTTTTCAACGACCATTGATGAGTGGGCTGCAAATCAATACGATCCTTGGTTTGCGAAAAGCATGGATTCGTTAGCGCCATTCCACCAAATCACCAGAGATGAAATAGACAATAACCCAAGAAATGGTGAAGCGCGCTATGTACCAGGTACTGCCAGGTTTGATTCATTATTTAACGATGTTACCTCTCGTAAGTTCACTGAAAATGGATCCAGATTTTTTGATAAATCCGCACTGTACCATGTTCAGGGAGAATATCGTTTTCAACCTGCATTTGCAGAAATTGTGGTGGGTGGGAACTTAAGAATGTATCGTCCAAATTCACAAGGAACTATTTTCCAGGATTCGGTAAACCGAATTACAAATAACGAATACGGTGTTTTCTTAGGAGTAGAGAAAAAAGTGGTAGATGAAAAGCTAAAAGTAAATGCAACGCTTCGAATGGATAAAAATGAGAATTTCGACTATCTCTTCTCACCTGCAGTTTCTTTGGTATACTCCATGAATAAAAATCATACGTTTAGAGCGACCTTCTCTTCTGCAATTCGTAATCCAACATTGGCCGACCAATATCTATATTACAACGTAGGCCGTGCAATTTTACTGGGGAATCTTAATGGTTATGATTCTCTTATTACGATTAGTTCTTTACGAGAATATGCCAATTCTTTCAATCGTGATGATTTAGAATACTTCAACACACCACCAATTAGTCCGGAGAAAGTCAAAACCATTGAAGTTGGATATCGCGGAACTTTGTTTGATAAAGTATATTTAGATATGTCTGCTTATAACAGTTGGTATGATGATTTTATCGGATATGTGATTGGTGTAGATGCTGATTTCGATATCTCCGGTTTTATCAACTCTGCTCAGGTTTACCGATTGGCAGCTAATGCTTCAGAGCAAGTGACTACTCAGGGCGTTTCTGTGGGCCTGAATTATTATTTTGCAAAGAATTACGCTTTCAACGGTAACTATTCCTGGAACAAACTCCAATCAGGTTCAAATGACCCTATTATTCCGGCATACAATACTCCGGAAAACAAATTTAATGTTGGAATCACCGGACGAGACCTCACTTTTAAAAACTTAAAAACCGTAAAATTCGGATTTGGAGTCAATTATAAATGGATAGAAGGTTTTATATTTGAGGGATCACCACAATTTACAGGGTTTATTCCTTCGTATGATTTGGTGGATGCTCAAATCAATGCCAACATACCAAAATGGCACACTACCATTAAACTTGGAGCATCCAATCTACTTGACAATAAAGTCTACCAGGTATATGGGGGACCTAGAGTTGGTCGATTGGCTTATATATCAGCACAAATTGAAATAAAGTAATAACTTAAATTGAATATAAACTAAACTAAAATGTCATGAGAAAACTTTTACTATTAGGAGGTATAACTATGAGCTTCATTGGAGCTTCAATTCATGTGGACGCCCAGACGCGGTACATGGAAGAAGTTTTCACTGATGCCCAAATTATGGTCACCAAGGATGTGACATATGGAACCAATGTGGATGTGATGAAAAACACCCAATTATTGGATCCTGCATATTTAGTTGCCAATCAGGCGACAATTGTATCAGAAATGACTACGCTAAAAACGGCATACCAAACAGGGGCACCAATCCCTGCGGCTTATTATTTGCCATATGCTTTAGATACAACTACAAAGGTAAAAATCAGCGATTTGAAAATGGATGTATATGAACCGATGACCTCGGCAGATACATTGGCAAATCGTCCGGTTATTGTTTATATCCACACCGGAAACTTCTTGCCAACTGGTGTGAATCAGGGCCCGGCTGGGTCAAAAGAAGATTCCGCAGCCGTTGAATTATGTAAACAATGGTCAAAACGTGGATACGTTGCTGTTGCAGCAAATTACCGTCACGGTTGGAATCCTGCGGCTACTGGTCCTACAGGAGAGATCATTAGACGTGCGACATTATTAAATGCAGTATACCGTGCAATTCACGATATCAAACAAGTCGTACGTGTATTACGTGATGATGCCTCCGGATCAAATACTTATGCCATTAACCCTGGAAAAATCGCCATTTATGGTCAGGGATCAGGTGGATATGTGGCCCTAGCTTACAATACTTTAGATAAAACTGCTGAAATGGCATTACCAAAATTCACCAATCCGGCAACCGGTGCTTCTTTTATTAATGAAGCTATTGTTGGAAATATCGCAGGTGATGACGGATTGTTAAACATGTACTTCAATAATGGTCAAACCACCGATATTCAAGCGTGTATTAATGCTGGTGGTGCGTTGGCTGACATTAGCTGGTTAGAAGGCAATATTGAAGCTCCGATGATTACTGTTCATGCAGTAAGAGATGCGTTTGCTCCTTTTGATACCGGAACTGTAATTGTACCAACTACCGGTGAAAACGTGGTAGACGTAAATGGTCCAAACATGTTTATTCCTAAAGCCGTTTCATTGGGATTAAATGATTCGTTTAAAGATTTACAATTAACGGATGACTATACGATTTCTGCGCGTTCAAAATATGGACAGACGTTCAATAACATTCCTTCTATAAACATCAACAACCCGGTAGTGATTGACAACAATGCTGAAGGTTTATTTGCTTTGGATTTTGACTTAAACAATGGTGCCCCTTGGGAATGGTGGACATTGACTGATTTACAAGCTTTAGAAGCCTATTATGCATCAATCGGTATTACAATTGATGCGAATGACATTCATACCAAAGCATTGTTGACAAATCCAACGATGTCAAAAAATCAGGCACTGAACTTCATTGATACAATTCAAGGCTATATCCACCCTCGTATTATGCGTGCGATGCAAATTGGAGATTGGGAGCCATTATCAGTTAATAAAGTGAATCCAAACACGACATTCAAAGTAGCTCCAAATCCAGCGGAGGATCAAATCCGTATTTCAAGTGCAAACGGAAATATGACTTTCATTCAAATCTTTGATGTGACTGGAAAAGTAGTATATACTGAAAACACTAATGTGGCTAACAGAACCATTCAGGTAGGTCATTTACCAAAAGGTGTTTACGTAATTCATGTAGATACTGACTCTGGTTCAAACGTAGAAAAACTGGTGATCAAGTAAACCTCTAAATACATCTAAACCAGGTAAGGCCAGCATCTCGTATGTTGGCCTTTCTATTTCATCAAAATGAAGTTTTGTCAAAATCCACACAATTTAGATTCTTAAATCATCATTATTTTGCTAAAAATTAGAACCATGGAGAAAAGACATTATGCGGTTATGGATTCTTACAATAGAAAACTAACTATTAAAATAAAAGACCAGATATTAGCTGAAACTACAAATGCCATCATCTTAAAAGAAGTGGGTAAAGGTGTATATGATCCGGTGTTTTACGTACCAAAAGAAGATTTGGTCGCAGAACTGGTGCCTGAAAATGAAAGATCAAGTACATGTCCGATAAAGGGAGCTGCTTCATACTGGAATTTAGAAACTCCAACTGAAAACTATTTTGCCTGGAGCTACGAAGAACCACTACCAAGAGCTAAAAAAATCAAAGGTTATGTTGCTTTTAATATGGAGTATGTGACTTTGATTTCTGAGCCGATTTAAACGGTACACGTTTTAATTATCAAAATAAAAAGCCCCGGTGAATATATTCACCGGGGCTTTTGCTTATTCTCTTAAACGATTTTACTTCTTACTTGAAATGGTTACTGAGCTTGTCGAAGTACCCATTCTTTGGCATTCATAAACGCCTGAATCCATGGAGAAACCACATCGTTTTTATTTCCTTCCGGATAGTATCCCCAGTTCCATGGGAATACCGAACGTTCAAAGTGTGGCATCATAGCCAAATGACGTCCATCCGCACTTGCGATTCCCGCTGTATTATAATCCGATCCGTTTGGATTTCCAGGGTAACCTTCATGGCTGTATTTTCCAACGATATTGTATGCAGATTCTGCTTCCGGTAAATTGAATTTACCTTCCCCATGTGCTACCCAAATTCCTAATTTAGTTCCGGATAATGACCCTAACATCACTGAATTATTTTCAGGAATCGTCACGTTCACAAATCCAGATTCAAATTTACCAGAATCATTATGTAATAATTTTGGATGCTCTTCATGCTCCGGATATAACAATCCTAACTCACCCATCAACTGACAACCGTTACAAATACCTAAACTCATGGTATCCTCACGTGCATAGAACGCATCTAAGGCCGCTTTAGCTTTCTCGTTATACAAGAATGCTCCAGCCCATCCTTTAGCCGATCCCAGTACGTCAGAATTCGAAAATCCTCCTACGTATGCAATGAAATTTACATCACTCAAATCTTCAGCTCCCGAAATCAAATCGGTCATATGTACATCCTTCACATCAAATCCAGCCAGGTGCATCGCATAAGCCATCTCACGATCGCCATTCACACCTTTCTCACGGATAATAGCTGCTTTGATTCCTGACTTTTCTTTTCGATCCGGATTTAATCCTAATGCGGCAAAATCACCAATAAACCCTTCTGGAAATTCGTATGATAACGCCTGATTTTTATAATTGTTAAAACGCGCTGTAGCTAGTTCTTCTCCCGATTGTTTTTGATCTAACAAATATGAAGTCTTATACCAAGTATCACGTAAACTATCAATATCGAACATGTAGGTATTCGCAGCTGTTTTCACCGTCATCATTCGATCACCAATCACGTTACCAATCGTGTAATGCGAAGCACCTACCGCGGTTAATGCATCCGTTACATCTGCTAAATCTGCTTGTACCACCTGTACCAGTACACCTGATTTTTCTGAGAAGAAAATCTGCACATCATCTGCTCCGTTGATTCCGGTTAAGTCCACACTTAAACCTAAATCTGTTTCTGCAAATGTCATTTCCAATAAAGCAGTCAACATACCACCTGCAGAAATATCATGACCAGCTAAAATCTTATCATCTGAAATTAACTTCTGAAGCGCATCAAACGTAGCTGCAAATTTCTCTGCAGATTTAATATGCGGTGCACTGTCACCAATTTTATTCAAAGTTTGCGCAAAACTACTACCACCTAATTTGAAATCATCTTCTGATAAATCAATGTAAACCATTGATGACTCATAATTTGGTTTTAATACCGGCTCTACCACTTTATTTAAATGAGATACTTCACCTACTGCTGAAATAATAACCGTGCCTGGTGCATACACCACGTCATCTTTATATTTCTGCGTCATAGAAAGTGAATCTTTACCCGTAGGAATATTCAATCCTAACTCACATGCAAAATCACTGATTCCCTGTACCGCCTCATATAAACGAGAATTCTCTCCTTCGTTTTTCGCTGGCCACATCCAATTGGCACTTAATGAGACACCTTTGATTCCACCATCTATCGGAGCCCAAATCATATTGGTTAAGGCTTCTGCTATAGACGCTTGAGACCCTGCGGTTGGATCAATTAATGCTGAAACCGGTGCATGCCCAATCGCAGTCGCAATTCCTTTTTCACCACGGTAATCTAAAGCCATCACCCCAACGTTGTTTAATGGCAATTGAATTGGTCCGGCAGCTTGTTGTTTTGCCACACGTCCGGTTACACATCTATCCACCTTATTGATCAACCAATCTTTACAAGCAACAGCCTCTAACTGTAAGACATTATTCAAATACTCTTGAATTTTGCTCGCCTCATATACTAAACCATCAAAATTTGAGGTGTGCTTTTGATCCTCAAGGATGGTTTTTGGAGAAGAACCAAACATGTGTGTCAAGTCCCAGTCCATTGGGTTTTCACCCGATTTTTTATTTTCAAAAACAAAACGATGATCCCCTGTAGTTTCACCCACCACATAAATTGGAGCACGTTCACGTTTTGCAATTTTATTGATATGATCAATATGTTTTTCATCAATCACCAATCCCATTCTTTCCTGAGATTCGTTACCGATAATTTCTTTATCAGATAAAGTTGGATCTCCAACCGGTAGTTTATTGACATCAATCACCCCTCCGGTTTCTTCAACCAATTCACTCAAACAGTTGAGGTGTCCACCAGCACCGTGATCGTGAATCGAAACGATTGGGTTTTCATCTTGCTCACTTAATGCACGTACGACATTGTAGGCACGTTTTTGCATTTCCGGGTTTGAACGTTGAATGGCATTTAACTCAATACCACTTGAAAACTCACCGGTTGCTACAGACGATACAGCTCCACCGCCCATTCCGATACGGTAGTTATCACCACCCATCACCACGATTTTATCTCCGGTTTTTGGGGTGTCTTTCAATGCATCTCCAAGTTTTCCATATCCAATCCCTCCGGCTTGCATAATCACCTTATCATAACCGAATTTCTTTCCGCCTTCTTCGTGCTCAAAAGTTAATACCGATCCATTAATCAAAGGTTGACCGAATTTATTACCAAAATCAGATGCTCCGTTTGAAGCTTTGATCAAAATGTCCATTGGTGTTTGGTATAACCAATCACGTTCTGCCATTTTATCTTCCCACGAACGATTTTCTTCCAAACGAGAATAAGCCGTCATATACACTGCCGTTCCTGCTAAAGGCATAGAACCTTTACCTCCGGCCATACGGTCGCGAATCTCACCACCACTTCCCGTTGCCGCACCATTAAAAGGCTCTACAGTGGTTGGGAAGTTGTGTGTTTCTGCTTTCAGAGAAATTACAGAATCAAAATCTTTGGTTTCAAACTCAGAAGCTTCATCCTGACGGTTTGGCGCAAATTGCTCCACTTTTGGACCTTTGATGAATGCTACGTTGTCTTTATATGCCGAAACAATTTTGTTTGGATTCTCCTTTGAGGTTTTCTTGATCAAGGAGAACAACGAATTTGGCATCTCTTCTCCATCAATGATAAACTGACCATTAAAAATCTTGTGTCTACAGTGTTCTGAATTTACTTGAGAAAAACCAAACACCTCACTATCGGTCAATTTTCTATTTAATGATTTCGCTACTGATTCCAGGTATTCAATTTCCTCATCGCTCAAAGCCAATCCTTCAGATTGGTTATATGCAGCCAAATCATCAATATATTGCACTTTTTCAGGCTCGATCTCAATGGTATAAATATCTTGCCCTAAACCATTGTACATGGCTTGAAGCATTGAATCATATGAAGCATTCTCATCAGATGCCACAAAAAACTCTTCAATTCTTTCAATTCCGGAGATTCCCATATTTTGAGAAATCTCCACCGCATTGGTACTCCAAGGCGTAATCATTTCCTTTCTTGGTCCAATATAAAACCCGGATAAAGTGTCCGAATCAACCAACTTAGCTCCACCAAAAAGCCATTCTAGCTTAGGGAAGTCTTCAGATGAAAGGTTTGTGGAAAGTCCAACAGCATAGATTTTATCTGTTGAAGTGGCAAAAAATTTAATCATTTGATACGTGTTTTAAACCCAATTTGCTCAATTATTTTGAGATTGCAAAAGTAAGAAACCTCTTGCAATGACTAATCAAATTACCGCTTTGATTTTAAGCAACAAAAATCTTGTGAAGTTCTGTTTCTAATGATATTTTAGCGTTTTAAATATTATTAGGAATGAGGAATTTATACGTTTTAGGGTTTATTTTTTTAAGTACAGTTCTTTCCATTCAATCTTTATTTGCTGCTGACGGTGACACAACTGTCGTAAATGCGCATCAGGAAGTGCACTGGAATTGGAACGGAAATTTTTATGACACTGTGAGTTTTCCAACGACTGGAACTTACCAAAAAGTGATCATGCATTACAAACTGGGATGTCCTAGTATTGGTTGTAGTGCGTGGGATTATACCACAACTATTCAACTTTGGGATGAGAACAATACCAGTGACAAATTTGAACTGGCTAAAGTGATTACGCCATATGCCGGGAATAAAAACCAGGGATGGTTTCACGAGTATAAATTTGACGTAACGCATTTAATGCCGATCCTTCAAGGAAACAAGGTAATAAATGCACGTTATGATGGATGGCAAGATGGTTTTACCATTACCGTATTCTTCGAGTTCATTGAAGGTACACCTCCACGTACCCCACTCAGTGTAGATCCAATCTATTTTGGTGGTTATAAATATGGGGATAATTCCGATCCAATTAACACGAAATTACAAACGGTTAATGTAACTAAAAACGCAAATACACAAGAAGCTGAATTCATCATTACAGCTACTGGTCATGGATTTGGGAATAACAATGGTCAGGGAACTAACCCTGAAAACTGTGCAGAGTTTTGCGATAAATGGTATAAGTTAAAAATCGATAACAGTACCATTGCACAGCAAACGGTATGGAGAAACGATTGTGGTAGTGAGCCGCTTTACGCTCAAACCGGAACCTGGGTATATAACCGTGCGGGATGGTGTCCTGGAAGTGAAAGTCAAGTGTTTAGACATGACATTACTGATTTTGTAGATGGCAAAACCGATTTTGATGTAAAAGTAGATTGGCAAAACTATACGGCAAACAATGTAAACATGAGTTATAACATTAGTGCTCAGGTAATTCAATATGGTGGTGCAAACCACACATTAGATGCTGAGATTTACGATGTATTAAATCCAAATACATACGACCGTTATTCTCGTTACAATCCAACGGCTCAAAAGCCGAGAGTGATCCTAAGAAATACAGGTTCCAGCACTTTATACAGTGCAAAAATCAAGTATGGTGTTGAAGGTGGAACTTTCTACACAGCAGACTGGGTAGGCCAATTAGAGTTTATGGAGAGTGAAGAAGTAGAACTTCCAATTCCGGATCATAACTTCTTTAAAGGAAGTAGCGCAAAGATTTTTAGTGCTGAGGTACTTCAACCTAATGGCGGAACAGATGAAGTTCCTAGCAACAACAAATTCAAAACTTCATTCAATACTCTGGATCAATACAACGGAGAGATCTTATTAACGGTAAGAACCAATAATGAAGGACAAGATACCTGGTATAGAATTACAAATGCTCAGGATTCAGTAGTTCTACTAAGAAACAACTTAAGTGACAATACTTTCTACCGCGACACTTTGACTTTACCGGATGGAGCGTATACTTTCTACATCGAAGATGCAGGAGGTGACGGGCTTTCATGGTGGGCAAACACGGCTCAAGGAAATGGTTCTATGCAGTTTAAAAACATTGGATTGCCAAATAGTCAACCACCATTGTTTATCAATACCATGGAGCCAGATTTTGGAAACTTCTTCGTTCACAATTTCTCTGTAGGTTATGATATCGTAGATGGAAACCCGAATTATGATGAAACCATTTGGACTCCATCAGGGCCAGTGGGTATTCAAAAATATGAGCACAAACAAGAGTCTGGTTTAATCAAAATGTATCCTAACCCAGCTGAAGATGTGGTAAACATCGAATCCGTAGAAATGGAAGGACGTGTATTGATTCAAGTATACAACCAAATTGGAAAACTGGTATTCCAAAGTCATAAATCCATGAACATGGGACAAAACGAACAAATTGATGTAGCGGGTTGGACTAGCGGAATCTACCACATTTCAGTGAGTGATGACCTAAAACGTGAGACAATTACATTTATCAAAAAGTAATTTGAAACAACATATTTATGAGGGGCCAATCTACGGATTGGCCTTTTTTATGCTTTATACTTTGGTATCTTAAACGAGGTTATTTGTTGAAATTATTGATTGTTTGGTTTCTAAAATCCAAAATTCTAATACATTTGCAGCCTTGATGATTATTCATCAGGGCCCATAGCTCAGTTGGTTAGAGCATCTGACTCATAATCAGAGGGTCACAGGTTCGAGCCCTGTTGGGCCCACACAGGAGGACATTTAGTCGATTTGGCTGCTTGTCCTCTTTTTGTATCCACACCTTTCTCCCTCTCCCCACCGCACAACCCCTATAAGTCTTATTTAATCCGATTTTCAATTTCAATACACGCCAATAACATATCATAGCATTTTTGCGCAACTGGAATAAGCTCCTCTCCTCTATCCGATGTTTTAGTTTGGTGCGCATTATCCATAAAGCTACCATAGATTTCGGTCCAACGATCGGAAACCTGCTCTTTCTCCATGCCCATCAACTGGGCCACCATGGGTTGAATATCCAAACAATATCTGCCATAATCGTCTAATCCGATTTGGCGTAAACCTTCGGTGAGTTGGTTATGTTTTAAGTCTTGCTGAATGAGTTGGAGAATAAGGTCTTTGTTTTTCATAATATGTTTTTAATTTCCAATAAAGAACTTTAAAAGTTTATTTATCTCCCTTTAAAGCATTTCAAAGTTATATAAAGATTTTTAAAACTCCCAATAAAGCATATTTTCATCCTTAAAACATTTATTTTTCTTCATTATTTTTGGTACTAAATCATAGCAATTACTATGGGTAAGCCTGTATATAATCGAATAAAAGCAGTTCTGGCTGAAAAAGGAAAAACCAATAATTGGTTAGCTGAAGAAATAGATATGAATACAAATACTATTTCAAAATGGTGTCGAAATGATATGCAACCCAGAATTGAAAATTTATTCCAAGTAGCCAAAGCATTAGATGTAGACGTAAGAGAACTTTTGGTATCTACTAAAAAGTAAAACGTTTATTTTAGCATTGTACCAACATGAAATAATACAGCCCTTCTTGCCATATACTAAACTTTAGCAATTATTAAAATGAGAATATATATCCTTTTAACCTTCTTTATTTTATTGAGCATTTATACTAGTGCACAAGACTCAACCAATGTTTTTATTGGAAAATGGCAGGTAGTTGAATTTAAAACCCGAATAGGAGACAAAACGATCTTAGCCTATCAAAGGGATTCCATTCAAAACTGTATAAATAATTACATTAAAGTTTCAAGTGAATTTAGCCATCAGCAAAAAGTTGATTCCAACTCCATAGTTAAAGAAATAAAAAGGAATTTCAGTTCGTTTGACACGGTAGAATACCACTTTATCTCAGACACCTTATTATTAATTAATGGGATCAACCAAGCATATCAAATTGATACTGGCAAACAATGGATTCTGTTAGACCCGGATAATCCTGAATTAGGTTGGTCTGAATATAAAATGAGCAACGCTGATATTTCTATAATTGAAATATGGATGGGAATACTGGGAGGTTTCAATATTATGACTTTAAGGAAAAAGTGAAATATTTGCCATCATGATACACTTTAAAAGCACAGTTTGAAAAACGAAAAACAACTATGATTTTTAAAATATTCGCCTTGATTTTTGGCAGTCTCATAATGGGAGTGTTTTGGAAAATATATTTCATTCCTCTTGAAAATTTGGGATTAATCAAATCAAACAACGACATTAAAAACTGGGGATTTTGGAAAAGAAGCTTTGCTTCATTCCTAGTATTTGGAATGCTTCACTTTCTTTTATCAAGCTTTAACAATTAGCACCTCAACTGTTATCTACAAGAAACTGACATTAAAAAACAAAAAACACCTCACAAAATATGGAGCAATTCTATTTTGGAATGAAAGTATCTTTGAATGATGAAATTGGAATTGTAATTCGAGTAGAAATAAATTCCGATTGGGACAAAGAACCCGGAATCATCAGATGGGATACAAATAAAGAATTTGATTCGGAAGATTGGAGAGGAATGTTTGAGTCTTTTAAGGATTCCGGTGGAAAAGAGATTGACCCAAAGACCAAATTCAAATACATTAACGAAAAAGGTGAACTAATAAAATGAAACTCTTACTAACACTAATAACGATTATTCTAAGTCTAACAGGGGGAAGAGAATATTTTGCTGAATCAAGCCCTTTCTTTTGTAAAGGATGTGCTGGTGATGATATAGAATATGGTGGAGGTTGTAGTATCTATTGTCTTGTTGGCCCAAGTGAAATCCTTTCAAATTCGGAATTAGATGAAATTAATAAGAATACCTATTTAGCCCAAAATGCTCATGATTTTGATGTAAATTCTTGTTGGGCTTATCGTCAAAAAGGAAACGAAAAATTGACTTATATTTTTAATTTTAATGATGAAAACATCGCCATAAATGCACTTTCAATTTTCAATGGGTATTATAAATCTCAGGATTTATGGGAAAAAAATGGACGTATAAAAAAAATGACTTTATATATTAATGGGGTTGAACATGGTGATATTTACTTATTGGATCAGAGAGAACATCAAATTGTATCATTAGAAAATATACCCTTTAGATCTGACACTCCACTTATTTTAGAATTTGAAATTATAGAAACCTATAAAGGTTCAAAATATGATGATATTTGTCTCACCGAACTAACATTTCAAGGAATTGGACATCATTAACAAAATCATTGAATTAATTAATAACCATGAAACCCATAAACAGACTAGGACTCTTTGAAGTAATTGACAGTTTTGCAATTAGAGATAGAAATCAGTTTTATTTAATCGGAAATATCAAGGAAGGTGAAATACAAGAAAATTGGTTTGTCAACATTCCACTTAATTCGAGTCTTTCTATTTCGGTAAGAATCAATAGTATTGAAAAAGTAGAAATGTCTTCTGAGAAAGAATCCCATATGCTGTTAATTGTTGATTGCGATACCGAAGATATTGATATATTTCTGGCATTAAATGTAGGCCTTGAATACCTGCCAATAACAATAGATGGCGAAGATTAACTAAAAACGGATGACTTTAAGCAAAAAGAAATCAAGACCAATCAGTGTCAACATGAAAAGTTATCGTTGGGTAGTTTCACCGGACAGCAATTTTGTTGTCTTTATTGCAGAGAAAGAAGGGGTTAAAGGACGAAAAATAGAGGTCTATATTAATTCTGAAATAAATTCTTATTGGACAAAATTTCCAGATGTAGAAGGAATAAATATGAGAATTATTAAACCAAAAGATGCAGAGTCAATTATTAAACAGGCACTTAATTTAGGATGGGTTCCAGACCAAAAAGATAGCCCAATGGTTTTTGATTTAATAGACGATGAACTTATAAAAAGAGAATAAAATCATGAAAAACATAATACTCTTATCTCTATTACTAATTCTTTATTCTTGTCAGGATCAACCGGTAATAAAGCATTCAGAACTATACGGCACCTGGATAGAGCATTCAGAAAGTGATGGATTTAGTCCTGATAAAATAAAAACTATTACTTTCCAATTAGATGGAACATTCTACTCTGAGATTAAGTCAATAAATGACTCTATAATCCATTCTATTGAGGGCACCTTTGAAATCGACACCAATAACATGGTAATTAAGTTTACTAACGAAGGATGGGTACTAAAGGATATGGAAGTAATTGAGTTGACCGAAACAGCTTTAAAAACAAAAGTCACAGAGGAATTTGAAGGTTCATCTATTCTTCAATACTCAAGAGAGTGAACCAACACAATGGAAAACATACTTGTTCATAGAGATGAAATTTCTTTAAAACTAGCCTTTGATGATGCATTCCACCCATCGGAATTACATCCTAAGGCAGATCATTGGTATCCTAAATACAAACTCAGTCTTCTAGACAAATCATTTGAATTCAAAGGGTGGTTTACCGGTCAATTTTGGTATCTAAATGGTGATAACCTGATCGTTTTTGAAGAATACGTCAACCAAACTTTTGATTCAGAATCTATCAAACATGATGGAGACATTGAATTAAGACTGTTTCTAATTGATTTTAAGAGGAGTGCTGTCACAAAGTTTTCTAGATTACGAAATGGTAGATTTGACGTTTTAAGATTGACCGAAGATGATAGAATAATTTATCTGAAGAAACAACATGATAAGACTGGAGAGTTTGAGATTAATCTTAACTCATTAGAATTTGAACTGATATCAAGAATCAACAATGATTGAAAAGAAACTAGTCTATTCTGACGATTCCTTTCCTACTTTGGAATGGAATGATTTCTTGAAAAACTATGAAGTAAATTTTTATACTTCTAGAAAAGATAGACTCTGGTATTCAATTCGTGGTAAAGGCTATATAATATGGATTTCTTCTTTTTATCCATCAAAAGAAAACGACCGAACAATATGGCTATCAGATATAGAGATTAATAAAAATTCACCTAATGTTGCTTTTGAAACGCTGACTGAATTTCTTCAAGAGGCAGTTAAAAAATTTGACTAAATGCGCTTACATAATTTCACATAAGAAAATATAGCCCAAAATTATTTTCTAAAAAACTTTTGGAATAATCATTCCAAAACATATACATTTGCATCGTGAGTAAAAAAGACGCCATAATAAATGCAGCATTGGAACTTCTGGTTGAAAAAGGAGTACATAATACACCAATGTCGGAAATAGCAAAAGCTGCAGGTACAGGTATGGGTACGATCTACAATTATTTCCCAAACAAGGATATATTAATCAACGAAATTTACAGAGAGATTAAAGATCAGGAGGAAGCTTTGTTTTTGAAGGTAGATACCGATCAACCGATCAAAACACAGTTTGAAAATTACTTAACGGTAATTATCGAATTCTTTATCCACAATCCTTCGTACTTCAATTTCCTGCAACAATTAGAGGCTTCACCAATTATCACTGAGGAAAACAAAATGATGGGAAGGAGATCTGTTGAAATAGTAGGGGTGTTATTGAAAAATGGACAAAAAGATAGAATCATTAAAAACATTGAACTCAGCGAAATCCTGGTGTTTATTGGAGGTGGAATCTCCTCTTATCTCAAACTCAATTTAAATCCATCTGAAAAAAAGAAATCATCTCTGGTAAACCACGTACGCATGGTTTGGGATGGCATTAAGGAATAAAAAAATTTACACACAAATTGGAATGAACATTCACTCCAAAAAACTAATAAATATGATAGACCTAAAATTCAGCAGAAAAATTAACAAACCGATCAACGAGGTTTGGAGATTCGTTATTGACGACTTCGCCAACGGCCACCAGTGGGCTACCGGTACTACGTTCTGTAGGAAAGGCGAACCTCACGAAGACTTTGATCGCCTTTGTGAAACGGAAACCGGAAAACTCATGGATACGATTACCAAAGTGGATCACGAAAATCATGTATTGGAATTTTCCGTAAAAGGTTTGCCATTTTTTGTCAGATCGGTTCTCAGCACATGGAAGCTCCGTAAAATTTCTGAAACACAAACTGAAATTAAACTCGGTCCCAGAATTGAAGTCAAACCCGGCATTGGAACATTGGCTCAAATTCCGATGAAAATAGCATTTAAGAAACTCTACCCCGGGTTGCTAGACGACTTGGCCATTTATGTGGACACAGGAAATCCTTCACCTAGAAAACAGAAGGAACTCAATAACAAGTAAATCAATAAAAATAAATAAGATGAATACAACTAAAGAAATCGCTGAAAGCTACTATCAAGCCATGCTGAACAATCAAGGGTGGGAAGATTTCCTTCCAAATGAGGTAACCTATTATGGGCCATTAGCTTCATTGGTCGAGGGAAAAGAAGCCGTTGTTGAAATTACACGTCAGTTTTTAAACAATAAGTATACAGGCGAAGTAAAAAGCATTATTTCGGAAGGAAATCAGGCTTGTGTACTTACACACTATCAGATTGGTCATCCGGATATGGCTATTTTACATGTAGATGCCTGTGAAATTATTAAAGTAGAGGAGGGTAAAGTTCTATCTATGGAAGTCTATTTTGACTCCCTAAAAGTGAGCGAGTTTGGGAAAAAAATGCAAGAGATGCAGAACCAAAACTAAACATTACTCATTTCGAATTTTCACTCAAGTACTGACTGTTAAAGTTTCAGTCAGTACTGATTTATTAGATCTCCCTACCCCGTAATCCAATTTATCTGAATGTGAGAGGTTTCAAAAACTACTCCTGAAACACTTCCAAAAAAGTTAGCTTCTTTTTTCTCTTTAACTTTCGAACACAAAACCTTTGTACTACATTTCACGTCAGTTTCGTAATCAACGAAAAGCACAATTGGGTCATGAGTAACAAAACAAATTCTACAGGAATCTACCGCATCACAGGATTAGCTGCACTAATTTATTCCGGGCTGCTACTTGTTTTTTCACTTTACAATCAATTTCTATATGAAGACGGTACGTGGGTACATGGATTTATTGCCAATGGTTTTGCGGTAATTAGCGGTTTGATTTGGATAAGTATCTTATACTTTTTTAAGCGTTTTTTAAACCAGGTGCTGTTCTACCGAAAAGCCGATTTGATCATAAACGCATATATCGTTTTCCTGGTATTAACGGTACTGTCTCTGGGCAAAATTGTGTATGCTTCTATGGACCTCTACTTCTCTATTGAAGATCCGGAAGCAGTGAATTCATTAACTGCTTTTGCTTCAGATTCTATTTCGAGTGCCATACTTATATTGGTATCCAGCTTAGGAATTATGATCACATCTATTTTAATGGGTGTACGTATCCTACTCATCCATAAATCGGTTAGAAAAGACTTTACAATCCTTGGAGCTACATTTATTCTCTATGGAATTTTAAACTTGTTGCAAACCGCTTCTATCATAGAAAACGACACTTATCCTATGTTGTCCAAAGCCCTTATCACAATGGCTTTAGGCGCTGCCATACTTAAAGTATTAAATATGGATTTATCTGCTTTGATTCCACCTGTTGAACCTCAACCTATTCCAAAACCTAAACCTTCACCAAAAATCAATACACCTAAACCTACCCAGAAAAAGGAGCCGAAAAAACAAAAGGAGAAAAAAGTAGATTCTAAACCACCGAAAAAACCTAAAAGGATTATTCAAGAAACCACATATGAAGAAGTTCCAGCCCAGACTTTTGATGTGAATCAACTGGGGGATAAAGACCTTATACTTTCATACTTTAATCATCTATCGAAAGAAGAATTAAGTAGACTGGAGTCTATTATTTCACAAAAATACGGACCAGATTTATCACAAGAAATAAGAACCAATCTGATTATTCAACATATTGCTCAAAACAAAATGTACGATCATCAGCGTTATCTGCCGAGGTAACTTTATTAAACAACTCCCTAGTAAATTCATTTACCTACCTTTGCCTTGCTAATACAATTTATGAGCAAAGTATCTTCTAGATCATTTATGGATATTGTGTAATCGTTAATCAACGATTTGTTGGTTAACATTTCTGGCTTGAGTATTCACTTGAGCGGTCATTTTATTATCTGATTTTACCTACAACCCGGAAACTAAATATTCAAAGTTCTCACTTTGGTGTATTTCCACGTGTTGGCAGATCAGATTTGAAACAGACCATTTTTAATCAAACACCATATTTAAAAATGTTTCAATAATGAATCACATTATAAAAAACTTAGAAGATTTAGGATACACCCACGAATTTGAACAATTCAGAATCCAACAAAAACTAGCTGACTCCGAAATTGCCAGAGTTATTACAGAGCATAAAGAACGGTATATCATTCAAAATGCTCAGGGCATATTTGATGCGGAAATCACCGGCAATATGCGGTTTTCAGCACAAAGCAGAGCCGATTTTCCTGCGGTTGGAGATTGGGTAGCATGCGTTCCTTATGACGAACATTCTGCCATTATTCATCAGATATTCCCCCGATTTTCGGTGTTAAAACGACAAGCCATTGGCCAAACCGGTGAAACACAAATCATCGCAACAAACATTGACACCGCATTTCTGGTTCAGGCCATCGATCGCGATTTCAACCTCAACCGATTGGAAAGGTACCTGACCATTTGTTACGATTCTCAAATCAAACCGGTGATCATACTGACCAAAACAGATTTGAAAAGTACACAAGAAGTCACAGATATGTTGAATTTGGTCCAACAACGTATTCCGGATGTTCCGGTTATGGCTATTAGCAATGAAACACAAACGGGATATGCCGCGGTAACTGAGCAAATTCAAAAAGGTAAAACCTATTGTTTATTGGGTTCATCGGGAGTAGGTAAATCCTCTTTGACCAATAATCTATCGGGTAAATACCTGATGAAAACAGATACCATCAGTGAAAGCACACAACGCGGAAAACATGTTTCGACTCATCGCGAAATGCTGATACTACAAAACGGAGGACTCATAATCGATACTCCGGGAATGCGTGCCGTAGGAATAGCAGATACAGCATCAGGTTTGGAAACTACATTTGATCAAATCACAGATTTGGCACAACACTGTCGATTCAAAAATTGTTCTCATACCATGGAAATTGGTTGTGCAGTTTTGGAAGCTTTGGATAATGGAATTTTAGACCTGAGTGTGTATGATCACTACATGCGCCTGGAACGCGAGAAAGTTCATTTCGAATCCACCGTTGCTGAAAAACGCAAAAAGGACAAGGCCTTTGGAAAAATGATCAGGCAACATAAAAAGTCAAGGAAGAACAACAAGTACTAATTAAAGTTCTAACCAAACTAAAAGCCATTGCGTATGCAATGGCTTTTAGTTTGAAAAATATTTACTTTTATAAATTCACCAATTCAAACCATGAACCAAATAGAATTTCCTATCGCAAGAATTAACTCTAAAAGCTGGTTGGATCATGAAGACCTCATGCCGCTGTTTGATGGATATATTTACACTTCAAGTGATCAGGTGTATTACGATTATATTCATGAAAAAGAATTCACCGATTGCAAGGGTGATATTTACAGAGTTACAGGTAGAATCTTCCCAACAAGTTTCTGGAGAAGGTTCTTTTGGTTTGTACCCAACGTGTACAAAGTCAAATTAATTTTCAGAAAGACCGGAAGGACAATTGAATTGGAAGATTTTAAAAAAGACCTCATCGCTGGAATCAGACGTTTTGATACTTCCGACACTGTAGAATCTGGCAACGCATGGATTAATGAGATCCAAAATTCAAAGAGTATAAAAGAGATTCTGAATGGAGAGAGTGATACTTAACATCTCTTTACCTTTGCTATGTCGAAATGCAACAGGACATTAAAATATTATTCGAGAAATTATCTGAAATTGGAATTGAAAAACAGTTTCAAAGCCATACCCACCTGGTGTTATTTGGAGATCATGTCAATAAAGTCTACCTCATCAAAAAAGGTGGTTTGGTATTGCACCACGTACATCCTGAAACCGGGAAAGAACGTGCCATCAACTTCTTTATTCCGGAATTCCACCCTATTGCTACGGTATCTCAATCGTTCGTATTAAACGAGCCTTCTAAATATATTTTAAAGACATTTACCAATACTACCCTGGTTGAAATCCATAGATCTGAATTAAGTCGTTTTTTACAAGACTCTAAATGGGCTCCAATGTTTCAGGACTTTGGAGTAAAAACCATGATTGAAAAGAATGAGCTTCGCGCACACCTAATTAGTCTTTCGAGTCTGGAAATGTTAAAACATTTACATGAACATTTTCCTCAGATTCTTCAAAATGTTCCATCCAAATATATTGCTGACTTTTTAGGCATTACCCCTCAATGGCTCAGTAAACTTAAACATGACTTATAACATTCAAACCTGAAATTAATTTCAGATTTAAGAACTCCATTCCTCAGAACTTTGCTCCAAAACTTTGAGTTATGAGTCATTGGACCGCACAAAATATTCCCGATCAAAAAGGAAAAGTTGCTATCATCACCGGTGGGAATGCTGGTTTAGGTTTTGAAATCACCAAACAACTCGCTGCAAAAAATGCCACGGTTATTATTGCATGTCGCACTGAAAGCAAAGGCTTAGATGCCATCCAACGCATTGAAAAAAGCTTTAAAAAAGAGATTCATGCGGAGGTTATCCCTCTCGATCTAACGCGTATGGATTCTATCAAAGCATTTGCTCAAAAATTCAAAAATCGATATGTCCAACTGGATCTTTTAATCAATAATGCCGGAGTAGTTAATTTAAAAGAACGTATGACAACAGCTGAAGGGTTTGAAATGCATATGGCCACAAATCATTTGGGACATTTTGCACTTACCGGTTTGTTATACGATATCATTAAAAACACACCACATTCACGCGTAGTAACCGTGAGTAGTGGTGGACACAGATCCGGAGATATCGATTTTGAGGATTTTAATTGGGAGAAGCGACCTTATGGAAGAGTGAAATCCTATGGGGATAGCAAACTGGCCAATTTGCTATTCATGAATAGTCTACAAGAAAAATTTGATCGTGAAAATATTCCATCTTTATCGGTAGCCGCACATCCGGGACTATCTGCAACGGAACGTCAACAAAGCATTGGAATTGGAGGGTGGTTAAGTAAAATTGCCGCTCAACCTGTTTGGAGAGGTGCGCTCCCAGCTCTACGCGCAGCAACAGATCCAAAAGTAAAACCTACGGAATACTATGGACCTCAATATGGAATTGCGGGTTACCCTACGCTCTCAAAAATAGATGCGAAAGCTTTTGACCAAGAGGTCGCACATAAACTATGGGTATTATCCGAAGAACTCACTGGAATCAAATTTTAAAAGATGAAGTTTACCGCAAGCGTATTGGGAGGAACAGGATTAGTGGGTCATTTTTTGACGCAAGAACTGATAGCTGATGAAAATTGTGAAAAGATCATTTTCATCACTAGAAAAAACACCTCGCTTCAACATCCCAAAATCGAAACCCGAATCATAAATTTCGATCATGAACCTGATTATGTCAAGTACATTAAAGGTGATGTGCTCTTCTCATGCTTAGGTACCACCCGTGCGCAGGCTAAGAGCATACGAAAACATTATTTGGTAGATTACCATTATCAATTTCGCGCTGCCCAGGCTGCAGCAAAAAATGGAGTCGAAAACTATGTTTTGGTTTCATCCCCATGGTCCAACATCCAATCCAAAAATTACTACCGCAAAATGAAAGCGGAATTGGAGCGTGATGTTCAAAATTTGGGTTTTAAGAAAATCGCACTTATCAAACCCAACGGATTAGCAGGAAAAAGAAAAAAACCAAGATTCGGAGAAACATATGGAATCAGGTTGTTTAATATACTCGCCAAGTGTTTCCCGACTTTGAAAAAACACCAACCCATAGATGCCAAAAAAGTAGCTCAGATCATGCTACTCATGTATTACCATAATCTAACCAGAGATTCAATATTACGCACCATAGAAAGAGATGAATTAAATAAGCTGCTACCTGCATAGCATTATAGTATTCATTATTTTTACCCGCAATAAGATGCGCACACATGATAGTAAGCACAAAGGAAAAAGTACAGGAAATCTCTCTTCGGTATGAAAACTTTAAATCTGGATTTCCGCATAAAGATTTAGAGGCCTTTATCAAAATCGAAGTTGAAGAAGGAAACGCTGGACTTTTATTCTTAAGAACCTATTTATGTGAAAATCATGGATTTTCTTCACGCGAAGCCGCCAAACTCCTTGCTAAATTTTCGATCAATCGGTTGTTAGATTAGTTCCATTACATCTATTTCCGAAATCAAATCCATTTATAAACTCACCCTGCTCATTCATGAAATCATATGAGTCATTCGTGAATTTCATTCGTAGAATGGATAACTGCCATTTAGATTTAGCATCAAATTTTAACTAATCTATTTATGAAACTAAAAACTCATTACCTAAAAAAAACTATGCTATTAGGCGCTCTAACTCTTGCCAACGTAGCTTTTTCACAACTAAACGGCCCCATTGAATACCCTTGTAACCAATGGGTAGATCGAGAAGTAAACTCCGAAGCAGATTATGCTTATGAACATTATTCCGGAATTCGATACGGATTCCAAAAGATATTTTATATCAGCTACGGTCAAACATTCATTTATACAGATCCTGATGCCCTGAGGGTCACCAATGTTTTCGGAAACAACTATCAAAATTTTGGTGTACTAAACTATAATGCTCCAAAAATCTCTGTCTCTTCAAGTACTGAATTACAATTTGAAACAGGAAAGGTTTACTATAGAGCAAATGACGCAAAAATCCACTCCCTACAATGGAATGGATCTATGTGGACAGACAACATTATAAACACACATCCACAAGCGGAAATACCAGATTTCGGCTATTTTGAGGTCAGCAACAACGGAAACATTTTCTTCAAAGGAAATGGAGGAGTTAACGTTATTACCGGACCAAACCCTCAAGATGCTTATCCATTAATTCCTAATGGTCCTGTCTGCTGGGGAGATATTGAAATCGGTGGTAACAAAATCTATTTCGTGGGACCTAACTTCAAAATTCATTACTACTATCAGGGAGCCAATAATCAATGGAACTATGCCATAGCCAATCCAAATGCAGCTCCAGCAATGAACAAAACACCCTTGATGTATGATAATGGGGATATCTATTATATCAATCACCAAAACCAAGTGAGCTACATCAGTACTTCCACAGGTGTTAGTACTCACGGAGTTGTTAATTCATCAGCACCATTAGCCAGAGGCTTTAACATTGGAACGGCTGCTATGGATAATAATAAAATTGTTTACATCGGAACCGATAATAGATTCCATATGCTCACAAAAAATGGTGCAAATTGGAATTATTCCTTAATTCACTCTACAGCTCAGGCAAGTGGATTGACAAACATAGATTTTGTGGATGGTCGCGGTATTGCATATACCAGTCCTGATTATCGCTTGCACGAATTATTTTATGTAGATTGTCACTTCGATGATGGCATTAATCCTCCATCCTTTAAGAAAGACAATTCAAACCAGAACAGTGGAAACCTACGAAATACTGAATTAAATGTTTATCCAAATCCAGTATCCGATGTCCTAAACATCAGTATCAATAGCGAAATCGATTCTGAAATTATTATTGAAGATTTAAAGGGGCAAATTATTTATAAACAACCAGCGAATGAAGGTTTTCAAAACCTAACAATTGATCTTTCAAATATTTCTTCGGGATTCTATTTGGTGAAACAGGTAAACGCTAATGGAGTATATACTCAAAAAATAATTAAAAAGTAGAATTGTTTTAACCTTAATGAACATTAGCTCCCAAAACGACAGGTGCCTTGACCTAAGGTCAATCACTTGTCGTTTTATTGGCTGCTTAAATCCATTTATGAACTCATTCTATTTATTCATGAAGCCATATGAGCGATTCGTGAAACTCATTCTTTAATCAAATTGCGAAGATTTAGATTTCGCCCTTGTTAGCACAAATAGGACATGCGAATAGATAAAAAGCAACCAAATGAATAAGATTAAATTATTATTTATGGTCACAACTCTACTTACATGGAGTTGCTCCAAAGAAGAACCCGAAATACGCCTTTCTCAATTTGAAACTCCTGTGGTTACCGGGTTTGAATTACGAGATGAATTTGGTAACCTAAATAAGGTGATCGGTAATCCAAACATAAAATTAGGTAATGAATCCAATGACCATACTTCAGAGTACTATTTCATTACCTTTCCAAATCCAAGTATAAATTCATGTCGTGTAAACATTAAAACTCCTAATCCCCATTCGATTAAGCGTGTTTGGATTGTTGAAGCAAAGTATTTTGGAAACAGCTCGTCTTCCACAACACATCTCGGTGCATCTTCATTGATTGATGTGGGTGGTTCTCCATTGATTCAAAGCGAAGGTCCTTATAATGGACTGATATCAATTGACCTAAGTAGTATAAAAGAAGGCTATTATAGAATTTATCTTGAGGTTGATCACCTTATTCTTTATGATAACTTAATTATTGAAAACAACTAATAAATACAAAAATGAAAAGAATACTATTACCACTGATTTTTATACTTTTTTCCACTTCCCTATTTTCACAAGGATCAAAACAAGTTGGAATAAGTGGATCTATTCAGGGCAGTCAATTTGGAGTATATGTACCAATTTGGTTGGGAGAAAAATTTGTGATTGCACCCGCACTTGACATAGCTTTTGCTGAAAAAATCGGCACTGATTTTGGTTTTTCGATCGGACCCAGATATTATTTTCAAAAAGCAAAAGTTTCACCCTACGCAGGATTAAGGATTGGTGCATTAATCAATAAACCTTCATCTGATAACACAACAGATACCGAAACCAAAGTAGATTTACTGGGTGGTTTAGCATTTGGAGGAGAGTATTTTTTGTCTGATAACTTTAGTTTCGGAGTGGAGCTTCAGGGTAACTTTACGAAATCTGATGAAAACTCTTATAGATTTGGCAATCCGGATGGATTAAATTTTAATACCGGAACTGTTATTTTAGCTACGCTATATTTCTAAGAAGCATCTTACATCATTAATTCTTCTCTGGAAATGATGAGTTATTATGCTAAAAAACCCACTCCAACCAAATCCGTTTATGAAGTCATATGGCACATTCACGTGATGAAATGTGTCATTCATGAAACGGATTCTGTCAATTCATTGCAAAATTTTAGATTTCGCCTCAAATACGATTACCCATAAAATTTGTGTGTTAACAATACTATCAAAGGTCTCTTCCGGAAACCTTTGATAGTTGTTTACATCAACCCGAAACCCAAATCTACTAGCCGATTATTGAGCCCCTAAAAAAATGGCAAGTAGCATTTAAAACTATTTGTCATTTTTTATTTCTATTTCAATTAATCCCGGATTAAAGGCAAATCATACTTATTAAGCATATTTTAGTACGCAGAAAAGTCGTTAATTCCATGATGCAAAAAGTAATTTTTATTGTGTGGCCAGTTTTAATGGCTTTTGGGTGTGTAGCTACCAAGTTCATGTACAACCTGGATCAACCAGATCAAGAAATGAAACTTTCAAGTGAACTAAATGAAGTTTCCGGATTGGAAATGTTATCCGACTCAGCAATAGCAACCATCCAAGATGAAAAGGGAAACATCTATTTTCTTGATATAGAAACAGGTAAAATCAAAGATCATTTTGATTTTGGTAAAAAAGGTGATTATGAAGGCATAGCGCATTATAAAAATCATTTTTATGTATTGCGCAGCGATGGAACCATTTTTAAGATTAAACGTGGTAAAGACGCTAAGACTTATGAATTCAAGGACAACAAAGATTTTGACTTTGAAGGACTATGCATGGATCAAAAAAATAACCGATTACTGGTCGCTTGTAAAACACATGGAAATAAAAAAAAGAGAGACCATTTCTACATCTATTCCTTTTCACTGGAAGATAAAAAGTATGATGATAAACCTGTATTTAAAATCTCCAAAGATGAAGTGGATAAAGATTTTAAACCTTCTGGAATTTCCATCCACCCCAAAGGACATATCTACATCTTAAGTTCATATGCAAAGAAATTACTGGTTTTATCTCGTAAAGGAGAAATACTAAACCGTATCAAATTGGACAAATCTACTTTTCACCAACCTGAAGGAATTACTTTCACCAGCAAGGGGGACCTATTTATATCAAACGAGAAAAATGATTACACTCCAACTCTATTGAGATTCAATAAAAACAAATAATCTGTTATTTAACATCTCTTAAAGAATAAAAATCAAAATCTAAGGTTTTACTCTGGTTAAAATATTTTTTGAGGATGAAATCAGCACGCCAAATTACACTTTGATGCTATCTGTTTTTATCTACCTTTAGCGCTGTTTTTATGAGAGCATTTACGCTGTTTATTTTACTTATTGGTTTTGTTCCTGCTCTATTGGGGCAAAAGAAGAAACAACATGATTGTTTCATGTGCACAGCAAATGATCACAATCATAAAGCCCCTTACGGAATAAGTTTAAAAAACGACTGGCCCCATTTACTTGCCGGAACTGCTTTGGCCGCCACGGGTTATTTTGCGTTTACCAACGACAATATCGCTCCATTTACTCCACTGGAACTGTCGCAACTGGATCGAAACGATGTAAATTGGTTTGATCGTGGCGCTACATATAATAAAAGTAATTCAGCCAGACAGGCGAGTGATATCATTCTAGTCAGCAGCTTGATTGTAATGCCTCAGTTCTTTCTATATCAAAACCATACCCGAAAAGATCTGGGTTCTTTGATGATTATCTCGTATGAGGTATTAAGTATCAATTATGGGATTACAAACATTGTAAAAAGTGCTGTGAACCGAACACGTCCTTATGCATATAACCCGGATTACACCTTTGAAGAACGTACCGATAGAGAAAGTAGATTTTCATTTTATTCCGGGCACACTTCTGTAACCGCTTCTATGTCCTTTCTATGGGCAAAGGTGATGACCGACTATCATCCGCATATGTCAAAGGGTTATAAAATCGGAATCTGGAGCTTTGCCGCATTATTACCGGCAACCACAGGATACTTACGTGTAAAGGCCGGGAAGCATTACCCAACAGATGTCATCACCGGATATGCTATTGGAGCTTTGACCGGCTGGTTGATTCCTCAGTTACATAAAAACAAAAACCAAAAACTATCAGTTTACCCCACTCGAATTCAGAATACCAATGGTATAGGTCTCAGACTTAAGTTCTAAAATCTCCTGTCTTATCAAAACACCCCATTTAGATTTATGAATGTTTAAGTTTGTAAATCATATATTACTTCATGAAATCAACCAGATTTTCGTTAAAATCAAGACTGAAGAGTTTTACCTATGCGTGGAACGGATTAAAAATTTTATTGAAGGAAGAACATAATTCCAGAATTCATTTTGTTGGGGCAATTGGCGCTATTGGTGCATCGTTCATTTTTAACATTTCTACCTATGAATGGATTGCTGTGATTTTCAGCATTGGTTTTGTATTTGCCACGGAGCTACTCAATTCTTCATTGGAAAACCTTGCAGATTTTGCAACCAACGAAAAAAACGAAATGATAAAAAAAGCAAAAGATTTAGCTGCCGGAGGGGTTTTAATTGCTGCGATTACAGCGGGAATTATCGGATTCATTATTTTCGCGCCAAAGATTTTTGCGCTCTTTTAATGACCTACTCAGAATCTTTATAAACCAGAATTTTTTTCATTACGAAATTTGTAACTCTAAACATCTAACCATATAGATACTTTTATTAATCCGTATTATTGAAAAGAATTAAGAACACAATTGATTTTATATGGATCAAAACTACAAGTTATCAGAAATAATCAGTCCAGTACGTGAATATGCCTTTCATATTTTAGATGAAAATGCACATGTCAACGTATACACCAATATCAGCTTGTTATACCGTATTGAGAAGAATATTAAACACATTATTCTAACCGATCAAATTGAAGGTATAGATCTGGATGCCATTTTTCTGGGCTCATATATCATGCTTCTAAATCATGTAAAGAATCCATTAACAGAGCCAGATTTCAACAAACTTGTTCCAATTTTTGATGACGTGGTATGTGATATCACTTCTATATTTAAACTAGACCCGGAGCTTGTAAAAAAATCCAAGACTATTGCCATTCAATGCCTGCCCACTAATAAAGCAATACTCCCGGAAGCCCAGATTTTAAGTGATGCTACTGCCATGGATTTTTCCGGAGACCAAGGTCGGGATCGTTTTAAATTAATGTATGAGCAAATGATTTTGCACGATCTGGAGATTTCAAAATCCAGCTGGTACGATATCATAATTCCTTTAATTAAAGATCATGAATTCTATACCAATTATGGTAAAACAGAGCTTATGCCTCTGGTAGAAAAATTGACTAAACGCCTTAAAAAAGAAAAAAAGGAGATTGAAGCCAATAGAGATCTCGTTCTGAAAAAGGAGTTAAACATTAGTGATATTGAAATAAAAAACCTCAAGAAAGGTCTGACAAAAATCAAAGGTCGTGACGATAGAGGGATTCAAACTTTGTTTAGAACAACATCAAAAAATCACTATACACTCAACCGAATGGTCGATGGTAAGGCCTCCATTATGATCACCGTAAACTCCATTCTTTTGTCGCTGGCGCTTGGTGGTGTTTTAGGAAAATTTGATGAGGGTTATCCGACCAATATTCCAACACTGGTTTTTGCCGTTTCCAATGTCATCTCCATCATATTTGCGATTTTATCCATTACTCCGAATAGAACTCAGGGCAACTTTACAGAAGAGGAGATTCGAAGTAAAAAAGGAAACCTGCTATATTATGGGAACTTCTTTAAAATGCACTATCGTGACTTCGAATGGGCATTTTTACAAATCCTTCAGGATAAAGACTACCTGTATACTTCAATGATTCGAGATTACTATTATCAGGCTCAGGTATTGAATAAAAAATCTGCGACCATCCGGGTTTCTTTATTCACCTTTTTATTCGGAATCGCATTAACTATTTTATCCAAGATCATAGTAGAGTCCTTATAAAAGTTTATGATGTTCTTAAAGAAAATTGGTGTATTTCTAATGGGGTTGACCATCGTTTCTTCCTGCGCTACATTTAAAAAGCAGGTAAAAACCGATTCGATCATGTCTGCCCAGGAATCCAAAGAAATTGCACATACATTTTATCTTATTGGTGATGCAGGAAATGCACCATTAGACAGTTCAACTATTGCATTAAAGAGTCTAAAAAGACAACTTAAATATGCAGATTCGAATGCAACGGTTTTATTTCTGGGTGATAATGTATACCCCAAAGGCATGCCTTCAAAAAATAGTGCATCAAGAGATCTGGCAGAACATCGATTAAAAGTACAAACCAAAAGCGTTAAGAAATTCAAAGGGCAAACCATTTTTATTCCGGGAAACCACGACTGGTATAGTAATGGGGTCAAAGGTCTGGAAAGACAACAGGAATACGTGGAAAAACGTTTAGGAAAACACAGCTTTTTACCTAAAGATGGCTGCCCTATCAAAACCATTGATATTTCTGATGATATTGTACTCATTATCGTGGATTCTCACTGGTATATCACCAATTGGGACCGACATCCTACAATCAATGACAACTGTGAATTAAAGACCCGAGATTTATTCCTGGATGAATTCAGAAGTGAAGTCAAAAAAGCCAGAGGGAAAACAACTCTGGTGGCTATTCATCATCCTATGTTTAGTAATGGCTCTCATGGTGGTCAATTTTCATTTGCAAGTCATATGAAACCACTACCCGTCTTGGGTTCAATAAAGAATATCATTCGAGAAACCAGTGGAGGCGCTAATGTTGACCTCTCGAACAGATACTATAATGAACTTAAACAAAATATCGTGGCTGTATCTCAACAAAACGAAAAAGTAATTTTCGTATCCGGACACGATCATAGTTTACAGTACTTAGTAAAGGATAATATTCCTCAAATCATTAGTGGTTCCGGGTCTAAAACCACGGCTGCACGAAATATTAACGGAGGTCTTTTTGCACATGCCGAAAATGGTTATGCGATTTTGCGTGTATATACCGATGGTTCGTCTCATGTACAATTCATTTCTGCACAAACGGAACAAATAGAATTTGAGACTGAAGTTCATCCTTCTGACGATACTGATATTCCTACTCAATTCCCTGTTATTGATCAAGATTCCGTGTATGCTTCTATTTTAACACCAGAAGAAACTGATAGAAATTCATTTTACAAGTTTCTTTGGGGTGAACGATTTAGAATGGATTACAGTACACCTGTTAAAGCACCAGTCGTTTATCTGGACACCTTAATGGGTGGCTTAACTCCGATGAGACTCGGTGGTGGTAAACAATCTAAAACCTTACATTTAAGAGCTGCAGATGGCAAGAGGTATGTGGTTCGGGCCATGAAAAAACAAGCAGCACAATATATTCAGGAAGGTGTGTTTCAGGATCAATATATCGAAGGACAATTTGATAGCACCTTTACAGAAGATTTGGTCAATGACGCATTTACAGGCTCTTATCCTTATGCGCCATTTATTGTAGGCACTTTATGCAACGCCATAGATTTACCTCACTTAAATCCAAAGTTGTATTATGTACCTAAACAAAAAGCTTTAGGAAGATTCAACAATATTATTGGTGATGAACTATGCATGATAGAGGAACATCCATCTAAAGGACATGATGAATTTGCATCAGGTTCTTTTACCGGAAATATTCTCAGCACTCAAGATATGATGACTGAAATTCATAAAAAAGAATCGGAAGTCATAGATGAAAAAGCCTATATCAAAGCCAGACTATTTGATATGCTCATCGGAGATTGGGACCGACATCAGGATCAATGGCGTTGGCTGGAATTTAAAGAAGATGGGAAAAAGATATACCGTCCTTTACCCAGAGATCGTGATCAACCTTTTTCAAGATGGTCTGACGGATTTATGCTCAGTCTTACCGTGGCCATAATGCCTGGAGCGCGTTTGCTCCGATCATATAGTGAAGATGTAAAGGACGTAAAAAGTTTCAATCACAATCCCTATTCCATTGATATGGCTTTTATGACCAACTCTGACAAATCGGTTTGGGATGAGCAAGTTCAATTTATCCAAAAACACATCACGGATGAGCTCATTGATGAAGCCTTTAATCATGCACCGGAAGAAGTGAATCAGAAAACTATTACGGAGATCAAGTCCACCTTAAAAACCAGAAGGGGAAACCTACAAAAAATAGCAGACCGATACTACGAGGCACTGAATAAATATGTGGTCATCACCGCAAGCAATAAAGATGATTATATCAAAATTGAAACGAATGAAGATGGTGAAGTTTCTGTTCGTATTCTGAGAAAAAAGGATAAAACTCTAAAAGACGAGTACTATCGAAGAACTTTTTATCCAAAGCATACCAAAGAGATTTGGATTTACGGACTGGATGATGAAGATACGTTTGAGGTTATTGGCAAAAGTTCTAAAATAAAAATCAGATTAATCGGTGGCCAAAACAATGATGAATATATTGTATCTAAAGGAAAAAATGTAGTGATTTACGATTATAAATCTAAGCAGAACGACCTTTCACAAGCCAAAAAAGCCAATAGTAGATTACAGGATACTTATGATGTCAACGTATACGACTATAAAAAGCCCAAAGGCAATACCAATGCAATGTTACCTATTATTGGTGGTAATCCGGATGACGGTTTAAAACTTGGAATCAGTAATACATATACAATTTATGGTTTTGAACGCAATCCGTTTACCGCTAGGCATCACATTGAGGGTTCTCTGTATTTTGCCACAAACGGTTTTGATTTGCAATATAAAGGGGAATTTGCTAATGTAATAGGACAAACGAATCTTCTGATTGAATCCGTCTTTACCAGCCCGAATTTCACCGTCAATTTCTTTGGTTATGGAAATGAAACGGAGAATCATCAGGAAGAATTAGGGAGAGATTATAATCGTGTAAAAGTTGAAGCGCTTCGGATCGCGCCATCTCTTGTCTGGAAATCATTCGGTGGCAGCCATGTAAGCGTTGGTGCATCTTATACTGATATTGAAGTGGATGAAACCCAGAATAGATTCGTTACCGAAACCAATGAACTTCCTCAATACATATTTGATGACAATCAATTTGCAAGTATCTACTCCAAATACGAATATGAAAACTATGACAACACCGCATATCCAACCAATGGAATGGCAACTTCGATCAAGTTAGGTTATACATTAAATTTGGAGCAAACCGATCGTCATTTTGTATACCTTATTCCTGAAATTGGTTTTGTACATAAAATTACCAGTCCGGGAAGATTGGTCTTATCCACAAAGTTCAAAGGACATCTGAACTTTAACTCGAACTATGAATTTTACCAGGCGGCCACTATTGGTGGTTCCGATGGGCTTAGAGGATTCCGAAATCAACGTTTTACCGGGCAAAAATCTTATTATCAAACTACCGACTTAAGGTATTCATTTAAAAGAGTAAAAACCGGAATTATTCCCGTAAAAGTTGGGATTTATGGTGCATTTGATTATGGTAGAATTTGGCTGGAACAGGAAGATTCTGATTTATGGCATTATTCATATGGAGGAGGGTTCTTTATCAATGGTGCGGATGTGATGTCTATAAATCTTGGAGCATTTCGTTCAGTTGAAGGTGCCAGAATTATCTTTAAGATTGGATTTGGACTCTAATTAAATAACAAATGAAGAAAAAGAAAACCCTGTTTACCTGGTATTATATTCTAATTGGATTGGTGATATTCGTTTGGACATTCTTCAATCTGAGCAATCAAAAAAACAAGCCTACACTTCGCCAATTCAATGTTCAACTTAGTTCTGATATTGAATCGGTTGAAGGAAGCAGGAATCCGGCAGATTACAAATTCTATACGGAAAATGAACAGGCCCGATTCATCATTTTAGATGGCTCTTTGAATAACGATCAAAATGAAAACATTTCGAATCTGAAAAAAGGAAGCGTCATAGAAATTTCCATCGATACGCTAGACTCAGATAGACTAAATTCAAAAAATCAAGAAGTCATCATCTATGAATTAAAACATAATAATAATGCATTCTTAAGTTTTGAAGACTTCAAAAACAATAGAAATAAACGCAATGTTAGAATCAATATATTCTTTATGTTATTCGGGCTACTGGCCATTTTAAAGGGTATTCACATATCCAATAAAATAAGAACAATCATATTCTTTGGGGCTATCATCTTATTTATTGTGGCTAGAATGCTTGATATAGGATATTAACTCTCAACAAAAAACAAACCTAAACACTTAATACTCTATTTAATTAGACCTATGCTCCTGATAGGCTTTTAAACCTTTAGGAGTTAAGTATGGGATAATGGTTTCGTTGATCAAATTACCATATCTTGATATTGTATTCGTATTCAATTCTTCTGATAATATTACCGTAGATGGAATCCAAAAACTACCTAGAATCTGAAGGCGCATAAACAGATTCTTATACTCCCCTTCAAATTCTTCTTCGCGCATATAACCTTGAGCGATAAACACTTTAAAAATCACCTCAAACTGTTGTTCACGCTGAATCACCAATTGAGAATAATGTTCGCGAATCACCTCATTTTCTCTGATAATTTGGACAAAATCTGTTAGGAAAAAACGGTATTCAAAAAAACTATCCATCATTTTTTGGGTCATAGAAAACATCATGGAAAACAAGTCTTCATCTCTTCCTGAATGATCCATGGTTTGGTCAATCAAGTGAACTAAATCAAAATATAACCCTTCAATAATATCCTCGCGCTTTTTAAAATGATAGTTTAAATTTCCCTGACTGATCCCCATTTCATTTGCAATGGTTCGCAATGTGACTTTTGATAATCCGCTCTCATTAAACAACCTCAAAGCAGTATCCAATATTTTCTCTTTGGTTTTCGTCATAACACAAATATATTCATTTTAGTAAACTTAACCTAAATTGTAAATTATTAGTACTTTTGACCTAATTTTAAAATTCATTATGAAAAATATTACAATCATTGGTGCCGGTATCGGAGGGTTAACGACCGCAATCGCACTCAAACAAAAAGGGTTTAAGGTCAAAATATTTGATCAAACCGATAACATTAAAAAGGTAGGTGCTGGAATTCTTTTAGCCAATAACGCCATGCAGATTTACGAAAAACTGGGTTTACGAAAAATCATTGAACAAAAAGGAAATATCATATCGACCCTTAACGTAACCACTCCATACCTAAAAGTCTTATCAAATGTGGATCTAAATCACTACGAAAAGAAATACAAAGTCAAAAATGTAGCTATTAGTCGAAGTGATCTGCATGAGATATTGATGAACGAACTACATGATGTTGAAATTAACCTTGGTCACAAATTACAATCGATCACTACACTTGAAACCGGGTATCAATTATTATTTGCAAATCAACAATCGCATCTTGCCAAAACCATCATTGGTGCAGACGGAATTCATTCTACGGTAAGATCATATTTGTTTCCCGAATATGAGATCAGAAACGCGAAACAAACCTGCTGGAGAGGTATGGCCAATGTACAGCTTCCCGAAAAATTCAAACATGAACTTAACGAAGCATGGGGTCAATCACAAAGATTTGGATTTACACATGTATCTTCAGATACCGTTTATTGGTTCGCTCTAAAATCTACCTCTTCCAATCAAAATGCCTATCAAATTGATCAACTGGAACAATATTTTAACAACTACCACCCTATCATACAAACCATTTTAAAATCAACTCCTAAAAACAAAATACACACGGCAGAAATTATGGATTTAAAACCCACGCAACAATGGTTTAAAGATCAAATTTGTCTAATCGGAGATGCCGCACATGCCACCACTCCCAATCTGGGTCAGGGAGCTTGTCAGGCCATTGAAGACGCTTATATCATTTCCAAATGTCTAGAAAAACATGAACCGGAAATCGCATTTAAAGAGTTTCAAACAACACGAATTTCAAAGGTGCATCAGATTGTAAATACCAGTTGGAGTGTAGGAAAAATTGCCCATTTATCTAATCCTTTTTTAGTGTTTCTAAGAAATCAGGTTATGCGCGCGATGCCAAGCTCCCAAAGTCAGAAACAAACTGAAAGTATTTTTAAGCTTCAACAGATTTAATCCTTATAAAATAATATGAAAACCTATAGCTTTTCACATACCATTCAAGCTCCGGCACAATCAGTTATTGAAATCATTTACGATATCAAAAACTACAATTCCTGGAACAGATGTCTTCAATACCAAAACGGAAAAATGCAAGAAGGCGAAAAACTCATACTGCAAGCTACATTGGATGGAAAGAAATTTATCAAATGGCCATGCAAAGTGGAGCAACTTCATAACGATGGTTTTGTACTTTCCAAATCTATTATTGCCAAACCATATATGCATATGATACATTCTTTTAAAGTCAAACCTCTTAATGAAAAATCCTGCGAAGTAATCCATACATGGAATGGAACAGGCTTCAGTCCACGTTTTTTCTGGGATAAAATAATCCCAGTATTGGATAAATTCAAACCTTATAACGAATCTTTAAAGACATATGCAGAAAACAAAAACAATATTTAATATCAGACATTTAAATTATCAATAAGTCCGAATAGCGTTTATTCGGACTTCATCATAAGATCTGTTGACACTTTGAAAGTCACTTTTGTCGTTACGAAACTATAATCAAAAATTTCAAACGTATGAGTATTAAAAATTGGCTTTCATTTAGTGTATTATTGGGTTTAGTTTTTACCATCAGCTGCAAAAAGGACAATACTTCATCTACCACATCGGGAAGTATAAATTCAGGTAATGATCCTAACTTCAAAATTGTTTCACATTCAGATCAGGGGTTCTCTAATTTTAACCGAAAAGTGGTGGTTTTCGGAATAGATATTTATGCTGTAGCTCAAGTTGAAGATGCAAAACTCTTACATGCCGCAAACGTCATGGCTCAATATCTGGACAACGATGAAAACGGAGTTGTAGACAATCAAGCTGTATTGGATCAGATGATCGCTGACAAAGCCTTTATGGTAATGTGGAAAAACGGAAATGATTTAAACATATCGCCACCCGCAGGTAGAGAAGGACAAGATTTGGGCAATGATGAAACCAATCCTTCATTTGTTTCGAGCGGAAAAACAGGTCGATTTGATGCTTCTTTAGAAGAGGTCCTTCATATCATCACGCATGCAGGATATTCTAAAGTATATCCCAATGTATTTGGAGAATCAGCAGGGTCCTCTATTTCAAATGCAATGGACAAAGCAAGAGGCGGACAATTCACAACGATACCAAATCCATATCCTGCAGGAGCCTGGTATACATATGATGACAATACCTGTGAATACAATTGTCAGGTAACAGAATACCATTATTGGGCATTAACCTCAATTTTAGGTGCACAAGAAAATAGACTTAATGAAATTCAACAAGAATGGAGGTTAAATACAAAATCTTTAGTTCAAAATACCGACTCAGATGTTTATGCGCTTCTCACCGATCCGCAATATAAATTTCCTACGGTACTTCCGGATGGAACATATAAGAGGTAAGCAATAGTGAGTGATTACATTACCTTTAAAGCTACAATTCTATAATAAGAGTTGTAGCTTTTTTCACTTTTTACCCTCGCCCTATTTCAATGAAATAAATTGATCTATTCCCAGTTAAACTTTAAGAAATATAAATTTCTTACTTTTATTTGATGTTCAAAATCTCGTTCAGATTTCAAAATCTATTGCAAGTGAATTTATTCCTTATTTCAATTTTAGCACTTTTTTTCTCTTGCAAAAAGGACAATCCTCAAGCGCCAAACTCTGCTGTTCAGTTGAAATATATGATGCCTGAAGAAAGCAGTCCGCATGAAGGCACCTGGTTGCAATGGCCACATCAATATCAATATGGGGTAAAATATAGAAATGATGTTGAGTCCTCTTGGATTGACATGACCAAAGCACTCATTTCAAGTGAAAAAGTTCATATCATCGCCTATAACATTGAAGAAAAAAACAGGATTATAGATTTACTTCAAAACGAAAATATTTCTCTGGATCAAATAGACTTTAAAATCTATCCAACAGATGATGTATGGATCAGAGATAATGGTCCCATTTATGTCAAAGACCTAAATGGCAATTTGGTTATTCAAGACTGGGGGTTCAATGGTTGGGGCAATAAAGCTGACTATGAAAAATGCGATTTAATTCCTCGTAAAATTGCACAAGATCAGGGTTTAGAATCTATTGATTTAAACGCACAACTTATTAATGAAGGAGGGAGTTTTGAAATTGATGGGGACGGTACCTTAATGGCGTGTAAAAGCTCTATTCTAAACAAAAACCGTAATCCGAATATATCACAGGAACAAGTGGAGCAACTTTTTAAAATGTATTTGGGAATCACACATTTTATTTGGTTAGATGGACAAGCGGGTTTAGATATCACCGATCAGCATATTGATGGATTTGCACGTTTTGTGACCCCCCAAACTATTGTTACCATGGATGATCCGGATTTAGAACATTATGATGTCAAGTCAACTGATATTCAGAGATTATATTCTGCAAAGACGAAAGACGGTAAATCATACCACTACATTAAGATTCCATTGACAAAGAACAATGTGGTTACCACTCATGGAAAAAACTTAGGATACAAGGGCTCTTATATCAACTATTACATCGGAAACACCGTTGTTCTGGTACCCAATTATAACGACCCAAATGATGTAATTGCAAATGGGCTTCTTCAAGATTTATATCCTAATCGACAAGTTATTGGAATTGACGTCAGGAACCTATTTGAGTTTGGCGGAATGATCCATTGCGTCACACAACAACAACCGGAATAATTTTCATTCAACTACATGATTGTATCCAAAAAAGATCCTCTTAATTTCTACCTGGCATTATTTTTTGTTTCTCTTTTTTTGGGGGGTATGGGAGTCTTTCTATTAAACTTATTTTTCTCCACTCCAAAACAAAACGATTTTCATATTTTCTTCCTCATCTTTGGCATTCTAGTCCTTCTGGTAATTATATATACCATATGGGTATACATACGGAATACACCTAAAATAAATATCGCCAAAGACCGGATTCAATTTAATTCGGAAACGTACCTTTCAAAAGACATTGAAAATATCATCTTAAATGATATTGTTCTATTTCCTTATATCATTTCACATCCAGTAAATGGTACTTCAATATATTTTAAAGATGGATCAGTAAAACAAATATTTACTGATATGTACTCCAATTCCTGGGAGATCAAATCTTTTCTGGAGCAAACAATTATTAAGAATCAAACCTACATTCCGATTGATTTATCATCTATTCCCACTTCATCTATTTCTCTGCAAGCAAAATCAGTTTTTAAAGGTTCACCCATTTTTAGCTTAAGAGGCATTTCATTGTGGTCCATACTTCTAATGATGACCTATTTGTTCTGGGTCAGAATAGATACTTTCGAAATTCATACTGTATTTTTTCTTAGCTTTTTTTGTCTCTTTTGGTTATTACTACACGCGTGGATGATGCACTACTTTGTATTAACAAGTGAATACCTCATTATTCAAAACCATATTCTTTTTTGGAGAAACAAAACTTATCCTTTAAAACACATCAATGAAATTATTTATGAATCGAAAGGTAAAAGGCCAAATGGTATGCGTATCATCACCATAGATTATAAAGAAGCTCTTTACCCGGCTGGTACATTAAAAGACAAAACATGGATGAAATTAAAATCACAACTCGAACAACATCAAATTAAAGTTAGAAACGAATGTATTTTCTTCACCGAATAATATAGTTGATTATCGCTTTTATCATTTATTTTGTCGAGGTCATTCAGAGAGTCATTAGCTCAGTTGGTTTAGAGCGCTGCCTTGACAGGGCAGAGGTCACTGGTTCGAATCCAGTATGACTCACAATATTCGAGTCCATCGCATTATTCCATTTTTAGATATTTATATACTATTGTTACCCAACAACTTTATAAGCCGAATCTAATGATCATTAAATATTTAACATTCTCCATTTCCATTACATTTATATCCTGGGTTGTTGGGCTAATTCTGAATCTTATCTTCATGAAAACCCAACATTATCAAAAGTTCTCAAATCTAAATTTCATAGAAAACAAGAGCTTGAACAAAAATATCGGACTTGGAATCATTAAATGGGTTGTGAAAAACACGCCTTTCAAATTTTTCAACCCCAAACTGAAACTAAAATCAAAAGTGGAAATGACAGATTTAAATACCCTAAGAAAAGAAATGACCAGCGCAGAGATAGGTCATCTGATCGCATTTGTTTTTGTAATGATTTTCGCTTTAAAAGAACTCGTTCATTTGAATTTTGTATTCGCATTGATCATAATGATTGTAAACACATTAATGAATTTATACCCATCATTATTACAGCAAGAAAATAAGAGGCGCATTGATAAATTAGCCAAATTGAAATATTCTTAATCCAACAATTAAATGTTATCATATCCTATTTTACATGAAAAAGTTCAAACGTCTGACACTCGTAATATCTTTTGTTCTAATTTCCATTCTGGGAATTAAAATTTATTTCGAGATAGAAAATGCCTTCTTTATGAAAACATTCAATACCAATACTTCTACTCAAATCCATACCTCAGTTACACATAAAACTCTCTCACAAAATGGATATGACATTCACTATTTTGTATCTGGTGAACATCATAAAAACACCATCCTATTCTTACATCCAGCTTTCTCTGACCATCGCGCATTTGATTCTCAAATTGATCATTTTTCTTCTAAATATCGACTCATTACCGTGGACCTTATTGGACATGGTTTATCTAAGACCGGGAAATCAAAAGACAAAATAGATGCTTCCTCCAATCACATCTTTCAAATTCTAGATCAGGAAGGAATTGAAAAAGTTCATGTTGTGGGTACTTCCATGGGCTCTTTAGTCGCTCAACATTTTGCATTTCAACACCCTCAAAAAATACTTTCTCTTACCGCCCTTGGAGGATACAATATTCATCATGAAAACAAAGAGGTAGAAAAAGCGCAGAGATCATCTAATCTTGGCTTGATTCTTCGCGCGTTATTTTCCATGGAGTCTTTTCGAAAAAAGACTTCGGAAATCACCTGTTTTACACCCGAAGGTAAATCCCTATTCTATAAAGCCTCCAGTCTATATGAACGAAAGTCTTTTATGGTAATGCAAGGATTCCAAAACATTATAAAAAACCGTGATTCTATTCAGATTCCTTATCCGACTCTTATTTTAACCGGGGAACATGATATTCCTTTAGCTTTAAAAATGGCGCATCAATGGCACAATGATTTGGAAAATAGTACTTCTATCATTATTGATAATGCAGGGCACTGTGCGCATATGGATCAACCCTCAGCATTTAATTTATTAGTAGATCAATTTATTTCAAAAACAGCATCCGGAAAATAATTAACCATCCCTATTTACATTATTCTGTCCATCACCTTTTTGAAAAAAAAGCTATTCAATGATGAGTGTGATTTCGCACATTAAAACACCCTATGTTTTAAACTTTCAAGTCATTATAGTAGATTCAATTCTAACCGTACGGATATTACGGACTTGATTTTGCGGTAAATACTTACACTTTTTTTGTGGAAAACCCTGAGGGATAAAACGATATCCATAACCTAACTTCGGATGGAATTTCCGGAAGTTTTATTATTCAATTATTAACCAGTTTTATTCTAAACAAAAGACTTAAATAAAAATATCCGACATGAAAAACAAAATCACCTTGTGTCTCATGCTTATCAGCATGGCCTTTGCCTCGTATGGGCAAGTTTTTAACATTACCACCGGAGTGGGAACCATTGGAACTGACGATCCAAATTGGACAGTTCGCAACCCCGGAACAACATCCTTCATTCCAGCAACCATAACTACAGGAGCTATACAATACGGCACGACTGTTTATCCAAACGCATACGCTCAAAACTCATGTGGTCGATGGATTTCGTCAAGCGTAAATGCTGCAAATAACATCATTAGCGCAGCTCCTGGCACTTATACATACAAACTATGTTTTGAAACAGGAAATTGCGTTTCTAATTCTGCAACTTTAGACATTAGTTGGATTGCTGCCGATAACTTATGGGCGGATTTTAGAGTGAATGGCTCTTCAATTCTAATGCCGGGTGGAATAACTCATACAAATCCGGGAAGTTTAAATTCTACCATAACTATTTCTCCAGGAGTTAACTGCATCGAGGTTGATGTATTTAATAATAATGGTAATAATTCCCCAACCGCGTTGCAGCTTTGTGGAAGCATTACTGTTACTGGGCCTAGTTCAGTTGCTCCTCCTTCTAACCTCGATTGTTGTGAAGCTATCAATGGAAATGTAGTATCATGGAGCAGTGTTCCTGGTGCAATAGGCTACGAAGTTGAAGTAATATATGATGATCCTGACTGCTGTATTGAGGGAGATCTTCCAACAGCAAATTTGTTCACTACAACAAGTACAGCTTTGGTTATTCCTTCGACAACAAAATGTTTCTCCTGGAAAGTTAGAGCGGTTTTCCCTGATGAATGTAAATCTGCCTGGAGTGACAAAATGTGTGGATGTACACCTAGTGAGCTTAAATGTGTAGCTCCGGAGAGATTAGATTGTGAAATCCAAAAAAATGGTCGCAAACTATTCTGGAATACTGTTGCTGGTGCTTCTGGTTACGAAGTGATGATTACCTATAACGATCCTGCATGTTGTAAATCCGGATTACCATCTTCTATTGGTATGTCCACATTATCTAATTCAGTCTTTATTAGTGATGCTTCTACTTGTTATTCCTGGAAAGTAAGAACTGTATGTGAAGATGGTACTTACTCTGCCTGGAGCGCAGCAACATGTTCTTGTAACGGTTTTAAAGAAGAAATCGAGGAAGAAACAAATGCTAATTCTTCAAATCCAGATTTAGAAAAACTTCAGGTTACCGTGACGCCAAACCCGGCAAATGAGTATGTTGAGTTCATCGTAAAATCTGAAGATTTAGAACAAGAACAAGGAGATCTTACTCTTATTAACTTCAACACTAGTAAAACTTACACTTATAAAGTTAATTTGAATGGCTCAACAAGAATCCAATTAGATAACTTCCAAAGAGGTTTCTATTTATATTCTATTGTAGCTAGCGAAATAACTAAAACAGGTAAACTAGTTATCGAGAAATAAAGTTTCATTCACTCATATACCGACAAAAGCAATGGCAGTAATGTCATTGCTTTTTTTGTATGCTATATTTGGCTTTTTAAACTCGATTATCGTGAAACTAAATCTGAATAATTATCAGGCCATCATCTTTGATTTAGGAGGTGTTATACTTAATCTGGATTATCATAAAACCGTTGAATCATTTGCAAAACTTGGCGTTAATGATGTCCAAAATTTATTCTCTCAGAAAAAACAAGTAGACGTTTTTAATCAGTTTGAAACAGGGCAAATTTCACCTGAAGAATTTAGAGGCTTTGTAGAATCTTATTCGGGCTTAGATTTAAACTCTGGAGAAATTGATTCGGCCTGGAATGATATGCTTTTAGACTTACCTGTTGCTCGCTTCCAATTATTACAAAACATCGCGACACAAAAAAGGATATTCCTTTTGAGTAATACCAATGCCATTCATATGAATTGGTTTTCAAACTACACAAATCAACTACTGGGTAAGAACGCCTTTTTTGATGCTTTTGAAGTCGCGTATCTTTCTCATGAGGTTAAAATGAGAAAACCCAATGTGGAGATTTTTGAATTTGTTATCTCCGAAAATAATCTAAACCCAGAAAAAACTTTATTCATAGATGACTCCGAACAACATATTATTGGAGCAAAAAAAACCGGATTGCAGACCCATTGGCTACAACCCGGTGAAGATATTCTTCAACTGTTTTAATCTAGTTTTTTTCCTGACATAATTCTACCAAAATTCCATTGGCAGATTTAGGATGTATAAATACTACCAGTTTATTATCTGCGCCTTCTTTTGGGTTTTCATTGATAAAAACAAATCCTTCACTTTTTAAGCGTTCTATTTCAGCATATATATCTTCCACATCAAAAGCGATATGGTGAATTCCTTCACGATTTTTTTCCAAATATTTATGAATCGCGCTCGCCTCACTATTGGCTTGTAATAATTCTATTTTAGACGCTCCGATTTCAAAAAAAGAAGTCGTTACTGCTTCACTCTCTACAGTCTCCTGCTTATAGCTTTGCTTACCTAATAGCTTTGCAAAAACTTCATTTGCAGCATTAATATCTTTAACTGCTATTCCTAAATGTTCAATCTTTCTCATTTCTCAACTTTTGTATTGTAAAATCGAATATATCTTTCAATGTTAAATGTTTTTGGCCATTCCTTGTCTTTTAACCCTTTGATAAATACATCTGCTAACCACGGAATCATGATAACTCCTTTTGATCCCAGACCATTTAACACAAACATATTTTTCATTTCAGGGTGTGCTCCAATAAATGGACGTCTATCTCTCGTAGCTGGTCTTAATCCCGCATGATGCGAGATTATCTGGTAATCCACATTCAGAATTTTGTCTAATTTATCCGTAAGTTCTTTTTTACCTTCTTCGGTAATATTTTCATCCACATGTTTCCAATCATGTGTCGCACCAATTTTAAACTTACCTTCTCCCAGAGGCAAAACAAAAACACCTCTGTTTAACAATCGGTCTATTTCCAGTTCAGGGGCATAAATCTCGATCACTTCACCCTTGAATTGCTGCATGGGCAACCAGTTAAACCACGGATTACGTACTACTCCCACACCTTCGCAAAAAATAATATTTTGTGCGAATATCTCACCATATTGATACCCGCCTTCAACCTGTTTTAAATCATCATGACAAAACTTTTCTTCATGAATTAAACCGTTATTTCTTAACTCTGCTTTCCAGGCATCCAAAAACTGCCCAACTTTCACTAATCCCGACTGTAAAACCTGTCCTGCCCCGAATGGATTTAATATTTTATTACCAAAATTCTCAGTCACAATTTCCTGAGACATAAAAGGTTTATTTGTAGATATTTCAGACTGAATTTGCCAATTGTTTAATTCTTCAAAATCCGTAATTAACTTCAAAAATGAAGTCGGATAAAAGAATTTTTGACCCAATTCTTTTTCCACTTTGACGTAGTATTCGAAAACTTCCGGAATTAAAAAATCTGCAAACTCTGCCATTTTCAGCTTTCTATAAGTCACAGGATTAAATACGCCTGCGGCAATTCTGGAAGCCGAATTTGATACAAAGTTTTCTATCACATTTATTTTAAACCCTTTACTAAATAGTTTTTGGCTTAAAACTGTTCCTGCCAAACCTTGTCCTACGATCAAAAAATCTACAGATGTTTTCATTTTTTCGGTACTCAAACAAGTTTTTAAAAAAGGATATTTCTACCCCTAAAATAGAGTCAAAAGTACAATACCATTTTAGTTTTTATCATGAAAAGAATCATATATCTGATCTAAAAAAATCATATGCTAAACCCTTAGTTTAATGGTATTTTGGAAATATAAAATTTCGCTTGGCAACTTTTCACAAAATAAATTCGTCCCAATGAGGTAAACCGTAAAATAAAATTCTCATGAAGAACCTATCCCGTTACCTCGTCTTTTTATCCTTGGTGATGTTTTCGTTCATCGAAAATGCAAATGCAACCCACGTCTCAGGATTAGATTTTAGCTATCAATGTATTGGTCAGGATTCCTTCCTGGTTACATTGAATATGTTTAGAGATTGTAGTGGTATTCCTGCCCCTCCAACTGTAAACATTAATTTCACCAGTACTTGTGGTGGAAATTTAAATCAAGTTTTCAATAAAATTAATGGGCCCAACGGTACAGAAGTATCTCAATTATGCCCATCTGCAATAAACAATTCCACTTGTAATGGAGACACTTTACCAGGTATGCAGCAACACATCTATCAAGGTATTGTTGTATTATCTCCACCTTGTAACACCTGGACCATGTCTTATCAGGTGTGTGATAGAAATAGTACGGTAAACCTGGTTGGACAACCTTGTTCGTATATCAGTGCTACGCTAAACAGTGGGGTAGATACTTGTAATAACTCTCCATTATTTAACGCACAACCAATTCCTTATGTGTGTATCAATCAGGTAGTAAATTATAACTTCGCTGTAACCGAGCCTGATGGAGATAGTTTAGTTTATAGTTTTGTAAACCCACTTCAAGGAGCTGGTAACCCTGTAACATTCAACAATCCCTATACTTTTAATCAACCAATTACGGGTATCACATTAAACTCTTCTACCGGTCAATTAACTTTCACTCCTACAATTCAAGGTAATTTTGTCATTGCCGTTCAGGTATGTGAATATGAATATGGCACCGGAATTCTAAAAGGTTGTGTAACACGTGATATCCAATTCGTTGTGATTCCTTGTTCAAATCAGCAACCATTGGCCCCACCAAATGGTATCTCTAACTTCCAGGGTACTGGTCTGTTAATTGGTCCAGACTCTGTTGAAGTGTGTGTAGGGAATACTTTTACGTTTGATTTGGTTTTTACCGATCCAGATACAGGAGATACCGTTACTTTATTCTCTAATATCTCTACAGTTCTGCCTGGTGCTACCGTTACTACCACTCCGGGTAATCCCGCAACAATGACCGTTTCCTGGATAGCACAACCTGGAACCCCTCCTTTTAATTCATTTACAGTCACAGGTATTGATGACGCTTGTCAGACACCTGGAATTGTTACAGAATCTTACAATGTAATTGTAACACCTTCAACCTATGCCGGTCCTGATGTCACTATTTGTCAGGGTACACAATGGGCTCAAATGGGTGTTGTCGGTGGTACTTCTTTTACCTGGACGGTTCTTTCCGGTTCTCCGATCGATACTGTCCCAACCTCTTCAGGGTATAATGCGACTTGCCAAAACTGTCAATTCCCGTCTTTCTCTCCAAATGTGACTACTACTTATATCGTGACTTCCAATTTATCAAGTACATGTTCCAACATAGATACTGTTGTGGTAAATGTGGCTCCTAACTTCAACTTAACAATGCCAAATGATACGCTTATCTGTTCTGTTGATGATTATCCACTTCAAATCTCTACGGATCAACCTTCTTTCTCTTACACTTATAAATGGTCGCCTTCCAGTTCTCTGGATTATGATACTGTAATGGTTCCTTTGGCGAACCCTTCTGATCCTACTAACTACACTGTAACCGTAACTTCTGCTGGTGGATGTAAAAAAACAGGTTCTGTATTTATTGATCTTTCACCTCCTTTCCCAGACAACATGCAAGTTACTGGGGATACCGTTCTTTGTGTAGGACAAACTACACAGTTGGGTATTGATTATGGGCCTATTCCAGCCGGAAACTGCGGTCCTACAACACAAGGTTGTTTAGGGGTTGTACAAAATGGAGATATCGGTACGGGTACTACGACCAATACTGGTAATACCTTCCCTTCTATCTATGGAGGCTCTCGTTGGGGGGCTAAACATCAAATCATTTATCAACCTGCTGATCTAATCAGCATGGGACTTGCTGCTGGAGGTATGTTAAACTCTATCGCTTTCTTTGTTAACACTGTGGGTACTCCTACTGTATATGACAACTTCGAAATCAAAATGGGTTGTACTTCTGAAATGGACCTTTCTAATGGTTGGATTTCTCCTGGTAACATGACTGTTGTGGTTCCAGCCAACTTGTACACTGCTGTGGCGGGTTGGAATGTTCACAACTTCAATACTGCTTATAAATGGGATGGTACTTCCAGTCTCGTTTTTGAAATCTGTTTCAACAACGTTGGTAATGCAGCTAATGGGAATAGCATCATGCCTTATACTCCTACGGGATATCAATCTGTGATTTACCAATTTGCAAACAATCAATCTGTTTGCCAGACTTATAGTCCTGTGGGAACATTTGGCGGAGCAACTTTAACCAATCAACGTCCTAATACCAGATTTAACTTCTGTGCTGGGGTTGATCCTGCTGCTTTGACATATTCATGGTCTCCTGCTGCTGGTTTAAGCAGTACTAATATCCCGGATCCTATCGCTGGGCCGCCAAATTCAATAACATACCAGGTGGTGGTTTCAGACACTTTCGGTGGATGTTCAGATACTTTGACTCATTTTATTGATATGGTAACTCAATTTGATGCTGGGTTTACTTTCAATGATCCTTATTGTGTAAGTGCTGATCCTGATTCTGCTACCGTAAACGTTGGTGGGGGATACTTCACTGGTACCGGTGTAGACTCTAGTGGACTCTTCGACCCTGCTCTTGCTGGTGTGGGTGTATTCCCAATCACTTATCATTTAACTACTCCGGCTCTTTGTGCCAATGATTCTACGATCAATGTTCAGGTTATCCCACTTCCGGATGCTTCCATTACTTATAATGAAGTGTGTGTCGGAGGGACTCCTATCACTCTAACTGCCGCTACTGCTGGTGGAGTATGGTCAGGTGCTGCAATTACAGATACTACTAATGGTGTCTTCGATCCTGTTGGACTTTCTGCCGGTACTTATAATGTCGCTTATACTTTATATACTCCATGTCTAAGTTCTGACACTATGGGTATCAAAGTTATCGAACCTTATAACTTCACTTTCAACCAAAATCAGGTGAATGTTTGTCAGGATGATACCATACATGTAACTAATAACTATACACTTTCTAACAATCCTCTGCAAGGTGCTGGGCCGGTGAAAGCCATCTGGAGCGATCCTACTGGTCGTATCGACTCTAATGGTGTTTTCGATGCCGATGGTGCTACTCCGGGTGATTATATCGTTACACTTTCTGTTACCGGTCTTGATGGTACTTGTGGTACTTCGAAAACCATGACCATTAAAGTCCTACAAAAAGATTATCCACAGTTCCCGAACGGGCTTACTTTCTGTGATAATGAAGATAAAGCTACCATCAGCGTTAGTCCTTGGTTATTCGGTAATGGTACTTCTTTCACGCAAACACCGATTAGTCCACTTGGACCTAATGATACGCTTGATATCAATGCTTTTGGTTCTAATGGTAGATTTGATGCAACTAATGCTCCGCTTGGCGCTTGGGTTCTTGAAGTGACTTATACCAACTTAAATGGTTGTACTGGTGTTAGTAGTGATACTATCCGTGTACTGGAAACTCCTAGTGCTCCTTCTCCTAATCCTGCCGCTTATTGTGAAGGGGAAGATGTATATCTTTTTGCTACTGCTTCTAATCCTGATAGTCTTTACTGGTATAATGACATCAACCTTTTAGATACTGTCGGTATTGGTAATCCTACTTTCTGGGGGGTAGCTCCTAATCCAAATAGTGGTGATGTCTTCGTTTGGGTTACTGAAAACAATGATAGATGTATCTCTCCGGCTGTTAAATATCAATTGCCTATCAAAGATGCACCTACTGCTGAGTTTGAAATGAACTTTACTGATACTACCGGTACTTCTCAGTTTAATGTTCCGCACTGGCAATCGCCTATCTATGGACATGCTCCGTTCAGTGTAGACTTTAAAGCTCTCAACATTACTTCTACTGATTCTGTGGTTTGGTATCACCATTGGGAGAAACATCCTAACTCTCCTTCTGGATCTGTAAATACTACAAACTCTGATAATGTCACTTTCAGTTACAACTTAGCGAATCTTGATGAAAATGGTATGGCTATCGATTCTGCTTATATCAACCAATTAATCGTAACCAATGAGTTTGGCTGTAAGGATACTGCTCAAGCTTTAATCTGGAGTGTCGCTACTGAAGCTTTCTTCAACATCTTTACGCCTAATGGTGATGGTCAAAACGATGTATTCTATCTTCCTGTTTTTGGTTTAAAAGAATACAAAGTTGAAATCTACAACCGTTGGGGTAAGAAAGTTTATGAATGGACCGATCCTAACCAGGGATGGGCCGGAGAAGATCAACCAGATGGAGTTTACTATTATGTTTTATCCGGAATCAGAAATGATGACTCTGAATATAAAAAGAATGGAACAGTGACCCTTACCGGATCAGGTAAATAACAAAAAAGAACCGTGAAATAGGCTTCTATTTCACGGTTCTTTTCATTTTTAATTTCAAATTAATAAAACTAATTGACTATAGTCAGGCAACTTTTGTTTTCATACGAACGTCACCAGCCTACATAAAACTATAGTTATGAAGTTATTTTACCGTTATTTCGCCATTTTGTCTTTGGTGTTTTTGGGTTTTATCCAAAATACAAATGCATCCCATATTTCTGGGTTAGATTTTAATTATCAATGCATTGGACAAGACTCTTTTCTTGTTACTTTAAATATATTTAGAGATTGTAGTGGTATTCCTGCCCCTAATAATGTAACTATTAACTTTACCAGTACTTGTGGTGGGAATATTAATCAACTCTTCAATAAAATAAATGGACCTAATGGTACAGAAGTATCTCAACTATGTCCTACAAGTATCAACAACTCTACTTGTAATGGGGGTACTCTACCTGGTATGCAGCAACACATCTATCAAGGTATTGTTGTTTTAGCACCACCTTGTAATACCTGGACCATGTCATGGAGTACCTGTAATAGAAATACCACAGTTAACTTAGTTGGAGCACCATGTTCTTATATCAGTGCTACACTAAATAGTGGAGTAGATACTTGTAACAACTCTCCAATGTTTAATGCACAACCAATTCCTTATGTGTGTATCAATCAGGTAGTAAATTATAACTTCGCTGTAACCGAGCCAGATGGAGATTCTATCGTTTATAGTTTTGTAAACCCTCTTTCTGCCGCTAATACTCCAGTGAACTTCGCTGCTGGTTATACTTTTAACCAACCAATTCCAGGGATTACATTAAATTCTACTACCGGTCAATTAACTTTCACCCCTACTATCTTAGGTAACTTCGTTATTGCCGTTCAGGTATGTGAATATGAATATGGAACAGGTATATTAAAGGCGTGTGTCACTCGTGATATCCAATTCGTTGTGATTAGTTGTTCTAATCAGCAACCATTGGCTCCACCAGGTGGTATCTCTAACTTCCAGGGTACTGGTCTTCAAGTAGGTCCTGACTCTGTTGAAGTTTGTGTAGGTAACTGGTTTTCTTTCGATCTTGTTTTTACTGATCCTGATGCTGCTGATACTGTTTCTCTGTTCTCTAACATTGCTACAGTTCTACCTGGTGCTACCGTTACTACTACTCCGGGTAATCCTGCAACTATCAGTGTATCATGGATCGCTCAAGCTGGTTCCGCTCCATTTAATACTTTCACCGTTACCGGGGTTGATGACGCTTGTCCTACTCCTGGTCTTGTAACAGCTTCTTATAATGTCATCGTGGTCCCTTCTACCTATGCTGGTCCTGACCTCACTATTTGTCAGGGTACACAATGGGCTCAAATGGGTGCTGTTGGCGGTACTGTATTCACATGGTCTGTCCTTTCTGGTTCTCCGATCGATACCGTACCTTCTTCACCAGGTTATAACGCAACTTGTCAGACGTGTCAATTCCCGTCTTTCTCTCCAAATGTCACTACTACTTATATCGTTACTTCAAACCTTTCTGGTACTTGTGTAAATGTAGATACTGTTGTAGTGAATGTGGCTCCTAACTTCAACTTAACAATGCCAAATGATACGCTTATTTGTTCGGTTGATGATTATCCACTTCAAATCTCTACGGATCAACCTTCTTTCTCTTACACTTATAAATGGTCGCCTTCCAGTTCTCTGGATTATGATACTGTAATGGTTCCTTTGGCGAACCCTTCTGATCCTACTAACTACACTGTGACTGTAACTTCTGCGGGTGGATGTAAAAAGACTGGTTCTGTATTTATCGATCTTTCTCCTCCTTTCCCAAACAACATGCAAGTCACTGGGGATACCGTTCTTTGCGTAGGACAAACTACACAGTTGGGTATTGATTATGGGCCTATTCCAGCCGGAAACTGTGGTCCTACAACACAAGGTTGTTTAGGGGTTGTACAAAATGGTGATATTGGTACGGGTACTGCAACTAATACTGGTAATACATTCCCTTCTATCTATGGAGGCTCTCGTTGGGGGGCTAAACACCAAATCATTTACCAACCTGCTGATCTAATCAGCATGGGACTTGCTGCTGGAGGTATGTTAAACTCTATCGCTTTCTTTGTTAACACTGTGGGTACTCCTACTGTATATGACAACTTCGAAATCAAAATGGGTTGTACTTCTGAAATGGACCTTTCTAATGGTTGGATTTCTCCTGGTAACATGACTGTTGTGGTTCCGGCCAACTTGTACACTGTTGTGGCGGGTTGGAATGTTCACAACTTCAATACTGCTTATAAATGGGATGGTACTTCCAGTCTCGTTTTTGAAATCTGTTTCAACAACGTTGGTAATGCAGCTAATGGAAATAGCATCATGCCTTATACTCCTACGGGGTATCAATCTGTGATTTACCAATCTGCAAATAACCAATCTGTTTGCCAGACTTATAGTTCTGTGGGAACATTTGGCGGAGCAACTTTAACCAATCAACGTCCTAATACCAGATTTAACTTCTGTGCTGGGGTTGATCCTGCTGCTTTGACATATTCATGGTCTCCTGCTGCTGGTTTAAGCAGTACTAATATCCCGGATCCTATCGCTGGGCCGCCAAATTCAATAACATACCAGGTGGTGGTTTCAGACACTTTCGGTGGGTGTGCGGATACGCTGACTCACCATATCAATATGGTAACTCAATTTGATGCAGGGTTTACTTTCAATGATCCTTATTGTGTGAGTGCTGATCCTGATTCTGCTACCGTAAACGTTGGTGGTGGATACTTCACAGGTACCGGTGTAGACTCCAGTGGACTCTTCGATCCTGCTCTTGCTGGTGTGGGTGTATTCCCTATCACTTATCATTTAACTACTCCGGCTCTTTGTGCCAATGATTCTACAATCAATGTTCAGGTTATCCCACTTCCGGATGCTTCCATTACTTATAATGAAGTGTGTGTCGGAGGGGCTCCTATCACTCTGACTGCCGCTACTGCTGGTGGGGTATGGTCTGGGGCGGCTATTACAGATACTACTAATGGTGTCTTCGATCCTGTTGGACTTTCTGCCGGTACTTATAATGTCGCTTATACTTTATATACTCCATGTCTAAGTTCTGACACTATGGGTATCAAAGTTATCGAACCTTATAACTTCACATTTAATCAGTTACAAGTTAACGTTTGTCAGGATGATACTGTACACGTAACTAATAACTATACACTTTCTAACAATCCTCTGCAAGGTGCTGGGCCGGTGAAAGCCATCTGGAGTGATCCTACTGGTCGTATCGACTCTAATGGTGTTTTCGATGCCGATGGTGCTACTCCGGGTGATTATATCGTTACACTTTCTGTTACCGGTCTTGATGGTACTTGTGGTACTTCGAAAACCATGACCATTAAAGTCCTACAAAAAGATTATCCACAGTTCCCGAACGGACTTACTTTCTGTGATAATGAAGATAAAGCTACCATCAGCGTTAGTCCTTGGTTATTCGGTAATGGTACTTCTTTCACGCAAACACCGATTAGTCCACTTGGACCTAATGATACGCTTGATATCAACGCTTTTGGTTCTAATGGTAGATTTGATGCAACTAATGCTCCGCTTGGTGCTTGGGTTCTTGAAGTGACTTATACCAACTTAAATGGTTGTACTGGTGTTAGTAGTGATACTATCCGTGTACTGGAAACTCCTAGTGCTCCTTCTCCTAATCCTGCCGCTTATTGTGAAGGCGAAGATGTCTATCTTTTTGCTACTGCTTCTAATCCTGATAGTCTTTACTGGTATAATGACATCAATCTTTTAGATACTGTCGGTATTGGTAATCCTACTTTCTGGGGGGTAGCTCCTAATCCAAATAGTGGTGATGTCTTCGTTTGGGTTACTGAAAACAATGATAGATGTATCTCTCCGGCTGTTAAATATCAATTGCCTATCAAAGATGCACCTACTGCTGAATTTGAAATGAACTTTACGGATACTACCGGTACTTCACAGTTTAATGTTCCACACTGGCAATCGCCTATCTATGGACATGCTCCGTTCAGTGTAGACTTTAAAGCTCTCAACATTACTTCTACTGATTCTGTGGTTTGGTATCACCATTGGGAGAAACATCCTAACTCTCCTTCTGGATCTGTAAATACTACAAACTCTGATAATGTCACTTTCAGTTACAACTTAGCGAATCTTGATGAAAATGGTATGGCTATCGATTCTGCTTATATCAACCAATTAATCGTAACCAATGAGTTTGGCTGTAAGGATACTGCTCAAGCTTTAATCTGGAGTGTCGCTACTGAAGCTTTCTTCAACATCTTTACGCCTAATGGTGATGGTCAAAACGATGTATTCTATCTTCCTGTTTTTGGTTTAAAAGAATACAAAGTTGAAATCTACAACCGTTGGGGTAAGAAAGTTTATGAATGGACCGATCCTAACCAGGGATGGGCCGGAGAAGATCAACCAGATGGAGTTTACTATTATGTTTTATCTGGAATCAGAAATGATGACTCTGAATATAAAAAACAAGGTACTGTGACTCTTACAGGGTCTGGTAGATAAAAAACTACCCTACTTTACATAACTCGAAAATGGAGAAAGGGCTCAATAATTTGAGCCCTTTTTTTGTGGAAAAAAAATAGGTTTTTTTTCTATATTCTTTTGTTTACATTCGCTGCGTACATTATTTTAAATGTATTTAACATTCAGAATATTAATATATCGCCTTCGTATAAAACTATAATTATGAAGTTATTTTACCGTTATTTCGCCATTTTGTCTTTGGTGTTTTTGGGGTTTATCCAAAATACAAACGCCACTCACATTTCTGGTCTAGACTTTAGTTATCAATGTGTTGGACAGGACTCATTTCTGGTTTCACTCAATCTTTTTAGAGATTGTAGTGGGGTCTCTGCACCTAATAATGTAACTGTTAATTTTACCAGTACTTGTGGTGGTTCTGTAACTGCAACATTCAATAAAATAAATGGACCTAATGGTACAGAAGTATCTCAACTATGTCCTACAAGTATCAACAACTCTACTTGTAATGGAGGTACTCTACCTGGTATGCAGCAACACATCTACCAAGGTATTGTTGTTTTAGCACCACCTTGTAATACCTGGACCATGTCATGGAGTACTTGTTGTAGAAATACCACAGTTAACTTAGTTGGACAACCAGGTTCTTACATCCAGGCGACTTTGAATAGTGGTGTGGATACATGTAACAGTTCTCCTGTTTTCAATGCACAACCAATTCCTTATGTGTGTATCAATCAGGTAGTAAATTATAACTTCGCTGTAACCGAGCCAGATGGAGATTCTATCGTTTATAGTTTTGTAAACCCTCTTTCTGCAGCTAATACCCCAGTGAACTTTAATGCTGGTTATACTTTTAACCAACCAATTCCAGGGATTACATTAAATTCTACTACCGGTCAATTAACTTTCACTCCTACTATCTTAGGTAACTTCGTTATTGCCGTTCAAGCTTGTGAATATGAATATGGGACTGGGGTTCTAAAAGGTTGTGTAACACGTGATATCCAATTCGTTGTGATTAGCTGTGCCAACCAACAGCCATTGGCTCCACCAGGTGGTATCTCTAACTTCCAGGGTACTGGTCTTCAAGTAGGTCCTGACTCTGTTGAAGTTTGTGTAGGTAACTGGTTCTCTTTCGATCTTGTGTTTACTGATCCTGATGCTGCTGATACTGTTTCTCTGTTCTCTAACATTGCTACAGTTCTACCTGGTGCTACCGTTACTACTACTCCGGGTAATCCTGCAACTATCAGTGTATCATGGATCGCTCAAGCTGGTTCCGCTCCATTTAACTCTTTCACCGTTACCGGAGTCGATGACGCTTGTCCTACTCCTGGTCTTGTAACAGCTTCTTATAATGTCATCGTGGTCCCTTCTACCTATGCTGGTCCTGACCTCACTATTTGTCAGGGTACACAATGGGCTCAAATGGGTGCTGTTGGCGGTACTGTATTCACATGGTCTGTCCTTTCTGGTTCTCCGATCGATACCGTACCTTCTTCACCAGGTTATAACGCAACTTGTCAGACGTGTCAATTCCCGTCTTTCTCTCCAAATGTCACTACTACTTATATCGTTACTTCAAACCTTTCTGGTACTTGTGTAAATGTAGATACTGTTGTAGTGAATGTGGCTCCTAACTTCAACTTAACAATGCCAAATGATACGCTTATCTGTTCTGTTGATGATTATCCGCTTCAAATCTCTACGGATCAACCTTCTTTCTCTTACACTTATAAATGGTCGCCTTCCAGTTCTCTGGATTATGATACTGTAATGGTTCCTTTGGCGAACCCTTCTGATCCTACTAACTACACTGTGACTGTAACTTCTGCGGGTGGATGTAAAAAGACTGGTTCTGTATTTATCGATCTTTCACCTCCTTTCCCTGTGGATATGCAAGTTACTGGGGATACCGTTCTTTGCGTAGGACAAACTACACAGTTGGGTATTGATTACGGAACAATCCCAGCTAGTAATTGTGGACCTACAACACAAGGTTGTTTAGGTGTTGTACAAAATGGTGATATTGGTACGGGTACTGCAACTAATACAGGTAACACCTTCCCTTCTATCTATGGGGGATCTCGTTGGGGTGCTAAACACCAAATCATTTATCAACCTGCTGATCTAATCAGCATGGGACTTGCTGCTGGAGGTATGTTAAACTCTATCGCTTTCTTTGTTAACACTGTAGGTACTCCTACTGTATATGACAACTTCGAAATCAAAATGGGTTGTACTTCTGAAATGGACCTTTCTAATGGTTGGGTTTCTCCTGGTAACATGACTGTTGTGGTTCCGGCCAACTTGTACACTGCTGTGGCGGGTTGGAATGTTCACAACTTCAATACTGCTTATAAATGGGATGGTACTTCCAGTCTCGTTTTTGAAATCTGTTTCAACAACGTTGGTAATGCAGCTAATGGGAATAGCATCATGCCTTATACTCCTACGGGGTATCAATCTGTGATTTACCAATCTGCAAACAATCAATCTGTTTGTCAAACTTATAGTCAAATTGGTTTTGGTGGAGCAACTTTAACCAATCAACGTCCAAATACCAGATTTAACTTCTGTGCTGGGGTTGATCCTGCTGCTCTAAACTACTCCTGGTCTCCTGCAACTGGTTTAAGTAGTACTAATATTCCGGATCCTATCGCTGGGCCTCCTGCTTCTACTACTTATCAAGTAATTATCTCTGATACTTTCGGTGGGTGTGCGGATACTTTAACACACCATATCAATATGGTAACTCAATTTGATGCAGGGTTTACTTTCAATGATCCTTATTGTGTGAGTGCTGATCCTGATTCTGCTACCGTAAACGTTGGTGGTGGATACTTCACTGGTACCGGTGTAGACTCTAGTGGACTCTTCGATCCTGCTCTTGCTGGTGTGGGTGTATTCCCTATCACTTATCATTTAACTACTCCGGCTCTTTGTGCCAATGATTCTACGATCAATGTTCAGGTTATCCCACTTCCGGATGCTTCCATTACTTATAATGAAGTGTGTGTCGGAGGGGCTCCTATCACTCTGACTGCCGCTACTGCTGGTGGTGTATGGTCTGGGGCGGCTATCACAGATACCGTAAATGGTGTCTTCGATCCTGTTGGACTTTCTGCCGGTACTTATAATGTCGCTTATACTTTATACACTCCATGTCTAAGTTCTGACACTATGGGTATCAAAGTTATCGAACCTTATAACTTCACATTTAATCAGTTACAAGTTAACGTTTGTCAGGATGATACTGTACACGTAACTAATAACTATACACTTTCTAACAATCCTCTGCAAGGTGCTGGGCCGGTGAAAGCCATCTGGAGTGATCCTACTGGTCGTATCGACTCTAATGGTGTTTTCGATGCCGATGGTGCTACTCCGGGTGATTATATCGTTACACTTTCTGTTACCGGTCTTGATGGTACTTGTGGTACTTCGAAAACCATGACCATTAAAGTCCTACAAAAAGATTATCCACAGTTCCCGAACGGGCTTACTTTCTGTGATAATGAAGATAAAGCTACCATCAGCGTTAGTCCTTGGTTATTCGGTAATGGTACTTCTTTCACGCAAACACCGATTAGTCCACTTGGACCTAATGATACGCTTGATATCAATGCTTTTGGTTCTAATGGTAGATTTGATGCAACTAATGCTCCGCTTGGCGCTTGGGTTCTTGAAGTGACTTATACCAACTTAAATGGTTGTACTGGTGTTAGTAGTGATACTATCCGTGTACTGGAAACTCCTAGTGCTCCTTCTCCTAATCCTGCCGCTTATTGTGAAGGGGAAGATGTATATCTTTTTGCTACTGCTTCTAATCCTGATAGTCTTTACTGGTATAATGACATCAACCTTTTAGATACTGTCGGTATTGGTAATCCTACTTTCTGGGGGGTAGCTCCTAATCCAAATAGTGGTGATGTCTTCGTTTGGGTTACTGAAAACAATGATAGATGTATCTCTCCGGCTGTTAAATATCAATTGCCTATCAAAGATGCACCTACTGCTGAGTTTGAAATGAACTTTACTGATACTACCGGTACTTCTCAGTTTAATGTTCCGCACTGGCAATCGCCTATCTATGGACATGCTCCGTTCAGTGTAGACTTTAAAGCTCTCAACATTACTTCTACTGATTCTGTGGTTTGGTATCACCATTGGGAGAAACATCCTAACTCTCCTTCTGGATCTGTAAATACTACAAACTCTGATAATGTCACTTTCAGTTACAACTTAGCGAATCTTGATGAAAATGGTATGGCTATCGATTCTGCTTATATCAACCAATTAATCGTAACCAATGAGTTTGGCTGTAAGGATACTGCTCAAGCTTTAATCTGGAGTGTCGCTACTGAAGCTTTCTTCAACATCTTTACGCCTAATGGTGATGGTCAAAACGATGTATTCTATCTTCCTGTTTTTGGTTTAAAAGAATACAAAGTTGAAATCTACAACCGTTGGGGTAAGAAAGTTTATGAATGGACCGATCCTAACCAGGGATGGGCCGGAGAAGATCAACCAGATGGAGTTTACTATTATGTTTTATCCGGAATCAGAAATGATGACTCTGAATATAAAAAACAAGGTACTGTGACTCTTACAGGGTCTGGTAGATAAAAAATAAACACGAAGCAACCTAATTTAGGTAGCTACGTCATATCATAAAAATCAGGGCAGTACGTTACTGTCCTGATTTTCTGGTTTTAAATAGGTTATAATTTATTCATATATGAAAAATCTCTACAAACTTAGTTTAACACTAATTATCAGCCTGTTATCGTTTGTTTCGAGTGACGTTTTCGCTACTCACTTAACTGGAGCTGACTTTCAATACATCTGTATGGGAAGAGGCCCTGTAAACGATACAATTTTACTTAGATTAAATGTTTTTAGAGATTGTGCAGGTATTAACCCCCCAAATACCATTGATGTTACCATTGCCAATTCCTGTGGTGTTGGAGTAACAAATACAATGACTCAAGTTGCCGTAAATGGTATTGAGGTATCATTCTTATGTGGACCTTTAATTGGTCAAAGTACATGTAATGGAGGTTCACAACCTGGTATGAAAATTTATACTTATGAATTCTTATACATCCTTCCATCTTCTTGTTCCGGAGCTCTTCAAGCATCCGCCACGGGAGGAACTCCAGGTTTTAATTATTCCTGGCCTATGGGACTTACTGGATCAGATATTGATTTATTATGTGCTGGTAATTATCAGGTAACTATTCAAGATAATAATGGCTGTACGATAACTGATACAATGGAATTGGTTGATATGGCCGGTATGAAACTTACTGCAACTGTTTCTGAAATTTCATGTAATGGCGCTTGTGATGGAAGTATTACTGTAACACCGACATTAGGAACCGCCCCATTTGTATATAATTGGCAAGATGGTGCTTCGGGAAATTCCAGAACCAACTTATGTCCTGGACTTTATTCGGTAACCGTTATGGATGATGACGGAAGTCAATATGCCTACTGGGTAAATTTAGAAAACCCTACCCCCATTTTCTCTAACTTCATCGTTGAAGATGAATCATGTGCTTCAGCTTGCGATGGCATTATACGCACAGAAGTTACCGGTGGAACTCCTCCATATACTTATGCCTGGTCCGGAGGTTTAACAGGAAATATCCAGGCAAACGTTTGCCCGGGAATCTATACAGTTACCATAACAGATGCTAACAGTTGTTCTACTACTTCATCAGTAACGGTTAATGCCGCAACAGCACTTAATTCATCATTTACACTAAATAATGCCATTTTATGTAATGGCGCTTGTAATGCTTCTGTTACCGTTTCGGCAACTGGGGGTGTTGCACCATATTCCTTTGAATGGGATAATGGATTTACTGGTACTACCCAAACTAATTTATGTGCAGGAACCTATGTTGTAACCGCTACTGATGCCAATGGTTGTACTTCTGTACAAAATATTGTTATTACACAACCTTCAGCTATTTCTCCTAATCCAGGAATAACAAATTCAACTTGCGCTGGTACTACTGGCTCAATTAGCTTATCACCATCCGGAGGTGTTGCGCCTTATTCTTATAACTGGAATATTACACCAAACCCAGGTAATACTAATACAGTGACCAACCTTCAAGCTGGTTCCTATCAAGTCACCATTACAGATGCCAATGGTTGTGCATCTACACATTCTTTTGGTGTAAGTAATATTGGAGGTCCAACATCGTCAGGGGCATCCATTACTCCACCATCTTGTAATGGAAATAGTAATGGTATTATCGCATTAACTCCAATTGGAGGTACTGCACCTTACACCTATGCATGGAGTACAGGTCAAACTACAAGTTCAATTTCTAACCTTGCAGCAGGTGATTATACTGTTACTGTAACAGATAATGGTGGTTGTATTTTAGTTGATATTATTACTGTAACAGATCCACAAGCTATTTCTGTAGCTTTAACTTCGACAGATCCTTCTTGTAATGGTGTATGTGATGGAACTATTGCCATTACACCTTCTGGAGGTACCGGAGGTTATAACGTACTTTGGAGTAATGGTGGTACCGGACTTTCTCAATCTAACTTATGTTCCGGAACTTATTCACTAACCGTAACAGACGGTAATGGATGTACTTTCGCTCAAAACAACATTGTTCTAACAGATCCTGCTGTTCTTCAGGATTCAATTACATTAAATACAGTAATAAATTGTAATGGTGATTGTAATGGTGAACTTCAGGCGTATCCTTATGGAGGTACAGCTCCGTATTCTTATAGCTGGAGTAATGGTACTTCTCTACAAAAAAATTATGATCTGTGTGCTGGACTTCATATCGTGACTATTACTGATGCAAATGGATGTACGGTTGTAGATTCATTTACCATTACACAACCTTTACCAATTATTCCAAATATCAATCAGGTCTCAGGTGTAACTTGTAGTGGACTATGGTTTGGTGGTTGGGGTTCTTGTTGTAGACCAGCAGGAGCTGTAAATACTAACACTGGTAACTTCTATAGTGATTTTAAAATGAATCAGACTCTTCCTCAGGGAGATTGTAATAGTGGAGTAGAATTTGAAGATAATCCTAATGCGCATCCACTACGTTATGTATGTATGGGTGATACTTTATGTTACAACTTTGGAGTTACTGAATCCAATGGTGACAGTTTAGTCTTTGAATTAATCCCGGCTAAAGCAACAGCAACTACAAATGTGGTATATAATACTGTTGGAACCACAGTTTATTCTGGGACCAATCCAATTGATGGTATTACTTTAAATCCTGCTACAGGTGAAGTTTGCTTTGTTGCGCAACCTGTTGGTAGATATGTAGTCGCTATTCAAGTAAGTGAGTATGATCCTGTCACCGGATTGTTTAAAGGTCAAAACATGAGAGATATTCTCTTTATTGTTCAGGCTTGTCCCCCTAATACTCCTCCTACCGGAACCAATATCGTCAACTTTGATTCAACTGGTGGAGCTCAACAAACAGGACCTGCTTCTATTGAAATGTGTGAAGGAGATAGTTTCTGTTTTGACATCGTATTCCACGATTCTGATCTTGTGGATACCAACATGTTTGTTTTCACTAACCTTCAAGATTGGTTAAATGGTCCTAATCCTTCTGATACTGCGACCATCGTTAATACTGTTCTGGATACTGTAATCATTAATGGTGATTCGTTGATGGAAATCACCAGTACCATCTGTTGGACTGCCCCACCTAATAGTGGAGGTACCTATAACTTCTATGTCGCGGTCAATGATGATCACTGTACGGTCCCCAAGGATTTCTTCCGAGCCATTACAGTCAATGTCACCGGAAGTACGGTCGCATGGCCTGATGCCACCATCTGTGGTAATCAATCCGCACAAATCTTCTCTGCCGGAGGTACCGCTTTCTCCTGGAATGCCATATCTGGTGATCCTATTCAGGTCGGAGTCAACTTCTCTTGTGATTCCTGTGCTTCTCCCGTTGCATCACCTTCACAAACAACTACATATGTCGTCACCAGTAACATCAATAGTGCTTGTCAAAACTCTGATACCGTCACCATCACTGTTGCGCCTGACTATCAGGTGATCGCTACTCCCGATACCATCCTTTGTAACATTGATACCATTCAACTCAATGCTACTGCAACCATTCCGGGGACTTTCACCTATCAGTGGAACAACTCCGCTTCCCTTTCCAATGATGCTATCGCAAATCCTGTGGCTGTCCCTCCGGGTTCTACTGTATACTCTGTCACCATGACTTCTAGTGATGGGTGTCAGAAAAACTCTACTGCTAACATTATTATCACTCCTCCTTTCCCTGTCCTCAATCCGGTAGCTATCGATACTGCTTTGTGTGGAAACGGAGATAGTACCCAACTTAATGTCGAATTCCTGCATGGTAACACCACTTCTTGTGGGCCTAGTTATTCTCAATGTCTGAGCACAACTACTTCTACCGATATCGGGACTGGTACCACTTCTAATGGTACCACTACATATCCTGCTCCGTTCGGTAACTTTAGAGAAACTGCTAAACATCAATTCCTATATCGTGCTTCTGAGCTTACTGCTATGGGGCTCACTGCCGGAATGATCACCGAAATCGGGTTTGATGTCGCTTCTATCAATGGTACCACAAACTATAATGACTTCACCGTCAAAATGGAGTGTACTTCTTTGACTTCTCTTCCTGCTACTTTCCAGGCCGTGAATACTACTGTATTCCCTGCTGCAAATATCACCATCTCTTTAGGCTGGAACATGCTAGTCTTCTCTACGCCTTACATCTGGGATGGAACCTCCAGTTTATTAGTTGAAGTCTGTTTCGATAACTCTTCTTCGGTTACTACTTCTAATTCTGCAACCAGATTCTCCGCTACTCCATTTACCAGTTCTTTGTATTATGCCAACAACTTTAATAATGCTTGTTCTGCCCCTGGAGCTCCTAGTCCTTTGTTCCAAAGACCTAACACCAGATTCTCTTTCTGTGATGGAGCCGATACTGCTGCTTATACTTATTCCTGGGCACCTAATGTGAACATCTCTGATACTTCTATCATCAATCCTTTTGTCTGGCCGGATGCCACTCAAAACTATCAGGTCATTGTCAATGATACTTTCGGGGTCTGTTCGGATACTGCTGATATCACCATCTATGTCGGTGAACTTGAAATTGGTAATGATACTTTGATCTGTGAAGGTGATTCTGTACAGTTCAATCCTAATGTTGTTGCCATTTGTCCAAATGGTACTGATACCTATTCCTGGTCTCCTACCACTGGACTTAGCAATCCTAATATTGCCAATCCTGTCGCTACTGTAACGCAAACTACAAACTATGTCCTCACTTACACCAACTCTTGTGGCTGTACACTTATGGATACCGTTACCGTCTTTGTCAACAATATGCTCAATCCAAATAGAGTATTAACGCATCCTACTTGTGGTTTGGCTGATGGTGAGATTCTTATTAATAGTGTCGGGGGATCTGCTCCTTTCACTTTTAGTATCGACTCCGGAGCTACTTTTGTAACTACAAATAACTTCACTGCTTTAGCAATGGGGGGATATCATATTCAGGTTCAGGATAGCAATGGCTGTTTATCTCCTATGGTAACTGATACATTGATCAATCCTGGAACTCCTATCGTGGATAGTATCTCTACTGTCGATCCTAGTTGTTTTGGATTTACTGATGGAGAAATCACTATTCATGCTACCGGAGGTACAAATCCGCTACGTTATAGCATCTCAGGCGGGGCGCCATTTTTGATTAACAATCATTTTACCAATCTTGCGGCTGGTGCTTACACCATCGTTGTCAGAGATGATAGTTTATGTGAAACATTCCCCCAAACTGTTAATCTAGTGAGTAACAATCAACTCTTCTTAGATTCTATTCAGGCTTCTAACTTACTTTGTTTCCAGGATTCTTCCGGGTCTATCGAAGTATTTGGACATGGAGGTACTTCGCCTTTAACTTATTCTATCGATAATGGAATATCTTATGATCCTTCTGCTTTATTCAATGGTTTAAGTGCCGGATCTTATAACATCATCATCAAGGATGCTATTGGATGTACTACCACAATGCAAAATCAGGTCTTAACTGAACCTACCTTGTTAAGTGCTACCGTATATCCTACCAATGATACTTGTTTCAATGCTTGTGGTGGAGCGGCTAATGCGGTGGTCAATGGTGGTACGCAACCTTACACCTATTCATGGAAAAAAGGCGTCAACATCATTGGTGCCAATAGCAGTAATGTAAGTGGATTATGTCAGGGGATCGATTATGAGTTTACCGTTGTTGATTCTAACAATTGTGTGCAAGCGATTCCTTTTGTCATCACTCATCCTGATCTACTTGTCGCTTCTTTCTCTTCAACTAACATCTCTTGTTATGGCGCAAATGATGGGACACTTTCTTTAAGTGCTACAGGGGGTACTGCGCCTTATCAGTATAGTATTGATGGTGGAAATACTTTTAGTAATTCTCCTAACTTCTCTGCTTTGGCTCCAGGTACTTATAACATCGTTGTTGCTGATTCAGGGTTTAGATGTGATGCAACTGTAACTGCGATCTTAACTGAACCTTCGCAGATTACTATCTCTTCTAATATCACTCAAAAACAATTATGTCTTACCGGATGTACTCAGTTGATTGCTTCTGCTGTGGGTGGGGTCGGACCTCCTTACAACTACATCTGGAATCAGGGTTTAGATTCTAATGGAACGCAAACTGCTTGTCCTACACAGACTACCATTTACTCTGTTTATGCTGCGGATACCAATGGTTGTACTTCTGATCCTATTGGTATTACTTTAACACTCTATGATTCTTTAACTGTCGATGCAGGTCCAAATCAGGATTTATGCCCTGAAGAATCTGCGCAGCTTTCTGCCATCGCTTCAGGAGGAAATGGAAATGGTTTGAGTTATCAATGGACCCCTGCTGCTGGATTAGATAATCCCTTTATCTCCAATCCTACTGCAAAGCCTTTTAATTCTACGCTCTATACCGTTAAAGTAACGGACAACTGTGAAACGCCTGCAGCTTATGATTCTGTGTGGGTCAATGTACACCCACTTCCAACTATGGGATTCTATGCCAAGGATACCACTGAAGGCTGTGAACCTTTTGATATTACTTTAGTCAATACTTCTGCTCCGGTGCAATTTGCAGAGTGGTCTATTCCCGGTACTGAGATTACAGCTCATGGATTCCAGGTTGATATTACTGATTTAACTGAAGGTGTATATGATGTTCACTTAAGAGTTATCACGCCATTTGGTTGTGAAAATGAAATCACACAAACTGATTTTATCACAGTGCATCCTCTTCCAATTGCTAAGTTCAACATGAATCCGGATCAAACCACCATTTACAATACTGTGGTACAATTTAAAGATCAGTCTATCGGGGATATCCAAAGTTGGGCATGGGACTTTAGTAGTTTAGACTCTGCTACAGAGCAAAATCCTACTTATAAATTCCCAGCTGATACAGGAAACTATCCTGTAACACTTGAAGTGACTACAACCAAATCTTGTAAAAACGATGTGACACAACTTCTTAGAATTGGAGCTGAGTATAACATCTTTGTTCCTAATTCATTCACACCAAACGGTGATGGACAGAACGATGTATTTGCTCCGAGAGCAGTAGGAATGGACATGTCTAAATACTCTCTGATTATTTATGATCGTTGGGGAGGAATTGTATTTGAATCCACTGATCTCAATCAACCTTGGGATGGACGTGTTCAAGGTTCAACCAAAATGGCTCAGAACGGTGTTTATGTCTGGCGCATCGTAGCCCATGAAGCTACAGATGAAGCTGAGGGTCATATCTACAACGGAACAGTTAATCTTATCAGATAAAACAAAAAATCCCGGAATGAAATCATTCCGGGATTTTTTTATTATTAATAAAACCAAATAAAATCTATAGCACAGGTATTCTTAAAGCTTCTAACAGCATAAAGGTTGCTGTTAGCACAATAGATATCTTTAAAACAAATCTGACCCCAGAGAAGTCCTCTTTTTGAGTCCTCAATTTAATTGAAGATAATGTTTTCATAGTAAAAGGTAGTTTAGTGTATACCAAAGCTACCGACTTTCATCTATGATTCCATTCAATCAAAATTTAATCTCTTTAACTAAATCGTCATTATAGAACCCAACTGATGATAAAAACACCATTATGCGCTTTCATGGATTGAATCCACTGTTTTCCTCCCCTCTCTTCAATCGTATTTTTTGACATATGAATTTTATACTCATCGAAGTTTAAATCTGATAATTCTTTATTCTCAATTTTAACCAACCTCTCCTTAAATTTATTGGTTAATCCCATAAACTTAATTTCACAAATCGCACCGTCTTCAACTATTGAAATCTTCACTTTGCCTGAAGTCTCTACATCAGAAATAAGTTCAAAATAAGGCGACAAGACCCTTTTTAATAATTCAACATCCGTTTTTACGGTTGGCATATCAGCAACTTGCTCAAATTCTACCTGATCGTTATTATTTGAACTCGAAATCAAAATTTCACTAATTAATTGAGTCAAGTATACTTCCTTCTGATTCTTATTCGTGTGCCCATGCTTGGACTGATTAAAATAATCTCCCACCAGCGCATTTAACTGCGCTATAGTATTCGTCATGGTACTCCATCCTATTTGTTGCGCAATATTGGTTTGATTTTCTAAAATCTCTTTTTGCCTGTTTAACACTTTTAGATAATCACCTAAGTCTGTTGCAGCATTAAAATAAACCAGATTCTTATCTTGCTTGACCTGATTTGCAGTGTGAATAGCCACTTTTAAACTCTCCTGTAATTTCATTACTTGCGCTACCTTGGTTTTTAAGAGCAAAGCACTTTCTTTCTCCTTATTGATCGCAGTGTTCATTGCACTCTCCGATTTCCGAACTCTAGTCTTCCATTTACCAACTAAAAGTTGAATTTGATGTAAACTACGTCTCAGTGGCTTAATAATCAAAAAATACGCGGAAATCAGCAAAAACAAGTAAACAAAATTTGATATCCCTAACCATTTGTACATCGATAGACTATTGTTCGAATTCATCTCCATCGACCAATTTCTTAATGCTCTTAACCCAGCTATATAAGCTTTGGTTTTTGACTCTAATTGAGATTGAATAACTTCTCTGTTTTCAAGAACCCCTTTGTCGTTATTTAAAATAAGCTCGGTTATTCCCAAATAACTATTGTGAACCCTATGAATCTCCTGAATTTTACTATCGATATCCGACTTATCTATTCCAGATAAATATTCGGATTCAACCAATGCCCCATTCAATACTTTCACTTCTTGAATTCCATCCTTTAAAATTTCAACAGAATGATTCGCAGTCGAACTATCAGCTATAACCAGCAAACAATTATCTGATAATTGCTCTACCTTAGATTCTTGACTTTCTATGGCATTAATAAAACCTAAATGTGTTCCTATATTTTCATAGTTTTTGCGAATAAAAAACAATGAAATCAACAATATCACACTACAAGCCAATAGAATAATCCATGAGATTTTAATAATCTTTGAATTACGTTCTAATTGGATATCCTTATCAGTCATTAGAAATCTTTTAACGGTTTACAGATGTACATAAAACTAATATAATGTTCTTTACATAATCTCATATATTTGGTCCCAGTTTTAATTAAGAAGAGACTGTGTATGGATTTCAATATTTTCACTTCTACCATCAAAAATAGAATCACAAACCTCAACCCTGAAGCACATCAGCTCATGTCTCCTTTTAAAATTAAAAATAGAAATGAACTGCTTCATTCTAACCCAAATCCAAGAATTGGTGGAGTGATGATCATGATTTTCAATAAAAACGAGCAAGCACATTTCGCATTAATCAAAAGACCCGTGTATGAAGGTGTACATTCCGGACAAATTGCATTTCCGGGTGGGTCTCAAGACCCGGAAGATGAAAATATAGAAGCCACAGCGATGCGTGAACTGGAAGAAGAAGTTGGCATTAGTTCTGATCACTTAGAAATTATAGGCCAATTATCTCAAATATATATTCCACCCTCTAAGTTTTTGGTCACACCGGTAGTAGGAATTTTATCAGAAAAACCTCGCTTCAAAAAAGATGATTTTGAGGTAGATGAAATCATAGAAGTTCCTGTCTCTGTATTATTTGATGACCAGATTATCAAACACGGAAATATTCAAACTCCAAGTAATTACAAAATTCAATCTCCTTATTTCGACATCTTTGGACATCAGGTCTGGGGTGCAACTGCTATTATTTTAAGTGAATTTAAATCCATAATGAAATGAGAAGCCTAATATTCATCCTTTCTATTCTATCCATATCTGCTTTTGGGCAAACATTTCAAAACATCAAAATTGATGAAGATAAAAGTCTTCACGGTCCGGAAGAACCTACAATTGCCATTTCTCATGCGGATAGCAATATTATGATGGCTGGAGCAAATATCAACAGATTATATCGAAGCGAAGATGCAGGCTTAACCTGGGAGCCAATTAAAATCAAATCTAAATATGGTATTTGGGGAGATCCGTGTGTGATTCCATTAACCTATGGTGAATTTCTATATTTTCATTTATCCCTTCCTAAAGGAAAGGCATATGTTCATGATAGTTTTTTGGATCGTATTGTATGTCAGCCCTCCAAAAAGAATGGGAAAAAATTCAAAAGAGGGTATTCCATTGGACACAACCCTCCTAAAGATCAAGATAAAGAATGGTCTGTATTGGATTCGGAAAGAAATCGAGTATATACTTCATGGACCCAATTTGACCAATATGGTAGTCAGGATACCACGCATCAAAGCAATATTCTTGCTTCGTATTCTGATGATCTGGGAAAAACATGGTCAACTCCGATGGTACTTAGTTCCTTTTCGGGAAACTGTATTGATGATGATCAAACCACCGAAGGAGCGGTTCCTGCAATTGGGATAAATGGCGAAATGCATGTAGCCTGGGCTTATAATAACGGTATTTATTTCAACACTTATAACCCGGGCCAGTCGGTGACTCAAGAAAAACTCATTGCAAAACAAGTGAAAGGATGGAATCAAAACATTGAAGGTTTAGGTAGAACCAACGGAATGCCTGTAACCGTATCTGATATGAGTCGCAAGTCATTTCATGGAAACCTCTATGTATGCTGGTCAGACCAAAGAAATGGAGAGTTGAATACAGATGTTTTTTTAGTGAAATCAACGGATCAGGGGCAAACCTGGAGTGAACCTTTAAAAGTAAACAATGATCAAACCAATACACATCAATTCTTACCCTGGATGACTATAGATCAGACTACGGGTTACATCTATATCATTTTTTACGATAGAAGAAATTATATAGATAATCAAACAGATGTCTATCTGGCTGTTTCTAAAGATGGAGGGAACTCCTTTACTAATATTAAAGTTAGTGAATCTCCTTTTACCCCAGTTTCACAGGTGTTTTTCGGTGATTACATTAACATTTCTGCACATAGCGGAGTAGTTCGTCCCATTTGGACCAGATATGAAAATGGATTATTGAGTATTTGGACTGCTTTGATTCACGGTCTGTAATTTTTTCAAAATTTCTACATTTTAAATTTTGAATTAAACTTACTTTCGTCAGCTAAATCAATAATTCTAAAATGTCAAGAATATTAACTGGTGTACAAGCCACAGGCACTCCCCATTTGGGTAATGTTTTGGGAGCGATAAATCCAGCTATTCAATTAGCACGGGATCCCAAAAATGAATCGTTACTTTTTATTGCGGATATGCATTCTTTAACCGCAATTAAAGATCCTGAAACCATCAGGAATAACACATACAGTGTTGCTGCGGCCTGGCTTGCCATGGGTTTAGATACAGATTCTACGATATTTTACAGACAAAGTGATATTCCTCAAGTAACTGAGTTGACATGGTATTTAAACTGTGTGGCTCCGTTTCCAATGTTGGCTAATGCCCATTCATTTAAAGATAAATCCGATCGATTGAGTGATGTGAATGCCGGGCTATTTGATTATCCTGTTTTAATGGCTTGTGATATCTTACTATATGATTCAGATATCGTTCCAGTAGGTAAAGACCAAAAGCAGCATTTAGAAATGACACGTGATCTGGCTAATTCCTTTAATCATATTTATGGTGAATCTTTTGTCATACCTAAAGCGCAAATTCAGGAGAATGTGATGTTGGTTCCCGGAACTGATGGACAAAAGATGAGTAAAAGTTATGGAAACTTCATCAACATCTTTGCTCCTAAAAAGGAATTAAAAAAACAGGTAATGGGAATTCTTACCGATAATACTCCTTTAGAGGAGCCTAAAGATCCAGACAGCAGTATTCCATTCCAATTATATAGTCTAATTGCACCACCAGAGAAAATCGAGGAAATGCGTGCCAATTATCTGGCTGGGAATTATGGTTATGGACATGCGAAAAAGGAAATCCTTAATATGATTTTAGAAGTATTTGGAGGAGCACGAGAAAAATATGATCACTTGATGGCGAATCGAGAAATACTAGATGAAGAACTACTTAAAGGAGCGGAAAAAGCTCAAAAAATTGCTGATGATGTATTAAATAGAGTCAGGGAAAAAGTAGGATTCAGAAAAAAATAATCATAAAAAAGCCGGTAAGAATTCTTACCGGCTTTTTTATTTACTTTCCTGTAAAATTAGGTTTTTCTTTATTTAAGAATGCTTGTGTACCTTCTTTAAAATCTTCGGTACCAAATGACTCTCCAAACTTATTGATCTCAACTTCAAAACCATTCACACCATCTCTATGCGCTGCATTAACCGCTTCAATAGCTAAGCCTATAGCTTTTGGAGAATTCTTTGAAATTCTACCCGCAATTTTTTCAGCCATTCCCATCAACTCACTTTGGAAAGTAACATGATTTACCAATCCCCAGTCTTTCGCTTCCTCAGCTTTCATCATTCCTGCAGTCATAATTAACTCAAAGGCTTTTCCTTTACCCACTAATTGCGTTAATCTCTGCGTTCCTCCATATCCTGGAATAACACCTAATGAAACTTCAGGAAGGCCCATCATTGCATTGTCTGAAGCAATTCGAATATGACACGCCATAGCCAACTCCAATCCTCCTCCCAAGCAATAACCATTAATGGCCGCAATTACCGGTGTTTTAAGATTCTCCACTACATTAAAAAGTGTATCATGACCCACACGGCTCAACTCTTCTCCTTCACTTACTGAAAACTCTGCAAATTCTTTAATATCTGCACCAGCAACAAAAGCTTTTTCTCCAATACCAGTCACAATAATCACACGTGTATTATCATCAGATTCGGATGCTTTAAACGCATGACTCAACTCAGAAATTGTTGCTGAATTCAAAGCATTCAATTGCTTAGGTCTGTTTATGGTAATTCTGGTGGTTCCATTTGCACCTTCTACCAATATATTTTCGTATGTCATTTTATTGATTTTTCTAAGCCTCAAAAATAACCAAGTATCAGTCAGTTTTGAATGATAATCTTATCTAAAATTAATCGTAAACGTGGTTCCGATATCCATCTTTGTTTCGAATGCGATATCCGCTCCAAATTCATTAAAAATATTCTTAACCAAAGCTAAACCAAGCCCTGTTCCTCCAGACTTTGTCGTAAAATACGGTTCAAATATTTTTTCTCGCTCCTCTTCAGCTATTCCTTTTCCATTATCTGTAACATCAATATGGATTTTTTCATTCTGACGGTACAACACAACTTGAATCTTACCCATTCTTCCCCCAGGGATCGATTGAATACCATTTTTAATTAAATTACTAATGGCACGAATTAATTGTTTTCGATCCGCATCCACTTCTATGTGATCATTAATCCTATTCTCAAATATTACCTCAACATTAGGTGTACTGCTATATAACTCAACCGCTGAGCTTAAAGTATCCGAAAGGTTTAATGGCTCCAGGACGGTTCTGGGCATTTTAGCAAAATTGGAAAACTCACTTGCAATCCTAGATAGCGTATCGATCTGCTCTAACATTACTCTGGTGAACTTATCTATTCGCTCTTGAATATCATTAGGATTATCCGTTATACTACGTTGTAAATGTTGAATGTTTAATCGCATAGGGGTCAGTGGGTTCTTAATCTCATGAGCTACTTGTCTAGCCATTTCTTTCCATGCCGATTCACGCTCACTTTTCGCTAGTAAGTCCGCACTTTCCTGAAGCTCGTCTACCATTCTGTTGTAATCCTTAACCAACTCACCGATCTCATCATCACTATCCCACTCGATGTGCGGATTCTCACCTGCCAACTGTGTTTGCTTTATTCCTTCAGAAACCGCCTGTAAAGATTTAATGATATAATTAGATAGAAAATAAGCGATCACACTTGCGCCAACAAACAAGAGTAAAAAAACCTGAACCAGCGTATGCAAGAACGCACTCAATTCTTCTTTTGATCTCTTCCCATCCTTATGATAGGGAATGTGAACCACCGCAATAGGTAAATTCTTACTGTTTTCAATCAAAAAGAAAGTCGATAAATAGTTTTGATCCTCCCACTCTTCATCCACAATAACCGGTTCATCCGTATGCGCAACCGAATCAATAATTGCTGATGAAATATTCTCTTGGGCTAAAAAGTCTTTTGTATCATCTAAGATCGTACTATAAACCAAACCTCCATATTCATTGTAAAGATTTAAATCCAAACCATGAATATTCGTCAACTCATCCAACTTCTTATTCAGCTTTAAATCAACTTCATCTATGCTTTCTTCAATCACAAAGTATTTCAAGGCCAACATGATAGATTGCTCTTTTCTTTGAAGTCTGGCCAAATGATACACATCATTTTGATTTTTGAAAAAGTAAATCGTAGATACTCCGGTAATTATTAACGAAATAACTATCAAAGCGATCATCGATAAATAGATTCGTGATCCCAACGAACTTTTTCTAAACCCAAATGTCATCTCAAACGAAAATATTCTTTTACATCGGTCACCACAATTTTAGGACCGTAATTCTATCACATTTTAGAATTTGTTCATGTTTAATGCATATCGTGTCATATGCATTCCATCAACGAAATTTTATACTTTCGCGGCTCAATGTGTAGCACATGAAAAATAAGATTGGAAATTATCAGGAAGAAATCAATAATCTAAAAGCGAAAAGCTTAGATGAAATTGAAGCATTTAGAATTAAATATTTAGGTTCAAAAGGAATTCTAAAATCTCTTTTTGCTGATTTTAAAAATGTGGCACCTGATGAAAAACGTGAATTAGGTCAATTAATCAATGGGCTTAGAGCTTCAGCGATGAGTAAAATCGATGAGCTAAAGGCAGGATTAGATTCCTCTGGAATTGGTGAAAAATTCAATCATATTGATTTTACACGTCCAGGGTTTCCATATGAAACTGGTTCTCGTCATCCGGTTTCTCTCGTGATGAATGAAATTATTCAAATCTTCAATAAAATGGCTTTCTCTGTTGCTGAAGGCCCTGAAGTTGAAGATGACTGGCATAACTTTACTTCTTTGAACTTCCCTGAAGAACACCCTGCAAGAGATATGCAGGATACTTTCTTTGTGGACTTACCGGGTAATTTTGCACTTAGAACGCATACTAGTTCGGTTCAAGCCAGAGTAATGGAAAATCAAAAACCTCCGATTCGAGTTATTGCTCCAGGTAGAGTATACAGAAACGAAGCTATTTCTGCCCGTGCACATTGTATATTCCATCAAATTGAAGGTTTGGTCATTGATGAAAACATCAGTTTTGCGGATCTTAAACTTACGTTATTATACTTTGCTAAAGAGTTCTTTGGAGAAGAAGCAAAAATCCGTTTAAGACCTTCATATTTCCCATTTACGGAGCCAAGTGCTGAAGTAGATGTATACTGGGGATTAAAAACTGAAGCAGATTATAGAATTACAAAAGGAACAGGTTGGCTAGAAATTCTTGGTTGTGGAATGGTTGATCCTAATGTTCTGAAAAATTTTGATATCGATACGGAAAAATACTCAGGTTTTGCATTTGGAATGGGAATCGAAAGAATTGCTATGTTGAAATATCAAGTAGACGATCTCAGATTGTTTTATGAAAACGATGCGAGATTTTTAAAACAGTTTAAAGAAACTTACTAAACAAAAAAGCACTTCAAATGAAGTGCTTTTTTGTTTATTTCAATATTCAATTAAACCTTTTAACCTCGAAAGTGTCTAAGAACTGTTTAGCACAGTTTTTTACTCAAATCAAAGCGTATGAAAAAGGTTCTTATTGTTACTTCTGCTATTATTGGTTCCGTTTTTTTTATCTCCGGAACAATAGATCTAAACAACTTGTTTAATTATGATAGTCAACCCTATCCACAGTATATCACTAAAGACAACACCGTAAACAATCCTATCTCTAATAGTGGGGCCACTTTGGGGCGTGTCCTTTTCTATGATAAAATTTTATCTAGAAATAATACTATAGCCTGCGCCAGCTGCCATCAACAACAATTTGCATTTGGAGATACAGCAACGGCCAGTGTAGGAGTTAATGGAACCACCGGAAGGCATTCTATGCGACTGGTCAACGGTAGGTTTAGTAACGAAGCCCACTTCTTTTGGGATGAAAGAGCTTTAACTTTAGAAGAACAAACCACTTTACCAATTCAAGACCATATAGAAATGGGGTTCAGCGGTACCAATGGGGATCCTGATCTCGATTCACTATTTCGAAAAATTGCATCTCAAACTTATTACAATAAATTGTTTGCATTCACTTATGGCGATACAGTTGTAAATGAAACCAGAATCCAAAATGCGTTAGCACAATTCATTAGAAGTATCCAATCTTTTGATTCAAAATTCGATGCCGGATTAGATGCGGCAAATAATATCAACGATCCTTTTAGCAATTTTTCAAATATGGAAAATGCAGGCAAAAATCTATTCTTAGCCCCTCCTGTATTTGATAATACGGGATCGCGAACTGGTGGTGGAGCAGGTTGTAATGGTTGTCATCAAGCTCCTGAATTTGATATTATTCCGAACACCAGAAACAATGGTGTAATCGGATCTTTTGGTGGAGGTACTGATTTGACCAATACTAAATCTCCTTCGTTAAGAGATATATTTAATACAACCGGTAATTTAAACGGACCTTTAATGCATAATGCAAACTTTTCTACTCTTGAAGCAGTTATCGCACATTATGATAGTATTCCGAATCAACCAGGGAATAATAATCTGGACCCAAAGCTTAGACCAGGAGGAAATCTACAAAGGTTGAACTTAACTACTCAGGAGATGAATCAAATTATTGCTTTTATCAAAACGCTTTCAGGTCAAGAAATATATACTGAGGAAAAATGGTCTAATCCATTTGATGTGAATGGTAACATAGATATCATTGATCTGACCACTTCCATTGCAGAATACCCAACAAACATTCAATTTAACGTTTTTCCGGTTCCATGTAATGATCAGATTACCATCTCTGGCGAGATTAACGGATCACAAATAAGGTTAATTGATTTAAATGGAGGCATAATTCAACAAACACGTAGTTATTCAAATCAGATACAGTTAAATACTTCAAGTCTTTCCGGTGGAATGTTTCTTATACAAATCACTTCCGAAGATGGAGTAATTGAAACAAAAAGGATTCTCAAATTATAAATAAAAAAAGAGATTCTAATTGTTTAGAATCTCTTTAATATTTTCATTTTTAATGTGCTTCTAACCAATTCTCTCCTGTATTGGCATCGACATCCATACGGACTCCAATATCTAATGCTTCTCGCATTAAATCTTTCACTTTTTGAATCAGGTCCTCGGTTTCGTCTGGCGTGGCATCAAATATCAATTCATCATGAATTTGCAAAATCATTTTAGATTTCAAATTCGCATCCTTCATGAATTCCTGAATCTTTATCATCGCTAACTTAATCATATCAGCAGCTGAACCTTGAATAGGCGAATTAATCGCATTTCGCTCCGCAAAGCCTCTTACTACGGCATTCCCGGAATTAATATCTTTCAAATACCTTCTTCTTCCCAAAACCGTTTCCACATACCCATTCTCACGCGCATTTTGAATAGATGCGTCCATGTATTCTTTTATTCCCGGGAACTGCTCAAAATAGCTATCGATAATTTGCTTCGCTTCTTTTCTGGAAATACCCAAGCGTTGAGACAATCCGAAAGCTGAAATTCCATAGATAATACCAAAGTTCACCATCTTCGCATGAGACCTTTGCTCTCTGGTAACCTCTTCGATAGAAATATCATATACTTTAGCCGCTGTGGAAGCATGAATATCCTGTCCACTTTGAAACGCTTCCATCATGTTTTTATCTTTCGATAAGGCCGCTATAATTCTTAATTCTATTTGCGAGTAATCCGCTGCAATCAATGTTCTCCCCTCACTTGGAATAAATGCTTTACGGATTTCCTTACCTCGTTCAGATCGAATTGGAATATTTTGAAGGTTTGGTTTATCCGAACTCAACCTTCCTGTTGCTGCCACAACCTGATTATAACTCGTATGCAAATGCAAAGTCTTTGGATTAACGAGCTCCGGAAGTGGATCTACATATGTATTCTTCAGCTTTACCACTTCCCTATATTCTAGCAATAAATCTACAACGGGGTGCTTTGATCTCAGTTTTTGTAAAACCTCCTCATTTGTTGCATACTGACCTGTCTTGGTCTTCTTAGGTTTTGAAGAAACTTTTAAGTGATCAAATAAAACTTCACCGACCTGTTTTGGTGAGGAAATCAAAAACTTCATGCCCGCTTCTTCATATATCTTAGCTTCGATTTCCGCAATTTCTTTTTCCAGACGCTTCGAATAATCATGTAACAGTTCTGTATCCAGATTCACGCCTTCTTCCTCCATATCACCCAAAACCAAAATCAAAGGCATCTCTACATCTCTAAAGATTTCATATTCTTTACCTTTTTTCAATTTAGGTTCAAATAGTTCCTTAAGTTGTAAAGTAATGTCCGTATCCTCGCAAGCATATTCACAAGCCAAATCTACAGGGACTTCCCGCATAGATTTCTGACTTTTACCTTTCTTTCCAATCAACTCAGTGATCGACATTGGAACATAATTCAACTCATTCTCAGCCAATACATCCATACTTCTTCGATTGTTGTCAGGATGTAATAGATAATGGGCTACCATGGTATCAAACAAAGGCCCAACCACGCGAACACCATATTTCTTCAATACATTAATATCATATTTCAGATTATGGCCAATCTTCTCAAATTTATCACTTTCCAAAATCGTTTTAAACCTGTTAAGAATCTCTTTCGATTCCGCAAACGATTCTCCAAAAGGCACATAATACCCTTCACCCGTTTTTAAACTGAATGCGACTCCTACTAATTCAGCTTCCCATACATTTAATGAAGTTGTTTCAGTATCAAAACAAAAAGTTGATGTCTTACCTAGTTTATTTATTAAATCATCAATCTTTTCTTCAGTGTCACACAGCACATAATTATGTGACGTATTTTCTAAATTTTTGAACTGTGTTTCTTCTTCAATAACATCTTTTGAATCTTCTGTTTGTGCAGCAAATAAGTCCATTTGCTCACCTTCATTTTCTTTTTGAACTTGAATAGATTCCCCTAAAACTCTTTCAGCCAATCTCCTAAACTCAAGTTCAGTAAAAACTTTCTTTAAAGCTTCTTTATTAGGTTCATTCATTTTTGCGTCTTCCACCTGAAACTCATGCGGAACGTCTGTAACGATAGTCGCCAGGTGCTTTGATAAAAATGCCTGATCTTTAAAATTCTTAAAGTTCTCCAGTTGTTTCCCTTTTAGTTGATCCAGATTCTCATAAATACCCTCCATGGAGTCATATAAGCCAATCAACTTCTTGGATGTCTTTTCTCCAACTCCAGGAACACCAGGAATATTATCCACTGCATCGCCCCACAAACCCAAGATATCAATCACTTGTTCCACCCGCTTTACCTCAAACTTTTCACAAACTTCAGGAACACCCCAGATTTCCGCAGGTTTTCCAGATCGACCAGGTTTATACATGAAAATTTGATCGGAAACCAATTGTCCAAAATCCTTATCCGGAGTCATCATGTAAGTTAAAAAACCCATTTGTTCTGCCTCCTTGGCTAAAGTCCCAATCACATCGTCTGCCTCATATCCATTTTGAATCACCACAGGAATATTCATAGCTTGAAGAATCTCAAAAATATAAGGCACAGAAAGCTTAATATCTTCAGGTGTTTCATTTCTATTGGCTTTATATTCACTATAAATTTCCGCCCTTTTTAATTTCGTTGGAGGATCAAATACAACTGCCAAATGTGATGGTTTTTCATTCTTAATGATTTCCAACATAGAATTAACAAAACCAAAAATCGCGGATGTATTCAGTCCTTTTGAATTGATTCTTGGGTTTTTACTAAATGCAAAATACGCTCTAAATATTAATGCATATGCATCTAATAAAAACAGTTTTTTTTCGGTATCCTGAGTTCTCATATTTTAAAATTGGAACCCAAAAATAAACTAATCGTTCGGCTATATTCCTTTAATTTTAATTTGATGTTGAATCCTACAAGTTATCAACATATTAAACTCAATTTTGCAGACTTTTTAAATAAAAGTTCAAATATTTTAAAAATAACATTCATTTTACATAACTATCACAAAACACCATTAAAACATTAACCAACAGTTAATTAAGTTATTTTTTTCATCCCTAAAAATTATTATTTAATCACATAATTGACCATATATCTAAAGCTAGTGATTTTTTATTGAAAAAAGTGTTAATAAATACTACCTTTGCAAAGCACAAATAATTTCGAAATAATGAAGAAACTACTTACTACTGTTTTTGCATTTATTACGATTGTATCTTTTGCTCAAAATGGACCAGGTGGTGTGGGAACCACAGACGGAACTTCAAGTTTGGTTTTATGGTTAAGAGCTGATGATATCAATCAAATTTCCGGGACCAATGTTTCACTTTGGTCAGACGCATCAGGTTATGGAAATGATGCGACCGTATCTTCTCCTAATCAACCCATGTATATGGATGGAGTTATCAATGGTCGACCTACAATAAATTTTGCATCTTTCAATCAGCAATATTTAAGAGTTCCTCATAATCCCGTATTTAATTCAGATTTCGTATCTGTTTTTGTAATTGGTAGAATGAATGCTACCTCTCAGAGCAAAGGAACATTTTTAATCAAAACCACAAATAATAACATGAATGATGGTTTTGGTTTAATCCGTATGAATTCTAAAGAAAAAATCAGATTCTTTTCTGGAAATTATGCAGTAAATCGTGATTCTGAGCATATTCACTATGGAATTTTCGATTTGATGACTGGTAACTTTAGATCAAGTACAAGTAACAATAAGATTGTTGCCATGGTTAACAATGCCGGTAGTTCAACAACAGTTACAGGTACAGGAACTCCCACAAGTAATGATCTTTATATTGGTGCACGTCCGGGAAACTCTGGATTAAAGTCATATCTAGATGGTGATATTTCTGAGGTTGTGGTAATGGCTAATGACCTTCCATCTGTAGATAGAATTTTAATAGCTAACTATCTGGCTGCTAAATACGGTTTTGCCATCTCAAACGATAAATACAGTTACCACTACTCTCATCCAAATGGCGTAATGGGTATTGGTAAATACAAAGATATAACGCATAAAAAGTCTATTTCGGGAGCACTGGAACTTATTGAAAGACCAGCTTCTGAATTGGTTAACGGTAGCTTCATTATGGTAGGTAAAGATGCTAATGGTTTAGATGTCGTTCCTAATACAGGTTCTCTGGAATTTTCAAAAAGATTTGCAGCTACCTGGAGATCTCACGTTAACGGACCTGTTTCTAAAGTGAATTTAAAATTTCACGTTGGAGGTATGGGATTACCAACTGGTGCAGGAGATTATGCCTTGTTAATGGATTTAGATGGTGATGGTGATTTTTCTAATGCGACCGTAATTCCCGCGAATGGTTTTAATAACACTAAACAAACTGTAAACTTTAAAAACGTGCATATGCACACAGGTGCTGTATTTACACTAGCAATGTATAAAATCATTACCTGGGATGGTTTAACTTATGAAAATGGATCTGGACCTGGTGGAGCACCAAACCAATTAGATGGCTCAAAAGATTTATTAGTTTATGGTCCAGGTGCAATTATTTCAAATGATGCGAATGTAAATTCTGTTAAAGTAAATGCATCCATGGATTTAACCATTGATTCTACGGCATGTTTCAAAATTGCTGGGGCTATTCATAACGATGGAGAAATTAAAATCATTGAATCAGGATCATTGATTCAAGAACACGAAGGTGCTGATCAGAATACAGGTTCTGGTAATTACATTCTCAAAAGAACAGGATTAAATTCTAATCATGGTTATAATAACTGGAGTTCTCCGGTGAAATCGCAAGAACTATTTACCGCATTCCCAGATGTTAACCCATGTGATTTACTGACTTTCAGTGGATTCATTCAAAATTGGATTTATGACTTCCCTGCTGGTTACAGTACAACCTGTGCGGGTAACCCAGTGACATTTACAACGAGCAATACATTACCTGATGGTGACAAAATTATGAATCCTGGTAGAGGTTATTTTATTACAGGAAACACTACAAATCCACAAAAAACATTTAGTGGTCAAATAAACAATGGTGATATTTCTATTTTGATCTATTCAACTGAAATTGGTGACAATATCAATTGGGAAGATGATGATTGGAACTTAGTAGGAAACCCATATCCTTCTGCAATTGATCCAGTTGCTTTCTGGATGGAAAATGCGGTAAATAATCAAAGAATTACAGATGCTATTTATTTCTGGGATGATAAAGCAACTCCAGGTGCAGCGTATGATCAATACAATGACTATTCTTCCTGGAATCTAACAGGTGGAATTGCATCTGATAACTCAACTAAAATTATTGATGATCTTCATCACATTGCGTCAGCACAAGGTTTTATGGTATGGGCTGACTCTATTGGTACTGATACAGGAAGTGTTATTGTCGATACACTGAAATTTAACAACAGCATGAGATCTTGTAAAAACTCAAGATTCTTTAAAACTGGTCAGGATAAAAAAGAGTTAAACTGGTTATTGATTGAAACACCATCTGGTCAGAAAAGTAAAACTTTAGTAGGTACTGTACCTGGAGCAACCGATCAAGTTGATAATGGGTATGATGCCAGAAGAGTTTGGTCAAATCCAAATATCGAATTCAGTACCATGGTGAAGAGTGATACTCAAAGCTATGTGATTCAAGGAATAGAGCCATTAAGTATAATGCAATCTAAAAAATACGTACCTCTTAAAATAGCTAGTGATGAAGGTGGGGTTCACACTATTTCCAGAGCTGCGTTTAAGACTGCGGGAGCACCTATTAAGATTTATTTGCACGATAAATTATTAAATCAAATTCATGATTTTGATAATGGAAACTACCAAATAAATCTTAATGCTGGTACTAGATATTTGAATCGTTTTGAATTGATTTTTGAATATGACGGATTAAACAATCAGTCAGGAAGTGGAAAAGATAATGTGACTTCTGTAGAAGACTTAAACAAATTCTTTGAAGTTATTCCTTCTGAAAATGGGTTTATCATTACCTCTAACGATGGCATTTCTGGAACTATTCAAGTTTATGATATCGCAGGTCATTTGGTATACTCTGAAGTTTTAACTACAGAAGTAACCTCTAAAACGATCAATTTATCCAACGCTTCTGGTATTTATATCGTAAAGGTTACTACAATAGATAATGAGTCACAAACTCAAAAGACATTAGTCAACTAAATAATTGAATTTAAATGAGAGAGGTGGCTGCGCCACCTTTTTTTTTGTGATAAACTTTGATTTAATAGTTCTTAATATATTCACTAAATTTGTAGCGCTATAGCAACACCACATGAATAAAGTATTCCTAATATTAATCTTTACAATTTTATCCATATCTAATGGATATTCACAATTTATTTTGTGGGATGCATCGCCAGGATACCATGTGATTTTTGCAGGCTCTGGTCCTAGTGGAGCTCCTGATAATACTGATGGTACAAAAGATTTCTTACTTACAGGTGCAGGGTGTAACATTATAGCTGATGGAACCGTAAATAACATGACCTTGTATACCGGAAGTTCATTAACTATTACCGGGTCCAGTACATTAACCATTAATGGAAATGCGATTATCAATTCAGGTGCTACTATCAATGTAAATTCCGGTTCAACTTTGATCATCGCATCCAATATCAATAATATTGGATCCATTTCTGTTAGTGCCGGAGGGAATTTAATTCAAACACATACTGGTGGAGCTAGCGTATCAGGAACAGGGTTTTCGGTTAGAGTTCAAGGAAATGGTTCAAGTACTCAATATAATCTCTGGTCTTCTCCTGTTTCTTCTGCTAATCTAACATCCACATTTAGTTCCTCTAATCCTTGTGATATGTTCGTCTTAGAAGCAGGAACCCAGTTATGGGGTTGGGATTTGGTTGGATCTCATACATGTGACGGAACGAGCTATGATTTTACAGGTCAAAATATTAGTGGCGCTGATGGTGTTATGGATGTGGCTAGAGGGTATACGGTATCTGGAGGTGGTACAGCAACCTTTTCAGGAACTGTTAATGATGGTGATATATCAATAGGAGTTTCTGCCACTGGTGCAACAAATCCTGATTGGGCAGGTTCAAATTGGAATTTATTAGGAAACCCATACCCTAGTTCTATCAGCGCAAGTACATTTTTAACTACAAATAGTGGTGTTCTTTCAGGGACAGTTTATTTCTGGGATGATGATAATTCCGGAGGTGGAGGATATAATGGATCTGATGATTATGCTACATGGAATTTAGCTGGTGGATCAGGTAGTCCTTCCTCCGGAGGCGGTTCCGGGGTTACTCCTAACGGGTCAATTGCTTCTGGACAAGGTTTCTTCGTACAAGCTACCTCATCTGGAACAGTGAGTTTTACGAATGCCATGCGCGGTGGGAGTAATAATCAGTTCTTTAAGATGGATAATCAAGAAGTTATTCAAAGATATTGGATTCGATCTACATCTCCTGAAAATGAAAGAAATCAAATTCTTGTAGCGTTTACGGATCAAGCAACAGATACTGTTGATTGGGGGTATGATTCTAAAAAATTCGTGGTCAGCGATAGATTTATTTTCGGGTCTTTAGTTGGAGAAGACCCGGACCCATTTGTTATTCAATCATTGCCAAAATCATCTTTAGATATTGAAAAAGAAATCCCGTTAACGCTATTTTCTAAAACAGGTGGAGTATCATCAATAGAATTATTAGACACCGAGAATATAGATTCTAACGTGGTGGTATTCATCAAAGATTATCAAACTGGTAAACTTCAAAATCTAAGTACAGGGTTATTTGCAGTATACTTAAACCCAGGTCAGCTATATGACTCACGTTTTTCTATCGTATTTGTTAATGAAGCACCTCCGGTGGGTGTTGAACAAATTAAAAATAAGGAGTTACAGGTTTATCATAACGATGGAATATTATTCTTAAATAGTTTTAATCAGGTTACCTTTAATCAAGTAAGTGTAATTAGCTCAAATGGTACTGTGGTTCTAAATGAGTCTATTCAAGATGCGCAACACTCAGAAATTAATTTATCTGGTTTAACCTCTGGTTTTTACATTGTAAAAACCAGCACTTCTGAAGGAGTTAAAACTTCTAAATTCGTTATAAAATAAAAAAGGGATAAACTCTCATTTACCCCTTTCTCATATTTTTTAATTTTCTTATTCCGTAAATTCCCAACTGGCTGAATCTTTAGAATCTTTGATTGTTATATTGACTTTACCTAACAAATCACGTATTCTATCGGCCGATTCGAAATCTCTACTTTGTCTCGCTCTTTGTCTGGAATCCATGATGATTCTCATGAGTTCATCTACTAATTCATTATTTGAGCTTTCAACACCTGAGGCCTTTTGTTCTTGCTTTAGGCCTAATACATCAAATACATATCCTCTAAATATTTGAGTCAAAGTATTCAGATCACTTTCTGAAATCTCAGCCTGATCATTGCTCAACGCTGAAATAAACTTTACCCCATCAAATAAATTGGCGATCAAAATCGGAGTATTAAAATCATCATCCATTGCATTCTTCAACTTAGATACCCAAGCATCCAAATCAAGCCCATTTGTTTGCTCTGATGGCTTAATAGTATCCAATAAAGACTCAGCCTTCATCAATCTATTAAAACCCTTCTCAGCAGCCTCTAATGCATCGCTAGAAAAATCTAAGGAACTTCTATAATGTGCCTGCAACATAAAAAAGCGAACCACCATAGGAGAAAAGCCTTTACTTAACTTATCATTATCACCGGTAAACAGCTCAAACGGTAATAATGTATTTCCGGTAGACTTACTCATACGCTGACCATTCAACGTTAGCATATTCGTATGTAACCAATACTTTACCGGATCTTTACCATTTACAGCTTTAGTCTGTGCAATCTCACATTCGTGATGTGGAAATTTTAAATCCATCCCACCACCGTGAATGTCAAATTGATCACCTAAATATTTTGAGCTCATCACTGAACACTCTAAATGCCATCCTGGAAACCCATTGCTCCATGGAGATTTCCACCTCATAATATGCATAGGCGAAGCTTTTTTCCATAAAGCAAAATCAGAAGGATTTCTTTTTTCTTCCTGACCATCTAATGCACGCGTATTGCTAATTAACTCATCAATTTTTCGACCTGACAATTCTCCATAAGAATTATTAAACTTTTTGTTGTAAGCCTCAACATCAAAATAAACAGAACCATTGCTTTCGTAAGCTAAACCATCATTTAAGATTTGTTCCGTCATAGAGATTTGCTCCACAATATGGCCTGTCGCAGTTGGTTCTATACTTGGAGGAAGATTATTAAACAAATTCAAAACCTCATGGAAATTCAAAGTATATTTCTGAACGATCTCCATTGGTTCCAATTGCGTCAGGCGCGCTCTTTTAGATATTTTATCTTCTCCTTCGTCTGCATCATTTTCCAAATGACCTGCATCCGTAATATTTCGAACATATCTTACTTTATATCCTAAAAAAGTAAGATACCTAAAGATCATATCGAATGAAATAAAAGTGCGACAATTCCCTAAATGTACTTCACTATAAACGGTTGGCCCACATACGTACATTCCTACATGAGGAGCACTTATGGGTTCAAATATTTCTTTTTTTCCACTTAACGAATTGTAAACTTTTAGTTTCGTTTCCATCCTTATTAGTTCATTTTAAACAAGCCACAAAAATAGCTGTTCAAATTTTTAATCTTCTATTTTTTAACTTCAATTTAGGTTTAAACTTTCACATCTGTTTCTACCACATTTAAACCTTTTGCGCTGATCATTTCCTTTGGAATACTGTCTTGAATGGCGTATTGTAAACGGTCAATAATTCTTCTCTTTAGAAACTGACGGGTCACTACTAAACTCACTTCTCTTACAGGAGTATCTCCAGAAATTGGCTTCACCATGTCCATATTTTTTGAAGAAATTGTAGGTAGACTTAATTCCGGAATTAGAGTCATTCCGTTTTTAACTTCTACAATTCTCTTTAGAGATTCAATGGAGTGGCTTTCGAATCTAAAATTCTCTCTAAACAATTGCTTTTTAGATTGATTACATATATTCATCACTTGATCTCTGAAACAATTTCCTTCTTTCAATAGCCAAATATCATTCACATCCAATTCCGAAATATTGATACTCGGTTTATGATAATCCACATTTGACCGTGAAACATACCCATAGAACTTCTCATAATATAAAGGCACATTTAAAATTCCAGTAGTCTCAATAGGTGTAGCAATAATTCCTACATCCAATTGACCATTTTTCAGTTTATGAATAATTTCTTCCGTGATCTCCTCCTTTACAGAAATATTAACCTCTTCATTATTCTCACTGAAGTTATTGATGAAAAGTGGAACCAAATACGGAGAAATGGTTGGAATAATACCTATAGACAAATCACCCTTCTCCACCTTTTGGTACTCTCCTACCAAATCATGCAATTTCCTTGATTGATTCACCACTTCCTTAGCCTGTTCTATGATTTGCTCACCAATCGTAGTTGGTATTATAGGCTTTTTTGTACGATCAAAAATCATTACTCCCAGCTCCTCTTCCAGGTTCTTAACCTGTGTTGTCAAAGCTGGTTGCGTTACATATCTTTTTTTTGCCGCTTCTACGAAAGAACCATATTCGGCTATCGCTAAAACGTATTCTATCTGTGTTAAAGTCATATTAGTTTGATTAACTCAATAGCAAAATTAATAAGTTTGATTTATAAAATGATAGTAATTTGAAGGGAATAAATCATCTTCCTTATTCTTTTATCCGCAGATCATAACACAATAATTAGAATCATTATTTTTGAGGCACTTGTCAACTAATTAGAAATTCAAAGTCTAAAAAATAAATACATGAATAAACAATTCAAATTCTCCTTAATAGCAGGTCTAATGTTATTATCGGGCAGTTCTGTTTATGCGCAAAAACAGAGAATGACACCTGAGCTTTTATGGAAGCTGGGTAGAGTAAGCGGAGAAACACTGAGTGAAGACGGATCAAAACTTTATTTTGGAATCACCAAATACGATACCGATGAAAATAAAGGAAATCGTGATCTATACATGATGCCAACAGAAGGTGGTAAAGTCCAACAGATCACTGATATGGAAGGAAGTGAATATGGATTACAAATCAGACCAGATGGAAAAAAAATTGGCTTTATTCATAAAGGTCAATGGTGGGAAGCTGATTTAGATGGAAACAATGCCAAACAAATCACAGAAATTGAAGGTGGTATATCTCACTTAAAATATTCCCCCGATGGAAAAAAAGTAGCTTATACTGCTGAGGTTAAAGTTGATCCATCTCTTGTAGATTTATACCCTAATCTTCCAAAAGCAGATGCCAGAATCATTGACGATCTTATGTATCGCCATTGGGACCATTGGGAAGATGGATTAAAATCTCATGTTTTTGTTGCAGACTATTCTAATGGTTCCATCACCAATGCTGTTGATATCATGAAAGGTGAGCCTTACGACTGTCCGCAACAACCTTTTGGTGGAAGCGAAGATTTTACATGGAATCCAGACGGTTCAACCATTGCGTATGTGTGTAAAAAAGAAGTTGGGGTTAAAGCCGCTGAAAGTACCAATACAGATATCTATCTCTATAATCTTTCATCAAAAGAAACAACCAATTTCACCAAAGGTAGATTAGGATATGATACGCACCCAACTTTTAGTGCTGATGGTACCAGCTTAGCATGGTTAAGTATGGAAACACCAGGTTATGAATCTGATAAACAAGTACTTTACAACTTTACATTGGATGGTAGCAAAAAAGTACGCTATGGTGGTCAATGGGATCATACAATTAGCAATTACACCTGGAGTAATGACGGAACGAAATTCTACATTAATGCTGGTATTGATGCCACATATCAATTATTTGTAACTGACGTTTGGCCAGATACAGATGCAGATAATTTGATGACTCAAATCACATCTGGAATTCATAACATTGGTGGAATTATTGGAGAATATAAGGATAAACTTATCGCTCCTAAAACAGACATGAACCATGCTGCGGAAATCTATTCATTTGGAATCAATAACGGTAAAGGCAAAAAAATCACCTCTGTAAATGATGAGGTATACAATAATGTGGACATGAGTAGAGTGGAAAAAAGATGGATGGAAACTACTGATGGTAAGCAAATGCTAACCTGGATTATTTACCCACCAAACTTTGATAAAAACAAACAATATCCTTCTCTACTTTATTGCCAGGGAGGTCCTCAGTCTGCAGTATCTCAATTCTATTCGTTTAGATGGAATTTCCAATTAATGGCTGCAAATGATTATATCATTATTGCCCCAAATAGACGAGGCTTACCAACATTCGGAACAGAATGGAATAGAGCTATTTCTCAAGATTGGGGAGGACAACCTATGAAAGATTATATGCGTGCTGTTGAAGCTATGAGAGATGAGCCTTTTATCGATCCAGATAGAATTGGAGCAGTTGGTGCAAGTTATGGAGGTTATTCTGTATATATGTTAGCAGGTATTCATGAAAACATGTTCTGTAGTTTCATCTCACACTGTGGATTATTTAATCTTGAAAGTTGGTATGGTGTAACAGAAGAATTGTTTTTCGCTAATTTCGACATTGGCGGACCTTACTGGAATAGAGCTTCAAAACCAAAATCTTACGATTTATTTTCTCCTCATAAATTCGTGAGCAACTGGAATACACCAATTATGGTGATCCATGGAGGAAATGATTTTAGAGTTCCGATCAATCAGGGAATGGAAGCATTTCAGGCTGCGAAAATTAAAGGTTTAAAAACGAGATTTTTGTATTACCCAAATGAAGGACACTGGGTATTACAACCACAAAATGGTTTACTGTGGCACAGTGAGTTTTTTAAATGGTTAGATCAAACTGTTAAAAACAGACAATAGAAAATTTGAATTCAGAAAAGTCGAATAGATTTATTCGGCTTTTTTTATGTGTTTTTATACCGAACATTAAGTATCACACCCAATAAAACTAGCATAATCCCAAGGATTGTACTCCATACCGGGATAATGTCAAAAAGTGTAAAATCAAAGAAAAGCGCGAATACAATTCCTGCATATTTCAAACTAGCTACTTTATTTGCTTCTTCTGTTTGCCAGGCCCTGGTCATAAATACTTGAGCAATTTGTGTAAATACACCCATAGCTAACAATATAAACCACTCTATTCCGACTGGTGTTTTCCAGTAATTCAAAGAAAATACAGACATCACCGGTATTGCGATTAATGGAAAATACATCACCACAATTACCGGGTGGTCGGTTCCTTTCACTTTACGTATCATATTATACGCTAAACCCGAAAACACTGCGGATAATACACCAATTAAAACATACTTGAATTCAATATCTGTATTCAGTCCTTTCATAACGATAATTCCTAAAAAGGAAACTGCGAAAAAGAACCACTGCTTATGTTTCATAGGTTCTTTTAAAATCCAGATCGCAAATAAGGATGTAAAAATGGGGGATAGATATTGAATTGTTATCGCTGTAGCAATCGGAAGATTTTGGAGTGTATAAAAAAACATGGACAATGCAGTTACTCCAAAAACACCTCTTAAAATTAAAAGTTTTCTATTATTTCCAAATGGTGAAATACCTACTCTCCAAACCACAAACAAACTTAAAACCAGTGAAATAATACTTCTAAAAAGAATCAATTCTGTTACAGGAAATCCTTCCAGTAATTTGACACATACTTGCATTAACGAAAACGAAAATGAAGAAATCAACATGTATTTTACAGCCTTGTTCAACTCTGAAAATTAAAAGTGCGCAAAGTTCAAAGAAATTTTGAAACAGGGTAGCCAGCCTTGTTTATATTTGTTTATTGGGTAATTAAAAATAACAACATTGGAAAGCATAAAAGTTGGCGTTTTAGGAAGTGGTAGTTGGGCTTCTGCTATTGTTAAAATGTTATGTGAAAACTTGGATTCCATTAATTGGTGGGTTCGAAACGAGAAATCAGCTGAACATATCATGGAGTATGGACACAACCCCAAGTACCTGACTTCAGTTAACTTTAAAACTGAAAAACTCAATATATACACAGATATTGATGAGGTTATTTCTAATTCCGATATTATAGTTTTAGCTATTCCTTCCGCATTTGTTGTTAACGCTTTTGAAAAATACTCTATCAACTTAGATGGAAAAAAACTAGTTACTGCAGTAAAGGGTATAATCCCAGAACAAAACAGAATTCCTGTACGTTTTTTCCATAAAGAGTATGGTGTAGATTATTCTGATATGTGTATGATTTCTGGGCCTTGTCATGCAGAAGAAGTTGCTCTGGAAAGATTAAGTTACCTAACTATTGCTGGCCAGGACGAAACATTTAATCAACAGATCGCAGATATTTTAGCTTGCAGATATATCAAAACGACCATATCTGATGATTTATTTGGAACTGAACTATCTGCTATTTTAAAAAATATTTACTCTATTGCCAGTGGCATTTATGCAGGTATTGGATATGGAGACAACTTCCAGGCTGTTTTAATTTCTAATGCGATTCAAGAAGTTGAAAGACTTATTGATGCGATCAATCCAATTCACCGTGATGTTTTAACATCAGCATATTTAGGCGATCTACTAGTTACGGCATATTCTCAATTTTCGAGAAATCGAAATTTCGGTTTTATGATCGGAAAGGGATATTCTGTAAAAACCGCACAAATCGAAATGGATATGGTGGCCGAAGGATACTACGCAGCAAAAAGTTTAATGGAAATCAACAAAAAATTTCAAGTAGAGATTCCGATTGTTGAAGCTGTATATAACGTACTATATCATAAAATTTCTCCAATTATTGAGATGAAGATTTTAGCAGAAAAATTCAGCTAACCTTTTAATTTTTTCGGATGAACAAAAATGGAAAAGACTGCTACGCTTAAAGATTATCTAAAACTTCATTCGGTAATTCTTGTTTGGGGTTTTACAGGTATTCTTGGAAAAGTAATAACAGTATCAGCAGTTTCCATTGTTTGGTATAGAACCCTAATTGCCTTTTTAAGTCTCTTTATTTTTCTATATCTTAAAAGAAGTGAAATAAAAGTTCCTACTGGAGTTCTCACCAAATATCTACTTACAGGCATTATTGTGGCACTTCACTGGTTCTTCTTTTTTGAGGCTTTAAAGGTTTCCACAGTTTCCGTTACTCTGGCCACATTGGCGTCCGCCACTTTATTCACATCTATCTTAGAGCCTATTTTTTTCAAAAAGAAAATCGTGGGATACGAAATTCTTTTCGGACTGATGGTTATTACCGGATTATTACTCATTTTCAGCTTCGAAACAAAATACCAATTGGGAATTATTTATAGTTTGTTATCCGCCTTTTGTGCCTCTTTGTTTACAACTCTAAACGGGATATTTGTTGGAAATGGAGGTAAACCAGCTCAAATTACCATGTACGAAATGTTGGGGGCTGTGCTTACAATCACGATATATCTTTTGGTATTTGAACATTTCGAGATCAGCAATCTCAGTTTAATAGATCCACTTAGCGGTATTTTCCATCTTAACTTAATCTACCTGCTTATTCTAGGTATTATTTGTACCTCAATTGCTTTTGTGATTAGTGTGGATGTAATGAAAAAATTGACCCCATTTACGGTTTCTATTAGTATCAACATGGAACCTATATATGCCATCATTTTGGCTTTACTTTTCTTTGGAGAAGATGAAAAAATGACCTGGGGTTTTTATTTGGGTACACTGCTCATCATAACCACTATTTTTGGTAACGGTTTTCTTAAAAAAAGAAACACTTTAAAAAAGTAATAAATGGAAGATCTACTTGAAAAAGACTGGCAGGATACAAAAGCCAAATTTGAAAAAATATTTGGTGAGGGATTAGAAATGGATGGCATTTTATTTCTTATTGGTGTTCAGGAATTAGGGAAAGGATTCAGAACTTTTCAAAAAGATGAAAAGATGAACTTAATGCATATTGCAGTATGTAAATTACTAGAACAATATGGTTATTATGAATTTTCACATAGAGATGACGATGGTTGGCCTCATTTCAACCAAAATGACCATCTACCTCAATTATCAAAAAAAGATCAGGAGAAGCTCTTAAAAGAAGCTATAATTACTTACAGTCGTACAGAGTTATAGTCTGTTTACTGGTTTGTTCAGGTTTAATACTAATAAACGTTGTTCCGCAAATAGTATCTTTGGTAATAGTCATTGTCGTATCCGGTAGTACACCAGTAATAACAGTATCGTAAATATTACCCGCAGCAGTCACTTGCAACACTTTAGGAAGTTCAAACTCACGTGTATAGACGCCATTTTTATCTGCAGCTCCTTCAATTTCGATTTCACAAGGAAGGTTAACCGAAGACGTACAAGTCAATAAAACATCAGCAAAAGGTACTGGATCTCCATCCTTAGTAACCACAACTATCTCTGCTACTGTTGGCTCAACCGTCTTTTTACATGATACGATAAAAGCAAAGCCGATAACTACTAAAACAGTTACTAAATTAAATACACTTTTCATTTATACTTTTTTTAAAATGCTTGTTGGTCTAAGAATACAAACACAGATATTTCGCCAATATTAGCTATTTAACGCGTTATTCGCAAGTTAAATATACGCAAGCCCAGTTAAATAGTTGCTTTTAATGAAGCTATAAAATTAAAACCAGGACCGACAATTCCAGATGAATACGCACGATATCGCTGATTTGTTATATTCTCAACACCAAAGGTTAACATTGATTTTTTGGTAATATATATAGCTGATTTTAAATTTAGAGTGTACCAATTCGGTGCATATAAACCTCCATTTTCATCTAAAACATAAATATGCGGCTTTAACAATTCAGATGGTGCCATTTTTTTATTTGATATAGCACCATTATAGTTGATATACGCATCAAACCTTAACTTTTTAAACTCATAAATTATATGTGCATTTGCAAAGACAGGAGTTACATGTCTTAAATTATTTCCTTCATTGTCTTTACCATAAGTATATGTAACACCACCCTTGCATTTCCAATTTCTATTTATTTCAGCAGATACATTCAAACTTACCCCTGAAATCTTAGCGCTTCCGGTATTTACAATTGCCTGTACCTGACTTAACTCTCCATCATAAATTATGGAGTCCTGACCATTTACCTGAAATTCTCTTTGAACCATAGCATCCACTAAAAACGAATAAAAACCGGATAATTCAAACTTGTACTGTTTATCTGATCCAAAGGTCTTAGCTAACAAACCATCTACAGAATACAAATATTCGGGTTTTAAATCCGGATTTGGAACAATAACATTTCCAGGTTGTGAATCAAACACTTTAGCTATATCATCAATATTCGGAGCTTTAAATCCAGAGGAAAAATTCATATTCATCTGCCAGGATTCACCTGGTCGATGTGCCACACCTAAACTACCTGTTACCGCACCTGTATTCTGATCAATCTCATAATTACCCTGACTTTTATAAAAAGTAGTATCTAAAGTAGCATCTATCAATATTTGATTATAACGAAGTCCAAAAACAAACGTAGTTTTTCGGCTATGATTTACTTGAAAATTTACATACGCAGCGTTACTCATATATCTGGAATCATCAGGATATCTGGTCATAATTGGAATTTCTTCACCATTATCTTTGGATATAGCTTTTGATTTTACCTTGTTATAAATGAATTCCACCCCATAATAAAGCGTTGACCTTCCACTAATGGCATTATCAAAATCAAAATTGGCGGAATACATATCTACCTGCTCCGTTTGATTTTTCTCAGATGTTGAACCAAACCTTCTACTAATTCTACTTTCTTCAAAATTTTGAAATGCCAGGGTTACTTTTAAATTATCAAATGCTCCATTAGGTGCATTTAAATTCATAGATAGATTATTCATCATCCACTTTTGAGGACCATAATCCCACCTGGCAAATTTTAAAGTGTCTTCATTTTTACGTTGAATCAATCGATCATATCTAGGAATATCGGAAGTATTAGAATAAAGAAAACTATAATCGAAATTAATTCTATCGTTTAATTTATAACCGATTTTTTGCATTAATGCATATGAAGAATATCCTGTAAACTTTTGCTCTAACCCATCTCCATTCAATATCATTTTATCTGCTCCGTCTATCGTTTCTACGTAGTCTTTTCTGAGATATTCATCACGTCCATTGGTTCCCATTTTTAAATCTGAAAATTGACTATATGAAATCGATGTTACTGAGCTCCATTTTGATGAGCCTATTGAAAAATCAATATGAGGACTTAACTCATTATTCGCACTACTATATCGGACCATTGCATTTCCTTTGAAAAAGTTTCCCGAATCAGAATATGATGTGGATAAAGTTTGAAAATCCATCACACCTCCTAAGGCATCACTGCCATAAATCACTGACCCCGGGCCAAAAACTACTTCACTTTTCTCTACAATATTTGGATCAATAGATATCACATTTTGTAAATTTCCTCCTCTAAAAATCGCATTGTTCATTCTAACACCATCCACAACAATCAACACTTTATTTGCCGAAAACCCCCTAATCATTGGACTTCCTCCACCCATTTGGCTTTTCTGTACAAATACTTCTCCTGAAGATGCTATTAAATCAGCTGACGTTTGAGGATCGTTAAGCTTAATATCTTTTGCGGTAATTGAAACCAGTTTATTTGGAACTTCCTCACGCGCCTGAATTCTCTTATTTGCCGAAATCACAAACTCTTCGAGATTTAATATGGTTGGATGTAATTCTAACTTGTATCTGGAAGTATATAAATCTTGTTTTTTGAATAATACCTGTGTGTAAGATGTATGAGAAAAAACCATAAAGTCATTATTCTCAAATTCTGAAATATCACAAGTTCCCAGGGAATCCGTAGTCGTAGATTTTTTTTCATCGATCGTATAGATATGCACTCCTGAAATAGGTTCTTTTGTAGCATAATCTATAACCTCCAATTTTTGTGCAAATACATTTTGCATAAAAACTATCAATCCAAAAACCAATATAAAAAATGAAATTTTCATTAAACAAACAGCGTTTCCAAAACTCCTTGAGATTTCAGGTTTGTTAATCCGGGAATATGAATCTGATAATATCTTATCAGCGCATCCAGGATCACTTTTCTTTCAGAACTATTAAAATTCAGTGTATTACATGTATCAATTTTCGTGCCCAGCAACGATGCAAACATATCTTTTTTTTCTCCTTCCAGATATGCACTGCTACTCGGTAAAATATCAGTAAAAACACCTTCTTGCATATCGAAATAATAACCAGATTTTAAATGAGGTTGGAAGCCTAAATATCTACTCAACTCTTTTAAAAAAACCAGATGAAAATTTGCTATGCTGTCTTTTGTAATTTCCAAATACTTTAAAGCATTTTCAACAAATAAGAACATTTCTTTTTCTGGATGAGGTTCTTTGATACATCTATTCAACAATTCCGATAGAAATAAAACAATCATACGTTTTCCCATATTTGAACGAATATCAATATACGGAGTGTTTAACTTTATCTCTTTAGGACGGATTAACTTCTCAACATCTTTAAAGTTAGCTACAATATCCAGAATACTTAAGGGTTCAAATAGAGCAATACCAACTTTTGATTTTTTTCCTTTTACTCCGGAAACCAGAAAACTTATTTTTCCATAGTCCAGAGCTAAAGCCTGAACCACTATACTATTTTCAGAGTAATTGGTTTTGTGTAAAACAATAATTCGCGTTTTACTATACATAGCAATGTTTCATTCAGCTATTTGGTAAACAGAATTTTAGCAACCTGAGAATCATTACCTTGTGTATCTATTCCAAAAACCAAATACACCCCGGTAGCCACTCTATTTCCATTCATATCATTTCCATTCCAAACCGCCTGTGTTCCTTCAGCAATTGTTTCAAACACCATATTTCCAGCAACATCGGTAATTCTAACCGCAGAATTTGCCGTTAACCCTTTAATCGCAATTAATCCATAATAGTCTTCAGGTACGGGATTAGGGTATGCATACGTATCTTTCAATCTTGCCTCTGCATCTGTTGCTGTACCTTTAAAAGCTATGATGCCTTCATTGGTTCCAAATAAAACCTCTCCAGTTGATTCATTAATTTCTATTGTTCTAATAAAATTAGAGATTAAAGGACTATTCTCTGCGGTAAAGTGATGAATCTCTTCGGTTCCATCAGCTGACATTAAAAATACACCTGAGCCTCTCGTTCCAAACCATTTTCGATTCGCACCATCAACTGCAATTGCGGTAACCGTTTCTGTACCCAATAAATACTGGAAATAACCATCAACTGATACAATGATTTGCTGCGCATCTACATTTGCATTTTCGACAAAAACACTACTCGGTGAATGAAATACAGCAACACCCTCTGCAGTTCCAACCCAAATTTCACCATCTTTATCTTCAGCTATACTGTAGATGTCTCTAGAAGGTAATCCTCCGGTACCAGAATTATTATTAAGAATTCGTGATTGATCATCCGAAACATCATCCAGCGTTCCTCCATCATCAAAAACTAAAATTCCTTTCCCAGCATGAGGTAAAATCGTCCATTTATATCCGCTCTCAGCAACAATCATTGGTCCGGTAAGATCTTCCGAAATAAGCGAACCAAAACTATACGAATACCATTTTTTATCATATGTATATACTGCTACCGGAAATTCATTTCTTGAATTAGCCATCCATAAATTCCCTTGCGAATCAAAATCAAATCCAGTCACTCCGACCCAACCTTCAAGTCCTCCTGCTTCCTTCAAAGTACTGTTTTGTTCGTCAAAAATATTAGACGTTTTATAGTTTTTAAATTCAATTAATCCACCACCTAAAGATGCTCCATAAGCCAAATTTGGATCGTTAGGATGTGAAATCACATCGATGATATCATACACACTATCTAAAACAGGATCCTTGAATTTATTGATATTATCCCAGTTTAATGACTTATCGCGCCAATAAACACCATCATTACTAAATACATTGTTCCAATTATTTTCACGTCCTCCGGCAGCCACCCAAATTCTATTTTCTCTAATATCAATTGCATCCACCTTAGCATTATTCGGACTCTCTGGATGTACTACGGTATACCAAAACGGTCTTGGATTCTCAATTAAACCCAGTTCATTATCTCCAATCCAAATCACACTATCCTTGCCTAAAATAGCATCATTAGCGGAAGCGAATGTACCCTCTCCATAATTCACAATTCTATTCATTTCATTCCAATCATTATCATATGAAGAGATATATTGATAATGAGAAATTAATAAGTAATTATCATATGCAGAAACTGATTTATTTGATTTGCCAAATAATTCAATAATTGGAGTCCACAACTGTGAGGAATTCATTTCGTAAAGCGTATCCGAATCTGCAGTATCTCCTGGTAAATTTGCAAATACTCTATCACCAAAAGACTCCACAATATCATACGATTTATTCGGATATGGCAAATTCATATCCTTTTTCCAGGTTTCATAAAAGGTAATTTGCGGATCATTCATATAAGCTTTTCGGATTCCATCTACAGTAGCTGCATAAATGGTATCCGCATAAATGGTAATATCATTTACAAATATGTAACCTCCATTTTCATCAATCAGATAAGTCTCTGAAAATTCCTTACGCTCTACATCAAACTTAATAATCCCAAATCCGGTTGCAATAAAAGCATACTGCTTATACATATGGATTTTATTCAGCGATTTATTTCCGGCAATCGTTTTTCTATTTAGATCGGTAAGTGTGATAATTTCAAAAGGAGTAATTAAATCAATTTTACCATTCACATATCCAACTACAAATGTTTTTTCTTGCTGATTATAGCCAACACAAGTGACACCAATATCTGATAGTCCTTCAACTTTTGAAAATCTTAAAAAACTATTATCGTCTTTTATAAATTCAATTAAACCAGAATACGTTGCTCCATAAACTCGATCTTCACCTTCAGCTACCGAAAAAACTTTATGGTAAGGTAGATAATCTACCCACTCATTAACTTGCCCTCCTTGTCCATAAATTGATAAAGTTGTAAAGAGTGCAGTAAATATTGAAATATAAATTTCCTTTAGTTTCATGCTTTTAAATCTATACTGACAAACTTTCAAATCATTGAAATATTGCTAATTGTATAAAAAATCAGGTTATTCTTAATTATACATCTGATTATCAATTAAATATATTAAACCTTCTAAAATCTCACAACTCAAATAAACTTAATACTAGTATCATATTCTAACATTACTATTCAAAATAAGCCTTATTTCAAGTTTAAATTAAAAAATCTGTGTTTCACGTGAAACTATCTACCCAAATGAACTAGAATAACAGAAATATCTGCAGGTGAAACTCCACTTACCCTGGAAGCTTGTCCCAAATTCGTTGGTTTGATTTTACTCAATTTTTCTCTTGCCTCAAAAGAAAGTGATTTTAATTGATAATAATCCAGATCATGCTTCAACTTTATATGATCCAAATTTTTTAATCTATCAGCAAGTTTCTTTTCTCTTTCAATATAACCAGAATATTTTACAGAAATTTCTATTTGCTCTAATAACTCTCTTTCATCTGGTACACCATTACTCAGCTTTGACAATTCAGGAGAAAACTCTTGTAAATCCATAATACCAACCTGAGGTCGGGATAACACACTGACCATTTTAACCTTTTGCCTAATTGGGGTAGTTCCAAGTTTTTCTAAACTACTATTTATCGTATTAGGAACAGCGCTAAACTCTTTTAAATGCTTTACCAGAGCATCCGTTTTGGACAACTTTTCTTCAAGTTTATTTAATCTTCTTTCATCCGCTAAACCAATATCAAAAGACTTTTGAGTTAATCTTATATCAGCATTATCCTGTCTCAATAATATTCTATGTTCCGCTCTAGAAGTAAACATTCTATATGGTTCCTCGGTTCCCTTTGTTATCAAATCATCAATTAACACTCCAATATAAGCTTCATCACGGGACAAAATAAACGGATCATTTCCCTTTACACTCAATGCGGCATTCACCCCCGCAATTAAACCTTGACCAGCTGCCTCTTCATATCCAGTAGTTCCGTTAATCTGCCCAGCAAAATATAAAGAATCTATAACCTTAGTTTCCAATGTGTTCTTTAACTGAGTTGGTGGAAAATAGTCATATTCTATCGCATAGCCAGGCTTCATGATCTTTGCTTTTTCGAAACCCGGAATCAGCTTCATAGCTGATAACTGTACTTCTTTTGGAAGAGAAGTCGAAAAACCATTTACATATACTTCACTAGTATCCCAACCTTCTGGTTCAACAAAGATTTGATGTCTATCTTTATCAGCGAATCTATCAATTTTATCTTCTATTGAAGGACAATATCTCGGTCCCAATCCTTTGATTCTACCCGCATACATCGGAGAATCATCAAAACCAACCCTCAACTCATTATGCACATCATCGTTTGTATATGTAATCCAACAAGATCTCTGTTTACTCAAAATTTTTGAATCCAAATAAGAAAATTTCCACGCATCCTGATCACCAAACTGCTCTTCCATTTTAGAATAATCCAGAGATCTACCATCTACTCTTGGTGGTGTACCAGTTTTCATTCTTCCAGTTTCAAAACCAAGATTCATCAAATTCTCGGTTATTCCCAACGAAGATCTTTCTCCCATTCTACCTCCAGAAAATTGTTGCTTTCCCAAATGCAATACACCATTTAAAAAAGTTCCAGATGTCAAAATAACTTTCCTTCCCTCAATCTGAACACCCATCTGTGTATTAACACCAGTTACCCTTCCGTTCTTTACAATTAGAGACATTACAGTATCCTGCCAAAAATCCAAATTCTCAAGATTCTCTAATCTTTTCCTCCATTCGATAGAAAACAAAACACGATCATTCTGTGTACGTGGACTCCACATTGCAGGACCCTTCGATCTATTTAACATTCTAAACTGAATTGCACTTGCATCAGAAACCAATCCCGAATAACCTCCTAATGCATCAATCTCTCTTACAATTTGTCCTTTTGCTACACCACCCATAGCAGGATTACAAGACATTTGTCCAATCCGCGATAAATCCATGGTCACTAATAATACAGACACCCCAAGATTTGCAGCAGCTGCCGCTGCCTCAGCACCTGCATGACCTGCACCAACAACTATTACATCATAACTCTTTAACATCACCCAAATGTTTCACGTGAAACAATAGAATCTTCATCTATCCTATCAAGATAAAAACTCTCTTTTTTACGCATAATTTTAATATCCTCTTCCAACTTATCCTTATATCCACATAAATGCAACACACCATGAATAACAACTCTCAAAAATTCATTTAAATAGCCAACATTCATCGTTTTAGCATTATCATTTATACGATCCCAACTTATCAAAACATCACCACTAATTTCCTTACCATTGGAATCATCAAAAGTAATCACATCTGTATAGTAATCATGAGAAAGAAACTTCCTGTTATAATCTAATAAATCCTCATCACTCATAATCACAAACGTAAGAGTACCAACAGAAAATCCCTCATTCACAATACTCTCATCCAACCATTTTTTAATACAGCTATAATCGAATATATTTAAACTTTCAATATTTTCAATAAATTCTATACTCATTAATATTTCACTTCACCGTTATATATTTGAACTTGACCTTTATAATAGTTAGAAAGACCAGGATTAAATATTCTTAATAATTCCAATTCATATTTCTTCTCCAATTGGTATTTCTCCAATTCATCTTCATTTTTATAATCTATATCTCTTGACTCTTCAGATTCTCTTTTATGATCTAAATCTCTTTTCCTCTTCGCATTCTCAGCCTCTAACATACGAATCTCAATCTCCTTTTGTCGCATAAAAAATTCATTATCCAAATCAAAATTGATCATATCCTCTTCATTTTTTTCAAGCAATTCTTCCAATTTCTTTAACTCACCTGCACCACTCATATTTCCTTCTTTCTTTAGCTCATCAGCCATCTTTTGTATTTCTCTGCGAATCATCTCTTGTTGTGCAGCCATTTCTGCAATCTCTTTGCTCATACCCATACCCATCTTCCCCGGGTTCTTTTGACCAGGTTTGTTACCTTTCTCCAACTCTTTCTTCAACTGCTCCATCCTCTTTGCTAAATCTTGCTGCTTCATTTTAGATTTTTTCATAGATGGTTTTGGCTTACCCTGCCCCGGTTTAGAACAACTACCATTACTTTGATTTTGCTGGCTCTGTTGTTCTTGCATTTGCTGAATTATCTCATCAAGTAATACCGCCAAATTATTGATAGCAGTCAGAGATTTTTGCTGGTGCATTAAAGTTTCAGAAAACTTCCGTTCTTGTAACTCTTTCACGCTTAAATTCATTTCCCTGGATATTGTACTTACATCCTCCGTTATTACCTCATTTAATTGATAAACACGTGTAGCTAATGCCATTAAAGAATCTTTAACCATATTAGAATTTTCAATCATATTCTTTTGATCCTGATTAATACCCACCACCCTAGGGTCATTCTGATCAATAGCACGCAACTCCATCATCAAACCTTCCTGATCAAAAGATAATACCAATAAATTTTCAAGTATCTTTCTTAAAGACTCCAAATCCTCACCCTGCTGAGAATTCATTTGCATTTGCATATTCATTTGCATACGCTCAGCCATTTCTTTCATCTTTTTACCCGCTTTCTTCTGATCATTTGAAGACTTTTCAAACTCACTTTTTTCTAAATTATCTTTAGCACTTTCCTGATCAGAACTAATTTCATCAACAGAATTAGAATCAATATTCATTTCATTAGGATCATCCAACTCGTTATTCAATGAATCTAATTTCCGAAGGCTTTCTTCAATATTTTCAAATTCTTTATTCAAGCTATCTTGTTTGTCTAATAAGTCAGGATCATCACTTTTTTCCAATGTTTCCTCAGCCAATTTCAATTGCTCCTCAGCCAACTTCTCAAGATCATTCATCACTTCACTAAACTCTTGTTCAAACTCCATCTGTTTAAAGATTTCCAAATTCATATCCAACTCATCTTTAAGTTCTTCATTATTCATTTGCATCTTATCCAAATGTTCTTGAATCTTCTTCTTATCTAACTCATCTAATAATTTCTGTAATTCATCTAACAACTTTTTGGATTCTTCATCCATCAATTTATTAAACAAATCATTTAATTGCTTTTGTTTATCTAATAATTCCTCATCAATAACATTATTATCATTCTTATATGAATGATTATGTTTTTCCAAACGCTCACTCAATTCTTTAAGTTGCTCTTGATGCTTCGTACTCTTATCCAATAAGCTTTCTAACTCCTTTTTACTATCCCAATCCAACTGTTTTTTATCTAGTAGATCCTTTCTAAGTTTATCCATGTCACGATCCAGTAAGCTTTTATCTCTAACCAGATTATCCATATCGCTAATCAAATCATCTCTCTCCTGATCCAACTCATTCCTTTTTTCTTTGTCATTCAAAATTTTAATATCGAATAACTCAGATTCTCTCATCTTATAATTATGCAAAACATCATTATCTCGAACTTCAAAACTCAGCTTAATAGACTCATCATATTGATCCACATCCAATTGATAAGAAAACACATCCAATAAAACACCATCCCTAACATTGATTCGATCCCTGACCAGGCTATCACCTATTATAAGTTTAACAACTAAATCCTTAAACCCATAATCGTCTTCAATACTTCCCGTATATGAATAGATACCATTTTCGTAAACCTCCTTTACAACAATATCTGGATATTTATCCGCGATTACATTTACCTCACCACTAAACCCAATTACATTATCACTTAATACATTGTTTAATACAACATCATAATCAAAATCACTAAAAACTTCTTTTACAAACTCTGTCTCTAACTTCTTAGAAATATCCAATCGATTCGTATCATTATTAATAGCTAAATATGCGTTAGTTGAATTATTTAAATTTAAGTTCCAATGAACTCTCGATCCATATGGTACTTGAAGCAATGAAGGATGATCTATCAACTTATTCGGTAATTTCATATAATCCGGAAAAATAATTTCAGCCTTTATTCCTGTTATTTCAACATCTTTAAAAACCATAATATCATACGATCTACTCTCATATTTGCCAGCTAGAAAAATTAATCTGGTATCTTCATGAATATCTTCCAAATGATAATTAAATCTATTTCCAGACAAATGATTCATCCTAAAAACATTACCATTCACATCAATATTCACACTTTGAGGTAATTCATCTCCATTTAATTCCAATAATACCTCTACATTATCACCGGAAATTACACGATCTTCAAAACCCAATATTTTAAACTCAAAAGGAGCTATTCGCGCATAATTAACTTCATAGTTGATTAAACGATTAGAACCTTCCGTAATCACTTTGGAATTAAATACCAACAATCCAATAAAAAAACTCACTGGTATTAAAATGTAAAAAATCTTCTTATTAGTAGTCACAGGCGGAGCTGCTGAAACAAAATCAAAGCCCTGGAAACTACCAGCGTTTTGATTTAATGCAGCCAACATGAGTATATCCTCACTATTTTGGTTATAAAATTGTACGGTGTTTAATAACTTATCACCAATCTCCGAATAATATCCACCTATATATTTAGATGCTTCTTCTAAACTAAGACCTTTATTAATTCTTAATAATCTAAAAATTGGATCCAGAATCCAATAATAAATACCAGATAAAACAATAAGGATAAAACCATAAAAAATAATAAACCTCAGAAAATCAGATAAATCACCATAAAAGAAAATAGCATCAAATAGCAGAAAAAAGCTTAAAACAATAGAAAAAAAGAAAAATATTCCTCTAAATAACTTATTGATATAAAACCTTTTATAAAATTTTTCTATCTTAAAAAGTAAGTTTTCAACATTTATTTGGTGAAATTTCTCCATATTTGCATCTATGATCGTTGATAGACGGTTGAACCTAAACTAAAGCAGCTTGACAAATTAATTTTTGTTAATAACAATGAATCATATGATTACCAAGATCCCATCAATATCAACAACAAAGGTGTTAAAAAATTTGCTAGCCGTAGCATTATTGATTCTAATTCCTACAATTACATTTAGTCAATTACGCTCTCAGTACTGGAAACGTTTTAAAAATGAATTCTATTTTGGTGCTGGTGCTACAAACTATTTAGGTGATTTAGGTGGTGGTGTTGAATCTGGAAATCATTCTCTGAGTGATCTTAACATGAAAGCCACATCTTATGTTATTTCCACTGGATTAAGAACCAAATTAACTGAAATGGTTACTTTCAAGTTTGATTTATCTTTTGGAAATGCAACTGGAGCCGACAGTTTAACAAAAAATACAGGTAGAGCAAGTAGAAATTTATCATTTAGAACTAGATTTATTACACTTTCACCAATTATTGAAGTCTACGTTATTCCTGAAAGATTTGGAAGAGGTTCTTCACCATTTTCAGCATATTTAGCTTCTGGATTAAGATTGATGTACTTTAACCCTCAGGCCGAATATCAAGGTACTTGGTACGACTTACAACCACTTGGAACTGAAGGGCAATTATCAGCTGGTGCTGCGCCTTACTCAAGATTCACTATAGGTCTTCCATTAATTGTAGGGTTTAAATACGCTTTACCATCCCAACGTGGAGGAAAAACAGGTTCTTGGACTATAGGTGTTGAAGCATCTGCAAATTGGTTAATGACTGATTATTTTGATGATGTAAGTACTACATATTCCGATCCTGAAGGTATAAGAAAAGCAAGTGGTAATATAGCTGCTATACTTTCTGATAGAAGACTTTCCTCTTCTCAAGGAAGTGGAATAGGTGTAAGGGGTAATCCAACTTCGAATGACTGGTATGGTACAATTCAAATCATTGTTGGGAAGCAACTTTACACAAAATCTAGTAGAAGAAGAAGACCTTCTGGTAGAGGAACTTATTTCTAAAAACAAATTCTCGCTAATTTTCGTTTGAAAATTTAATATCTTCGCGCCCTTAATTTTTTGAGTATGAATACGCAAAATGTGAGGGTACGCTTTGCCCCTAGTCCAACTGGACCATTACATATTGGTGGTGTTAGAACCGCTTTATATAATTACTTATTTGCAAAAAAGAATAACGGAACTTTTGTTCTAAGAATAGAGGATACAGATCAAACCAGATTTGTAAATAAAGCTGAGGAGTATATTCAGGAATCTTTAGACTGGTGTGGAATTTCACCAGATGAATCTCCATGGAATCCTGGTGAATATGGTCCTTATAGACAATCAGAAAGAAAAGCAATGTATAAACAATATGCTGATCTTATGATTAAAAATGGAACGGCATATTATGCTTTTGATACTCCAGAAGAATTAGACGAAGTTAGAAATAGAGCTAAAGAAGCTAAGATGCCTAATTGGCAATACAATCATATTACACGTAATTCTATGCAAAACTCATTAACATTGTCTGAGGATGCTGTTAATGAGAAAATCGCTAACGGAGAACCATATGTAATTAGAATCAAAATTCCTAGAAATGAGGAGATAAGATTTGAAGATGAAATTAGAGGTTGGGTAACTGTAAATAGCTCAAATATAGACGATAAAGTTATATTTAAATCAGATGGCATGCCTACATATCATCTAGCCAATATCGTAGATGATCATACTATGGAGATTACTCATGTCATCCGTGGTGAAGAATGGTTACCATCTGCCCCATTACATGTCTTGTTATATAGATATTTAGGTTGGGAAGAAACTATGCCAAAACTAGCACACCTGCCGTTAATACTAAAACCAGATGGAAACGGTAAATTAAGTAAGAGAGATGGTGATCGTTTAGGTTTTCCCGTATTTCCTCTAAACTGGCTTGATGAAAAATCCGGTGAACAATCCAGTGGTTATAGAGAAAGAGGATATTTTCCTGAAGCATTCATTAACATGTTAGCATTCTTAGGATGGAATCCTGGAACGAATGAAGAATTATTCACACTGTCTGAATTAGTTGAAGCATTTACATTAGAACGTGTGGGTAAATCAGGTGCTAAATTTGATGCCCAAAAAGCTTTATGGTACCAACAACAATATCTAAGATCTAAATCAAATCAGGATATTGCTGAAATGATAGTTCATGAACTACCTAAAAATGAATATTCTCAAGAAAATATTCAGGAAATATGTGGTTTAATGAAGGAAAGAGCGACCTTCTTAATTGATATTATCTCAGAAGGTGAATACTTCTTTACTTCACCAACTTCTTATGATGCAAAGACCATTAAGAAAAAATGGAAAGAACAAACTCCAAAATTACTTAATGAACTCCTGGAAGACTTTACACACATTTCAAATTTCAAACATGATGAAATTGAAAATGTGTTTAGCGAATTCTTAAAAAAGAAAGAAATAGGATTTGGACAAATTGGACCAGCATTTAGACTTGCAGTGACCGGTAAAGGAATGGGTCCATCACTATTTTCTATCTGCGAAATACTTGGCAAAGAAGAAACGCTTCAAAGAATATCCATTGCTTTAGAAACAATAAAGTAACATGGGAGTTGTAGAAGTTAAAGGGATTTCCGTACGTGCTTTTCATGGATGTATTGATGAAGAAGCACTTGTGGGAGGTGATTTCTCTATTGATGTCCGTGTTCATGCTCCATTTACTGAAGCAGCCACTACGGACGATCTAAATAAAGCCATAGATTATGTGGTTATTACTGATTTGGTAAAAAAAGAAATGGCCATTAGGTCTAAGTTAATAGAAACTGTAGCATTACGCATAATCAGATCAATTCAAAGCTTTTACAATTTTGCAGATGAAATCGAAGTAACGGTAATAAAACATAGAGCACCAATCGAATCAGATGTAAAATCTGTAAGTGTATATTTAAATAGTAAAGAAATAGATTAATATCGTCCTATTTTATTACATTTGCCGCCCATAGGGTCTCGTGGCCGAGTGGCTTAGGCATCGGTCTGCAAAACCGAGTACAGCGGTTCGAATCCGCTCGAGACCTCCCAAAAACCTCAGCTAATTTTAGCTGGGGTTTTTTATTGGTTTAAAAATCAAAAAGTAACATTACCATTGAGTTTAAATAAAAATGCCCAGCTTCCCAGCCAGGCATTCTTCAATCAATCAATATAAACCAAATCAAGCTACCTCATTATCGGTAGATTTTGAAAAGAAGTAACTTCCTATCGATACACCTATTAAGGTGAGCAAAAACATTAGAAGATAGTAAAACCCAGTTCCAAAATCATTAAACATCCATGATTTCATAGGTCCTACTAAAGTTATCAGCCAAATTACTATTCCAATGATCTTATTTTTTCCCATTATTACTCGTATTATTATTTTGGCTTCTAAAGTAATAATTCTCTACAAATGAACATCATTATTACAATTAACCAACTGACAGATATCAAACTCTTAAATGACTATGATCATACTCAAATGCGATATAAGTATCTAATAAAGGTTAGTTTATTACAAAAGTGGATTAAATAAAATTTTGAATTAATTTAAGATAATACAATAATATTTTACATTAATTTTAATAATACAAATTATCTAAAACCAAATCACTCATAATACCATATTATACGGTAAATTAAATTTTAAGAGATTCTAATTCATATATTTACAAGAGTTTTCGAATCTATTAAAATTTATATTATGAGTCAAGAAGAAATTCTTCAACCCAAAACATTTACCGTTTGGAAGTATGTAATCGGTGGTTTTTTAGCTGGATTAATTACAGCGGCATTAAATAACATTATATTTTTCGTCATGCCATTAATACAAGAAATTGACTTTCCTCATAGTCTAGATGAAATGGCACTTACAATAGCATCATTCTTTCCGCCTATTTTAGCCTCAATATTTTACTTTATAGTATCATCAAAGAATTATTCTAAAGGAACGAAAGTATATCTGGCTATAATTGTAATAGCTTTTGCATTAAGTATAGTCGTACAATTTTTTCCCGAAAAATTAATAGAATTAGGATTACTGGAGGCTGGTGATATTCCAGAGAATCTAGCTTTACTTACTGTACCATTTCACATTACAACGGCATTAGTAGCTTTAATATTTATTCCAAAATTTGTTGGTTCTAAGGAAGATTAAATCAATCTTCCTCATTACCTAATATCTTTTTACCACTTAACCTTTCCGCTTTTCCATTTCGATACCTAACGGTGAGTAATATCAGACCCGTTTCATCATATCGTTTCCAATCACCTATTTTCATACCCAGCTCATACTTTCCTTCCAACATTTTCCTTCCCGAAGGATAATAGTATGTGTGCTTTCCATTAGGTTCATCTTCCAAATATTCACCTTCAAAAGCCTTTTTACCAGTACTTTTATAAGTTCCAAGCCAAGGCCCATGCATCATACCTTCTACATAATTACCTTTCTCAATATAATCACCGGTATTCACAACCCATTCACCTTCTTTTAATCCCTCAATATATTCACCTTGTTTTAAGATTTCTCCTTCTTCATCATATTCCACCAATTCTCCATCTTCCTTACCGTTGATATATGTTTCTTCTCTTTTAGTCGCACCATTTTCATAATACCACACCCATAAACCATGTGGTTTTCCACCCTTTCTATATTTACCTTTTTGTTCTAGTTTACCATTTGCATGATAAAACTTCCAGGGACCTATTCTTGCGCCATCTTTATACTCTCCCTCTCCGCGTAATTGACCATCGGTATAGTATTCCTTCCACTTACCTTGTTTTACGCCAGCAGAATCGATAATTCCCTCTCCAATTTTAATTCCGGCTTTATAGATAATAGTTTCTACAACAACCCCACCCGTATCATATTTTTTCCAAATACCATTTGGCTGAGATCCTAAATAGGTTTTCTCCCATTTAACACTGGCATTAGGATAAAATTCTCTGACGAGGTCTACTGCCATTAACTCAGCTGCATTTTCAACCACTTGTCCATTCACATATTTGATCGTACTCAGCTGTACTCCTTTTTTATCATACTCTCTGAAATAGCCATTCTTTAAACCATTTTTATATCTACCCTCAAGTTTCTTTATTTTGTCATCTGGTAGATCATCATAATACTCTATCCATAAACCAACTTTCTCATTTTTAGAATTATACTTATTAATAGCCTGACTACTTTTAATCACGCCCTTCTCATACGTCATAATAGCTACAATTCTTCCATCTCTTCCATACTGATATCCTCGACCTTCTAATACACCATCTTTATAAGGCTTTTCAAATTCTGGTCTGGCCAAATCCTGAAAATAATCAAATGACTTTCCTTGTAGTGTATCATTTATATAAGTTGACTGAGTGATTAAAAATCCCTCCTCAGAATAAATAAATGATTTTCCACTTTTTTTAGAGTTTTCATAATTAACCTTTTCTCTTAATAAACCATTTTCGTAATAGAAAAGCCAAATACTATCTAATTCATGAAATTTTCGATTTCCCTCTGATTTTAAAATTCCGCTTTCATAATAGTTTTTCCAGAATCCTTCTGGTTTACCATCTTTAAAATATCCTTCAGAGGATTTCTGTCCATTTGGATAATAAAAAACATTATATCCATTTGGATCAATTGAATTTTGAGAAAAGGAATTAGAGAAACTCAAAATAGATGTTATAAACAGTATTATATATTTATACATTCTTTTTTTAAAATTTTAAAACTAAACTACTATTATTATTAGCCTGTTGATAATGTGGATAGATTTTGATCGAATTATTTTTTTAAAAAATTATCAGTCTATTTTCATCAGTTATGAACACGAATTTAATATTAAATAAGTTGAAAATGAGTAAAAAAATAGGGTTGTTAACAATAGTGTTAATTTAATATTAACATGAAAACTTTTTGATTTTCTCTGTGTATGAAAATCAAAATTGTTGTTAGTAACTATCCCAAATAAAATCTTCAAATTATTTTTATTATTAAACTGATTTTCGAATTGAATATTTGATTTTAAAATGCAAATTATTTTTATCCAATCTTTACCAGCGTTATTAACATCCTACTCACGTTTTATTAACTTTTAATTAATATACACTCATTCACGAAGAAATAGGTGTTTATCATGGGTAAAATCATAAAGTGTAACATTAAACTTTTATACTTTTGAACGCATGGAAATAGATAAAAAAAATATTGCAATAGGTTGTGATCATGCAGGTTATGAACTTAAAAATAAAATCAAAAAAGATTTAATTAATAAAGGTTATTCAGTTAAGGACTTTGGAACAGATGGTCCGGAGTCCGTAGACTATCCGGATTATGTGCATCCATTAGCCTCAGCAATTGAAAATGGTGATCATGATTTAGGTATTGTAATATGCGGAAGTGGAAATGGTGTAAATTTAACTGTGAATAAGCACCAGGGAATTAGATCAGCTTTGTGTTGGGATGTGGAACTTGCTGAAATGGCTCGTTTACATAATGATGCAAATGTATTGGCTTTATCATCAAGATATGTAGACGAAGATGTTTCAATGAAGTGTGTAGATATCTTTTTGAATACGGAGTTTGAAGGAGGCCGTCACCAAAATAGGGTGAACAAAGTAGCATGTAGTTAATCTTAATAATATCAATATGAAAAAAGTTGTAGTAACACTTATTAGCCTACTATTACTCAATTTTGGATTTTCGCAAACCTTGATTGATTATACAGAATTAAAGAATATTTTACCTGAAGAGATAATGGGATATACTCTGAATGGTAAAAAAGAAGGTGCCACGATGAAAATGGAAGGGATGAGTATGTCAAACGCTTCAGCATCTTATATTAAAGATGATAATAGTATTGACATTGTTATCATGGATTATCTGAATTCGGATGAAATGTTTTCTAGTTCTGCAGCAATGGTAAAAGCGGGTATTAGTTATGAATCTGATGAAGGTTTTGCCCGAACTTTAACTCTAGATGGTAAAATGGGATATATTGCTGGTGATCATGGGTCAAAAAGCACTACACTTATTCTTATTTGGGATGAACGTTTCGTGTTAAATATTACAATAAGCGGAATGGTAGATGAAGATACGGTAAAGTCTATTTATTCTAAATTAGATTTAAGCACGCTTAAATAAGAAAACAACAAATGATATTTAAAGAGGAGTAATCACCAGATTACTCCTCTTTTTTATTTTATGCTAATGTGATATCAAATTGAACGAGATCAACAAATTGTTGAACTCTGGAATTGATTTCTTCATCAGATAGATTTTCAATTCGGATAGATCCAAATTTCTCAACACAGAACGAAGCCATTGCTGATCCATAGATAATTGCTCTTTTCATATTATCAAAAGAGATATTACCTGTTTGAGCCAAATAACCCACAAATCCTCCAGCAAAAGTGTCTCCTGCTCCTGTTGGATCAAAAACTTCTTCTAATGGTAGGGCAGGGGCAAAGAACACTTCATTTTCATTAAATAATAATGCACCGTGTTCGCCTTTTTTTATAATCAAAAAGCGTGGACCCATACTAATGATTTTTTGAGCTGCCTTCACTAAAGAATATTCACCTGAAAGTTGTCTGGCTTCTTCGTCATTTATAGTTAATACATCAATTTTTGATATCACATTATCTAAATCTTCACGGGCAATATCCATCCAGAAGTTCATAGTATCCAAAACAACTAATTTTGGTCTGGTAGGCATCTGATCAATTACACTTAATTGAACATCCGGAGATAGATTTCCCAACATTAGAATATCTACATTTTTAAATGATTCAGGTACTACCGGTTTAAAATGCTCCAAAACATTTAATTCGGTAACCAAGGTATCTCTGGAATTCATATCATTATGATATTTTCCGGACCAAAAGAAAGACTTTTCACCCTGTTTTATTTCTAAACCTTCCGTATCAATATTCTTTTTATGGAATAGATCAATATATTCCTGAGGAAAATCATCTCCAATTACAGATACAATTCCAAGGTCTTTTGTAAAGTAAGAAGAAGTCAAACTTATGTATGTTCCGGCACCTCCAACAATTTTATCACTTTTTCCAAATGGTGTTTCAATTTGGTCAAATGCAACAGAACCAACGACTAATAAACTCATCAAATTTTTATTTTAAATTTTTTTTACAAATGTATTGCATAGATTATAAAATATGCATAATATTGCCCCCCGATTTGAGAGAGATACTTTTTCAAATCCTGAGCATTCCTCCATAGCTCAGTTGGTTAGAGCACCTGACTGTTAATCAGGGTGTCCCTGGTTCAAGTCCAGGTGGGGGAGCAGGAAGCCTTCATAGCAATATGAAGGCTTTTTTTATGCTTTAAAATCTGAAGGTAAATTGCGCGCAGCGCAACCCACGGATTAGTTGAACAAAAGTAGTCCAATATTGGTATTTTGTTTAAAATGAGTGTTTTGTGGTCTTAACTATTGACTACTAATTATAACGGTACTTTTTACTTGATTTATAAATGCTAGGTTGTTAATCAGAACAAATGGCTAGAAAAGAGAGAGTGAATCAGATGAAATCAGATGTATTACCCACCTAAATTGGACATTTACCACAGCTAAAAGATAGATTTTCTATTCTTCGAGTTATTCTAGCTAGTTTTTGGTTATAAGAAGGTGTTTCAAATTCCAAATTAAAGACTTCAACAGGGATTAAACCATTTAAGCTACCATTGGGTCGGATGGTATTGATTTCGTTGATTATAGAAGGTAAAAGTTCATTAGGATCAGCTTTACCAGTTTTTCTAAGGATAGGTCTTAAGTAGTATTTTTTTATCGTTTGATTTGTAGCTTCCACCATAGAGTTGGAGAACCTGATATCTATCAATGATCTTAATTTAGATATGGATAATTGATTCATTTCAATGGCTTGTTGAATTTGATTTTCAGAACCACCATCTACTACTAATTTGATAGGTTGACTTAGTGGTGAAATTACATTTTTATAAGCGTTCATCAGGTTTTCAAACATTAATTCAGCAGATAGTTTTTCAGAGACTTTCCAGGAAAGGATCATTCTGGAAAAATTATCTATTACGAGGTAGATGTGATATCGTTTTCCATTGTTATCCCATTTAGTCACATCCGCATGCCAGTATTCATTAAGAAAAGAAGCTTTCAATCCTTCCTTTCTACGTTTCTTTTTGATCCATCTACGAGTTAAACCTAATAGTCGCGTATATTTATAAAATGTAGACTCAGAAAATTGAAAAGCACCTGTTCTAATTCCATAATAATAAATAGAGATGGCAGGCCAATGATTAAAATTAGGATTTAACATTAAAGATTTTAGTCGACCAATTTCGACATAAGAAAGTTGCAAAGGATTGGCTCGAAAACAAAATTGAGAAACAGATTCTAAGCATTCATATTTTACTTGATGGATATATCCTTGAAGTGTCGTTCTTTTTAAACCAAGTAATCGTGCAATTTTATTATGATTGATATACTGCTTAAGGTATAGCGTGAAATCGGCTACTTTTTCAAGGCTTTGTTTCATGATTTTAAAGTGCTGACCAGAGGAGATGTATTGAGAAATAAGAAATATATTTATTTTGAATAGCACCCGAAGACTTCTTTTTTGCTGTTGATTTTCGAGAGCAAGTTGAAGCATATCAGAGTGCTTTTCAACTTTATCACACCAATCGGAACCAATATATTTTTGATCTTTTTTATTACTCCAACGTTTTTTATTGCTGGGTGGAATCAAGCGATCAATTTCATTAGGGACATAAGCTTCTAAATGATATAGGTTTTTTAACCGGGTATCATAAGTATTGTAAAGATTCATTAATAAGGGTATCTTTGATTAGGTTTTAGATATATCTAAAGATAAAATTTAAGAAATTATGGATATTCAAGCAGCAAAGTTACTTTTAGTAGAGAAAATATTAAATGTTAGAACTGAAGAAGTCATAGAAAAGCTGAATAAGATTTTAGATAAAGAAATAATAGTAGGTTATACTACAGAAGGTAAGCCGTTAACCAAGAAAGCATATAATAAACGGTTAAAAAAAGCAGAAGCACAAATAGCGTCTGGGAATTATCTTACTCAAGAAGAATTAGAGAAAGAATCAGAAAACTGGTAATGGGAGAGCTTAAAATAATTTGGTCAAAACAAGCTCAAGAAGCTGTCAAAAGTATTTATGATTACTATAAAGACAAATCTTTGCAAGGAGCAAAGAATGTGAAAAGAGATATTTTACAAAGTCCCAAGAATATAAGTTACTCTAAACAATATCAAGTAGATGAAATCAACCCTAAATATCGCAGAATAGTAGTGCGTGATTACAAGGTTTTGTACAATGAAAATAACAATGTCATTGAAATAATGGATGTAATAAGTACGTTACAATCACCAGAAATCCTGAAGAATAAATAACTTAAAAAATTTTTGGATCCGTTTGGATACAATTTGGATATATCTAAAAACTAACAAAAGAGTGATGGAATAAGTTATAGTTTTATGGCAACCAAATGGGATGCCTTAAATTAACATATTACGAAGGGGAGGAGACTCTAGAAAAAAGTTCACTTTTTATAGAAAAGGGTCTGGAAAAGAATGCGCGCGAAGAAAAAAAATGCGTAAGGGGCTATCGTTATGGCTTCCAGGGTATGGAAAGGGATAATGAGTGGAAAGGAGATGGAAATAGCTATAATACAGAGTACCGAATTAATGATCCAAGATTAGGTAAGTGGCTGAGTGTTGATCTGTTAGTGTTTTCTTATCCGAATATGAGTCCATTCATTTATGCAGCAAATAGTCCAACATTATATATAGATGAGAATGGAGAAGGACCTGTTCATGCCATGCAAAAGATGTTGGCACAAATAATTAGTGGAACGGTTGCCATAGAGATCACTGGAGAGGTTTCAATTGGTAGAGCATATACTGGAGCTATTGGAAAGGCAGTTGATCAAAATGGAAATGTAATGTTATATTATTCACATACTACTCCATTTGGAATGTCTATTCCGGGGATGACGGCTGGAGCAAAATTCTCTTTGTATGGAGGTGTTGAAAAGGTTCAAGATTTGCAAGGTACAGCATTTAGTTTCGGACTTAGTGGTGGTGTCCCGTTGGGGCCAACACCATTTGGTATTGGAGGAGGAATTGATGCCGAATTTAACCCAGCAGATTTAGTTGGGGTTAGCTTTTCAGGTATGGTTGATATAGGAATTCCTGTTTGGGCTGGTTTTACTGCTGATGTTAATACTACTAAGTCATTTGCATTTTTTACAGCTGCAGAATATAAGGTGTTGTTAGAGTATGGAGATAAAGTTTGGAGTAAAGCTAAATCAGAGGCAGATAGATTGACAAAAGAAGTTAATGAAGGCTTACGAGGTAATCAAACTGTAGGAAGATGGGAAGCAGGAATGGGTGATTCTGATTATAAAATGGAGTTTAGCTTAATGGAGGATGGATCTTATCAAGCTATATTTATTGGTACTTTATATTTTAAAGGTCAGAATGGTTCTACTGATACAAGTACTCAAATTAGAATAGAAACTGGGTTATTTTTTAATAAAGATGAGAATGGGAATTTCGTTTCGAAAAATTAGTATTGTAACAGGTATCGTTTTAATTGGATTAATCGTTACGTGGATAATTGTTGAAGACATTTCTTTGACGAAAAAAGGGGCGTTAGAACGATTGAAAAATGATATTGAATCTAACGATACATACTACATGGATCTTGTGAAAAGCTTCTGTAAAATAAAAACAAATAAGGGGCATATCTATTTTAATTATTTTCACAAAACAGATGAAATTGAGTTTTTATTAGTTAATAATGAGACTACATTACGTTTGAATGAAGATTCCATTCTGTTAAATATTGGACAAAACAAAACTGGTTTAATAAGAAAAATGAGAATTCTGAATTTAGAGAATTGCTTTATATATTCTAATTATGTTTCATTTAATTTTTCCAATTCCCATGCGTTTATTTCTAATTCTAAGATAATTAGTGGATGCAGTATTGATAAAGAAGAACTAGATATAATACAAAATTCGGAGGGTTATAATTTTAATCTATATGTAATGGATTCTTACATTTCAATTAGTGATAAAGCGATTGACCCTGTTAATAGGTTATGATATCCCCCGTGCTGATTCTCATTTAAAAACCAAATAATGGTTACGAATATTGGTAATAAGGTGTAAAACAATGGTTTTGAGAGTAGTTATCGAAGAGTGTTGGAAAGTAGAGGTTTAGGAAATAAAACCGAATAGATTTTTAGAAATTATAATGAATGGGTGTATGGTTTAACAACCCCAAGTAGCTAGCCATATGAATAAAGGAATGAGTAACAAGTTGATCATTTTAGCTTTTCAAGCTGCTAGGCAGGTTAGAAAAGTTTAATGGCAACTGGTTAATGAAAGAAGAAATAGAGATTAAAGAGGAACCACTAGCTTGAGAGTTAGTGGTTTTTTTGTGATTTAAAGTTTATCATAAAACATAGAAAGAATAACGATAAACTGCTCCCAGCGCAACCCACGGATTAGGTAAATAAAATTAGACCAATATTGGTATTTTATTTATAATGAGTATTTTGTGATCTTATCTGTTGATTGCTACATCATAGTAGTACTTTTCAATTGGTTTATGCGTATTGGATATTTGTAATTTAGGCTTTTTATGAAGTAACTATGTAGCACAAAATAAAGCCAAACAATAGCTAGTAAAAAAAGAAGATAAAAAAATAGGGATAGTGATAGGAGTAGCTTTTTTGTTGTTAGCTATTTACTTAGCGTGGGGCTTTTCTGATAGATACTATTATTTTGGAAGTGATAATGCAAAAAGGAAGAAAAGAATAGCTGCGGTAGTGAAAATCAAGGTTGGGGGTAGGGTGTCTCCATCTTTCGAATATGAGTTTTATGTTAATAACATAAGTTATAAAAGTTCAGAGTCCTTACCAGATAATCTATCCATACAGACTAAATCAGAGCTTGAAAAATATGTAGGAAAAAGGTATTTTGTAATTTATAGTGTAGAAAAACCAAAATACAGTGAGTTATTAATTGAAAAAGGAGCGGTTAAAAATGCTTCTTTAATAGCTCCGGACACGGGTTGGTTAGAAAATGAAAGAATACCTAATTACCCTGTAAGGGTTGACGAGTAAAATATAAATGTATCAGAAGCCTCTGATTTATCAGGGGCTTTTTACGTTTAAATTGTAGCTATATTTTTAATTTTTACAGACTGGAGGAAACCATCAAGAACCGCAGCACAACCCACGGAATAGTTAAATTATACCGGTCTAGTATTGATTATTTCAGCACAGACTCAGGTTGTCATCCGTCATAGGACGGACAAGTCTTCCAGCGTAGCGATAATGGCAACCGATTAAGAACTGGCGTTACCATACCTCAAATCCATTCGAACCAAAATGGCTAAACTACCCCAGTATAAAACAGCCATTTTATCGTAGTCAGAAAAGGTGTTAAAAAGGCCATGAGTATAGAATGTAATCAAACCTAAAAGTATTGAGTAAATCAGCATTTTATGTTCAGGTTCGTTGATTTTATATAAAAGCTGAATCCCCAGATAGACGCTATATAAAACAAGTGCTGTAAAAAGTATAAATCCTATAATTCCATTTTCTGATAAATAGGTGAGATACTCTGAATGCGCATTGCCTTTATTGCCCTGATGAGAACTTATTCGGGTCATAAATTCCGGGGTTTGATATTGATCATATACAAACTGGTAGGTACCTGACCCGTGGCCTGCAATAGGACGATCTAAAAACATCCGATATGCACAGACCCAACGATTGATCCGTTCCAGATTAGACGCGTCATTTTGTAGGTTGGTCACCGATGTAATATGAGTAGAAACATCGTCATCATATTTTGCCTCATTTTGTCGCAGCTGATCATAAATTGGATTAAAGTTAACGATCAGATATCCGGCAATAATGGCAACCAATAGAATCAATTGCCAGAATCGTACTTTGAATAATGTAGCGATATAAAAGACGAACGCAATTGCAATACTAATCCATGCGGCACGGGAGTAAGAGAGAATAAATGCCGTTAGAAACAAAGCAGATAATAGAATGGATAAAATTCTAAATCGTTTTTGTGAAGTATTGAATATCTGCAGAATGAAAAATGGAATAATGAAAGCCAAACATGCTGCGTATATGGTGTGATCGTTATAGAATGGCTGGCATACATATACAGAAGATGATTGTAAGAAATCTAATAAATGGTGCTTGTAAAATGCATTCATTATGGGAATAATCATCCCAATCCCATAGAGCCAAAAAAGTCTTTTTTGATCTGATATTTTGAGCAGTAACTGGGTGGAAACAAAATAAAAAACACCAATAAAAAGTACTTTCAGTAAAATACGTTTAAAGGCAACATCCTGATACTCGCTAAAGACTAAAGAAACAAAGGACCATGCTAAATCTAAAATCAATAGAATGGAAATGGGGTGTTTCAAAATGGTTGAATGGATAGAAAGCCCGGATAACCACTTTATGATAAACAGGAATGCGAGTAAGACTATGGTTATTTCTGTAGGCGCAGAAATTTTGAAACCACCGGAAATTAGAATATCAAGAGATAGCGGAGTAAACAAGAAGACGAATAACAGGATTCTATTCAGTTTAGAAACGAAAAGTGTTATTGAAACAATAGCTACAATGCTACCCAGAATAATCCATAAGGATTCGAGTTCCTCATGAAATAAAAACCAGGATACCAGACATAATGCAACTGCTAAAAAGGAGATTAAATATTTATTTTGCTTCCATAGCACCATATTTAATCATCTTTCAAAATAGTTTGAATTTCGCGAAGCTTTATTTGAAAAATAAAAAACATAAGGCTAAAGATCAACCCGGCAGTGCCACCAATAATTCCATTTTTTAAAGTGGATGGAGAAGTCTTTTTGCCATCCGGTACTGCATGCGTTACTTCATAGATACCGGGGAAAGGAAGACTGATTTTTTCATGAGCTACCTTAAGATCATTTTTTAACGAATTCAATATTCCCAGCTCATGGTAGTAGTCGTTAATTAGTTTCTCTACTGTAATGGAATAATTGTTTTTTAAGCTATTTAATACCGTTTCATCACCCAATTGTTGAATCGCCTTATTCTTTCTTTCCTGAATCACGATTTCATTGTTTTGAGAAAGAGCATTACGTTCTTCAGATGGTACGCTATTGAAGATTTGAGTCAGCAAATGGGTTACTTTTTCTTCTTGTTGTGAGATTTGTTTTTCAAGATTTTGTACCAAAATAGTGGTGTTGGCTAAAAACATATCTCTACGTATGGTATCGACATAACTGATCATACCGTTCACCATATCTGCAGATCTTTGAGGATCTTTACTACTTACTTCTATCTCTACCGACAAATATTTGTTTCGAGAAAAAGAAATATCATGATGGTACTTTTTATCCAGACTGTGTATCCATTCAGCGCTTGAAGTATCGATTTCGTAGTAATCGATCAAATCAAAAGTTTCAACTACCCAATCTTGCATGATTCGGGATTGAAAGAGCTGTATCAATCTATCCGAATGAATTTCATATCCAAAATCAGGGTGAGCAACCACATCTTTGATAGAATTGGATGCTGTGGGATATACAATGCCTAAGGCCGTATACTTTTTAGGAATAAAAAAAGTAAGTCCCATAGCAAGCAGTGCAAAAACTACCGTTACCAGTGCTATTTTTTTTCTTTGAGTATATAAGCCTTTTAGAAGTATAGTATTGGTTTGATTTTCGTTCACGAAATAAAATTGAATTGATAATGACTCTCACAAATTTAAGTTCATATTTAGAACGTACAAGTTTTTATAATCTGATCAAAAAGTGCATTGGAGTAATAATCATTTTCGTATTTTTCAACCAAAATACTTTTGATGGAGAACCTACCACGACAAAACGATCAAAAACCATCTAGAATTACCTGGGCTGCAATATGGACAGATTTTTTATCTGTCATGAACTTTGAGAGAGGAGTATTGTATACGCTTAGAGGATTGTTGCAAAACCCCAAACAAACCATTGATGAGTATTTATATGAATCTCGGTGGAATCATGCCAATCCCATGCGCTTGTTGATTTTTTCAACTGCTTTGTTGACCCTGTTAAATTATTATTTCATTTTGGTACCTAATATGAATCAGGGAAATTTTAATTTCCAGAATGTTGGATCATATGAAATGGGAGAAAGTTTGGGTAAAGGGCTTTCAGAATTAGAGGAAGATATGGGTTTAGATATTAAAAAGAAACCTAAGTTCAGTAAAGAGGAAATGGAAAAGAAGAAACAAGAAATGGTCAAATTGGTTATGGATAGAGTGTTTCAGTATATGGATAAGTTTACATTTTCTTTAGTTCCCATTTTCGCTTTCTTCACCTTCTTCTTTTTTCGTAAATCGGGTTATAATTATACTGAAAATCTAGTGATTAATGCATTTATGATATCAGAGATTAATGTGATGAACTTATTGACGGTTGCACCTACGGTATGGTATCCAATAATAACTTCATTAATCGGAAGTATAGCGATGATGGTGTTCACGATGTATTATATTATGAACGTGTTTGGTGCAAGTGGAATATGGGGCTTTATCAAGGCGATTTTTGCCATGACGTTTTCTTATATTGTTTATGCCTTAGTGATTATGTCCGTAATGTTATTCATGGTTCAGGATATGATTTTGACGTAAATGAAGTGTTAATACACAATCATTATTGGGTTAAGAATACGGTCATTTCTATTAAATATTTTTTCATTTGATTAAGTTTGCTACGTTTACAAAATGAAAACTTTGTCAATATGAAACTAATACTTACTAAATTAACTCTAATTTGTTGTCTGTTTATTTCCCTTCCTTCATGGGGGCAGACCGTATTCTATTCAGAAGATTTTTCAGGTGATGTGGGAAAAGGAGTACAGGGCCCATCTCCATATACATACGATACTACAGGTATGACCTGGACCATTGATGTAAGTGCAACAACTTTAAGTGCTTCTTCCGATTTTTTCAAAGTTGATGGATTGGGTGAATTTAAAGGAAGAGACTTAGATGGTGAAGCAGTTTGGATGTCACCGGTAGTGACCATTTCAAGTGCTTCTTCAGTAGATTTAAGTGTAGATGTGGCAGATTCTGGGACTTTGGCTGGTACAGAATATATCCGTGTATACTATAAATTGGATGGTGGATCAGAAACTCTATTTGCCAATAATGGAGATAACACAGATGATTTTACCTCTGCAACTGCTACTCAGGATTCTCTGATCGGAACAACTGTTCAAATTGTAATTAGAACATATAATAATGCAGGTACAAAAGCACACAAGTTTGATAATGTGACGATAACGGAAAACATTACAAATGTTCAAAGTTTATATGATTTACCGGATGCCAGCGACATAGATTTAAAATGGAGCGATCCGGCATCACCATTTGATGAAATTTTAGTAGTAGCAAATCAGGGGAGTGCAATTACAGCTGGCTTACCTACAGGAGATGGATCTTCTTATACGGCAAATTCTACTTTAGGATCAGGAACCAGTTTATTGGGCGGAACTGTGGTATATAAAGGTTCTGCAACTACCTGTAATTTTACAGGAGTATCAGGTCCAAACACTTATTATGTAAAGGTATTTACCAGAAAGGGAACTTCATGGAGTAATGGATCCGAACTAACCATTTCTTATAATCCCCCGGGAGTTGGAGAGGTGTTGATTACAGAATATGCACGTCATGCGACTATTTCAGATTACAGCTATATTGAATTATACAATACTACCGGAAACGATATCAATTTGGCGGGTGCCAAAATGATTGTAAACAATGCGGGGTCGACTAGTCAGATTGTAGATTTAAGAACAGATATTGGTGGGCCTATTATTGTTCCTGCCAATGGATTTTTAATCTTAAATCGAAACCGAGCACAATCTAATTTTGAATCTACCTGGGGCGTGGATTTATCCAACACCGGATATACGGTTAATTACAACCGAACAGCAATTAACAATTTTGGAAACAACAAGTTATTTGTTTTAAAACTAGGTGGAACCGAAGGTGTGGATGATGGTACTTTGATTGATGAAACAAAAGAGTTTACCGCTTCATTAGGAAAACGTGTATATCAGGTACCTTTAGGATATTGGTCAGATAATATTGATGATTCAGCTGATAATGCAACTCCGGGAGCTTTTGATTCGTATGGAGATATTACAGATATCAATTTATCCTATTCTAATGGAGCATGGCATAATGCAACAGGTTATGCACATTCTCAACCATCTTCTTCAACAGGAGCAGCAAATGCAGTGATTATTGGTGGAGATGCGACTTTCAATGATGGAAGTGCACTAAGCAAATTGAGAATTTGTGCTGGCGCAGGTACGAGTATCACCACAGAGGATATTTCCGTATCATCTGAAATTCTGATCGAGCATAATGGATCATTGACTGTTACGTCCACAGGATCTGTAACTTGTTCGGGAGATATCATTATTGAAAAAGAAGGGTATAATGCAGCCACAGATTACAATGCATGGGGATCACCATTTTCTACATTGTTAAGAATGGATAGCGTGTTTACTTCTCATAACAATTGTGACTTTTACGGATTTCAAGCATCAAATCAATCCTGGAAACATGATTATACTGTTGGCGAAACGATTAGTTGTGCAGGTTTTTCTTATACAGTAACCAGTGGAAATGTCATTTCCAGTCCGGAAGGAAATCCTGATGGGAAATTTGATCCTGCACGTGGATATTTTATTGTAGGAAATTCCAGCAATAAATACAGTTTTAAGGTTAACGGTGGAGCTATGAATAATGGTGATTTAACAGCTAATATTTATGGAAGTAGCACAGCGGTATTGACGGGTTCAAATGATTGGAATTTGATAAGTAATCCATACCCATCAGCATTATCCATAAATAGTTTCCTTTCTACGAATAGCGGTACCATTTCGAATGCAGTGTATTTATACAATCCCGGTTCAGGAATGAATACTTCCTCATCCTACACAACATACAATAGTACAGATGGAAAATACGTAGCATCTTGTCAGGGGTTTTATGTAGATGCAAGTACTTCAACAGATGGATTGGTGGGAACCGTATCATTTAGCAATTCTATGCGTTCAAATACCAATGATGATTTTAGATCCATCCTATCCTATTTCGGAGTGTATTTAAAAGCGTCAAATGCCAATCAGGTAGAAGATCAAACCAGAGTTTATTTTGACTTGGATGCGCAAGAAGGACTGGATTCAAAGTTTGATGCGGTTAAACTCGAAAATTCTGGATTTAACCTAAGTTCTAAATCTGGCGGAAAGCATTTGGTGTTTAACGGACTACCAGCGTTAACGACAGAGACTACTGTGGTTCCATTACATTTTCAAACAAGCGAGGCATCTGTATTCACTATAAGCTTAGATTCATTAATTGGTTCATTTTCGAATAAGGATGTTTTATTGGAAGATCGCTACATGCGTAAGTTTTATGATTTAAAATATCAGGAATGTCAATTTGCTTCTCAGCCAAAAGAGTGGGCCAATAGATTTTACTTACATATCATCCATAAAAAAGATGGAGCCAATTCAGGGTCTGGACCTGATATTACTACGGGAATAGAAGAGTTAAATGAGGATGAGGTAAAAGTATTTGCAACACAAGAAGAAATTGTTGTATCATTATTAAGTGAGAACAGCGAGATCACTCAAATAGATGTGATTGGGCTGAAAGGAGAGGTATTGGTAAATCAAAAAACATCAGGAACTACCTGGAGATTAAATAGCTCTGCTTATTCCAAAGGTGTGTACGTTGTAAGAGTTCATACAGCAAATGGTGAATTGTTTATCAAACGTATCATCATTCAATAAGAGAGGAATTCATAAAAAATGGAAAAAGGCCGCGATTTCTCGCGGCCTTTTTTGTGTAAAACTAACAGCATATTAACAAGTTAATGGAATTTGGAAATATTGAAATTCTGCTACATTTGTCAGATGCAGAAGAGAATCATACTTTCCTTTTTAATCAGTTTCATTTTATTTCAGGCAAATGCACAGCAAATTACACCAATAAATGGAGTGTATACACCTGAGCATACGACTTATGCTTTTATACATGCGCATTTGATTGTATCTCCCGAAGAAGAGTATTCAGATGGGACATTAATCATCCGCGATGGTAAGGTCGTTTCCAGCGGAACCGGAATTGAAGTCCCACATAATGCAGTGGTATTCGACTTGAAAGGAAAATATATCTACCCTTCATTTATAGAACTGCGAAGCAATTACGGCATGCCGGAGGTGGAGAAAAAGAAAAAGCCATTAAAGCCCCAATATATCGCTAAGAATAATGGAACACTCTACTGGAATGATGCGATTCACCCTCAAGTGGATTATGTGAATTTGTTTAATGCAAATGCCAAACAATCAGAGAAATTAAGACGTCTTGGATTTGGTACGGTATTAACACATCAATACAATGGAATTATGCGTGGAAATGCAGCCATAGTTTCATTAGGTGAAAACAAGCTAGGGCAAGCGGTATTAAAACCAAAAGGTGCTGCTTATTACGGTTTTGGAAGAGGTAATTCTACACAATTATATCCCACCTCATTAATGGGGTCCATAGCACTATTCAGACAGACCATGTATGATGCCGACTGGTATTCTAATGGAAATCAATCTCCAGTGAATTATTCTCTTCAGGCTATTGCGGATAATAAAGAAATCCCACAATTTTTTGATGCTCGTAATTATCAGGCTGTTTTGAGAGCAGCACGTTTAGGAGAAGAATTTGGCAGATCAATGATCGCTACCGGAGGAGGAGATGCTTACAAGCATATTGAAGAAATTAAAGCGAGTAACATTAAATTAATTGTACCATTAAACTTTCCAAAACCTTATGATGTAAGCGATCCCTTGGATGCACAGTATATCAGCCTGGCAGATTTGAAACATTGGGAATTGGCACCGTCTAACCCTGCTGTTGTAAGTCAATCAGGTGTGGAGTTTGCCTTATCTGCTTCAGATAACCCAAAAATGTTTTGGAAGAACTTAAGAAAGGCGATCCGATACGGTTTAGCTCCGGAAGATGCATTAAAAGCATTAACGACTACTCCGGCAACTATGTTACAATCGGAAAATCTGGGAACATTAAAATCAGGAATGTATGCCAACTTCTTTATCACTGCCGAAGATGTATTTTTAACAGATGCGAAAGTCCTGGAAAATTGGACACTGGGTCAACGAAATATCATTAAGGATGCCACTACCATTGACCCAACAGGAAACTACAATCTAAACTTTGGAGGAGTGCTTTATCAAATGGATGTGGTTCAAACCGAAAAGGGTTATGCGGTGTCTACGACTATGGGTGGTACCAAAGAAAAACCCCAGAAAGGGGAAATTTCCATTGAGAACAATTTGATGACGATTCAGTTTCAAAACGGAAACCATCAACATGAAGGACCTGTAAGATTGGTAGGGAAAACCAATTACAAAGGCAAGATCATAGATGGTAAGCTTCAGGACGCAAAAGGAAATTGGTCAGATTGGACAGCGATTAAGCAAAAAGCAATTTCTCTGACCCCATATGGAGATAGTTTGAAACCTATTTTGCAGACCGGGAAAGTGTTCTATCCCAATATGTCGTACGGAGATACTGCAGTGCCACAACAACAAAACTATTTCATCAAAAATGTACGTGTATGGACCTGCGATTCCACGGGTAACTACAGAGGGTATGTGATGGTTTCCAATGGTAAGATAGAAGCCGTTGGAGAAAGAGCTTCAACACCTGAAGGTTATATTGAAATTGATGGTACAGGATTACATATTACTCCGGGCATTGTGGACGAACATTCACATATTGCTATTAAAAATGGAGTAAATGAAGCTGGTCAAAATAACTCTGCGGAAGTACGAATTGGAGATGTAATTAATCCGGATGATATTAATATTTACCGTCAATTGGCCGGAGGAGTTACCAGTGCACAACTATTACATGGGTCAGCCAATCCCATTGGAGGGCAATCTCAGGTGATTAAGTTGAGGTGGGGATCAGCTCCTGAACAAATGAAATTAGGAGATATCAAGTTTATCAAATTTGCTTTGGGAGAAAATGTAAAACAATCCAATTCAGATTGGAGATATACGTCTAGATTCCCACAAACCAGAATGGGAGTAGAACAAGTTTATATCGATGCATTTACCCGTGCAAAAGCATATTCTGAACAGTGGGATGCATTTAATGGCGCAACTAAAAAAGAATTGAAAAACGGATTGCAATCTCCAAGAAGAGATTTGGAATTGGAAACACTGGCTGAAATTTTAAAAGGTCAACGTTACATTACATGTCATTCATATATTCAATCTGAAATTACCATGTTAATGAATGTAGCGGATAGTATGGGTTTTAGAATTAATACATTTACACATATCCTGGAAGGGTATAAAGTCGCAGATAAGCTAAAAGCTCATGGCGCGAATGCATCTACTTTTTCTGATTGGTGGGCCTATAAGTTTGAAGTCAATGATGCAATTCCGTATAATGCGGCTATACTTTCCAAACAAGGTATTAACACAGCTATCAATTCAGATGATGCTGAAATGGGAAGGCGTTTAAATCAGGAGGCTGCAAAAACCGTTAAATATGGAGGAGTAAGCGAAACAGAAGCATTAAAAATGATCACGATTAATCCGGCTAAAATGCTCCATATTGATGATCGAGTGGGTAGTATTACTGTTGGAAAGGATGCAGATTTGGTATTGTGGTCCGGACATCCGTTATCTGTGTATTCTCATCCATTATTTACCATGATTGATGGAACCATTTATTACAGCCAGGAAAGAGATCAGCAGTTGCAGGAATTGATCAGGAAAGAACGTCAAAGAATCATTTTAGCAATGATGCAGGCACAAAAGAATGGAGAAAAAACACAAAAGGTAAAGCATCAGGAACAACACGAGTATCACTGCGATAGCTTTGATTCTGAAACTGACTTTTAATAATTTGAAGAAGATGAAAAAGACAATTGATATTAAAAGGCAGGTGAATAAAATGATGTTTGTGATGGTGTTGTGGAGTTTCACCACTGTTTTGGTCGCACAAGTTCCGGCTCCTATGATGAACTATCCAAACAAAGTCTTGATTTTGGGTGGAGTGGCGCATATTGGAAATGGAGAAGTGATTCAAAATTCGGTAATTGCTATTGAGAACGGCCGTTTTGTGTTTGTAAAAGACCAAATGCGTAAACGTGTGGAAACCTCAAATTATGATACCGTAATTTATTTAAATGGTGCACATGTATATCCGGGTTTAATCTCTACCGATAATACTTTAGGAATTACGGAAGTAGATGCTTTAAGACAGTCCAGAGATTTCGATGATGTGGGTTTATTTAACCCTAATTTGCGAACAGCGATTGCTTATAATCCCGAATCTAAAATTGTGTATACTGTTCGAAATAATGGCATTTTAACAACCCAGGTAACGCCAAGAGGTGGTATTGTTTCAGGAGCATCATCTGTGATGCGTTTGGATGCGTGGAATTATGAAGATGCGGCCATTAGAATGGTGGATGGGTATCATCTCAATTGGCCAAAGAGATTTAGTCAAAGTGGCCCGTGGTACTCGGCTCAACCGATTAAAAAGAACACCAATACTGAAGAGCGAATACAACAAATTACGGAATATTTCCAATCGGCTAAAGCGTATTCTCAGAGCAACAATGAAGAGTTAAATGTACAGTTTGAAAGTTTAAGGCCGCTTTTTAGAGGACAAAAAACTTTGTACGTACATTGCAACATGTCCAAAGAAATTATGCAGGTAATCCAGTTTAAAAAGAAGCTGGGCATAGAAAAAGTCGTGATTGTTGGTGGTTATGATAGTGGATTACTTACCAATGAGTTAAAGGAAAATAATATCAGTGTCATTTTAAGAAGAGTCCATTCTTTACCGGTTCGACCGGGTGATGATCCGTATTATCCTTACAAGTTGCCGGCTATTTTACAAAAAGCGGGAGTATTATACTGTTTAGGTACTGCGGGAGATATGGAGGCTATGAACTCCAGAAACCTTCCGTTTTTGGCTGGAGAAGCTGTTGGATATGGCTTATCTAAAGAAGAAGCTTTACAAAGCATCACATGGAATGCAGCGAAGATTCTGGGAATAGATGAAGATTTGGGAACTTTACAAGCGGGTAAGCAAGCGACATTTTTCGTATCTACTGGAGATGCTTTGGATATGCGAACCAATAATGTGTTTTTAGCCTGGATTATGGGACGTCCGTTAAATCTGGATGATACACAGAAACAATTGTATCGGAAGTATACTTCGAAGTATAATGCGCAGTAAATTATTGTAAGACATACAATAGGGTAAAACTAAAACCGAAATTATGTGCAGCATTAGGTAGTTGGTATGGGCCATATCGATAAAATGCACCAAATCCAATACCTGATGTGTTTAAAATAAGCAGGTTATCTATAAGTATTCCGGATTCATAAAAACCTTTTTCCATAGTGGAATAGACCATTTGATGTTCTTCGGGATGATCAAGCGTACCCCATCCGAGAGATGTCAACACTGAGATCTCGGGAGCAGAATATGTGGTCCGATACAATGCGCCAAATCGGTGGTGGATGTGAGCAGAAAAATAATGTTGAGAAAGGAACTCATTAGGACGCATGGTGTTAAATGCGTTTTCGATATACAGGTTAAACCCGTCAATCCGCATTCCTCTTTGATAATGATACAATGAAGCCGGAGCTTCTCCAATATTGGTTCCCCCATCCAATTGGAAACCAAATCTGCCCAAGCCTTTAATCAAAAAGGATTTTGTAATTCGTGCATCTATTTTGGTGTAAGTAAAATCATTTCCGAATAAAGTGTTTCCATGGGTTATTCTCGCCCATACATAAGGAAATTTGGTGCCTAATGAGATATTTTGTCCGAATGAACGCACGTACTTTTCTCTAAAACCAAATCTAAATGACCAGCCAATTTCATTTCTTTGGAATGCCTGGTTTGAGGTTAAAACAGTATCGTTGGAATTCACATATGAATAGGGGTAATTGAAAGATTGAGAATAAGAATTAAAGAATACTTTGTTTTGAAAATCTTTAAACGATCTAAAAGTAAAATACGCCTGATAACCTTCAATTTGATCCATTCTGGATAAATATAAATCACTGTATGATCGTAGATTAAATACATCCTTTTTGAAATACTCAATTTGCCCGGAACCCGTTACGTCATTTTGATATTGAATACCTGCCGTAATATCATTTTTAGGGTCTAATTTGAATTGAATATCTGCACCATATTTCCATTCTTGATCATTAAATCCATAGGCTGTATATCCACCTACTGAAAAGAATTTGGAGATTTTATCATTGGTTCTTAATCCTGCACCTAATCTTATGCCTTCGTATTCATTGTAATCTAATATCCGATTTAGTTCTAAAGAAACCGGACCAACTGGGAGTAGACCGGTGGTCAATGATTGTAGGAAAATCATTTTCCGATCCAGATGAATCTTTTGACCAATACTATCTACAATAGTGTATGTGTTTTTTTCGATCGATGTGAGTTTTTCTTTTCGGTATTGACTCCAAAATAAGCTATCTCTTTGATTGGCTTCTTCATCTAGTTCTAGTTCCACATTTTTAAAATCTTTTGAAGTGAATTCTGAATCCAATTGAATGTTGTTGATATACGTCCTTCCATTGGCATTGATGAGGTCAATGGCTTGAGGGTCGGTATGATCAATCTTGAAAATGATATGTGAATTAAATTGTACAGGAAACCATTGAGAACTGTCCACAAAAGCATTGAGTTGTTCAAAGTCTATTTCAAATGAACTATTCGGATTGGCCTGTTTAAATTGAATATTTTGAATGGCAAATTGATTAGAGTTGATGGCTAATGTGCCAATTAGACCAGAAAAAGTAGATCCTTTTCGGGGTTGGAAATAAATGGAATACACTGTGTCATTTTGCAGAATAACAGAGTCACGCAATTCGAAAACATAATTTTTGAAACTGTTTTTAGCTAAAGGACTGAGATAATTTAAACCCACGATATTGACATAATCAGAAGAAAAGGAAAAGGGTTGAAAAGAACTGGCGATTAATGTGAAATTAGGATTAGACAATCCGGAAACTCTATTGGCGATTACATTTTCGTAACTGTGATGAGGTGGAGCGAAAATCCTTTTTGTAACTGTTTCGGTGATGAATAGATGGTGTGGTTTTTTGGTGTTATTAGAATCTGAATTTTCGTAAAACGAATCAGAAGATTGATTTTGAGAATTGGGGCCAAAAACCATTTTACTATAAGTTTCATATGAAAATGAACGACTTTTTTCCGGGTTATTGATATCCCTGTTGTCAATAGCATTTTGAATAATGCGAATCGCAGGATTCTCACTGGATGTGATCACTGCAGCCTTTAATTCCCGGACTTTTTCTTTTAGGTAGATGGTTTGATTTTCGGGTTGGTTGATTTGGATCAAAGTATCATGATAACCCAAAGAATGAATATGAATTTGAACCGGAAATTGCCTGATATTTAGTTTAAAATAACCGTCAATATCACTTGTGGTTCCCTTAGTGGTTTCGTGAATTCTAATGTTGACAAATGGAATAGGTTGATGACTGGCTACATCATAAATATATCCGGAAATGGTTTGGGCGGAAATGGTTCCTGAAAATGTGTATATGAGTAATACCTGAAGTATTAGAATAAACCTAAACATGCATTGAACTTATGATCCGTTTTGTAAACGATCTAAATCATCTCTTTTGATATGAACATCGCGCTGAGGAAACGGAATCTCAATTCCATTCGTATTGAATTGGTTATAAATTTCTATGGAAATTTCACTTTTCGAGGTGTATCCGTACTCTACAGGAACCCAATATAATAGTCTAAAATCCAAAGAGCTATCTCCAAATTGATCAAACAGCGCAGAAGGTTCAGGGTGTTTTAAAACATGTTGATGATTTTTAGCCACATCATTTAAAATATCAACCACCTTTTGCAAGTCTGAACCATATGCCGCACCGATTCTAATTTCGATTCGTTTTATGTTATCAGATAAAGTCCAGTTAATAACCTCATTGGTAATTAGGTTGCTATTCGGCACAACGACCTCGGCACCATCGAATGTGCGAATGCTGGAAGACCTTACGCCAATCTTACGAACTTCACCTAATAAAGTGCCGACCTCAACTACGTCTTCTGTTTGAATTGGACGTTCAAAAATTAGAATCAGTCCGGAAATGAAATTTGAAATGATATTTTGCAATCCAAATCCAATACCTAAACCCAAAGCTCCAGCCATCAGATTAAACTGGCTTAGATTAATCCCAATGGATGACATGGCGATGATGAATGCAAATGCGATAAGAAAATAGCGAATCAATACTGAAATGATAGATGGAACACCTTTGGGTAGTTTTAGGAAATCCAGAACACCTCCATCGATTATTTTGGAGATAAAAGATGTGATGATAAATGAACCAATCAGAATAGTCAGGAAGCTTAAAATACTACCTAACGTAAAAGAAATAACACCGATTTCAATAGGTTGAGAAATGAAGTCTTTAATCCATAGCGTTACGATATCATAGACATCAATGATTTGCAGTAGATATATGATCAGGAACCCGTATGCAAAAATGGTGATGAATTGCGTAGCTCTTTTTTCAATGAAGTTTTTGTACTGGAAGTCTACCTTTTCTAGTTTGGAGAAATAGTAGTGGATTGATCCGGTGGTCAACCCTCCTAAAATCATCAGAATACCATACAATACAACAAATAGTGAACTTCCTTTGATAACTACTTTGAGCATTAGATCCGTTAAATTGGTATATCCCAATATGTTGGAAGCCAAAGAAGTCGCAAGAAGTATATAGAGAACCGGAACCAGTCTAACCAGGAGAATAGACAGATTGCTGAGTTTTAATCTTCTGGTAGTTAGGTATGGATAAGTCATCTTTAGAATCACCAGAAAAGCCAAAATGGTTTCTGTAAAAAGATACACCCGGTAAAACCATGAAGAATACCACACATAAGATTTGAGGGTATCTAATACAAAAAGAAGAATAATAAAATAAATAAGGCCTTTGAAGTTCTTATGTAATTCTGGTTTTATCAGAGGTAGTGTAGTGGATAGTGCTGTGAGGAAGATGAGTTCTGATAGTAGATTTGGAGTATGCGAAAAATAGATGATGGATATAATAGTAGCCGTAAAAATGATGGAAGGAGTCAAGTGATTGACGATTACATTTTTAGACTTAATAAGTCTTTGCTCAGAATCACTAAAATTTAAAGTTTTAAATGAAGCTTTAAGTCTCCATAACCAAATGGACATAATTACTACGATCAAAAGGTGATAGATCACATTGTTTTCCGGATTACTGACAAATTTTCCAATAGCAAATATGTTTTCATTAAATGATGCCCATGGATCAAAACTTTCATGTTTGGATAAATGTTCATCGGTTGAAATTTTCCATACCGGAGGATGTCTGGGATATGTCAACGAAAATTCTTCAGAGGCTTTCCAATGATCTAAATCATCCATCACCGATGCAATGGCTTCTTTTTGGAGCAGGATTTTATTTTCCAGACTGAGGTAATGATTGTTTTGTCTTTCAATTTTTCGGATCAATCGTTTTACCGAATTGTGTGTGTTTTCTACATTTTTCTTTACCGTATAAGGCGCTTTGAGTTTGATTTTATCGTAAGTCAGGCTCCACTCTGTTTCTTCTTTTTTAAGTTGATCCAGCCAAACCAGATTTTTGTCCAAATATTTATTTACTGTGCTTTGCCAAATATCCAAGTGGGCATTAAAGCTTCCCCATTTATTTATGATATTGATTACTTTTTGTTTGTTGGGATGCGATTTTTTAAAGTTCTGATAACTCTTGGTTTGCTCTTTAATGAATCGATTGTATTCAGGTATGAGTGTATCAATTTTGGCAACTTCCGGTTGGGTTTTAACCTTTTTATTGATGTTCTTTAATTGTTCCTTGGCCAACTCAATTTTGACATTTAAGTCAATAAGTGAAATAGCAGTAGGTTCTGATGAAGAAACGGTATCTATTAAAGTGATTTGTGCATGGGCCGGTGAAAAAATCAGGACCAGAAGAATACCAATAAAGTAAGAGGAAAGATTAGTATAAGATGCTTTCATAGCGAACAATATCTCACGAAGATAAAAATTAGGAGAAACAGTTGAGATTGCAATCAGGAAATAACTTGTTCCAACGATAATAATTTTAGCATTAATTGCAGGATTGAATGGAATTTCAAGCTAAATTTGGGACTGCATTTTTAAAAACTAGAGTATATGAAATACCATCAAATAGATGCTGCACTTTTTGTAGCAAACCGAAAAGATTATATCGCGCATTTAAAACCAAAATCATTAGCGATTTTCAACTCTAATGATATTTACCCAATTAGTGCAGATAGTACGATTCCTTTTAAGCAACATAGAGATATTTTTTATTTATCAGGTGTAGACCAGGAAGAGAGTATACTGGTAATTTTTCCGGATGCGAGTGAAGAAGCACATCGTGAAATTTTATTCTTGAAAGAAACCAATGAAACTATTGCGATTTGGGAAGGTGAGAAATTAACCGCAGATCGTGCATTTGAAGTTTCCGGGATTAAAACGGTGTATTGGTTAGATCAGTTTGACACGATCATGAAAAAGTTGATGAGTGAGGCGGAAAATGTGTATCTGAATACCAATGAGCATTTAAGAGCAAATACTGAGGTTGAAACACGCGAAGATCGTTTTATCAAAAACTTCAAACCGTTATATCCTGCGCATATTTACCAGAGAAGTGCGCCAATTATGCACGCTATTCGTTCTGTAAAAAAGGATATTGAAATTGCTTTGATGCAAGATGCTTGTAATATTACAGAAAAAGGGATCAGACGTGTATTAGATTTTGTAAAACCTGGTGTTTGGGAATATGAAATTGAAGCGGAATTGTGGCATGAGTTTATCCGAAATAGAGCAAATGGGTATGCGTATACACCAATTATTGCTTCGGGCTATAATGCATGTGTGTTACACTATATCGAAAACAATCAACAGTGTCATGATGGGGATGTAATCCTGATGGATATTGGTGCAGAATACGCTAATTACTCTTCAGATTTGACCAGATGTATTCCGGTGAATGGTCGATTTACAGAGAGACAAAGAGCGGTTTATGATGCGGTCTTACATGTGAAAAATGAAGCAACTAAAATTCTAAGTCCTGGAGTTACGTTAAATGATTACCATAAGGAAGTGGGGAAATTGATGGAAGAACAATTACTAAAGTTGAAATTGATCGACCAGACTGATATTAAAAATCAAAATCCGGATTGGCCGGCATATAAGAAATACTTTATGCATGGAACTTCTCATTACATTGGTTTAGATACACACGATGTAGGTTCCTGGATAGAGCCGATTAAAGAAAATATGGTGTTTACTGTGGAACCTGGAATCTATATTCCGGAAGAAAATCTGGGAATTAGATTGGAAGATGATATTGTGATTAAAAGCGGGGAAAACTTTAATTTAATGCGCAATATTCCAATCCTTGCAGATGAGATTGAAAGCATTATGAACTCGTAATTAGACGGTCATTATTAATATGAAAAAGCAGCTCGTGGAGTTGCTTTTTTTATTTAATTGATTATCAAATTGATAAAAGGTAAATAAGTGTTTTTGTTAATATTACCTTAACACTAGATTGTCAAAAAGTAAAACTCTGTAAAATAGATTTGCCCATCTTATATAGTCAATAAAAAATGGAATATTCATTAGGTGATTTTTTTAAGCTTTTAGGCTCATTGGCATTGTTTCTCTATGGAATGAAATTAATGAGTGAAGGGATTCAAAAAGCGGCAGGCGAAGGACTGCAAAATATCCTAAGTAGTATGACTCGAAATAGAGTTTTCGGAGTACTTACAGGTTTTTTGATCACTTTTATCATACAATCATCTTCTGCAACCTCTGTAATGACCGTAAGTTTTGTAAACGCGGGATTATTGACTTTGACAGAATCAGTTGGAATTATGATGGGAGCTAATGTGGGAACAACAGTTACTGCATGGTTTATTTCATATTTCGGTTTTAAAGTAGATCTGGGTGCGATTGCCATTCCGGTTTTAGCAGTGGGAGTTCCATTACTTTTTGTCAATAAAGGGAAAGTACGTTTCTGGGGAGAAACTGTTGTAGGTTTTTCACTTCTGTTTTACGGATTAATGTTAATGAAAGGCGCAGTTCCGGATATTAAACACAACCCGGAAATGCTATCATTCGTGCAGAATGTAACAGATTTAGGATATCTATCTTACATCATATTTGTGGTATTTGGAACGATTTTAACTGTAGTGATTCAGTCGTCTTCAGCTACCATGGCGATTACTTTAGTAATGACGGCACAAGGCTGGATTGGTTTTGATATAGCCGCTTCTATGGTTTTAGGAGAAAATATTGGAACAACCATTACTGCGCAATTGGCGGCATTAGCGGCAAATGTTTACGCGAAAAGGTCGGCTATGATTCACACCATGTTTAATGTTTTTGGTGTAACATGGATGTTATTGATTTTCCCATTTTTCTTAAAGGGAGTTGCATTTATGTACGGGCATGATGAGCCAAGCGAGTTTTTGGAGAATCCTGCGCAAACCACATTTGCATTAGCTACATTTCATACCTTATTCAATGTGTTGAATGTGATCATTATGATCAATTTCGTTCCACAATTGGCTGATTTAGCGATCAAGATGGTAAAATCTAAAGGCCAGGAAGATGAGGTGTTTAGATTAGAGTATATTAAATCTAATATAGTTACACCTCAAATGTCAGCATTAGAAGCGCAGAAAGAGATTACCCGTATGGGAGTTCATGTTTCTAAAATGATGAAGCAGTTTGAAAAACTGATGGCTGAAAAAGATGCGACTAAGCGCGAGAAACAATACAAGAAACTTTTGAGATACGAAGAAGTATCAGATAGATTGGAGGAAGAAATTTCAGATTTCCTGGCACGTATGAGTAAGTTGGAGCAATCACGTCAATCATCTAACAATGTTCAGAAAATGTTGGGTATTACCCATGATTTGGAAAACATTGCGGATATTATCGTTCAGCTTGGAAACTCTATTATGAATAAGAATAAGAAGAAGATTTGGTTTAGTCCTGAGCAAAGAACCAAATTGGAAGACTTATTGGCTCTTGTAGATTTAGCTTTAAAGAAAATGAATGAGAATCTGGAGAAATGGGATATCACTTCTGAAGATTTGGAAGAAGCTAAAGAGATTGAGAATAAAGTAGACAAAATGCGTAAAAAGCTGAGAAAAAATTACTTGTCTAAAATTGAAGAAGGAGAGTATAACGTTAGAAGTGGTATTCTTTATTCTGAGCTTTTTAATAGTGTTGAAAGATTGGCTGATTATGCGGAGAGTGTAAGCAATGGATTAGCCGAGAACGAGTAATCTCATTTCATTAAATTATTAAGTATTTAGCCTTTATCTATATTCAAATAGATAGAATTGGTATCATGCGGGAACAAGGCATATTCCTGGGATACTGAATTACATTTCGATTACTTCAAAAACTTTATCGTAAGAAAGCATTTGTAAGATGGTAAGGTGAATTTCACGATTTAAAGAGTAAGGTTCAATTTGCTTACCAGATGTAGTTTTAGGACATAAAAAAACTCCGTTCCTCTAAAGAAACGGAGCTCTTGTTTCTATATTTATCTAACTAGAAGTTCAATTTCAAGGCGAAGTTGAAGTTTCTTCCCCATCCCCAGAATCCTACGAAGTTATCTCTACCGTGGTTACGGTCTCCATTAGCATCTGAAATAGCGTTATCCCATCCTTCTTGCGCATAGTGAACATCGAAGATGTTGTTTGCGTTTAAGGTGAAAGTACCTGTAGAAGTTCCTACAGGGAAAGCAAACCTTACAAATCCGTTAGTCATTCCAAACCCATCTAATTTATAAGATTGAGCTCTATCATTTGGGTCTTGACGTGTAGCAGGATCAAATGAAGCGTATAATTCTTCGTTTCTTACATAAGAACCACCTAAAGTTACATTTCTCATGATCGTATATTGAAATTTAGCTCCAAATTGTTGTTGAGGTGCATCACCAACTTTTAAATCCTTGCTATAGATTACACCTTCACCAATTGGGTTTCTTTCATCATCAAAGATGGTTACGTTCGCATCTTTTGTATACGTCCAGTTTCCAACAGAACCAAATACACCAATTTCTAAATCTTTAGTAGCTTTATAAGTAGCTTCTAATTCACCACCAACGTGTAATTCATCTAACCCCTGAAAGTAAATCGTAGAACGATCTCCGGTGTTTACATCGGTAATGTTTGCTCTGGTCCATTTATCTGCCCAGTTTGTATAGTACCCGTTAATTTTCACATTGATTTTGTTATGCGTATATCCGTAGCCAAATTCAGCTGCTGTAATGTTCTCATTTGAGATTTCAGGGTTAACTGTATTTGAATAATTGATGTAAACAAAGTTGTGGAAAGGTGCTCTGGAATAAATACCTCCACTTGCAAATACATTGTGATGTTTGTTGATGTTGTAGTTCAATCCGGCTTTTGCATTGTAACCTATTTGGTTCACTTTTTCAGCTTCTAATTCACCTCTTCCACGCGCATAGTTATAACGATCTGTACGACCATATTGTGTATTCGCTCCAGATGCAGCGATGTAAGCAGAGATATCATCGTTTGTATACTCTAGCTGTCCGAATAAACCGGTGTAGAATACAGTTCCATCATTATCATAGGCAATACGATCACCTACTTTAGCCTCTGGAGTTACACTATCTTCCCAGTAATCTGCACCAAGTAAATCTCTGACCTCTCTATAGTGCTCACCTTTATAGTAACGACCATCGATACCCGCAATTAATTTTAAGTTGCTCGACAATTCATGTTTGAATGTAGAAAGGAGACCTGTCCAAAAGTGGTTGTTTACGGAGTTTCTCATAATTAGGTATGCGCCAGCAGAAGAAGTATCGTTGATCGCAATAGCTCTATCCCAGTCACGTTGTCCCATTTCATTTTGTCCTGGACCATATTTAATTGGATCACGACCTAAGATACCGGACCCTCCACCTTTACCGGTAGAAATGTAAGCAGAAGTATTTAAGTATGATTTTTCGTTAATGTTCCAGTACCAGTTTAAAGCGGTTTGTGGTTTATGGTAATAGTTATTTCTTTCGTTTAAGAATTCCCCTTTCGCATAACCCCAGTTTGGATTGTATTTTCTTCCTACCTGATCAATTTGCTCAAAAGATTGTGCTGAGAATTGAGAATCATCTCTTTGACCATGTTTTTGAGGTGCGCCAATGATGGTCAATTGTAACATGTGGTTTTCGTTGATTTCTTTAGCGATAGAGCCGAAGTAAGACCACGCATCGATGTAGGTTCCATCCACGTAACTTTGACCTTCTGTGCGAGAACCCACAAAAGAGAATGCCCATCCGTTATCTAATTTACCTGAAGAAAGACTCAATAAAGCTTTTCTTTTACCATAGTCAGTAGCAGACAATTCAAAAGATCCACCCTTTTGTGCATCCGTAGTTTTAGTGATAATGTTCATGGTACCCCCAACAGAGTTAATCGCAAGTTTAGAAGCTCCCAGACCTCTTTGAACCTGAATAGTAGATATCGCATCACCAATACCAGCCCAGTTTGACCAGTATACCCAACCGTTTTCCATATCGTTTACCGGAACCCCGTTGATTAATACCGCAACGTTTCTTTGATCGAAACCACGAATGCTGATACGAGAATCACCAAAACCACCTCCACTTTTTGTAGCGTAAACAGCTGGAGTAGTATTTAATGCTTCAGGGAGTTCGTTACCGTTATTTGAAAGGGCTAATTCCTCAGCGTTTACAGTAGACATAGCTACAGGCGTTTCACGGTCTTTACCTATAGAAGCAATAACGGTCATTTCTTCCATACCAATTGCGTTAGATTCAAGTTGAACCTGTCCCAGGTCAATTGCGGTACTATTTAAAGTAACGTCCTTTTTAATGTCGATGTAGCCGATGTAAGAAATAATTAGGGTGTGGTTTCCATTTTGATCTGTGATAAACTCAAAGTTTCCGTTAATATCGGTTTGAGTTCCTGAAGTAGTTCCTTCAATATAAATTGAAGCGCCAACTAAAGGTCCTTGATTGTCTTTCACAGAACCTTTAATGGTAGTTTGAGCCACAATTGAGCTAAACGCAAAAAATGCGGCCATAAATGCAGTTAAACGTAGAATGTTTTTCATTGTAAAAATAGTATATGTTTGAAAAGCAAAATTACTCGTCAAGCCTACTAACAATGTGGCTAAATGGTTAGCTTTTAGTTAAGTATGTTTTGATTTTGGAAACCTAAAAACAATCGTTTTTTAAGATTATTTTAATATTGGAGCTGAGGAAAGTATAGTGCCATCGATTTGATTTTGATCAAATTCAAGATTTAGAATTTTGGCCACCAGGGGATATACATCCACATTATATAGTGAATCTAATTCCAGATTCTTTTGAAATGCTGGTCCTTTTGCGTAGAAAATAGCTCCCATTTCTGGACAGGCTAAAGGATCATAACCATGGGTGCTGGATCCGGGATGTATTGGTTTTCCTTTTTTACCAAAAGTATAGGGTGGTTTAGGCATAATGATGAGGTCTCCAACTCTTGGGTCTTGAGTATCATAATAGAAATGTTCTGGGGTATTTGATTTTAAGTAAACATTAAATCGGGTAGTGTCTTGTTTTAAGTTAACATAAAGAGAATCTAAAAAAATAGAGTCTTCAGAATACACCATAAAAGGGAAACTGTTAGATGTTATGGTTCCTGAGGGAATAAATTCTTCAGGATAAATAACGTTTTCAAGATCCACTTCCAACATCCCATGATCGGAAACGACAATAATATTTACAGGGAGATTTAATTTTTGTGTTTCAGTAACCAAATATCCAATAGTGCTATCAATGTGTTGAACAGCCATTCTCATTTCTTCAGATTCAGGTCCGTATTTATGTCCAACATCATCCGTGATGGAGAAATATAAAGTAATAAAATGTGGGCGTATCTTTTGGGGTAGATCCAACCATTTAATGGTTTGATTCACTCGTTGTTGATCAGTGACTTTTCCATTGTATTTGAAATAATAAGTTGGGTATGTATCTGAAATAGGAGCCTCTGAACCTACCCAAAACATACTGGCTGAAACCATTTTGTTTTGAGATGCTAAGACCCATATTGGCAACCCTTTATAGTAAGACGGATTTTCTACCGCTTTTCTATTTGAAATGGTATAATGCTCTTTTTTTTCACGATCATAAAATGAATTACTAACCAAACCATTATGTCCGGGATGAAGACCTGTAACTAAAGCATAATGATTCGGAAAGGTTTTACTTGGAAATGATGGAATGAGTTTTTTGGCTGAAACGTCAAATTTAAGAAGATTGGTCGCATTGTATTTTTTAGCGTAGTCGTAGCGAAAACCATCAATGGAAACCAAAATGACATACGGTTTTTGCATGGATTCAGCGCTGTTATTTTCGGTACGAATAATTTCGTTTTCAGGGAGGTCAGTATAAATTGCTGAAGTTTTTTGATCTTTTTGTGTGGAACAAGAAATAAGGAATACAGAAAAAACAACGAAAAGTAAATACCTGAAATACATAGCAGCTCTATTTATGAAATTCAAAAGTAGAAGCATAATATGAATACAATGTGAATCCATTTTTATGAAATTGTATGAAATCTAACCAAGTTTTCTTTGATGATACTTCACAAGTCCATCAATAGGTTTTTGAATGATTTGACCGATTGGAATTTGTAGCTTCTCGGCTTCCCGACATAAAATATCCTGAAAATAATAGGCAATTGATCCCACAAAATTGGTTTGAACGTTTTTGGCTTCCGGATAGCATAAAACATGATGTGTTAAAAATGAATTCATGCCTTTAGCAACAATGTTTTGAAGAGTAGCATCTTTCAGGTGCTTATGAATAAAAGGTGTTAAACCCGCTAAAAAAACATTTGGAGACGGTTGACGATACACCTTGTCTATGATCTGGTCGAGATTCATTTGATAGGTTTTGATAAAATCAGCATGAACCTCTTCCGATAACTGATGATATAAAAATGTCTTTACCAGTTCTTTTCCAAAATAGGCGCCACTAGCTTCATCTCCTAAAATAAACCCCAAAGCAGGTGTATTTTCGATACATGTAGCACCATCATAATAACAAGAATTTGAACCGGTCCCTAAAATGCATGCAATATGAGGCTCGTTGTGATATGTTGAGATGGCAGCTGCTTCGAGATCATGCCCGATATAATGGTTTGAATTCTCAAAATATTCTTCAAGTGGATTTTTTATGATGGACTTTTTTGCAGGTGAAGAACAACCCGCTCCGTAAAAAAACACTTGCACTACATCCTTTCGGATTTTATTTAAATCATCGTTTTTGTTTAGATGTTTAAGAATAAATTCTGAAGAATGAAAAACAGGATTAAAACCAATCGTAGAGGTTTGATGAAAAACCTTACCCGATGTGTTTAAAATAACCCAATCCGTTTTGGTAGATCCACTATCCGCAATGACAATCATAATTATATAGATGCGATTTGAGCGACATTTAATAACTCCGGATTCAAGCTTGGATGTTGTTTGATGGCATCTTTTAAAGATGTGGTTACAATATGATTGTTTTCGATTCCAACCATCACATTACTTCTCCCGAGCATCAATACTTCAATGGCCTTAACACCCATTCTGGTAGCAATCACGCGATCAAAATAAGAAGGTGCGCCACCTCTTTGAATATGGCCAAGTACCGTTACTTTTACATCATATTCAGGAAACACCTTTTTCGTTTTTTCTGCTATTTCATATGCACCACCTTCTTGTTCACCTTCTGCAACAATCACAATATTGGAGGTTTTTTTACTGGCATGACTTTCTTTTAAAGTCTCTACAAGTGATTCAAATTCCCCCTCCAATTCCGGGATAAGGACTTTCTCCGCACCACATGCAATACCAGAATACATCGCGATATATCCTGAATCGCGCCCCATAACTTCTATAAAGAAGAATCTATTGTGAGAAGAAGCCGTGTCTCTAATTTTATCTGCGGCTTCAACTACAGTATTCACAGCAGTATCAAACCCTATGGTGTAATCCGTACCATAAATATCATTATCAATGGTTCCTGGGATTCCAATACAAGGGATATTGAATTCCGATTCAAAAATACTGGCACCGGTAAAAGACCCATCCCCACCGATAACAACTAGGGCCTCAATCCCATTTTTTTGAATATTCTGATACGCTTTTTTTCTACCTTCCGGAGTTTTAAATTCTTCTGATCTTGCCGTTTTAAGTATGGTTCCACCCTTATTAATAATGTTGCTGACAGAACGTTTATCAAAGGGTTGAATCTCATTATTGATGAGGCCATTAAATCCCTGGATGATTCCAACGACTTCAATTTTATAATATACACATGATCTAACCACTGCGCGAATGGCAGCATTCATTCCAGGAGCATCACCACCGGAGGTTAGAACACCTATTTTTTTGATTTTTGACATAACTCGTAATTCGGACCGAAAATTAATGTGTTTTTTTTAGGTGTAGGCCACTCTATTAAAGAAGTTAAAAGGATAACATATTAATATCTTCAAAATAATATGCATAAAACAGTTTACTCCAAAACAAAAACTATTTTTGATTCGTTATGGTGAAACAGTGGATTCGAATTGCAATTTTAGGGATTGCGATATTTCTAACGAGCAATATAAACGCACAGTTTTCAGACGATTTTTCTGATGGAGATTTTACAAATAACCCGACCTGGACTGGAATGACATCACATTTTCAAGTGAATGGTTCCAATGAATTATGGTTAAATGCACCGGCTGTAACATCAACTTCAAGATTGGTGACTGCGAGTCAGGCAATAGGAAATGCACAATATGACTTTAGAGTTAGAATGGATTTTAATCCTTCCACTTCGAATTACGCTAAAGTATATTTAACTTCAACGGATAGTAATTTATCCGGGAGTTTAGATGGTTATTATGTAAGAATTGGAGGCGCATCCGGATCGGTAGATGATGTAAGCTTATATTATCAGTCGGGAACGAATTCAACTAAGATTATTGATGGAACTGATGGTACCGTAGCCTTAACTCCAGAATTAGATGTCCGTGTGACCAGAGATATGGCCGGGAATTGGGAATTGTTCATTGATACGGCTTTGAATGGCACATTTGTATCTGAAGGAACGGTGTTTAACAATCAAGCAACCACGTCCGATTATTTTGGAGTATATTGTAAATATACGTCTACCCGAAGCGATAAATTTTTCTTCGATAATTTTAATGTAACGGGTGGTCCAATAATGGATGTTGATCCTCCGGTATTGGATAGTGCCAAAGCAACTTCTCTTACTCAGGTTGATGTTTATTTTAATGAGAAACTGGACCTGGTAACCGCTCAAACCGTATCAAATTACACTGTGAATTTAGGTGTTGGGAATCCGCAAACTGCTACAATTGATTCGCAAGATAGTTCTATCGTGCATTTGACTTTATCATCTCCATTATCCAACAATACGACTTATAATTTAACCGTAGTGAATGTGGAAGATCTAAGTGGGAATGCAATAACGAATCAAAGTACCTCATTCACTACGAATGTTTCCGTTTCATATGATTATGGCGATGTTGTGATCAATGAGATAATGGCAGATCCAGCTCCGGTTGTAGGATTACCTGATGCAGAGTTTATAGAACTTTATAATAATACCAATGGGACAGTTAATCTGGCTAATTGGTCGTATAAAGATGGAGGGTCATCTGTTGCACAATTACCAACTTTCAATTTGAATGCTGGAGCATATGTGATTTTATGCGATGAAGACGATACGACATTATTTAATGGTTTTGGAGATGTATTAGGATTATCTACCTGGCCCGCATTGAATAATAGTGGAGATCAATTGGGATTAAGGGATGCGAATAACCATCTGATTGATTCAGTAAATTATACGGACACCTGGTATCAGGATGCATCCAAATCATCAGGAGGGTGGACTTTAGAAAGAATCAACCCTATGGACCCATGTAGCGATGCCAATAACTGGAAAGCTTCACTGAATGCTAATGGAGGTACGCCTGGAATACAAAATAGTGTGTATAATAACCAACCGAATAATGCATTACCGGAAATAAGTTCTTTTTCCATTGTGTCAAATGATCAGGTCGAATTGCATTTTTCAAAATCTTTAGATACGAGCTTAGTTGCAGTTTCAAACTTTTCTATCGATAATGGCTTAAGTATAAGCTCAGTTCATATAGTAGGGTTAGATCAATTGATTGTGGAAGTGAATCCAATGATGACGGCCACAGATATTTACAATTTAGCTGTAACAGGTTTAGAGGATTGTTTTGGAAATGTGATGATCGATACGACCCTAAAAATTGCCATTGGTAGAGCTGCAGTAGCCTACGATCTAATTTTTACAGAAATATATCCAAATCCCAATCCGGTAAATATTGCTATCCCGGATGCAGAGTTTGTTGAAGTATATAACAGATCGCAAGATCCAATTACTTTGGGAGGGCTTACATTTAGTGACCGTAGTACTACCGTAAATTTACCAAATGAAGTTATTTTTCCTGGAGAGTATGTGGTGTTAACCGAGGATATTCATGCTGTAGATTTTGAAAAATTTGGTAGGGTGGTAGCTTTAACTTCCTGGCCATCGTTAAATAATTCGGGAGACCTGATTACATTGGCTGGTGTAAACGATACTATAGATATTGTACTATATAGTGATACCTGGTATGATGATTCTGATAAGAAGTCAAATGGATGGTCTTTAGAATTAATTAATCCGGATGTTTTGTGTTTGGGAGCCAATAATTGGACGGGATCACAAGCCAATGATCAAGCTACTCCAGCGCAAGAAAACAGTGTGTTTGATCCTACGTTTGTAATGGACTTTAATCTGGAGTCTGCATCAGTTTTAGGGTTAAATAAAGTCGAATTGGTGTTTTCTAAAAATCTGGATATAAATACAGTTATTCCTAACAATTTTATATTCGATCAAGGTGTGTTGGTGAGCTCAATAAACATGGATCCTGAAATATTGAATATTGTAGAGTTAACGATTACCCCACAATTAGAAGTTGGAACAGTCTATAAAGTAACAGTCAATGGAGTTTTGGATTGTGCAGGTGAAGTTTTAACTAATAATGTGGCAGAGGTAAAACTACCGGATTATCAGGATGCATTGATCAATGAGGTTTTATTTAATCCGAATACGGGAGGAAGCGATTTTGTGGAATTGTACAATAGAACTGCTCAGGATATAGATTTAAAAGATTGGAGCTTGCTGTATTTCAATAGTGCTGGAGACTCTGCATACAAGGTGATCACTACGACTTCATATGTATTAAAGCCAGGTGCATTTGTAGTATTAACAGAAGACAGCGCGAATATCAAATTTGAATATCCAAACAGTAAAGAGGGAACGTTCTTATATATGGATTTACCCACCTATTCGAATGCTGAAGGAGATGTCGTTGTGTTAAATCAAATGGGGCTTTTAAATGATAGGTTCCAGTATAATGAGAATATGCATTTTGAATTATTAAATACGGTTAAAGGTGTTTCATTAGAAAGAATCAATTATTTACCTGGAGAAAACACAGGTAACAATTGGCATTCTGCAGCCTCAACATCGGGGTTTGCGACACCTGGGTTTAAGAATTCTCAGTATCTAACATCAAATACAACCGGGTCCAATGTGACCATTTCCCCAAAGACCTTTACTCCAAATAATGATGGCTATAAAGATGTTCTTTCAATTGCATATAGCTTTAATTCTGAGGGTAATGTGGTGACACTGACTGTTCATAATGCAGATGGACAATTGATCCGTACTTTGGTGAATAATCAATCTGTCGGCACAGAAGGTACATTTCAGTGGGACGGAATGAATGATAACAGAGAGTTAATGCCTACCGGAATGTATATCATTTTGATGCGTGTATTTGATTTGGACAATAATCAACAAGTAATTAAGAATGTGGCAGTTTTAGCAATTCCTTAACCCGAAAAAAGCTACTTCACAATTTCTTAATGTTAAAACGCTGTACGCATAATAATTATCTCTATCGGTTGCGTAAATTTGCGGTCTATTTAAAATCTAAAAAATTAGACTATGAAGAGAATATTTACACTCGTATTGGTTTCAATACTTTTTACTGGGCTCACTGCCAATGCACAGTGGCTCATTTCAACTTCTGGAGCTACATCAGACACAGTAACGTTTGATGCTTCTTTTACGGGAGTTAACGAGGGTGTTTTTGCCGGAGCAGGAATCGAAGCAATTCCAACGGTAGGACAACTTAACTCCAATGCATGGATGTTTACAGGGTTTAGCAATGGAAATACCATGTTTGGAGGATCATATAATTCAGGTGATTATGCAAAAGGTACATCTGCCGGAGGTGAGTTTTCGGGTGGTTTATATGCTTTTGAAGTGGCTGCTGGAGATACAGCGATGGGAATTCAACCAACAGGTAGTGATTTTACTCCTGGAGATTTAGATTTAAAAGTAGTAAATACTACAGGGTCATCAGTTGACAGTGTGTTCATTTCCTATGAACTATGGGTAAACAATGATGCAGATAGAGCGAATTCTTTTGATTTATCTTACTCCATAAATGGAGGTGCCTATGTACCTGTTTCAGCATTAAATTATACTTCTACAGAGACCTCACAAGGTTCTGTAATATGGGTTATGAATTCTAGAAGTACCGGATTAAATATAAATCTAGCAAATAACGACACTTTACTATTTAGATGGTCAAGTGCTGATATTTCAGGATCTGGTGGTAGAGATGAATTTGCTTTAGATGATATTCATGTAACGTTCACCGCATCTGCCCCAGTGAGTTCAGATACGACAAAACCAGAAATAGTTGATGCTGAATTCTTATCAGCTTCTTCTATTGTATTGGCATTTTCAGAGCCAGTAACTGCGACTTCAGCACAAAATGTTGCAAATTATTCTTTTTCTCCTTTATCTGCTGTGACCAATGCGGTATTGAATAGTACTTTGGATTCTGTAACTTTAACATTGACACCTGCGTTGGTATCAGGTACCTTGTATACGGTGAATATTATGAATATTGTGGATACATCATTAAACGCTAACATGATGGACCCTGTAAGTGGAAATTTCTATTTTAATTCATATACAGGAACGGATTTAATGATTACAGAAATCTACCATAGTCAACCTTCAGGTGGAATTCAAGATATCGATTATTTTGAGTTATACAATTCATCTTCATCTCCAATTAGTTTAGCTGGTATGGAAATAACAAGTGGTGTTGAATTTTCGATAGATTCTAACTTGATTATTCCAGGTAATGGATATTTGGTATTTGTAGAAAATATTGACTCTTTCAATCTGGCTTTTCCTTCGGTTACTAATGTAATTGAATATGATTTTGGATCTTTATCAGGTGGTGGAGAAACTATTACTTTATCAAACACTCTTGGTGATGAAGTAGCATCTGTGGATTATGAGACTTCTGCTCCTTGGCCTGCATATTCAAATGTTGAAGCAATTGAGTTATGTGATTTAACAACTGATTATACTGACGGAATGAATTGGTATGTTGCTGGAACGGTTTCTTCTACTGTAGCCGAGACTTTATATGGTACTCCTGGTTCAGCTAATTCATGTGCTGCACCTCCAGTGATCGCGACATATGATATTGAAGTTCTAAGAACTGTTGATATGAATGGAGAGCCAGATTCATTAGATGTTTATTGTGCGATTGAAGGTATTGTTCATGGTAAAGATATGGATGGAAATGCTGGATATACTTTTGCTTTAATTGATGATACTAGAGGTATTACTGTTCATAGCTTTGTTGATGTAGACAACTATGTAGTGAATGAAGGTGATGAGTTACGTGCAGTAGGATCTGTGAAGTTCTACAATGGTTTAACGCAGTTTAGAGTAGATTCAATCACTGTATTATCTACCGGAAACTGTATTGACTACCCGGAAGTAGTGTTTGAATTAAATGAAGAGACGGAGTCTGAAGCAATCTATATAATGCAAGTAAAATTAGAAGATCCTTCAGCTTGGCCTGCTCCAGGTTCAAATGCAAACTTGAACATCATTACTATGGATGATGATACTTTATTAATGAGAATTGATAAAGACACTAAAATTGCGGATACGATTACTTCTGCTCCTTCAGGATACTTTAACGTAAGTGGTATCGGAAGTCAATTTACTTTCTCATCACCTTATGATGATGGATACCAAATCATGCCTCAGTTTGTTGCTGATATTGATACAGTACCAACGGATGCTTCAGGAATCTTTGTAAATGAAGCAATGGTAGATAATCAAACTGCAATTGCAGATCCACAAGGTGATTATGATTCTTGGATTGAAATCTATAACAGTACTTCAAATCCATTTGATTTAACCGGACACTTCTTCGGTAATGATGATACAATTTACCGTTTTGAAAGATGTATTCCTTCAGTTGTGGTTCCTGCAAATGGATACTTATTACTTTGGGCAGATGATGAAATGCAAGATGGGCCAGAGCACTTACCAATGATGTTAAATAATACTGATTACATTGGTTTAGTTACTAAAGATGCTGCTATCGTAGATACATTAGAGTGGGATTCTGCTCTTGCTGATGTTTCTTTTGGACACGATACAGACGGTTCTGGTACCTGGGTAAGCTTTGAGGAGTCAACTCCAAATGCGACTAACTCCGGAGGTGTGATTTTATCTGTAATTTCTGTTGATCCGGTAAATGCACTTAGTGCTTATCCAAACCCGGTTTCAAATGGAAATGTAAACTTCAATAAAGTAATATCTTTTAATATGTACAGTGTTACAGGTCAATTAATGATGCAAAGAAAAAATGTAAATCAATTGAATGTTTCTGATTTAGAAAAAGGTATTTATATCATTGAAACTACTGACGGTGAAATCTTAAAAATGATTGTAAAATAATCAGTTAAGATCATAAATTTTGAAGCCCGGTGTTCTTCTTGAATACCGGGCTTTTTTATGCTTTTTAGTTTAGCTTTTTTTTGGCACGATTTTATAATCGTTTTTAGCGAATTCAATTAACTTCGTAAACCAGGTAAAAAGAACCGCTATATGCTAAGTCAAAAATTACAGCTTAAACTTCAGCAAAAATTATCCCCACAGCAGATTCAGTTGATGAAATTGTTGCAGGTACCTACTGCAGCAATTGAGCAGAGAATTAAAGAAGAGTTGGAGGAGAACCCTGCATTGGATGAAGGTAGAGAAGGAGAAGAAAAAATAGAGCAGGAAGATGAATATAGTGATGTGTATGATGAGGTAAATGAAGCAGAGCAGGAGTTTGATTTCTCTGATTACGTAGATGATGATGAAACCCCATCATATAAATTGAATGTATCTAATCACAGCAAAGACGATGAAGAAAAAAGTACGCCTTTGACTGTAGGAGCTTCTTTCACCGATTTATTATTGACTCAGATGAATCTAAGGAGCCTCACCGAAAAGGAACGTGTCATTGGTGAGAATCTAATCGGTAACCTGGATGAGTCTGGTTACTTAAGAAGAGATATTGAAGCTATTGTAGATGATTTGGCATTTACGCAAAATGTCATGGTGGAAGTAGAGGATATTGAGGCCATGTTAGATGTGATACAAGATTTAGATCCGGCTGGAGTAGGTGCAAGATCATTACAGGAATGTTTGTTGTTGCAGCTTAAAAGAAAACCTCAGGATGACGATGCCATTATTAATGCAGTGCGTATTCTGGAAAATGGATTCGATCAGTTTACTAAAAAGCACTACAGCAAATTAATACAGAAGTTAGATTTGACTGACGAGGAGCTGAAAGAAGCTATTGATGAAATTACAAAACTGAATCCCAAACCAGGAAGTACCGGAAATTTAGGCGGAGCTGGTGCAACTGTTGTTGTAGCTGATTTTCAGATTTCAGTAGATAATGGACAGGTAAATGTATTGCTTAATGGTAGAAATGCGCCTGAATTGCGCGTAAGTAAGCAATATGCAAACATGATTGATGATTATCAACGTAAAAAGGGAAAGGTTACAAAAGCCGAAAAAGATGCGATGGTTTTTGTAAAGCAAAAATTAGATTCTGCAAAGTGGTTTATTGATGCCATTGTACAAAGACAGAATACTTTGCTAAATACCATGAATGCCATCGTGGAATATCAAAAGCCTTATTTCTTATCAGGAGATGAGACCGATCTCAAACCAATGATCTTAAAAAATATTGCGGATATGGTGGAGATGGATATATCTACCATTTCAAGGGTGGCGAATAGTAAATATGCCCAAACACCATATGGAACATTCCCTTTAAAGTATTATTTCTCGGAATCTTTAACCACGCAAGATGGTGAGGAAGTTTCAACCAGAGAAGTAAAGAATATATTGAGTCAGGTCATTGAAGCGGAGGACAAAAAGAAGCCTTTAACAGATCAAAAGTTGATGGATATTTTGAGAGAGAAAGGGTATAATATCGCGCGTAGAACAGTGGCGAAATATAGAGAACAATTAAATATACCAGTCGCTCGTTTACGTAAAGAATTATAAGTATGTTGATATCCCGAATGATCTCGTATATCACGCATCCGATTTTGATCGTGACCTATATGCTGGCCTTTATACTTTTTCAAAAAGAGAGCTATCTATATTATACCATTACTCCAAGTGGTCGTTGGTTTTTCTTAATGATAGCGGTTTTATTGACTGTAGTGGCTCCACTCATTTCGGTTGGGTATTTGGTTTACACGAAGCAGATTTCGAGCTTTTATATGGATCAGAGGCAAGAACGAATTATCCCGATGACCATTTCCGCAGCCTATACTTTTGGGTTGTATTATATGTTCTTGAAATTTTCAATGCCACCTGTAATTATGGCCATTGTAGGTGTTGGAGTAATTGGAGTAATCATTACGCTTCTGATTACTTTATTTTGGAAAATAAGTGCACATATGATGGGTATCGCTGGGCTTAGCGGAGCGATTTTGGGAATATCACAAAGCTTTCATCCAATCAGCGACTTTATTGTAATGAGCCTATTTGTTTTGGCTGGATTTGTTGGTACGGCAAGAATCAAACAAGACGCACATACCTTAAATCAAATCTTGATAGGATGGTTGATAGGATTTATTATTTCTTATGGAGGAATGATTTACCTAATGGATAGATCATTTACCTAAAAAGGTACAATAGAAAGAGCTACCGATACTTGTTTCATTTCAGGACCTCTACCTGGAATAAAGAACTCCGTTAGCGAGAAGAATGTACTAAAATTGATTTTTCCATAACCTGCTCTGGCAATTAAACCCGCACGAACATTGTTTAAATCCGGAAAATAATACGTTTTGTATTTCACGTTGTTTTTATCTACCAGTTTATCATGCGCATCAAACTGGAAACCCACTTTCGCACCAACAGAAAATTTCCAACGATATCCCCAATCATCTTGTTTTGAACGATATCTTAATTCGATAGGAACCTCAACCCAAGAAGTACTGATTTTATTATGATCGTATGTAGTCTCAGGGTCTAACCAGTCAGAGTATAAAAATGATTTGGTAGTATCTCGTCTGATTTGTTTGTTTGAGTAGTAACTCTGTGTACTGAATCCAACACCGACAGCTCCACTAAATCCACTTTGTCCGAAAAGCTTGTCGTAAAAAATCTGAATATTTAATCCGTTATTGTACCATTGAAAATCTGTAAATCCCGGACGACTGGTAAACGTTTCGTAGCCAAAATCAATCAGCATATGATCCTGATGTGTATTACGTTCTACCTTTTTAGTTCCTTCCTGAGCAATTGAAGTATTCGCTAAAAGAATACAGGTAAATAATAAAACGGAAAATTGTTTCATGAATTCAATTTAAGTGGGCAAAAGTATCTAATTCAACTTACCGTGGCAAGAGTAAACTATTTATTGATTTGTACGTCTTTAGAGGGTATATTTGTGTTGAAAATTAACCAATTTTAAAGTTTAATGTTAAAATCGCTGCTCTCTACATTTTTTTTAGGGTTGATTTCATTCTTTTTGAGTGCGCAGAATTTGTATAAATATGCACTAAATGATAGCGTTTCCATTACCAAGGATGGAGTGGTTTTAAAAAATGCATGGGCAGGTGGATTAAACAATCCGCAGTTTAACCATATGGATGTCAACTTTGACTGCGCAAAGGATATTATCATTTTTGATCGTTCGTCTAATGTTGTTCGAGTATACCTAAATGATAGCATAGTAGATAATCCGTCCTATGTATATGCACCTGAATATTCTCGTTTTTTTCCCGATGAAATTGTCCATTTCATGTTATTAAGGGATTATAACAATGATGGCAAGGAAGATATTTTCACATATAATAGTGCAGGATTAAGAGTATTTAAAAATGTAAGTGATACAGTTTTAAAATTTGAAAAGGTTACGGATTATTTACATGCAACTGTGCATGGAAACCCTAATAGTGCGGTATATACTATTTCATTAGATTACCCATGTATTGATGATATTGATTATGATGGTGATTTGGACATTATTTCGTTTAATGTCTATGGTGTTCATGCCAATCTGTATGAAAATGTATCTACGAATTTGGAGGATTTGGATTTTGTGGGGGATAATTCATGTTGGGGTAAGTTTTATGAAAACCAGTTAAATGACTCTTTAGTTTTAGGGGCGAGTTGTAAAGGAGGAAAGTCAGTTGATTCGGTAGGAGGAAACGTATCCAGACATCTTGGAGCATCTTTAACCACGTTAGATTTACATGGAAATAATTTAAAAGACCTTCTGATAGGAGATGTGGGATATAACAATGTAAGTATGCTTAGAAATGGGGGAACCCAAACCGATGCGTATATGATTACGGTAGACTATCATTACCCGACTGGTCCAGATGCGGTGGATATGCCCACATTTCCGGTGGCATTTTATTTAGATGTAGACAATAATGATCGAAAAGACTTGATTGTGTCTCCAAATGAGAGAGATTATGGAATGGATACCGGAAATGTCTGGATGTATAAAAATTTTGGATCCAATAACCTTCCAAATTTTCAGCTGGTTAAGAAGGACTTTTTAGTTAGTGAACAATTGGATGTAGGAACAATGGCATTACCTGTATTAGCAGATATTTCAGGAGATCAAATTCCAGATTTAATTATTGGAAATATTGGATATTTTGAAAGCTATAACTCGGTTACGTTTCAAGTAGAATATGATTCTCGTATTGCTTATTATCGGAATACAGGAACCGCAGAAAACCCGGCTTTTGAATTTGTGACCGATGATTTGGCAGGAATATCGGGGTCAGACTTTGTACGTGTAGCCCCAACATTTGCGGATTTGGATGGAGATGGTGACAACGATATGATTTTCGGAGAAAGTAATGGGTCGCTAAGTTTCTATAGAAATATTGCTCCACCGAATCAAGAAGCAGATTTTGTATTGGTGACGGATACTTTTATGGGCCAGCTTTTTGGAGTTCAACCTACTCCGTATCTATTTGATGTGGATGGAGATAATGCAATGGATTTATTGGTGGGTCAAAAGAATGGGAATATTAGACTGTATTTGAATCAAGGGGATAGTACCAATCCAATTTACACACTTTCAGCTACAGATACTTTAGGGGGAATTTATAATTATTATCCGGGTTATGAGAGCAATGCGGTTCCGTTTATTGGTAAAGTTGATGGTGGACCAGATAATGTCTTGGTAGTGGCTGATGGCATTGGCAACCTGATGTACTATGATGGATTGGATAATAATTTAATGGGAATCTATACGCGTGTTGATAGTATGAAAGTTTCTAATTCAATGATCGGGGTGACTGGAGCAAACCTGAATAGTAATGATAGTCTGGAATTAATTGTTGGGGAAAGAACGGGAGGTTTGATGTATTTAAACATGGATGAAGTTGGATATAACTTCAGTCCTTATCCAAGAGATACTTGTAACCTTATGGTGAGTGTTTCAGATGGTTTAGATGGAAGCAAAACGAGTAGTTTTGATATTTATCCTAATCCAACAAATGGAACTTTTAAAGTAAAAGTATTGGCCCAAAGTTATGGAGCAGGAGATTTAATAATTTTGGATATGGCCGGTAGAACGGTGTTTAGACAAGCCATTCAACTTACTAAAAGTGCTAATGAAATTGAATTACATGCTACAGGGATGTCTTCTGGAGTATACGTGGTTCAAATTCAATTGAACAACCAACTATTAAGGGAGAAATTAGTCATTCGATAGGTAGTTATTGAATGATTCTAATGAAAAATGCCTTTATACATGAATTAAACCGACCAAAATATATGAGTTATAGATTTATACTTTTAATATTAATATCATTCGCATTTTCCGCAAATGCACAACATACGTTTAAATACACCCGAAATGACAGTATTGAGGTAGAGAAGAATGGGGTCGTATTAAAAAATGCATGGGCTGGTGGGTTGAATAATCCTCAGCTGAATCATATGGATGTCAATTATGATTGTATCAAGGACATAGTCATTTTTGATCGATCATCAGAAGTGGTACGTGTTTATTTAAACGATGGTATAGTGGATGATCCATCTTATACATATGCACCGGAATATGCCGACTTTTTTCCAAAGGATTTAAAGCAATTTATTTTATTGAGAGATTATAATAACGATGGGAAAGAAGACATTTTTACGTTTAATGGTGGAGCAGGATTAAGGGTGTATAAAAATGTGAGTGATTCTGTGATGAAGTTTGAGCAAGTTACAGATTATTTACGTGCTGGAGCTAACGGAGCTGTGTATATTACCTATGTAGATTATCCATGTATTGAAGATATTGATAACGATGGAGATTTAGATATTTTGGCGTTTAATCAATTTGGGATCAAGTTGATATTTTATGAGAATATTACACCTGCAAATCAGGATACATTAATTTTTAGAACAGATGGATCTTGTTGGGGTAAGTTTTATGAAAATCAGCTGAATGATTCATTGGTATTGGGTGCGAGTTGTAAAACAGGTGTGTCAGGAAATCCGGGAGGGGGTAATGTCGCACGTCATTTAGGGGCAACGGTGAATGCTTTGGACCTTTATGGCAATGGATTAAAAGATGTTCTATTAGGGGACGTGGGCTACAATAACCTAATCATGGTAAGAAATGGAGGAACCATAAATGATGCGTATATGATTACGGTGGAGTATCATTATCCTGCAGGTCCTGATGCTGTTGAAATACCAACCTTCCCGGGGTCATTTTTTATTGATGTAGATAACAATGATAGAAAAGATTTAATAGCCGTATCTAATGAGAGAGACTACGGAATGGATACCGGAAATGTCTGGATGTATAAAAACTTTGGAGCGAATAATTTACCAAATTTTCAATTAGTTAAAAAGAACTTTTTGGTAGATGAACAGGTGGACGTAGGTACAATGGCATTGCCGGTTCTTGCAGATATTTCAGGGGATCAAATTCCGGACTTAATTATCGGTAATTTGGGATATTTTGAGAGTTATAATTCGAATACATTTCAGGTGGTTCATAATTCCAGAATAGCATATTTTAAAAATACCGGAACTGCAACAAACCCAATCTTTGAATTTGTTACGGATGATTTGGCGGGAATTTCTTCGACCGGGTTTACCAGAATTGCACCTACAATTGCAGATTTAGATGGAGATGGAGACAACGATATGATCTTTGGGGAAAATAATGGTTCTCTGAGTTTTTATCGAAATATCGCACCACCGAATCAAGAGGCTGACTTTGTATTGGTAGAAGATACTTTTATGGGGCAACTGTTTGGAGTGCAACCTACACCATTGTTGTTTGATGTGGATGGAGATAATGCGAAAGATTTACTGGTCGGACAAAAGAATGGTAACATTAGATTATATCTAAACCAGGGAGATAGTGCCAATCCAATTTATACACTCTCTGCTACGGATACTTTGGGGGGAATATTCAATTACTATCCGGGTAAAAAAAGTAATGCAGTACCGTTTATAGGGAAAGTAGATGGTGGTCCGAATAATGTTTTAGTGGTAGCTGATGGTGTAGGAAACTTATTGTATTACGATGGAATCGATAACAATCTAATGGGAACCTATACGCGAATTGACAGTATGAAAGTATCTAATTCAATGGTTGGTGTTACCGGAGCAAATTTGGATGGAAGTGATAGTTTAGAATTGATCGTTGGTGAACGTACGGGAGGTATAATGTATTTAAATATGGATACTACTGGATATGCCTATAGTCCTTACCCAAGAGATACCTGTGCACCTATTGTTGATGATGTAGAAGATTTACAATGGAACAATGCCAGAGACTTAAGTGTTTATCCAAACCCGAATGATGGTACCTTTCGAGTTAAAGTTCATGTTCAGAAAGCAGATGTTGGAGAATTAACCATCGTAGACATGGCAGGTAGAAAGGTGTTAAGACAAAAAATCAATTTAGCTAAAAATGCCAACGAAATCGAAATATCTGACTCTGGTATTCCGAACGGGGCCTATATCATACAAATCCGATTGAATAATCAGTTATTGAGAGAAAAGCTGATTGTTCGATAAATTGTAGATACTTCGATAATTCATATTAGATGAGGGTTTATTCTCGAAGTATGTACGCATAGATAAACCGAATTTAATATGAAATTAAAACACAAATTTACTTTCATAGTGTTACTGCTGTCTACAATTTCAGTGAATGCCCAACACTTATTTAAGTACACCCGTAATGATAGTATTGAGGTTGAAAAAGCCGGAACTGTATTCAAAAATGCATGGGCCGGTGGGATGAATAACCCTCAGCTGAATCATATGGATGTCAACTTTGACTGTGTCAAAGATATTGTGATTTTTGATCGTTCGTCTAATGCAGTTCGCGTGTATTTAAACGATAATATTTCGGATGACCCTTCTTATACTTATGCTCCGGAGTATGCGCGTTTTTTTCCAGATGATTTGAAGAATTTTATGTTGCTCAGAGATTACAACCATGATGGTAAGGAAGATATTTTTACATCACGTATTCTTGGATTCCGCGTATATAGGAATGTAAGTGATACCGCATTGAAATTTGTTGAAATGACAGATTATCTTAAATCGAATACAAATGGAGAACCAACTAGTGCGGTATACGTTCTTCCAGTAGATTATCCTTGTATTGATGATATAGATTCTGATGGTGATTTGGACATATTGAATTTTAATCAGGCAGCGACCGAGCCATATTTTTATGAAAATATAACACCATCCAATAATCTGGATACCATCATATTAGAGTCGGATAAATCTTGTTGGGGTAAATTTCATGAAGACCATATGACGGATTCTTTGGTTTTGAATTCCTATTGTGGAGGACGTGTATCAGGAAATCCCGGAAGTGGTAATGTCGCTAGACATCCTGGAGCAACTTTGACAACACTGGATTTATTTGGAAATGGATTAAAAGATGTTCTATTAGGGGATGTAGGTTATAATAATTTGGTGATGTTAAGAAATGGAGGAGACATTGACGAAGCTTATATGACCACTGTAAATTATCATTATCCTGACCCTTATCCGGTAGATATGCCCACATTTCCGGCCTCATTCTTTTTAGATGTAGATAATAATTCAAGGAATGATTTGGTTGTGGCGCCAAATGAACGGGATAATGGAATGGATACAGGAAACGTATGGTATTACAAGAATTTTGGAGCGAATAATCATCCCAACTTTCAATTACAAAAAAAGAATTTTTTGGTTGGTGAACAAGTGGATGTAGGTACTATGGCTTTACCCGTATTGGCGGATATATCAGGAGATCAAATTCCAGACTTGATTATTGGAAATATAGGGTATTTTGAAAATTATGATCCTTATAATTTTATAACAACGTATAACTCTAGAATAACATATTATAGAAATAATGGTACAGCTACTAATCCTTCATTCGAATTTGTGACAGATGATTTGGCAGGGATTTCCTCTACGGGATTTACCAGAATTGCTCCGGCTATTGCCGATTTGGATGGAGATGGTGATAATGATATGATTTTCGCTGAGAATAATGGGGCCTTAAGCTTTTATCGAAATATTGCACCTCCCAATCAAGAAGCAGATTTTGTACTTGTGGAAGATACGTTTATGGGACAGTTATTTGGGATACAGCCTACTCCTTTTTTGTTTGATGTAGATGGAGATAATGCTAAAGATTTATTGGTAGGTCAGCATAACGGAAATATTCGATTGTATTTAAATCAGGGAGACAGCACAAATCCTATCTATACCCTTTCTGCAACCGATACTTTAGGTGGGATATTTAATTATTATCCTGGTTACAAAAGTAATGCGGTACCATTTATTGGTAAGATTGATGGCGGAACAAATAACATATTGGTGATAGCTGATGGAGATGGAAACTTAATGTATTACGATGGGTTAGATAATAACTTTATGGGAAATTTCACGTTGATTGACAGTATGAAAGTGTCGAATTCTATGATAGGAGTGACTGGTGCAAACCTAGATGGAAGTGATAGTTTAGAGTTGATTGTTGGTGAACGTACTGGTGGTTTAATGTATTTAAATATGGATGCGGTAGGATATGCTTATAGTCCGTATCCCAGAGACACTTGTCCTCCTATTATTGATGATATAGAAGATTTACATAAGAATAATGGAAATGACCTGAGCATTTATCCAAATCCAAATGACGGAACATTTAAAGTTAAAATACAAGTTCAAAAGTCTGGCGCTGGAACTTTAACCATAGTCGATATGGCTGGAAGAAGGGTTGTTAGACAAGTAATCAATTTGTCCAAAGGACTCAATGAAATTGATATTTCAGGAACTGGTGTTCAAAATGGAGTTTATATTGTTCAAATTCAGGTAGGGGGGCAGCTATTAAGAGAAAAGTTGATTGTTCGTTAAAGCATATATGATTTTTAAATTTAAGTTAATTACCATCATATTTACCTTATCAGCATTTTCTGTGAATGGGCAACATTTCTATAAGTACACCCAAAATGACAATGTTAAGGTGGAGAAAGATGGTGTGGTACTTAAAAATGCATGGGCAGGTGGACTGAATAACCCGCAGGTGAATCATATGGATGTTAATTTTGATTGCGTCAAAGATCTGGTGATTTTTGATCGTTCAGCGAATGTGGTTAGAGTGTATTTGAATGATAGTATTGCTGATACCCCATCATATACATATGCGCCAGAATATTCGCATTTTTTTCCTGATGATATAGTGCATTTCATGTTGTTGAGAGATTACAATCAAGACGGAAAGGAGGATATTTTTACGTTCAATATAGCTGGAATGCGTGTATATCAAAATATTAGTGATACCGTATTAAAGTTTGAAGAGATGACAGATTACCTGCGCGCAAGTGTTTATGGTGATCCTACAAGTGCCGTATATGCGATTTCTTTGGATTATCCGTGTATTGATGATTTGGATAGTGATGGAGACCTGGACATTTTATCATTCAATATAGGTGGGGTCATGGCAAATTTCTATGAAAATATAACACCTCCTGATAATCTGGATACTTTGATATTTGAATCAAATAGATCTTGTTGGGGAAGATTTAAAGAAGATCAAATGACAGACTCTATTATCCTGGGGGTAAGTTGTAAAACGTCAAATGGTGGAGGGAATGTAGCCCGGCATCCCGGAGCAACGGTCATCGCTTTAGATTTACATGGAAATGGATTGAAAGACTTGCTAGTAGCTGATCCCAAGTATAAGAATTTGGTGATGTTAAAAAATGAAGGTACGCCTACCGATGCTTACATGACCACTGTGGAGTATCATTATCCCACTGGGCCAAATCCTGTGGATATGCCCACGTTTCCAGCAGCATTTTTCTTAGATGTAGATAACGATTCCAAAAATGATTTGGTGGTAGCACCGAACGAAAGAGATTATGGATTGGATACCGGGAATGTGTGGTTATACAAAAATGTTGGCGTCAATGATATTCCAAATTTTCAGTTAACCAAGAAAAGCTTTTTAGTGGATGAACAAGTAGATGTAGGTACCATGGCATTACCCGTTTTAGCTGATATATCAGGAGATCAAATTCCGGATTTAATTATTGGCAACATTGGGTATTTTGAGAGTTATAATCCCACCACCTTTCAGGTAAAATACAATTCTCGTCTGGCTTATTATAGAAATAATGGTACTGCTACCCATCCGTCATTTGAATTTGTAACGGATGATTTGGCTGGAGTTTCATCATTAGGATTTATCCGAGTTGCACCAACTTTTGGAGATTTGGATGGAGATGGGGATAATGATATGATTTTAGGAGAAAGTAATGGATCATTAAGTTTCTATCGAAATATAGCTCCTCCTGATCAGGAAGCAGATTTTGTATTGGTTGAAGATACTTTTAAAGGCCAATCATTTGGAATACAACCTTCACCCTTGCTATTTGATGTAAATGGTGACAATGCTAAAGATTTGTTAGTTGGGCAAATGAACGGAAATATTAGGTTGTATTTAAATCAGGGAGATAGTACCAATCCTGTCTATACAATTTCCGCTACAGATACTTTGGGTGACATATTTAACTATTATCCAGGAGAGCATAGTCATGCAGTTCCATTTATAGGGAAGATTGATGGCGGAACCAATAACACATTGGTAATCGCTGATGGTATTGGTAATCTGTTGTATTATGATGGTCTGGATAACAATTTAATGGGGACTTATACACGAATAGACAGTATGAAAGTTTCTAACTCAATGATTGGGGTGACCGGTGCAAATTTGGATGGGAGTGATAGTTTAGAGCTTATTGTTGGTGAACGTACCGGAGGTTTAATGTATTTGAATATGGATGCTTTGAAATATGCATATAGTCCATACCCTAAAGATATTTGTGTGATTCGTGAGGAAGATTCAAGCGGGTGTGTAACAGATAAATTAGATATTTACCCGAATCCCAATAATGGAAATTTTAGAGTTAGGTTTAATATTCCGTATTCCGGGGATGGGGATTTGGTGATATTTGATATGGCCGGTAAAACAATATTTCGGGAACCAATATATGCAGTAAAAGGAAGGAATGTAATACAGGTTTCTAATTTGGAAATTTCGTCAGGATTTTATGTAGCGCGCATTGAGGTTCAAGGTCAGTTGTTTAGAGCGAAATTGATCATGGAGTAACTTAGGGTTGCGTATATCACGGAAATGAATTTCTTTGCTAACGTAAATGAATCATCAGTGGTATTTTATTATTAATCCCGTATCTGGAAGCGGGAAAGGGCTGTCGCAGTGGAAGCAAGTTCAGAAAGAGTTAGATAAAAACAATCTGAATTATTCATTTGAAATATCGGATTATCATCAACACACCATAGAATTAGTTAAGCAACAATACCAGAAAGGAATTCGCAATTTTATTGGAGTTGGAGGAGATGGAACTATCAATGAGATGGTTAATGCGGTGATGTCGGTTGAGAATCCTGATCAGGATGTGGTATTGGGTTTAATTCCTGTTGGAACCGGGAATGATTGGGTGAGAAATTTTAAAACACCACTTCGTCCAGAAAATATTATAGATAAGATAACCCAATATAACTTGATGCGTCATGATGTGGGGCAATTAGAAACAGATCATGATATAAATAAGCATTATTTTGTTAATGTAGCTGGAGCTGGCATTGATGGACAGGTGGTGCAAAACCTCGAAAAACTCAATGCAAATGGCAAATCGGGTAAAATGTCTTATTTATCCAGTGCTATAAAAGCATTATTGAACTTTAAGTCTCCGATAAGTAAGTGTTTTATTGGGGGCGAAATACGCTATGAAGGCGCTACGCTTCTATTGACAGCCAGTTTAGGACAATATTTTGGAGGAGGAATGCATATTAGTCCCAATGCGGAGTTGAATGGAAACAAACTGGACTTTACTGTAGTTCAAAAAGTTTCCAATTGGATTGTTTTTCCACAGTTATATAAGCTGTTTACAGGAGGAATAGAATCTATTTCATTTGTAAATAAGTATCAGAATAAATTGGGACAAATGGAGAACTCGAAAAAGATACCTGTACAAGCGGATGGAGAATATGTGGGAGCATATAAGCAGATAAAATTTTCAGTGATTCAGGATGCGATATATGTCCTGCATTAAAGAGATTTGTATTTTGCGCTTTTTACTTTAGATCTAAGGGAAATGAACTATTTATCAGTCGAAGACTTAACAAAAATGTATGGGGATAAGGTGCTCTTTGAAAAGATCACTTTTGGGTTGAATAAAGGAGATAAAGTTGGACTGATTGCAAGAAATGGAAGTGGTAAAACAACACTTTTAAAAGTTCTTGCAGGTATTGAAGAACCGGATTCCGGCAAGGTGGTTTTTCGAAAAGATATTAAAGTGGGCTTATTAATGCAGGATGTTGACTTTGAGCCGGGACTAACTATTTTGGATGCGGTATTCTCATCCGATTCTGAAGTTTTTCGAGTAGTTAAGAATTATGAGCTAGCTGTTTTGGCAGAGGATCATGAAAAGATCACGGAGCTGTACGAAAGTATGGAACGCATGGATGCCTGGAATCTCGAGAATAAAGTCAAAGAGATTCTGGGAAAGCTAGGTTTGGACCGATTAGATGCTAAAGTGGGAACTTTATCCGGAGGTCAACAAAAAAGAATTGCACTCGCGAAGTTATTGATCGAAAATCCGGATTTGATTATCCTGGATGAGCCGACCAACCATTTAGATATCGAAATGATTTCCTGGTTAGAGTCATATTTATCAACTAGTAACACCACGTTGTTTATGGTGACCCACGATAGATATTTTCTGGATGCTGTAACGAATAAGATTCTGGAAATTGATCGAGGAGACATGTATATGTATAAAGGAAGTTATGGATACTTCCTTGAAAAGCGTGAAGAACGACAGGCCAATATGGTGGCGCAAAAACAAAAAGCGCAAGGTCTTCTTAAAAAAGAACTGGAATGGTTTAGAAGACAACCCAAAGCGAGAACGACAAAATCTAAAGCCAGAATAGATGCTATTGGAGCAATTAAACAAGCGGCATCTGTAAAAACCAAAGAAGAAAAAGCAAAAATTTCTTCTCAAATGGAACGCTTGGGAAGCAAAATCCTGGAGTTTCATAATGTTTCTAAATCATATGGTGATAAAGTTCTATTCAAAGGATTTGATTACAAATTTGGACGAAATGACTTTGTGGGTTTAGTTGGAAAAAACGGAAGTGGAAAGTCTACTTTGATCAATATGATGTTAGGGAATTTACCACCTGATACTGGAAAAATCATCGTAGGCGAAACGGTTAAGTTTTCATTGTATTCTCAGGATGGGTTACAAGGAGGTATGGATCAAAGAGTGATTGAGGTGGTAAAGAAGATTGCAGAAGTGTTTCCTTTAAAGGGAGGGAAGTTTATTTCCGCTGCACAGATGTTGGAAAGGTTTCTTTTCCCTAGAGACATGCACTATTTAAGAGTGGATCAATTAAGTGGTGGGGAACGTAAAAGATTGCACTTGGTTCAGGTGTTAATGAAGAACCCAAACTTTTTGATACTGGATGAGCCCACGAATGATTTGGATATTTTGACCATCAATGTATTGGAAGATTTCTTGTTGTCCTATCCGGGATGTTTGGTGGTGGCCAGTCATGATCGCTTCTTTTTAGATCGAATTGTGCATCATGTGTTTTCTATGGATTATGCAGAGGAGATTAAAGATTTCCCGGGGAATTATACCCAATATGAAATTTGGAAAGCGGAGCAAAAGAGCATCAAACAAAGCGAGGTGAAAACGAAAGAGAAACCCAAGAAGGTGGAAAAGGTTAAAACCAAACTTTCGTATAACGAGCAAAGGGAGTTCGATGCATTGGAAAAAGAAATCCCGGAGCTGGAAAAACGGAAAGTAGAGTTGTCGGAAGAGTTAACCCGGGTAGCTGATGATCACGAAAAAATTATGAAGATATCAGCGGAGCTTACGCAAATAGTAGATGAATTGGATACCAAAGAAATGCGTTGGTTGGAATTATCAGAGTATGTTTAGCAGGGTCAACACGTAATACTTAACCTGGGTTCATTGTAGAAATAAATGGTTCCCTTTAGGTTTGACTGAGAATTATTTGAGTTGAATACTAACCTTTACATTATGGATAATATTCGAAAATATTTTGAAAAGTTCATCGATCTGGAAGATCATATTTGGAAGTTGTTTGTGGAACGATTAGAACCTGTGACCCTGTCAAAAAATGAAGTGATATTGGCGAAAGGTCAGGTGGAAAACTATGTTTCTATTATTGAAACCGGAGCTATAAGATTTTTAATTCCTAATGAAGAATCGGATTTAGATACAATCTTTGGTTTTGGCTTTAACGGACATTTTTTTAGCGCCTATGATTCTTTTATCAGAAAAACACCTGCCGAATATCAACTCGAAACTTTGGTGGATACCAAAATATGGAGAATCTCTCATCATGATTTAAATGAATTGTTTGATCAAACCAGTGAGGGGAATAGTATTGGCCGACAGATTGCAGAACAATTTTTTATAGGAAAACAAAAGCGAGAGTTAAGTTTACTTACCCAATCCGCAGAAGAGCGTTACAATAACTTGTTTACCCATCAACCCCAATTGATTAAAGAAATTCCTTTAAAATATATTGCTTCCTATATTGGGATTACGCCTCAGGCATTAAGTCGAATTCGCGCCAGAATCAGCCAGGGCATAGCGGTAGATTAATATGACATATTTAACCCTTTGAAAGGCGATACAGCATTTTATGGTTTTAGCCTTATTTGTAATCGTTCTAAATTAAAATTCCGGGTTTTTATCGTGTCATATTAATGTCTTGAATGGATGAAACGCACTACATTTGTGCATATTTTAAACATAAAATGTATTCAAAATGAGTCCTCTTAAAGGTTTTTTTAGTTCGTCAGTTGCACGAAAGTTTTGGATGGCAATTACCGGTTTCTTTCTGGTAACATTTTTGATTGTCCATCTTACCATTAATCTGTTTTTGTTTGTTGGTCCAGAGTTGTTTAACGAAGCTTCTCACTTTATGGCAACAAACCCTTTAATCCAAATCATGCAGTATGTATTGGCTGCTGGCTTTTTGGTACACATTGTAATGGGGATCAAATTGACAAGACAAAATGCTGCTGCCAGACCAGTTAAATATGCTTATGAAAATGCTTCGGTAAGTTCTACATGGGCTTCACGTAATATGATTATTACAGGTCTTTTGGTATTGGTGTTTTTAGTGTTGCATTTACGTGACTTCTTTTATGAGTTGAAGTTTACAGATCACGTATCTGATGACTATGTGCTGGTAACTAGTTTATTTAGTATTTGGTATTACGCAGTATTTTATGTTTTAGCATTTATTGGTTTAGGAATCCACTTAAATCATGGATTTCAATCTGCATTCCAATCCGTAGGTTGGAAAAACAGCAAATGGAAAGGTTTATTACAAACTTTAGGTACCGTATATAGCGCAGTGATTGCCATTGGTTTTTCTGCGATAGCTATTTATTTTTTCTTAAATCCAGTTCAATAATTAGACTATGTCAAAGTTAGATTCAAAGATTCCGGAAGGTCCAATTAAAGATAAATGGACCAATCATAAGAACCATATTAATGTGGTGAATCCAGCTAATAAACGATTAATTGATGTCATCGTTGTTGGAACTGGATTAGCTGGAGGTGCAGCTTCTGCATCATTGGCTGAAATGGGATACAATGTAAAAGCATTTGCTTATCAGGATTCTCCAAGACGTGCGCACTCCATTGCAGCACAAGGAGGTATCAACGCAGCAAAAAATTATCAAAATGATGGTGATTCGGATTACCGTCTGTTTTATGATACAGTAAAAGGTGGTGATTACCGTGCACGTGAAGCAAACGTTTATCGTTTAGCAGAGGTATCAGGTTCAATTATCGACCAATGTGTGGCTCAAGGTGTTCCTTTTGCACGTGATTATGGTGGTTTGTTAGATAACCGTTCATTTGGAGGGGTATTGGTTTCTCGTACATTTTATGCGAAAGGACAAACCGGTCAGCAATTATTGTTAGGTGCTTACTCTGCAATGAATCGTCAAATTGCAAAAGGTAAAATCGCGATGTACAACCGTCACGAAATGTTAGATGTGGTAGTTGTAGATGGGAAGGCCAGAGGAATTATTGCGCGTGATTTGATCACAGGTAAATTAGAACGTCATTCTGCGCATGCAGTTGTTATCGCTTCAGGTGGATATGGGAACGTATTCTTCTTATCAACAAATGCGATGGGTTCTAATGCAACTGCGGCATGGAAGATTCATAAAAAAGGAGCGTACTTTGCAAATCCTTGTTATACACAGATTCACCCAACTTGTATTCCACGAAGTGGAGACCATCAGTCCAAATTGACATTGATGTCTGAGTCTTTACGTAACGATGGTAGAATTTGGGTACCTAAGCATATGAAAGATGTGGAGGCAATCCGTAAAGGAACGAAGAAACCAACGGATCTTTCAGAAGACGAAAGAGATTATTATCTGGAAAGAAGATATCCTGCATTTGGTAACCTGGTTCCTCGTGATGTGGCATCAAGAGCAGCAAAAGAGCGTTGTGATGCAGGTTATGGTGTAAATGCTACAGGAGAGGCGGTTTATTTGGACTTTGCTTCAGCAATTATACGTTACGGAAAAGAAAAAGCTCATGTAACCGGATTACACAATCCAACCCAAGAAAAGATTATCGAATTGGGTAAGGCTGTGATTGAATCTAAGTACGGAAACTTATTCCAGATGTATGAGAAGATTGTGGATGAGAATCCATACGAGACTCCAATGATGATTTATCCAGCAGTACACTATACAATGGGTGGAATTTGGGTGGACTACAATCTTCAAACAACAATTCCGGGATGTTATGCGGCTGGAGAAGCAAACTTCTCTGATCACGGAGCAAATAGACTTGGAGCATCTGCATTGATGCAAGGATTGGCTGATGGATATTTCGTATTGCCATATACAATTGGAGATTATTTAGCAGCTGAAATTCGTACCGGTGAGATTCCAACGGATTTGCCAGAATTCGTAGCAGCTGAAAAAGATGTTCGCGATAGAATTCAAACTTTAATGAATATTAAAGGAACCAAATCTGTAGATCATTTCCACAAACGTTTAGGAAAAGTGATGTGGGATAAAGTTGGAATGGCGAGAAATGAAAAAGGCTTGAAAGAAGCGATGGATGAGATCAAACAAATCCGTGAAGAATTCTGGAAAGACGTGAAAATTCCTGGTTCTGCGGAAGCAATGAACACAGAATTAGAGAAAGCAGGTCGTGTAGCTGATTTCTTAGAATTAGGTGAGTTATTTGCAGTGGATGCATTACACAGAAATGAGTCATGTGGTGGTCATTTTAGAGAAGAATCTCAAACTGAAGAAGGTGAGGCATTGCGTAATGACAAAGACTTTGCGTATGTTGCAGCTTGGGAATACACTGGAAACCCAAGAGAAGCCAAACTTCATAAAGAAGAATTGACTTTCAATGATATAGAGTTAAAACAAAGAAGTTATAAATAAACCTCTCTAGAGGAAAAAATTATAGATTATGTCAGATAAAGGAATGAACTTATTACTTAAGATTTGGCGTCAGCAAGATGCTAATTCTAAGGGGAAGTTAGTAGATTATAACGTTACTGGTATTTCACCTGATTCTTCTTTTCTAGAGATGTTAGACGTGTTAAACGAGCAATTGGTAGACAAAGGAGAAGAGCCTGTAGTATTTGACCATGATTGTCGTGAAGGGATTTGCGGGATGTGTTCGTTATTCATCAACGGTGAAGCACATGGTCCGGATAAAGGAATTACAACATGTCAGTTACACATGCGTATGTTCAATGATGGTGATACGATTTATATCGAGCCATTTAGAGCAGCTGCCATGCCAGTAATTAAGGATTTGGTTGTAGATCGTACCGGAATGGATAGAATTCAACAGGCAGGTGGATACATTTCTGTAAACACTTCTGGGAATACGCAAGATGCGAATGCACTTCCAATTCCAAAAGCAGATGCAGATGCTTCATTTGATGCGGCTACCTGTATTGGTTGTGGCGCATGTATCGCTACTTGTAAGAATGCTTCAGCTATGCTATTCTTATCGGCTAAGGTTTCACAATTTGCTTTGTTACCACAAGGTAAAGTAGAAGCTGCAGATCGTGTGAAAAACATGGTGCGGGTTATGGATGAAGAAGGTTTTGGTAACTGTACCAATACCGGAGCATGCGAAGTAGAATGTCCAAAAGGAATTTCTTTAGATAATATCGCGAGAATGAATCGTGAGTATTTATCTGCCGCATTAGCGGATTAATAACAGTTCTTATTTTCTAAAACGCCCCATACCGGAATGCTGGTATGGGGCGTTTTTTTGTTTAGGAGTAATTAATCCCCCTTCTCATACAACCGAGAGGGGGAAGGGGTTTGATGATTAAAAACGGACTTTATTGAAAGTTCCGGTAACATGATAATCATATGCCTGATAATTGTGAGCGCCTTCTGCCGTAAGATCAAATCGACCTGAGATAATGCGATTAATCGTATCAAATGTGGTGATGGTTACCGAACCAGAACCGCCCTTGTTGATTTCCTGAAACCATAAGCTGACTTCTCCCGGATAATCATATTTTTTGGTGGTAATCCGTCCTGTATCCGTTTGCATATGAATAGTGAAATCGCCATTAAATTGGAGGTCTAATTTTTCATAGGAATGATATGCCCCAATTTTATGATTTCGCCCCATAGCGTTTGTACATCTATCTTGACCGGAGACCTGTATGGGAGCATTTTTTTCACACTGAAAACCTTCATCTTCGGATTGTAAAAGATCACATGAACCTAAAATTAATAGCGGTAATAAAACGAATAAAAACTTCATAACTCTATTTTTTAATGATGGTTAAGCCAATACCACCTTGTAAGAAAAATCCGGTGTAAGGTTTGATTCCGGTTTCGAACATATAACACATTCCAAAAGTTTTGTTGGTTTTGGATTTTGGGTCAATTTGGAACAGTTTAATTCCAATTCGTGCGCCTAAAGGGCCTTTTTTACTTAATGATGTGACTACATCAGTTACATCATTGCCACTCATATCTTCCCATTTGTTGGATGGCAGAACCATGAGATCGAAATAGAAATCTCTCCCAGCAGAATTAAACTGACTTCCATAAGTGTCGGTTTTTACAAATAAACTCGTAAGGGTTCTAATTCCAATACCAGCATAAAGTCCGGCTGTTTTGTAGTTGACAAAATTGGAGTTGTTGTTTAGGTCTTTAAAGCCTTCCAGATATTCTAAACTATTTCCGGTAGACTTTCTATAGAACCCTCCTCGCAGCATATATTGTCTTCTTCTTTCTGCAGGAATGGTAATAGATTTAGTGGATGTAGTTCGAGTACCATCCCAGTTATCAGTTTCTTTACGATCGAGTATAACAACTGTTTTCTTTTTAACCACTTTGTTACTGAAAATGAGATAACCTCCTAACTCTATTTCCAAATTGGGATTGAAGTTTTCTTCTTCTAAAAGTCCTACGTTAAATAGACTTCTTCTTAAAGTGAATTGTGCTCCCACAAACGATGGCAGTATTTCTACATGCCCCCAAACACCCACATTAAATGAAAGAGGGGCAATTATATCGTGTTGCATCATTTCCAAATGAAGTAGATCGGTATTGATGCTCACCATGGGAGACTTTTTAGTCTCGTTGGAGGTGATCGTATAGTTTATTTGTTGTGATAGCAGTGATGAAAGCGGTACGATACATATGACAAAGAGTGTGATAAATTTTTTCATGAGAATGCTAATTTTTTGTTTCAACAAAGATTTAGCGCTTTGGGAAGGGTTACAATACGCAAGATTGCGTATTTTTTAATCGTGGAACTACCGTTTAATTTGTATCCATAAAATTGAACACGTATGATGAATATTATAATAACCGAAGATTTACCGCAATTGGCTTTGGCTTTGAGAAACAAGGTCGAGTTAGCTCCCGAGTTTAAAGTGAAGCACATGGCAAAGAATGGTAAAGATCTGGTGACTTATTTACAGAAAGATCATCAGGTTGATGTGATTCTAATGGATATTAATATGCCTATAATGAATGGTATTGATGCGACACGGATTGTATCCGAAAGGTGGCCGGCAATAAAAATTGTTATGTGTACTGTATTTGATGATGAGTACTATCTTTTCGATGCGATCATGGCAGGTGCCAGTGGCTATTTATTAAAAGAAGAGCCTCCGGCAAAAATCCATAAATCTATCTATGAAGCATTAGAAGGTGGTGCACCAATGAGTGCAGAAATTGCGAAAAAATCGTTGAACCTAATTCGAAAAGGAACTCCTAAGAAGGAAAAGAATATTGCTGAAGAATATAATTTAACAACTCGTGAGCACGAGATTTTGGTAGCTTTATCAAAAGGTTTGAGTTATGAGCAAATAGCTAGTAATTTGTATATTAGCTACGGTACTGTAAGAAAACATGTCGAAAACTGTTACCGAAAATTAAGAGTGCATTCTAAGGTAGAGGCCATTAATAAACTCAATACATCTAATGATTAGATTTATAATTTTCCTTTTGGTATTAAGTCCGGTATATGCCGTGGGATCTGATGAAGATGCTAAGCGATTGGATGAATTAGAACAACTGGCCCGAACATCATATCGTACTCAAATTGACTCTTCTATTTATTATGCGCGTGAGATTACGACATACGATTCGAATGCCTATGATACATCATATGCCTTTGCGTTGAATTGGTTGGGGATATGTTACATGAATAAAGGTTTATCTGATACTGCAAACATGTGGTTTGAAAAGGCCATTGATTTTGCCCGGAGCAGAAGCATTTTTGATATCGTAAATAAAGCATACCTGAATCGGAGTATCAATTACTTTGGTCAGGGAGATTATCAAAAAGCTTTAGATCAAAGTTTTAATGCTTTAGAAAGCTTTCACAAAACCGGAGACACCATTGGAGAAGCGCATGCGAGCTATAATATTGCCAATGCGTTTAATCGATTAGAACGATACGAAGAAGCAAAAGAGTACTATCATAAGGCGGAGAAAACCTATCAAAATTTAAATCCGAAATGGAGCCTGGCTAATGTGTACAATGCCTTGGGTACAGTTCATAATTTTAACGAGGCGTATGATTCCGCTATATATTATTTCAACCAAAGTATAGATATAAAAGTCGCTGGTGGAGCTGAAGTCTATTGTGCTTCGGAGTATAACAATTTAGCCAGCATCTATGAAATCCAGGGAGATGTAGAAAAATCAAAGAACTATTATATTAAATCGTATCAGGCCGCAGAGTATAGGGGAAATTATGCGGTGATGGGGAATAGTCTCCACAATCTGGGACTTCTGTATTACAACCAAAAACAAAATGATTCTGCATTATTCTATATGCAAAAGGTGGTTGAAATATTGGATGTTTATGATGATGAGGAAGAAAAGATGCGGATGTTTCTGTTGTATGCCAATATCTGGTCTACAGTAGGGCAATATGACAGTGCATTTTATTATCTCAAAACGGGTAGCATGCTTTCAGATAGTATTCGTGGAGTTGAGGTACAAAAAGAAGCTGTAGCATTACATAAGAAATTTCAAGTAGCCGAAAAAAATGAAAAGCTGGCGTTACAGAAAGTGGAATTATTACAACAAGAGAAAACCCAGTTTTATCAGTATATCGCCATTGCGAGTTTGTTAATATTAGTAGGCTTCCTTTTATGGACATATATTCAAAAAAGAAAGAATGATCAGTTGCGTTTAAAAGCCTCTTTAAATGATGAGAGAAGCCGTATTGCGATGGATTTGCATGACCATGTTGGGGCAGAGTTGACTGTTGTGACCTCAAATTTAGATAGCAGAATTTACACTTCTGAATATCCGGTAGAAAAGCAAAACTTGGAGGGAGTAGTCGCTCAGGTAAGAAAGATTAGTGAAATTCTTAGAGAAACAGTTTGGTCTATACGAGCGGAGTCTATTATGGTAAAGCAGTTGGGAGAAAGGATTAGAACATTTAGCGAAAGGTTTTCCGAGGAGTCTATAAAATTAGAAATGCATACAAATTGTTCTGACCGGGTGTTAACTCCTCAAATCGCGCTGACTTCATATCGCGTCTGTCAAGAGGCTATAACCAATGCATTCAAATACTCAAAGGGAACAAAAATCAGTATCAAAATAGAACTTAAATCTCATCAATTGATCTTTTCGGTGGAAGATGATGGCATTGGTTTTAATGTGTCTGAATCTGAAGAAAGAGGTTTTGGATTATATAATATGCAACACCGTGTAGAAAAGACAGATGGGGAGTTTCATTTAATCTCCGAAGAAAATAAAGGAACTCAAATTAAGTGGCAATTTTCGGTTTGATTTTTGATTGAGAAATGCCATTAATGTATTGAATTAACCAATTAAAATTAAAGATGATCCAACGAATACTATACGTGATTACCTTATTTCTTAGTTCTACAATTTTAAATGCACAAAATGAGACAGTTCCTTTGAAAAAAGTGGAATGGAGTGCTCATGTTTTTGGAAATCCTGAAACCAACTTTTCAAAAGATAGGAAATACGCCACGAGTAGTGGTTATCAGTTGAAATATATCATTTATCCTCTGGCACACAGAAATACACGATTTGGTTTGGGGTTTGGATATGAACGTTTAAATACGTCCAATATAGATTCGTTCAGTATTCATGAAAATAGAATTCCTTTGCTAGCGTCAGTTAAGTTTTCCACTAGAGATAATGAACTGTTTTTTGCGAAACTAGAATTAGGTACTGCAGTTGTTTTCGCTTCTGAAAAACACTATGAGAATGGAGATAAAGGAGTCAATCATAGATCAGACATAGGGGCACCCATCCTTATTTCCGGTAGTGTTGGAATGACATTAATTCATCGACCGGATAAATACAATATCGGTATAGAGTTGGGATATGCTTATAAGCAATATGGATACAAGCATATCCTGGAATACAATGCGAATGCAGTTGTTTTTGGAATATTTGCAGCGTTACCTTAAAACTAATCTAAGATCGCTTTTACTCCCGGAAGTTCTTTTCCTTCAATAAGTTCTAATAATGCTCCACCACCCGTAGAAACGTAACTCACATGATTTTTTAAATCATATTTGTTTACTGCAGCAACAGAATCACCCCCACCTACAAGTGAATAAGCATCACTTTCTGTAGCGCGAACTACTGAAAATGCCACTTGCTTGGTTCCTTCTTCGAATTTATCGAATTCAAATACACCCATTGGACCATTCCATAAAATAGTTCTGGATTGCTCAATACAAGTTTTATAATGCTCAATAGCATCCGGACCTAAATCCATACCCATCCATCCTTCAGGAATGTTTTTGGTTGCACATTCAGATCGATCCGCGTCCGGACCAAAAGCATCCGCTACTGCAGAATCCTCCGGTAAAAGAACGTGTACATTTTTCTCATCGGCCATTTCAAGAACCTTCAACGCAGTATCCAGATAATCATCTTCTACCAAAGAATTTCCTATATCACCACCTTGTGCTTTAATGAATGTATAAGCCATTCCACCTCCGATAAGCAAGTTATCAATCTTATCCAGAAGATTTTCAATAATGCTGATTTTTGAAGAAACCTTAGCTCCACCAATGATTGCTGTAAATGGAGGTTTTGGATCATCCATAACCTGAGCGACATTGTCCAATTCTTTAGCCATTAAAAGACCAAAAACTTTAGAAGTTGGGAAGAATTGTGCAATAATTGCGGTTGAAGCATGTGCTCTATGCGCTGTACCAAATGCGTCATTGACATAAATATCACCTAAAACGGATAATGACTTTGCAAAATCTACATCACCCGCTTTTTCTTCAGAATAAAAACGTAGATTTTCTAATAACAACACCTCACCAGAGTTTAGATTTTCTGCTAAATTCTCAGTTGCAGAACCAATGCAGTTAGATGCGAATTTCACTTCTCTTTCCAGAAGTTCAGATAAATGATTTACAATATGCTTTAAAGAAAATTTTTCTTCAGGACCATTTTTTGGACGTCCCAGGTGAGACATTAAGATTACAGATCCTTCGCTGTTAAGCACATGCTGAATGGTTGGCAATGCTGCACGAATACGCGTGTCATCCGTAATATTCATGTTCTCATCCAGAGGCACATTGAAATCTACACGGATTAAAGCCTTTTTACCTTTAAAATCAATATCATTTACTGTTTTCATCATGTCAATTTTTTTCGCAATTCAATAGTCGTACTTTTTTTAAAAATAGCGAAAGGTTTTTAACGGTTTTTATAGGATTTGAACCGATTGTTTAAAATTTATTTTTCTGTTGAAAAACTAGCAATCATGGGCTTGATAAAATGAGTTAAAATAAGGTGTATTCACTACTTTTGGCCCAATGCAGTTTGATGACGTAATCGGACATAAAGAACTGAAATCTCGATTAAAAGAGATGATTGATGCAGGACGAATTAGTCATGCTTTGATGTTTACGGGAAATGAAGGTTCCGGTAATTTGGCAATGGCTTTGGCATTTGGTAGTTACTTATTAGCTAAAAGCAGTCAGGATTTCAATGCCGCTATGACCAAATGTGGGAAATTTGTACATCCTGATTTTCATTATTGTTATCCGATTAACCGAACCAAGAAGATTACTGGTTCAAAAATTATGTCCAAGGATTTTTTGTCTGAATGGCGTGAAGCGCTTTCAAAGAATCCTTATATGTCATCTAGCGAATGGTTGGCGCATTTGGGAATTGCGAATAAGCAAGGGCTGATTAATGTGGAGCAGGCACGAGAGATTCTAAAGGATTTAAGCTTAAAACCGTATGAGTCTGAGTTTAAAATCATGTTGATCTGGCTTCCTGAAAAAATGAATAATGCGACTGCGAATAAATTGCTAAAGATTCTGGAGGAACCTCCGCAAAAAACAGTGTTTTTATTGGTGAGTCAGAATCCTGAACAGCTGATGGCGACCATTCAGTCTCGTGTTCAGATGATCCATGTAAAACCCATTGGTCAAGCTGATTTAAAAGAAGCTATTGTTCGCAATTTTGAATTAGGTAACGATGAAGCCGAAACGATTTCCAAAATATCACAAGGGAATTACCTGGAAGCACAAAAACTGATTAATGATAATGAGGTACGCCAGTTTAATCAGGAGATGTTTATCAAGTGGATGCGGTTCTTATGGCAAAAGGAGTTTTTAGAGTTGATGCAATGGTCGGAAGTGATCTCAAAATTGGGCCGTGAAAGATTGATGTTGTTCTTTAGATATGGTTTGCACGTATTTAGAGAAAGTCTGATTATGAATTACGGTTCGTCCGATATCCAGATGACAGGAGGGGCAGAGAAAGGTTTTATTACAAAGTTTTCTCCGTATGTGAATCAGCTGAATGCCATTGATATGATTGAACTTTTTGAAGAAGCAGAATATCATATTTCGAGAAATGCCAATCCAAGGATATTGCTGATGGATGTATCCCTGAAGATGATGAAATTAGTACGTAAAAAAGTAAAATAAGAAGATATGCTAAATGTAAAGGTGATTAATAAGTCGAAGCATGATTTACCGGAATATGCTACTGAAGCGGCAGCCGGATTAGATTTAAGAGCAAATATTGATGAGTCGATTATGTTAAAACCTTTGGAAAGAGCATTAGTGAAGACGGGTGTTTTTATGGAGTTACCTGTTGGATATGAAGCGCAGGTACGTCCAAGATCAGGGTTGGCATATAAAAAAGGAATTACGGTATTAAATTCACCGGGGACTATTGATGCAGATTACCGCGGAGAGGTTGGCGTTATTTTGGTAAACCTATCAAATGAACCATTTGAAGTAGTTGATGGGGAGCGTATTGCACAATTGGTGATTGCAAAACATGAGCAAATTTCCTGGGAGACCGTTGAAGTTTTGGGAGAGAGTGACCGTGGTGCAGGAGGTTTCGGAAGTACCGGAAAGAAATAGATTACGTATCGATCGTAGGTGATTCTAATTTGAATGGGGAGTTAATCATTTAAACTCGCTTATCTTTGCATGCGCAAAACAATCATATATGAGTACTTTAAGACAAGAAAAGGTATCGGAGTTATTAAGACGTGAGTTTAGTACGATTATCCAACGAATGGAAGGAGATTTCTTACCTGGGAAGATGACCACGGTGACGACTGTTCGTATTAGCCCTGATTTAAGTTTTGCTAAGGTGTATGTGAGTATTTTCCCAACTGATGATTTGGCTGAGGATGTAGCAGCGCTAAAATCGTTTGCCCCTCAAATCCGTTTTGAATTGGGAAAGAGAGTGAGACACCAGTTGAGAATTGTTCCTCAATTTGCATTCTATGGAGATGACTCATTAGATTATGCGGAAGAGATTGATCAACTTTTGAAAGAGTAGATTTTGAATCTTCCATTTTTTATAGCCAGACGTTATTTATTCTCTAAAAAGAAGAAGAATGTCATTAACCTAATTTCCATTATATCCATGTTTGGAGTGGGAGTTGGTGCGTCTGCTTTAATCATTGTTTTATCCGCATTTAATGGAATCAATAATCTGGTAGAGGGTCTGTACTCGAGTTTTGATGCGGAGATTCGAATTGAGGTTGTTAGAGGTAAAACGTTTGAAGATACTCCGGATTTAAGACATAAGATTCAGGATCACCCATCTGTTGAAAGTTTGAACAGGTCGCTTGAAGAAACCGTTTTAATTAAATACAAAGACAGCCAGGCATTTGCAGTAATTAAGGGAGTAGACTCTGTGTTTATTACGCAAAGTGGGTTGGATAGTTTAATGTGGGCAGGAGAGCCTGAACTTAGAGCCAAAAATGGTAATCCAAAATTGATTGTAGGATATATGGTGGCCGAGCAGTTGGGTTTATTTATACATAATGCTTTGCAACCTTTGTTTGTTTATGCGGCAAAAAATACCGGAGGAAACCATGTCAACATTGATAATGCGTTTTATATCGAGCCTATTTCACCTTCAGGGATTTTTGCTATAAATCAGGATATAGATGCAAAGTACACAGTAGCTCCTTATTCATACGTTGAGGAGCTTATTCAAAAGCCAGGGCAGGTGACTGCATATGAATTGAGGTTAGCAGATAAGAGTGACCCTGAGAAAGTAAAAGAAGAAATTCAGGCCTGGATTGGAGATACATACAAAGTGAAAACAAGATATGAGCAAAATGAATTGTTGTATAAGACCAATAACACAGAGAAATGGGCCACATTTTTAATTCTGACGTTCATTTTGTTAATCGCTACCTTCAACGTGATTGGATCTTTAACTATTTTAATTTTAGATAAAAAGAGAGACATTTTCGTGTTAAGAGGGATGGGAGCTACGAAACAAATGATCAAAAGAATCTTTTTTGTGGAAGGACTTTTGATCTCTTTGACCGGAGGAGGAGTAGGGCTTTTGTTGGGGATAATATTGGTAGTATTACAGTCGCATTTTGGTTTTATTCCAGTAGAAGGTTTACTGATTGATCACTATCCTGTAGAACTAAAGTTGATGGATATTTTATACATTATCGGTTTGATTACAGTTATAGGGAGTATCGCTGCAATGTTGCCAGCCAGAGTTGTTTTAAATAGATTTAAGGCTTAAGTATTACGTATCAGGTTACTACGGAATTAAAACAAATTATTACTTTAGAAACTGTATTTACGTAACCAAAAAACTTAATAACCATGTTAGCACATATTGACATTGAGAAGGTTTTGTTTTTAGATATTGAAACGGTACCCGAGTATCCAAATTATACCGATGTTCCAGAACGTTTTCAAAAGCTTTGGGATAAGAAGTCAAAGTCTTTTGTCGGAGAAGAAGAAACATCGGCTGATGTATACAATCGGGCAGGGATCTATGCGGAGTTTGGTAAGATTGTCTGTATTTCTGTAGGGTTTGTGGCCAGAACATCAGAAGGACTTACACTTCGAATCACTTCTTTTGCCAATGATGATGAATCTATTCTTTTAAATGAGTTTGCAACGCTTTTAAATAAGCATTATTACAATATTCAAATGCACCGTTTGTGTGGACACAATGGTAAAGAGTTTGATTTTCCATTTATCGCACGAAGAATGTTAATTCATGGAATGGCATTGCCTGCATTATTAAATATTGGAGGACTAAAACCATGGGAGAACCCTCATCTGGATACGATGACTTATTGGAAATTCGGTGAGTTTAAAAATTTCACTTCATTAGATTTATTGGCGGCCATTTTTGAAATCCCAACACCAAAAGATGATATCGATGGAAGTCAGGTATATGGAGTATACTATGAAGAAAATGATTTGGATAGAATTGTGGAATATTGCCAAAAAGATGTGGTGACTCTGGTTCAGGTATATCGAAGGTTGGCGGGGCAAAGTTTGATTGAAGAATCGAACATTAAAATGGTTTAATTATTCATCTCGCATGCCTTTCTTGGCGGCATCATAATCTGGGGTTTTTAATGATTCGGAATATCCTTCTGGATAGTTGCTTTGCCCAAAAACCAGAAAATAGGAGTCTTTGGTCATACTATCCCAATGGATAATGCCTCTCCGATATTGCATAGATTGAAATAAGTTTAACCCTATAAAAGCAATAATCAATATTCTCGTAATCCATGCGCTAAACTTCCAATGGAAAGTTGTGGCAATGAAAGCTGCCAAAGGAATACTTAAAATTGCTGTTGCATCTATCATTGGTCTGGATCCAAAACTCCCACCATACCACCAACACCACCAGCTATAGATAATATAAATGTGGGCAATGAAGTAAAGTAGTATGGCCATTTTAAACTTTGACGCTTTTGATCTGGACCATAATAAAAACAACCCAATAATGGAGAATACCATGATTGGAGCATAAATCAACCAACCTTTACGAAAGCTAAATAAGCCTTCCAGAATTCGGGGGTCATTAAAGAAGAAGCCTTCATCATTATAGGAATAATAAATCCAATCACCCGTATTCATATGCCAGTACCAAAGTTGTGGAGTAATTACAAGGCATATGAGAATGAACATCAGTAGAACTTGATAATAATGGGTGAATACATCTTTTAAACGTAATACAAACTCGGCAAAAGAGCGAACGCCATAAAACAATAGAATAAGAATCACAATGGCATTTATTGGCCGTATTAAGACAATGAGACCGAAAGAGAGCCCGACCCAGATTGCATTTTTCCAATGGAAGTTTTCCAGCCATTTGATAACCTGCCAGACAAAAAGTGAAATGAGAAAAAAGTTGTAGATATGACTCATTGGACCCTCAGATGTGGTATAGTAGTAATAATTGGTTCCTAGCGCGATTCCTAATAAGGTAAATGAAACCGTTTTTTCATCGAAGTATTTTAGAAGGAGTTTCCTTTGGATAAAAATGGCAGCAATAGAAAAGAAAAGAGCAGATAATGCCATGAAAAGATGATAGATCCATGAATACCCATCAGCCGGGATATCCATTAAATGGGCTGAAAGATGTGCCAGTCCAAAAAAGGGCGTATACATCATTCCCATTCCCATAGTCATCTTTTGAACCTTATTTCCGTTTGGAGCATTTAATGTCCAAATTTCCCTTTTGTCATCAGCCGGGAGATCATGAATGAATTCAAAAGTTAAGTCCTTGTAAATGAAAGTTGCAGGCAAGTACGAGTAGTACACATACATATCATGTTTGAGCACATCTCTACTATTCCATTTGGACTGATTAAATAAAGTAAGTGTTAATACGATTGCTATAACCCAAGAAATAATAAGACTAGGAGATAGCTTCATCACTTACAGTTCGGACTTAAATGTGGTCTTTGAAAAAATATTGTATTTCAAGATCGAGTAAATGGCGCGCACACCATCTTTCCAACCAATTTTCTTACCTTCTTCGTATGTACGACCATAATAAGAAATACCTACTTCATAGATTCTAATCTTTGGAACTCTTGAAATTTTTGCGGTAACTTCTGGTTCAAAACCGAATCTTTGCTCTTTTAAATAGATGCTTTTGATTGTTTTAGCTTCAAAAACTTTGTAGCATGTTTCCATATCCGTAAGGTTCAGATTAGAGAACATATTTGAAATAAAAGTCAAAAACTTATTTCCGATAGAGTGCCAGAAGAATAAAATTCTATGCGGATTTCCGCCCATAAACCTTGATCCGTAAACTACATCAGCAAAACCTGATAGAATCGGTTTTAAAAGAATATTGTACTCTTCAGGGTCATACTCCAAATCAGCATCCTGAATAACGACATAGTCTCCTGTAGCTTCATTAATGGCTCTGTGAATAGCTGCACCCTTTCCCATATTTACGGGTTGGTTGTATAACTTCATATCCGCTTCCGGATGCTCTGCGATATACTTTTTAATGGCGCCTTCCGTATCATCGGTTGAGCAGTCATTGACTAAAACAATTTCCTTCTTGATGTTGTTATTAAGCTTAACAGCTAAAACTTTATCAAGGATCAAATGAATAGTTCTTTCTTCGTTATATGCCGGAATAAGTACGCTTAAAGTATTAAATGCCATTTCTTGAATTTGGGGCAAATGTAATTTATTTCGGTGGCTCGTGAAATACTATCGATTTTGAACTTAAATTATTGTTTTTTCTGGAAGATTAAAACTTCATATTCTTGGCCACCATACACTTGAAATGGATGAACAGGATGAAATTCTTTGAGCTTTACCAATTGAGAATCCTGTTCCAGATTCGTCTTAGGTAATCCACTTTCATTTGGACTAAAATGTGCATCCCAAATAATAATGGTACCTGGTTTTAAATCTTTATGTGGTTGGTTGTTATCGTATAACTGGTTTCGACTATGTACATCCGAAAAATGATCTAAGTCCAGTAGATATGCGTTTAAGGGATTGTAATAGATAATGTAGTTTTCATCCAGATTATTCTCTTTAATATATTTAGCAACCTGATGTAATTCGGTTTCTTCCTGGCCTAAATAAATAGGGAATTTATTTTTGGAAATGCCTTCTATAGTGACAATTATAGCAATGAGAACAATGAAGCTCCATTTGGCCCATGGACGGTGTGGTATGAGCCTAAAGAGTTGATCAGTTCCAAATAAAGCGATGCAAGCCACTGCAGGAACGATTCCGGCCATCACACGAATTAAACCGGCAGATCCACCCATACCATAGGCCCAAACCACACTATGCGCGGAAAAGTATCCTAGTGCAACTCCCAATATGAGTAATATCGAAATGGATTGGTGATTGAATTTATGTTTGAATACATAAACCAGACTCGTTACAAGTCCTACGGCAAACATAACTATGATAGGCCATCCAAAGATACCTGGAGAATGATCTACAAAATGAAGTAGTTTCCCGCTGCCGTACAAAGCCGAAGCATCGTGATATGGGTTTTTGGTGATGGGCCATAAAAAATCATGATATACAGGATATCCAGCAAGAGACATGACTATGAAACCAGTAAGCAAAAAGAAAATGGACTTGTAGTTTTTTACAAAAATGAAAGAAAACATTATTAAAGGGAAGAATATAATTCCTTCTGTTCTGGCAAAAGGAACAAAAGACATGGCTATTGCACTGTAAACGTATTTTTTATCTGTAAAAAGATAAATGGATAGAATGGTGAGAAATGCAAATATTATTTCAGTTAGACTTGAAAATGAAATCAAAAAGAACATTGGAGTAAACACCGTAAATAAAATACCTAACCATGAATTCTTGATATGTAGTTTCTCAGCACTCTTATAAACCAATAATCCGGAACCTAAAGCAATGAGAATGTTGAAAGTAACAGCACCTTTAAATCCAAATTGGGCTAGAGGAGATGCTAAAATGGTAAACATCGGTTTACCCCAGTGGTCAAAAAATAAATGAGGATGAATAAAAGCCCATTTAGCAAATAAATAATGCATATAAGTATCGGCACCACCGGGAGAACCCTCATTAAGCATATTTAAAACCATCATTGCGATAAACAAAATGGCTAACAACAGCCAGGTACCGAATTTTTTCATGATAAATTGCCTTTAAGGTTTGTGTATCAGATTGATTTTAATTTGATGTACTTTGATTTTATCAGCGTGTGAAGATACACCAATTTGAAATGTTGCACCTTCCGGGATCGTAGGAATCTGATAATAGAAGTCTGCAAAATTATAACGTGTATTTTCCTTTTGTGTAGCTGCAAAAACATGAGGACTATACCAATAGATATTTTTCCCGGTAGAGTCGTTTATAGAGAGTACAATTTCCGAATTACCTGTTTCGTATTCAATGTCTGCGACAATATGTACGTGGTTTACCTGATCCAAATGGAGAATACTATCAGCAATAAATGAAGCGATTATTTCATGTTTTTCCGATTCGAATTGCACGGGAGGATCCATAATGAAATCTTCAGAATAAATGACCTGATCTAAGTTGTAGTTGATTGTTTTTCTGAAAAAAACACCTCTGTATTTTTTCTCGGTATGTAAACCAATAAACCTGAATTTATCCCACGTCATTTCTTCCCAGTCCATGATATAATTCTGGTACTGGAATACTTGTATAATATTAATGGGTATCAAGAACAGGAATAGCAGTGTAAGCACGTGTGAATAGATTCTATTCTTGAAATGATTTAAAAACTGCGCGAGGGCAAAGGCAAAAACGATATAGTATTCTATCATGGGTCTGGAACCATAACTAGCGCCATAATACCACGACCACCAGGAGGATAGTACATAGGTAATTAATGTGACAAGAATGATAAATATGCCCAGTCGGTAATAGTTTTTGGTTCTAAGCCACACAAACAAACCTCCAAGTAGCGAAATAAAAAGTAACGGAGTATGAACAAAAGCACCTTTTCGGGCGCTAAATAGAAAATCGAAAAAAGCAGGGGATAAAAAATTAAACCCTTCATCCTGATATCCCCAAATAAAGAACTGTCCGGTTTGATGCCACCATAATAATGGGACAATACTCACTACAGCTAGAAATATCAAAAAAGCTTTATAAATATGGTTGCGATGGGAGAAGAATATGTTTGTGAATGTATTTTTAAAATCTTCAAAAGAATTAAAGAATAAAAGTAGGATCACTGCTGAGATCAAATTCACAGGTCTGATAATCGTAATGAATCCCAATATAAATGCCGCAATAAAAAAGTCAATTGTCTTTTGTTTTTGGAGATAAGAATATCCGTAGAAGCTAAATATATTGACCAGCGCAAAAGAATATACGTGTGTAAAAGATGGGTCGTATTGCACATAGTTTAAAAGTGGAGTAGCCAGAGTAAATAAGATTAGGATACTCAGGATAACAATAGGGTTGATATTAAAGCATAATAATAACCTACGGAGATATAAAAGTCCCAACCATAAATAAAATATAGCCGCAAAGAAGATAGATTTCTGATAAGGGTAACTGTATCCGTCAGCGGGGTATTTAGAGTTTAAAGCATAGATATGTGCTCCGGCAAAAAAAGGGCTCCAAAGTATAGAAACCCCAGGGAAATATTTATTGATTTGTTTTCCGTTGACATGTTTTAAATAACCCGCACTATATGATTTTTGATCATAATAGTCGGTTTGTAACGTGTCGGTATATTTAAAGTTTAAATCGTGATATATAAATGTAGCAGGAAGATAGTCGTAATAGCCTTTTCCGTCTGCTTTAATAAGTAATTCCTGATTACCGAGGTAATTGTTTATGACAAGAAGTACTGCTATGATAACAATTACTTCGGAAATCCACAGAAAATACTTTTTCAAGAATCGGGTATTAGATACGCATTTCAGGAATATCTCCTTCTACAATTAAATTTCCTTCAGTTGCATTTTTAATTTCTTCTACCGAAACTCCAGGTGCTCTTTCAATAAGCTTAAACCCCCCTTCAACAATATCAACAACAGCTAAGTTGGTGACCACACGTTTTACACATTGTACTCCCGTAATGGGTAGGCTACATTGTTTTAAAAGCTTGGACTCACCTTTTTTGTTAGTGTGCATCATAGCAACGATAATGTTATCAGCACTGGCTACTAAATCCATAGCACCCCCCATACCTTTTACCATACGTCCTGGAATTTTCCAGTTTGCAATATCACCGTTATCAGCTACCTCCATTGCTCCCAAAACTGTAAGTTGTACGTGTTGTCCACGAATCATAGCAAAACTGGTGGCAGAATCAAAATATACTGCTCCAGGTAAATGTGTAATTGTTTGTTTTCCTGCGTTGATTAAATCAGCATCTTCCTCTCCCTCGAATGGGAATGGTCCCATTCCTAAAATCCCATTTTCAGACTGGAATTCCACATTTACACCTTCAGGAATATAATTAGCAACCAAAGTTGGAATGCCAATACCTAAATTTACGTACCAACCATCTCTCAATTCTTGAGCAATACGTTTTGCAATTCCTATTTTATCTAATGCCATTTTATAATGTTTTGTAATGTGTCAAATTAATAAATGAGTAATGTTGAATTGGAGATTTAACTAATCTCTGGTTCTTACAGTTCTTTGTTCAATGCGCTTTTCAAAGTTGGCACCCTTGAAGATACGTTGCACAAAAATTCCGGGAGTATGAATTTCGTTAGGGTCCAACTCACCTGCAGGAACTAGTTCTTCGACTTCGGCTACGGTAATCTTACCTGCCATAGCCATCATTGGATTGAAGTTTCTAGCAGTTCCTTTAAATACCAGGTTCCCAGCTTCATCTCCTTTCCATGCTTTTACAAATGCAAAATCTGCAGTCAAAGCAGTCTCCAAAATATGCGGCTTACCGTTATAAACTCTTACTTCTTTGCCTTCCGCAACTTCAGTTCCATATCCGGCAGGGGTAAAGAAAGCTGGAATTCCAGCACCACCGGCACGACATCTCTCAGCCAAAGACCCTTGCGGAATTAGATCAACTTCTAATTCTCCGCTTAACATTTGACGTTCAAATTCATCATTCTCTCCTACATAAGAAGCAATCATTTTTTTGATTTGTTTGGTCTGGAGCATAAAGCCTAAACCAAAATCGTCTACTCCGGCATTGTTTGAAATACATACCAAATTATTGATTTTTGATTCTACGATGGCCTGAATCGCATTTTCAGGAATTCCACATAGTCCAAAGCCACCAAACATCATGGTCATACCACTTTCAATGCCTTTTGTAGCTTCTTGTGCGTTAGCAACAACTTTATTAATCATAATTTATAGTATTTTAAAATTTATGTTCCAAAATCAAATTCATCAGTACCACCAGAATTGTTTGATTTGGCTTTCTCACAGTCTAATTCTTTATTGTAATTCAGAGGAGCTTCAAATGGTTGTTTAGATAGGTTAAGTGTGGTATCTGCCCATGCTTTTTTCATATAGTAGCCCCATATTGGTAATGCCGTATTTGCACCTTGCCCTTTGGATGTATATCGGAATCGTACAGCACGATCTTCGGCACCTACCCAAACTCCGGTAACCAAATCCGGAGTTAAACCCATAAACCAACCATCTGAGTTATTTTGTGTGGTACCTGTTTTTCCGGCAATAGGATATGTTCTTGGAAAACCATCATATTCTCTTTTAGGTGAGTCGTAAAACAAACGCACTCCTGTACCTACAGTTACCCTAGATCCCCAACGACTTTCATCTTTACCTAAATATGGACCTCTGGCGCCATGAGTAACTCCTTCAAGTAGAGTGACCATTTCATAAGCATTTTCCTCACTCATTGCTTCGCGGCTATCTGCTACAAAATCGGCAATCACAACCCCATTTTTATCTTCAATTCTTGAAATGAAAATAGGTTCATGCCAGATCCCTTTTCCAGGGAAAGTGGCTAATGCGCCAACCATTTCGTATAGAGAAATATCTGCAACACCAAGCGCTAACGAAGGAACAGTGTCTAATTTACTGGTTACCCCCATCCTTCTGGCGTATTCAATCACGGCAGCTGGGCCATATTGTTTCATTACCCACGCGGTAATGGTATTCATAGAATTAGCCAAACCGTATTTTAGAGACACCATATCACCATATTTCCCATCACTGTTTTTAGGTGTCCAGTCTTGTAATAACCCATATTCTCCTTTATGGAATGTGGTTAATACATTTGGAACTTCATAACAAGGAGAGTGTCCGTTTTGAATGGCTAATGCATAAACAAAAGGCTTAAAGGTAGAACCTACCTGTCTTTTTCCTTGCTTTACATGATCATACTTGAAATATTTATAGTTGATTCCTCCCACCCAGGCTTTAATTTCACCTGTATGTGGATCTATAGACATCAACCCACTTTGTAAGAACGATTTGTAGTACTTGATAGAGTCCATCGGGGTCATATTCGTATCGACTTCCCCATGCCAGGTGAAAACCTTCATATCTGTTGGCATGTTAAACACAATATCAATAGAATCTAAGGGGTAGCGATGTATCGTGTGTTGACAATCTTTTGCTGTACATTCCCAAATGGTCTCTCCATTTTCGGACACTGCTTCCTGAACAAAATCTCCTCTTCGGCCGCAGTTAGCACATTCTTTACCCGTCATGATAAAATAACGTTGCGATCTTTTCTTTGCACTATTCAGAATTCGGTCAATTTGTTCCTTCTTTAAATCATTACTGAATGGTGGGTTTTTCCAGCGTTTATTGTTTTTATCAAAATCTTTTTGAAGCTCTTTACTTAGATGTTCGGCTACGGCATATTCGGCATAAGTTTGAAGCTTAGAATTAATGGTTGTATAGATCTTAATTCCATCTTTATACAGATTGTATTTGCTACCATCAGGTTTGCTATATACATAGTTTCCTTTGGCATCTTTTTCATCCAGAAGTTTCTTCATTTCTTTTTTTAGAACCTCTCTGAAATAAGGCGCTTGCCCATCTATGTGGGTCATTGTGGTGTAATTTGATCGAAGTGGAAGGACTTTTAAAGAATCTTTTTGTTCTTGTGTGATATAGCCGTTTTTAGCCATTTGGCCGTAAACTGTATTTCTTCGATTAAAGGTGCGTTCTCTTCTTTTATCTGAACCTACAGGATTGTAGTAAGTTGGATTTTTCAGCATTCCTACTAAGATTGCAGCTTCATCAATTTGAAGTTCCTCTACCGGTTTAGAAAAATATATCTGAGCAGCAGACTCGATCCCCTTCGCATTGTGGTTGAAATCAAACTTATTAAGATACATGGCAATGATCTCGTTTTTGGTGTATTGTCGTTCTAGTTGAACAGCAATAACCCATTCCATGAATTTGTATTTGATACGTTCAATTTTATTTCCAGCTCGATCAGAAAATAACAGTTTTGCCAACTGTTGTGAAATGGTACTGGCACCTCCACGTGTTCCCATTGCCGCAATAGCAGTAACCAATCGCTTGATGTCAATCCCAGAATGACTATAGAAACGTTCATCTTCAGTATTCACCAATGCGCCTACCAGTGTATCCGGAAGTTGTTCAAAAGGAACGAAGGTTCTGTTTTCTACATAAAATTTACCTAAGACCTTAAGGTCAGAGGAGTAAATTTCAGTGGCCAGAACACTATTAGGATTTTCTAACTCTTCGAAAGAGGGAAGTGTCCAGATATAACCACTGGATAATGCCCAAAAGAATACGATTGCTAAAGAAATTCCTCCTAAGAATATAGCCCACATCCAAAGGATGAGTTTAATAAATTTAGGTTTTTCTTTTTCTTTTGCCATGAGGTAAATTTAAGAATTTATCTGTTTTAAGATCACGCCAATATTTTGAACATGAGGTAAAAAATCATGACGCATACCATGTTTAATTTTCATGGTATAGGTACCTTCTTTAACGAATTTGAAACTTTGATGAATCAAGATAGGATTGTCGATGAGGTCTCCAACTCCGCTTCCAATCCATCTACCATCCGGATAAGCCATTGGGCAGTTTATGGAGTCTGTATGGGTGTATCCATCCGGTTCTGTTGTTTCGACAAATAACCAAAGGTTTTGATATGCATAGTCCGGAGTAATTCTTACATCAAATATTAGGTTATACTTATTTGAAGTATCCGGAGCATCAAACGAAAATTCAATAGGTTTAGAATAATCCCATCCTTCAGCATCAACATTCTGAAGTTGCTCATATACCACGTCATCGTTACATGATGCAAAACTGATCAAGATACTAAGCGTTAGGATGGAGTAGATTAACCTTTTCATTCTTTATTTTCACCTACGTTCTTCGGTTTACGATTTTGGTTGTTTCTATTTCTATTGTTGCGATTCTTATTAGACTTATTTTTTGCCGTTGCATTCGGACTCTTTTTGCGATTTGAATCATTTTGACCTTTAGCCTGATTTTTGTTTTGATCGTTGTTTTTTGCTTGCGAACGATTACCAGATTTTCTTCTTGACGGTCTTTTTTGTTCTTTTTTCGCTACATCCTGCTTCTCTTTTTGATCAGGTTTGTTTTGTCCTTTGTTTTGAGAACGATTCTGTGGTTTCTTTCTCTTTTTGTTTTTACTTCGGCCTTTACTTTTTGTATCGAAACGTGTTAAACTGTCTTGCCCAACTACATTTCCAAATTCAGGCTCCATTTCAATTTCCTCAGTAAAATCAGCAAACTCTTCTAAGTCTTCCGGTTGTTCATCGCGTTTGTTCATTTCAATAATTTCATGAACACGATCAATCGAAAGTGCAACTATCTTGGAGTTATCCCCAATATAGCTGTACCACATAATACCTTTGAAAATATCAGATTTAAAACAGTATGCTTTTCCTTTTATTGTGCGCAATTTAACATCACTACTAGGAAATCCTTTCAATGCGTCTAAATAACTGTCTAATTCGAAGTTCAGGCAACATTTGAGTTTACCACATTGACCCGCTAGTTTTTGCGGATTAATAGATAGTTGCTGATATCTTGCTGCGTTGGTAGATACTGAACGGAAATCAGTTAACCAGGTAGAACAACATAGTTCTCTACCACAAGAACCAATACCACCCAATCTTCCTGCTTCCTGGCGGGAGCCAATTTGACGCATTTCAATTCTAATTTTGAACTGATCAGCTAAATGACGAATAAGTTCTCTGAAATCCACACGCTCATCAGCGGTATAGTAAAATGTAGCTTTACATCCATCCGCTTGATATTCTACATCCGAAATCTTCATATTTAATTTCAGTTCCGTAGCAATATGTCTGGCCTTGAGCATTGTCGGGCGTTCCAATGAAAGTGTTTCCTGCCACTTTTCAATCTCCGCCTGATTTGGTTTTCTCAGTATGTTTTTGATGTCTTTAGAATCGGTTGGGCATTTTTTAATGCGCATTCTCCGCTTCACCAGCTCACCGAGCATACTGACAATTCCTATGTCATATCCATTCTGGGATTCAAGCACCACAGGCTCTCCAGGATGAATATCAAGTTTATTTTTATTTCTAAAAAACTCTTTACGAGTATTTTTAAACTTAATCTCAACAAGGTCGAAATCATTATATCTGGAAGGTTCCATTCCAGTCAACCAACTGTATACATTGAGCTTATCGCATCCCGATGTAGAACAAGAACCACTTGATTTACAACCACCAGAAACATTACTCGAATCAGAAACACTGCTGCAGTTTGTACACCCCATATACTTTTCTTTTCGAGAATTATTTCAATTCAAACAAAGGAAAGAATTTTATTCAATTTTTAGTTACCCAATAGACGATATTTAGAGAATTCAATAAAATATACCAATTGGTATATTTTTATATATTTGCATTTCCATGCCTTCAAAATCACAAATAACAACGGAATATATCATTAAGACGGTATCACCGGTTTTTAATCGTAAGGGTTATTCAGGAACGAGTATAAGTGATATTACTGCAGCTACAGGTTTGACCAAAGGGGCGATTTATGGAAATTTCACGGATAAGAACGAATTGGCAGTTCGTGCATTTGTTTATAATGTGAAACTGGTTTCTGCCAAAATAGAAAAGGCTATTTCTTCTTCGGATAATAGTTTGGGGAAGCTCTATGCGATTTCTGATTTTTATAAAGATTATTACCAATTCACTTATGAATTTGGAGGATGTCCCATTTTGAATGTGGGTATAGATTCCAATCATCAGAATCCGGCTTTGTTGGAGAAAGTAAAAAAGGCCATACGTAATTTACAAAGTAATCTGGCGATCATTATTCAAGAAGGGATTAATGAAGGTGAAATCAAAAAGGACGTAGATCCTAAATTGTATGCGCGGAGAATATTTTCGATGGTGGAAGGGGGAATTTTTATGTCTACCGTTTTGAAAGATAAGACCTATATGGAAGATTTAACAGAGGCAATCACCAATCTGATCAATAAAGAGTTAAAGCGGTAAATTTTTTTAAACTAAAATATACCGATTGGTATAAAAACATGATAAGAGTAATAAGACAATATCACAAAACACTTTCTGCAGTGAGTCCCAATCTGGCGGCAAATTCAGCATTTGAATTATTTAAGAAAGTACGTAAGAAAGCTATTCGTGATCGTGAGAAGCCGTTTTTTGAACGTGCAAATCAATATGATTTAGAATTTCAAGGTAAGCAGATCCATTGCTACGAATTTGGAAATCCGGAAAATGATATCGTGATTTTACTTCATGGGTGGGATTCTAATTCAGGTTGTATGTATCGATTTGTAGATCCACTTTTAGAGAAAGGGAAGTACGTTTTAAGTTTTAATTTACCCGGGCATGCGTTTTATGAAGATTCGAAGACGAATTTACATGAGGCCAAACTGGCATTCCAGCACTTTATGAATTCACTACCAAAAGGAAAAAACATCTCCATCGTTTCGCATTCTTTTGGTTCAGCGGTAACTGCTTTTGGTTTGGCGAATATGGATTTGAAAGTAGATGAATTAGTGTTTTTAACTTCACCAAATGAGATGGAGGACATTTTTGTGGAATTCAAAAATATGATTGGTTTAAATGATAAGTCTTTTAACATTTTGAAAAATAAGGCCAACAAGATTTTGGGTGAACGTTTAGAAGATATTTCAGTTGCGAAGAAATTAGAAGCGGCCAAATTCGATCATCTGTACTTATTTCATGATCAATCAGATAAAGTTTTGCCATACGGAAACTCTTTAGCGATCCATGACCATATTTCGGATTCGACATTGTATAAATACGATCAAATTGGGCATTATAGAATGTTGTGGAATGAAGATTTGGTGAATGAGGTGATCTCTGTTTTGAAATAGATTAGATATTCACTCGATCAAGAATTCTTTTGATGTCTTTCCATTCCCAAATCAGGATGACACCTAGAAATGCCAGCAAGAAAGTTGTACTTGTGAGATAATGAAGTATTTCGCTATCTATAATAATCCATGTACTTAAATACCATAAACCGAAAGCGAGAACAGAGTATCCTAAAATCTTGAATAAATTGTAAGGGATTGGGAAGTAATGATTTCCCAATAGATAACTGGCCAAAGCCATAATTCCATAAGCACTAAATGTGGTCCATGCTGCTCCTACATATCCAATTTTAGGGATAAGATAAATATTCATTCCAATAGTAATCACAGCTCCCAAAATTGCGAGCCCAGCCCCATAGATCGTGCGGTGCGTCATTTTATACCAAACAGATAGATTATAGATCCACCCCAGGAATATGTTGGCAAACAATAGAATTGGTACAATCGATAGTCCTACCCAATAATCGGAATTACGAATTAGAATCTTGAATAAATCGAGATAGAGCATGACCATTAAAAAAATGGTAGTTACCACAATAGTGTACCATTTCATTACGTCCGCATATACTTTTCGGTCATTGCCTTCATAATCTTGCGCAAAGAAGAAAGGTTCCGCTGCGTATCTGAAAGCCTGAGTGAATAGTGTAATGAGTACTGCCAATTTATACACCGCTCCGTAAATACCTACTTGTGCCAATGCGGCTTGAGTTCCCATTTCGGGTTCTAGTAAGATTCTGATGAGTCTGCGATCTAATGTTTCATTAATGATTCCGGCAAACCCTGCAATAACCAGAGGGGAAGCGTACTTAAAGAGTTTTTTCATCAATGATGGATTGATCTGAAAACTAAAACCTTGATATGAAGGAGCTATAAGTATGAATTTAACAATGGCCTGAGCCAGATTTGCAATGAAAATGTATCCAACACCAATGTTAGGGTCAAAAACCGCATCGGTAATAAAATTACCTCCATTCCTATAAACAGTGATGCAATACCAAACAAAGAATAAGTTCAAACCAATGTTAACCCCTATACTGGCGAAGTTGATCAGGGCAAATTTTAAAGCTTTTTGTTGCGTCCGCAATTGGGCCAGTGGAATGACGGATAGCGCATCAAAACCTAATGTAAATCCCATCCAGATGACGTATTCCGGATGGTCAGCATATCTCACAGCTTCTGCCAGATCAGTAGTAAAAAAAACAGTGGTAAGGATAAAGAGAACAGAAGTTAATGTGACAAAAAATAAACTGGTCCTAAAAACTTCCTCAGGAGTATATTCTTTTTTATTGGTAAATCTGAAATACGCAGTTTCCATTCCCCAGGGTAAAATAACCGCAATGAACGCAACCAACGCATAAACATCATTGACTACCCCATATTCAGCGGGAACAAAGATGGAGGTATAAATGGGGAATAATAAATAATTTAAAAACCTGCCCAAAATACTAGGAAGTCCGTATATGGCAGTTTGCCCGGCAAGCTTCTTTAATTTACTCATTGAAGATGTGTCTATGATTCCAGTGGCGAAAAGTACGCATAACTCATGTTAAAATCGAATTTGATTTTTTAGAGTTTTCAATAGTTAGGGGTGAATCATTTATAACGTAGATTCTATACTATATTTTGCTAATCCCAAAGGTAAATCACCTTTTTCGTGAACGGCATTATCACGTAAAATTTGTAACTGCAGTTCTCCTTTGCCAGAAATGAGTTCAATTTCAAACCAAACAGGAGAGCCGTCTTCAAATTCAGTAAGCAACTCAGACTCCCAATTATAGGTGTTGATAGGGCCAACTGATTTCGTGCCGCCATTTTGCAATTTATACGATACTCTATAAGTTGGGATACCATTCCCCAGATTTACGATTTTATATTGAACCGTCCACATTGGAATGGGATCCTGTTTACAGGATGAAAGTCCAAATGCGATTAACACAAAAAAAAGTAATGCGGATTTACTCATTTTGCTAAGGTAAAGGAAGTTTGATTGTGGTCAAATCTTATTTTTGAAATATGAGTTTATCAATACAATCTGATGCGCATTTTATGAAGTTGGCTTTGGCCGAAGCTCAGAAGGCATTTGAAATGGATGAAGTGCCGGTCGGGGCTGTTATTGTGAGTAACGGAAGAGTGATTGCACGCGCACATAATATGACGGAACGCCTTAATGATGTGACAGCTCATGCCGAAATGCAGGCTTTTACTGCAGCATCAGAGGCTTTGGGTGGTAAGTATTTATTGGATTGTACTTTATATGTGACATTAGAACCTTGCGTTATGTGTGCTGGCGCATCTTTTTGGACACAAATTAGCCGTATAGTATATGCTGCTCCGGATGAGAAACGTGGGTTTAATCGAATAAAAACAGAGTTACTTCATCCGAAAACAAAAATAGAAGGTGGGTTAATGGCTGCAGAGAGTGCTGATTTGCTGAAAACTTTCTTTAAAGGAAAGCGATAAATTATTTTTGGTAAATCGTTTTCATTTGAATCATTGTAGCTATACTTAAAGCTCTTGTTTTAGCTTCACGTGCGTGGTCACCGATAAATAAATCGTCTACAGTTTCATTGAATAGCTTTAGCCAGGTTTCAAACATGTTCTTGGTAAATGGGAACTTAAAATGAAGTTGTTTGTGTACGGCCATTGGATTTCCTTGATAACCAGGATTTTTTAAAATAATAGCTTCCCAGAAATCATACATTTTAGGTAAATGAGCTTCCCAATCCAGTTTTGCTACACCGTTAAACATATGGTCTAACTCTGGATCCTGTTGAACCCTTTCATAGAATGAATTTACCATTAGGATTATATCCTCTCTGGACGTGATATCTTTTTTCATGCTTAGTTTAATAATTGGTATACCTGTCCGGCAATTTCAAGTTCTTCGTTAGTTGGAGTAATCAGAATTTTCACTTTGGATTCAGGTGTTTGAATTTCTCGGATTCCTTTAACTCTGAGATTATTCTTTGTATGATCTATGTGGATACCGAGATGACCCATTTCTGCACATACCATCTTTCTAATGAGCGCGCTATTTTCACCTACACCAGCGGTAAACACGATTCCGTGAATAGGTCCTATTGCTGCGATATATGCTCCAATGTATTTTTTAATTCTGTATGTATAGACATCCAAAGCAAGTTGAGAAAGTGCATCACCATTCTCAGCTTTTTCAGTAATATTTCTAAGATCATTCTCTCCGGCAAGGCCCTTCATTCCGCTTTCTTTGTTCAGCAGATTTTTTACTTTTTGAATAGAGTATCCTTTTTCTTCTTCTAAATAAAAGATAATCCCCGGGTCTAAATCACCTACACGAGTACCCATAACCAATCCGGCCAGTGGAGTCATGCCCAATGAAGTATCAATAGACTTTCCGTTTTTTACTGCAGCCATACTGGCACCGTTTCCCAAATGAATGGTGATGAGGTTTACCTGGTTTACATCGATTCCAAGATGCTCAGCAGATACTCTGGTAACATATCGGTGTGATGTACCATGGAATCCATAGACACGAATTCCATAATCATTATACAAATATTGTGGAATGGCATAATGATAGGCTTTTGGAGGCAATGTATGATGAAACGCGGTGTCAAATACTGCTATTTGTTTGGCGTCTGGAAAAACAGATTCGGCTACTTCTATTCCTTCGTAATTTGGTGGATTATGCAGTGGTGCGAGTCCAAAAAGTTCCTTGATTTTAAGTTTGACCTGCGCATCAATGATCGTTGTTTTTTGGAATGTTTCTCCCCCATGAACCACACGATGTCCTATGCTTTCAACTTCTCTGGTATCTGAAATCAACTTGTAAGTTGGATCCAGTAACCAATCCGAAACGAGTTTTAATCCGGTTTGATGATTGGCAATGACACGCTCTTCTTTTTTTTCCTGATCTTGAGTAGACATCTGAATGACGCCATTTTTTTCACCGATTCGTTCAACCAGGCCTACAGCTAATTGTGTACCTGAAGGCATATCGATCAATGCGAATTTAATAGAAGAACTACCTGTATTGATAACTAGTGTTTTCATGATTTTAATTTACAGATTGAATTGCGGTGATGGTAACTGTGTTGACAATATCATCTACCAAACATCCACGACTTAAATCATTTACAGGCTTTTTGAGCCCCTGTAGAACAGGTCCAACGGCTAGAGCTCCGGTTTCTCTTTGAACAGCTTTGTAAGTGTTGTTTCCGGTATTTAAATCCGGGAATACCAGTACCGTGGCTTGTCCCGCAACCGGAGAGTTTGGTAGTTTCTTTTGACCAACAGCCAAATCTACTGCAGCATCATATTGAATCGGACCTTCGACCAAAATGTCCGGACGAAGTTTTTTAACTATTTCTGTAGCCTCACGTACTTTTTCTACATCAGCACCTTTTCCGGAAGACCCGGAAGAATACGACAACATGGCTACTTTAGGTTCAATACCAAATCGTTTGCTGGTGTCTGCAGATGAAATAGCAATTTCAGCAAGCTGCTGGGCATTTGGATCCGGATTAATTGCGCAATCACCATAAGCGACTACACGATCTTCCAGAAGCATAAAGAATACTGAAGATACGGTTTGTGAACCCTCAGAAGTTTTAATAATCTGTAATGCCGGTCGAATGGTATGTTGTGTGGTATGCGCTGCTCCGGAAACCATTCCATGTGCATCTCCGTGATGTACCATCATTGTACCGAAATAGGAAACATCGGTTAGTGCATCCATGGCCATATCCATATTCACACCTTTATGCTGTCTCAAATTGAAATATTCCTGAGCGTATTTTGCACGTAGAGGTGAGGTTTGAGGATTTATAATTTCCAGTTGCTCATAATCAATACTGATGTTATTTTGATGGGCTAGTGATTTTACCATAGCCTCATCACCAAGTAGAACCAAATCGACTAAATTCTGACTTTGCAGGATCTCAATTGCCTGTAGAATTCGAATGTCATTTCCTTCCGGAAGTACAATTTTACGTCTATTATTCCCTGCGATTTTTCTAAGATGATATAAGAACATCTTAGGGGTCATACCCTTGGATTTTAATCCAGCAAGTTTCTTAAAGAATTTAGATGCCTCTACATATTTATCAAAAAGATCTAGGCTTAAAGCGATTTTTTGTGTGTCTTTTTGATGAATGCTGGATTTTACCTGCTCCGCTTTCACAGATGTTTCAAATGTGAAGCTATCAACGGATAATACAGGGATTTTTTGTGGAAGTCCATCGATTACTTCAAGTGTTTCGTCTGAAGGTAACATTCCACCAGTCAGAACTATTCCAGAGACATTAGGTCTTTTGTTAGACATGCTGGCTTGCATCGCTCCAACTAAAATATCGGTTCGATCCCCGGGAGTGATCGCCAAACTTTTTTCGGTCATGAGTTTAAAGTAGTTATTTAAACGCATGGCCACAGTTTGAAAATCGTATACCAGATTATCCAGATGTTCATGACCGAACAGAACCTTTGCATTCAGTTGTTCTGCAATTTCTCGAACGGACGGACTACTTAAAATTTTATTCGTTGGAATTGCAGATAGCTCTCCCGCGTGTTCCGGAAGTTCTTTGCGAAGTTTACTTAATAATTCTGTCCTACGCTCCGGTTGAACTTTATTAATGATGGTGCCTAAAATTTTACAATTGTGGTCCTGGTATGATTGGATGGCCCATTGAATTGGGGTAAGAATATCATCAATATCACGCCCAAGTCCCTGACCTAATACCAAAACAGGTAAATCGAGGTTTTTTGCGATCAGGGCATTGAGGTCCAATTCAAACTCTGAACCATCACCAATATAATCTGTTCCCTCACAAATAACAAAGTCGTAAGCTTCCTCGAGTTGCTTGTATTTATTGATAACCTGTTCAATAAACTGGTCAAATTTGTTATGAGCCAGTAAATTAAGTGCCTCAGTACGTTCCATAGCATAAGTGCTCTCGTATGGCTGATCCAGGTTATGGTGATTTAATATAAGTTCAATGTTATGGTCTTTACATCCAACTTGTGTATCACGAATAATGGGCCTAAACAGTGCGACTTTTTTAGTATGACGAAGGGCCACCTCAAAACAGCCCAAAGCAATTAGAGTCTTTCCTGAATATGGCTCTGATGATGAGATATATAAAGAACGTGCCATGACATGAAATTTTAGAGCAAAGTTAGGCTATTATTGGATTTACTGGTGTTTAAAAACATGAAGTTTGAAGGCTGAGGACTTGATATATATCAGTGTTTTTGTGCAATTATTTTACACAAAAAAAGCTTCTGGTTATTAGAAGCTTTTTTTAATGATTAAAAGAATGAAATCTATATGTAGCTTAATCGAATCATATTACTCATGCCCTTACTTTTGATTGGCATACTGGCAATATTTACAACTAAATCATCCTCTTCCAATTGGCCTGTAGCTCTAAGTTTGGCTTTAATATCTTCAATGGTTTCATCGGTACTAACAAATTTATCGTAGAAGAAAGTACGTGTGCCCCAAACCAAACTCATCATCTTTAAAAGTCTACGGTTTCCGGTAAATACATAAACTCCGGCTTTTGGTCTGAAGCTGGAAACCTTGAGTGCGGTGTAACCGGAAAAAGTCATGGTGACGATCGCTTTAGCCGAAACCTTCTCCGCGAGGTCCAATGCTCCAAAACAAATATTGTCTGAAATGTATCTTTTGGTGTTAATTAATGGCTGGAAATCTGCGTTATAGATCCCATCAAATGTTTCAGTTTGCTTAATGATTCGAGTCATGACTTTAATTACGTCTACCGGATGCTCCCCAACTGAAGTTTCACCGCTAAGCATAACCGCATCGGCTCCGTCCATAACCGCATTGGCCACGTCATTTACTTCTGCACGTGATGGAGTGATACTATCGATCATAGATTCCATCATTTGCGTAGCGATAATAACAGGTTTGGCCATCTGTTGGCATTTTAGGACGATTTCTTTTTGAAGCAATGGAACTTCTTCTAAAGGAACTTCCACACCCAAATCTCCGCGTGCAACCATAACGGCATCCGTCACTTCAATAATATCATCCAGATTTTTAATCGCCTCAGGCTTTTCAATTTTAGCTATAATTCTGGAGTCTTTTTCTTTGCCAGTGATGATTTCACGAAGCTCTATAATGTCTTTAGCTTCACGTACGAATGACAACCCTATCCAGTGAATGTTTTGTTCCAAAGCGAATTCCAGATCTTTAAGATCTTTTTCGGTTAAACTTGGCATAGATATTTTGGTATCCGGAAGATTAACTCCTTTTCTGGAATGTAGAGGACCGCCATAAACCACTTCTAGAAGTGCTTCATCCATGCCATTAGACTCAACAACTTTGAATACCAGTTTTCCATCATCTACCAGTATTTTGTCTCCTATTTCGACATCTTTAGGAAAAGATTCATAGTTAATATGAACTTTATCAATATCACCTAAATAGGGTTTGGTGGTGAAAGTCATTTGATGACCTTGCTCCAACATGATAGGTTCGGAATATAAATTCCCAATTCGGATTTTGGGACCTTGAAGATCACCAAGAATTCCAGTATGTGTATTGAGTTCGTGATCTAGTTCACGAATTGTTTTGATTGTTTCAATTAGGTCTTGATGTACGGCATGTGAGAAATTAATTCTACATACATTCACTCCTTCCAGTATCAGTTGTTTGATTGTTTCTCTGGAAGATGTAGCCGGACCTAAAGTGGCAACAATTTTAGTTCTTTTGGGAGCGTTCATTATGTAAGTTTTGTTTTGACTTTATCTAAAGTCACAGGGAAAGCAGTCAGTACACTTTCTATTTGTTTGATCTTTTTTAGTGCATCTTCAAAATCCAATTCTTCGTAAAACCCTGTAACCACCATGAAGTAGTCAATTTGCTTTTGTGTGGGAACCAACAGAGATTTTTCTCCATGATTGCTAATTAAATGAAGTGTGAATTTTTCCGATGGATTGGTCCAGTTAAAGTATGCATGTCCATCCAGTTCCTGGATGAAGTAAATATTATCCGGATACTCTTGGGTTGCTTGTAGTTCACATTTTAAAGCACGATTAATTTCCCAAGCAAATTTGATGCTTTTTTGGTGACAACTGATCGCAATAACAAAAGCATCAGCATCGGAATCTATTTTAAGGCGCTTTAAAGCCATATGAACTCAATTAACCGGACTAAATTAAGGAAAAACGATCCTGAAAGCTTCACATTTTTTGTTAAGGAATTAAAGGGTTAATGTTAAAAAGTGTGCTTATGATTCAATTTGTTTTAGAGCTTCAGCAGCAGCTTTTTGCTCTGCCTTCTTTTTAGATGCTCCAAGAGCGCTTGCAATTTCGTTACCATCAAAAATCACCTTGCTTTGAAATGATTGTGGTTCTTCTCTTTGGAAAATGGAAGTGTGAAAGTGTACTTTGACTTTGTTTTTTTGAGCTTTTTCAATCACACGACTCTTAGGATCAGGTTCTTGCGTTAAAATTGTATTGAAGTCAACATGTGGAGCAAGAATCTGATTACGAATAAACTTATTCGTGGCTTTAAATCCTTTATCCAGGTAATAGGCTCCGATAACTGCTTCTAAGGCATTTCCACTCAAAGATGTTTCTTTGATTTCACGTCCCATCTGTACTTCAATAAGTCGGTCTAATTGAAGTGCAATGCCCAGATTATTTAGACTGGAACGACTCACAATTCTGGAGCGAATTTGTGTTAAAAAACCTTCTTTTCCTTGTGGAAACTTCTCATATAAAACTTCTGCAACCACAGAGTCTAATATAGAATCTCCCAGAAATTCCAGACGTTCATTGTTTTGAAATGAACTTTCGTAAACGGATTTATGTCGTAAAGCCTGAAGATATAACTCAGGCTTTGATGTCCGAATACCTAAAGATTTTAATAATGTACGGAGATGGGGATTTTCCTTCTCAAGAATAGCAGTCTTCCTGTTAAAGAAGCCAAACACAAATATTAACCTTTGTATTTTCTAAATAATACAGAAGCGTTGTGTCCACCAAAACCAAAAGTGTTGCTTAAGGCTGCATTTACTGTACGTTTTACTGATGAACCGAAAGTTAAATTCAAGTCAGAATCAATATTTTCATCATCTGTAAAGTGATTGATCGTTGGTGGGATCTCATCATTATGTACAGCTAGAATTGTAGCGATAGACTCAACTGCACCAGCAGCTCCAAGTAAGTGACCTGTCATTGATTTTGTAGAACTAATATTAAGCTTGTAAGCATGTTCTCCAAATACAGATTTGATTGCTTTAATTTCAGCAATATCGCCTAGAGGTGTTGATGTTCCATGAACGTTGATATAATCTACGTCTGTAGGTACTGCATCGTTAAAATCAGATAGTGTCTGCTTCATCACGTTAATGGCGCCCAACCCTTCTGGGTGAGGAGCAGTAATGTGATGTGCATCAGCAGTCATTCCACCACCAATTAACTCTGCATAAATCTTCGCACCACGCGCTAGAGCGTGATCTAATTCCTCAATAATTACGGCACCACTACCTTCACCCATAACGAAACCATCACGGTCTGCATCAAATGGACGAGAAGCTGTTTCAGGAGAATCATTTCTTAAAGAAAGCGCTTGCATAGCGTTAAATCCTCCAATTCCCGATTCTGTAATTGCCGCTTCAGCACCACCAGTTACCATTACGTCAGCTTTACCCAATCTAATAAGGTTAAAGGCATCAATCATAGCATGTGTAGAAGAAGCACAAGCAGAAACGGTTGCATAATTCGCTCCTCTAAAGCCATACTTGATAGAAATCTGGCCAGCAGCGATATCTGCAATCATTTTAGGAATAAAAAATGGATTTAGTTTTGGTTTAAAATCGGTCTTAGCCAAACCAACAACTTCATCCTGATAAGTTTCGATTCCACCAATACCTGAGGCAAAGATGACCCCAACTCGATCTAAATCGAGTTTTTCCGGGTCTAAATTTGCATCTTTAATGGCTTCATCCGAAGAGATATGAGCGAATTTGGCATACTTATCCATTCGTCTACCTTCTCTTCGATCAAAATATCCATCTACGTCAAAGTCTTTGACTTCACACGCAAATTTCGTTTTGAAATGCTCCGTGTCAAAATGGGTGATCAAAGCTCCACCACTTTTACCGGCAACTAATGCATTCCAATATTCAGGTACATTATTACCAATAGGGGTGATTGCCCCTAGTCCAGTTACAACTACTCGTTTTAACTCCATCTCAACAGGGATTAGATAAAAAAATTATTTGTTATCTGTAATGTAAGTTACAGCATCTCCAACGGTTGCAATATTTTCTGCTTGATCGTCTGGGATAGCGATTTCAAATTCTTTTTCAAACTCCATAATTAATTCAACTGTGTCTAGTGAGTCTGCACCTAGATCGTTAGTAAATGAAGATTCTAGTGTTACTTCACTTTCGTCAACTCCTAATTTGTCAACGATAATAGCTATTACTTTTTCTTTAACTTCTGACATCTCTGTAAGATATTTAATGTTAATTTATAATCGCGGCAAAGAAAAATAAAAGATGAGTGTTAAACAAGTTTTTACAATTTGTTTCAATAGTATGCGATAATGTCGTTTTTGTCCTTTCTTTTTAGGTCGGGAACCTTCACGTTATCAAGGGGTAAGCCAACAGGTATGAGTAGGTATGGTTGTTCGTTTTCCGGACGATTTAGAATCTTTTTTAAAAATCTCATCGGACTTGGCGTGTGTGTGAGGGCAAATAATCCTGCATTATGGATTGCTGAAATCAGAAATCCTACAGCAATCCCGACAGATTCATTTACATAATAATTATTGAGTTTTTGATTATCCTCTCCAAACTCATAGGAATGCTTCATTACTATAATAAGGTATGGTGCGATATCAATAAACTCTTTAATGTGATTTGTATCGAATTGCTTTAAATCTTCAAGCCATTCTTCACTCATTCTACGCGTATAGTTCTCGTATTCTTCTTTTTCTGCTGCTTCTCTGATTTTGCTTTTTATTTCCGAATCTGAAACGATACAAAATGTCCATGGCTGTTTATGTGCACCAGAAGGAGCAGTAGAAGCGGTTTGAATGATATTTTCTAAAATTTCAATTGGAAAAGTCTGATCCGAAAATTCACGTAAAGATCTTCTTTTGTCCATGTGTTCGTAGAAGTCTTTACTGCGTTGTAGCATTTCATCAGTAGGATAGGTAGTTGGATGATAAGGAATGAAATTTTCGGAATGACTCATATTTTATTTCTGTTTTTGTTTTTCTGCTTCTTTAAGTAAAGCTTCTTCTTTTGTAAGAATGACTATCACACTATCATAAAGTTCCTGCATTTTCTTAGGGGAATCTTCATAATATTCAAATGATGTTTTGAACTGAGGAAGCGTTACATTATGAGCGTTAAATATAACATTATAGTTTTGAAGTACAAGTTCCGAATTGTCTTTACCTCTAATACTAAGTCTTCTTTGAAAACGGGCCTCAACTTTACAGATGTCAGCCAGAACCTCGATCATTTGAGGTTCTGGAATTAAATCTTCTGGTTTCTTGTTGTTTTCATCATTAATACAAGAAGATATTAATGATGTGATTAGAAGGCCTAAAAATAAAATGAGTTTGTTATTCATGATTATCTATCAAATTCAAGTCTTTGACCTTGTTTGGAATCATCTATTGTGCCATTGTTATAAGCCATATGTCCATTCACAAATGTTTTTTCGACTTGAGTTCTAAACGTGGTCCCTTCAAATGGCGACCAGCCACATTTATATAATATGTTGCTTTTGTCAACGGTCCAGGGTTTATCCGGATTGATTAAAACCAGGTCTGCAAAGTATCCTTCTCTAATGAATCCTCTGCTTTTAATGCTGAAGAGCTTGGCTGGATTATGGCACGCTTTTTCAACGGTTTTGGTAATGTCAAGAACACCATCTAAATGGAATTCCATTAATGCTGTAAGTGAATGTTGAACCAATGGGCCACCAGAAGGGGTTTTGGTATAAACTCCTGTTTTTTCTTCCAGTGTATGTGGTGCATGATCAGTTGCAATGATATCTAATACGTCATTATTCAAGGCATCAATTAATGCTTGTCTGTCTTCTTCATCTTTTACCGCAGGATTCCATTTGATAAAAGCTCCTTTGGTTTTATAATCATCTCGATTGAACCATAAATGATGTGTGCATGCTTCTGCAGTGATTCTTTTATCCAAAAGTTTGCCTTGTTCAATCAGTTCTAATTCCTTTTTAGTAGAAAGGTGCATGATGTGAAGTTGAGAACCATTTTCTTTGGCTAAACGAACCGCTTTACTGGATGATTTGTAACAGGCTTCATGACTACGAATATCTGCGTGATGTTCGTAAGGAATATCATCACCGAATTTCTCAACGTATTTCTGCTGGTTTTCTTTTATGGTGTCATCATCTTCACAGTGCGTAGCAATAAGAACCGGTGAGTCCCTGAATACATTATCTAAAGAGTTGTCATTATCTACAACCATATCACCCGTTGATGATCCCATAAATATTTTGATTCCGCAGATTCTAGATGGATCAATACTTCTAATCTCATTGATGTTACTATTTGTAACACCTAAATAGAACGAGTAATTTCCTAATGAAGTTTTTGCAGCGATATCGTATTTCTTTTCCAGTTCTTCGATGGTTACCGCTTGAGGAACTGTATTAGGCATTTCCATAAAAGTGGTAATTCCACCTGCCACTGCAGCAGTTGATTCTGATTGGATATCTCCTTTGTGTGTCAATCCTGGCTCTCTAAAATGTACCTGATCATCAATTAATCCCGGAATTAGGAATTTATTTTGAGCATCAATGACATGGTCGGCTGATGGGAGTTCAGAAGTTTCTGTACCTACTTTAGAGATGATTTCATTCTCAATAAGAACAAATCCATTAAAAATTTCGCCTTCATTTACAATACGGGCGTTTTTGATTAATGTGCGCATATAGTTTTATTTATGGTGTACAAAAATAAAACAACTATGGTCACACTATCTTTGGATAAGAGGACTATTCATTATTGTTTAACAAATTGGCCGGTACTTAATTCTTGATGGTTATTTAGTAATTGGAATATGTATGTTCCTGCGCTTAGATTAGAGACATCAATTTTCCATAAGAATGAGCTATTTATGTTGTTGTAGTTTCTTTTTAGTATGATTTGGCCACTTGTATTCATAATTATTAACTGAACATTTTTTAGTTCCGCATGCGCTCCATAAAATGAAATTTCATTAGACACTGGATTTGGGAAATAAGAAATATTCAGCTTATTTGATATTTCAGGAGTAGATAAAGGCCAAAGTTCCACGGTGATGTCGGCAGTGTCCTTACATCCGTTTTGATCAATTAAAATAGCTTGTAAATATCCTGTAGGATTGGTTCCCCAATTTACTGTGATTTGATTATTATAGTTAGTAGCAATTGTTCCTCCGGTAACATTCCAACTATAAAATGCTCCATTTTGAGCATTTAAATTATAGGCTGCAACTGTATTTTGTGAAGAAATAATAGGACCAGAAATATTTCCAATCACAGGATTTGAGTGAACATCTACATTGTAAGACATATTTCCGGAACAACCTACTGTTGTGGTATAAGTAATGGTATGTGTACCAACACCAGCAGCATTAGGATTGAAAATACTATCCGTCATTCCCGCAGTTCCCGAAAAAGTTCCTCCAGCAGGATTTCCAATTAAAATAACACTTGAATCATTCAAACAATAAGAAGAGGAAATGTTCACTATTTGAGGAGAGCCGTCATGAATAGTTGCGACTTGTACAGCAGAGTCAGCACAACCGTTATTAGAAACCGTATATGTAATATTTACATTACCGATTCCATTTACTGTGGGGTCTAATATATTATTATTTACACCAATTCCGGAATACGTTCCACCGGTGGGTGATCCTCCGGTTAAAGTTACAGGACCTCCTGTTAGACATATAGATGGGATTGGAGAGAAGCTTACTGTTGGAGGTGCATTTACTGTGAATATAGCATTTCCTGGTATTGCACAAGGATTGTTTGTATCAAAATACGTTATTGTATAAGTTCCTGGTCCAGCAGCTGCCGGATCAAAAGTATTCCCATTTACTACTCCTGTTCCTGAATAAAAACCTCCTGCAGGAAATCCACTAGAAATGGTGAAAGGAGAATCTCCACTACAAACGGTGGTATCAGAAAGTGAATAAAGAACACTATTTACTACATTGATTTGACTGGAATCTGTAGCTGAACACGAGTTGTTATCTGTAAATGAATAATAAATAGTGTGGCTACCTAATCCCGCACTAGTGGCGTTAAAGGTAGACCCAGTTACAAACGACCCTGAATAGGTGCCTCCAGTAGGTGATCCTCCGGTAAGTTGTACGGCACTTGAAATTTGACATACATCATTAAATGTACCTAGCGAAACATTAGGTAATGGATTCACAGTGATTGTAGAATTTGCAGCAGAAATACATAATCCGCCTGGTCCAAAATAGGTAATGGTATGTGTACCTGCACCAGCTAATGCCGGATTAAATGTTCCTGCTAAAGTGTCTACTCCGGGTCCTGCATAATTCCCCATGATTGGAGACCCTCCGGTTAAAGCAAATGTTGGAGCATCTATACAGACATCATTAAAAGCACCCAATGAAGCTGCTGCTCCTGCAATGACAGTCAGATTTGAGGTTGCCGAACCACTACATCCGCTTGGGTCTGTATATATATATGTAATAGTATGTGTGCCCATTCCGGCAATAGCTGGATCAAATATGTTGTTGGATACCCCAGGTCCGGAATATGTTCCTCCTGAAGGTTGTCCTCCTCCTAATGTAAACGCTGCGCTATTGCTACATATAGATGCAGGTAAAGCAGGCAATGTTACAGTTGGTGGGTTGGTTACCGTAATATTTTGAGAGCTTGATCCGGAGCAAGTTCCGGAAGTTACAGTATAAGTTAAAGTATGTGTCCCTAGCCCTGCAACAGCTGGATCAAATACACCATTGGTTACACCAGGACCTGTCCATACACCTCCAGAAGGAGAGCCTCCGGTTATGGTTAATGCCATTCCGCTCACACAAATATCATTAAGCGGTTGAGTCGTTGGACTTGGAACAGGAGTAACAGTGATATAGTTGGTTTGCGTAATACTATCTGAGCCATTTACGTTCGTTGCTTTAAGTTTTACCGCATAAGTACCTGGAGTATTATACACAATTGCAGGGTTTGCATTTGTTGCACTCGAAGGAGTCCCTCCGGTAAAAGTCCATTCTAAACTAGTTGGGTTTCCAGTAGATGCGTCACTGAAAAATACGGTATCACCAATGCAAATATTGGTTGGTGTACCAGTAAATGCAGCTGTTGGAGCCGGAGATACCGGGTTTAATTGAATCCCTGAAATAATAAGAGAATAATTTTGAGAGGCAGCCAGTGACCCTTTATGAGAGATAGAAAAAGTATAGGCACCGGCAATTGGCGCATCAAAAACTACCTTTTCCACGTTGTCTTTAGTGTTATCTGCTTTTACTGCTGCGTTTGAAGGCATTGCAGAATTTAAAGTCCATGGCATTTTTATAGTTCCTGAAGGTCCGGTGATTCTTAAATCCAAATCATTAACTAACATTGAGGTGGTAGGGTCTAATGATGGTGCTACCGGAGTTCCGGCAGGATCATTCCACACGATGGTTGCTTCGATATCTTGTAGTCCGTTTGAATAATAGGTGAAAGTTGCGGTTCCGTTATTAGACAATGATGACTCAATGATTCTGTTGGTGAGCGTATCAGCAATAAGATCTGCAGCACCTTTAGCATTTAATAACCCCCAACCAAAAGAAAAATCAGGTCCGGGATTGGTGCCAGCTTCATTAGCAGTATGAATTACCAAAGCCTTTAGAGTTGATGCTTTCATGAAGGTGCTGTTAGAGTCATTATACATCTCTTGAAGTAATGCTAAAGAACCTGTGGCATTTGGAGCGGACATTGAAGTTCCGCTACTGGAATAATAATCTGTAGTATTATCCGCTCCCGTAGAATACAATGAAACCCCATTTGCTACGATATCTGGCTTAATACGTCCATCGTCTGTTGGACCCCAGCCACTAAAACTCGACATTACTACATCACTCGCTTGAGAATATCCACTTGGAATATCATTTACAGCACCTACCGTTAAAATATTTTTGGCATTTCCATTAGAAGAAATACAATCATAACCATCAACTCCTCCGTCCTGAGGACGTGATACCGTTGAGGTCACCCATCCGTTAAGGTTGTCAAATATTTCATGTGATGTTACTGAACTTGGTGGAAGATCATTTCTATCATTACCAGCGGATTTCACAATAAGATAATCAGGAGCAGCATTAGCAATTTGATCCCAACTTTGAGCTCTGAAAGTATAGAATCCGAATTGGTAATCTTCTGTACCACTAATAGTGGTGTCGCCATACCATCTCCAGGTACCGTTATTCATTTCTCTCCATCCGGTTATGGTACCATAGGAATGGTTAGAGATAATTCCGGTAGCTGAGAATGTAGTCATTTCACTGGCGTCACTATAGAAATCATGTGCGCGAACAGTAGCAGCTGTCGCCATTCCTTTTGCATTTGCAACAACACCTGATGCGATCATAGTTCCACAAACATGTGTCGCATGGTCACTATTACTGGACGGATTATCTACTTGTGTTACTCGTCCGGTTAGTTCTTGATGGGTGCCCAGGACTGATCCCCCATCCCATTCTCCGATAATCATCCCGTTACCCGTTAATCCGTATCCATTTGTGGCTCCGGCAATGATGAGATTCGTTCCAACTGTGGCTGCAGCATTGGTATTATCTGTAGAATAGAATATTGGAAATCCGGTTGGTGTAAATCCTACCAAACCAATGATGTGTCCATTGCCATCAATTTCGAGAATTTGTGCCTGACCTTTTTGTTGTAAAACAGCCGCTTTTGTACTATCCTGAATCTCTTGTGATCTGAATTGTTGAAATAGTCGAAGCAGTTCTTTTTGATCAGAAATGTTTTTTTGCTGAGCAAAAGAGAAAAAAGGAATGACAATACATAAAGTGGTAAGAAATCTAATCATGTTGTTATGTTTAGGATAGACATCAGTCGCAAATATAACTGATTTGATTTTGAATAAATTATATTAAAGTGCTAGAGGCTTTAACTAATAGGGCATAAAATGCAAAAAGCCCCTATGTTTTGAGACATAAAGGCTTTATAGCATGACGATTCCTAAACCGATGTGAAAGTACACATTTGTTTGGTTCGCAAAACACGGGAATTAAAAAAGTAATTAACAACTTGTGAATAACTCTATTTGAAAGTGAGTGAATTACAGCTCTTTCTCTACCAGGGCTGCGATTTCTACAAGGTCATTATACCAGTCAGGACCATACTTTCGTATGAGTGGTTCTTTAAGAAAGCGATATACAGGAACACTAAGTTCTTTACCAAGTGTACATGCCTCGCTACAGATATCCCATTCATCATAATTGATCGCATCAAATTCTCGATATGATTTAATTCGAATCGGGTATAAATGACATGAGATGGGTTTGGGCCAATCAATTAATCCATCATTATAAGCTTTTTCGATTCCGCATAAAGCCATTCCATCATCTCCAAAAATAACATAGGCACATTCTGCATTGTTAATTAATGGAGTTTCGTACTCATTGTCTTTTTGATCGAAAACTGAAGTGCCTTGTTGTTCAATCGCTTCAACACCCTCAGGTCTTAAGTAGGGTTTTACCTTATCGTAAACCTCTTCCAGAATTTGTTTTTCTTGATCTTCTAAAGGAGCCCCAGCATCACCAGCAATGCAACATTCTCCTTTACATGCCGAAAGATTACAAACGAATTCTTTTTGGAAAACATTTCTAGATACAATCGTTTTACCTACTTCGATCATCATGAATTATTTGAGTGCAAATATCCTTTTTTTGAATTCATGACCAATCAAATCCTTATTAATTTCTATTATTGTTTCAAGCGCACAAATTGATTGATACTTGAAAAAAACTTACTACATACTATCGATATTTTTATTGATTGGGCTTGAGTTGTTTGCCCAAAATGAAAAGCTTGACTCGCTTCATAATAAGGCCGAAGAATATAATTTAAAAGGAAGTTATGCGGAGCTGTTTTTAACATACGATGCTCTAAGAAATGAGTACGTTAATTTAAAAGATACGAATGAGATTGTTGCTACCATTTTGAATATGGCTGATGCGAGTAGAGGTGGAGGAAGTCATTCTGAAGCTTTAAAAGTGCTGGATAATCTGGAAAGCTCGGATTATCACTTAACGGTTTTAGATCAGATAGAAATGGATTTGATTCGAGGGTCCATTCATTATGAATTACACCATAGAGATAAGGCTATTCATTGGGCTCAGGAAGGTTTGAGACTTAGCTTGCAAGAGAATGAACAAGGAAACTTAGCACTTTTGTATAACCTTTTAGGAGCGTGTTATGTTGAGGTAGATACAGATTCTGCATTAAAGTATTTAGATGCTTCGGTAGAAATATTTTTGATGGAAGAAGATAGTGCAGGAGTGATATTGCCGAGAATTAATATGGCTCGTTTATATATGGAGCGAGGCGAACAAGAGATGGCGGTTAAAATGTTGCTATCATCACTTGAAATATTAGATCAATACGAAGTGGCTATTTATAGAAAAATGGCCTATGATTTTTTGGCTATTCTATACATTGAAATGAAGGATTATGAGAATGGGATTAAATACATGAAGCTTAGGGATAGTGTTAATTACATGATTAATAATAGTCAAATCAAATTTAGAATTACGCAGTTTCAGGATGAGCTAGAGCGTCAGAGAGCGGAGAGCGATTTGATGACTTTACAGGCCAAAGTGGAAATAGCAGAGGTAAAGAATAATCGTGATAGTATTATTATCACCTTAGGATTGGTATTGGTGGTTGTATTGGGGATGTTCCTATTTTTTACTGTTCGAAACAATAAGCGTATCCGGGTATTAAATACAGAATTGAAACAAAAGGCTGATGAGTTAGAGCGATTGAATGGCTTTAAGAATAGGGTGTTATCGGTTATAAGTCATGATATGCGATCTCCATTAGCACAAGTGATCACTTTTCAGCAAGCTAAGAATTCAGGTGTAAGTTTTGATGAAGAAGAGATTGCTGAAATGGATAAAACTATATTAGCAAGTGTGCAAAATGGTTTGTTGATATTGGATAATCTTTTGAAATGGGCGAACAGCCAATTTAATGGAATGTCTATTGATTTAGTAAGTTTTGATTCTTTTCATTCCATATCTGTAATACTGAATCAAGTAAGTCAATTAGCTAAAGAGAAGCATTTGAGCTTGACCACTTATGCAGATCATATTGATGTGGAAACGGATGAGGCATTGTTTCAGATTGTGATTAGAAATATTGTAAGTAATGCCATTAAATTTAGTCCATTGGGTTCTGAAATAGAAGTGAGAACTGAATTATTGGATGGTTTTTTCAAAGTTAAAATTCGTGACCAGGGTTCGGGTATTTCCCAATCCGTATTGGATAGTTTAGAAATAGGAAAGGATATTAAAGCTGAATTGGGAAGTTTGGGAGAGAAAGGCGCTGGAATCGGGTTGACACTTTCCATTGAATTCGCAAAGTTGATTCGGGGGACACTAGCATTTAAAAATTTGGAAGGAAAGGGTACAGAGGTGGTGTTTACCATACCCCAAAAACTTAAAGACTCCTAGAAGTGATATCTGACAGCGAGCAGGATGTCAATGCCATTACTATTGATTTGATTGAAGTTTGAGTTCAAATACTCGAAATAGTAAGGCAAGTTTTGTTTAGGTTTAATATTAAATCGTTCTATTCTATACCGAATTCCTGCTTTGAAGTTAAAGTTGTTGACGACATAAGTTGCTCCAAATCCAGCTTGAATTCCAGTGGTTCCGGCATAATTAATCCTATGTGTTTCGTTATTCAATTTGATAATTAAATCATTTGGAATAGAATAAAGAAGACCTGCATTAAAGTCTAAAAGAAATGTGGGGTTGACTTCAACAAAGTATTTACCATTTAAATGAAAATTAAAACGATTGAAAGAATACCCTTGTTCCTGAATTTGTCCGGAGTATTGCGTGTTGTAAAATTCCTTATTAATAGTATAGGAAAGAGACGTTTCAAGATATACCAAATTTGTGAGTTTTAAACCCAGCCCAACTTCCGGACTAAATCCTTTTCCCAATTCAATTTGTAAAGACTTCGTGCCGTCCGATAAAGAGTTATTCAAAACAGTATTATAGGTGTAGCTATTCATTCCCATACCAAAACCAATTTTGGTAACGGCATAAAACTCACTTGTGCCAAATTGAGCAAAGACCCAAAGTGGTAAACCGAATAGAACAGATGTAATAACCCTTTTCATTTTTAAGAATCGAACATGCAAAGATAAGGATGTAAAAAATCGATTAAAATGAAAAGCACCTACTTTTTAACAGTAAAAAGTGTGTTATTTATACGTTTGATCTATCCATTGATGAAGTAGTAGGGAATACTTTATGAGCAATTAGAGCTGTAATGATCACGGTGAAACTTCCAATTACATTATACCATAAATATCCCAAATCTATATAGTCGTATACGGTAAGGAAATGTAAAATTAAAACTAGCGTCTGTCCGGTCAATGCGCCTATTAATAGTGCATTTTGTTTAATGCTCTTTATAAAGAATGCCACTAAGAAGATTCCGAGAATAGTACCATAAAATAAAGAACCTAATATATTTACCAATTGGATGAGGTTGTCAAATAAATGAGCAGATAAGGCAATTCCAATGGCCAATACTCCCCAAATAATAGTGAGTACTTTGGATGCGATTACATAATGTTGATCTGAAGCTTCTGTTTTATACAATCTTTTGTAATAATCAATCATAGTAGTAGAAGCTAAAGCGTTTAGCTCACTTGCGGTAGATGACATGGCCGCTGATAGAATCACCGCTAATAGCAAACCAATGACTCCGTGCGGAAGATATTTTAGAATAAAGGTCAGGAATACGTAATCCGTATCTTTTCCATCCACATTGACATCGGCATCTTTTATTACTGTTTTTAGCTCTTTTCGAATATCCTGAGACTTTTGATATAGGTCTATGGATTGTTTTTTGTATTGCGCTTTTTCTTCGGATGATTCTGCGGATAGATAATTTTCAATAGCTTGTTTCTTTTCAGAAAAAGTCGCAGAATAGTCAGATTCTAGTCTTTTGAATTTATCTACTTGTTCGGTTTGATATACTTTTTGTTTGCCTGGTGTATTGAAAAATGCGGGAGGTTCATTGAATTGATAAAAAACGAAAACCATTAAACCGACAAACAGAATAAAGAATTGCATAGGGATTTTTAAGATGGCATTAAACATCATGCCCATCCTACTTTCTTTCAGATTTTTCCCACCCAGATATCTTTGAACTTGAGATTGGTCGGTTCCAAAATAGGATAGTGATAAGAAAAAACCACCTAGAAGTCCGGTCCAAATGGTATAGCGGTTTTTAAGGTTGAATTCCGTATCAATGATTTCCATCTTGCCCATGATTCCTCCAATATCTATGGCCTGGGCAAAACTGATTCGCGTACCCAGGTTTTCCAGGATCAGAAAGAATGCAGTAAACATTCCAAACATAATGATACCCATCTGCCACTTCTGGGTTAAACTCACTGCTTTTGTACCTCCTGAAACGGTGTATATAATGACTAATATCCCAACGAAGATGTTGGTAAGGTCTAAATCCCATCCAAGTAATGAGGATAAAACAATGGATGGTGCATAAATGGTGATGCCTGCAGCCAGGCCTCTGGATATCAAAAAAAGGAAAGCTGTAAAAAGCCTGGTTTTAAGTCCGAAACGTTGCTCTAAATATTCATAAGCGGTATAAACATTAAGCTTATAATAAATAGGTATAAAAACCGCTGAGACAATGATAAGTGCAATGGGAAGTCCGAAATAGAATTGAACGAAACCCATACCATTTTCATAAGCCTGCCCTGGAGTGGAAAGAAAGGTGATTGCACTGGCTTGAGTGGCCATAACGGATAAGCCAATAGTCCAGGAATTCATTTGGTTGTCACCTTTCAGGTAACTCGAAATACTGCTGTTTTTTCGTGTTTTCCAGGCACCATATAACACGATGAATAATAAGGTGCCGATTAAGATGATCCAATCTAATGCTACCATAATGATGAAATGAAATAGTAAACAAGAATTTGAATCAGTAGGAAAACCAGAACTCCGGCATACACCTTAGTCCAGTTATATTTTTTTTCACCTTCTTCCATTGTTATTGATTGGTTGAGTTTTCATCCTGGCTTACATCTTTACCATAGCTAATGATGTTGCCAAATAATTTATATGCGCCCAAAACTCCTGCAGGTAGCTGTCGGAAGAATGAGATTCCGGTAAATACATATTGACCTTTTCCGTAATCAGTTACCAGTAGACTTCCTTTAGCCATATCTTCGTTGGTGTCGTTCCAGCCAATGATAGGAGTGTAATGTTCGTCCCATGACCCGGCAAAATACAAGCCTCTTTCCTGGACCCAATGATCAAAATCACTTTCGTTGATTGGATTGGGGTATTTAAGAATAGGATGATCTCTTTGTAAAAGTTTTGGAGAGGCATCTTCTTCAGTTACACGTGTGCGAGATAGCCTAAAAGGATATGGACCTAATTCTTCGGTGACCAGTCCCCGGTTAGTGTTATATTGAACAAGTACAAAACCACCATTATATACATAGGTATTTAATATAGGTGAAGCACTTTTCATGGCTTTAACTTTATTAAATGCGCGAATGCCAATAATTACTCCGTCATAATGTTTTAAGCTTTCTGCAGATATATTTTCAGGATCCAAAACCGTTACCGTACAACCGATCTCTTTAAGTGCAGAAGGTATTTCGTCACCAGAACCTTTAATATATCCCCAGTTTTTTCGTGTAACCTTAATAGGTGTATTGATAAAGCGCATTTGTGCTTCCGGTAACACTACTTGTGTTGGAATATGTGGATATTCAATTTCTATCAGGCTGTTTTTGAATGGGCTCTGAGGAGTTTCCCAAACGACAGCTTTTAGTTGTAATATTTCCGAATCAATTTGATCCAAAGTGAAAGAAATAGGAATGCTTTGATTTGCTTTAAGTTGTGGTATGCTTTGTGCTTCTGATTTTTGAATTCCTGATGAGGTTTCCCATTGCAATTGAACTTTCACATTTTTAGTATCGCGATTACCTCTTACATGTAAATGTATTTTGTTGTGGAGTGATACTTTTTTGTCAAACTTCACGGTAATTGGCTCAACGATGTTTACCGGGCGATATAATTCTCCACGCACGCGATCAGTCCATTTATAAAGTAGCGGACGTTTGTATTCAATAGTTCCGCGAGAAGTTTTAAATGTAAATGTAGCTTGAACCGATGGGTTGTTTTCAGGTTGAGAAATCAGATTTCTGTGAGTTACGTTAAACCAGTCTGCTGATGATGTGTTTTCCAACCAGTACGGTGTCGTAGTTTGTGAAGAAGTCATCATAGAATCTGTTATCTCCAAATATGAATTGTTCAATGTTTTGTTAACCGTTTGTATACGATCAGAAATCTGAATGGATTGTAATTCATACGGATAGTTGCTTTGAGAAATGGCGTAAGTATGGTAGGTGAACTCTTCATTTTTAATAAGTAATGGCGAGTTTGTTCTGAAATCTAACCATAATCCACCGCAAGCCGCAATGATGTTTTTTAGCTCATACTCCTTTTGATCCTGATAGTTGTTTTGAGGCATTTCTTTAATGTCGAAATAAAGATTCACTAAATCTTCAATGCTTTTTTGAGGATTTAGAGGGTCGAATTTGCTTCGAATAGCGTTCCATTTTTTCTCAATCTTTTTTCCGCCTTCCAGATCAGACCAGGCTCTGAATTTATTTTGTAAGACGTCTTTTTGAGTGGAATCACCTTTGATTAATTTGAAGTATTCAATTCGATCTCCGCGTTGAATACTCATCCCGAATCCCTGACTTTGATGTTGGCTTCTGCTCACAGAGGCTATCTCAGAATAAGAAACTCCAAGTTGCGAATCATATGCACCTATGTTTAAGGTTACATATTCATCTTTATGATTTGCGATGTCTTTATTCCACCAGGAACTTTCATTCCAATACAATTTTTGAGTTTCCCATGTGCCATATTTTTTAGCGGATTCAGGAAATCTGTTTGGGTCGGCTGCGGCATCAAACGCTTCTGCTGCAATTATCGCTGAAACTGTATGATGTCCATGACCTGCACGGCTGTCTGGAGGGAACCGGGTCACAATAACATCGGGTTTGAATTTTCTAATAACCAGAACGGCATCTGCCAAAAGGCTGTCTTTTTCCCAATGTTTAAAAGTTTCCTCCGGAGATTTGGAATAACCAAAATCAATAGCTCTTGAAAAGTATTGGGTTCCACCATCAACGCTTCTAGCCTGAAGAAGTTCTTGAGTTCGAATAATGCCAAGAAGAGCGCCTTTTTCATCTCCAATTAGGTTTTGACCACCATCACCCCGTGTTAATGAAAAATATGCGGTATTCACATTTAGCCCTTTACTCATGTAAGCAATAAACCGGGTGTTTTCATCATCTGGGTGGGCTGCGAAATACAATACATTATTTAAAACACCGATGCGTTCAATTTGTTTTTGGATCTCAGTTCCCTGATAAGATGGTTGTTGACAAAATGCTTGAATTTGAAATAGAGCTATGAAGCTAAATATGATTGATTTCATATACATTGAGATTGTGAAGTTTCAAATATAGTTGCAGAAATTATTAGAAGGGGCATTTTGTCTTTTCAAGATTAAAAATTGTGATTTCTGTAACAAAAATTCAGGTTTTTAAGATTTAAAAACATCAAAAATGAGAAGGTATAAATTGGGAATATAGGTTAAAAAAAGATGTGGATAGATTGAAAATGAGACGGATGATTTTGGGATTTATAGAGTCAAATTTTTGCTATAAAATAAAAATCTTATTTAGAACGGTTCTAAATTAAAAAACCAATTGTCATATTTTTGACGTTTATTAACACAAACTTTGCCTTTCTACTATATTTGCGAGCTATTAAAACGCGTAAGCGAAGAATTAAATTTAAGCATTGAAATACGCTCCACATGAGTCTAAAAATTTCGATTAATAAGTATAAAGTGCATTTAGGTGTGCTTTCTTTGTTTCTAGTTTTGGCCTTTTCAGGGTTTTCACAAGACGGAAAAACATTATTTAAAGCCAATTGTGCGGCATGTCATAAGATAGATAAGAAACTAGTTGGTCCTGCTCTTGCTGGGGTGGAAGATCGCTGGGAGAGTAAAGAAAATCTTATTGCATGGATTAAAAATTCAAGCGAATATTTAAAGAACAATCCAGGTGATTCTTATGCTCAAGATCTATTCAAAGAGTATAATCAATTGCAGATGGCAGCTATGCCACTTACAGATGATGAGGTTAATGCGATCTTAGCATATGTAGCAGCGCCACCAGCAGAGAAAAAACAAGCTCCTACGCAAGAAGTGGTGACTGAGGCTCCGGCTGAAGATTACACTAATATTTGGTTGTTGGCATTTACGGCAATCTTCTTGGTAGTGATTGGGGTGTTGTTAAACGTAAAAGATTCTCTAAAGAAATTATTGTTAGATCTTAAGGGTGAAGAAGGTTTAGCTGCAATCGGAGAAGTTAATGATATAGGTCTGTCTCGCATGGCTCAAATGGGAATGTGGATGGATAACAACAGAAAAATGGTGATTGCTTTTGCAGCCGTTGGTTTTATTGTGTTGTTGTATATCATTTGGTTGCCATTGTTTAATGTGGGTGTTTATACAGGATATGCGCCAGAGCAACCAATTAAATTCTCTCACAAAATTCACGCAGGAGATGACGGTATTGATTGTGTGTACTGTCACTTTGGAGCTGAGAAAGGACGTACTTCTGGAATTCCACCAGTTAATGTATGTATGAACTGTCATAAAGGTATTGAGTCTGGAAAACGTTGGGGAACTGAAGAGATTAGTAAAATCTACGAAGCTGCAGGATGGGATCCGGAAAATCAAAAATATAATCCAAGAAAACAAAACCCGATTGAGTGGGTGAAGATTCACAACTTGCCTGATCACGTTTATTTTAATCACTCTCAACACGTAGTTGTTGGTGGGGTAGATTGTAAAGAATGTCACGGTGATGTGGCTACTTTCGACTACCCAATGCACCAGGAAAATGACCTAACAATGGGATGGTGTATCGAGTGTCACAGAACAAAAGAGGTTAAAATGGAAGGAAATCCATATTATGATAAACTTCATGACCAATTGGTGGAGAAGTATAAAGATCAAGGTTTAGAGTCGTTTACTGTAAACCAAATTGGTGGAATCGAATGTGCAAAATGCCATTATTAATAAGTTAGCCATAACGAGAAAAGACAGATATGAGTAATTCAAGACAATACTGGCAAAGTGTTGAGCAGCTGGAAAACAGCGAAGAGTTCGTTGCAAAGCATCAGAATGAGTTTTCAGAGGAGTTGCCTTTAGATCAGTTTCTAGAAAAAGAAGAATTAAGTACTACATCAACGTCAAGAAGGGATTTTCTGAAGTTTGTGGGATTTAGTCTTACCGCTGCAACGTTAGCAGCATGTGAGGCTCCGGTAATGAAATCTATACCTTATGTGGTGAAGCCAGAAGAGGTGACTCCAGGTATAGCTAACTACTATGCATCTTCTTATTATGATGGATTTGAGTTTGCACCAATTTTGATCAAAACAAGAGAAGGTCGTCCAATTCATATCGAGGGAAATAAGGAAAGCGAAATGACACGTGGTGGTATTACTGCACGTGTAAATTCATCTCTTTTAGGATTATATGACGAAGCAAGAGTTAGAAATCCTAGATTAAACGGAGAAGAAACCAAATGGAGTAAAGTAGATAAGGCGGTTAAAGCAAGTTTGAAATCTGCGAAAAAAGTTAGAATTCTTTCTAACTCTATTATTTCTCCATCAACGCAAGCTGCATTCGATTTGTTTGCATCAAAATTAGGTAGCGAAGAAGCTCCTGTTGATTTTAAACACGTAACTTACGATGAGAGTTCATCAGCAGGTATCTTAATGGCGAATAAAAATTACTTCGGTAAAGCAATTATTCCAAGTTATAGATTCGAGAATGCTAAAGTTGTGGTAAGCTTTGGAGCAGATTTCCTTTCTACATGGTTAAATACTTTAGAGTATTCGGATGGTTATTCTGCAAACAGATTGCCGGACCATGGAGAGATGTCTCGTCACTACCAGTTTGAAGGAAGTTTTTCTTTAACAGGAACAAATGCAGATATTAGAGGAGCAGTAAAACCAAATGAAATTGGTTTAGCAGTTATTGCATTATATAATGAAGTTGCGAAAGCAACAGGAAACGCATCTATTAAAGGAGCGAAATTTGAAGATGATAACGATGTTGCCGGAAAGATTAAATCTGCTGCAAAAGATTTGTTGTCACACAAAGGGAAATCATTAGTAGTTTGTGGATCTAATGATATCGCAACTCAAGAGGTGGTAAATGGTTTGAACCAAATGTTAGGTTCTTATGGAAAGACCATTGATATCACAAAACCATTAAACATTCGTAAGTCAAACGATCAGGAATTTGCAGATTTAGTTGCTGAGATGAAATCAGGTTCTGTAGATACTTTATTGATTTATGGTGTGAATCCAGTGTATAGTGCTCCAGCAAGCTTGGATTTTGCAGGTGCATTAAGTAAAGTGAAAATGTCGGTTTCATTCTCAGATAAAGCAGATGAAACAGGAAGCATGACTACTGTCTTGGCTCCGGACAATCACTACTTCGAAAACTGGAATGATTATGTTCCTGTTGAAGGTTCAGCATTTATTGCACAACCTGTTATTCGTCCATTGTTTACGAAAACTAAGACACAACAAGGAACACGTCAGGCACAAGAAAGTATTTTAAGATTCGTAAAAGTAAGAATGAGCTTTTACGATTTCATGAGAGAGAATTGGAAAACAACAATTCTTCCTTTACAAACAAAATATAGCTCATTTGATGAGCTTTGGAATAACACGGTTCATGATGGATTTGTACATTATACACCGGCTCCAGTTCCTCAAACTTTAGAGGCGATTATTCCAACGGATATTAATACATCTGCATCTAACGTAGTAAAAGGCTCTAAAGCTTCTGGAATGGTAGCTGAGTTATTTACTGAAACAAAGATGGGAATCGGGAATCAAGCGAATAACCCATGGTTGCAAGAGTTGCCAAATGCATTAACTAAGGTAACCTGGGATAACTATGTAGCGATGAACCCGGCAGATTGTAGAGCACAAGGGTATAATACTACTTATGGTCAGCAGTTACCAGCATCTTTGGTAAATGTTTCAATTGGAGGATCAACTTTGAAATTACCAGTGATCGCTACTCCAGGTCAAAAAATTGGAACTGTTTCTATCGCATTAGGTTATGGTAGAACAAAGACTGGTAGAGTGGTTGATCAAGGTGATATGGTTGCTCCTGATGGTTCTAAAACTATTGGTGCAAACGTATTCCCAGCTGTGAATGCAAAAGGTTCAACATTCAATTATTACGTGGATAACGTAACTATTGAATTGGCAGAAGAAAAAGAATACCCGGTAGGTTTAGCGCAAACGCACTTTACTGAAATGGATCGTAAGATTGTGAATGAAACGTCTATTGCAACATATGCAAAAGGAAAAGATGTTTACAATCCGGACCCAACAGTGGTTGATTCTTATGGTGTTTCTCAAAAAGTTGAAAAACTTGATTTATGGGCAGTTCAGGATATTGCTACTGGTCATAGATGGGGAATGACAATTGACTTAAACTTATGTTATGGTTGTTCTGCTTGTGTTACAGCTTGTCATTCTGAAAACAACGTTCCTGTTGTAGGTAAGGATGAAGTTCGTAGAAATAGAATCATGTCCTGGTTAAGAATTGATCGCTATTTCTCTTCTGACATGAGCAAAGCTACTCAGGGAGATACAGGTAAGATTGATATGTACCGTCAAATGGAAGTTCCTTCAGACTATCCAGAGGCTGTACACCAACCAGTAATGTGTCAGCAATGTAACCACGCTCCTTGTGAAACTGTATGTCCGGTTGCTGCAACTACACACAGTGATGAAGGTTTAAATCAAATGACGTATAACAGATGTATTGGTACAAGATATTGTGCGAATAACTGTCCTTATAAAGTACGTAGATTTAACTGGTTCAATTACGTTGGCGATTCTAAGTTTACAGATGTAAACCCTTCACAAAATGATTTAGCGAGAATGGTTCTTAACCCGGATGTCGTGGTAAGATCTCGTGGTGTGATGGAAAAATGTAGTTTCTGTGTACAAAGAATTCAAGCGGGTAAATTAGAAGCTAAGAAAGCAGGTCGTCCGGTTCAGGATGGTGAGGTGACAAGTGCATGTTCTGCAGCTTGTGCAACTGGAGCTATCAGATTTGGAGATTTGAATGATGATAAAACACAAGTTAGTAAAGTGTCTAAAGATGAAAGATCTTATCACTTGCTAGAGGAAGTAGGTACACAACCTAACGTGTTCTATCTAACTAAAGTTAGAAACGTGGATGAAGAGCGTATCCCACCAGGTATTGGTCATGGAGCTGCTCACGGTGGTGATCACGGTCACGATGCACATGGAGGTCACGAAGCGGAAGCTCACGGTGAAGCCCATGAAGAAGCGCATAACGAAGAACATTCAGCACATTAATTAAGAATAATATTACGATTAAAATAAAACCGAATGGTTAAGGAAGCAGAAGTTAGGGATCCGTTAATTCTTGGTAAGGATGTAACTTACCACAGTATTACCGAAGACGTTTGTCGTCCAATTGAAAGTAAAGCAGGCAGATTATGGTGGCTTGTATTTGGTATTTCAGTAATCCTCGCAATATGGGGAACTGGAATGATTCTATATACTATCGGACGAGGTATTGGTGTATGGGGTCTGAACAATACAATTGACTGGGCCTGGGATATTACCAATTTCGTTTGGTGGGTAGGTATCGGTCACGCAGGAACATTGATTTCAGCGGTACTGTTATTGTTCCGTCAGAAATGGAGAATGGCAATTAACCGTTCTGCTGAGGCGATGACAATTTTCGCTGTAATCATGGCAGCATTATTCCCAGGAATTCACATGGGTAGAATTTGGTTAGCATATTTCGTTTTCCCTGTACCGAATCAATTTGGTTCTCTTTGGGTAAACTTTAACTCACCACTATTATGGGACGTATTCGCGATTTCGACTTATTTCTCGGTATCGTTTGTGTTCTGGTATATTGGTTTGATTCCTGATTTCGCAACTATCCGTGATAGAGCAAAAGGACCTATCGCTAAAAAAGTATATGGTTTATTAAGCTTTGGATGGACTGGAAACGTGAAAGCATGGGTTCGTTTCGAAGAAGTATCATTGGTATTAGCAGGTTTGGCTACTCCGTTGGTATTCTCAGTACACTCGATCGTATCTATGGACTTCGCAACTTCTGTAATTCCTGGGTGGCATACAACTATCTTCCCTCCATACTTCGTTGCTGGGGCGGTATTCTCAGGGTTTGCCATGGTACAAACGTTATTATTAGTTGTAAGAAAAGTATTGCATTTTGAACACTACATTACATTCCAGCACATTGAGTTGATGAACCGTATTATCACGATTACTGGTTCAATTGTAGGTGTAGCATACTTATCTGAGTTATTTATCTCCTGGTATTCTGGTGTAGAGTATGAGGGATATGCATTCTTGAATAGAGCAACCGGACCTTACTGGTGGTCATATGCAATCATGATGACTGCAAACGTGATCTCTCCACAGTTATTCTGGTTTAAGAAATTAAGAACAAGTTTATTGTTCTCTTTCTTCATCTCTATTATCGTAAACATCGGTATGTGGTTTGAGCGTTTCGTAATTATCGTTACTTCTCTACATAGAGATTACATTCCTTCTAACTGGTCTATGTTCCATCCGACATTTGTGGATATAGGTGTGTATTTAGGAACAATCGGAATCTTCTTCGTGTTATTCTTTGGATTCACCAGATTATTCCCTGTGTTAGCGCTAAATGAGTTAAAATCTATCTTGAAATCTTCAGGTGAAGCGTACCGTGATAAAGATACTGGACACCACTAATATTTGTAGCTAAAAGCAAGAAAAATGACTAAAGAGAAATTTATATACGGAATGTACAATGATGACGACTTAATGATAGCCGGCATCAAACAATTACAGGCCAAAGGAATTCACGTGAGAGATGCCTATTCTCCATTTCCAGTTCACGGACTTGAAGATGTTTTAGGAATTAAATGGACGCGTATTGCGATTGCTGCATTTATATACGGAATTACCGGATTAACATTAGCAGTATTGGCAATTAACTATATGATGATTATAGACTGGCCTTTGAACATTGGTGGGAAGCCAAACTTCCATTTTTACCAAAACGTTCCTGCGTTTGTTCCAATTATGTTTGAGTTTACAGTATTGTGTGCGGGTCACGGTATGGCGATCACATATTTCTTCAGAAATATGACTTTGCCAGGGATGCCAGCGAGAAATCCACACCCAAGAACTACTGATGATCATTTTGCAATTGAAATTGCAGCTAAAGAAAATACGAACTTCTCTAAAGAGCAAATCGAAGAAATGGTAGCTGAGTCAGGTACTGTTGCTGTATTTGAAAAAGAGAGAATTGTAAAATTCCTATAATCGACTAAACAATGAAAAGAAACGATTTAAATGTATTAAGTATTGCTAAGAAGATTTCTGGAGCATTATTTATTGGTCTTATAGGATTGAGTTTACATTCTTGTTCATCCGATCCTAATTCTCCTGGAGTGGAGTATATGCCAGACATGTATAGAAGTCCGGCACTAGAGCCAAATATGAGACAAGAGGACGAGTATGCTAAAGACAGTATGGAAGTACGTCTACCTGCAGAAGGAACTATTCCTCGTGGTTACATGCCGTTTATGATTCCTGAATCAAATGAAGGATACGCTATGGCAGCGGATTTAAAAAATCCAATTTCTTACAGTGATGAAGTTTTAAAAGAAGGTAAAGTAATTTACGGTAAAATGTGTTCGCACTGTCATGGTAAAACCGGTAAAGGTGACGGAGGTGTAATTAACAATTCTGATTTTCCACCACCACCAGCGTATGATGGATCAATTAAAAACTTACCAGCTGGTAAGATCTTTTACTCGATCACTTATGGTAAGAACATGATGGGATCACATGCATCTCAAATTTCGCAAGAGGATAGATGGAAATTGGTATTCTATGTTCAGAAGTTACAAGGACATGATGTTGCAGCTTTATATGCTAAGGACGCAGCGCAGGAAGTAGCGGCTGATACTGTAGTACTCGCTGATTCACATTAAAAAATATAGTTCTAAGATTTAATAATACAAGAAACTTTAGATAAATGGACCAATTCACTTTTACAGATAAATCCAAAAAGATCTTTATCGCATTGATTTTGATTGGAGTTGCATCGATCATCTACGGAATTGTAGACGGAGATGTTAGTGGTCATCGTATATGGACTAGTGCCTTGATTAACGGCTGGTTCTTTTTTAGTACAGCTTTAATGGGTACCGTATTTATTGCTATCAATTCAGCTGCACAATCAGGTTGGATTGTGGTTTTAAAGCGTGTTTTTGAAGCCGTAAGTTTATATGTGCCAATTGGAGCAGTTACATTAATTATCGTGTTTATCGCATCATCTATGCAATGGAATCACATCTATCACTGGATGGATCCTGAAGCTGTGGCGCATGATCCAATTTTACAACATAAAGAGCCTTATCTGAACTTGCCATTCTGGTGGACAAGAGCTATCGTTATGCTTGGAGTTTGGACACTTTTTACTCTTATTTACAGAAGAAAGTCTTTGAAAGAAGATATGGAAGGTGGAACAAAAATCTACAAAGCAAGTATGGTAACTTCAGCGATCTTTTTGGTATTCTTCGGTTATACATCTGTTGTTGCAGCATGGGACTGGTTAATGTCAATTGATGCACACTGGTTCTCTACACTTTATGGATGGTATGTATTCTCTGGTATGTGGATTAGTGGTATGATCATGGTATTCCTAATCACGCATTACTTGATGAGCAAAGGATATTTAAAAGAAGTAAATGCAAGTCATATTCATGATTTAGGGAAATTCATTTTCGGTATATCTTTCTTGTGGACTTACTTATTCTTCAGCCAGTTTATGTTGATCTGGTATGCAGATATCCCGGAAGAGGTAACTTACTATATTCCTCGTATTAATGATTATACAGTTTCTTTCTGGTCAATGGTTCTAATCAACTTCTTAGTGCCAATGTTATTCTTGATGTCTAAGACTACAAAAAGAAACAGAAATATACTTGCTTTTGTATCGGTTATTATTTTCTTTGGCCACTGGATGGACATCTATTATTTGATCACTCCTGGAGCTATGAAAGCAGACGGACACATTGGTGTTGTTGAGTTAGGAATGATGCTAGGATATTTAGGAATGTTCCTGTTTGTGGTGTTTAAAGAACTTGCAAAAGCTCCGTTGGTGGTTAAAAACCATCCGTTGCTTGATGAGAGTAAACATCATCATATTAATTAAGAAATTAGTGAAGCATCAGATGATATAAATCTGGTGCTTCATTTTATTTTTTGGTAGTTGATTCTACCAAATTGAAACGTAAAATTTATAAACCAAATCAATCAATATGGGCTTTTTATTAGGCTTCGCTACACTGTTAGGTGTGATTTTAATTGTTCAAATCATTCGCGTATTTGAACTTACTTCAAAACTTAGTGGTAATGACCAGTCAACTGTAAGTTGGAAAGACAATCGTGCTAGAGCGTTTTCGTGGTTATTATTTTTAATTGGATATTTCGGGTTATTTATATGGGTGGTTCTTAGATGGGGACCTCATGTACTACCTGAAGCTGCTTCGGTTCATGGAGAAAGTATTGACTTTTTATTTGATTTAAACTGGCTGATTATTATCGTAGCATTCGTTATTACTCATGTGGTATTTGTAGCGTTTGTGTTGAAATTCTATGCAAGACCTGGTTCTAAAGCAGAGTTCATCACACATAACAATAAGCTTGAGATGGTTTGGACGGTAGTACCAGCATCTGTATTGGCAGTAATCATTATCTACGGTTTAAAAACCTGGGATGAATTTAATGGTGATGTTGCTGAGGATGCAATCAATATCGAGTTATATGCAAAGCAGTTTGATTGGACTGCTAGATACGCAGGTACTGATAACCAATTAGGAAAAGCAAACTTTAATTTCATCAATACTGTAAATCCACTTGGATTGGTAACTGAAGCTACTATTGATATTCGTATCGAGGAGCTGAATGCTCAAATTGATGAATTGAATGAGGAGTTGAAGCACGTACCAGAAGATGGTTTAAAAGAAAAAGAAAAACTTGCTGCAATTCATCATAAAGAAACTCAGTTGGCAAAAATTCATGCATTCAGAAGAAACAATGAATTGGCGAAAAATGCGGCTAAAGATGATAAGTTAGTAAAGGTTGAAATGCACATTCCTGTAGGACGTCAGGTGAATATTCAAATGCGTTCTCAAGATGTAATTCATAGTGCATTTATGCCTCACTTTAGAGCGCAAATGAACTGTGTTCCTGGGATGATTACTCGTATGAGATTTATTCCTACGATTACTACTGCAGAAATGCGTAAGAAAACTGGTAATCCTGAATTCGATTATATCTTGTTATGTAATAAGATTTGTGGAGCGGCTCACTATAACATGCAAATGAATATTATAGTAGATACTCCAGAGGATTACGAGAAATGGATAGCAGAGCAAGGCACATTTAATTCAAAATTAATGGCAGCTTTGGGATTAACAGAAACGGATAATAAACTAGCTCTTAAATAATTAATAAGCATTGACTATGAGCAACACAGCACACGCAGCGGATCATCATCACGAAACGTTTATTAGCAAATACGTATTTAGTCAGGATCATAAGATGATTGCTAAGCAATTCCTGGTAACAGGGATGTTTATGGCAACTATTGGTATGATCATGTCTATTCTATTTAGAATTCAAATTGCATGGCCTGGTGAAGGTTTTGCAATTGTAAATTTCTTCCTGGGAGATAAATGGGCTCCAGAGGGTATTATGGATCCAAACATGTATTTGGCTTTAGGTACCATCCACGGAACTATTATGGTATTCTTCCTTTTAACAGCTGGTTTAAGTGGAACATTTGCCAATTTATTGATTCCTTACCAAATTGGAGCTCGTGATATGGCTTCAGGATTTATGAATATGTTATCATACTGGTTATTTGCAGGTTCTTCTGTAATCATGGTGATCTCATTGTTTGTTGAGTCTGGACCGGCATCAGCAGGTTGGACAGTTTATCCTCCATTGAGTGCATTACCACAAGCAATGCCTGGATCAGGTTTGGGTATGACATTATGGTTAGTGAGTATGACATTGTTCATCGCATCGTCTATGATTGGTGGTTTGAACTATATCGTTACGATCGTTAACCTTCGTACCACAGGTATGAAGATGACACGTCTGCCATTAACAATTTGGGCTTTATTGGTAACTGCAATTATTGGTTTGTTATCATTCCCAGTGTTATTATCAGCAGCACTATTATTATTATTTGATAGAAGTTTCGGAACATCATTCTACTTGTCAGATATCTTCATCGCTGGTGAGGCATTAGATTACAATGGTGGTTCTCCAATTTTATTCGAGCACTTATTCTGGTTCTTAGGTCACCCGGAGGTGTATATCATTTTATTACCTGCCTTGGGTCTGACTTCTGAGATTATTGCAACCAATGCACGTAAACCTATTTTCGGTTATAAAGCGATGATCGGTTCTATTTTGGCAATTGCATTCTTATCATTTATCGTTTGGGGTCACCATATGTTCGTAACAGGTATGGATCCATTCTTAGGAAGTGTATTTACATTTACCACTTTGTTGATTGCAATTCCTTCAGCGGTAAAAGTATTTAACTACATTACGACTTTATATAAAGCAAATATTCAGTTTACGCCTGCGATGATGTTCTCAATCGGTATGATTTCAACATTCATCTCTGGTGGTTTAACTGGTATTATTTTGGCGGATTCTGCATTAGACATTACAGTTCACGATACTTACTTTGTTGTCGCTCACTTCCATATTGTAATGGGATTCTCTGCTGTAAATGCGATGTTTGCAGGTGTGTATCACTGGTTCCCAAAAATGTATGGTAGAATGTTAAACCAAAAAATGGGTATAGCGCATTTCTGGTTGACTCTGATCTCTGGATATGGAGTATTCTTCCCAATGCATTTTTTAGGATTGGCAGGTGTACCTAGAAGATATTATACAAATTCAGAGTTTCCATTATTCGACACTTTCGTTGACATGAACGTGTTGATGACAGTATTCGCAATTATTGCCGGGTTCGCTCAGGTGATCTTCTTCTTTAACTTTTTCTATTCAATTAGAAGAGGACCAAAAGCACCTCAAAATCCATGGAGAGCAAATACATTAGAATGGACTACTCCTGTTGAGCATATCCACGGAAACTGGCCAGGTGAATTACCTGTAGTTCATAGATGGGCTTACGATTATAGTAAACCTGGAAAACCAGAAGATTTTGTACTACAAACTGTACCTTTGGAGGACGGTGAAGTAGATGGAGAGCACTAAGCTTAATAAAACTATAAAAGGAAAGCCCTTGCCGTTGTGCAAGGGCTTTTTTGTTGTGCTATTATTGATGGTTTCAACTACATCTATGTATGCACAATTTTTTGATTCTATTGAAACCAGTTTAAAATATAAACCCAGATTGGATTTAAAGCTGGAGTCCCGAAATTCTTTTTTTGCAAATGAATGGGCAATCATAAGTGGTGCACGTGCGGGATTGGATTTTAATAAGACCTTTAAATTGGGAGTTGGTTACAGTTGGTTAAGAAAGGAAATTCAACACGCCATTATTGTGGATGATAGGTCTGTAAATGCAGATTATTTCTTTCATTACGGGGTGTTCTATGCGGAGTATACCTTTTACAAAGTGAAGCCTTTTTCTATGAGTATATATGCTTCTGTGGGAGGCGGAAGGTCCTGGGATAGATATATTGACCTCAATGGAGAGCGACAGACGGCTAATAGTAGTTTTGTTTTTGTGTATGAACCCTATATGACTGGAATGGTTGATGTGCTAAAGTACTTCTCGGTTGGTGCGGGTATGGGTTTTAGATTGGTCGCTTCCGGAAGTGATTTTTCACGTAAGCGCCTGAATACATTAATTTATGTTTTTAAGCTCAAAATAAAACTACCCGAATTGCTGGATGATACCGTCCGCAAATAAATACCTAATAATAGGTATTGTCGGCCCTTTTCTTTTGTCATTCATTTGTCACTAAATAGAATGAATCTAAATAAGGGAAATGAAAAATTATATAATACTATCCATATTAATTTGGGTATTAGGGTCATGTAGTGGTACGAAGAGTGAGGAAAAGGCTTCTACAGGAAAAGGAAAAAAGACTGCAGTGTTAATTGTGAATCACGGTTCTGTGGCGGAATCCTGGCGTAATCAATTATTAGATATTGAGACAAAGATTGAGGATGAGTTATTGGCGCAACCTGGTATTGCGGACGTAAGAACTGCGTTTATGGAATACACTGAGCCTTCTATTGCAACACGAATGAAGGAGTTTGACGAGGAAGGTTATGATGAAGTAGTTATTGTACCGGTTTTTTTGACTGTGAGCTCTCATTATTCACATGACATTCCGGTCATTGTTGGTTTAAGTGCTGACCCTAAGATTAAGGAAGAGCTTAAGAAAGAAAAAATAGAAGTGTATCGTGCAAAAGCAAGAGTTACAATTGCACCGCCATTGGATTACTCTTCGATTTTGAAAAAGAACGTAGAACGTAGAGTAAACGCTTTAAGTAAGAACCCGGACAATGAGGGAGTACTTTTAGTGGCATACGGTGATCAGCAATATAACCAGCAATGGGAAGAAATGGTGGAGAACATCGGTAAATATCTTAAGATGAAAACCGGACATAAGGATATTGCTTATGCATGGTGTGGTCATTTGGTTCATTATTCAACAGAGCCAACAATCAAAGGGATCGAAAAATTGCAGGAATTAAATGACAATGTCGTAGTGGTTCCTGTTCTTATTGCGAATGACCCATATTTCCAAAAGGATATTATCCAGAAGGCGGTTGATGCGGTCAAGGTGGATGATAACGTACTATATGTACAGGATGCTATATTACCTGATGACAACGTTAATAATTGGGTGAAGGACATTGCAATTAAAACCGTGAAAGGTTTATAATGAAATGAATTTGAATAATATACCTGTAAAGAAGGTGCTTGCAACATTGATTGCAGGTGCCTTTTTTTTGTTTTTCTGGATAAATGGCCCGTTACAGGTTGCGGATGTTTTGGGAGATCTTGAAATTGAAGAAACAGAATATGCCAAACCTATTTTAGTTGGAGCGCATCGTGAAACAAAGTCATTTGGTGAGATCGGTGATGTAGAAACGAGAGGAGATGGCTGGGTATTGATCGACAAGCAAGATACTGGCGTTGATAATTTCGGCATGGTAGCTTTAGAAGGAGAAAATGTGGCGTTTGATCCGGAATATCAAAGGAGATTAGAGGGGAAGATTAAAAAGTTGATAGATGATCCTATACAGACGAAGCCGGTTATTGATGGAGACTTTTTATATATCGAGGTAAAGTGGAAGGATAAAACATATTATTATGCCGAAAGCGGAGGTATTATTCGTCATATCAAAGGTTATGGTGGTCCTATCAATGTGGGAATTCTGATAAATGATAATGGCGCTTTAGAACGAGTGTATCATATATCTTCTAAAGAAACACAAAGCTATCTGGTGAAGGTTCAGAAAGCTGGTTATTATAATACCTATGTAGATCTGCCCCTGGAAGAAATGCATGAAATTGATGCGGTTTCGGGAGCGACTTTAACAACTACTGCAATAGCATCTACAGTTACGGATTTGGTGCATCAGTTTAGCGAGGAGTTTACCGATCATTTGGATCAGGATAGATGGATGAGTTCTTTTACGGTCGAAGCAATAGATTCCTGGTTGTGGATACTCCATATTATGGTTATAGGATTAATGTTTGTTTATGGTTTCCAGAAAAAATACAAGAAATCGAAACGAGACATTAGAATCTTGAGCATCGTTTCTGTGGTTTATATTGGGTTTTTTATGAATAGCTCTTTTACCTATATTAGTTTTATTCATCCGTTTCTGGGAACTACCCTATCTCCATTGATTGCATTTTATGCGCTATTCTCCATTTTAGGGGGCATATGGGGACGAAACACCTATTGCACATATGTTTGTCCATTTGGTCATGTTCAGCGCTTGAGCGTCCAAATTTCGGGTAAAAGATGGGTGTCTAAATTCTTTCTATCCAATAAGTGGGTGAGTGGAATTAGAAATGCGTTTGCTATTGTTTTATTAACCGGAGTTTTATTGGGTCTAAGATCCTGGGGAAATTATGAAGTTTTCCCTGATTTATTCGGATTGGATTTTGCTTCGGGGTGGTTATTGGTAGGAATATCTGTAGTTTTAATTAACCTGAAGTTTCCATTTATCTGGTGTAGAATCGCATGCCCGACCGGAGCGGTGTTAGATGGAATCTCCACTGTTTGCAAGAAGTAATTATTAATCATAAGTATAAAAAAAGCCCGACTCTAATTAGAGTCGGGCTTTAGATATTGTAAATAAAACGTATAATCTTAAGCGTTCATTGCTTCTGCACCGGAAACGATTTCTAGAATCTCCGTTGTAATAGCAGTTTGACGCGCTTTATTATAAGTTAATTTTAGATCTTTTAGTAGTTCAGATGCGTTGTCAGTCGCTTTATGCATCGCAGTCATACGTGCACCTTGCTCTCCGGCAAATGAGTCCAAAATCGCCTTGAAAATTTGAGTTTTCAAAGATTTAGGAACGATTACATCCAAAATATCTTCTTTGTTTGGCTCGAATATGTAGTCCACTGTAGCACTTGAATCATTGCTTTCTGGTGGAACAACAGGTAGGAACTGCTCTTCAACTACAATTTGAGTAGCCGCATTTTTGAAAGTATTGTATACCAATACGATTTCATCAAATTGACCTGCAGCGTATGCATCCATAACCTTTTGAGCAACCTGCTCTACGTTATCGTAGGTGAGATCATCGAAAAGTTCGTTTGCATGCTCTGGTAAAGTTCCATCAGTAACAGCATATCCGTCACGAACCATTACATCGGCTGCTTTCTTCCCAATGCTAAGCACTTTTACATTCTTATCCGAATACTTGTTATCGATAAGATCTTTTGTTGCTTTAACAATTTGAGAATTAAAACCACCACATAAACCACGGTTTGATGTGACAGGAATCAATAAAACATTTTTCACTTCGCCATGAGGACCGTAGATGCTTTCTGAAGAATCCAAGCTTGAAGTTAAATTGGATAAAACTTCAGTTAGTTTTTCAGAAAAAGGTCTCATTTGAGTAACTGCATCTTGTGCTTTTTTAAGCTTAGCTGCAGATACCATTTTCATGGCAGAGGTGATTTGCATCGTTGAATTCACCGATGTAATCCTGTTTCTTACCTCTTTTAAACTTGCCATTATTTACGTTTTTAACGTGTTCTAAAATTTAGTATGCAGCTGTCATATCAGCAGCTACTTTTTCCAATACATCAGTTTCAGCGTTGGTATATTTACCAGCTCCTAATGCATCTAAAGTTGCTTTATGAGAAGTTCTCATAGTTTCTAAGAATTCACCTTCAAATTTCTTGATATCCTTTACAGGAACAGCTTGAAGTAATCCTTTAGAACCTAAATAGATAATTGCCACTTGCTCTCCTACCGGTAGTGGTGAGTTTTGAGCTTGTTTCAAGATCTCCACGTTTCTAGCACCTTTATCAAGTACAGCTTTAGTTGCAGCATCCAAATCAGAACCGAATTTAGAGAAAGCCTCTAACTCACGGTATTGAGCCTGGTCAAGCTTCAATGTACCTGCTACTTTTTTCATTGATTTTACCTGAGCAGAACCACCCACACGAGATACAGAGATACCCACGTTAATCGCAGGACGTACACCTGCTAGGAATAAGTTAGACTCCAAGAAAATCTGTCCGTCAGTAATCGAAATTACGTTAGTTGGAATATATGCAGATACGTCACCCGCTTGAGTTTCAATAATTGGAAGTGCTGTTAATGAACCACCACCTTTTACTTTGTCTTTTAATGACTCAGGTAAATCGTTCATTGTTTTAGCGATATCATCATCAGCGATTACTTTAGCAGCACGCTCTAATAATCTTGAGTGAAGATAGAATACGTCACCTGGATAAGCCTCACGACCTGGAGGACGTCTTAATAGAAGTGATACCTCACGATACGCAACAGCTTGTTTTGATAAATCATCATACACAATTAAAGCTGGACGACCGGTATCACGGAAATACTCACCAATTGAAGCACCTGCGAATGGTGCATATACTTGCATTGGTGCTGGATCAGAAGCAGAAGCAGATACAACAGTAGTATAAGCCATAGCTCCAGCATCCTCTAAAGTTTTAACGATCTGTGCAACTGTAGAAGCTTTTTGTCCAATCGCTACATAAATACAGTATACAGGCTCGCCTTTATCATAAAATTCTTTTTGATTGATAATCGCGTCAATAGTAACGGTAGTTTTACCGGTTTGACGGTCACCAATAACCAACTCACGTTGTCCTCTTCCTACAGGAATCATCGCGTCAATAGACTTAATTCCAGTTTGAAGTGGCTCGTTTACAGGCTGACGGAAAACAACACCAGGAGCTTTACGCTCTAATGGCATTTCAACCAACTCACCTTGAATTGGACCTTTACCATCAATTGGATTTCCTAATGTGTCAACCACACGGCCAACCATACCTTCACCTACGTTGATTGATGCAATACGATTAGTACGTTTTGCTGTTGAACCTTCTTTTAAGTCCCCTTCAGGTCCTAAAAGTACAGCACCAACATTGTCTTCTTCAAGGTTCAACGCCATACCTACCAAGCCATTTTCAAACTCAATAAGTTCACCGTATTGGATGTTAGTTAAACCATAAATTCTTGCAGTACCATCACCAATTTGGAGAACGGTTCCTACTTCTTCTAATTCAGCTTCTGAATTAAACCCAGAAAGCTGGTTTCTTAATATTGCTGTTATTTCAGCTGGATTTATATCTGCCATCTTTGTAAGTTCAGATTATAATTTGCTTGTGTATGTTGTATTATATAAGTCCCTTTTAAGTGTCTTTAACCTGTTGGCAACACTTACATCAATTTGATGTGTATCTGTACGGAAAATAAAACCACCGATTAAATCAGGATTGATTTCCTCGTTGATTTCAATTGTACTGTCAGGGGCGTCTTTCTTTAAGAATGCTACGAGATCATTTTTAAGCTCATCATCCATTTTACTAGCTGTAGTAATATTTACAGATAGAATTTTGTTATAAGCTTTATATTGCTTCTCAAATGCACTGAAAATATGTGGTATAATTGATGAACGGCTGTTCTTAGCTAACAGAATCATGAAGTTTAAAGTTGTCGCAGAAATCTTATCAGCAAAGATTTCTTTATAGATAGACACTTTTTTCTCTTCTTGAATTACAGCACTATTCATCATCATAGCTAACTCCTTACTTTCGGTAAGAACATTTTGCATTGTCATAACATCAGTATTCACTGCGTCAAGTTCTTTGCGCTCAATAGCAAATGTTAACAATGCTTTAGCGTAACGTGTTGCTGCTTTATTCAACTTCATCTTAGTTCAAATTCAAGTCTTTTACATATCTCTCAGCCAATGCTTTTTGGTTGTCATCAGAAGAAAGATTTTCTTTAAGAATCAATGAAGCTACTTCAATTGATAATTCAGCTACCTGATTTTTGATATCAACCATAGCTTTTTGCTTTTCAGCTTCAATTGCAGCTTTAGCGTTAGCAGTAATTTTTTCAGCTTCAGCTTTTGCTTCAGAAGCAGCATCGCCAACAATTTTATCTCTTGTTTCACGCGCTTCTTTTAGCATTGCTTCTCTCTCAACTCTAGCTTGTTTTAACAATTCTTCATTGCTAGATTTAAGCTGAGCCATTTCTTCTTTAGCTGCTTTAGCTTCGTCAATGGCATTACGGATACCTTCTTCTCTTTCCTCAACAGAGTTAAGAATCGGACCCCATGCATATTTCTTTAAAATGATAAGTAGAATGACAAAAAGTACACTTTGCCAGAAAAAAAGACCAACCGAAAAATCGTTATATAAACTTTCCATTTTTATTCTTTAAATAAATTTTATAAAGAAGCAGTTACAACCAACCGTTGTAACTGCAATCTTAAGTTTTTAGTTTACTGCGAATAATGCAGCAAATCCAATACCTTCAATCAAAGCCGCAGCAATAAGCATAGCTGTTTGAATTTTACCAGTAGCTTCTGGTTGACGAGCGATAGCGTCCATTGCTGATCCACCGATTCTACCAATACCGATACCTGCACCGATAACAACAAGTCCTGCACCTACGATAGCTGGAATTTCCATAATCTATAAAATTTAATTATTAATATATACTTAATTAGTGATCACCGTGCTCTTCAACTGCCATACCGAAGTATAGTGCTGATAATACAGTGAAGATATATGCCTGTAATGCAGCTACAAGTAGCTCAATTAAAGACAAGAACATAGTTAAACCGAAGAATGCAGTTCCAGCGAAGTAACTATGGAACGTAAACATTAAACCGATCAAACTCATTAATACAATATGCCCTGCTGAAATGTTTGCATACAAACGAATCATTAATGCGAAAGGCTTAATAAATACTCCAAGTAACTCAATTGGAGCCAAAATGATTTTCATTGGAGTTGGTACACCTGGCATCCAGAAGATGTGCATCCAGTAGTCCTTCTTACCGTTGATTTGCGTTAAGATAAACGTCATGATTGCTAAAGAGAAAGTAATCGTGATATTACCTGTGATATTGAATCCAAAAGGCATCAATCCCGCAAGGTTTAAGAACCAAATGAAGAAAAAGATGGTTAATAAATAACCCATGAATTTTTTGTAGTGCTTTTCACCAATGTTTGGAATCGCAATCTCATCTCTAACAAAGATGATGATTGGCTCCATAAATCTACCAAATCCGGATGGTAATTGTTTGTTGTATGATTTAGCCATTCCTTTAAATAGGAAGAATAAAATCAATACAGTCAACATGATGGTAAATACATTCTTGGTGATAGAAAAGTCTAATGGGTGAACATGGTGACCATGTCCATCATCCATAAAGTTTCCTTCAGCGTCAGTAGTATAAATCTTACCGTGCGCTTCTTTGAAGTAATCTCCGTTGCTCTCCACTACACCGTGATGTAATTTAGAAGAACTAAATATGTGTAATCCGTTATCATTCCATAAGATTACCGGAAGTGGAAATCCAACCCCATGTAAAATACTGAATCCATAAGAATCAATAAGGTGATGATCAATGGTTTCTTTTACTGTTTCATCAGTAATACCAGCCTCATGTGAATTGGAAGAAGTCTCGTGATGTTGTGCGTTTAGATTAATCGCAAAAAGCATCATTATCGCGACTAAAACTTTTGTGTATACTTTTCTTTGCATTTCAATCAACAAAATGGTTGCTAAAATTAGGCTGCGAAATTAGGTATTCGATTTTATATATGATAGCAAAAAAGTTGATTTTATTTCATGCAAAAGTCATGATGCTTGGAAAGTTAATATATATCTGATTTGTAGCGTTATAGATAGTGCGCGAAAAGTATCTTTTTTGGAAGGTATTGGATCGAATCTTTGATCAACTAATCCATTTTGTTGAGAATACGAATGAGAAAAGTTGTTTCTAACGTAAGAGAAATGGCGTAAGGAATAAAAAATAAACCAAATTCGGTCTTGCTGATTTCTCCATCTAATGCGTATTCCGGATAAAAGATCAAAAAGAAGATTAAAAACTTGAATAAACTGCCTCCCATAAAAATAAAACCCAGGTTATGGGCTTGTTTTATACGTAGCATATATAGGGTGATCGTTATTGCCAGTGTGAGAATAAAGTTTACCGAATAGGATAAGTAGAATTGACCTGTTGTGATGTCAGTATATTGAGAGACATAGTGGGCGTGAATGAAGTAGGAGATAAACAATGCTATGGATAGTATCGCAGTGAATACTAATAATGGTTGTTTATTCCACATTACTTGTTCAGTTTGTTGACTTGTTGGATGAGATTGTAAAGAGATACCGCCACTGCAAATAAAGTAATGCCTATGGTAAACCAGTTTTTGTCATTGGGATATTGGGTATCTAAGTATTTACCCAGTTTGGCACCTAAATATATAGTGACGCCCATTTGCGCTCCTACACCTGTAAGTTGAATCGCAGTATTAAGCGGTCTTTTCTTTTTGTCTTTGTTCTTGTCCACCCGATGAAATTGCTTTTACTTTTCCTGAAATAGAAAGTTTACCTTCTAATTCTGCACCTGGCTCCACAGATAGTTTGCCGTAGGTGATTTCGCCACTGATTTTTCCTGTAGCTTGAACTTTCAGCATTTCTGATACATTAATAATACCTTTAAGGTTCCCTGAAACATTTCCTGTTACACAGTTCACCTCTCCTTCAATAACTCCAGTGTTTCCAACAACAAGTTTTCCTTTAGAAGTGATCGAACCATCAACTCTTCCGTCAATTCGAATATCACCTTGTGTTACAATATCACCTTTTACTTGAGTTCCTGCAGCCAGGTGGTTGCGCATTACCCCGTCTATTTCGTTTGATTTTGCCATTTTCGATTTTGAATTAAACATAGTTGTTGGTTTTCGGAGGGCAAATATAGGAATTCCTACGAAGTGTAAGGCTTGTAAGGGTATAGGTAAATCTTAAATGTGAACAGAAAATGAAATATTTAGGATTTTTAACAGAATCCAACTAATGAACTCTAAATTAGAGGTCCTTATATTTTATTGTAGCCCATCTTTGGTAGTTTACATGATCTTTTCCTTTATAAAATAAAGCATAGTTCATATAGGACACAATAAAGAAACTATTATGATTAGAAGTAATAGTTTCTAATTTAGATGCATTTTCAAATGCAGTTTTGTAGACCTTAGCTTGTTTTGCGTTTTTAAAAGATTTAATAGTAATCATGTGCGTACCTTTCTTATAAATGATGGATGACATTTTAAGCCCTTCCATTTTAAAATTCGTACGATTAAAATTACTGATGCTGGTTTTAATGTCGCTGAGTTCTTTTCCCGAAGCCTGAACAATAATAACGAAGTTATGTTTGGAAGTTAAGTCAAGTTTGTAATCCATTTCCTCCACTTCAGCTTCCATTTGTTTTTGTTGTGCTTCAGCCAATTCTTTGGCTTTTGCATCTTGAACTTTGATATTTAATCCTTCTATGATTTGTTGTGCACGGATTCCATATTCATCATCGGAATATTTGGTAGCTATTTCAGTAAGTTCTCTTCTTAATGCGTCTTCACCTTCTTCATGACCAATAGCTAAAGCGCGTAAGAACATAGCTTTTGGTTTTATTCGGGTATGTCCGTAGTTGTCGATAATACTCGTACAAGTTTCAATAGTTTGTGCGTAGTAACCACGTTTGTAGTATTTGATATAAGCTTTTTGATAAATTTTAGAAGCTTCTACAAAATCCTCATTTTCTCTTTCTAAGAAATTAGGGTCTCTAATTACTTGTGCGTACTGAGAGTCAGGAAAATCATTTAGAATTTTATTCTTGTAATAATTTGATTTTGCAAGATCTCCTTCATCTAAATGCATTCTATACAATCTATAGTAACTATCAACGGTGTATTTATGCGGATGGAATCTGTTATTTAGCTCTTCTAAAGTAGAGATGGACATTGGTGTATCTTCCATCTGATCTTTATAGATCACAGACAATGCATAATATGCTTCAATGATTTGATCGTTTGAAGCTTTGACCTGTTCTTCCGTTACCGGGAGATCTTTTAAATAATAATTAGGATCTAACCAATCACCAGAGATTTGTAGTGTGTCTCCATCTTCATTTACAAAGAAATCATTGTCTCCTCCTTCGGTAGAATCATCAAAAGTTTGTTCTTTTGAACTTCTTCTCCAGTTGTCTTCATTTGCACGTCTACCCCAAATTCTTGTAAATTCTTGCTTACCTGCATCCCGTGTGGTTGGATTGTAGAAATACCATTTATTACTTCCAGCTGGTAAACCTCCAAATCCACCTGGTCCACCCGGACCACCGGCAAATCCTCCCGGATTGTTTAATGCTCCAGCCTCAGCTTCAGTTTTATTTTGTTCCTCTAATAGTCTACGCTCTTCTTCATCCACTCTCTTTTGAATAATGTCTGCAATAAGATCTTCTCTTTCTTCGGGATCCATTTTAGCCACCATCTGTAAGCTATCCTGAGTTTCGATAATGATAATTTGAGCAACTAGATCTTTTAGGTTGTTGGATAATTTCCGAATGTTTTCGGCATCTGGGAAATCGTCTGGCATGTAAGTCACACAACTATCATAGTTGGCTTGTGCTTTTTGGTATTCTGGTTCCTTAAAATAAATCTCACCAAGACGTAAAAAGGATTTTGCTTTTTGATTGTTGTTGTCAATGCTGGCTACAGTTGATTTTTCGAGATAATCAATAGTTTGCGGAAGATCTCTTTCGTTATAAGACATTTCTGCAAGTGCATAGTAGATTTGATCTTGAAATTCAATATACTTTTCATCTCGCAACATTTTAAGAAGTTCTTTACGTACTCCTTCTGCTCCACCTGTTTCCAAACTGTAAGCCATTGCCATTTGAATGCGTGTATAAAACTCCATCTTGTATTCAGGATGCATTTTCAATACACGAGCAAATACACGCATGGATTCTTGTCGCTCTTCCTGATCTTTATAAAGCTGACCAAGTAAATATGTTAAACGAAGCCTTTCAGGTTTTTTCTTGGCGTGCGAAATAGCGGTGAGTAGTTCAGAAATTGCGCCTTCCATATTTCCCTGTGCAAGAAATATAGAAGTATACATTTTACTAATATCCAGTTTAAGTCTTTCAGGAAGTTCTTTGTCACTTTCCAGGTGTGAAAGGTATTTTAAAGCTTTTTCATAATTTTCTTCTTTGGCATATAATCGGGCTAACCATAATCGAGCATCAAAACGGGATTCCTGATCTTTATATTTTCGAGCAGCTTGATTAAGAAGTTTATAAGATTTGGCAAAATCATTTTTATAATAATAAGCTTTACCCATTAGGAAATAACAGTCGTCAATCCATTTGGTGTATTCTTTTCCTCTCTTTTTAATGGAGTTTTTGGTGATCACCTTCGCACATTTCTCAACCACAAGATCCATGTCTGAAGAAACTAAGTCAGCTTGCTCAATCGGTAGTTCTTTGTAAACAGGAAGAATTTTAGTGTAGTCATCTGGCATAGCCAAATCAATCTTAAGTTCGGCTTCCTTCATGATTTCATTGGCATTAAAATATCCATTGAAACGTGTCAATACACTATGGTAATAACGATGTGCCCACCCGGTTTTTTTGGTGGAACATCCATTAAAAAGAAATAGTCCTGCAAAAAGGAGGACTACCAGTGAATACTTCTGAAGGTTTTTTGTCAAGATAACCTGAATGAGATATTTGTTGCTGTTAACTGATTTGCGCCAAAAATATTTTATTTTATTAGAATAAATTCATTAATCTTTTCTATTAATAGAAAGAATCATGATTTTTGTAGCACTTTATGGAAGAAAAACCAGAGAAAAGACGAAAGAAAGTAATCCGGAAACTCAGGTATAAGTTTCGTTTGGTAATCATCAATGATGATACCTATGAAGAGCATTTTTCACTAAAATTAAGTCTGTTAAATATCATAACTGCCGTTGGTTTATTGATGATTTTTGTGGCTGTATTTGTAGGTGGAGTACTCGCATTTACACCATTAAGAGAATATATCCCAGGTTATTCAGATTTGGAAACCAAGAAGAATGCCGCTTATGCCGCGCATAAAAGTGATTCACTGGCGAAAGAAATCGCAATACGTGATGTTTATCTGAAGAATATTAAAAATATCTTATCAGGTGAAATTGCTGCAGATTCTATTATCGAAGCACCATTTGAAGACGTTAGGATTGAAAATATTCAAGATGTAAAAAGTCAGGAAGACTCCCTGATGAGAAAGAGTATAGAAGAACAAGAACAATATGCTTTGCATAATTCTGACGGGGAGATTGAAGATAAAGTGTATTTGTTTTTTAATCCGGTGAAGGGTACCGTAATTGAGCATTTTAATGTGAAGAAAGGACATTTTGGTGTAGATGTGGTGACCAAAGAAGGAGAACCCATTAAGTCGGTAATGGATGGAACGATTGTGATGGCAGATTATACAACTAAATCTGGTTTTGTAGTTCAAATTCAACATCATAATGATTTACTTTCGGTGTATAAGCATTGTTCAGCTGTATTAAAACAAACCGGAGAAGTGGTGAATGCCGGAGATCCAATTGCTGTTGTAGGGAATACAGGAGAGTTGACCACAGGTCCACATTTACATTTTGAATTATGGGAAAACGGAATCCCAATTGACCCTGAAAATCACATTATATTTTAATGGCGCAAATTATTGTCTATACTGATGGTGCCGCAAGAGGAAATCCTGGCCCAGGTGGATATGGTATTGTTTTAATGTCGGGAATTCATAGAAAAGAATTGTCTGAAGGATTTAGAAACACTACGAACAATAGAATGGAGCTGCTGGCTGTGATTGTAGCTTTGGAAAGCATTAAAGGAAGCGGACATTCGGTAACCATTTATTCGGATTCAAAATATGTGGTGGATTCTGTAGATAAGGGCTGGGTTTTTGGATGGCAGAAGAAAGGGTTTAAAGGGAAGAAGAATATCGATTTGTGGAAACGTTTTTTGGTCGTGTATTCAAAAAATCCTGTTAAGTTCATTTGGGTAAAAGGACATGCAAATATTCCGGAAAATGAGCGTTGTGATGCACTTGCTGTTGCAGCTTCCAGGCAAGAGAATTTACCTCCCGATGTAGGATATGAAGAAAATAACTAGTAAAATTCATTGTTCGTAACTGATTGTTTATCAGTTAATTTTTTTGGCTTTGTCAAAGAAATGTCACCAAATAACCCCACTTAGAATTCAAGCCTTTCGTGTTAAGGGGTAATTCAGGCCAATTACGTAATAGCTTTTTTTTTACCTTATTAAATCTCTATACGATGAAACAATTAATATGGATCATTTGTCTTGGAATTCATGTGTTTACGTTTGGTCAAAACAATCCTCCGGTTGCAGTTGATGATACGATTTATTTAACTTATGGTGAAGCGCATTCTGTGGATTCAATCAAGTTAAACCTCGATTTTTTGTCAAATGATTATGATGTAGATGGACATGGCTTTCAATTAGAATCGGTCATTTATACAGGTCAAAATCAAATCACATCTTTAAAGCCCGGAAATTATATTATTTGGCTGCATTACTATCCGGCAGCAGGTTATTCAGGTACCGAATCTTTCAAATATGTTATTCGAGATAATGGCTCCTCAGCCATGCGTGATACAGGAGAGGTGACTCTGATTGTGATGCAGAAGTCGTTTGCACAATTGACAATAAACAACATTAATGCAACCATTGATAAAGATGCGTTGTTTGTTAATCCCCAAGTTTATGGAAATGGTTTTTCAAGCCCTAAAATTAATGGGGTGCGTTCAATTTTTGGTTCAAATATCTGGATCTCCGGTTTACATAATAATACCGTACATTCTAATATTAGAACTTATGGCTCATGGTTAGGGACCTTTACAGGGAATTCAGGACCAGTGTCCAATGTATCACATATGGATTCATTATACAATACCAAGTGGGATCGTGTGTGGAAAGTATCAGCGCATCAGATAGATTGGCATAAAAATCATTGGAATGATTTGGGGTATCAAGTACCTCAAGAATTATTGGACTGGCCTGCACATGGAAATATTGTGAATGGTGAGGCTGCGAATCTGGCACCATTTTTCGACTATAATAATGATCAAACTTATAACCCGTATGATGGGGATTATCCATTAATTAAAGGAGACGAAGCCATTTATTTTATTTATAATGATGGGTATTCTGAGGTTTCTCTTCATCCTATGTTTGCAGAGGTTCACGGAATGGCATATGCTTTTGGTTGCGGAGACTCAGCGCTAATGAATACTGTATTTGTAGATTACAAGATTTACAATAGATCAAATAAGACGTATTATTCAACTCGAGTAGGTATGTGGAGTGATTTGGAGGTGGGAGATGCATTAGATGATTATATTCAATGTGATGTAGATCGAGGTATGTTTTTCGCTTATAACGGAAGTGATTATGATGCGAGTTATAAGAATCATCCTGGAGCTCAGGCTGTGGTGATATTACAAGGATTAAAACAGGATGATGATGGGATTGATAACAATGCGGGGATTGGGCCGAATCAAACCGTTAACGGAAAAGGGTTTGGCGATGGTATTGTGGATAATGAATATTGGGGAATGGAATATTTCCAGTATTATGTAAATACTTCTGGATCTGTATTATCTGATCCTCAGATTGAATGGGAGTATAATAATTATTTGCAAGGGATGTGGAAAGATGGTTCTAACATTGTACATGGGGGAAACGGTCATTTTAGTTCAGTTCCTCCTAATCCAACCGAAACTAAATATATGTTTCCCGATAATTCTGATTCGCAGAATTATGGTACCAATGGAACATCCGTACCGGTTTGGAATGATGCATTGGTGCAAGCTCCTGGAGACAGGAGAGGAGTTGCATCTACTGGACCGGTTACGTTTGCTCCGGGTGATGCAATTGAATTAACATATGCCTTTGTTTTGGGGAGAGATTATAATGTTGTTGGTGCTCAGGCAGGTGTTGATGTGATGTTGGAAAGAGTTGATTCGGTAAGAAGTTACTATGCCCAGGGAAAGTTAACTCCGTGTGGGTTCCCACTAAGTGTGGATCCGAAAGACCCGGAAATAGGTATGGAAATATACCCGAATCCTACACGTGATATTGTATATGTAAATCTGGAAAAACCAGATAATATGAGAATTGATGTTCTTGATGCTGCGGGTAGAGTATTGCAGACAAGAAAAGTAAATCAATCAAATGTGATCATAGATTTGACTCAGTTTTCAAACGGAATTTACTTTATTAAGGTTCACTCAAAAGATAAAGTAAGAGTTGAAAGAATAATGAAGCGATAATAATTCAATATTGGTGTGAATGAATTGATTGTTATAGAAGTTATTTAACCTTAAGCAGCTCGTTAGAGTTCGTATATAAGAAGATTTTGTTTGATAGATGAAATTTCAAGCGCGCATCCTTTTTTTCGTAGCAACGCGTGCTTGAAATTTCTCGTTTTAATGACTTTATATATTGGCTAGTTCTTTTAGGTTTTTAGATTTGTCCGAAAACAAATATAATGCAGTTACCTAAAAAAGTTAAAATTAGTGACATAACCATTAGAGATGGTTTTCAACATGAAGAGCATTTTATTCCAACTGCATCAAAAATTTGGCTGGGAAAGCAATTAATAGATTGTGGGTTTAAATCGATTGAAGTTACCAATTATGGTAATCCTAAAGGAATGCCACAATTTCAAGATGCGGATGAGGTGCTTCAGGGGATTCGAAAAACAAAGTCGGGTTGGAATGGCGCTCCCGAAACTCAGCTTACAGCGGTAACTATACGTGAAAAAGCTATAGAACGAGCGATTGAAGCCAAAAAACAGGGGTACGGGCCTGATAGAATATTGTTGATGGTGTCTACGAGTGAGGCACATCATAGAGTAAATTCCGGTTTGTCTTTAGATGAATATTGGAAAATGTCTGAGGAGTATATCCGAAAGGCAAAGGATGCAGGGCTAAAAGTCTGTGGTACGGTAAGTACCATCTGGGGGTGCCCGATTTCAGGCCCTACTGAGATGAGTTTAGCTGTTGACTTTACAGAAAGATGGTTGAATATGGGAGTGGATGATGTGGAACATGCAGATCATGATGGCTCCGCTACTCCTCAAAGCATATACGAATATTTCACAATGCTATTAGACCGGGTGAAAGTTCCGGAAGAGCATATTGTGCATTTACATACCACCAGAGGATGGGGTTTAGCGAACGTGTTGGCTGCACTTCAAGCTGGAATGGTCCATTTTGAATCTACGATGGGAGGAATAGGCGGACAGCCAGCAAACTTTGTAGATGGAGTGCCTGTGGCGGGAACAGGGGCATACTATATCAAGGATCCTAACATCTCAGGATTGGTGAGTACCGAAGATTTGGTGGTGATGTTGGATGAAATGGGTATTGATACTGGACTTCATGTGGAGAAGATATTAGAAACCGGTGAGATGGTAGAGAGAATTGTCGGACGTAGATTACGTTCTGAGAGTATTAAGAGCGGTAGAATAAAAATATAATAACATAAAAAAAGCGCTTCATGTATGAAGCGCTTTTAAATTCTATAAGAGGTTACCAGCTACCTTACTTCTTAGCAATTTGATTTGTAGAGTAATCTACAACCTGATAAACCTTACCGTCTTTATAATGGGTCCAGGTTCCTGTTTTTTTACTATCTGCAAAATAACCGATAGTTTGAAGTTCAGTATTGATATTATACGTAATCCATTTTCCACTTAACTTTTCATTTTTGAAATAACCCGTTTCGTAAAGTTCTCCGGTTTCAAAATAGTATGTGGCTTCAACTAAATCCGGTGCAATCTCAACAAACTTTAATTTTAAGTTCCCATTAGCATAAAACTCCTCTCTCACTACTTTACCATCTTGAGCAAATAAACCTGCGCTTAATACAGTAAAAAGTCCTAATAAAATTAAATTTTTCATAATCGTCTGGTGTTTGTTACAGTACAAATATAATAAGATTATGGAAATATTACGCCAATGTTAAGCTAATATTAACCAATGTAAAACAGATCTTAACTTAAATGTTTTAAAAACAGCGTTTTAGCTTCAGTCTGTTTTATCTTAAATGTTAACAATAGACTTAACATTAACTTAATAAACGAATGGAATAAGGAATAATTCGAGATTTAAAGGGATAAAAACTAATAGAATTATGGGAATTCCATTCATATATTTATCAACCTTTTGAATTCTTTCTGCACCTTTTCGATCTGATTGAAAATTGGCGTATTTTCGCGCCAATGAGTAAGATGAAGAACATACGTAATTTTTGTATAATCGCACACATTGACCATGGTAAAAGTACTTTGGCGGATAGATTATTACAGGAAACAAATACCATATCAGAACGTGAAGCTCAGGATCAGTTATTGGATGATATGGATTTGGAGAGAGAGAGAGGTATTACAATAAAATCTCATGCCATTCAAATGAGATACCTTCAAGATGGTGAAGAGTATACATTGAACCTAATTGATACCCCAGGGCACGTGGATTTTTCTTATGAAGTATCACGATCAATTGCTGCATGCGAAGGAGCATTACTTATTGTCGATGCGACTCAAGGGATTCAAGCGCAAACCATTTCAAATTTATATTTGGCTCTAGATAGTGATCTGGAAATTATTCCGGTACTGAATAAAATGGATTTGCCTAGTGCTATGCCTGATGAGGTCTCAGATCAGATTGTTGATTTGATTGGATGCGAGTATGAAGATATTATTCCAGCTAGTGGTAAGACAGGTATTGGTGTAGATAAGATATTAGAAGCTATTGTAGAAAAGGTGCCAGCACCAGTCGGAGATCCGGTAGCACCTTTGCAAGCCATGATTTTTGATTCGGTGTTTAATTCTTTTAGAGGGATTATTGCTTATATCAGAGTATATAATGGAACCTTGAAGAAAAGAGATTTGGTGAAGTTCTTAAATACCGATAAGGAATATTATGCGGATGAGATCGGTGTATTGAAATTAAATCAAGAACCATGTGATACTTTATCTGCCGGTGATGTAGGTTATATTATTTCCGGAATTAAAGTAGCGCGAGAGGTAAAAGTTGGGGATACCATTACAAGAGTTGAGGATCCGTGTGAACCTATTACAGGTTTTGAGGATGTGAAGCCAATGGTATTTGCGGGTGTTTATCCCGTAGAGAATGATGACTATGAGGAGTTGCGTGATGCAATGGAGAAGTTGCAATTGAATGATGCTTCTTTAACGTACGAGCCCGAAACATCAGCAGCATTAGGGTTTGGATTTAGATGTGGCTTCCTTGGAATGCTCCATATGGAGATTATTCAAGAAAGGCTGGAAAGAGAATTTAATATGACGGTGATCACTACTGTTCCAAACGTATCTTACATAGCACATACGAAGAAAGGAGAAACTTACACGGTGATGAACCCATCAGAGTTTCCGGACCCAGCTATTTTGGAATACGTAGAAGAGCCTTATATCTCTGCGCAAATTATTACCAAAGCAGATTTTATAGGGTCAATTATGACGCTCTGTATTGAAAAACGTGGTATTCTTCAAACGCAGAACTATTTGACTACAGATCGTGTTGAGATTATATTCCACATGCCATTGGGTGAAATCGTATTTGATTTTTACGATAGACTAAAGACAGTATCCAAAGGATATGCTTCCTTTGACTATCATCCCATAGATTATCAAAGATCAAATCTGGTTAAATTGGATATTCTTTTAAATGGCGATAACGTAGACGCTTTGTCTGCGCTGATTCATAGGGATAATGCATATAATCTTGGTAAGAAGATTTGTTCGAAGTTGCGTGAACTCATTCCGCGTCAGCAATTTGATATTGCGATTCAATCCGCGATTGGGGCTAAAATTATTTCCAGAGAGACCGTTAAAGCGGTACGTAAAGATGTAACTGCAAAATGTTATGGTGGAGATATTTCCAGAAAACGTAAACTTCTGGAAAAACAGAAGAAAGGTAAGAAGCGAATGCGTCAGGTAGGGAACGTTGAAATTCCGCAGGCAGCGTTTATGGCAGTACTAAAATTGGATTAAAAAAATCCCGATTCTTTTGAATCGGGATTTTTGCTTTTATATAATAAGGTTATTTGCTCGTTAAATGTATTTCTTCTACTTGAAGAACCTCACCGGTATCGGAATTATATAGGAATACAACTACATCCATATTTTCAGGTTTCCAGTTATCATTAATTTTTACCGAAATTTCGTCAGCTGGAGAAATAACTTCTGCAACATCACCCATGGACGGGTCTGTGAATATTGTCTTTCCATCACCGCCTCCAGGGAACCCAACTCTTAGAACATGATTGTGCTCATAGTCCTTTACATAAGGATCGTTCAATCTACTATCCTTTTGAGGAGCTATGATTTTGTTTTCCAGTAAATAACCTACAATCGCAATGTTTCCAGTTACATTTTGCAGACATGTAGCTTTATATCTCACGCGTAAAGAACGATCACCAGGTTTGCTATTATAGATGTTTTCTAATTGCAACTCGAATCTAGGAGCCATGTATGTTTGATCCGCAATAAGCTTATTTACTTCTTCTGACCATTTTTGATAATCCACTTTAACAGCTCCACTTATTTCCGTGCGGTTTAGTAATCCTCCTGGAAATCCTGAGATTTTGTATTTGATGAGAAGTTTTTCACCGGTTTTCGTTTCAAAATCTGAAGGAAAGGGATGTTCCGGGTCACTCATATCAACTTTGGCAAATGAGCCATTATGTATGGCAACAGATATAAAATCTTCTGGGTGATCAGTTTTTATTTGTTTTGCGATATCCGCCCCTTCAGGACAATTTGGGCATTTATGACCTGTGAATTCCTCAAGCATAATTCTTCGTTTAACGACTGTAGTGTCATTGTAAACAGTGTCGTTATATTGCTCATCACCCGGGCGAGCTCCGTTATTATTATAAGGTTGGGTAATTAAATTGCAACTATAGGTAATGGTAAGGAGTAAAAATGAATATCCAAAAATTCTCTTTTTCATGATCGGTTGATACTGGTTATTAACTACGAATATAACATTCTATAAATGTGATAATGCATATAATCTACGGAAAAATAATGGTTTAGGTTTTAAGGTGATTTCTAAATGGAAATAAAGTTAAGCTCAAAAAAAATCCCGATTCATTTGAATCGGGATTTTTTCATATTAGCAATAATATTATTGACTTGTAAGAGAGACTTCTTCAGCTTGAAGAATCTCGCCTGTATCAGAATTGTATAAGAATACAACTACTTCCATATTTTCTGGTTTCCAGCTATCGCTAACCGCCACAGAAATTTCATCTGATGGAGATATGACTTCAACAATATCCCCCATAGAAGGGTCCGTGAATATTGTTTTACCGTCACCGTCACCTGGGAATCCGATTCTAAGAACATGATTGTGCTCATAGTCCTTTACATAAGGTTCGTTCAATCTACTATCCTTTTGTGGAGCTATGATTTTGTTTTCCAGTAAATAACCTACAATCGCAATGTTTCCAGTTACATTTTGAAGACATGTAGCTTTATATCTCACGCGTAAAGAACGATCACCAGGTTTGCTATTATAGATGTTTTCTAATTGCAACTTGAATCTGGGAGCCATGTAAGTTTGATCAGCAATAAGCTTATTTACTTCTTCCGACCATTTTTGATAGGCTACTTTGACATTTCCATTAATTTCTGTACGGTTTAACATTCCGCCAGGGAATGCTGCAAATTTGTACTTAATTCTAAGTTTTTCACCAGTTTCTGTTTCAAAGTCCGAAGGATATGGATGCGTTGGATCGCTCATATCTACTTTAGAAAATGCGCCAGAATTGTGTATTGCAACCGAAATGAAATCTTCAGGATGATCTGTTTGTATTTGTTTAGCAATATCAGCTCCTTCAGGACAATTTGGACATTTATGACCCGTAAATTCTTCCAGAATAATTCTTCTTTTAACAACGGTTGAATCGTTGTAAACAGTATCGTTGTATTGTTCATCACCTGGTCCAGCCCCTCCCTCAGGATATGGATTGGTAACCACATCGCAACTTGCAGCTACGATAGATGTTAGTATGATAAATCCAAATAGTTTTTTCATAACGTTTATGTTTAGAACGTGCTGGATAAAGTAAGTTTAACACCATTAGATGCTGGTACTACACGACAAATTCCTCCTACACAGAATAAACCTTCTCTTTGTCGGCCATAGCTTAACATGATCTTATTGGCCTTTTGTGTATATCCTACAGCTGCAGTGAAATAGTGTATTCTTTTTTCAGCAGATTTATTTCCGTAATTGTATTGATCCAATAATGAGAACGACCAATGAGGAGAAACAGTATATTCCGCAACAAATGCGGCCCAATCGCCATCATGTTGATCTGTGAATAATGTTTGAGCTTCTACTCTTAATGTATTCTTTCTATCAAATTTAAATTTCCCCTCGGCAATAAAAACGTTTGCCAAAATATCTGATTCCCCTGGTTTCCCTTGAAGAATATCTATGTTGTAAAACAAGTTCTGATAAGTGAATTTTAATTGAAACAACTTTGAGAATTTATGAACGATTTTCATATTGAAATCATGCCATAATTTTGTGTCTCCCGGTTTGAATAAATCTGCAGAATAACCTAAACGAGTAGTCTCCATATCATTCAGGTTTGTGGTATCTACATCATTTGCAAAAGAGAAATTAACGAATAAAGTCGTTCCATATTTTCCTCCTAACAGAGATTTACGCTTAAACTTGTATACTGCATCCACCTGAAACGCCATTTCATTTTGAAGTTGAGTCGCATATGGATAAAGCGTTGCCATCAACAAATAACTGTGCGGCTTTGTTAAAGACGGAATAAAGTTAATGTATTCTTCCGTAAATTGACTGGAGTTGTCTCTGTCACTACGATAAGACATGTTAATCAATGTATGCGCAGTAACATTAATTCCGAAACCTCTTTTGGAGTAACCTAAACCTGCTTCTAACGATTGACCATTTCTAAAGATATATCGGTTATCAGCAGAAGGGTCATTGTATTTATAAGCGTATTCACTGTATACATACATCCCTTTTCTGGAAACTTTAAATCTACCATCAAGAATCATTACGTTTTCAGGTAATACCAAATCCGGACTATTATCAGGTTGGTATTTACTTACTACACTACCACCAAACTGAATCTTGGTAGGGTTGTCTTTTAAATTATCCAGTAAATCGTTTAGCTGAACATTTAAATCAGCTCCACGAACGATACCCTCACTTTGAGTAAAATAATTCCTTTGAGTACCGATTAACATTTTAATTCCAACTCCCTTGTTGTTGTACTTTACTCTAAAACCATCAAAAGAGTTGTCGACACCTAATGTCGGTTCAAAATAACTTCTTAAAGGAAATCCATTACCGAATTGTTCATAGAAGTTTCCCGCAGTGAAATCAAAATTACCCAATTTATAACCAGCATATCTATAAGGAATTCCATTTCCAATATATTCTGGACTATAACCTAATAAGGCATTTTGATAACTTTCATATCTAATTCCAGCACGGAAGTTTCCTTTGGTATAATTTAGGTTAAGAAAACCATTAAACAATACTTGTTCAGGAACATCAGGTGCACCAATAAGGGTATCATCACGATAGTATTGAGCCCCCAAATCGAAGTTTCCATGAATTTGACCTAAATCGGTACCAGCTGGTATTGGAGAATTTTGTGCGTTAACCTGAAACGCAAATACAGTTACAAATAAAAATGAAACTATTATTTGAATCTTACGCATAATGATATGTTCAGAAATGTAAAATTAAATTTCTTCTCCCGCGTTCAGCTTGTGAACAAGCTCTAGAAGCTCTTCCTCATCTCCAGGGTTATAGCCATTGTGTTGCCACACAATCTCACCTTTACCGTTTAAAAGGAATGCATGAGGTACATTGTTCACATTCATTGCACGTCTGAATTCCGAATTTACATCCAACAATGTAATAAAAGGCCAATCTTGTCCATATACATATGGTTGAACACTGTTTACAGAACGAGAATTATCGATAGAAACGATATAGATTTTCACACCAGTTTCTTCCCAGTCTGGCCACTCATCTGCAATTGCATTTAGTTCAGCTTTACATGGTGCACACCAGGTTGCCCAGAAGCTAATAATAATAGGCTTTCCATCGTTTTTAATGTTCAATGTATTGAATGTTTCAAAATCAATATTTTGAATTTGAACTTCAGGCAATTTTGCTTGTGAAAAAGCACTGATAGATAACGCAATAGCGACAATAAAAGTGGATAAATATTTCATGTTTTTTTGTTTGAGGCTGTAATTATAAACCAAACATATTAATAGAACAAAAAAAAGTGCTTTTAATATAGATGATGTCTTTTGTTTAACATAAAATTTAGAATGAAGATTTTGATTAAATTTGGAGCAGGCTCATTTTTGTGTAAGTATAAGTAAATTAGAATGTTGATGAAATGTGATTTGAAACTTCGGAACCGTAAATGGATTTTTTTAGTATTTATTTTGGGGTTCTCCGCCTGTAAAAAGGATGTTGAACCAACTAATACGCTGACGCAATATCAAAAGGATAATCAGATGTTAAGCGAATACTTGAACTTACCTTCAAGTCCATATAATTATCAGGGGATTACATTGCCTGGATATCTTGGGAATACGAATATTTTAATTCATGATAATACACCTGCGGATAACCCGGTGACTGATGAGGGTGCAACATTGGGTAGAGTTTTATTTTACGATAAAAAATTGTCCAGGAATGGAACAATATCATGTGCCAGCTGTCATGTGCAGGAGTTTGGTTTTAGTGATACAGCTACATTGTCAAAAGGATTTGAGGGAGGACTAACAGGACGCCATTCCATGGGTTTGAGTAATTCCAGATTTAGAACAAACGGACGTTTTTTCTGGGATGAACGAGCTGAAACTTTAGAAGATCAGGTATTGATGCCAATTCAGGATGCTGTTGAAATGGGTATGACTTTAACCGATTTGGTGAATGTAGTGGATCAACAGGAATATTATAAAATATTGTTTAAGCGTGCATTTGGAGATGATGAGGTTTCATCTGATCGTATTTCGAAGGCGCTTGCACAGTTTATCAGATCCATGGTTTCATTTAATTCTAAATATGACCAAGGGAGAGCCCATCATGAAGTGAATGAACCATTTGATAATTTTACTGTGCAGGAAAATTGGGGGAAATCACTTTTTAATAGCATCGATAAAGGACAATGTGGTAGTTGCCATTCTACAGATGCGATGATCACGGTTGTTTCTCGTAATAATGGATTAACCAGAGAACCAGATGATTTTGGGTTGGAAAAAACAACAGGAAATCCTTTGGATAGAGGTAAGTTTAAGGCTCCTTCTTTGAGAAATATAGCAGTTAGGCCTCCATATATGCACAATGGAGATTATAAGAGTTTAACGGAAGTTATTCAGGGATATAGTACAGGAATTAATTGGTCTCCAACATTAGATGGTCATTTAAAAATGCCGGGTGGTCAAACAGCTATTCGCTATAACTTGACTCAAGAAGAGATAGAAGCGTTAGAGGCTTTTTTAAATACGTTGACCGATACCGAATTCTTAACGAATAAGATTTATAGCGATCCATTCAAATAAAATAAAAAAAGCCGTTTACCTTTCTGGTAAACGGCTTTGTATCATCTAAGTGAGATATCTTATTTCTGGATCACTAATTGTGAAGTAGAAACCTGACCATCAATAGTCACTTCCACCATGTAAACACCAGCGTTTAAGCTTGCAGTATTTAACTCGATGTTGTTTTGACCACCGTTCACTTTTACATTGTTCATGTAGATTACAGTTTTACCTACTAAGTCTAAAACTTTAATTGACGCGTTAGCCGCATCAGCAGAAGAAATAGCTAAAGTAGTATTGCTTACTGCAGGATTTGGATAAATATTGATGTTGTTATTTGCAGCATCAACATTGTTTACAGAAGTAATTCCACTCGTTGCATTCGCAGCATTGAAAACTGTTTTGTCAGAAGCTTGTAACCAAACTACAACACCTAAATCAGTGAATTCCTCAACAGAGTGCTCAGTTGCATCATTAATCAAGTCAGTTGCATTGTTAGGTAATCTGAAGTTACCCTGGAAAGTGTAATCTTTACAGATTTTTTGGTTCATTCCAGCAGTAATGTTTACTGTTTCACCATCTGCATCTGGAACCATTTTTTTCACAACATCAAAGAACTCAGTCTCACCGTTTGTTCCAACGTTTTGAACTGTTTTGTGCTCTTTAATAGCAATTTGAAGTGAAGCGTTACCTAAATCTTTTAATGCAGTAATAGTTGCGCAAGTTCTCACTTTTTGATCTGCAACAGTTACGTTATATTCAGCATCAATGTTAACGAAAGCTGGTACTTCAAGAGCAGCAGTGTGCTCAGCCATAGTGAAGGCATTTGAGTTACCATCCCATCCACCATCGATTTCCATTCCAGGAACAGAACTAATGTTGTAATATCCTCTTCTAGTGTTTCCATCAGCAGCGTTGTATGGATCACCATCACCTGGCCAGCTCATTTGATACTTGATAGAAGCAAATTGAGAATCTGGAAGTGTAGCGATAATACCTTCGAAGTTTGCATTACCAGGAACACATGGAGGACATGTAGAACTTGTGAAAGTTTCGTAAAGAACTACTCTTGGGTATGCATTAGAATACGTTGTAGTGTTTTTGTCTGTTTTATCATTTGATGGATCAGAATCAGGATTTCCGTTAATAGCAGAAGCCCAGAACTCAACGTTGAAAGTAGCTTCAGTAGTTGGATCCCACGCAGTTGGATGCGTTACAGTAGCTGAAGTACCAGAAGCAATACTTAAACCAGAAACTGTAGCTACAACTGGAGTACCACCATCAACACTATAAGATAATTCTAAGTCAGTGATCGTTTGAGCACCTAAGTTAGTGATAGTAGCTTCAACACTTGTTCCACCTTGACCTAATTTTAAGTAATTAGGAGTCATTAAATCTGACATAGTAGCTTCGTAATCTGGTTGAACACCAGGAATGAATGCGTAGTAAGAGTTGTCCGCAGGACCAACATCAGAACCACCAGAAGTTGCACTGTTTACTGAAGCTAAAGCTGGAGACCCAGGAACACTCATTGCGTTACTAGCGTCAAATTGAATACCAGCAGTTAAAGCTACACCAGCTCCTGCATTCACATAGTTACGTGCGTCTACGATATAAATTTTGTTAGTTGTTTCTTCTAAAGCGATTGACCAGTAAACCCAGCCACCGCCTTGAGGCCATGATGCTGAAGCCCAAGTGATCCAGTATTGTCTGTTTGGTGCAGTACCGTGAGTCTTAACGATAACACCATCGTTACCACCACTTAAGTTTAATCCCCAAATACAAATTGAGTTATCTGGAATCATTGCTGTAGGAAGAGCTACATTATTACCAGGTCCCACTCCAGTTGAAGCAGTAAATGAAACAACACCATTTGGTGCAACATATACAGAATTGTAAGAGTTTCCATTAAAGGTAAATGAAAATGGTAGAGTTTGCGCTGATGACCAATCTGTATCACCAGAGTTTAATACCTGAGTATATCCTGTTGAATTAGCTAACATATAAGCAGCTGTTTGATCTTCATCGGTATTTAAACCACCAGGATTTTGACCAGCATTAATAAATGGTAATTGATAATACTGAGCAGAAAGAGCTCCCGAAATCAATACCACAGATAATAAAGTAAAGATTTTTTTCATGCGAAAAAATTTAATTTGATGTGAATAATTGAAATTTATAAGCCGTAAATCTACAATAATAATTTATTGTACAAAATTTATTTTTCGCAAAGAGTGATGGAAGTCATATGTTAAGTGTGAGTGGTAAATGGGTTGATAATTAAAAGGTTAATGTAGTAAAAGAAAAAGCCACTTACCCGCTAGGGTAAATGGCTTAATGTTTTTGTCAAGGTAATTTTTTATTTCTGAATCACCAATTGTGAAGTAGAAACCTGACCATCAATAGTCACTTCCACCATGTAAACACCAGCGTTTAAGCTTGCAGTATTTAACTCGATGTTGTTTTGACCACCGTTCACTTTTACATTGTTCATGTAGATTACAGTTTTACCTACTAAGTCTAAAACTTTAATTGACGCGTTAGCCGCATCAGCAGAAGAAATAGCTAAAGTAGTATTGCTTACTGCAGGATTTGGATAAATATTGATGTTGTTATTTGCAGCATCAACATTGTTTACAGAAGTAATTCCACTCGTTGCATTTGCAGCATTGAAAACTGTTTTATCAGAAGCTTGTAACCAAACTACAACACCTAAATCAGTGAATTCCTCAACAGAGTGCTCAGTTGCATCATTAATTAAATCTTGTGCACTGTTTGGTAATCTGAAGTTACCCTGGAAAGTATAATCTTTACAGATTTTTTGGTTCATTCCAGCAGTAATGTTTACTGTTTCACCATCTGCATCTGGAACCATTTTTTTCACAACATCAAAGAACTCAGTTTCACCGTTTGTTCCAACGTTTTGAACTGTTTTATGCTCTTTAATAGCAATTTGAAGTGAAGCGTTACCTAAATCTTTTAATGCAGTAATAGTTGCACAAGTTCTTACAGTTTGATCGTCCACAGTTACGTTATATTCAGCATCAATGTTAACGAATGCAGGAACTTCAAGTGCAGCATCGTGAAGTGCAGCAGTGAAAGAGTTAGAGTTACCATCCCATCCACCATCGATTTCCATTCCAGGAACAGAACTAATGTTGTAATATCCTCTTCTAGTGTTTCCATCAGCAGCGTTGTATGGATCACCGTTACCTGGCCAGCTCATTTGATACTTGATAGAAGCAAATTGAGAATCTGGAAGTGTAGCGATAATACCTTCGAAGTTTGCATTACCAGGAACACATGGAGGACATGTAGAACTTGTGAAAGTTTCGTAAAGAACTACTCTTGGGTATGCATTAGTGTAAACATTAATGTCATGAGTTTGAACATTGTCTGAAATGTCCGCATCAGCCACACCATTTACTGCAGTAACTTTTACTTCAATAGTGTAATCACCTTCTGCAGATGGAGTCCAAGGAGTAGTATGCGTGAAATCGTAATCTGTTAGAGGAGCAACGTTTAAACCAGTTAAAGTCGCAGCAACAGGAGAACCACCATTTACGGTATACTCTACATCCATAGAAGTAATAGCGGCACCACCGTTGTTTCTAATAGATCCTTTAATATCTACAGCACCGTTACTTAATTTAGAATAGTTAGGAATATCCAAAGAAGATAAAGTAACATCTTCGTCAGCAGGAACGTAAACAGAAATGTCGTCAATACCCATTCCATAAACCCATCCACCATCATCGTTATAACGGAAACCTACCATAATGTTTTGACCAGCATAGCTACTTAAATCAACAATTACGTCAGTCCATGCACCAGCACCTGATAATGTACCTAAAACAGAATATGATGAACCACCGTTAGTAGATACTTCAACGGTAGCAACTTCTTGAGCTCCCTGGTAGGCAGCAGCAAAATAGTATTGAGAATATTTCATGAAAACAGCGCCAGATTGATTCGTCAGGTCAATAGCCGCGGTATATAAAAAGTCATCACTTTTATCACAGTTACAATCATCATCATTGGTAGCCGCGAATTGTGTGTTGTTTCCAGTTAATGGGAAATATTGAGAACCTAATGTGTTAGCAGTTCCAACGTTCCATCCACCATCAGTAGCATTTGTGGTTACCCCCCATCCGGCAGGCATAGATCCTCCCTCAAAATCTTCACTAAAGATTTGAGCGGATAAGTTGCTCGCAAGAGCCAAGGCTCCAGCAAAAAGTAAAGTTTTTTTCATAGCATTTTCGTGTTTAATATTTGGCGCAATCTAAAAAAAAAGACTTAGTAAACAAAGTTTTAATTGACACACTATAATTTAAGTTCTATTTTTGGCGCTGATATTTACACCAAAACTTTGTTTATGATGAAAAAAATACTCCCAATATTTATAGCGGCAATGGTTTTTAGCGTAAGCTCTATTGCTCAAATTACATTTAGTAAGGATACAGCTTACTTGCAGTTGCAGGACGGGGTGTTAAATGCAGCAAAAATCTTATTGTCCAATAATTCTGGTCATGATATTGACTTAAGATGGAGCTTGATTCAATCAACGCTGAATGATAATGTAAATGGAACTTATCCTAATACCGTAAGCTGGAAAATGCAGTTTTGCGATTGTGTAACTTGTATTGGTAACGATTTTGGAGTTTTGCCAACAGGTGCTCAGTGCCCTGATGCAATGCCTGATGGTACAAATGAAGAGTGGTATTTAACTGCTGATCCAAATGGGCAAAATCCAACTGCCGATGGTATGTTTATTATCGAGGTTCAAAATGTTACTGACAACATTAAGGATACGTTGGTTTACATTGCAGAGGCTCCGAATTCTGTGAAGAAAGTGAGTTATAATGCTAATGTGGCAAGTTTTCCAAATCCTGCGAATAATGAATTAGTTGTAAACTATCAGTTGACAAATGTTTCTTCTCCTGTTTTAAATGTGTATAGCATTATTGGTGGGAAAGTAGGAGCATATGAGTTAAACTCTGTTACTGGAACATTAAACCTGAATACTTCGGATTTCGAAAATGGGATGTATTTCTTCACTATTGAAGAGAAAGGACAAAGAGTTTACATTCAAAAGTTCAATGTGGTTCATTAATCCATAAAAAAGATTTTAAAATATTGAAAGCCAAAACATTTGTTTTGGCTTTTTTATTGTTTGGAATTTAGAAGTTGTTGAATGAGTTTAGGAACTTTATCACTTGCTTTTTCTTTGAATAGCTTTATGTGATGAGGTACATCAATCTCATCTGCGTGTGGGTCGATAAGGAATATTTGGCATGAAGGAGGTACTGCATGAATTAGACCAGCTGCAGGATATACTTGTAAGCTTGTACCAATAATAATGAGAATATCCGCTTTTTGACACTTCTCATGTGCATCTTCAATTAATGGAACATCTTCACCAAACCAAACGACATGTGGACGCATTTGTTCTCCGGAAGGAGTGAGATCTCCAAGTTTAATATCCTGGTATTCGATATCCATGATTGGAGTGTGTGAAAATTCGCCTTTGGCTTGAGTTAGAAGTCCATGTAGATGCAGAACATTTTTAGAACCTGCCTGCTCATGTAGATTGTCTACATTTTGAGTAATGATCTCAACATGGAAGTGATTTTGTAGTTCGGCTAGTGAAAGGTGGGCAGAATTGGGTTTGACCTTTTGGAGTTCTTTTCTTCTGAAATTGTAAAAGTCTAAAACGAGTTGCTTGTTGTTATTCCAGGCTTCTGGGGTGGCTACCTCGTAAATACTATAGTTGTTCCATAACCCATTGGATGCTCTAAATGTGGCAAGTCCACTTTCGGCACTTATTCCAGCTCCAGTAAGTACAACGATGTTTTTCATAGTTGAAATGTGTATGGTAGCAAGATAAAATGGATGAGGTGCATTCGCAAATTTTGAATATGAAATAATTCTTGTGTTTAAATAGAGAGGAGAGGTGGTTAAGGTGATATCTATTATTTAGATTTGCCAGTTAGAACAAGAATGTTTTTTAAAATACTATGTGTTAGGGGAAAGTGTTTTACCAGAAAGAACATCGATTGATAATTGAGAAATTACGATTTATCGTATGAAGATAAGAAAGAATGAGGCCTTAAACTATCATGCAGAAGGCCGACCGGGGAAAATAGCAGTTGTACCAACAAAACCATATAATACGCAGAGAGATTTGTCTTTGGCGTATTCACCCGGAGTAGCTGAGCCATGTAAAGAGATTGCTTTGAATAAGCAAGATGTATATAGATATACGGCTAAAGGTAATTTGGTAGCTGTAATTTCTAATGGAACTGCAGTATTGGGGCTTGGGAATATAGGCCCTGAAGCTTCTAAGCCGGTAATGGAGGGTAAAGGCTTGTTATTCAAGATATTTTCTGATATTGATGTTTTCGATATAGAGGTAGATGCAACGAATGTTGATGAGTTTGTAAGAACTGTAAAGAATATTGCACCAACGTTTGGTGGAATTAATTTGGAAGATATTAAAGCTCCAGAAGCATTTGAAATTGAGGCTAGATTAAAGGAGGAATTAGATATTCCGGTGATGCATGATGATCAGCATGGTACTGCGATCATTTCTGCTGCGGCATTAATAAATGCTTTGGAACTAGCCAACAAAAAAATAGAAAAGATAAAGATTGTTGTTAATGGTGCTGGAGCGGCAGCCATTATGTGTGCGAGATTATATGTGAAGTTGGGAGCAAAACTTGAAAACATATTTATGTTGGATAGTAAAGGGGTGATTAATGCTGAAAGAGGAGAGTTGCCTTCAACAAAAGAAGCCTTTAGAAATAAAACAACGATGAGTTCATTACAAGAGGTGATCAGGGATGCAGATGTGTTCTTAGGTCTTTCCAAGGGTAATGTTTTATCGCAAGATATGGTACGTTCCATGGCTAAGAACCCGATTGTTTTTGCATTGGCAAATCCCGTGGCGGAAATTTCTTATGCTGATGGAATAGCTTCAAGAGATGATATCATTATGGCCACAGGACGTAGCGATGCGCCAAATCAAGTGAATAATGTTTTAGGGTTCCCTTATATATTTAGAGGGGCATTAGATGTTAGAGCAACTTCTATTAATGAAGAGATGAAGTTAGCAGCGGTTAAGGCATTGGCTAGTTTGGCAAAAGAACCCGTTCCTGAGGAGGTCATAGAAGCTTATAATGAAAAGAATCTGACATTCTCAAAGGAATATATTATACCAAAACCTCTGGATCATAGATTGATTACAGCAGTGTCCATTGCGGTGGCAAAAGCAGCAGTTGAAAGTGGTGTGGCAAGAGAACCGATTGAAGATTGGGTGGCTTATAAGAGAGAGCTTCAAAAAAGATTAGGTATTGATAATACCATGATGAAAAGGTTGGAGGCTAGAGCTAAAAAAGATCCGCAAAGAATTGTTTTTGCTGAGGCACATGATGTAAAAGTGTTAAAAGCGGCACAATCTGTAGCGGACAGAGGGTTAGCAAAACCAATATTACTAGGTAAGGACACGAAGATTGACCGTTTAGCAAATGAATTTGCCATTGATATTTCAGGATGTGAAATTATTGATGCCAGAAGTGAAGAGACGGAGGAGCTACGTAATAGTTTTGGTAAGATGTTCTTTGAAAAAAGAAAACGTAAAGGATTAACGTTGCCTGAAGCTAAGAAACTCATGCGGGAGCGAAATTATTTTGCGGCAGGTATGATTGAAGCAGGAGTGGCAGATGCTGCGATTTCAGGTTTGACCAGGAATTATCCGGATACGATTCGTCCAGCATTACAGGTAGTAGGAAAAGATAAAGACGCATTGAGAATTGTTGGGATGTATGTGTTGATTACCAAAAGAGGGCCTATGTTCTTTGCAGATACAACTATCAACTATAATCCAACGTCAGAAGAGCTAGTGGACATTACATTACAAGTAAATGATGCTGTCAGACGTATGAAAGTAAAGCCTGTAATTGCAATGTTGTCGTATTCTAATTTTGGTTCGTCTTCCGGTGGAGAGGCCAAGAAAGTGGCAGATGCAGTTGAAATATTACATAGGGAATACCCGGAAATTCTGGTGGATGGAGAAATGCAAGCCAATTTTGCTTTGGATACCGAATTATTAGAAGAAATTTTCCCATTTTCGCAACTTGTAAATCAAAAGGTTAATACATTTATATTTCCAAACTTAGGTGCAGGGAATATTGCGTATAAAATGTCGCAGCAATTAGCGGCATCCGATGCCATCGGTCCTATATTGCTTGGAATGCATAGGCCTTTCCATGTACTTCAATTAGGAAGTACAGTACGTGAGATAATTAATATGGTAACTATTGCGTCAATTGATGCGCAGGCTAAAAAAAGTGAATGATAGAGTATTTAAAAGGTAGATTAACCGAAAAGAACCCAAGTTACGTAGTTATCGAATGTAATGGGGTTGGATATTACTTGAATATTTCTTTGCATACATACAGCGCCATCGGTGATGGAGAAGCTTTAAGTTTATATACACATTTAGCGATTCGTGAAGATGCACATGTGCTTTATGGTTTTGCGGAAAAAGAAGAACGCCAGTTTTTTAGACAGTTGATTTCGGTTTCAGGTGTTGGTGCAACCACTGCGCAATTGGTGCTGTCTTCGTTAAATCCAAAGGATGCTATGGCTGCGATTTTGAATGGCGAGGTGGCCACTTTACAATCCGTAAAAGGAATTGGAGGTAAAACAGCACAAAGAATAATTATTGATTTAAAAGACAAAATAGGGAAATTGGATGCGATTTCTGATATTTCTTTGACCCCACACAATACCAATCGCCAAGAGGCGTTATCTGCATTGTTTGCTTTAGGATTTGATAAAAATAAATCATCAAAAATGGTGGACTCTTTATTGAAAACCAATGCAGATATGCCAGTTGAAGAACTTGTAAAATCAGCACTTAAAAAATTATAGTGTAGGTTAATTATTATTGGAATTGGGGAATAATTACAGGATAAAATTTTTGCTCATTGTTGTCTTCGCATTATTGTGCGATAACGCAGTTGTGTATGCTGGGGAAGCATCTGAGTGGAATTATTATGCGCAAAACCCAATAGATTCGGGCGATAGCGATTCTATTAATCTGGTATATCCATACGAAGATAATAGTGTAAGTCCTTTTAATTCCGGAGAGTCGCCAATCAACCTGGGAGATCCTTCCAATATCAATCAGGAAGTTCAATATGATCCGGTAACCGGTAATTATTATATCGTTTCAAAGATCGGTGATACCCTGGATTATCGACCTATTAACTATATGACGTTTGAGGAATATCTGGATTACGATTTGGATCAGGCTTTATCTAAGTATTGGAAGGATAAAAATGCTACGGAGAGTGAATTAAGTAAAGACGATGATAAGAGTAAAGATCTTATACCGTCTTTGAATGTTGATAGTAAGGGGTTCGATAACATTTTTGGAGGAAATACGATTGATATTCGCCCGAGTGGATCCGCTCAGATTAAGTTTGGTTTAAAAAATTCAAAGACTCAGAATCCTGCTTTATCAGAAAGACAAAGAAGTATTACCACGTTTGACTTTGATCAACAAATTCAGGTGAATCTGATTGGAAATATCGGGGATAAAATGAAAATGTCCATTAACTATAATACTGAAGCGACATTTGACTTTGAGAATCAGGTCAAGGTTGATTTCACGGGTTATGATGACGATATTATTCAAAAGATCGAGGCGGGTAACGTAAGCTTGCCACTATCAGGGTCTTTAATTACAGGGTCCCAAAGTTTATTTGGGTTGAAGACCAAGTTGAAATTCGGAAGACTGGAGGTGACATCGGTCTTTTCGCAACAAAGAGGTAAGAAGGAAGAAATTGAAGTAAAGGGAGGAGCTCAGGTTAAAGAATACGAGTTAAAGGCAGATGAATATGATGAAAACAGACACTACTTTATTTCGCATTTTTTCAGGGATAACTACGAGCAAGCTATGTCAAGTCCACCTTTTGTGAGTTCTCCAATAAATGTAACTCGAATTGAAGTTTGGGTGACCAATAACAATAACACGACCCAAAACACGCGAAACCTAATTGCATTCCAGGATTTAGGGGAAGCCGATCCGGATAAAGTGTTTAATCAAAATGGAACCGGACCTTTACAAGTCACTTCAACGAATGGGTTCCCGAATAATCAGGCAAATACCCTATATAATGCGGTAAATATTCCTGAAGTGAAGGGATATGATCAATCAACACCAGCGCTTGCTGCTTTAGGATACATTGCACAAGAAGATTATCAAAAAGTTGGTTTAGCAAGGTTGTTGACCGAGAATGAATATACGTTTAATCCGCAGCTTGGGGTGATTTCATTGAATATGGAAATGCAACCAAATCAGGTGTTATCCGTAGCGTTTCAATATACTTATCAAAGTCAGGTGTATCAGGTTGGGGAATTTTCAACAGACGTAGTAAACAGTCAGGCCATATTTACGAAAATGTTGAAGAGTTCGAAGATTAACACCAATGCTCCGATGTGGGACTTGATGATGAAAAACGTGTATTCTATTGGTGCATATCAGGTACAGAAAGAGAACTTTAAGTTTGATATCTGGTATTTAGATAGAAGAACAGGAGTGCCAACGAACTATATTCCTTCCGGTCCTGCGAATGTAAGTGGTCTTCCTTTGATTCAGGTGATGAATTTGGATAAGATGGATAGAAATATGAACCCTGGGCCTGATGGGGTTTTTGACTTTTTGTCCGGGCCATCAAATCTGCCATATATCAATCCTAAAAATGGAAAGGTGTTCTTCCCGGTATTGGAGCCGTTTGGTAGTCATATTCATAATATTTCAGGAGGCGATGCAGAGTTTATTGATAAGTATGCCTTTGATTCTTTGTATACGAATACAAAGCCTGATGCGCGGGCGAAATTTCCAAATAAGAATAGATTCTATTTTAAAGGAAAGTACGAGTCTTCCGTGAGCAACGAAATTTCTGTTGGTGCAATGCAAATTCCGCAAGGGTCGGTTAAGGTAACTGCCGGTGGACGTGAATTGGTTGAGGGGTCGGATTATCAGGTAGATTATAATCTGGGTAGAGTGAAGATTTTAAATCAAGGATTATTGGAGTCAGGTATTCCGATTAAGATTTCATTAGAGAGTAATTCATTATTCAATATTCAAACCAAGACATTATTAGCTTCCAGATTTGATTATAAAATCTCTAAAGATTTTGTAGTTGGTGGTACGATTATGAATTTGTCTGAGCGTCCTTTGACGCAAAAAACAAGCTATGGCGATGAGCCCATATCGAATACGGTTTGGGGAGTGGACGGAACATATCGATCAGAATCTCAGTTTTTAACACGAATGGTAGATAATTTGCCGGGGATTGACACGAAAGAAAAATCGAACTTTCAGGTAACCGGTGAGTTCGCACAATTTATTCCTGGACACTCAAAGGCCATTGGAAAATCTGGAACCTCATATATTGATGACTTTGAAGGAAGTCAATCTACCATTGATTTGAGATCAAGAACATCCTGGTCATTAGCTTCTATTCCTCAGAATCAGCCCGCGTTATTTCCTGAGGCAAGCTTGGTTAACAATACAGCACTTGGTTTTAATAGAGCTTTGTTTTCATGGTATACTATTGATCCATTATTTTTTAGGAATGACTCCCGGACACCTGATCATATTAAAAATGATCCGGCTATGCAGAGTAATCACTTCATGAGAGAGATTACCGTGACTGAGGTTTTCGAAAATCAACAGGTGAGTAGTGTGCAAAATCAAAATATTCCAACATTGGATATGGCATTTTATCCAAGTGAAAAAGGTCAGAATAACTATGATTTTGATGGTAGAGACTCTATTGGTAATGTGTATAGTGCAGGTATTAATCCGCAGGATGGAACATTATTAGAACCAGAAACCAGATGGGGAGGGATTCAAAGAAAGATTGACCAGCAAAACTTTGAGGCGTTAAATATTGAGTATATCCAGGTATGGGTAATGGACCCGTTTAACGAAGATTATGAGGGAGGAAATGACGATGGTACATTATATATCAACCTGGGATCAGTTTCTGAGGATGTGCAAAGAGATGGTCAAAACTTTTTTGAGAATGGTTTGGTCTCTCCGCCTACGGATATCGCAACCGAACCTTTTACCAGTGCATGGGGTCGATACACTCCTGGAAATCAAATTGTAGATGGGTTTGATAATGATCCGGATGCGCGTCAATATCAGGATGTTGGTTTAGATGGGATGCGAGATGTGGAAGAAGGTGAATTCTTTAGTGAATATGCAAGTAATATTGCTGGTATTCCAAACCTTGAAAATGATATTTCACAGGATAACTTCGTGTATTTCAGAGCTGATGCTTATGATAATCAACAGGCAGATATTTTAACCCGATACAAAAAGTTTAATGGTTATGAAGGGAACTCTCCATTATCGACAAGTGCAGGAGCAGCAGCGGTGGGGTCAACCCGACCAAACCAGGAAGATATTAATAAGGATAAGAATATTGACGAAACGGAATCATACTGGCAATATAAAGTAAAAGTAAGCCGTGCGGATTTTAACAGAAATAACATTGGAAATAACTATATCACAGATGTTCGAACTGCGGTGATTCCTACAAAGGATGGTAGAACCAGAGAAATTGATTGGTATCAGTTAAAAATTCCGATTCGCCAGGGGGAGCCAATAGGAGGGATTAGAGATTTTAGATCCATCCGTTTCATGAGGGTGTTTATGAGAGGGTTTGAAAATCAGGCGATCATGCGTTTTGCCAGATTGGAATTGGTAAGAGGGGAATGGAGAAAGTTTGAAGGAACATTGGAAGATCCGGGTGATTATATTTTGGGAGATGACTTTACAAACTTTGACGTGTCTGCAGTAAATATTGAGGTGAATTCCTCAAAAGAGCCTGTCAACTATGTGTTGCCTCCATTTATTCAACGGGAGATTAATGTCGGTTCAACCAACCTGAATCAATTGAATGAGCAATCTTTAGCATTAAACATTTGTGAGTTGCCAGATGGACAAGGTAGAGCGGTGTACCGTACGTTTGATTTAGATGTTCTTTCCTATAATACGATTAAGATGTTTGTCCATGCCGAATCGTATGAAAATGAATCTCCGGTGAATGATGGAGATTTAGTAGCTTTTATGCGGGTAGGAACAGATTTTGAAAATAACTATTATGAGTATGAAATTCCACTAAAGATTACGTTACCAGGACAGTATAATGGAGATGATGATCAGCAAAGATTGTTTGTTTGGCCTGAGGCGAATAATATGGAAGTCTCACTGAATGACTTCAAAGACATCAAAATCCAGCGAAATAAAGAGGCTATTGTATCTGGAGGTGGTGCTGCGAATTTTGATACGCCATATTCGGTTAAAAAAGGAAAAGCAAAAGTATCAGTTGTAGGTAATCCAAGTTTGAATGGTGTTAAAACAATTATGTTGGGTATTCGAAACCCAAGAAAAGAAGTAGGTGACGAAGATGATGATGGAGAAGGAAAATGTGCTGAAATCTGGTTTAATGAGTTGAGGTTAACGGATTTTGATGATCAAAGTGGTTGGGCATCTATCGTAACAGCAAATGCAAAACTTGCGGATTTTGCTACAGTTTCTGTTTCAGGTAGTATGAGTACACCTGGATGGGGAAGTATCGATAAAAAGATTAGTGAGAGACAAAGAGAAACCAGACAGGATTTAGATGTGCAGGCAAATGTGGAATTAGGTAAGTTCTTTGGTAAAAAATCCGGGGTGAAGATTCCAACTTATGTAGGTTATACGGTAGGTATTGTGAAGCCACAGTTTGCGCCTTTAGCTCCCGATATTGAATTTGAAAAATATGTAAAAGAAGCTTTCCCTGCCGGGAGAGAACAAGATTCGGTGCGTAACGTGCAGCAAAAAGTCGTTACCCGAAAGAGTTTGAATTTTACGAATGTTAGAAAAGAAAGAACCGATACGAAGAAGAAAAAGAAGGTATATGATATTTCAAATTTTGCCTTGAATTACTCTTACAACTCAACCGAGATGCATGATTTCGAAACGGAATTTGATAATATGAAATCATATCGAGGCGGAATTTCTTATAACTATTCTTCTGCGCCCAAAAACATTAAGCCTTTTACAAAGAGTAAATTCTTAAATAGCACAAAGTGGTTGGCTTTAGTGAAAGACATTAACTTTTATCCATATCCTAAATCATTTAGTTTTTCTACAGATGTAAATCGTCAATATCAGGAGTCCAGAACCAGAAATAATAATCCTGAGTTATTAAATACGATACCGGTTTATGTAAATAAAACATTCGATTGGAATAGAAACTATGCGGTACGATGGGATATAACCAGAGCAATTAAATTGGACTTTACCGCGCGAAATAAATCTTTGATTGAAGAGTCTGCGGGTAGACCAAGTGATTCGCTGGATATTTGGAAAGAAACAGTTAGAAATAGTATTCGAGATTTTGGAACTAATCTGAATTATAACCATGCATTTAATGGAACCTGGGCGATCCCGTTGAATAAGATTCCGGCATTGGATTGGACGAATAGTACATTCAAATACGGGTCTACATACAGTTGGGTGAGAGCACCATTTATATCTGACAATTCAGAGACTGGGGGGTTAGGGAATACGATCCAAAATACGCAGACGATGCAGATAAATGGAACTTTGAATTTTGTAAATCTGTACAACAAATCAAAGTATCTCAAAAAGGTGAACTCTAAGAGACCAACCGCAAAAAAGAAAAATGATAAGAAGAAAACGGAGGATAAAAAGGACAATAACGATACAACAAAAACCAAGACTAAAAAGCCTAAAAAAGATGGGCCGCCAAGTTTTGTAGATGGTATTTCCAGAGTGTTGATGATGGTGCGAAAAGGGAATGCAAGTTATAGTGTAACTAACGGAATCATGTTGCCGGGATATAATCAGCAAACAGAAGTTATAGGTATGAACAATAATTTTAGTGCACCTGGACTCGGTTTTGTATTTGGACAACAAACAGGATTTGGTGATAGTGATGACTTCCTGGATTATGCCCAACGGAATGATTGGCTCGTCCGGAACCCCGATTTCAATAATCAATATAGAGAGACCAGAGGGGAAAAGTTAAATTTAAAATTGACAGTTGAGCCGGTTCGAGATTTTAGGGTAGAATTAAATACCAGTTGGAATGATGCTAAAAGTTATACCACATATAACAGATATTATGATACGCTGACTTTACCAGATGGGTCTCAGGTATTTGATGATTTCAATAGAGATAGCCCGCTAGAACAAGGTAATTTTAGCACATCTTTTAATATGATAAGAACAGCATTTTCAAAAGATGGTGATGATTATACCAGTGCTCCTTTTGAACAGTTTGCTTCCAATAGAGCGATAATCTCTGAGAGATTGGGTAGAGAGTCACAACAAAGAGGGTATTCAAATGGCCCTTCTGATAGTGGGTATTATGATGGGTATGGTCCAAACCATCCTGATGTATTGATACCGGCATTTCTCGCAGGGTACAGTGGTCAGAATGCGAGTTCAATAAGCACCAATGTATTCTCGAAAATGTATATCCCAAATATGCGTTTGACATACACAGGTCTGGGAAAACTGCCATCTTTAAAGAAGCATGTTAGAAATGTGAGTATTTCATCAGGATATAAATCATCGTACATTATTGGTGGATATACTTCCAATATCTTGTTTGATGATAAAGGTGATGGTTTTACCGATGTGAGAGATACGAGTTCATTGTATAACAACTTTGTATCAGAATATACCTACAATAGTGTTACGATTAGGGAAGCATTTAGTCCATTAATCAATGTAGATGTGACATTGAAAAACTCGGTGCAAGTACGATTTGAGATTAAGAAAGACCGTACAATTAATTTAAGTACGCGAAGTTTACAGGTAATGGAGGTTCGTGGACAAGAGTTTACGTTAGGTTTAGGATATACGTTCAAGCAACTAAGAGCACCTTTCCAGCCTAAGACTAAAAGAAAAGCAATTAAGAGTGACTTTAAAGTCAGAGCGGATTTCTCATTGAGAAAAAACCTAAGTATTACCAGAGAGTTAACAACAAATATTAACAGGAATAATCCAACGAATGGTCAAAATACATTATCGGTTAAATTAACAGGTGATTATAAGTTAAACAGAAAGTTAACTTTAAGACTATTCTTCGATTATAGATCTAATACTCCTGTTATTTCATTATCGTATCCAAACTCTACAACCAACGGAGGATTTAGTATTAGGTTTAACCTTAACGGATAGGAAAAAATAATATATTTGAATCTCAAATTTTGAATAACTAATTAAAGCTAGATATAATGGGAGTACCTGCAGATTTAAAGTATAGTAAAGACCACGAATGGGTTAAAGTAGAGGGTGATGTTGCAACAATCGGAATTACTGATTATGCACAAGGAGAGCTAGGCGATATCGTTTATGTGGAAGTAGATACTGAAGGAGATACATTAGATAAAGAAGAAACATTTGGTACGGTTGAAGCCGTAAAAACTGTTTCGGATTTGTTCATGCCTATTTCAGGAGAAGTGATGGAGTTTAATGAAGCTTTAGAAGATGCTCCGGAAACTGTAAATAGCGATGCTTATGGCGAAGGTTGGATGGTTAAAGTAAAAATCTCTGATCCTTCAGAATTAGAAGCGCTTTTAGATGCAGCGGCATATGAAGCTTTGATTGCTGGATAAGGATTTGTATCTAAGTAAAAATAAAATCACAATATTTTGGGCACTGCTTATTGCAGTGCTCAGTTTTTTACCCGGTAGTAACTTCCCTAAAATGCAAATAACCAACCTTGATTTGGTTATACATTTTTTCTTCTATAGTACATTTTCATTTCTTCTTATATTAGGTAATGTACGTCAAACGCAGTTTGATGTCTTAAAAGAATCTCCAGTGTTCTGGGGATTAATAGTTTCCATTTTTTATGGTGGAATGGTAGAAATAATTCAAGGCACGGAATTTGTTTCTAGGTCCACAGAATTTTCTGATTTTATCGCTAACTCGGTTGGTAGTATCATCGGATGGATTCTGTTTCAATTTATTTATGGACCTAATAAAAACTTTAAGACATGGAACGAAAGAAGTCGCCCAAAAAAGATTTTAGAAAACAATCGCCACAATTTTTCCTCATCGGATTAGTTGTTGCGCTCAGTACAACCCTGCTTGCTTTTGAATACAAGACATTTGAGTATCATACTTATGAGTTGCCAGACCCTATTATTAATGAAATGGATGAGGATGAATTACCTCCATTAACATTTCCAAAGAAAAAAGTGTTGCCACCACCACCGGTTCAGCCTATAGAGCCCATGCCAGTTCCAGATCCAGAACCTACTCCAATGCCTGACCCGGAGCCAGACCCTATTCCAGAACCAACACCTGATCCTGATCCAGACCCAAATCCGGGAATATGGGATGAACCGGAGCCTTTGGATAAAGAAGATATTCCAATCAATATAGCTGAGGTGATGCCTGAGTTTAAAGGAGGGGAGAGAGCCATGTATGAGTACTTAGGTAAAAATGTTAAATATCCGAAGTTCGCTCTGGAAAATGGTTTGGAAGCCAAACTTTACGTTCAATTCATCGTAAATAAAGATGGATCGATAAGTGATGTTAAGGTATTGAATCCTGAAGGTTATGGTTTTGATAAGGAAGCGATACGCGTAGTATCTGCTATGCCAGGCTGGAAACCAGGTAAACAGGCAGGTAGAAAAGTAAGAGTATATTATGTGCTCCCTATTAATTTTTCGATATTATAAGTACAGTAAGTAATAATTATAAAAATCTTGCTATTTTAGCAGACTCAAAAAATTGGATATAAATGGAAGTTAAGAAAAATCCAGAAGTAGATGTAAACCGAAAGTCGGGAATGTACTTTATGATTGGTGCAGTCGTGGCTTTATCAGTGCTTTTACTATCTTTCGAATGGAAAGTGTATGAAAAGAAGGTTGCCGAGTTGGGTAAGCTGGTTCTTGATGCTGAAGAGGATGAATTGATTCCGATTACACAGCAAGAATTACCACCACCACCACCACCTCCTCCTCAGACAACAATTATTGAGATTGTTGAAGATGATGAGGAAATCGAAGAAGAGCTGGAAATCGAAGATACTGAAGCTGATGAGGATGAAGTTGTAGAGATTGTAGAGGTTGAGGAAGAAGAGGAAGTAGCAGAAGAGGAGATTTTTACAATTGTGGAAACGAATCCTTCGTTCCCTGGAGGAGAAGCTAAGATGTATGAATTCCTAGGGAAAAATATGAAGTATCCACCTATTGCAAGAGATAATAATATTCAAGGTAGAGTATATGTATCTTTTGTTGTGGAGAAAAATGGTGCGATTACCGATGTAAGAGTTTTACGTGGAATCGGTGGAGGATGCGATGAAGAAGCAATTCGTGTAGTAAAATCGATGCCAAAATGGAGTGCAGGTAAGCAAAGAGGTAAGCCTGTGCGTGTAAGATTTAATCTTCCAATCGTATTTAAATTACAGTAAAATTAATTACTTAAAATAATTGAAGCCTGTCTTATTTATTAGGACAGGCTTTTTTATTTTTATCCCTCGAATGCTTACTATGGACAGATCGGAATTGCAGAGCTGGGTAGCCAGTCAATTGGCTGAAAATGATCAGTATAAATCCTCGTATGAAAATCAGGATTTAAAAAACATAATTCAATGTATTGATTTAACAACACTAAATGCGACTGATAGTTCGAAATCGGTGTTGGAATTTGTGAATTCGGGTAGAGAATTCTTGTCTGAGAGAAGTTTACCTACAGTTGCAGCCATATGTGTATTTTCTAATTTCACGTCATTAGTGCGCAAGTCATTAGAAGATACTGGAATATCCACAGCATGTGTCGCAACTTGTTTTCCGCATGGACAAGCAAGTCTGGACGTGAAGGTCCAGGAAGTAAAAGATGCTAGAGCTCAAGGTGCTGATGAGATCGATGTGGTGATTAACAGAGGTCAGGTGCTTGATGGTGATTATGAAAGTGTATTCAATGAAATGGCTGCTTTTAAGGAAGCTGCTGAAGATGTACACGTGAAAGTGATACTGGAAGTATGTGAGTTAACATTGGAACAAGTTTATCATGTTTCTCAACTGGCCATTAAAGCGGGTGTAGACTTTTTGAAGACATCAACCGGAAAAGGAGCTAGTGGAGCGAGTTTGGAAGCATCTATGATCATGTGTAGGACGATTAAAGAGCACTACGATTTAACGGGTAAAATGGTTGGATTTAAAGCTGCTGGAGGTATTTCAACCTCTGATGTAGCCATGCAATATTACAATATGGTGTCTTCAATACTTGGAGAAAAATGGTTGAATAATGCGTATTTTAGAATTGGGGCAAGTAGCTTGTTAAAGAATCTGGTTGAAGATTTAAAATAAAGAAGAATTGGATTCAGGAATGAGAAAGTATATTATTCAAATAATTCTAACTACGCTACTATTTATTGGTGCCGGAAGACTATTTGCACAAAAGATTCTTCTACCTTTTGATCGGATAACTGCGCTGGAAGTAAATAGACAGTTATACGAGTTAGATACCAATATCCATTTTTCGTATAAACCGCTTCTCTTAAATAAATCTGAATATGATACGATCATGAAACATGTTCAGAAAAGATTAGGGGCAAAGCATCGTGAAAAATGGGGAGGAAGAAAGCTATTCAATGAAAACCTGGCGGTTCTTCAGGCAAAAGATTTTTATTTAACTATTGACCCATTAATGAACTTCGAATTTGGGAAGGATTTGGATGATAAGTCTAATGGTCAGGTGACTACGAATACGCGAGGTATATTAATTCAGGGAAATATTACTGAAAAAGTATATTTCCGTACCGATTTCTATGAAACGCAGTCATATTTTCCAACTTATATGGACAGTATGATTTTGTCAAGTGGTGCTGTTCCTGGACAAGGTAAAGCAAAGCCTTTTAAAACAAATGGATATGATTATCCTTTGGTGACCGGAATAGTCAATTTTCAGGCATCGAAAAATGTCAATTTGCAATTTGGACAGGATAAAATGTTCATCGGTAATGGTTATCGTTCGTTGTTACTGTCTGACAATTCATCTCCATTTTTATTCTTACAGGCAGGTCTAAGCCTTTTTGAAAATAAATTGAATTATCACGCAAATTGGAGCGCCCTTCAAACGTTGGTTAAAGTTCATGGTGGAGGAGGTGATGATTTGTTTGCCAGAAAACAAGCTAACTTTAATTATGTTTCTTTTAAACCAAATTCTATCTGGGAAATAGGCCTTTTTGAAGGGGTGATATGGGAAAGATGGAATGAAAACTCGTATTCTCAGGATTTTGATCCTTTGTTTATTAATCCAGTTCCATTTGTGAATTCATTCGCAAAGAAATCAGATACATTGGTGAATTCAATTCTAGGGATGAACGTGTTTGTTAAACCATTTACCTACACATCGTTTTATGGACAATTATCTTATGGACTAGAAAAAGAAGGCGTAGGTTTTCAAGTTGGAACAAAGCTGTATGAAGTCTTAGGCATTGAAGGATTGAGTTTGCAAGCAGAATACAATCAGGTAGGAGGTAATGTATATGGAGTAAAGAATGATTACGTAGATTATTTCCATTATAATCAACCGCTGGCGGTGCAGCAAATGGAAGATTTTTCTGAGGTAATTCTAATAGGAAATTATAGACATAAGAGATTTTTATTATACGCCAAAGCTTCTTTGGCGGATGTGGTTAATCCTTCAATTGGTGATGTAACTATTCAGAACTATGAAGCGAATTTGGGATATATTTTTAATCCAATTACCAATCTTATGGTAAATGCCGGGGTGAGATATAGAGATCATTCCGTTACGGGCTCAACTAATTGGGTGTACTTCGGATTGAAAACAAATTTGAGAAATCTGTATTACGACTTTTAATGAGAAGACTAAAAAAATATCTGATTGTAATCTTTGTCGTAATGGGTATTTCTCCCTTAATTGGACAAAACAGGATGTACTTGCCTTTTCAAAGGCAGACGAATATCCCACTACAAAATAATTTAGATACTTTAGGTTCTAATTTTCATCCTGATATTTATCCATACCAGACACAGGATGTTGATAGTACACAGTGGTTTAGACAGGTGTATAAAAGCGAATTTTTTAGTGATAAGTTCTTATTAGACTTCACTCTCAACAAAAAATCAGAAGAGTATCCACTTAAGTTATCCATTTCTCCAATTGGTGAATTTCTTACAGGATTTGAGTCGGGACGAGATGCGAAAACTTTTACGCAGACTGGGTTTGGTTTGAATTTTTCTGCGATGCTGGGTAAAACATTAGATGTCAATATCAATTGGATGGAGAGCCATTCAAGTTTTCCGAGTTTTGTGGAGTCGTTTATCTTTAATCAGAAAGTGGTTCCTGGACAAGGATGGGGAAGGCCCACCGATATGGGTTATCATTACAAAAATAGTAATGGATATATCAGTTATTCGCCAGGTAAATACTTCAATTTTACCGTAGGAAGAGGTAAGAATAAGTTTGGAGATGGGTACCGATCATTGTTGTTAAGTGATGCCGGGAATAACTACAATTATTTTAGAATTGTTACCAATATCTGGAAGTTTAAGTATGTAAACTTATATGCGCAAATGGATGACATATATAATGTGCCAGGCGCTCCAGGTGTAACAAATAAAAAATATTCTACTGCGCATTATTTATCCATCAATATTAAGAGAAGATGGAGTATTGGATTATTTGAAAGCATTCAATGGATGGGGCAGGATTCGGTTGTTGATAGAGGCTTTGACCCATACTATTTAAACCCTATTATATTTTTAAGACCAGTTGAGTTTAGTTTGGGTTCTGCTGATAATGCTTTAATGGGATTGAATGTTGGGTTTAAAGCAACGAATGAGATAAAATTATACGGGCAATTACTATTAGATGAATTCTTGCTAAGCGAGATTAGAGCTGGTAATGGTTGGTGGGGAAATAAATACGGAACACAATTAGGTGTAAAATATTACAATGCGTTCCATGTGGATAGGCTGACTTTGCAAGCGGAGTTCAATAGAGTAAGACCATACACTTATAGTCATCGTTCTGCGGGACAGGCTTATGGTAATTATAATCAACCATTGGCACACCCAAGTGGAGCGAATTTTAATGAGGGTGTGTTTATTGCCAGTTATTATGTCAACAAATTTTACGTAGAGTTGAAATCTACTTATTTAATGCAAGGAGTGGATGTGGATTCTGTGAGTTATGGTGCTAATATTTTTAAATCTTACGATCAACGCCCGGGCGATTATGGAATAGAAGTAGGACAGGGAGTTAAGCGAACATTGACTACATTTAATTTAAAAGCATCGTATTTATTAAGTGCAAAAGCCAATATTCGTGTGGAAGCAAATCTGTCTGGATATAATGAAGTAATAGGTTCAACGGAGAATAATATTTTCTGGGCTAGAATAGGAATTCGGACTGGAATATTTAATGAAGATTGGGACTTCTAATTTAGTTTAAATCTAAATTAGATTTTAATCCTGAGATATTTAGAATGTTATAAAGCTATACTTGGCTTTACGATATCCGGAAATAGGGCAATTATTCATTCAATTTTTTATTTTGATACTTGTCTCGTTGTCTAATAATTATAGATTTGCACTTAGTCAATCAAGGCAATCAATATGATCACTAAATCGAGAGCAGTTGTAGCTAGCTCAGCTTCGCTCATAGCTAAATTAAAAGTTTATGCCGCATTTACGAAAATGCGTTTGGCTTCTTTGGTTGTTTTTTCAGCAGTAGTTTCTTATGTATATGCCGCACCATCAGTGAGTATGGTGAGTTTGATTGTGCTTTCTATAGGAGGTTTTTTGGTAACAGGAGCTTCTAATGGAATGAACCAGATTATTGAGAAAGATTTCGATAAATTAATGGATAGAACCAGTAGCCGTCCTATTCCATCAGGACAGATGAGTGTGATGGAAGGATTTATGGTGGTGGCTATCACAGGGATTACCGGAATTTTTATGTTATGGTATTTTTTGAATCCATTATCAGGTTTATTAGGTGCTTTGGCGATGTTGATGTATGCGGGAATTTATACTCCACTAAAGCGTAAAACATCATGGGCTGTAATTATTGGAGCTTTCCCTGGTGCGATTCCTCCATTATTGGGTTATGTGGCTGTTACTGGTAAATTTGGTTTGGTTCCGGGAATCTTGTTCATAATTCAATTTGCTTGGCAATTACCACACTTTTGGAGTATTGCGTGGAAGTTAGATGAAGACTATAAAAAAGGTGGTTTTACACTTTTACCGATTAACGGGAAAAGAGATCAAGCTAGTGCCTGGGTAATATTATTAACTTCATTGTTAATGATTCCCGCGGGTTTATTACCATATTATTTTGGAGAAACAAGTATCTACTCTGCAGTCCTGATTACTTTGTTGGCATTGTGGATGGTATACTATTCTATGAAATTAGTTCAAACAAAAGATGATAAGATGGCTTTAAAGGTTATGTTTGCTTCTTTTGCATATTTGCCTTTAGTGCAATTGGCATTAATGTTTGACAAGATATTTTTAATGTAATGGCAAGCGGTATTTCCATACAAGAACAAGGAATAATTCGTTCAAAAACGGCAAAGCCTCTTTTATGGGTAGCTATGGCCGGAATGTCCATGATATTTGCTTCATTGACGAGTGCTTATGTGGTACGTCAGGCAGATTCTGATTGGTTAAGTATTGAACTACCGATGCAGTTTTACTACAGTACAGCAATTATCGTATTGAGCAGTATTACTTTGGTTTTTGCGGATGTTTCTGCAAAAAAAAATAATCAAACAGGAATTAAAATAGGTTTAATTTCAACATTTGTTTTGAGTTTGGCCTTTGTATATTCTCAGTTTGATGCCTACAATATTTTAATGGATCAGGGATTTTATTTTTCCGGTTCCGGTATTTCTTCTTCTTTTTTATATGTGCTGACTATTGTGCATTTGGCACACGTATTTGGAGGAAATATTTCTTTATTGATAACATCTATTAAAGGCCTAAAAGGTAAATATTCAGCTGAAGATAAGCTAGGAATCGAATTGGCTTCCTGGTATTGGCATTACCTTACAGGTGTATGGATGTTTTTACTTATGTTTTTACTTTATATTAAATAAATAAAATACCCAATCAATTATGGCGGGAGAAGCTACACAACAATTGACAACAGCAGAACTTTGGGCAGGAAAACGCTCACCATTTAGCATTAGCTATGGTAAAATGATGATGTGGTTCTTTTTGATTTCAGATGCATTAACGTTTACCGGGTTTCTTGGTGCATTAGCGTTTATGAGAGTTTATTTTGGAGATATTTGGCCAATTACGGAAAATATTTTCTATCACTTCCCATTCTTTCATCATACTGAGTTGCCATTATTATATGTGGCATTTATGACGTTTATCCTGATTATTAGTTCTGTAACTATGGTTTTAGCTGTGGAAGCTGGACATAGAATGGATAAGAAAGGTGTAACTAAATGGTTATTCTTAACGGTAATTGGTGGAGCTGTATTCTTAGGTTCTCAAGCTTGGGAGTGGTCAACATTTATTCACGGTTCTGAGTATGGAGCATACGATATGGGTGATGGTACCATGGGTAGAATTATGAATGAAGAAGGAACGATCATCCAGTTGAGAGATGGATCATTACTTGAAGGAGCAGCAGCTGAAGATATTAAAGCGACTCAAAGAGTAGTTCATGGGGCAAACCTTACAGAAAATGAATATGGTTTACCGCTGTACGCAGATTTCTTTTTCTTCATTACAGGTTTTCATGGAACTCACGTATTGAGTGGTGTGATCATTAACCTGATTATTTTATTACGTGTTAGAAAAGGAGTTTACGAAGAAACCGGTCACTATGAAATGGTTGAGAAAGTTGGTTTGTACTGGCACTTTATTGACCTTGTTTGGGTATTTGTATTCACATTCTTCTACTTGGTATAAACCTTATAAAACATTAATATTATGAAAAGAGACGATATTATAGAGTATTCATTAGGAGCACACCATAGCGAAGAAGAAGGTGTAAAGAAACGTAAAGAAATTTATAAGGTTACGGTTATTCTTTCTGTGATTACCATTATTGAGGTAACCATGGGTATCATCTTAAAAAAGACGGATTTCTTAGGTGCACAAGCGATCTGGGATATGATTAAGATTGCTTACATTGGATTAACGGTAGTAAAGGCAGCTTATATCATTATGATATTTATGCACTTGGGTGATGAAAGAAAACCATTAAGATGGTTGATTTTGGCACCGTATATTTTCTTCTTGTTGTATTTATTGTTCTTCTTATTAGTGGAAGCAGGTGCGGATACAGCAATCTAAGTATTATAGAAATTAATAATATTATATATAACCGTTAGTTCTCTTTGAGCTAGCGGTTATTTTTTACACGTAAGTTTGTAAGCGATCATGGGGAATAATAAAGTTACAAAGGTGATAATCGTGTTGGTGATATTGTTATTTCCATCACTTTTATATGTGATTTTTACAACCGGGAAGCATCATATTGGCCAGATGGAATATTATGGACCATCAACCGATTCATTGGTTTATCAGGTACCTAATGCTAAATTTTTAAATCATCTGGGAGACTCTATTTCCATGGATGAATTAGATGGGAATATCATTCTTTACAATTTCTTTTGTTTGCAATGTAGTGACTCAAGTGCTAGAAATGCATTGTTGGTTAAGGCGGTAACTGAGCGGTTTTTCGATAAGAAAGATATCAAATACGTGTCGATTAATCTGACACCTGGTGATTGGGGATTGGCAGAAGTTAAAGAGTATGTTAAGCCATTTAATATCGAAGAAGATCAATGGTTTTTTGTAACCGCAGATTCTAATTATTTGGAAGACTTTGTTCATAATGGACTTTTGGTGAATTCTGAGTATGATGAAATACAAAAACCTTATGCTCCGGGAATGGCCACTATTGTCATTGTGGATAAGAATAAACATATTCGAGGGTTTTTAGATGGGAATCAATATGTAGATCAGTCTACCATAATTGATGTGATTAAGCGAATTCGATTAGAAGAATACCAAAAAGCAAGTAAAAAAAGGGAGGACTATTTTGAAAGGAGAAGGTAAGTACACGGGTTGGATTGTGTTAATAGCTATTGTATTGCCCGTAGCAGTGGCCATTTTATATATTATGCCAAAAGGTGACGGAGCATCAGAAATGGTAAAGTCCATACCATTCATGAATGCTATTTTTAATGGAGCTAGTTTTTTAGCTCTGGTGTTTGGTTTGGTAGCGATCCGAAATGGTAAAAAGATGGTGCATCGCGGTTTTATGATGGGCGCGATGGCTATGAGTGCACTCTTTTTAGTTGGATATGTTATTTATCATTCGCAAGTGCCTAGCACACCATTTGGAGGCGAGGGAATCATCAGATGGATCTATTTTATCATATTAATTACGCATATCATATTAGCGGCTGGGTTGGCTCCATTGGTATTAATCACATTTGCACGAGCTTTAAAAGGCGATTTTGAGAAGCATAAGAAGATTGCAAAATGGACTTATCCAATATGGTTATACGTTTCTTTGACTGGGATCATTGTGTATATGATGATAGAACCATATTATTAAATTTGCAGACAGAATGAGTCTCAATATGTGTTCAAAGTGGTCTAAATATCTTCTGGTAACAATTTTTGTCTGGTCTAACCAATTAGCTTTTGGGCAATGTAGCATGTGTCGTGCGGTAGTCGAAAGTGATATTTCAGGAAAAGGTGCGGGAATTAATAATGGTATTGTTTACCTCATGGCCTTCCCATATATGTTAGTAGCGTTATTGGCGGTTGGGCTTATTTATAAGATGAGAAAAGATAGTATGTAAATCTATTTCTCCTCTAATTCTTCTGATTCAGATTCTTCTTCAGGTCTAAGAGCTGGCAACTCAATCATGGCCTTTTTTACAAATGCTGTAGGAAATTCTTCTTTGATTTTTTGCAATAGTCTTTCTGCTTCTAATTTGGTTCTATAATCACCAATTCTTACCTCATAATTTGGACTTTTCCATGTAAGATGAGATGCTGAATTGCAATCCGGAAATTTCTCATTGAACTCAAGTAAAATATTTCGGGCTTTTAGTTTACTATTTGCCCCGGAACCAGAGTAAAGAAGTACGGTATATCCTTTAATCTGAGGTTTGTTTTTAGATTGCTCTGTATAAATTTCGTTTAATTCCTGAACTTTGATTGGAACATTAGATTTTAAATGTCCACGGGTTGAATCTTCCAAGGCTTTTTCAACGGTGTTGGACAGGGTATCTGTTAAGATTCCTTCCCCGGTTTTCACTGTATTTGTATCAGGAGCAGCAGGAAATGATTTCCATGCATTATTTTCTTGAGAAAAAATAACCAAAGGCATCATAAAAACACTAACGAAGAAAATCAATCTGGACATAGTATCAAGTTTGAAGAGATGCAAAAATAAGCAAATCGTATTCCGAAAAATATTTTGAATAAAAAAAGGAGGGCTGTCCAATACCCTCCTTTTTCGTCAACCTGAAAAATCGTTAATTATTGATATAGTATTCAGGATTAACCTTTGTGCCGTTAAGTTCAATTTCATAATGTAAATGTGGTCCTGTAGAAGTACCTGAGGAACCTACAGTTCCAATAATATCTTTTTGAGCTACCTTTTGACCCAAGGTTACTTTAATGTCTTCTAACTGAGAATATCTTGTTTTGAACCCGTTGGCGTGTTTAAGAATAATGTTATTACCATAACCTGTACTCTTGTGTTCAATTTTAACAACTTTACCATCAGCTGTGGCCATAACCGGAGTTCCCATTTTTGCAACATAATCAATTCCTGTATGCATTTTAGCAGCTTTGGTCAAAGGATGAGTTCGCATCCCAAAACCAGAAGAAATTTTAATGAGTTGAGATGATTTTATAGGAGTTATGTTTGGCACTTTTTGACTTGGCTTTTTAAAAGAAAAGAGGACTAAAGCTACGGAAAGCATAATAAAGCTAATTCTAAATATGAATTTCATGGTCTTGATGTTTTAGTATAAGAAATAACCGAGGTAGCTGACAACAAATTTAAATGGGTGTTCTTTTCATGGAGTTAATCAAAACTTAATGGATGTTAAATTTCGTTAAACCCGTATTCCCGTTGGCTTTAAGCTTATTTTTGTGTGTTCATGCAGAAGAATATTATTAAGGTACTCATTTTTGCGATTGCATCTGCGGTTATTGCTTTGATCGCCATGCAGTATTATTGGGTTCATAGTTCCGTTGAGCTAAGAAAAGAAGAATTCTCTAGAAATGTTGCGGATGCCCTAAAATCTGTTTCAGATTATCTGATGCGCTACGAAGCTGCAACATTAATTCAGGCTCAAGAACAGAATAGATACTTGTTTATAGATGATCATGCAGAAGAGAAAATAAATACTGCTGGAGGAGATACCAATTATGAGTACATGATGATTGAACGTTATGTACAGGATGGGGAAGAGGTTCAGGTATCTATCACAGAAGAAAAAGATGGTGTTCGAGTAGCTGATTCTAAAGAAATTCAAGATAGAACTTTACCTGAGTTTGGAACGGAGAAAGAGACTGGGAGTGGTGTTTGGTCATTTGGAAGTACTGGACATTCTTATCGAGGGATCTCTTTAAACAAGGAGATAGAAGAGAGAATTGCACAGAAAAATGCTTACATCGGTGAAATTGCGAAGAGTTTGACACGAGTTAACTCTACGGAGAAATTAGAAGATCGCATTGATTCTTTGTTTTTGGATTCTTTGCTGCATTTGGCATTCTTTGAAAGAGGTATAAAAATCGATTTTGAATTTGGGGTTTTCGATTATAATGGGGTTTATCGATTCGGAAACAAACAGAAGTTGAGTACCAAACTTCAAGATTCACATTATAAAGTCCGTTTATTTAAAAATGATGTGATGGGTAAACCGGGTTACCTCAAAGTCTTTTTCCCAAAAGAAAAAGGATTTGTACTGCAATCAACTGTGTTTATGTTGTTGACTTCTTTACTCGTTGTACTTGCCATCATATATATTTTTTACTGGACTGTGAAGGCTATTATTACTCAAAAGAAAAATTCTGATATTAAGAATGACTTTATTAATAATATGACGCATGAGTTGAAAACACCGATTTCTACAATTTCTTTAGCGGTGGAGGTTTTAAATGACCCAGCGATGTCGAGTAATAAAAATCTTTTAGAGCGTTATCTGGGAATGATTAATGAGGAAAACAAGCGTTTGGGGATGTTGGTTGAGGAGGTATTACAAAGTGCAGCTTTAGATAGAAGTGCCTTTAAATTAAAACAGGAAGAACTCAACATTGCACAACTGGTAACAGAGGTGGTGGGTAAAATGGATATCAAGATTAAAGAAAAGAACGGCAATGTTCAGGTTGATGTGGACCCATCCGGATTTTATGATTTCGTTGGAGATCGTGTACACCTGACTAATGTCCTCTATAATTTAATGGATAACGCTATAAAATATTCAAGAGAAAATCCGGAGATTAAAATTGAGGTTCTGAATGTAGTAAACCAAATTGCGATTCGTGTGAGCGATAATGGTATAGGAATTGCAAAAGAGCACGTCAAGAAAGTTTTTGAAAAATTATACCGGGTACCAACAGGTAATCTACATGATGTGAAAGGCTTTGGTTTGGGCTTAAATTATGTTAAAACAATAGTCTCCAGACACCAGGGACACGTGGATGTGAAGAGTGTTTTGGGAAAAGGTTCTACTTTTATCATCTATTTACCTATTGACAGTAAAAAAATAAATTCTCCGGAACAAGAAAATTAATACTATGCAAAAATTCAGATTACTTGTAGTTGAAGATGATCCAAATTTAGGGACAATTTTAGCCGAATATTTGAGAGCTAAAGATTATGATGTGAAATTATGCGAGGATGGGCAAGAAGGGTTTGATTCATTTACAAAAAGAGAATATGATCTGGTAATTTCCGATGTGATGATGCCTAAAAAAGATGGGTTTACTATGGCTACGGAAATCAGAAAATTGAATAGTAAAGTACCCATTATCTTCTTGACTGCGAAGTCTATGAAAGAAGATACCATCGAAGGTTTTAAATTAGGTGCGGATGATTATATCACTAAGCCATTTAGTATGGAAGAATTGCTTTTGAGAATTAATGCAATTCTGAGAAGAACAAAAAGTGATGTAATAGATGATGAGAATATCAAGGATATTCAATTGGGAATGTTCAACTTCAATCCTAATGAACGTACATTAGTGAACGGAGAAACCTCTGAAAAACTTACATCCAAAGAATCTCAATTGTTGAAACTTCTGGCACAGAATAAGAATGAGGTGCTGGAAAGAGAATTTGCTTTAAAAGCGATCTGGGGAGATGATAGCTATTTTAATTCACGTAGTATGGATGTGTATATTACCAAATTACGTAAGTATTTAAGACCAGATACAAACCTGGAGATTATCAATGTCCATGGTAAAGGTTTCAAACTAATTGTGAAAAAGGCATAACATTTGCGTATAGAAAAGCGTCTGTTGCAGTTGCTGTATTTTATAAAGAAAATACATTTGCAGCGCTTAAAACATAAATGTTATGAATAAAATGAAATTTGTATTCGCAATTGTGCTGGTTTTCTTGATCTCACCAGTATTTTCTCAAGTAAATTTTGGATTAAAGGTCGGTGGTAATTACAACCTAAATAGCCTTTCGTCAGATTCATTGAATTTGAGTATTGAGAATACAACATCATTGCTTGGAGGTGGATTTGTAAGAATTAAGTTAAAGAAAATTAGTCTTCAGGGTGAAGCTTTGTTTGCAAATAAGAAAGCAGAAATCATTGATGCCAGCTCGGGAACAACTAAAGTGAGTTTTAACTCGTTTGATATACCACTGATGATCGGTTATAAATTAATTGATTTGAAAGTAGTGAAGCTAAGAGTGAATGCAGGTTTAATTCCTTCTTTCGTAACAGGAAATAGCGGGGACTTAAAAGAAATCAACTATAAGGATGCGTATTATTCAGCAACGGCCGGATTGTCATTGGATATCCCATTATTCTTATTTGATATCAGATATCAGGGTGCCATTGGTGATTACTATGAATTACAAAATGTAAATAGTAATACTACACTTTCCAATAGCATGGTTACGTTATCTGTGGGTTGGAAAATCTTGTAGCAGAAAAAAATATATGGAAAAGCCATCCCCAACAAAGTTGGGGATGGCTTTTTTGTTTTATAAACATGGAGTTCTGCCCCCATCAACAGGAATATTGATTCCGTTGATGTAGCTTGCAGCTGGAGAAGCTAAAAATGCGACAGCATTTGCAACCTCTTCTGGTTGTGCGATTCTTTTCATCGGAACAGCAGCAGCCATTTGAGCCAATATTTCATCTGTAGATTGTCCGGTTTTAGCAGATTTATTTTCCGCAATAGATTGTAATCTGACTGTATTCGTAGCACCAGGTAAAACATTATTTACTGTGATGTTATATTGTCCTAATTCATTTGCCAATGTTTTAGACCAGTTACCTACCGCACCGCGAATGGTATTAGAAACACCTAAACCGTTTAATGGCGCTTTTACCGAAGTGGAAATGATATTCACAATTCTACCAAAACCATAATCTTTCATTCCGGGTACTAGAGATTGCGCGAGAATTTGGTTAGCGATAAGGTGCTGATTAAAAGCAACTCTATATGCTTCAGGATTGGCATCAATAGCGAGTCCCCCAGCAGGTCCACCTGTATTATTTACCAGGATATGCACGGGTTTCTCATCAGCAATAAATTGATCAACTACTTCTTTTAGTGCAGATGGATCAGAGAAGTCTGCGGATAAGTAACTATGTTGAACACCGTTTGCTGGTAGTTTTGCTACTTCTGCTTCCAGTTTTTCTTTATTTCGAGCAACCAAAATGACCTCCGCGCCCATTTGTGCCAATTCTTCTGCAACAGCACGTCCTATACCCTGTGTACTTCCACACACCATAGCACGTTTTCCAGTTAAATCTAGATTCATTGTTTTTGATTTTTGTACGGACAAATGTAACAGAAGAAGTAAAGAATAGAATAGTGAATGAGAATAAGAATATATTTTTTGCTGACCGATTATTAAACTAGTCCAGAAAAAACGATTCCTTTCCTTACTTTTACCGACATAAAACAAATTCAAATGGCAGTAGCAAGACCTTTTAATTTATGGCAGTGGATAGAGGATAATAAAGACCTATTAAAGCCGCCAGTGAGTAATAAAAACTTGTATGTAGATTCCGGTGATTATATTGTAATGATTGTTGGTGGACCTAATGCGAGGAAGGATTATCATTTTAACGAAACAGAAGAATTGTTTTTTCAATTAAAAGGAGATATCAATGTAAGAATTCAGGAAAACGGTAAAGCTGTTGATGTGGCGATTAAAGAAGGTGAAATGTTCCTTTTACCTGCCAGAATTCCACATTCACCTATGCGAGGTGAAAATACTGTTGGATTAGTGATAGAAAGAAAAAGAGGTGGCGATCTAAAGGATGGATTGATGTGGTTTTGCGATAACTGTAACAACAATTTGCATAAAGTATTCTTTCCTTTAGAAAATGTAGAAAGAGACTTTTTACCAAGGTTTAAAGAGTACTATGCCTCTGAAGATTTAAGAACATGTGATAAGTGTGGACATATGATGGAAACTGATCCACGATTTGTAGAATAATTAATCACCACTAGAAAAAATAAGATGACAGATTATACGGGATTAAAGATAGATACCCATACGCACATCATGCCCCGCCATATTCCTGATTTTGCTAAGAAATTTGGGTATGAAGGTTTTATAATGTTACATCATCACGATCATGATGATAATGTGGACATGATGCAAGGTGACAAGTTTTTTAGAACGGTGGAGCCAAATTGTTTCGATGCGCATACTAGAATCAATGATTACAAAAAGTCTGGCACTCAAGTTCAGGTGATATGTACCGTACCAGTATTGTTTGCATACTTTGCTAAGCCAGAGCACGGCTATGAAGTGGCGAAGTTTTTAAATGATGATATTGCGCAAACTGTACATGATAATCCTAAACATTATATCGGATTAGGAACCTTACCTATGCAAGACGTGGATCTTTCGGTAAAGGAATTACATAGGATCAAGAAGATTGGTCTGGCTGGAATTCAAATTGGATCGAATATCAATGATTTGAATCTAAATGAAGAGGTGTTTTATCCTATATGGAAAACATGTCAGGAGTTAGGTTTAGCTATTATGGTACACCCATGGAATATGATGGGCTTTGATCAGATCAGAAAGTACTGGCTGCCCTGGCTTGTAGGAATGCCTGCAGAAACTGCGCGTGCTGCTGCATCTATGATTTTTGGAGGTGTATTTGATAAATTCCCGGAACTGAGAGTCATGTTTTCACATGCCGGAGGTTCATTGATCCCAACCATTGGAAGATTGGAGCATGGTTTTAATTGCCGACCAGATTTGGTGGCTATTGATAATAAGAATAATCCTAGAAATTATCTGGGTAAGTTTTGGGTGGATAGTATTACACACGATCCGGATTTATTAAAATATATCATCGATAGAATAGGTACTGAGAGAATTACTTTAGGTAGTGACTATCCATTTCCATTAGGAGATCTTGAGATAGGTAAGTATATCCTGGATATGGGATTATCAAATAAACAAATCGAAGATATTTACTGTAATTCGCCATTAGAATGGCTAGGTTTAGATAAGTCTCAGTTTATGTAAAAAATGAAAAAAACGCTACTACTTGCTTTTTGTCTCTTGATTTTAGGAAATGTATTTGCTCAAAATCAAGAGAAGAATGAAAGCAGACCAAAAATTGGTTTGGTTTTGAGTGGTGGTGGTGCAAAAGGTTTTGCGCATATCGGTGCAATCCAATTACTTGAAGAAGTCGGGATCATTCCTGATTACGTTACAGGAACCAGTATGGGTAGCATCGTTGGGGCGCTCTACGCAATGGGATACTCTGTTGAAGAAATGCGAAATATTTCGGATACAACGGATTGGACAGTTGTTTTGTCTAATACCGTCTCTTTAAAAGAAGTTACCGTAGCAGAAAAACCTTACTATGGTACTTTTCTAACCGAACTAGATGTTAAGAAATCAGGAGTTTCACTTCCTGGAGGTCTGATAGAAGGACAAAACCTTCTACAAACTTTATCTGGATTGACTTACCCAGTACATGGGATAGAAAGCTTTGAAGATTTTCCAATTCCTTTCACATGCGTTGCCACGGATATTGTGAATGGAGTACCTGTTGCATTAAACGAAGGTGATATTACGACAGCTATTCGTGCAAGCATGGCTATTCCAACAGCATTTACCCCTGTGGAATATGATTCGTTGTTACTGATCGATGGAGGATGGACAAGGAACTTACCCGTTCAGGAAGCTAAGGATATGGGAGCGGATATTATTATATCCGTAGACGTGGGTGCTCCGCTCAAAGAGAAAGATGAGTTGCAAAGTATGATCTCTATTTTAGATCAAACTGCGTGGCTTTTAAGTGTTCAAGACACAAAAAAGCAACTTGAGATGAGCGATTATGTGATAAAACCTCAGGTTGGCGGATTCTCCACTTTTGCATTTGATCAAGCGGATACGATCATTAATATGGGATATATAGAGGCTGCAAAGCAAAAGGCAGTTTTTGAGGCATTGGCCAAGAAAATATATCCTAATGGAAGAAATGAGGTCAAAATTGAGAAGCCCAATACGGATTCTGCTTTTGTGATTTCAGACATTAAGGTAACCGGATGCAAACTGACTTCGGAAAAATTTGTAAAAGGGCGATTAAATCTATTAAGAAAGGGGAAGGTATCAGTTAAAGAGGTTGAAAGGGAAATCGGTTTATTGTACGGGTCGATGTACTATAAAAAAGTAGGTTTTGATGTGATCCCTACTACGGATTCCACCCAGGTTTTATACGTCAAGGTTGTAGAAGATAATCCGGCTAAATTGAAGCTATCATTTTACTACGATAATGAGAATAGTTTGGGATTAAATGTCAATTTTACATTAAGAAATCTACTATTAAAAAATTCAAGATTAATTTTTGATGGTTTTATATCTGAAAACCCAATTTTCGGATTGAAATATTTAAAGTACATCGGAATTGATCAAAAAGGGTTTGTATATGCGGAAGCCGAGGGGACCAAAGATTCCAGATTTACAGGGACTAACTTATATGGGCAACCGAGTGATTTTAATTATCAGGAATTTATTGGGAGTGTTGGGGTCGCGTATACCATAAATAATAGTTGGATTTTTGGTTTGGAAACAGGGATTCTAACCGCCAGAGCAAGACCAACATCTAATCCGGATAGTTTGATTAAAGACTTGCAGCAAACAGCTTATCCGTTACGTGCTTATGTAAATCTGAACACATTAGATCGTGCGGTTTTCCCGACCAGAGGAACCCGAATTTTCGCATCAGCCAGTTACAATTTTGATATTAAAATGAAGGCCAGGTTACAACCGGATGTCACTAGTATTACGCCAGAACAAATCAATCAAGGCTTACAAGTTGATCCTTATTTTTCCTACCAACTCTCCATGCAGCAGTTTTTACCTGTGCTTCCCAAATTGTCATTGTATTTAGATGGTAAATTAGATTTTTCGAGTTCTACCGATATTGGTTTTAATGATTACGCAAAAGTTGGAGGGATTGCACCGATTTTAAAAACTGGAACACCATTTTGGGGATTAAAACGAAACGAAATTGCTTTGGTCCAAATGGCGACACTGTCTTTTGGTTTTCAATGGAATGTGGCGGGAGCATTGTATTTTAGAGGGAAGTTGAATTATTTAAATTCTAAATATCCCATGGCGCTTTTTGTAAAAGATGAAACTCCTACACTTTATGTAGAATCTCAAGATCCTTATAAGTTTAAATATAAAGATGAATATCTGGAAGAGATTTGGGGATTTGGAGGAGAATTGGCATATAACTCTCCAATAGGACCTATCCGAGCGTTGGTTCATTATAGTCCTAAAGCGAATGTGGCGCATTTCTTTATGGGGATAGGCTACAATATATTTAAGTCTAGAGGAGATTATTAAGTCGATCTCCTATTGTTTCAATAACAAGAACATAAGAAAATACAATACTTAAACCCCAATATTAAGTTGTTGTTAACTCTTTCTTTATATTACTTTTGCAGCTCAAATCGTGATATATGAGTGATGCCATCCAACATGAATGCGGTATAGCATTCGTCAGACTGTTAAAGCCATTAACTTATTATAAAAAAAAGTACGGAACGTCTTTTTATGGATTGAATAAGATGTATCTCCTCATGGAGAAACAGCACAATAGAGGGCAGGATGGAGTAGGTTTAGCGAATATTAAGCTAAACATGAATCCGGGACAACGATACATTTCCAGACACAGATCGGTAGATAATCAACCTATTAAAGATGTTTTTGAGCATGTTCATTCTCGTTTTAAAAAATATGAGAGTGATGAGCCATCAAAACTTCAAGATGTAGAATGGTTAAAGCAAAATGAAGGTTTTACCGGAGAAGTATTTTTAGGACATTTAAGATATGGAACTTACGGTAAGAATTCTATTGAAGCATGTCATCCATTTTTAAGACAAAACAACTGGATGACCAGAAATCTGGTTTTAGCAGGGAACTTTAATTTGACCAATGTGGATGAGTTATTCGATATTCTGGTTCGAATTGGTCAGCATCCAAAAGAAAAAGCAGATACAGTTACTGTAATGGAAAAAATCGGTCACTTTTTGGATGTAGAAAATCAGGAGTTATTCGATAAATACAAAACATTGGGTTATAGCAATCAGGAAATTACCAGTTTGATTGCGAAAAACCTGAATGTTGCTAATATACTAAGACGCGCATCAGAAGAGTGGGATGGAGGATACTTAATGTCCGGTATTATTGGGCATGGAGATGCATTTGCATTTCGAGATCCAAATGGCATTCGTCCGGCATATTATTACCAGGATGATGAGGTTGTCGTTGTGGCTTCCGAGCGCCCTGCAATTCAGACGACATTCAATGTAGGATACGAAGATGTTCAGGAATTAGAAAGAGGGAAAGCTTTAATCGTTAAAGCAGATGGTGAAGTATCATTTGAACAAATTTTAGAACCAAGAGAAAACCTGGCTTGTTCATTCGAAAGAATCTATTTCTCAAGAGGATCCGATAGAGAGATTTATCAGGAGCGACAGCAATTAGGAAAGAACATTTTTCCTAAGATTATGGAAAGTGTTCAGGGTGATTTTAAAAACACCGTTTTTTCATTTATTCCAAATACTGCAGAGGTATCATTCTTTGGTTTGATGCGTGCTGCAAATGAATATTTGAATGAATATAAAGCAAAAGAGATTGCCAAATTAGGTGATGCGGCAACTCCGGAGAAAATCAATGAGATACTGGCCCTGGCTCCAAGGATGGATAAGTTAGCCATCAAAGATGCGAAGCTAAGAACGTTTATTACGCAAGATGAAGGACGTAATGATCTAGTAGCTCACGTATATGATGTGTCTTATGGGGTAGTGCAAAACCGAAAAGATACTTTGGTGATGATTGACGATTCCATTGTTCGTGGAACTACATTAAAGCAAAGTATTTTAAGAATATTGGATACTTTACATCCAAAAAAGATCATTATTGTGTCGTCTGCACCTCAGATTCGTTATCCGGATTGTTATGGTATTGATATGGCTAAAATGGGAGATTTTATTGCATTCCGTGCAGCTGTGGCTTTACTAGAAGATAGAGGTCAATCTGATTTATTGGATAAAGTCTATAAGAAATGTAAAGCACAAGAGACTTTACCAAAAGAGCAGATCAAGAATTATGTGAAGGAAGTATACGATCCGTTTACGGCTGAAGAAATTTCTGCTAAAATTGCAGAATTGGTAACACCTGCAGATATTGATGCTGAGGTAGAGGTTATTTATCAAGGTCTAGAGGGCTTAAAAGATGCGTGCCCTAAGAATCCTGGAGATTGGTATTTCTCTGGCGACTATCCAACACCAGGTGGATTTAAAGTGGTGAATAAAGCATTCATTAACTACATGGAAGGTAGTAACGAAAGAGCGTATTAAACGTTCTGGAATTTTAAATATTAGGGAAGCCTCACATGTAAATGTGGGGCTTTTTTATTTCTTACGATTAATGGTATAATCTACCAATTCAATTAGAGAATCTTTAGCCTGTCCATCAGGAAAATGAACCAGTCTGGCTTTTGCACTATCCGCAAATTCCATCATCTTAGCTTTGGTGTGTTCTATGCCTCCACTTTTCAAAACGTACTGAATGACCTCATTTACTTTTTGAGAGTTTTCGTTGTGATTTTTAATGATTCGGATTAATCGACTTCGATCTGATTTAGGCGCATTATTTAGTGCGTAAATCATAGGTAAGGTCATCTTCTTTTCTTTGATGTCAATACCAGTAGGTTTTCCGATTTTGGAACCTTCACCAAAATCAAACAAGTCATCTTTTAGCTGGAACGCCATACCCACATCATTACCAAATAGACGTGCTTCTTTAATCATTTTTTCATTCCCACCAGAAGAGGCCACGCCTGCTGCACAACATGCTGCAATTAAAGTTGCAGTTTTCTGACGAATAATATCGTAATAGATATTCTCATCAAAATTGAGATTACGCGTTTTCTCCATTTGAAGTAACTCGCCCTCACTCATTTCTTTCACTGCATTTGCTACGATTTTAAGAATAGCAAACTCGTCATTGTTCAATGCTACTAATAAACCTCTTGAAAGTAAATAATCGCCAACCAGAACGGCTATCTTATTTTTCCATAATGCATTAATGGAAAAGAAACCTCTACGCTCGTAGGAAACATCCACTACATCATCATGAACTAAAGTCGCAGTATGTAGGAGTTCTATGAGTGAAGCTGCTGTGTATGTGGAATCTGTAATCTGATTCGCCATTTTAGCAGAGAGAAAAACAAACAACGGACGCATCTGTTTTCCTTTGCGCTTGATAATATAATGCATGATTTTGTCAAGTAAGGATACTCGACTTTTCATGGACTCCCTGAACTTGGATTCAAATCCCGCCATTTCGGCTTCGACAGGAGCCTTTATTTTATCTAAAACACTCATTTTAATTGGAACGCAAATATAGGAGAAACACCAGTAATCATGGGTATGTAAATCTTGGATTCGATTTATTTTAAAGCGGCCCCATTTTTATTGGCGAGCTGGCCACACGCTGCATCAATATCATCCCCTCTACTTTTTCGAACCTGAGAGTCTACCCCTTTATATTTTAGGAACGCCTGAAATTCTTCGGTGGTCTGACGCGTACTTTTTGAGAAATCAGAATCATCAATGGAGTTATACTCAATGATGTTTACTTTGGAAGGCACCTGAGCACATAGATTTGCTAGTGCACGAACATCTTCTTTGGTATCGTTAAACCCTTTAAAAAGGATGTATTCAAATGTGATTTTGTTGCCTGTTTTTTGATAGAAATACTTCAGCGCATCCATTAACACATCCAAATTGTTGGATTCATTAATGGCCATGATCTTATCGCGTTTGCTATCCATAGCTGCATGGAGTGAAACAGCTAGATTGAATTTAACCTCATCATCGCCCAAACGTTTGATGGCTTTTGCAATTCCAGCAGTAGAAACTGTCAATCTTCTGGATGCCATTCCGAGTCCTTCAGGAGAAGTGATTTTATCAATGGCACCTAGTAGGTTTCTATAGTTTAGCAACGGTTCCCCCATCCCCATAAAGACGATATTGGTGAGTCCCTTTCCATAATGCTTTTTAGATTCGTCATTGATGATAGAAACCTGATCGTAGATTTCAGCCGCATCAATGTTTCGCATCATCTTAAGTTTACCGGTAGCACAAAAAGAACATGCTAAACTACAACCTACCTGAGAAGATACACAAGCGGTATTTCTGGTTTCGGTTGGAATTAAAACACCCTCAATGATTTTGTGATCATGTAGTTCTAAGGCATATTTAAATGTCCCGTCAATACTCTTTTGAGATTCGGCAATAGTTACTGGAAGAATCTCAAAATGTTCATTCAGAATTTCGCGATGCTTCTTAGAAAGATTAAGCATCTCATCAAAAGTTTTGGCAGATTTATTCCAAAGCCAATTGTGAATTTGACGTGCTCTGAATTTTTCAAAACCATATTCGCTTGTATGAGAAATGATCTCATCAAGTGATAGTTTACGTATATCGATTTTAGACATTTTTATACCGAATACAACTGTTCAAGTTGTAAAATGCTTAGATGATAAGCATGGCGTCTCCATACGCCTGGAATCTGTATTTTTCTTTGATTGCTACATCATAAGCATGACGTACGTAATCATAATCTCCAAATGCCGCAACAGCCATCAATAGTGTGGAGTGCGAATTGTGGAAATTAGTGATCAAAGAATTTGCTACAGAAAACTCATGTGGAGGGAACAAAAACTTGTTTGACCAGCCATCAAATGGTTTTAAATAACCATCTGTAGAAACTGTGGTTTCCAAACTACGTAAAACAGAAGTTCCAACTGCACAAACACGCTTCTTTTCGTTGATCGCACGATTTACGCGCTCTGCCGTTGTTTCCGGAACGATTAGTTTTTCGCTATCCATTTTGTGTTTCGTCAAGTCTTCTACCTCAACCTGACGGAAACTGCCTAAACTGGTATTGATCGTAAGGAAAGTGTAATCTACACCATGTAATTCCAGACGCTTCATCAAATTACGGCTAAAGTGTAATCCAGCAGATGAAGGAGCTACTGCGCCTTCGTTTTTAGCGAAAATAGTTTGGTATCTATCTACATCCTCAGGTTCAACTTCACGCTTGATATAATCAGGAAGCGGAGTTTCTCCCATTTGGAAAATAAGTTCTTTGAATTCTTTATAATCACCATCAAATAAGAACCTTAAAGTTCTTCCTCTTGAAGTGGTGTTATCAATTACCTCAGCAACTAAATCATCATTTTCACCGAAGTATAATTTATTACCGATACGGATTTTACGTGCAGGATCTACTAAAACATCCCATAATCTGCTCTCGGCATTTAATTCGCGTAGTAAGAAAACTTCAATTCTTGCTCCGGTTTTTTCTTTGTTACCATACAATCTGGCAGGAAAAACCTTAGAATCATTCATGATCATCACATCACCTTCACCAAAATAATCCACGATATCTTTGAAGGTTTTGTGCTCGATTTCACCGGTATCACGATGCAAAACCATTAATCTGGATTCATCTCTTTCTGGTGCTGGATATTGAGCAATTAACTCATCCGGAATATCAATCTTGAACTTTGTTAATTTCATGCGAATTGTTTAAAAGTCTGCAAAAATATAAAATAACCTGTAATAAATCAGATGAAATAACTACTTATCATAGAGGTGAAAAGTAGATTTAATATTACTCCTCAGGAGATGGATTGTTTTTAATTGTTTCAATCCATTCTTCTATAGATGATGCATCCGCAACTTTATGGTCTCCAATAGCTGTTCGCCTTAAAGATTTAAGATAGCCTCCTACATTTAGTTTTTGTCCTAAATCGTGTGCTAATGATCTGATATAGGTTCCTTTAGAGCATTTAACTCTAAAGTCAATTTCAGGTAATTCTAACCGTGTGATCTCATATTCATGTATGGTGATCACGTTTGGTTTTAGATCTAAGTCAATACCTTTTCTGGCAAATTCATATGCTTTTTTCCCATCGATCTTTTTTGCCGAAAAAAGTGGTGGGATTTGCTCTATGGTCCCAAGAAACGACTGTACCGCTTCGTGAACAGCTGATTCGGTGATGTGAGAAATATCAAACGTTTGATCAATTTCCGTTTCCATATCATACGAAGGACGTGTGGCGCCTAAAACGATTGTTCCGGTATATTCTTTGGGCATGCCCATATAAGAATCAATTGTTTTTGTTGCTTTTCCGCAACAAACAATCAATAAACCTGAAGCAAGAGGATCTAAAGTTCCCGCATGGCCAACCTTAAATCTTTTTATTCCGGTTTTATGTTTGAGTTGATATCTTAGTTTGTTAACCACATCAAATGAAGTCCAGGTGAGAGGTTTATCCACCAAAAGGACTTCTCCGGCTTTGAAATCGTATATCCGAGACATTAGATCAAGTTAATACCGATGGCAATAAGACCTACAACGAAGCAGTAATATGCAAAATACTTTAACTGACTTCTTTTCACCAAAGAAATCATCCACGTACATGCTAAAACCCCTGAGATAAATGCAGCGAAGAAACCGATAGACAATACAGGAATGGAAAGCGTTCCGAAATCGGTTCCTCCATCCAGAATGTCTTTCGCCATCTTTCCCAAAATCAATGGAACAACCATTAAGAAAGAAAAACGTGCTGCTTTTTCTTTATCAATTCCTAAAATAACGGCTGTAGATATAGTGGCTCCTGACCTTGAAATTCCAGGAAGTATAGCGATAGCTTGTGAGATTCCTATAATGATTGAGGATAAGAATGTCACCGGTTTTTCTGTCGCTTTAGCACGATCTGCAAGAAGCAGAAGTCCTCCCGTTAGTAAAAGCAAAAAACCTACAGCCAAGACCTGACCACTAAACATAATTTCCAATTGATCATTAAATAATACACCAATCACTGCGGCAGGGATCATGGATAAAATAATTTTCACGGAAAAAATCTTCTCTTCATTCCATTCCGTTGAGAACAGACCAGAGATGATTTCCAAAATATCTTTACGATAAACAACAATGGTGCTTAATGCAGTTGCGCCATGAAGTAAAATCGTAAAAGCCATACTTTCTTTAGGTAGACTTGAATCTCCAAAGAGTGCTTTTACCAATTCTAAATGCCCACTACTGCTTACGGGCAAAAACTCAGTGAGTCCCTGGATGATTCCAAGAACTAATGCTTCTAATATGCTCATCAGATTTTACTCAGTGGTTTTTTTCATAATAGCGTATAGAATCACGCCATAACCTGAAAGAATCACAATAGGTGCAACACTTAATCTACGGGTAGAAAAAATAGCATCACTGAAAACATTTGGATCATCGGACCCACCTCCTGCCATCAGGAAGAAACCGATAATAACCAGTACAAATCCGGCAATTAAATAGATGTAATTTGTTTTAGTAAAAGGCAGTTGATCGCCTCCTGAAATTTCGTTTTTATTTGCCATTTTATCTATATAATTGATCTGTTTTTAATCTTAAATATCTTCTCACAGCCAGAGTAGTGCTCATCCAACTAATGAATAGTCCTAATGCGATAACTCCGACAATAACCATTGCATATAATTGAATATCGTTGATGTCAAAAAGTTCCGGCATTTGGTTTTGAATGGAATATACTACCAAAGCAATCAATACTATGGAAATCAATGCTCCATAGAAACCGTTAATTAAACTCTTTACTACAAAAGGTCGTGTAATAAAGCTGGAAGTTGCTCCAACGAGTTGCATACTTCTGATAATGAATCTCTTGGAGTAGATCGCCAATCTGATAGTGCTATTGATCAGTGCGATCGCAACGAAAAGCAACATAATTGAGAATGAAACCAATACCAACGTGATTTTTCGAATGTTCTCATTTACCGCAGCCAAAAGGTCTTTATGGTAATCTACATTTCTAATTTTTGGGTTCTCCAATAAATCCGCTTCTATCCAGGCTAAACTATCCGGATGCGCATATTCCGCATTCATCTTAATATCAATACTCGTTAAAAGAGGATTATAACCCAAAAAGTCTACAAAATCTTCACCTAAATCTGCCTGAAGAATTTCAGCAGCATCGTCTTTTGAAACAAATTCGGTGGTCTTTACATAACGAGAAGCATCCAATGACTTTTGAAGTCTCTTCACATCCGAATCTTTGACATCGTCACGTAAGTAAATGGTGATTCCAATATTTTCCTTTACCGATTCAGAAATGGACTTGGCTTTAAGTACCAAAAGTCCAGTAATACCTAGCATAAAAAGCACTAACGAAATACTAATGATAACCGAGAAGTAAGATTTACCTGAGTTGCCCGAAGCCATGTGATTGATATGGAATTACCGTTTGTTACAATTAAAGCCGCTAAATTAAAAAAATAAGTCAATGATGGTGAATGACAGGTGATAAATAGGTTTAAGATATGTTAAGTTGCTAATGATCGAATTTATAGGTATTTTCATCATTTAAAGTCCGATCTACTATGAAGTTTTTTTATCTCATACTGGTACTAATAGTACTGTCCTTTCAAGATAGTGTTGCTCAAGATTGGAGCCTTGTGATGCCAAACGATACATTGGTTTATGAACGGCAAGATAATAATCAGTTTTTTACGGTTTGGGTGGATAGTACTCAGGTAAACGGAACAGATACTACTTATTTTATGAATAGAATTTTTCCCGGAGACACTATTAGTATTGGTAATGGTGTAATATGTGATTCAAGTATGGCTGGAAGTTGGAGTCATTTTGGTGATAAAAGAAATTTTAGTTTGATACAATTTTGTGGTCACCGCGTTGAGGTTACCGGTACTAAAACAACTATTAAATATGACCAAAAGAAGTTTGTTATTTTTTCTAATAGTCCCGTTGGATATTCATGGATATGTGATAGTGTGGCAATGGACTCAATGAAAGTGGTATCTGTGGATACAGCATTTTTACATTCATACCAAGTACAGGATTCGGTAAAAGTGTTGAAATTTAAGGGTAGAAATATGTATGTATCGAAAAACCATGGAGTAGTTTCTGCTTTTGACTTTAGGAAGTCTCAACAAAATATATTTAAAAGTGTAGGTGTTCAGAATTTGAATATGGGAAGAATCATACCCATGGTGTCTGACATTTATGATTTTAAAGTAGGGGACGTTTACTATAGAAGGTCTGGAGGGGGTGATTCCCACATATACTATGGTAAATTAAGTAGGGTGAGAATATTATCGAAAAGTATTTCAGGAGACTCTATTAAATATACTGTTGATTTGACATGGCAAACCTATCAAAGTTATGATCAATCAGGAGTAGGTACGCGTTATCAACAACCTGAGAGAGATATTAGGATTATAAGTTATTCTATAAGCGACCCGGGATATCTGATTAACGCACTCCCAAACACTTTCGCTACAGATTCAATATCAAATATAACTACATCTGTATGGGTGTTTAGAGATGATCAAGATAGAATTGAGAAGAGAAATTATGAATTATGGAAAGTGCGAAATATATGCGAATACCCTTCTCATATTGTTGACTATGATGTTGAAGGACCTAGTATGCATTGTTCAGAAGGTTTAGGAATTATTAATACAGGATATCATGGATTATATAGTTCAGAAGATAGATTAATAGGCTATAAAAAAGCAAATGGTGAATCATGGGGAGATACGTTGTTTACAAGTGTGTCTGAACCCGATTATACTTCTGATTTTATCTTGTCACCAAATCCTGCTTCAACTGTGTTGAATATATATAACCCGTTAATAACCAAAAATGTAACTATGGAGGTTTATGGTGTTCATGGCGAATTGGTTCAAAAACAAACAATCACTTTGCCATATCAAGCCGATGTATCCGGATATTCACCTGGTGTGTATATCATATCGATTTCTGATGAAAAAGGAAAAGTGATGCTCCGGGAGAAAATAGTTACTCAATAGGCAATTTAAATTTCCTTAACCCAAAAAATGATTTTCAATAAGTTGATTTATCTACCTTTGCGGGCTTAATTTTTATCACAAAATAATGCGAACAAAAATCAAAGATTTGTTGGTGAGTGAAGGCCAACAGGAAGGAGTAAACATTAAAGGTTGGGTACGTACAAAACGTGGAAGTAAGAATGTATCATTTATTGCGATGAATGATGGATCAACATTGAATAATATCCAGGTGGTGGCTGATAATCCGAATTTTGATGAGGAGGTGATGAGAAATATCACTACCGGTGCTGCTTTGAGCATTATTGGAGACCTGGTAGAAAGTCAGGGAAGTGGTCAAAAATTTGAATTGGTGGCGAAAGAAATAGAGATTTTAGGTGTGGCAAGTACGGATGAATATCCATTGCAACCCAAAAGACACTCTCTGGAGTTTTTAAGAGAAATTGCGCATTTACGACCGCGAACCAATTATTTTTCAGCAGTATTGAGAGTCAGAAATGCTGCGGCTTATGCAATCCATGAATATTTTAACCAAAAAGGTTTTGTGTGGATGCATACGCCAATCATTACCGGTTCGGATGCAGAAGGTGCTGGCGAAATGTTTAAAGTGACCAATTTTGACATCAATAATGCACCAAAAACTGAAGATGGAGAAGTAGATTTCTCAAAAGACTTTTTTGGAAAGGCTACTAACCTTACTGTTTCGGGGCAGTTGGAAGCAGAGCTTGGTGCTATGGCATTGGGTGAGGTTTATACTTTCGGCCCAACGTTTAGAGCAGAAAACTCAAATACATCGCGTCACCTGGCGGAATTCTGGATGGTAGAACCGGAGGTAGCATTCAATGATTTGGATGACAATATGGATTTAGCAGAAGATTTCTTGAAATATGTGATCAAGTCTGTTTTAGATACATGTGGTGATGATTTAACCTTTTTGAGCAAAAGGTTAATAGATGAGGAGAAAGTGAAGCCAGCTGTTGAACGTTCTCCGATGGAGTTGAAAGAAAAATTACAGTTTGTCATTGATAATGATTTCGAGCGAGTTTCATATACGGACGCAATTCAAATTTTGAGAAACTCTAAGCCAAATAAAAAGAAGAAGTTCCAATACTTAATTGATGAGTGGGGGGCAGATTTGCAGTCTGAACATGAAAGATATTTGGTGGAAAAGCACTTTAAAAAACCGGTGGTTCTATTTGATTACCCAGCGAATATTAAGGCGTTTTACATGCGTGAAAATGAAGATGGAAAAACAGTGAGAGCCATGGATATCTTATTCCCTGGAATTGGTGAGATGGTTGGCGGTTCTCAAAGAGAAGAGCGCTACGATGTGTTATTGAATAAGATCAAAACCATGGGAATTGAAGAAGAAGAATTATCATGGTATCTGGATACACGTAAATTTGGAACCGCACCACATAGTGGATTTGGTCTTGGGTTTGAGCGTTTGATTTTGTTCTTAACAGGAATGACCAATATCCGTGATGTAATTCCATTCCCAAGAACTCCGGGAAACGCAGAGTTTTAAAATCGTTTGTTATGATCGAACCAGGAGGTATATTACATGTTCCTGAAGATTTTTCAGGAAAAGTGAGTTGGGAAAGCCCATCCAATATTGCTTTGGTAAAATATTGGGGTAAAACCGGAAATCAAATTCCGGCCAACCCATCTATTAGTTTTACGCTAAGTGAAAGTAAAACGATTACCTCCATCAGTTTTAAACGAAGAGCAAATGTGAATTCAGGTCCACAGGTCTGTTTCATGTTCGAAGGAAAAGAAGCTGGTAAGTTCGGGGAGAAAACGTTTTTGTTTTTAAAGAAGATTGAAGATTACTTTCCTTTTTTAAAGGAATTAGAATTGGAAATTGATACAAAGAACACGTTCCCGCATTCTAGTGGGATCGCTTCTTCTGCCTCAGGGATGAGTGCAATGGCTTTATGCTTAATGGGTATTGAACGTTTATTAAACCCGGAGATTACCGAAGCGTATTTTTACAAAAAAGCTTCTTTTATTGCGAGATTGGGTTCAGGAAGTGCATGTCGTTCAGTGTATGGTGGTTTAACTACCTGGGGTGAAAGCACTATTTCAAATTCAAGTAATGAAATAGCGATTCCACTTTCAGATACCCATAAGGTTTTTGATGATTTTCAAGATACGATTTTGTTGATTGAGAGAGGTCAAAAAGAAGTGTCTAGCACGGTGGGACATGGATTGATGCATAAAAATCCGTTTGCGCAAACCAGATTTGACCAGGCGCGTGAGAATACGCAACGTTTGGATGAGATTTTAAAATCCGGGAATCTGGAAGAATTTGGTGCATTGGTAGAAAGTGAAGCATTGACGTTACATGCAATGATGATGACTTCCAGTCCTTATTTTATGTTGATGAAACCCAATACTGTTGAGGTGATTCAGAAATTATGGGAGTATCGTAAAGAATCAGGAAAGCATGTGTATTTTACTCTGGATGCAGGAGCAAACGTGCATTTATTGTATCCAAAATCAGAGTCCGTTGAGGTTTTATACTGGATTAAAAATGAGTTAATTGGCTATTGTGAAAATCAGATGTATATTTGCGATACGGTAGGACACGGTCCTCAAGAGTTAAAAAATGATTAAAGAAGCACTCTTTCATTCAAAGATTCTGCTCTTCGGAGAATACGGTATTATTCAGGATTCCATGGGTTTATCTATTCCATATAAAGCATATATGGGAGAGTTAAAGTTTGAGGATATTGATGAAGCAGACGCTCAGAAATCAAATGCACATTTGGTGAAATTTCACGCGCATCTAGCAAAACTAAATGCTGCTGGGGAACTTCCTGTGGATTTAGATTTAGACCGTTTTGGAGCGGATATTTCAAAAGGAATGCATTTTGACTCTACCATTCCGCAAGGGTATGGAGTAGGAAGTTCAGGAGCCCTGGTAGCTGCAGTTTACAATCAGTACGCTGTAGATCGAATTGATCCCGAAAATGAGCTTTCTAAAGAAAACATCTTAGAATTAAAGTCTGCTTTTGGAAAGATAGAATCATATTTTCATGGCAAGAGCTCTGGAGTAGATCCGTTGATTTGTTATTTGAAGTTACCTGTATTGATCAAATCAAAAAGTGATGTGAATACCATTGGGATTCCTGATGAAAAGGAAGGAGATGGAGCGATCTTTTTGATGAATACCGGAACTATCGGAGAAACTCAGGGAATGGTTAATATTTTTATGGAGCGTATGAAACACGAAGGGTTTCGTAATATGATCCGTAAAGATTTTAAGAAATATAACGATCAGTGTATCGCAGCTTTTCTGGAAGGGGAGACGCAACCACTTTTTGATAGTTTAAAACATCTTTCTTCATTGGTTTTACAAAACTTTAAACCGATGATTCCTTCTAATTTCCAGAAATACTGGGAAGACGGATTAAAATCAAATGCGTATTATTTAAAATTGTGTGGATCAGGTGGCGGAGGGTTTATCCTAGGTTTTACCCGTGATTTTCCTAAAGCGCAGAAAATGCTTCAAGGTCAAGAGCTAGAAGTAATTTATAAGTTTTGAGCCCGCTGTTTAACAGACGTCAGCGTTACGCCATATTCAAATCCTGGTATTTATTATCCTTAATTCGGTGGTACAGTATTTTAACTGTAGTCGTTGCGCAGTATCTGGCTGCATTGTATTTATTAAATGATGGGAAGGATAAATTAGAATTGCTTTTAGATCCTTATTTGCATTTATCTGTTGTTGCAACTGCATTTATTATCGCTTCAGGTTTTATAATCAATAGTTTTTATGACCTGGAACGAGATACAGTCAATCGTCCCGATAAAGTGATTTTTAGTCGATTGGTAAGTCAAACAACTTGTTTGAATGTCTACTTCTTTTTTAATACCGTAGGGGTTGTGTTAAGCTTTTATGTATCTAAGAAAGTCATGTTGTTTAACTTTTTGTTTAGTGTAGCATTATGGTTTTATTCTCATAAGCTAAAAAAGAAAGCTTTCCTTGGTGAACTATCAGCAGCTATCCTGACACTGGCGCCATTCTTTGTGGTGATCGTATATTATCGTGCTTTTAGTTTTGACTTATTTCTATATCTCAGTTTTATTGGGTTAGTTGTCTTAATCCGAGAGGTGGTGAAAGATATTCTATCAGAGAAGGGAGATATCATTTTTGGATATGAAACATTACCTATAAAAATAGGTGTAGGTCAAACTAAGATGATTTTAGGGTTATTGATGGTGACTACTGCAATTCCATTTGGTGTTCTTTTCTATTTGCAGGGATTTACATTGGTGATGGGTTATTTTTTTATGGGGGAGTTGTTGGTGATTTGGAGTGGCTATTTATTGTATAAAGCCCAGGAAAAAAGGGACTTTGAATTACTTAATAACATATACAAATTCTTGACTATCGCTGGGGTTTTAAGTATTCCTTTGGTATAAAAAAAGGCCATCTGAAACCAGATGACCTTTTGTGTGTGGAATTGATGATTACTTGTTACTCTTCATGAATTTGATGATTTCAGTTGTTCCATCCTGATATTGAATTTGAACAAAGTTGAGCCCGGTATTTAAACCAGAAATATCAATTTGTGTTCTTTGGGTACTCAATACAGGCCTTCCATAGCCATTCAAAATAGTTGCCTTCAGGATTTCTTTTTCAGAAATAATCTGGATCACGGTTGTTGCTGGATTTGGAGCAATATGTGCTGGACTTACCTGAGCAAAAGTTCTTTCTGTGTTGAATTTATCTTCATTAGAAGAAGTTTCATTCGTAGTCCAATCTTCTATGTGTACATCAGCATTTCCTGAGTTTGGCTCAAGGTGTGCTGAAGTGGTTGGATTACAATCTTCAACATACATCCATGCGACTAATGCATCAGGAGCTTCATTAGTTACCCACCATTTGTTCTCATAGATTTTTCCATTGTAGAAAACTTTTGTTCCTGCTGTAGCATAAACTGCGTTGGTATCCCATACTTCATACCCACAGCTTGCCGATAAGTCAGGACCTCCGTTACAGTATGAGATAAATAACCAAACATTATTTGACCCAGGAACCTCATTTGCTGCTGCGTACCACTGATTTTCATAGATACGATTGTTCCATGAAACCTGTGTGCCTGGAGTTGCATATACCTGAGCTTGCCACGAGCTTACACTACATGTTGATGTGTCTGCGTTGATGGTAAATAAAGATTGAGCGGTTGTAGTGGCACTGTCATTATCCATTGCAGAGATAGAAAGTGTATGCGAACCAAATACAGTTGGCGTATAACTTCCTGAATAAGTACTTCCATTTGAGCTTAATGTTACAGCTGATCCATTGATGGTAGCCGTAACCGTTTGTACAGTTCCATCAGTATCTGTCGCATCAAAAGAAACATTGATTGCACTCAAACTTGTTTGATTAATAGAACTTCCATTTGCAGGAGTTACAGCAGTAATTGATGGCGCTTGATTACTTGTTGGTGCTACAATATTGAATACTGTTTGTGATGTGCTAGAAGCATTGTCATTATCGGTAGCAGTAATTGAAAGTTGTTGTACACCATAAACAGTAGGTGTAAAAGAACCTGAATATGCATTTCCAGTATTTGTTAATGTGATGTTGTTACCATTAACAGTAGCACTTACAGTTTGAATCGTACCATCCACATCGTTAACTGTAAATGATATTGCTACAGAAGCCAATGAAGCTTGATTAATATTACTGCTATCAGCGGGAATAATTGCACTAATAGTTGGTGCTACATTGCTGATGGTAGTATCAGTCCCGCAAGTTCGGATATATTCCCAAACCTGATTTGATCCAGGTGCTTCGTTTTGTGTCCACCATTTGTTCTCATATAACTTGTTGTTGTAAACCACTTCCTGACCTGCAGCTGCATAAATATCAGAAGCTGACCATGCATTCACACCTTCACAACCAGTTGCATTGCTCGCATCAATAAGCGTGACGTTAATCACATCTGAAATACTATTTCCTGAATTCTGAGCCGTAGCGGTAAGTGTATAATTTCCAAATGCTGCTGGAACCCAGTTTCCGGTTGAACCATTAAAAGTGTTTCCTGAAACAGTCATTTGAATATTGGTAAGTACATTATTTGGATCAGAAACATTCAAGCTTAAAGGAATAGTATCTCCAATATGGATGGCTATAGTATCTCCATCATTTGGCGTGCTGAAAGCAATACCGGTCACATTGTTACACTCGTTTACATCAATTTGGAACGGAGACATATTTGCACATCCTAATTCAGTTGGATTATCAGATCCATCTAAAGCCATTCCAATACCTAAGATATCTGTATATCTGTCAAAGTGTGCGATTCTACCCAATACTTTTGGAGATTCTGTACCTGAATTACATTCAATTGCAGGATTAATAATGTTAACTGTTGCACCAAATCCAGGTACAATTCCAGCTGATACTTGCGCTGCAGTTGGTTGCCAGTTTTCTACCATGATATCATGTGCAGATGGTTTTGGATATTGTGGAGTCATCCAAAACCAGATCGCGGTTTGAAAAGCTACAGCTCCATCCAGTAAAACGTTTTCCGGATTATCTAATAATACTTGCTTGTCTCCATAAAGGAAAGCACTCACTTGTCCATAATTGGTATTCCAGCTTAATTGAATTGGGCCTCTACCATGGTAAGATTTACCAGGTGTTGGTGGATATAACGTACTTCCGGCATCAATATATCCTAATGAACCTCCATTACTATATCCTTGCTCTTCGTTGAAATACAATCCGTAAGAATATTGTCCTCCAGGAGCTGTTGGCCATCCGCCTGTTGTTTCCTGAGAGATGTTTGCCAGAAATGCCATGATTTCTCTTTGTTGATTCTCTAATGTGCCATCGTTACCGAAAGAACCGTAATCCACTTCTTGCGTAATAATTGACGCATTACTTGTCGCAAATCCAGCATCTTCTCTAATCACAATTGAATTAGAAGTTGACTTGTCAATTCTCGTAATCTTGTAAATGTTTGTTCCACATCTTCTTTCAAAAACAATCTTGATGTTTGCCATTCTATTAATAGCTTCAACAAAATTTGCGTAGCTATAGAAGTCTCCGGTTCCTGCGTTATTTGAACCTACACCAAAACGATGTGGGAAGAACTGATCCCATAAAGCTGAGGTCATAATATGAGAAATTCTATTGGTAGCTGTGTCATTAGAGATATTCACAGTTAATGAATCTGTAGCAGAAGCCGTATCATTATCTGTTGCATTTACAAGAATGACATAGTCACCATATGCATTTGGTAATAGATTGTAAGAATACGTATTACCATTTTGAGTGAAGTTTACAGGTTGACCGTTCAATTCGAATGAAGCATTGGCAACAGAACCATCTAAATCTTCAATTTTAATTGAAACAGGAACAGTTGTAAATGTATCCTGAGAAATTGTTGTGTCCTGATTCGGAGCTAAGAATGAAATAGCCGGAGGATTGTTTGAAGGAACATAATTCCCAGAGAATACTTTGTTTATTGTATTTACTAGTGGTGCAGTAGTGGAGGGAGCATGTGGTAACTTGTTGGCATATGTTGCTGTAACTGTACCAGGATTTAAATCTCCGAAAGTCTGCCATACAATCACTCCCGCGATGTTATTGCTATCCACATACTTTGCTTTTTCAGTAATTGAGTTTACATCATCGTAGCTCAAAAAGAAGTTGCCTTTTGTTAGATAAGGAACCTTAGCTTCATTATCCCAATGGTAAGTCCAACCAGACATATTATCTAAAATGTAATCGTAGTTTGGTGTTCCATCAAATGCACCCCAATTGGTATAATCCGCAGCGGTCATAACCGGTCCGTCCGGATTTACATTCTTTTGAACTTTAACTGTAGGTGCATTTAAACTTGCAGGACCGTTGGTAATGACACCACGACCATAGAACCCAACGCCCATGTTAATTTTAGAAGGAGACACCCCTTGACTTACTAAATATTGGAAAGTAGTGTGCCATGATAAACCTGCGGTTTCCTGGTTGGTGTATGGATATAAAGGTGAGTTATGACCTGCTTTATTAGACCATCCACCATGCATGTCATAAGACATCATGTTGTAATAATCCATTGTGGTATTCAAACTTGTCCAGTTAAATCCAGCTAGTTTTACAGGATCTGCGTTAAACGCAGCTGAAATTAATTTGTTTGGACCGATGGCAGCACGTAGCTCAGCCATTAATGTAGTGAAATTTGCGTAATCTGCATTTGAACCTGTAAAGTTCATACCTGCAAATGGACCTGGAAATTCCCAGTCGATGTCAATACCATCAAAATCATAGTCGTTTACAAGTGTTACACAATCTTGAATGAATTTACTTCTCTTTACAGAATCAGCTGCCATTTCAGGAAAATGTTTACTCATACTCCAGCCACCGATAGAAGCCATTACTTTAACGTTATTGTCATGAGCCAAAGCGATTAAACCTTTTTTACCGTTTGGTTTTGGTAATGGAAGTGGGTAAGATCCTGTGGTACCATCCGTATGAATCCATCCTGAGCCATTTCCTTTATAACCATGATCCTGGTAAGCCCAATATTGTGCATGATTGGGTTTTGTGTCCAGATCATCTGGTAAATACTGGATAACTTCTAACTCTCCATCACGAAGCCATAAATCCCAGCTTGAGTAGATGTCTGTGTTAAACATCGCAGCCGGTTGTTGAACCTGACCAGATAAGTGTATGTTTTGGTTTCTAAAATCGCCACTGTGCAAAGACCCGTCATTGGCTACGCCAAAAAAGGACCAGTTAAGAATAGTATACTGAGAATAATCGATATTTAGTTGGTTAAAAAAACCAGCGGGAACGCCATGATTGGTACCTTTCCAGGCATCCCAGTTTGTAAAGTATCCGATTATCTCTTTTTGGTGTTGATCTTTGGTAAACTGATAGTTTACCGTCTGCGCATTCAGGTAAAAAACCGAAATGAGGCTAAAAAATAGTAGTCTGTACTTCATAATTTTTGAATTTTGTAAAACTCTATTTACGGTCCGTAGGGGATTAAGTTCATTTTATTATGCATGTAGTACTAATTTGATGTGTGAGATTTATAACCATCCATCTTTTGTCACAGTAATATCATGGGATCACGGTAAAGTGTTAAAAAACCTTAAATTCTTTAGGGTGCAATCTGAAATATGAGCAGAAATGAAACTTTATTTAAGTAGAATATGAGGTGGAAGAAGGTGTATAATTGAAGAATAAATTCGACTTAATTCTATATTTGGGTAAAATCCAGTTATATGAATTATCCAGAGCCTATTTTTTCTAAACTACCCAATATTGGTACGACCATTTTTTCTGTTATGTCTCAACTGGCAGCAGAAGAAAAGGCGATAAATCTATCGCAGGGATTTCCAGATTTTGAAGTTTCCAGAGATTTGATGACTTTGGTATATGATCAAATGAAAGCTGGATTTAATCAATATGCACCGATGCAAGGTGACATAGGATTGCGAGAACAAATTGTTTCCAAGACCTATAAACTTTACGGACAGGTATACGATCCGGAGACAGAAGTGACCATTACCGCTGGGGGTACACAAGCTATATATACTGCGATAACTGCGTTGTTACACGAGGATGATGAAGTAGTGGTTTTTACCCCGGCCTATGATTGTTATGTGCCAGCTATTGAACTGACGGGTGCGAATCCTGTATTTATTGAATTGCATGCACCTGATTATAGTATTGATTGGGATGAGGTGAAGAAAATGATCAATCACAGAACGAAGATGATTATTATGAATTCTCCGCATAATCCTAGTGGAACAATTTGGAGTTCATCCGATATGGAAGAATTGGAAAGAATTGTGAGTGGAACCGGGATTATTGTTTTGAGTGATGAAGTATATCAGCATATCGTATTTGATGGAAAGGAGCATCAAAGTGTCGCACGTTATCCCGGATTGGCTGAACGTAGCTTTTTGATTGGTTCCTTTGGAAAGACTTTTCATATTACAGGATGGAAAGTGGGGTATGCGATGGCTCCAAAAGAATTGATGAAAGAATTTAACAAAGTACATCAGTTTGTAACTTTTGCAGTTAATCATCCGGTTCAAAAAGCCTTGGCAGAATACCTCAAAACAGAGCGTCATTATTTAGGAATTGCAGAAATGTATCAAAACAAAAGAGATTTGTTTATTGATGCGTTGAGTGGGTCCAGATTTAAAATTAAGCCATCGGAAGGAACCTATTTTCAATTATTGGATTACAGTGATATTAATGATGATATTGACACGGCATATGCGCGTGAACTGACTCGAAAATATAAAGTGGCTTCAATTCCTATTTCTGTGTTCTATAAAAATGAGAGCCCGGACAGAATGTTGCGATTTTGTTTTGCCAAACAAGATGAAACATTGATGAAAGCAGCTGAAATATTAAATGCGATATAATGGTGTATGGATTAAAATATAGTTTTGCGCTGTAGTGAAACAACTCAGTATCTATATTAAGAAGTTTTTGATCTGGCGCTCGAAGCATTTGTCAGATAAGCACTTTATGTATTTGCTGAGTATTGTGATTGGACTATTATCAGGGCTGGTGGCTGTAGTCATCAAAAGTTCAGTACATTTTGTAGAATATATCTTAAGAAATCTGGATCAAACGGTAGAAGATTATCTCTATTTCATCTATCCGTCAGTAGGAATTCTAATCGTGATTTTGATCCTTAAGTTTGTTCTCAAAGGAAAGATCGAACCAGGAATACCGAATCTTTTATATGCGATTTCCAAGGGGAATGGAAACATGGGAATCAAAGGGACCTTTTCAACTGTATTAACCGCATCTATAACTGTTGGATTTGGTGGCTCTGTAGGACTGGAGGGGCCAACAGCTGCGACTACCGGAGCTTTAAGTTCAAATATTGGTCAGTTACTTCGACTGGATTATCGAAAGAAAAAGATGCTGATTGGTGCTGCGGCATCCGGGGCGCTTGCTGCAATATTTAATGCGCCAATTGCGGCTATTGTATTTGCTTTAGAGGTGATTATGTTAGATCTGTCTGTAACCTCATTGATCCCATTACTTTTGGCATCTGCCAGTGCGACTCTGATGTCGAAGTTGTATTTTAATAATGATTTTTTATTTCATTTTAAGGAAATAGAACCATACTTCTTTAGCGATATTATTTTTTATGTGATTTTAGGAATTTTAACCGGATTTATATCTGTTCAGTTTACCAATACCTATTTCTACATAGAAAAGCAGTTTAATAAGATCAAAGGTGATTATACAAAACCAATTGTGGGTGGAATTCTGGTAGGGATTATGATTTTTACGTTTCCGCAATTATATGGAGAGGGATATCCTACCATTAATGCTTTAGTCGCAAATGATTTGGATACGGCCTTAGCTCCATTTACACTTTTTGATTTATCTGATAATATGGTCCTGGGATTGGTACTTTTGTTTTCGTTGCCAATTCTAAAATCGTTAGCTGCATCATTGACTTTAAATGCAGGGGGAATTGGAGGAATCTTTGCCCCAACCCTTTTTATTGGGAGTTCTGCTGGATTCATTTTTGGCTACGTACTTAATCTTATGGGTATTGAGAATGTTTCCAGAAGTAATTTCACTTTGGTTGGAATGGCAGGTGCAATGGCAGGTATTCTACAAGCACCTTTAACTGCCATATTCTTGATTGCAGAGATTACAGGTGGTTATACTTTGTTTTTGCCATTGATGATTACTGCAGTGATCTCATTCTTATCGGTTCGATATTTTACACCCTATAGTATTTATACCAAGCAGTTAGGAGCGAGAGGCGAGTTGATTACGCATCATAAAGACCGTGCAGTTTTGACTTTAATGCGTTTACAAAATGAGATTGAAAAGAATTTCTTACCGGTCCATGCATATGATAAACTAGGAGATTTGGTAAAGATTGTGGCACGTTCTTCACGGAATTTATTTCCAGTGGTGGATGAAAAGAACACTTTCCTCGGGGTGGTTAATTTGAATGATGTGCGTGAGATTATGTTTGATCGTGAAAAGTATGACAAGCTTTATGTTCATGAGTTAATGACCCCGGCACCGGAGTTTATTTATTTTACGGATACCATGGAAAGTGTCATGTTGAAATTCGATCAAAGTGGAGCATGGAACTTACCGGTGGTAGATGAAGATAGTAAGTATATCGGCTTTGTATCCAAGTCTAAATTATTCTCTGCGTATCGTAAATTGCTTCGTGATTTCTACGAAGAGGGAGATTAAATTCTAAAATCAATTTCTCTCACCACATAAGTAGGGATTGGAATACCATTAAAGGTTGCTGCATTCAACGGAGGAAAAGCTTTAATCATATTAATGGCAGCCTCATCCAGTCCATACCCTAATGACTTCAGTATTTCAATGTCACTAATGATTCCGATCTCGTCCACTTTATAGCGTAACAATACTGAGCCATTAATGTTAAGGTCTTTGGTTGCTTTAGGTACCTGGAGATGCGCACGGATATATTCCTTCTCCGAATAACTTCCTCCTTCAAATTCTGCAGGTTTGAGTTCTGGCCAGTATTTGTATCCAATATTGCGTTTGACTGGAAATACGAGTTCCTTTTTATCCTGGTAAGACAATTTAGATTCAATGATCTCCATTCCCGGAATTTCAGGGTAAAACCAGTAGTAAGTTTGGTGTGCATGTGTTTCAGCATTTTCTATAGTGATCCAGTCTTTCTCAGGAGGTTTATACCAGTTAGAATCAATTGTAGTTTCTGATTTGAAATCTTCTTCAGAGTTGATGTTTCCGAATGTATCGTAGTAGGTGAATTTGCCATCGCGATTACCATATGAGTAATGGAATTTCTGCATAATTTTATTACTTTGAATATGTTTCTGAATGCCATGTAGAAAACCATATTGGTAGTTTAATTCACCAACGAGCTCTCCATAGGAATCATATGCGCGCCAAATGCCATGACGTAAGCCGTCTTTCTTAGGGCCTTCCTCACGTTCCTTTGGTGCAGTTGAGGTTTTACGTACCAGATACGTTTGGTTTGGAATTCGATCGAAATCTACAGTGAGATATAATTTATGGTATGGAGAATATACCTTCCATAACCCAATGGCGGTACCATCTTTAAATGCGCCAATACCACTGATTTTACCACCAAGGTCATAAATGTTTAAAGAGTCATTTTTCAGACCGTTTTCATAAGTGGTTTTAGAGTATAAATTACCATTATGATAATAACGTTTTAAAATCCCATTTCCATTTCTAAATTCATCATTTTTTCGAGGCATGCCTCCTTCAGAATGTGAAGCGACTACAGATATGAGTTGACCTTCGGTATATTTGTAATGTTCCCAAATGACCCCGTTATCGTGATAAAGAATGTAAGAACCATCTAGTTTATCGTCTACATGTTGCGCATAATGGAAAATATTGAAGTTTTCAAAATAATACGAGAGGTTACTTTTGATGTGTTTTCCCTCATATTCATATTCGTGATTTAACGCAATAATTTCATTGTCATAATACTGGATGCATTGAATTGGAAACCCCTTAGGATTATAGACGATATCAATGGCTTTAGAATGGTTGAAATAGTATCCTTGCCAGTGTCCAACACGTTTTCCGTTGCTATACTGAAATTTAGCCTGAACATCCCCTTGAGGACCCCAAATAACCCATTCACCATGGGGCTGACCATTCTGATAATTGGCCTTCATTTTTTGTTGCCCATTAGGATAATACAAAGTCCATTTACCTGACATTAAACCATCTTTGGTATTTCCCTTAATGATGGTTCGGTTTTTATAAATCACCAAATAACGTCCGTTGGGAATACTGTCTTTGTTGGCGGTAACATCCGTTAAAATTTGTAGTTGATCGTTGACTTTGAGCTTAATCTGAGTGACGGTTTGACTATAGCTCAAAAGGGCGATGCCATAACTGATAATGAATAAAAGCCATTTCATGATTTAGGTGGGGTTTGATCCTTAATACCCAATTCATTTGCGGTGATATTGCTTAAGGAAGGTTTAGTGTTTTTCGGATTGGGGTCAAATAAATCTCCGTCAGGTTCTTCAGGACCTTTTTTATCTTTAATTAAAGACCAGGTCATTAATAAGCTAGTTGCCAATATGACGTATAATAGAATTCCATTCTCGAAACCCGGAATAGCGAATTCTTTGGGAATCGCAAAGAATAATAAAACAGTGATTAATCCTCTTGGAGCAATAAATACTTGTGGTAAGATATCTCGCCCAACAGTAATTCTAAGAAATAACCAGCGCAATCCAAAAGTCAGAATGAGGATTGCAGCGCTTTGAAAGAATACAGTGAAACTAACCAATTGACTCAATACAATTGTAGATCCAAAAATGACAAAGAAGAAGGTGCGAACCACAAATGCACTTTCTATAGTAATTAACCTGAAATCAATCAATATTCTTCTTATCGCACTGGGGTTTAAATACCCTTTTAAAGGACCCCTAAAAAAGACTTTGGGATTATTGATAATTAAACCAAAAACCAGAATAATCAGAAGCGATGAAAGGTGCTGCAATTTCCCTATTGCATACAAAAGAATAAGTACACTAATAAGCAAAAAGAGCTTGACTTCAGATTTGAGTTTCTGAAAAATGATAATCAAAACATAACTTGCGATGACAGAGATAGCGATAGTGAAGCCGACACTACTCCCTAAAGAAATCCAAAAAGAAGCATGTGGCTCCGGATCAAACTGTTGAATCATGAGGTAGAAAAACGTAATCCCTAAAATATCAGAGAACGTACTTTCATAAATCATAAACTCTTTTTTATCCTCATTTAATCCATGAACAGAGGGTAATACAATCGCACTACTCAGGATAGACATTGGAATAGCGTAGAGCAGTGACTTTTCAAATCCACCATGAAGAAATAAGTTTAATACGCCTCCAATTGCAAAGGAAGTAGCTACCAATCCCAATAGGGCGACTACAAAGGAACGCCATAATATGGGCCATTTTTCCCGTTCTAGTTTAAGATCCAGAGCGGCTTCTAATACAATCATTATAAGCCCTACAATTCCCAGGATTTCCAGTAGAGGCATGAGGTCTCGTTCAATGATATGAAATAACTGATCGACCTGATTGAGAATAACGCCTAATAAAATTAACAGTAAAACCGAAGGAATACTCGTTTTTTTCGAAATGAGGTTAAATAGGTAAGATAGGATTACAATTAGTGAAATTCCTATCAATAAATGGTATGGTGAAATTCCATTCATGGGCACAAGATAGAGAATATACAGGGATTCAAAAAAGAAAGATTTTGAATTTCCTACATTCTGTTATTGATTTTTTCCTAAATCCATCATGATTTGATTTCCGATCTGCAAAAAGCTGGTACCGATCAGGTAATCTAATTTGTTATCATATGATGATGAATTTAAAGTGGTCATTCCACTGGTGATTTCCTTGCCATTGACATCTGTAATAGTGTAATGTACTTTAATGATTCTTGGATAATTATCACTTTGAATATCCAGTTGATTGATGTTTTGCGGAATCACCATTTCATATTGATTGATAAATACAAATGTGTTGGCATTATAACGCTTATTCAACAAATACAAAAAGTCGGTATTCAATACATGTGCATTGGTATATTGTGGACGTGTTTCAGGATTACTCACGATTTGTCCATTTTCCATATAGGTGCCTTTTCTAGGCTCTGGTTTAGGATCTTTCTTTTTAATCTTCTTGGTCCATTTATCCAGAGTAGACTCTTTAGATTTTGGCTCTGGAAGAATTTCATATTTGTATTCCATAGATTCATATACAAAATCCATGTCTTCTCGATACGGAGAATAGCATTCAGGAATCACCCCGGATGGAACACTATCTGCAAAAGCCATGGCTACTTCTCGAGCTAAAGACAATAAAATGGTATCACGTAGTTTTTCAAAACTGATTTTATTTTCATCAATCATCTGACGATCAAAAAACGAATTATAAAGTTTATAATTCGCTGGAATTACCATGATGTCTACTTTTAAGGAGTCATCCGATAGTTGTGCTCTACGAGATTGTGTGTTGTATGAATCATCTTGTGCATTAACTACAGTTACGCTCAAGATCAATACAAGATATGCTATGAGTTGCTTCATTTTGATTCAAAAAAACTTGAGATGCCGCTCCAAAGATCGTTCCCATTTGCAAATACCATCAGTCCTACCAAAATAATAATTCCGGTCATTTGTGCATATTCCATGAATTTTTCACCCGGAGGTCTTCCAGCAATCATTTCGTAGATTAAGAACATCACATGGCCACCATCTAAGGCTGGGATCGGAAGAATATTCATAAACGCCAATACCATAGATAAAAATGCGGTAAGCCCCCAGAAACGTTGCCAATCCCATGAAGCAGGAAATAGGTTTCCAATGGTACCAAAACCACCAATTTGGGAAGCACCTTCCTTGGTGAATAGAAGTTTCATTTGGCGCACATAATTGGTCACTGTGTTTTCGGCTTCTTTATATCCAGCTGGTAAAGACTCAAAGAAGGTGTACGTTTTAGTTTCAAAGTTGAAAAACTTTGTCGCACTGGTATTTCCAACACCAATCTTTCCGTTTTCTGAAATTTCGACTGGGACTTTGATTAGTTGTTGATCTCTGATTAACCCAATGGTTACAGTCTCTCCTTTGTGTTTTCCGACCTGTCTAACGAAATCCGAGAAGTATTCTGCGGGTTGCCCGTTTACCGTAAGGAAAGCATCACCTTTTTGAATTCCGGCTTTAGCCGCAGTAGATTTTGGCAAAATAGAGTCAGCCACAAAAGGAATTCTTTCAGCGAAAGGATTTTTTTCTTTTCTGGAAAGTATCTGTGCTTCAAAATCACCTGGGATTTCAATGTCTATGTTTTGACCATTGCGATCCACCTGTAACGATTGGATATTTTCATCTAACAATAGCTCTAAGAAGATATCGTGATATGTGATGTCATCTGCAAGTGGTGTGTTATTGATAGCCGTGATTCGATCTCCATTTTTAAACCCAATTTCTTCCATATATGGACTCACATCTACACCATATTTAGCTTCATTGGCAGGTAAGTATGCTTTTCCCCAGGTAAAAAGAATCATGGCGTAGATCAAAATTCCCAGAATCACATTCACAGTAACTCCACCAATCATGATGATTAATCTTTGCCATGCGGGTTTTGTTCTAAATTCCCATGGTTGCGGATCTTGAGCCATTTGCTCGGTATCCATAGATTCATCAATCATTCCGGATAGCTTTACGTATCCACCCAGTGGTACCCATCCAATACCATATTCGGTATCACCTTTTTTGAATTTGAAAAGTGAGATCCAGGGATCAAAGAACAGGTAAAATTTTTCAACTCTTACCCCAAATAATTTGGCTGGGATAAAGTGTCCTAATTCGTGTAAAACTACCAAGATGGATAGACTCATGATGAGTCCAAGAGCCTTAATCAGAATTTCTTCCATGAATGCATTAAAAATTAAGCTGCAAAAGTAATCTAATCGATTGATTTAATATTCCACTGGAAAGGGGAGAGGATAGATACCAGTGTTAAAATTTATTATTTCACTGATGATTTGATAAATCATCAATTTCCTTTTGATTAGGAAGCCATAGCCACATTCCGATGATTCCAAGAAGGAAGATCATTAATGTATTGCTAACTTTTTTCTTTTTTCCAAGGGGTAACTTTTTCCAATTATACCATATAAGATAACCAGTAAAAGAGTAATGTGTAAGACCAATGATCCATAAATCAAGGCTGTTTGAATACATCTGGTAAATTAGCTTTTCATGGGTGAATGAGAGAATAAAATAACCGATTTCAACAATAGTCAGAATAATAAGGATGTTTTTTAAACGATTGATTTCGAGTTTGAACTGGTTTTTTAGGGGGATGAGGTTTTTCATTTAGATGAGGTTCTAAGACAACTTCGGTCGGGCGAACTGATCGTATATACGTTTTTCAATATTAAATCCGAATCGATCTTTTTGAATTCTCCATTGTCCCAGTTTTCTGAGTGGAGCGAGACTCTTTCGTTCTTCTTTCAAATACGCCAGTTTTAAATAGAATTTTAAGTTTTCAAAGAAGGCTTCTTTTTCCCTACTTACCCACGGGCCGGATGAACCGATATAGTCAAATTTGGACCATTCATCTGTCGATTGTGGAAGTTGATATCCATTGGCAACGACATCTTTTGTAATCGCAGATCCTGGATATGGTTTGAAATAAAAGATGGGAGTATCAAACCTCGCACTTTTTGCGCGTAGTTTTTTCACCACTTTTACTGTTTCCGATACACTTTGATCTGATTCGCCCGGAAAACCTACGATAAATGGGAAAATCACGGCAATATCCAATTCCTTGCATTTGTCTGCGCAGTAAAAAACCTGAGTAAGTTTGACATCCTTTTTCATCCAGTCCATCATTTCCTGAGAACCGGATTCTACACCGATCAAGAGACGCCTTAAACCTGCTTTTTTACATAACTCCCAAACTTCAGGAGAGAGTCGTTGCCCTTGATCTGCACGCATGGTAGCCGCCCAGGAGAAATCGAGTTTGCGATTTACAATTTCTTCAGACAATCCTTTGATTCGTTTTTCATAGGTGAAGAAAGTCTCATCCTGGAAGTTTAGATCGGTAAAGCCATATTTCTCTTGATAATAGGATAATTCGGAACCCATTTTTTCAGCAGATATGGCAGAGAACTTTCTTTGAAAAACAAATGGATCTGCACAAAAAGAACACCTAAAAAAGCATCCAACCGATGAGATATAATCGAACTGTCTTTTGTTTTTCTTTTTAAAGTAGGCTTCTACATCAATTAAATCATAATTGACCCGACCGAAAGTATTTACATCTGTAATGGCACGAGGAGGGTTTTGATGGGAATTACCTGCTTTTCTAAACGAAATTCCTTTAATTCCATCTAGAGATTTTCCTTCCTCCAGATGAGAAACCAATTCCGTAAAGGTTACTTCACCCTGTCCCTGAACCGTAATATCTATAAAGGGTTTGTCATCTAATGGTTGTAAAGGAAAAAGAGAGGTATGCCATCCTCCCCAGATAATGGGTAGATCTGAACGGAGTTTTTTGACTTCTTCCGAGACCTTAATAGCATCTGTCAAAGGTGCGCCTGTAATTACCGTAGTGCCAAAACAAACCGCATCATCTAAATGTGGTGTTAAATGTTTAATGGCATTATTAACCATTCTGCCATCCACAATGATCACCTCATATTTACTTTCATCTAATGCTGACCCAATAGCCAATAAAGCCAGGGGCATATCAAAGAAAACTGCTTTTGGATTATATAAGACGACCTTTTTTCGTTTGTTCATTTAGCTGCCAAATCGGATAACAAGTGGCTAAAAGTACATCAATATTTATCCAAAGAGGAAAAGTATTTATTTTTTGTCTTAGCAAGTTTGATGAAAATAAGCATATGTCTTTCCGTCCCAATAGATTTGACCTCCACCCAGATCTGACTTTTCTATTTGTAGAGAAGGGAGGTCCAAAATAAGCTCTCCTTTTTCTCCGGTTCCCGTATTTTCCTCAAGTCCTGGTTCATTGATTTTCTTTCTATTAATCTTCCAGATATCTACATATCCCATGTCATCGGACAGACCATTTTTTATTTTTAATCCAGCACCTAGTATGTAAATTTCTTTTGTGACTCCATGTATAATTGCAAATCCTTTTTTTCCGGTGTTGATTTGTTCAATAGAGAGAGCAACGTCTAAATTTCCATCACCATTAAAATCAGCTTCATGATATAAAGGGTTTAATCGTTTATCAATTTTATATTTATTTAGTAAGGATATCCCATTTAAGACATTACTTTTTAATACCCAATCAGGTAATCGGTCTAAGATGAAATTTGCAGTATCAGAATAGTTTTTTGCATCTAATTTAGTAGTGTAAACAGAATCAATAATCTTATCGAGAACAATTTTAGTGTGATTTACATTTTCAGTTTTTAAAGGGATCGAACCCGTTAAGATTGTAAGTCCCAACAGTAAAATTGTAATAAAGCTATACATTAAGGAAAAATAAAAATAGAGACTAAAAGTACATCAATATTTATCCAATATGAAAGTTAATTCCGCCTTGAAATGGGTTGATAGGATTAATTGGGTGAGTGCAATCCCATTTTATTTCCTTCAGAGTCAATAAATATAGCGAAGTATCCGCTTTCATCCGCATGTGGTGTTTTAGGGATTATAATTTGACCTCCATTGTTTTCAACTTTGTTTAGTGCAACTTGAAGATCATCCCCACCATTGATATAAATCGTTACACCACTTGAAGAAGGAACATAATCTTCTCCTTTGACGATAACACCGGTGACCATTTGACTTTCGTAAGGCAAAAGTCCCATCTCCATTCCTGGGAATTCCATTTTCTCAATTTTTAAATCCAGAATTTCTTCGTAAAATTTAATGGCCCGGGTCATATCGGTAGCTGGGATTTCAAAAATGGCAATGTAGCTGTTCATATTTTTGGTTTTTTGGTTGTGATTTAATTCTGAATGGGATGGTGCATTAGGTGTGCATGCAGTAATGAGTACTGTGGCTGCGATAGCCATTCCTTTTATAATTCGCATAGCATGTTGTTTTATGCAAAATTATTTTGGAGGGTGAAGCGAAAATTGTAAAAATGCGACAACTAATCTTTGGAGTAGAGGAGGGAAGACAATGTGAAATTTTTATCTGTGTAAAACTGCTTGGGACTTATCCCGGTAAAATCTTTAAAGTCTTTGATAAAGTGTGCCTGATCATAATATTCACTTTCATATCCTATATCAGTAAGTGTTTTGTTGTCGTTTAATAGTGCTTTTAAAGTTTTTTGGAAACGAATGGCTTTGCACAATTGTTTTGGACTGGTACCTACAAGTGTGGTGAATTTTCTTTCCAATGATCTACGTTTTCCAGGGTCGCTTTGAAGTGTGTCTTTAATGCTCAGTGCACCGTTGGTCTGTAATATTTTATCAATGGTAGATGCTACAAGGTCTGGAATATTAATATGCTCTTTGAGTAGACTAAATAAGAAATCTTCCAGGAGTAAAATCCTTTTGCTGGTATCTGTTGCGTTTTTAATTTTTTGCTCAATTTCAATTACTTTTTTTTCTTCGAATAAAGTTTTTAATGGGGTATCCTTATCTGCCAGATCGTTCATAGAAACAGAGGTGAAATATGAAAAAGCACCAGGATGGAACCGAACCGCGAAAGACGCTACTTTTCCGGTAGGTTCTACCCACATAGGCTGATTTATTTGTCCAACTATAAAAGAACTGGGTTGCAATAAATATTGGTTATTGGGTAGGATTCTATGGATGTCATCGCCTAGATTAAAAATCATCTCCATACACCCGTCTGAAAGTACTTGCTGTCTACCCTTGGGTACTTCTTTAGGAATCTCCAATGTCCAATAGCATTTTACAAGTGCCTTTAATTCTGAATGGGAAGGATAGGTGTTGTATTCCATTTTGAGTGTTTTTTATGAATTAGAATTTTTTGTTAGAAAGTAATAAGAAAAGCCATTGAAGGCTAAGATCACCAGAACAAAGCCAAAAGTTGATACGAGATGATCAATTGTAAGTATTGCCGCTAAACACAATGTGGTGGTGATAAGATTAATGATATAGTGGACGATGGGTTTCCAGTACGGAATCTTATTTGGAAATCTTGATTTGAAAATGTTAATGGTGAATAGCGATAGTGTGAACTGGATAAATAATACCGGAATGAATGACCATGGGTCACCGGGATACTGTACACCTGATTGAATCACAAACTCATCAAACATCAATTCTTCTTTCTGCATTTCCGGAGAAAGATCTTCCAGTGTTTTGTCAGACATCCCTGTGGGTGAAACGAAAAGGAGTTTGAAAGAGGGGCGATGTTTGAGAAATATATACGGTTCGTAAAACTCATCATCTCGAAATACACCAGTAAATAAAACAGTCATGAGTAAAGAAAATATGGCTATACCGTAGTTGATTTTCATGTGAATGTTTTAAATACTCTGTGGAAAATTCAACATACATTTAATTACCATGAAAAGTGTTAATACACCAAGGCCAAATAAAACCATGGCTTTCCTTTTTTGAAGTAGTTCATGTTTGGAAAGCATTCGTAAAATCATCCATAGCAAAAGGACGATGATGATAGATATGAAGATGGTAGCAAAAGAGATACTGGTCCAATTTCCGGAGTGCCATCTGGTCCAAATAGAGGGTTGAAGTCCGTTACGATTTATGGCAGAGCTCCAATCGGTTTCTAAATTAAAAGTATCCAATTGATGGTTAATTTCGTTGTAAATAAAGAAACTGCGATTGTTTTCATCATAATCCGGGCCGTATGTTCCGATGATATACGATTCATAAAAGTACCATTCTTTTAATCCTTGTAACACAAAACTATCCTGAACAATTAGTGTTTTTGGTCCCCAGTTATCGCTGATAGAGTTCCCTCCAGGAGTTTCTGCTTCCCAGTCTGTCCAGGCAATAGCTTGCGCACTAAAGGCGCAAAAAACCAAAATGGTTGCTAGAATGATTTGGAGGTTTTTCAAGCTGTTTTGTCTTTTAATTATCGGCCTCCAAGTTAAACTTTGTTTTAATACAATTTAGTATTGAGGTGTTTCTGTTTTATAAAGCAATATCAATGCAACTACTCCAATAAACAGTTCTCCAATCATAGCATAAAAAAGACCTTCTGCTGGCATGCCATCCAGTGTTAAACTGATCAACCTTCCAATACTATACGAAAGGAAGAATAGGGAGGTAATCAAAAGAGAAATGGATTTCCAGTTTTTTCTAAAAGCGCCTATTAAGATTATCAAACTTGCTGATAAAATGGCTGTCCCTGGAGCTCTGGTTTCACTAAAGTGACTGGCATTGCTAATAATAATGTTAGATTGTGCTTGTAGTTCAACCGGGAAAAATACTAAGCTAATACCCACATAAAGGCCAATAATACCGGATAAGACTAAAAAGCCTGTGACTACTTTTGAATAATTCATTTTGATAAAATTTAAGAATAAGTGATATGTCAAAAGTATTGGGGTGATGAGCTGGAGATTTGTTTGAAAAGAATTTTAATTTGTTTGAAAAGACCTATTTTAAGACTTCACTTGGTCTACAACCATATTGCTTGTAAAACGCATTGGAGAATGAACTTACACTTTCATAACCAATAAACCAGGCGACTTCTTGAACGGTCATTTCTTTGCCGTTTAGCAATTGATATGCCCTTTGTAACCTTTGTGTTTGAAGGTATTTAAACATCGGAACACCAAATATTTGTTTGAAGTTTCGTTTCAGTTTATTGCTGTTAATTCCTATGAGTTTTGATAATTCGTTCAGAGATGGAGGGTGATTCATATTCTCGACTAAAATCTCTTTGGCTTGATGAATTTTCTTTATTTCATCCGGGTTAATTTCTGACCTTGAACCCAACTCGATTTGTCCGAAATAGTGCGATAATAATTCCAGAACCTGACTTTTAAGAAATAGTGCACGTGCGGAGTTTTGTAGTGGGGTTTCAAAAATTTTGGAGACAGCCTGATGCATTTCCGGAATCATCAATATTTGATGACCTATTTCAAAACTCTTATTTGAATTCAATAGTGGTTTTAGATGATGAAGGTATAAAGCGTTTTTTTGAGAAGATTGTTTTTTAAGGTTACGAAGCGTTATAAATACACTTACGCTATGCAGAGGTGCCGACTGGGATATTTTATGTGAAAATCGAACGCCTTGGTCTCCATAAAAGGAAAGTGCCATTCCTTTTCTACTTTTCAAGGTTTGCAACTCGTTTCCATATCTCACTTCAATATCTACATGACCAGATCCGTAAAATGAAATACCGACAATGTGATCATCAAATTGACATTGAAATAATTCAGCTTCCTGAGCATCAGTTTTGTCAATTAAGACAATAAAATCATCAATTTCAATAATGTCCGTTGTCATCTGGTTGATATACTTATTTGAGTTAAGTGAGTGGCTTTGTGGTTATCATTCTCTTTTTACTTGTAGCTTCGCCAGGAATCGAACCTGGATCCTAGGTACCGGAAACCCATATACTATCCATTGTACTACGAAGCCTTTATCTGCCACGAAATTAAACAGCTTTTTTAAAAGCACTAAGAATTACGACTTAATTCTTTGGTGAAGCAGATTGTTTTATAGAAATAGCTTGAGCTACCCGGATTCCGTCTACAGCTGCCGACATAATCCCGCCTGCATATCCTGCACCTTCACCGGAAGGGTAGAAGTTTTTGATTTGTTGATTTTCCAATGTTTTTTCATCTCGCGGAATCTTAACCGGAGAAGAAGTACGCGTTTCTACACCAACAATCTGCGCATCGTTGGTTAAATAACCCTTCATAGATTTCCCCCAGGTTTTAAATGCACCTTGAAGTGGACGAGAAACTTCTTCAGGAAGTAGTTGCCTCATGTTTGTAGAAGTCAACCCGGGAATATATGAGGTGTCATTAAGTGAATTGGAGAATTTACCACGAACAAAATCCTGAAGCCTTTGAGCTGGAGCACTTTGCGTTTGATTCGCCATTTCAAATGCCTTTTGCTCCATTTTTTTCTGATATGCTACCCCAGCAAGCGGACCATATTCTTCAATGAAGGGTTTGTATTCTTTTTTCCCAACTTCAACGACAATACCTGAATTGGCATATCTGGAATCACGTGTAGAGGTAGACATTCCATTGACGACAATCTCACCAGAATCTGTCGCTGCAGGAACAATGAAACCACCCGGACACATACAGAAGGAATAAACGCCTTTGTCCTGTACTTGAGTTACCAAATTATATGCTGCAGCAGGAAGATTGCGATCACGCTCTAAGCCACAATGATATTGAATAGAATCAATCGTTCTTTGCGGATGTTCCACACGAACACCCACTGCAATATTTTTAGGTTCTATTAGAATACCTAATTCATGGATTTTTTCAAAAATATCTCTGGCAGAATGCCCAGTCGCTACAATCACCGAATTACCGATAAATTCTGTCCCATCCTGAGTTATTACGCCTTTCATTTCATTTTTAGAAATGATAAAATCAGTTACCCGGGTATTGAAATGAACTTCACCTCCTGATGCAATGATCTGTTGACGGATATTTTTAATGATTTTTGGAAGTTTATTCGTTCCAATATGCGGATGGGCATCATATAAAATGTTTGGATTGGCTCCAAAAGCTACCAGGGTTTCCAGTACCTCAAGAACATTTCCCCGCTTTTTAGATCGCGTATATAATTTCCCATCAGAATAGGTCCCAGCACCTCCTTCTCCAAAGCAGTAATTGGAATCCGGATTGACAATGTGTTTGCTATTCAGAGCATTTAAATCTTTTCTTCTCAGACTCACATCCTTGCCGCGTTCCAATACGATTGGACAAAGATTATGTTCAATGAGCTTTAATGCCGCAAATAACCCGGCAGGTCCGCTTCCCACAACTATAACCTTAGATCTGGATGAAACATCAGGATAGTCTCTCAGATAGTTTTTTTCTTTAGGGGCAGGTTCGTTGACATAAACTTCCAGACGTAAGCGAATTAAAATACGTTTTTTACGCGCATCAATAGACTTTCTTAAAGTTGCAATATGATTGATTTCCGATGGATCAACTTGAAGTTCTTTCGCAACAACTTTAAGAATTGCATCTGAATTGTTTGCAGCTGCTGGAGATAAAGCAATATGAACTTGTTGAATCATGAATAATCAATTGTAATGAATTCCTAAAGAGCAAAGCAATTTCTAGGCTTCAGCTAGTTTTTTTGATTTAAATGAATTCCAAATAAAATATAACCCAATAATGACTACCGGAATACTCAGTAGTTGTCCCATGTTTAAGGTATAAGCATCTTCAAACGCTTCTTGATTTTCTTTGACGAATTCCACAAAGAATCGGAAACCGAAAACCAAAACCATAAACATTCCGAAAATAAATCCACGTTGTTCGCCTTTGTTATATTTCCAGTAAGCCTGATATAGAATAACGAATGAAATTAAGTAAGCCAATGCTTCGTAAATCTGGCTTGGATGACGTGCAATGCCGTCTCCCAAACGAGCAAATTCTACCGCCCAGGGTAAATCTGATGGTTTTCCAATAATTTCTGAATTAAAGAAGTTTCCTAATCTTACCAAAGCACCACCAAACGCGATAGCTATTACAGAGCGATCTAGAATCCATAGTAATGGTTTTTTCGAAACGCGATGAGACCAAATCCATAGTGAAAGAATTACACCAATAATGGCTCCATGACTCGCTAGTCCACCTTCCCATATTTTTAAAATGCTTCCCAGGTTTTGAGAATAGTAGTCCCATCCGTAAAAAAATACATGACCCAATCTTGCACCTAATATGGTGCCGATTAGCACAGTTAGGAATAATGAATCTACCCATTCAGGTTTTAAATTTTCATTGGCAAAAATCTTTTCCTCGATTTTAAAGCCTACCATAAACGCTACAGCAAATAAAACCCCGTACCATCTTGGGTGGATGGGTAAATTTTCGAATAATGATGGGAAAATTTCCGGATTTACATCCCAAACAATTGTAGCTAATGTCATCATTGATCTTCGAGTATTACGTTATTAAAATTGGGCTTGCTAGTGTCGTTTACGATATTTTTATATAAAAACTGTTGAATCTCTGCATCAGAAATTAAGCTTTGTAATGTATCCAACATCCAATCCTTATCTGCAACAATTGTAGAATCCAAAGCAATAGATTTAGCCTCATAGAATCGAATATAATCTTTGTATTGAGCAACTGTAAATAAACTATCTGTAAACTGAATATGACGATATACATCTGCTTTGGTCTTTATTTTTCCTGCTCTGTTTTGAACGTAGTTTTTAATAAACTCATAAAACTGTGGATTATTCAATGCATTGGTGTCATTAACGTTTAATGATCCTGTAGATTGATAAAAATGCCTGGATATCGGAACTTCTGTTGAGGTTCTCATCATTGGATAAGCTTCTAAATAGGAAGCCATAAAATATAAGTTGGTCAATGCTTCTTGTTGCATAAAGTACTTACTCCCGGTTGGGTGATTGGCGATGTACATCACTAACATCGTGTCCATTTTCCCGCGAAGTTGATTCACCTCTTCAAGAAAATCATCTTCGTTGTAAGAATAATACTTTGAAGAATTGGCAATAAACCCGGCATGGGCTATATGACGATCAAATAAATATCTGGACTCATATTTTAGTTTCCCAGAGAAATCTGGTTTTTCAGATGGTTTTTGGGCGTCAAAATCTAATGATAAACGTTTGCCCGTTTGAATGAAATAGAGTTGTTTATTGTGATCGTATTCTAAGAAATAATAGCCTTCTTGTAAATCCATAGGTTCTACAAAAATCCCGTTAGAGTCAACGGTGATTTCTTTCTTGAAGTCTGGACCTTTACCTTTAACAACATCTATTGGTGAAGTCAGGCTATAAAACAATAGTGTCGAATCCTGGAGGTTATGAATCTCTGCATCCACACCATTTTTTACAGGTTTTTCTTTGGGAGTTGAGGAACATGAAGTTATTCCTAATATGAAGATAGCCAGGATGACCCTAGAGAACAGTGAATTCAGCATAAAACGCTCCTCCGTTTGAAGTTCCGGTTACTTTATAATATAATCTTCCATTTATGTACACGCCTTCAATATCATCAGCTAAAGTGTAAAGCCCTTTAGCATTATGAATATTGCTCAATGTGAGATTGTTTGATGTTCCAGAAATTGAACATTCAAAGGAATCACCACCCTGAGCATCGACTCGAATTAATTTCTTATCAATTCTACTGACTACCAAATTGATCTGACTTGAAAAGTTGTCCTGCGGATGTGTAGCATAATTAACTACGTAATTCCCATCATAAGGTCCCACAATATTTCCCGTAAGATCCGGATCTACGGTAATTGTTGGTGGGGGTTGACATCCGGTACTTGGAATAAGTAGAGCGCCTAAAAACAAGACCACTCCAAGTAATTTAATAATGCGTATCATACTAAAGCTTTAATGTTATTCTTGATCAAGAACTTGAACCTGTAAAGATAGTTCTTCCAATTGTTCCTCAGAAATCACAGAAGGAGAATCAATCATGATGTCTCTTCCGGAATTGTTTTTTGGGAATGCGATAAAATCACGTATAGATTCCTGACCAGATATTACTGCGGCAATTCGATCCAATCCAAAAGCGATACCACCATGAGGAGGTGCTCCATATTCAAAAGCATTTAATAAGAATCCGAATTGCTCTTCAGCTTCTTCTTTGGTAAACCCTAACGCATCAAACATTTGACTTTGAATTGTTTTATCGTGGATTCTGATTGAACCACCGCCCAGTTCAACGCCATTGATCACCATATCGTATGCATTGGCATATACATTTTTTGGATCTGTTGCAAGTTTGTCCATGTCTTCAGGTACCGGAGAAGTGAATGGGTGGTGCATTGCGTGATATCTTTGGCTTTCTTCATCCCATTCTAACAGTGGGAAATCAACAATCCAAAGAGGGGCAAAACCTTCATTACGTAAACCTAATCGATCACCCATTTCTAAACGTAAAACGTTCATGGCGTTTTGGGTTTCATTCAGTTTACCAGACATAATTAACATCAAATCACCAGGTTCAGCATTATCTAATGCGCCCCATGATTTTAAAACCTCAGGAGTGTAAAATTTATCTACAGATGATTTTGTTGTGCCGTCTTCATTGAACTTCACCCAAACCAACCCTTTGGCTCCAACCTGAGGGCGTTTCACAAAATCTATAAGTTTATCTAATTCTTTTCGAGAGTATCCGGCACAACCTTTTGCTACGATACCAATTACGGATTCTGCTTCGTCAAATATTTTGAAGTCGTGTCCTTTGGCTAAATCCGTTAAATACTGGAATTGCATTGCAAAACGAATATCCGGTTTGTCAGAACCATATAAACGAATGGCATCGTCATATTTCATTCTTGGGAACTCCGGTAAATCTACATTCTTAAGTTGTTTGAACAGGTGTTTCGCCAATCCTTCAAAGGTTTGTAACACATCCTCTCTTTCTACAAATGCCATTTCACAATCAATCTGTGTGAATTCAGGTTGGCGATCTGCTCTTAAATCTTCATCTCTAAAGCATCTTACAATCTGGAAATAACGATCATAACCACTGATCATTAAAAGTTGTTTGAAGGTTTGTGGAGATTGAGGGAGTGCATAAAATTCACCTGAATTCATTCTGGAAGGAACGATAAAATCACGTGCCCCTTCCGGAGTAGATTTGATAAGGTATGGTGTTTCAATATCCAGGAAGTTTCTGCTATCTAAGAAATTCCGTGTTTCCAAAGTCAGCTTGTGACGTAAACGCATATTTTCTTGAAGAGGAGATCTTCTTAAGTCCAGATATCGATATTTCATTCTGATCTCTTCGCCTCCGTCTGTTTCATCTTCGATTGTAAATGGAGGTAAAGCAGACGCATTTAAAATCTCAAGTTTTTCAACCTTAATTTCGATATCTCCGGTAGGCATGTTTTTGTTTTTGCTGGACCTTTCAATAACCTCACCAGTAATAGAAATCACAAATTCGCGACCTAATTTACCTGCCTCCTGACTTAATTCTTCATTATCCTCAAGGTTAAAGGCAAGTTGTGTAATACCATAGCGGTCACGCAAATCAACAAATGTCATTCCTCCTAATTTACGGGAACGTTGTACCCATCCAGAAAGGGTAACATTTTGACCAATATTGCTGATGTTTAATTCTCCACAAGTGTGCGTACGATACATGATTGTTTCTATTTTGATAAACGAATGAAATCGAATATTAAGATTTTCAAAGCGTGCAAAATTAATGGATTTTATGTATCATGTAAGCAAGGGAGAAAAAGAATAGAATACAATTAGAATTATTTAGCAATAATGATATTGGATCATTCGTTTTTGATGTTAAATTTGTTAATTGTGACTAAATATTTAATCTGCTACTAACTAAATAGCAAAAACTATAAACACTACCTATGAATCAGTTGAAAGAACTTGAAACCCTTTGTGCTGTCCATGATGTTGTACGAAAACGTGTAAAAGGGACTGTATCTCAAATTGCAAATCATATAGGAATCTCCAGAAGTTGTTTCTACAATTATTTAGAAAGAATTAAAGATATGGGTGGGAATGTAGGTTATTCCAGAACTTCACAGTGTTTTTATTATGAAAATGAATTTTTTCTGAAGGTTCAAATAGAAACGAGCGAGATGAATTATGTGATTGGTGGGAGAAAAAAAATAAAGTCCATGAACTTTGGACGGAAGGAATATATATTTGGGTCACCAAAAGAGGATAACCTTTCTTTTGGGAGTTAACGAGAACAAGCAACAACCAAAAATTGTTTCAACATCTTGAAAGAAAAAGGAAGTGCGGCAACACTCCCTTTTAAGACGCATCAAGTCAGGCTTGCCGGCTATGATTACGTGTGCATATCAGCAACTGTAGGGTGCCGAAAATGCAGAGGCAAAGGTATTTTTATTTTTAAGAGTAGGCCAAATAACTTATAACAATGAAAAAGTTAAAATTAACCGGAAAGTTATCTTTGAATAAAGAGACTATTTCAAAATTAAATGATGAGCAAATGAATGATGTAAATGGTGGTAGAGGTAGCGGTAGTGATCGCTTATGCTCAAATATTCCATGTGCAACTACAGGATGTCCATCTATTGGAATAGTTTGCGAGCCAATTACTCCACGAATTAGTTCTTAATTATAGAATTTTTTGAAAATAGGTTGGTGTATTTAACACCAACCTATTTTCTTTTTTATTTAAACCATCTATTTATGAAGAGTGTATTAGTATTTGTAGTTTTCATTCACTTAACCATTCAGGCTTTTTCCCAGATTTATGTAGACACACTGGTAAATCAGATGTATAAAATATCTGATTGTGATAGCCATTTAATATACTCAGAAATTGCTAAAATCGTAAAGGACAAAAGAATTGTAATACTGGGTGAAGCCGGCCACGGTGATGGCGGTGTTTTTGAATTAAAATCAGGTTTGATTAAATATTTAGTTGAAAACCATGGATTTAACACTGTGGCTCTGGAAGGAGCAGGATTCTTTGATTTCCAGTATATCCAGAATAATGTACCAGAAGTTGAAGGAATTCAAAGAGCGTATTTGGGTTGGGCTCCAATGTGGAAAGATGCTAAAGAGACTAGCGTATTAAATAAGCTTATAGAAGAAGGAAAAGTAAAGGCTTTTGGAATGGATTCGGAAATTAGTTACGGAGCTAGTTTGTTGCCTTATTATTTGAGTAAAATGTATTCATTCGATGGGATCGATATGGATAAACTCTATAAGCTTAACCGTAGATTATATAGGCAAGACAGTACATTGTCAGCCGAAGATTATAGAATGATTGATTCATCCTATATCGAGATTAAAAAAAGATTAGATACTATGACAATTGCCATGGATGTAAAGGAAATACTGTTACAGTCTGTGGATAATGCATTAGCACTTTCAGAAGAATATCATATTGTATTTATTGATAAGGATATGAGAGATTATGGAATTAATACAAGAGATCAACAAATGGCTAATAACATTATGTGGTTTCTTGAAAGAAACCCGAATGCTAAAATGATTATTTGGACGGCCAGTTTTCATGGCGCTACTAAAATTAAGGATATTGTATATGATGAAGAAGATCCTAAACTATATGATTTGTATGTCACTTTGGGAGAACATTTAAAGGAAAAATATAAAGAAGGAGTATATTCAATTGCCTATACTTCCGGAGGTGGAGTTGCGGGAATGTACTTAACCGGGCAGGAATTTCCTGTTGATCCATTTGAGGAAACATTAGAAAGTCAATTATATCAAAAACCCATATGTTTTGGATTTCTAAATTTCAATGGGTTGAACCTAAGTGAATCTAAACAATATCAAAGTATTCTTATGGGCTACAGATTAAAAAAAGGAATCTGGCAAAATGCGTTTGATGGGATTTTTTATTTAAGAACAAATCATGCAACCTCACGTAGAAAATAACCTTATATGGAAGATAAAAGTAATTTAATTGATGAAATTTTCGAAAAGGTCGTTCGGTGGCATTTAAATCCAGAGAACAAAGATTATGGTCTTCTAACAGGGAAAACAGGCGAGTGTGTGTTTTTTTATAATCTATATACAAAGACTGGGGAGGCCCGATTCATGGGGTATATAGGAGATTTTATTTCTGATGTGGTTTCTAATCCAGAAAAAATATTTAATAAGGTCACACTTTGTGATGGAGCTGCGGGTTTTGTTTGGTTTTTAAAATTTTTACAGCGAAATAAAGAGATTGAAAGTATCTATGATGTTATCGATAAGGATTTAACGAATTTTCTCTTTGAGTCTGCGGAAAAACAGTTTGATCGTGGGAATTGGGATTATATGCATGGTGCGTTGGGTATAATCTTGGCCTTAGCAGATGACGAACCTAGATTTATACATTTAATGGAAGAAAAACTTCTAAGTCTTAAAAAAGAAGATGGAGGCGGTTTTATATGGGAATCTGAGATGTATGGAGATAAAATTAATTTGGGAATTGCGCATGGTTTACCAAGTATCGTTTACTTTCTAGGGAAGTACAGAGAACATTTAACTAGTATAGATTCGATGTTCATTGATACGATATTGACTTCGGTGACGAACTCTAAATTGGGACATGGTCATACCAGTTTATATCCCTCTTTTATGGGAGACGATTCCGTTTCAAGGTTGGGATGGTGTTATGGTGATATTTCTATTGGTTCCTCTTTATTAGATGTTAGTAAGCTAAATAAAAAAGCAGAAAATATTCTTTTAGAAACCGCCAGACATTCTATGTCCAGAAAAGATAAGTCGGATACGTTAATTGCGGATTCATGTATTTGTCACGGAACTGCAGGAGTAGAATTGATATACAATAAGTTTTATAAAAACTATACAGATCAAGGTTTTAAAGATTTTGCTCAGTATATGAATGCGGAGACGGGCAATTTATTACGGAAAAATAATTTTAAATTTTTTGATAGATATTCATCGGAATGGATGGAGAATTACTCTTTACTTGAAGGATTATCAGGGGTGGGTCTGGTATTGCTGGGAGTAGATAATGGATGGGATGAATGTATAATGCTAAGTTAACTCTATATGAAATTGGAATTTGACAAATCATTAATCGTCAGGTCTCCATTATTGTCATTTAAAGAATCTTTAACCTTAAATGATTTAAAGAGTCTGTTTAATGATACGGTAATAATGGAAGCAATATTTCTTTCATCACCTGATCTCTACAATAGAATAAATGATTGGAAAAGTGGTTGTGATTTTTCCAAAGATGATGAGGGGAAATTGATAAACACCATGGTGAAATATGCGAGTAGAATGAATTCTCGATGTACACCATTTGGACTGTTCGCAGGATGTGTGGTTGCTACATTTTCTGAGTATACTGATATGAAGATTCATTCAGGGGCCAAAAAAAGAAGTACCAGATTGGATATGAATTATACGGGTGCGTTGGCGCAAAAAATAGCTAAAGAAGATTATATCCTGCCCAATTTAAAGTTTTACCCAAACACAAGTTTATATCATATAGCCAATAAATTAAGGTATGTAGAATATTACTATAAAGGGAAGTCTCGCATACATCAAATATCATCTGTGGATAATTCTATTTATCTACAAAGAATAATTGATAAATCACAATCAGGGGCAACAAGAGTAGAGTTAATCGAGGAGTTGATTGATGATCAAATATCTTTTGATGATGCAGCTGAATTTATTCATCAGGTTATAGAGTCTCAAATTTTGGTTAGTGACCTGGAACCTTGTGTCACTGGGGAAGAGTCGCTTGATCAAATTTTAAGTGCTTTGTCCAAAATGGATAAAGTCAGTAATAGTGTGCAGTTACCAGGATTGATCTTAGAATTAAATGATGTCAAAAGTAAATTAGCAGATTTGGACACCCGTACAGGGAATTTATCGGGAAGATATTTAGAAGTTCAAAAACAATTGGATTCGTTTAATATACCTATTGATAATGGAAAACTTTTTCAAACGGATCTATATCATATGCCGGTTGACTCTGAAATGACGATCACCAAAAACATTCAGAATCAATTACGAAAAACGATCGAAGTACTTAATTATTTAACCCCGTATCAAGAGAGTAGTAATTTAAAGGATTTTAAATCTAAGTTTAAAGAGAGATATAATGATCAGGCGGTTCCGTTATTAAAAGCTCTTGATTTGGAATGGGGAATTGGATACGCACAAAATTCCGTATCCAGTGGAGAGGTTAATCCATTGATTAATGATTTGTTCTTACCGAAATTGGAGATACGAGAATCTCAAATAAAATGGGACCCGGTCCAAGAGTTTTTGCTGACAAAGCTGAATAAAGCACTCAATGAAAATAAGAAAGTTGTTCAGGTTGAGTTAGGTGAAGTAAGGCATTTAAAGAAACTTAACTATGATGATTTGCCTTTGACATTTTCTGTGAAATTTAGACATCTGTATAAAAAGGAAAGATCCGATTATTTGAAGATCGATAGTATTGGAGGTTCCAGTGGAATAAATCTATTAGGCCGGTTTGCATCATCAAATCAGCATATTGAAAATATTGTGGATGATCTGGCAAAGCATGAACAGAAAAAAACAAATGCAATAATTGCAGAAATTGTACATCTACCAGAAAATCGAGTAGGCAATATTTTAATGCGCCCATCTTTTAGAGATTATGAGATTACCTATTTGTGTAATTCCAGTTTACCTCTGGAAAGACAAATAAAAGCAAGTGATATTTTGGTGTCTATTGTGAATGATAGAATAGTACTTCAGTCAAGAAAAGATGGAAGAGTTATTGTGCCAAAGCTTGGAAATGCGCATAATTACGCTACTAATTCGATGCCTGTATATCATTTTTTATGTGATGTGCAAAATCAAGGATTGAGAGGTGCGTTGGGGTTTTATTGGGGGGTGTTATCAGAACAATTTAAATTTTTACCAAGAGTAGAGATTGGAGATGTTGTGGTTTATCTGGCAACTTGGAGTTTATTAAAAAAAGACTACCAGGATTTATGCGATAATCCTCAGAGCATTTCTATATGGCAAGAAAAATGGGGGGTTCCCAATCAAATTTTGCTAACCGATGGTGATAATGAACTCTATGTGAACTTAAAAGATACTTTAAGTTTAAATATGTTTTTATCAGAGATAAGAAAGCGAACATCTATCAAATTTGTTGAGTTTCTTTTTAAATCTGAAAACGCGATAATCAAAGATGAGAAGAACAATTCTTATACGAATGAATTGATAGCAACGGTTAAGCGAAAGGTTACTGATACAAATGCTGAATTGGCTGTAAATCCCCATAAAGGGTCGGATGAAAAAGGAGTAAGTCATTTTAATTTGGGATCGGAGTGGTTGTATTATAAAATTTATACAGGAACTAAAACTGCAGATATGATTCTGACAGATGTGATCAAGCCATTAGTCGAATTTCTAAAACAAAAAAAGTGGATTGATTCATGGTTTTTTATCCGTTATGCAGATCCCGAACACCATCTTAGATTAAGATTCCATTTACCTGAAATAGATAAATTGGGATTGGTGATTTCTAAATTTAATGAGTCTTTCGAAGAATATGAAAACAATGGATCGATCTGGTCTATAAAAAATGATGTTTATGAGAGGGAAAACTCAAGGTATGGCTATAACTCTATTCACATAGCGGAACAAATATTTCATTGGGAAAGCGAGTGTATAACCGATGTGATTGCTCATATTGAAGGTGATGAGGGGGAAGAGGTGAGATGGAAATTTGCGGTAAGAGCAGTGGATGACCTTATTGATATTTTTAAATATACTCCTGAAGAAAAAAGAGATTTCATGGAGTGGTTAAAATCAGCTTTTGCAGAAGAATTCGGTATGGATCGATTCCTAAAAAAGCAAATGGATAAAAAGTTTAGGGAGCATCGGAATTTGTTAATTGAAGTATTAGATCGGAGTAAAGATCAATACTCAAATCACAAGACTTTATTAGAATTATTATCCAGAAAGAGAATGTTCTCACAGGGGTTGGTAGATGAGTTGTTGGAGATGCAACGTAACAATGAGTTGCACGTGAATATGCATGAATTATTGGCGAGTTTTATTCATATGCTGCTGAATAGATTATTTAAAAGTAAACAAAGAGTACATGAAATGGTTGTGTATGACTTTTTGTGGAGAACCTATCGTTCAGAAATAGCAAGACGAAGTAAGATTAAAGAAAGTGTATAACAAAGTGTAATGGGATTTCCTTTTTATCGTCAACCTGACAAAATGGACTGTGGTCCAACCTGTTTGCGTATTATATCAAAGCACTATGGACGTAATGTATCTTTAAATAGACTTAGGGAATTGTCAGAAACTACGAGGGCGGGATCTTCTTTAAGAAATATTTCTGATGCCGCTGAAAAAATTGGGTTTCGAACACTTGGTGCAAAATTAGATCTGGTGAAACTGAAAGAGGAAGCTCCGCTGCCTTGTATTGTTTTCTGGCAACAACAACACTTTGTTGTTGTATATAAGATCAAAAAGAATACGGTTTATGTTTCTGATCCCGCGCATGGATTACTTGAGTATAGTAAAGAGGAGTTTATAAAAAACTGGATAGGTTTAAGCGCAATTGAAAGTTCAGGTGAAGGAATTGCGTTATTGCTAGAACCTACTCCTCAGTTTATGGAGGATGAAGAAAATGATAAAGAAGTAAATAAGGGGTTCCGATTTTTATATAAATATCTATTTAGGTATAAAAGCTTTTTGGTTCAATTGGCAATTGGATTATTGGCAGGAAGTATTTTGCAATTAATATTTCCGTTTTTAACACAAAGTGTTGTAGATATTGGTATTCAAAATCAAGATATACACTTTGTTTATTTAATATTAATAGCGCAGTTGTTCTTGTATTTTGGGAAAACTGCTATCGATATAATCAGAGGTTGGATTTTTTTGCATTTAAGTGCTCGAATAAATATATCCTTAGTTTCTGATTTTTTTATCAAGTTGATGAAGTTACCTATTTCATTCTTTGATGTGAAAATGACTGGTGATCTGATGCAACGTATTAATGATCATGAACGTATTGAAAACTTACTTACTTCAACCTCTTTGAATGTATTGTTTTCATTTTTTAACCTAATTGTATTTGGTGGAGTCCTGGCATGGTATGATCTATCGATTTTTGCGATTTTCTTTATTGGTAGCTCACTTTATGTGTTGTGGGTAATTCTTTTTCTAAAGCGAAGAAAAGATCTCGATTATAAAAGGTTTTCTCAAATGAGTGATGAGCAAAGTAAAATTATGGAGCTTATTAATGGAATGCAAGAGATTAAATTGCATAATGCAGAAAGACAAAAAAGGTGGGGGTGGGAATACGTGCAGGCTAGATTGTTTAGAGTGTCTATGAAAAGTTTAGTATTACAACAAACTCAAATAATTGGTTCAGGATTTATAAACGAAATAAAGAATATATTCATAAGTATATTCTCTGCAAAACTGGTTATTGATGGCCAAATTACTTTAGGTATGATGATGTCGATTTCCTATATTATTGGTCAATTGAATAGTCCAATTGAACAGTTGATAGGTTTTGTGTACTCTGTTCAGGATGCAAAGATTTCTCTGGAACGTTTATCAGAAATTCATAACAAAGAAGATGAGGAAGGTTTGCCGGGTGTGGATGGAACAAATGAGAAGGTTGTTGAAATTCCCCTAGATTCAGATTTTGCATTAGATCAGGTTTGTTTTAGATATGTTGGTAGTACGTATGAAGTGATTAAGGGGGTGGACCTGGAGATTCCGGCAAACAAAATTACTGCTATTGTTGGCGCAAGTGGTAGTGGGAAAACTACTCTAATGAAGATGCTTCTGAAGTTTTATGAGCCCACAGAAGGAGATATAAAGATTGGGAGATTCAATTTACAGAATGTATCACAAAAATATTGGAGGGAAATGTGTGGAGTAGTAATGCAAGAAGGGTATATATTTAATGATACGATAGCAAATAATATTGCAATTGGGGAAACGGTGATCGATAAGGAGAAGTTGAAACGAGCTGTTGAAATTGCCAATATAGAAGACTTTATAGAAGGATTACCTCTGGGGTATAACACTAAAATAGGAATGGAAGGAATTGGTATGAGTACGGGGCAAAAACAGCGTTTATTGATTGCCCGTGCAGTGTATAAAGATCCAAAGTTTATCTTTTTTGATGAAGCTACAAGCGCACTCGATGCAAAGAATGAAAGTATTATTATGAATAACTTAAATACTTTTTTTAGAAAAAGAACTGCTGTTGTAATAGCGCATCGTTTGAGTACGGTTAGAAATGCAGATCAAATAGTGGTTTTAGATCAAGGTAGAATTATTGAGAGAGGTACCCATGAAGAGTTGGTGAGCCTAAGAGGAAGTTATTATACATTAGTTAAAAATCAGCTTGATTTAGAAAAAATTAATGCCTAGTCAAATGATCCATACTACGAAAGAATCGGAAGTAATTGAGGTTCGAAATCAGGAAACACCTGAGTTTGTTGTGGAAAGACGTTCAAGAATTGATGAAATTAGATCAGATGAAGTGCAGGAAATTTTAAATCGGTTACCGTCCTGGACAGTTAGATGGGGGATGACATTGATTTTTTGTTTGATTTTGATTTTGATAACTTTTTCATGGATTGTCAAGTATCCGGATATTATTAAAGCTCCAATGGTATTAAGTACTGAGAACCCACCGGTGCGTTTGATAAGCAAGGTCTCGGGTAAAATAGTTAGTTTGGAAAGAGCTAATGGAGATATTGTTTCTATGGGAGAAAAGTTGGGGCTAGTAGAAAGTCCAATATCCCTTGAAGAAGGGAACTATTTAAAAAATTATATCAGAGAAGTTAATATCCTTTTAATTGATAGCACACACAGTTTACCTCAAATAAAACCAGAATTTGCTTTTGGGGAGCTTCAACAGGCATTTAATCAGTTAAGTAAATCTTGTTTTGAATATCAGAAACTGCAACGCAATAATTATGAGAGGCAAAGAATGAATTCTTTACAAGATAAAATTGATAAATACGAGAAGGTTCGCGTAATTACTAAAAGGCAATTGAGAATTGCAGAATTGGATTTAAAAAATGTAAAATATGTTTTAGATGAAAATGTTATCCTGTTTGAAAATGGTACAATTTCAAAAATGGAACTATTTGCTGAGGAAAGTAAATATCATCAGAAACAGATGGAAATAGAGAGTTTAAACAAGTCGATAGCAGAAATGGATGTCAACTTGAGTAATTTGAATCAAGAACTAGCTGATTTAAAATATAATTATTTGGATAAGGTTTTGGTTTTAAAAAATGACATTAGTCTGTATGTCAATAGTATTCAGAGTGGTTTGGAGAGTTGGAAGTTTAACTATGAAATTTCAGCACCTGTTAATGGTAGATTAGTCTATTTGTCGCATTGGAAGAAAAATGAGTATATTAATTCTTCAACCCCATTATTTGCTGTTATTCCAGAAAATGAGGAGTTTGTCGCGAATTTAAAAGTGCCTTCAAATGGATATGGAAAGATTAAAGTGGGACAAAAAGTGAGGTTAAGTTTAAGCAGTTTTCCGTCTACAGAGTTTGGTTATTTGGAAGGAGAAGTATCCAGATTAAATGAAATATCTAATCAGGGTGAATATTTGGCTGAGGTTAGATTGATAAATGGAATGAAGAGCAGCTACAATATAAATCTGGAGTTTACTCCAGAGATGGAAGGAGTCGCTGATGTGATTACTGATGATCTAAGAATATTAGAAAGGCTGTTCATTCAGTTCAATAAATTAACGCAACGATAATTGGTTATTTTAAACGTTAAAGGGTGTCATTTCCATATCAAAAATTCTTTGAAAATGAACCTGAAGTTTATCTTTTACTTCCTGCATATCAACCTCTCGACCTAATTCTCTTTGCAATGAAGTAACATCTTTATCTACAATACCACACGGAACAATATTGCCAAAATATTCTAAATTGGTATTTACATTTAATGCGAATCCATGCATGGTTACCCAACGAGAGGTCTTAACTCCAATGGCACATATTTTTCTCTCTTGTGGAGTTCCAGGATCAATCCATACACCAGTATATTTTTCAAATCGTTCCCCTTTGATGCCATATTCAGCACATAATTGGATTACAGCCTCTTCAATATTTCTAAGATATAGGTGTATGTCTGGTTTGAATTGATCTAAATCTAGGATAGGATAACCTACTAATTGACCTGGGCCATGATAAGTAATATCACCACCCCTATTAATTTTATAAAATGTAGCCTCTTTATCTTCAAGACCTTGTTCGTCTAATAATAGATTGTCTAAAGATCCACTTTTTCCAAGCGTATAGACATGTGGATGTTCAACGTAGAAAAAGTAATTTTTCGGAGAAGTAGGCTGTTCACTTTTTATGTTTTTCAGTTTAAGCTCAACACTTTCTTTGAAGATTTCCTCCTGAAAATCCCAGGCTTCCTGGTAATCCAATTTACCTAAATCTTTGAAAAATACTTTTGGCATAGCTTTAAATTACTCGTGTGATTTTGCTAATTCACTTTTGAGGTAATCAATAACTTTAACTTCAACAACATCAACATCATTTAACTCACTTAGGTGGAATGAAACCCAATCTTCAAAGTGGATATGGTATAATGTTCTACAAATTTTAGAATCTCCCTTTCCCCAAATTTCAAATATACTATCTGTATGTTTGGATATGATTTCTTTATTTATTTCAATTCTATGCTGATTTTTAGAACTGTCATCCGAATTGCGTAGAAAAACGACAGAGAATTTATTATCTCCACCAGCCCATCCCACTAGCTCATTATGATTCATTTCAGGAATGATATGATGCCAGCAAAGCATTTTAGAGTTTTCATTAATCTGTTGACGGAACCTCGTTGCAATGCCATCATATCCTGAAACTGAGTAAATAACAGGTATAGTGTTTTGCAGGTTCTTAGCTAATGATTGGGATTTACTAATGATATTGCCTTCTTCAAGGTCAATTAATGAAATTGATTTTCTTATTTCCGATTCGATATCAAATTGAGTGATTCCGTAATGATTGAGTAAAAACATGAGTGAAACAAGTGAAAAAGCGATCATAGATCTTGGTGGGTTGCCACCTTCTATCAAGATACAATTTAGATTGTTTTGATCAATAATTTCTTTTGCTATTCCACCTGAAGTAATAAATGCAATTTCAGTATTTGACTTGATCGCTTTATGGATAACACTAATTGTTTCTTCGGTATTCCCAGAATATGTAGAGCCAATAACCAAAGTGTTCTCATTTACCCATGTCGGTAATTCGTAACTGTTATTTATAAAAACCGGAATCTGAGTTGCAGCAAGCTCGGAGATAATTGTTCCACCAATCCCAGAACCACCCATTCCGGTAATGAGTACATTGTGAAATGTTTTATTTGAAGGGGTCAAAACTGTATTCTGTCCAATTTCTAAAGCTTCATTTAATTGCTTTGTGAAATTTTGAATTAGTGTTTTCATATTTCTTTGTTTAAGGGGTGCCAAATTTAGTTTAAACATATAAATCTCGCATAATTTATTTCTGTAAAGGGTGTGAATAATTCTATAGGTGGATGTGAATATTATGTGAATTTTGTGTGACGATTACATCGGTTTATGACGATTTGATTAAATATAAGTGAATTAAAAAGGTATAAAGCCTGTTTTTATTTAATAAAATTCTATTTTTGCAGCAAAATTACGAAGAATGGAAAAGAGGGGTTTCGAACCCCTCTTTTTGTATCTTAAATTAAAGTCAAGGCGATTATAGATGATTCAAGAGTCAACAGTCAGAAAATTAATAGAAGAAACCATAGAAGGAACGAATATCTTTTTGGTCGATCTTAAGATTGGTTCCGGGAATAAAATTTCTGTTTTGGTAGATGCTATAGGAGGATTACCTATTACAGATTGTATGAAAGTAAGTCGTGGTATTGAGTTTAATTTAGATCGTGAGGAGCAGGATTTTGAATTAAATGTTTCTTCACCAGGGCTGGATAAACCTTTAAAGGTATTTAAACAATATGAGAAGAATATTGGCAGGAGTTTGAAGGTGACTCTAGTGGATGAGGGTGTTGTAGATGCAAAAGTGACTTCGGTTTCAGAACCGGAAATTGAGTTTAGTTTGGAAAAAGTGATTACTCCAAGTGTATCTCTTGAGAAATTAAAAAAAGGAGATGCTTTTAGAGTGATAAATAAGGATATTAAAGAAGCAAAAATTAATATTTCGTTTAAGTAAGCGGAAGTTAAATATTACAGTTATGATGAATACAGATCAACTTATTGAGTCGTTTTCGGATTTTAAAGAATTCAAAAACATCGATCGTGTAACTATGATGAATATCTTGGAAGAGGTATTTCGTTCCATGATCATTAAGATGACGGGAACAGATGATAATTATGATATTATTATCAACCCGGATAAAGGTGATATTGAGATTTGGCGTAATCGTGAGATTGTAGATGATGATGAGGTAGAGGATGAAAACTTGGAGATTTCTTTGAGTGATGCCACGAAAATTGAGCCTGATTTTGAAATCGGAGAAGAGGTTGCTGAGCAAATGCAACTAGAAGATTTTGGAAGAAGAGCAGTATTGGCATTACGTCAAAACCTGATTTCTAAGATTCATGAATTGGAAAAAGATTCTTTATATAAACTCTACAAAGATAGAGTTGGAGATATCCTCACGGGTGAAGTTTATCAGATCTGGAAAAAAGAAGTCTTAATTTTAGATGACGAGGGTAATGAGTTGATATTGCCAAAGTCCGAGCAAATTCCAAGTGATTATTTCAAGAAAGGAGAGACTGTTCGTGCGGTGATTAAGAAAGTAGATATGCGTAACAATAGTCCTGTGATTATTTTATCGCGTACTGCAACTGAATTCTTGGCGAGGTTATTTGAACTAGAAGTTCCTGAAATTTTTGATGGATTGATTACAATTAAGAGTATTGTAAGAGAGCCGGGAGAACGTTCTAAAGTAGCAGTTGAATCTTATGATGATAGAATCGATCCGGTTGGAGCTTGTGTGGGTATGAAAGGATCTAGAATTCATGGTATTGTAAGAGAATTACGTAATGAGAATATTGATGTAATTAACTATACAGCGAATCCTCAATTATTTATTGCACGCTCGTTAAGCCCTGCGAAGATTACAAATACAGTGATTGATGAAGAAAACGCAAAAGCAGATGTTTTCTTAAGACCAGATCAGGTTTCTTTAGCCATCGGAAAAGGTGGTCACAATATTAAATTGGCAAGTAGAATTACTGGTTACGAAATTGATGTTTACCGTGAAGAAGGAGGAGACAACGAGGATGTGGATATCGAAGAATTTGCAGATGAAATTGACGGATGGATTATTGACGCTTTAAAAGCGATCGGATGTGATACCGCAAAAAGTGTAATTCGCTTGTCTAAAGAAGATTTAATTCAAAGAACAGATTTAGAAGAAGAGACTGTTGATGCAGTATTAGCAATTTTACGTGCTGAATTTGAATAAAACCGCGTAAAAATGATTTAGTTTATATTAATTTGCCACCAAATACAACTTTCCAAATATGGCAGGTCCAACAAAGAGATTAAATAAAATAGCAAAAGAGTTTAACGTAGGAGTGAACACAATTGCCGAGTTCCTTAAAGGAAAAGGTCATGAGATTGATGCTTCACCTAACGCTAAAGTTTTGCCTGAAATGTACGAATTGCTTGTAGAGCAGTATGGTTCAGATAAAGCTAGAAAAGAAAAATCTCAAGAATTAAGAAATAAAAAAGTGGAACGTAAGACGATTTCACTTGAGCCGGAAGCTCCTATAAGACCAACTGTAGTAGAAAAGGCTGATCCGGTATCTGTTGAGCCTCCAAAGGAAACTCCTAAGCCAGAAGTGAAGGAAGAAGTTGAAACACCTGCTCCAGTGAAAGAAGAGGTGAAGACGGAAGAGGTGAAAGAACCTGTTGTAGAGGAAAAGCCAGTAGTTGAAGTGAAAGAAACAAAACCTTCAACTGAGGTGGAAATCAATAAAGGAGATCAGGGAGAATTTGAGGATGGTAAAGGGCCTAAGATTTTAGGTACGATTAAGTTGGAAGAACAAAAGCCAAAGGCCAAAGGGAAGCCAAAGAAAAAGCCGGAGCCACCTAAAGAAGAACCTAAGAAGGAGAAGAAACCTGAACCTCCAAAGGAAGAGAAGAAGGAAGAACCAAAACCTTCGAAACCTGCCGAGCCGGAAATGGTAAAGGCACAGGTGGAAAAATTAACTGGTCCAACAGTGGTTGGTAAGATTGAATTACCAACGAAGCCGGAGAAAAAGAAAAAGCCAGTGGCTTCTTCTACGAATCCGAATGGAAATAAAAGAAAACCAAGAAAGAGAATTGCGAATCCAGGAGGTGGTCAAAACAACCAGGGAGGTAATAACCGAGGCGGTCAAAATAGATCAAATCAGGGAGGCAATAATCGAGGTCAAAATAGAAGAAAGGGGAGAAAGCCAGAACCAGTTGTACAACGTACTGATGAGCAAATCCAAAAAGAGATTAGTGAAACTCTGGCAAGATTAAGTGGTAGCAAGAAGTCGAAAGGGGCTAAGCACCGTAGAGCGAAGAGAGAAAGTGCAGCGCAACAAATGGAGGAAACTCTTGCGGCTCAAGAATCTCAAAAGAAAAACATCAAAGTAACAGAGTTTGTTACCGTTCATGAATTGGCAACAATGATGGAAGTGTCCATCACAGATGTTATTTCAGCATGTATGACTTTGGGAATGATGGTATCCATCAACCAAAGATTAGATGCAGAGACGTTATCTATCGTAGCAGAAGAATTTGGATTCTCTGTGGAGTTTGTAGGTGCAGATACCGAGACAGATGAGGTAGAAGAAATTGTGGATGCTGAGGAAGACTTGGTACCAAGAGCTCCTATCGTTACGGTAATGGGACACGTTGATCACGGTAAAACCTCTTTATTGGATAAAATTCGTGATGCAAACGTAATTGCCGGTGAGGCCGGAGGAATTACGCAGCATATTGGCGCCTATATGGTGTCTTTAGAAGATGGTAGAGAAATCACATTCCTGGATACTCCGGGTCACGAGGCCTTTACAGCGATGCGTGCACGTGGTGCTCAGGTTACAGATATTGCCATTATTATTATTTCAGCTGACGATAGTGTGATGCCTCAAACTATTGAGGCCATTAATCACGCGCAAGCGGCTGGAGTGCCAATGGTATTTGCATTTAATAAAATGGATCGTCCAGATGCAAGTGCAGATAGAATTAGAGAGCAATTATCACAACAAAATATCCTGGTAGAAGAGTGGGGTGGAAAATACCAAACTCAGGAAATTTCGGCTAAAACCGGAATGGGTATTGATGATTTGTTAGAGAAAGTATTATTAGAGGCCGATCTTTTAGAATTAAAAGCTAATCCGGATAGAATGGCTTCAGGAACTATTATTGAAGCGTCTCTGGATAAAGGTAGAGGTTACGTAACTCAATTGATTGTTCAAACCGGAACAATCAGGGTAGGTGACTTTATTGTTGCTGGACAATATTTTGCAAAAGTAAAAGCGCTAACCGATGAACGTGGTAAATCTATTCGAGAGGCAGGACCGTCTCATGCGGTATCAATGTTAGGTTTCGCAGGAGCACCAAATGCCGGTGATAGCTTTAAGCAGTTTGCTGAAGAGCGTGAAGCAAAACAATTAGCGTCTAAGAGAGAGCAGTTACAAAGAGAACAAGGACTTAGAACGCAGAAACATATTACATTAGATGAGATTGGTCGAAGATTATCATTAGGTGATTTCCACGAGTTGAATGTAATTGTAAAAGGTGATGTGGATGGGTCTGTTGAGGCATTAGCAGACTCGTTAATGAAACTTTCTACGGAGAATATTCAGGTGAACGTAATTCATAAATCGGTAGGTCAAATTTCTGAATCTGATGTGTTGTTAGCAACGGCTTCTGATGCGATTATTGTTGGATTCCAGGTAAGACCTTCAGCAAGTGCGAGAAGATTAGCAGATAAGGAGCAAATTGATATCAGATTGTATTCTATTATTTACGATGCGATTGAGCAGATGAAAGATGCAATGCAGGGTATGTTGAAACCTAAACTGGTTGAAGAGATTGTTTGTAATATCGAGATTAGAGAAACTTTCAAGATTTCAAAAGTTGGAACAATTGCAGGTTGTTACGTTCTGGATGGAACAATTACACGTAATACACATGTAAGAGTTATTCGAGATGGTATCGTAGGATACGCTGGAAAACTGGGTTCTTTGAAGCGCTTTAAAGATGATGTAAAAGAAGTAAAAGCAGGATACGAGTGTGGATTGAATATTGAAGGATACAATGATATTAAAGTAGGTGATATCATTGAAGGATATGAAGAACGCGAAGTAGAGCAAAAACTGTAATGCATTAATTACATTTAGAAATATTAAAGACGGTCATTAAATATTTAATGACCGTTTTTTTATGCCTTGATTTTGTTATTCGACTGACAAAAACCAAAACCATCTATCCCAAATTTCTCCCTTTTAAATACAGTATTTTACGTTCTTTAAAATATAATCAGAACACCTTAGGTATGTCATAAATTTGTCTTGGAAAATAGTGCGATTATGACAAAATACCTTCTTATCATCTCATTCCTATTGAATGGATTTATCTCTTTAGCCCAGGAAGTTTGGAGTTTGGAAAAATGTGTGCAATATGCATTGGAAAATAACCTGGATGTGCGTCAGGCAGAATTGAATGTTGAGAATGCACAAACTGGTGTGATGCAATCCAGGAGTCAGTTTTTACCTAGTGTAAATGCATCGGCATACTATGGATATAACTTTGGTCAACGTATTGACCCATTTACGAATCAATTCGCTCAAAGTACAGTAAATACAGGGAATTTTAATTTGTCAGCCAATTGGACGCTTTTTTCAGGATTACAAAACCTGAATGCATTGACGCAAAGTCAATATGATGAAAAAGCATCTGATTTTGCATACAAAAACGCACAATATTTGACCAGTTTAGCGGTAACGACATCTTTTTTGCAAATTCTATTTAATGAAGAAACCTTAGGGGTAGCTGAGAAGCAATTGGAAATTACTGCGCAGCAGGTTGATCGTACGAGAAAACTGGTAAATGCGGGTAGCGCTCCGCAGGGAAGTTTATACGATATTGAAGCACAATATGCTCGGGAAGAGCTTGCAAAAGTGAATGCTGATAACCAGGTAGTTTTAGCGTATTTGTCGCTGAAACAATTGTTGCGTCTCCCGGGAGACTTTAACATGAAGGTGTTGGTACCCTCTAAATATGACAGTAGCGCTTTGGCACTTCCTAAAAGTTTAGATGCGGTAATTCAAACTGCGTATGATTCATATCCAAGTATTAAAAGTAATGAGTATTCATTACTAAGTGCTGAAAAACAAATCAGCTTATCAAATGGAGCAATGATCCCAAGATTAACATTAAGTGGATCTTTAGGTACGGGTTATTCAGGAAATGCAACAGACGTAATTGGGCAAACTTTTGAGGGAAACAGACCCATAGGTTTTGTGGAAAACTCTAATGATATTGTTTTGAGTCCATCATATTCAACCCAAACAAGAACACAAGGTTTTGGTGATCAGGTGACAAACAACTTTAACCAATCTTTAGGTTTAAGCTTAAATATCCCAATTTTCAATAGAATGAATAATCGCGCAGCTGTGAATAGGGCTAAAGTGAACTATGCGATTCAGGAAAACAATCTGGAAAAAGAGAAACAAAAAGTAAGACAGGATATTGAAAAAGCTTACGCAGATGCGTTAGCAGCTTATAAAAGTTATATGTCTACGGAGAAAGGCTTGAAGTCATTAGAGGAAGCATTTAATTATGCGCAAAAGAGGTTTGATGTCGGGATGATTAATGCGGTAGATTATAATGTGGCGAAAACCAATTTGTATAGAGCGCAGAGTGATCTGGTTAAAGCAAAATTCGATTACATTTTTAGAATGAAAATATTAGACTTCTACCAAGGGAAGTCATTGACATTATAAGTTCAAATGACGAGATAAAGAACTTTCAGATGAATAAAAGAAATATATTAATTGGAGTAGGAGTCCTGATTTTCGGTGTGCTTTCGTTCCTTGTTGTAAAAAAATCTAAAGAGAGCAATGCCAAGTATACGGTAACTTCTACAGAGATTGTTAAAGGAAAGATTGTTGAAACGGTTTCAGCTACAGGTAGAATTCAACCGGAAAGAGAGGTAAAGATCAGTCCGGAAGTTCCTGGAGAGATCATTGAATTACCTGTTGTGGAAGGTATGAAAGTTTCCACGGGAGATTTATTGGTTAAAATTAATCCGGATTTATATCTGGCATCCGTTAGTCGTGCCCAGGCAGGATTAAATTCTGCGAAAGCCAATATGGCTAATTCCAGAGCAAGGTTAACACAATCTAAGGCGAGGTTTATAAATGCTGATGAGAACTATAAACGTCAATTGCAGCTGAATAAAGACGGTGTTGTTTCCGATTCAGATTTTGATCGTGTGAAGAGTGAATTTGAAGTGGCAAAGGCTGAAGTGTCTGCAGCTGAAGAGAGTGTTAAAGCAGCAGAGTTTAATGTGAAAAGCGCACAGGCTACTGTGAAAGAAGCTAATGATAATTTAAAACGTACGACTATCTATGCACCAATGAATGGGACGGTATCCAAATTGAATGTTGAACTTGGAGAGAGAGTGGTAGGGACTGCGCAAATGGCGGGAACAGAATTGATGCGCGTGGCAGATTTAACTCAAATGGAAGTTCACGTTGAGGTAAATGAAAGCGATATTGTGAGGGTAAAAGTAGGAGATCAGGCTACGGTCGAAGTGGATGCATATCTAAATAGAAAGTTTACCGGAGTGGTGAAAGAAATAGCGAATTCTTCAGCATCATCTAATATTCAATCTACGAATGAGATTACCGTATTTAATGTTGAAATTAGTATTGATCGAGCATCGTATGAAGATTTAATTGATCCTAAAAATCCGCATTTAAGTCCTTTCCGCCCGGGTATGTCGGCTAATGTTGAAATTTTAACCAATGAAAGAGATAATATTGTGATGGTCCCTATTCAATCTGTTACCATTCGCCCTGATAGTTCTGAGAACGTAATGAGAACGGTTAAAATTAATCTCGAAGAATATGAGGATGATGAATTGTTTGAGGTGATTTTTGTCTTGGAAGATGGCGAAGCGGTAATGAAAAAAGTGAAAACTGGAATTCAGGATACTAAAAATATAGAGATTGTGGAAGGAGTAAGTGAAGGAGAAACTGTTATTTCAGGACCGTATTCTATTGTCTCCAATAAATTGCTCCATGGGGATAAGGTGGAAATTAAGAGTAAAGAGGATCTTTATAAAAGTGATTCGGACGAAAAATAAGAGCGGAAATCACTAATTTCTATCTTTTGAAATATTTTCTCGAAATCAGATAGCCTATTTTCGCAGCCAGATTATGGCTACAATCTTAAATATTGAAACTTCCACAACAGTTTGTTCGGTGGCTATTGGAATAAATGGTAAGCTTTGTGCTGCCCATGAAATAAACGATGGGTATTCCCATGCGGAGCAACTGGAGGGCTTAATAGAAAAGTCTTTAGTTGATGCGCAATTGTCCATAAAAGATATTGACGCAATATCAGTGAGTAAAGGTCCGGGATCATATACGGGTTTAAGAATAGGGGTTTCATTGGTAAAAGGTTTGTGTTATGGTCTCAAAATACCAATGATTTCTGTTCCTACATTAGAAGCCATGGCAAATCATCCCGATGTAGTTGGATTTGGCGGATTAAAAGTCCCAATGTTGGATGCCAGACGAATGGAAGTTTATACCTGTGTATTGAATGCCGACAATTCGGTAAAGGAAGAAACAAAGGCCCTGGTATTGGAGTCAGATTCATTTGAGGAGATACTGGAACAAAGTCAAACTGTTTTTTTTGGGCCTGGAATGGATAAAAGCAAGTCTCTTTATGCAGACCATTCATCGGTTACATTTATTGATGACGTATTCCCTTCAGCCAGGTTTATGATTCCAATTTCGGAGCAGAAATTTTTAAATGAAAATTTTGAAGATGTGGCCTATTTTGAACCTTTCTATTTAAAAGATTTTGTTGCTGGGAAGCCTAAAAAAATGTTGTAAGCAATGGGAGTAACATCCTTTTGTAGTCCTAACAATTATGTTAATTTCGAGCTCCTTAACTTTATTGTAAAGTTATAGCGATAAGAGAGATGTTTTTATGTGGGAATTACTCGCCAGATTTATTGTAAGACGTAGTGTTTTTATACTGATTACCATACTAGTAGGGACAGCTATTGTAGGGTATAATTCTACGAATTTGCGTTTACAATGGACACTCCCAAAGATGCTGCCAGACAATGACTCAACGTTGATTGCGTATAATGAGTTCAAAGAAAAGTTCGGTAATAATGGGCAGGCGATGATCCTGATTCTGGAAGAAAACCCTTTAGATGATCTGGAATTGTTTAATTCCTGGTATAGATTCGGACAAACATTAGAGGATATTGATGGGGTGGATACAGTGGTATCTATCAATAGACTTTTCAATGTGGTTAAAGATACCGCAAACAAGAGATTCGACCTACGAAAAATTGTGCCTCATGAATTGAAAACGGAGGCTGAATTGGATAGTGTTCGGGCTTTGATATATTCCTTACCGTTTTACAAAGACCGGTTGATCAATGATACCAATCATGTGAATTTGATGCTGGTTACATTGAATGGCAAAATCTTTAATTCCAAACAAAGAGAGCCGTTAGTGTCTAAAGTTTTTAGTAGTGTTGATGAGTATGCGGAGACCAATAAATTACATATTCACTCAAGTGGTATGCCGTATATCCGAACCATGATTACGCATTTGGTAAAAACGGAATTAGGTCAGTTTTTAGGTTATGTAGTTTTAGTTACGATTATTGTATTGATGATCTTTTTCAGATCATTTTCTCCCGTGCTGGTTTCTATGCTTATTGTGATTCTGGGGGTCACCTGGAGTTTTGGAATTATTACGTTTTTTGGTTTTGAAATCACAATTCTAACGGGAATTATTCCGCCTTTAATCATCGTTATTGGTATACCGAATTCCATTTACCTCATTAATAGATACCATTCAGAATATGCGCTACATCAGAATAAGGTATTAGCGATTAGTCGTGTGGTGCGTAAGATTGGTCAGGCGACCTTGATGACTAATGTGACAACTGCGGTTGGGTTTCTGGCTTTTGCTTTTACACAGAGTTCGATTTTAGTAGAGTTTGGAATTGTTGCGTTTGTGAATATCATGATTCTATTTGTGTTATCGATATTTATGATTCCTGCTATTTTGAGTGTTTTGCCACCACCAAAGAAAAGGCAGATGCGTCATCTGGATCGTAAAGGTTTAAATAAGATAGTGGATGGATTGATCCATGTGATTTCATATCATAGAACAAAAGTATATTGGGCTTCATTAGCGTTAGTAACTATTTCACTTTATGGACTTTCTTTAATGACGACCACAGGTAATCTTACTGATGATTTACCTCAAGATGATCCGGTAATTCAAGATCTGCATTATGTAGAAGATAACTTTAGAGGTGTGATGCCTTTTGAGATAGGAATAGATGGATTAAAGCCAGGTGTGGTTTCTAAAACATCTACATTAAAGCGGATTGATAAGTTAAATACACTGTTCGCGGATTATCCTGAGTTTGGAAAACCAATGTCGATTGTAGAAGGGATTAAGTTCACCAAGCAAGCGTATTACGGAGGTAACCCAAAGAAATATCAATTGGTAAAAGGCAATGAAAAGTTGTTTATCAAGAAATATCTTGATAATACACAGGGTAATTCCAATATGTTGAGTCCATATGTAGATAGTACTGGTCAGTTTGCGCGTGTTTCAGTGCCAATGAAAGATGTGGGTAGTATTGAAATGGACTCTTTAATGAGTGATTTAGGGCCAAAAATCACGGAGATTTTCCCGGAGGAAAAATTTAAAATTCAATTGACTGGTCCTGGGGTAGTTTACCTAAAAGGAACGAAATATCTTGTAAAGAACTTACTTCAAAGTTTGGCGTTAGCGATTTTAATTATTGCAGGTTTAATGGCAATTTTGTTTAAGTCATATAGAATGATCATGATGTCAATTTTGGTTAACCTTATTCCGTTAGTTGTGACAGGTGCTATGATGGGTTTCTTTGGAATTCCGCTAAAACCTTCAACAATTTTGGTATTTAGTATTGCTTTTGGAATTTCAATCGATGATACCATTCACTTTTTGGCGAAATATAGACAAGAACTGGAGAACTGCGAATGGGATTTAAAACCGGCTGTAATAGATTCCATAAAAGAAACAGGTGTAAGCATGATGTATACATCTATTATTCTGTTTTTTGGATTTGGTGTTTTCGCCTCATCTCAGTTTGGAGGTACTCAAGCTTTAGGAATTCTAACATCATTAACTTTGATTGTTGCAATGATTGTGAACCTTGTACTGTTACCCTCTCTATTGTTGACCATGGGAAAACAGTTAACAAATAAAGCATTTAAAGAGCCTTTAATTGAAATTATTGATGAAGAGGAAGATATAGATTACTCCGGCTTAAGAATTGAGAATAGAGAGAGTTAGGAGAAATAAATATAATTCATAAAAAGTGGATACGGATAGTATCTGTTGGATATACTAGAGGAATAATGCAGGAAATTAGTGCGATCTCAGAGAAATTAGCTGAAGGGATTAGTAAATTAAATTTGGACCGTGATCCTTCAGGGCTATACGAACCTATAAAATATATTCTATCATTAGGAGGAAAAAGAATCAGACCATTGATGACGCTTATTGCGGCCGAAATGTTTGACCATACTCCATATAATGCAATGCCTCAGGCTTTAGCCATAGAGGTGTTTCATAATTTCACATTGTTACATGATGATATCATGGATGATGCTCCATTGAGAAGAAACAAAGAAACTGTTCATTTAAAATGGAATGTCAACACAGGGATTCTTTCAGGTGATGCCATGTTGATTAAAGCATATCAGTTATTAAGTGCAACCTCACCGATTTATCTGTCTGAGATTTTCAATTTGTTCAATGAAACTGCACTAGGCGTGTGCGAGGGACAACAAATGGATATGGAGTTTGAAACACGTGATGATGTGAAAATTTCCGAATATTTAGAAATGATCCGATTGAAGACTGCAGTGCTTTTAGCGAGTTCTTTAAAAACCGGAAGTATTATTGGTGGAGCTAATGATGCCGATGCGAATCGCATGTATGAAATTGGGGAGAATTTGGGAATAGCATTTCAATTGCAAGATGACATTTTAGATGCTTTTGGAACTCAAAAGATCGGTAAGCGAATCGGTGGAGATATTATCTCTAATAAGAAGACTTATTTATTAATCACTGCTCAGGAATTGGCTTCAGGAGATCTGAAATCCAGATTGGATTATTGGATTCAAGCTGAGGATTTTGATGAAGCAGAAAAGGTGCGTGAAGTATTAGACATTTTTAATCAATTAGGCATTCAGGAGATTGCGCAAAAGGAAATGAACAAATATTCTGATAAAGCCATGAAAATGCTAGAAGAGTTAGAGGTTTCCAAAGAAAAGAAAGTGAATATCAATGCGTTGATGAATAAGTTGCTCCAACGTGATTTCTAAAAGTTATGGGTGAGCTGAGCTGGATTCAAGAAAATCAAAAATGGATAGTACAATATCCTGATTTTTTAGATCTTGTACGTCAGCAAATTCAAAAGGATTTTGGATTGGAAGGATTCCAAATGGAATTTGGAAGTTCAGATGATTTGGAAGATGTTTATCATAAACTTTATGATCAAATCACGAGATTTGTACAACAGGATTTTAATGGGTTGATGCGATTGTTATATCGTATTGATATAAGTGAAACCAAGGTGCAAAAACAAATGGATTTGATTCCGGACGATACAGCTAGAGCGATAGCAGAATTGATTATCAAACGTGAAGTACAAAAAGTAATTTTAAGAAAACAATTTAGTACAGATTAGTATTAAATTTGTCTCTATGGGGGATTAGCTCAGTTGGCTAGAGCGTTTGACTGGCAGTCAAAAGGTCACCGGTTCGACTCCGGTATTCTCCACAAATAGGAATATGTAAATCAGAATAATTATCTTATTGTTTTGATTTACATCAACTTAAATCTTATTCTCAACGGTTCGACTTCCCCGAACAGTTCTAGTATCACATATTGAATTATCAGTAATGATGTTGTTAATCAATACTTTAAGGGTTCGGTTCTTATAAGCTTTTTTTTTGAAGTCTTTAGGTATTATTAAATATCTAATTGTAAATGTTTGTAGTCGTTTGTAATTATTTAAATAGGATGATTACATTTAGCCACTTGTTGTACACCATAATGAGATGACTACACAAGAGTTTAAGAAACAAACGGGCAAATATCTAGGAGCAAAAATTCGTGAATTGGGATTCAAAGGCTCTGGTTTCAATTATATAATGGATTCAGACAATTATGTATTCACAATAGGAATTCAAGCAAATCGATATGGAGGTAGTTTTTGTGTAGAATTGGGAGTTCATCCTAAGAAAATAACATCTAATGGGTTTGAAGATTTAGATTTTAAAAAACTCAAATATTACAACTGTGAATTTAGGACAAGACTTGCAAGAGAAGGAAAAGGTGACAAGTGGTGGAATTACACAAACTCAGAATCAAAAAACCTTCAACTCATTGACGAAGTTCTCATTTATATTGAAAAGTATGCCTTACCTATAATCGATGGTTTCATAAAAGACAAAGACCTATTGGAGAAGGTCAAAATAACAGATTTAAAAAATAGATTCATTCCAATCCCAGACTACAAAAGTGGTTTAACACCAATGATTTCTGATATACGGTTAGCTTGGGTTTTAGCTGTTGAACTTGAAGATATCAATCATGAGAAATCATTTGAATTTGCTAAATATGCTTTATCAAATGATAAATCGCCAAGTAACTTTTTTGGAAATACCGACTTACAAAGAATACTTAAATCCTATAATTACAGTTCAGGCAAAGGAAAAACATCTCAAGATAAAATGAACTTTTGGACAAGACTTACAGGTAAATTGAAAAACAAATAAATACGGTGTACAACATGGTATATAGCAAATAGGGCGTTTAGTGGTTTACGAAAGTTCTGTGCTATCTACCAACACCGCCAACGCGAAGCCTCACCGCAGGTAAATCGTTGATTTGGCCTTTAAAATGAATAAGATAAAAACAAAATACAACGTTTTGGCTCAGTGCAAACTCGAAAGTTTATCGCTTTCTACTGCCCTACTTGCCATATACTAACCGTTGTGTGTAATTAAACTTATTTATTCAAAGAGAATAACAATAATATTATGAATCATTAACTGTTTTTAAAGACGAAAACAAAATTACAATCTATGGATTTTTATAATAAATACGCGGTTTACTTTGGAATTTTATTCGTCATATCAATGTTTATAGAACAAGCTTTTTGTATTCTGATTTTGGGGATTTTAATTGGAATAATTTCGATTGAATCACTGTTTATTAGAATTACTCTTAATAGAATAGGTGTAAAGTGTAACGGTGAAATTGATGGGATAGAATCGGATAATGAAAACTTCAAAACTCCAAAAATTAAATTTAAGACTTTAGAAAATGAAGAAATAATTGGAACCCCTTCGTTGTATGTTTCTACAAGTTTTAGCCAAGTTCAATCTTATAAGTCTAAAATCGGAAGAGAAATCCCAATAATCTACAATCCCAATAACCCAATAAAGTTTGAACTATATAATGAAAAAGGATATGGTACTATAGGAATTATTGTTACGGGTATCTTGTCCTTTGGATTGCTAATTCTCGGAACTCTTGAACTTACAGGTATTATCAATAAATTCAATTAATTTCTTTAAAAACTACGCACAACAATCGCTATATGGAATTCTTCATAATGCTGTACTTTCTTTTAACTACGTATTCGCTTCCGGAAACACATTAAACATGGCGTAACATTAAGATCTATAAATCCTCTCTCAACAAATAAATCTCACGTAATTGGTTCGACATAGTTCCTATCGTCTCCACTGAAATGAAAAATGCAAACCAGAATAATCTTGTATTATTCTGGTTTACATTAAATTAAGCTACATTCTGATTGGTTCGATTTTCCCGAACAGTTCTAGTATCACATATTGAATTACTAGCAATAATGTTGTTAATCAATGTTTTAATGATTCGATTCCTATAAGCTTTTTTTTGAAGTCTTTGGGTATTATTAAATATCTAATTGTAAATGTTAGTTGTCGTTTGTAATTATTTAAATTAGATTATTATTTTCAAGTACAAGTTAGAAACCATCACCGCTTAATTTATAAAAATGAGAAACCAATTCTTCACACTTATCATTCTAATTCTGGGACTATTTAACTATTCGTTTGTGAACACCAATTCAGAACAGAATCCTATTGAATGTAAATCCTTAGATATAGGTTGTTTACAAATAGGAGGTGAAAATTCTGGAGAACTTATTATAAGAACCAATGAAGAATATCAGAGATTACTTCTAAGGCGCTCCCCTCATTCGGACTGTGGAAATTATGAATTACCACTAATTGATTTCAATAATCACATATTAATTGGATATATCAAGGGATTTAAAGGATGTAAGGAACCAATTGCTAATCATACAATATCCGAAGTAAATGGAACAATTCAATTTAATGTGGAAGTTGAAGAATTAGGAGCATGCAAGCGCCTTAACTGGGTGACAATTTGGTGTATGGTAAATAAAACCGAAGAAAATCCAACGGTTAGCTTTAAAGAAACAATTACAACTAACGTCAATTATAAAAATTAACGGTAAAAAAGAAAATAGAATTGAGTGTTGAATCTGGCGAGAAAAACGGTTGCTAACAATCGCTATATATAATGCTCCGTTTAAATCTAAACACTACGCTTCTAATTCATTTCACGATAAAGTGTATTTTAGCTTTTAAACCGATAAAAACTTAAAAAACTAAACATTACCTGCACGTGCGTATCCGAAGCCTTCGCCTTTCGAAAACGTACTATACATAGCGGGGACGTTGGCAAACATTTAAAATGAACTCCATGCTTAAAACATTAATTTTCATACCAATCTTAATATTGACCGTCAATTTAGCACAAGGACAAACTTACAATTACGATTACATTTTTAACGAATGGAAAGAAGGTGAAATTGATATAAATGAAAATGTAAGTGATGGAGGTACACGAAGAGGAGGTTGGGATTTTTTGACAATTAATAAGGACAGCACCGTGATTTATGCTGGTGCTTTTACTTGTGGTTTTGGCTCCAAAAGAATAGGTACTTGGACTCTTGACAAGCAAAATAATATAATCACCTTTTTATTTAAGAATACTGAAGGATACATAAACAATCCTGAAAATGGTGAAATTGATCTTACAGAAACTTATCTTATAAAAAAATTGAATGAGACCGAGTTAATACTAATTCATCAAAACGGAAATCCGCCAATACAAATAGGATTCTTTGCAAACCAATAATTAAAACAATTTGCCCACAACGGCTATAAGTAATTGCTTGTTCTCGCCTACTCCTGAAAATCCTCTTTCAACAAATAAATCTCACGAAGTTGGTTCAACATAGTTCCTATCGTTCCCACAAACTAGAATATACGAATCTAAAATAACCTGTATGGTTTGTATATGATTGAACTCTAGATTTGATTACGGATTTCTAGGTAGTTCTCATATCAATTATGTATTTTCATAGTCAGTGGTAATTATTTAAATTGGACAATTGCTTTTCGCTATTTGTTGAAAGCAATTAAAAATTGAATATGAATATTAGTGAATATTTAGCAAATCGGCTTAGAGAGATTCTTTTGAGCGGTAAATGGGTCATTGGAACGAATTTTAAAGAACAGATCGAAGATTTGACATGGGTAGAGGCTACAAAGCAGGTGGAAAACTTTAACTCAATTTCTGACATAACTTTTCATATCAATTATTATTTGTCAGGAGTTATGGATGTTTTTAATGGTGGGGATCTTACCATTAGGGATAAGTACAGCTTTGATGCACCGGAAATTAAGAGTGAAAAGGATTGGAATCTGAGAAAAGAAAAATTTGTAGAGGATTCAGAAAGCTTCATCCAATTGGTTGAGAATATGGAAGTAGAAAGATTAATGGATGTTTTTGTAAAAGAAGAATATGGGTCATTTTACAGAAGTATTGATGTAATCATTGAACATACTTATTATCATCTGGGACAAATAATTCTGATTAAAAAGAAAATAAGAGAAGCAAGTGAGAATTAGTTTAATGGTTACTTCATTTTTATGGTTAAACTTAGGAGTGGTTAAACACTCTGATTTAAATGAATTTCAAGAGTTATTTGTCCATACGTTCAAAGTGTATAGATAATCATATAATTAAAATAAAAAATGGAACGCAAAGTTTGTACGGTATGTGATCTGGAAATTGAGGAAAACTATTGTACCAGATGTGGACAAAAGTTTACAGGTCATAAACTTTCCGTTCTCTTCTTAATCAGTGATTTTCTTTCTAATTTCTTTTCGCTGAATAAATCTGGTTTCTCTACGATATTCAGGATTTTGGTTGATCCCAAAAAGGTAACTACCAACTACAGTTTGGGCTATCGGAATTATTATAGCAGTCCCGGTAATATCTTGTTGTATGGAATAGCGATGATCACATTACATTTATTACTAATTGATAAAACGGCATTAAATTTTAGAGTTGGTGATAGTGTATTAAGTGCTCAGTATGGTTTTTTGATTGCTTTCTATCCCTTTATTATGATTGTATCGTATTTGAGTTTTATAAGGAAAAAAGTGACATTTTCAGAACATTTAGTTTCTACCCTATATACTTCAACTTCGGTGTTGATTTTAATCGTTTTGATGAGTGATATAATTTATTTGATTTCGGGTAAACTTTTTGAAATAGAAGCATTTTGGGTATTTATGATATTGGCTTTCTTTTGGAATAGTCGCGTTTTTACCGCTGAAAATAAATTTAAAAACATACTGCAAAACACACTTCTTCAGTGTTTGGTTTTCACGGTCATTGTTGGAATTGTTCTCCTATTGAATTTGATATTGGCTACCAAATAGAACTTAATTTAGAGGAAACGTTAACTTCATTATGTGATGAGAGATACGTTGAATTAAACATTAATCTGTGGGTGTTTTTCTGTTTATTCGGATGATATTTATGTTTATCATATTACATTTGAAGTTAATACTAAACATAGTTGTATGCCTCATTTTGTATTAGATTGTTCGGAAAACATTATCCATATAAAATCTCCTGAAGAGATTATTCAAAAAGTATATGATACGGCAGAATCAACGGGGTTATTTAGTCCTGAAGATATTAAGGTGAGGATAAACCCTTTTAAGTATTACAATATTGGAAATTCTCAGGACGACTTCATACATGTGTTTGCCAATATAATGGAGGGCAGAACAACGGCTCAAAAAAAGAATCTTTCGGAGAGAATCGTAACTGAATTAAAACAGATGTTTCCGGATGTGCCTATCATTTCTATAAATATTCGAGATTTTGAAAAGGCGACTTATTGCAATAAATCAATGGTCTAAATGATCACAGTTTTACCGACCATCCCCCTTATACTTCAACCATCAAGAAACGCTCATTTTTCCAAAAGATAAATTGTAATATCGCAATATCATAAGCGTAAGATACTTACGTTTAATCTTTACAGCTGCGGGATATATTGATAAAGAGATATGTCCATGGATGACGCGCCAATTTTTTAAGGTCAGCAGAAATTGTAAATTGACGTTCTACTGAAACTCAAACATTGGCTACCTGCATATTTCTATGTTTTAAATTGAAATTAAGGGTGTATGCATATTACCGAAGAATATTATAAAGAAGAAAAAGACATTAACCTACTCACCAAATTTTTATGGTGGGCTGCTGGAGCTGATCGTAAATTGTTGATGAGGTGTTCCTATTCAGATCATGTAAAATACTTTGGTTTAGGAGGGATTGTATTTGCCACAGGAGTTCTAGCTGCGATTTCGGGCGGATACGCATTTTACACTATTTTTTCACCTAAAGAAATTCAAGGAGCGATAGAGAGTTCAATTGATATCTATTCTGTGGTTAAAGCAACCGTATTTGGGATACTATGGGGCTTGATTATTTTTAATCTGGATCGTTTTATCGTTTCTAGCAGTGCCATTGGAGACGGATCTGGAAAAATCACTTACAGGGAGTTGTTACATGCGATACCCAGAATAATTATGGCTTTAGTGTTGTCAATTGCGATTGCAGCCCCATTGGAAATTAGAATATTTAAAACTGAGATTGATGCGGAATTATTCAGGGTGCAAAATGAGCGAATTTTAGAATTAAACAAGATTACAGATGCAGAATTTGAGGAAAGAATTCGAATTGCACTTACCGATCGGGGAGAGTTAGAGAAAGAAATTCAAAATCAAGAAAAACTGATCAAAAAGCAGGAGATCAAATATCAAGAGGAAATAGCCGGACGTGTATCCGGGGTACCAGGAGCTGGAAGCGCAGCAAAAGCGATTAGAGATTATATTGACCAGCGCCTTAAGCCAGATTTAGAGCAAATGAAATCGGAGAATACCAGTTCCATTGCGGCATTGAATACCGATATTGAATCCTTAAGAAGTGAAAAAGAAGCCGCGTATCAGAGTAATAAAAATCAGGCGAAAAAACTGGATGGGCTTCTTCAACGACTGCTTTTGGCAGAAGAAATTGCGGGATGGAAAATTATCTGGTTGATACGAATGATTTTTATTGTAATTGAAACAGGACCTATTTTCTTTAAGATGATGGTTGTAAAAGGACCTTACGATTATCTAGAAGAAAATTTAAAAGAAGAAATTAAGGCTAACGCAGGTATTATTTCACAGAAAGCAATGGACGTTAATACGTTAAAAGATGAAGATTATGTCTATGTTGGGTCTCAACAGTTGATGCATGATAAATTGAAATGGTTTAGGGCGAAAGAAGAATTGTTGGATTATGTAATTAGTAAATGGAAAAAAGAAGAGCAATCCAGAGTAGATGAGAATATCGCTGATTACATTCCGAAAGATTCGAATTCAGCAAAATGAGAGCATTAGGTTTCATAGGTGCAGAGAAGCAAATATTAAATGATTGTTCTCTAAGGGAACGAAAGGGATATCAGTTTTTTAATGGCGTACAGTTTTTTTTGGTGATGCTTGTCGCCTGGGAAATTCATTATTTGGTGGGAATTGTATTTGGAAAGACTTGGTGGTCTATTCTTGCGGGGGTCTTCTGGGCATTTGTATTTTTTAATTTGTATCGGGTGATTTTGTTTACCGTATCCGGAGAAAGAGGAAATACATTTCGGGAGAAATCGCAAATTGTATTATTAAATGCCTTTAAAATATCTATAGTAGTATTTTTTGCATTGATGATTTCCATTCCATTGCGTTTGTTTTTATATGAAGATTATATCAACCAAAAGATCCCTGAAGTTGTGGAAGAAAAGATTCTGGAGGTCGCACAAAGTGTGGATATTATCTATGAAGAAAGGGAACAGGTTATACATGACAGACTCCAATATTATGAAGGACAGTTACTGAGTTTACGTAAAAGCATTGGAGAGCAAAAACAGAAAAGGAAACAAGAAATTAGACAGGATGTAAAAGAGGTGATCGCTACGAATATTGAGAAATTAGAAAGACAATATCAGAGAAAAGAACAATTTTTTAAGCCTGTGATTCAGGAGTATAATTATAGGTTGATAGCGCTTCAAAAAGAAAAAGCTATTGAAATGACTTCATATATAGAAATGATCGAGTCTTCTAATCTATTATCCGAACGGTTTTCTCTTCTGGTTCGTCATAAACCGATATCTGGATTTTTATTCACTTTATTTATTGTAGCGGTATTTCTATCCCCGTTAGGATTTAGACTGTATTCGGTTTATAGTGAAAGCTCGGAATACGATCTGATTCGAGATCAAAGAGTTCGAAACGAAATCTTTGCCAATCAATTGAATTTTAAAAAGAGCTATCATAGAATAATTCAGAATTTGTTGAATGTGAACCCCGAGAGTTAAAGAGGTAAGTTAAGAACGGTTTCTTAAAATCGAATTATTTTTAGACTTTGAAAATATGAATACACATGCAGGATAAGTTATTCCAATTCATTTCAAATTACATCGAGCTTTCTGAAGAAGAAAAACAAGCTATTATTGATTTAGATATTTTTCGAATGGTCAATAAGGGAACTGTTTTACTTCAAGAAGGGGAATATACCAAAGAAAGCTATTTCGTTTTGCAAGGTTGTATTCGGGTGTATTACGTGATTGAAGGAGAAGAAAAAACAACCGCATTTTATACTGAAATGCAGGGGGTGACGCCTCATTGTGTGTTAACAAAAAAGCCTTCGGAGTATTATCTAGAAACCACAGAAGACTCCATATTGACTGTTTCGAATGTGGATATGGAAGGTGAAATTTTTGAGAAGTTTCCAAGATTTGAATCATTATGTCGTGTCCTATCCGAGGAACTTTTAGCGAAGAATCAAGATACATTTGATGCGTTTAAAACTTCTTCTCCGGAGCAGCGATATTTGAACCTCATGAAAAACAGGCCCGATTTATTGCAACGTGTACCGCAACATCAACTTGCGAGTTATTTGGGTATTACACCACAGTCCTTGAGTAGATTACGTGCAAGAATTATTGAAAAAGAAAAATAGAGACTCAGTTGATTTATTAACTTAAGTGAACGACTAGCGCTTAACCCTCAATCTAGCTTTGCATGAAAACTTTAAAAGAGAAATTATGCAAAGGAAAATCACAGTATTAAGTGTCGTATTGATGTGTTTATTTTCAATACAAATAAAAGCCCAGTATGAAAAAAATGATACAACGTTCAAAGAATGTTTTGTAGGTAGTAGTTTGTTTATACTTGGGAATCTATTTCCAGGTAATAGACCGGATTTTGTACAATTAAATTTTGGATATAGAATCACAGGAAAGGATGTTGTGTCATTGGAATTAAAAACGTGGAAATATGCCTGGCCTTTAGGTATTCCATATGGAGAATCATTTGAAGCACCTGAAGAAGAATTTCCAGGATACATTCGAGAGTATGGTTTTGCATTCGCATATCAGCGATACTGGTGGAAAGGGCTATATACAGCGGTTCATGTGATGAGCGCCTGGCAATCATTTTATAATGAAGAAGGAAATAAGTTTGATAATGGATACCAAATTTTCAATACGTATAGATTAGGATACCACATCAAGTTGTTTAAAGATAGGATGTTTGTGGAGCCATCAATAGCCATTACCCATCGACCATATCATACCGAAATGCCAGAATCCTTTAAAGAAATAGATGATAGATGGCCGAATTATTTTGTTGGAGAACCGGGACTTCATTTTGGTTATAATTTTTAGAGAATAGAAAAAACTTCTTTAGGATAAATGACTTAAAAGTGAAATATGCATGTTAAAAAAGTCAGTTTATTTAATAGTCGAAGGGTAACTTTGCCAAATAGAAAATTCAGGAAATATGAAGTCATGGATTTCGGGATGGTACATTGGATTGGCGTCTAAATTAAAAGTGACGCTTGTTTTTTTCTTTATTGCAGCGGTCCTGGGATTATCTATGCGACTGATGCATGCCGGATGGATTTCGATTCATTTTAAAAACATTTTGCATACACATTCGCATATTGCGCTTTTGGGATGGTTATATAATGTGGCTTTAATTGTTTTGCAATATGTCATATTTCGAAAAACGAATAGCAAGATAGATTTGGCTTTTTGGTTGAGTCAGATCACTTTTCTGGGGATGATGTTTTCATTTCCATTTCAAGGTTATGCAGCGATATCCATTACATTCTCTACATTATATCTGTTTTGTACGTATTATTTGGTTTATGTCTTATACAGAGAAACTCAAAACCTGGAGAATAGATATGTTGCTAAATTAATCCGATGGAGTGGGATATATTTAATTTTCTCTAGTATTGGTCCTTACGCATTAGGATTTATTATGGCAAAAGGTTTAGCAGATACCCATTGGTATAAGCTGACTATTTATTGGTTTTTGCATTTCCTGTATAATGGATTTTTTCTTCTGGTTGTATATGCTTTTGTTTTTGATCAGTTGAGAGGTTTGAAGTACTCCAAACAAGTTTTCAAATGGATGAATCTGTCTATAATCCCATCATTTGCGCTCTCCGTATTGTGGTTAGAGCCACATACCATATGGTATTTCATTGCTTTGATTGCAGCAATACTTCAACTGCTGGTTCTGGGGTTGTTGATTAAACAAAAGGAGATCGTGCAATTTTGGAAAAATTCATGGGCCCAAAAAGTATTTATTTTTTCTGTTTTGGCCTACACCTTAAAAGTGGTGTTTCAAGTGACAGCGGTGCTTCCGGCAATCCAGACGTTTTTAATGGAAACAGTCTCCTATGCAGTTATTGGTTTTATTCATTTAGTGATGTTAGGCTTTTTTACACTATTCTTCTTGGCTGTGCTGATTGAAAAGCAGTGGCTGCAAATGACACCATTTAATAAAGTTGGATTGAGCCTATTGATTATTGGAATAATAGGATCTGAGATTTTATTATTTGGACAAAGTATTGTGGTCTATTTTGAAGTACTTCAAATTCCAGAGTATTTTCAAATGTTAATGGCAATAAGTACTTTGATGCCTATTGGGATAGGATTAATGATGGTTGAGGTTTTGAGGAATAAGGTTTAGCTATCTTTTACCAATACGATTTGTTTTTGATCAAGTTTGTAAACAAGTAGATAAAATTTTTCAAACTCTTTATAACTCTCTTTAGACCATGTCCCAGATTTAATTAAAAGTTCTCGGGTATATTTAATCTCTGAATCTGTTGAGTCAAATTTTATTGAATAAGTGCCATATGGGGTGAATATGAATTGTGTAGAAGGAAATGATTCGACTTTGTAACCTTTGGGAATGTGAACGATGGTTTCTTTCTTTTCAAGATATCCTCTTCGAACATGTATAGGGTAATTTCGAGTTTGAAATTGCTTCTTAATCTTTGGAAAATGATCATATTGATTAGGTGAAAAAAATATTCGCGAGGGTAACTTTGAATAGTTATTTGATCTCTTGAATGTTATGTTTTCATGATACTCAGGTATCTTCATGTTTTTGGTCTCGATATTAAAATCAGATATATCGATCTCTTCATTTTTGAATTGAGATTTAATAAATTTCATTCTTTTTTCTCCTTCAGATTCTATGACATCCTTATACCAACTATATTGTAAACCTTTACCCGATTTTTGAATCTGATACTTTTCTGTCCCGTCAGGTAATATACTGACTAGAACCTCTTTTTCTAGAAGGTTTAGGGAATCATTGTATTTTGGTGTATGAACCAGATGACTATTGTTCTGAGAAATAAGTAAAGCCTTCCTATTATCAGTGAAATCACCAAGAAAACCAAAAGGGATGGTTTGACTCGTACATTCTAACCAGATACTGTCATTGTTTAAAGGTACACATAAAATAACGTGATTAAATTGTTGTGAAATAAAGTCTTCTTGAATTTCAGGTGTTTTACGACCAGCCAAAACAATGGTGTAGTACGAATGAATGTTCGCTATTTCAAGAAGTTCTTTCATTGTATTCGATAAACCTTTACAGTCACCATAACCATTTTGATAGACCTCATTTATATGAGCAGGTCTCATTCCCCCAATCCCAAGAGCAATGTTTACATAGCGAGTATTATCTTGTAGATATTTATATAAAATGGATACTTTTTCGTAATCTGATTTAGCATGTGCGGTTAGTTCATTTACTTTAGAAATGACTTCTGGAGAAATAGGCTTGTTAAATTGATTTAAGTTATATACCCAGTTGCCATATTCTATCCAGGAGTTTGATTCACCATAAAAACCGTGATATTTAAATTTAGTAGGAGCAAAATCTATGTATTTCCAATAAGCCATTGGAGGAGTAAATAGTTCTATGTCGTCAATTGCATGAATAGAATTGATTTCCCATTCATATTTTTTTGAGGACCCATTATTTGTGATTTTAGGATTAATATCAATGTTGAAATTTTTGTAATTAATATCGAAATCGTTTGAGGTGTTAATGGTATAAGATGAATTTAATATTGATGTATTGAATTCGGTTAGTATACCCCAGGGTTGGAAAGTAAAATATCCATTATAATTTATTGTATAGGAATATGAATAGCTATAAGGATAAGAGTTGTGTTCAATTGGTAAGTACTTAAATCGATGATCTGTTGTTCCAGGATTAAATGGGTTGGCAGAGAAATCTCGAATATCTCTGGTTTTGTATTTTTTTATAGAGTTACCATTGGCATCGTAAATAATTACGGAGATATTAGAAATGGAAGAAGAACTTGTATATGGAATTTCTAAATAAGCTCCAGAAGCACCAACGCGGTTTAAAATAATAGCACTTTGTTCAACTGTTAAAGTAAGAGCCTTAACGGAAGAGACATCTAAAACGCTCTTATCCGTGACAATAATCTTATTGGCATCAGTTCTAAAATCTTTTGGAATACTTAAAACACCATTTTTTAATATGCTCTCAAAGCTTTGAGAGATACACAAGAGGGGAGTTATAAGGAAAAAGAGAAATAATAAAACTCTCATTTCGGTTTATAATTTTTTTAGAACAATTTTTTCGTTTTGTTTTTCAATAATCTGCGAGTAGAACTCTCTTAGGTAGTTGTATTCGTTAAGTGGAAATATCGATTTCTTAATATCTAACCTCATTGAAACGATTATTTTTTGACCAATTTGAGAAGCCTGGAAAATGAATTTCCCTCCCTTATTGGGAAGAGTGATCATTATTGCCCGTGGAACACTTTCAACATCGTAACCCTGAGGAATGGTAAGTTGGAGAGAATAGGTATTATTAATAATTGCCCCAAGGTCTATTGGCATTTCTCTTTTAGATTCTGTAAACAAATTTTCTTGAATTTTTCCCAATAAAACAGGATCAATATAAATATAATCGGATTGATCATTATTGAAGTTATATTCTACATCTAAGTTTAGATTAAGAGGTTTTTCCTGGTTATTGATGTTCTCAATAACAAAATCATTAACGTCAAAATCTGTTAGTTGTTCAGCAACAAGCCTTTTATAGTCATCCTCTCCATCGTCATAAATTTTAATTCTTTCTGATCTTGCAGAATACGAGCTAAAAGATTGAGTGATCTTTTGACCTTCACTTTTATTTAGATCAATTTCGATCATAGTTACTTTTTTATACTTTCCTTGTTCGGATAGGTTAATCCATTTCATGTTATCCGGAGTTAGAAGGAGTCCTTTGTCGTTTGAAGCAATTGGAGGGATTTCATCCCAAGGTCCATACGTATCGGAAGCATCTATGAGATGAACTTTATTGTTAAGAACGAGGCCACATAGCAAATAATCAAAACAACCAGGTGTTGGATATTGACTATGTAAGAGCCCATTTCCTGAAGAGGATGAAATTACAGGATATGCTTTGAATCCTGCTTTTTTATAGGCTCCTACTAAATTCATATTAATTTCAGCGATAGTTCCTTTTTTGTTATTCCAGGCTTCTCGTAAATCATTGATGTAAATTGTTTTTCTTGTACTTTCAGTGAAGTTATGGGCTATTTCATTATAAATGTTTTGAGCGGTTTGAAGTGAATCAGGATCAATTAATGGCTGGACAATCTTTTTTAAATATGCGGTGTGTTCTAATGCAAGTTCAAAGTTGTTTTTATATTGAAAACCTGCGTATCTTCCATACGATTTCATGTAATCATAGGTATATCCATCACGAGCTCTGAAAGAAGTAATAGCAAAAACAATTTTTGTTCTATAATCTTCAATGTTTGGCGAAAATCTATCTTTTTTTAGCCCGGGTAAATCTCTTGCGATCCAAATATGTCCATGAAGTTTATCTAAATTAATTGATTCTGAAATAGGTCTAATTCCCATAATAATAGGTCTGAAACCAAGAACTTCATTGTAAATAACCATGTATTTACTTTCTTTAACAGGAATTGATTTTTGAAAAGACCAATTCGGGAAATCTGTAATATCTGGATTATAAAAGGTGTATATATACTCTACAATAGAACCTGATTTCACTTTGGGAAGGGAGAATTTCCAAGAATATTTATTCTCAGTAATCTCTTCTTTAATGATATCAGATTTACCAAGTTCATATTCTCTTACCTGACCATCTTCTAAATTAAATGTTGAGCCTTTCCTTAAATACATGCTTTCCCCATAAATGCCCTTTTGATAAATAGTTTTAGAGAAATTTCCCCAGTCCAAACCATCAGCATTAAGAATTTTGATTTTAATGTGCCTGTAAAAGATGTATTTGCCATCCTCAAATTTTGTTTTGCCAAATTCTTTTATCACATATGCTTCTGCTGATGGATCAATCTCACAAGTGTTGTCCTCTAAATCTGAGATTGTAACATCTCCAAATTCAAAATCTTGATTTTGTGAAAAAGAAGAAAACGATAAAAAGGTAAGTATAGTAAGTAAAAAGAAGTAAGGGAATTTCATATTTTAGAATTGATATTTGAATTAGAGTTGAAACAAATATATTACTCTCAACGAATAAAACAATTGTTTAGTTTTCAGGATATATGAATAGAGTACCTAAGAATTTTAGATGAAAATCACGGAATACCGTTAGAAATCAAATCTAAAACCCGTTGTTCATTTGTATGGATTTGAAAACCAGAAGTGATTATTTGCCTATCAAAAGAGTGGTTGAGACATATCTGAAATACATCGCATAGAGTTGTTTCGGTGTCGCGAATAATTTTTCTGATCTATCATACGATTTTGTTGCACAATAAAAATCGTAGACCTCTATCAGTAAGCCCGATTTAATATCGGGTTTACTTCTTATTTGAATGACCTAGTGGATTTTGATTTAATAGTTGAACTGTCGCCCTATAAAGTTCAGGGTTATACTGATAAAACTTTTCTGATTGTTCGAAAAACACCTCTAACGAAACAGACATAAATTCCTCGATGTTAGTTGCGGCATAATCCCTAAAAATGGAGGGGGTGTTTTGTCTAATCCGATCAATTTCTTTCTGTGCTAAACCAATCCATTTTCTATACGATTGAGGCCTAATAAAACCACTCACACCATTTCTAAGATATTTATTTTCTAAACTCATGGCGTGAGTCATTTCGTGTATGCCCAGATTAATTCCGTCTGATGGATTATCAAGCCCTTTGAGAAAGTTGTTCCAGGATAACGAAATACTCTTTCCCATTGGAAAAACCTCTCCTTTGTGCCGTCTTTGTGTTACAGGAGAGTAATACTCCTCAGGGTAGATGTATATTTTAGTAAACCGCGGGAGTTGGAAAAACTTAAACCCGAATGTGATTTGAACAGCCGTAGATGCAATGAGTACTTTCATTTCACGGGTGATTTTTAGTCCATCTTTTCCAAGATAGTTTTTGGAACGAATAAATAGTACCACCCGTCTTTCAAACCTGGATTTTAACTTTTGATTTAAGTTTTGGTAGTAAATACTTCTTTGCTGAAGAATACTTCGAATTTCTGGATCAATAGGTCGAAAGTTATGCCAGTATTGATATTGAATGATATGATAGAGTACATAGGATATGATAAAAATGGGAAAGCCAAGTACAAGAATAATCGCAATGATTAAGAAGATGATTTCAAATAATTGATTGGTGTCCATTCTTGATATACTCTATCCCCAAACATATCGATTAATTACGAGCAAAAAAATTTGAACATAAAAAAAGTCCGTCTGTTAAAGACGGACTCTTCAAATAACTATTAAAAATACTATTTCAAGTAGTTTTTAAAATCGGTTTTAGCTTTTACGATTGCAGCGATTTTTGGAATCTCTACACGTTCTTGTTCCATGGTATCACGATCTCTAATGGTCACTGTATGATCTTCTAATGTTTGATGGTCTACCATAATACAGAAAGGAGTTCCAATAGCATCTTGTCTTCTGTAACGTTTTCCCGGAGAATCTTTTTCATCATATTGGCAGTTGAAATCGAATTTTAATTCATCCATAATCTCTCTGGCCTTTTCCGGCAATCCATCTTTACGTGTTAAAGGCATAACAGCAGCTTTAATCGGAGCCAACATCGCAGGTAACTTTAAAACAACACGCTCTGTTCCATTTTCCAGTTTTTCTTCTGTATATGCAGCTGATAAAATCGCCAAGAAAGTACGATCTAGTCCAACAGAGGTTTCAACTACGTATGGCACATAGTTTTCGTTAATTTCCGGATCGAAATATTGTAATTTCTTTCCAGAGAATTCTTCATGTTGTTTCAAGTCAAAATCTGTTCTGGAATGAATTCCTTCCAATTCTTTGAATCCCATAGGAAAATCAAACTCGATATCAGAAGCTGCGTTGGCGTAATGCGCTAACTTGATATGATCATGGTAACGATATTTATCTTGAGAAATTCCTAATGATTTATGCCAGTTGATACGTTGTTCTTTCCAATGCTCATACCATTTCATTTCTTCTCCCGGACGAACAAAAAATTGCATTTCCATTTGTTCGAATTCACGCATTCTGAAGATGAACTGGCGCGCTACGATTTCGTTACGGAATGCCTTCCCAATTTGAGCAATTCCGAATGGTATTTTCATGCGTCCGGTTTTTTGAACGTTCAGGAAGTTTACAAAAATACCCTGAGCTGTTTCCGGACGTAAATAAATAGTATTTGCCGAATCAGCCACTGATCCAATCTCTGTAGCAAACATCAAATTAAATTGCTTGACATCGGTCCAGTTTTTAGAACCACTTACCGGACAGGAGATTCCTAAATCTTCGATTAAAGTTTTGATTCCAGCTAAATCATCCGCATCCATCGCAGCTTTAAATCTGCCATTGATATCATCAATTTTAGCTTGATTTCTTAATACGTTTGGATTGGTCTTTAAAAACTCTTCTTCGTTAAAATCATCGCCAAATCTTTTCAGGCCCTTAGCGACTTCTTTTTTGATCTTAACATTATATTTTTCTACGTGATCTTCAATAAGAACATCCGCACGGTAACGTTTTTTAGAATCTTTATTGTCGATCAACGGATCGTTAAATGCATCCACGTGACCAGACGCCTTCCATGTGGTTGGATGCATGAAAATAGAAGCATCTAAACCCACAATGTTTTCGTTCATCTGAACCATTGCGGTCCACCAATAATCTTTAATGTTGCGTTTTAGTTCCGCACCCATTTGACCATAGTCGTAAACGGCACTTAATCCGTCATAGATTTCACTACTTTGAAATACAAAACCATACTCCTTAGAATGGCCAATGATCTTCTTTAAATTATCTTCTTTTGGTGCTGACATATATTACTTTTTTATGCGGCTGCAAAAATAAATACATCGTACAATCCAACATGCGTTTTGATAGGATTGTTTCAGCTTCAATAGGTCATCATCGGAAATCCATATGTAAATTCTGAATTTTACCGATTAAGCCCTGCTAAAAGTGAATTGTGTAATCTCTGGTGGCATTCCGATTCTTCCAGGAAATCCCAGATAACCAAAGCCACGATTCACATATAACATTTGATGCCCAACTTCATACATTCCTGCCCATCGTGGATACCTGTATTTTACCGGACTCCACTTAATATTTCCTAACTCTACTCCAAACTGCGCACCATGCGTATGACCTGAAAGTGTCAAATCAATATCGGGATGACCCTTAGTTACAATTTCTTCAAAATGCGATGGATCATGAGATAGAAGAATCTTAACTGGGATGTTTTCCGTTCCACTTTTAGCTTTATCCAGGTCTCCGTGTTGAGGGAAAGGTTTTACACCCCAGTTTTCTACACCAATTACAGCAATTTGTTCCCCATTTTTTTCAATGATTTGATGATCATTTAGAAGTGTTTTGAATCCCATTTCACCATGAATTTCAATCAATCTGGCAAAATTTTGTGCTTTTGCTGAATCACTTGGCCATGCACTATAATCTCCATAATCATGATTTCCGACAATGGCCAGTTTTGCAATTTTAGCGGGTAAAGCCTTAAAATCTTCAATCCAACCTTCTGCCTCTGAAGAAAAGTTATTGACCCAATCACCTGTAACCACTAAGATATCCGGGTTGATTTCCTTGATCATTTCAAATGCTTTAGCTACTGGTGCCTTATCTTCAAAAAAACTTCCAAGATGCAAGTCTGAAAGTTGAACAACCGTTAGACCTTCAAAGGACTTTGGAAGATTTGCTAGTTTCACCGGAATTTTCTTTACCCCAAAATCATATCTACCTTTAATCATCCCATACGCTGCCCCTGCAAAAGGAACCGCAGCTGCTCCCAATCCCAATTGATAGATGAATTTTAATCTCGAAATATTCTCTCCACCGGATGATGTCGTACCAGGCGCAAAATAGTTTGCGATATTTCTTACGAGTAAAATAATATCATCACTAAAAATGAATAGGGAAAAAACAATTTTTGGAAGATAGATCAGTAATGTAAGTCCAACTAAATAATAAGTCGATTTGTAGTTTCTAAAATCTGTGTTATTGGAAACGTTAAAAATCACGTACAATAACCATACAATGAATGTAACATAAATAAGCCAATGACCAATTAATATACTTTTTCTTACAAGCTCATTTTGAATGTCATTTAGAAGGACCTTGAGTCCTTTAAAGACATACAAATCGATTAGAAAAAGAAAGGTAATGAGAATGAAAATTGGTATATAGTTGATTGATCTCGATGCCATATCTGAATTTAAAAAATGCAAATTTAAGAGTTGATGAGAATACGGTAGTTCTCAAATTGTTAAAGAATGATAAGCGGTAATATGATGCTATGAAGAATTGATTTTCTTCGTTCACCCTAACTTGTGGATATCTATTTGACTAAAGTGGGGATACTGAACATCAAAATGGATCTAATTTGCAGATTGGGTATTGGAGAATATTAAAGGGAGATGAACTTAAAATATATAGGAGCTATACTATTGGCTATTGCAGCCATGTTTGTTGGGGTGTATTTGTTACAACCAGAGGAAAAAACTTTGCCAGTTGTGGAGCAACTTCCCGAGCAGGTCATTGAAGAAGTAGAACCTACGGAGTACCTTTTTGGAATTCCTATAGATTCATTCGAGATCTATCAATCGGAATTTGGTAAAAATGAGTTTTTAGGGACTATATTAGACCGATTTCATATGACCGCTTTGGAAATAGATCAGGTGGCAAAAGCTTCAAAAGAAATTTATGATGTTAGAAAGTTTAGAAAAGGGAAAAACTACACCATTTTCAGCACAAAAGATTCCATACCACAAGTAGCGTATTTTATATATCAACCTAACTCTATTGATTATGTGGTTTATGATTTGAGAGATTCTATTCATATTTATAAAGCGCAAAAAGAATTGGTGACTCAGACAAGAAAAGCATCTGGAGTGATTCAATCTTCTTTATATCAAACTTTAGTAGATCAGGATTTGAGTCCGGCATTGGCTGTACGACTTGCAGATATCTATGCCTGGACTATTGACTTTTATAGAATTCAAAAAGGAGACTTTTTCCAGGTCATTTTTGAAGAGCAATATGTAGATGGTGAAAGAGTTGGAGTTGGAGAAATCCTGGCGGCTAATTTTAACAACTATGGAGATGACAACTACGCATTTTTGTATGATCAGGGGGATGGAGATGATTATTTTAATGAAGAAGCTGAAAGTCTAAGACGCGCATTTTTAAAGTCTCCATTAAAGTTTGGTAGGCTCACATCTGCTTATACCAAGAGGCGGTTTCACCCGGTTCAGAAAAGATATAAAGCGCATCTAGGTACCGATTATGCGGCTCCAACCGGAACCCCAATTTTGGCAGTTGGAAGTGGAGTGGTGACTCACGCACAATACTCAAAATACAATGGAAACTATGTGAAGATTAGACATAATAGTACGTATACAACTCAATATTTACACATGAGTAAAATTGGGAAGGGAATCAAACCGGGTGTACGCGTAAAGCAGGGACAAACGATTGGATATGTAGGAAGCACAGGATTAGCTACAGGGCCACATGTTTGTTATAGATTTTGGAAAAATGGAGTGCAGGTAGATTCCAGAAAAGAAAAAATACCACCATCAAAACCAATTAAAAAGTCCAAAAGAGCAGATTTTGATGCTTTTGCGAAAGAGTGGAAAAGCAAGGTAGATTCAATTTCCGTGAATCAACCTAACGTATAAACTATTTAATGATAAATCCAGGGGTTTCTACTTCGTTACTATAATGTCCTGCGTTATCCAGAATTCTAGATTTAAACATTACAGAATCATATCCTAATAAACTTAGATCTGGGTGTAATTTTTTTTCAATTTCTCCATCCAACATCGGATTGGCGTTGCTGTTATTTAAATCCGGAATTTTGGAATCTAAACCCACATTATTCCCAAAGTCATGTTTAACCCATTGACCATTTACTACATGATATAGGTCTATCATAAAGTTATTGGTTTGTGTTTCGCCATTTTCGTCCACGATAGTAGCTGTTGGGGACATTCCAATATCACCATCACAATCCGTAAAATTGAAGGTGAGTAAGTAATTTATAGTGTCTGTGGTTGATGGCGTAAATTGTGCAAACGTCATCTTTGGAACGGGATCACTACAAGTCTTTTTTTCACACGAAGTAGTGATAAAGCCTGTTATCAATGCGATAAGTGCTATTTTTGAAGCCGTTTTCATATATACAAAAATATGATTTTATTGATAGTCATATAAACGAAATAAAATTGAAAAAGTATAGTCACGAAGCATTAAATGTAAGAAGCTCAGAAGATTTTAAGGCGCAGGCGCTACTGACTTTTCAATTTCAATATCAAAATGTACCAGTATACAAGCAGTTTGTAGACTATCTTGGTGTAGACCCGAATGATGTTCAGGAGATAGAACGAATTCCTTTTTTGCCTATTACGATTTTTAAATCGCATCAGGTGATTGCTAGCGATTGTGAAGCAGAAACGATTTTTAAAAGTAGCGGAACAACTGGAATGGCCAGAAGTACGCACTATATTCATCGATTGGATGTCTATGAGCAATCTTTTATAAAAGGGTTTGAGGTTTTCTATGGAGACATTAAGGATTATACGATTTTGGCATTGTTACCTTCATACTTAAGTCAGGGAGAGTCTTCTTTGGTGTATATGTTTGATCAATTGATTCAATTAAGTAATAATCCTGATAGTGGATTTTATTTAAATGACTACGACCAATTGGTTTCTAAACTGAGAGATTTAGAAGTTAAAGGTGAGAAAGTGATTTTACTCGGAGTTAGTTACGCGTTGTTAGATATCATAGAGCAATATGATTTAAAGTTAAATCATACGATTGTAATGGAGACAGGAGGGATGAAAGGACGGAGGAAAGAAATGGTCAAAGAAGAGTTACATCGGGTTTTGAAAGAAGGGTTTGGTGTAGATCAAATCCATTCGGAATATGGAATGACTGAATTGTTGTCACAAGCCTATTCGAAAGGAAATGGTGTATTTGAAACACCACCATGGATGAAGATAATGATTCGAGATGCAACCGATCCTTTAACCTGGGTAGATGCTAATCAATCGGGTGGAATTAGCGTGATCGATTTGTCTAATTATTATTCTTGTTCTTTTATTGCTACCCAAGATTTAGGAAAAAACATCTCTGAAAGCCAGTTTGAAATCATAGGGAGATTTGATGATACGGATGTCAGGGGCTGTAATTTATTATTGGCGTAAATTTTTTTTACATTTTTTAAGCAATTTTAAAGAGTAGTTTTTAACAGTTTAACCATTTGTTTTTTAGTTGTTTAGTTTGTTTTGGTTTAAACTTCAAACAAAAAACAACCGTTTGTCCTTATACCAAAAGAGAAAAAATGCGTGTATGCCTAAGAAATTTGCTTCTGGGGCTTTACAAGAGTGTAAAAACGTAGTACATTTGCGGCCCCATTTGTAGAATGGATTTTGTGAAATTAAAAATTTTGTTGTATTATCACATTCTGTTTCAGAATGAGACAATAGTAAACATACCTGATTATAAAATATGCGTCAATTAAAAATTACCAAACAGCTCACCAATAGAGATTCAAAATCAATCGATAAATATTTGAGTGATGTCTCTAAAGAGGGTATGGTAACTCCGGAAGAGGAGGTATCATTAGCTGTAAGAATTAAACAAGGAGATAAAGTAGCTTTAAATAAATTGGTGAATGCCAATTTAAGATTCGTTATTTCTGTTGCAAAACAATATCAAGGTCATGGATTAACATTGGAAGACTTGATTGCAGAGGGAAATATTGGTCTGATTACAGCAGCAAAGAGATTCGATGAAACTAAAGGTTTTAAATTTATTTCTTATGCGGTATGGTGGATTCGTCAAAGCATTATGCAGGCGATCGCTGAGAATTCAAGAGTTGTAAGATTACCATTAAATAAAGTGAGTGCGATTCAAAAAATTGCACATGCATTCTCGAAATTAGAGCAAGAGCACGAAAGAGCTCCTTCAAATCAAGAAATTTCGGAATTATTGGAAACTTCATCTGATAGTGTTGCCGATCTATTTACATATTCTCAAAAACAGGTATCGGTGGATGCTCCTTTAATTGATGGGGAAGAAAACAGTTTATTGAATGTTTTAAGTAATGGGCAATCTGAAAACCCAATGAGTGGTTTGATGAGAGAATCTTTATGTAGAGATATCGAAAGAGTATTGGTTTCATTGAAAGCCAGAGAGGCGGATGTTGTACGTTTATCTTTTGGATTAAATGGAAAAGCGCCAATGACATTAGAAGAGATTGCGAATCAATTGGGATTAACCAGAGAGCGTATTCGTCAGATTCGTGAAAAAGCTTTAAGAAGTTTACGTAAGAAAGCAAATTCAAATTTGCTGAAACATTATTTATAAGAATAAGTCTATTCAAAGTAAAAAGTGCTCCAAACGGAGCACTTTTTTTTTGACCTATTTTATTGTTTCTCAAATTAAATGAAACATTGAAGTGAAAATATTTTGAATTGGTGCAACAGATAGAAATAAGAACAAGTCTGTTAAATTGTAAACTGAGAATAGGACAATTAGTTTAAGATCAAAAGGAAGGATATTTTAAATTTATCCTTCCTTTTAAAAACAAAACATTGGCAACAACATACTATCACATACATAACGACCTGGCGGTTCGTGCTGGAAAAGGAGATCAAGGCGCTCAGTTCGAATTGTATGAGTTGTATTATAAAGCCATGTTTAATACTGCTATCCGAATTGTAAAGGATGGTATGATTGCTGAAGAACTCATGCAGGATGGGTTTATGACTGCATTTACGAAGATGGATAAATGGCATCAGAAATCAAGTTTTGGCGCCTGGTTAAAAAGAGTGGTCATTAACGAATGCCTGGATTATTTGGCGAAGAAAAAGTTGGATACAGTAAGTATGGAGGAAATGCAAATTTCCGATACTGAAGAGGAAATATTGGATGAGCCGGATTATGATGTGGCTGAAATCAAAAAGGCGATGTCGCATTTACCAGATGGATATCGAGCGATTTTAAGTCTCTATTTATTTGAAGGTTATGATCATGAGGAGATTAGTGAAATAATGAAAATCACAAGTTCTACATCAAGGTCACAATATCTAAGAGCAAAAAAGAAATTAATAGAATTGATTAATAAGAAAGAATATGTCGGATAGATTAAAGAAATATATTCAAGATCAGGAGGAGCATTTTGATGCGCTTCCAAGATCAGGGCATTTTGAGAGATTCAAACAAAAGCAACAACAGCAGGAAGTAAAAAAATCACAAACGAAAATGTGGTTTGTTTTGGGTAGAGTTGCTGCAGTATTTATTCTGGTTTTTGGAGTAGGGTGGCTATTCTTTAATCTGGGAAAAATGCAAGGATCAAATCAATTGGCACAAGTAGAAGATGCAGTGATGCCTTTCTCAGATGAGTTGTCTGAGGCGGAAGTGTTTTTTACAGAGCAGGTCAATCTAAAAAAAGCAGAGGTTTTGGCATATTCATCTTCTAACAATGAAGCGACCAAGCAGATTATGTTGGAGTTGGAGAAGTTGGAACTGCAATACATTGACTTAAAAGAAGAATTAGAAGTAAATAGAGATAATGCGCAAATTATTAATGCGATGATCGAAAATTATCGCATGCGCTTATCAGTTTTAGAAAGACTATTAGAACAATTAAAAAGATCAAATACAATTAAACAAAAACACCATGAAGAAATTCAAGCTTAAATCGATCGCAGCCTTACTAAGTGTCCTATTCTTTGGTTTGCAGGTTTTTGCTGGAGGCCTGGAAGAGTTTAAAAAAGAATACCACGAAACGTTTGATGTCAATAAAGATGTGATACTAACGGTTTCTAACAAATTTGGATTTGTGAAGATCGTTACGAGTGAAACCGATCAAATCAACATAGATGTTAAAGTAACCGTTGAAGCGAAAAACGCTGAGAAGGCAAAGAAGTTATTGGATGAAATTCAAATTGAAATCACAGGAAATAAAGAAAATGTATCCGCAATAACCAAATTGGCTAAAGGCTCAAAATTTAAAGAGTTATCGATTGATTATACGATTACCATGCCCGTCTCCGGAAATGTGGATATCACCAATAAATTTGGTAGTTTCTATTTGAATGAGCTAAACGGAAATTCGAAAATATATGTAGGGTATGGTTCTTTGGATATTGGAAGTTTGAACAGTCAGAATAATGATGTGACCGTGAAGTTTGGAAGTGGAAAAGTAAAATATGCACAATATTTAAACTACGTTTCCAGATATTCTTCTGTACATATTAATCGAGCAAAACTGCTGAATTTAGATACCCAATATGGAGATGCGCGTGTGGGTGAAGTAGGAAGAATGGATTTAAAAAATGCCTATGGTGATGTAAACTTGGGCACCATTGTGGAACTAAAAGCAGATGTGCAATTTGGTGACCTGGATGTTGAAGGAATCATTAGTCTTCTGGAAATAGAGTCGCAATATGGTGATGTAGATATAGATTTTATATCTAAAGATTTTACAGAAGTTATCGTTCACTCGGCCTTTGGTGATGTTGGATTGGCATTTCAAAGTGGAAGTAACTTTGAGTTACAGGGTAAAGCGAGTTTTGGAGAAATCAATATCCCCGGTGGTACCTTATCTAGTGTAGATGGAAGTGGTAATGCCGATACATATAACGGTAAGCTATTTGAAGGAACTTCACCATCTAAGGTGACTGCAAAAATGAGCTACGGAGATTTAGATATCTCTATCCATTAAAAAGGGAAAATTATTTCACTTTATATAACCAGGCGGATGCATTAGCATTCGCTTTTACTTTTTTAAGAGCTAATCTAGCATCTCTAGAAGAAGTATAACCACCATATGAAACTAAATATAAGCCATTTTTATAGTCTAGCATTTCAGCTTCGTAACCTTGGCTAACAAGTTTATCCATAAGTCGGGATGCATTAGACTTTTCACTAAAACAACCACCGACAATTTGATAACGTTTCTTCTCAATCTTTTTTGGGGCTTCGGCAATCACAACATTGGTTGTTTCCGGAACAGCAAACTTGAGATTAGAAGTATTCAAATCTTCCAGTAATAAATCTTTAGCATCAAGATCGAGTTCCAATAAATGACCAATTCTTGGTGTATACTCTTCGCAAGGAGTAGGTTTAAAAGGATTCAGATTTGAAAACTGAAAGTTCTTATCTTTATTTAAAACACCAGACTTAGTTGGGATCCATACCAGATAAGCCAAAAATGGAAGGACTGCCAATCCCCATCCTACTTTGCTCCAGGTTCCGGTTTTACGGATATACTGAATTTCCGGAGTAGCAGTTTTTGGTGAGAGGACATTCTCTTTTCCAAAATATGGTTGAGAATGAAGTGGGGTTATATGAAAAGTTTCTAAACCAAAACTCATCATACTGTCCATCTGATCCGGTTCAAATTTCAATAAGTTTTCCGAAGTTCTGTAGAAAGTGCCAATTCCAGGAAGCTCAAACAAGTTTTGTTTTTGTAATTCTGATTTGGCTTGATATACAAATGCTTTAAGATATTCTAAAGCGTCTTCGTATGAAACACCTTGATTTTCTGCAAAAGCATGTGCCAATAGGCCGTCATTACTTTTAACATTTTTGTTGAAACTCACGGTTCTACCCGGAGGAGTCAACTTGTTTTTGGACATATCTATTTGAGCACTTGAAGGATTAACAATAAAAGCACCAAATTCAGGTATAGTCACACATTCATTGAATTGCAACAAGTCTGAAATAACTAAAGATATGTTAGAAACGTTCACAAAACGAAAGTAACATTTTTTGGATATTGTCCAACCACAATACAGATGTTGAAATGATAATTTTAAATTTGAACGCACTTAAAAGCAAGTTGAAAATGATCCGAACAAAACGATTTGTTATTCTTAATATGCTATTGATCAGTATTACGATGAATGTCTGGGGACAATCAAACATGTCTCAGGATTGTCAAAAGGTGCTGCAGAAAATGTTTGATTCTGTTTATGCTTTAAAGTATACACAGTTTGAAATGTTGGCTAAGGAAAGAATAGAGGGCGAAATGAAAAAGAGTCATTCTTTGGGAATCATTCAATATCAACCCAGAAAGATTTTTTTAAGAGGATTTGATGAAGAAAACGCTTTATTAAATGAAATACTATTTATTCAGGGGCAAAACAGCAATAAGGCTTTGATATCCCCCAATGGATTTCCATACATCAATTTAAATCTGGATCCTTTGGGAAGTACCATGAGAAACAATCATCATCTAACTATATTGGAAGCAGGAGGAAGATATCTGGTGGATATGCTGAGGTTGGGAATTCATGATTACCTGAGTAAAGAGGATCAAATAAAAGATCGATTCAAAGTATACTTTGAGAATAAGGGAGAAATAAAAGTGGTTTTGGATAATCGGGATTACGGGATTATTGAACATGAGGTAATCAAAGAACAGACCGTACGTGAATTTTGTTTTACCAGAGGTATTCCTGAATATAAATTAACAGAGTTGAACGATGTAGATATTTCAGATCGGCTCGAAGTAGGACAGAAGTTGAGAATCCCCAATATGTATGCTAAGAAATTTGAATTAATTATTCGAGAATTGGATTATGTCCCGTTGCAAGTTCGTATATTTGATGATCTGGGATTGTTTGCCGAATACGAATATCTTGAATTTAACACCAATCCCCAGATTAATGAATTAACCTTTAGCAGTGATAACCCTGCATATACATTTTGATGTAATTGAACATAGACATAAAATACGTACTAGCCCTTATTCAACTTAAAGGAATTGGTGATGCGACTGCCCGAAAGTTAATGGAATATTATGGTTCCGCTGAAAGTGTATTCGATCAAATAAGTCGACCGTTTGAGCGTGTAAAATGGTCCGAAAAATTAATTGAGGCATTTCAATTGGAACCGGATTGGGAATCTATTGAAGAAGAATTAAACTTTTTATCCAGAAGTGGTGTAGAAGCACTGAGTATTTTGGATGAAGCTTATCCCAGAAGATTGAGGTTTTGCAGTGATGCACCAGTTCTTATTTATGTAAAAGGAACAGTGGACTTAAATCACCCTAAAATATTAGCTATTGTAGGCACAAGAAGAGCTACTTCACAAGGAAAAGAGATCACCAGAAAAATCGTGGAAGGATTGGCAGATCAGAATGTTTTGATCATAAGTGGACTCGCTTTCGGAATCGATATTGTGGCGCACCAGGCCGCATTACAAAACAATATGCCAACTATTGGCGTGGTAGCCCATGGTTTGGATAGAATCTACCCTATGGAACATATTGGTGTAGCTCATGAAATGGAGAAAAATGGTGGGATGCTAACTGAATTTAGAAAAGGTGTAAAACCTGATCGTGAGAATTTTCCCAAAAGGAATAGGATTGTGGCGGGAATGGCAGATGCAGTTTTGGTGATTGAATCTCAAAAGAAAGGAGGTTCTATGATTACTGCTGATTTGGGATTTGGTTATGGGCGAGATGTTTTTGCGATCCCAGGAAGACCAAATGACCAGCAAAGCGAAGGATGTAATTATCTGATACGAAATAATAAAGCAGCTTTGATAGAATCAGCTCAAGACATCAAATATGCCATGAATTGGGAAGATGAGGTAAAACCAAAATCAATTCAGAAGCAGTTATTTGTGGAGTTAACCCCTGAAGAAGAGAACTTAATGGGCATATTGAAAGATCAAAAAAAGATCGGATTAAATGAATTGTGTTTATCCGCAGGTATCCCTGTGAGTCAGGCTTCCATGTCCATTTTGACTATGGAATTGAACGGATTGATCAGGACGCTTCCGGGTAAAATTATTGAGCTGGTATAGTATGAATTCATCTGTAATTAAGCAACACAATTTAAGCGCTTAAAACCAAGATTTTTATCATAAAAATTTATCCTCAAAATTGAAAAAAATATGAATTTAAAATGATTAATTTTGCGCACTAAATTTTTAACAAACAAATAATGTCAGCAAATAAATACCAAGCTCAGATTGATGCATTCATGAGCACTGTTGCCGCTAAGAACGGGCATGAAAAAGAGTTTCTTCAAGCAGTTGAAGAAGTGATGGAATCAGTTATTCCATTTGTTGAGGAAAACCCTAAATATCAAGGGAAAGGTCTTTTAGAGCGAATGGTTGAGCCAGAAAGAGCAATTCAATTTAGAATTCCTTGGTTAGATGACGAAGGTAATATTCAGGTAAACCGTGGTTTTAGAGTTCAGTTTAACTCTGCAATTGGACCATACAAAGGTGGTATGCGTTTTCATCCATCTGTAAACCTTTCAATTTTGAAATTTTTAGGTTTTGAGCAAGTATTTAAAAACTCATTAACTACACTACCGATGGGTGGTGGTAAAGGTGGTTCTGATTTCGATCCTAAAGGAAAATCAGACAACGAAGTAATGCGTTTTTGCCAATCATTAATGACTGAATTATCTAAGCACATTGGTGCGGATACTGATGTGCCAGCTGGTGATATCGGTGTTGGTGGTCGTGAAATCGGTTACATGTTCGGTCAATACAAAAGATTACGTAATGAGTTTACAGGTATCCTAACTGGTAAAGGTTTAGAATTTGGTGGATCTTTGATTCGTCCGGAAGCTACGGGTTATGGAGCTGTTTATTTCATGAATGAAATGTTAATTAAAGCAGGAAAATCTTTCGAAGGTAAAGTGGTAGCAGTTTCAGGTTCTGGAAACGTGGCACAATACGCAATCGAAAAATTAACGCAATTAGGTGGTAAAGCTGTTACTGCTTCTGATTCTTCTGGTTGTATTTATGATCCAGCTGGAATCGATGCAGAGAAATTAGCTTTCATCATGGAATTGAAAAATGTGAAACGTGGTCGTATCAAAGAATATGCTGACAAATATGGTGTTCAGTTCTTTGAAGGAAAACGTCCATGGGATGTAGTAGAATCTGCTGATATCGCAATGCCATGTGCGACTCAAAATGAGTTAGACGCGGATAACGCTGCAAACTTGATTAAAGCAGGTATCATCGGTGTAGCTGAAGGTGCAAATATGCCTTCTACTCCAGAAGCAATTCACGCATTTGAATCAAACAATGTAATGTTTGCTCCGGGTAAAGCTTCTAACGCTGGTGGTGTAGCTACTTCAGGATTAGAGATGTCTCAAAACTCTCTACGTTTATCTTGGTCTTCTGAAGAAGTAGATACCAGATTACATAATATTATGAAAGCAATTCACGAATCTTGTGTAAAATATGGTACCAGAGAAGATGGTTCTGTTGATTACGTAAGAGGTGCAAATATTGCTGGTTTCGTAAAAGTAGCAGACGCTATGTTAGCTCAGGGAGTGGTATAACTCTTAAGGCATATAATATATTAAGAAAGAGACTCCTTTAGGGTCTCTTTTTTTATGCGCTAAACTCAGCTTGATCATGAATATTTGAACCGTAATCAGTTATATTTGTGAACCTCAAAACAAAGATTATGTACGGAAAATTAAAAGACTCTTTAACTCAGGAATTGGCTGAGATTAAAGATGCAGGATTATATAAAAGCGAAAGAATAATTACTACTCCTCAGGGGGCTGAAATAAAAGTAAGTACTGGCGAAGAAGTATTGAATTTTTGTTCGAATAATTATTTGGGTCTGTCCTCTCACCCACGAGTGATTGAAGCTGCACACAAAGCTTTGGATTCTCATGGATTTGGTTTGTCTTCTGTCCGTTTCATCTGTGGAACACAAGATATTCATAAGGAATTAGAAGGTAAAATAGCTGAGTTTTTAGGTACAGAAGATACAATTTTGTATGCTGCTGCTTTTGATGCCAATGGAGGTGTATTTGAACCTTTATTAGGGAAAGACGATGCGATTATTTCGGATTCATTGAATCATGCTTCTATTATTGATGGTGTACGTTTATGTAAAGCGCAACGTTTCCGTTATGCCAATAATGATATGGCAGATTTGGAGGCGCAATTAATCGAAGCTTCAAAAACTGCAAAGAATAAAATTATTGTTACTGACGGAGTATTTTCCATGGATGGCTATGTAGCGCAAATAGATAAAATTTGTGATTTAGCAGATAAATATGATGCATTGGTGATGGTAGATGAATGTCATTCAACAGGTTTTATTGGTAAAACCGGAAGAGGTACTCATGAATTGACCGGAGCAATGGGAAGAGTAGATATCATTACCGGAACTCTAGGAAAAGGTCTTGGTGGTGCAATGGGAGGTTTTACAACAGGTCGTAAGGAAATTATTGATATGTTACGTCAAAGATCTCGTCCGTATTTATTCTCAAATTCATTGGCTCCTGCAATTGTTGGTGCGTCTATTGAAGTTTTAAATATGCTAAGTGAGACAACAGAATTAAGAGATAAATTGCATGCCAATGTAGCTCAGTTTAAGTCAGGAGTTAAAGCTGCTGGTTTTGATATTAAAGATGGGGATTCTGCTATTGTTCCAATTATGTTATACGATGCACCTTTGGCGCAGAAGTTTGCTAACATGCTTTTAGATGAAGGTATTTATGTAATTGGATTCTTCTACCCGGTGGTACCAAAAGGGCAGGCTAGAATTCGTGTGCAGCTTTCTGCAGGACATGAACCGGAACATATTGATAAAGCCATCGCAGCCTTTACAAAAGTGGGTAAAGAGCTTGGCGTGATTTCGTAATCAAAAGAAATTTTAGTTGAGAATCCCTATCCTATTTGGATGGGGATTTTTGTTTTAAGTAAGTATATAATTGTTCAAATTTGGCTTTGTTTTGAATTAATTCACCTCCCGATATTTTGGCTTTTTTAATACTGTTCAGGTTTGGAAAACGTAGCTTGCCATTGGCTACAGAATACATCCATAACAAGTCTGCATAATTAAACATAATATTAGCCTTTTCAGCAAAGTTTGCGTTGGTGATTTTAAAACCCAGATTCTTTGCGGTACGTTCACTAAAGAAATAAGAACTCCCTGAAATCTCCACAGTATGAGGTAATTCCTCATTTTCTATAAGTTCAATAATCTTCAAGAGTCCGAGTAGGTAATATTGTAAGATTTGATTTTTTATTTCAGCTCCGGCTTTAGCATTAGATAAGACCATTAAATAATCAAATGAAGTGCCGTTATGCAGGTCATATTTTTTTGCTGAAGGGTTGTATACCAACAACATTGGTGAAAGATATTTATATGTCCCAATTAGAGTGAAAAAAGGAGTGAGTCCGAATTGCATAACTGGAGCCAGAATAGGCATGAGGAGGATATAGGCTAGAGATTTATCCAATGATCTATACCATAATGCACAAAAACCAAAAACGATAATGAGCAATAATAGAGCAACTGTCCATTGGTATAGTTTATTCTTTTGGTAGAATGGGTTCATTATAAGAAATGAAGTGTGAGGAATTCAGTTACTGCATTCCAATATTCTTGATTGCCTTGATTTTGCGACCACAAAGCTTTTGAGCCATGATACCCGTTATGGGTTGGTGTAAAAGTGACTTTTTCAGGAATCGGAATATTTTCATAAATAGGTTTCCATGAATTGACCTCACTTTTCGAAGATGTTATGAAAATTGGGCAATTCACTTCTATGGCATAATCTGCGATTTTCATAAAATCATATTCGAAATATTCACCTGGAGAGAAACATAATATTCCATCAATGTCAGCTGTATGTTTTTGCGCCAATATGAAATTTAATGAAGCAGAATAAGAACTTCCCCAAATAATGATTTTGCTATTTGGGTATTGACTTTTTGCATAGGCTAATGCGGCTTCTAAATCAGGAAGTGCATCTGGGTAACCGGTTGGAAGTTTATTGTCTACAGCTTGTTTATGGGTTTCATTTATAACTCCGTTAATCTGCCCACCTGAACGTTGATCGATCGCTAAACAATTGAATCCTAATGTGACCAATTTGGGTGCGATTTCGCGATATTCTCCACGGCTGTAACCTGCTTGATGAAACATGAGAATCACCGGATCTCCAGGGTTTGATTCATAAATATCCACATTAATATGTAACCCATCAGTACTATTAATGGTAGTGGTGGTAAATGGATTTGAAAATGAAAAAAGTGGAATGAATAGTGTCAGAGTCAGTATACCGAATAACGTTTTTATAGACATAATTTTTTACTTGTTTCAGGCTTCCAATTTAAGTAAAAAATCAGATCAATAGATTTTAAGAGGCGATGTTTTGTAAATCTTTCCAATGAATATTTTGCATGTGATCGATGTCAAAAGAGCGCTTAAAAAATCCCATAGACCCTCTGGCCTTACCTGAAACATGTAGTCGCAAGTTGTTTGTTAGAATTGCAAATCCAAGGGATGTAGCGATTTCGGCCATGCTTTTTTCCAGTTCCAGTTTCATTTTAAGATGAATTTGATGTTCACCGTTTTTAGGTAGTTCATATGGTTCCATTAAGGATGCTGTTCCCATTTTAATACTGTTAATAGAAATATCCACATCCGCATCAGTGAGTTTGATTTTCTGTTTGTTTGGATTATTGACTGTAAACTTTAGGATAATCTCGGCATCCTGCTCATGCATTTCGATCACTTCAATACCATCAAAAGAAGTGAGAGTAGGTTCTTGAAATGAACATGAGGTAATGTTCAAGACAATGAAAAACAATATTAAAATTCGAGGAAATACTTTGTTTATCTGCATGTGGCAATTTTAACGAAAATGGTAAAGTGATAATATTTACAAGGCGTTAAAATTTGTCAAGTAGCGGATAATTATCCGTTCTGATGTAAGAATTTGTAATTTATGGTTAAAAAAGTGTGTGGAACGAAACATATATCACTTTAGAATCATTCTAAATACTTTAATTTCGTTGCTCAAAATTTTGTGAGAGAAAATGATTACTGAAAATAGTGTAATGAAAGGGCTTTCCTATGTGATTGAGCCCGACTTGAAGAAGGATTTGGTAAGTGCAAATTTGGTTTCCGGGTTAAAGATTGAAGGAAATGTAGTTTCGTTTAATCTGAAAATAAATAACCCTGCAATGCATAGTAAGCAGAGAATGGAAGAAGCTGTTTTGCATTATTTGAAAATACATGTTTCTGAAGATGTTGAGGTGGAAATAGATTTTATTCCATTAGATAAGCACCAAAATAAAAGAGAGCCATCGCAAAGAAAGATGTTACACAGTGTCAAAAACATTATCGCTGTAGCATCTGGTAAAGGTGGTGTAGGTAAATCAACAATTACGGCAAATATTGCGGCAGGATTAGCGAAGAAAGGATATAAAGTTGGATTAATTGATGCGGATATTTATGGGCCGTCAATGCCATTAATGTTTGATGAAGCACAATCAGTTCCAGGTGGAATTTTAATTGATGGAAAGCAAAAGATGACTCCTGTTGAAAGTTCTTGGGGTGTGGATATCATGTCTATTGGATTTTTTGCACAAGCCAATCAAGCTGTAGTATGGAGAGGACCAATGGTAGATTCAGCATTGAAACAAATGGCAAATGATACCCACTGGGGAGATTTGGATTATATGTTGATTGATTTACCTCCAGGTACCGGAGATGTTCACCTAACATTAGTTCAAAATATTCCTTTGACTGGTATCGTAATAGTAAGTACACCGCAGCCTGTAGCTTTGGCTGATGCCAGAAAAGCAGTAGGAATGTTTAATATGGATGGAATAACTTCGCCTATTTTAGGTTTGGTAGAAAATATGAGCTATTTCGTACCGGAAGATATGCCTGAAAAGAAATACCATATTTTTGGTAAGGATGGTGCGAAGAATTTGGCAGAAGAATTAAATGTACCTTTGTTGGCACAAATTCCATTGGTAACCAGTGTTCGTGAAGCTGGTGATGCTGGGCGTCCGGCAGTATTGCAAAATGGAACTCCGCAAGCAGAAGCGTTCATGGATTTAGTAAATTCTGTAGAAAGTAAGGTTAACGAATTGGCAGAGTAGTCATGTCTGAGATCAAAGAAATAGAAGATAGAGTAAGAAATGTTTTAAATCAGATTAGGCCATATCTGATAGAAGATGGAGGTGATTTGGAACTGATCGAAGTATCAGAAGAGTTAGTGGCTAAAATCGAGTTAAAAGGAAACTGTACCAGCTGTTCTTTAAATAGTATGACATTTAAAAACAGTATCGAAGATTCTATATTTAGAGCGGTTCCTGAAGTGAAGAGCGTGGAAGCAATTAATTTCACGTTGATGAAACCTCAGATTTAAAACAGGTATAAGAATATGAAGAGGCTGAATTTATTTCAAGCCTCTTTTTTTGATATAAAAAAAGCTCCATAAAAGGAGCTTCAATTTTTTTAATTATACATTCATTAAGCTTGTAGCGCGAAGTCTACATTGATGTTTTTATGCGCCACATATCGGTCAATCCAATTGGCCTGACCAGCTAGAGGCATATTCCTTGCTTCTTCGTATCCAATTTCCAGTAGAACTGGATAATCTTCATTTTCATAATCTTTTTCTACGAAGTTTTTGAAGTCTACCTCAGTCAATCTTTCGACTTTAATAACTTCAAATTCTCTATGCTCAGTATACAATACAGAGTCGTCAGTGAGAACCATTAACTTAGGAGAATTAGAAAATATTGGTGCCGCATAAAAGAATCGTGCATTCATAGTGTTAGTGTTTATTAGTAAAAAATATTCTAAATTCTACTCTAAAAGTCATCCTAAAAGGAGTAGTGTTATACAAGTATACTTATTAAATATATTCCCCTCCAACTTTTATTTTTCGGTTAAAATAATTGACCAAATAGTGCTTAAGGCTAGAGAATTAGGGTCAAAACCTTTAACTATATATTAATCTTGAAGAACCCACTTTTTTTCGAAGTAGAAATAAACCGAACTGGCAATACACCCTGAAATGATTCCGATAACGGTTCCTCCTAAAATATCACCAGGATAATGAACACCTAAATAAATTCTGGAATAAGAAACTAAAGCTGCCCAGAAGATCATGAAGATCCACATTTTTTTGGATTTTAATAAAGAGGAAACGAACCATGCAATAGCAAAAGAATTAGCAGCATGAGAAGAAACAAACCCATATAAGCCACCCTTGTAAATGGAACCGTTAGGATCGGTAAGTAAGTGAACTTGTCCTAAAAGATCGGGAGAATGGGACGGACGTAGACGTTCAAAAAAAGGTTTAAAGAACCCGGATGAGATTTGATCCGCAAGAAGAATTGCCAAAGCAATCGAGCCAACTATAAGAGTGAACTGTTTGAGTGTCGTTACTCGGTCAGCTTTCTTTTTTTGAATAATTAGATATAAAAGGATTAGATAGAAAGGAATCCAGAAAGGCGCAGAGGACACCCACCACATAATAGAATCCCAAAAAGAATTGTGGAATCCATTCAACCATAGTAATAGTTGTTTGTCGTACGTGTCCAATGCTTCGATCATGCCCGCAAATGTGCAGAAAATAATTCAGTTGAGATCAATTAGAACTCTGCTTGGTTTAAATCGCCACTGATTTGTAACACGACCAATTCTGCATTTTTAGCGGAGTATTTTGCTTGATTTAATGCGAGTTGCGCATTCAGAAGATTTACTTGTGCCTGCCTGAATTCAATACTGGAAATTTGTCCTAATTTGTATTGATCGACACTTCTGTCAAAGTTGGTCTGTGCGGTTTGCAAATTCTTTTCCTGCGCGTCCTTTACAAAAAGTGCCGTTTGATATGCCGTCCACGCGTTACTCAGATTGCGTTCAATATTGAGCTTTTGTTTTTCTAAGTTGATGCTCTGGTTATCTAGTGCAATTTGGGCATTTTGTTTCTGAATACGTGTAGAACCACCATCATAAATATTCCAACTTAAAGTAGCTCCAACGGAAGGACCAATAGAAGAAGATTTATTGATGAAAGATGTAGCCCCCAAATAGTTTTCATTCCATCCGTAGTTGGCATTTAAATTCAATTTAGGGATGGCATTGGCACCAACTGATTTGATATCATAAGAAGCATTTTTCATGGCACTTTCTTCTTGTAAAATGGTAACGTTATTTTCTTTGGAGTGCACCAGTAAGGTTTCATACATCAATTGATCGTTATAAGTTAAAGTGGTATCTACACTGAAATTTATATTGACATCACGACCCAAAAGAAGATTTAAGTTTCTTTTTTCATTGGCTAGCAATTGTGTATTGGTCAAATAGGTAATACTATCATTATTGTAATCTACCTCAGCATTCAAAATATCTAGTTGTGTACCTTGTCCATAATCAAAATTGTATTGCGCTCTCTGCAATCTTATTCTTGAAATATTCAAGGTTTGTTTTTGATTGTTTACATCCTGTGTCAATCTTGCAATCTCATAGTACGAAGTAAAGATATTCAGGATGGTCGTTTCAACCATTTGACGTGCTTGAAGTTCTGAGATTCTATAATTTTCTTTTAACTTTTTATAAGTGTTACTTCTTCCAAAACCATCAAATATGGTGTACTGTAGACCCACAGATGCGTTGAGGCTTTGCGTTTCGTTATTGTCAAAGTCGTTTTCTTCACCTGATTTTTGTGTGACCGAACCTTCTGTATTAGAATAAGAACCACCGGCGGTACCACTTAAAGAAGGCAGGTATCTACTATTTTCAATACTGGCATTATTCATGGCAACATCCACATTGTTATTGGATAACTGAATGTCGAAGTTGTTTTCCATAGCTATGGTCACCGCTTCCTTTTTCTGAAGAAGTTCTTGCGCTATAAGAGGACTAATACTAAAAAGTATTAGTGAAAACATAATGGATTTAAAAAACATCTTAATCATGTTGTTCAGATTTTAATTCAATGACAGCACCTTCCACTTCTTCCGGTGAAGGTTTAATTCCGGTGGTATACCACTGCCATAAGACTTTGATATCATTACTCAATTTGAGCATAAGAGGCAACATTACCAATGTAAGTACTGTTGCTAATCCGATTCCATAAGCAATCGAAATAGCCATTGGAATCAGGAACTGTGCCTGACGACTTGTTTCGAAGATGAGAGGAGATAATCCAGCGATGGTCGTAATGGACGTTAAGAATATAGCCCGGAATCTTGATTTTCCCGCAGCAATAATAGCCTCATCGTATTTCATTCCTTCTTTAAGATAAGTGTTGAATTTGCTGATCAATACCAGGCCATCGTTTACAATAATTCCAATCAAAGCAATGATTCCAAGGAAGCTCAATACATTAATAGCAAATCCATGAATCCAGTGTCCCCAACCTACACCAATAAGCGAGAATGGAACCATTAGAAGTAATACGATGGGTTGATCAAATGATCTGAATGTAAATGCAATGACTACAAAAATTAAGAACAAGATCACCGGTAAAACCAAACCTGCAGAACCAGTCGTTTTTTCAGCTTCACGGTTTTGTCCTTCGAAAATGGCATTTACTCCGGGGTAACGTTCTTTCATTACCGGTAATAAATCAGATTTAATATCCGCCATCATGTCGGTAGCACTGGTGCTTGGATCTTTCAAATCCGAATCAATTCTAATTTCTCGCTTACCATTTAAGTGATTAATTGATATTTCCCCTCTTTCGATGGTATAATTTGCTACTTCACGAAGCGGCACACGGTCTCCGGAACCATTTACCAAACGCATGTCATCCAGTTGTTGGATTGAACTTCTTTCCTTCAAATCGTATCGGACCCAGACTTTAATCTCATCTTGTCCACGTTGGAAACGCTGAACCTGATGCCCAAAGAATCCACTTCTTACCTGACTGATGACATCATTTAATGTAAAACCCATTGCATAGGCTTCATCTTTTAAAGAGATATTGATTTCTTTGATCCCTTCCGGATCATTATCTGTAAGATCCTTTAACAAAGGGTTTTTCTTGAGCTCTCCTTTGATATAATCTTTAGCAGCTTTAAGTTCCTCAGTGTTGTTACTCATTAATGCCAACGAAACGGGTTTACCTCCAAAGTTTCCTCCTGATCCAAATTCAACAGCTTCTGCCTGATTGATATCTCCAACCATTTCGCTCAATGTGGTAGATACCACATATGATTTGAAGTTGCGTTTTTCTCCCGGGAGCAGGTTGATGTTTAAGGATGCTGTAGAACTTCCTGGTCCGATTCTTTTAATGACACTCTGAATAGGATCATCAATTTGATATTCTTCTTCTAATTTGTCATTCAGTAACCATGCTTGTTGCTCAATTTCAGAAATAATGGAATCGGTGATAACCTCATTGGTTCCTTGGGGCATTTTTAAAGTCACGATTACACGATCACTTGCAATTTGCGGGAAGAAAGTGAACTTAATAATTCCTCCACCGATGGCACCAAAAGTTAAAATCAACATGGCAATTGGTATTGCAAACCCGAGTAGTCTGTTTTTCATGAAGAATTCCAGATATGGACCATATAGTTTTTCTTTCATGAAATTCATGAAGTTGTCTGCCCATCTATTGAAACTATAAGTTTTTTGTTGATCCGTAAGTGCTTTGGAATGTGCTACGTGTGAGGGTAAAATCACTAAAGCCTCGATCAGAGAAACGGATAACGTAAGTACAACGATTATGGCTACTTCTCCAAAGAACTCACCTACACGACCATCTAAGAAGAAGAAAGTAGAGAATGCGATTAATGTAGTCAGAATGGCTGATGTAATCGCTGGTAAGACCTCTAAAGTTCCATCAATGGCTGATTGAATTGGTGACTTTCCTTTTTCGTGATGATGGTAAATGTTTTCAGCAATGACAATTCCATCATCGACCAGAATACCAATTACGATAATCATTCCGAAAAGAGATAGTACATTAATTGTAACATCAAAGTATCCGGCAAACATGAACATTCCTAAAAAAGAGATCGGTAAACCAAATGCGACCCAGAAGGCCAATCTAGGTTTTAAGAAAATCGCCAGAAAGAACAGTACCAATGCCATTCCTTGAAGTGCATTTTTGGTAAGTAGTTCTGTTCTTTGAATGATCGTCTCAGAAGCGTCTCTGGTCACATCTAATCTAACGTTTTGATGCGTTTCATTATAATGCTTGATATATGCTAATGTTTTTTCAGCTACTGTGATAAGGTCTTCACTATTGGTTGTGTTGACCTGAAATTTAATGGAAGGTTTACCATTGAAATAAGAACGATTTGGACTTTCAGACCATTTATCGGTCACGTGAGCCACGTCTTTTAAATATATTTTATTTCCGTTTTCAAGAGCTTTAACCACTACGTAATCCAATTCTCTACCATAATAAGATCGGTTTTTTACACGAATCAAAAACTCTTCTTCCGGAGTTTTGATGGAACCACCAGAAGATAGAATATTAGTTGCCGCTACGGCATTTGAAACTTCTCTAAATGTTAGATTGTATGCGCGAAGCTGGTCTTCATTTACGGCTATTTCGATTTCTTCATCAGGAAAACCACTCATTTCAACCTGAGAAATTCCATCTAAAGCTCTAATATCTGATTCGATATCACGACCCATTTCCTTTAAGGATTTAAGTGAAACATTGTCACCGCTTAGCACAAATGAAACTGCTTCAGTCCTGAAAATTTCCTTTGAAATAATAGGAGGTTCCATACCTACAGGAAATGATGGAACTTTATCTACCGCATTTTTAATATCATCTAAAACAGCAGAGACATCATAACCTTTAAGAACTTCTACCTTAATGCTTGCGTAGTTTTCTTGAGATGTCGAGGTAAATCGATCTACTCCGACCAAACCTTTAAGGTTATCCTCAATTTTTAACACAATACCTTCTTCCATTTCTGCTGGAGAAGCACCCGGATAGTTGATATTGATATTAATATTTCTAGACTCATTTAAAGGAAAGAAAGAGGAGTTTAGATTAGAAGCTCCCATCAATCCAAGTAAAACAAAGCCAACAATCACCACTGTTACGACAATGGGATATTTTATAAAGTGAATTATTATGTTACGCATAATTTACTCTTGAGTTTTAACTAAAACAGTCATTCCGGAATATGCGCCAGGAATAGGTTTGGTAATCATAAGCTCTCCATTTTGTACGCCCTGAATAATCACGTTTTTTCTGGATTTGTGGACTACATCAACATTTTTAAGCACAATTTGGGAATCGTTTTGAATCACATAAATCTGATGCTCGTCAACAAGTAGATTTCTTGAGATTTCAATGGCATTTAGTTTTTCCTGACCAGCAATAGTGGCTTCCAGGTACATTCCTTCTTTAAGATGTTCTCCACTTACTGCAACAAAGATTTGAACAGTCTGTGTAGATGGGTTTACTTTTCCATTAATTCGAGACACTTTTCCAGACCATGTTTGTGCTGGATTATCCGGATTAGAAACAATCACTTCTTTGCCAATTTGAATAGAGTTGATCAGGTTTTTGCTAATCGCTAATTCCAATTCATATACATCTGGATTGATAAACTGACCTAGTTTTTGACCATTACGTATGAGTGTCCCCGGGGTAACCAAAGCCTCCGTTAAAATTCCTGAATACGGTGCTGTTAGCGTATATTTTTTATAAATGATTTCCAGGTTCTTTGTGTTGTAATATGTGGTGTAAATGTTTTTGCCGGTAAGGAAGAATTTTTCCTTATCTGATCCAGGTTCTGGTAGAGGAGCAATAGGACCATCAATGCTAAAGTTCTTCAAATATTCATCCCATTTTGTATAAGCATCCGGATAATCCAATTTAAGATCTGGAAGAATACTCGTAATGAGGTTCTGTAAGACACTTTTCTGGGCTTGAAGATTGGCGCGGTAATCGTCATTTTTGATCTGAACCAATACTTCTCCTTTTTGAAATTTTGTGCCCGGTTTAAATTCTTTTGCCGTTGGTTGCATGACTCCCTGCACCTCTGCGTATAAATCTATTTGGTGTTTGGCAGTCAATCTTCCGCTTTCATTGATGCTAATTGGAATGATCTGATTTGAAACTGGAGAAACATAAGCGGTTGGTGTATTCTGGACAGCTTTAGGCGCTTTTTTCTTTTTGCTATTCGTTAAAGCTTTGGCTCCGTAAATAGCTCCTACCACTACAAGAATGGCAATTATTTTAGTGATTATCGGTCTCATATTAAATATTTGGAAACTGTTTTTTTTCTGATAATTTGGTTCGAATTTTTGTTAGTGTACATGTGAAGTTTTCACGTTCTTCATCCGTAATATCTTGTTCAATCTCTGAAATGATTTTTTGAATAATAGGTCTGGATTTTAAAATGTATTCCTTACCTAATGGTGTGATGTTTACAAGCTTATTTCTTTTATCAATGGGAGAAGGAGTTCTAGTTACAAGCCCTTTACGTTCCAAAGTATTGATGTTTCTTGTGAATGTGGTTTTGTCTCTCCCGGCAAGTTCGGCTAAAGAGCTTTGCGGTTGATCTTTGTTATTGTCAATAATTTTTAAAAAAATAAACTGAAGCTTAGTGAGCGGGATTCCAGCAAGTGCCAATTGATCTTCAATATAAAGCTGCAAGAATTTAACGGTTTTACCCAGTTGCGGTAAAATACTTTCTTCTATATCCATAATTAATAATTGCGGCAAATGTATGATTATTTAAATTAGATGTATATGCAACTAATTTTATTTAACAAATAATAAAACTTATTTACATATAGTTTTTTAGATGAGTCTAATTATATTTATTTGCACGATCAAAAAAATAATGGTGTGTCAGAAATAACTCCTTCATTAGAAGATATCAATAAATCAATAGATGCTCGCAACAAAAAGGGTTTCTTTAGAAAGCTGTTTGCATTTATGGGGCCTGCGTATCTGATTAGTGTAGGTTACATGGATCCTGGGAACTGGGCAACAGATATTGCCGGAGGTGCACAGTTTGGATATAAGTTGATTTGGGTATTGGTGATGTCCAATATCATTGCATTGTTATTACAAAGTTTAAGTGCACGACTGGGTATTGTTCGTGGACGTGATTTGGCACAAGCGTCAAGAGAAGAGTTTCCTAAACCAGTGAATTTAGGATTATACGTTTTGGCTGAAATTGCTATTGCATCTACCGATTTGGCTGAAGTTCTGGGAATGGCTATTGGTTTAAATTTATTATTTGATATCCCTTTATTATGGGGTGTGGTGTTGACCTTGTTTGATACTTTTTTACTGTTATTCCTGATCAATAAAGGAATGCGAAGAATGGAGGCTTTTATTTTGGCATTGATTGGAGTGATTGGAGCATCCTTTTTTGCCGAAATGATTTTTGCACAACCACATCTTCCATCCGTAATGGAAGGATTTATTCCATCCATTCCTAATACCACAGCATTGTTTATTGCCATAGGAATTATTGGTGCTACTGTAATGCCGCATAATTTGTATTTGCATTCTTCATTAGTGCAAACTCGAAATCATGACAAGACAGAAAAAGGGATGCGTACTGCAATTAAGTTCAATATCCTGGATACTACCATTGCATTGAATCTGGCGTTTTTCGTAAATGCAGCTATTTTGATTTTGGCAGCAGCTACATTTTATAACTCGGGAATGTATAATGTTTCTGAGATTGAAGATGCATATAAGTTTCTGGAACCTATGTTAGGAACAAAGTGGGCACCTATTTTGTTTGCGGTGGCATTGATAGCTGCGGGACAAAGTTCAACTTTGACAGGAACTCTTGCCGGACAGATTGTCATGGAAGGCTATTTAAATTTAAGATTTCAGCCCTGGGTGCGAAGAATTATTACGCGTGTAATTGCTATAGTGCCTGCGGTTATAGTAATTCTAATTTTTGGTGAAGGCTCTACAGGAACGCTATTGATTGTGAGTCAGGTCATTTTAAGTTTACAATTAGGGTTTGCTGTGATTCCTTTAATCCATCATGTAAGTGATAAATCTACGATGGGAACATTTGCTATTGGTCCATGGACAAAATTGGCTTCCTGGTCTTCTGCTTTGGTGATTGTGGCTTTGAATATTTGGTTAGTCATCGAAGAGTCATCAAACTTTTTAAGGGTTACCGAACACCCGGTTTTATGGGGGATTGTGATCACTATTCTTGCAATTTTGACCGTCAGTCTGTTAGTCTACGTAACGTTTGTGCCTATCTTTAAGCAACGCTCCATGCAAAAGCGTAGCGGAGTTCATCAGGAACAATTGCTTATTGATATTGATGCGCCAAAACAATACAATAAAATAGCAGTAGCAGTAGATTTTAGTACGGTTGATAACAAGGTGATTCAGCACGTGCTTACCGTAGCGAATAAAGACACGGAAATTGTCTTAATTCATATCGTGGAAAGTGTAGTGGCTCGAGTGTTTGGTGATACCGTTAATGATAGCGAAGCCCAGTCGGATGAGGTATTTCTGGAAAACTATAAACAACAAATAAGTGCACATGGATATAAGGTGCATACGGAACTGGGATATGGAAATCCAAAAACGACTATTCCGCAGATTGCGAACTCTTTTCATGCCGATTTGTTAGTTTTAGGGTCACATGGTCATGGTATTTGGGCGGATGTGCTGTTTGGAACAACTATTGATGCCGTGCGTCACAAAGTAGAAATTCCTGTATTTATTGTTCGGGAGTAGTCTTCTACTTTACGATTAAATACAGCAAATGAAAACCAATCGGATACTTTTATTTATAGGGATTCTGCTTAGTCTTTCCAGCTTCTATTTTGTGAAAGAAGCGGTGCATACGGTAGATGAATCCAAATTTATTTCCTATCAGGTAGATCCGGATAATATGGATTTACAGTTTTACTGGAAAGATGATCAGGGCCAGAATATCAAGAACTTTAAAAATCTCAAAACAAAATTGGCTGAAAACGATAAAGATTTAGTTTTCGCTATGAATGGCGGGATGTATTTGAAGGATCGGTCTCCACAAGGATTGTATATCGAAAAGGGCCAGCTTAAAAAAGCAGTGAACCAAAAGAATAGTGATTATGGGAACTTTTATATGAAACCAAATGGGGTGTTTTATATAACCGATTCTAAAGTTCCGGTAGTATGTGAAACTTCTCAATTAAAAGCTCTTCACGGAATCGAGTATGCAACTCAATCAGGACCTATGTTGCTCATTGATGGCAAACTTCATCCTCAATTTATAAAAGGATCTAAAAACTTGAATATTAGAAATGGCGTAGGGATTTTACCAAATGGGGATGTATTATTTGCTATGTCGAAGGAAAAGGTGAATTTTTACGATTTTGCGACCTTTTTTAAGCAAAATGATTGTCAAAATGCGTTGTATTTAGACGGATTCGTTTCCAGAACTTATTTGCCATCAGAGGACTGGATGCAACAAGATGGAAATTTTGGAGTAATCATTGGTGTCACTAATTAACTCAGTTGCCTGCCAAAACCTTTTTAATGGCATCTGCCTTGATTTCACATTCCTGATATTCATCTTCAGGAATGGAGTTATGCGTAATAGCACCTCCAACCATATATGAAAGATAGTTATTCAATTCATTGTATTGTAAGCTTCGGATAACCACATTAAAATCAAAATCACCTTCCGGAGTAATATAGCCCACAGACCCGGAGTAGATACCTCTTTGTGTATGTTCGAATTTTTCAATAAGATCCAGCGCCATAATTTTGGGAGCTCCGGTCATACTGCCCATCGGAAAAGCATTTTTGATGACATCTGTAAAATGGTACTCGGAATTCATTTCTGATGAGATCGTAGAGATCATTTGATGGACATTGGAAAAAGAATAGACTCCAAACAATTCGTCTACTTTAACACTTTGCTGCTTTGCAGTTCTGGAAAGGTCGTTCCGTACCAGGTCCACAATCATTACATTTTCAGTGCGATCTTTTTTGCTGCGATACAATTGATGCTTTAAATGTTCATCCAAAACAGGATCAGAACTTCTTTTAGCGGTTCCTTTAATTGGCTGAGAGATAATTTGGTTCCCGGTTTTTTTAATGAACCTTTCCGGGCTGGCACACATTAAATAGTTATGATTAAAACTATAAAAAGTTGAAAATGGGGTAGGTGATGTTTGTACCAATGCGGAGTACAATTCGAAAGGATTGGTTTGGATATTTTCCGCATAGAATTCCTGGCAAAAATTAGCTTCGTAAATATCCCCAATTTGAATATGATGCAATAGAGATTTTACTCCTCTGATATATTCTGCATGATGAATTCGAGATTGAATCTCAATTGGAGCACGATCCTTTTGTTGATTAATTGGTGTTTCTAAAATTTGATTGAGAATCTCCTCATGGTTTTCCTTAAGTGATGAGATAGTCAACAGTTCTCCCTGAATCGTAATTACAATTTCTGGCACAAAAAAATGAAGGTGCGGAACCCGATGATGATCTTCGTTTTTGGAAGACAAGTTTTCCAATTCATTTTTGAGGTCATAACTTAAATAACCGAATAACCAATCCTGATGTTTTTCATGGAAAAATTTCAATTTGTCAAAAGAGTTTTCATTAGATAGCAATTGATCGAATGCGCCAACTCCTATGATTAGATCATAAGATATCCCATTTGGATAATCTTGATTGTGAGTAGAGTGACTATCTAATATGGCGCAAGGTTTATGCGTAGATGCCCATTGGATTAAACGCTCTTTTAAAGAAGGTTTAAAAACATATTCCTTGCTGATTCTCTCCATTGGAACAAATATAGGTTGATACGAGTATATTCAAAGGATAGAACCATTAGTAACATCATATATCCATTGGTGTATTTGCATAGAGAAACGCCTGATCTTCATCTATTTTTGAAACATGGAATTGGTGATCGATCTAAAGGATATAAAACGTGAATTTGTTGTTGGGAAACAAATGGTAAGAGCGTTGCGGGGTGTTGACATTGAAATTCAGAAGAATGAATATGCTGCGTTGATGGGGCCTTCTGGATCGGGAAAGTCCACTTTAATGAATGTGATTGGTTGTTTAGATACACCAACTTCCGGTACGTATAGGTTAAATGGGAAGGATGTGAGTCGGATGATGGATGATGAATTGGCTGAAATTAGAAATATGGAAATCGGTTTTGTATTTCAGACATTCAACTTGTTACCCAGATATTCGGCATTAGAAAATGTGGCTTTGCCTTTGGTGTATGCCGGGTGGAGTAAGAAGGATCGTTTAGAGCGTGCGGCTGAAGTTTTGGAAATGGTGGGATTGGCGGATCGTATGGATCATAATCCGAATGAATTATCCGGAGGACAAAGACAACGTGTAGCCGTGGGAAGAGCTCTGGTAAATAAACCTTCCATCATTTTAGCGGATGAGCCAACAGGAAATTTGGATACCAAAACATCTCATGAAATCATGGCTTTGTTTAACGAAATCCATCAAAACGGAAATACTGTCATTTTGGTAACGCATGAGGAGGATATTGCTGAACACGCTAAACGTGTCATTCGTTTACGTGATGGAATAGTAGAGTCACAAGGGTTGTAGGTTATTCGATATCAAAATTGAAATAAGTATCTGGGAAAGGTTCATTCCTTAATGTAAAGTGCCACCATTCTTCATTATATGGCTTAAAGCCATATTTTATCATGATCTTTTGTAAAGTCTTTCTGTTTTTCTGAGCTTCCAGTGAAATAGCTGAGCTGGATGGCCAGGATTCAGGTCCAAAATAATCCCATGAAGTGCCCATGTCTAATTCATTTCCCTCAGAATCAACTAGTGTTAAATCTACCGTACTTCCTCTGGAATGTCCTGATTTGGATGCTATATATTGAAGTTTGAATAAATCAGACTTTTTGATGTTTGGATAGTATTTTTTCTTGGTTAACGTATCGTCTAAAACTTTTGCCCATCGAACGAAATGATCTACTGCTTTTTGTGGTCGATAAGCATCAAAAACTTTTAAGGCTAAGTTCTGTTGTTTCAATTCAGCCTGAACCTTTTGTAGTGAAGTTGTAGCCTCTAAACTCATGATGCCAACAGGCCTTAAATATCCATCAACAGGTTGTCCAACAAAGTTATCTACCCCGGCATATCTAATATCCAGAATGATATCGGGAATATGGTCCTGAATATATACAAAGCCCTGAGGTGGCTTTATTAGAATTTTAAAGCTAAGAATGGCCAGATATAAAAAGCCTATTAGAGTTAGATATACAACTGATCTTTTATGCATTGTTTGGGATTTTACTCGAAAATAACCCAAACAACTTGATTCTAAGAATAATCAAGGGAATATTAGAATGGACTAGCCAATTCAGGATTATTCAAAAACTCTTGATCTGTGAAGGTTTTTAAAAATGCGATGAGGGCCTCTTTTTCTTCCTGTGTTAGTGAAACACCTCCATTGTGTGCATAAACCATCAAAGGGTCAACGGTAGAGGTATTATGCACGCCTCCGCTGTAGAAATCGACAACTTCTTCCAAAGTATTAAACCTGCCATCATGCATATATGGTGCAGTGAGTTCAATGTTTCTTAAAGTTGGTGTTTTAAATTTTCCAAGATCTTTTGGATTTCCTGTGACCTCCATTAACCCGGCATCCGGGTTGGCATCCAGACCATTATTTCTTGGGGTAAAATCTGTAAGGAATATAGTGCCGTGACAATGAAAACAATCCGCTTTTTCAGTAAAGAATAACTGTTGTCCCTGAAGTTCCTGTTGCGTTAATAAAACTGCCCCGTTAATGAATTGATCAAACTTTGAATTGCCGGAGTTCATCGTTCGCGCAAATTGTGCCAACGCAAATGCAGCATCTTTAGAAGTAATAGAATCCACATTAAATGCTTTCTTGAAAAGTTCTCTATAGATCTTACTATTATTGAGTCGATCCATGTTGGTCTCAAAAAATACTTCGACTTCAAATATCATGACATCTTCCAATGTGCCATTAAAACCACCATTCCACATATAATTGGTCATCCATCCAAAATTGGCATGTGGTAAAACCTGTTGCGTTCCATTGTCAATTTGAAATGCTTGATCTTGATGATGACAACTGGCACAGGCACGGGCGCTATCTTTATCTAGAATACGATCATAGTATAATTTTCTGCCCAACGTAACCCCTTCAACAGTAAGTGGATTATTTTCAGGGATGACCATCTCAGGAAAACCCAGAGGTATTTTCAAATCATAAGGAGTCGTTTGATGTATGGTCGTTGGATAATCTGTAGGCTCCGGAATACTTCTTTTACAGTTGGACAAACTGATTACACCGAATAAAGCAATAAAAATGTATACAATTAATCTCATATCAAATGGTATTTAAGGATGAATGGAGGCGGTGAAAACATCATGTCCGTTTTTCTGAATGGTTTGTTGTGCCTCATGGTTTTGCATGATTGCAGCACCGAAATAAGAGAAGTCCCAGTTGACCGGGTTTTTGAACCAGTTTTGAATCTCCATGTTTAAATCGATTTGTACCTGATCGTTTTTCACCTGGAAGTTTGAATTGGCAAGTTGTATATGGATACTGTAGTCTATTTTATCTAAGCCTCCCGCGTGGAAATTGAAGAATTTTTTAATGCCATGATCTAAATACTGTCCTTCAAGTTTTTGATAATGGTAGCCTCCACCCATATTTTCAGGCCAAAACATCTGCATTTCGGGAGCTGTGGTAAACATATTGGATGTATTATCAGTATTGGTGAAACCAAATGTGAAACTGACACTCGAATATGAATCTTCCGGGATTAAATCTTTAAATATGTGAGTTAGAGATTCCGGAAGCTCCTGATCTACATAATGGAAATCTTTTAAAACTATGTCTGCCTTATTATCACGGTGAAAAGTGACTCTTGATATAAAGTATTTTATGGTGCGAATACTGAAAGTGTCGGTGTTTGAATTGACGTATTTAATGGTGTCCATTTCCACCGGATTATGGTTTAAAAGATGATTGAAATTCATTTTAACCATGATATTTGCAATCTCGTTAGGTTCAGGAATAGTATCTTTTTTACAATGGGAAAAGGTTAAAATACTGATGATAGCGAATAAACAAGTAAAACTTTTTTTCATGCTTTTGAATTTTAAAACTAGAAGCGATTCATCTTCAATGAAGTATGCCGGGTAAATGTGAAGAGGAAAAATGAATTATGAAATGACAAAAGTCATTAGGTTTTTGATGAAAATGGAATTTACAGTACTAATGAATCCTCAGGTTTTAGAATACATTTGTTAATGCATATGAAGAATTTACAGAAAAGCTTAAAAAGTATTTTGCAGGAATTGTGCTCTGGTAAGTCCATTCTGGTTGGAGTAAGTGGCGGTGCTGATTCTATGGCGCTTGCTGAAATTCTTCATAGAGCAGGTTATACCATTGAAATAGCCCACTGCCATTTTAATTTACGAGAGATTGATGCGGATTCTGATCAGGCGTTTGTGCAGAATTATGCGACTCAATTGGGTGTGCCTTTCCATACGATAAAGTTTGAAACTCAATCTTATGCGGATAAAAATCAAGTTTCTATTCAAATGGCGGCTCGTTCATTGCGTTATGAATGGTTTGAAAAAATCAGGGTAGAAAGAAGTTTAGATAAAATCGCAGTAGGGACCCATCTAACTGATAATATTGAGACTTTTCTATTGAACTCCATTCGAGGAACGGGATTGAGGGGACTTAGAGGGATTAAAATGGAAAATGGTCATATTATTCGACCATTGATCCAAACAACCAAGCAGGAGATTTATGATTATGTTAGATCTCAAGGATTGGATTGGGTAGAAGACCAATCGAATAAAAGTGTAAAATATCATCGCAACAAAATCCGTCATGATGTTTTACCGCATATGAAAGAGATTAATCCAAATTTGGAGCCCACGTTTAATCGAAATTTTAAACGTTTGGGAAGATTAGACGCGTTTGTAGAACAGGAAGTAGATCGAGTTTGGACATCCTGGGTGAATCATACTGATACCGCATTGGAGATTTCGATTTCAAAGATCAAAGCGCATGATTTTGCAGATGTAGTTCTAAATCGAAAGTTAGATGTATTTGGTTTTAATCCAACGCATGTGGATGATTTGTTGAATACATTAAACACAAATTTGTTTGTAGGAAAACAAATTAACTCTGATCAATATCTTATGACCGTTGATCGCGAGGTCATATATTTAAATTCAATTGAACCATTTGTTTTGGATCAGGAACTATTAATTGATCAAAATACTTCTAATTTGCAAGAACCATTACGATTGGAGTTTAAAAGGTCTAGCCGTAAAGATTTGAGTTTTAAAAGAGATCACTCTATAGCATATTTTGACCTGGAGAAACTCCGGTTTCCAATTAAACTCAGAAGGTGGCAAAAAGGAGATAGAATTCACCCGTTTGGAATGAAGGGCGTAAAAAAAGTTTCTGATTTGTTGATTGATAATAAAATACCCTTGCACAAAAAGGATCATGTTTGGGTGTTGGAGTCTCAAGAAGAAATTATTTGGGTTGTAGGTGTTCGAGCGTCTGAGCGATTCAAAGTAGATACAAATAGTAAAGATGTATATCAAATCAATATTTTGAAGTAAAGCTCGGATAGGGAGAACGGTTAGTGAAAAAATTACTTTCTTTACGTCTCAGGTCAATCAGAAAATATGAATCAGAAATTAAAGACTCAAGCAGATTTCTTGTATTTGACATTAGCTGCTTTGTTTATTGCCTCATTGGTTACCACGAATTTAATTGCGAATAAATTCGTTACGGTGGATTTAGGGTTTAAAGAATTTGTAATTTCTGCCGGCATGATTCCCTATCCATTTACTTTTTTGATTACGGATATACTTTCTGAGATTTATGGAAAGCGCAAAACAACTAACGTGGTAATTACTGGTTTTTTTGCCACACTATTTGTGTTACTGATCTTATGGTTAGGAAGTATATTCCCGGCTATTGAGCAGTCTCACGTCACCAATGAAGTATATGATACCGTATTTGCCAATTCTTATAGAGTGGTATTTTCTTCTATGTTGGCCTATTTAGTCGCACAATTTGCGGATCTAAGATTATTTCACTTCTGGAAGAATCTAACCAATGGTAAACATCTGTGGTTAAGAAATAATGCTTCAACTATAGTGTCCCAATTATTAGATACAATATTGGTTGTGGGAGTTTTGTTTATTGGAAAAATGACAGTCCCTGAAATGGCAGTTTTAGTAAAGGATGGTTGGATGTATAAAATTTTATTTGCCCTTGTAGATACCCCGGTGATGTATCTGGCGGTATTTGTTATCCGAAAGAAGTTTCAGCTGCAACCAAATGAGGAAATGTCGTAAGCCAGTCAGTTTTTATTCTATTCAAATCGTTATTTCGCCTGCAAAATAGAGGGAATTGACGTAGGTGTTAAAAGTCAGTTATTTGGGTTTCACCCATTGGACATATTTTATACATTTGGCGGACTTCAAAATAATCTAGATAATGGCTAAAAAATATTTTAAAATTTTTGCATTAAGCTTAGCAGTACTCTTTGTTGGGATTTCTAATCTTTCTGCTCAAGTGGTTAACCCTGTTAAGTGGGAGTTCAAAACAAAAAGTTTAGGTAGTAATGAGTTTGAGCTTCAGATTATTGGAGACATTGAGCCACATTGGCATGTATATTCTCAAACCGTTGGAGAACCGGTTATTCCGACATCCTTTATGTTTAAGCCATCTAAAGACTATGAATTAGTTGGTAAAACTGAAGAGCCTGAGGGAGTTACTGTGGATGATCCAGTGTTTCAAATGAAGTTGAAATACTTTGAGGATGAAGTGATTTTTAGACAAAAGGTGAAGTTGTTAAGCGCTAAAGCTACCGTTTTAGGTGATTTTGAGTTTATGACTTGCGATGATAAAACTTGTATTCCACCAGAAATTGTGGAGTTTGAGTTTAATCTTGAAGGAGATCGTAAAGAAACATCCGCAGAGCAACCTAAGGAAGAAAGTAAACCGATTACTATTTCAGTTTCAGGAGATCATCAACCTGAGCAAAATCAAGGCGTTTTAACTCCTGCAACATGGGAGTCTAAAGTAGTTGATCTAGGAGATGGTATGTATGAATTGCAGGCTATTGCTACTATTGATGAGCATTGGCATGTTTATTCAATGGATATTGATGGGCCACAAGCATCTGAGTTTAATATTTTGAAACCGGAGGGTTTAAAACCAGTTGAAGGACCAACAGAAAATGGGAAATTAATTGAGGAGATGGACCCTAACTTCGATATGGTTTTAGGATATTATGAAAATACGGTCACCTTTTCTCAAAAGGTAAAAGTAGAGGGCAGTCAAACCATTTTGGCAGAGGTTTACTTTATGGTATGTAATCAGGGTAAATGTATTCCACCAGAAGCAGTGGAGCTAGAATATAAGATTGGAGAGAAGAACGAAGTTGCCAATATTGATGGTAATGGAACTGAAGGGGCAGAAAAGGAAGAGGGTAGAAATTTATGGACACTGTTGCTGTTAAGTTTTGGAGGAGGTTTGGCAGCATTATTGACGCCTTGTGTGTTCCCAATGATTCCAATGACCGTAAGCTTTTTTACTAAGCAGAGTAAAACTAAAGCGGAAGGTATTAAGAAAGGAATTGTTTATGGTTCATCCATCATAATAATTTATGTTCTGTTGAGTGTTCCATTTCATATTTTTGATACCGTAAGCCCTGATATCTTTAATGAGTTTTCGACTAATCCGTATTTAAATTTCTTTTTCTTTTTAGTTTTTATAGTCTTTTCAATTTCATTTTTGGGAGCATTCGAAATTACCATGCCAAGTAGCTGGGTTAATAAAGCAGATTCGGCATCTGATAAGGGTGGTTTAATTGGAGTGTTTTTCATGGCTTTGACCTTAATTTTGGTATCGTTCTCTTGTACCGGGCCTGCAATTGGATTGTTGTTGGGAAGTGTACTGTCTACAGATGGTGGAGCCACAGCTCTATCTGTTGGAATGCTTGGATTTGGACTTGGAATTGGTTTGCCTTTTGGTTTGTTTGCTGCGTTCCCTGGATGGTTGAATTCATTACCAAAGTCTGGAGGTTGGCTGAATACGGTTAAAGTTATCTTTGGATTTGTTGAATTAGCATTTGCGTTTAAATTCTTATCTAATGCGGATTTGGTATTACAAGCACATGTTATAACAAGAGAGGTGTTTTTGGCTATTTGGATTGGTGTATTTGGTGCTATGGCCATGTATTTATTTGGAATGTTTAGGTTGCCACATGATTCACCATTAGAAAAATTATCTGTGGGTAGAGGTTTGTTTGCAATTTTTACTTTAGTCTTTACTATATATTTATTGCCAGGGCTTTGGGGAGCGCCTTTGAAATTAATATCAGGATTTCCACCACCAGCATTTTATAGTGAATCACCTAATGGTGTTGGTTTCAGTGGGAAATCTGCAGCAGTTATGAGTTCCGATGCTTCAAGTATTCCTGAAGGTACAGATCCAGATCATTGTCCACATAATTTGAATTGTTTTCATGATTATGAATTAGGTTTAGCTTACGCAAAAGAAGTAGGTAAACCTGTAATGCTTGATTTTACGGGATGGGCTTGTGTGAATTGTAGAAGAATGGAAGAGAATGTTTGGTCTGACCCACGAGTTTTGGAAAGACTAAGAAATGATTATGTTTTGATTTCGTTATATGTAGATGAAAAACAAAAATTACCTGAAGAAGATCAGTTTATTTCTGATGTAACCGGAAAGAAAGTAAAAACTGTTGGGAATAAATGGAGTGAGTTTCAAATCAGAAAATTTAAGTCTAATACGCAGCCATATTACGTAGTTTTAGACCATGAAGAAAAACAACTTCATGAACATGCGGCTTACGATCCGGATATTCCAAAGTTTATTGATTGGTTAGAAAGAGGAAAGAAAATTTTCGAAGAAGGAAAATAAAAACGAAGCCGAAATTGAATATTCAATTTCGGCTTTTTTGTTCTGGATCATTGACATAGATGAAATCTATTTTTGGTTAAATTTGCCGAAATAAATTAGAATATGAGCCAGGAATTTGTTCGCCAGATTTTTCAAGAATCACAAGATGTTTTAACCCAGTTTATGACGGATGAAACTAAATTATATGCGGTTGCACAGGCGGGCAAACTAATGGTAGAAGCTATCCAAAGAGGTAATAAGATCATTTCTTGCGGGAATGGGGGATCCATGAGTGATGCTATGCATTTTGCGGAAGAATTAACTGGTCGTTTTAGAGAGAATCGTAAATCATTACCAGCTATTGCGATATCTGATCAGGGCTATTTAAGTTGTGTCGCAAATGATTATGGTTACGATTATGTTTTTTCAAGATTTGTTGAGGGAATGGGGACCAAAGGTGATGTGCTTTTAGCCATTAGTACGAGTGGGAATTCTTCAAACGTAATTAATGCTGCTAAAGTCGCTAAAGAAAATGGAATTTCTGTGGTTGGATTAACAGGCAAAAAAGGTGGTGAATTGGCTGAGCTTTGTGATGTCGAGATCAGAGTTGACCATCATGGATATGCGGATAGGATTCAGGAAATACATATCAAGGTAATCCATTCACTAATAGGATTAATAGAGGAATCGCTTTAATTTGACTTTAGATAAAACAGGCAACCCGCATCATATTTAGGCGTTTGATTAAATTGTTAAATGTGATGAAATTTTAACCGTGTTTTCAAATTAATTTTTGAAACTCATTGATTAGGCGTACTTTCGTCTGTCTATTAACAAAAATATAAATATTTATCCTTGGAACTGGGTTTGGCATTTATATTGTTGCTGTAACTCGAAAACGACACATTATGAGGAAACTATACTTTCTATTTTTATCCGTAATCTTAATTTTTGGCATTCAAACAGGGTATTCACAATGCTCTATTCTGACCAATGCAATCCAACAAACCCCGACCCTGTCCGGGGGGAGTAGCTATACCAAATTTTCGGTTGCGCATAATCCGGTGAATAACGTTTATTATACCCTAAACGGTAATTACGTTCAAACACATAGTACATCAACAGGTGCGATGTTAACTTCTATGTATTCTTCCAACCTAAGATCAATTTGGTGGAACTCGAATACAAATGCATTAGAAGGGAATGGATATGGTTCGACTGGGATTGTTCAATTCACATTGAACGCATCTGGTTACCCTACTTCAAGATCAACATTGTTTTCCGGATCGAATCACCAACCGAATTCGAATTCTCAAGGAGCTTACGATAACGGGAATAATGAGATTTTCTATTTCTATAATGGCTATATCTATCGATATTCAAGAGTTACCGGGTTTTTACTTGGAACAACAGCAGTGAGTGGATTGCCGGTTACAGTAAGTAGTTTAACCAACTATAATGTCGTTTACACAGGGTGTTCAGGTAAAGAAGTTGGAGTGTATGATCGTGTAAATAGAAGACTATATTTTGTAAATAAATCAACAGGAGCTTATGTAGGTTATAGTCAACTTCCTGTAGGAACATCAACGCCATACTCATACTCTATATCTTTTGATGATGATAAGTTATGGATTTCAAATGGATATTCATGGACGGCTTATAAGGTATCTAACTATGGTCTTCAAACGTCTACCATATTAGGCCCATTTTGTGATAACTCAGCGGTGAGTGTAAACTTCACTGTGAACAGTTTAACTTTTAACTCTGGTAATGTATTTACTGCGCAGTTATCAGATGCCAACGGAAACTTTTCGAGTCCAACATCTATTGGTACCGTTACTTCAACAACAGCAACTACAATTTCAGCAACGATTCCAGCAAATACTCCAGCAGGAGGAAGTTATAGAATCAGAGTTGTGTCGTCTAACCCTGTTCAGGTAGGAGGTGATAACGGAACAAATATTACGATTAATGTACCGAATGTAAATCTGGGACCAAATGTGTCGATGTGTCCTGGAGATACAACAGTTTTAACCGCACCAGCTGGTGTTTTATCTTATAACTGGTCTAATGGGAGTATTAATCAGGTCATTAATGTTACATCAGCAGGAACTTATAGTGTGACGGTTTCAAACGGAGTATGTTCTAAAGCGGATACTATCGTAGTATCGACATTAACATCTCCATCTCCAACTTTACCGGATACGACTACTGTATGTGCAAATAGTACGATTTTAAACCCTGGGACATTTACATCTTATTTATGGAATACAGGAGCAACAAGTTCAACGCTTACTGCAAGTACTTCAGGATTATATAAAGTAACAGTTACTGGTTCAAATACATGTACAGCAGAAGATCAATCTTTTGTAAACTTATTGAAACCGGAAATTAATACTGGAGATACAGCGATTTGTGCAGGTGATACCGTAGATATGCAAACATTAACCGGATGTTATTTTGTATTGTCAAGTATGACCAATACCAATTACAATCAGGTGGGTGCAGGTAGTTATACTGGTGATGATAGAGGTGGTATTGCTGTGACACCATCCTATGTGTATTTAACAGGTGACAATGGAACAGCGAGATATTCTGCAAGTAACTTGTCTTCACCAATTCAGCTTTCTATTAGAGATGGAATGTTCAGTGATTTGTCAACAGGTCAGTTGTATTCATTTTGGAACTCGACTCAAAACAATTTTGGCCCGAATACAGTATACGTAAACAACATCAACTCTTTACGTTATATGGATGCTTCATTGAACTACACAGGAACGGTAATTCCATTAAGTCAGACTATTAACGCAGGGTATGGTTCTATGGTATTAGCCGGGTCAGGATATGTTGTACTATGGGCCGTAAACGATTATCATTTTTATAAAATTGAATTACCTTCAGGTCAGGTAACAGATTTAGGATCATACAATATGACTCCAGCTAGATATGGAGCTGAAAACTGGGCATCTTGGGGTATTGCAGAGTGTAATGGTACTGGATATAGTTTTGTGTTCAGAGCGAATGGTAATACCAGTTTAGGAACGAATGCCAATGAGATTACCAGATTTGATTTAACGACTACAACATTTAGTACCGCTTCAGCATTTACCGGACAGAACCTAAGTGATATGGCGAGTATTACGTATTCTCCTTGGCATAGTAGATGGTATTTCCACTCTGAGGGATACAACTTTGCAGGTTCTTATTCGGAAAATTTAGGTTATGCTGCAGCGAATCACAATGGAGCAGGAGGGAGTAACTCGTTTAATACATTTGCATGGAGCACTGGAGCATCAACACCTTCTATTAGCGTTTCTCCATCTACCACAACAAACTATTCTGTAACCGTTTCGCATGGTTCAATTTCTTGTTCGGATACTGTGACGGTTACCGTAAATGCAGTACCATCTTTTACCTTATCAGATACATCTACTTATTGTAATGCAGATTCGGTTCAGATTACAGCGACAGGAACGTATTCTTCATACGAATGGAGTACGGGCGCTACTACGCAGTCTACTTATGTTTCTAATTTAGGGACATATTTTGCCACGGTAACTAATTCAAACAATTGTTCGAGTTCGGACTCTACATATGTGAATCTATTAGATGCCAGAATCGATCAGGTAGATACGACCATTTGTTCATCAGATAGTCTAAGATTAGAAACCATGGGCTCTTGTGGGTTACAAGTGCAAGCTCTAACTCAGAATAACCTGACCAGTGCATATAATGTTTCTGGAGATGATAGAGGTGGAATTGCAGTAACTCCAAATTATGTATATGTGAATGGCGATAACTATTGTACAAGATATAATACAGCTTTAGGTGCTTCTCAAAGTTTTTCAAGACGTGATGGAATCTTTAGTGATTTAAATACGGGGCAGTTATATACATTATGGAGTACTGTGTATAATAACTTCTATTATAACAACAGTGTAATAGCGAATATCAACGCTATTAGAAAAATGGATGCGTCATTGAACTATGGTACAACCATTAATTTATCGCAATCAATTAATGCGGGATACGGGTCTATCATGTTAGCAGGAAACGGTTATCTGATCTTATGGGCGAATTATGACAACAACTTCTATAAGATTCATTTGGATGATGGATTTGTTGAGGTTTTAGGAAACTACGAATTAGATTATATCGATTATGGTTGTGAGAACTGGGCAACATGGGGTATTGCAGAATGTGGATCTAATGGACATTCAATAGTATTCAGAACAAACTACAACTTTGGTTCTGGAAATTACAATTCAATTGGACGATTTGTTATTTCGACAAGTACATTCGAAGAAGTTTCTTCATTTACTTATTTGAGCAATATTGATCTCGCTAACTTTACGTATTCTCCATGGAACAACAAATGGTATTTCACACATGAGTATTCGGCTACAGGTTTTGGTCAGTATTCTGAAAATGTAGGTTATGCTGACGCAGTCGTAAATAACTCAACCGGATTGAATGGTGGGGATTATCTATGGAGTACAACAGATACCACAGGGTTTATTGTTGTAAACCCAAGTACGACAACAAATTATAGTGTTACGGTGTCAAATGGATCTCATTCCTGTTCCGATACAGTAACAATTACTGTGATTCCTTCACCAACTGTTACAGATACTGCAAATGCATTATCATGTTATGGAGATACAAATAGTACAGCTACTTTAACCGTTTCAGGAGGAACAACACCATATTCTTATAACTGGTCAACTGGAGCCACTACAAGTTCGATTTCTAATCTTGGAACTGGAATGTATGTGTATACGGTAACAGGTGGAAATAACTGTCAGGTGATTGATTCGGTTGAGGTGACCAGTCCGACAGAAATCATTTCGACATCAACGATTAATTCTAGCGCTACTTGTTATGCCACCGCTAATGGTTCGGCTACAGTATCCGTAACCGGAGGTACTCCTGGTTATACCTATTTATGGCCTTCAGGATCTACAGATACAACTGACACACAAGTTTCAGGAGGTTGGAATGTAGTGACTATCACAGATGCAAATAGTTGTGTGGTGAATGATTCTGTATTCATGACATCTCCGCTTCAAATTGATTCTGCGGGACCGATTACATCAACAACGACATTCTATTGTCCTGGAACTTCTGGGAATTTAGTTGCGGCTAACTCAGGAGTAGGAACGGTGACAAATACGTATTCGAATACTTCAACAACGTTATCACCAACTCCATCTGCAACTTCTCCAATGTATTTTACTTTTAGTTCACTACCGACTACAAATGTAGCAGGAGGAACATTGAAGATTTATTTCCGTGGTGATTTTGATTCTTCAAATGAGTACCTGTACTTATATGATGAGAATGGTAGTTCAATCGGAAATACGTATTACCCATATTATGGTAGCTGTAATACATATACGGTTACAACGTTAACACTAACACAGTTGCAATTGCAAAACTGGTTAGCGGATGGGTCAATTACATTTCAAGCCACTCCAAGATATACGGTTAATGGAGGTACAACATGTCCGACTCAGGTATATATGGAGTTCACATATGATTATACAGAAAATGTAAAAACTTTTTGGTTCTCTTCAATTTCTACTGATACTACACAAGCTATTGGTTCGGGAGGAACATTAAATATTACTCCACAAACAACGACAACTTACTATGCAGCGAATTTCGCAAATGGTTGTAACAGTAGTTTTGATAGTATTACGGTAATTGTACCACCAGCACCGACTACATCATATGTGATGAGTCCAACATCAATTTGTCCGGGAGAATCAGCGACTATTAATGCTTATGGTGCTTCATCATATTCCTGGCCAAGTGATCCTACGATCTCAGGTTCGGGTTCAACTGCGACAGTGACTCCAACAACTACCACGGATTATTTGGTAACAATTACAAATGCATTCAACTGTTCGTATGTGGATACGATGACCATACCGGTATTGGATGCACCAAGTGGAAATATTCTTACGACAACCAACGTGTCGTGTTCTAATGCGAATGATGGACAAGCTGTGGTATATGCAACAGGTGGAACATCTCCATATGCTTATAGCTGGTCAAATGGTAATTCAGGAGCGCTACAGTTAGGATTGGGTGCTGGAACTTATTCAGTAACCGTAACAGATAACAATACATGTTCTGATACTATTGCCGTTACTGTAGGTGGACCAGTTCCAATGTATTTTAATGCAACAGTGAACAACGTACAATGTAATGGTCAGGGAAATGGATCAGTTACTTTAGCAACAACTGGCGGTACAGCTCCTTATAGTTATAGCTGGTCAACGGGGCAAACAGCTTCTTCATTGACTTCATTATCACCAGGTACATATTCTGTAACTGCTACGGATAATGTAGGATGTACTCATGATACAACAATTACGATTTCAGAACCTACAGCATTGGTAGCTTCAATTACCGGAACAACACCTGAGACATGTCCAGGTGTTGGTAATGGCTCGATTACTTCTGGTGTTACAGGAGGAACTACTCCTTACTCATATTCCTGGAGTAATGGTGGGGTAGCTGCAATGATGAATAATCTGAATGGTGGTTTATACAGTTTAACCGTTACAGATGCCAATGGATGTACCGCAACAACATCTGGTACGGTGACTACAATTCCGACTACATTATCTTTAAGTATTAATGGTGTGACGAATAACGTTTGTTACAATGGTACATCTGGTGCAGCGGTAGCAAATGGAACAGGAGGGTCATCTCCATATAATTACAATTGGTCTAATGGTTCAACAACAGCAAACCTGGCGAATGTTGCTTCAGGAACCTATTATGTTACGGTTACGGATGCAAACTCTTGTCAAAAAGTAGATTCTGTGACATTGACAGAGCCAACACAATTGGTTGTGACCAATAGTGTGTTCTCAAATGTAACTTGTTTTGGAACCAATACCGGTAGTGCAACGGTGACTGCTTCTGGTGCAACACCAGCGTATACCTATGCATGGCCAAATGGAGGAACTACATTTACAAATACAACATTATCTGCTGGAACACATATCGTAACCGTAACAGATGCTAATTCTTGTTCTGATACAACAACGGTAACGATTACTGAACCAACGCAAATGACAATGACAGCCATGGTAACGAATGTATCTTGTAACGGATTATCTGATGGTGCCATTGCGGTAATGGCTATGGGAGGAACTCCAACTTATAGCTATGCTTGGAATTCATCTCAAACCACAAGTACAATCACTGGATTAGCTATTGGAACATATACCGTAACCATTACGGATGGAAACAGCTGTGTAAAAGACAGTACGTTTACAATTACACAACCAAATACTTTAGATGCATCAATCAGTTCATCAACAAACATTGCATGTTTTGGTGATGCAACTGGATCAGCTGTTGCAACAGCAACCGGAGGAACGTCTCCTTATTCTTATGTGTGGTCAAATGCAGCAACTACTGCAACGAATTCTAATTTAAATGCAGGTTCATATGTGGTGACCGTAACAGATGCAAATGGATGTAATGACACAGCAAGTGTTGTGTTATCCCAGCCAGCAACACTGTTAAGTGTTTCTATTAGTGATACCACACATGTATTATGTAATTCAGCAACTACAGGTTCTGCAACGGCATTAGCTGTTGGAGGAGGAACACCTTATTCATATGCGTGGTCAAATGGTGTATTAGATTCAATTAATTCTAATCTGGCTGCTGGATCTTATGTAATAAGTGTAACGGATTCATATGGTTGTGTGAAAAATACGTCTGTGACGATTACGGAGCCATCAGCATTGTCATTAAGCGTAGGCGCATTAACTCATGTTTCGTGTAATAATGCCGGAGATGGTGCTGCGACTATTTATGCTACAGGAGGAACGATGCCATATTCATACTTATGGTCAAATGGATCAGCTACAAATACAATTTCAAGTGTTGGCCCGGGTAACTATGTGCTTACCGTGACAGATGCGAATAGCTGTTCTGATACAATATCGGTAACGATTACCGAGCCAACAGCATTAGATGCAGCAATCACAAATTCGCAAAACGTAGCTTGTAATGGTGCGGCAACCGGATTTGCTGTGGTAACAGGAACCGGAGGAACGATGCCATATTCATATTTATGGTCAACGGGTTCTACAACGGATAGTATTTACAATCAGTTATCAGGTTTCTATAGTGTAACTATTACAGATGCAAATGGTTGTGTGGATTCTGCATTAGCGAACTTAACGCAACCAACATCATTGGCATTGGCCCCAGGAACGATTACGAATAACTTATGTTATGGTGATGCATTGGGATCTGCACAAGTGGTAGCTACTGGTGGTGCTTCACCGTACAATTATAGTTGGCCAAATGGATCATTAGCGGATACAGCAAATGGTTTGGGTTCTGGAGCATATGTGGTAACTGTTACCGATGCAAATAACTGTCAGGACACTACATTAATTTCAATTACGGAGCCAGCGGAGTTAGTTACAACGATCGATTCTCAAAATGATGTGTTATGTAACGGAGATACAAATGGTCAGGTTATAGTGACAGTAACAGGAGGTGTTCAAAGTTATACTTACGCGTGGAGTAATGGTGACGTGGATACCGTATTAAATGATGTGGTCGCAGGAACCTATACAATTACGGTGACGGATAATAACAGTTGTATGGATACACTTTCTGTTACAGTAAACGAACCAGCGGCATTAGTAGCTTCATTATCTGCGACAAGTGCATTGTGTAATGCGGATACCAATGGAGTTATAGCTTCAACAGTAACTGGAGGGGTATTACCATATACTTATAACTGGTCAAATGGAGATACAACAGCAAATGCAGTCAATTTGGGAGCAAACACTTATACGGTAACAATTACCGATGCTAATGGATGTGCAGATACGCTGACAGAAGTAATTACTGAACCAGGAGTATTGGATATTACCGTTTCAAGTACAACTGATGTAGATTGTTTCGGTGATTTTACTGGTACAGCAACAACTTCTACAACTGGTGGAACCACACCTTACAATTATGTATGGTCTGGAGGACAAACTGTTGATAATCCAACAACTTTAGGTGCTGGATTAAACATAGTGACCATTACCGATGCCAATGGTTGTACAGATACAACATCAACAACGTTAGCAGCATTGTCTAATTTGGATCTTTCTTTAATCAGTATTACAGATATCCTTTGTAATGGGGATACTACCGCTGATATTACCGTAACCGCTACAGGAGGCGTTGGAACATTAAACTATACCTGGTCCGTTCCAGGATCTGATAGTGTATTAATGAATCAGGGAGCAGGTACTTATGTGTCTTATGTTTCTGATAACTTAGGGTGTATGGATACATTGAATTTTACAGTTACAGAGCCTGCCGCGATCGTTGGATATAGCGTAACTAATCAAGATCCATTATGTTTCGGTGACGCTACTGGTTGGGCTGAAGTGGCTGCTACTGGAGGTACAGGGACATTAAGTTATTTATGGCCGTCCGGTGATACTACAACTGCGGATTCATTCTTATTAAGCGGTACGCATGTGGTGACAATTACTGATACTAATAACTGTAGCAGTACTTATTCAGTATATCTTTCAGATCCGGTTCAATTAACGAATTCAGGTTTCAACGTTACGGATGTGACTTGTTATTTTGATGTAACAGGTACAGTCACGGTAAATCCAACCGGAGGAACATTACCATATGCTATGGCATGGTCAAATGGTCAGTCTGGAGCGAATGCGATTGGCCTTTCTGGAGGTGACTATGTGGTGACCGTAACAGATGCGAACGGATGTATTTTGATGGATACGGCAATAGTATCTTCAATTAATCCACTTGTTCCATCTATGTTGCCAGCTGATACATCAAATTGTGGATCTCCAATTGCGATTACAGCAAATTCAGCGTTTGTGAATTATAGCTGGTCCAATAGTCCGGTGACTTCGGCAACTGTTGTTGTGACAGCTTCAGATACTATTGCTTTTGCAGGTTTAGATGCAAATGGATGTACGACTTATGATACAGTGGTAGTAAATATCTATCCTGCAGCTTCAGTGAATCTGGGAAGTGATATTTCTAACATTTGTGAGGGTACTACTCAGAATATTGATGCTGGAAATGGATTTGCTTCATACATCTGGTCAAATGGTGATACGACATCGATGATCACGGTGACAACCAGTGGTAATTATGCGGTAACAGCTACGGATACAAATGGTTGTGAAGCCATGGATGATGTAGATGTATCTATGTGGGCACTACCGGTGGTGAATTTAGGTCCGGACACAGTATTATGTAAGAATCAGGGTGTGACTTCATACGATATTGATGCTGGTGCAGGATTTGTTTCATATCAATGGTCTTCTGGAGGATCGTCTCAAGTAGAAACAGTGACAACAGATGGTGATTATTCTGTAATTGTAGAAAATAGTAATGGCTGTTTTGGAACAGATACGATAAACGTAACATTCTCTATCTGTAGTGGAATTGATGAGCCTGGAACAGCATTAAGTATCTCTATGTATCCAAATCCAACTAATGATGATTTAAATATCAATTTAGAAGGATTTATGGGTGAGACTGTTGAGATTCAAATCATGAGTACAAACGGACAGTTGATTCAGACTAGAAAAATTGAGAGCAATAACCAAACAGAACTTAAGACCAAAATGGATTTAAGTCAGGTGTCTCAAGGTTTATATTTTGTAGTCATCAAATCCGGAGATCAAGTGAAAGTAGAAAGAATAACCGTCTACTAATCGCAATAATATATTAAACAAAAAAGGCTTCTTGTTTCAGGAAGCTTTTTTTGTTTTAGAGAGATAGTAACACCTTGGGGAAGCCGACTAAAAAGCAATTCATAATTATGATTATATTAGCGAGGAATTACATGTCCCGAGCTTGTAAGACTTTTATAATTATACGAGATGAAATATATACTACTACTGATTTTTTCGATTCTGTCCGGGTTTCTTTTGGCACAAGGTAAAATAGGTACAGTAGAGTACGAACAGTTAAAAGAAGCGGGTAAGCTGAATCCTGTTGGCAATTATAGAATTGTAAACTCTTCAACATCATCGAATATTGTGATTGCTCCTGATTTTGGACGAAACAGAAGTAGAGCTGCGGGAGATTGTAGTTGTTACATTGAACCGGATTCAACCTATACTTTGGCTGTGGGCCCGGATGACGATGGGAGTTCTCCATTGATTAACCTACCATTCAATTTTTGTTTTTATGGTACAAACAACAACTCGGTATATATAAATATCAATGGAAATGTTTCGTTCGGAACACCTTATTCCACTTTCTCGGGCACGTCATTCCCAAGTAACAACTTTGTTATGGTGGCTCCTTTTTGGGGAGATGTGGATACAAGGTTGGATGCTAATGGAGTTGCTGGTGGAGAGATTTGGTATAAAATCACACCAACAGCAATGATTGTTAACTGGGTGGATGTTGGATATTATAACAGAGAAAATGATAAGCGCAATACTTTTCAATTGATTATAACCGATGGTACCGACCCGCTAATTCCAAATGGAAATAATGTAGCCTTTTGTTATAAAGATATGCAATGGACTACGGGAGCAGCATCAAATGGAGTCAACGGATTTGGAGGGATTGCAGCAACTGTTGGAGCCAATTTAGGAAATGGTGTGGATTTCATTCAGTTTGGGCGATTTGATACCGCTGGAACGGCTTATGATGGACCATATAGCAACAATGATGGTGTTTCATGGTTAGATGATCAATCTATGTATTTTAATGCATGTAACAGCTCAAATACACCACCTATCGTAACCGGATTGAACTCTTGTGATACGATTGGTGTATGTAGAGGAGATACATTAAACTTTAATTTATCGTTTATTTCGCCAGAGCAAAACCAAATAACTGCGATTACTGTGAATACACCTTTCCCTGGACTCACAGTTGTAAATAATATAGCTGGAGTAAATGCATCATTAGATGCTTATGTAGTTGGTGGTCTGACAAATGTGGGATATCATAATTTACAAATCATGGCAATTGATAATGGGACACCTGCGGAAACAACATATGTGGATTTGGTCATATTTGTGGACAGTACAATTTTGAACCCGATTATAACTAGTAGTGATTCGACTTTATGCATTGGAGATTCAACCTTATTAGATGTAGGAACCGGATACGATAGTTATAAGTGGAGTACCGGAGCACTTGATACCAATTCAATTGTCGGTTATACCGGATTATATACAGTGACCGTTACAAAAGGGTTGTGTGAAAAGTCATCAGCGCAATACAATGTGGTAACCATTGACCCGCAACCGGTAATTAACGAAGATAAATTGTGTGCAGGAGATAGTTTGGAATTGTATACCTACCAACAGTATGATTCTGTGATTTGGAGTACTATGGATACCACAGATACCATAATGATTTCTTCACCTGGAACCTATAGTGTTCAGGTGATGTATTTCGGTTGTTTGGGGGTAGATTCTGTGAATATTGCCCAGGTCCCTTTGCCACAGCCAACAATTAGTGGTGATACTTTTTATTGTCATCAGGATAGTGTGTTATTAACCACTGAAAATTGGGTGTCTTACCTGTGGTCAAATGGTGATACTACAAGAACGATTAAAGCAGGAAGTGGGATGAATACGGTTACTGTTGTCGACACCAATGGTTGTAGAAATACTTCTGCTTCCTTTAATGTGATCCAATCTATTCCTGACGCTATTATATATGGAGATACAGTTATTTGTGATTCAAATCGAACTACTCTTGAAGGAGCAACGAACAATGTGACTTTTTTGTGGAGTACGTCAGATACAACAAGAACCATTACTGTAGATTCAGGAAGTTATGCTTTAACAGTTACAGATGTGTTTGGATGTATAGATTCGTCAAAAGTAACTGTAATTAAAGGGGTAAATCCTATTGCCCGGTTTGGTACAAATCCGTCAGGAGTCGCTATTGTTGGACAAGTAGTTAATTTTAATGACTCTTCAACGATCTCCTCTGGAGCAATTATCAATTGGCTATGGCAGTTTGGTGACGGAGATTCTTCTTTGGTTCAAAACCCTGCACATTCCTATTCAAGTACCGGAACTCAGAATATTGTTTTGTGGGTGCAAAGTGATTTGGGATGTTCAGATTCTACGCAAAGGTCATTACAAATAATTGAATCATTGGTGGGACCGAATATTATTACCCCAAATGGAGATTTTATTAATGACTTTCTAATTTTCCCGGCTTTAGAGTATTTTCCTCCCGCAAAGTTGGAGATATTTAACCGGTGGGGTGTGTTATTATATGAGTCTTATCCTTACTTAAATAATTGGGACGCATACCAAATTCCGGACGGAACATATTATTATATTTTGACAATACCTGAGATAGACCGTACCATTAGCAACAACTTTACGATTTTGAGAGAGTAAAGATTTTGAAGAATATAGTAACATAATCAGCTAAAATCTATATCTTGAGCATTCTAAAACCCAATACTTATGCTCGTAAAAACATATGGATCTGTCGTATATGGTATAGATGCGCAAAAAATCACTGTAGAAGTTAATGTAAGTGCCGGAGTCAACTTTTTTCTTGTTGGTCTTCCGGATAATGCGGTAAAAGAAAGTCAACAAAGAATAGATGCCGCTTTAAAAAACAATAAGTATAAGATTCCGGTCAAGGGAATTACCATCAATATGGCTCCTGCAAATATTCGTAAGGAAGGGAGTGCATATGACCTAACTATTGCGATGGGAATATTGGCTGCTACAGGACAAATAGATGCTCCGGATATTGATCAATACATTATAATGGGAGAATTGTCCTTAGATGGTGATTTAAGGCCTATCAGAGGCGCATTGCCCATTGCGATTCAGGCACAGTTAGATGGGTTTAAAGGATTTATTTTACCCTACGACAATGCAGAAGAAGCTGCAGTAGTGAAAGGTCTGGATGTGTATGGTGTGAAGAATATTCTGGAGGTTATTGATTTTTTCAGGTTTGGTAGTAATTTGGAACCTGTTCATATTGAATTGTCAGAAACGTTTAGTGTAGATAATCAAGTTTATAGTGTCGATTTTTCAGATGTAAAAGGACAAGAGAATGTAAAGCGAGGATTGGAAATTGCAGCTGCCGGTGGACATAATGTAATTATGGTAGGACCTCCTGGAGTTGGAAAAACTATGTTAGCCAAGAGGATTCCGACTATTTTACCTCCTTTAACTTTAGATGAAGCGCTTGAAACGACTAAAATTCATTCGGTTTCCGGATTATTGGACAAGTCTACTCCGTTGATCACGCAAAGACCATTTAGACATCCACATCATACGGTTTCTGATGTAGCTTTAGTAGGTGGAGGGTCAAATCCTAAACCGGGAGAAATTTCATTAGCACATAATGGAATTCTGTTTTTAGATGAGTTACCTGAGTTTAAGAGAACCGTATTAGAAGTCATGAGACAACCGTTGGAAGATCGATACGTAACGATATCCAGAGCAATGATTACCGTGGATTTCCCTGCTTCTTTTATGTTGGTAGCTTCCATGAACCCTTCACCAAGTGGCGATTTTTATGATCCGATAACTTCAACTGATAGTGAACAGTCGGTTCGGAGATATTTAAATAAAGTTTCAGGTCCATTAATGGACCGTATTGATTTGCATTTGGAAGTCAGCAGTGTGCCATTTGAAGAATTGAAGAACAGGGCAGAAGGAGAAAGCAGTCAATCAATTAGACAGAGAGTTGTGGCTGCAAGAAGTATTCAAAATAAAAGATACGAAGGTATTGAAGGAATATATTCTAACGCGCAATTGGAACCAAAGCAAATGCGTAAATGGTGTCAGATTGATGGAATGGGAGAGCAATTACTTAAGAATGCGGTAGAACGATTAGGCTTTTCCGCAAGGTCTTATAATAGAATTTTAAAAGTTGCCAGAACAATTGCGGATCTGGATGCTAGCGAGAAAATAAAATCTCAGCATATTGCTGAAGCGATACAATACCGCTCTTTGGATCGAGATGGTTGGTTGGGCTAGGCTGGGTATGAAACTGAATTTCTTTCGGTTTCAAACAATTGAATATGTAACTCTAAGTTTTCAGGAAGTACTTCTTCGATTAAATTATAGCAGACAATCACGATATTTTCTGCAGTAGGAATGAGGTTTTTAAATTCAGGTACATCAAGATTTAAGTTTTTATGATCCATTTTTTCGACAACCTTTTGATTAATGATGTCTTTTAGGATTTTCATATCGATAACGTATCCGGTATCCGGGTCAATTTCACCAGTAACTGAAACCACTAAATTATAATTGTGACCATGGTAGTTCGCATTATTACATAAGCCAAAAACAGCATCATTTTTTTCATTAGACCAATTAGGGTTGTAAAGTCTATGAGCTGCATTAAAGTGAGCTTTTCTACTAACGCGTACCTTCATAATTAAGATTTTGATAAATGGGTTTCTACTTCTTTTAATGCAATTTGAAGCCAAATGGTATATTTCTCCGGTTCAAGTTCAATATCTTTTTTCAGATCTTCAATACTGATGTACTTCCAATCGGCTACTTCTTCAGGATTCATTACAGGAGCATCATCATATTGACCAAAAATCACATGATCAAATTCATGTTCGGTTAATCCGTTTCCAAATTCTTTTTTATAAGTAAAACTGAAAACTTCATTTAACTCCACGTCAAATCCCATTTCTTCCTGAAGTCTTCTGTGAGCAGCATCTAATGTGGATTCACCGTCTCTTTGATGACTACAGCATGTATTGGCCCATTCACCTGCTGAATGGTATTTAGTATGTGCACGTTGTTGAATAAGTAGTTCACCTTTGGAATTAAAAACGAAAATGGAAAAAGCACGATGCAATAGGCCTTTTTCATGAGCTTCCATTTTTCCCATAAGACCAATTTGATTGTCTTCCTGATCTACTAAAACGACTTGTTCTTCCATGTGCTTGGTTTAATTCATGCAAAAGAACAGAATTTTGATGGAATCCACATGAAACGAAAAAGATAATGTGAATTATGTATATAAATAGCTGGAAACAAGACTTCCAATCAAGGCAATGAAAAATAGATCACTTATCCACCAACGTTTAACTTCCAGATGAAATATGGTAAAAAGCATAGATAGTGGAATAATAATTGCGTTAACCATATTGGGAAACGGAGCAGAAAGAAAACCGTTGAATATGATTCCCAGAATTAAATACCAGAAAGATAAGTGTAATGCTTTGCGAATCTTGATAATTGATTTTGATACTGTTCGAAAGTAGATGAAGGATTGAAGTAGAATAAGTCCAAGAATGGTATAGGTCGCATAAGCTGGTAGATAGTTTTTCAAATCTAAAGGTTGGAATTGGTCCGACCAATAACTGAAAATGTATTCAACTGGAAGAGAGAAAGAAAATACGATAGTATCAAAAAACAAGGCTGGAGTACCAAATCCAATGACCGCTATAAAAAAGTGTCTCCAAGAGGTTTGGTTGAGATAAATCAAGCTCCAAATGAGAATCGCCAGTAGAATAGCAGAAGGAAAATAAATCATAGAAGCCAGACCGATAAAAAATGAGGCGTTAAAAACAATACTCATAGGGAGCATTCCTTTAAATTGGGTCATGATAAGATGATAGCTGAGTAATAACAGCGGAACAGCAGTTACAAAAGGGGATAGAATTAGATTTTCCGGATAAAATGAGATGAAAATCCCAAAAAGAAAAAATAATAAATAATGAATGCCGGAAACCAGATTCAGATTTTGGACAATTCGATTAAAGAATAACCCGGAAAATAAAATATAGATGGTAGATGTAATATGGGAAATCCAGGGAAACCCAGAACCAAATTGGTTTAGAATATTGCTAGAAATGAGCTTATTGTCGAACGACTGTTCAGATTCATAAAAAAAACTAAAGAGAACAACCCTAAGAATAGTGATCAAAACGATAATTAAAATCCAAGATAATGGCTGACTTGTTCTAAAAATTCGTAGCAACATATTGAATTAATTATAAATTTGCGGTAATTAAAATTTGACAGATGAATTCAAGTGATTTTTGGTACGCGGTAGGAGATTTTTTTACAGAAACTTTTAAAATTCTTCCAGTCTTAGGTGACTTCGTTAACTGGCTTTACATTTCAATTATTACAATTGCACTGATTGTATGGATGTTTATGCAACAGAAGTATAATTCAGCTGAAATGAAAGAAAGTGGTAAATTAAAATAAATCACCACTTTCTTAAGATCTTATCTTTACTTTAGATCGAAACCTATATCAGTTCGATAATTTACTTTATCGAACTTAATTTTTTCTACGTTTTTGTACGCTACGTCCAATGCTTCGCTCTGTGAAGAAGCTAACCCTGTTACAGCAAATACACGGCCTCCATTAGTAATTACCTGATCATTATTATTGGTAGTTGTTCCTGCGTGAAACACTAACGTGTCAGTTTCATTTAAACCGGTAACAGTTTTTCCTTTTTCGTAAGCTTCGGGATAGCCTCCAGATACCATTACTACAGTCGTAGCGGTTTTAGGACTGATTTCAAATTCTTTATCAGCCAAATTGCCTTGAGCAACACCTTCGAATAAATCCATCAGATCAGAATTAATTCTTGGAATTACGGCTTCCGTTTCAGGATCACCCATTCTCACATTATACTCCACAACAAATGGTTCACCATCTTGATTCATCAAACCAATAAAGATAAAACCTTTATAATCAAAACCTTCTTTATTTAATCCATCAATAGTAGGTTTAATTACCTTTTCCTCTACTTTACTTAAGAACTCACCTTGCGCAAAAGGGACAGGAGAAATTGCTCCCATTCCACCGGTATTTAATCCGATATCACCTTCACCTATTCTTTTATAATCCTTAGCTTCAGGAAGAATTTTATAAGATTTACCGTCAGTAAGTACAAAAACCGATAGTTCGATTCCGGCAAGGAACTCCTCAATAACCACCTTTTTACTGGCTTCACCAAATTTGTTTTTAGCTAACATAGCTTCTAACTCCAATTTAGCGATCCCTAAGTGTTCCAAAATTAAAACGCCTTTACCCGCAGCTAGTCCATCGGCTTTAAGAACATATGGAGGATTTAAGCTTTCTAAAAACTCATAACCTTCATCGATATTTTCTGAGGTGAATGAAGCATATCTGGCAGTTGGAATATTATGACGCATCATAAACTCCTTTGAAAATTCCTTACTACCTTCCAATTTAGCGCCTAATGCATTTGGGCCAATAACAGGAATATTCTTTAATTCTGAATCCGATTCAAAGTAATCTCTAATACCTTTTACTAATGGATCTTCAGGTCCTACAACGACCATTTCGATTTGATGATTAAGAACTTCTTGCTTAATAGCATCAAAATCGTTTACACCTACATTTAAATTTATTCCAACACTGGATGTTCCCGCATTTCCAGGAGCAATATATACTTGATTTACTTTCTCACTTTGAGCTAATTTCCACGATAAGGCATGCTCTCTACCTCCTGATCCTATGACTAATACATTCATAAACCCCTCCTTTTTTTATTTACTACAAATTAAGAAAAAGAAAGGAAGAAATCTATCGGGTTGGAGGGTTTTTGTTGTACGTATTTTCATCAAATAAAAAAGGCATCTGAACTCAGATGCCTTTTAATTTATGATTTAAAATTTTACTAAGCTTTAGTAAAATCCCATTCTTCCAAGAAAGCAGTGGTAAACTTACCCTCTCTGAATTGTTCGTTTTTCATCAGTTTTTGATGGAATGGAATTGTGGTTTTGACACCCTCAATGATGTATTCATCTAATGCGCGTTCCATCTTCTCAATTGCTTCTTCTCTGGTTTGTGCTACAGAGATGAGTTTTGAAACCATTGAATCATAGAAAGGAGGAATAGTATATCCAGCATAAACATGAGTATCTACTCTAATTCCATGACCTCCCGGAGCGTGATATGATGTTACTCTACCCGGACTTGGTCTAAAGTTCGCATATGGATCTTCAGCATTGATACGACACTCGATCGCATGCATCTGTGGATAATAATTTTTACCAGAAATTGGCTCGCCAGCTGCAAGTTTGATTTGCTCTTTGATCAAATCATAATTAACAACCTCCTCTGTAATAGTGTGCTCAACTTGAATTCTAGTGTTCATTTCCATGAAATAGAAATCATGGTTTTTGTCTACTAAGAATTCTACAGTACCAACACCTTCATATCCAATTGCTTCTGCCGCTTTGATACCAGCTTTACCCATTTTCTCACGAAGTTTCGCATCGATAAATGGAGAAGGAGTCTCTTCAACTAATTTTTGGTGACGTCTTTGAATAGAACAATCTCTTTCTGATAAGTGACATGCTTTACCAAATTTATCACCCGCAATTTGAATTTCGATATGATGAGGTTCCTCGATGAATTTCTCAAGGTACATTCCATCATTACCAAAATTGATCATTGCTTCCTGTTTTGCAGATTCGAATGCAGATTCAATTTCATCTTCACTCCATACCAAACGCATACCTTTACCACCACCACCGGCAGTAGCTTTAAGCATTACAGGATATTTAGCTTTTTTAGCCTCTTTTTTAGCATGTGCTGCATCTTTTAAAAGACCGTCAGAACCAGGAATACAAGGAACACCTGCTTTTTTCATGGTCGCCTTAGCATTCGATTTGTCTCCCATACTATCAATCATCTCAGCAGAAGCACCAATGAATTTGATATCATGTTCTTCACATGTTTTTGAGAACTTAGAATTTTCAGATAAAAATCCGTAACCCGGATGAATCGCATCCGCATTAGTAATTTCACAAGCTGCAATAATATTTGGAATCTTTAAATAAGATTCAGCACTACTTGCAGGTCCAATACATACTGCTTCGTCAGCAAATCTTACATGTAAACTATCAGCATCTGCACTAGAATAAACAGCCACCGTTTTGATGCCCATTTCTTTACAGGTACGGATAACACGTAAGGCAATCTCCCCACGATTAGCAATCAGAATTTTTTTAAACATCTGATTCTTTTTTTTGTCCGTTTTACCTAATCCAAACATATATTTAGATTTAAGCGTTTATAAATTATGATGGATCAACTAAGAATAACGGTTGATCATATTCTACTGGAGAAGCATCATCTACTAAGATCTTAACAATTTTACCTGAAACCTCAGATTCTATTTCGTTAAATAGTTTCATCGCTTCAATAATACATGTTACAGATCCTTCTTTGATTTGATCTCCTACTTCAACAAATAAAGGTTTCCCTGGACCTGAAGCTCTGTAGAAAGTTCCAATCATTGGAGATTTTACAGTAATGTAATTATTTTCTTCTTCTTTTTTCTCAGCCGCTGCTGGTGCAGGCGCTGCTGCTGGTGCCGCTGGAGCAGGAGCAGGTGCTGCTGCTGGCGCAGGAGCCGCTACAGGCGCTGCCGCCATTGGTTGCATCATTGGCATTTGTGCCTGGATGATTTGAGGCTCAGCTTTACCTTTTGCAGGCTTATCAGATTTGATCGTGATTTTAAACTCTTCGGTTTCTAGCTCAACTTCTGAAACACCTTGTTTTGATACAAACTTGATTAACTGTTGAATTTTGTCTATATCCATAATTTAAAAATTTATGTTCAATTTTAATAAGGAAGGATAAAAGTAAAAATTTAACCCAATCTACAATTTTTCTATCCCTTTAATTTATAATCTGTTGATTTTTATTTGCTGTCGTAAGCCCATTTAAGGTAAATGGAACCCCATGTGAATCCACCACCAAAGGCTGCTAAAATAAGATTGTCACCTTTTTTAAGTTGTGATTCCCATTCCCATAAACAAAGCGGAATGGTTCCCGCTGTAGTGTTCCCGTATTTTTGGATATTGATCATTACCTTTTCAGGTTCAATCTCCATTCTTCTTCTGGTCGCTTCAATAATTCTTAAGTTCGCTTGATGCGGTACTAAATAAGATACATCTTCCGGCTTAAGATTGTTACGATCCATGATGTCTCTCGAAACATCAGCCATTTTTGATACTGCCCATTTGAATACTGGTTGTCCTTCCTGGTATACATAGTGTAAACGGTTGGCAACTGTTTCTTGCGTTGGAGGGTTGGCTGAACCTCCCGCTTTTTGATGCAGATGTTTCCATCCTACACCATCACTTTGGAGAATAGAATCTTGAATTCCGTAACCTTCAGTGTTTGCTTCTAACATAATGGCTCCACCACCGTCACCGAAGATGACACATGTAGTTCGGTCCGTATAGTCAATGATAGAAGACATTTTATCAAATCCGCAAACAATAACCTTTTTGTATTGACCCGATTCGATAAATTTTGATGCTGTAGCCAATGCATATAATAACCCTGAACACGCAGCATTGATATCATAGCCAAAGCCATTTTTTATACCGGCTTTGTGCATAGTTAGATTAGCAGCAGCAGGGAAAATTAAATCTGCAGTAACAGTAGCAAAAATGAGTAGCTCAACTTCATCTGGGTTGGTGTTGGTTTTTTCCATGAGTTCGATCACTGCAGGAGCAGCCATATCACTTGGACCCATGTTCTCACCCTTTAAAATGCGTCTTTCCTTTATCCCGGTTCTCGATACAATCCACTCATCTGATGTATCTACCATTGATTCCAATTCCTTGTTGGTCAACACGTAATCAGGTAGAAAACCCTGAATACCAGTAATCGCTGCCGTAACCTTGCCCATTATGAAGATATATTTGAATGCTTTTTAAGCATAATTCGGAGACGAAAGTATTTAAAACACTTAAAGTAAAAAATGTTTTGGCTTCATATTGCCATAACATTGTTGTTAAAAAACTTTGCTTTATTAGGTAGGCCTAATAAAATTAATTGCTCCAAACAAAAAAAGACCCGCATATTAAATGCAGGTCTTTGAATGAAATTCGTTAAAAGACTAATTATGCCATAGTTTCTTTTTCCATTACTACTTTTCCTTTGTAGTAAAGTTTTCCTTCAAACCAGTGTGCTCTGTGATATAAGTGCGGTTGACCAGTTGTTGAATCAATAGCAATTGTTGGCATTTCAGCATTGATATGCGTTCTTCTTTTATCTCTTCTAGTTTTCGAAATTTTCCGTTTAGGATGTGCCATAATATCTCGTTTTTAATCTTTAACTTCTTACTTTAACTTTTTTAATTTGTCCCATACTGATGGGGTTTCATCTTCTTCTTCAGATTCATTATTTTCAGGATGTAATCTATTTATTACCTCCGGATTACAATCATTTTCATCATGTACTTTTCTCAAAGGTAACTCTAATGCGATAAATTCATAAAGGTATGGCGCGATATCAATTTGATAAGCATCAAAACCCAGGACAACCATTTCATCATTAGATTCATCAGTAGCCTCACTAAATTTAACAATCAACTCTTTTTCCGTTTCAACCGGAATATCCATGCTTTCCAAGCATCGGTCACATGAACTATGGAGTGTCCCGTTTAACTTAAATGTGAAATCCATCATATTTTCTCTTTTTGATAAAAGAAAATCTACATGGATTTGACCACCAGTAACATCTTCAATACTGAATCGTTCAAAGAACATATCCACTATATCGAACTCATATTCATGAAGACCTGGTTTCAATCCAGAGAACTGGATAACAAACTGTTTTAGATATCCTTCTAGTTTGGTCATGCCTTCAATAAAGTAATATCGTCCCAAAAGTGGGCTGCAAATGTACAATCTTTTTTAGAAACTCAAAGTTTTTTGAATATCAGATTGTTATTGTAAACGAAATGGATGCACATTTTTACTTTTGTGCGTAACAATTGCAATTATATGGGTAAAAATATTTCACCTTTAGAGAAAGGAGATTTGGTTCTAATTATTACGCCAGCAAAGGCGATTGAGAAAAAAGATGTAGATGCTGCGGTTACACTTTTTGAGAATTGGGGGTTAAAGGTTGAAGTTGGAAAAAATGCTTTGGGAAAGCATCATTATTTTTCAGCAACCGACCAAAAGCGAGCTGAGGATTTACAATGGGCCTTAGATCATCCAAAAGCCAAAGCTATTGTATGTGCTCGTGGAGGCTACGGAACCATTCGAATTGTGCATCAGGTGGATTATGCAAAGTTTTCAGAACTGCCTAAATGGATGATTGGATTTAGTGACATTACTGTTTTACATAATAAGATGAATTGTGATTTAACGCTTCCATCAATACATGCGGTGGCGCCTCTATATTTTGATAGGTTAGATGAAGGTGGTGAAACGCTTATGACACTTAAAAATGCCATGTTTGGAGAATCCTATAGGATAACTTTCAATTCAGGCGCAAGAAGTGTAAATGGAAGAACGGAAGGTGAATTGATTGGAGGGAATTTGGCGATTTTAGAAAGTTTAATAGGGACAAATCTAGATATAGAAACAAAAGGGAAGATTTTGTTTTTAGAAGATGTTTCGGAGTACGCTTATAAATTAGATCGTATGTTATGGTCTTTGAAATATTCAGGAAAACTGGATAATTTGAAAGGTTTAATTATTGGAGGGTTTACAGATATTAAAAGTGCTGATGAAACGTTTGGCTGTACAGTAGAAGATTTAATACTTGAAGTGGTCGGAGATAAAAACTATCCGATAGCTTTTGATTTCCCGGCAGGACATCAATTAGATAATAGAGCTTTAATATTGGGTAAAACGCATGTTCTTCAAGTGGAAGGAGAATTTTCATTTTTAGAATGTATTGAGTAATGGCTTCTCACAATGAACTTGGTAAAGCAGGAGAAAAAGTAGTGCAGGAATATCTTGTCGCCAATGGATATTCTATTTTGGAGTTGAACTATCGATTTGGACGAGATGAAATTGATATAATCGCTCAAGAAAATGAGTTTATTGTTTTTATTGAAGTGAAGACGCGCGCAACCTGCTTTTTTGAAACGCCAGAACAAGCTGTAAATCTGCAAAAGCAGAAACGGATCATTCGTGTTGCAAATCAGTATTTAATTGAAAATGATTTGGATAATGAAGCACGGTTTGATATTTTTGGTGTAACAATTAATCATAGCGAACAAAGTATTAATCATATTAAGAGCGCATTTGTACCTAGATGGTGATGACCCGAGGTTAGGACAGATGTTTGAGATAGCCGTTTTTTAACACTCTATGACATAAATTAGACAAGGGATATACAAATTAAACGTATTATTGCGCGCTAAATAAACACATACCAAATTTTTGAATTATGAGTCGGGACGATTTTAATAGTACAGAAAATAATAGTGAAGGCAGACCTGCCGGACAGAGAAGACGAAGAATAAGAATTAGCCAGGATTTTAATGAGAGTGATAGCGGGGTGGATGGAAACAGATATTCTGCAGATTCTGGAGGTGAAAGAGCTTATACCAAGGTTGATAAAAACGGATACCATCATTATAGAAAACAAGGCTATAAACCACGTAGAAAACAAAGTTTTATTCCAAAAGCACAAGGTATAGAGCGTGCTTTTAATGAGAAAGACGGAGAAAGACTTAATAAATATCTTGCGAATGCAGGGATTTGTTCCAGACGTGAAGCGGATAAACTAATTGCAGCAGGTATTGTCTCTATTAACGATAATCCTGTTACCACTCTAGGTACCCGTGTGATGAAAGGGGATGTAGTGAAGTTAGCTGGAGAAGAGTTGAAGATGGAAAGAATGGTGTACGTGGTTTTAAATAAACCAAAAGATACCATTACTACGTTAGATGATCCTCAAGGAAGAAGAACCGTAATTGATATTGTTAAGAATGCATGTAAAGAGAGAATTTATCCGGTTGGAAGATTAGATAGATATACTACAGGAGTGTTATTGTTAACTAACGATGGAGAAATGGCGACACGTTTGACACATCCTTCATTCGGAATTACCAAGGTGTATAATGTGAAACTGGATAGAGACGTGACTCCGGAAGATTTAAAACGTGTGACTGAGGGAATTGAACTGGCTGATGGAGTGATCAAAGCCGATTCAGCATTTTACTATAAAGATGGAGTTAAAGACAGCGTGAGATTGGAATTGCACTCAGGTAAGAACCGTGTGATCCGTAGAATTTTTGAATCTATGGGTTATAGAGTGGTTTCGTTAGAAAGAATTTCATTCGCTGGAATTACTAAGAAAAAATTAGGAAGAGGTAAATTCCGTTTCTTAGACCCATTAGAAGTTGGTAGCTTGAAAATGTTAAAAAGCAATTAATACTAACTGATTTTTACTATCGTTATCGCTAGATGCGAATCATAAAAAGACTATTCATTTATACCACCATTATTGGAGCATTAATGTTTTCAATTTTGGTGGTTTTTGGTTTTATATACCAGGATAAAGTAGTCGAAACAGTTAAAGCAGAATTAAATAAAACCCTAAATGCGGAAATAAACGTACAAACCATTGATTTGTCTTTTGTTTCTGATTTTCCACAAGCATCGGTCAATCTAAAATATGTTGTTGGCTTTGAGTCTAAATCATACTCTAATAATCCTGATACACTTTTTGCATTCGAGCAGTTTGCATTATCGTTTAATGTCATTGATATATTTAATGGTCATTATGTATTAAATGGAATTCAAGCGGAAAATGGTAAGGTGAATTTGGAGATAGCTGAAAATGGGTTGGTCAATTATTCCATTTTTAAAGAAGATACTTCGCAAACAACAAGTAGTTTTCAAGTAGACCTAAGCCGAGTACAACTGAAAAATTGTGAAGTTGGATATAGAGACTTTTCAACTTCCGATAAATATCGTTTTATTTTTCCTAAGATTATCGCGAAAGGATCATTTTCGGATAAAGAAGTGCATACTGCGTTGTTTGGCTCTACCTATGTGAAAGAATTGCAATTAGATGAGACTTCCTATTTAGAAGGAGAAGATGTTCATGTAGACATAGGTGTTGAAATCAATTTAGAAACCGGGGCATTTCAAATTTCCAGAGGCTACCTTACTCTTAGAGATCAATATGATTTTAATGTGAAGGGAAAAACCGGGACGGATTCTTTTCATTATTCATTTGAGGCAAAAGCACTGGATTTAAATCAGGCTGAATCGTTAATTCCATCGAAACACATTAAGTTTATTAATACATATCAGCTGGATGGAGCTGTAGATATGAATCTGGATGTGGAAAGAAAAAAGGGTGCGACCAGACCTGAAATTGCTGGAAATTTTGAATTGAGTAGAGGAAGATTTAAGAACAAATCCACAAATATTTCTATAGATATTCCACATGCTAAAGGAACTTTTGATTTGGGGAAATCTAATTCACCAGTAACAACTACTTTAGATTTGGAGGAGTTTGAAATCATTACCAGTGAAGGAACCGTAAATGGAACACTAAATCTGAGAAATCTAAAACACCCAAAGTATAAGCTCGAAGCACAGGGAAATGTGGATTTATTACAATTGACGAAATTGGTGGATTTGGGTGAAGACTTCGCCATGTCGGGTACCGCGGATTTCAAAGCAAAACTAACAGGAACCATTCAAGAAATGGATTCTATTACCAGTCGTGATATTCAGACTATTCGTGGACAAGCTACCATTCAATTAAAACAGGCTGCTTTTGAAATAAAAGATATTCCGCAAATTAAAAATGTAAGTACACAGATTGAATTGAATCAGGATGTTGCGAATATAAAATCCTTTTCAGGTAATGTTTCTCAATCTGAAACGATGGCGAATATTCAAGTTTCAAATTGGTTGGGTTTTGTATTGGATCAAAAGAAGATGTTAGGATTGCGAGGCAATGTCGCAACTAAAGTCTTTGATAGTTCCCATTGGACATCAAAACAAGAGGAATCTAAAGGTTCTGAATTTGAACTACCTCGAAATATTTCCTATACGGGACACGTAGAGATTGGACGTTTTAAAAGTGAGAAAATTGAGTTGACCAATCTTCGGACTAACGTAGCTTATTATCCTCAAAAGTTGCGATTATCTGATACCTATGTGGATGGTTTTGGTGGTAAGATGTATTTGGATTTGCAAATGAATCAGGTGGCAAATCACATCTTGTTTGACGGGCATTTAAAAACGCAAAAAGTTCAAATTGAACAATTCATGAAAACTTTTGACAACTTCGGTCAAAAGACGCTGACCTATGAACATTTTAAAGGTGATCTGGATTGCAGTATAGATTTTCGTTTTAAGTCCGATCACTCATTTAAAGTGAATCAACGATCCATTTATGTAGATGGTGATTTGATTTTGGTAAATGGGGAATTAATAGAGTATAAGTTGCTTTATGATATTCCTAAAGACATTGAAAGCAATAAGATTATTGCGCTTTTTGTAAATCTGGATGCTTTTGAAAAAAGGTTACATCACATCAAATTTGATACAATCAGTAATCACATCACTATTCAAAATGAGATGATCAATATCCCGAGAATGGATATTCATTCCTCGGCTATGAATATTAGTATTCAAGGGAAACATAGTTTTGACAATGAGATGGATTATTACATGAATTTTAATCTCAAACAGGTTTTGAGTAAGAAGGAAAGAATAACCACAGAGTATGGATATATCAAAGATGATAATTTAGGAAATCGTATGGTATATTTACATGTGTATACTAAAAATGGTGAAATTGAAGTTGATTTAGATAAAAATGGATCTAAAAAACACAATCAGGCTAAAGTCCAGGAAGAACTGAACGAAGCCAAATCTGTCTTAAAAGAAGAACTTGGATTATTTAAAAATGATACCTCCGTTGTGGTTAAAGAAGAGGAGGAGATATTTGAATATGATGTAGATTTGGGTGAGTTTGGTGATACCGTGGTTGTGGACTCTGGCAATACCGAAAAGGACTCAGTAGTTGTAAAAAAGGATTCTTCATTGATCAATAAAATTTTAAAGAAGAAGAAAAAGAAGAAGAAAGAAAAGGAAGACTTTGAAGAATGGGATTTTGATGACGATGATTATTAAAATCAAACGAAAACGATAACATATGGGTGCATTAGTTAACAACAGTAATTTTTATTCACGTAAGGCCATTTGGAAAAGGGCTTTGGTGATGGCTGCCCTATTGATTATTGGCGTTTCATTTTTTTATTCCAGCAGATTAGTACGTCAGTTGTCTCAGGAAGAACGTAAAAAAATCAGGTTGTGGGCAGAGGCGATTCAAGGTAAAGCGGATCGATTGGTAAAAGCTCAGAATCTGTTTAAAGAACTGGCCGGGGAAGAAGAAAAAAAGATTAAACTGTGGGCGCAAGCTACGGAAACTTTATCCTCTGCAACCGGATCAAATGCCATTGGTAATTTGGCGATTGAGATTATTGAAGGTAATAATACGATTCCCATTATATTAACCAATCAACAGGGTGAAATAACCAGTTCGCGAAACCTGGAAGGCTTAATAGATACGACCATTCTTCAGGGTGAAGAGCGAAGCTGGGGGTATAGTCAAAATCAAATTTATTTGGATTCGGTGCTTCAGGTTATGAAGGCTCAGGGAAATCGAATAGATATCAATTATTTTGATGACGAGTACATTTACATGTACTATAAAGACTCCAGAATTTTAGAAGAACTCAGAAGAACATTTAACGAAATTCAAAGCAGTTTCGTGGATGAGATTATATCAATGGCGGCTTCTACACCTGTAATTTATTTGCAGGGAGATTCTGTAGTGGCTTCCAATAAAATTTCAACTGAAATCTTAACAGATCCGTCAAAGTTAGAAAGAGCTTTGAGAAATTTAAGTTCAGACAATGAGCCTATTGTGGTTGATTTGGAGTTTCAGGAAATCAACTACATCTATTATGGAGATTCGGATTTATTGAAAAAACTGAAGTATTATTCAATTGTTCAGATTGGTGTGGTCATTTTGTTTGTGCTTACTGGATACTGGTTGTTTAGTATTTTTAGAAGATCAGAGCAGAACAATGTTTGGGTAGGGATGTCTAAAGAAACTGCGCATCAATTGGGAACGCCTTTGTCTTCATTAATGGGATGGATGGATGTCTTGCGAATGAAGCACGTGGATGACAGCATTATCACTGAAATGGAGAAGGATGTGGAGCGTTTGAATATGATCACAGATCGATTCTCAAAGATTGGGGCGAAGCCGAATCTGGAGAATCAAAATGTGTATACGTCTCTAGAGAAATTCGTTAAATATTTTAGTACCCGTGCACCAAGGAAAGTGGAGATTGAGTTGAAAGGAATGAATAACGAGCATGTAGAATCTCCATTAAATGAACCTTTGTTTCATTGGGTTATTGAGAATCTGTGTAAAAACGGAATCGATGCGATGAAAGGAAAAGGTAAAATTACTATTGAGGTTTTAAGTGAAGCTGATAAAACTGTGGTGGAGGTGACTGATACCGGTAAGGGTATTCCATACAATAAGAGAGAAGAGGTTTTTCAGCCTGGTGTCACCTCTAAAGAACGTGGATGGGGACTTGGCCTTTCGTTATCCAAACGAATCATTAAACAATACCATAATGGTAAGATTTGGGTGAAATGGAGTGAACAAGATAAAGGAACCACATTTAGAATTGAGTTGAAGCAATAACATGGCTGGAATATATATTCATATCCCATTTTGCAAGCAAGCTTGCCACTATTGTGATTTTCATTTTTCGACAAACTTCAGAAATGTGGATAGTCTGGTTGAAGCCATTCTGGGAGAAATGAAATTGAGGAAAGATTACCTGAATGGAGAAAACATTCACACCATATATTTGGGAGGAGGAACCCCATCTTCTATACCTGTTGACTATGTTGGGGAATTGATATCAGAATCCAGAAGTTTATTTCATGTGGTGCCAGACGCTGAGATTACATTAGAAGCTAATCCGGATGATTTAACCGATGAGAATCTTAAAGCCTGGAAAGGTTTTGGTGTAAATAGATTGAGTGTGGGTGTACAATCTTTTTATGAGGCGCATCTCAAATTTATGAATCGTGCACATACCAGCAATCAAGCAGTAGATGGATTAAAACGCGCAAAAGCTTACGGGTTTGATAATATTACCATGGATTTGATATATGGAATCCCGGATATGACTATGGAGCAGTGGACCCATAATGTAGATCAATTTTTAGAATTGGATCTCCCGCATCTATCGGCTTATGGGTTGACGATTGAACCACAAACCCAATTTGGATACCTGGAAAGAGTACAGAACCTTAAAGTCGAGAAAGATCAAACGTACAATGCTCAATTGGATTTACTCATCCTAAAATTAGATCAAGCAGGTTTTGATCATTATGAGATATCTAATTTCGGAAAGAAGGGATATCATTCCAAACACAATACCTCATATTGGTTTGGGGTAAAGTATTTAGGATTGGGTCCGGCAGCTCATTCGTTTGATGGTGAGGTTCGTCAATGGAATGTAAATTCTAATATGAAATATACTCAGGGAATTCGTCAGGGAACATTAATGGGTGAAAGAGAAATTTTGAGTCAGACGGATAGGTATAATGAATATATCTTAACCCGACTAAGAACGCAATGGGGAATTGATGGGGAAGAAATGAGAGAAAAGTTCGGTACTTCAAATTTTGAGTTATTTGAAAGTCATATCGAAAAATATTTAAACTCCGGACATGTAAATCAGAATGGTCAAACCTATTTTTTATCCCAAAAAGGGAAGTATATGGCCGATAAAATCTCTTCTGATTTGTTCTTGATTGTATAAAAAATTATATTTTGCAGAGCTAAAATTTTTGCTCGTGCAAATTTCTCTTACACATAACAATGTAAATTATCTGGTAGATTTAAACCAATACCACGATATTTCTATTCCAATGAATGGAGATAAAAGCGGATTAAAAGCGTGGTATCTGGATGCACCAGAGATCGTTCCCGTAGTAGACGGAAGTTTTGTTGGAGAAGTTGCCCAGGGAAGTTCAGTAAATTTTAGAAATATCGGTTTTAATCCGCATGCGCATGTAACACATACAGAGTGTATGGGGCATATCAGTAAGGAAATATACTCTGTGAATGCCCATTTAAAAGAACATTATTTTGTTACTGAACTTATAAGTGTCAACCCGGAGATTGAAGGGGAAGATCGAATTATTAAAAAATTACAGCTACAAGAAAAATTAGGAGATAAAAAACCTAAAGCTGTTATCATTCGTACATTACCCAATAATGAATCTAAATTAACCATGAATTACTCGCATACAAATCCGGCTTATTTGGATGAAGCAGCTACGTTATGGTTGAGAGATATTGGTGTTGAGCATTTATTGATTGATATGCCATCTGTGGATAGAGAAGTAGATGCTGGAGAGTTAAAGTCACACAAAGCATTTTGGAATTATCCGAATACGGATCGATTGCATTGTACAATAACGGAATTCGTTTTTATTCCCAATGAGATACAGGATGGGATGTATTTAATGAATTTGCAGGTTGCTCCGTTTGAGAATGATGCCTCACCATCTAGACCCATTTTACATAAGATGACAGCAAAAAAATAAATATTGGAATATGGCAACTGAATATGCAATAGATGCAATTGACAAAAAGATTCTGGACGTGCTACAAGAAAACGGAAGGATCACAAATTTACATTTATCAAATCTGATTGGATTATCTCCGGCACCAACATTAGAGCGTGTACGAAAATTAGAAAAAGCGAAGATTTTAAAGAGCTATCATGCAGAGGTGGATGCAGCTAAGTTGGGTTATGATTTAAACGTAACCATTCAGGTAACTTTGGCACGCCAAATCGAGAATGCCATGCAAAAATTCACTTCTCAGATTCAACAAATTGATGAGATCATTGAGTGTGTTCAGGTTACAGGTGATTACGATTATCTATTGCGTGTGATTGTAAAAGATGTTGGGGGGTTGGATGTATTAATCAATCAGAAATTGAGTCACATTGAAGTGATTGGTCAATTAAAATCAAACGTTATTTTATCAACCGTTAAGAGCTCCAAGAAAATACCTATTGGGTAATGCATATCGAAGAATTTAGAACATACTGTTTATCAAAGCCCGGAACCAGTGAAGATTTACCATTTGATGAAACCACATTGGTATTTAAAGTATGTGATAAAATATTTGCTATAACAGGCATAGATACATTTGAAGGAATAAATTTAAAATGTGATCCGGAGAGAGCCATTGAATTGCGTGAACAATATGATGGAGTTCAACCTGGGTATCACATGAATAAAAAACATTGGAATACTGTATCTACGGATGGTTCCGTTAACGATCAATTAATTATAGAACTGATCGATCATTCATATGATATGGTGGTAAAAGGATTAAGTAAGAAATTAAGAGAATCTTTAAAAGAGCTCTAGATGCGTAAACTGGTTTCATATTTTCTTCAGGGATTGTTGCTGGTTGTTCCTGTGGCGTTGACCATGTTCATTGTTTACAAAATGTTTGTGGTCGTGGATGAGTTGTTGCCATATCATCCATTTCCGGGTTCCGGGGTTATTATTTTACTGGTGGTGATTACGTTTATTGGTGTATTGGGAAATACGCTGATCGCGCGTCAATTAAATGAGTGGTTTCACGCGGTATTAAAGAGACTGCCTTTACTCCGTACGATTTACACTGCGATAAAAGATTTGTTATCGGCTTTCGTAGGGGAGAAAAGAAAGTTCAATCATCCGGTCTTAGTTAAATTGAGTAAAGAGTCCAATATCCAAAAGTTGGGATTTATCACACAGGAGAATTTGACAACACTTAACATGGGGGAAGAGAAAGTAGCCGTATATTTACCCCATTCCTACGCTTTTAGTGGGAACTTATTTATTGTAGATAGAGAAAATATAACACCTATAGATGCTTCGTCTGCTGAAGTGATGAAGTTTATCGTTTCGGGTGGAGTTGCTATCCCAGGAGGAAAATAGAAAACTTTGAAGAGATTTTTTTGGTTGTCATATAAGGTCTATGTGCTTTCAGTGTTTTTCGTCACTTTAATTCCCTTTTATCCCATATTCATTTTCTATTTATCAAAAGAAAGTCGCTGGGAAAGATGTTATCCCTGGCAGGTGAGATGGGGAAATGTCGTAAGGTTTTTTTCAGGTATAAGATTAGATGTGGAGGGGCTCCGAAACTTACCGCCTCCACCATATGTGATTGTTTCTAATCATGCATCATATATTGACACGTTTTTGATGTACGGGATCATCCCACATTTCTTTGTATTTATGGGAATGGCTGAGTTACGGAAGTTTCCTATGTTTGGACGCTTTTTTAAATCCGGACAAAATATAGCAGTAAATAGATCAAGTGTGGTAGAGTCTATAAAAGCTTTTCATTTGGCGAATGAACGTATTGAATCTGGTTATTCTGTAGCAATCTTTCCTGAGGGCGGAATCAAGCCACAGGTGCCCAAATTAGCCCCGTTTAAAAATGGGGCATTTAAGTTAGCGATTAATCAACAAGTTCCTATTGTGCCGATCGTCATGTTTGATACGCATATTTTGCTCGAATCCAATGATGTTTTGCGAACTGTGGGTAAACCTGGAAGAGCTCCTGTAAAAGTTTTAACACCTGTGTCAACTGTTGATTTGAAACAAGAAGATTTAATACCTTTGCGCGAGCAAATTCATAATTTAATTTCAAATGAATTGGAAGATTATTATGAAGGGATAAAAGAAGGCGTATGAAAATTGATGATAATATAGTGGATAAAGTTGCTGGACTGGCAAAATTAGAATTCGTAGGTGAAGAGAAAGAAGCTATAAAAAAAGATATGGAGCGTATTTTAACTTTTATGGATTTACTTAATGAAGTAGATACAGAAGGTGTTGAGCCATTAAAATATGTTACTGAGGGTACGCAAAAATTAAGAACGGATCAATCATCAATTACGATCTCTAAAACCGAGGCATTAGAAAATGCACCGTCAAAAGATTCAGACTACTTCAAAGTTCCTAAAGTATTGAATAAATAAGGTTGTCACTTATTTGACGCATAGTCTTTTAACGGTTTCTTAAAACAATCCTATTCGGATATAAGATTACTTTCGCGTTTCAATAAAGTATTCTATGAAAAGCAATAACGTCTTGCCACATTTGGCCGTATTGGGAGCCAATGTGATATATGGTATTACATTTACTGTGGCTAAAGATGTAATGCCGGAGTATTTAACCCCAAATGCATTCATATTGGTTCGCGTTACAGGTGCCTTTTTATTATTCTGGATGTTGTCATATGCGTTGCGAATCAAGGATAAAGTTGCGAATCGTGATTGGTTAAGATTAGCAGTAGCGGGAATATTTGGTGTCGCGGCCAATCAATTGCTATTTTTCCAAGGTCTGGCCTTAACGACACCAATTAACGCGGCAATTATTATGACCGTAAATCCGGTTATGGTGCTACTCATAGCTGCAGTTATTCTTCGGAATAAAATCACGCCTACCAAAGCATTAGGAATCACTCTGGGCCTAAGTGGAGCAGTCTTGCTTAATACATATATTGGAGGTGAATGGGTAGTGCCATCATTTTCAAATGAAACCGCTTTTGGTGATTTTCTGGTATTTCTAAATGCGACATCTTATGCTATTTATTTAGTGATTATCAAGCCGGTTATGCAAAAATATAACCCGGTTACAGTCATAAAGTGGGTGTTTACGTTTGGATTTATATATGTATTGCCATTTGGGTTGATGCAGTTGAGTCAGGTGGATTGGAATACCATCCCAGGATTTGTTTTAGGTGAAATTACATTTGTTGTAGTAGCTACTACATTCCTGGCTTATTTGTTCAATATTTATGGCTTGAAAAAGTTAAGTCCATCGGTAGTGAGTATATATATATATTTACAACCGTTTTTGGCAACATTGGTGGCTTTATTGTGGGGGCGTGATGAACTGAATTGGATCAAAATAGTTTCTACGGCATTTATTTTTGCAGGAGTCTATTTGGTGAGTAAGAGAACAAAATAAAATTATAGTCCGCAAACCAATTACTAAGCTATATTTGAATTCTTAAATTAATTGTAGATGCTGAAATCAATGACAGGATTCGGGAAAGCCATGGGAACCCGAGAAGATGTGACTTATAACGTAGAAATTAGATCCTTAAATAGTAAGCAAACGGATATTTATGTGCGTGTTCCAGCGCTTTTTAAATCTAAAGAGTTAGAATTAAGGACGAAATTGGCGAAGCAATTGTCACGTGGTAAGATTGAAATGTCATTGAACGTAAACGGTAATGGAGCTGAGACCATTCAAAATGTGAATCGGGAAATGGCTTTACATTATCATAAAGAATTAAGTGCTTTGGCCAGTGAAATAGGTGAAAGTACTGAAGGGCTTTTACAATCGATTATTAAGATGCCGGAAGTATTAGTGAATAAAGCTCCAGAATTGAATGAACATGAATGGAACTTTATTAATGGGTTGATTGATGAAGCTATTTCTACCCATTCAGAATTCAGATCTGATGAGGGAGCTACGATTGCAGAAGACTTTAAAAATCGTATTGATGCCATTACCAGACTTTTGGGTGAAATCGATAATTATGAGGAAGCACGAATTGAGTCTGTTCGAAATAGATTAAACAAGGGAGTAGAAGAACTTTTAAACCAGGATAATCTGGATAAAAACCGTCACGAACAAGAGATCATTTATTATATCGAAAAATTGGATATTAATGAAGAGAAAGTACGTTTAACTGCACATCTAAAATATTTTGTGGAGACCATGAATGTGGGAGGGGTGACTGGAAAGAAACTAGGGTTTATAGCCCAGGAAATGGGAAGAGAGATCAATACTTTAGGGTCTAAAGCGTACCATCAGGATATTCAAAAAATTGTGGTGCAGATGAAAGACGAATTGGAGAAGATTAAAGAACAAGTATTAAACGTATTGTAAAATGCAGGAAAAACTGGTGATTATATCAGCTCCGTCTGGGGCCGGAAAATCTACAATTGTTGGAAATGTATTACCCGAACTAAAGGATTTGGAATTTTCCATTTCTGCTACTTCTCGTGCACCACGAGGAGAAGAAAAGCATGGAAAACATTATTATTTCCTGTCTCCGGATGCTTTTAGAGAAGCAATAAAAAACGAAGACTTTTTAGAATGGGAGGAGGTTTATCCGGACCAATTCTATGGTTCGCTTAAAAGTGAGGTGACTCGACTTTGGGGAGTGGATAAAGCTGTTATTTTTGATATAGATGTGGTTGGTGCTTTAAACTTAAAAAAACAGTTTGGAGATAAGTCCATCGCGATTTTTATTGAGCCCCCAACATTTGATGTTTTAGAGCAAAGACTAAGAGGAAGAGGAACCGAAACGGAAGAAAAAATCCAGATTCGATTGGGTAAAGCGAAAGAGGAGTTGTCTCGGGCCAATGAGTTTGATTATGTGGTTGTGAATGACGATTTGGAGAAAGCCACACGAGAGGTATATGATTTGGTTCATGACTTTTTGAATAACTAGAATACAAGTCAATGGGAAATAATAACATAGGACTGTTTTTTGGAACATTTAATCCCATTCATGTCGGGCATTTGATTTTGGCCAATTATATGGCGCAATTAGATCATATTGATCAGGTTTGGTTGGTTGTTACACCTAAGAACCCGTTTAAGGAAAAAGATACGCTTTTAGATGATATTCACAGATTGGCTCTGGTGCGTGAAGCAGTAGATCAAAACCCGTTGTTGCAGGCAAGCAATATTGAGTTTGATTTACCACAACCTAACTATACGGTGAATACATTGGCAGTATTAAGCGAAAAATATCCGGAAAAGAACTTTTCTCTTATAATGGGAGAAGATAACTTAAGGAGTTTCCATAAATGGAAAAACTATCAGGTCATTTTAGATCATTATCAGGTGTTGGTATACCCAAGAGTGTATACACAAAACGAAATGACCGATCGACCTCAGGTGATTGAAGAGTTTCTAAATCATCCAAAGATTGAGTTGATTGATGCCCCATTAATGAAAATTTCTTCCAGTACTATTCGAAACATGATTGCAGACGGGAAAGATGTAAGATATATGCTGAGTCCGGAAGTACATCAATATGTGGATGAAATGAATTTTTATAAGAAATGACAGTAAAAGTTCTCATCATAAGATTTAGCTCCATTGGAGATATTGTTTTGACAACTCCAGTAATTCGAAATGTGAAAGAGCAGTTGAATGACGGAGATGTGGAAGTGCATTACTTGACCAAGAGACAGTATAAGGGGATTCTGGAAAATAATCCCTACATTGATAAATTGCATTTTATTGATGAAAAGGTAGCTCCGATTTTAGATGAGCTGAAAGATGAGTGCTTTCACTATATTTTTGATTTACATCGTAATCTGCGTTCCTCTCAGGTAAAGCGAGGTCTTGGGATTATGGATTTTACATTTAAAAAATATAATCTGCAAAAGTGGATTCTGGTGAATTTCAAGATCAACAAAATGCCGGATGTGCACATCGTGGACCGTTACATGGAAACCACAAAAGCATTTCAAATCGTAAATGATCAAAAAGGTTTGGATTATTATATTCCAAAGGTTGATGAGGTGAAATTGGATGTTTTCCCGAAAGAGTTTCAAAATGGATATATCGCTTTTGCTATTGGTGGACAACATCAGGGAAAAATTCTCCCAAATCATAAGATTGTGGAGATCTGCGATGGATTGAAAACACCGGTGATATTGTTAGGGGGTAAGGAAGATGCGGAGAATGGAGATGCTATTGTTTCAAAGTCAAAGAGCCACGTTTACAATGCAGCTGGTAAGTTCAGTTTAAATCAGAGTGCTTCGATTTTACAGCAAGCTACAGCTGTGATTTCACATGATACCGGACTTATGCATATTGCATCTGCTTTAAAAAAGAAGGTGATCTCCATTTGGGGAGCAACCGTTCCAGAGTTCGGAATGTATCCGTATTTACCAGGGGCGGGATCTCAAATTATTGAGCCAAAAGGGGTTTCCAGACCCTACTCTAAATTAGGAAATAAACAGTGGTATAAACCTGCGTTTAAAGGGATGGAAAAAATTGAAGTCAAAGAAGTCGTGGCAGCCGTAGAGCAGAATTAATTACATCCAGACTTTTGTTCCTTCTGTACAGTTTTGACAGATGTCAATGTTTTTTCGAGATTGAATAATTGCATTTCTAAACCCTTTATAAGTGTCATTATGCCAAATGTCCTGAAATGTATGATTTTGTAGTGTGCCCATTTTGTATTTGGCATCTTTATCAAAACAACAAGGAACAATATCTCCATCCCAGGTTATTACAGCGGAGTGCCAAAGTCTCCAACAATGATTTCTGAGTCTGTTTTTTATCTCGTAAGTCCCATCATCCTTCATCCGATATCTCGAATACTTTTGATCAGAAGGTAAAAGTGGACTTCCATTTTTGTAGTCGTAGATTTGAGCTGTTTTTAGGGCCACTTTATCTACACCCAATTCTTTGGCTAATCTATGAACTTCATCAATTTGATGTTCATTATGTTTCACAACTAAAAACTGAAAAACAACTTGAGGAGTTTGAGAGTTTAGTCTTTTCTTCGCTTCCATAATGTTTCGAGTGCCTTCTAATACTTTATCCACTTTGCCATGAATTCTATATTGCTCATACACTTCCTGAGTTGTTCCATCCAAAGAAATAATCAAGCGATCTAAGCCAGAATGGACAATTTCTTTCGCAACCTTTTCATTGATGAAGTGTGCATTGGTTGATGTGGAAGTGAAAATTCCTTTTTCAGAAGCATATTTGACCATCTGAAGAAAATGCTTATTGATAAAAGGTTCCCCTTGAAAGTAAAAAGTCAAATAGATCAGTTTTTTATGAATTTGACTGATGATTTTTTCAAAAAGTTCAGGACTTAGATTTCCTGTGGGACGCGTAAACATTTTTAGCCCACTAGGACACTCCGGACAGCCCAGATTACATGCGGTAGTGGGTTCGATACTTAAGCTGATCGGTTCACCCCATTGAATGGGTTGACGTGTGATTCTGGAAGTATAGTAGCCTAAAATCAGAACCAATGCATTTAGAACCCTGGAAAAAGTTAGTTTTCGAATAAGATGAAAGCTTTCGCGCATTGATTTGATTTGATACAAATTTATGTTTTAAAGCGAAATGTAATAGTGGCTGTAAAAGCTTAAGTTTGGAACAAATAAAAATAGATGAATCCGTATTTTACCTCCAGCATATTTATGGTTCGTCCGGCAAGTTTTGGGATGAACCCGGAAACTTCAGGAACCAATGCCTTTCAAAGCACTATTTTAATGGATAAAGTTGATGTAATTCAGCAAAAAGCAGAATCCGAGTTTGATGCCATGGTAGATAGGATCAGAAAGCATGGTGTGAATGTCAAAGTATTTCAGGATACTAAAGATCAAGTCAGACCAGATGCTGTTTTTCCGAATAATTGGATCTCAACACATCCTAATGGGCCGACTATCATTTATCCGATGTTGGCACCAAATAGAAGGTTAGAAGTTAGAGAAGATGTAGTGGATTATGTCATGACTTCTGAAAAAGTAGATTTGACCTCCTTTGCTGAAAAAGAAGTGTTTTTGGAAGGAACCGGATGCATGGTGATAGATCATCAAAAGGGAATTATTTATGTGGCAAGATCGCAAAGAGTAGATGATGAACTGGTAAAACAAGTAGCTGAGAAACTAAATTTTTCCATTTGTAGTTTTCTAGCGACCGATCATCAAAACAATCCGATATACCATACAAATGTTGCTATGTTTGTAACGCACAGTCATGTGGGAATTGCATTGGAAACAATCAAGGATGAAAAAGAAAGGTTCGAAGTAGTTCGAGCGATTGAAAGTTCCGGGAAAAAGGTTTTGGAATTGAGTTATTATCAAATAACCCAGTTTTCAGGAAATATGATTCAGTTGCAAGATGCGGATGGCCAGCTCGTTTTGGTAGCATCTTGTTCTGGATGGAACGCTTTGGATGAGCACCAGAAAGAAGAGTTAGAAAAGGAATCGAAAATTGTGGCAGTAGACATTCCGACCATTGAAATGTATGGTGGAGGGAGTGCCAGGTGCATGATTGCAGAGGTTTTTAGAGCATAAATAGAATAAAAGATAGAAATGAGAATAATGATGAAATGGGCGTGGTTGGTTGCGTGTGTGTTGATCATAAATGTAGGTTTTGCCCAGGAGAAAAGAAGTTTAACACCGGAGGATATGCCGGGTTGGAAAAACTTGAGAGGAGTTAAAATTTCGAATGATGGAAAATGGTTAACCTATCAGGTGATTCCTAATGTTGGGGATGGGATTTTGCATCTTAAAAATCCGGATTCCGGGATTGAAAAACAATTTGAGAGGGGATATAAAGCGAAGTTTTCGGCTAAAAGTAATTACATCGTTTTTATGATCAAGCCACATTTAGATTCTTTGAGAAAAGTAAAGTTGGATGAAGTGCCAAAATCCAAATGGCCGCAGGATACATTGGCGGTCTATGTATTTGATCAGGATACTTTGATGAAGTTTGAAGGGGTGAAGTCGTTTAAGTTATCTGAGGAAGGTAGTGATTGGATGTCTTTCTACTATAAGAAACCCCAAAAAGAGAAAACACCTCCACCAGGTGGTAAAAAGAAAAAAAAGAAGAAAAAGTCAAAGAATACTCCGGCACCTAAGAGTAAGAAGAAGCCAATTAAAAGAAAGACGAGTGATTTGGTCTTGTTTCATCCAATAAGCGGAGAGACGAAAAAAATCAAAAATGTACAGGAATATAGCATTTCCAAGTATGGAAATAGCATGGGGTATATCCGTTCCTTTGGAGATACTATTGACAGTGTTGGTGTGTATTGGTTTAATAATATTACCGGAAATATAGATACTTCTTATGTTGGCCTGGGAAATGCAAAAAAGCCAACTTTTAGTGAAGATGGAGATCATTTTGTTTGGATTCAATCTGCCGATACCGGGAAAGTGAAAGCTTATTCTTTGTATACTACCAGAGGAAACAAAGGAACCAGAATTATAGTAGATACCAATGATAGAAATTTACCGGAAGGACATACGGTAAGTGAAAATGGACGCATTTATTTTTCCAGAGATGGTTCTAAAATATTTATAGGTACCGCAGAAAGGCCAGTGGAAGAACCAAAAGATAGTATTCCGGCAGACGAGAAATCTACTTTGGATGTATGGAGTTGGACAGATCTGGAGCCACAGCCGATGCAATTATTAAAGAAGGCGCAAGAAGAAAAGAAAACCTACTTAGCGGTATTCCATATTGCTAGCCAAAAACTAGTGCCTTTGGGAAATGATTCTACCAGATACATTCAACCATTGATGGAAGGGGATAACAATTATGCATTGATGGTAGAGTCTAAAAAATATGATTTGTCTATGAGTTGGGCTTTTCCTTTTGCCAGAGATTACTATCGAATGGATTTGACCTCGGGAAAGAAAAAACTTATTGGTGAAGCCATTGGTTATAACTCTAATATTTCACCTTCAGGAAAGTACTTTGTGTATTTTGATGGTGAAGCAGGTATATGGTATTCTTTGGATATTGATACGGATACTAAAGTTGATATATCCAAGCCGTTGGTTAAAAATGGTCAGATTCTGGTTAATTTGGATTCTGAAATTCCGACTGCACCTTTTGCGTTCGGAATCGAAGGTTGGACCGATGGTGAAGCATGGGTTTTAGTGAAGACTAAATATGACATTTGGATGGTAGATCCTAAAGGAGAAAAAGAGCCAGTTGCTTTAACCAATGGAATGGCAGATGAAAAACACTTGGCAATAGATTTCGTGAATTTAGATAGAGATCACGATTATATTAAACTGGACTCTATGATGTTATTGGCTGCACAAAATGTAGATGATAATTCAGAAGGGATGATGTTGCGTTATCCTGAAGCTGAGAGAATTACGAATTTGATTTGGGGCGAAGAATCTATTTACCAATTCACCAGAGCAAAAGAAGCGAGTAGGTTCTTTTATCGATCAATGAATTATATACAGTATCCGGATATTATATATTCTTCTAAGGTAAATGGAAACCCAATTGAAAGTCAGTTTAATAATTCTATAAAAGTATCCAATGTTCAGTCTCAACAAAACGATTTTTATTGGGGATTTGTAAAGAAACACTATTGGACAGATGAAAATGGGGTAGAACAAAAAGGATTGTTGTATTACCCTGAGAATTTTGATGCAAGCAAGAAATATCCGGTGATGATTTATTTCTATGAAAAGTATTTTAGCTCTGAGTACCAGAGAAAACCATTTAGACCATCGCATTCTACGATTTCTATTCCATTGTACACCAGTAATGGATATATGGTGTTTGTACCGGACATTCACTATGGAACAGGTCATCCTGGAAAAGATGCTTTGAATACTGTGGTAAGTGGCGCAAAATCTTTGCAAAAAATGGAATATGTAGACCCAGATAAAATGGCGATTCAAGGACAAAGTTGGGGCGGTTATCAAGTGGCGTATATTGTGACTCAGACAGATATGTTTACTGCAGCTATGGCGGGTGCTCCGGTAAGTAATATGACCTCTGCATACGGTGGAATCAGATGGGGCTCGGGTATGAGTAGAGAATTCCAGTATGAAAGAACACAAAGTAGAATTGGAGATCATTTATGGAATGCGCAGGACTTATATATCGAAAATTCACCATTGTTCTATCTTCCGAATGTGAAAACTCCATTATTGATTATGCACAATGATAAAGATGGGGCAGTTCCTTATTATCAGGGAATAGAGATGTTTATGGGGATGAGAAGGCTCCAAAAACCATCATGGTTGTTGGTATATAATAACGAACAACATAATCTGAGAAAAATGCCAAACCGTTTGGATTTGAGTTTGAGAATGTTCCAATTCTTTAATCACTATATGAAAGGAGCACCAATGCCAAAATGGATGTCGGAGGGTGTTCCGGCAGTGGATAAAGGAAAAGATTATGGTTTCGAATTAGAAGAAAAGAAGTAATAAGTTCTGGATGAACGAACTTTTGAAAGAAATATCACAATGTCGCATTTGCGAATCGTATTTGACTCATGGTGTGCGTCCGGTTGTATTGGCGCACCCAAAGAGTCGAATTGTGGTTATTGGACAAGCTCCGGGGATAAAAGTTCATACTTCCGGAATCCCTTGGGATGATAAGAGTGGGGAGAATCTTCGTAATTGGATGGGAATTTCTAATGAAGATTTTTATACTCCTGAAAAAGTTGGGATTATGCCTATGGGGTTTTGTTATCCGGGAAAAGGTAAAACCGGAGATCTTCCACCAAGAACAGAATGTGCCCCTCAATGGCATCAACCGTTGTGGGATAAAATGGATGATGTAGAATTAATTTTACTCATTGGAAAATATGCGCAGGATTATTATTTGAAAGGTCAAACAAAAAGGACCTTGACAGAGACTGTGAAATCGTATCAAGAGTATTTGCCAAAGCATTTTGTATTACCACACCCTTCCCCACGAAACAATATCTGGCAAAAGAAAAATCCATGGTTTAAGCACGAGGTAATACCTGCATTAAAGCAGACCATATCGCATATTATGTCTTCTTATTAGCTACGAATAGCTTCTACCGGATCCTTTTTAGCGGCTTGCCATGCTGGAAATACCCCGGCAATGATTCCTATGATTACAGAAATAGAAATACCCAAAATGATATTCCCTGAAGTCATCACCACTTCATATTCAGTGAATAGATTTACGGAGACCGATAGGATTGAAATTAGAATTAAACCAAATATTCCCCCAATTAAGGATAAGATCACTGACTCACTCAAAAACTGAAAAAGGATAAATCCGTTTTTGGCACCAAGTGCTTTTTGAATTCCAATGATTCTGGTTCGTTCTCTCACCGAAACAAACATGATATTAGCAATACTTACGGCTCCTACCAGGATAGAGAATCCACCAATAATTCCTCCAAGCCAATTGATAAACCCAAAAAAGCCATCAAAACCTTCGGAGATGATACTGATTTCATTTAATGCAAAATCATTTTGCGCACGCGGTTTTAATCTCCGTTCCGCACGCATAATTCCGGTAAGTTCATCTTTTAATGCCGCATTATTGATGCCTTCTTTTGCTTTGACATAAATAGTTGGGTCTACACGTCTGGATTTGACATTCACCATGGTACGTGCATAATTCAATGGAAGCACGACATAGGGGTCAAGAGAAAAACCAATCATACTTTCGCCTTCGCGTTTAAACACTCCTATCACCTTGGCTTTACGTCCTCCGATTTTAATGGTTTTTCCTACGGCAGGAGTGTACCCAAAGAGATCGAAAGCAATTTGATTTCCAATGACACAAACATTTGCTCCACTTCGAAGTTCTTTTTCTGTAAAATACCGTCCATTTTCAACTTCGAAATTCCGAACTAAATCGTAACCTTTAGAAGCACCAATTATGATAGTGGATTCCACACTGTTTCTGGAAAACTGAACTGTCCTTGAAAAGTTACAGGTATAGGCACTTCCAGCAGCGTATTTAGAGTCTTTGGCAATGGCAACTTGTTCTTCCGGTGATGGATATGGACGAGCCATATAGTCCCACCAGTTATAAGCGCCTCCAAATTTCCAGGGCCATTTTTGGACAAAGATGACGTTGTCTCCCAGATCTTCTACGCTATTTCTAATTTTCAATTCTAAAGAGTCGACCAACGTAAAAACCGTGATAATTGAGAAAATTCCAATTGTAATTCCTAGAAGAGAAAGTGTGGTTCTTAACTTGTTGGTTGATAATGCAGTAAGCGAAAACGAAATGCTCTCTAAAAAAAGTTTAATGTAAATTTCCATTTTTACTGCATTGGAGATCTTATCCAAAGATCTGTTTCTGTTGTGAACTAAAAAAACAAAACTAAAGAAGTCAAAGTTTCGTTCGTGACCGCTCGTAAATTGATAGCGACTTCCGTCACAAATAAAAAAGTGTAAAAAGATGTTCAAAACACGTTGAAAAACGTAATTTATTCAGACTTTTGCACGTTGTCTTTCGGTAGCTAATTGGTTAAAATTGCTACTACTTCAAAATCAATTAAAAAGGATGTCGGTAAAAATTAAAACTGCTTTAATATCAGTATTTTATAAAGATGGTTTAGCGCCAATTGTAAAAAAATTAAATGAACTGGGAGTAGAAATACTCTCAACAGGTGGGACGCAAAAATTTATTGAGGAATTTGATATCCCGGTAACCCCTGTTGAAAGCTTGACAGGATACCCATCAATTTTGGGTGGAAGAGTAAAAACTTTACACCCTGCTGTATTTGGAGGAATACTTTCTCGAAGAGAGCTAGATAGTGATAAAGCACAATTGGAAGAGTACAAAATTCCTGAGATTGATTTGGTGATTGTGGATTTATATCCATTCGAAGAAACTGTGGCTTCAGGAGCAAGTGAGCAGGATATTATCGAGAAGATTGATATTGGTGGGATTTCTTTGATTCGAGCAGCTGCAAAGAACTTTAAAGATGTTTTGATTGTGTCTTCAAGAAGTCAGTACGATGATGTGTTGAATGTGATTTCAGCGGGTGACGGAACTGTGGATTTAGCTACACGTAAGAAATATGCAGGAGAAGCTTTCGATGTCTCATCGCATTATGATTCGCATATCTACAAATATTTTAATCCGGAATCAGATTCGCTTAAGTTAAGTGAGCGGAACCAACAAGTCTTGAGATACGGAGAAAATCCACACCAAAAAGGATACTTCTACGGGAAAATGGACGAGTTGTTCGATAAGAAGAACGGAAAAGAATTAAGCTATAACAATTTGTTGGATGTTGATGCGGCTGTAAATCTTATTGCAGATTATGATGATTGTACCTGTGCAATCTTAAAACATAACAACGCTTGTGGATTGGCAACAAGAGAAACTGTTGTGGATGCGTTCAAAGATGCTTTGGCTGGAGACCCAATATCAGCGTTTGGAGGAATTATTATTACCAACCGTGAAGTAGATTTAGCGACTGCAACGGAAATCGATAAGATTTTCTATGAAGTAGTAATTGCGCCATCATTTAGCGAAGACGCATTGGCTTTATTATCGGCTAAGAAAAACAGAATTATTTTGGTTCAAAAAGAAACTTCAATGTCTGGCCAAATGGTACGTACGGCATTAAACGGGTTCTTGGTTCAGGATAAAGATGTAAGTACTCAGGTTGCGGATGATTTAAAAGTGGTAACAAAATTAGCACCTACCGGAGATCAGGTGGATGATTTGTTATTTGCGAATAAGTTGGTGAAACATACCAAATCAAATACAATCGTATTGGCTAAAGATGGTCAGTTGTTGGCAAGTGGAACAGGGCAAACCTCAAGAGTAGATGCATTGAAACAGGCGATTTTAAAAGCGCAGTCTTTCGGATTTGATTTATCAGGTGCGGTGATGGCTTCGGATGCTTTCTTCCCGTTTGCAGACTGTGTAGAAATTGCGAATGAAGTGGGAATTAAAACAGTGATCCAACCAGGAGGTTCAATTAAAGATAATTTGTCAATCGAGTTTTGTGATAACAACGAAATGTCAATGGTAATGACGGGAGTGCGTCATTTTAAACATTAAAAAGTCGCATGAACACACATAAATAAGGAGAAATATATGGGATTATTTGATTTATTTACACAAGAAATTGCCATTGACTTAGGTACGGCAAATACCTTGATTATTCATAATGATAAAGTAGTTGTTGATGAGCCATCGATTGTGGCTTTGGATCGTGCTTCGGGTAGGGTTTTGGCTGTTGGAAAACAGGCGCAACAAATGCATGGTAAAACGCATGAGAATATCAAGACGATTAGGCCTTTGAAAGATGGTGTGATTGCGGATTTCCATGCTGCTGAGCATATGATTCGTGGAATGATCAAAATGATTCCTGCAAAAAGCAGATTATTTTCTCCTTCTTTAAAAATGGTGATCTGTATCCCATCAGGTATCACCGAGGTAGAAAAGAGGGCGGTTCGAGATAGTGCAGAACATGCAGGAGCAAAGGATGTGTATTTAATTCACGAGCCTATGGCAGCTGCAATAGGAATTGGGATTGATGTGGAAGAGCCCATGGGAAATATGGTCATTGATATAGGTGGAGGTACCTCTGAGATTGCTGTAATTGCTTTGGGTGGAATCGTTTGTGATAAGTCAATTCGTGTTGCGGGAGATGAATTTACCAGTGATATCGAAGACTATATGCGTAGACAGCACAATATCTTGATTGGAGATCGCACGGCAGAGCAAATTAAAATTGCAGTAGGTGCTGCAAGTATGGAATTAGATAATCCACCAGAAGACTATGCAGTTCATGGGCGTGATTTGATGACTGGAATTCCAAAAGAGATAAAAGTAACTTATCTGGAAATTGCACAGGCTTTAGATAAATCGATTTCAAAAATTGAAGAAGCGATTTTGAGTGCGTTAGAGATGACTCCACCGGAGCTTTCAGCGGATATCTATAAAACCGGAATCTACCTTGCAGGTGGTGGTGCAATGTTAAGAGGTTTGGATAAGCGTATTGAGCAAAAGACAAAGTTGCCGATTCATATTGCAGATGATCCGTTAAGAGCGGTTGCGAGAGGTACTGGTATTGCGCTAAAAAATGCGGATAATTTGACATTCCTAATCAGATAGGAAACATACTATAAACATTAAAACCAGTTACGCAGCATGCGCAAACTGATAGAAGTATTAGAGAAATATTATTTGTTTTTTCTATTCCTGATATTGGAGTTGATTGGGTTTTTAATGTTAGTGAGGTACAATACCTATCATCAAATATCATATTTATCCTGGACCAGTGAAATCACGGGAGGAGTCAACGAGTCCTTTAGTGATATTACAGAGCATCTACAGTTGGTTGAAGATAATGAAATTCTAGCTCAGGAAAATGCTTTGTTGAGAGCGCAATTAAAGCAAGCATACTTATCTACTGGAAAGGATTTTAATCCGTGGGTGGATACCAATTATCAACAGAATTATATTTATCGATCCGCTAAGGTGGTGAATAACGAATTGTCGAAACAGGATAATTATCTGATGATTAACAAAGGTAAATTGGCAGGGATTCGCCCGGGAATGGGAGTGGTGGATTCCCGTGGTGTTGTGGGAATTGTTACGGATGTTTCCAATCACTATGCGGTAATAATGTCTGTTTTGAATTCTAAGTTTAGTCTGGGAGTGAGATTGAAAAACTCTGAGTATTTTGGAACTTTAAATTGGGATGGGAAAAGTCCGAATCACGCAATTCTAAAGGATATTCAACAATTTGTGAATGTACAGAAAGGCGATAGTATCGAAACACTGGGCAGTTCAGGAATTTTTCCTGAGGGGGTATTTTCTGGTGTGGTTGAAGATATAGAGCCTATCGAGGAGTCAAATACATGGAAGATTACCATCGCATTATCAGCACCTATACAGCAGGTGAAACATGTGTATGTGATGGAAAACATATTTGAAGAAGAAATCCATACACTAGAGGAGGGAATAGAATGACATTAGATATTGTTAGAAATATACTCAGGTGGGTGCTGCTGATGGCGGTGCAAATTCTGGTATTGAATAACATCTATCTGGGGGGTGTTTTTAATCCCTATGTGTATGTATTGATTATTCTGAGTTTACCTATTGAGATGTCTGCATTGGCAGTTTTATTGATGGGATTCTTTACGGGATTTATATTGGATATTTTTTCTCATACCATCGGACTACATACTATGGCATTGACTCTGGTAGGTTTTTTACGTCCGCAGATCTTAGCAATAGTAGCGCCTAGAGATGGTTATGAATTTGGGTCTTCTGTTAATGTGAGAGATATGGGATGGAGTCGATATTCGGTATATGCTTTACTGCTCATTTTTCCACATCATTTAATGCTATTTGCAATGGAAGGCTTTTCCAGTGGTTTATTTGGATTAGCCGTTCAAAAAACGTTGTTAAATACTGTTTTAACCTTCGTATTAATTCTACTTGTTCAATCGTTCTCACCTATAAAGGAAAAGGGCTAAATGGATAAGTTTGAGAACAGACGATTTGTGGTTTTGTCGATCATGATTTTGATCGGCATTATCTTTTTGGGACGCTTATTTTATATACAGGTTCTAGATGAGTCTTATAAACATTCCGCTGAAAATCAAGCACTAGTTAAAACCACTTTATACCCTTCCAGAGGTGTGATTTATGATCGAAATGGAGAGGTTATGGTCTATAACCAGGCATCATATGATTTAATGGTGATCCCAAAGCAGGTGGATAAAGACATTGATACGGTAAAGTTTTGTAAGGTTTTGGGAATTACCCCAGAGGATTTTGTAGAGAAAATGAAAAAGGCGAAGAAATATTCCAGATATCGCGCTTCCATTTTTGAAAAACAAATTACGGATAAGAACTGGGTGAGTATTTCGGAAAAACTATTTCAGTTTCCGGGTTTTTTCGGACAAAAAAGAACCTTAAGAAAATATTCCAGACCCGTTGCGGCACAGGTTTTAGGATTTGTAGGAGAAGCTAGTAAAGAAAACATCAAGAAAGATCCATTTTATAAACCTGGAGATTATCTAGGAATTAGCGGACTGGAAAGTTGGTACGAAAAAGAACTTCGAGGTAAAAGAGGGGTGAGTGTATACGTAAGAGATGTCCATAACCGAATTAAAGGTAGTTATGATAATGGACGTTTGGATACTTTACCAATTGCAGGTGAGGATTTGCTTTCAACAATTGATTTGGATTTACAGGAGTATGGAGAAAAGTTAATGCAGAACAAAAGAGGAAGTATAGTGGCGATTGAACCGGAAACAGGTGAGATTTTAGCCATGGTTTCATCTCCGAATTATGACCCGAATATGTTGGTAGGTCGAGAGCGAACAAAGAATTATTCGATGCTTGCTGCGAATGATTCATTAAATCCATTATTTAATAGAGCGACCAATGCGGTTTACCGACCTGGATCGATTTTTAAATTAGTAGAGGGGCTGATTGGTTTACAGAAGAATGTGATTACTGTAAATACCAGAATCCGATGTAATCGAGCCATTATCAATTGTCATGGTAGTCATACCAACGATGATTTAGCAGGTGCGATTCAGCATTCTTGTAACCCGTATTTTAGAGAAGTGTATCGAAGATTAATCCAGAGTGGTGAGTATAAAAGCATTTATGAAGATTCCAGATTTGGACTTAAAGTCTGGCGAGAATATGTAACGAGTTTTGGATTAGGAGAGCGCTTGCAAACGGATATATCAGGGGTGAGTCCTGGATTTGTGCCGGATGTGGCTTTTTATGATAGATGGTATGGCGAAAAACGATGGGCATTTAGTACTATTTACTCGAATAGTATTGGAGAAGGAGAAATGGGTGTAACGCCTTTACAAATGGCTAATTTGGCTGCAATCCTGGCCAATCGGGGATATTATTATACGCCACATTTTATCAAATCTATTGGAGATAAAGGACCGCGTGAAGAATATTTAGAGAAAAACTATACCAGGATTGATAGTAGCTATTTTTATGTAGTGATTGATGCTTTGGCTTCAGTGGTTAATGAGCCTGGAGGAACTGCGCGAAGAGCAAGAATTGATAGTATTACAGTTTGCGGTAAAACAGGAACGGTTCAGAACCCAACAACACCGGATCACTCGGTATTTATGGCATTTGCCCCTAAGTTTAATCCAAAGATTGCTATAGCGGTATACGTGGAAGAAGCTGGATTTGGAGGTACATGGGCCGCACCGATTTCCAGTTTGATGATTGAGAAGTATATCACCGGTGAGGTAACCAATAAGAAAAAGGAACAACGAATTTTAGAAGCCGATTTTTTAATTCCGGTGAAGAAGACAGAAACAGATGAGTCGCACTAAGAAGAATATATTTACCAATGTAGATTGGTGGCTCATAGGGTTGTACTTTATGTTGGTGCTCATGGGGTGGCTAAATATTTATGCTACTTTGTATAACGAAGAGCATAGCAATATTTTCGATTTTACGCAGAGCTACGGAAAACAGCTGATTTGGATTGGAACTTCTGTGATTCTGGCTTTGATTATATTCCTGGTCGATTCCCGACTTTTTGAGACGTTTGCCTATTTTCTTTATAGTATCGGAATGTTACTGCTGGTCGCGGTATTGATTTTTGGCACGGAGATTAAGGGCGCGAAATCCTGGTTTGCGTTAGGTGGATTTCGGTTTCAGCCCTCGGAGACCGCTAAATACGTGACTGCATTAGCAGTAGCTTTTTATCTGAGCCGACCGGGAATTAAGATAGGAAATGCCAAGCCGAAGTTGATGATGTTGGCGATGATTGCATTGCCTGGATTATTGATTTTGATTCAACCTGATGCAGGATCCACATTGGTTTATCTGGCGTTTATTTTCGTTTTGTATCGTGAGGGTATGTCGGGTAATATCATGATCATTGGATTAATTATGGTGATGCTTTTTATCGTGACGCTCTTTGCCAAACAAACATCAATCGATGTCCCCATCCTGGATTATGCTTTAAATGGGAAATATGTCTTGATCATTATTCTCGCAGTTATTTGTGGAGCGCTGTATTTGCTTTTGCATCGATTTAGTAAAGGCATATGGAAACTCATTGTTCTGGGCTTTATCATTATGGTGGGAACGGTTTTAAGCGTGGATTATATTTTCGATAATATATTTAGTGACCGTCACCGTAATAGGGTCAATGAATTGGTTGGAATTATATCAGACCCCAGGGGGACGGGTTATAATCAACATCAGTCTAAAATTGCAATAGGTTCCGGTGGATTTTGGGGTAAAGGATACTTAGAAGGAACGCAAACTAAGTATGATTTCGTTCCAGAGCAAAGTACCGATTTCATTTTTTGTACTGTAGGAGAAGAATGGGGCTTTATCGGGAGTTTCTTTGTAATTGTTATGTTTCTAACCTTGATCGGAAGGCTGATTTTTGTTGCGGAACGACAGCGGTCTAAATTCGCCAGGATTTACGGTTATTCGGTGGCATCCATTCTCTTTGTACATTTCATGATCAATATCGGAATGACTATTGGGTTGGCTCCGGTAATCGGGATTCCATTGCCGTTCTTTAGTTATGGAGGATCCTCCTTATGGTCGTTTACCATTCTGCTTTTTACTTTTATTAAACTAGATTCTGACCGAAAGCACGTATTAAGTTAAGGCATAAAAAATGCCGTAAGGAAATCCCAACGGCATCAATTTTTTCATTTTAGGTGAGTTTTATTTTGCCATGTTTTTGGCAAAATCATATACCAATCGTACACCGGTTCCGGTGCCACCAGCCGCTTTATACGGTTCTGGTTTTTCTAAGAATGCTGGTCCAGCGATATCTAGATGAATCCAAGGATAATCTGTAAAGTGTTTTAAGAAAACACCTGCAGTAACTACTCCGCCAACTGGGCCTCCAAGATTGCTTATGTCGGCAATATTTGAATCTAATTGCTTACGGTATTCACTCCACATAGGAAGTTCAAGAATACGCTCATAAACACGCTCACCACTTTCTTTCAATTGATTTTTTAGCTCTTCAGAAGCGGTAGCTACAGAAGCAATTCCATGTGAACCGGTAATCGCATGTGCCGCACCTGTTAAAGTAGCCATGTCGATACATAACATTGGATCATATTGTTTGGCATATACCAATGCATCCGATAAAATCAAACGTCCTTCAGCGTCTGTGTTTTTAACTTCTACCGTAGTGCCATCGCTAATGGTAATCACATCATCGGCAACCAATGCATTTTTGCCAATTCTATTGTCTGTTGCAGGAACCAGCGCAATGGTGTACACCGGTAGGTTATTTTTCGCAATGGCGTAAATCGCTCCGGAAACTCCGGCACTACCTCCCATGTCACTTTTCATATCGCTCATGTAAGCTCCTGGTTTAAGGTTGTTACCTCCGGTATCGTAAACCACACCTTTACCGACTAAAACCAAAGGTTTTTCATTTACGGCATTTTCAGGTTTATAGGTCATAATTGTAAATGAAGGATCGTCAATACTTCCTAAGTTTACACCCAGCAAACCACCCATATTCAAGTCTTCGATTTCTTTTTTACTCAAAATTTGAGTATCAAATCCAGCGATTTTACCTGCTCCTTCAAAACGTTTCGCCAAAGCAGTTGCGTTAAGTGTAATAACAGGTTCATTTACGATATCTCTTGAGAAACAAGTTGCTTCAACTACGTTTTCTAATTCGTTAAGATCAGACGCTGTGACTCCATCGATAGAGATACTTAATGTAGTCAGACTATTTTTTTTCTTTTTATCTGTTTTGAATTGAAGGTACTGATAGTTTTCTAAACACATTCCCTCTAAAAAGGCCAGAATGAATTCTTTTGAAATATCTGAATCAGCTAAAACAGTTAGAGACTCAAGTTTCTCAGCATTCACAGCCTTGGTAACCTGACTTCCTAAAACTCTGTAATCTTGATAAGATTGGTTTGTAGTATCTGCTTTTTTATTAGCGTATACAGCATAAACCAATTTGTCGTCTACCGATGAAAAACTTGATCCGTTTTCCTCAGCTTGAACTTTCTTGTTTAAGTAGTCGGATTGAATTCCTGCTATTTTATTTAGATCAGATCCAGAATGTGCTAAAACAATGATGTTCTGAGCATTTTGGTCTGATGATACGTTTAATTTAATCATGTTTTAAAATCTATATTCTAGTAAATAGGCTTACAAATTTGCGCTTTTTTATCGAGATGGTACAATTAAGTTTTAAGGAGATCATGTAGAGTGAATGAAACAAAACATTTCTACGGTTTAAGTTTTAGAAACTTCTTTTAAAAGCAGTTTTAAGAAGCACTCATTTTCGTACACTTTGTGATCTTGATTTGGGATGATATTAGGGATAATTTGATGATGCGCATACCATTCTTTGTTCGGAGCATAAATATCATGTTCTCCAAAGAATAAGGAAATGGATGCATCGGGTTTTTGGGTTTCTAATCTTAATCTGGTAGAAGAAACACAAAAGAGATGTTTGGCTTTTAAATCACCTAGAGATGCTTTCCAGGCAATGACTCCCCCCAAACTAAAACCAATAATGTGGATAGGCATAGTTTCAAGCAAGCAGATCTTTGCTACAGCTTTTTGAATTCCTTTGTGAACGAAGTATTGATGAATTTCATTTTCTGTTGTTAAAGAATCAGGAAGTTCTGCCAATGACCGACAATCATAATGTCGGACCTGGAAATACGCTGTTAGATTTTGTGCCCATTCAGGATTGCTGTTTCCCCATATATCAGAGAGAATAATGAGTCTGGGTTTCTTAATCATGTAATAGGGCTTTGATGTCAGGCTTGTTGAATTCGGAAAAATCATCAGCTAGATAGCGTACATTGTTTTGAATGAAATTGGTTTTGTATTGAGTCCCAATTCCAATAAATTCAAGATTGAGGTTTTGTGCAGCTTTTAAATCCCAAAGCCCATCGCCAATGGAGATGATCGTTTTGAAATTGTTTTGATCATAGTATGATTTAGCCTGATTAATGGCTTGTTGGATGATAGATTCTCTGTCCCAAAGATCATTGGATCCGACCAAAAGACTTTCCTCAAATTGTAATCCGATAGCATTGAGTTTGTGTATCGCGGGTTGAAGTAAAGAACCTGTGGCGAAACAAATCCCAAAATTGGTTTTGGATTGGAGATACTGGATGAATTTTAAAGCCCCTTTTATCTCTGCAATCACATGTTTTTTGATATCTCCGTATAATTCACGTTCAAACTCCTGAAGTAGTTTTTGATCAAAGGTTAAATCGGTATACGTTTCGAATATGGTTTTGGCAATGTATGAATCCGTATGGTGTTTAAATGAATTGAGTTGTGGTTGATCTTCGGGTTGATGTCGTGGAACACCAAGTTTTAAAAGTGCTTTTATAAAAGCTTCCTGATGAATGTGGACGGAATCGGTAACTGTTCCATCAATATCGAAAACAACTAAATTTTCTTTGAGCATGATTTAAATAAAAGAGGATATAAAAAAAGCGAATTCTATCGAATCCGCTTTTTAAATAAGTATGATTTATGAATTAAAAATCAAATTTAATTCCTTGTGCTAGTGGTAAATCAGTACCATAGTTAATCGTGTTGGTTTGTCTTCTCATGTAAGCTTTCCAAGCATCCGATCCAGACTCACGTCCACCACCGGTTTCTTTTTCACCACCAAATGCACCACCGATTTCAGCACCTGAAGTTCCAATGTTTACGTTAGCAATACCACAATCAGATCCAGCAGAAGAAAGGAACATTTGCGCTTCTCTCATATTGTTGGTCATAATCGCAGAAGACAATCCTTGATTCACACCATTTTGCATATCCATCGCTTCATTGAAATCACTGTATTTCATTAAGTATAAAATCGGAGCGAAAGTCTCTTCCTGAACAATTTCATAAGTGTTTTGCGCTTCACAAATTGCAGGTTTTACATAACATCCAGACTCATATCCTTCGCCACTTAAAACACCACCTTCACGAACAATCGTACCGCCTTCAGCAACTAATTTGTCCAATGCTTTAGAGTACATATCTACTGCTGCAGTATCAATAAGTGGTCCCATATGATTAGAAGGATCTAATGGATTACCAATTTTAATTTGATCGTAAGCATTGATTACTTTTTCTTTTACGGTATCGTAAATAGAATCATGAATGATTAATCTTCTGGTAGAAGTACAACGTTGTCCTGCCGTTCCAACAGCCCCAAATACAGCACCAATAATAGTCATTTCCAGGTCTGCATCAGGAGTCACAATAATTGCGTTGTTACCACCTAATTCTAAGATAGTCTTACCTAAACGACCACCAACAGTAGCACCAACGATTTTACCCATACGTGTTGAACCTGTTGCAGAAACAAGAGGGACACGTTTATCGGTAGTCATCATTTCACCTACTTTGTAATCACCGGTAATGATGCCTGAAATTCCCTCCGGAACATCATTTTCAGCAGCTACCATATTAAAGATGTTTTGACAAGCTACGGCACACATCGGAGCTTTTTCAGAAGCTTTCCATACTACTGGATCACCACATACCCATGCTAATGCAGCATTCCATGACCACACTGCAACTGGAAAGTTAAATGCCGAAATTACTCCTACAGTTCCTAGAGGGTGATATTGCTCTTGCATCGCGTGCATAGCTCTTTCAGACTTGATGGTTAATCCGTGCAATTGACGAGATAAACCTACTGCGAAATCACAGATGTCAATCATTTCCTGAACTTCTCCCCAACCTTCTTGTAAAGATTTTCCCATTTCGTAAGAAACCAATCTTCCCAGAGGATCTTTAAGTTCTCTTAATTTATTTCCAAATTGGCGAACGAACTCACCTCTTACCGGTGCAGGAACAACTCTCCATTTTTTAAAAGCCTCTTGAGAAGTGGTCATTACTTTCTCGTAATCGTCACTCGTAGTACAAGATACTTTTCCGATTAATTTCCCATCCACAGGAGAATAAGATTCTATAATATCACCATTTCCGAAAAAGTCTTTTCCGGTTGATGTTCCTTCGTTTAGTTCTTTGATTCCAAGTTGTTTTAAAGCATCCTGGATTCCATAATCGTTTGCCATTATATTAATGTTTTTTGAGATTCAAAATTCGCGTCAAAATTAGTTAGATTATGAAATAAAATGAAAGAATTAGTAAATTGTTAAGGTATTACTAATCCTCTTTAGAATTCTTCTAAAAAAAGTAGAATTGGTATTATTGTTAGGTAAAATAAAAAAATGTTCAAAATGAAAAAATTAAGACTTTTAGTAACACTTTCCTTAATGGTTGTTTTAGGGTTTGGAGCAAATGCTCAAGATCTTCCACAACCTAGTCCGGCTGCTTCTTTTACGCAAAAAGTTGGGGTGACGGATATTACAATGAATTACTCTAGACCAAGTGTTCGTGGTAGAGAAATCTGGGGAAGTTTAGTCCCTTATGATAAAGTATGGCGTGCAGGAGCCAATGCATCCACTAAAATTGAGTTTAGTACAGATGTAAAAATCAATGGAACCGATGTTAAAGCTGGAAAATATGCTTTGTATGTAATTCCATCTAAAGAAGAGTGGACATTTATTATTAGTTCTTATGTTGATGGCTGGGGTGTTGATGAATATACTGAGAAAACGGATGTAGTGAGAGTAAAAGCTAAGGTTATGGAAAATTCAATGACTGAAAGTATGCTATTTTCAATGGATCAGATTACAAATAATTCTGCAATGCTTAGTTTGGCCTGGGATAAGGTAAAAGCGGGGTTCAAGATTGAGATTAACACAACAGAGTATGCGCATGTTAATATGACAAAAGCAGTAAAAGAAGCTGATGGAAGTTTTAGAGTTTACAACAGAGCTGCAGCCTGGATATTAGAGAACAAAGGAGAAGAAAAAGAAGCTTTAAGATTGGCAAAAAAATCTGTAGAGCAAGATAAAAGATTCTGGAATTTGACAGTTTTATCTGAGGCATATGCTGCAAATGGAGATATGAAAATGGCTTTAAAAACGGCTAAAGAAGCTTTAGCGATGAGTGAAGAAGCTAAATACGATGGGTACATCGAAAGAAACAAAAAGAACATTGAAGCCTGGGGAAAGAAATAAGCTTCGATAAATAATATTAGAAAGCCTCATTTGACAATCAAATGAGGCTTTTTTGTTGGTACTGATGAAAGTAAATAAGAATTACTTTTATTTTGCTTCTTAAATTAGAGCGTTTTGAAAAATAGAAAACAAAGAATATCGGTTTTTATTTATTTACTCATGGGGTATACGATCATCCAATTTTTTTGGTGGACGTATCTCATTTTTGAGCTAAATGCGGAGATCATTGAACTGGAAAAACTAATTATTAGAGTGGGGAATATAGAGACTGTAGAGTTTATTGCAGCACAGGATAATTTAGATTCGGAGTTTTTTAAAAAGAAAATGATGATCATGGGAGAAGGTGGGGTCTTCCTATTGATTCTGTTGACGGGTTTCTATTTGATCAAAAGATCTCATCAGAAAGAATTAGATCTGGCGAAACAGGAACAAAACTTTATGCTGGCGATAACTCATGAATTAAATTCTCCATTGGCCGCAATTAAGTTAAATATTGAAACTTTAATGCGGAGAAAGTTGGCAGCGGATAAAGTGAATATGGTTTTAGAACGTACGATGCAGGAATCCGAAAGGTTAAATCATTTAATCAATAATATTTTGGCAGCTTCAAGAATGGAGAAAACAGGGTTTGAGTTATACCCGGAACAAACGGATTTGGTAGAAAATGTAAAGCATTTGGTTCACAAATATGAGCATCTCATTCCTCAGAAAATTGAAATCGAATCAGACCCATCCATTCAGGTAGAAATTGATGTTTTAAGTTTTGAATTAATTCTTCAGAATTTATTGGAGAATGCATCGAAATATAGTGAAGATGATACCGTGATCACGGTTTGGTTAAAATCAAAAGAAAATGTGATTTGTATGAAAGTGAAAGATTTGGGTATTGGAATTAGCGATGAAGAAAAACCTAAGATACTTTCAAAATTTTATCGAGTAGGAAACGAGTCTACACGTAAATCAAAAGGTACAGGATTGGGATTGTACTTAGTATCTAATCTGGTAAGTGAAATGAACGGAAGAGTTTTGATTCAAAACAATCAACCTCAGGGAACCATATTCACAATAGAGTTCCCCAAGTCTGATTTAAAAGTTGAGGTTTAGTCTATGACGTTGACCGTTCCGGTCATGTCAATTTTTTGTTGCTGGAAGCCTTCAACGGTAATCTTATAAATGTAAGGTCCATTCATTACACGTTTGCCGTTTTGTGTTCCATCCCATTCGAAATCACTAGATCTTGATGAGAAAACCAATCCTCCCCAGCGATCAAATATCTCAATTCTGAATTCTTTGATCTCATAGCCTTGTTTAAACCCTTCACCATAAACTTTAAAGACATCGTTTAAGTTATCTCCATTTGGGGTAAACGCGTTTGGAACAAAAGCAATAAGCGGAGGAGTAATTCTATGATATGCGGTATCAATACACCCATTAGAATCAGAGGCCACCAATAGAACGTTATATTCTTTACTAAACTGATACTGTTTCAGAGGCTCAAATACGGTTGAAGTTGTATCTCCATCCCCAAAGTCCCATAGATAGGTATGCGCATCCTCAGAAAGGTTTTTGAATCCTACGTTGAACGCATCAAAGAAGAAGTGTTCAAACTCTGCAGATGGATTAGAAATGGTAATATTAATATCATCGGTATCTCTGATTTTACAATCATCGGTAACGGTCACGTCATAGAACTGACCAGTATTGGTTTTAGACCTTAATGTCGGACCTACAGTTCCGTCATTCCATAGATAGGAATAATTTCCGGCACCTCCAGTTACCACAGCTTCAATCACCACTGGCTCTTGTTGACATAAATGGGTGTCCGGAGGTAAAGTGACTATCAAAGGATCGTGAGATCTCACCACATAAGTTAATGTCTGGCTGGTAGAATCATTGTTACAACGATCTACAGCTTGAATGGTAAACGTTACGGTTGAATCAATTTGAGCATAGAAATAATTGTTCGTAGTAGCCCAATTATCCCATGAGACATAAGAATCACCACTCCCACCTTTGACTTGAGTGGCGCCAACGGTTACAATTTCTCCGGGACAGTTAAATGTATCTCCAATGAGTGTGTCAATGTACAATGGAGGATACGTTATCATAATGGCATCTACATTTGCAGTTACAGTATCCAGTCCACATATGTCGGTAACAGATACGGTATAAGTCGATGTATTTCCTGTGGCGACAACGCTTTTCACTGAATCTGTTCCCCCTCCACTCCAGGCATATGTATATGGAGGATATCCTCCACTAGCAAATACTTGCAATACTGCGGTATCCCCAATACATTGGAAGGATTTATTTGGCGCATACAATTGAACTGGATTGTTGATGACATATACTGTAGCACTATCTGTAATTGACCTGACCCCACATGCATCAGTAGCTGTAAAATAATAGGTTGTGGTTACAGAAGGATTGACAAAAGTAGACGTGCCAGATGCTGCGCCACCGCTCCATTGATAATTAAAACTTGGGGTGGCATTTGTGACATGAGCCGTGAGTACCGTACCTCCATCAATACAACTGATCGTATCATCATCAATATTGATGGTAAAAGGAGGATTATCTACGACCAGTTCAAACGTATCCGTTAAATATTGTCCGGAACAGGTTTGTGAGACCGTGACCATAAAATTGGTTGTGGTAAACGGATTGAACCCCCAAAAGGATTGGCTGGTATGCCCGGTATTCCATTGGACCTGCATGTTGGGCATGGAGTTAGTAATGTTGACGTACACCGGTGCTCCGGATGATTCACATGTAATCGTATCCGAGGGGGCATCTATACTAATGACGGGATTCTGTATGACCAGATGGGCAGTGTCAATTATGGTATAAATAGAACAAGCATCCGTAATTGTTACGATGTAAGACGTGCTGACCGTTGGCGTTGGATTAATTGTAATCGTATCTGTGGTGTCTCCAGTATTCCAAATGAAATTAAATGGAGACAGACCTGTGGCATTTGTTGCAAGTTGCGTATTATTTTGTGTACAGTTAATGGTATCAGACCATGCATCAGACAGTAAGGGGAGTGGATCATGGATTACGATCTGTAAAGTGTCTCCGGTTCCGGTACATGTGACTAAATCAGTATCCGTAACAAATACCATAAGTGTTTCAGGACCTTCTACTAAATAGTCATTTGGAACCAGAAAGGTATGTGTAAAAGAAGTTTGACCTGGTTGGAAAATAACACTGTCTGGAAGAAGTGTATAATCAATTCCATTTGTTGCGTTACCCGAAATATCAAAGTGAATGGTATCTGCATTCTGAATATTATCTGCACGAATTACTTCCATATCGATCGAACCGCAACCTTCATAAAGAATAGAATCACCACCCAGGTCGTATGTCGCATTAAATGCAACTTGTACACCAGTTGAGTTAAAACTATTTGCCTCCATCAATACATACGAAGAAAGTGCGCCATCTGATCCATCAGCAATTGCCATTGTAAAATTGTAAGTTTGACATGGTTGAACCACAAACTCCACTTCCATAATGGTTGTATAATGTGCAGTCATTCCCGAAGCAGTGGCAACGTTAGGTACAAAATAAGTCGGATATGAGTTGGTACATGTACTTGGGCTATATCCGGTAGCATTAATTGATGTAATGGTAATTGGAATATTGGTCCCTGGAATAACGGCATAATTTTCTGCGCCATTAGGATATCCTGGAGGGCTATAATAACCTCCTGAAATACCAGGTCCAGATACAAAGAATCCAAATACATCGTTGTAAGAAGAACATGGGAAACTTGGCCATTCCTCAGATGCAAATACGAATCTGAAATGCATGGTATCCAGAGTCGGAACAAAATCAAAAGAAATAACCGCAGCATCATTTACATCATTTGGTGCGGTTCCAAAACCTAAAAGTGTCGGTACAGATGCGGATACATTATATAAGTTATTATTTGTTGTTGATCCAGTTGCTGCTCCCATCCATGGAAATCCAAATGTCGTTCCGTTAAATCCACCCGGATTACCTGGAACTGTAGATGCGTTTGGACAGTTGCTATTACACAATGCGTTAATGGTTCCGGTTGATAATACAACCCCACTATCTAGTCCAATGGTTGAGTTTCCCGTAAAAAATCCCATTTGGCTGGAGTTACCATAGGAAGTAACATTTGAAATGGTCACATTCCCTCCGGCAAAAACATCGTTAATAAGGTAAAAAGGAGTATTATAGGGTGCAGTATTAGAGGTGCTAAATTGAGCCATAAGAGATGGACTTATTAGCGATAATGTTAAAACGGTAATAACAAAGTAAATTTTTTTCATTCCCCTAAAGTTTATACTACATTGAATCCAGAGCCAAAAATTGTGTAATTTGGCTGCCCTGAAAACGCTTTTCAAGGCAATTGGTTGCCTCACAAATGTAATAAAATATATATATGAATAATACACAGAGTTTTATCGCAGAGAATAAGACGAAATTCTTAGATGAGTTGTTTGATCTGTTGCGTATCCCTTCAATAAGCGCAAACCCTGATCATAAGGAAGATATGTTAAAAACAGCAGAGGTTGTGAAGCAATCTTTATTGGATGCTGGGGTAGATGTTGCCGAAATATGTGAAACCCCAGGAAACCCAGTGGTTTATGGTGAGAAAATCATTGATCCGAGTTTGCCAACTGTGGTCGTTTATGGACACTATGATGTGCAGCCTGCCGATCCATTAGATTTGTGGGATTCTCCGGCATTTGAACCTGTGGTGAAGAAGACGGAAATTCATCCTGAGGGAGCTATTTTTGCGAGAGGAGCCTGTGATGACAAAGGTCAAATGTTTATGCATGTAAAAGCATTTGAGGCTATGAATAAATCAAATGAACTTCCATGTAATGTGAAGTTTATGATTGAAGGAGAGGAAGAAGTAGGTTCCACCAGTTTAGGAGGCTGGGTAAAAGCGAATCGTGAAAAACTAGCTGGCGATGTGATTTTGATTTCTGATACGGGAATGTTGGGAAATGATATGCCTTCAATTACCACTGGATTAAGAGGTTTAAGTTACGTTGAGGTTGAAGTGACCGGACCAAACAGAGATTTGCATTCCGGATTGTATGGAGGAGCTGTAGCCAATCCAATTAATGTCTTGAATAGAATGATTGCATCATTGCAAGATGAGAATAAGCATATTACCATTCCTGGTTTCTACGATAAAGTGGTGGAGTTAAGTGATGAAGAACGTGCGGATATGGCCAAAGCACCATTCAATGTGGAAGATTATAAAGCGGCATTGGATTTGGGAGATATCGAAGGAGAAGCAGGCTACTCTACGATGGAAAGAGCTTCAATTCGTCCAACACTAGACGTGAATGGAATTTGGGGAGGTTATACCGGAGAAGGTGCAAAAACAGTAATTGCATCAAAAGCATATGCGAAGATTTCTATGCGTTTAGTTCCGGATCAGGATCCTGATGAGATTACAGAGCTATTTAAGACGCACTTTGAAAGTATTGCACCTGAGAGTGTAAAAGTAAACGTAACAGCATTCCATGGGGGACAACCTTATGTGTCTCCAACGGATTCAATCGCATATCAAGCGGCAAGTAAAGCGATGGAAGATGCTTTTGGTAAGAAACCGATTCCTGTACGTTCAGGTGGTTCTATTCCAATTGTATCTTTATTTGAACAAGAGCTTGGAATGAAAACTATTTTGTTTGGTTTTGGTTTGGATTCAGATGCAATTCACTCACCAAATGAGCACTATGGATTATTTAATTTCTACAAAGGAATTGAGACTATTCCACATTTCTACAAGCATTTTACTGAGATGAAGAAATAATTTAGGATGATATTAAAACGAAAAAAGCTCAAGGTTTTCCTTGAGCTTTTTTTATGCCTTCCTGAAAAAGAAAAACAGGATACAAACTTAATTGTATCCTGTTATATCGGAGTCTATATATTTAGGGATATATAGTTCTGTTTAAACTCTTATTAAAGAGCAGTAGTCCATCCGCTTGTCCAATCATCAGAAGATTGTACAGCACCAATGTAGTTAGCAGCGTTGAACCAAGATCCTAAAGAAGATGGGTCAGTGCTTTCAGAACCAGTGTAAGTTCCAACGTATCCATTTAAGAAAGAAGCGTCAGTAACACTGTTTTTAGCATCGTTTTTGAATTTATCACAATCTTTCCAGGCTTTAGTCATGTCAACTGGAGCACTGATAGAAGAAGTTACTAATAATGAACCATCAGCCATGTTATCACCAGTTTGAGTAGAAGGATCTTCGTCAGAAACTCTAACACCATATTTTGTAGCCTCAACAACGATTGCGTTATAGATTTTACCTTTAGTACCAGCTCTTAAACGGAATCCAGTGTTTTTGCCATCGCCATCGTCAGCCATCAATACAGTTACGTTAGAGATAGTTGGGTTAGAGAATGGAGTAGCAGCGTTATCATCACCGTTGTTATCACATTCGAAACCTCTATCACCTTTATCAGTACCCTGGTTTACAACTAAGAATTGAGCGTTTCCAACCCATCCTTGAGTCCAGTCGAAAGAATCATCATGGTTTCCAGTAGAAATACAGTGACGAACGTTTACAGCACCACCGAAGAATTCGAATCCATCATCAGCACCTCTATAAGCTTGTAAGTAAGAAACTTGAGTTTCTGAACCAACAGCGTTGAATGAGAATCCGTTCAATTCGTTATCAGTACCTAAGATACGACCAGCGTATTCAACAACGATATATTTCATAACACCTGAGTTATCCGCATTGTTATCACCACCGTAAGTTCCAGTTCCACCTTCACCTTCAGCAGTTCCACCAGCTACGTTAATTTTTCCGTAACCGTTAACGATAATACCACCCCAGTCGCCAGGAGCAGGAGTAGATTTTACAGTTGTAAAACGAATTGGTTTTGCAGCTGTTCCTTCAGCCATTAATTTACCACCTTGAGCAATAGATAAAAATGCAGTAGCACCATCGTCAGCAGCTTTTACTGTAGTTCCAGCTTCGATAGTTAAAGTTCTTCCAGAGTTTACGAAAACACCACCTGAAAGCATCCAGTTTTCATCAGCAGTTAAAGTATAGTTTTCGTTAAATTTACCTTGGATTTTTTTGTAAGTAACACCGTCAACTACTTCGTCAGTAATAAAGTAAGTTTTTGATGCTGGTTCCGGGTCGCTATCTTTTTTACAAGAAGATAAGCCAGCCAATATTGCTAGAGACAAAAGACCGAATGATTTTGTAATCTTTTTCATTTTTGAAGTTTTAATAATAAAATTCGTTTTGTTTAATTCTTTGCTGCAAATCTGTTCAACTCGTGTTGTTTTGGGCTTAAGTCAGTATTAACGAATAATTAATTAATACAGGGATATGTTAAGTGAATGTTTAGAATTAAAATTTTGGTTTAAATGAAGGGTTATTAATAATACTGTAAATGTGCAGAATAAAGGGTGTAAAACAAAAAAGCCGAAACATTCAATGTTTCGGCTTTTTTGAAATAAATATTAAACTTAGTTGTTAGTGAAGATTTTATATACTAAAGTACCACCTACTGTGATTCCTCTTTTGTAAGAGCTCACGATTGTAGGTGCATTTCCCTGTGTAGATTCTTGCTCAACTTGAATTTCTGGATTTAGTAAATTGCTGGCTGAGATATTGAATTGCCAGTGATCACCAAAATCATTCTTCCAGGTTAAATTCAAAGTGTTGATTGCTCTTTCGTAAGAATCACCAATATTTTGTCTACCTACCGCATATAATCTTCTACTGAAGAAGTTATAAGAAGCTGTGATGGATACTTTGTATTTCTCAGTATATCTTTTTTCGTAAGTTAAATCCGCATTGGCAAGAATTGGTGATGCGCCTTCTAACTGTCTGTTTGGATTGTTAATTGTTACGCTACCACCAGTGGTGTTGTTGGTATCAATTTCAACTTTTGAATAAATGTATGAGAAGTTTGCTCCGAAAGCTAAGTTTCTCAATGGAGATGAATCTGAAACAAAGTTTCTGAACTTTTTGATGAACTCAAATTCAATACCATATGCTTGTGCTGATTTTGCATTTTGGTATGTTAAAAGGATACCAGATGCAGAACCAATAGTAACTTGCTCGATTGGTTTATCGATCATTCTACCAAAAACGGTTACAGAGTATAAATCTCCAGAGTTTGGATAGCGTTCAAATCTTAAGTCCAAGTTGGTGTTACTTGAGTTTTGAAGTAATGGGTTACCTTGTCTTACTTTACCCCCAAAGAACTCACGATACTGGAAAGGAGCCATTTCTTTAAAGTTTGGTCTGGTAATCGTTTGAGAAGCTACGAATCTTACCGAAGATTTCTTATTTGGCGTATACTTTAAAGAGGCCATTGGTAAGATACTTAATGTATCAATTACTTCACTTTCTACGAATTGAGGCTCTAAAGGACTTGATTGATTTCTGTAACGAATTTCCTGGTAACTTTTCTCCACACGAGCACCTGCTAAAGCATACCATCTTTCATTAAAATGGTAATCCAATGAAGCATATCCGGAGTGGATATTTACAGTACCTTCGGTTGCAGACTCTGGTCTTGACTCTTCTCTTTGCCAGAAGAAACCTTGTTCGTGATTCGCATCATTAATATAGTAATCAGGATTGTTCGCATCTACAGATTCAAATCCATTCGCTTGATTGATTCCTTTTAAGTTATGAGAATAGAACTTAAAATCCTGAGTTCTGGTTTTTAATCTTCCCTGGTATCCACCAGAAACAGTCATTTTTGCTTTTCCTGTTGAATCTTCTTGAAGAACGTATTTACCATTAACTGCAAAGTTGATTTCACGCTCATCCAGATACATGTAGTAACGGTGTTGATCCGCAATATTATCTGTGAAGAATTGGTACTCATCTCTTGGAGCCCCTGGATCATGTGTCCAAATTAATTGTCTTCTGTCTGGTTCCTTTGAACCGGTGATTTGGTAAGCTGCATTCCAGTTAATCGTTAATTTCTCATCTTTTAATTTATGAGAACCTAAGATTTGGTTGGTCCATAATTTGTTTTGAACCCAGGTGTATCTTCTTGTGAAGATATCTCCAAGGTTGTCGTAATCCCAGTGATAACCATCAGTTTCTCTAACAACATCTCTAGATAAGTTCACAAACATGGTGTTGAACTTAATGTTGTTGTTACTGTTGAAACGATAGTACAAAGATCCTAATGATGACATGCTTGTAGATTGGATACTTGCATCATAGGTATAGTCAATGATTCTTGCATCTTGTGCATTTACCACACGGTGAATACCGCTTACGTTGTTGTTTTTGTTTTCAAAGCTTGTTAAAACTAAGAAACCAAGACCTTTACTATTGTCATCATTCCCATAGAAGTTACCTAAGTTAAATCCGAATTTAGAATTGATAGGAGCATTGATAAATGATGGGTTGAAGTTCTTTTTGAATGGAATTCCAGGATAAGATGGGTTTTTACCCGCATCGTTACTGTTGTATAATTCCTTTGGAGGATTGTCCAGTTTGTTCCATTGTGGATTCAACTCAGAAGGAACTGCACGTGTACCATCATCAAATCCGAAATAATCTAATTTACCACCATCATAAGTCATAAATGTTTTTCCGGTAGTTTGTGTGTTCATCCCAAGACCACCATATACGTTGAAAGTTTTATCCTCAGGATAATCTTTAGTGTTGATGTTAATAGATGCTCCGGAAACGTCACCAAATTGATTTGGAGTAAACGTTTTTGCCACAGTTAAACTCTGAACAACAGATGTAGGGATGATATCCAAAGGAATCACCTTTTTATCCGGATCAGGACTTGGTAATGGAATGCCATTTAAGTATGCATTGTTATAACGGTCTCCCAATCCACGAACCAAAATACTTCCGGCTCCTACCTGTGATACACCCGACATTTTTGCTAAACCTTCCTGAACATCACCAGCACCTTTTTTAGATAACTCTTGTGCGCCAATTTTTTCTTCTAAAGCTTCCGCATCTTGCCTTTCCATCATCAAAGCACTTTCTGACTCACGGTTTGCTTTAGCAATTACCTGAACCGATTTTAAAGAGAAAGATTTTTGTTGAATCTGAAAGTTTAATTCATAAGTCCCACCTTCAGCAACAGTAACTTCAGTGGTGTCTGTTTCGTATCCGGTGAAACTAACCGTCACGCGATGTGTTCCTACAGGAGCATTGATTTGAAATTTACCATCAAAGTCTGTAGTCCCCCCACTCGTTGTGCCTAATAAAAACACATTGGCGAATGGTACGGGCTCCTGTTTACCGTCAATAGATTCAGTAACTAGCCCTTTAATTGTTCCCGTCTGCGCCCAGGCGCTAAACGTAAAAATAATCCCTAATAGAAATAATCCGATATTTTTCATTTCTGTATATATTATACGTACGATAATGTGGCGCAAAAGAACTTCTATAATGATACTTTGCGCTTAATTCAATCTTAAGGTTGAGTTAACTAATTCGGCTTTATGTTAAGCTAGTATTAAGTTTGTGAAACCGTTTTGTGGTGAATTATTTTCTTACTTGGTGTTCCTAGTGATTAGTCTAATTTTGACTTTACAATTTTTACATAAGATTTACGAAGATGAATAAGATACTTTTAGTAGATGATGACCCGGATATTTTAGAATTTATAGAGTATAATCTTGAAAAAGAGGGTTTTGATGTTTCTACTGCCGCTGATGGAATTGAGGCTTTAAAGAAAGCTGAAGAGATTGTGCCGGATCTGATTCTTTTAGATATGATGATGCCGGAAATGGATGGCGTGGAGACCTGTACTAAATTGCGTGAAATAGATTCAGTTAAAAATACACGTATTGCTTTCTTAACTGCGAGAGGGGAAGATTACTCTCAAATCGCTGGTTTTGATGCGGGTGGAGATGATTACATCTTAAAGCCTGTAAAGCCAAGAGTTTTGGTGAGTCGTATTAAGGCTTTGTTAAGAAGATCAAGTGATGTAGATAACAATGCACAGGAAAACGAAGGGTTAAAAATCGATAGAGAACGTTATGAAGTTACACGTGATGGAGAAAGAATCTCTTTACCACGTAAAGAATTCGAATTATTAGCCTTGCTGATGTCTAAATCTGGTAAGGTATTTACACGTGAAGTAATCTTGTCGACCGTTTGGGGAGAAGAAGTTGTTGTTGGAGATAGAACCATTGATGTTCATATCCGTAAGTTAAGAGAAAAATTGGGTAGTGATTATATTAAAACGGTAAAAGGAGTAGGCTATAAATTTAGTGCCTAGCCCAATTTATCGTTATATTGCCTACCTTAATGTGATCTATGAAAGAAGAATCACCGCACGATATTGCGCGTAAGATTTCAGTATACATATATGTAGTTCTTACGTTAACCTTGCTACCATTGGTATTGTATTATACGCATGGGTGGAAGCCTATTGTTGTATTTACAGCAGTAATGGGAGTTGTTTTTTATGCAATATGGCGTTTGATCAAATACAATATTGAGTTCTTTGTTTATAGAAGAATTAAATTGATCTATAAAACGATTTCCAAATTGAAAACCAATAAATATCCGCAGGAAGCGATGGATTATGAAACGGATATTATTGGAGATGTAAACAAAGATGTTTTACAATGGGAGAAGGAAAGTAAGAATGAAATTCGTCAGCTAAAAGAACAGGCCAAATACAGAAAGGAATTTATTGGGAATCTGGCGCATGAGTTAAGAACTCCGGCATTTAATATGCAAGGATATTTGTTGACCTTGATAGAGGGTGGACTGGAAGACCCAAAGATCAATACCAAATATTTAGCGCGCGCAGATAAGAATCTGGATCGTTTAATTTATTTGATTAACGATTTGGATAAGATTACGCGTTTGGAAGCAGGCGAAGATCCTTTGGAAATGGAGGAGTTTGATTTGGTGGATTTGGCCAATGAGCTGGTAGATTATCAAGAGGACCGTGCATCAGAAAAAGAAATTGAAATCACTGTAGCCAATTCCGATAAGCCATTGAAAGTAATGGCCGATAAGGAGAAAATTTCCCAGGTGTTTACCAACCTGATCGTAAATGCCATCAGATATGGGAAAGACAAAGGGTGGATCAAGATTCGTTTCTATGATATGGCCGATAATATTCTGGTGGAGATTGAGGATAATGGGATTGGTATTGCGGAAGAAAATATCCCAAGGCTTTTCGAACGTTTTTATAGAGTAGACAAATCCAGAGCGCGACACTCAGGTGGTACAGGATTAGGGTTGGCTATTGTAAGACATATTATAGATGCACATCAGCAAACTATTAATGTACGAAGCGCCATTGGAGAAGGCTCGGTGTTTTCATTTACACTTGCAAAAGCTTAGAATAGGATTCTCATATGGACGTCATTAAATGGGCTTAACAATGCTCTAAATATTCCGAAAGACCTATATTTGCAGCCCATGGCAGCTTTAGGAAAGGATTTAGAAGTAGCAAAGGAATTTTTAATTAACGATGGGTTAGTTGCAATTCCAACTGAGACGGTTTATGGTTTAGCCGCAAATGCATTAAAAGAAGAAAGTGTAATCAAAATTTTCGAAGCAAAAGAGCGACCATCTTTTGATCCGTTGATCGTTCATGTGCCAAGCTTATCCGCTGCAGATGAATTGGTTGAAGAAATCCCTGAATCTGCAAAAAAATTAGCAAAAGCTTTCTGGCCGGGTCCATTGACTTTGGTTTTAAAGAAAAGTGAGAAAGTACCGTTAGCCGTAACTTCTGGGATGGATACTGTTGGAATCCGTGTTCCAAAACATCCATTGGCTTTAGAGTTATTAAAATCATTAGATTTCCCATTGGCGGCACCAAGTGCCAATCCGTTTGGATATACCAGTCCAACCATCGCATTTCATGTAAATACACAGTTAGGACATAAGGTAGATTACATTCTGGATGGTGGACCATGTTCCGTGGGGATTGAGTCTACGATTGTGAGTTGTATTGATGATCGTGTAGAGGTTTTAAGATTGGGTGGTTTGACTTTAGAAGAGATTGAAAAAACATTGGGAAAACCAGTGGATGAAATCAGAATTTCAAGTGATAAGCCAAATGCTCCGGGGATGTTGTCCAGTCACTATAATCCAGGTAAAAAGATCATTATAGGAAATATTGATCATAATTTAAGAAAGTTTCCACGTGCCAGAGTTGGTGTGTTGTCTTACAAAAGAACTTTCAAGAATTTAAACATTACAAAGCAGGTTGCGCTTTCTCCAAAGGGAGATATTAAAGAAGCGGCAAAAAACCTATTTGGAGCACTTCGCAAATTGGATTCTCGTGCAGTAGAGTTTATTCTTACAGAAAAAGTTCCGGATGAAGGTCTTGGGAAGGCGATTAACGATAGATTGTTACGCGCTTCCCATAATAAAGAAGATTAGTCTTATTGTAACTTCGGATTGTTTTTATGACGATCCTTATCTCTTTCGGTCTTTAGTTTCATTTTATTCTGGAAAGCTGTTTCCAAATCAACACCTGTTTGATTGGCCAGACAAATCGCCACAAAAATTACGTCAGCAAGTTCTTCTCCCAGGTCTTTTTGTTTGTCAGATTCTTTTTCACTTTGTTCTCCATATCTACGCGCAATGATTCTCGCCACCTCGCCAACCTCTTCGGTTAGTTGTGCCATATTGGTTAATTCGTTAAAGTATCTAACCCCCACGGTTTTTATCCATTCATCTACTTGCTCCTGTAGTTCTTTCATTCCTGCCATTATTCTTTGTTTTTGGTATCGATAATGATGGTAACCGGTCCATCATTGGTCATAGAAATTTGCATGTCGCCTCCAAACTCACCTGATTGAATTGGTTGATCCAGAAGATTAAATAATTCATCGATAAAATCTTCGTAAAGTTTATTGGCATGTTCTGGACGCCCCGCTTTGATGTAAGAAGGACGGTTGCCTTTTTTTGTTTTTGCGTGAAGTGTAAATTGACTGATCACTAAAATGTTTCCTTTTACATCTCTAATGTTGAGGTTCATTTTACCATCTTCATCACTAAACAATCGAAGTTTATAGATTTTAGAAGCGAGCCATTTCACATCCTCAATGGTATCTGCGTCTTCAACACCCAGAAGGACAACATATCCTTGTTGTATAGCTCCAATCTTTTTGCCTTTGATGGATACCTTGGCTTCAGTGACTCTTTGGATAACGCTTCGCACAGATGAATTTTTAGAAAGTCAAAAGTATGTTATACAGATGGGTTTCCTAAAAGAACACGATATGTTTGACGTGTTTTTTGTTCCATAAATACGATTCGATCATTTTTAAGTTGATCGATGATCTCCTCGTTGTAATGTCTAATGGTAATAAGTTCTACATCGCTATTGTATTTGACCTCATAAGATTGTTGTAAATCTTTGATCAATTCTAACAAACGCCATTCTTTATTATGAACTGCGGCCGTAAAATAAACTGCTGAGTTTTGCATGATATCGATCTTCACTTTATGACGTGCAAAACATTCGAAAATATGGCTTAAGTGCTCTTCTACAATAAATGAAAAATCTCGTGTGGCGATGGTAATTAACCATTGACCATTTTGCGTGATGTAAGAAGGAATCTCTGTATTGGTTACTGCATTTTGACTAATCAAGGTTCCAGTAGCATCAGGGTCTACGAACGATTTTACATACATGCGGATGTTTTTTCGTTGTAGAGGTTGGATGGTTCTGGGATGGATGACAGAAGCTCCATAGTAAGCCAATTCAATTGCTTCGTGGAATGAAACTTCATCCAGTTTTACGGCATCCTGGAATTTTCTTGGATCAGCGTTTAACACTCCAGGAACATCCTTCCAAATAAACATTTCATCGGCATCCAAACAATAAGCTAAAATGGCTGCAGAATAATCTGAACCTTCTCTTCCTAGTGTAGTGGTTCTACTTTGGTTATCGGAAGCGATAAAACCTTGAGTAACTACGATACTTGTTTCAGATACATTTGGAGCCAATTGTGTATTGACCAAACGCTCCGTTTGTTCCCAGTTAATACGACCCTCTTTAAAATTGCTATCTGTTTTGATGATTGTACGTGCATCTACCCAAATCGAGTTGAGACCGCTACATTTAAGGTGATTGTCAATGATTAATGTACTGGTAAGCTCTCCAATCGAAACCAATTTGTCATAGAGTTCATCCGAGTTACCTTCAAATGCTTCCGTCTGATAAGGTATAATTTCTTCAAAAAGATTGGATACGTGTTTTTTTAACCATGGACGATCTAATTGAAATAATTCATCAATAATTATATCATGGAAATCCTTAAATTTTTGAATATGCTGATCTAATTCACCATCATTTTCAATAATAGATCTATGGATAGCTTCCAGTGCATTGGTAGATTTACCCATGGCAGAAATAACAACAACCAATGGTTCTCCAATAAATTTGTTAAGAATGGTGGTGACATTACGAATTGCGTCTGCATCCTTTACCGAAGCCCCACCAAATTTAAAAACGCGCATATTCAATAATTTAGTGCAATAATAACATTCTAAGTCTGACTTAAAAATCGATTAAAGGATTCTCTAAAATGCGGATTAACATTTTTTAAATTTCACCAAAATTTAGGGTTTAGAACATTTTGACGATTTTTGTGTTTTAAAATTAGAATTATGATTAAAGAATCATCGAATCCGATATTAAATACGAAGGCATTTGATAAAGCGTCTTCTACTATTCATAGTACAGAGGTAATGACCGTAAACGGAACGGTTCAGAAAACGTTTGTGTTAACGATTTTGGTTTTAGCCAGTGCCATGTGGTCATGGATGAATCCGGGAAGTTTATGGGTAATGATTGGTGCTATTGGCGGTTTAATTGCGGCTTTAGTAACAGCTTTTAAGCCAATGGCTGCACCCATATCCGCTCCTATTTATGCCGTATTGGAAGGATTGTTTTTAGGAGGGATTTCTTATTTATATGCAGGTGGTGAAGGTTTTGGAGGGATTGTGATGCAAGCGATTACGTTAACCATTGGAGTATTGTTCCTAATGCTATTTTTATACTCTTCCGGAATTATCAAAGTGACAGAAAAATTGAAAATGGGAATTGTAGCGGCAACGGGCGCAATTTTCTTAATGTATTTGATCAATTTTATCATGAGTTTTTTCGGAGCTGCGTTTTTCACGATGCAGGATACCTCAATGACCGCAATCGGAATTAATTTACTTATTGTTGGTGTAGCAGCATTTAATCTACTGATAGATTTCGATTTTATTGAAAAAGCTGCAGCTGCAAGAGCGCCAAAAGCCATGGAATGGTATGGTGCTTTTGGATTGATGGTAACATTGGTATGGCTTTATATTGAGCTTTTAAGATTGTTATCACGTTTACGCGATTAATCCGATGAGATTGAATAAAATTATTGCAGGCATTTCAATGTCTCTGGTTTTGTTTTCTTGTCAAAGCGAGGAGCAAAAAACAACCGTAAGAAAAGAAGGAACATTAGATTTTAACCGGGAATGGGTACGTTTAGATTCTATTAAAATGGGAATGTCTAAAAAGGTATGGCGTTCTGATGCTGTTGAGAAAAAGCAAAGCAAGAGTCCGAATTGGGCCGTAGAGCTTAAACCTTTTGTAGATGCGGATTTCAATAGACCAGGAGTCGTAGAGAAATATTCCAGGACCATTTTGGAGAGTCCACTTTCAGGATGGAAGGATGTTGTTTGGGTAGCGAACGATCCTAAACAAACTACACGTTGGGCAGTGTATCGTTATAAAGATGATGTGTGCATTGGCGCTTCTATTCTTGTAGATAAGGAATCCGATGCTTATCGAATGAGTGAGCAGTTAACTTATATGCCTCAATATGGATATGTCATAGAAAATGAGCAGGATTTAAATTACATGGATAATGAACAGTTCTTTTTGGAGTCAGAATTTGACGGAAAGAACCAGCCATGGAGGATGTTTTTTAATATAGGGACGCAATCAGTTCCAGTAAATTTTGATTTAAGAACGACTTCTAGTTCATTAGAATTGCTGTTTTATCAGGGTAAGGAAACTATTGCAGTGAAGGCCATTCCAACGGATAGTGGATATTATGCGGAAATGCCAATATTCCAGTCGTATTTGAGGTTTGAGAAAGAAGAAAATGTGATTAAAGGAACTTTTCACAATTTAGATAAAGGTTTAGATTATATCATTCCATTTGAAGCTTCTAAACTTTCGGTAAGTCATCGATTGAATTACGACCCCACAGAGGATTATGCTAATCTTGGAGGTAAATGGGAAGTACATTTCGGAGAAGGTGAAGACGCATATGCGGCTATAGGATTATTTGATCGTTTAGGAAATGATTTGATTGGAACATTTGCGACAGAGACCGGTGATTATCGTTTCTTGCAAGGTAAGATCGTAGGAGATAGTTTTTCATTAAGTACGTTTGATGGTTCTCATTTATTCTTATTTATGGGTAAGATGAATGGAGATGAAATTACGAATGGACATTTCTATTCAGGAACACATTATACGAATACCTGGACTGCAAAAAAGAATGATCAATTTGAATTGACGGATCCAAATTCGATGACATCTTTAAAAGGAGATGAGAATAAAATCAATTTCACATTTCCGGATTTAAATAATAATCCGACTTCTTTGTCAGATGAGCGCTATCAAAACAAAGTGGTAATTATCCAAATTTTAGGTTCATGGTGTCCGAATTGTATGGATGAGACCAGATATTTTGTGGAATTGTATGACAAGTACCATGATCAGGGATTGGAAATTATTGGATTGTCGTTTGAGCGTAGTAATGAATTTAAAGAAGCAAAGAAAAGTCTATCGAAAGCAATATCTGGTTTAAATGTACCGTATAAAATGTTGATTGCAGGAACGCCTCGAGAATCTGGTAAAGCATTACCAATGTTGACAGAGATCTTATCATATCCAACATCTATTGTTTTGGATAGAAATGGTAATGTGGTGAAAATTCATACAGGCTTTTATGGCCCTGGAACTGGCGAATATTATGAGAAATATACGCAGGAAACAGAGACGTTGTTAGAAAAGTTATTGACTTCTAAATAGTTGTACTTTCTTACTGAAGAATGTCTGGATTTTGTAATTCTTCGGAGTACAAAGTAGGTCTTAATGTTATTCTTGCATAATATTAAGAGTCAATCATTTGCAATAAAAGCCCCAAAACGGAATAAAACTTTTTTGTCCCCTGCATTTTTTGCACCTTTGCATATTAGTACGAGAATTACTGCTGATATATTAGTAGGGCTGGAAAAAGAGAATTAGAACATGATTGATACTGCAAATACATCTCCGCATTCGTTTCACATTCCTGTAATGGGTATCGCGTTTACGATAGACACTCCCATTAAGGTGGCGCATTATGGAATTTCATCTGTGATGTCCTTGGTAGATGATGAGTTGATCGAGCAAATGAGAGAGCATCATTCCAAGGAGAATGATTTGCAATATGAACCGATCTCGAAAAAGGAAGAGGATTTTCGTGCCAAAAGAATCACAGCATATTTAGACCTGGTAGATTATTTGGTGAAATCAAATTTTAAAAGAGTTCAATCTACGGAGTTTGAAGAAGGCAGTGAAATTACCAAGTACTTTGAAATGCTTTCTGAAAAGGAGCCTTTGAGAATTGCGTATGAAAAGATGTTGGCTTTACCGGAGGGAGAAGCAAAAACATTGATGCAGAAAGGTTTAAGGGAGAGTATGCGTCCGGGAAGTATTGATGTAAACATCATGACAAAACTGGATCGTGTGACTTATGCGAAGAAAGATGCGTTGCCAATTGAGTTTAATGAGGCGCATTCAGCTTTAAGAGGATATGCCAATAGTAACTTAGATTCTTCAATCATCTTTTCTGCAGGAATGAATCCAAGATTGTATTCATACATTTCACAATTTGATGATTTTTATCCAAATGAAAATGGATACATCAAGAAAAGAATTGTATTAAAAGTGAGTGATTACCGCTCATCTTTGATTCAGGGGAAATTTTTAGCGAAGAAAGGATTGTGGGTTTCTGAATATAGAATTGAATCCGGATTGAATTGTGGTGGACACGCGTTTGCTTCTGACGGGTTCCTGATGGGACCAATTTTGGATCAGTTTAGAGTGAGTAGATCTGCGTTAATTGAATCAGTACATGCTATATTGATTGATTATTTATCAAAAAACAATAAGAACGTACCAGCGGCACCATTACCAATGAAGGTAACAGCTCAGGGTGGAGTAGGAACATCTGAAGAACATGATTTTCTGATTGATCATTATGGGATGGATAGTGTAGGTTGGGGAACACCGTTTTTATTGGTTCCTGAAGCGGTAACTTTAGATGAGCCAACCAGACAGCAATTGGTTAAGGCTAAAGAAGAAGATTTATATTTAAGTAATATTTCTCCATTAGGGATACCTTTCAATTCTTTAAGAGGAAATACCAAGGATGTAGAGAAGCAAGAAAAAATTGACCAGGGAAGACCAGGATCATCTTGCCCTCTAAACTATTTGGTGTCTAGTAAAGAGTTTACTGAAAGAGCAATTTGTACAGCTTCACGTCAGTATCAAAGACATAAGCTAAAAGCTTTGGAAGCATTGAATTTGGCTAAAGAAGAATACAAAAAACAGTTTGATAAAATCACCGACAAATCTTGTATTTGTGTTGGGTTAGGTACATCTGCGGTTAAGGTAAACAATCTGGAAAATAAGGTGCGTGGTGAAGGAATCTCTGTGTGTCCCGGACCAAATATGGCATACTTTGATGAGGTGATTTCATTAAAGAAAATGGCGAACCATATCTATGGTAAGATTAACATCTTGAGCGATGCGTATCGTCCAAATATGTTTGTGAAAGAAATTGGTTTGTATATTGATTATCTGGAAAACAAAATCAAGGATGTTTCGGGACCAATGGATAAACAAATGAAGTATTTCAATACATTCCAGTCTAATATGGAAGAAGGATTGGCGTACTATAAAGACTTGTTTACGAACGTGATGAAAAACTCTGAGTCAATGAAGCAAAAGATTAGTGCTGAAATTGATGAAATGGAAGCGAAGTTGTCATTGTTAAAGGCAGAGTTGGCATTAGTAGTGGCATAAAAACAAAAGAATTAATTCGGAAAGCGTATCAGTTATGATACGCTTTTTTTATTGCGTTATGTTTTGGTGTTAAATATTTGTGAATTAGTGCTATTTAAGAAAGTATATGTGGTAAGATCGGTTTGGAATAAAATTAATCCATAATTTTGTCCTGTTTTTCAGACTATTGTTTTTGTGAAATCAGAGTTGAAAATAGCAATTTTATTTACACATCTTTTTTTGATTGTGGTGTCATTCGGAACTGTAGCGCATAACGTTACGGACATGACACGGATAGCTCATGAAAACATGCAACCGGAACAGGTTCAGAAATTAGGTGTTCCAGTCTCCATTCAAAATCAAAACCAAAGTCCACTTTCATCATTTCCATTCTCTGAGCAGTTGGATATTGAGTTGGAACCAGATGAAGAAGAAATTGGTAAGAATGGGGCGAATCAGGTGATACCTAAAAATAAAGCGTATAGTTATTATCATCTAAAATCTCCTCCGGTATATTTCTTGAGTAACCGGGAGCATTTAATTACCCAGAACCCTTTATACATATTGATTGAAGTATTTCGACTTTGAGAGAAAAGGAATTGCACAGCGATAGAATCGCTGCAATCTACACAAGAAATTGTGTTTCACTCTTTGTAAAAGTCGAATTATTCTGATTATGTATTCCATACAACAACAATGTAATACCACCACATATTTTCATGCGCACGTCCCGTTAAAAAAAACTTCAAGAATTAACGAAATGGATAGTGTTAAGCGTAGTTTCCAGAAGTTAGTGGCAATAATGCTAATCGTTCAATGGCTCTTGCCATTTTTAGGTTCAAGCAGTACGTCCTGGAATCAATGGACATCTCTAAACTACGGAGTAAATAATGTGCATCATACTTTTCATGTCATTCCTAGAAATTCTGGGATAATAGAGTCAAAAGGTGCTTTAGAGTATTTTGAAGAATGCGAAGAGATAGATGAAGATTTAAGAAAGCGTATTCAAATGATCTTCATTGCTACGGTTCTGGTATATCGGAAGGTGGCATATGTTGTGAAGCCACAGAAGTACTTTGATTTACCCGATTGGAAATATCAAATAACACATCCACCTTGTTATCTAAAATATTGTTCCTTTAAAATTCCTTCGAAATTCATATTCAGTTAGTCGCGTTCGTCCCTCCACACCCACTTAGAATAAAAACTAAAATGGATAGGGAAAATCCTATCATAATAAAAAGAAAATGAATTTTAAAGGAAATAGAATTGTAGCACGTATTATAGATTATACGCAGTTCGGTACATTAGGACTTATAATAGCCTTTGCAATGATAAGTTGCCATCATGAGGAACATGAAAGCCATGAAGAGGTGAGCTTTTTGGTAACGAGTCCTCTAAAAAAAGATACGTCTTATATCAAAGAGTATGTTTGCCAAATAAGATCAATACAACATATTGAACTTAGAGCTCTGGAAAGAGGCTATTTGCAAAATATTTATGTAGATGAAGGTCAGTTTGTCAAAAAAGGACAAAAGATGTTTCAAATTATGCCAATGCTGTATGAAGCTGAATTGAAGAAAGCAGAGGCAGAGGTAAGTTTTGCTGAAATTGAATATAGAAATACACAGAAATTAGCAGATAGTGATATTGTTTCACCTAACGAGTTGGCCCTTGTAAAAGCGAAATACGATAAAGCTTTGGCGGAACTTTCTTTAGCTAAAGTGCATTTAGGTTTTACAGAAATTAAAGCCCCTTTCGATGGTATCATGGACCGGTTTCATGTAAGGTTAGGAAGTCTGCTGGATGAAGGGGATTTATTAACCAGTTTATCTGATAATAGTAAGATGTGGGTGTATTTCAATGTGCCTGAAGCGGAATATCTGGATTACAAAACCAATGTCAAAAGAGACAGCTTGATGCATGTAAATCTGTTGATGGCCAATGGTAAACCTTTCGATTATTCAGGAGTGGTTCAAACTATTGAGGCAGATTTTAATAATGAAACCGGGAATATAGCTTTTAGAGCTACATTCCCAAACCCGGAAGGTCTATTAAGACATGGTGAGACTGGGAATATTCAGGTTCGCGTACCATTAAATGAATCGGTGATCATACCGCAAAAAGCAACCTTTCAGGTATTGGATAAAATCTATGTGTATGTTGTGGATCAGAAGAGTACTGTGCATGCAAAACAGATCACCATTGAAGCAGAAATGCCACATGTTTTTGTAGTGAAATCAGGGATTTCGGAGAACGATAAAATCCTGTTGGAAGGGTTACGAAAAGTCAGAGATGATGAAGAAATTTCATATGACTATCTAAGGCCTGATTCTGTAGTGTCGCATTTGGAACTATACGCTGAGTAATAACCTGTAAATCTAGAGTCATGTTTAGAAATATTATTCATAGACCAGTATTGGCTATAGTGATATCTGTGCTTATTGTTTTTACGGGGCTATTAGCCATAAAGCAATTACCTATATCACAGTTTCCACAAATTGCACCGACTACGGTTAACATATTTATTGCTTTTCCAGGGTCAAGTGCAGATGTGTTGGTGAAATCTACTTTGATTACACTAGAAAATTCTTTGAATGGAGTTCAGGGAATGCGCTATATCGCAACAGATGCGACCAGTGCAGGTGAGGCAACTATTCGCGTCATATTTGAGCCGGGTACAGATCCTACTGAAGCTACTACTCGAGTAAAAATTAGGGTAGATCGAGTCATGCCTTTATTGCCTCCACTGGTGCAGCGAGAAGGTGTGATTATTATGCCGATTCAACCCAGTATGTTGATGTATGTGAATTTATTCAGTACCGATAAAGATCTGGATGAAAAGTTCCTGTACAATTATGCGAATGTGTCTATGATTCCGGAGATTCGAAGAATTAAAGGAGTTTCCAGAGCACAGATTTTGGGAAGTAGACAATATGCTATGCGAATCTGGTTAAATCCGGATCGAATGCGGGCATATAAAATTTCCGTGGATGAAGTAATGGAAGCTATGGCTGAGCAAAGTATTGTAGGACGTCCGGGTAGATTAGGACGGAGTTCAGGTATTCAAGCGCAATCATTGGAATATGTATTGACTTATAAAGGTAGATTTAATAAACCGGAAGAGTATAAAGATATTATTATCCGTGCAAATTCAGATGGAGAGAGTATACATTTAGGTGATATCGCAAAGGTAGAATTGAATGCCCGGTATTATGATATCTATTCCAATCTAGATGGTCATCCATCAGCAGCTATCGTGTTAAAACAGAATTATGGAAGTAATGCCAGTGATGTTATCGATGCAGTAAAAGAAAAATTGGATGAGTTGGAGGAGGACTTTCCTCCAGGTGTAGAATATAAAATCAGCTATGATGTTTCTCAATTTTTAGATGCATCTATTGATGAGGTGATCCATACGCTAAGAGATGCCTTTATACTAGTTGCCCTAGTGGTATTTCTCTTTCTGGGAGATTGGAGATCTACTCTGATTCCAACACTTGCAGTACCGGTATCTTTAATTGGAGCATTCTTTTTTATGTCGCTCTTTGGATTGTCTATTAATCTAATCACATTATTTGCATTGGTATTGGCTATTGGTATTGTGGTTGATGACGCGATTGTGGTAGTTGAAGCAGTGCATGCCAAAATGGAGGAGGAAAATGTGTCTCCTTATGAAGCTGTTAAACTTGTAATGGGTGAAATCAGTGGTGCGATTATCGCTATTACACTCGTAATGGTTTCCGTATTTGTTCCTATTGCATTTATGAGTGGACCAGTGGGAACGTTCTACAGACAGTTTTCAATTACGATGGCAAGTTCCATTGTATTGTCCGCCATCGTTGCGTTGACTTTAACTCCGGTGTTATGTGCTATTATTTTAAAGAACAATCATGGGAAACCTAAACGTAAATCACCTGTGAATTGGTTAATTGATAAGTTTAATGAGCGGTTCGACAAGTTAACAGGAAGATATGTCGGATTGCTTAAGCTCATTGTGAATAGAAGAGTTGTCACATTTGGTGTATTGTTCATTTTTGGATTGGGAATATTGTATGAGAATCAAATACTCCCTGCAGGATTTATTCCAAGCGAGGATCAGGGAACAATTTATGCGATTATTCAAACACCTCCGGGTTCAACTTTAGAACGCACCAATCAGGTGTCTAGAGAATTGCAAAAGATTTGTGAGGAGATAGAGGCTGTGGAGTCCGTATCTTCTTTGGCGGGTTATGAAATTATGACTCAAGGTAGGGGGTCAAATGCCGGAACCTGTTTGATTAATTTGAAACCCTGGGCAGAACGTGATAAATCGGTTAAAGATGTGATGGAGGAGTTGGAAGAAAAGTCTAAAGAACTTGGTGGTATTATTGAGTTTTTTGAACCACCGGCAGTTCCGGGTTTTGGCTCTTCAGCGGGTTTCTCGTTGCGTTTGTTGGATAAAACAACCAATACCAATTATCAGGAATTTGATAAAGTTAATAAAGACTTTATGGCTGCTTTGCGAGAGCGAAAAGAAATCACCGGATTATTTACATTCTTTGCGGCCAATTATCCGCAATATGAGTTGGTGATTGATAATAAAGCGGCTATGCAAAAGGGAGTTTCTATTGGTGAGGCCATGGAGAATTTAAATATTCTTATCGGAAGTACGTATGAACAAGGCTTTATTCGATTTGGAAGATTCTTTAAGGTTTATGTTCAGTCTGATCCGGAATTTAGAAGGTTGCCAACCGATTTGATGAAGTTGTTTGTCAAAAATGATCAGGGTGAAATGGTTCCTTACTCATCATTTATGAAAATTAAGAAGAGTTTGGGGCCAAATGAAATTACCCGATACAATATGTATAACTCAGCTTCTATTCGTGGATTACCTGCTTCGGGTTATACATCTGCTGATGCGATTCAAGCGATTCGGGAGGTAGCTGAGGCAACTTTACCCAGAGGATATGATATCGCATGGGAAGGGCTTTCGTATGATGAGTCGAGGAGAGGAAATGAGTCCATTTACATATTTATTGTGGTCTTGATTTTTGTGTATTTGGTATTGGCAGCGCAATATGAGAGTTTTCTATTGCCACTTGCCGTAATCTTCTCATTACCAGTTGGGATATTTGGTTCGTTTTTGATTCTAAAAATGATGGGATTGGCAAACGATATTTATGCTCAGGTAGGATTGATTATGCTGATTGGATTGCTTGGGAAAAATGCCGTGCTTATAGTGGAGTTTGCCGTTCAAAAAAATCAACAGGGCGCTTCAGTTTTCGATGCAGCTATTGAAGGTGCCAAAGCTCGTTTTCGACCAATTTTGATGACCTCATTTGCATTTATCGCTGGATTGATACCTTTAGTTATGGCGCATGGTGCGGGAGCCATCGGAAATCATACCATTGGTGGTTCAGCGCTTGGTGGGATGTTGTTTGGGACACTATTTGGAGTGATTATTATCCCGGGCTTGTATTACATATTCGGTAAGATGTCAGAAGGAAGGAAATTGATCAGGGATGAGCACAATGCACCATTGAGCGAAGAGATGGTACAGGTAGATGAACGAGAACATTTTTTGCGTCAGTTGTATAAAAAATTAAGAGGTAAAAAAATGAATTTGTGGATGATTATTCTTTTGATTGCTATGGGTTTAGCATCGTGTAAAACACAAGAAAGTGCTACCAGAAAAGAAAATAAAGCCGTTCCTGAAAGTTATCTTGACACTCATGATTCTTCGAATATTGCAGATGTGAACTGGCGAGAGTTTTTTAAGGATTCTAATTTAACTCAGTTGATAGACACTGCTTTGAGTCATAATCAGGAGTTAAATATTATGCTTCAGGAGATAGAAGTTTCAAGAAGCGAAATTAGAGCCAGAAAAGGCGAGTATCTTCCATTTGTTTCATTAAATGGTAGTGGAGGAGTTGAAAAGGTATCACGATACACCAGGAATGGTGTTGTGGAAGAGAGTTTAGATGTAGAGCCAGGAAAATCATTTCCGGAACCTTTACCAGATTATATGGTTGGGGCATACGCGACCTGGGAGTTGGACGTATGGAAGAAATTGCGAAATGCAAAAAAGTCTGCGGTTTCCAAATATCTGGCAAGCATAGAAGGGAAGAATTTTATGGTAACACACCTAATTGCAGAAATTGCAAATTCTTATTATGAGTTGTTGGCTTTAGATAATCAGTTAGAAATTGTGGAGCAAAATATCGAAATTCAGAGTAGTGCTTTAGAGGTGGTGAAGTTGGAAAAACAAGCTACCAAAGTAACTGAATTGGCGGTGAAGAGGTTTGAAGCGCAGGTTTTAAATACCCGAAGTTTACAATATGAAATTCGACAAAAGATCATTGAAACAGAAAATAGAATCAATTTTTTAGTGGGTCGATTCCCGCAGCATGTAGAACGAGACGTGAATACATTTAAAAACTTGAAGCCTAATCTGATACAGGAAGGAGTGCCAGCACAACTGCTTGCAAATCGGCCAGATATTCGACAAGCAGAATTTGTGCTGACAGCCTCGAAACTGGATGTGAAAGTAGCGAGAGCCAGGTTTTACCCTTCAGTGAGATTATCGGCAGGCCTAGGCTATCAGGCATTTAATGCAACTTACTGGTTTAAAAGTCCGGAGTCTATATTGTATTCTTTAGCAGGTGATTTAGCAGCTCCATTAATCAATAGGAATGCGATTCAGGCGGCATATCAAAGCGCCAATGCCAAGCAATTACAGGCAGTTTATTCATATGAGCAGACTATTTTGAATGCTTATATTGAAGTAGTAAATCAACTATCAAAACTTGATAATTTAGAAAATAGCTATGATTTGAAGAGACAGGAAGTGCAAGCTTTAACTCAGTCAATAGATATTTCGAATGGTTTATTTAGATCTGCACGCGCAGATTATATGGAAGTTTTGTTGACCCAAAGAGATGCTTTGGAAGCTCGATTTGATTTGATTGAAACCAAAATGCAACAGATGAATGCAATGGTGAATGTTTATCAAGCACTTGGAGGAGGTTGGAAATAGTTAGATGGAAATTGTGTTTTTCTGATTTATTGAGGCCGCATCGAATACGATGCGGCCTCTTGTTTTATGATGATCGGTAAAGAGTCGAGAGCTAAAAGTATTAAGTTTCGGTTTTTAAAATTGATATAGAATGATCGGAAAAGTGCTTCGATGTTTTTTAGGATTAATCACTTTGGTTGTTTTGATCTTTGGATTAAACATGTACTGTTTACGGAGTATTGATGGGGATATTCAAACCAATACCGTTGAAGAGACCAAAGCTAAGTTTGGAGCTTTTAATTCAGGAGAAAAAATAAAGCTCGTTGAATTAAGTGGAGTGAGATACAGTGTGATTAAAACATTTGGGTTAGTCTCTTCCAAATTGGATGTGTTTAATAGAATTGTTGTTTCAACAATGGTGTATAAGAGTGATGACTTGATGGTTACCGGGGTGGTGGTGGCTCCGAAAGAACCTGGCCAATACCCTTGTATTATTTACAATAGGGGTGGGAATAGGAACTCCGGACGAATTGGGTTTAGAATGATTAAAGAGCATATGGCTTTTTTAGCAGATCAGGGTTATGTGGTAGTGGCTTCAAATTATAGAGGAAATAGTGGAAGTGAAGGTCAGGAAGAATTTGGTGGTGCTGATGTGAATGATGTCATGAATCTGGTGTCAGTTCTATCAGAAATCCCAAATGCAGATACATCAAAAATAGGAATGTTTGGGCATAGTAGAGGTGGAATAATGACTTATAAGGCACTTCAAAATAAAGGTGTTTTTCAGACGGCTGTTGTAATGGCTGGCGCAGCAAACTTGTTTGAAACTAAAAAGTTTAGACCTGAGATGGAAACATATGTTTTTGCAGAGACGATACCTGATTATTACAATCATACAGATGAGAAATTGAGAGATCGTTCGGTAGTCTTTTGGGTTAAAGAGTTAGATGAGGTTCCACTCGGAGTGTTACATGGAATTAAAGATGATAGAGTAATGTATGTTGAAGCAACCCAATTGGCTGAAGAATTAGCTCGAATAGACTATCCATATAAATTATTTTCTTTTTCGGAGGGGAATCATACGCTTAGTAAAAACAGGAAGGAATATCGAGAAATTATCATCGATTGGTTTAATCGATATTTGTTAGACGGGAATGATTTTAATGAAGCGGTTCAGAGAGTAACTCTATAAACGGTCCTTAATGAAATGAAATTCTATTTTGAATTACAGTTTAAAAGAATCGAGCGAAAGTTTAGTGACTTTGGGGTGCATCCTATATTGGGTGTTTTGATCGCAATTTTGGGATTTGTTTTGTTGTCGACATATCTATTCCAGGAGATTCAATATGCATATGGAATATACTTAATGCTTGCTTTTTCCTTGTTGAGTAACTTAAGTGAAAAGAAAAGAAATGATCAGCTAAAGCTTATTTTCAAATCAAATCAGTATATCCAAATTCGATTGATAGAAAATAGCCTAATGATCATTCCATTCATGATGGTTTTGGGATTCTTTGGATATGGACTTTGGGGATTAGTGTTGGTTGTTATTGCTGGTCTATTGGCCATATTAAATCAGTTTAAATCTTTTGGTTTTGTAGTGAAAACACCATTTAAAAGAATTCCATTTGAAAATATTGTCGGCTTTCGAAGAGTTTATTTAATCCTTATAGCGATCTATCTTTTATTGTTGAAATCTATTCAGGTGCAGAATTACAATCTGGGTTTATTCGCATTAGGAATGGTTTTTTTAATCACCATGTCATTTTACATACGCGCTGAGGAAAAATATTTCGTTTGGATTTATTCGAATACTCCCCAACAGTTTTTGCTTCGAAAAATACGATTGGGTTTGTTGGCGAGTTCCGTTTTGAGTTTGATTCCGGTAATAGTATTAATCGGATATTACCCGGAAAATTTATGGATGACAGTGTTGATTCAGGGAATAGGTTTTGTATTTATGGTGACCGTAATATTGGCAAAGTATTCGGCATACCCAAATGAAATGGGGTTAGGGCAAGCTGTATTATTAGGCGTGAGTTTGTGGTTTCCTCCAATGTTGTTGGGAGTCGTACCATATTTTTATGTGAAATCTAAAGAACAATTAGAGTTAGTTTTAAATGATAAGAATAACAGAGTTAAATAAAACGTATGGTACGCACCATGTGCTTAAAGGGATTAGTCTGGAGTTGCAGTCCGGAAAGGTATATGGAATAGTGGGGGCAAATGGAGCGGGAAAGACAACTCTTTTTAAATGTTTGGCGCATTTAGAATCTTATGAAGGATGGATAGAGTCTGAATGGTATCCGCTAAAAAATCATATGGGATTTTTGGAAACAAACCCATTGTTTATGAGTAAAATGACAGGATGGGAATATCTCAAATTGTTATGTGTAGCCAGAGGTGTAGATTCAGATGAATTTGAAGCTAAGAATGTTTTTGAATTGCCGTTACAACAATATGTGGAAACATATTCAACAGGAATGAAAAAGAAGCTGGCTCTAACGGGAGTTTTGTTACAGGATAATAAAGTATTCATTTTAGATGAGCCATTTAATGGGGTGGATATTCATAGTAATATGATGATTGTTGAGGTGATTAGAAGATTAAAAAATCAAGGTAAAACGGTATTAATTTCATCTCATATTTTTTCAACTTTAAAAGACACTTGTGATGAAATTATGATGTTGAAAGCAGGGGAAATTACTAAACATGTCAGGCCAGAACATTTTGAAGAGTTGGAAGAGGAAATGAAGACATTTGTGATTGGGGATAAAATGGATAATTTAGAAGAGTTAATGTAAGGTCAAATTGTAAAAATATAAATATGAAATTAGGAGCTTTTTCAGTCAGTTTATCCGTTAAGGATTTGACAGTGTCAAAGGAGTTTTATGAAAAGTTAGGTTTTTCAGTATTTGCTGGAAGTATGGAGATGAATTATCTCATTATGAAAAATGGAAATGCTTTGGTCGGGCTATTTTATGGAATGTTTGAAGGAAACATTATGACCTTTAATCCGGGTTGGGATGAAAATGCACAGAAACTGGATGAATTTGATGATGTTCGAAAAATTCAGGAAAGTCTAAAAGCTCAAGATGTAGATTTGATTTCAGAAGCGGATGAATCAACAACAGGCCCGGAAAATATTATTTTAGTTGATCCGGATGGAAACCAAATTTTGATTGACCAACACGTATAATATTTAGAAACAAGTAATAGGTAAATATATGGAAATGCAATTTTCAGGAAACCCGAAGCCATTTGGGGTGATCGGATTGGTGATTGGGATCATCTCATTATTATTTTCATTAATTCCATGTGTGGGATTTTATGCATTTGTTCCAGCATTACTCGCTACGATTTTTTGTTTGATTGCATTCTTATATATGCGTCAAAATAACATGGGTACTGGGGTGCCACTTGCCGGATTAATTATTGGGTTATTGGCGATTTCAATTAGTATCTACCAATACGTGGAATATGAAGAAGTGTTTAAAACTAAATCTGAGATTGAAAATTCCATTAAAGAGGGGCTGGAGGAACAGGTGATACAGGAGGTAATGGATAATTTGGAAGAGGAGTTGGAGCAAGATACGATTGAGTATATAGATACTATCGAGTATATTGAAAATGATACCCTTCAATAAAGAAAATTGGGAGTATCATTTCTTTAATGTTCTGATTTTTGTTTTTATCATTTTGATGGCGATCTTGCTTAAAACTGATGTGATAGCCATAAAATGTGTTTATGCAGAATTAGGAGAGGAATGTAGAACTTGTGGATTGACCCGATCGTTTCAGCAATTATTAAGTGGAGAGATGAGAGGTGTTCCGTTGGGGCATGGATTGTTATTTTTATTATTTGCATCTCAATTAATCATTCGCCCGGTGGTAAGTTGGTTGGTCGAAAAATATCATTCAGTAAGACAAATATTGATACTCGACATAATATTATCTTTAGTGATTATTATTTGGACAATGAAAGAGTTGTTATGGGAATAGAAAGATTAGAAGAAAATAAGAAAAATGCCATTGCGTTTTATAGAATGGCTTACGAAGGACAACCTCAAAAAGCAGTAGAATTATACCTTGGGGCTGATTATATTCAGCATAACCCTGATGTAGCCAATGGGAAAAAAGGTTTTATTGATTATTTTAATAGAATGCAAAAAGAATATCCGGATAAGTCGATTGAATTTGTTAGATGTATTGGAGAGGAAGACCTGGTAGCTTTACATACGCATCAAATCTGGCCAGAAGGAGATGAATATGTGACGATGGATTTTTTTAGATTCGATTCAGATGGAAAAATCTGCGAACATTGGGATTCCATCCAGAAAATTCCGGCCGAATCAAAGAATGAAAATACAATGTATTAGTGTTTTAAGAGTAAATAGAAATAGGTAACAAAAAGATAATCAAATCATAATGTAACAGAGCTAAAAGAAAAAAGCCTTAAACACACAGTGTTTAAGGCTTTTTTTGAAAGTGGTGCCTCCAGGAATCGAACCAGGGACACATGGATTTTCAGTCCATTGCTCTACCAACTGAGCTAAGGCACCTCCTTGTTGTTTAACACTTCTGCTGAACGGGCGACAAAAGTAATTAAATATTGAATATTACAAATAAGAATGAAGAAAATTTTTTCTTTATTTTCATTGTTTAGATTTGCAACCGTTAAAAAATATGAATTTTATACTCGACATAGGGAACACGAATGTGAAGGCAGCTATTTTTGACCAAAATAATTTGGTGACACAAAAGGTAGTGAGCTTAGGGGACTTAGGAAATGTAATTGATCAATTTTTAGATCAGTATCAACCGTCACATATTATCGCATCTAGTGTTTCAGCGACCAAAGAAGAATTGGAAGTTTTGATTGACAATAGGGCGGAGTGGATGATGTTTGATTCAACATGTGAATTACCTATTCGTGTAGAATACCAATCTGTAGAGACTTTAGGTTCGGATAGATTAGCCGGAGTGATGGGGGTATATGAAGAATATCCTCAAAAAAATGTTCTGGTAATCGATGCAGGGACTTGTATTACATATGATCTTTTAACGTACGACAATAGATATTTTGGTGGAGCGATTTCACCAGGATGTGAAATGCGTTATAAATCGTTAAATAAGTTCACGAAAAAACTGCCTTTGCTACATCCAAAAGAACGACCGAATTTAATTGGACAATCTACAGAAGATTCGATTCATTCCGGTATTATTAATGGAATGAGCTTTGAAATTGACGGGGTAATAAATGCATATAAAAAGCGTTTCGGAAATCTATTTGTAGTAATGACCGGAGGGGATGCAAAGAATTTTGTCAAAGAAGTAAAAAACACCACTTTTGCAGATCAAAATTTAATCCTTCATGGTTTGAATAAAATTTTAGATTATCATTATCGAAAAGCATAAATCACAGTACATTTTAGTAGTATTTATTTTGATGTTTGTTTCGGCAAATGCGCAAAATAATATTACCAGTTCACCATACTCTTTATTTGGAATTGGGGATCCTTTGTCTATAAATAATACAATGGGCCTATCTATGGGGGATGTGAAATATGCTATGGATAGACCTTTCTATTTGAATACAGCGAATCCAGCAAGTTATGCTTCATTGAAAGCGGCTACATTTTCGGTAGGAGCTATGCTAAATAGAACCCGTACCTTTAATTCAGAAACCAGTCAGGACAATGACAATGGGAGTTTGAGATATTTCGGTTTGGGTATCCCGTTGACTAAGAAATTGGGAATCTCTTTAGGTGCGAAACCATTCACCTCTTTAGGTTATGGCATTCAAATTAACTCGACCAATGCGGTTGGCGATTATTTTACCAGATATGAAGGTCAGGGCGGGATGAATATAATCCATGGTGGAATAGGGTATAAGATTCTTAAGGACAGTGTGCAGTCTGTAAGTATTGGAACGAATGCAAACTTTTATTTTGGGAATAACCGTCAAACGACTTTAAATAATCTGGAAGAAATTCCGGGGGCTTTGAATACTTTGTTTCAGGACAATTATGTGACCAATGATTTTGGTTTTGATATTGGACTATTATACAGCTTAAGGCTTAATAAATTATTAAATAAGTCTGAAACCTATGAGAGTACTTTAACGTTAGGAGGATCATACTCACTACCAACGCATTTAAAAACCAGGTTTGAATCCTTTTCTGGAGCATTTTATTATACGAGTTCTCGATTATTCGTGATCACTGATACACTTTCATATTCTTTAGACACTACGTCTATTTATCTTCCAAAGCGATATGGAATTGGGGTGAACTATGAATTGTTTAACAGGCATACCAAAAATCTTTGGATTATTGAATTAGATTATGAATTCAACGAATGGAGTGCTTTAAAAGTGAATGGTACCAATTCGGGTCTTGAAAATTCTACGCAATATAGTTTTGGAATGCAATTCGTTCCAGATGCAAATGGTATTAGAGACTTCTTCAAGCTTTTAAGATATCGCGTTGGGTTTAATTATAAAGATACACGTATCAACGTGTTAGGGACTCAAGTGACTGATATGTCTGTCACAGCGGGGTTTGGCATACCTCTTGTAAAGTCTAAATCGATTTTTCCTTCTTCTTCCACAATTGATTTTGGGGTGACCGTTGGAAATAGAGGGTCGACTAGTAATGGACTGATCAGAGAACAATATACCAACGTTTACATTGGGTTATCGCTATCTCCGAATTATTGGGATAGATGGTTTAAGAAAAGAAAAATCAACTAATAAATAGATAAACAAAAACGAAAAATAACAGACAGATGAAAAAACAACTGTTAACAATCACAATGATGTTTTTTGCTGTGGCATCTTTTGCCCAGTCAAAATATGGGGCAACACCAGAGGATAGTGTGACTTGTGTTGAAAGCACTTCATTATATGTAGAGTTTTACAAGCAGAAGAATTATACAGATGCTAGAGGGCCGTGGTTAAAGGCAGTACAGCATTGTCCAAAATCATCTAAAAACTTATACATCAAAGGGGCAACTATGTATAAGAGCTTTATCAAAGCTGAAGAAGATGCAGATAAGAAAGCAAAATTAGTAGATACATTGATGTGGATTTACGATCAGAGAATTGAAAACTTTGGACAAAAAGGAAATGTTTTAGGTCGTAAAGGAGCTGATTTAGCGCGTTATGATAAGAGTAGATACCAGGAAGCTTACGGATATTTAAAAGAGTCTTTTGAGTTAGAAGGAAATAAATCTCAAAAAGGAGCTATTACGGCTTATTATAAGTTGACTGAGAAAATGGTTAAGAAAGGTGAATTGGAAAAAGAAGAACTTTTCACTTTATTCCCAAAATTGTCAGCTGTTGTAGTAGAAAATACTAAAAAAGCAAAAACTCCTGAGGCTAAAGATAAATGGTTACAAGTAGCAGGTGCCTTAGAGCAAATATTCTCAAAATATGCAGGATGTCCTGAGTTAGTTGAAATTTATACTCCTAAATACGAAGCAAATCCAAACGATACCAATGTATTGATTCAGATTATTGCTTTCTTTGAGAAGAGTGACTGTACTGATGAAGAGTTATTCTTGAAAGCTTCTATGTCATTGGATAAAGTAAAACCTTCTGCGATATCTAAATTTGGTATTGGTCGTTCATTATTGAAAAAAGAACGTTATTCAGAAGCGATTGAGTATTTCAAACAAGCTGCTGAAATGTCAGAAACGACTCCTGGAAAGATCAATAGCTACAAGTATATTGCGTTTACTCAGTTGAACTTAAAGCAGTATGCAAGTGCGAAGACTTATGCTTTAAAAATGTTAAAGTTAGATCCTAAAAATGCAGATGCATACATGATTATTGGTGATGCATACTTATACGGATCTAAATCTGTTGGAGAAAATGCATGTGAGCAAGCAGGAGGATATTGGGCAGCAGTGTCTAAATATCAAAAAGCGAAATCTTTAAATCCTGAACTTGCGGATAAAGCGAATAAGAAAATTGCTTCGGCTAAAGCACAGTATCCAAGTAAAGAAGATTGTTTCTTCTACAAAATCTTAGATGGTCAGTCGTATCATGTAGGTGGATGGATTAATGAAGATGTCACTGTTCGTACAAAATAAAAATATCAATATTGAATTGAAAGTCCTTAGTGCATTTGCGCTAAGGACTTTTGTGTATATCTCTGTTGCAGTTTTTATGATAAGTTGCGGAGGGAATACTTTGCAGGAAATCGATGAGCTTATTGTCGAATCCGAAGATTTACCACTATCTACAAGTAAAAATATTGTACTTAACTTTAGTGATTCGGGGGTCGTGAAAATCGTTCTGAAAGCACCTGTTTTGGAGCGTTATATTGATGAAGATGAAGTGCCATATGATTTATTACCTGAAGGAATGCGAATTGAATTCATAGATAGTTTGGGTAATGTGGAAGCAAAGGTCATGAGTAAACATGCCATTCACTATCCCAATAAAGATATTTTGGAATTATCGGATGATGTTCAGGTATATAATCTGGATGGAGATAAATTAAATAGTGAACATTTAACATGGAACTCGAGAACTAAAAAAATCCATTCTGAAGATTTTGTGAAAATCACTACTGAAGATGAAATTATATACGGTGACGGATTTGAAGCGAACCAGGACTTTACGAATTATAGAATTAACCATATTAAGGGAATTATATCTTTAGACGATGAATCTGTACAATAGAATAATGGAGCTTTTTTGGTTGATTGCAGGAATTGCAATGTTGATTTTTGCGGTATATTGTCATTTGAACGATCTGCACGAAGAAGAAATTAGATATTTCTATATGGCTGGATCTATGGCCGTAGTACTTTCTATATTCCGTTTTATTTTTCGCAAAAATGTTATCGAAAAACAAGATGACTCAAAGAACAAATAATTGCTTAATTTTGGTTAGGTAATTTGCCTTATGGAAAGTGATCCCATACTTATAATAGTTATATCTCTGATCTTATCTGCCTTTTTTTCGGGTATTGAGATTGCCTTTATTTCTGCTAATAAACTAAAGATTGAAGTTGATACCAATAATGGAGAATTGGCTTTTGGTTTCTTCTCTAAATTGATCAAAAAACCCTCTCGATTTATTACCACGATGTTATTGGGGAATAACATTTCGCTGGTAATTTATGGTTTGGCAATGGGGGATTTACTAACTCCGGTTATTGATGACTTCACCAATAACGGAGTCATTATTCTTTTGATTCAAACGTTGATTTCCACTTTGGTGATTTTGATATTGGCTGAGTTTTTACCAAAAGTATTATTTAGTCAAAATCCCAATAGAAGCCTAAAGATTTTTGCTGTCCCCGTATTTGTAACGTATTTCATATTCTATCCAATTGTGGGATTTGTAAATGCGTTAAGCAATTTCATTTTTAAATATATTCTAAGAATAGAAGTGTCAGAACAAAAACTCACTTATGAGTTAGTAGATTTGGATCATTATCTAAAAGAAATTTCAACAGGGAATATTGAAGAGGAGGAATTGGACAATGAGATTCAAATTTTGCAGAACGTATTGGAATTTAATTCGGTAAAAGCCCGTGAATGTATGGTGCCCCGAAATGAAATTATAGCGGTTGAAATTCATGATGAGATGGGGGAGTTGATTCGTAAATTTTTGGATTCAGGTCACTCTAAAATATTGGTATATCGTGGGAATATTGATCGAATAATCGGTTACGTACACTCAAGTGATTTGTATAGCAAACCAACTATGGTAAAGCATGTTTTAAGACCAATTGCCGTAGTTCCGGAAACAATGCCTGCAGATGATGTGATGAGCAGTTTTATCAAGAAACGTCAGAGCATGGCTGTGGTAGTAGATGAATTTGGAGGGACCGCAGGAATTTTGACCTTAGAAGATGTGGTGGAAGAGATTTTTGGCGAGATTGAAGATGAACACGATAAAGGAGAATTAACCGAACAAAAAATATCTGAAACCGAATATATCTTTAGTTCTAGACTAGAGGTGGACTATTTGAATGAGGAGTATCATTTAAAATTACCAAAGTCAGATAATTATGAGACTTTGGCCGGGTTGATAATTGAGCACTTTGAGTCCATACCGGAGAAAGGTGATCGAATCAAAATTGATTTTTTTGAGTTTGATATTCTTTCAGTATCAAATAATAAAATCAATGAAGTCAAACTTCATTTAATTCAAGAGAATTAACCATATAACAATTAGTCCGTTAATAAATAGAATTAGTATATTCGCAGCCCAACAAAAAATAGGAAAGAATAATGGCCGCAATTGGATCAATTAGAAAACACTCAGGACTCTTAATCGGAATTATTGGTAGTGCAATGTTACTCTTTGTCTTAGGAGGAGCATTAGAATCAAGTAGTACATTTTTTAACGGACCTAATGATGAGATCGGTGAAATCAATGGAAACAAGATTTCGTATCAGGATTTCGAGACTAAAGTAGCGGAAATTCAAGCGAATTCTCGTGGAGGTCAATCTGATGAAGAAAGAAAGCAAATTCGTGATCAGGTGTGGAACAATATGCTGAAAGATTTAATCTTAGGAAAAGAATATGAAGCATTAGGTCTGACCGTTACGGATGAAGAACTTTTAAATATCATCAAAAATGAGTCAAACAATCCTTCATTAAAACAATATTTTACTGATCCGCAAACAGGTCAGATCGTTCAGAATTATGCAAATCCTGATGGGTCATTAAATGGAAATGCGGTAATTGAATACTTGAAACAAGTGGTTTATGCGGATGGTGAGAATTCGGCTGAGGCTTTAGCTTCATGGAATAACTTTCAGGAAAACTATGTACGTAAGCCAGCTGTAGACAACAAGTATGCAATGTTAATTGCAAAGGGAGTTTACATTACTGATGTAGAGTTAGAGCGTAAAGAGTTGGATCAAAATAGTAGAATTTCTTTCAACTATGTAGGTGCTTTCTTTAACGATACTCCGGATGAGTCAATCAAGGTAACCGAAGACGAGTTAAGAGCATATTACAATGCACATAAATCAGAGCCGGAATTTGAGCAAAAAGAATTAACAAGCTCTATTGAGTTTGTGACTTTTGAGGTTGCAGCTTCAGACGAAGATAAAGCGAATTTAAAAGCGGAACTAGCTGATTTAAGAACTGCATTCGAATCAGCAGAATCAGATACATTATTTATCAACGAAAACGGAGATACTCCTTTCAATATCAAATGGCGTAAAGACGGAATGTTCCCTCCAATGTATGATACTACAATTACGGCTGCATCTGTTGGGACAGTAGTAGGTCCGTTCTTAAATCTGGATAAATTCCAAATGGTAAAAGTACTGGATAAGCAAATGAGACCTGATTCAGTAATGGCAAGCCATATTCTAATGCAGGTTGAAAACAACAATATTGCAGCTACTCGTGCAATTATTGACAGTTTAAAAACGGAAGTTGAGAATGGAGCTAAGTTTGAAGATTTGGCAACAGAGTTTTCAGTTGATCCAGGATCAGCAGCAAAAGGTGGTGACCTTGGATGGTTTGTTGAAGGTCAAATGGTACCTACATTTAATGATGCTTGCTTTGAAGGCAAAGTTGGTGATTTAGTTGTAGTAAACTCTCAATTTGGAGTACACTTAATTAAAATTACAGATCAAACTGAGGCAAAAGAAGTAGTGTTAGTAGGAATTCTGGATAATACAATTGAGCCAAGTCAGGCATCATACGAAGCAGCTTATAATGCAGCAAGTTCTTTTGCAATTACAAACAATACTCCAGAGAAATTCACAGAAGCTTCAGAGGGATTAAATAGATTGGATGCTCCAAACTTACGTCCTGATGACATGAACTTAATGGGAAGACCTAATACACGTAAAGTAATTCGTTGGGTATTTGAAGCAGAAGCAGGTACTGTATCTGATGCAATGGAAACTGGCGATGAGTTTATCGTAGCAATGGTTACTGAAGTTAAAGAGAAAGGAATTTTGCCATTTGAGTTGGTAGAAGAAGTGATCAAGCAAAAAGTAATCAATGAAAAGAAAGCTGAAATGTTAGCGGCTAAGATGCAAGGAGGAGACATCAATAAAGTGGCTCAAAGCATGAATACAACAGTTCAACCAGCTAATGATGTAGCGTTTGCTTCATTCAGTATTCCTGGATTAGGAAATGAGCAAAAGTTACTAGGAATGGCTTTTTCATTAGAAAATGGACAAACATCTAATCCAATCGTTGGAGATAGAGGTGTATATGTTTTAATGGTGAATAAGAAAGATGTTCCTGAAAACGTACAGGTAATAGATGGAACAAGACAAGGTTTGATGGCTGCATTTAAAAGTAGAGCATCATATGAACCGTTTATTGCTTTAAAAGCAAATTCTGATATACAAGATAACAGATATACTTTCTTCTAGATAGAAGAATCAAGAAATTAAAATGCCGTAGGAACTATTTCTTACGGCATTTTTTGTATAGACTAGTCACTTAGTCATTAAAAAAGAAATACATTTAAATTTGTGTGGATGAGAAGTGAAAAAGAAACAAAAAGAAATTTACTGATTGTAAGTACATCAACAGTTCATGGGAAACCATATTTAACCTATTTAACACCGGAAATTGAAAAGCATTTTGAAGAAGTTAAAGAATTAGTGTTTGTCCCTTTTGCCAGACCTTCTGGGTTAACCTGGGATGCATATACAGAGGTGGCTAGAAAATATTTTCATACCATTGGGATTCATGTGAAAGGTGTTCATGAATTTGATAATATGCAAGAGGCCATTAGAAATGCTAATGGTGTATTCATTGGCGGGGGGAATACGTTTGTGCTACTAAATGAATTGTATGAAAATGGATTGATAGAAACATTAAGAGATCAAATTCATAGTGGGATGCCGTATATGGGAACCAGTGCAGGTTCAAATATGCTAGGGATGACTGTGAATAATACCAACGATATGCCTATTGTATATCCACCATCATTCGATGCTTTGGGAGCGGTTCCTTTTAATATTAATCCGCATTACCTGGACCCGGACCCAAATTCAAAACACATGGGTGAGACAAGAGAAACCAGAATTAAGGAGTATCATATTTATAATGATAAAATTGTGGTAGGTTTACGAGAAGGAAGTTATTTGAGAGTGGTTGGCAATCAAATCTCTTTAGGAGGAGAGTTAACTGCCAGAATATTTGAAAAAGGAAAAGATCCATACGAGGTAACTACAGAAACAGATATATCATTTTTAATACAATAACGAATTATGAAAAAGATTGGATTATTACTATCAGGAAGTGGCGTTTATGATGGCTCTGAAATTCAAGAGACCGTATTCGCTTTATTGGCTATTCACGAACAAAATGCAGATGTGTTATTTATGGCTCCAAATATAGATCAGATGCATGTGGTGAATCATTTGACAGGAGAAGAAATGCAGGAAACGCGTAATGTTTTGTATGAGTCTGCCAGAATCGCGAGAGGAGATATTGAAGATGTAGCAAATGTGAATGCAAATGATATTGATGCATTGGTAATTCCAGGAGGTTTTGGTACTGCAAAAAATCATACCAATTGGGCGGTTAAGGGCCCGGATTCGGTAATTAATGATGAAGTAAAAAGATTGATTAATGAAGTTGTTGATGCAAAGAAACCGATAGCAGCACTATGTATGGGGCCGACTACAGTGGCTAAAGCATTAGAGGGAACAGGTAAAAAAGCGTTATTAACCGTAGGTACTGATCAGGAGAAATCCCCGTATGACATTTCGGCTATTTCAGAAGGAGTGAAATCAGTTGGAATGGATGTAGCGATGAAGACGATTCGCGAAGTGAGCGTAGATGCTGAAATGAATATAGTATGTGCGCCTTGTTATATGATGGAAGCATCTGTTTTGGAGGTTCGAAATAATATAAAGACTGCTATTGATGAAATGTTTAAATTAGTGAACTAAAGTTAACTAATTGTAAAGTTTTGAGCTTTTTATGGCATTTTTTTTGCTTGACGTTCACAACTATCATAGATTCGTATTTACTTAAAACATTTATTATGAAAACCGTTACAATTAAATCCATTAGCCTTTTTGTACTAGTCTTTGCTTCTGTTGTGGCATTTGCACAAGACAAAATCTATAAAAGAAATAATGAAGTAATCATTTGTGAGATCACCGAGTTAGGAGAAGATGAGGTGAAATATACCATGGAGGAAACAGATGATTTGGTTTATGTGATTGATAAAGATCGCATTGAAAAAATCGTGTTTGAAAGTGGTAAAGAAATGGTTTTCCATGGGAAAATGACTGATCCGGAGTTATATCTGGGACAAAATAAAAATGCGTTTAAAGTTGGAATGTTTTCTCCAATGACCGGAGCTTTAAGTTTGGGTTATGAGAGGTCTTTAAAGCCTGGAGCAAGTATTGAAGGGACTTTAGGTTTAATTGGTGTTGGTATTGAAGAGACCAGAGTTGACAATCCTGTAGGCGCATATATTAAAGCAGGATATAAATTTATTAATACACCTGATTTTGCGTTAAAAGGAATGAAGTATTCTCATATTCTTAAAGGGGGATATGTAAGACCAGAGTTTGCTTTTTCAACTTATCAAAGAGATATGAGTTTGTACAATAGCCAAACGGGAACGTATACGGAATCAAGAGAGAATATCGTTGCTGGAGCGTTAATGCTGAATTTTGGTAAACAATGGGTAATGGGTAATGTGTTCTTAATTGATCTTTACGGAGGTATCGGATATGGATTTGATAACATGAAATCAAAACAAAACTATTACGATTATTACGGACCAACATATCACTATGGTTTTACTGTAGGAAGTGAAATTCCATTAGCTTTTACAGCTGGATTTAAAGTGGGAATCCTTACTAAATAAACTCAAAAGACATTAAAGAAAAGCTCGGTTTTACCGGGCTTTTTTTGTTTTTATGGTTTTTCTAACATTTGGAATCATTCCAAATAGTACTTTTGCAGCGATATGGGTAAGAGAACAGTTGATATTATGGCTCCTGTGGGGAGCTTTGAGAGTTTAAGAGCAGCTTTTCAAGGAGGAGCGGATGCCGTGTATTTTGGAATCGAGCAATTAAATATGCGTGCAAGATCATCGATCAATTTTACGACCGATGATTTAGTTGAAGTGGTTAATTTATGTCATGAGCACGGGGTTAAAGCGTATTTGACCTTGAATACCATTCTATATGATCACGACATTAATTTGATGAAGAAAATTGTGAAAACTGCATACGACAGTAATGTGGATGCAATTATTGCAATGGATCAGGCGGCTATTAGCTATGCACATAGTTTGGGAATGTCGGTGCATATATCAACGCAGATTAACATTACCAATATTGAGGTGGTAAAATTCTATGCGAACTTCGCAAATGTGATGGTATTGTCACGTGAATTAACACTTCAACAAGTGAAGTCTATTTGTGATGCTGTTGTTAAAGAAGATGTGCGCGGGCCAAATGGCGAATTGGTGCAAATTGAGGTTTTTGTACACGGTGCATTATGTATGGCAGTTTCAGGTAAATGTTATTTGAGTCTGCATACTGCAAACTCTTCAGCAAATAGAGGAGCATGCAAGCAAAACTGTAGAAGAACTTACGAAGTAAAAGATAGTGAAGGTAACGAGTTGATGATAGATAATGAGTATATCATGTCTCCAAAGGATTTGTGTACTGTTACATTCCTGGATCAAATTATTGAAACCGGAGTAAGTGTACTTAAAATAGAGGGAAGAAGTAAGGGGCCTGACTATGTAAAGGAAGTTACCTCATGTTATAGAGAAGCAGCGGATGCAGTTGCAGAAGGAACCTTCACTCATGAAAAAGGAAAAGAGTGGGAAGAGCGAATGGATAATGTGTTCAATCGTGGTTTCTGGGGTGGATATTTCTTAGGAAAAGAATTGGGAGAGTGGACCGATGAAGATGGTTCTAAAGCTAAGAAAAGAAAGATTTATATTGGTGACGGTGCAAAATACTTCGGGAAGATTGGTGTAGGTGAGTTCGTGCTTAAGAATGGGGAGTTGGCATTGGGTGATGACATTATTATTACCGGCCCAACTACGGGAATCGTAGAGCATACTGTATCTAATTTGCGTTTGGATGAAGCTGATGTAGACACAGTAAAACGAGGAGATCGCTTTACCTTTAAGATCGATCAGAAAATCAGACCAGCAGACAAACTGTATAAAATTGTAGATGCGTGATACAAATCGTTCAACATCGACATAAATGCATTGGGTGTAATGCATGCGTGGAAGCTGCTCCTGAGTACTGGAAGATGAGTAAGGCCGATGGCAAGTGTTACTTGAAGAAAGCAAAACAAAAAGGGGAGTATTTTATGATTAATGCTCCTGATTTTGCCTTGGATGAGAATGTCCAGGCCGCAAAAAATTGCCCGGTTAGGATTATTACTGTTAAGCAGTTATAAAGGCCCTAGTATTTGGTCTTGAGGTCATCATCATTAAATAACATCAGGTAGTTGTTGTATCGGCTTTCAGAAATTTCACCATTTTCTAAAGCCCTTTTTACTGAACATCCCGGTTCATTTATATGGACGCAGTCATTGAATTTACAATCTCCCAGGAATTGTTTGATTTCAATAAAGTAATGGGCTAAATGTGCTTTGTCAATATCAATCATTCCAAAGCTTTTTAATCCTGGTGAATCAATTAATCTAGCACCAAAATCGGTAAAAAGCATTTCAGCAAAGGTGGTGGTGTGACGCCCTTTCTCGTTATAGTCTGAGATTTCATCTACCCATAAATCCAGACTGTTGTCCAAAGCGTTAATTAAAGAAGATTTCCCAACACCTGATTGTCCGGTAAATAAAGTGGTTTTATCTTTCATTAATTCTTTTAGCTCAGTTATTCCCTTGCCAGTTACAGCTGAGGTGGCTAACATTTGATAACCAATAGGACCATAAATTTGAATCAGGTCATCAAAGCGATATTCATCTTCTTCAGAATAAATATCCGTTTTGTTGAAAGCTAAAATTACCGGAATATCATATGCCTCCGCGGTAGCTAATACTCTATCTACAAAACCTAAAGGAGTTCTGGGCATGACCACAGTCATTACCAAAACAATCTGGTCAATATTAGAAGCGATGATATGAGATTCCTTGCTTAGATTGGTTGCTTTTCGAATCAAATAATTTGTTCTGGGCTCCAGTTCAGTAATTACAGCATGTTCGTCAGTAGTATCAACATGAACAATATCGCCTACAGTAATTGGATTAGTCGTACGAATTCCTTTAGTACGAAATTTACCTTTAAGTCGGGCCTTGATAAATTCACCATTATCTAGTTTGATTTCGTACCAACTACCTGTAGATTTTGTTACATAACCTTTTGCCATAAATCTGCTGAAAAATAGGCTTCAAAAGTACGGAATATGATAGGAGCTTGAATAATTTTTTTGAATCATAATCGTTTTTAAAAGTTAATGTTCGTTGAATTTTAGAAACACTATGTGACACAACGAGAGGTTATCTGTATTTTTGATTTTGTTAAGATGAGTATATGTCAATTTCAGTAAAAAATATCACTAAAATATATGGTGCGCAAAAAGCACTGAATAATGTTTCTTTCGAAATCCAACCTGGAGAAATTGTTGGTTTTTTAGGCCCGAATGGAGCAGGAAAATCTACGATGATGAAGATCATTACGGGATATTTGCCACAAACTTCGGGAGAAGTAAGTGTGATCGGCATGCATATAGACGATAATGCGCTGGAATTAAAAAAGCAGATTGGCTATTTACCCGAACACAATCCACTGTACCTGGAAATGTACGTTTGGGAATTTTTAGAGTTTACAGCGAATGTGACTCAAGTACAGAATAAGAAAGAAAGAATTGCGGAAGTGATCAAATTGGTAGGCCTGGAAAAAGAACAAAATAAGCTGATCGAAAGCTTATCAAAAGGATACCGTCAAAGAGTTGGATTAGCACATGCTATTTTGCATGATCCTCAGGTGCTTATATTGGATGAGCCTACTACAGGTTTAGATCCAAATCAGATTGTAGAAATTCGTAATTTGATTCGTGAGATTGGTAAAGAAAAAACAGTGATGCTTTCTACGCATATTATGCAGGAAGTTGAGGCGATTTGTAGCCGTGTGATCATTATCAACGAGGGACAAATTGTAGCAGATAAACCTATTGAAAATATCAATGAGGTGTCTGAAGGTTTCCGTATTATTAAAGTGCAATTTGAAGGTGAAGTATCAGAAGTTGTATTCCATAGCATTAAGAATATTGTAAATATTCAATTGGTAGGAGAAAGTACTTTTGAGTTAAAAACAAAGTCATCGGTTGATATCCGTCCTGATATATTTTCACTAGCGGTCAAGAAAGATTTAAAAGTTCTGGAACTCTCTTTAGTTGAGAAGCAGCTGGAGCAGGTTTTCCATGATTTGACGGAAAAAAAGAAGAAATAACATTTATGTGTGGAACTTACCAATAAAGAAATAAGTCGGAATTTTAATTGGTTAGGGCATATATATAACCCATTAAAAAAGATTTTTCTTTGGAACAGGCCAGAAAAAGTAATCTCACGAAGTATCCCGTTTATGCGTAAGGCTTCAAAGGCATTGGTCGTTGGAGGAGGAGCGGATAATACCGTGTTAGAGTTATTAAACCAAAACAAAGTAGATACGGTTACGCATGTAGATATTTCAAAAGTGCTATCAGAAAAGTCGCAAGCAAGAATTAAGAATATTGATGGATCAGATCAGGTAACTTTTTTGGTAAGGTCATATTTAGAATATAATTCAAAATCTAAATATGATGCGATCCTATTCCCATATTATTTGGATTTGTTTGATGTCGGTGATTTGAAAGATCAAATAAAGCACACCGCGACATTATTAAAGTCGAACAGTTGTGTATATGTGATTGATTTTTCATCAAGCCAAAATCAATCGATCTGGATGAAGTTAAAAGTGAGAATTTTATACTTATTCTTTTATCCTGTTATTCGCAATCGAAATTATAAAATACCTGATTTCGATACTTCGTTTAAGGAAATAGGATTTAAAAAAGAATTTGAAGAGTGCTTTTATGGAGGTTTTTACTCGTTAAAAGTATTTACAAAATAGATTTGAATATGACCATGATGGTAATAATCGCAAAGTAGAAGACCATAGTCCCCTCAACCATAAAAGCATTGAATAACGCAGCATTATATTTTTTAAATAGGAGGATAATGTAAGTCGCCCAGGCTTGAGATAAGATCATTCCAATAACGACTTCAATACCATAAATATCACTGGTAAAAAACTGTAAAAACGTGATGATTGTTGGTATGGTTAAAAGCGATATAGATAGCCAGATAGCTTTTTCGTTATTGAGTAACAACGGAATGGTTTTTAGATTCCACTTTTTGTCTAAATGTGCATCACGAATATCAAAGGGAATGGTGATGGCAAAGATGAAGAAGAATCTCTGTAACCCAAGTAACCATATGTCATTGGTAGAAACGGATTGAATCAAAATTAATGGGATGGTTGAAGTGGTTAGCGTGACTACTAAACTGATGGCATAAATCTTTATCCCAGGAATATCTCTCAGCCTTTTCCATCCGGATTGAGTTGGAATGAGGGGTAGAGAATAAGCTATTGAAATCAAGCCCAACGGAATAATGAGTTGCCAAATTTGTAATGTGAGTTGTGGTATACAGAATAGCAAACCAATAAAACCAACCGCTACAGAAATTCTGGCCATCAAAGGTTTTTTATCCACCTGACGTTGTGCAGGCGTATATTCTACCGGGATGGTTAGGTAAATCCCAATTAGCCTGTGAAGCGGATAAAGGAATAGAGTTGAAAAAAATAGGAATGAGATGTAATAGAAGTCAAAATCAAACTGACTTATTGTTATATATGTAGCTAATGTAATGGCAGTAATTGGAATAGCAACGTAGGTATTACTATGAACAAATCGAAGTAAAAAAAGTTTGAATGGTTTCCGATGGGAATGAGAATGTACATGTTGAGGAGAATCCAATGGTATAATTTTAAAAATTATTGATCCAACGATTTTCCAATTCCCACTCCAATCACAGTTCCTATTAAACTTCCAGCTAAAGCGTTAAAGGCTTTCTTGCTTCGAGCAACCTTGATGTATCCTTCTTGATAAGCCGGGTGACTTAAAATAGTTGTGCTTCTTTGATTAATATTTTTGATATCAATTTTTGATACCCCGGCACCAATGGTATAAACCAAAGGAACACCTGCAACATAAAATCCATCACGTAAAAGGTAACCCAGGCCGGCTCCAACAACCACTCCTAAAACAGCGGTCATCTTAGGGTGATAATCTGCTTTTGCATCTTGTTCTCCCAAAATGAATAAATACATTTCATCGGGAGTAAGATAATGATCCAGTTCCTCACTTTTATAGTACAGCGTATCAACAGAACCATTTTCATATTTGATGTCGAAGACCATTTCAGAAGCAACAAATTTGTCTTTTAATCCTTTTTTCTTCTGAATCGAGTAATTAACGTTGATGCTATCTACCGATGTAACTTTTGCCACTATGACATTCCCACCTAAAAGTGTTATGGTGTCCTGCCCCTTGAGATGGATGGAATATGACAATCCAAGGATGGCAAAAACGTAGAAAAACAATCGCATAAGTTTATTCTTTTTTGAGGCGCCAAAGATAGCTTAATTAGGAAATGAGGGAATAGACAAAATTTTAGATTTAATTAATGGATTTTGTATACGTAAATGGTTTTAATCAGAGGGTTAAAATGTTAGTTTTGTGGACTTGAAAAAAACGAAATAGAATTAGATAAATCGCTTTATGGAGTACAGGAATTTTACTAGACGTCATATTGGTGTTAATGACCACTTTGAACGTCAAATGTTGGATTATTTAGGGTATCAAAATATTGATGACTTAATTGAAGATACAATTCCATCAAATATTAGGTTGGATAAGTCCATTTCAATTGGTGAAGGAATGAGTGAAATGGAATATGGAAAACACATCACTGCATTAGCGAATAAGAATAAGCAGTTTAGATCTTATATTGGAATGGGGTATTACAACACGAATACACCTCCGGTAATCTTTAGGAATGTGTTCCAAAACCCAGGTTGGTATACGGCTTATACTCCTTATCAGGCGGAGATTTCTCAAGGGAGATTAGAAGCATTGTTGAATTTCCAAACAATGATTGTTGACCTTACAGGGTTGCCATTGGCAAATGCCTCTCTTTTAGATGAAGCAACTGCAGCAGCAGAAACAATGTTGATGTTCTATCACTTACGCTCTAGAAAGCAAGTAAAAGCCAATGTGAACAAATTCTTTATTGATGAGAATGTTTTCCCTCAAACTATTGATGTGATTAAATCTCATGCAAATGCTTTAGAAATAGAGTTAATATTCGGTGACTATCAAGAATTTGCTGGGGACGAGATGTTCTTTGGAGCATTGGTACAATATCCGTCTTCTACTGGAAATATCAACGATTATAAAGCTTTCGGAAAAGCTATGAATGAAGCAGGAATTAAATTAGGAGTTGTTTCTGATTTAATGGCTTTATCTATGTTGGAAGAACCAGGAAGTTGGGGTGCTGATTGTGTAGTAGGAAACTCTCAACGTATGGGTGTGCCAATGGGTTATGGTGGACCTCATGCAGCATTTTTTGCTACTCGTGAAGAATATAAGCGTAGTATTCCTGGTCGTATTATTGGAGTATCTCAAGATGCAGCAGGTAATCCGGCTTACAGAATGTCGTTACAGACACGTGAACAACATATTAAAAGAGAAAAAGCAACTTCTAACATTTGTACTGCGCAAGCATTATTGGCTGTGATGGCTGGTTTTTATGCAGTATATCATGGGCCAGATGGAATTAAATCTATTGCATCACAAATTCATGGTAAAGCAGTATTGTTACATGAGGGGATCAAAAAAGCAGGGTATCAACCTATAAATGATACTTATTTTGATACAATTTCATTTGCGGCTTCAAATGCGCAAATTGAAGAAATCAGAAACAAAGCAGTTGCATTAGAGATCAACTTAAGATATTTCGAAGGTGGATTTGGTTTGAGTACCGATGAAACTGTGACATTGAATGATATCAATGATATCCTATCCATTTTTGGTGGGGACGCAGTTTCAGGATCTTTCGATAGATCAACAATACCTGCGGATTTGGAAAGAAAATCTGAATTCCTAACAAATGGTGTTTTCAGAATGTATCATTCAGAAACTGAAATGATGCGTTATTTGAAAAAATTAGAGAATAGAGATTTATCTCTGACACATTCTATGATTTCGTTGGGCTCATGTACTATGAAATTGAATGCTGCAAGTCAGATGTTACCGATTGGTCATCCAGGGTTTATGAACATTCACCCATTTGTGCCAATGGATCAGGCGCAGGGATATAAAGAGTTAATCGATGAATTAAATAAAGATTTATCTGAAATTACCGGGTTTAAGCAAATGAGTTTTGAACCTAATTCTGGTGCGCAAGGTGAGTATACCGGATTAAAAGTAATTCAGGCATATCATCAACACCATGGAAATGCACATAGACGTGTATGTTTAATTCCAAGTTCTGCTCACGGAACAAATCCAGCTTCAGCTGTGATGGCGGGAATGGAAGTGAAGATTGTAAAGAGTTTGGAAAATGGAAATATCGATGTAGACGATTTAAGAGAAAAAGCAGAACAGTATAAAGAAAATCTATCTGCGTTGATGATCACTTATCCATCTACTCATGGAGTATTTGAAGCAAGTGTGACCGAAATTATGGATATCATCCACGAAAATGGAGGTTTAGTATATATGGACGGTGCAAATATGAATGCACAGGTAGGTTTGACTTCTCCAGGAAAAATTGGTGCAGATGTATGTCACCTAAATTTACATAAAACGTTTGCGATTCCTCATGGAGGAGGAGGTCCTGGTATGGGGCCAATCGGTGTGAACGAAAAATTAGTGCCATTCTTACCAAATCATACAATGACTGAAGTAGGAGGGGAACATGGAATTCACGCGGTAAGTTCAGCGCCATTTGGAAGTGCTTTGGTATTACCAATTTCTTATGGGTATATCAAGATGCTTGGAACAGAAGGTTTAACAAAATCTACGGAAATTGCTATCTTGAATGCGAATTATATGCATAAAAGATTGACTGAGGCAGGATTCGATATTCTTTTCTCAGGCGAGAATGGTAATGTAGCGCACGAGATGATTGTTGACTTTAGAAAATACAAAGCTGGCGGAATTGAGGTTGTTGACGTAGCGAAACGATTAATGGATTATGGATTCCATGCGCCAACAGTATCGTTCCCGGTTGGAGGAACATTAATGATCGAGCCAACAGAAAGTGAATCTAAGGCGGAGTTAGACCGTTTCCTGGATGCGTTGATTCAAATCAAATCTGAAATTGAAGCTGTTGTAGACGGAAAAGTGGATAAAGAAGATAATGTGATGAAAAATGCGCCACATACTTCTAGAATGGTAGCTTACGAAGATTGGAATCAATCTTATACACGTAAAGAAGCTGCTTATCCAATAGATTATTTATTGGATGCTAAATTCTGGCCATATGTAAGAAGAATTGACGATGCATATGGAGACCGAAACTTGGTATGTAGTTGTCTTCCGGTATCGGCTTACGAATAAAAAAGATAGAATAGGAGCAGCTTTTGTTGCTCCTATTTCGTTTATAAACTTAACTAACAGATAATAACATGAAAAAAACAAATGTTTTATTTCTATTGATTTTGATCGGTTTTTCCGCTAATGCACAAATAATGGAAAGTACCCAAAAATCATATTCTTCAAGAATACTTCCCCAGACTGAATCAAGAGACTTTAGTCGTGCCGCAGCTTCTATAGATACCATATGGAGTGATGATTTTTCAGATACTACGATGTGGACTTATGGCACAGGAAGTAGCGAATGGGATATTGATACTATTCTTACTTCAAATTTGATTTCTCAAGGGTTTGATTCTTATTTAAATTCAACTTCAAAAGGGAATTTCGCTTTAATTGATTCTGATGGAGCCGGAAGTACAGCAACTCAAGAGGCAACAATTGAATATACTGGAAGTATAAATTGTAGTAGTTATCCATCTGTTAGATTGATTTTTCAAACTTATTTAAGGCAGTATCAAGAATCCAGATATGTTTTGGTTTCAAATGATGGAGGAAATGTTTGGGATTCTATTCAGGTTTTGACTCAGTTTGGAACATCTACCAATAGTCCGAATGGATATTTGGAAATTGTAGATATCACACCGATTGCCGGAGGAGAATCAAATGTAAAAATTAAGTTTTTGTATCAGGGAGCAAATGATTGGTTTTGGTCTATTGATGATGTAAAGATTGTATCAGCTCCGAATAATGACTTAAAGTTTATTCAGGAATATTACAATACTGTTACGGATTTAACCTATTCAGCTTATTATAAAATGATGCCGATCCGTCAGGCAAATGCGGCAGAAATAAAATTAGGCGCGACATTTGAAAATGATGGTGTTGCAGCTCAATCCAACACTCAGGTCTTTGCGGATATTAAATATAATGGCTCAACCGTTTACAGCGATACGACAGATACTATTACAGCGCAACCCGGAGCTAGTTATGATATGAATTTTCCAAATAACTATTTTCCAAATAATGGTCTGGGGAAATATGAGATCACATTTGAGGTGAAATCTGACTCTGTGGATGATGTGCCTCAGAATAATGTAAAGACCAATTACTTTGAAGTATCATCATACCAATACCGTTGGGATAATGATACGGTAACCACAGATAATTGGTTTGATGTAAATACAACCTGGGAAATGCTTTTGAAATATGAGATATATGAAACTGATACTGTGGTAGCTGTATCTACATTCTTCCCATTTTCTCAGAGCTCTGGAAGAGGTGTGGCTATTGGAGATTCAATTTCATATTACATTTATAGGTCTTCTGATCTACAAGTTCCTGTTGCGAAGAATGAGTTTTACTATATTCAAGCGGCTGATGTGAATAGCTGGGTCACTCTACCGATTCCAAATGCACAATTAACTCCAGGAACTTATTTTGTGGGTTTTAAAGTGTATAACAACACGAGCTCGGTAGGAAGTAATAGTGTTCTCAATGGACAAACTCCTCCGGTTTCTGTATTAGTCAGAAGAAATACAACTTCTGCAACTGATCCATGGGAGTATACCACAGGGTTTACACCTTTTATTAGAATGTACACTAAAAGTGCGGATGCATGTAATAATGCAAATATTGTGATTACCCATGATATTCATGATACATCAACTTATGGCGCAATTGACATTCAGGTAACCGGTGGAGGTGCGCCACCATATACCTATAGTTGGACAGGACCAAATGGTTTTACAGCTAATACAAAAGACCTCACAAACCTGAGTGATCGTGGAACGTATTATTTAACCGTTACAGATGTATTTGGCTGTGAAGGGAAAGATACATGTGAAGTGGCTGGAGTTGTTTCTGTAAATGATATAGTTAGCGAAGAATCTTTTAAAATGTACCCAAACCCTAATAATGGTACATTTAATATTGAAATAGCTAGTAGCTCTTCAGAAGATGTTCGTTTAAGTATATATAGTATTTTGGGACAGGAAGTACATCGTGATAGGTTAATGATTAAGGGTAATGTTATAAAACAGTATAATCTGAATCACTTAGAGCAAGGCATTTATATTGTAAAAGTTTCGGATGCTAATGGAATGGTAAAAACCATTCGATGGGTGAAGAAGTAATAAAAATATTAATAAATGTGAAGAGCCACTTGTATGAATCATGCAAGTGGTTTTTTGTTTTTTAGGGATAAATAAGTGGTTCCCAATAAGCAAAATATAGGCATATGCATAAAAAATTGAATAAAAGGACTGGTGTGATGTTTAATATAACGTTATATTTGGTGCCTAAATATTAAAATAATAAAAAATGAGAAAAAATATTTACCTAGCGGGACTAATGCTATTTGCTACTAGTGGGTTTGCGCAAGTTAATATCCAATCTGAGTCCTTGGATATGAAAGGTGATGTTATGACTACCAATTCGCAAAGGTCGAGTAGGGTAACTAATTACACTGACACTATCTGGTTTAATAGCTTTGAAAATGCATCTGAATGGAATATAAATGGTGGTGGTGCTGCTAATGGATGGCAAATCTCTAGTAACACTCCAACTTGGTTTTTCCAAAATACAAGTATTAACTCTACTACTGGTGGACAATATGGAGTTTTAGTACCAGACAATCCTAATTCACCTGTATTGAATGCAAGTACTTTATCTGCAGCTTCTGCAATTGATATTAGTGGTTACTCAAACCAAAACTTGGTTTTAACATATGAGAAATATGGTGCTCGTTTCTACGATACATTATATGTAGAAGTAAGTAACGATAACGTTTCTTGGACAACTTTAGATGATAACGTGGATTTCCCATTGAACTCTACAAATACATCTTACATTTTACCAAACCCATCTTCTAGAGATATGTTTATCCCTGTGAATATGGTGAACCAGGATTCTCTTTACGTGAGATTCAGATGGGGCGCAACTCGTTCAGGTGTTGAAGGTATCGGATATGGATGGTTTGTTGACGATGTAATGTTATTAGATGTTTTAGATAATGATTTAGTTGTTGATCAAACAGCATTCTTTGATGATGTACGTTTACTTTATTCTTGGTATTATGGAATGATGCCAGAAAGACAAGCGGCTGCAGATTCTATTACTTTCTCTGCTACTTATTTTAACAGAGGTAAAAACGATGCTACAAATTCTGGATTAGATTTAGTTGTTTCTGGACAAGATAATACGACTATGTCTTCTGCTAAAGTAACTGCAACTGCTGGTGTTTTAGCTGATACTGCTAGAACAACTGTAAATTATTCTTTAACTAATGGTACTGGTACTTATACTTTCACTTGGAACATTGTTTCTGATTCAACTGATGAGAACCCAGGTAACAACACTAACGCTATTGACTTAGTTGTTTCTGATAACGTTTATTCAATGGCTCCACTACCAGTTAGTTCAGCTAACACTACTGGTAAAGGTGGTACTGCAACTGCAGCGTATACACTTTCTCAAGATTATTTCTTCAACGCAACTGATACTATTTACGGTGTTGGTGTTGCTTTTGATACAGAATGGAGCCGTAATGGAGCTGTATTCCAATTATCAATTTTAGATAACAATGATGTAGCTGTTGTAACTTCAGATTTCTATACTTCTGACGCTACTATGATTACTGATGATATGATTTATTTCCCAGTTCCAGAAACTGAGGTTGTAAGAGGTGGATATAGCGCTAGAATCGAGACTTTCTCAGCTGATTCATTATATGTTGTAGATTGTCAAGATCCATTATCTCCTATTGAGCCTGCTCCAAGTGGAGGTTTCTTCTCAAGAACAACTTTATCTTACGGTGGAAGTAACTTCATTTCTGATATGGCTTACTTGACTATTAAAACTAATGCTAACATTACTTGTAACACAAATACTCAAGTAAATGGTAACGTTGATGATGCTGGTGAGGTAGGTGCTGTAACTTTGACTTCTGTTATCGGTCTTGAAGGTCCTATTTATACTTATTCTTGGTCTGGTCCTAACGGATTTACTGCAACTACTCGTGATCTTTCAGGTTTAACTGATCAAGGTGACTATACAGTAACTATTACTGATGTTGAGCGTTGTACTACTGTTGAAACTTTCACTGTAGCTGGAAAAGTAGCTGTAGAAGAAGTTGAAATCAGCGGAAACGTTTCTATGTATCCAAATCCAAACAGCGGAAACTTCCAATTAAACTTAGAAGGTGTAACTGCTGGTGAGTACAATATCGTTGTAAGAAACGTAGTTGGACAAACTGTTTACCAAAACCAAATTGGTGTGAACGGAAATTATACTGGTGAAGTTGCTATTTCTGGAATCAATTCTGGTGTTTACTTCTTAGAGTTATCTAACGATAACAATGAGAGATCTGTAATCAGATTTGTTGTAGAATAATAGAATATTCGATAAAAAATAGAAAAAGCCAGTTCGAAAGAACTGGCTTTTTTGTTTTAAAAATTATGATAGAAAAAATCTAAAAGTCTTTGAAATAATTATTTGGACTGAGCCTTATCTCTAATGGTCTTCATGAAGTTAGAAGCATAGATAAAGTCCGTAAGTTCTTTGTTTTGGGTTTCAAGTATATCTTCTTTGGACCCTGACCACCATTTTTGACCTTGATGTAAGAACATAATATGATCTCCAATTTCCAGGACTGAATTCATATCATGGGTAATTACAATAGTGGTGATGTTATATTCGTAAGTAATCTCACTAATTAACTGGTCAATAAGAATTGACGTTTGTGGATCAAGTCCCGAATTAGGTTCGTCACAAAAAAGATATTTAGGATTCATAGAAATAGCACGAGCAATTCCCACTCTTTTTTTCATTCCACCGGATAACTCATCAGGATAAAGATCTTTCACTCCATGAAGGTTTACTCTATCCAGACAAAAATCTACACGGTCATTCATTTCTTTCTGCGTTTGATTCGAAAATACCCGAAGTGAAAACTTTACATTCTCTTCAACAGTCATTGAATCAAATAACGCACCTCCCTGAAATAAAAAGCCAATGTTTTGTCTCAATTTGGCTTTCTTTTTTCTACCCATATCCCAGAAGCTGTTTCCATCATATTCAACAACACCAGAATCTGGTTTTTGAAGTCCTACAATACATTTGGTGATCGTTGTTTTTCCAGAACCACTAGCTCCAATGATCAGATTGTTCTTTCCTTTTTCAAAAGTGAAACTGATATCGGATAATACTGTTCGATCTCCAAAGTTTTTTATTACATTTTTAACTTCTATCATAACAGTAATAACTGAGTTAAAACAAAGTTTACAATAAGAATGACGATACTACTCTGAACTACCGCAACCGTACTTGCTCTGGCCACTTCAACGGAACCTCCTTTGACATGATATCCAAAGTAAGCTGGAACAGAAGTAATGATAAATCCAAATACTACCGACTTGATCATGCTATACGCATAATCGAATGGTTCAAAATCATATTGAATTCCATATTCATAATCATATGGAGTAATGGCACCAGTACCCACTCCGGCAATAAACCCTCCTGCAATACATAGAAAAATACTTAGCGTAATTAGAATTGGATTTAGAAGTACAAGAGCGATAATTTTAGGTTGAACCAAAAAACTAGCCGAATTAATCCCCATGATTTCAATCGCATCAATTTGTTCTGTAACACGCATTGTACCCAACTGAGAGGATATACTTGATCCGATTTTACCAACCAGGATTAACGCCACAATTGTGGGAGAAAATTCCAATATCACAGATTCTCTTACGGCAAAACCTACAGTATATAAAGGTATAATTCCTCCCCCCGTGTTAGAAGCGGTTTGAATGGTAATAACTGCCCCCATGAAAAATGAAATAATAGCTACAATGGGAAGAGAGCTCACCCCAAGGTTAATCATTTCGTTGAGAATATTTTGGCGATACATTTTCCATTTTTCAGGCTTTGAGAAAACCTTATTCATGAAAAGGGTGTATTCACCCATCAGATGAAGAAATTTCATTTAATCTTAAATGATTTATTTACTAATAAAAATAAATTTTATTGTGACGAAAGTAAAACACAGATTAGATTTTTACGTAATGTGGAAAGGTTATTTGTATTGTGTATGCGAATATTGACTTTTTTTAGCAAATTTGAATTTGAATAAGAAGCGGATGAGAAAAGTACTAGTATTGGGGTTGTTGCTTGTTTTTCTAGGAGGAGGAATAAGTAGTTGTGCAGCAAAGAAGAAATGTCATCCTCCATGTCCTACATGGCAAAAAAAGAAACCTAAGAGATAAATGGATAGGGATTCTTTTTTGTATAATCTAAGTAAGCATATCCCTGAAGGTGCTCAATTGATGATATGGGACTTAATTAAGGATTATAATTTTGTTCTAACTATAACTCGTGATAGGGTAACCAAGAATGGTGATTATAGAATTCCGATGCGTTTAAATGAACCGCATAAGATTAGTGTAAATGGTACGCTAAATCCATATGCGTTTTTATTGACCTTATTGCATGAGATTGCGCATATGATTGCGTTTGAGAAGTACGGTAAGCGCATTAAACCACATGGAATTCAGTGGAAAAAAACTTTTTCTGGAATTGCGAAACCTTTTTTAATAAAAAAAGTTTGGCCTGAGGACGTTACTCAAATCCTTCTGGATTATTTTCGCAATCCTAAAGCAAGTAGCGCTGGACATCAACCGCTAGCTCGTGTTCTTCGAAAATATGACCCTCAAGATGATACGTACTTAGAAGATATCCCAGAAGGCTCTATATTTTCTATAAAAAGTCAGAGAGGAAGATGGTTCTTAAAAGGAAACCAAAGAAGAACCAGGTTTTTATGTAGAGAAATAGATAGTGGCAGGGAATATACGATTCACGGAATGGCTAAAGTATTGGTAAAACAATGAATAATAAAGACAAGTACCTTGTAATAATGGCTGGAGGGGTTGGAAGCAGATTCTGGCCCAAAAGTACAGAGCGTAACCCTAAACAGTTTTTGGATGTATTAGGTATAGGAAAAACGTTAATCCAGTTAACTTTTGAAAGATTTAGTTCAATTGTTCCTGCTGAAAATGTTCTGGTCGTAACAAATGAACAATATGTGAACTTGGTTTTAGAACAATTACCTCAGATAAAGGAAAGTAATGTTTTAGCTGAGCCATGTATGAGAAATACTGCGCCTTGTTTAGCATATGCGATCAAAAAAATTGAGCAAGAAAACGCTGAAGCAGTCATGATTGTTAGTCCTGCGGACCATTTGATTTCAAAGACAGATGTCTTCGAATCGGTTATAAATACTGGAGTTGAATATGTGGATCAACATAATAGAATTTTGACTATTGGTATTCAGCCAGATCGACCAAATACGGGATATGGATATATTGAATATGACACGAACAAAAAAAATAATGATCATATTCCGGTAGACGTGGTTCAATTTAAGGAAAAGCCGAATCTAGAGACCGCTAAAGAGTATATTGAAAGAGGAAACTTTAGTTGGAATTCCGGAATGTTTTTATGGAGTTTAAAAACAATCTTGAAGAGCTATAATAATAACGCCTCTGATGTAATAGACTTATTTGATACAAAAGGTGAGATAATTTATGGAACAGATAAAGAGAAAGAGTTTATCCTGTCTGTTTACTCAAATTGCCCATCTATTTCTGTGGACTATGCCATATTAGAACGAGCAGACAATGTGAGTGTAATTAATACGGATATTGGTTGGAGTGATATTGGAACCTGGGTTTCTTTGCAAGAACATATTCAGAAGAATTCAGAAGGAAACTTCGTTATTTCGGGTCAAACATTGATGGACAATTCTGAGGGAAATATTGTGAGTTTACCACATGGGCGGATTTTAGCAACGAAAGGTTTAAATGATTTTATCGTTGTGGAATCGGAAGGAGTATTAATGATTGTTTCAAAAGAATACGAACAGGATATAAAAGCTTTGCGATCGGAGGTCGGAGAAAAGTTTGGAAAAGAATTTATTTAGAAACAAAAAAGGGAGTCAACGACTCCCTTTTTTGTTTTATAGTAATTAGATTTAATTCATGCTTCCAGTCATTTCTTCAGGTTTTACCCATTCATCATACTGTTCAGCTGTTACATAACCCAAATTAATTGCTTCTTCTTTTAATGTTGTACCATTTTGGTGGGCAGTATTTGCAATCTCCGCAGCTTTATAGTACCCAATTTTGGTGTTTAATGCGGTGATCAACATTAATGAGTTGTTCAATAATTTTGTAATGTTTTTTGTGTTTGGTGTAATTCCTACAACAGCATTGTCTGTAAAAGAAACACAAGCATCACCAATTAATCTTGCACTTTCCAAAAAGTTTGCAGCTAACATTGGTTTGAATACGTTCAATTCGTAATGACCTTGAGTACCACCAATAGTTATTGCTACATCATTTCCCATAACCTGCGCACAAACCATAGTAATTGCTTCTGCCTGAGTTGGATTAACTTTTCCAGGCATAATTGATGATCCTGGCTCATTAGCTGGTAAGTTTAATTCTCCAATTCCCGATCTTGGCCCTGACGCTAACATTCTGATGTCATTCGCAATTTTATTCAACGAAACAGCAATTTGTTTTAATGCACCGTGTGATTCAACAATGGCATCATGGGCAGCTAATGCTTCGAATTTGTTTTCTGCAGTAACAAATGGAAGACCTGTAAAATCAGCAATTTTTTGAGCAACCAGAACATCGTACCCATTAGGTGTATTAAGTCCTGTTCCCACAGCAGTACCTCCCAAAGCCAATTCTGATAAATGAGCCATGGTATTTTTTAAAGCTTTTAAACCATGATCTAATTGAGAAACATAACCTGAGAATTCCTGACCTAATGTTAATGGGGTAGCATCCATAAGGTGGGTACGACCAATTTTAACTACATCTTTGAATTCTTCCGACTTTTGTTGAAGTGCATCTCTCAATTTCTCCACACCAGGAATCGTGGTTTCGACAACCATTTTGTATGCTGCAATATGCATTCCGGTAGGGAAAGTATCATTAGATGATTGAGATTTATTTACATCATCATTTGGTTGAATAGTTTTCTCTCCAACTCCAATTTGGTTTCCTGCAATTTCATGTGCACGATTTGCAATAACCTCATTCACATTCATATTACTTTGTGTTCCCGAACCGGTTTGCCAAATCACTAAAGGGAATTGGTCGTCATGTTTACCAGCGATAATTTCATCACAAACCTGAGAAATAAGATCACGTTTCTTTTCTTCTAATACACCTAGCTCACAGTTGGCATGTGCAGCAGCTTTTTTAAGATATGCGAAACCTTTAACAATTTCATTTGGCATACTTGCACTTGGACCGATTTTGAAATTATTACGAGAACGTTCAGTTTGGGCTCCCCAATATTTATCAGCAGGGACTTTAACCTCGCCCATGGTGTCTTTTTCGATACGGTAATCCATTTTATATTATTTTAATTTTTAAGTTATTCTGATTAAATGCAAAGGTAAAAAGCATGTAATAATCTACTTGAAAATCACATATGATTTTACTCATTATTCTGTTTTGGATTTTCAAATGAATGTCTACCTTTGGCGTCAAATAAAAACAGGAAACATGAAATTTTTAGGATTTGTAGTTACAATCATTATCGCTTCTTCGGCTTTTTTCACCTTATTAGCAATTAGTGTTGGTTCTATGACTTTGCTAAAGAAGTCAGAGGAAGAAGAGGAACACGTTTCCTTAGATTAATTTAGATAAGATTTAAAACATTTTCAGGTGGTCTTCCTAAGACCGCCTTTTTGTTTTTTATGACTATTGGTCTTTCGATCAATTTTGGATTTTCTACTAATATTTGAATCCATTCTTCATTTGAAAATTCTTTGCCTTTAAAGTTTTCCTTAAAGATTGCTTCTCCCTTACGAATAATTTCTTCAGCTTTCATATTAAGAGAAGATAAAACTTCTGATAATTCTTCTGTAGTTGGAGATTCTTTAAGATATTCAATAATATTAGGTTCTATTCCGTTATCTCTAAGTATTTGAAGCGTTTGACGGCTTTTGCTACATCGCGGATTGTGATATATTTTATACGACATTTTCTGTTTGTTTTAAGCAACCGAAAATAAGAAGTCGCGTTCATATAATAATTAAGAAAAAAGGTTTTCTTTGTAGATATTCGATGAAATTACAATGAGTAGATTATATACTTATTTAAAGATAAAAAACGTATACCTTGTTTTAATAATTCTAACCGGTTTACTTTCTGTAAATGAGGCGTTAGGACAAGATTGTTTTACTTTATATCCTGGAACAGGGGAGCCTTCTTTGGGGTTGGATAGAAAATTATGTTTGACTTCTCCTGGGTCGATCACTTTGGATGCGGCTTCTGCTACAGCAACAGGCTATACCTGGTCTACTTCTGCAAATACCAATAGTATTACAGTTACTGCTGGGGGAACTTATACCGTTACCGTAGCAAGTGGAGGAGTACCAAATGCTTGTATTTTAACTTATACAGTTACAGGGTATCCTAATCCCGTAATTAGTTTAGGAAATGATACTTCTTTTTGCCCTGGTGACTCTATGGTTATAAAAGCACCTTCTGGTTATAGTGGCTATACCTGGTCTAATGGGGTTTCAAGCGGTGCAGATTCGTCTATTGTGGTTTATGCACCAAACTCATACAGTGTGACAGTTACGGATACGAATCAGTGTTCAGGAATTGATACTGTAGTTGTGACGAATGATACCTTACCCACACCAAATCTGGGTGTTGGAGGATTTGCTTGTATTGGTGATACAATTACCATTGATGCCGGACCTAACTATTTCTCTTATTTATGGAATGGAGGTCAGGTAACACAAACTATTGATGCGGATACAGCGGGAATATATTCAGTTATAGTTACAGATAGTAATGGTTGTGTAGGATCCGGTCAATATCAATTCAGTAATTATCCAGATCCGGTAGTGAATATTGGAGCAGATGATTCTTTATGTGATGGAGGAGTGAAAATTTTAAATGCTGGAGGAGGTTTTGCTGCTTACTTATGGAGTGATGCAACCACCCAACAAACAGCTTCTTTTACGGTAACTTCTGATCCATGGGTGGAAGTAACAGATGGTAATGGTTGTAAAGGTAGAGATACGATGCACCTGGAGATTTTCCCATTGCCAATTGTAAACTTAGGTCCGGATGCTTCTTTCTGCATTAACGATACTCTGGTTTTAGATGCTGGGGCTGGTTTTGTGAGTTATTCATGGAATAATGGAAATCCTACACAGACGATATCGGTAACAAACCCGGGTACGTATTCTGTAACTGTTGAAGATTCTAATCAATGTTTTAATTCTGATACGAATGTTGTGACCCAAGATCCTTTACCAACGGTTAGTTTGGGTAATGATATTGAATATTGCCAGGGAACTACATTTACGCAATTACTTGATGCAGGTTCTGGATTTACTGCCTACCAGTGGATGGACGGTGTGTTTACTCAGATTAGAAGTGTGTCTGAGGTAAATGATACGGTTTGGGTTCGTGTAACCGATACAAATGGATGTTCTAATACCGATACATTGTATGTAATTGAAAATGCATTACCTGTTTTAAATTTAGGTCCGGATGATACAATATGTGCTTCACAGGCGTATAGTTTAAATGCCGGAAACCCAAATAATTCAATTGTTTCGTATTTGTGGTCCACCGGAGCAACAAATCAAACTTTAGCGATCGCTCCAAACCCAAATCAGGTTATGGATACAATAGTAGATTACTCTGTAACCATTACAGATAATAAAGGTTGTGTGAATCAGGATACAATGGAATTATATACTTATGCATTGCCAAAACCAGACTTAGGTAACGATACGGCATTCTGTACTGGTGATCCATTTTCGATGATCCTTGATCCGGGAACCTTTGTTTCATATCTATGGTCTACCGGAGCTACTACTCAAACTATTAATATTGGTGCGGTTGGAATGACTTATGTGGTTACTGTAACTGATGCGAATGGTTGTTCAAATGATGATAATATTATTATCACAGATAATCCATTACCAACACCAAGTTTAGGGCCAGATGATTCATACTGTCAGGGGAATGCGTATACGAATATTCTAAATCCGGGCATTTATGTTAGTTATTTATGGTCTGATAATTCAACAGGTCAGGTTCTTGGAGTGAGTTCTGCTGGAACTTATAGTGTAACGGTAACGGATGTTAACGGATGCGAGAATAATGATGATATTGTGATTACCGAAAACCCAACACCTGTGGTTGATTTAGGTCCTAATGTTGACTTTTGTGAAGATGCAGTAGTGAATCATATGTTAGATGCAACAACACAATTGCCTCCAGGTGGTGGATTTAATTTCTTGTGGAGTACTGGTGCGACCACCGGAACTATTGTAGCAACAAGTTTTGGATCTTATACTGTAACCGTTTCTGATCAGGTGACGAATTGCTTTAAAGAAAGTACGGTGAATATAGTTCCGATGCAAAAAGCACAACCGGATTTGGGAGCTGATGGTTTGGTTTGTGAAGGGCAGTTAATTAAACTAGATCCTGGGGTGACCATTCCTGGTTATAATTATACCTGGAGTACTGGAGCTACGACAGCAAGCATTAATGTATTTGAAACAGGTTTGTATTGGGTAAGGTTAGATGCTGCGAATGGAACTTGTATCGGTATTATGGATTCTGTATATTATTCACCTGGGGTATTGCCTGTTGTAGAATTAGGGCCTGATCAGTACGTATGTGAAGGTCAAAGAGTAAGATTATTAAATGGAAGTACACCATTCCCTGAATCAACTTACGAATGGCAGGATGGAACAAAGGGTATGAGTTATACCGTATTAACTACTGGCGAATATGAGGTGGAAGTTACCAATCAATGTGGTTCAGTAGTAGATCAGGTATATATCGAATTCCAGGATTGTTCAAATATTTATTTCCCGAATTCATTCACACCAAATGGAGATAATAGAAATGATACTTTTTATCCTAAAACAGATCAGGAGTTTTCTGAGTATGGCTTTTGGATTTATGACCGTTGGGGAGGTTTAGTCTTTAAAACCAATCAACCTAATTTCGGATGGGATGGAAAGATCAATGGAGAAGATGCTCAGGTGGGAGTATATGTGTGGAGAATTAGTTATGTTTCTTCTTTCCAGGAGTTTGGAGAAAGAGTGGAGAAAACGGGAGAGTTTTCTTTGATTAGATAAAAACTCCCTCTGCGATGCAGAAGGAGTTAAAGTCATCTTATTCCTCTTTTTGAATAGCTCCTTTACCAAACTTCATAAGATAATCTTTGATAAAGTCATCCAAATCACCATCAAGTACATTTTGGACATTGGAGCTTTCGAAATTAGTTCGAAGGTCTTTAATAAGCTTATAAGGATGTAGAACGTAGTTCCTGATCTGAGAACCCCATTCAATTTTCATTTTGTTACCTTCTACAAGGTCTTTTTCTTCCTGACGTTTACGCAACTCCATTTCATATAGTTTGGATTTAAGGAGTTTCATTGCGTTTTCTTTATTCTGAAGTTGAGATCTGCTTTCGGTATTTCGAATAATAATTCCGGAAGGCTTGTGTTCCAATCGGACCCCGGTTTCAACCTTGTTTACATTTTGCCCACCGGCACCACCAGAGCGGAAGGTTTCCCAATTGATGTCACTTGAATTGACTTCAATTTCAATAGAATCATCAATTACCGGATAGACAAATACAGAAGAAAAACTGGTATGCCTTCTCGCATTAGAATCAAAGGGAGAAATTCTAACCAATCTATGTACGCCATTTTCGCCTTTCAAATATCCATATGCGAAATCACCCTGAACTTCCAGGGAAACGGATTTAATTCCTGCTTCGTCCCCTTTTTGATAGTCTATTTCAAGTACTTTAAAACCTTTCTTTTCAGCCCACATTAAATACATTCTCATGAGCATTGAGGCCCAATCCTGACTCTCGGTTCCACCGGCACCTGGATTGATCTCTATAACCGCATTTAAAGTGTCTTCCTCTCCCGAAAGCATATTCTTAAACTCCAGTTCTTCTAAAGAAGTAATCAGATCGGTATGTTGTTGGTTAATATCACTTTCAACATCTTCTCCCATTTGAGAAAATTCAAATAAAACTTCTAAATCGTTGTATTGATTTTGAAGGTTGTTGAATGAATCTACCCAGAACTTTATTCGTTTAATTTCTTTTAGAATTTGTTCAGCTTTTTTAGGGTTATCCCAAAAATTAGGATCTTGAGTCTTTTTTTCTTCTTCGTTAATCCGAATTACTTTTTCGTCTACGTCAAAGATACCCCCTCAACGACACCAGTCGTTCCTGCAAACTTTTTAATTGATCTGCATTAATCATTTATAATTGTATTTAAGTTGTCCCATACTAATTCCGCTTCATATCCTTTACCTATTATGCTTTGAGCAGATTTGGCTTTTCGTTGATATGGTTGCAGACTTTTGTATTTTTCCATAGATTTTTCAATGAGTTTACCTAGAACCTTTTCGTATTCCTCATCCTCGATTTCAGTTAAACCAAGTTGAATACAGTTTTCTGAAACTTGTTTTTGACGGAGTGCCAGAACAATCTTTTTTCGTCCCCAGTGTTTGATGCGAAACTTGCCACGAACGAAGGCACGACTATATCTTTCTTCGTTTAAAAAACCTTCTTGAATGAGCTCATAAATAACCTGCTCACGTTCGTCAGAAGTCAGATTAAAAGAGCTTAGCTTTTGTTGTACCTCAGAATGACAACGCTCTTGATAAGCGCAATATTTCATTGCTTTATCAAGAGCTTGTGAAACTGTGTAAACTTGTTTTGACATGAAAAATGAGGTTTCAAACAAATCTAAGAAATGTTCAATTCTTCATTATCCGAATTCATTATTTTATACTGCATTAATGGATATGAAGTTCTTGGTAATACTTTAATCCATCGCTTGTACTTCATGAACCATTTAAACTGAAACTTCATTTTATTAGTCGTAAAATAAGCTTCAACAAATGGATGTGCTTTGATTGCAACGACTTTTTCATTGTCATTTTGAATCGCACGTTCTAATTTGTTTTCGATTTCATCAATAATCAGAATTGTAGCCTGAACTTCCATGCTCCCACCTTCCTTATTAGGAATAGTCTCGGTGGTTTTAATTTCCATTTCAGGTCTTACCCTTTGGCGTGTGATTTGAACTAAACCAAATTTACTTGGAGGTAATATGTAATGTTTAGAACGATCGTTAGCCATGGCTTCGGACATATGTTTGAAAAGCAGCTTTCGATTATCTGCTTTTACCATATCAATGAAATCCACAACAATAATTCCACCTAAATCTCTTAAGCGTAATTGTCTGGCAATTTCTTCTGCAGCTTCCAGATTAACACGTAAAGCGTTTTCTTCTTGAGAAACCTCTTTCTTGGCAGTATTCCCGCTATTGACATCAATAACGTGTAATGCTTCAGTATGTTCAATAATCAAGTACGCACCACTTTTCATAGTTACGTTTCTTCCAAAGGAAGACTTGATTGCTTTTTCGACACCGTAATAATCCATGATGTTTACTTTGGTGCCCTTATACTGCTTAAGAATATTAACTTTTTCAGGAGCAATAGTCTCTAGAAAGCTTTGAAGTTCTTTAAAATATTCTGCATCATCCACATAAATATTATTGAAAGAAGAATTCAAAAGATCGCGTAATAGAGAAGAAGTTTTATCCAACTCTCCTAAAACTCGTTGGGGTAATGTAGTCACTTTCTGAAGGGCGCCATGTGCACGGTCCCATTTTTCCAGAAGATTTTTTAAATCACGATCTAATTCTGCTACCTTTTTACCTTTAGCAACAGTTCTAACAATAACACCAAAGTTTTTTGGCTTAATGCTTTTAATTAGCCTTCTAAGTCTATCTTTCTCCTTCTTATCTCTAAGTTTTGAAGATACAGAAATTCGGTCTGTAAAAGGAACCAATACCAGATATCTACCGGCAAGGCTTAGCTCTAAAGAGAGTCTGGGACCTTTTGTTGAAATAGGTTCTTTTGCAATTTGAACCAATATTTCCTGGCCTTGTTTTAATACATCCTTAACGTTTCCGCCCTTATCAATATCGGGATCGAGCTTAAAGTCTGTTAAGCTTGAATTTGATGCTCCACCATTTCTGACTATACGAGTATATTTTTGAACATTAGCCGCTAATGGACCTAGATCAAAATAATGTAAAAAACCATCTTTCTCGTATCCTACATCAATAAATGCAGCATTGAGCCCTGGGACTAATTTTTTTAACCTGCCTATATACAGATCGCCCACAGCATACTCACTATCGTTTTTTTCCTGGTGTAGTTCAACAAGGCGCTTATCTTCAAGTAATGCAACTTTGACCTGGCCAGAAGTCACATTAATAATAAGCTCTTTGTTCACCTGTTCTTTATTTTGTATGGTTGATACCAGACAATAATGAAGTGATAGAAATACAAAATAATGCCACCTCTACTGAGGCAGCATTATCAAATAAATTTTAAGATGTTAGAAGAAAAAATTATTTCTTCTTTTTATGTCTGTTTTTTCTTAGACGTTTTTTACGCTTGTGCGTAGACATCTTATGTCTTTTTCTTTTCTTTCCGCAAGGCATACTTACTGAATTTTTGAAGTTGTTTATAAATTCTATCTCTTCAACTGTCGTGAAACAACCAAAGATTATTTGTTCGTTTTTTGTCTAAATATTAGACGTGTAAAGAAAATAAATTAAACGTTAACGTTGTCTTTTACTTTGTTTACAAATGTTTTAGCTGGTTTAAAAGCTGGAATATTGTGAGCAGGAATAATAATCGTAGTGTTTTTTGAAATATTTCTACCAGTTTTTTCAGCACGTTTTTTAACGATGAAACTTCCGAAACCTCTGAAATAAACGTTTTCTCCCTCACTTAAAGCGTCTTTTACCGCTTCCATATAAGCTTCTACAGTGGCTAACACCTGAGCTTTTTCAATACCTGTTTTATCTGAAACTTGTGATACTATATCTGCTTTAGTCATTTCTAAGTCTTTAAAAATTACTTATTTATCTTTTTAAGGGCGGCAAAGATACTCCTTTATTTTACTTACAAAAATGAAATTAAGTATATTTTAGCATATATGAATTTTTCTACAGTTTTATTGGATTGGTATGATCAGAATAAAAGGGATTTGCCCTGGCGACATACTGATAATCCGTATGTTATATGGATAGCAGAGGTGGTGTTTCAACAGACCAGAATTGATCAGGGATTAGGATATTTTAACAGAATTATAGAAAAATTTCCGTCCGTAAATGATTTGGCTGCGTGTCCGGAGGAAGAAATTTTGAAATTGTGGCAGGGATTGGGCTATTATTCCAGAGCAAGGAACCTCCATTTTTCTGCAAAGCTCATTACGAATGAATATAAAGGTGTGTTTCCGGATACTTATAAAGAGATTATAAAGTTAAAAGGTGTGGGGCCTTATATTGCTGCAGAGGTTGCGTCAGTGTGTTTTGGAGAAGTCGTTGCGGCAGTGGATGGTAATGTGCAAAGAGTCATCTCCAGATATTTTGGAGTTGAAGAGCCAGTTAATGTGCCGGTAGGAGCCAAGTCTATATCTGCTTTAGCAAATACCTACATAGATAAAGATAGACCTGGAGATTTTAATCAGGCTATGATGGATTTTGGAGCTATGATGTGTACGCCAAAAAATCCGCAATGTCATAGATGTATGTTTCAGGAAAGCTGTTTTGCTTTTAGGAATGAAAAGCAAGGAGAACTCCCTAAAAAGGAAAAGAAACTTAAAGTGAAGAATAGATATCTAAATTTCTTGATTCAATTAGAGGGTGATAAGGTTTTTATGGAGAAAAGAGGGTCGGGAGATATTTGGCAAGGGTTATATCAACCAATTTTGAAAGAAAGTAAACAGGTTGTAGATGCTATTGAACATTTAGAAGAAGGCATTAAAGGATATAAATTATATTCAGGAAGTAGAAAGTTGACACATCAGAATTTAAACCTGAATTTTTGGGTAGTTGAAGAGAGGAATAGTCAATGGAAAATGGAAGATTATGATTTAGTGACATTCGAAGAACTGAAAGATTTACCGGTACCGAAATCAATTGAACAGTTATTTTTACGTCAAGAATTTAAAAGCCTCTTTAGGGCAATTGAATAAATGATATTTTTGTAGGAAATATTTAAAGCTATGGCTGGATCTGTAAATAAGGTGATTTTAGTAGGGCATTTAGGAAATGACCCTGAAGTGCGTGCATTGGAAGGCGGTGTGAATTTGGCAAGAATTTCGGTTGCGACCACAGAAACGTATACAGATCGAAATACGGGAGACAAAGTGTCAAATACAGAATGGCATCGTGTAGTGATGTGGAGAGGATTAGCTACTGTAGCCGAAAAATATTTGCGAAAGGGCTCGTTAGTGTACATCGAAGGAAAATTAAGAACCCGATCGTGGGAAGACGAGAATAAACAAATGCGTTATACGACAGAGATTGTTGCTGATAATATGACCATGCTGGGCGGAAGAGGTGATCAACGTGGAGATATGGGAGTGGATAATATGCAACAACCTTCGTCACCAGGTAATACGGCTCCTTCTAAAGGTGTTGACTTGTCGGCAGACGATGATGATGATCTCCCATTTTAACCTGTTTGATCTAAACCGAAAAATTGGAACTGATACTTAGTCATATTTTCTTGCTGATCAATACGGAAGCATTTTCATTGGGTGTGTTTTCAATGTTACTAGGGCTTATTTTATTATTGTTTATGTCGGCCATGGTGTCGGGTTCTGAAGTTGCATTTTTTTCATTATCCCCGAGATTGGTAAAAACTTTGGAGACTGATGGGGGAAAGATTTCTTCAGCTGTTCTTGAGTTATTACAGGAGCCCAGAGAATTGCTGGCTACAATTTTGATCTTTAACAATTTTATTAATGTAGCCATTGTATTACTATCCTCATTAATATCGTTAAGTGTATTTATTCCGGCAGATATGGTGATTTTAACCATTAAAGTTAGTGGGAGTATTCAGGTCTTTTTAATTAATGTGGTGCTTATTACATTCCTATTGTTAATGATGGGAGAGGTATTACCGAAGGTATATGCTGCAAAATACCCGATTAAGCTTTTAAGAATTACCGTAATTCCTTTGACGTATATAAATGCGTTTCTAATTAAAACCGGGATTACACCTTTATTAGTAAAATCCACACGTTTATTTATTAATGAAGAGGCAAAGGGGAATTCTCATAAAGTTACTGTTAATGATTTACAACATGCTTTGGATTTGACCAGTAAGACCAATATCGAAGCGGAAGATCAAAAGATTTTAGAAGGGGTGGTAAAGTTTGGAAATACTGATGTCAAGCAAATTATGACTCCGAGGGTGAAATCTGTTTTGATTGAGATCAGCACCCCTTTCCAAGAAGTGTTGAAAATCATTAAAGAAACTCATTTTTCCAGAATACCTGTATATGAAGATAGTATTGATGCGGTTAAAGGAGTTTTGTATGCAAAGGATTTATTGCCTTATTTGGATCGGGAATCCATGAACTGGGAAACTTTGATGCGCGAACCATTTTTTGTCCCGGAGAATAAAAAGATTGATGACCTGTTGACAGAGTTCCAAACAAGGAAGACTCATATTGCTATTGTGGTAGATGAATATGGTGGAGTTTCCGGTATGGTAACTTTAGAAGACGTCATTGAAGAAATTGTTGGGGATATATCAGACGAATTTGATGATGATGAATTGTATTATTCTAAGTTATCTAAGGATTGTTATGTTTTTGAAGGGCAGACCTCTTTGATTAATATGTATAGAGCGCTTGGAGTAAAAGGGGAGAAGTTTGAGAATGAAAAAGGGGAAGCGGATAGTATTGCAGGGTTTGTGTTGGAGATAGCTGGAAGGATTCCGTTGAAAGGAGAGTCGATTCAGTTTAAGAACTATACGTTTACAATTGAATCGGCAGATAGAAGGAGAATAAAAAGTGTAAAGGTGAAAATTGATTCGGATGAAGATTAAAGGGGTATTTGCGATTTTATTGGTGTTTGTTTTAATTGGATGTGCGGAAGAAAATTATGTGCCTAAACCTTTAGGATATGCTCGAATAGATTTTCCTGAACATGAATATCAAAAGTTAAATTCAGAATCTTGCCCGTTTGATTTTGAGTATAGTCAACACGCACAAATCATACCTGTTAAAGCGAAAAATGGTCAGAAATGTTGGTTTAATATCAAGTATCCCAATCAAAAGGCGACTATTCATTTTAGTTATCTGGATGTAGAATCAAAGAAACTAAATGATGTGATTGAGGATTCCAGAAGGCTGGCAATGGAACATCTCAGAAAGGCAGATGATTATGAGGAAAGTGTGGTTTTTGACTCTGCTTCTAAAGTATATGGCGTGATATATGATTTCAGAGGGAGCACCGCTTCAAACTATCAGTTTTATTTAACGGATAGTGCAAGTCATTTTGTGCGTGGAGCGCTTTATTTTGAAGTGACACCTAAAGCGGATTCTTTATACCCAGCTGAACAATACATCGAAACCGATGTGTTCCACATGATCCAATCTTTTACCTGGAAAGAAGACTAAACCGTCTTAAAGTGTATATAAAAGATAGCAGGAGCAATAATGCACCTAGCTGATGGATTAACCCTAACGATAGAGGAACTTGCATTAATAAAGTGAGAACTCCAATAATGAATTGGAAAACTACAATACCCAAAATGATGTTATATCTTTTTTTCGTCTCGGTATCGATAATAGTGTTTCTGGACTTATACCAAATGGCTAATACCATTATTACAACAATATAGGCGATATATCTATGTGCAAACTGAATACCTGAAGGGTTGTTGATTATTGTATCTAAAAACGACCCTGAAAAGACTTCTGGTGAAATGAATTCCCCCGGATTCATATTGGGCCAAAAGTTATGAATGACTCCAGCATCTTTTCCCGCTACAAAAGCACCAAAAATGATTTGAACTGCAAGGGTCACTAAAGAAATCCAGGTAAGCTTTTGAAGTTGAGGTGTTATTGTAGGCTTAGAATCTTCTTTTTGCATAAGGCCTAAAGCCAACCAAACAGAATAACTAATTGTGAAAAAGGCGGTACTTAGATGTGCAGCAAGTCTAAAATGACTTACTCTAGGTTCATGTACCAGTCCACTTGAAACCATATACCATCCAAGAAAACCTTGAAACGCACCCATTCCAAGAAGAAAAGTCAATTGCTTGAGTAGTTTACCTTTTATCAGGCCTTTCCTAATGAAAATGATAAATGGGATTATAAAAACAAGACCAATAAGCCTTCCAAATAGTCGATGTAAGTATTCCCAAAAGAAGATGCTTTTAAAGTCATCTAATTCAAAATGACTATGTGTGGTTTTATATTCTGGAAATTGCTGGTATTGTTCAAAAGTTTCCTGCCAGGCTTCTTCAGATAAAGGAGGGACAGCTCCCATGATTAAATTCCAGTCTACCATAGAAAGACCGGACTCCGTAAGACGGGTAATACCGCCAATTGCTGTCATAATAAATACTAGAATTGCTCCAGTGAAAAGCCAAATAATGACTGGTTTATATTTCGTGGACATGAAATCTTCGATTGATTCCGCGAAATTAATGAAGAATTAAAATATAGTAGTAAGGTAAAAGAATGATTTTGACGACTATTATCTTATTTTAAATAGTGCATCAAAAATTGTCGGCAAATTAATTTTTGAAAGGTCGATAGACTTATCGTCTTCTTCAACTTCAGGTGTTAATTTGGTATTGTCGATGCTTGTTTGAATAGTGGATGAAATAGGATTCGTTGCGGTGTCAGATTCGCTATAATTCAACACTAGTAGTACAAGACCAACCGCGATGAGGATAAATGTTGCAATCTTTTTCATAATACAATGTATCTAAAATAATACGCTGCCGTATCATTCTGGATTATACAATGGAGTGTTAGGACGCACAAAAATAAGTAATTACGTCTGAATAGTAAAAAATGATTTGTAATAAATAGTTGAAGACTAAAATTTTAATAGGTAATTTAAATGGTTAAATGAGCGCCTGATCATCGGTGAAATCAATGTATATTTGTCGTCTTTTTTAGGATTATGAGTAGCGAGTCTCAAGGCGAAATGACGTTTATTCAACACCTCGAAGTGTTGAGATTTCATTTGATGCGTAGTGCCATTGCCATATTGGTATTTACCGTATTGGCATTTATCAATAAGAGATTTCTTTTCGATACAGTCATATTTGGTCCAAAGCAAGCGGATTTTTTCACATTTCGCATGCTCTGTGAATTCTCAGAATACGTATCAACTAAATTTCCAGGACTAATATCGAACCCAGATTTACTTTGCATTGGTGGTGATTTTCCTCCGCTGCAAAATATAGATATGGCAGGTCAGTTTACTTCACATATTATGGTGTCAATGATCGCTGGATTTGTAGTTGCATTTCCTTATATCCTTTGGGAAATGTGGAGATTTATTAAACCTGGGTTGGAAGCAAATGAATCCAGATATGCAAGAGGAATTGTTTTCTGGGCTTCTTTATTATTCATCACAGGAGTTTTATTTGGGTATTATTTAATTGCGCCTTTATCTGTTAATTTTTTCTTTACCTATTCTATTAGTTCGGAAGTGCAAACTTTGCCAACTTTATCTACATATGTATCTACCGTTACAGGAGTAGTGCTTGCGGCAGGTGTGGTTTTTGAGCTGCCATTGATTGTATATTTTTTAAGTAAAGTTGGAATATTGTCTCCGGATTTATTGAAGAGTTACAGAAGACATTTTGTGGTAGCCGCTTTGTTTTTATCGGCAATCATCACACCTCCGGATTTGTTTTCTCAAGTGTTGGTAACGATCCCTTTAATCTTCTTATATGAAGTGAGTATTAAGATTTCAGCACGTGTAGTTGCTTTTAATCCAAAGTAAAAAATACTATTTCTATAACCATCTGAAAACACTATTTTCGCAATGCATGATGAATCCAGAGGGTATGGATTTATCCAGTATTTTAAGGTTAATTCCCGTTTTTTGAGAATAATTTTTGCTAGAAAATTCAGTGTTCTTTTGATCCTCTTCCTGGTTTGTTTAGGTGGAGTACAAGCGCAATACGTCAAAATTCGAGGAGTGGTAAGTGATTCTTTAACCGGAGAACCTCTACCGTTTGTCAATGTAGTTTTTAAGGGGAAAAATATTGGCACAACAACCGACATTGATGGTAAATATATACTAGAATCTGAATGGGGATCCGATCATATTGTGTTCTCTAGCCTAGGTTATAAGCTAAAAGAAGTTAAATTATCGAAGAGCACAAATCAGGAAATCAATGTGCAATTGGTTTCTGTGTCTCAAGAACTAAAGGCTTTTGAAGTAAAGTCTAAAAAGCAACGGTATAAGAATAAGGAAAACCCTGCGGTGATATTGATTCGTAATGTTTTAGAGCATAGAGATGAAAATAGAGGGAAGACTTTTGACTATTTTGAATACGAGAAGTACGTGAAACGTCAATATGATCTAAATAATTTCACTGATAAATTATTTAACGCAAGAGGAATGGAAGGGTTTCAAGTCCTTCGCGATTATGTGGATACTTCAGACTTAAATGGAAAACCGTTTTTACCTATTTTGATTCAGGAAAAAATTTCCAATGTATATCAAAGAAATCATGGCAAGGATATCAAAGAAGTGGTTTCCGCGACAAAACTATCAGGATTTGATAATGGAAATATTAGTTCGGGTGTAGATCAGTTTATGAGTAAGATTGGAGGGGATGTGGATGTATACGAAAGTAAAATTCTACTTTTTGATAAATCTTTTACTTCGCCAATCTCAATGATTGGACCTACTATTTATCGCTATTATATCACAGATTCCACAGTTATAGATAGTGTGATGTATAAGAAACTGGCATTTATGCCAAGAAATCATACGATGATAGCATTCACAGGGCATATGTGGGTAGGTGATTCCACCATGAATTATGCGGTAAAAAGTATAGAGTTAAATCTGGATAAGCGTATGAATATCAATTTTGTGGATGACATGCGTATTACTCAGGATTTCAAGTATAGCAAGGGTGTAGGATGGCATAAAGTCAAAGATATTATGATTGTAGATTTTCAATTGGTAGGAAAAACTACGGGAGTGTATAGTACGAAGACCACAAGTTATTCGAATTTTAAGGTGAATTATGAAAGACCTGATGAGTTTTACAAAAGCCTGAATACGCTTACATATGATGTGGAAGAGGAGCAATTACCGGATGAATATTGGGATGAGCACAGACATGAAGAATTGACAAAAGGGGAAGCCGGAGTTTATGAATTGGCAGATACCATTCAAAACATTCGTCAGTTTAAGACATTTAATATCATCGTCCGATTGTTGGGATCAGCATATTTAGGGGTAAAGAAAGTGGATATTGGGCCAATGACCAGTTTGGTAAGTTACAATACTGTGGAGGGAATTCGTGTTCGTGCAGGTTTTAGAACAAACTTGAAGTTTAGCAAGAAATGGCGTCTGTCCGGATGGGGGGCATATGGATTTGAAGATAAGAGATTCAAATATCGTGGAGAGGTCGAATATTTCTTTAGTAAGAATCCATTTAGGCGATTATCGGTGAGTTATGTCAATAATACGTTCCAACCGGGGTTTGCTTTAAAGAGTATTCCTCCCGATCATTATATGTTATCATTTAGAAGGACTCCGGCTACCAATATGTTTTATGTTCAGAACTTAGGCGTAAAGTATACCCATGAATGGTTTAATGGGTTGCAAAATACATTTGAAGTGAATCTTAGAGATATCAGTGCGACCCGATTCAATACATTGGTTCACGCAGTAACAGGAGAGATTCAGGATGTGGTCGTTGATAATTCGTTTTCTATTGGAACACGTTTTTCGTTAAACGAAAGATTTCTTCAAGGAGAGTATATGCGTAAGCCAATTAAAACAACGGCTCCGGTATTCAAAATGAAATATACTTATTCGAGCCCATCATTTGGAAGTGACTATGAATATCACAAATTGTTTTTGAGAATCGAAAAAAGATTTATGCCGGGTATTCTAGGTTTTACAGATATTGAAATAGAAGGAACTAAAATCTGGGGTAAGGTACCATACCCATTATTAATTATTCATCGAGGTAATGAGACCATCTCCTATGAAAAGAATTCATTCAATATGATGAATTTTATGGAGTTTGCGAGTGATCAGAGTTTAGGCATTTTTATGGAGCATCATTTTAATGGTCTACTTTTTGGTTTTGTGCCATTAGTGAAACATAGTAAAATGAGAGTCGTAGTTTCTGGGAAAATGTTAGCTGGAAGTGTTTCTGAAAAAAATAAGAATATTGAAGATCCTGAGTTAATTTTGAAGCCTGAAAGATTAGGCGGGCTAGCTGGTAAACCATATGTAGAAGGAAGTGTGGGGATTGAAAATATATTCAACATTTTTAGGATTGATATGGTACAGCGTTTTACGTATCTGGATGCTCCAAATATTGGATATTTATTTGGTGTAAAAGGGTTAGGTCCAAGGATTGCATTTAAATTGAAGTTTTAATATGAAGTTGTTTGCAGATAATATAGTTAAGAAATATAAAAGCCGAACTGTAGTGAAGGGTGTTTCTGTTGAAGTATCTCAAGGAGAAATTGTAGGGCTTTTAGGACCGAATGGGGCAGGAAAAACGACTTCATTTTATATGATGGTGGGTTTGATTAAACCCAATGGTGGTAAGGTATTTTTAGATTCGAAAGAAATCACCAAAATGCCAATGTATCAACGTGCGCAATTGGGAATTGGTTATTTGCCACAGGAAGCTTCAGTTTTTAGAAAACTAAGTATAGAGGACAATATCATGTCTATTTTGGAGATGACCAAGTTGTCGAAGGCGGAACAAAAAGCTAAGTTGGAAGAGCTTATCGAAGAGTTTAGTTTAGGTCATGTGCGGAAAAATCGAGGAGACTTATTATCTGGTGGGGAGCGTAGAAGATGTGAGATTGCAAGAGCGTTGGCCGTTGATCCAAAATTCATATTGTTGGATGAACCGTTTGCAGGAGTTGATCCAATTGCTGTAGAAGATATCCAGGCTATCGTACATAAATTGAAATATAGAAATATTGGAATCCTGATCACGGATCATAATGTTCAGGAAACGCTGTCTATTACCGATAGAGCCTACCTGTTGTTTGAAGGAAGTATTCTAAAAGCAGGTACTGCTGAGGAGCTTGCTGCTGATGAACAGGTGAGACGTGTTTATTTAGGACAGAACTTCGAATTAAGAAGAAAGAAATTTGACGCAAATAAAAAATTAGATTAAGCGAATATGGCAAATCAAAAAAAAATAGCACCATCTTTATTATCAGCGGATTTTAGTAGGTTGCAAGAAGATATCACTTTGGTAGAAGAAGGTGGCGCAGATGTACTGCATGTGGATGTGATGGATGGCCATTTTGTTCCAAATATCACTTTTGGACCTTTTATCGTAAAGGCAATTAAAAAATGTGCGTCAATTCCATTGGATGTACATTTGATGATTGAGAATCCGGAACGTTATATTGAAGATTTCGCTAAAGCAGGCTCTGACTATATTACTGTTCATGTAGAAGCATGTACGCATATTCATAGAGTATTGCAACAAATCAAAGCTACAGGTGCAAAAGTAGGAGTGTCGTTAAATCCGGGGACGCCATTAAGTAGTATTGAAGAGGTATTGGGAGATGTAGATTTGATTTTGATTATGTCGGTAAACCCTGGATTTGGAGGACAATCATTTATCCAGGGAGCATTGGATAAGATTAGACGTTTACGCCAAATGTTGAGTGAAAGAGGTTTGGATCATGTGGAGATTGAAATTGATGGAGGTGTCAAATTGGATAATATTGCTGAAGTAGCAGAAGCCGGAGTGGATATCTTTGTGTCAGGATCAGGAATATATAAAGCTGAAGACCCAAAGGATATGATTGCTCAGATGAAGAAGGTGATTGCTTAATTATCGGGTAAGAATAACATAATCACGTAGAAGGTCCTTTAAAAACAGTAAAGGATCTTTGACTTTTTCGTTGATATCTAATTCGAATTTTAGTTTATCCACCATTTCCCATAAGGCAGTCTTGTGAGCCTGGTTAACATTGCGCTGTGCTCTAAAAATCGTTGATTTTACCAATAACATGTCCTTGTCGTTTAATTTCTCTACCTGCGGATATTTAGGAGAGTAATTCTCTTTTGTTTTCATTTCCAAAAGATCATTCAGGGATACGGTCTCCTTTTTATCAAATTTAATCACTGTGGTTCCAGCCATGACATCACCTAATCTTTGACCATACGCAGATGAAATGGAAAATGTAGTAGCCACCATAAAAAGTGATCCATATAAATCTATAATTCGAAAAACCCAACGAATCACATAATCCAATACAGAGGGAGGAGCCCCGGTGAATTTTAGCACCTGAAGTCCAATAGCTTTTTTTCCAGGTGTGCTACCACGCGTAAAGATTTCAAAGAGTAGAGAGTAGAACAATATGATCAAAAAAATCAAATAAATGAGCCAATCACCTGCAAGACCCAAAAAGTTAAAAAGAAGAAGTAGTAGCAAGATTCCACCTCCTAAGATGAGAAAATCAATCAAAAATGCTCCGGCTCTTTGTCCAAGTGTCGCCACCTGAAAATTGATGGAGACCAATGAAGCTGTTTTGGATGTGATTTGTTTCAAAGCTGTGGGTTTTGAGCATGTAAAGGAAAGGTCTTTTTTGATCTTTACCTAATAATTGGAAAATAAATTCATTTTGGAGTTTATAAAGCCCAATACTATTCGTTTGATTTGGTTGTTTCCTTGGTTGAATTTTTTACTTTTATCGACTGAAGAGATGAAAGAAACCAGTTTCATTAGCCAGAATAAGGATAAATGGTCTGAAGGAGAAAAACTTTTTAAAAAAGAAACTTCTAACCCTGAGGAAATTTCGGAGATGTTTGTTGAGGTATCCGAAGACTTATCCTATAGCCGAACTTTTTACCCCCATCGCGGTGTACGTATTTATTTGAATCGGTTTGCACAGGCATTGTTTTTCAAAATAGATATTAGGAAAGTGACGCTGAAGGGGATTAAAAAATTTTGGAAGGAAGAAATACCTTATTCAATGCATCAGTCACGAAAAGATATGCGTCTGGCGTTATTTATCTTTTTTATAGGTGCGTTGATCGGGACCACATCCAATCTATATGATCCTGAATTTGTAAGAGGTATCCTCGGGGATCACTATGTGAATATGACGCTGGAAAACATAGATAAAGGTGATCCGGTAGCGGTGTATAAAAGTCATGGAGCTACAGATATGTTTTTCTATATCACGTTGAATAATCTGATGGTCGCATACCGAACATTCGTCATGGGGATTATGTTTTCAGTAGGATCTGTGCTTATTCTATTTTATAATGCTGTGATGGTAGGCTCATTCCAGACATTCTTTTTTCAACATGGAGTGGGTTTTGAAAGTATGTTGGCCATTTGGTTGCACGGAACTCTCGAAATATCATCAATAATCCTCGCGGGTGGAGCTGGATTAACCCTGGGGAGAGGGCTGCTGTTTCCAGACACATATACCCGATTTGAAGCTTTTCAAATGTCTGCCCAGCGCGGAATCAAAGTCATGATTGGAATTACTCCTGTATTTATTCTTGCAGGGTTTATTGAAAGTTTTGCGACAAGATTTACGGATGCTCCAACAATTATTCGATTGATCATTATTTTGGGCTCTTTGTTTTTCATTTTAGGCTATTACGTTTGGCTACCCTGGCAAAAGAGTAAGAAGGGGTTTTCAAAAGATTTGGGTCTTTATAGAATTCCACCTACCGATACCGAAAAGATTGAGCTTTTAAAAATCAAGGAAATGTCGGAAATGCTTTCTTCTGCGATTAAGTTGATCAAAGAAATGGGAAGTTTTCCATTGAAGATGTCACTAGGTGCAGCGTTAGCTTTTTCCTTTTATTTTATTTATGATCATAGTGATGGTAACCTTTTGGATATTATTAATGGCAGCGGAATCATTACCAATATTTATCGATACTTTACCTACTATCAATTGAATCTGGGATTCTTAATCAATACGGTTTTATTCTTTTTGGTTTTTGGAAGTGTAATTCTGGCTGCGAAGAGGTATTTAAAACCAGAGAAAAAGTTTAGTACGCGTCAATGGGGAGTTTTATTGGTGTTGGTGGTGTTATGGAACTTTATTTTCTTACTTCCTGAATCTGTTTCCTGGTGGGTGTCAATGTTGCTGACACCATTTGTTTTTTTAATGATGGTGGGCGCTTTCTATTGGGAAGAACAAAAGTTAAACGTAAATCAAATTATTTCTGTAGGATGGATTCAATATTATAAAAGCATCGCGCTGTTGGTTGTGATGTCCATTCTGGCTTTTGTCATGATGATGATTTTGTATTCGCCATTTATCTGGACCTATTTTGAAGTGATTCAAATGAATATAGATATGGAGGCGGAAACAGCAGTACAATTGATCGCTTTCATTATTACGTTCGTTTTATCGTTTGTATACTTCTTCATTTATCAAATGATTCTGGTGGGAATGGTGATGGCTTTCTATTCTAATTTGGAAGTCAAGTTTGCATGGGAGTTAAAATCAAGAATATCTAAAATAAAAACCAAAAAGTTTGCTTATGGATTGGAGCGTGAGGTGGATTAGGTTTTTATGGATATTTGGTCTGATGGGTATTATGTTAAGTATAAATGCTCAATCACAAGATTCGGTTCGAATTCATAAAACAGATACAGCCTGGTGGAATGAAGAGACTAAGGGTGTTGAATACTTTTACGAAAGACCGGAAATGAGAGAGGTGAAGCATTCCACATCATCTCCCAAATTTGATTGGGGAAGTGTTGAGTTTTTAAAATACTTCGTGTTGATTTTGATTGCCGGGGTGTTGGTTTTTGTGTTGTACCGGTTGTATGGTCAATCGATGTTTGAGTTTACCTCTTCCAGGAAAGCCAAACAACTTTTAAATATTACTGAGGAAGAATTAGATGAACGATTCTTAGAATTGGATTTGGTTAAAATGCTTAAGATTGCTGAATCTCAGAAAAACTGGAAAATGGCCTTGCGTTTGCGCTTCCTTCAAGTGCTTAAGGCCCTGGTAGATTCTGAGAGTATTCAGTGGCATCCTGATTTAACCAATAGACAAATCTCATATAAACTTCAATTAGGAGAACAACGAACTCAATTTAATGAACTGGTGCGAATTTATGAGTTCGCCTGGTACAGTAATGCGGAGGTGGATGCGCCATATTATTCGCGTGTAAAAGAAAAATTCACATTGTACAGAAAGGGATTTATTACCAATGTTTAAGAACAGTAAAATATGGATTTTTATTGCTGCTGCCATTGGCTTGCTGACCATTTATTTTGTGTTTTTTGGAAAGCCAAGAGTAGATTGGAGCGAAACATATATTCTGGATAAGAAAAAGGCAAAGGGGACTTATTTTATTACTGAAATTCTAAAAAGATATAATTCCGAAAGTGATTTTGAGATTTTAGATGCACCAATTCATATCTCATTAAATAATGTTGAAGAAAGATCAAATTATGTATTTATCGGAGAGGATATTTATCTGGTAGAGAATGATGCTGAAGCATTGATAGATTTTGTAAATAAAGGAAATAATGCATTCATATTTACAGAGAATCTTTCATACGAATTAATCGAAAAGTTAGCATCAAAAGAGGTGGATTTTTACTATGAATCTAGAAATGCCAATGGAGCTGTTTTTAGTTTAAAAGATCCGAGATTAGAAATGGAAGTAGATTCTTCTTTCCATTATGGGGTGTTTGGAAAAGTGAAGAGTCAATGGAGTTTTATTTCGTCTGATAGTTTGGAAACCGTGAATGGAGAAGTATTAGGTCGGGTTCGACTTAAGGGCGTCACTCAGAATTATCATTACATAGATAGTACTGATAGTTATGATTTAGAAATCATAGACACTTTGTGTAATGGTGCGAATTATTTCAGGATAAAACAAGGTCAGGGGTATTTCTATTTTCATACGCAGCCGAATGTTTTTGTGAATGCCTACCTTATGGAAAATAATGATTTGGATTATGTGGATGGTGTATTTGCATATCTAAATGAAGGAGATATTCTATGGGAAGAACATAATTGGATATTCAATAGACCTTATTTAAAACTATATGTACCTAGAACTACCTTTTATCGGGATGATGAGAGTATTTTAAGTATGATTTTAGAAAATCAGGAATTAAAATGGGGCTGGTATGGATTATTGATTATGGCTATTCTTTTTGTCATATTTAATGGAAAAAGAAAACAGGCGACCATACCAATTATTGAAGATAGATCGAATAGAACGCTGATTCAGATTAAAAAATTAGGATATCTGTATAAAGATTCTACAGAGTATTTTGAGATTACTCAGAATATGTTTGAAAACTTCCTGTGGTATTTACATGTCAAACTGAATATTGATACGCATCAGGGAACAGAAAAGATTATTCGAGAAATCGTAAAAGTGACGAAATATGATGAAGAAGAAATCAGAAGCATTTTTACGAGATATCAAAAAATTGAAAATTGGAAATCTGTGACTCATGGAGTTTTTATTAAACTTCATGATGATATAGAAAAGTTTTATCGTAACCTTAAATAGTGATTATGGAAGATAATAAGCAGTTAAATGAAGAACAGAATGGAACCGATAAGGTTCTTGGCAATGTATCTGGTTCTGTTGAAACCAAAGAAGAAATCAAGAAAGAGGTAGCAGAAGATACGACTGTTAGTGAAACAAAAATGTACACCAATATTCCGGTCGAAGATTTACAAAAGTTACATAGTGATGCGGAACGTGTACGTGTAGAGATTTCTAAAATGTTGATCGGTCAAAGTGAGTTGATTGACTTATTGCTGGTTTCTTTATTTACAGGTGGTCACGTGCTATTAGAAGGTGTACCGGGAATTGCAAAAACTTTGGCTGCAAAACTGTTAGCAAAAAGTATTGATACTGGATTTTCAAGAGTGCAATTTACTCCGGATTTGATGCCTGCGGATGTGATTGGTTCAGCTGTATTTAATATGAAAACTTCCACATTTGATTTTCAGAAAGGTCCCGTGTTTTCAAATATCGTGTTGATTGATGAAATCAATAGAGCTCCGGCCAAGACTCAAGCGGCATTAATTGAGGTGATGGAAGAGAAGCAGGTAACCATTGATGGAACTACGCATAAGATGGATCAGCCATTTTTTATTGTGGCAACACAAAACCCAATTGAACAGGAAGGAACTTATCAGCTCCCGGAAGCGCAGTTGGATAGATTCACGTTTAGAATACGTTTAGAATTGCCTGAATTAAATGAAGAAAAAATGATTTTGGAACGTTATCAAAGTGATTTTGCGCAATCATTTGAGAATATCCAAAAGGTACTAAAGCCATCAGATATTGATCGAATTTACAATATGGTGGAGAAGGTATATATCAAAAAAGAAGTGCTAGATTACATTGCAGAAATTGTTGTGAGTACACGAAACTCTTATCAGATTTATATGGGAGCATCCCCCAGAGCTTCACTTTGGTTACTAAAAACCTCAAAAGCTTTTGCTGCACTTCAGGGACGTGATTTTGTGACTCCTGATGATGTGAAGTTTTTAGCGCCATACGTTTTAAATCACCGAATTGTTTTATCGCACGAAAAAGAGTTGGAAGGTGCACCTTCTGAAATGGTCATCAAAGAGTTAATTGAATCAATTGAAGTACCTCGTTAATGCGTGGAATTTATTTAAGTAATCGATTTTATTGGGCATTGTCCGGAATCATTGTCCTTTTTTTTATAGGATACGGGTTGCGTATATCTTTTGATTTAGGGCAATTGCTTTTAGTGGTTTTAATCATTCTGATTTTAATCGATATCGCATTATTGTATTGGCCTAAACACAGTTTGACTGGCTCAAGAGAGATTCCGGAGTTGATGACTTTGGGAGACCAGAATAAAATTACCATCCGAATATATAACCAATATCCATTTAACCTAAATCTTAATGTCGTAGATGAATTGCCGTATCAGCTTCAGGAGCGAAATTTAATGTTGCATGCGAAGGTGAATGGCAATGAATTGTCTCGATTTGATTATGAAATTCTACCAAAAGAAAGAGGGGAGTATAGATTTGGTGTGATTAATATCTTTTTAAATAGTCCGATTGGGTTGGTGCAAAGAAGAATTAAATGCGGAGAGGAACAGGTGGGTAAAGTTTTCCCTTCTGTAAACCAAATGAAAAAATACGAGATTTTGGCGTTAGCGAGAATCTCTACTTTGGATGGAATTAAAAAGATTCGAAAGATTGGTCATAATTATGAGTTTGATCAAATTAAAAATTACGTGATTGGAGATGATATCCGTGCGATTAATTGGCGTGCGACAGGAAAGCGAAATCAATTAATGGTAAATCAATATCAGGATGAAAGGTCTCAGGCTGTTTATGTTTTTATTGATAAAAGCCGAAGCATGGAGATGCGCTTTGAAAAGATGCGTTATTTGGATTATGCGGTGAATTCTGCTTTGGTGATGCTGAATGTTGCGCTTAAGAAATACGATAAAGCGGGTCTCGTGACGTTTTCAGATAAAGTTGGAGCATCTATTAAAGCAGATCGGAGTTCGTTGCAGTTAAAGCGAATTTTAGAGCAATTGTATCGGGAAAAGCCATCCGAAAAGGAAGCCAATTATGACCTGATGATGCGTATCACGCGTAAGATGCTAAATGGAAGATCTTTAATCTTATTGTATACCAATTTTGAAAGTATTCATGCATTGGAACGTCAACTGCCTTATTTAAGAAGGCTAAACAAAATGCATTTATTGGTGGTCGTTTTCTTTGAAGATAAGGAGATTGAAGAATTTTCACATAGTGAGATTGAAGAAGAAGTCAACGTGTATCAAAGAATCCTGGCAGGGAAGTATGTTTCGGAAAAACGCAAGATGCAGAATTTATTGATGAAACATCGCATTCAAACCATCTTAACCACTCCAGAGAATCTATCTATTGATTCATTAAATAAATATCTGGAGTTAAAAGCGCGTGGATTGATATAAAATAAAAAAGCCATCCTCATTTGGGATGGCTTTAAAATCCTATTGAAAAAGAATAAACTATTCTTTTAAACGCTCAACGTAAGCACGTTTTCTGGTATCAACTCTAATTTTATCGCCTTCGTTAATGAATAAAGGGACTCTAATTTCTGCACCGGTTTCTGTTGTTGCAGGTTTTGTTGCATTTGTGGCAGTGTCACCTTTAACACCAGGCTCCGTATAAGTGATCTCCAAATTAACAAAAGCAGGTAGCTCTGCTGTTAAAGGACGTTCTTCTTCTGCGTGGAATACGATAGTTACGATATCACTTTCTTTCATCAAATCCGCATTCTCTAATGCATTCTTTGGTAAGTAAATTTGTTCGTAATCTTCCGTGTTCATAAAGTTAAACCCTTCATCATCTCCGTATAAATATTGATAGTTACGAGTTTCCACACGTACTACATCAATTTTTGCACTGGAAGGGAAAGTGTTATCTACCACCTTTCCACTTGTTAAACTCTTCAATTTAGTACGGATAAAAGCAGGACCTTTACCAGGCTTAACGTGAAGGAATTCAACAATTTTATAGATGTCGTTATTGTGCATGATACACAATCCGTTTTTAATCTCTGAAGTATTTGCTAAAGCCATATCTTGTTTAGTTTATTGGACTTTTAATAATACCATTTTTAGAATTAGCGATAAACTCTAAAATTTGGGTCTTTATTTTTGAATCCTTAACAGTGAAAGTAATATCATCAACTCCTTTCGCTATCGTTGTATTGTGAATATATAGTTTTTTATAAATCTCTTCTGCTGCACGGATATCTTCTTCTGGCACACCTCTACGTTTCATACCAATCGAGTTTACACCTACAAATGCTAAAGGTGTTCTTGCTGCTTTTACAAATGGAGGTACATTTTGACGAATGCCTGACATTCCACCTACAAAAGCAAAAGATCCGATACGCACAAATTGTGCGATACCCACCTGACCTTCAATAGTTGCGTAATCCTCAATAGTCACGTGTCCGGAAACGCCAGCTGAATTCGCTAAAATACAGTGGTTTCCAATAATACAATCATGACCAATGTGCGTATACGCCATTAGTAAGGTGTGATCCCCAACACGTGTTTCCCATCTGTCATTTGTACCTCGGTTGATGGTTACACATTCTCTAATTACAGTATGATTTCCTACGATCGCTTTTGTAGGTTCTCCTTTATATTTAAGATCTTGTGGGTCTGCACCAATCACCGCACCTGGGAAAATATGACAGTCATGTCCTATTTCAGTACCATTCATAATGGTCACATTGGATTCAATTTTTGTGTTGTCTCCAATTTTTACGTCCGCTTCTATTGTTGAGAAAGGGCCAACATGTACGTTTTCCCCAAGTTGTGCATCTGGATGCACATATGCTAAGTTACTAATCATTATTAGTTTTTGTTTCTTGAAATTTGCGCTAAGAGTTCACCTTCAGCAACGACTTTGTTTCTAACGTAAGCAGTCGCTTTCATATTGGCTAGACCTCTTCTAATAGGCGCGATGAGTTCCAAAGATAATACCAAAGAATCTCCAGGGACAACTTTCTGTTTGAATTTGACCCCATCTATCTTTAAGAAGTATGTTGAGTAGTTCTCCGGATCTTCCACTGTAGATAAAACAAGGAACCCTCCTGCTTGCGCTAAAGCTTCTACGATAAGTACTCCAGGGAATACCGCTTCTTCCGGAAAGTGCCCATCAAATACAGCTTCGTTTCTGGTAATATTTTTTAATCCAACTACATGCGTTTCTGAAAGCTCCAGAATTTTGTCAACCAAAAGCATTGGGTAACGATGTGGAAGTTTATTCTCTATATCCTTGATGTGGTAAAGTGCCTCTTTGTTTAAATCGAAATTGATTTGTTTCTTTTGTTTTAGCACCTGTTTCTTGAGCTCTTTTGCAAAATCTTTGTTTCCTGTATGTCCAGGACGAGCAGTTAAAATGTGCGCGCGGATATGCTTTCCAACTAAAGCAAAATCACCAATTAAATCCAGTAATTTGTGTCTTGCCGGTTCATTTTGGAAACGTAATTCAACGTTATTTAGAATTCCACGATTTGTAGATTCCAACATAGAAGCAGGCTTGTCAAATGCTTTTGAAAGCTTTTGTTTGTCCTCTTCTGAAATTTCACGATCAATCATCACAATCGCGTTATCCACATCTCCACCTTTAACCAGACCAGCATCTACCAATTGAACCAATTCACGTAGGAAAACGAAAGTTCTACATGGAGCGATTTCTTTTTCAAATTCGCTGATGTGGTACATACTTGAATGTTGTGTGCCTAATAATGGAGAATGGTAATCTACCATTACAGTTACTCTATAGTGATCGTCAGGAACAGCTAAATATTCAGCTCCACTCGCTTCACTTTCGAACTTCATTACCTCGTTCAGGTAAAAATATTCTCTCTCTGCATCTTGTTCTTCAAGTCCTACTTCAAGAATTGCATCTACCCATTGTTTGGAGCTACCATCCAGAATTGGAACTTCAGCACCATCAATTTCAATAATAGCATTATCTACATCCATTCCGTATAGTGCAGCTAATAAATGCTCGGTAGTATGTACTTCTGAACCATTTTGCTCTAGTGTAGTACTTCTGGTAGTAGTGGTTACATTGCTAACATCTGCTTTGATTGTAGGTTGTCCATCAACATCCATTCGTTGAAATACAAACCAGGTATCCACTGGGGCAGGTTTTACAGTTACAGTTGCGAGTTGTCCAGTATGTAGCCCGACTCCTTTAATTGTAAACGGAGCTTTTAGCGTTTTTTGATTTACAATCATCTATATAGTTTCAATTACGACTTAAGATTTTTTATCTCCTTTTTTAGATCATTTATATCCGAAGCAAGTTTAGGAAGCTTACGGAAATAAACATATGATTTCTTATAATCCATTACCGGGAATGCTGGGGCACCTTGTTGAATACTGTTTTCTTCAACAATATTACCCTGAACACCACTCTTAGCAGCAAGCTTAACACCATCTGCAATTTTTTGGTGTCCGGCAAATCCTACTTGCCCGCCAAACATACAGTTCTTACCGATAATCGTAGAACCAGCGATACCTGTTTGTGCCGCAGCAACAGTGTTTTCACCAATTTCAACATTGTGACCTACCTGAATAAGGTTGTCTAGCTTTACACCTTTGCGGATAATAGTAGAACCAATGGTACCACGATCTACAGTAGTATTGGCACCAATTTCAACATGGTCTTCTAAAACCACATTTCCAATATGATATAATTTTTGATAATTATTCTCCTGATTCGGTTGGAATCCAAATCCTTCACTTCCGATTACAGCTCCAGGCTGAATCGTACAATGATTACCGATTATAGAATCATCTTCAATGGTTACATTGAAGTGAAAATGACAATCCGATCCAATTTTCACACCATTACCTATGCTTACACCAGCTTTAAATCTACAGTTGTCACCTACTACAGTATGATGACCGATGTATACATTGGCGCCAATGTATACATTTTCACCAACGGTGGCAGATTCTTCAATTACTGCAGTTGGATGAATTCCCGTTTGACTGTTTTTGTACTGGTGATAAACTTCAAGGATTTTACCAACAGATAACCTTGGATCCTCTACACGAATTAATGTCAAAGTAGATGGAAGTTCTTTTTCTGCTTTGAAATCATTACTTACAATGGCAGCACTTGCTTGAGTCGTATATAAGAACTTAGCATATTTTAAATCAGAGAGAAAGCAAACCGAACCTTCTTTACCTTTTTCAATTTGAGCGAGATCATTTAACAATACTTCTGAATTTCCTTCCAGATTCCCTTCTAATAATCCGGCCAATTGCGCTGCGGTAAATTCCATGATGTGATTTGAATATACTTTGTTTTGTACGCGCCAAAAATAATGCTAAAATGCTGTTTTGCCTTGATATCAAGGCAATTTTATTAACATCCCATATCGGTAAAAAGGATAGATGGTTTTTTAAGGTTTTAATGGGTGTATTTACATGACTTTTGGTGCGTCTAAATTTGAGGATATTCACTAGCGTATTGATGATTATTTCCAGCCATAAATGGAAAGAACAGAAAGAACCCTACAGTTCCTCCATCCATGTGAAGTAAAATTAAATTGTGATCTTTGGTTAGCCCAATATAATTGAAATGATCTTGTAACGTCCAGAGTAAAGGTCCGGCAGTATAATGTGTTTCCCAGTTTCTTTTGGTTTTAAAGTATCCGTTTTTGAACTTTCCCTTAATTTGAATGGTGTCAATACAAACGCCATGCGCATATTTTTCTATCAAAATAAGCTTGCGGGAAATTGCTTGTAAATGAACAGAATCATAAGGAGATTTAGTATGTTCTTCGCGGGTAGAGATTAAAGGGAGATTCTTATGCGAACAATCAAAAGCCCCGGAAAGAAAAGTGTAATTTTTAGATGTTAGTTTTTGATCTAAACCCTTACGTTGAGCAGTTTTCATTGTGGAACATGCCCCCAATAGGAAAAGAGAAAAGAATGCTATTAAAAAGTACGTTTTCAAATCTTTAGAATGAGAATAAAAACGTGAAATTCATTGACCTATTGTTATCTTACATAACAAAGGAAGTGTTTGACAACCGGTTCCGATAAAACGGAAATATTGAGTAGTGCAGCATCTTCTCCAATATTGTGAACAGATCCGTCTTTGTGTAAAATCTGGATATGTTCTGACTTTGATTTAAATGCCCGGTTCTCTACTTTTCCATTAAATACGAAATATTCAGTTTCTTCTGCTGTTAATCCGATTTTTTGAGAAGCTTCTTGAATTTGATTGTCAATTTCTTCTTTGGTAAATGGATTATCACTAAACTTCACTTTAAGTAAAGACCTTTGAATGAGTCTTTGTGAAAGCTGACTTAAGATTTTATCCTCGCAATTTTGCCACACTTTAATGGCACTGATCACATCAAAATCATCAAGTTGTGAAAAGAGATTTAACAAATCGGGTTGTGTTTCAAAATCTTCTTTTGACACACTGTTTTGTAAGAAAAACTTTAGCGCAGGGCTGGCAAATAATTCTGTTCCCGATCTGCTGATTTCTGCAGCTCGTTTCATAATGTTAACCAAAAGATTTTCAGCACTCAATACTGTTTTGTGTAAATATACCTGCCAGTACATTAATCTTCTTGCGATGATGAATTTTTCAATGCTATAAATTCCTTTTGCTTCAATAACCAGGTTGTCATTTGCTACATCAAGCATCTGGATGATTCTATCCGAACCAATCACACCTTCACTTACTCCGGTAAAGAAACTATCGCGCATCAGATAGTCCAATCGATCCATGTCCAATTGGCTGGATACCAATTGATGTAAGAAAGCTTTGTGATAGGTGTTGGTGAAAATTTTAATCGCTAAATCCAACTTGCCATCAAACTCTTTGGATAGCGCTTTCATGAATTGAATGGAAATGTCTTCATGACTTACTCCTTCAATAATGCTATGTTCCAATGTGTGAGAAAATGGTCCATGCCCGATATCATGCAATAGAATGGCCAAATAAACGCCCTCTGATTCTTCGGGTGTGATTTCATGTCCTTTTTGACGAATAACCGCAATCGCACGGTTCATCAAGTGATATGCCCCTAAGGTGTGTTGAAATCTGGTATGATTCGCTCCGGTATAAACCACATTGGTGAGTCCCAGCTGGTTGATTCTTCTAAGTCTTTGGAACCAAGGGTGTTCAATCATATCGTAAATAATTCCACGATGGATAGAAATAAAACCGTACAAAGGATCGTTAAAGATTTTCTTTTTAATAATCGTTAAATCGGACATAAATAATACATTAGTTAAATAGTAAAACCGTTCCTTTGTTGGGAATCAATTGTTAAGACAAAAATACAAACTATGAGCGTTAAAATTCTTTGGGCAGACGATGAAATAGACTTATTAAAACCACATATTTTTTTCTTGAAAGAAAAAGGTTTTGAAGTTCTAGAAGCTAAAAGTGGAGATGATGCACTTGAAATTTTGGAAGAAGAAGAACATATGGATATTGTGTTTTTGGATGAGAATATGCCGGGTTTAACCGGATTGGAAACTTTGAGAAAAATAAAATCTAAAAACTCCACTTTGCCTATCATTATGATCACGAAGAGTGAGGAGGAAGAGATTATGGAAAGTGCGATTGGTGGTCAGATTTCTGATTATTTGATTAAACCTGTGAATCCAAGTCAGATTTTACTTTCTATTAAAAAGAATCTGGATAAGAATAAACTGGTAAGCGAGAAAACTACGGCAAATTATCAGCAGGAGTTTAGAAATATCGGAATGCGCTTAGGTGATCGTTTGGATAGTTCAGAATGGATTGAGTTGTATCAGGATATTGTGTATTGGGAAATCGAATTAGAGAAATCGGGTGATGACAGCATGAAAGAGGTTTTTGCGATGCAAAAGTCGGAGGCGAATGCACAGTTCTCTAAATATGTGGCGCAAAATTATCTGGATTGGATTAATGATGAAGAAGAATCTCCAATGATGTCACATAGACTGTTGGCGCAAAAAGTTTTTCCGATGCTTAAAGAGCAGGAGTCATTATTTCTTGTGGTGATTGACAATTTAAGATACGACCATTGGAAAATCATGCGCCCTATGTTGGAGGAGTATTTTAGAGTAGATAGTGAGGAAGCCTATTATGGGATTTTACCAACGGCAACGCAGTATGCAAGAAATGCGATGTTTGCAGGGATGATGCCTTCGGAAATTGAGCGTATGTTTCCGAAAATGTGGTTGAATGAGAATGATGAGGGAGGAAAAAATCAGTATGAAAAAGAGTTTTTAGAAAATAATCTGAAGAGAGAAGGGAAAAACGTGAAGTTTAGCTACAATAAGATTACAAATCTGGCTAATGGGAAGAAACTGTTACAAAATCTTCCGAACTTAATGAAAAATGATTTGAATGTGATTGTGTACAACTTCGTTGATATGCTTTCGCATGCGAGAACTGAGATGGAGGTAATTCGTGAATTAGCGGATGATGAAGCGGCATACAGGTCCATTGCTAAAAGTTGGTTTGAACATTCGGCATTATTTGAAATGATGAAAATCATGTCGGACAAAGGCTGCAGAGTTGCGGTAACGACAGATCATGGAAGTATCAAAGTGGGAGAGCCCACAAAGGTGGTTGGAGATAAGAATACGAATACCAATTTGCGTTATAAAGTGGGTAAATCGCTTCAGTATAACGAAAAAGATGTGTTGGCTGTAACCAATCCAACAGAAGCAGGGTTACCAAAAGTAAATGTGTCTTCGGCTTTTGTTTTTGCCAAGGAAGATAAATTCTTCGCTTATCCGAATAACTACAACTATTATGTAGGTTATTACAGAGATACATTCCAACATGGTGGGATTTCTTTAGAAGAATGTTTGATCCCGTTTGTGACATTGAATCCGAAGAATTAGAAAGATTAAATATCATGATAAAAGCCTTTAGAATTTTCTAAAGGCTTTTTTGTTTTTTTAATATTTGATGAAATAATTAACCATTTAATAATCATAATTGAGAAAAGTATGGTTTAAATTAGTCAGCGAATTTTAACCCTTATGTAATGATGTAGATTATGACCCATGATAAGTTTAAATCGAATCAAAGTATAAGGCGCAATATTAACTTTTTAAAACCTATAAATTATGAGTGGAAACGCTGTAACCTGCAAACAGGTGTGTTATTTAAATTCTATAGCAGAATTAAGACAAAAACAAAACTCTTCAGTTGGAGATATTGTTATTACTAAATCGTATTATGGAGATAATAACGGAGGAGGTAATGAATTTGAGTGTATTTCTGTCACTTCAACCGGATATACAGATAATGCTGGAACAACGATTATTGGCAATGATAATAGAGTTTGGAGGGCTGTTGTTAAAGACTATATATATGTTGAACAGTTTGGCGTACGTGATGAATCAGTCTCACAAGATTCTACCATCCAAATGCAAGCTTGCTTTGACTATTTTAAAACATCTCTGGAATCTTCGTGTTATTCGGAAACAAAGAATGTTTACATGATTGAATCCTTGACTTTGGATGATATGAAAGATAATTGCCGAATTGACTTACAATGTACATTAAAGAAAACCGTTGCCGCAGTTGATGCTATGGTTAGATTTTCTGCACAAACTAAACCTATGAAGGGGATTTATCTGAAATTAAATTTAGATGGTAACGGAGATAATCAGACAACTTATCAACCTAATACATCATATGACTATTATCCGGTCAAAGAGTATTTTGGACACAATCCTCCTGTTGGTTTTGCATATCCAATTGGAACAGGTTTATATATTACAGAAGCAGATTATGACTTATCGTATATTGAAGATTGTGTAGTTAATGTAAATGGATGGAATTGGGGAAAAAGCTTGATCTACGGGAATGCTGTGAAAAGCATTCGTTATGAGAGTATTATAGCTGATACTGTATTGTTACACCCTTTAGGAATAGCAGCACCTTATAATCCTGATCGTAAAAAATATACTATGCAAGTGGATTATATTAAAGCGTATAGATGTGGAACTATTTTCGATATTTCAGCCCCAGTAAAAAATGATTATGATTATAGTGCAGAGTGTAATATAGTAAGAGCAGAAGGGGAAGAAGTATGGTTAAATTCTAAATTGTCTGGGGCCTGGAGCTTAACGGTCCAGTCGATATTATTTTATAATTGTGGGACTAACCCAACACATAAACTAGCTGTAGGAGATGAAAATAAATACTTTGCATATTGGAAAACTGAACAAAGCGAACATTATGGGATACATTTTGATAGTATCACAGCAATAAAATGTGTTCGAGCAGGAACCTTTTCAAATGGGTATATTGGAGAGATCAATTTGATTGATCAGCAATCTACTGCGGTAAGCTTACATAATATGACTGTAGAAAAAATGTCAATTACTGGAACTGATAAAGATGTGCCTGCAAATGTTTTACCAGGGGTAATTGACTATAATTCAAAGATTGGAACTTTGTGTTTTGAGAACGTGATTTCAGATATTGCAACAACCTTATTTCCATTATCTGGTTATTTTCAAGGATATAGTATTTATACGAGCAGTGGGAATTGCATTATAGATAATATAATTTTTAATGGTTATAGGAATACTCAAGCATGGTGGTTGATATTGCCGAATGTTACTCAGTTTGTAATTAACAACATCTTATTTTTGAAGAATCAATACTTTGAGACGCATCATGGATTGAATAATTATGCCACTAATGGGGCTGCATTTTTAACCTTATCTCAGGTTGATGGAGCGAAAGTAAGTTTGAAGAATACCGATTTCACCAGAAATGTCGAAATTACCGATCCAAAGGGAGTCTATTTTAGATCAGTTACAACCTTAAGAAAACCTACATTTATTTTAAAAGATGTTATAGGAATGATTTATTCTTCAGGTTGTGTTTTACCAATGAATTCTACAACGTTGGTTTCTAGTGCGGAACGTTCTGGTAATATGTATCAATGGAATAAAGATGGGATAGACTATTATTCAGATCAAGAACCAGATACAGAATTACCGAATGGTCAGATAAAGAATGTAACAGTAAAATCGGTGTCTTCTCTACCCTTGATCCTTCAAGAAGGATATTACGTTTATATATCTGAATTAAAGAAAATAGCCACCCTCTCAGGCTCTATATGGTTAGATGCAACTGGAATACAGTGTGTTGGTCCTTCATCTGTTTGGAATTCATTGGATAAACCATTTGGATTTAAATATTATGATACAGATACATCTTCGGTTAGAGTTTATGATACTCAGATTGTGTCTTTAACCTGGGCAGAGTTAGTGACTAGAAAAGCTAATAATCAAGTTTTTGTAGGAGATGTTTATATAGTAACCGACCAGTCGAATAAACAAATCCTTATACAGGCGATTGACTCTAATAATGATTATTGGTTTAATAAAGTGGATACATCAGGTAATTATACATCCTATAAGATTGTATAGTTTATTTTATGAAATATAGTGAATTAAAAAGCCTTTAGAATTGTCTAAAGGCTTTTTTTGTGACTGATTTTAAAGTAAAAGCGCTTTGAAATTTTAAATTTGTCGTGGTTCCACACAAAATCAAAGCTTTTCGAACCGACTTATTATACTAATTTTCTTAATCAAAAGAATGAGGTCAATTTGGATGTCCGTTTGGATAATTGTGCTAGGTCTGAATTCGTTATGTGCGCAGGAAACGATTGCGCCAGAAGTAAAGAAACTACCATTTATCCGATTAAATTATCAGTCTGGAGGAGTGCTTCCCACAAACAATTTTTTGAAAGGAGATAATGCCACAGGTCAACCTATAAATGCCTATCAAGCAGGAGCTTTAGAGTACGGGTTACAAACCAATGGAGAAAAAGAATGGCATCATATCTGGGGGATGCCATCCGTAGGAGTTGGGCTCTATACCGTAGATTTTTTTAATGATGAAGAATTGGGACATCCTGCAGCATTATATGGATTTTTCAACAATACTTTGATGAAATGGAAGAAGTTTGAATTGCATTTTGAAGGAGCCGCTGGAATGACTTTTAATTGGAAGCCTTATGATCCTGAAATTAATCCTTTTAATGTAGCCATTGGATCGTATAACACGGTGTATCTGGATTTTGGTTTTCGTGGACAATGGAAGCTTGGAAAAAAATGGCAGTTGGATTTGGCGTATACTTTTACGCATTTCTCAAACGGTGCAACTACGCTACCCAATATGGGTATAAATATGACAGGTCCGAAAGTAGGTTTGGCATATCATATCCATGGAAATGATCCGGTTTTTTACCCGTTGGAAAGAAAAGAGTTTGAGCCTAAAAATGAATTTTTTGGAGATGTGAAGTTGAGCACGAAGCAGGTTAAATTTGATACATCCATCACACAGTTGTCCACAGAATATTTAGGAATCAACTACAATGTTTTTGGTTTGAGTTTGGGATATCTGAGACACTTTCACAGTAAGTGGAAATATGGTGGAGGTATAGATGTGGCATACGATGAAAGTACAACCGCACAGTTGGATGTGGTGAACGGAATTTATGATCCTCAAGAAACAGAATCACAGTGGCATTGGAATATGAGCGTATTTGCTACCGGACAGATGGTGGTAGGGAAAACCTCATTTTTTGCTGATTTGGGGTATTACCTGTTTAGAAAAGAAATTCCTGGACAGACACCAGATTTATATCAAAGATTTGGAGTAAGATGGAATGTTTACAAAGGAGTACAGCTGGGAGCTGCATTGAGGGCATACAACTTTGGAATTGCGGATTATATTGAATGGAGTATTGGATATAAATTCTAGAACCATTGTCAAATGAATATCGATCAAGTTGAAAATAGAGCTCTTTGGGTGACGGTGGCTGTCAGCGTGGTGATGGCCATAGCCGGATGGGTGACCTATCATTTAACCGGGTCGCAAGCAATGCTACTTGATGGCAATTTTTCTTTTGTATTGGCTGGTGCGACTGTGATTGCTATCATTATCTCAAAGAATAAACATAAAAAATCATCTACGTTTCCTTTTGGGAATTATGTATACGAAGCTGCATTTATACTTTCAAAGGGGTTATTGATTCTTGGAATTATTGTCGCTGCCTTTTTTCAGAATATGGCTAAGATTCTGAATTATTTTAATGGCGAGAAACCCGAGATGGTCATAATGGAACCCATTTATTATTATGTAGGGTTGATACTTCTTTTGACCGGAGCATTACTACTGTATTTCCGGTGGGAAAATCAAAAGATTAATAATGGAAGCAGTATGCTTATGGTAGAAAGTGAATCGGCAAAGATTGATGGCGCTTTGACCTTGGCTACCGGGATAGCTTTTGCCATGATGTCTTTGATAAAGGAAGGGTCATCATTGGAATTTCTGTTATACATTGGGGATTCGTTGTTGGTGCTAATTTTAGGTTTGATGATGATTGGTAGTCCGATTCAGATTATAAAAAATGCCTTTATTGAATTAGGTGGAGGTTCCATTCAGAATCAAAATGAAAAAGAGAAAATAGAATCCTCAGTAGATTCTGTGATTCAGAATAGGTTTCCGTTTGATTCTTTTATCACAAAATTAGGCTCCAGTTATTGGATTGTAATCTATGTAGACTTTGATTTGGGAATTGAAACCAAAGAATACCATCGTTTGAGTTCAGAGATAAAACGTGTCCTGAAGAAGGATTTTGAAACCATATTTGTTGATATTGCATTAAAAGATAATCATGAGTGATAATTTAGATGAATTAGAAGTAAAAGAATGGCGGATACGCCTAAGGTTTTTATCGGATATTGTTTTTGCTACCGCGATGACTATAATGATTCTGAATTTGGAGATTCCGGATATTGGGCATATTAACAGTACAGCTGAGTTGACCAAGTTTTTACTAAAACAACTAACTAATATGGGAGGTTTCTTTATTGCCTTTGTTACCATCGCCATTTACTGGATGAAACATCTGGAACATTTTGGAGTAACGCTGAAGGTGAATCAAACATTTATTTGGTTTCAGATTTTATTTCTGGCTATGATTATGCTGGTGCCATTTTGGAATGCCTATGTGACTAACTTCCCTGATAATGTAGCAATAAAAGTATTTTTTAGTGCAAACCTTTTACTGATCGGTTTATTTTCATATCTCAGTTTCAACTATGCGACTCACCCGGATCACCGATTGGTCATTGATACGGTATCAGATGAAACAATTTTAACAACTAAAAAGCAAATTTTGGCAGAGCCAGCTATTGCATTGGTAGCGGCAGGATTGGTGTTTATCAATCCGATATTATGGGATATTTCATTTATTATGATCCCAGTATTGTTTACTTTGAGAAAGAAACTGGTGAAAGTCAAGTACTTTAAGTTTTTAAAGAAACCGGCAGTATAAATAGAGCTAAATATTATCCTCATAAGAATACATTTGCGGTAATGGAAAAAGTATTTGAGAACGTTACATTATCAGAGTTAGGAGATATAGCGCAAGAATTGATCTCTCATTTTGATCAGTCTAAAGTGATTTTGTTTTACGGTCACATGGGAGCAGGGAAAACAACCTTTATACATCGCTTGTGTCAGGAGATGTCAGTTATTGATGATGTCAGTAGTCCTACTTTTTCAATTGTGAATGAATATGTAACGAAATCGGATGAAATCATATACCATTTCGACTTTTATAGGTTAAAATCAGAGATGGAGGCTTATGATTTGGGATATGAAGATTATCTTTATAGCGGTAATGTATGTTTAATCGAATGGCCGGACAAGATCGCATCATTATTGCCGGATGAGGTAATAGAATTTCATATCAACGGAATAGGAGATAGTCGTGAGATAAAATTGATTTGGTAATGACAGAAGAAGAAAATCCATTAAAGAGTTTAAGTCAGCAAGCATCATTAATGCCTAAAGAGCAATTATTTGCTATTCGCAATGCGGATCGAAGATTGTTTATAGGGTTGCCCAAAGAAACTTCATTTCAAGAGAATAGGGTGGGATTAACACCTTCCGGAGTGAAAGTGTTGGTCAATAATGGCCACGAAGTTTGGGTTGAGATGGGTGCAGGAGTACCTGCTGGATTTTCTGATATGGAGTACAGCGATGCCGGAGCGCGTATTGTAGAATCTTCCAAAGAAGTTTTTCAGGCACAAGTGGTTTTAAAAGTAGAGCCACCTTCGCTGGAAGAAATCAAAATGATGACACGCAGACAATTGTTGATTTCAGCATTACAATTGTCTATTCAACCTGAAGATTTTCTAAAACAATTAATTACTAAAAAAATCACAGCAATTGCCTGGGATTATCTGAGAGGAGCTGATGGTAGTTTCCCATTAGTGACAGCAATGGGTGAAATTGCAGGAAATACAGCAGTGCTAATTGCCGCGGAATATCTAAGCAAGGTGAACAATGGTTTAGGTTCAATGCTGGGAGGAATCCCTGGAGTGAAACCAAGTGAAGTGGTGATCATTGGAGCAGGAAGTGTGGGAGAATATGCCGCACGTGCAGCCATTGGTTTAGGTGCTATTGTTAAGGTATTTGATGAGGATACGTATAAGTTGAGAAGACTCCAAAATCAAATTGGTCAAAAACTGTTTACTTCGGTGATTCAACCTGATGTATTAGGTGAAGCATTGTCTACAGCAGATGTGGCGATCGGAGCGGTAAGAGCTGCGCATGGACGTACACCTAATATGGTTTCGGATGAGATGGTAGAAGGAATGAAGATGGGTTCTGTGATTGTGGATGTAAGTATTGATCAGGGAGGATGTTTCGAAACTTCGGAAGTGACTAATCATGAATATCCGGTATTTGAAAAACATGGAGTAATCCATTACTGTGTACCAAATATTGCATCCAGAGTATCGCAAACAGCATCTATGGCTTTGAATAACATCTTTGTGCCGCTAATGTTGAATATTGGTAGAGAAGCTGGTGTGGACAGTCTCATTAAACAGGATACTGGTTTGCGAAATGGAGTGTATTTATTCAAAGGAATGCTCACCAATAAGTTCTTGAGTGATACCTACGGAATTCCATATAAAGATTTGGACTTGTTGATTTCTGCGATTGGTTAGATCATCATTAAACCATATCCAATTACTGCTCCACCAATGATTACCCAAACAGAGCTGACTTTTGGAAATTTAAATGCGATTAGAATACTTAGTCCCATTAGCAACCATGCTTTCCAATCTGTACCTACATCCATTCCGATTTTAAAAGTCACCGCGGCCATAATGCCAACAGCAGCTACATTTACCGCGTCCAGAAAAGAAGACAGTATTTTTGATTTTCTCAATAATGGGATCAGTTTAACCAAAAGTCCCACAAGGATAAAAGAAGGGAGAAACATTCCTGCAGAAGCATACAATGCGCCTGTAATTCCATTCAATTGATATCCTACAAATGTGGCGGTCGTTAATACTGGCCCGGGAGTAAATTGTCCCATTGCGATGGCATCCAATAATTGTGCTTTGGTTAACCATCCTAGTTTTTCTACCATTTCAGCATCTATATATGCAATCAATACATAACCACTTCCGAATAGAACCATAGCAATTTTTAAGAAGACCATGAAAATGGAGGTGTTAGATAGAACTAGCGGCTTAAAGGCTAGTAGAGGGATTACGCTTTGAATGGTAGTCTTGTTTTGTAAAATATACATCACAAAGGCTCCAATAATTCCCAGACTAATAATGATGAGAAATTCATCCATCCCGGCTAAGGAAGCGATTAAGGACAGAACCCCTAAAACCGCTAGTTGCCATCCTTTGACAGCTTTTTTGCCGAGCTTGTAAGTGGCATTTAAAATAATTCCAATTACAGCCGGTTTGATGCCGTAAAACAATGGCGCAATAGCTGGAACTTCTCCATATTTACCGTATAGAATTGCCAATAGTAAAGTAAATACGACTGCGGGAAATATAAATGCAAGCCCTCCAACAATAAGCCCGGCCCATCCGGCTCTTACATGTCCACAATGCATGGTCATCTGCGTAGAATTGGGCCCGGGTACCAGATTAGTAGCACCAACCATATCCAGAAAATACTGCTGCGATATCCATTTTCTTTTATGGACGATTTCATCTTCCATCATGGCAATGTGCGCTGCTGGTCCACCAAATGCAATAAAGCCGAGTTTAAAGAATACGAGGAAAACCTCTTTAATTTTTGTTAGGTTCATGATATTTTATTTTCGAATAGGTGATGGCCTATCAAGCGGTTGCTTTACGGTGAAGTAAGCTACATTTTCCATGGCATGACAAGCATTACAGTTTCGCGTAAGAACTTCAAAGTTTTTGTTGAAAATAGTAGAATCCTGAAGTTCAATGCTTTTTTTCATTTCGGGTAGAATTTGAGCGAGAAAAAACTCTGCAGATTTTGCACGCTTTGGTCTTCGTTCTAAACCATTTTTAATTGTTTTTTCAATCTTTTCAACTTGATATTGGGCATATTCCCAGTTTTGATCTTGACCGGCCCAAAACAGCTCCTTGTAACGGTAACCCGTTTCGACCATCGCCAGGTCAAAACCTCTAAACTGTCGTTCAATACTTTCAATTTTGTCTTGTTCTGATCCTTTGATCCATTTTCCGTCAACGGATTTTGGGGTGCTTTTTGAACATGCTCCTAGAAAGAGTATCAGAAAACTATATGTGATAAATCTCATTTTGATCATTTTAAATTACATGACAAAAATCGATTTCACATGTAGTAAAAAATGGTCTATATGAAAAAACAATGGTGGTTATGAACTTTGATTCTTGTATTGGGAAGGAAGTAATTCAGTGTGACGTTTAAAATACTTGGTAAAATGAGAATTGTCTTTAAACCCAAGGTTGTAAGCGATTTCAGTGATGCTGAGGTCAGTATATAAAAGCATTCTTTTTGCTTCATTCAGGATTTCATCTGCAATAACCGATGAGGCGGATTTTTGTGTTTCTTTTTTACAAATCGCATTTAGATTTTGTGGAGTGGTATGTAGTTCCTGAGCATAGAAAGCCACCTGATGCGAATTCCGTAATTCTGTAAGTAGTAAGTCTTTGAATTTTTGAAAAGTACTTTTCTTAGAGGCGGTTGTAACGGAGGTGTTCTTGGCGGATTGTAAAATCAAAGCCATGAGCGATTTGATCAGACTTTCCAAGACCAGATGTGAATTGTTTTGTTTTTGGTGCTCTCTATCTAAAATTTGACAAATCTGAACGATAGATTTTGAATCAAAAAGGGAGATATAGGGGTACAGACTTAATTGAGAGAAAAGATTTTTGAATTCACTATCGTGACTTTGATCTACGAGTGGTTTTTTGATGATTAATACGTAACCATCCGGTTCAGATTGAATATCCCAGTGATGGACCTGGTCCTGACGAACAATAAAAATACAAGGAGTGTCAATCTCAAATGCATTGGTATCTATAGCGTGTGTGCCCTGACCGCTGGATAAGAAAACGATCTCGAAATAACTATGATGCTTATGTGGAGGTGTTTGTCTGATATTCTTGCGGAAAGGGGAAATTTTGAAATTGATTCCATGCTGAATTTTGTTTTTAATTTCTATTCCCGATTCCATCAAGAACAAATATAATGGGTTCTAAGAGGTTAACATTGTTTTTTTGCTACGGTTATTTTTCCGGATTTATTGGTAATGGTATAACTGATTTCTTCAAAAGTGCATCGTGGTTCGATGGTAAAATGGATGTGTCCATCAACCTTAAAATCTTCCTCAGGATTGAATGTGAATTTCTGTTTATAGAGTGTGTTATCATAGACAAAGTTGACCATGAAATCTCCCCAGGGATTTTTGGTTTCTTTGGATTGGGGTAACTCTTTCATTTTTCCAATTGGTTTTAGATGTACGTTTTTATTAAGACAAGTGCCGAATTTGCCCGTGAAATTTCCATCTGAATAAGGCGAAATGTAATAAGAGTTCTTCTCAAGTTCCATAGAAATAATGAAGGTGAATTCATTCGGTGTAGTTTGTTCAATTTGAAGGTTAAGATGATAAGGTTCTGCTTTTTTGTTTTCATTGTGCTGATTCCAATTAGAAATAAAGAAGTCTACAGGAAGTGTATAAGATGAACTTGAAATTTCCGAAGAATATGAAGCAGATGATAAAGTGAATTGTTGAGGAGTAAGACTACACCCTGTGAAGATGAGCAGTAAAAAAAAGGATGATAAATAGTTCATAACAAATTGGTATTTAAAGTGAAACAATGGATTGCTTTTTGCAATTTGAATCAAATCTACCGGACTCCATATCAAGAGCGTGTTACGAAACGTAAATTAGTGTAAATGGGTTGTAATCATTTGTGAGTCGGGAGATGTAGCACTATTTATCTAAATATTCCAAATCACTTTGAGCATCAACTAAGGGTCGTGTACGATAACAAATATTTGTTCGAAAGATGCCTTGAAGTTCTTTTTGACTTCTTCCGAGTTTTTCAGAACTGTAGTTTACATTTTTCTCATACTTCCCATAGCTAAGGTAGCTTTCTCCAATACGAAACGGAAATCCACAGTCTCCATTTCCGAATCCTGTGCGAATGGTAATGGTATCTGATTGAATTTTCCCTTTGTAAACTGTTTCTACTAAGAGAGCGTAATCTATCAGCTGGATATTGAAGTTGATGTTACTGTTTTTCCACTCCTCATAATTGGTTAATGTACCTTGTTTTTGAGCTGTTTCATATTGACTTTTGGTATATGATGTATCCGACCAAATCCGCACAATTTGAGAATCCAGAATTTTACCTGTAACAATATAATCAGCTTCTTTGATGGAGGTTTTAATGTTTGATGTTCCCATACAGGAACAACTCCAGACTGATCTGGAATGGATGAGGAAAATCAGACCAAGGATGAGTTTTAATATTTGAAGTTGTTTTGTCATCTTGATGATCACAATTTGAACCAGCTAATATATCAAATGATTATCCCGGGTCAAATTCATTTTCTGAATAGATGAAATAGGCTCCATTTATGGTATAAAAAGGAGCACATTTCTGTGCTCCTTAATCAGTCTATTTCTTATCTGCGATGCGCATCAGGTCGCCAAAGACTCCTCGGGCAGTAACTTCTGCGCCTGCTCCGGCTCCTTGAATTACAATAGGGCGGTCACCGTAGGATTCGGTATAGATTTCAATGATAGAATCAGAACCACTGACTTGTCCCAAAGCGCTAAATTTAGATGCTGAAACCAATTCCACTTTTAACTTTCCGGTACTTTGTTGAAGGTCTCCATAGAGATCACCCACATAACGCAAAACATGATTTTCGGATTGTTGACTTTTGATCTTTTCATATTCCGTATCAAATTGATCCAGGTGATCCAAAAAGTCTGTTTGATTTAAGTCTTGTAGGATTTCCGGAACCAGGTTTTGAATTTCGATATCTTCAAACTCGTTTTCCAAATCCAATTCGCGGGCAAGAATCAATAGTTTTCGAGCCACGTCATTTCCACATAAATCTTCTCGTGGATCAGGTTCGGTATATCCTAAGTTTATCGCTTCCTGAAGAATGGTACTAAATGATTCATCACGCTCAGAAAATTGATTAAACAAAAAGCTTAATGATCCCGAGAATATTCCTTTGATTCGGGTGATGTTTTCCCCGGAATCATGCAAAAGTTTGATAGTATCAATCAACGGTAATCCCGCACCGACATTGGTCTCATAAAGATAGTTTTTAGAATATTGCTGTAGTGTAGAACGTAGATCGTTATAAAACTCAAAACTCTTTGTGTTTGCGAGTTTATTGGAAGAAATCAGATCAAAACCATTTTCAATGAGAGTAGTATATTTTTCAGTGAAACCATCGCTGGCTGTATTGTCAATGGCGACCAGATTTTCCAGATGATTCTGCTGTGCAAACTGAATAACCGCATCAACATTTGAAAAGTTTTCCGGTGCTTTTTTGAAAGCTGTACGCCATTCGGATGGCGCCCCGTTTTTATCCAGTAATAACTGAGATGAGCCTGCAATTGCAAATATGTTCAGTAGAATTCCTTTTCGTTTTTCAATCTTTTTTTGAGAACGAACGATTTGATCGATTAATGAACCTCCTACGGTACCTTTTCCGAAAATAGCCACGTTGATTTTCTTAGAAATTCCAAATATCTGTGCATGGATAAGGTGTACAGCTTTATCAATATCCTTACTTTGTACCACCAGACTGATATTGTTACCATTAGAAGTGTTGTTGATGAGCAAGATCTCGATGTTGTTTTGCGCTAGCGATTTTAAAGGATTATGAAACTCATTTAGATTTTGACCAATGATGGTAATCACACCAATATGCTCATCTGCACTAATTTGATCAATATCGTGGTGAGCGAGTTCGTATTTGAATGTATCTTCTAATGCTACAATGGATTTGGAAGCGTCTTCTTTGGCAACAATAAAACTTACGCCACGCTCAGAAGAACCTTGAGAAATAATACCGATACTTACATTCAGATTTTGCAGTGTATTAAAGATGCGTGCATCAATTCCAACTTTACCCAATAGACCAGCTCCGGTAATATGAATCAAACTCACCTGATTTTGGACAGATATGGATTTCACACCGTTTTGATGGGCTCTTGAGCTTACGGTAGTGCCATTAAATTCAGGGTTGAAAGTATTCAAAATTCGCAAAGGAATAGCGGCTTGAGCTAAAGGTGCAATGGTCTTTTCATGAAGAATTGAAGCGCCAAAATTGGCCAATTCATGTGCTTCCTGATAGGAGAGATTTGGGATACTGGTAGCATCGTCTACTTGTGCAGGGTTTGCGGTAAAAATACCATTGACATTGGTGTAACTTAATACTTCTTCAGCGCCAATAAATTGTGCAATTAGTGAAGCAGAATAATTGCTGCCGTTTCGCCCTAAAGTTGTGATTTGTCCTGAACGATCGGCTGCAATAAATCCGGTGATGATTGTAATCGTATTTGGAGCAATTTTTTTGAAATACGATTGTGTCTTTGCTAATGATTGCTGTTCATCAACGGTGTGAATCCCATCCTTATTTTCGGTCACCAATAATTCTTTGGCATGTACTTCAATCGCATGAATCCCTCTTTTTTTCAATAAAGCGGTCACCATCTTTACCGATAAAATTTCCCCTTGCGCCAGAACCAAATCTTTTACGGATGGGCTGTAATCTTTTAAAGTACGTACTGCTTCCAAAGTATTTTTCAGTAATTCAAATTCATGAAATAAATCCAGACTGATTTCAGGGGCCAGTTGGTAACGTTTGAATACGCTTAAATCATGGCTGTAATTCTGGCCTCGACTCGCTTTGGTAAGCATGTTTTCTAAAGTATCTGTAGAGTTTCCTCTTGCAGAAACAACCACAGCGATAGATTCGTTTTTTGATTTGTTTTCAATGATTTCAATGGCATTTTTTAATCCATTGTCATTGGAGAGGGAAGACCCTCCGAATTTTAAGATTTTCATGATATGGAGAAATATGGTTTTAGTATTTGTGATAGCTGATCGTATTCGATGAGAAAAGCATCATGTCCATGAACTGATTGAATTTCATGGTATGAATTGGTCACATCGAATTGATCTAAAATTTTTTTGGTATTCAAATTCGTATCCTTGTGGAAGTAGATGTCTGTGTCAATTGCAATTTGAATCACATGAGATTGTAGTGGTTTTAAAGCTGCTTCTATCGAATCTTTTTGTTTCGAGATATCGATCGTAGATAAAATGTAATTCATCGTACGATAAGCCTGAACCTGAAAACGTTTCGCTAAAGATTTTCCATGAAATTGGAGCCAATCACTGACTACAGGAATATTCTGATTAGTTTTTTTGTGGTTGAATTTGGAATCAAACGAAACAGGAGTACGATAGAATAGCATGGCCATCATTCTGGCATCTTCCAGCGGTTTAGAGGAATGTTGTAGAATAGACTCCTGAACGGAAGTTTGTCCTACGATCCAATCCGAACTTTTCCAGGCGGATGCAATAGGAATTAGATGCTGAATAAACTCTGGGTGTGCAACGGCCATTTCCCATGCAATGCCCCCGCCAATGGAACCACCAATTGCGGCATACAATTGTGTGATTTCCATTTGAGTCATGGCGAGGAACTGTAATGCTGCAATGTCAAAGGCATTAAATGAAGTATGATCAGTTTGGAGTGCATGGTCATACCCATTTCCATAAATATTAAAGGCAATCACCGTATAGTGATCTGTATTTATAACCTTGTTTTTACCGATCAAATCTTTCCACCATCCATCGTCCGGGTTTGCTACGTTTGAGTTTCCGGTGAGGGCATGATGTACCAGTATTATTGGTGCAGAGTGGAGCTGCGCACCAAACACCTGGTATGAAAGTTTGATGTTTTCAAAAGTTTGTTGTCTGTGATTTTCAAACTTTTGAATGGTAATGAATTGCAGTGTGTTATTCATGTTCTAAAGCTTGTTGAATGTCGTCTAAGATGTCGTGAATATGCTCGAGTCCAACAGATATCCGAATAAGACCATTGGTGATGCCTACCTCCAATCGTTCAGCTTCGGTAAGTTTGCTATGCGTGGTTGAAGCCGGATGTGAAGCAATTGTTCTGGTGTCTCCCAGATTTGCGGTAAGTGAACACAGTTGTAATTTGTTTAGGAATTTTTTGCCCCCCTCAAGACCACCTTTGACCTCAAAAGCGACAATGTTTCCGCCAAATCGCATTTGTTTTTTAGCGAGTTGGTAATTGGGATGCGATGGTAAAAATGGATATCGTACTTCTTCCAGTTGTGGATGCTTTTCCAAAGCAAAAGCCAACTCTTGGGCATTGGCAGAATGTTTTTCCACGCGTAATGCTAAGGTTTCAATACTCTTGGATAAAACCCATGCGTTGAATGGAGAAATGGATGGCCCGGTATTTCGGGCGAATAAATAGATTTCTCGAATCAGATTCTTTTTTCCGGCTACAACACCACCTAGTACACGTCCTTGTCCGTCCAATAATTTGGTGGCGGAGTGAATGACCAAATCCGCACCATATTCAATAGGCTTTTGAATGATCGGAGTTGCAAAGCAGTTGTCAATAACCAACAGTAAATTATTCTTTTTCGCAATGCGAGCCAATTCTTCTAAATCCAGAATATCCAATCCGGGATTGGAAGGTGTTTCTGCATAAAGAATTTTGGTATTTGGACGAATCATGGATTCAATTTTAGAAAGGTTTCCGGATGAAAAATAACTGGATGAAATTCCCCATTTAGGGAGAAACTTTGTAAGCAAAGTATGGGTAGATCCAAAAACTGACCGAGCAGAAATGATGTGGTCTCCACTTTTTAATAAGCTGGCGAATGTGTTGAATATGGCAGCCATCCCTGTCGCAAAAGCATAACCATCTTCAGCTCCTTCCAGCGCTACAATTTTTTGAATAAATTCTGTTGCATTTGGATTGGTAAATCGACTGTAAATGTTCTTTTCCTTTTCTTCTGCAAATGATGCGCGCATGTCTTCCGCATCATCAAATATGAAGCTGGAAGTCAGGAATAAGGGAACACTATGTTCGGCATATTGAGTCGCTTCTAGTTGATTGCGAATGGCTTGTGTTTCCGGATGATATTTAGTTTTCATATTTTTTGTTGTTGAGATATAGTTGTGTTGTGATATTTGTAGCTTGTTCTAACATTTTGCTCACCGAACAGTATTTGTCGATAGATAAATGAATAGCTCGTTGTGCTTTTTCCGGTTGGATATCCCCTAACAGGTGGAATTCTACGTGAATAGATTTGAATATGGCCGGAATGGCTTTTACACGTTCACCGTGAACCACGACTTTGTAGTCATCAATTTTCTGACGTTGTTTATTTAGAATTCCTATGACATCAACGCTACTACAGCCTGCAACTCCCATTAAGAGTAGTTCCATTGGGCGAATGGGGTGTGCATCTGAGTTGTCAGAAACTCCAACCTGAATAGTATTTTGAAGTTCATTTTGAGCCTCAAACAGTAAGCCGTCTTTTTGATTTAGTTCTATTTTCATTTGCGTAGTTTTTGGAATAAAAAAAGTCCCTCTGGCGATGCTTTGCCGGAGGGACTTTCAGAATTTACCTGGTGTGAATTCGTTCAGTTTTGACAAAGCTTGCGCCTATGAAGCATCATTCGATACATCATGAAGTACATTGAATTGATATGTAAAATGTTTATTTCTATAGCTTTAATTAAAATAGTGCTTGAGCAATGCGGTATACTGGATCAGCTTTGCCCATAGAATAATAATGAAGAGATGGAACTCCATAATCCATCAATTCTTTTGATTGTTGAATAGCCCATTCTACCCCCACTTCTTTGACTTGTTTGTTACTCGTACATTTTTCAATTTCATCAGATAATGCTTCGGGTAAATCAATATGGAAAATACTTGGAAGCAAAGTGCCTTGTTTTTTAGTGGTGATTGGCTTGAGCCCCGGAATGATTGGAACGTGGATGTCGTTTTTGCGGCATAAATCCACAAAATCAAAGTATTTTTGATTATCATAGAACATCTGCGTAACAATATAATCTGCTCCGGCATCTACTTTGGTTTTCAAATATTTGAGATCTGTTTTAAGATTAGGTGCTTCAAAGTGCTTTTCGGGATAACCCGCCACACCAATACAAAAATCAGTAGGATGTGCATTTTCCAGTTCATCATCTAAATACAATCCACGATTCATGTCTTTAACCTGATGCAAAAGATCAATAGCATATTGGTTTCCCTCTGGTTCCCCAACAAATCGTTGTTCCGATTTAATAGCATCACCTCGAATGAGTAACACATTGTCAATTCCCAAAAAGTTTAAATCAATCAATGCGTTTTCTGTATCTTCCTTCGTAAATCCACCACAGATAATATGGGGTACTGTGGTGACATTGTATTTATTGGAGATCGCTGCACAAATGCCTACGGTTCCCGGACGCTTGCGTGTGGATTTTCTTTGAAGTAAACCATTTGGCATAGTCTTGTATACGTACTCTTCACGATGATAGGTGACATCTACAAAGGGTGGATTGAATTCCATCAACGGATCTAAATGATCGTATAAATCCTGAATATTTTCCCCCTTTTTAGGAGGTAAAATTTCGAGACTAAATAAAGTGCTTTTAGCGTTTTTAATATGTTCAGTGATTTTCATTTTAGTATCCTAAATTTGGTTTAAGCCATTTTTCAGCTTCTTCTATGTCGAACCCTTTACGTTGTGCATAGGATTCTACTTGATCTTTTCCGATTTTTCCTACTCCGAAATAGGAAGCATCAGGATGAGCGAAATAGAATCCGCTAACTGATGCAGCCGGGTACATAGCATAATTTTCTGTGAGTTGAATTCCCGTGTGTTTTTGAACTTCCAGGAGATTAAATAATGTTTCTTTTTCGGTATGATCCGGGCAAGCAGGGTATCCAGGTGCAGGTCGAATCCCTTGAAAAGATTCTTTAATCAAAGCTTCATTGGATAATGATTCTTCAGGAGCATATCCCCAATATTCTTTTCTGACTTTTTCGTGCATAAGTTCAGCAAATGCCTCTGCCAATCTATCGGCCAAAGCTTTGACCATAATCACGTGGTAGTCATCATGATCTTGTTCGAATTTAGAAATCAACTTTTCAATTCCAATGCCTGCGGTAACCGCAAAAAGCCCTAAATGATTGCCGTGGTTAGAATTTTTTGGAGCGACATAATCAGCTAAACTATGATTGGGTTTGCCTGTGGCTTTTTTGCTTTGCTGACGTAAAAAATGAAACTGAGTCAATTCACTTTGAGACTGTTCAGGATCAAAAACATGAATAGATTCATTTTGGCTATATGCCGGAAAGATTCCAATAACAGCTTTAGCCTGGAGACTTCTGTTGGTAATGATGTGATCTAGCAATATTTGAGCATCGTTAAATAGTTTTTGTGCTTCTTCACCGACTACTTCGTGATCCAGAATTTTAGGATAACTTCCTTTAAGCATCCAGGTGCTAAAGAAAGGCGTCCAGTCGATGTAATTGCGAATTTCCTGAAGATCAAAATCTTCAAATACTTTAACTCCAGTAAACTCAGGATCGAGATTTTTTTGGTCATCCCAAACCAGTTGTTTTTTATTTAGAACCGCATCTGAAAAAGGGAGTAACTTTTTGACTTTCTGTTTGTTCAAATACCCTTCTCGAAGAGATTGGTATTCAGCCTTGATTTCTTTGAAATAATCCTGATTTTTAACCAAAGCCCCGGCCAAAGGAACGCTTCTGGAAGCATCATGAACGTGAATCACTGGTCCACTATATTCCGGATCAATCTTAACAGCGGTGTGAATTCTGCTGGTTGTAGCCCCTCCAATCAGTAAAGGAATAGAGAAGTTTTGTTTTTCCATTTCTTTGGCTACATGAACCATTTCATCCAGAGATGGAGTGATCAATCCGCTCAACCCAATCATGTCAACACCGAGTTCTCTGGCGGTTTTTAAAATCTTTTCAGCGGGAACCATTACGCCTAAATCTTCTATTTCATAGTTGTTGCAGGCGAGTACAACTCCGACAATATTTTTTCCAATATCATGGACATCCCCTTTCACTGTAGCCAACAAAATTTTAGCTTGTGATTTAGATGATGCAGTTTTTGCAGCTTCTAAATAGGGCAGGAGGTAGGCTACGGATTTTTTCATTACCCGTGCACTTTTGACCACTTGTGGTAAAAACATTTTTCCAGAACCAAATAGGTCTCCCACGATATTCATCCCATCCATTAATGGGCCTTCGATAACTTCTAGCGGAAATTCATAGTTATTACGTGCTTCTTCTGTGTCTTGATCGATATATTCTGTAATTCCTTTGACCAAAGCATGGCTGAGGCGATTTTCCACCTTTTCTTCTCTCCAGGAATCATCCTGAGTTTTTTGTTTAGAAGTACTTTTTACTGATTGTGCAAAATCTAGTAAACGTTCAGTAGCATCAACTCTGCGGTTGAGTAATACATCTTCAACATGTTCCAATAAATCGGCTGGGACTTCATCATATACTTCCAGAAGAGAAGGGTTGACAATTCCCATATCCATCCCGTTTTGAATGGCGTGGTATAAGAAAGAAGCGTGCATTGCTTCTCGAACGGTATTGTTACCACGAAATGAAAATGATACGTTGCTAACACCACCACTTACCTTTGCATGCGGGAGGTTCTCTTTGATCCATTTCGTTGCCAAAAAGAAATCCAAAGCATTGGTTCGGAGTTCTTCCATTCCCGTACCAACCGGAAATATATTCGGGTCGAATATAATATCTTCCGGTGGAAATTGAATTTTTTCAGTTAGTAGTTGATAGGCACGAGCACAAATTTCAATTCTTCTGGCCAGATTATCTGCTTGTCCTTTTTCATCAAACGCCATGACGATGACTGCGGCCCCGTATCGCTTAATTTTAATAGCCTGTTCCAGGAATTCTTCTTCTCCTGATTTTAGGCTGATAGAATTTACCACACCCTTGCCCTGAATGCACTGTAATCCGGCTTCAATGATTTCCCATTTCGAAGAATCAATCATGACGGGAACTCTGGCAATATCCGGTTCGGAAGCGATGAGATTTAGAAAGTGAACCATGCTTTTCACTCCATCAATCATCCCCTCATCCATGTTTACATCAATGATTTGGGCGCCATTTTCTACTTGTTCCTTAGCTATGGATAAAGCCTCTTCATATTCCTCAGATTTAATGAGACGCAAGAACTTTTTGGAACCGGTTACATTAGTACGTTCACCTACATTCACAAAGTTGCTCGCAGATGAAATGACCAGAGGTTCCAGTCCGCTTAAAATCAAAGGTTTGATATTATTCATTGTTGTTAGCATTTGCTTTTCTAGGTGAATATTGCGCTGCTAATTCAGCAATGACTTTAATGTGCTTTGGTGTGGTTCCGCAACATCCGCCCACGATATTGAGCAAACCTTCTTGTAAAAAAGATTCGATTTGTTTTCCCATGATCTCTGGAGTTTCATCATAGGCACCAAACTCATTCGGTAGGCCGGCATTGGGATGTGCACTCACTAAGAAGTTAGATTCTTTGTTAAGAACTTGAAGGTATGGATGCATGTCTTTGGCTCCCAAAGCACAATTCAATCCGATACTAAGTAACGGGGCATGTGCCAATGAAATATGAAATGCTTCGGTAGTTTGACCTGATAGTGTACGTCCGCTTGCATCGGTAATTGTTCCCGAAACCATGATAGGAACTTGTTTTCCTGATTGATCAAAATATTCTTGAATTCCAAAAAGCGCAGCCTTAGCATTAAGAGTGTCAAAGACAGTTTCAACCAATAAAATATCAACTCCACCTTCTACTAAGGCTTGCGCCTGCTCTATGTATGAGATTTTAAGTTCTTCGAATGTAATTCCTCTAAATCCGGGATTGTTTACATCCGGAGAGATAGAAGCAGTACGATTTGTTGGACCTATGGACCCTGCAACAAATCGGGGTTTTTCGGGATTTTTTCGGGTAAACTTTTCAGCAACTTCTTTGGCGATTCGAGCAGATTCAAAGTTCAGATCATAAACTGATTCTTCTAAACCGTAATCGGCTTGAGCGATACGTGTGGAGCTGAATGTATTGGTTTCAGCAATATCAGCTCCGGCTTCAAAATATTCTGAATGGATAGCTTTGAGAATATCAGGTTGTGTAAGTGCCAATAAATCATTGTTTCCTTTGAGAGGTAAATGATGATCAGCAAATCGAGCACCTCGAAAATCTTCTTCAGAAAGCTGGTATTTCTGAATCATTGTGCCCATTGCACCATCCAGTACCAGTATTCGTGATTTTAAAACTTCGGTAATTGTCATCTTTCTTGTTTCAGTTTTTAAACTTTTCAAGAAAGAAGGAGCGAGAGATCGCTACTTAACTCATCTTTACTCAACGGAGAATTGTTGAGATGGGAATTAGCACCATGCTCGTCATGGTTGCTAAGACTTCATAGGGCCCAATCCCTCCGTCTTTCTTGATAAGTGCTGCAAATGTAAAGGAATAAAAGTTGGACAAAAAAACTTTTTCTGAAATAAAATTTTTTTAAGCAAGAAATTTGAAGTCTGAATCAGAGGGAGTTGTTTGTCTGAAACCTTAGATATATCAAGGGGAAGGAACGTAAATACCATCTGATAAAACTAGCCCGATTTTGGATTAAAAAATATTTTTTAAATAGTGTTTTGAGAAAAAATATTTTGAAAAATGAATCAAACGGTCTTACAATTGTATCCGGAAAAATGAAGAAAATGACACGAAATATGATGCAAATGAAGGAGTGTTCAATGCACGTTTCAGGCATTTATATGGAGTAGTTTTTAGATAAAAGAGTTATAACTTTAACAGGCTTCTCCAATCAAGAGAAGCCTTTTTTGTAGGTTAAAATTGAAAAAAAAGAAATAGAAGATGATACCGGAAATTGATGTATTTGAATTGAAAGAATTAATTGAGAATAAATCTGATTTTCAGTTAGTTGATGTGCGTGAGCCATATGAATTTGAGATTGCTAATTTGGGTGACGATTTAATTCCAATAAGTTCATTTGTAGAACGTTTGGATGAGGTAGATCTAGACAAGAAGGTTGTGGTGATTTGTAGAAGTGGGGTGCGTAGCGCGAATGTGGTAGATTACTTAATGCGTGTAACCGGAAAAGACAATTTTTATAATTTGAAAGGGGGGATATTGGCCTGGGCGGATCATATTGATCCAACTATAACCAAATACTAGATGGGATGCATGAAACTCACTGTATTTTATGATTTGTAAACTTATTTAGACCAAAGGATTCAAAGCCCAGTTAAAGTGTTCTTCCACCAATTGTTTTTTATTGTCGTTAATGAATTGAATGAGCGCTTTTTGGGCAGGGCTTAATGATTTGCCCTTTGGATGAACTAGATGCCATTGCGTTGTGATAGGTAACCCTGCTAATGGATAAATACTCATTTTTTCGCTGTTTAATGCGGTTCTTAATCCGATAAGAGGCATAATAGAAAAGCCAATACCTGCATTGATGGTTTGTTTAATGGCTTCATTAGAGACCAATTGCATACTGGTGCCTATATTGACATTTTTACTTTTTAAATATTTTTCCATAGCATTTCGAGTAGCTGAGCCCTTTTCACGAAATAGAAGAGTCACTTTCTCTAAATCCTTTGGTTTTTTCATTTTCCCTTTAAACTCCTGCGGTCCTGTGAGATATAGCCTGTTCTCCATCAGCTCTATGGCTTCCAATTGAATGTCTTCAGGTAAGACAGAGATGAGGGAAAAGTCGGTTTTATTCTTAGATAATCCTTCCAGAACCCTGGTCTTATTAGATACGTCAATGGAAATTTTTATTCCGGGATGTAGATCCATAAAAGGTTTTAAAAAATAAGGGATAATATATTTTGCAGTGGATACAACAGAAATATTAATCGACCCTGTAAGTAGCCCTTTATGTTGGTTTACTGTATGTGTAATTTCGTCCATTTCATGTTTGATTCTACGACACTTTTGGGCAATATCGTTACCGAAATCGGTAACATATAATTGTCGACCAATAACTTCAATTAATGGAATTTCAAATTGTTCCTGCAATTTTTTGAGTTGAATTGATATGGCTGGTTGAGTTAAATGGAGTTCTTCTGCTGCCTTTGTAATGCTTTGTAAATCAACAACTGTTAAGAATATTTCTAATTGATGTAAAGTGTAATGCATTTACTTTTATTTATGTCTTGTATAAAATATTTAAATAAAAATTTATGATTGTAAAGATGTAGGTTTGCTTCGAATTAAACAAATGGTATTATGACATATTTAGCACAACAAGCATCAAGGTTGGGGGAGTTTGCACCAGATAGTATGACAAACGAATCCTTTGGAAATGAGGAGTTATGTATAAAAATGATTGACAAGGTGGTTCAAAACAGTTTTTCAGAATCTCAATTAAAAAAAGAGCCTATAGAGGGACAATTATCTGCTAAAGCGTTGTTTGACGAAACGGTAAAAAACAAGGGAGAGCAAAATAGAGTGAAAACTCGATTTGTTAATGATTCAACGATGGAAGTGGAGGGACTATCAAAAATGGCTCTTCATTCGTACTTACTCGAAGCTGAGAAGTTAGGAAAGAAGATAGAATTTGTGAAAACGACTACAATTAAAATTTGTAATTAGAAATGAACCTTCATAATCTATTGGAGAATCTTACGAATCCTGCTTTAATGTTCTTTTTGCTTGGGGTGTTAGCGGTTCAAATCAAAAGTGATTTAAATATTCCGGAGAATAGTTCGAAATTCATTTCGATGTATTTGTTATTATCCATTGGGTTTAAAGGAGGACAAGAACTTTCACATAGTGGAATGAGCGAGGAATTAGTAAATAGTATGGGGCTTGGACTTCTTTTAGCTTCCTTGATTCCAATAGCTTCGTTTTTTATTTTGAGGTCTAAATTCGGGGTAGAAAATGCAGGAGCAATAGCAGCTTCATATGGTTCGGTCAGCGCAGTGACTTTCGTGACATCTACATCGTTTTTAGATTTTGAAGGGATTGAATTTAATGGGCATATGATTGCTGTAATGGCACTCATGGAAGCTCCGGCAATTATTGTTGGAGTTATGCTTATTCAATATTTCAAAAAGGGAGGAAGTCAGAGTAATACAGGATTGTCTGGTATTTTATGGCATTCTTTAACCAATGGTAGTGTGCTGTTGATATTAGGAAGTTTGATCATTGGCTTTTTAGCCACAGCAGAACAAGCTGAAGGTATAAAACCATTTACCACGGATATTTTTAAGGGATTTCTGGCAGTATTTCTTTTGGATATGGGATTAACGAGCGGGAAACATCTTTCGGCAATTTTAAAGAAAGGAATTTATCCTTTTCTCTTCTCTAGTGTGATGCCTTTTTTTAATGGATTATTGGCATTGTGGATCAGTATGCAAATAACAGATGCAATTGGAAATCAGTTGTTGTTTGCTATTCTGGGAGCAAGTGCCTCATATATTGCAGTTCCCGCAGCGATGAAGCAAGCTGTACCCAAAGCCAATTCGGGATTGTATTTGCCAATGGCATTGGGTATTACTTTCCCAATAAACGTGATGCTGGGAATCCCTTTTTATTATTCGATTATTTTGATGTGTAATAGTTGATTTAGTAGTTCGAAAATTTTATTTCATAGTTAGAAATATTGTTTGAGAAAAAAAGCTCCGGAAACGGAGCTTTTGTTATTAAAAATCATATCCTTTCATCATCATGTTCCAATACATGAATGGAAGACCGTGTCGTTTTAAAATCCACATAGGATAACTGGCTTTTCCGGTGTCAAAGAATTTACTCAAAATTGGGTCGGACATTCTTACTCCATTGTATCCAAATTCGGCTAATAACATCTTGTTTGGAGAGACAACAAGTGGACATGAAGAATAACCTGTATAGTTTTTATTATCAGCAGTTTTTCCTGCCATTAAATTTAAGATGTTTTTTACAATTACAGGAGCTTGTTTTCTGATTGCAGCTCCGGTACGTGCTGTTGGCAAATCAGTGATATCACCAACTCCAAAAGCATTCGTATAAAATTTTGATTGCAGAGAATTTTTATCCACTGCCATCCAACCTTTATTCGGCCCTTCCTGATTGGCCAATTTTGTCTTTTGAAACCAACTTGGAGCAGATTGTGGAGGTGCTAAATGAAGCATGTCATATTTAATAGCATATCGGGTGCCTTTTTTCTCCATTTGGAATGTAGAATTTACTTCCTGAACTTCTCTTTTTACTCCGTCTTCCCAAATGTAACCCATACATCCTGCCACATTACGTTCGTCATTCACAACATATTGATCACTACCATTAGGTAATTCTAAACGTTCGTAATAAGCTTCTTTTTTCTCGCCATCAATTTCTACCAGTTTATAACCGTAACGTTGCTTGATGTTATATTTTTTCAAGTAGCGTTCCAGTTCATCTTTAAATGGTTGAACACCGAAAATCATTGTTCCAGGGGTGGCAAAAATGATGTTTGTTTCATTTTGAATTTGATGCTGATCTACATAATCTCCCATCAAATACATGATTTTTTGAGGAGCTCCAGGACATTTAATTGGAGTTACAGGCTGTGTGAATAAAGCATTACCCCCTTTGAATTTCTTCATGACTTCCCAGGTATATTCCGGATCAATATAATTAGAACATACGCCATTTTTTCCGTAAGCTTCTTTAAGACCCTTAATGCCATCCAGATTGATTTGAATTCCGGCTGCCACGATGATATAATCGTATGTCACAGTATCTTTATTTTCAAGAAGTACTGTGTTGTTTTCAGGTTGTATATCTGCAACTTTTTCTTTGATCCATTTTACCCCGGATGGGATCAGCTTTTTTTCTGGTTTTAGTGTGTCTTTATAGTCCATTAAACCTGCTCCAACTAATGTGTAGGCCGGTTGATATGTATGCGTATCTGTTGGGTCAATAATAGCGATGTCTAAGCTGTTTTTAGCTCTTTTAAGTTGTGCGGCTACCATAACACCTCCGGTGCCCCCGCCAACGATAACGATTTGATGCTTTTTATTTCCCATGATTCTTGATTTAGTATTAAAACTTTATTTTCATTTGCATTCTGTCTTTACGACTGTATAAAAGTAGGTTGTTTGGATAGTCGAAAAAATGATATTTATATGAGTCTACCTGTAACTAAAGTCACGCAACAAGAATTAATTAAATTTAGTGAGCTGAATATCAGTTCTTTTGTTGGGGAGTTGGAAAAACTGATTGAAAATGCGAAGGCAGAGTTAGATGCTTTGTTGAAGCAAAATGATACACCGAACTTTAAAAACACAATTGAAAAGTTAGAGTTTATTGGGCAGGGTGTTCAAGAATTATCCTCAATATTTTTTAATCTAAATTCTGCAGAAACTACAGATGAAATTCAAGCCTTAGCTCCTGAGTTTTCAGCGAAGTTAACCGCATATGGAAATGATGTGGCTTTAAATGAAGAATTGTTTTTGAGGGTAAAGTCCGTTTGGGATCGAAAAGATGATTTTGAATTGAATGTAGAACAACAAACGGTTTTAGAAAAAGCTTATCTGGGGTTTGTGCGAAATGGCGCTTTGTTAAATGAAGAACAAAAGCAGGAATTAAGACAGATTGATGAGCAGTTATCCAAAGCATCGTTGAAGTTTGGAGAAAATGTGTTGGCTGAAACCAATAGTTATAAATTGGTTTTAGAAAATGAAGAGGATCTGGATGGATTACCAGAAAGTGTAGTGGAATATGCGGCTCAAACGGCCAAAGAAACAGGTGATGAAGGAAAATGGGTGATTAATTTACAGTATCCTAGTTTTATCCCTTTCATGAAGTATTCTTCACGCAGGGATTTACGTGAAACCTTATACATGGCTTCGGCAACAAAAGCTTGTAAGGGTAATGATTTTGACAATCAGAACATTGTTAAAGAGATTGCAGGTTTGCGTATTAAAAGAGCCCATTTACTGGGGTATGATTCTCATGCAGACTATGTGCTAGAGCGTAGAATGGCAAAATCGGCACAGGTTGTGGAAGATTTTATGGGAGATCTTTTAGCGAAATCAAAACCAGAAGCAGAAGCGGATGTAAAACGTGTTGGTGAGTTGGCATTGAAAGATGGAATTGATCAAATTCAACCCTGGGATTTTAGTTATTATGCTGAAAAGCTGAAGCAACTGGAGTTGAATCTGGATGAAGAAAAAATTAAACCATATTTTGAATTGAATAATGTCATAAATGGAGTGTTCAATGTGGCGCGTATTTTATATGGTTATGATTTTATCCTACGCGATGATATTGATGTGTATCATGATGATGTATTGACCTATGAGGTTTTAGATCGTGATGGAGAACATAAGGCATATTTTTATGCAGATTTCTTTCCAAGAAAAGGGAAACGTCAGGGTGCCTGGATGACGTCATTCAAAGGTCAGTATAAGAAAGAAGGGAAAAATTACCGCCCGCATATTTCTATCGTGTGTAACTTTTCTAAACCAACGGCATTAAAGCCGGCACTATTGACATTTAATGAAGTGACCACTTTGTTTCATGAATTTGGACATGCATTGCATGGAATGTCTTCAGAATGCACATATCCTAGTGTAAGTGGTACAAGTGTATTTTGGGATTTTGTAGAGCTACCATCTCAAATCTTAGAGAATTGGTGTTACGAAAAAGAAGCGCTTGATTTCTTTGCACGTCATTATCGCACGCAGGAAATGATTCCGGATGAAGAGATTGAAAAGATTGTAAAATCACAGCAGTTTTTAGAAGGGTATAATACCATGCGTCAATTAAGTTTTGGTTATCTGGATATGGGGTGGCATACGCTTTCAGAAGAAAGAGAAGTAGATGTTTTCGAATTTGAGAAAGAGGTTCTGGAAAAAACAGCTTTGATGCCTAGGGTTGATGGAGCAAGTACAAGTTGTCAATTCTCGCATATTTTCAAAGGAGGTTATTCCTCGGGGTATTATAGTTATAAGTGGGCTGAAGTTTTAGATGCCGATGCGTTTGAAAAGTTTAAGGAAGAAGGTGTGTTCAATCAGGAGGTTGCGCAATCTTTTTATGACAATGTATTAAGTAAAGGGGGGAGTGAGCATCCGTCAACGTTATACGAGCGTTTTAGAGGTAGAGCACCAAAAGTAGATGCGCTTTTAAAGCGTGCGGGATTAATGTAGATCAGGTATTAGAATCATAAAAAAAGGGCATTGAATTTTCAATGCCCTTTTCTTTTCTCTAAATATCAATTATTACACAATTTCGCCATGCCATGAGATGATTCCGCCCATGAGGTTGGCTACCTTTACAAATCCATTACTAGACATGATACTACATGCAGAATAACTTCTTGCGCCACTTCTACAGTAAATCAAATAATATTTGCTTTTATCTAGTTTATTTAGTTCTGCTTCCAGATTTGATGAGAAAAAATCCAGTAAAACTGCATTTTTCAGATGTCCCTGTTCAAATTCGTAATCAGTTCTCACATCTAAAATAATTGCGTCTGGATTGTTATCAATCTCTCTTTGAAAATCTTCAGCATTTATATTATCAAACATATCAAGTTACTTTTTTACTAATTGATTAATGATTTTGTTAGAATAAAAATCCCCATTAAGAGGACAAACCATCCGAATGCAGGCTTTAGTTTAGCTCCGGAAATTTTGTTGGATAACGCACTTCCGATAAATATTCCGATAATGGAAATAGAAGTGAATATGAGTAGAAATGTCCAGTCAATTTCTCGATTTGAAATATCTCCCAAAAATCCAATTAATGATTTCGCTGCAATGATCAGGAGTGAAGTTCCAATGGCTTGTTTCATAGGGAGTTTTGAAAGTACTACCAATGCTGGAATAATCAAGAATCCGCCTCCCGCACCTACCAGACCTGTTAGAACTCCAACCAGAACTCCTTCTAAAAGAATGAGTGCATAGTTGAATTCTTGTTTGGTTTCTTCTTGATGGGCTTCTTTTCGACCTCTGATCATAGAAATAGAAGCAGCGATCATTAAGACCGCAAACAATACCATGACTCCCATTTCTTTAGTGAAAATAAAAGAGTCAATAGTGAACAACTGTTCAGGAATTAAAGGAACTAAAAACTTTCTGGTAGAGTATACAGATAGGATTGCAGGAAGTCCGAAAATACCCGCTGTTTTAAGATTGACCAGCCCTTTTTTGAAATAGTTTATAGACCCTACAGAGCTTGAAGCGCCTACAACAAATAGGGAATATGCAGTAGCAGTAACAGGATCAACTCCAATCAAGTAGACCAAAACGGGAACGGTTAAAATACTACCACCACCCCCAATAAGGCCTAAAGAGATGCCAATTAAAACTGAAGAAATATATCCTATAATGACCAGTAAATCCACTCGAATGTATTTGGTTTATCCGGCAAATGTACTCTTGCAAAATACAGTGTATTGTGATATTCAGCACAAACCGAATAAGAATTAAAAAATAGTTCCGGAGATGGAGTAGATATTATTTAAGCGATGTGTATAAATCACCAAAATCAACCCAGTATTCATCTATTTTTCTAAGATGAGTAATGATGAAATTATGCATCGTGATCCAGTCCTCCTGAACAAATAAATTAGTCTCAGTATTTTCTACAGAAACTCTGGCAACTTCGGTCCCGTACGAATGTGTATAACTGGGATACCATTTAACCTCAGTTTCCATTAAATTTTCAAAAACAGTCTTGGTTTCTAAAAATTGCTCGTAAAAAAGTTCGCGAATTCCAGGATTTCTAAATTGAAGATCAATACACACACGACAACCAAATCGATCTGCTTCAACACGGATGTAAATATCGTTTAAGTGTGTGGGGTATTTAAACCAGTTGATTCTCCTCCCTGAAGCGGAACGGTATTTCTGAATTTTTTGAGTTAGAGTTCCCCAAAAGGCAGAACGTAGTGCTTTTTCCTCTTCTTTAGAATACATCTTATTTTCTTTGGAATAAGGTGTAAATATATTCCCGGGTATCTCCCGAAGGCATGGTGTAGGTGTAATCGAAATTTTTAATAAGTTCAAATTCTGAACCAAGACCTTGGGCAATCATTTGTGTATCATATCTACAAACGTCCAGACCAGAGCATTTCAATGCGCCTTCCAGATTAAATTCCGCAATGATGACAAATCCTTTTGGAGAAATAAGCTTTTTCAATAAATCGAAATATGTCTTTTGATCTTTTTCCTCAGTAAAAAAATGAAGAACTGCCCGATCTATCCAAAGGTCCACCGCGGCAATGTGATTTAGCTTATTGGGATGAGTTAAGTCATCAACAATATATTCCACATGTTTTGACCCAGCTCTTGATTCTAATTTTTGCAGACTGACTTCGCTAATATCAGTAGCAATCAAGTTTTCATAGCCTTGTTCTAGTAGATAGTCTATCAACACAGTACTTCCGGCTCCAACATTAAGAATTCGTGAGGAAGGTTTTAAATCCGCAAGATTTAGCAGCTCAATTGAAGGGGATAAATCCTTTTCATACCATCCGAGCTTTTCATGAGGTTTGTTGGTGTATACGTTATCCCAATGTTCTTTTGATGAGCTCATAGATGTGTATGTGTTTTATGTGTCAATACTTGAGAATCCCAGGTTTAAATGTAATCTGCGTATCTGGTTTTAGAAATTTCATTGAGTAGTTCCGGTTGATCTTCAAAAGCATTTCCGATAACGGCAATATCTGCTCCGGCTTGAAATGCATTTTTTACATCGTTTGCAGATTTCATTCCTCCCCCCACAATCAACGGAATATCAATAGAGGATTTTATCGCTTTAATCATTTCACCGCTTACAGGGAAATCAGCTCCGCTTCCAGCATCTGCATAAATGAGTTTTAAACCCAGCATTTCACCAGTCATGGCTGTTACCGCTGCTATCTCAGGTTTGTTGGCTGGAATAGGTTGGCTGTTGCTGATGTAAGAAGCTGTTGTTGGGCGACCTCCATCAATTAGCATATATCCGGTGGGTAAAACCTCAATATTCGACTTTTTAATAGCGGGAGCAGCAATGACTTGTTGCCCGATTAAAAGGTCTGCATTTCTTCCTGAAATCAAAGACAGAAAAAGTAATGCATCTGCTTGATTAGACAGTTGAGACGGACTTCCGGGAAATAGAACAATTGGAATATTGGTAAGGCTTTTTAAAGCGGATATAGTTTCTTCCATTTCATCACCTACCATAAGGCTTCCACCAACAAAAAAAAGATCTACCTTAGTCTCGTTGGCAATAGCAGCGATCTTTGAGAGATGTTCCTTTCTTCCTTTGTCAGGATCGATTAAAACCGCCAATTGCTTTTTCTTTTTACGCGAAATATGTTCTATATCCGTAAGAATCATATTGCAAGTATAACCATTTTTAGGTGTTGAATTTGGTCTGGTTGAAGCCGTGTTTCCACAACTTTTTAATAAACTAAGCTGTAGCTAACTTGAAGTTGGTTTTTCCATGGTGTAAACGATCATTGTATTTCCAATTAATTCATAATTCATAGGAATTGAGGTGTCCATATCCGGCATATGAATTTGTCCGCAAAGCTCTCCCGAAGAATCCATATTGAATGGCTCAATGAAAAGATTGCTTTTAAATTCTACATTTCCTTTGGAATAGTATTTGAAAAGGGCTTCTTTGGCACACCAGTAAACGATCATTTGATTTTCTAGTTCTTTACTTGAAATCAGTTCTGCTTCAGACATGAACTTGTGTTTAATTCGAGCAATTTTGGGTGTGATGACCTGAAGGTCTATTCCTACTTCAACACCAGGGTGAATGAGTATTCCAAGTAAACCATCAGAGTGGGATATGGAAATTTTATGCCCGGAAATAGCCAGGTTAGGTTTGCCGTTTTTTGAATATGAAATGTATTCTTCTTCGTTGTATATAGTTTGAATGACTTTACGAATACTTAAAAACTCGCATTTACGCTTATCATGTGAGATCGTACGATACTTGTGTAATTCTTCAGGAGATAATTTGATATCCCAAACATGGTCAATAATATCTAAATCTAATTGCACTATAATCAATCGCGAACCATTCGATAGGATATTATTTTTAATAAACTTCATATATCGATTATCTTTGCACCCGTTTTTAATAAAAGCAATTGTAGTATGGTAAAGACAGATAATTACAAAGTAAAGGATATTTCTCTTGCGGATTGGGGAAGAAAGGAAATAAAATTGGCGGAAGCTGAGATGCCTGGATTGATGGCGCTTCGTGAGGAGTATAAGGATGAACAACCGCTTAAAGGAGCTAGAATTGCGGGATGTTTACATATGACCATTCAAACTGCGGTTTTAATTGAAACTTTAACTGCATTAGGTGCTGAGGTGACCTGGTCATCATGTAATATTTTTTCTACTCAAGATCAGGCTGCCGCGGCTATTGCTGCAACAGGAGTCCCTGTTTTTGCATGGAAAGGAATGAATGAAGAAGAATTTGATTGGTGTATTGAGCAAACATTACATGCGTTCGAAGATGGGAAACCTTTAAATATGATTTTGGATGATGGTGGTGATTTGACCAATATGGTTTTTGATCGTTTTCCAGAATTAACAGCTGGTATCAATGGTCTTTCGGAAGAGACGACTACTGGGGTCCACAGATTGATTGAAAGAGAAAAGAATGGTACTTTGGTGATGCCTGCAATTAATGTTAATGATTCTGTAACAAAATCTAAATTCGATAACAAATATGGTTGTAGAGAATCTGCGGTAGATGCTATTCGTAGAGCAACAGATATTATGTTGGCAGGAAAAGTGGTTGTAGTTGCAGGTTATGGAGATGTAGGTAAAGGTACAGCAGCTTCATTCAGTGGGGCAGGAGCGAGAGTTATTGTAACTGAAATTGATCCAATTTGTGCATTACAAGCAGCAATGGAAGGGTATGAAGTGAAGAAAATGGATAACGCCATTTTGGAAGCAGATATCGTGATCACGACTACTGGTAATAAAGATATTATTGTAGGTAGACACTTTGAATCTATGAAAGACAAATGTATCGTTTGTAATATCGGTCATTTTGATAATGAGATTGATGTAGCATGGTTAAATAAAAATCATGGTGATACTAAGGATGTGATCAAGCCTCAAGTGGATAAGTATACTATCAATGGGAAGGATGTAATTTTATTGGCTGAAGGAAGATTGGTAAATCTTGGTTTAGCAACTGGACATCCGTCTTTTGTGATGTCAAACTCATTCACGAACCAAACATTGGCGCAGATTGAGTTATGGAATACTCCTGAAAAATATGAGAATAAAGTTTATACGCTTCCAAAGCACTTAGATGAAAAAGTGGCTAAATTACATCTGGCTAAAATTGGTGTGGAATTGGATGTGTTGAATGAGGAACAAGCGGCTTACATTGGGGTGTCTGTTGAGGGGCCTTATAAGAGCGATGAATACAGATATTAATCTGGATAAATATTAAAATGAAAAAGCCTTCTGGAATTCCAGAAGGCTTTTTTTATTGATTTCTTATTGTAATGAATGTCCCGTCAAAAGTTGTGGGATATTGTTTTAATCCGATCGTTGCAGGCGCCTTGATGACCGAGCCATCCAGAACAGAAAATTCTGAACCACTACATGGATCCACTAATTTAAATCCTGTTGAATCTACATTAACTTTACACCACGCGTCTACATTATATGTAGAGTGGCGGTCAAAGCATTTGAATTCATCAACGTTAGAATGATAGATGACTAATCCATTTGATCCTCCGTTAATATATAACCAACCTCCTACCGGCTGAAGATCGAACGAGCTGGGCTCATTAATATTTATAGTGACATCAACAAAAACGTTTGGAATAACCGTATTGGGATTGTTCTTTGAGCATTCTGAAAAGAATGGTAGGAAAGAAAGAATTATCAATAATTTAAACATCTTGATATTCATTTGTCTAATTTTCGTTTTCTTTGAAGAGAAAAAAGATAACCTTTGTTAGCTTTAATTATTGCAAAGATAGTTGAACTTTTTGTAGAAGATTTGTTAAAATCCGGTATGCGTGTTAAAGAGAGTTTTGGAAAAGTAGTTTTGATTTTTATTATGAGTATGCTTCCGGTTTTTGTTTCTGCGCAAACGAAAGCTCCTAAACCTCCAACCAAAAAAGAGCAGGAAAAGAAAGCTGCTCAGAAGGAGAAGGATGCACAAAAAGCGGACGAGAAGGCCAAAAAGGAGTATCGAAAAATGCAATCCAAAAAAACTCGGAAATCGATGAAGCAAAACAAAAAGAGATCCGATAGAAATCGAAAATCCAAGGGAGCTCCTTTTTGGGAAAAATGGTTTAAACGAAGATAGTATTATGGAAACTGCGGAAACTAAAATCTGGGTTATTGCTTTAATCATGTTGATCTCTTTTGTCTTTAATTGGCTAAAGAAGAAAAGACAGGGTAGTGAAGAAATAGAAGAGGTAGAGGCAGATGGTTCGTGGGGAATTAATGATATTATTCAGCAATTTGAAGATGAATTTTGCGTGCAAAAAACAGAGCAGTATACAGAGGAGCCTCAGGTTGTTTTTGAAGAGGAATCAGTTAAAAATGTAGCCCCTAAGAGAGATTATGAAAATGAGTCTCATAGTGCGTTTGAACATGTTAAGAAACCACCTGTGGTTAAAGATGAAGTTTTAGAAGAGCAAATCGATGTTGAATATGATCTGAGGCAGATGATTATTCATGATACTATTCTGAACAGACCCAAATATTAGTTACCGTTCATATAAAAAAAACAACTTTGATTATTGATTTGTAGTCTGTAATGAGTTGATTTATTTAACCTGTTGATTTTGTTGTGTTTATGTGGTTGTTTCGGGTGTGTAAACAGAATGTAAACCAGCTTTTAAAAAATGTTAACCCAACCATTCAATTGAAATTTCGTGAAATTAACTGAAGAGCGTTCTTTATCTGCTGATACGATTTGAGTTTGAAAAGAGGATGATATAGAAGGTTAATTTGTTAGTGTACATGGACGAATTACCTCTTGAATTTCGCCTCGATGCTGTTAAATTTTATTAACGTTATGTTTACTTTAAATTGATGAATCGATGCTTGAGGATTCAATAATTCAAATTTCAGATAAAAAATCTATCGGTAAATTGGCGCAAAGTCCTGAAAATAAAGGTTGTTTGGAGGGTTAAAATATATTTGCTAAAGTTTGTGAAATATATATCTTTACGCCCTTTAATTTTTGGGAAAATACATTTTCGAGATACTAAATATTAAACTATGTTAAAAAAATTACTATCATTATTTATTCTGGCTGTGGTGATTTCTGTTGGAGCGATGGCTCAAGCAGGGCAAAGTGAGGTCAAAGGTAAGATTATCGATAAGCAGACGGGTGAACCGTTAGCTTTCGTAAACATTATTCTGGAAAAGAATGGTGTGCGTGTGACAGGGGGACAAACTGACTTTGACGGGAATTTTTCTATTAAGCCAATTCCACCAGGAACGTATACCTTAAAGTCTTCTTATGTTGGTTATCAACCAATCGCCCTTGAGGGTATTGTAGTAACTTCTGAGGAAACCAAGTTCGTTGATGTGAAAATGCAAAGTACTTCTATTGAGATGAAGGACTTCGTAAAAGTAGCATATAAGAACAAGCTTATAGATAAAGGTAATACGACAGTTAAGCAAACAGTATCTGAAGAGGATTTTAAAAACATGGCGGTTCGTTCTGCTACTGATGTAGCAAAAAATACTGCGGGTGTTTATTCTGCGGATGATGGTTCGGGTAACTTGAATATTCGTGGTGCACGTTCTGATGCGAACGTTTATTTCATTGATGGTATGAAGGTAGTGGGTTCATCGAATTTACCTAAAAATGGTATCGGTGAAATCTCTGTAATTTCAGGTGGTTTGCCAGCACAGTATGGTGATGTTACCGGTGGTGTAATTAGTATCACAACAAAAGGACCTTCTGCTGAGTATCACGGAGCTGTAGAGTACTTAACTTCTGGTTGGAAGTTTGGAGATAATATGGTAGGGTTGGATCCTTACGGATATAACGTAGTGGAAGGATCTTTATCAGGACCTTTATTAATGAAAAAAGATTCTACTGGTAAAAAGACTGAACCAATTATTGGTTTCTTCGTGTCAGGTAACTATACACATGTGGTTGATAATGCACCTTCAGCAATTGGAATGTGGAAAGTGAAAGATGATGTTTTAGAAGAAATTAAAGCAAACCCAGTAACTGTTGTGCCAGGTTCTGGTCAGGTAATTCAAAATGCTGAGTTGTTAAGAATGGATTCGTTTGAAAAAGTGAAAACCAGACAAAACGTGGCAAGTGGAACTTATGTGTTAAATGGTAAGTTAGACTTCAATACAGGTAAAACAACAAACTTAACTTTTGGTGGTTCATACAACTCTTCTAAGTTTAGAGGAAGTACAAGATTAAGTTCAGGTTCTAGTTCGGGTGATTATTATGACAACTCGTTATTTAACTATGATCATAATGCTCAAATCAATAATAATGACTGGAGGGTGTTTGGTCGATTTGTACAAAGATTCGGTAACAATAATACTGATGAGAATAAAAAATCAAGCATCAATAACGCATTCTATAGTATTCAGTTCGGTTATAACGAAAGAAATGAAAAAAGTGGTGATGCAGTTCACGGTGATAAATATTGGGACTATGGTTATGTTGGAGAGTTTAAAAGATTCCAACAAAGACAGTATGAGTTAACTAATTTAGCTGGAGATTCATTGTATTTAGGAAACGGACAATGGGTAACTCAAGGTACTTACAATATTCAACAAACATTTGAGGATACATTAATTGGTTTTACTCCTGGAGCTGCAAATCCTGAGATGGCATCTTATACATCTAATTATTATAAATTATTTGGATGGGAAGGATATGATGAAAATGGCAACCCAGTTTATGATAGAGACCTGGCTTCAAGAGATGAAGATGGTGATGGACAAATTACTGGAAATGAAGCAAACTATTTCTTAAGAAATCAAGAAAATATTTTGAACAGTGGAGGTTACTTAAATGGAACTGCTGCTAGAACAGTATATGGTGTATGGTATAGTCCAGCACAAGTTTCAAATAACTCAAGAAAAGCAAAAACCCAACAATATCGTGTGAGTTTAATGGGATCTGCTGATATTAAGAAACACGCTGTTTCTGTAGGTTTCGAATATGAGCAAAGGGTAATCCGTGCATATTCAATTGCTCCACGTGGTTTATGGACAATTGGTAACTTGAGAGCAAACTCTCACTTGCAAAACTTGGATGAAATGAATCCGATTTTAACAAATGAGCAAACGGCAACTACAGTTTCTTATGATAGATTGAATGCTGCTCCTGGTGCTTATAGAGGTGAAATCAACGAAGATGCGCAGTCTTTCTTTGATTACAACTTAAGAAGAACTTTAGGTTTAAATACTGATGGAAATGACTTTATCGATTTTAATAGCTTAAAACCAGAGCAATTAAGCATCGATTACTTTAGTGCATCTGAGTTATTAAATAACGGTAACAACCTTGTAACTTATTATGGTTATGATGCATATGGTAACCAAACAACAGGAAGTACTACATTAAATGACTTCTTTGAGCAAACAGATGAGTTTGGAAATTATACCAGACCAGTTGATGCATTTAGACCAAACTACGTTTCAGGATGGATTCAAGATAAATATGCTTTTGATGACCTGGTATTTAACGTAGGTATCCGTGTAGATAGATTGGATTTAAATCAAAGTGTATTGAAAGATGAGTACGTGTTATTCCCAACAGTAAAAGCAGGGGAGGATGAAGCTCAACAATTAGCAGCAAATATGGAAGGAAGCTATAGCATTCCTGGAAATATTGGTTCTGATTATGTTGTTTATGTAGACAATGTGAAAAACCCAACTGAGATTACTGGTTACCGTGATGGATCAACCTGGTATAACAGTGAAGGTGTGGAAATTGAAAATTCAGAAGCTTTAGTAGGTGCGTCTGGTATTGCTCCATTATTAGTGGATAAAGAGAATACACGTTCTTCTGATATTAATGTAAATTCATTTGAGGATTATACACCACAAGTGAATGTAATGCCAAGAATCGCATTCTCTTTCCCAATTAATGATGACGCATTGTTCTTCGCTCACTACGATGTGTTAACTAGAAGACCAACAGCAAGAGGAAACGGATCTATCGCGAGATTGAATATTATAGATTATTACTACATGGATGCTGCAAACAATTCAACTGTAGTTAGTAATCCAAATTTGAAGCCTTCTCAAACTATTGATTATGCAGTAGGTTTCAAACAAAGAGTAACGAATAGTTCATCTATTACATTAGAAGCATTCTACCGTGAATTGCGTGATATGGTTCAAGTTGTAGGTTTACAAAATGCTTACCCAAGAACATATTTAACTTATGGAAATATTGATTTCGGTACGATTAAAGGATTAATCTTATCATATGATTTAAGAAGAACTAAAAATATTCGTCTTACTGCTTCATATACTTTACAGTTTGCTGCAGGTACAGGGTCAGATGCATTTAGTGCTTCTAACTTGGTGAGATCAGGAAGACAAAGTTTAAGAAGTACCACTCCTTTAAATTATGACCAAAGACATAATATCGTTGCAAACTTCGATTATAGATTTGGTATGGGTAAAAACTGGGGTGGACCAGCTAATGCTAAATGGTTACAAGGAATGGGTGCGAACTTCATCTTTAATGTAGGTTCAGGAACACCATATTCTCGTCAAAATGTTGTGACAGGTGAAGGTTATATTACTCGCGTTGGATCAGCAACATTAGATGGAACTGTAAATGGATCAAGATTACCTTGGCAGTTTAAAATGGACTTAAGAATTGATAAAGATTTCGTTTTAGCAGAAGGTAGCAAACACCCAATGAGAATGAACGTATATCTTCAAATGTTTAATGTATTCAACAACTTGAATGTACGTAGAGTATATAGATATACTGGATCAGCGTCTGATGATGGTTATTTAACTGATGCGAGATACCAGACAGATATTCAATCTCAAATTGATGAGCAATCATTTAGAGAGCAGTACTCAATGAAAATTAATGACCCAGCAAATTACAACCTTCCAAGAAGAACAAGAATCGGTGTATTATTGACTTTCTAAGAAGGAAGTAGTTTAGAAAAAATTGTAAGAGTTATGGTTAAAGTTAGAGATATTATGAAGTTTAGAGTTACCATATTGGCAACTATGGCAATATTGATTTCCTCTACATCTTTCGGAAGAGAGTATCAAGGGAATTATAAAAGATCAGGCGGAGGAAGTGGAGATGCAACAGCGGCAAACTGTGCACCTCCGGTGAATTCAAATGAGTTATCAATCAATAATGTTAGAGCATTGATCCAAACCGGTGGAGATATGTGGTGGGATCTTGTTGGTGTACCTAGATATGAGGTGCCAAAGGGGTCTGGTAGAACTGCATTATTTGCTGGGTCTTTATGGCTTGGTGGTCGTGATGCTTCTGGACAGTTAAAAGTAGCTGCTTTGAGATTCCGTCAAAGAGGTATGGATTTCTGGACAGGTCCTTTGAATACAGTTACTGCGGAGATTGATCCGACAACCTGTGATCAATGGGATGTACATTTTAGATCTACGCGTCAAGAGGTGGATGCATTCGTTCAAAGAGATGCTATTCCAAACTATGTGACTCCTGAGTTTATTAAAACCTGGCCTGCGCATGGTGATCCTTCAAAAGGTGAGGATACTTATTTAGCACCATTTATTGATGTGGATGGAGACGGATTTTATAACTATGAAAATGGTGACTATCCTGGTTATGACTTATCTGGTAATGTAGATTGTCAAGGTCAGTTATTGAATGTGTATGGTGATGAGAACTTATGGTGGATTTTTAACGATAAGGGAAATATTCATACTGAAACTGGAGGTCAGGCGATCGGTATGGAAATTCGTGCTCAGGCTTTCTCATTCGCAACGAATGATGAAGTAAATAACATGACTTTCTATAACTATGAGTTGGTTAACCGTTCTTCTTTTGATTTAAGAGATACATATTTTGGATTCTGGGTAGATGCAGATTTAGGTAATGCGCAGGATGATTATGTAGGTTGTGATGTTGAAAGAGGTTTAGGATTTGCATATAACGGTGACGAGTTTGATGATGATAATTCAGGTCGTCCAGGTTATGGAGAGAATCCTCCGGCAATTGGTGTGGATTTCTTCCAGGGACCTTTCCAGGATAGCGATGGTAAAGACAACTGTTTATGTGATAACTATGTGGATGCAATAGCTGATGATGGTATTGTATACGATGGTAGTGGAGTTGGTTACGGTGATGGAATTCCTGATAATGAAAGATTGGGTATGAGAGCTTTCTTATACCACATTAATAACCAAGATCCAAGAGTTGGTGATCCTGATGTAGCTTCAGATTACTATAACTTCTTGAGAAGTGTATGGAAAGATAATTCAGACATGGTTTATGGTGGTACTGGACATAGAAATAGTGCTGGAGCCGTACAACCATTGGTTCAAGCGAATTATATGTTCCCTGGAGATTCTGATCCAAAAGGATGGGGTACTGGAGGTAATGTTCAAGCTCCTTGGACTGAGGTTACAGCAGGTAACGTACCAGCTGATAGACGTTTCGTTCAATCTGCAGGTCCTTTCGCTTTAGCACCTGGAGCTGTGAATAATATTACTGTAGGTGTTGTATGGGCGAGAGCTTCAACAGGTGGTGCTGCTGCGTCAGTTCAAGCTATGAAGCAAGCGGATACTAAAACACAAGCATTGTTTGATAACTGTTTCCAATTATTGGATGGTCCTGATGCTCCGGTAGTAAATATTACTGAAATGGATGAGCAATTGGTGTTCCAATTAGACAATTTCGCTGGAAACAATGTAAATGAAAGTTATTTTGAAGTGGATCCATTTATTGTTCCACCTACAGATTCTATTCAAGATGAAAATGGAGATTGGATCTCTAAGGATGATGACCCAATTTTATTTGATTCTTTAGTTACTGAATACAAAAGTTACAGATTCCAGGGATATCAAGTTTATCAATTGAAAGATGGAACTGTATCAGCAGCTGATTTATACGATGAAGATTTAGCAAAGTTGGTATTCCAATGTGATATTAAAGATGGAGTAACAAGATTAATCAATTATAGATTTGATTTAGATCTTCAAGCTGTAGTTCCGGAATTGAGAGTAGATAATGCTGCAAATGATGGAGTATACAAAACATTCACTCTAACCGAAGATTTATTCGCATTAGGTGATAGAAAAATGGTTAATTATAGAACGTATTACTATATGGCTATTGCTTATGCTCACAATAATTATAAAGAGTATAGTCAGACTGTGGATGGGTTAGATGGACAAAGAACTCCATACTTACCAAGTAGAAAGGCTCCTACTGGACCAATTATTAGATATTCTGCAATTCCGCACAAAACTGATATGCAAAATGGCGGTCAGGTATTAAATTCTTCATACGGAGACCATGTACCGGTTGTAAGAATTGAAGGTCTTGGAAACAATGGACATTTCTTAGAAATGGATCAGGCAAGTATTGATGAAGCAATGAGTGGTGCGCCATATAGAGTAGCAAATCCAAAATATAATGTTGGAAATGTTACAGGAGCGACAAGTACTCCTATTGCTGTAAAAGTTGTAGATCCGTTACAAGTAAAAGCAGGTGATTATACTATTATGTATAAAGACTCTAATAATGCTGGTTTACAGGAAGCATACTGGATTTTATTTGGAGGTGCTTTAGGAACTGATACCATCGTATCAAAATCGAAGATTTCTGGTCAAAAAGAAGAATTGATTCCTGAATTAGGTATTTCTGTTACGATTAAAGATGTAGAGAATGCGTGGTATGATAAATTCAATAATGGTTATATCGGAGCACGTGTGATCTATGATGATTATAATAAGCAATGGTTATCTGGAGTTCCAAGTTTAGATGGTAATACTTACCAAAACTGGATTCGTTCAGGATTGAATGCTGAACAAGGACAAGAGGCTTATTTTGATTATGATGTGACTGTAAACAGTAATGGTAACCGTGAGACTGATAGAGCAATTGATCCGGAGGAAGTTTATGAAGCGGTAATCGATGGAACCTGGGCTCCATTTAGATTAGCATCGTGGAACATTCATGCTCCTGGTGCGACTCGCGGAGGAACCTCTGATGCGCAAAAACTGTCATTGTTTAAAGAAATGTTTAGAGGATTACCATCATCTGGACAAGCGGTTAACGCTGGGTATCAATTGGCGTACTTAAATGGTGTGGATATCGTATTCACAAGTGATAAGTCAAAATGGACGCGTTGTGTGGTTGTAGAAATGCAAGATGATCCAACACTAGCTGAAGGAAATGCTGCTAAACTTGATCCAAGGGCTGCTCCTTCGGTTGATAAAGCTGGTTTATCTGCTGGTGAGGCTGGATATAATCCAGCAGAAGGAGATTTAATTTCGCCAACTGGAATGGGATGGTTCCCAGGATATGCCATCGATATTGAAACTGGAGAGCGTTTAAATATGGCATTCGGTGAAGATTCTTATATAGTGTCTGAAAACGGAAATGACATGATTTGGAATCCAACTGATAAGATTACAGAAGGACAAACAAGTAACAATATCCGTTTTGGTGGTAAGCATTATGTATTTGTATTCCGTAACAATGATGTGGAAGAGCAATTACATCAGGTGCCATTAGATTATAATGACCCTGCAAATAGAATGCCTTCTTACGATCAAGGTGAGTTTATGCATGCGAAGTTGGCTTTAGGTGATAAAAACAATTTCTACCATGTATATCGTGCAGCAATGTGGGTTGGTTTACCATTGTTAGAATTCAACCAGGAATTATTATCTAACAAAGCAGTAGTGCAACTACGTGTGAACAAACAACATTCGTTATACTCTCCAGGAGAAAAATTAAGTATTGGAGCTCCATTAGAAAAAGGTGTAGAATACTTGGTAGAAAAAGGGCCAGTTAGATATAACAATGTTGAGTATGTACGTGGTCAAAATATCATCGGAGTAGATAATACAACAGTATTACAAGGTACATCTAGTACTGGTGATGATATCGTTGATAACGTGACTAAGACAATCAATGGAGGTCGTCCAACTTATAACTTCTCATTAACAGGGTTAGAAGCGAAGACTAACGTATCTGAAGTAGTTTCAAATGCATTGGGTAAAATTAGAGTGGTTCCAAATCCATACTATGCTTACTCTGAGTACGAGCAAGACAAAAACGACTTTAAAGTTCGCGTAACTAATCTTCCTCAAAAATGTAAGGTAAGAATCTATACATTAAATGGTGTGTTAGTACGTGAGTTTACGAAAGATGACGACTCGATCACTTATATAGAGTGGGACTTGAAAAACCACGCTAGAATTCCGGTTGCAAGTGGTATGTACATTGTTCATGTAGAGGTTCCTGGAGTTGGGGAGACAATCCTTAAATGGTTCGGAGCGATGAGACCTGTTGATTTAGATTCATTTTAAGAAAAGGACTATTTGATTAAAGAATTGATAATAAAACTATTATGAGTATAAAATATAATAAAGTTAGATTATTCACAGTGGCCTTGGCTCTGATGTTTGTAACACCAGGCCTTCAGGCAGGTAATAAGGATCGAATAGGTTCAAGTGGTGGGGAGCAAGTGAAGATTAATCCTTGGGCGAGAAGTGGAAGTTATTCAAATGCCAATTCAGCGAGTGTTGTTGGCGTTGAAGCTACGTTCTTAAATGTATCAGGTTTAGCAATGACCAAGAAAATGGATTTGAATTTCAACTATTCTTCTTGGTTAGGAGGATCTGGGATTGGTATCAGTTCATTTGGATATGGTCAAAGACTTGGTGATTATAGTGTTGTAGCGGCTGGATTCCAATCAATGGATTTTGGAGATATTCATAGAACCACAACAGATTTACCTGATGGAGCTGGAACCTTTAACGCGCAGTACAGTACATTTTACTTATCATATGCGAGAGAGTTTTCAAATAGTATTTATGCTGGTGTAACTACTAAAGTAATTTCTGAAGGAATCTCTAATGCTAATGCTTCTGCTGTAGCGTTCGATTTTGGTATTCGTTATGTGACTGGTAAAAATGAAAATATCAAATTCGGTATAGCATTAAAGAACATTGGTTCTCAAATGAAGTTCGAAGGAGATGGATTCTCAACTTTAACTACAATTGATAGTAAGGTGTTCACTGTTTCTCAAAGAACACAAGGTGTGGAGTTACCATCTATTTTGAACATTGGTTTGACATACGATTATCTAATTGGAGAATTATCTAATTCAGATTCAACTGGAGTTCGTGCAATGCATAGAATTTCACCAGCAATTAACTTCATGTCAAACTCGTTTGGGAAAGACCAAATCAGTTTCGGTATTGAGTATGCATTTAAAGAATTTGTGATGGCTCGTTTAGGTTATTTATACGAAGATCAAGTTACCGATGCGAGTTTATCTACTTTGGCTTATTCAGGTCCTTCAGGAGGTATTACAGTAGCATTACCGGTAAATAAAACGGGTAGTACTTTGGATATCGATTATGGATATCGAGCAACCAGAAACTTCTCTGGAACGCATACGATTGGTCTTAGATTGAACCTGTAGACAGGTAGAGAAGATTTAGATTAAAATATTATATTTGTAGGACAGTCCCGCTTGATTCAAGCGGGACTGTCTTGTTATAAAAAAGAGGATAATATGTCGGAGATTTCATATTTTACAGCGGAAGGACTAGCTGCAGCAAAAGCTGAGTTGGAGAAAATGGAAAAGGTAGAAAGGCCTTTTATTACACGTCAAATTGCAGAAGCTAGAGATAAGGGAGATTTATCTGAGAATGCAGAATACCATGCTGCGAAAGAATCTCAGGGATTGTTAGAAGCTAAGATAGCGCGCTTAAAAAATGAGTTAAGTAATGCAAGAATATTGGATGATTCAAATTTGGACACATCGAAGGTTTTGATACTTTCAAAAGTGAAAATTAAGAATCTGACCAATAACATGGAAATGACTTACACGCTAGTAGCTCCTCAAGAGGCAAATTTAGCTGCAGGAAAGATATCTGTAAAGTCACCAATTGGAAAAGGTTTGTTAGGTTGTTCGGTAGGAGATATCGCTGAAGTAAAAGTCCCAACTGGTTTAATGAAATTTGAAATTCTGGAGATTTCGAGATAACATTATGGCGAGTATTTTTACAAAGATCATTAATGGAGAAATTCCTTCGTATAGAATTGCGGAGGATGAAAAGTTTTATGCTTTCTTAGATATTTCACCATTAGTTAAGGGACATACACTAGTTGTGCCAAAACTTGAAGAGGATTATATTTTCGATTTAGACGATGATATTTTGAGAGATATGATGATCTTTTGTAAAAAAGTATCAGAGGCGATTAAGACTGCTTACCCTTGTGATCGAGTTGGTGTTAGTGTGATTGGTCTGGAAGTGCCACATGCTCACGTTCATTTGATTCCAATTAATGAAATGAATGATATGAACTTTGCACAACCAAAATTGAAATTGAGTCCAGAAGAGTTTGAAGAAATCGCAGAACGAATTAGACAAAAGTTTTAACGTCCTTTTGAGACTTTCTGGGGGTTGTTTTTGACAAATGACTCCCATCCTGAATAAGATTTTCCTTTAACAACAGAATTACCCTGAAAGAAATGACATAGCGCAGCTGCTAATCCATCTGTAGCATCCAGATGTTTTGGTAGGTCTTCCTTTTTAAGTTTTAAAATGCTTTGGAGCATTGAAGCTACCTGTTCCTTAGATGCTGTTCCGTTTCCGGTTATAGATTGTTTGATTTTTCTAGGGGCGTATTCAAATATGGGTAAATCTCTATAAACTGCTGCGGCCATAGCCACGCCCTGAGCACGTCCAAGTTTCAGCATGGATTGAACATTCTTACCGAAAAATGGGGCTTCCAGAGCGACTTCATCTGGATGGAATTCATCAATTAGCCCTAGAGTTCTTTCAAAAATTCGTCTCAACTTGGCACCATGACTCGGCAGCTTTTGAAGATGAATAACTCCTAAAGTTAATAGTTCGGCCTTTTTCCCCTTTATTATAATGATACCATAACCCATGATAGTCGTTCCGGGATCAATTCCTAATATTATCTTTTCCGTAGTCAAAATGAATAAATTTGTTGAATTCTAAAGCATGAAGTCCACAAATAAAAACAATCTCTATCGATTTCTGGGTATAACCCTTAAGGTGTTGATGCTGGGCTTGACTATATGGTTTATTTACGAAAGGATATTTACCACTAAAAACCTGGTTGAGATTAGAGATTATTTTAAGTCTCATTTATTTAATACCAGTCGACTTTGGATGTTTATTCTCAGTTTGATCTTGATGTTGTTTAATTGGGGTGTTGAAGCCATTAAATGGAGACTGTTGATTTTAAAAATTGAAAATATTTCTATTATTCAATCTTTTAAAGCCATATTATCTGGGGTTACGGTGAGTGTATTTACTCCAAATAGGATTGGAGAATATGCGGGTAGAGTGGTTTATATTCAAAATGCGGATAGAATTAAGGTGGCACTGATTACAGTAATTACCAGTTTAAGCCAGTTAACCATTACACTTTTATTAGGCGCCTTGGCTCTGTTATTTTACCTAAGCGATTACCACGGAGATATTATTGGTGATTTATCCATTTATATTGGAGTACAGTTATACATCGTTTTTCTCGTTTTGAGTCTGTTGGTATTCTTAAATACATCGGTAATTAGTTTGATACTATCTAAAATCAAATTTTTGGCCGATAGATTTAAAAAGTACATTGATGTGTTTGCATATTATTCTCAGGTGGAATTGGCCCAAACTTTACTGTTAAGTTTAATCAGGTATATCATATTTTCCATACAATATTACCTTCTTTTATGCTTTTTCGATGTAGATATAACCATTGCTCAGGCCTTAATTCTAATTCCTGTATACTTTATTACCTTAACTGCTATTCCATCAATTACTCTGGCAGAGTTGGGGATTAGAGAAGTGGTTGCCATTACCGTCTTTTCAGTAGTGGCGGAAAATGAGCTGGGGATGGTTTCTACATCCTTTGTCATTTGGTTAATTAACCTGGCATTACCTGCACTTATTGGAATGATTTTCGTTTTACGCGCTAAATTGTTTAAAGATTAAATGAACATTTATCTGATCATATCGATAGTTGTTCTTTTGAGCTATGGCTCATTATTATGGTGGTTTCGAAGAGGCATTGGGAATCTGAATGAGAAAACGAGTAATACAGATAAACCATCTATAAGTGTAATTGTAGCTCTTAAAAATGAAGAGAAAAATGTTCGGAGCATGGTGCGATCCTTGAATGAAATAGATTACCCAGATGAATTGTTGGAAATTATTTTAGTAAATGATCATTCTACTGATGGAACCCAAGAAAGGTTAAATGCATTCCAATCAAATGCAATTCAGGTATACTTAAATGAAGGTAAGGGTAAAAAATCCGCAATACTCACCGGGGTAAAAAAAGCAAAAGGTGACTGGATCGCGGTGACTGATGCAGATTGTAAAGTGCCACAGCTTTGGTTGAAATCATTGACCAAATCAATAACGAGACAAATCAAAATGGTTTTAGGTCCGGTATTTATTCAAAATGAAAGTAAGGGATTTCTGGAAATATTCCAGCAAATAGAGTTTTTAGGCCTTCAGGGAGCAACAGCTGGTTCAGCTGGGGTAGAACATCCAATATCTGCAAATGGCGCAAATATGTTGTTTCATAAAGTGACCTTTAATGAAATTCAGCCATATGAAGATAATATCGATTTGAACACAGGAGATGATCAATTCCTAATGATGAAGATGGTGTCCGAAAAAGGTGCAGAAGCCGTAACTTATTGTTGGGAACAAAATGCAAGTGTTTTAACGAAAGCAGTTCCAACCTGGAGTAAGTATTTTACACAAAGAATTAGATGGGCATCCAAAGGAACCGCATATAAAGATTTAACCATAGTCTCTATTGGGGCTTTGGTGATATTATCTTCTTTGTGGGTGGGAATCAGTATTGTTTTTGGTTTGAGTAGTAGAGATTATTTATTAAGTCTTGGTGTTCTGGGGGGGAAGCTCCTTATAGATTTAATAATCATAAAACCCACTTTGAAGTTAGCACAGGGCAAAGTCAGTTTCTTCCAGTATCTATTCTCAGGGATATTTTACCCTTTCGTAGTGGTTGTTTCAGCTTTAGCTGGAATTTTTAGAAGAATTTAAAAAATTAAAAGCCCGACCGCGAAAATGATAAGACCGATAATGAAAAGGAATAAAGAATAAGGTAGAATCTGTTTCGCTTTGAGATTCGTAATTCCCAATAGCGGCAATGCCCAAAAAGGTTGTAACATATTGGTGAGTTGATCCCCATAAGCAAAAGCTAAAATGTTTTTAGCATATGGAGCGCCAATATCATGTGCAGTTTGAATCAATAAAGGTCCTTGAATAGCCCATTGCCCTCCACCACTTGGGACTAAAATATTAACAACACCGGCACTGAAAAAAGTAAAGAAGGTAAACGATGTAGGACCTGAGATAGATGAAATGTAATTGGAAAACATAGAAATAAGCTCAGAATCTCTCATGATTCCCATGATTCCAAAATACAAAGGGAATTGAATAAGTATTCCGGAAGCCCCAGAAATAGCTTCATCTACGGCTTTTAAGAATCTATAGAAGTCGCCATGAAAAAGTATACCCAGGCTCAATAACAAAAGATTGATATTGTTAGGAGTGAAGAAGTGGTCAAATCCCGTAACCCAAAATATTTTGTATAAAACATAAATAAGTAGAATTGAGCCAAATGAGAAGCTGAGGATTTTAGAATGATCCAATTTTTCAGCACCAGAAATCATTGGAACGGAGTCCACTTCAAAATGTGAATTGAGCTGAATTGGTGTTGAAGGGCTTTTTTTACCTAAAAAGAATAGTGCTATAGGAACAATCAACAAGAGCAGAACCGAAATAAATATATTTAAAGATGAAAATACAGTTTCACTATATATAATCGCTTGAGGAAGTTCGTTGGTAAATGATGCTGTTGGAAATAAGGAAGCCAAATGTCCAGATTCAGCAACTTTTGCCAATGAAGATCCAGAAAAACCCCCATGCCATACCATCAGTCCCGAATAACCAGCGGCACCAATTAATGGGTAGTTAATCTTCCAATTATTTTTTAAAGCTTGTTCTGCAACCTTCCGAGCTAATATGGCCCCAAAGATGAGTCCTAGGCCCCAGTTAAAGAAAGCTACGGACATAGTCAAAAATGCAACAACAGAAGCAGCTATGGAAGTATTGTTTAAGTGGACAACTACCGAATTGATGAAATGGTTAATAGGTTTGCTTAATGCTAAAACATGCCCAAGTACAAGCATCAACATCATTTGCATTGCAAAAACGATCAGATTGTTGTTCCAAAGACCGTTTTCCCAGTATTTTAAAACGGTTAAGGGTTTGAATTCTCCAGGGGTTCCTTTACCAAAAAGAAGTGCTAAAATAAATGCCAAAAAAGAAAGCACTATTGCTATCGTAAAAGGTGACGGCAATAGTGCTTTATATACTTTAACGAACTTATTGGTAAAGCTCATGAAATTTATTTAGAACGGTAAATCATCATCATCTCCACCTGCAGCAATTGGAGGAGGAGTTGGAAGAGGTTCAGGGCTTGCTGGTGCAGCAGTTCCGGCTTTCTCCATTTTCCATGCTTGTAAATTTACATAATATCTACCGTTGTACTCATTACCTCTAATGTTAAAATGAACTGTAACATCATCATTAACATTGTAAGTATCTAAAACCGTTGTTTTGTCTTTAAAGAACTCAAATTTCACATCTTGAGGATATTGCTCCTGAGTTGTGATAACGAATTCTCTTTTAGAAAAACCACTATCGAAAGTTTGCGTATCGTTAATTACTTTAATTCGTCCCTGTAATTGTAAATCCATGTGTTATTGATCATTAAAAGCCAGAAGTGTCTTCCAGGCCAGTTCTATTTGATTATTATTAATATGTTCTTTTGCTATTTTATGTAATTCTTCTTCTAATTGAGCCGCGTTATCTTCATGTTCAATAAAAATTTCGCTTAGTTCATATAGTTTGTAGTCATTTACATCTAATTCAGAAGGAAGTTGTTCAACATTTCCCAGACGTCCTAAATCATTTCCGGTTAGAATTTTAGAATTTCTAATATCCTCAGGAATTTGATCTACTCCAATGCCTAAAGTACGAAGTGGTTTCTCGATTTCAAATAAAGCATCTCCATTGGCACGACAATACCAATCACCACCCATTCTACCAACAAGGTCAATCTTGGTCTGATCAATGACTCCATTTTCATCCAAAACATTTGGATCAATATGAAACATCACAACCTCGCAAATAACCAGATTTCCAGCACCACCTTCAGTACCTAGTTCAACAATATCTACCACTTTACACTCCATAGAAACCGGAGACTCTTTTACTCTAAGTGGTTTAACCAGTTGACTTTCTAAGGGTGTCAATCCGGACTTAATAAATTCATTAACTCCGAGACCATATTCGGTACTTGAAAGAGACATTTGTTCTACAATAGCATGATTCACCACGCTAATCACAACTTCTCCGGTAGCTTTTACATTCTCAAGAGTATGTTTGGTCGTATTGTCACGTACTCTCCTTGATGGAGAGAAAACGACTATCGGAGGATTCGCTCCAAAACCATTGAAAAAGGAAAAAGGACTCAAGTTAGGATTGCCGTCTTTATCTACGGTACTTGCAAATGCGATAGGACGTGGTCCAATTGCACCCAACATGGTTCCAAAAATTTTAGGCGTATTCTCCGCCTTTGGATCTATTTGAACAAAATTTTCCATAGAAAAGCAAAGGTAAAATGCCCATTGAGACATTCAAATAATCATATAGGTATTTGTACGCCAAGCTGTAGATTTTATCAACAAAAAAAATATTCAAAAAGATGAATTTTCGTTTGCAATAAATAAAAGATGACTATCTTTGCCGGCCGATTGCGGATGTGGTGAAATTGGTAGACACGCTAGACTTAGGATCTAGTGCCGCGAGGCGTGAAGGTTCGAGTCCTTTCATCCGCACACTAAGAGAAAGAGCTGTATTTAGTAAATGCAGCTCTTTTTTTGTGGCTTGCATTTAGGTTGAAGTGCTACCTTTGCGAAGATGAAAAGACGTTTGAGAATTTACGGATTTGGATTGGCTTTAGGAACCATATTAGCCTGGGCACTGTTTCTGAGAGGAAGAAACACAAAGAATTACACTGCCTGGACTCCCAACAATAGAATACTGGAAGAAATTAGATTATCAGATTTAGAAAAGACAGATGCATTTTGGTGTCAAATGAAATGCTATGGGTTTTCAAGTATTGAATACGATGCGTTAGTTAACGATGGGAATGTCAATTTTAGGAAGAGTCAGGTGGAAAACTGGCCACGAATGTATCAGGTGGAGTTGGAAACAGAGGATAAAGGAACGCTCATCATTGAATATTCTAAAACGGAGGGCAAGCATTTTGAGATTATTCGAGTGGTGAAAGAAGGTTCACAAATCAATTGCGATTGCTAATGAAAAAGATTAACGCAGGATCGTATCAGGTATACTTTGATCAGGCTTTGGAGCAAATGGTAGAATTTGTCAATTCAAATTATCCAAATGCAAGACGCTATATTATTGCTGATCATAACACATTAACGAATTGTTTGCCAGTTATCGATAAATATCTGGGCCAGATTCAAGTAGAACAGCAGGTATTTAATATTGAGCCGGGAGAGGATAGCAAATCCATTGATTTGGCACATCAACTTTGGGAGAATTTTACGGATTTGAATATCGGTAGAAATGATTTGATCATCAATATCGGAGGAGGAGTGGTCAGTGATTTAGGTGGGTTTGTTGCAGCTACCTATAAACGCGGAGTAGATGTGATTAATATTCCAACTTCGTTATTGGCAATGGCCGATGCTTCGATTGGAGGGAAAGTCGGGATCAATTTTCATCAGCTAAAGAATCAGTTAGGCTATTTTTCTAATCCCAGAGGAGTATTTGTTCATCCTGAGTTTTTAAACACATTACCGGATAGGGAGCTGATTTCCGGGTATGCAGAAATGATCAAGCATGCTTTAATTGCAGATTCTGATGCCTGGACAAAGATTTTGAATCAGGGAGCTCCAACTATTGAAATGATCTCAGATTTATTACCCGGATCAATTGAAATAAAAAATGGGTTTGTAAAACAAGATCCTTTAGATCAGGGAGTGCGAAAGGTGTTGAATTTTGGTCATACGATTGGTCATGCGATCGAAACACTTTTTATGGATTCCGATACGGAAGTATTACACGGTGAAGCGGTAGCTGCGGGCATGATTGCAGCAGCATATATATCGAATAAACGATCTGGCTTGAGTGATAGTGATTTGAATAATATCACAAAGCTTTTGATCAAAGTGTTTGACCTGGAATTTGTTTTATGGTTGATGTCTGAGAATTTGGCTTTGCCATTAAAACATGACAAAAAGAACGAGAAGTCGGAATTGAAATTTGTTTTACTGGAGTCCATTGGAAAACCAATCTATGGTCAAAATGTGTCTATGGAAATGGCATTAGAGGCTTTTGAATATGTTCAGGCTGAAGTTGAAAAGAAACAGGCTTAAATGATCCATGAAGGTAATCGCTCCAAAACATATTTCGGAAGCAGCTATAGAACTTCCTGCTTCTAAAAGTATTTCGAATAGATTGCTAATTATCCAGGCTATTTCTGGCGAGGGTAAAATCAGTGGACTTTCCGATGCTGATGATACGCGTATTCTTTACGATGTGTTGCAATCAGATGGAGATGTAATCGATGTTGGGCATGCCGGAACGGCCTATAGATTTTTAACTGCATTTTACGCCATATCTACGAAAGAAGTGATATTAACTGGTTCTGATCGGATGAAAAAGAGACCGATTGGACCATTGGTAGAAGCTCTGAAAGCTTTAGGTGCGAATATTTATTACCTGGAAGAGGAGGGATTTCCTCCATTAAAGATTAATGGAAAAGAGCTTGAGGGCGGAACAGTTAAATTACCCGGGTTTATTAGTAGTCAATTTATATCAGCTTTAATGCTGATAGCCCCCCAAATGTCCAAAGGATTATGGATTGAAGTAGAGGGGGATATGGTATCCAGACCTTATATCGAGATGACCGCTGCTTTAATGAGAGAATGTTGTATTGACGTAAGGGTGGATTCTCAGAAGATTTATGTTTCAAACGGAAATTATTCTGTAGGTGAGAAGATCGTAGAAAAGGATTGGTCTGCAGCTTCGTTTTGGTATCAGATGGTCTTACTTGGAAAGCTAAGTAAGCTAGAATTGATGGGGCTAACTTCCGAAAGTATTCAGGGAGATGCGTATGTGAAGAATCTCTTTGAGGAATTCGGAGTGAAAAGTGTTTTTTCCGCTGAAGGAGTGACTCTGGAATTTGAAGAAGCTAAATATTCTCTTGAGAAAGATTTTGATTTTACGCATATTCCGGATTTAACACAACCTTTTGTAGTTTCGATGGCTGGAATTAATAATTCTGTAAAAGTGATTGGAATAGATCATTTAAAGATCAAAGAAACAGATCGTCTGAACGCTTTAAAGTGTGAACTGGAAAAACTGGGTGCCAAAGTTGAAGTTTTTGAAAATGGATTGTCTTTGAAGTACGGAACAACCAGAGGAGGAGATATTGATACCTATGAGGATCATAGAATGGCCATGTCATTTGCGCCTTTGGCACTAGTTCATGGCGAAATGGAAATTGAAAACCCGGACGTAGTGAGTAAATCTTACCCTAACTATTGGCAACAATTGGCCAAATTGGGCTTTACATTTAAATAAGCTGATTAGAATTTAAATCGGACCTGTGCGCGAATATCAGTTCTGCGCGGTTCTTGAATAAGTTCTGTTCCCGATCCAAAAGTCGTTTCATGACTTAAGAATGTTCTTGACGCCTTGATCCAGAACTCAAAATTTCTGGATAGTTTGTAGTGGTAGACTAAAAATGCTCGTGTACCTCTTCTATAAAATGCGGGTACACTGAAATAATACAGAACATCATTTTCATATGCATAAATTCGTGCGTTATAGTCATCGACATCAAACAATGCAATTCTTCCGGTTAAGGTAGATTTAAAATCCATAAACTTAAACTGGAAATCCTGATAGATCACAAAACCTTTTCCGTTTGGAACCCCAGGATAATCTGAGGTACTGGTTTCAATTCTACTGTTTAATTTTAATTTATCGGATGCCTTATAAGTCATGTGGAATCTAAGATAGCTTCTGGATACATCTCTTAAACTATGAATGGCTTCATCCATGTTGGCATTGTTTTTTTGAGTCTCTTTTCTGTAACGTGTATACACGTTTAGTGATCTGGAAACTTGCCATTGTAGTCGCAACATATAGTCTAAACCTTCAGAAGGTCCATCCGCTCTGTAAGATAGCCAGTCAAATTGGTATTTGTCTACATATCCGGTAAGAACCACACCTTTTAATACGTCCGCTTTAAACCCAACATATGTCCCTTTTTCATTATTGTTATCTGACCTTTCGCCAAATGAATTGGAATAGATACTCTGAAAATTTGGTTGGAAGTTTCTATTGATGATAGAAACACTTACGCGGTCATCCAACTGAATTAAAGCGCCTGCCAGATATGCCCAGCCACCGTTATTACTCATGGAAACTTCGCCAAAGAAGTTGATGTTTTTTAGTAGAATATTCGCATCTAAGCCCGCATTATACCATTGATTGGTATCCAAAAGAAATTTCTGATAGAGCTGTGGAGAACGGTCGAAATCTGCACCATATTTGGAATGAATCACTCGAGTTCCCAGTTTAACTGATTTTTTACTCCAACTTAAATTGGCGCCCATAATTTCTTCAGAAATCGCTTTTTTGTCTGCAATTTCTCCCGGAGTTCTGTGAAGGCCGGATTCTTGCAGCGAGGTAAAAGCTCTATCCTGCGCATTTAATGTATCCTGGTCTGCAAGGTTGGCATCAATATTTTTTTTGGAATAGAATCCAGTAAGTTCAAAATCCTTAATCTGAATGGTAGTACCTGCTCCACGTAAAAAGTTGTTTTCGTTTCTTGAAGTATATGGGGATAGCTTACGCGCATAGCGGATGACATTCAAAGCATCTGCGGTTTTACGATAGCTAAAGCCAGACCAGAACGTTAATCCTTGTCCAAATTGCCCGTGAAAGTCACCAATAGCCAGTTGTTTTACAATACCAATTTTTGATGCAAATAAGTGCGCGGAGTAGAAATCAAACCCATTGGGATTACTCCCTTTAAAAAACTCTTCACCGGGGTCTTTTTCTGCGGTAAAACCAAACGAAAGTTGGTCACTATGTTTAAATCTGTATCTTAAATACAAGCGATTGGGATCCCCCATATAACGACTGTTTTCACTTGTGGTACTGTCTCTTGGCGCATACCCTTCCTGCTCCTCTAATACACGGCCCCATAGAGACATCACCTCATGTGTTCCAAATTTGAAAGAACGTTTGAGATTAAACTGATCCGGTTTTTGACTGGAGGCAACTTTAACAAATGGAATTAGATTCTGTATGGTAACAAAATCAAATCCCTCTAAATTTCTTAATTCATAAATCGTTAACAAATCTCCGTTTTTTATACGATAAGTGATTAGTGTTCTTACTTGAAAAGGTGTCAGGAGATTTAGTGATTCCAGTTCATCCTGTGATGCAGTATTGATGTTTAATGGGTGATCAAAATAATAAGTGAGAATTTCAATCAAATTGGAGAAGTCAATTGTAGATGATTCATACTGCTGTGCAATAAATTCTATTCGCTGTTGAATCACATCATTTTTAAGCTCTTTTTGCTGCCCAAATCCCAAAGCTGGGAATGTGAGTAAAAAGCCTAGAGCCAGATATATGTATAGATTACGAAATGACATTATTTTTTTCGTAAAGTATATTGAAGGGAAATTTGCGAAACGTATCCAATATAGGTTTGATGGCTAAAACCTAAATCGAGATTGAAATTCTTAAGCTCAACACCTAAGCCACCATTAAAATGGAAATCATACGTATTTAATCCACCTCTAAAGAACAATGCGTCTATCGGGTGATATTCGATTCCAACTTTAAGATTTGGGTCTAAATCAATATTTTTTTCTACATCTACAACCGCAAATAGTTTTTTAGAAAATTCATAATTTAATCCCAGACGAATGATCATCGGGATTTTTTCTTCAATATCTCCGGAAAGAGAGCTGTTAGGTAAATTATAAACATGAGCTCCAAGGGTCAATTTTTCCGAGACATTAGCCAGAAGGCCAATTTCAGCTGTCAATCCATCTTTATTTGGCGTTTGTGCCTCGGCAATTGAAACCAATAAATAATCCAGTTGAACCCCGAGAGACACATTTTTGGAAATGTTGAGTCCGTAGGCCAATCCAAATTTGTTTTCATTGTAATCTGAAAAGCCAAATTGTTGTACCGTTAGTCCAAAGGTTCCTAATTTAATCGGAATGGCCATGTTAAAGTTTTTCAAGCCCAATTCGGATAGTCCAAATCTGTTTTCATATGCAAAACCAAATCCGAATTCTTTTACATGTGCCAGAGCAGCCTGATTGTTGTTTGAAGACCATATGTCGGTTAAAGTTACATTGGCATGTCCTAAACCTAGAGATCTTGCTCCAACACCGGAGTTACCTATTGCTAAAATTGAGTTGCTGCTGATCAGCAAAATTGAAATCAGAATAGGAGAGAGAAACCTGTATAACATGGTCACAAATTAAATTAAAAAATCCATTCATTGATGATGTGATTCGATTATCAAAGGGTTAATCTTTTTCATCTATATCAAAATAAAAGATATTTAAGTCCTTTATTTAAGCGTTGAAATTCAATAACTGATAAAAATCATAAAAATAAATGAGTAAAAAACAAAAGGTTTTTGGTTTTAATATGTTGTATTTGAGCTGTTTAAATGTTTGTTTTGAGCTGGTTTATTTTTTGTGAAATAATTGTTATTTACTCGAAATGTCGGTTTATTTTTGTCATGAAATTGTAATACGCAAAACTTATTGATATGAAATTGAAAGCATTTTTATTTGTAGGATTAATTGGAGTAATGGCTTCATGTGGTGGAGAATCAAATGCTCCTGCTACTGAATCTAAGCCTGCGGCTGCACCTGCTCAAGAGGAAGCAGTAGTTGAAACTTCTGCGGATGTTGATCCTATGGAAAACGTTGGAATAGGACCAATTGATGAATTAGAATTTGATGAAGAAATTGACGAAGCGTTAGCTGCAAGTGGAAAAGAAGTTTTTGAAGCAAAATGTACAGCTTGTCATAAAACCAATAAAAGATATATTGGGCCATCTCCACAAGGAATTTATGAGAGACGTAATCCGGCTTGGGTAATGAATATGATTCTAAACCCAGATGAGATGGTTGCGGAAGATCCGATCGCAAAAGCTTTATTGGCTGAATATGCTTCGCCAATGGCAAACCAAAATTTAACTGAAGATGAAGCTCGTGCAGTAGTGGAGTATTTCAGAACGATTGAGTAGTATAAACTACCTAAAGTATTGAAGCCTCTGTCTTTAAAGACAGAGGCTTTTTTTTTGGATTCTTTTTTATGATAAAAATCATCGATCCTTCTAAGATAAATCATGAACAAAACTTTTATAATAGAAGACCTTTGTGTCTCTTAAGGTGAAGTAATGCACTAAGAGAATTAAAACATGTCCAAATTTAGTTTTAATAAAAATCAAGTTATGTTAAAAAAAGCACTGTATGGATTGGCAATAGCCAGTGTCGCCTTCTCTAGTTGTGGCGGACCTTCAGCAGATGGAGGTAAAAAAGCAACTACAGGAGCTCTAGGTAGCTCGGTGGCCGAAAAAGCTTATGTAGCACCAGGTGAGTATGATGAATTTTATGCTTTCATCTCAGGTGGATTTAGTGGTCAGTTGGCCGTTTATGGATTACCATCTGGACGTTTGTTCAGAGTGATTCCGGTATTCTCTCAAGATCCGGAAAAAGGTTATGGTTATAACGAAGAAACCAAGCCATTATTGAATACTTCTCATGGTATGGTTCCTTGGGGAGACGCGCACCATCCGGATATCTCACAAACAGGAGGTAAAGTAGATGGTAGATGGGTGTTTATTAATGAAAACAACACTCCGCGTATTGCACGTATTAGTTTGAAAACTTTTGAAACTGAAGAAATTATTGAAATTCCAAATTCAGCAGGTAATCACAGTTCTTCATTTGTTACTGAAAACTCTGAATATGTGGTAGCAGGTACACGTTTTTCTGTGCCAATTCCACAAAGAGATATTCCAATTTCAGAATATAAAGGGAATTTCCAGGGGTCTTTATCATTCTTAAGTATTGATAAAGAAGATGGAGATATGGATTTGGCTTTCCAAATTAGAATGCCAGGTTTTGATTATGATCTTTCTCACCCAGGTCGTGGAAAATCTCATGGATGGTTTTTCTTTACTACATATAATACTGAGGAAGCGCACTCTCTTTTAGAAGTGAATGCATCTCAAAACGATAAAGATTTTATCGCGGCTGTAAACTGGAAATATGCTGAGCAATTAATTGCTGAAGGTAAATTCACTGAAGAAGCTGTAAAATATGCAGAGAATGAGTGGGATGAAAGCACTCATATGGCTACTAGTACTATTAAGAAATCAGTAAAAGTATTAGACGCTTCAAAATTACCAGGATTGGTATATTTCTTACCTACACCAAAATCACCGCATGGTTGTGATGTTTCTCCGGATGGTGAATACATTATTGGTTCAGGTAAATTAGCAGCAGAATTAACTGCACACTCTTTCACCAAAATTGAAAAAGCAATTGCTGAAAAGAATTTTGACGGGGAAGCTTACGGTATTCCAATCTTAAACTATGAAGCTATTAACGCTGGAGCTGTGAAGAATCCAGGTTTAGGTCCATTACATACTGAATTTGATGGTAAAGGAAATGCATATACTACTTTCTTTATCTCATCTGAAGTTGTAAAATGGAAATTAGGAACCTGGGAAGTGATTGACCGTCACCCGGTATATTATTCAGTAGGTCACTTGATGATTCCTGGTGGTAACTCAAGAGAGCCATTTGGTAAATACTTAGTGGCAATGAATAAAATTACTAAAGATAGATATCTATCTACAGGTCCTGAGGTTTGTCAATCAGCTCAGTTATTCAATATTGAGGGAGATAAAATGGAATTGTTGTTAGATTTCCCAACAGTGGGAGAACCGCACTATGCAGCAGGTTGTCCGGCTGATTTGGTTCATCCAAATACAACTAAAATTTTCAAACTGGAAGAAAACAATCACCCTTACGTAACTAAGTCTGAGAAAGAAGCAAGAGTGGTTCGTGATGGTAATGATGTTCATATCTATATGACCATGATTCGTTCTCACTTTGCACCTGATAATATCGAAGGTGTAAGAGTAGGTGATAGAGTATTCTTCCACATTACTAACCTGGAGCAAGATTATGATGTGCCTCATGGATTCTCAATGATCGGAGCAAACACTTCTGAGTTATTGATTATGCCAGGTAGAACTGAAACGTCAATGTGGTATCCAAAAGAAGTTGGAGTATGGCCATTCTATTGTACAGATTTCTGTTCAGCACTTCACCAGGAAATGCAGGGGTACGTAAGAGTATCTCCAAAAGGGTCAAATACACCATTGACTTATACATTGGATGATGATCCATTAGACATGTAATGATGTAAATTAAGAGGATAGAAAAGGCGAGTGTTTTTATCTCGCCTTTTTTGTGCCTTTTGTCACTTATAAAACTGTAAAGAATCATGTTTTAAAATAGTATAACATGATGAAATTCATAGTTTTATATTGGGTGTTGAGATAATTTTGAATCATGTGATCCAATAAAATTTTTAAGTCACTGATTATGAAAAAGTCTAGAATTTTGATGATAATAGGTCCTTTGTTTTTACTAGGTCTATTTGTTTATCCGTTGTGGAATATCCGATTAGAAGCTCCACAATATCCAATTCCTTTGGGAATGTACATTCACATCAATAAAATTACGGATGAACTGCCGCACGATGTGAAAAATATTAACCTCATGAATCATTACGTGGGAATGAAAGAAATTCCGGAACATATGCTGGAGTTTGATTTATTTCCTCCAATTATAATTGCGATGGTGATCATCGGAGTTTTAATTGGATTTAAAGCAAATTATAAATGGTTTCTGGGGTGGTTTATCTTAATGTCTTTGTTAGGAATAGCAGGAGTTTACGATTTTTATCTTTGGGAATATGATTATGGACATGATCTGGATCCTAAAGCGATTATGAAGTTTACGAATCCGGATGGAACTCCAATGGGCTTCCAACCCCCACTGTTTGGTTCCAAAGTAATCTTAAATTTCGTAGCACATTCTTACCCTGCAACAGGAGCATATTTAATGTTTGTGGGGATGATGATGACATTAGCTGCTTTCTTTGTGGGAAAAGCCGAAGAAGCTAAAAAATAAATGAAGATGAGTGATTAAAAGATTTGAGCCTTTTTGAGGCAATCGGGAGGGCTCAATCTTTACTTTTACATACTAAATTATCAATCAATAAAACAATTTAAAATGCGCAATATATTTTCGTGGGTATCGATATTTCTATTCATGTTTTTAACCTCTTGTTCTGTTGAACCTGAACAGATTAATTATGGAAATGATCAATGTGATTTCTGTAAAATGGGAGTAGTGGATAAATCACATTCGGCCCAATATGTGACTCAAAAAGGTAAACAATTCAAGTTTGATGCAGTAGAATGTATGATTCGTAAGATTTCTGATCCGGCAGTCAAAGAATCTGAATTGGCATATATTCTGGTGGCTGATTATAGCAACCCGGGAAATATGGCTGATGCAAAAACTGCAACATTTTTGGTGAGTAAGGCAATAAAGAGCCCAATGGGTGCATATTTATCTGCTTTTTCTGATAATGCGGTTGCAGTTAAAACCCAGGAAGAAGTAGGTGGAAAGGTTTACAACTGGGAAGAAATCAAAAAATATATAGCAAAATAAACCATGAAAAGGGCTTTTATATTTCTGGTGTTTACATGTTTCTATTTTGGGAGTTATGCCAAACAAATAGAAGTATGCCCGACATGTGAGGTAACAACCATTGCAGCTGGAATTGCAATGGCACAAAAAGGAGACGAAGTTCTCATTAAAGAAGGAACATATAAAGAACATGACCTGGAAGTCATGACTTCAATAAAATTAGTGGGGGAGGGCAACCCGGTAATTGATGGAGAACAACTCGGAACCATTTTAAGAGTTCAAACAGATAGTTTTTCCGTGGAGGGAATAAGCTTTATCAACGTAGGACATAGTTACACTAAAGATTATGCGGCTATTCTTGTAGTGAGGTCTAATCATTTTAGAATCGCACATAATTACCTTGAAAATGTGTTTTTTGGAATCCTCGTGGAGAAATCACATTATGGTGTGATCGAACATAATGAGGTAGTAGGAACCAAAAAGAGCGAAGCTAATTCAGGAAACGGAATTCATATCTGGCATTCATCAGATTTAAAAATCAGGGAGAATAAGTTGCATGGAATGCGTGATGGATTGTACTTCGAATTTGTTGACAATGCTGAGATTTATAATAATCTGAGCTTTGAAAATATCAGATATGGATTGCATTTTATGTTTTCCAACAATGATGAATATTACAATAATAGATTTACCAGAAATGGTGCAGGAGTGGCGGTTATGTTTTCCAAGTTTATTGTAATGCATCATAACCGATTTGAATACAATTGGGGGACTGCATCTTATGGGTTATTGCTGAAAGAAATTTATGATGCGGAGATTTACGAGAACATTTTTGAACAGAATACCATTGGAATCAATGGAGAAGGTTCAACAAGAATTAATTACACGAATAATCAGTTTTTAAGAAATGGTTGGGCTGTAAAGATTACAGGGGCATGTTATGATAATATTTTTCTGGAAAATGATTTCTCACACAATGCATTTGATTTAGCATTTGATGGGCATTTGAATGGAAGTAAGTTTGATCATAATTATTGGAGTGATTATACCGGGTACGATTTAGACAAAAATGGGATTGGAGATGTGCCTTACAGACCTGTAAAACTATTTTCGTATATCGTGAATCGCACACCGGAAACCATTATATTATTAAGAAGTCTGTTTGTTGATATGATCAACTTCTCAGAAAAAGTTTCACCGGTATTTACACCAGACAATCTATTAGATAATCACCCATTGATGGTACGTCCTGAGGTGATTTTAGAATAAACGAATTAAAATATAAACCATGATAGAAGTTCAACAGTTGCACAAAACATTTGGGAAACTTACCGTGCTCGATGGTTTGGATTTGAAGATTAAAGAAGGAGGCGTTTTTGCTGTGCTCGGGCCAAATGGTTCTGGGAAAACCACTTTAATTAAATGTATTTTGGGGATGGTCATTCCTCAAAAAGGAGATATCATTTTTGATCATGAAAATATCATAGGTAAATCTGATTATCGAAACAAGATTAACTATATGCCTCAGATTGCGAATTTTCCCGCAAACCTGACGGTGATTGAGCTTATTCAAATGGTCAAGAACTTAAGACCTAAAGAAGCGAATGAGCAGAATCTGATTTCATTGTTTGGAATTGAACCTTTCCTAAACAAGAAGCTTGGAAATTTATCCGGAGGTACAAAACAAAAAGTGAATATCATTTTGGCTTTTATGTTTGAAAGTGACCTGATTATTCTGGATGAGCCCACAACAGGTTTAGATCCGATCGCTCTGATTCATTTGAAAGAGTTGATCGAGAAAGCTAAAAATCAGGGGAAGACGATTTTGATTACCACGCATATAATGAGCTTGGTGGATGAAATTGCAGACGAGATTGTATTCTTACTTGATGGTAAAATTTATTTTAAAGGTAGTGTGCAGGAATTGAAGACCGAAACTGATGAGAAGGATCTGGAGCACGCTATTGCTAACTTATTAACGAAGAAAAATGTTTAAGATATTAAAATATAGTTTTTACGACCTGATGCGTAGTAGATGGAGCTATGTGTATTTCGCTTTTTATCTGGCATTGGGATTTGTTTTATTGTTTTTGAATAACGATGTTTCAAAAGCCGTGATTACTTTGATGAATATTATCATCGTACTTACGCCTTTAATTGGAACTATTTTTGGCGTGATGTATTTCTATAACTCGAAGGAGTTTACGGAGTTGTTATTGGCCCAGCCCATTAAACGAAGTAAAATCTTTATGGGGCAGTTTGTTGGAGTAGCATTATCACTCGCTTTGAGCTTGTCTCTTGGATTAGGGATTCCATTTTTATTGTACGGAATATTTCAATCCAATGCCATATTTGACTTTGGACTTCTATTGGTTGTTGGGTGTTTTTTAAACTTCATTTTCGTGGCTTTAGCTTTTAATATTGCTTTGTCAAATGAGAATAAGATTAAAGGTTTCGGATATGCTATTCTGATGTGGTTGTTTTTAGCGGTCATTTATGATGGGATGTTTTTGATCTCTCTAGTGGTATTTGATGACTATCCTTTGGATAAATTCTCGCTTATTGCTACAATGTTTAATCCAATAGATTTATCTCGAATTTTGATTTTGTTGAAGTTGGATATATCTGCATTACTAGGGTATACAGGAGCGGTATTTAAACAATTCTTTGGGACAGGATTAGGTTTATTTGTCTCATTAGGAGTATTGTCTTTATGGGTAATATTTCCAATTTGGAGAATCAATGTGAAATTAAAGAAAAAGGATTTTTAGTATGAAAGTGTCAAAAGTGATATATGGATTAATGATGGTTTTAGCTTTGGTAGCTTGTAATCAAAATCCATCTCAATCAAATACGAATGCCGAAGTTGCGAATGAAGAGCCTACACAGGCAGAAATGGCGGCAAAAACCGAGCGCTTAATTTCTCAGTTGATTAAGCCTGAAGATTTAGGGTTACAGGGGAACGAAAACAAGAAATGGGTCATCAATCCTGAGAGTTATAAAAAGTTGATGCAGGTAAAACAGCAGATTTATGCGATCTCAGGATATATGGATTCATATGAGATTGCCAGATTCAATGAAATCGGTAATGAAATCTTAAATTTTGTCGAAACAATTCCAGAATTAGAAGATGCTCAGGCAAATGCTGAGATGCAAAAAGTCCTGAAAATCACTAAAAATCAGTGCTTGAAGCTTATAGAGAGTGATTTGCAAAATGCTCAGGTAGCGGTAGTTAACTTGAGTATTCTCTATGATGAAGTGCCCAAATATTTCGTATCTAAAAAATAAAAGAAACAATATTTTTTTGCATTACTGTTTGTATTACATTTATCGGTTATAAAAAAAGGGAAGTTTTTTAGTACAAACTAGTATGTATAAAACTATTAATGGAATTCAGCACATCGGAGTTGGGGTGCCAGATCATGCTGAGTCCTGGAAGTGGTATCGTCAGAATTTCGGGATGGATATCTGCTTTTTTAATGGCGCTGCGGAAGCGCCTCTAATGCAGATATATACCAGAGGGGATGTGATTAACAAACAGGCTGCGATGATATCCAATTTGCATGGTGGATGCGCCATGGAGATTGTTACACCAATTTCTTTTAAATCATCAGACGCAAAGTTCAAATATGAATTGGGTGATTTAGGTATTTTCAGTGGCATTATTAAGGCTCCTGATTTGCAATTTGCGCATAAAAAGTTTACGGAAAACAGTGTAAACATCTTAGGAGATATTAAGAAATCTCCAATCGGAAAAGAATCATTTTTTATCACCGATCCCAATGGATTATTTTTTCAAATAACCGTTGGAAATAACTGGTTTATTCAACCTAAAAAGGGAGTCACTGGAGGACCTGTAGGTGTGATGATTGGAGTTTCGGATATTGATGAGTCGTTAAAATTATATGCCGATATTCTAGGGTACGATAAAGTATTAATGGATGAAATAGGTGTATTTGAAGATTGGAAAGATATACCTGGCGGACATAAGAAGTTTAGACGGGTATTACTCACACAGTCAAATAAACCTGGAGGTGGATTTGCGAATCTAACCGGTGAGACTTTTATTGAGTTGGTACAAGCTTTCGATTATACGCCTAGAAAGATTTTTAAAGATCGAATTTGGGGAGATAAGGGATTTGTACATCTAGGGTTTGATGTGAGAGGGATGAAAGATCTGGGAAAGGACCTTGCTGCTAAAGGTTTTGGTTTTACCTGTGATACAGATGATGCATTAACGATGGGAGGTTCAACTCAGGTGCATTGTACATATATCGAAGATCCCGATGGTATTCTGATCGAGCTGATTGAAGTGTTTAAAATTCCGATTATTGAGAAGCTAGGGATTTATTTGAATGTAGAAAAAAGAAATCCTCAAAAGCCTCTACCAAGCTTTATGTTAAAAGCAATGCGTTTTTCCAGAGTTCGAGATTAGCTAGTTAAGTATTTAAATACATTGTAGTTAACCCTAGATTTAGAATAAAAGACCTTTTGGTGTTTAATAGGTGACTAAAATCACCGTTTAGGCTATCATTTGTCATGATGCAATGAATAGGCAGTGCCTAATTTTGGTAAGCAGAAAAAAAATCATTAAAAACTGTTATCATGAAAAAGTCTTTTTTAATTGTTGCAATTGCAGCAACATCAATAGCTTTTACCTCGTGTGGGGGCGGGGAACAGGCAGCGGCTCCTGAAGCTGCACCGGCTCAAGAAGCCAAAACTGAAGTGAAAACACATGGACAATCTGGAGTGGTTGATGATGTGAGTCAGGCAAATATTCTAAACATTGCAATAGGGTCACCAGATCATTCAACATTGGTTGCTGCGGTTCAAGCTGCACAAATCGAAGATGTATTGGTAAATGCAGGACCATTAACCGTGTTTGCACCAACAAACGCTGCATTTGATAAATTACCAGCGGGAACAGTAGAAGAGTTGGTTAAACCTGAAAACAAAGCCAAATTGGCGGGTATTTTAACAGCGCATGCTGCACCAGGTAAATTTGATGATAAAGGGTTGAGAAAAGAAGCAAGAAAAGGACGTAAGTTATATATGGCTTCCGGAGACTATATCGAAGTTACTGTTGAGAACGATGAGGTGTTTGTAGGAGGTGCTAAAGTACTTGGGTATGCACCAGCAAGTAATGGAATGGTTGTTGTTGTAGACGGTGTCATACTACCGGCTAAATAAAATTTATTCGAAATACCCGAATCAAGATATAAATTAGTTGGATTAGATTTAATTAAGATTCGAGATTGAGAGAGAACTCCGGGATTCCCGGAGTTTTTTTATGCATAAAAAAAGCCAATGATTTCTCATCGGCTTTTTCATTTAAATGTCTTTTGGAATTACTTTCCTTTCTTTCTCAACGCTACGCTAGTACAATTATCAATGTTCAATGTTTTTAAAGCCAATTGAATTGCTGTGCTGTGCGTTTTTGCTGTACCTACCACTTTGTCTTCATAAGTGATTTGAGAATTCGTTAAATCCCAGTAAAAAATGTATTGATCATTTACTCTAATGAACCTTTTACCATTATACTTACCAATGTAGATATTGTTAGTTGTAAGGTTGTATTCAGTACCTTTTGGCTCGTATAATTGAGCTAAGAATTCATTCTCATCTTTTGAATAAATATCGCAGTAACATCTGCCTTTAAAAACTTCCTCTTCGATTTGAGTAATAGATAAATAGGTTACTTTCCATCCTTTAGCAGTTTTGATACTTACCAATTCCATTAAACTGGTTTCTTCAGATAAAGTTTCGCCATCTTTAGTAGTAGCTACTTTTACTTCAAAACTTGAAATACCGGTTTTACTACGAACATTTAAGTAATTGATGTTTGCAATAGTCCATGTTCTTGAAATAGAACCTTGCCCGATTAATTTTAACGTAGCATCACGCAATTGTTTGTAATCAAAATTGTTTACGTCACCACGGCCATCAATTCCTACGTGGATGATAGACCCTTTAAAAGCCTGGCTGAAATTCTGGATAAAATGATCCGGAGTTCCTGACTCAGACATGGTGTTAAACGTATTTTGAAAAGTTGTTTCAATAAACGATTTATATTCTGCTTTTAAATCACCACCCTCATTTTGGGCAAAAGTGAATTGTCCAAGACCTAAGAAGATGGTTAAGAGCACTAAAAGACGAGCGTTTTTCATTGGTATAAAATTTTATATGCTACGAAAGTATATTATTATCAGTATTATCCTAAAAAAAATTAATCATCGAAGCTTACAACAACTTTTTCGGATGTTGGATGTGCCTGACACGTTAAAACATATCCGGCTTCCACTTCTTCATCAAGTAAAGAATAGTTCATGGTCATATTCGCAGTCCCCTCAAGCAATTTAGCTTTACATGTACAACAAACCCCGCCTTTACATGAAAATGGTAAATCGATTCCGGCTTCTACTCCGGCTTGAAGAATATCCATTCCTTCAGTTTTTAACTCAAAATCGTATTCTTCATCATCTACGATAATTTTCACCTGAGCGTTCACTTTTTCAGATTCAGGAATCTCTTCAGCTTGTACTTCTTGCTTGTTTCCTGATGCATGGAATAGCTCAAAATGTACTTTGTGCTCATCTACATTATTTGAATCCAGGAAGCTCCTAATGTCTTCGGTCATTTTTTCAGGACCACACATGAAAAATTCATCCACCTGTTGAACATTAAATAACAGATTGTGCCAGATATTTAATTTTTCAGAATCAATACGTCCGTAAAAAGCATCAATTCCTCTGTTTTCCTGACTAAAAACCAATTGTAAATTGAAACGTGATGGATATTTGTTTTTGATTTTGTCTAGCTCTTTTCCAAAGATGATAGAGTCCACATCCTTATTCCCGTAAATCAAAGTAAACGAACTGTTTTTTTCAGTTTGAAGTACATGTTTGATAATGCTTAGTAATGGAGTGATACCACTACCTGCGCCAAATGCCAAATATCTTTTTTGGTTGTCAGCTTTATATTCACTGTGGAAATGACCAGTAGGTTGCATCACATCCAAATGATCACCAATATTCAATTCGTTATTCGCATACGTAGAGAAAATCCCGGAAGGAACCTGCTTGATCGCTACACGAAGTTCATTCTCATGCGGAGCAGAACAAATAGAGTAGGCACGTCTTACATCTTCATTATTAATCGTAGTCTTCAAAGTGATGTATTGTCCAGGAATAAACTGGTAATCATCCTTTAAATTATTTGGAATTTCAAATGCTACAGATACGGTATCTGCAGTTTCCTTTCTAACGTCTTTTACTAGTAATGAATTAAAGTGCATATTTCCATAAAATTTCCCGCAAAAGTATCATTTATGCGCAAAGAGGATTTCTCTTCAACCGTTTCTTTTTATATGTATCAATAATTGAGAATCTTACCATAAATATCAAGGATTAAAATTATCTCCTCGCGCGTATGTATTTTTGTGAAATATTTTATGGGTTTTTGTCATAAAGTTTGCGTATAATATTTTATAAAATTGTGACATAATAAATTTATTAGCAATGACTGAAGAAAAATTAGAACAGAATTTTCAGGATCGGATCGATGCAGAAATGAAAATTGAGCCGAGAGAATGGATGCCGGAAGGGTATCGTAAGCATTTGATCCGTCAGATATCTCAGCATGCACATAGTGAGGTGATTGGAATGCAACCGGAAGGGAACTGGATCACCCGCGCTCCTTCTTTGAGAGCGAAAATGGTGTTGATGGCTAAGATTCAGGATGAAGCCGGTCATGGGTTGTATTTATATAGTGCGTGTGAAACATTGGGTATAAGTAGAGATGAACTTATAGAACAATTGCATTCAGGTAAAGCAAAGTATGCGAGTATATTTAATTATCCAACTTTGAACTGGGCCGATATGGGCGCTGTAGGGTGGTTAGTTGATGGTGCGGCAATCGTAAATCAGGTTTCACTGCAAAGAACATCTTATGGACCTTATTCCAGAGGGATGATCAAAATTTGTAAAGAGGAAAGTTTTCACCAACGTCAGGGATATGAGATTATCGCTAATATGGCTAAGGGAACACCAGAACAAAAGCAAATGGCGCAAGATGCGTTAAATAGATTCTGGTGGCCGTCATTGATGATGTTTGGTCCACATGATTCGGATTCTCCAAATAGCGGAAATGCGATGAAATGGAAAATTAAAAGAGAAAGTAATGACGTATTACGTCAAAGATTCATTGATAAAACAGTTCAGCAAGCTGAAGTAATTGGTTTGACTGTGCCGGATTCGGAATTAAAATGGAATGAAGAAAAAGGAAGTTATGATTCTGGAGAAATAGACTGGGAAGAGTTTTATCAGGTAATTAATGGTAATGGTTTGGCAAATCGTCAACGTGTGGCACAACATAAAAAAGCGCACGATGAAGGTGCCTGGGTGAGAGCTGCAGCCAAAGCCTATTCAGAAAAGCATAAAGAAGTTTTAGTTTAAATACAGGAGATATGTCAGTAGATAATAATCAAGGTCAACTTTGGGAAGTTTTTATTCAATCTAAAAATAACTTGCCATACAAACATGTAGGAAGTATTCATGCTTCAGATAAAAACATGGCATTGCAAAATGCACGTGATTTATACACAAGAAGAGGTGAAGGAAGAGGAATATGGGTTGTGCCATCAAATTGTATCGTTGCTTCTGATCCTGTAGATGAAGCTTCATTTTTTGATCCATCAGAAGATAAGGTGTATCGTCACCCTACTTTTTATGTAATGCCTGAAGGTGCTAAAAATATTTAAGCTATGACGGATAAAGAGATGTTATTCCAATATTGCCTAAGAATGGGAGATACACATAATGTGCTGGCGCATAGAATGGGTGAATGGTGTACCAATGGGCATATTTTGGAAGAAGATATTGCGATGACCAATATTGCTTTAGATCATATTGGAGCAGCACGTGCCTGGTTGACTTACGCAGGTGAGGTTGAAGGTAAAGGACGTACAGAAGACGATTTAGCTTATTTCCGTGATGAGCGAGCATATTTCAATATGTTAATAGCTGAGTTACCAAATGGAAATTTTGCAGATACCATTGCACGTAATTTTATGTTTGATGTATTTTCCGTTTTATATTATTCAGAACTTCAAAATAGTTCTGATGAAACGATTGCCGGGATTGCAGCTAAAGTTTTAAAAGAGGTGAAGTATCATTATAAACATTCTGCCGATTGGGTTTTACGTTTAGGTGATGGAACCGAAGAAAGTCATCAAAAAATGCAAGATGCCATTGATGAAGTTTGGAGATTTACCGGAAACATGTTTGAAATGGATGTGGTTGATCAAACTTTAGCCGATGCAGGTGTTGGAGTAGATGCGTCTGAGTTACAGGCCACGTGGTTAAATCTGGTTCAAAAAACAATCGAAGAAGCTACATTAAAGTTACCGGAAAACAATTACATGATATCAGGAAGTAAAGAAGGAATGCATACAGAAGCATTAGGTCATATGTTGGCGGAAATGCAATCCTTAGCACGTGCCTATCCTGATGCTAAATGGTAAAAAGAAAAAAGATGACAGTAGAAAAAATATCATTAGATACCGTTTGGGAAGTCTTGAATAAGATTCCTGATCCGGAAATTCCTGTCATTTCAATTGTTGAGTTAGGGGTAGTTCGTGATGTGAGCCTTGAGAATGATCAGGTTTTGATCACGATTACCCCAACTTATACAGGCTGTCCGGCCACAAATATTTTTGAAGCTGATATTTTAACTTCTATGAAGGAATTGGGGATAGAGAATGCCCAAATAAAATATCAGTACCAACCCGCCTGGACTACAGATTGGTTATCTGAAGAGTCCAGAGAAAAATTAAGAGTTTACGGAATTGCACCACCAGATGGTAAAACCAGTGATAAAAGATATTTACTTGGCGAAACACCAACGGTTAAATGTGTACAATGTAACTCTGAAAACACCAGAATGATCAGTCCATTCGGTTCAACCGCATGTAAATCCCTATATCAATGCAATGAATGCTTAGAGACATTTGATTATTTCAAGTGTATTTAATCTATAAATAAGTATACCTGATTAAGGTCTATGATCAAATCTCATATGTTTCACACTATCACCAGAATCTCGTAACTCTTCTAGGGCACGAATTCCAATATTGATATGTAAATCCACAAACTTAGAAGTAACGGATTTGTCGCTGGCATCTGTTTTAACCCCGCTTGGAATCATAGGGTTGTCACTGACTAACAATAAGGCTCCTCTAGGAATTTCATTCGCAAAACCAGCAGTGAATAAAGTCGCTGTTTCCATGTCTATTCCGATGGCACGTGCTTCAGTAAGTCGTTTTTTAAATACTTCATCGTGTTCCCAAACTCTACGATTAGTAGTAAAAATAACTCCGGTCCAATAATCTGTTTTGAATTCTTTCATTGCAGAAGAAACGGTTCTTTGGAGCCTGAAAGATGGAAGTGCAGGTACTTCTTGAGGAAGATATTCATTACTGGTGCCTTCTCCACGAATCGCAGCCATAGGAATGATGAAATCACCCAGTGCTGTTTTCTTCTTTAAGCCACCACATTTTCCCAAAAACAGAACGGCCTTGGGCATAATTGCAGATAATAAATCCATGACCGTTGCAGCCATTGCGCTACCCATACCAAAATTGATTATGGTAATATTATCATGGGTTGCGGTTTGCATGGCTTTGTCTTTGCCAATAATTTCTACATTGTATTTATCGGCAAAGATGTTTACATATCCGATGAAGTTGGTCAGTAAAATGTACTCCCCAAAATCTTCGAGGGGAGTACCAGTATATCTAGGTAACCAATTGGCTACGATTTCTTCTTTTGTTTTCATAAAGGGGTTTTAAAAGGGTAGAAAGATATATTATAAATCTTTAGCAGACTCCAGAACTTTGTGCTTTAGACTTTCCATATAATCTTGCAATCTTTTTAAAAGTTTAGGATCATGACTGCCAATCATTTTTGCAGCTAGAATACCAGCGTTTTTGGCGCCATCTAAAGCTACAGTAGCTACAGGAATCCCGCCAGGCATTTGTAAAATTGATAAAACAGAATCCCATCCATCAATAGAATTTCTGGATTTCACAGGAACTCCAATAACTGGAAGTGGAGTTAATGAAGCGGTCATTCCCGGAAGATGTGCCGCACCTCCAGCTCCAGCAATAATCACTTTAAGGCCTCTGTCTACAGCTGTCTTTGCATATTCAAACATAAGCTCTGGGGTTCTATGTGCAGAAACGATATTGATTTCGAAAGGAACTTCAAGTTCGTTTAAGATATCTGCAGCTTCCTGCATAATTGGCAAATCAGATTTGCTGCCCATGATGATTCCAACCTGTGGTTTCATAAATGAATGTTTTTAATTTTTTATAAATAGTTACGCAATTACCTTCAGCGTATTTTTAACTTTTAATGCGATTTCTTTTGCCGTTTCTAACGTTTCCGCCCCAATGGTTACATGTCCCATTTTTCTATATGGTCTGGTAAACTTTTTTCCATACAGGTGAATATGTACTCCCGGCATTTCAAGAACTTCTTTTAATCCTTCGTATTTTGCTTCACCATCATAACCTTGCTCCCCCAATAAATTGACCATAACAGATGGTTCTACCATTCTCGTGTCCCCAAGTGGAAGATTTAAAACACTTCTCATGTGCTGTTCAAATTGAGAAGTTACATTTCCTTCAATACTTTGATGTCCACTGTTGTGCGTACGTGGTGCAATTTCATTTACAAGTACCTGTCCATCTTTTGTTACAAACATTTCTACAGCAAGCAGGCCAACAATTTGCGTTTTCTCAACAAGATTTTCTGCGATTTCACGGGCTTTGGCTTCTATTTCTTTAGCTACATTAGCCGGAGCAAATAAGAAATCAACCAAATTGGCCACAGGATCGAATTCTAATTCAACGACTGGATAAGATTTTACTTCTCCATTCTCGTTTCTGGCTACAATTACACTGATTTCTTTATCAAAGTCTACAAACTTTTCTAAAACAGAAGGTGCATCAAAAGCATTGTCCAACTGTGCAGGATCTTTTAGCGGAGTAACCCCTTTGCCATCATAACCACCCTTTCTCATTTTTTGCATGAATGGAAATTCATCGACATATTGTTGAATTCCAGCTTTGTCTTCTACCAAATAATAATCAGATGTAGGTATTTGGTGCTTGGCATAAAATTCTTTTTGAAGTCCTTTATCCTGGATCATCTTCAGAATCGATGGCTGCGGAAAAACTTTAATTCCTTCATCCTCCAACTTTTGAAGCGCATCGGTATTCACATGTTCAATTTCTATGGTAATCAAATCCTTGTCTTTACCAAAATTGTAAACTGCATCAAAATCCTTTAAATCACCATTTTGGAAAGTTGTTGCAATGTTTTTGCACGGTGCATTTGGATCAGGATCTAAAATATGGACATCCAGATTGTAATTAACAGATTCTTGAATGAACATTCTGCCAAGTTGCCCTCCTCCGAGGATACCTAGTTTAAACTTACTTGAAGTAAATGAATTTTGCATGTGAATTTGGAAATCTAAAAGCCGCAAAGATACGTATTCATGAATTTATTACCCTCAAGATTAGGTAAAGTTGTACTTTTGCTCTCCGAATTTTGAAAATGGGTACAATTAAGATCCACGATAAGAGTTTTACAGCTTCCATTTCTGAAGCTGATATTTTACAAAGAGTAAAAGAAATCGCTGCGGAGATCAGCGAAAATTGCAAGTATAAAAATCCTCTTTTTTTAGCGGTATTAAACGGTAGCTTCATGTTTGCTGCTGACTTGATGAAAGAAATCGCAATTGATTGCGAAATTCAATTTATCAAGATGAAATCATACGCTGGAATGGAGTCTACCAATAAGGTGGAAATGTTGATCGGACCAACGCTTGAAGTAAGCGGTCGTACCGTGATCATTTTGGAGGATATTGTGGATACAGGAAATACTATTAGAGAATTGGTCAAACAATTACATCTAGTAACTCCTAATGAGATTAGAATTTGTTCTCTACTCCTTAAGCCGGATAAATATGATGGTGAAATTCCAATTGATTATGTTGGATTTGAAATACCAGATGATTTTGTGGTAGGCTATGGATTAGATTATGATGGTTTGGGAAGAAATCTCAGACAGATATATACAGTAACCGATTAAAGTATCGTTATGATTAATTTAGTATTATTCGGCCCTCCTGGAGCTGGAAAAGGAACACAAGCGGTAAGCTTGGTTGAAAAATATAACTTGTATCATTTATCTACAGGCGATGTGTTTCGCTACAATATTGGCCAAAAGACTGAGCTGGGAATGTTGGCTAAAAGCTATATGGATAAAGGAGATTTAGTTCCGGATGAGGTGACCATAAAAATGCTGAAATCAGAAGTAGAAAAACAACCTGGTGCTGCTGGATTTATTTTTGATGGATTTCCTAGAACTGTAGCGCAAGCAGAGGCTTTAGATGCTTATTTGTCTGAAAATGATATGAAAATTGATCATGTTTTAGCATTGGAAGTTCCGGATGAAGAGTTGGTAAAACGTCTATTGAATAGAGGAAAAACCAGTGGTAGAGCAGACGATCAAAACGAGGAGATCGTTTGGAACAGAATTAAAGAGTACAACGATAAAACAGCGCCTTTAAAAAACTTCTATGCAGATCAAAGTAAATTAAGATCTATTGACGGAGTTGGCGGATTAGAGGAAATCTTTGATAGATTGGTTGTTGCTGTAGGATAATGCAGCGGTAATTAAGTGTAATTTTTTTGATGCCAAATGAGCTATTCCAGAAATCGTAAAAAACAGTCGACAAATTTTGTGGATTATGTGAAGATTTATGGATCTTCTGGTAAAGGTGGTGGAGGCTCTTCTCATTTGAGAAGAGATAAATTGACTGCTAAAGGTGGCCCTGATGGTGGAGATGGTGGTCGAGGAGGTCATATTATCCTTATTGGAGATAAACAGATTTGGACCCTGATACACTTAAGATTTAAAATTCATAATAGAGCAGAAGCTGGTGGGCATGGCGGACAACAAACCAGTACAGGGAAAGATGGAGAAGATATTTATTTAAGAGTGCCTCTGGGAACGGTGGTTCGTGATCCTGAAACTATGGAAATTCTTACTGAGATTACTCAGGATGGAGAAGAATACATTATGTTTAAGGGTGGCCGTGGAGGACTCGGTAATAATAATTTCAAATCCGCAACATTTCAAACCCCGCGATTTGCGCAGCCAGGAGAGGATGGGGAAGATGGGTGGCGGGTGCTGGAGCTAAAACTTTTGGCAGATGTAGGACTTGTAGGATTTCCAAATGCGGGGAAATCTACTTTACTTTCGGTGATATCTGCGGCAAAGCCTGAGATTGCGAATTACGCTTTCACCACACTAGAACCTAATTTGGGTGTGGTGAAATATCGAGGCGATCGCTCTTTTGTGATGGCAGATATTCCAGGGATCATTGAAGGGGCTGCGGAAGGAAAAGGATTAGGAATTCGATTCTTGAGACATATTGAAAGGAATTCTGTTTTGCTTTTTATGGTTCCGGCAGATGCTGATGATATTAATAAAGAATACGAGATTCTGGTAAACGAATTGCGGAAGTATAATCCGGAGCTGTTAGATAAAAAGCGTGTATTAGCAATCACAAAGGCTGATATGTTGGATGAAGAATTGCAACAGGCTATTGAGGAGGAGATTAAAGTAGATATCCCGTATCAATTTATTTCTTCGGTAGCGCATATGGGGTTAGACCCATTGAAAGATAAGTTGTGGCAGGCAATAGAATAGTAGCATAGAGTTACAGGATACTTAACCTTAGATTTAAATTTACTAGTTTAAAACAATTACTTTTGGTTCCGATTTAAAAATCATGGAACGCTTCGAAGTAAATAGTGATTTGGGAGAACGCCTTCAAGCTGTTTTAGCTCAAGGAAATCAGGAAAAACTAAAGGAGTTTTTAGAAGAACTCCATGTGGCGGATATTGCCGAGATTTTAGATGATTTATCTATCGAAGAGGCTGAAATCATTCTGAGCCAATTAGATGGTGAAGATAGTTCCAATGTCCTGATGGAAATGGACGAAGACCAACGTAGAAAGTTGGTGGAGCGTTTGAGTCCTAAGGAAATTGCAGAGAAGATTGTAGAAAATCTGGAATCGGATGATGCTGCAGATTTACTGGGGGAGCTGGATGATGATATCAAGGAAGAGGTTATCTCGGAGATCGAGGATGTGGATCAGGCGAGTGATATTATTGATCTCTTAAATTATGATGAGGGAACGGCCGGAGCGTTGATGGGGAAAGAGATGGTTGTTGTTCAGGAATCCTGGGATATTACACGAAGTGTTCGTGAAATGAGAAAACAGGCTGGGGAGATTGAGCAGATTTATACCATTTACGTTGTAGATGATAAAGACGTTTTAAAGGGGAGACTTCCATTAAAAAAATTGTTGACCGCAAATGTGCATTCCAAAATGGAAGATATCCTAATTGAGGATATTCAGGGAGTTCGTACAGAAACATCGCAAGAAGAGGTAGCGCAAATCATGGATAAATATGATTTGGTGGCGTTGCCCGTGGTAGATGCTTTAAATCGTTTAGTAGGTAGAATTACGATTGATGATGTGGTAGATGTAATTCGTGAAGAAGCGGATAAGGATTATCAGATGGCGTCTGGTATTGTGGAGGATATTGAGTATTCCGATTCGATTTGGCAATTAATGCGTGCGCGATTACCCTGGTTGATTATTGGAGTTGGAGGCAGTATGATGAGTGCGATTGTTATCGGTGGCTATGAAAAAGCCATTGCAACCATTCCTGCTTTGGCATTTTTTATACCCATGATCACAGCAACCGGAGGTAATGTAGGTGTACAATCTTCAGCAATTATTGTACAGGGTTTGGCCAATAATACCTTAAAAACGGATGATCTTTTAGGTAAACTCTGGAAAGAACTTCAGCAAGGACTTCTTAATGGTCTCATTATTTCGGTGTTGGCACTCGTTTTTAGTTTAATCATTTTCAGTGATTTTAATTTAGGAGTTACCATTAGTCTGGCGTTGTTTTTGGTCATTCTATTTGCATCTATTACAGGGACTTTGATTCCACTGTCACTTGAAAAACTTAATGTAGATCCTGCTTTGGCGACCGGTCCTTTTATTACTACAATGAATGATATTACTGGATTGTTTATCTATTTTCTGGTAGGTCAATACATCTATACTTTGATTCTATAATGCGCGTATTATTTATTGATTCAGTCCATCCCGAGTTGGAGAAGAGATTGACACGGTCAGGTTATTCATGTGTGGATGGAACTCATTGGGATAGACAAGAAATTTTATCAAAACTCCACGATTATCAAGGCGTAGTGATTCGGAGTAAGTTTACGATCGATTTGGAGTTTTTGAATGCCGCCAAAGAATTGAAATTTATTGCCAGATCGGGTTCGGGGTTAGAAAACATAGATTTGATTGGAGCAGAAAAGCATCAAGTTAAAGTTTTTAATTCTCCGGAAGGAAATCGAAATGCGGTTGGAGAACATGCATTGGCAATGCTTCTGATGTTATTTAATAAGTTGCGACAAGGAGATTTTGAAGTTAGAGCAGCTCAGTGGAATAGGGAAAAAAACAGAGGCTTAGAGTTAGATGGTAAAACGATCGGTTTGATTGGTTATGGAAATACCGCACAAATGTTTGCCAAAAAACTCAGAGGTTTTGATGTTCAGGTTTTAGCATACGATAAATATGTGCCTGAGTTTCCAAATCAATGGGCAGAAAGTGTTGAACTCAAAACAATCCAGGAATCATGTGATGTTATAAGTTTTCATGTTCCTGAAACAGATGAAACTAGATTTATGTTTAATGAAGAATTCGTGAATAGCTGTGTAAAGCATTTCTATCTCATTAATACATCTCGTGGAAAGGTTGTTGAGACTGCAGCGTTGGTGCAAGGTCTTAAATCTGGTAAAGTCCAGGGAGCATGCTTAGATGTTTTGGAATATGAAACCAAAGCTTTCCAGAATTTTGTGGCAGATCAGTTGCCAGAAGACTTTACTTATTTAGCACAATCCAATCAAACGGTACTTTCACCACATGTGGCAGGTTGGACGCAAGAATCCTATATAAAACTAGCAACGGTTTTATATGATAAAATAATTGCCGAGTTTGGAGAACAGTTAAGGAATTAATGATAATCCTATATTGATGTTCAAGATGTAAGCTCCCAATATATCGTTTGCTGTAGTTCGATCTGGATATGCCTTTGGATCCTGACTATTTTTATCAATTGACCAGTAATTGGTTAATGGGACACCCAGTTCGAGTCCTAAATTCATTAATAGTTTGTGAGAAACAGCGTATTGCTTTCCAAATCCTGTAGTAAAAATCAAGTTTGACGATTTCGAAGCATAAGGATTTCGACTAAAAACTCCACCTTTAGAAGATGCGTATGCCTGAAAATTTTGATCAGAATAAGCGAGTGTTTGTAGTACGTATTCCATACCAACGGACCAGTAACTACCTACAGGATTGATATGGTCTCTTCCAAAAAACTTGAATTTCCCACCAAATGAAATAGCGTTCATTTTGATTCTTTCCGTAGGATAAAAATCTACAAATACTGCTTCACCATACTCATGAATGGTATCTCTGTAAATTTCAGCATCTACCGCTTTACTATAGTACTTAACGAAAGCTTGAATTGAGGTCTTTCTATTGAGTACATATTCAATATTTAATGAAGGCTTAATTCTAAAATTGAAAGTGCTGTATTTATCATAGTCGGTTTGTATGTTTCCACTGGATGATATCGTATAGTACGGTTCTTTTTCCTGAAAAAGCCCCGGGTTGGCAAATGTGGAAGCTTCTAGTCCAATCATAAACCTCTTTCCCAGGAATCCTGGTGCTTGTGCATTGACATGTAATGTAATTGAAAATAAGCCAATCGTAAAAGCAACGAATAACCACTTGTTCCATTCTCTATTTAAAGTGTGTCGTAAAAAACTCATGGCGTCCTATTTTTTGATTTGATTAAAAATGTCGTAGTAATGTGTGTCCAATAATCCATCTGAATCACTCATATTGATGCTTCGACTTTCATACATTACCAATTCTCCAGACTCAATATTGAATAAAGAGAAATAGATATAAGTTTCGGTTTTTGGTGTTGCCAAATAATAGATCCCATATGGTATTCCCACAATGGAGTAGAAGCTAAGTAAAGCAACATATAGTTTGCCGCTTCTAGGGTACGTGGCATTTACGACTCCGGTCCATGCGAAGTATTTGGTTCCATAACGATCAATAAGGTCTTGAACTTCCTCTGCCGATGAGGTGAGGTCTGTGCGATTTTTCATCATAAACCTTTCGTTAGCCCATTCATTTATGAGAGAAAAATCATTGTAACGTTGAACATCATTAGAATTGAATTTGTAGTTGGTCAAAATCTCCAAATCCAAATTGGCCATTTTAGCAATGTCTTCGTAGCTGGTAAGCTGTTCCACTTCTTCTTTTTCAGATTTAATTCTTTTTAGTGCATCCCTCTTATTTAGATTAAGAATGGCATAATACGGATCTACTAAAATGATTTTATCAATTCCTAAAGACCTTCCATATTTTCTTTTCTCTTTGGCATAAGCTTTTTGTTCATCCAATGATTTTTGGTTGAGCTCATCATCATCAGTTTCTGCTAACTGATATTTTCTTTCATCTGATAGTTTTTTGCCTTTTTCAAAAAGTTCTTCTATTTCTGATTCACAATTACAATCTATGAACAAATCGTAAGCCCACTTTTTATTGTATGTGCTTTCAGATGATGATTCATTAGATTTTTTAGATTTAATACGGTCGTATTTACTCGAAACTTTTTTGACAGTGGTTTTTTTAGCTGTTGAAGTGGTATCTTTTTTATTTTCAATTTTTACAAAATTGAGATCTCCGTCATCCACTTCATAGTAATAAACCAAATCTCTGCTTAACGTTTCCAGTCGGTTTTTAATGATTTTATTATCAGGATACTTTTCTTGTAGATAGTAGTTATATCTCAAAGCCAAAAGGGTCATATCCTTTGCTTTTATTTTATTGAGTACATAATACACCTGTTGTACGTTCCCTTGTTTCTTTTTGTAATAACCTGTTACCTTTTTTCTATTTTTTGTATTCGCAAAAAGAGCCGTTCCATATAGGATTTCTCCAATAGCAAGTTCGGGTAATGGATTGTCAGGATATTCTTTTTTTAGAATATAAGCACTGTATAATGCTTCACTATAGTTGCCATTGATCAATTGAAGCCTTAAAACTTCATATCGGGCAGCGGCTCGAACAGCATAAAAATCTTCTTCTGAAACGATAAAATCTTTTCCGGTTTGTTTTTCGGAGATTAATATGTTGTCAGCTTTTTTTCTTCTTTTCGCAATATTGGGATGGGTCTGACGAGAATCGTCAATATCCTCTTCTACCTCAATTTCGTTTAACTCTTCCAAAAAGTACTTGTCTGGGATTTGGTAATTCCCCACTTCCAGAATACTACTATCGAATGGAATTTCATCGAAAGGAAGGTACGAGTATAATAAAACATCAAAAACGCCATCTACTTCAGCTGGATTGTAATCTGTATTTAAAAATAGTTCTAACCCTTTTTTATCTGCTTCGGTTTCCATTTTTCTGGAAAACCGTGTTGAAGCTAACTCTTTATCTACATTTTTGATTCTTCGATAATCATCTTTTGCATTTTCAATTTTAGTGTCTTCAATGAAACCTTCCATTACGTGACCTTCCGTGTAGTGGATTAATTCATGACACAAGACGAAAGCCAATTGCGCTTCATTCTCCAATTGTGCTAATAATCCGGTATTGATGAAAATAATCCCCTGGTCTGTGGTGAAAGCATTAACTACAGGAGATTTGATAGTATAAATTCTAATGTCTAATGGCACAGATTTGTTTTTTGAACGAATTTCTTCCAACACATTTTCGACATAACTGCTAATAGTGTCATTAAAACAAACGCTACCACTCTGTAACAATTCATCAACACCAAAATTTGAAATCTCGTAAAACTTGGATTTCGTTTTATCTTTTCTACCTGTGTTTGCAGCGGCTTGTGCTTCTTCAATTTTTTTAAGCGTTAGTTTGGTGAAATCATCTGGTATTTCACCTTTAGATTTTAAGCCTGTATAGTTATTGTCTTGAGCATTTAGGGTGGTTAGGATGGCACAACATATGAATAGCGATAATATATATCTCATAAGATTTGAATTTGACGCCAAAATAGGTGAATGAAACAAAATTAACAAGCGACAAACTATTGATTTTTATGATAAAAATTGAATTGGTTAATTCGAGTTGCTTCAATTACTTTTGCGTCACATTTTTAACAGATGATCAAAGATAAAAAAGTCGTAGTAGTGATGCCGGCATACAATGCTGAGTTGACCCTGGAGAAAACTTACAATGAAATTCCACGTGATATTGTAGACGAAGTTATTTTAGTAGATGATAAGAGTAGTGATAACACTTCCTCATTGGCTAAGAAACTAGGCGTAGAACATGTGATCACACATGAAGTAAATAAAGGGTATGGTGGAAACCAAAAAAGCTGCTACAATAAAGCGAAAGAAATTAATGCGGATATTGTAATTATGTTACATCCGGATTATCAATATACACCACAACTTATTGAACCAATGAGTTACATTATTGCAAATGATGTGTATCAGGTGGTTTTAGGTTCGCGAATTCTTGGGAAAGGAGCTTTGAAAGGTGGGATGCCGATTTATAAGTATATTGCCAATAGGATGTTAACATTATTCCAAAATATTATGATGGGACAGAAGTTATCTGAATATCATACGGGATATCGCGCATTCTCAAGAGAGGTATTGGAAAGTGTAGATTATAATATTAATTCTGATGATTTTGTATTCGATAATCAAATGCTAGCGCAAATAGCATACGCAGGTTACGAAATGGCGGAGGTCACATGTCCAACAAAATATTTTGAAGAAGCTTCCTCCATTAACTTTAAAAGAAGCTCCATTTATGGATTTGGTGTTTTAGGAACATCCATTAGTTATTTTTTACAAAAAATCGGATTAGGGAGTTTCAAGATATTTAAAGGAATTCAATCAAAATAGTAGTTTCAGTTATTGAAATAAAACTCTAAAAAAACACTCAAATGAATATTATCGTACCAATGGCTGGAATGGGGAAGAGAATGAGACCTCATACTCTTACAACGCCTAAGCCATTATTGCCAATAGCAGGAAAGTCTATCGTACAAAGGTTGGTTGAGAATCTTGCTGAAATCAGTGATGAACCTATTGAAAGAATTGGTTTTGTTACTGGTAGATTTGGAAAAGAGACAGAAGAGTCATTGTTGGAGATAGCTAAAGCAGCCGGAGCAGAAGGCAGTATTCATTATCAGGATGAAGCTTTAGGTACCGCACATGCGATTATGTGTGCGCAAGAAGTTTTAGAAGGGAAAACCATTGTTGCATTTGCAGATACTTTGTTCAAAGCAGACTTTCAAATTGATCATGATGCGGACGGAGTATTATGGGTACAACAAATTGATGACCCTTCGGCATTCGGTGTAGTGAAATTGAATGATGAAGGAGTGATTACGGATTATGTAGAAAAACCAATAGAGTTTGTTTCTGATTTGGCAATGATTGGAATTTATTATTTCAAAGATGGAAATGCGTTAAAAACAGAACTTCAATATTTGTTGGATAACAATATCATTAAAGGGGGAGAATACCAACTCCCTGATGCGTTGAGAAACATGACCGAAAAGGGTGTGAAATTCGTTCCTGGTAAAGTAGATGAGTGGTTAGATTGTGGGAATAAGAATGCTACGGTATACACCAATACTAGAATTTTAGCTTTTGATCATGAAAAAGGCGAGAATTTAGTACATGCATCTGCAAAAGTTACAGATTCTGTAATTATTGAACCGTGCTATATTGGAGAAGGAGTAGAGATATCGAATTCTGTTATAGGACCTGGAGTTTCAATTAGTGACAACACCAAAATATCTGGTTCGGTAATTGATAACTCCATTGTGTATAGTAATACAGTGATTAGAAATAAGACCATTGGGAACTCCATGATTGGTCATTTCGTAAAATTAGAGGATCAGGTAGAAGATTTGAATATTGGGGATTATAGTGCATAGGCTAAATACATACATTTTGGGGCTTGGGGTTTTGATGACCTTAAGTTTTACATCCTGTTCTTTAGGAAAGAAAGCTTTAGACGTTTCGGGAGATGCTGAATCGACCATGAACAGTAGACAAAAAATCATGTATGATGAAGCCTTCTTTAACGCGATGTCGTCAAAATATGCCGGGGACAATGATGTAGCTCTGGAATATTTTAAGAAATGTCTGACTATTCAACCAAATAGCGATGCGGTAAAATATGAAATGTCGCAGCTTTTTGTGAAGCTTAATGCTTTGCAAAATGCAGAAACGATGGCTTATGATATTGTGGTTTCTCATCCTAAGAATAGATGGTATTTAGAAAATCTGGCACATATTTATCAATTGTCTAAAAAGTATGTGGAAAGTGCAGAAATTTATGAGCAATTGGTTGCAGAGTATCCAAATGAAATTAATTATTATTATGAGTTGGGAGCTGTTTATTTGTATTCAAATAACGCTTCAGGAGCGATTAGAACATATGAGAATTTAGAATCTATCATAGGATTTGAAAATTCTCTGGCTGAACAGCTATATAAACTATATGCGCATCAGGGGATGGATACCAAAGCTGAAGAAAAGCTTTTGGAAATAATCAAAATGAATCCAACGGATGTGAAATATGTAGGAATGCTAGCTTCATATTACAAAGGGAAGGGAGAAACGCAGAAAGCCGTAGATTTATATGAGAATTTAAAAAGAGATTATCCAAACGATCCATATGTAAAACTTGCACTATACGAGTATTACAGTGAGTTAGGACAGAAAGAAACTGCATATGAGAATCTGGAAGCTGCATTTAAATCTAAAGAAGTAAATATTGATTCCAAAGTAGGAATTATGTTGGCCTTAATGGATTTGTCAGAAAGAGATCCATCTGTGAAAACGGAGATTTTTGAACTTCTGGATATTATGTCAGAAGTACACGCTGAAGAGGCTAAGACCTGGGCATTATATGGTGATTTTTTATATAACAATAAGCGGAAAGCGGAGGCAAGAGAAAAGTTTTTAAAATCAATTGATATTGACGATAGTAAATACCAGGTTTGGAATCAGGTGTTATTTATTGATTCAGAATTAAATGATGTAGACGCCATTGTAAAACATAGTGAAGCATGTTTGGAACTTTTTCCAAATCAGGTTTTACCCCATTACTTTAGAGGAGTTGGAAAACTTCAAAAGGAAGAATACAATGAAGCGATAGAATCGTTAGAAATGGCTAAAGAACTGGCAGTTGGAATGACCGAATTGGAAATTCAGATTTTGGCGAATTTAGGTGATGCCTACTATCAGGTGAATAACTATCAGAAATCATGGTTGTCATATGATCATTCATTGAGAATGAATCCAAACAATGATTATGTGTTGAATAATTATGCCTATTTCTTGAGTGTTCAGGGAGAGCAATTGGAAAAAGCTTTGGAAATGTCAAAGCAGACCGTAGATAGAAACCCTGATAATGCTATATATTTAGATACTTATGGGTGGATTTTCTATAAGATGGGTAATTACGCAGAAGCAGAAAAAAATCTGTCTAAAGCGGTGAAATCAGATAAAGGTAGATCTGGTGAAATACTAGAACATCTGGGTGATGCCCAATTCAAGTTAGGTAAAACCGATCAGGCGGTAGATAGTTGGAAGTCTGCGAAGCAAGTTGGAGGAGGATCTGATGGGTTAGAGAATAAGATTAAGAATAGAAAAATTGCGGAGTAACATGAGACAGTTTTTGGGGCTGATGTTAATGGCGGTAGTACTGGTTTCCGGATGTAAGTCTTCCCAAAATGCGGGTGATGGTACAAGAAGAGTGGGCAATAGGAAAGTAAGTTACATCATTCAGGAAGTAAAGAAAAGAGAGGAGCACGCACCAAGAACGCTAAGCTTTAAAGCAAGTACTGAGGTTAAGACAGCTGAAAAAAATACATCTTTTAAAACGTCTGTTAGAATGGTTAGAGATAGCGTGATTTGGATGTCTATTACTGCCTATAGTTATGAAGTAGCTCGAATCATAGCCACTCCGGACTCTTTAAAGTATGTGAGTCGTACCGAGAAGAAATACTATGTAGGAGATTATAGTTTTATCAATCAAAAACTAGGGGTGAAGTTTGGTTTTGAAGACTTGCAATCATTGCTATTGGCCAGAAGTTTTGGTTTGGATAAACCGGAAACTGTTACCAAGAGAAATACCAGAAAGAATTATGTTTTGAGTACTTTGAAACAACAACAGATTGAGCGCATTCAAAGAGGTAAAGAAGTGGAAATTGAGGATGGTGTGGAAGTGCTGTACACCAATTGGATAAATCCAGAGAATTTTCAAGTGGAGAAAGTGTCTCTATTGGATGTGAATACTCAAAATAACGCAAGTATTCAATATTTGACTTTTGAAAACATCAGTGGGTTCGATATTTTATCTGCATTCAATATGCATATTATTGCAAAAGGAGATGTTGAAATACATTCAGAATTGAGCCGTTTTCATGTAAATGAAACATTAAAATTTCCGTTTAAGATTTCCTCAAAGTATGCGCAGATTAAGTAGTTTCTTATTGGTTTTATTCTTGTGGATTGGATTTGGAAATATTCCAGATATCCAGGCCCAAAATAAACGTGCGGTTTTAGAGCGTAAGAAAAGCCGTTTGAAAAGTGATATTGCTTATAAGAATACCCTACTAAAGAAAAACGAGAAGGAGCAAAGTAATACCCTAAATCAGCTGATTTTATTACAGGATAAAATTTCCAAACGTTTGGAGTTAATTGCGACCATCAATAGTGAAGTCAAATTCTTGAATTCTGAAATCGATAAGAATGAGGAATTAATTATGTCAATGGAGCGTGACATAGACAAGCTTAAAGCGGAATATGCAAGAATGATTCAGTTCGCTTATCGAAATAGAAGTAGCTACGACAAGATTATGTATGTATTTGCTTCTGAAGATTTCAATCAGGCATATAAGAGATTGAGATACCTTCAACAATATTCTGAGTTTAGAAAAAAGCAAACCGAGGATATTAAAAGACTAGAGAATATCTTGATGAAGAAAAATGCGGAGCTTTTAGCAGAGAAGGCAGATAAAGAAGCTTTGCTTTTAACCGAGAATAAGGAAAAATCTATTCTGGCTGGAGAGAAAGAGCAACAACAACAGGTATATGCAAGTTTGCAAAGTCGCGAAGAAGAATTGAAAAAGGAGATCCGTGAGAAGCAAAAAGAGCGTCAACAAATGCAATTGGCGATTGAAAGAATTATTGCTGAAGAAGTAAGATTAGCGCAGAAAAAGAATACTTCAAAATCGGGAGAATGGAGTTTAACACCGGAGTCAAAAGCGCTAGCGAATAGCTTCACAGCGAATAAAGGACAATTGCCATGGCCGGTTGAAAAAGGAACGATCACGGATAAATATGGGGTGCATGCACATCCGGTTTTAAAATCAATTAAAATAAATAATCATGGTGTTGGGATTAGTACAAATCCTGGAGCGACAGCAAGAGCAGTCTTTGATGGAGAAGTTTCCAGAATTATAGTGATTCCTGGAGCAGGTAAAGCAATTATTGTAAGACATGGTGATTATTTGACCGTTTATGGGAATCTGAAAGAAGTTTATGTTGCAGCCGGGGATAAAGTGAAAGTGAAACAAATTTTAGGAGAAATCATTACGATTGATGGAAAAACGGAGTTGCAGTTTGAGATTCATAAAGGAGTAAATGCAACGACATTAGATCCTGCGTTGTGGCTGTATAAGGGAAGATAGGACGCTTTTTGAGGAGTCTTATGGATAGAAATTAACCCTTAACTTGGAGATAGATCGTATTTACTGATCTGAATAGGTACTTAACCACTAAAGATTCACTAAATTTGCGGGAAATTAAGTAACATGACAAATTCAATTTTTCTTATGGGAATGCCAGGTGGATATGAGTGGATTATTATTGGAGTTATTATCCTATTACTCTTTGGTGGGCGTAAACTACCTGAATTGATGAAAGGTATGGGAAAAGGAATCAAAGAATTCAAGGATGCATCAAAAAGTGACGATGCAGCAAAAGAATTAGAAGAGAAAAAATAAGATTCTGTTTTTTATATGATGACCAATTACACGAATTATTCGTCTTATCGTGGTGCGCTTAACAATGGCGAAATCACCTGTGTGGATCAAGTAAAGAGTTTTCTAAAAGAAATTGACACGCAGAAACATTTAAACGCATTTTTAGAAACTTTTGATGAAACTGCTTTGGCAGCGGCTGAAAAAGTGGATCAAAAGATAAAAGCAGGAAGTGCGGGTAAATTAGCCGGAATGGTAATTGGGATTAAAGATAACTTATGTTATAAGGATCATAAATTATCTGTATCATCAAAAATATTGACTGGTTTCACATCGTTGTTTTCGGGAACAGCGGTTGAGCGATTAGTTGCAGAAGATGCCATTATTATCGGGCGTTTAAATTGCGATGAGTTTGCTATGGGCTCTTCCAATGAAAAGTCGGCATTCGGACCAGTATTAAATCCTTATGATACTACAAAAGTTTCCGGAGGTTCCTCCGGAGGTTCAGCTGTTGCGGTTGCAGCAAATCTGTGTCATGCATCTTTGGGTTCAGATACAGGAGGTTCTGTGCGTCAACCAGCCTCATTCACAGGTACAGTTGGATTAAAACCGACATACGGAAGAATTTCTCGTTGGGGTTTAGTGGCGTATGGCTCTTCTTTGGATCAAATTGGTCCATTTACTAAATCTGTAGAAGATTCGGCATTGTTGTTAGAAGTCATGGCTGGGCCCGATGAATATGATACTACGGCAGCGCAAAATGAAGTGGATGCATATGCAGATTTTAAATTTGAAGGTCAAAAGAAAATAGCAGTTTTAAGAGATGCTATTGAAAGTGAAGGACTAAGTGATTCTGTCAAAACTAGATTTAATGAAATCATTGAGAAATTAAAGGCTGAGGGTCATGCGATTGAAATAGTTGACTTTCCACTATTAAATCAAATGGTACCAACCTATTATGTCGTGAGTAATGCGGAGGCTTCATCCAATCTATCAAGATATGATGGTATTCATTATGGTTATAGAAGCGAAGGTGCAAAGGACATCCAGTCGACTTACGTGAAATCAAGAACTGAAGGATTTGGAACTGAGGTAAAGCGAAGAATCATGATGGGAACTTTTGTATTGAGCGCTGGATATTATGATGCGTATTTTGCAAAAGCACAAAAAGTAAGACGTTTGATTCAAGATCGAACAAAAGAAATCTTTGAACGATGCGATTTTATTATGACCCCAACAACCCCACATGTGGCATTTGAGTTGGGACATAATTCGGATAATCCGGTGGCGATGTACCTGGAAGATATTTTCACAGTACATGCAAATCTAGCTGGAAATCCGGCAATTTCGTTGCCTTTAGGGAAAGATGCATCAGGAATGCCATTCGGAATTCAGGTAATGGCCCCATTCTTTGAAGAGAAGAAGATGTTTGCAATGGCGGACAATATGATGGGAATGTAATTCAATGTGATATTTCTTAACCCTGACCTTTGAGTAGATGAATTATGTCATGTTTCTACGGAAATTTACGACTTACATTTGCTTAAAATTTAACGTATGCTACATTCTGCAATTATCAATCCCAAGAGCATAGTTGTTATTGGAGGGTCGAATAGTGAATCTAAGCCCGGAGGTAAAATTGTAACCAATTTATTGGCTGGAACTTTTTCAGGAGATTTATATGTGGTCAACCCCAAAGAGCATGAAGTTCAGGGAATAAAATGTTATAAGAGTGTAGCGGATTTACCAGAAGTTGATTTGGCCATTCTGGCTATACCTGCTAAGTTTTGTTTGGATACTGTAGTTCATTTATCTGAACAAAAGAATACAAGAGGTTTTATCATTATATCCGCTGGATTTGGAGAATCGGATGAAGTAGGAAAAGAGCTGGAAGAGGCGATTTCCAATCAAGTGAATAAAGTAGGAGGAAGTCTAATTGGTCCCAATTGTATTGGAGTGATCAATACCTATTATCAGGGGGTGTTTACTTTGCCGGTACCACCTTTATCAAGCGATGGAGTGGATTTGATTAGTGGCTCAGGAGCTACAGCAGTTTTTATTATGGAAGCCGGAATGCAAAATGGTTTGCGATTTAATCAGGTGTTTTCTGTGGGGAATAGCGCGCAAACAGGGGTAGAAGAGGTGTTGGAGCATTTGGATGAAACCTATGTTGAAGGAGAGAGTTCAGCGATTAAGCTGTTATATATTGAAAACTTTAGTAATCCAAGAAAGTTTTTAAAACATGCTTCTTCTCTTATTCAGAAAGGTTGTAAAATCGCTGCAATTAAATCAGGTTATTCTGCGGCAGGAAGTCGTGCAGCATCCTCACATACGGGTGCAGTGGCTACAAGCGATTTTATTACACGAGCATTGTTTAGAAAAGCAGGAATTGTCTATTGTAGTAGTCGTTCTGAATTAATTACAGTAGCAGGAATCTTTAATTATAAAAAACTTCTGGGTAAGAACATTGCGGTGATTACTCATGCGGGAGGTTCGGCTGTAATGTTGACAGATGCATTGGAAAAAGGAGGTTTATCCGTTCCATCAATTGAAGGAGACGATGCGGATGAATTATTGACGTATTTGTATCCAGGGTCATCAGTGTCTAATCCCATCGATTTTTTAGCTACCGGAACTGCGGATCAATTGGGAATTATTATTGACTACTGTGAACATAATTTCAATGAAATTGATGGAATGGCGGTAGTTTTTGGTAGTGCAGGTTTGTTTGATGTGGAGAATGTATACAAGGTTCTGAATGTTAAAATGAAATTTAGTAAAAAACCGATTTATCCTGTTTTACCATCTGTCGTAAATGCACAAAAAGAGATTGGGTATTTTCTATCAAAGGGGAGAGTAAATTTCCCTGATGAGGTAGAATTGGGTTCTGCATTGTCCGAAGTAAGTGCAACTCCTGAACCAATGAGTTTAGAAATTGATTTGCCAGAAATCAATGGAGAATTAATTAGAAAAATTGTTTCAAATTCAGGAACTGGTTTATTGTCTCCGGATGATACCCATAAGATTTTACAAGAAGCAGGAATTCCGACAACAGTTGAGACGGTAGTTGACACGGTGGAATCAGCTATAGAGGTGTCACGTAAAATAAATGGCCCGGTAGTTATGAAAGTTGTAGGGCCAATTCATAAAACTGATGTGGGTGGAGTCACTTTAAATGTTACCACCGAAGAGATGGTAAGAAGTGAGTTTGAAAGAATGATGCAGATTGATGATGTTACCGGAGTTTTAATTCAACCACAGTTAGAAGGAATAGAAGTTTTTATTGGGGCACGGAAGGAAGGAAGTTTTGGACACGTTGTGATGTGTGGTTTAGGAGGAATCTACATAGAAGTATTTAAAGATATTAGAGCAGGTCTGTCTCCAGTCGGAATAGATGAAGCTCATACGATGATTGATCGACTAAAAATCAATCCAATATTAAAAGGTTATCGAGGTAAACAGGGGATTAACTTAGACAAGTTTGCAGAGATAATCACGCGTGTATCTGCTTTGGTAGAAGCTGCTCCTGATATTGAAGAAATGGATCTAAACCCACTAATGGCGTCAGGAGATGAGATATTTACGGTGGATGCCAGAATTATTAAAGGATAAATTAATCCATTAAGAACTTGTGAACTTCGTCAAAGAACATCTGGGGATTCTCAGCATGAAGCCAATGACCGGCATTTGGTATTGTAGCCATTTCAGAATTAGGAAAAACAGTCTGAATTTCTGGAATATCAGTATCTAATACATAAGATGAATTTCCACCACGGATAAATAAGGTGGGGCCATTAAATTCGTTTTGTAATAGTTCTTCACCTACGTAATTGATGTTGTCGG